>CP128835.1:1420000-3967500 GCA_030388825.1 Rossellomorea sp. AcN35-11
GATAGGGTAAGCGCACTGCTGGATATGTGCGTCTAAGCAGTTAGGCTGATGATGAGGCAAATCCCATCATCGTAAAGGCTGAGCTGTGATAGCGAGCGAATTATAGTAGCGAAGTTCCTGATTCCACACTGCCAAGAAAAGCCTCTAGCGAGGAAAAAGGTGCCCGTACCGCAAACCGACACAGGTAGGCGAGGAGAGAATCCTAAGGTGAGCGAGAGAACTCTCGTTAAGGAACTCGGCAAAATGACCCCGTAACTTCGGGAGAAGGGGTGCTCTGGTAGGGTGCAAGCCCGAGAGAGCCGCAGTGAATAGGCCCAGGCGACTGTTTAGCAAAAACACAGGTCTCTGCGAAGCCGTAAGGCGAAGTATAGGGGCTGACGCCTGCCCGGTGCTGGAAGGTTAAGAGGAGTGCTTAGCGCAAGCGAAGGTGCGAATCGAAGCCCCAGTAAACGGCGGCCGTAACTATAACGGTCCTAAGGTAGCGAAATTCCTTGTCGGGTAAGTTCCGACCCGCACGAAAGGCGTAACGATCTGGGCACTGTCTCAACGAGAGACTCGGTGAAATTATAGTACCTGTGAAGATGCAGGTTACCCGCGACAGGACGGAAAGACCCCGTGGAGCTTTACTGTAGCCTGATATTGAATTTTGGTACAGCTTGTACAGGATAGGTAGGAGCCTTGGAAGCCGGAGCGCCAGCTTCGGTGGAGGCATCGGTGGGATACTACCCTGGCTGTATTGAAATTCTAACCCACGCCCCTTATCGGGGTGGGAGACAGTGTCAGGTGGGCAGTTTGACTGGGGCGGTCGCCTCCTAAAGAGTAACGGAGGCGCCCAAAGGTTCCCTCAGAATGGTTGGAAATCATTCGCAGAGTGTAAAGGCACAAGGGAGCTTGACTGCGAGACCTACAAGTCGAGCAGGGACGAAAGTCGGGCTTAGTGATCCGGTGGTTCCGCATGGAAGGGCCATCGCTCAACGGATAAAAGCTACCCCGGGGATAACAGGCTTATCTCCCCAAGAGTCCACATCGACGGGGAGGTTTGGCACCTCGATGTCGGCTCATCGCATCCTGGGGCTGTAGTCGGTCCCAAGGGTTGGGCTGTTCGCCCATTAAAGCGGTACGCGAGCTGGGTTCAGAACGTCGTGAGACAGTTCGGTCCCTATCCGTCGTGGGCGCAGGAAATTTGAGAGGAGCTGTCCTTAGTACGAGAGGACCGGGATGGACGCACCGCTGGTGTACCAGTTGTCTTGCCAAAGGCATCGCTGGGTAGCTATGTGCGGAAGGGATAAGTGCTGAAAGCATCTAAGCATGAAGCCCCCCTCGAGATGAGATTTCCCATCACGTAAGTGAGTAAGATCCCTAGAAGATGACTAGGTAGATAGGTCAGAGATGGAAGCATGGCGACATGTGGAGTTGACTGATACTAATCGATCGAGGACTTAACCACAAAGAGTCATTGATTTAAATGAACAACTGGTCGATATTCGGCTTTCTTGACATCAATCCTTTATCTAGTTTTGAAGGAACAAACCTTCAATTAAATATTCGTCTGGTGATAATGGCGAAGAGGTCACACCCGTTCCCATGCCGAACACGGAAGTTAAGCTCTTCAGCGCCGATGGTAGTTGGGGGATCTCCCCCTGTGAGAGTAGGACGTCGCCAGGCAATATGTGAAAAGAGTAGCTCAATGGAGTTACTCTTTTTTTATGTGTATATTGGTTCGAAGAACGAATGGTTTTGACTGATGTCTCAGCGTCCGCACTGCGAGGGCAGGGAGGAGCAAGAAGGTCGAGGACGCGAGTGAGTGAAGACCTTCGTTCAGGCTCCCACACGAGGATCTGAGCGAGGGAAGCGGACGAAGAGATTCGCCGATCATCACTGGTCGCAACCTTCAGCGCCGATGGTAGTTGGGGGCTCCCCCTGTGAGAGTAGGACGTCGCCAGGCAATATGTGAAAAGAGTAGCTCAATGGAGTTACTCTTTTTTGTAGTATCATTCATTCAACTGTTCATGGATATGTTCGGAGAAGTTGACTTCTTTATGTATTAGCTCTAGGATAATAGTAAATAGAGGTTTGATTCGAAAGGGTGGTACTCTTGCAAGGTTCTTCTAGTACTACGATTGATTCGTTTTTATCTTGGCTTGAACAGGAAGGAAAATCATCCAATACCATCTCGACTTACCATCAAGAACTGAAGAAATATGAGAAATGGCTTCAACAGCACGATAGAGAGTTAAAGGACATTACCCATGGGGATGTTCAGGAATACATCCTTTGTTTAGAGGAAATGGGTAAAAGTCCGGTCACAACGGATAAAATCCTGGGAGTGATCCGTACTTTTGCAAAATATTTAAAGAGACCAGACATTACGTTTGATATAAAGATCAAGCAAGGCAGCAAAAAGGATGAGATCGAAACGCTTTCTAAAGAAGAGTGTGAAGCCTTTTTGACTGAAGTAAGAGAAAATGAAAATGAACGAAATACGGCCATTGTCTATATGCTTCTCCATACAGGGATACGGGTTTCAGAGCTTTGTGCCCTGAATGTTTCTGACATTGATCTTTCAACGAAGCAGGTCAAGGTTTCCGATAGTCATGGCGATCGTCGGATCATTCCGTTGTCAGATGAATTGATTGTTCATCTCACAGCTTATATGGATCGTATTCAACCAAAGGAAGCGTTGTTTGTTTCTAAATTGAATGAGCGATTAACGGAAAGGTCTGTCCAGTATATGCTTAAGAAGTATCGTATCAATGCGCAGAAACTTCGTCATACGTTCTGCCAGCATCTCATTGATCAGGGTGTCAGTTTAGAGATCGTATCAAAGCTCGCGGGGCACAGGGATATCAATGTAACGAAACGGTATGCGAAGTCGCGTGTCCCGGAGACGGAGTTCGAACAGGCGATTCGACGAACTTTTTCCAATGACTGCTGAAAATGATTAGGGGGTGCAGGAAAGGGCCCCTGTCAGCCTTTTGGATTGATCGTGGGGTCAGAGGGCTTACTTGTTCATGGAAGGAAGAGGAGTTCTTATTTATGTGATGTTTTTCACAAGTGCATATGGTAAAATAAACATTAACCAAACAATGTCAGGTGATGACCGATGAAAGATTTATTCAACAAAGCATTGGCAGCGGTGATATCCCCCCTGTTTTTTTCCTTCTTTATGGGGTGGGTGATGTACACTCCAATGGAAGAAAGGGAATATGAATGTTGTTACATGGATTTGAGCGAAGGATTTATTATGATGCTGATGCCTTCTCTTCCGATTTATCTTGTATTTGGGCTCCTGGGTGCATTCCTGGTTGATAAAGTGACGGACATGCTGCAGATCAAACGCTTCGTATATGTGGTACAATTGTTCATGTACATCCTGGTCGCTATTCTTCCTGGAATGTTTCTGGCAGTCGTGTCAGAAGGGATTGAATGGACAGTGGTTTTTGCCATGTACAGTGTACCGGCTGCGCTTATCTATTATCATGTCTTCCTCTTCCTCCACTATTGCGAGAAAGGTAGAATGAAACGACTAAATCGGCATGGAGCATGAGGGATTTCCGATATGGGGGATTCCTTTTTTTTTCGTTGTAGGGGGATATGGAGGCGTCGAAGAATGGTATAATGGTCTTCTACTAATGGTTCATTGAATTCAGGAGGGCACATGTTTTCTTCTATGTTAATACTTATCTTACTTTTTCTGTCCCTTGCCGGATGGGGATTGTTTTTCTTCTATAAAGTGAAGCTTCATCTTCCCTTTATCCCGTTGTTTCTTTTTGCGGGTGTGACGGTTGTGCTTTTTGTGGCAGGGTTGGTGGATCGTCTGCCAGTGGCAGCCAATATGATCTACTATTCAGGGTTATGTTTATGCTTGATTTATCTTATTCTATTCTTTTGTAAAAACATTTCGATTTACTCTTTGCTCCATCCTTCCATGGTGTTCTTTTCTTTCGCTGTCCTGTTTGTTGTGCTTTATATGAGGGGGACGCTCTTCTTAAATTATGACGATTTCAGTCACTGGGGGCTGGTGCTGAAGGAGATTGTCAGGCTTGATGGCCTTCCGGATGCCTCGACGATGGTGACGTTTCAGAATTATCCCCCCGGGTAGTGCCGTGTTTATTTACTACTTTCTCCATCACACTGGATTCCATGAAAGCTTGGCATTGATGGCTCAGGGATTCCTGCTGATGGCTGGATTCACCGTGCTTTTCATCTTCAGTTCCTGGAAGAAGCCGTGGACGGTGGTCCTGCCATTTGTTATCTCGTTTACTCTTCTCTTAGTGAATGCAAAAATCTTTTACAGTTTACTGGTGGATATTATTCTTGGGATTGTGGCGTTGGGGATTCCGTTGATAGGCTATTACTACCGTAAGGACTGGAAACGGCTGCTCCTGGTGAACATACCGATCGTGATCGTATTGATTTTGTTAAAAGATAGCGGAAAGATTTTTCTGCTGTTCAATGGGATCGCTTTACTCGGTATCCTGATTGCTTCTCATCGGGAGGGAATTCAGAAGCGGGTGGATAAAGTGATGCCTTACGCTTCATTAGCACTTCTGATGATTCTCCCTTTAGTAGTCAATCTCCTGTGGCACCATTACACGCTACAGGCTTATAGTGAAAGCTATGGAGATAATAAGTTTGCCATAACGGAGGAACGGCTGAAGGCCATTCAGAAATCAAAAGAATTTTTAGCCGGTTTTGACGGGATGATGCTGGATGCTGCGCTGAATCCGTTGTCGTCGCCACATGTCCTGACCTTTCTGGTCATCAATATCATGGTCCTTCTATTCATCGTCAGCATGAAGGGGAAACCTGTGAAGGAACTTATCTTTTCGTTTGTTCTGTTCAATCTTTATTACATCCTTTACATGTTTTCCCTTTATTATATGTATGTGTATCTCATGCCGGAGAATGAAGCGTCGAGGCTTGCAGGATTCAACCGCTACCAGTCTACTATAACGGTCTATGCAGGCGGCATGATCATGACGGTGATTTCATACATATGGGCTGATCGTGTGAAGTCTTATAAAAGGGTCACAGGTATTCTGTTGGCTGTCAGTTTCATATTCCCCTACATCGGCCATGTGGAAGTACTGGTAAACCGTCCTGAGGCACATGTCGATCTGCGGAAGGACGTGAAGGAGTACTCTTCCATCATTAAAACATCGGGAGTTTACGAGCCGATGATTACGTATTATAGTCCGGCCAGTGCCGATGATGGAGGGTATTTCACTTATTTGATCAGGTATGAACATCTGTCCATGAACTATTCTTTCATCAAGGGGGTTGAAAAGGAAGATCAACTCGCTTATTTAAAGGAAGTATTGAAGAAATCGGATTTTCTGATGGTGATGGAAAGTGATCCTTATTTACAAGAGGGGTTATCACACTATAGAGACCAACCGATTTCAGAAGGGGTGTACCGGGTAAAACAGGAAGGAAATCTAGTTGAGCTGGTGCCCGTTCAATAGACTAAGAAGCCAATCCGCTATGGATTGGCTTCTATTCATCTAACCCCATGAGGAAAGCAGCCAATGATTCTGCTTCATCTGGAGAAACAAGGCCACCAGGCATGATGCCTTTTCCATTTTCCAGGATGGCGATGATCTCTTCTTCTGACATTCTACCGCTTAAGCCTATAAGCCCCGGTCCTGCTCCGCCTTCCAAAGAACCCCCGTGGCAGCTGATACATGAACCTTTGATAACCTCAGCAGGCAGTCTCCCGCTCAGTACCTGGACCTCCTCGGCAAACACTTCGTCAACAGTGATGGTTTCATTCATGACCAGAGAATGATTGTCCAAGGCTCTGACCCGATAGGTACTGTTAAACCCTTTCAGCATGTCTGTCCCGTCCGGATATGTGATCTTATACTCTTCATATGTATCCACAATGAATTCGGTCGGGGAGTTTTCTGATATATGTTGGACTTGGACCATGAGCACTTCTTCTGTCAGACCCTTGCGATGAATCGATCTGATGGATTCCTGACTCTCCTCGTAGATTTTCCCCTTGGGGTCCAGTAAAGGTTCGATGTATGAGAAGTCTTTCAGTCGAATGGCCTCCATCCCCATCTTTACATACTTTTCGACTAATTCCTTAATGTCCTCATCTCTGACGGGAGAGGCATCCGCTTTTTGCTCTTTGGGCTCTGCTTCAAGGGTGTTCTGTTCTTCTTGTATAGAGACCTTTTCTGGTTGGATGGGTGCCGCTGTCACCGGGGAAGCCTTGGTTGAAGTGTCTCTCTGACTATCAAATCTTGCGAATATTGATTTAGCAGGCGTTTCTCCGTCGTTTACCCCCGTTGTTTGAAAATAAGCTGTCGATGAATGAATGCTATCCCAGTTTGCCCTTACATTCACTTTTACCACAAACCTCTTATCATCTGGATGCTGATTAAAGAACCCTGATGTGCATATCTCTATTCCGGTAATTCCCCAAGTATTGATTTAGGGTGCCTTCGGTAAAGAAACGGTCGTTCGCTTCCACATAGGATGACACGTCATAGGCCACTTCCTCAGCAGCAGGCTTCGCCACAAAGAAATAGAGGGACCATTCCAATGCTTTAAGCATGACGAATCCGAGGAAGATGAAGGCGATCGTCCCTTTGATCATATTCTTGATGATGGACATGTTACTAGCTCCTACTATTCGTAATGTATTCCCTATGTAGTATCGGCTGCTAGGCTGAAATATTTATAAAAAACCCAAATAAAACCAATTATTTTGTCGTAACTTTACGAACCACCATCTACACGTATATACAAATTCTGAAGTCTCTCTCCTCTATCATATGATTCATAGACTTTATGATATGGGGGATGAGAATGAGAACGTTTTTGTTAGGGATTCTGGCCATTGTCACCTTATCGACAGTGACAGGAGGGAAATTTCATTGGGATCAAAAGGTTGAAGCCGTCCAGGGTGATGCACAGAAAGAAAAGGCTGCAGCCGTCCAGAAACAGAACGAAGAAATTGAAAAAGAGAAGGCAGCAGTAGAGGAGGATCACAATCGTCTGGTTAAATTGGATAAACTGAATTATCTCCCCTCCTGAGTTAAAAGAAACGTTTAAGAAAAAGATCGAAGGCGGTGAACCCGTTCACCTGATGATTCTTGGATCTTCTTCTACCCCAGAGGATGAAGGGACCTGGCCGAAAGAATTAAAAAAAGCGTTAATGGAAAAGTACAGTCAAGATCTCATCAACGTCACGGTCAAAGAAATCGCTGAAAAAACATCCAAACAGGTTGTGAAGAATGAATTACATAAACCTCTGGTTGAAATGAATCCCGACATCCTCTTATTCGAGCCATTTTTACTGTATGATAACGGTGAAATCATCATGTCGGAACGCCTTGAAAATCTGGAGTCGATTGCAGGGGATTTCAAAAAGCAGAATCCTGATATCATGATCATCCTTCAACCGGCCAACCCCATCTCAGGTGCCACCTACTATCCACAGGAAGAAGCTGATTTAGAGAAGTATGCAAGGGACAGGCAATATGTGTATCTGAATCATTGGGACGCTTGGCCGGACTACAACAAAAATGAAATAAAGGACTATTTAACAAAGGAAAATTTACCTAATGACAAAGGAAACAGGGTCTGGCTTGATTATTTGCTGAAGTATTTTATAAGAGGGTAACGAAAAGTCTTCAATCCATTGTGATTGAAGACTTTTTTGAATGAGAATAGTTAGTCTGAATATCGATTACGGGCTTCATTTATTTTTATGATAGTGCCATTTTTTAAGCCATTGCTGTTTCATTTTTTCATCAAGACAGTCTTTTGTGAGAGTGTAGTAATAGGTGGCGAGAACCTTATGAATCAGTTTCATTATGAACGTTCCTCCCCTTGGACTTTATTCTTTTATTTTCCCCTATAATGGATCCTCGATATATAGGGATTGGTATTTATTTTAATTACCATTCTATCCCGTAAGAAATGAAAGGAGGGAGAATGGCCCATCACACGGCAGGAATGGTGGAAAAGGGAATAGGAGAATGATCCTGGTTGGATTGAAAAATCATCAATTTATTCTTTGAAAATAGTAAGCGGTTCAGGTAGCATGATTTTTTTGCAGCCCAGTTCATCACTCCATTTCTGACTGCCAGGATAGATTCGTATCCCCACTGGTTGAACCATTCAGGGATTCATTAAACAATTGTTTAGTAGTAAAATCGCCCAAATCTCCACAGTCATGAGAGTGAATCAAACGTTTGTTTAAAATCAAAGATTGATAGGTAATCCGTATCAGATCATGAGCCATTAGTTACAATATTCTTCCTTAAAATATAAAATATTTCCAATCCAACCGTTCTATGGTTTAATAGATTCTGTAGTGCATTTTATCATTAGTGGAGGTTCTAGATGAAAAAGAAGATTCGTAGTTTAATTGCTTTTGTTTTCGTTTTTTCGTTGATCTTCAGCGGAGTTCCAAGGATGGAAGCCAACGGGGAAGAGTCAGGTGTACCAATTGAGGAAGGAACGTTGACAATAGGGGCTCCGGTGGACGGGGAGTTCGAAAGTTCTGAGAATGTTCACTGGTATAAGGTCGATCCTTCTGACAGTGAAATTGCCGACTATACCCATTTACGAATGAAGCTCCAATCTGAACAGGAAATGAATATAACCGTGTATTCAAGCTTAGAAAACGCCATCGACAATCGTGCGTTTGAGCGTTACATGAGTTATTCCTTTCAGAATGAACCAGCAATCATTGATTTCCCCCTGTCTTGGACCGGTCCTTATTATCTTAAGATCGAGTCTTATGGAATGGGAGAAGAATATATAGAGTTCGAAGAAGAGTTTGAAGAAATGGTGATTCCGTACACCATCGGCTATGATGGCATCACCCTGCCGCCTTCCAGCGAGCCCATTGGGGAAGAGTGCCCGGCAGAACTAAGTACAAAAGAGAGAGAGAATGGAAAAAGTATTCTAAGAGATTTACGTACAGTCCGGGAGACAGTCCTTGCCAAAACGGATAAAGGCCAGGAATTATCTGCTCTTTATTACAAGGCTGCTCCGTTTATCAGTTCCAAGATGCTGTTCAGTAAAACCCTTCGTGACAGCGTCTACCGTGATCTTGTCCAATTGAAAGATTTGTTTGCCGACGTGGCAGCGAAGGGAAGTGGCAGTTCATACAAAGTCACAGCGGAAGATCAAAAAGCGATCAATCATCTATACCAGAATGCCCTTGAATCGACTCCTGCGTTCATTCAAGAGAAGATCGAGGATGCAGGCAAAAGTGTGGGGATTTCGAAACTCGCCGGTTCAACGGTTTCGACGATCCTTGCCAAAGCCGATCTTTCCCCTACTAAAGCGGTCAGCAACCGTTTGATCGTGAAAGTGAAAGATAAAAAAGATGCAAAGAGTTTCCAGGGGAAAACGAAGACAATGGGTGTCGAATCCATTTCCCCATTAAAGACGAAGGATTCTTTCTTCTCCAATATGTATGTTCTGGAACTGGATGAAGAAGAAAAGAAGGTATCAGCAGCCTCTTTAAAAGCTGCCACGAAAGAAATTTCGGATCTGCCTGAGGTTGAATTTGTAGAACCTGTCCAACAATATAAGGTTCTGTCTGCTGATGCTCAGTACCCTTATCAGTGGTCACTTAAGAATAATGGAGATAACGGCGGAATCAAGGATTCCGATATCCAATATGAACAGCTTCAGGAGCTTCTTGAAGGAAAGGACCTTGAAGATACGATCATTGCTGTCGTGGATACAGGGGTCGATCATACGCTGGCAGATTTAAGCGGACGGGTTCTTAGTAATGAAGGCTATAACTTTGTCAGCCGCAATTCAGACAGCATGGATGACCACGGTCACGGCACCCATGTATCAGGCATCATTGCAGCAGAGGCGAATAACCACTACTCCATGGCGGGAATCAACCCTCATGGGAAGATCCTTCCTGTTAAAGTGCTTGATGCGTCGGGTAGCGGTGATACAGAGCAGATCGCTTACGGTATTAAATACGCAGTCGATCATGGCGCACAGGTCATTTAACTTAAGTCTCGGCGGTTCCTACAGCCGCGTCATCGAGTACGCCCTCAAATATGCCCATGACCACGGGGTGACGGTGGTAGCGGCAACGGGGAATGACGGGATGGAGGAAATTTCTTATCCCGGATCTTCCAAGTTTGTGATTTCCGTCGGGGCAACCAATAATCTGGACCTTGTTTCCGACTACTCGAATTTTGGAAATGGAATTGACATGGTGGCGCCAGGAACGGAAATTCCAAGCTTGGTTCCCGACGGCCAGGTGACGTATATGAGCGGGACGTCCATGGCGACTCCACACGTGGCAGCGGTGGCGGGTTTACTGCTATCCCATGATGCCAGTCTGACCCCTGCCCAGGTGGAAAGAGTATTAACAAGAACAGCCGTAGATATTACGTTCGATGAAGAAGATAACCCGGGAACTGGTTATTATTATGAGGAAGAATATCCATATCCTGCAGAACTCGTTCTTCCAGGTTATGATACGGTATCAGGATGGGGCAGACTGGATGCCCTTGAAGCGGTCACTGGTATCGGACAGGCGAATATTGGAGCAGATAGAATATCCGGAGCCGATCGTTATGAAACAGCTGTGGAGATTTCAAAAGAGGGCTGGGAGCAGTCGGATGTAGCCGTTATCGCAACGGGCCGTAACTATCCTGATGCGTTGAGTGCTACGCCTCTTGCTTATCATCACGATGCACCGTTATTATTGACCAACACAACCACCCTTCCCCAATCGGTGAAGGATGAACTGGTACGCCTGAACGTGAAGAAGGTCATTCTTGTCGGAGGGAAGTCAGTCATTTCTCCAGATGTAGAGAAAGAGTTAAAGAATCTCGGTATCAAGACCGTTTCAAGAATCAGCGGAGCGGATCGATATGAAACGTCTGTGAAAATAGCCGAGCAATTGGGCTTTACGGACCGGGCGGTAGTGGCAACGGGTCAAAGCTTTGCAGACGCCCTATCCATTGCCCCGATCGCGGCAGCACTGGAAATGCCGATCCTGTTAACGAAGAAGAGCGGTACACCGGAAGCTGTCCGGAGCTATATGGAAGAGAGCATGTTTGAACAATTTTATGTGATCGGCGGAGAATCGGCGATTCCTGAAGAATCAGCAGAAGAGTTCATGAATTATGAGCGTTTAAGCGGAAGTGACCGCTACGAAACAAACAGCAGCATCATTCACTACTTCTCAGGTGAACTGAACATGTCCACACCGTTCATCGCAACCGGGAAGAACTATCCTGATGCCCTGGCGGGTTCTGCCCTGGCCGCATTGAACGGCAATCCTGTCGTACTGACCCATCCTAAAGAGGTGCAGTTTACAACAATGGATACTCTGGCAACGTTCGCTCCTGTTACAGATAGATATTATATTCTCGGAGGAGAGGGAGCCGTTTCATCTTCAGTAGTGGATTCACTTATCCATCAGTAATCAAAAAGCGGGAATGAAAAGAGTTTTTTCTTCCAACGAAAATCCGAACATTCGATATTCTTTATTGAAATCGAACCCGTTCGGATTTTTTTTCTTGTAGTAGTATAGAAGGTTAAAAGGTTTAACGGTGTTACAACGACCATAACGATATCCTTTTTCTTTAGATTTGATAGAATGAGTTATCTGCCAGCCTCTTTTTAAAACGTTCATCGCAAGTCTTCGACACTATCTCCCAGGAAATAATCCATTTCTTCAAATTATGAGATTTTTCTATAAAAAACCACAAATATAAATGGAAGTATTTTGTAATTAGTATATAATGGTAATAAAGTCTCATATTTGGGAAGATTCAGATAATAGAGGCTTATAAAAAAAGAAAAAGGAAGGTGTTTGGCATGCAAGGGTTAGAAATTCCGGTCACTGGAAGGACGGTGGCCATCGGTCCCGCTTATGACGGGATTCATCGAACGGTCATGTATCATTATTCAGGGGATAAGACATTCAGTAAGAAGTCCGCCATGGAGATTTTAGATGAGTCCTGTATGATGTACAGGTCTACGTATGACGGCAGAATTAAAGCTGTTCGACATGCAACCAAGTATTTACGGAAAACACCGCTCATGATCTGCCCCCAGGAATTCATCTATGCCATACCCACCATTGCCCCGACGGATTATGACTGTATATGGCTATTCTGCAGGCATATCGAGTCGTCGTCCACTTCTGAAGGGAAAACATACATCCGGTTTAAGAACGGGAGGCAACTGCAAATCAACTGTTCGGAAAAAGTGATCACGAAACAGCGGGAACGGGCAGCTGCCACTATGAACCATTTCGCCATCTTCCCATCCCTGTTATCCAAAAGCGGCAAAGAAAACGAAATGTTCCTTCCGGGATTTCATTCTGCCATGACCGATCCAACCAGTTTCCCAGACGAATCCAACTTCGATTATTGAGGGACGAACCTCCAGCGGGGATTAATCTCAAAACGCTCATACGTAAAAACAGGAGTAGGAAGCAGGTTCCAACTCCTATTTGTCGTTTGACGCTATGTTGATTGGGAGCTACGGGTTCACATGAATGTATCATGTGGAGGGAAGCTGTCTGATCGATCTCTCCCTATCAGTGCACTAAAAGGAAAAGAAAGAAGGGGGTGTTCTCACCGAAACAGGTCCCTTCCTTCATTGATTGACATAGTCTTTAAATTTCTTCATGGAGACAGAATAAAAGATTTGAAATCTTGGTACTTCATAAAGGTGAGATGCTGGGGTGGCGATGTCTTCTTCTGTCGTAAAGGCCATTTTGAATCCTAATTCCTTCAACGTAGCAATCGTATTAGGGGAGTATTCTCCATAAGGATAGGCAAATGCAAGATTTTCATCATTAAGATGGAAAATGCTTGTTTGTAAATCTTCTTTCACTTTTTCATCCGATTTGGAAAGTAAATAAGCCGTCTTATCTTTTTTCTCCCTCTTATGAAGATCGTAGGTATGGCTCTCGAAATGGAATACGTCACAAGCAGCAGACAATTCTTTTGTGCTGAAATATTGTACATACTTAGGGGTATAGGTTTGTAATCGGTTTGAAATCGCTCCGGTTATGATGAAATTAGCCGCCTTAAAGCCCCGCTCTTTTAAGATAGGGTAAGCTTCAATGTAGTTATCTTTATATCCATCATCGAATGTCAGGACGACGCTCTTATCAGGAATGTCTAAATCATTGGTTAAAAAGGCATACAATTCGCTTAAGGTGAGGGTCGTGAATCCATTCTTCTCTAAATAATCCATCTGCTTCCTGAAATTTTCAGTAGTCACGATCATGGGGTTGATCTTTCCCTTAATATAGTGACGCTTTGTGAGATCCTTTTCTTTGATAATTCTGTGATAGGTCAGAATAGGGATGCTTTTCGCCGGTTCTCCCTCCATGGAGAACGTTCGTACCTTCTGTTCAGAACCCTTTATGCATGCCCCGATAGTAAGTTCTTTGTCCTCTGGATATGCGCCTTTGTATTCTTTTGCGAGGAGATCATATTTATTGATAAAGAAACCGAATCCGAGAAAAATGAGGCTGACCAGTGAGAGGAATCCAAAGGCAACGGCACTCTTGATCATTAACTGCTTCATGCCCGTTTTTCTCCTTCCCAGCCCACATCACCTGAGCGCTCAAGTTTGTCCCATGCCTGAGGCTTATAGAAATAAGATAATGTCCCATATACGACAAAGGCAAGGTTGATCATTCTGTAAATAAAGATTTCAGAAGGGAGGAAAAGCAATATGCGTCTTATGTCACTCTTTGAAAAGGTGATGTTGTGCAGGTGACAAATATAAATGGTGGTGATGCTCTGATACATAAATAGAAACACGGATGTCAGCCCCAGAAGGATTAATAAGATAAAGTTCCCCCTGTTTACAAAAAGGACGATGGGGGTAATAATGACCGGGAACGCGTTAAGGGTACCGATGAGAAATTGATCCAGCAGGAAGAAAACCGAAAAGCGCTTTGAAAATTTGTGAAAGTAACATCTGCGATAGTGAACCAGGCAATCGATGAAGGCTTTCTGCCATCGCACCCTTTGTTTGAACATATCCTTGAATGTACCGGGACATTCTGTATAACAGATAGCTCCGGGAGCAAAAGCAATCTTTTCTTTACGGCCATTTTCTTCAATCCATCTGTGAAGCTTAAGGGTGATATCCATATCCTCCCCGATCGTGCTTCTAAACCCTTTAATCCGAAACAGAGTCCCCCTCCTGAATGCTCCGAACGCCCCGGCAATCACGGTGATGGCGCCAACGGAAGCCTGGGCACGCTTGTGGAGGAAGAATGCAGTCAGATATTGAAGAAACTGATATCGTATAATTCCGCTCACCTGAAATGTAGGCTTTAACTGATGCAATTCCCCGGTAAATGCCTGTGCGATCATCACATTGCCACCAGATGCGATGACGTTTCGTTCCTGAAAGACCTCATTCATTTCTGCTAACGCATTGGCTTCCAGGATACTGTCGGCATCAAGGGTGATCACAATTTCATTCTTACTGAAGTTGATTCCTGCGTTCAATGCATCGGCTTTCCCGCCATTTACCTTATCCAATACATAAATGCCCGGGTATCTGGTGGAACGAAAGAAGTTCATCACCTCTTTATGTTGCAACCGGCTGTCCATTGGTCGGTAATAGCCCCTTAAATCGAGGGCTTTGTTCAACACTTCCATCGTTTTATCTTTGGAGCCGTCATTGACAATCACAAGTTCGGCTTGTTGATGAGTCTGCTGAAGAAAGCCTTGTATGCAATTCTCAATCACTTTGTCTTCATTGTAGGCAGGAACGATAACGGAAAAACTATGATCCTTAAAGACTGTCCTTTTTTTCTTCGTTTCATTTTTGAATAAAGGGATGATGATGTAAACGGTCTGGAAGAGTACAAATGAGATAAAAATGGCGAGAGTCAGATAAAGAAAAAACATATCTCCTATCCCTCCTTCGTGTTTACTTGATAAACTCTTACATAATCAATAAGAAATTCTTTCGGAAATTCGTCGTCAGGATCGGGAGAACCGGGCCAATTACCGCCAACTGCTGTATTGATATAGAGAAATAGTGGAGTATCGGGTGAAAACTCGTTCGTTTCGAATATCTCTTCGCCGTCTAATGTCCACACGAGTTTATCTTTCTCCCATATGAGCCCATAAGTGTGGAAGTCTTTCGAAAGCTCAATGTCACTTACATATTTATAATAGTCTCTTTGTTTATTACCTTGCTGATCATTCCAATGAACGACGTAATAGATTTCATTTGGATTTTGTCCGATGTTTTCCATGATATCGATTTCAGGGAGCCAGTTCTTATTGGTGGAATTGACAAGCCACAAGGCAGGGAAGATTCCTTTGCCTTTTGGGATCTTTGCGCGTATTTCCACTTTGCCGTACGTGAATTCATAAAGGTCTTCTGTCGTGATGGCACCTGATGTGTAGTTTTTACCTTTAAACCGTTCCTTTTTGGATTCGATGACCAGATTCCCGTCCCTTACGGTCAGATTGTCAGGAGAATAGTACTGCAGTTCCTTGTTTTTATCTGACGGCCAATCCTGCAGGTTCCACCGGTCTTCCAATCCACTTTCCTCAAACTCATCGTGCCACACCAGTGACCAGCCTGCTTCTTCTTGAATTTGGGATGAAATCTCCTCTTGCGGTAATTCTGCCGGCTCTTCCACAGCATCGTTGTCCAAGGGGCCCGCCTCTGTAAAATGTAATTTTTTCTTTATAGAGGAAATAGGATCTACTTGACTAGAGCAACCGGATACAACAAGCAACATAACTACTATCCATACAAATAAACGAATCGTGATCCCCCCCATTTAGTGAATAAGGTATGATACTCCATTAAGAACAATCTTAGGAAAAAAAGTCAATTTGTTCTATATTGAGAACAATTGTAACAAAAAAAAATACAGTGGTAAAGAATAATTATGTTAATTTTCCGTGAAGGCAGCCTTCAGTCTTTGCTCCTTGATGGTTCCATTCGCTTCGCTTCCTTTCGATTCTATAACAGGAGGACCGGTGATCATTTGGGGGGGCAGCCCTACCGTCTGTATGCTTCTCAACATCATCTGTGCTGAAACACGGTTGGTTTGTCCTGTTCTATTTCCCCCTAAAAATGGTAAGGAGAGTATCCCTGAAAACGATACCCGCTCAAACCAATGTTGGAATTTCGATTGTGTGTTCTTCCATGATTCGAAGCTTGCTGATGCTTCCTGCAGGTAGTTCTATCACAGAGTGAGCATGTTTAACAGGGGGGATCAGTTTCCAGGGCTTGCAGGTTCGGGACCAGCTTGATGACTTTTAGATCGTGATCAAGAAAGAGTACATCGATGGGAAAGTTCATAAAGAACATATGAATGGAGTTACACGGAATGATCCACAGTCCTTCTTCCGTCAGCGGCTTCCTCCTGAACATCAAACCTCTCCATCTGGATGAAAAGCGATCTGCCCTTTTTAAAGGATAGGGGATTGTGCGATATAAAGTGTCTCTTTCTATGGCTTTCATTTGACCGCTCCTTATAAAACAAGATATAGACCTACAATATAACAAAAAATGATCGTTTCTCAATAGCGAATAATGTCGATTTTTTTCTTAACTCATCCTATTTACATGTTCATTATAATGAACTATCATAAAGGTACAAAGGAGTTCTCAAAAGAGAACCTCGAGTAAACTATAATGAACACATTGAGGAGGAATCATAAATGGTAAACAAAATGAAACAGCTCGTGATGGAAGAGGAAGGCCAGGGATTATCGGAGTATGGATTGGTTTTGGCAGGAGTGGTGACAGTAGTGGCAGCCGCCATTCTACTACTAAAAACGGAAATTACGAATCTATTCACAGGGCTATTAAGTGAATGAGTGTGATTGGTTTGATCAAAGTAAGCCCTGCTTATAGCGGGGCTTATCTTTCATGAATTGAGGTGCTTTTATGATGGTTATTCATACAGTGCTTAGCCTGGCATTGATTGTTTCCTTCATTACAGACTTGAAGAATAGAAAAATATTAAATATCATCACGTTCCCTTCTATCCTATTCGGACTCATACTATTCCATCACGCAAGGGTGGGGAGGATTTTTTTTTAGCGGTACAGGATTCTTGGTCGGGGCTGGAACATTATTGCTTCCCTTCCTGCTTGGAGGCATGGGAGCCGGGGATGTAAAGCTGATGGGGGCAATCGGTGCTTTGATGGGAAGTGCTTTTACCCTGAAAGCCTTTGTTGTCATTTCCGTTATAGGAGGGGGTTATTTCCATCTGTCTGATCGTGAAGAAAAAGGGTCTCATGGATTCTCTAAGGGCTTTATATATCTTTCCGACCCTGTTGGCAGGGTCAAAGGGAATCTTTCATATGAAAGCTGACACTGGTACATCCATCATGTTCCCTTATGGCGTCCCCATCGTTTTAGGCACATTTTTCACAATGATATGGGGTGTTATCGTATGAAAAACGAAGATGGCCAATCATTGGTTGAATATGCATTTGTCCTGCCATTATTATTATTACTCATTTTTGGGATAGTCGATTTTGGACGCTACTTTCATGCAGCATTAACGGTTGATCATGCAGGCCGTGAAGCGGCAAGGGCTGCGAGCGTAGGAAACCATGATGTGGTGGGGGTAGCCGTGCGAAATGGGGCGAGCATCAGTTTAACTGCCGGCAACGTTCAGTTTTCCACATCAGCCGAGGAGGCTACCGTCCGGATTATTTACCCTATAACATTTATCACGCCTGTTATTGGATCCCTTATTGGACCATTGCAAGTGGAAGATACCACGGTGATGAGGATTGAATGATGATGAGTCGATTAAAGTCAGTGATGAATGAACAAGGCAATATCGCCGTGACGACTGCCCTATTTATGATTGTGTTACTAGGTGTCGTCGGCCTGGCCATAGACGGGGGAAGGATCTATTCCGAGAAGAGCTCCCTTCAAAAAGCCGTCGATTCCGCTGTGCTTGGAGGGGTTCAGGTCATAGCCGCCAAAGGGGAAGCGGAAGCTATATCAGTAGCGAAAGACCTCGGATTGAAAAATGACCATTCATTGACCGGCGGGGTATTTTCCACTACGAGTCGCTCGATCAAGGTTACGCAAGAAGTGACCATCCCCATGACATTCGCTAAATTTCTCGGCTTCGATCAAGCGACGGTTTCAGCCTCGGCGAAGGCCATTGCCGCTCCCTTGCAAAAAGGGATGAAAATCACCCCGATTGCAGTTGAAAAGGATTCTCTTCCCCATAATACCGAATTGAAATGCGAGAATACGGGCAATCATCATGGCAATTGCGGGTACCTTGCCTTTGATGGAAGAGGGGCGAACAACCTTAAAAACAATATCCTTAATGGAGTGGAAGTATCGGTTGGGGAACTTAGCTCGGTTGAAACTGAACCGGGACAGAAATGGGGACCGGTGGAAGATGCATTTAAGACATTGATCAGCCGTGATGCCGGTAAAGCCCATTGTCAGAACGCATCGACAGCCGACAATCAGTGTTCCCGTGTCATCTATATTGTTGTCATTGACACATGGGAAGGTGCCAATGGAAGAGATACATTGAAAGCTGTTGGACTGGCTGCCTATTGGATTCAAGGGTTGCCGGGACAAAAGAGGGTGACGGGGAAATTCCTGAAAATGGTCGCTCCGGGGGGAAGTCGGTGAATCCGCCCCTGATTATGGATTATATGGTGTGAAATTGGTTGAATAGACTCTTAATGACGTGAAGCGGGAGGATGTTATGAAAACGAAGAGTATTTGGATATTGTCATTTGTATTTGGACTCATGGCGGCACTGGCTGCTTATATAGTCATATTTCCGGCAACTGCAACGGTTCCTGCTTCCACGACTACGGCTTTGAAAGACGACGCGAAGGAGGAGCCTGTGGAGGAGGAAGATCCCCAGGTACCGGAAAGGGAAATGAAGAATAAAATGATCTCCGTTGAAGAAGGGAAACGGGCCATCTCTCTAAAGGTAATGGCACTTGAACAAGGGGTATCAGGGTATATTCAACCAAATTCATATATTGATATCATCGCCTACGAATCGACGAAAGATGAAAAAAACAATAAGGAAATCCGGACAGCCAAGCTGATCCTTCAAAACGTCAGGGTCCTTACCTCTGGTAAATCTGCTGATGCACAGGAAGAGGCCCTTCGCTATGAAACCGTCACAGTGGAAGTGACACCTGCCCAGGGTGTCGAATTGAGCCTCGCATCAAGGGACAAAGATGGGTTCTACTTTATGCTCCGGGGAGAAGACGATGCCAACATTGAAAAAGATCCTATCGTATTTTCGAGGGAAGTCTTTAAAGAAGGGGAGAGTGAAGAGGAATGATTAATTGGTTTTATTATTCGGATACCAATACAGCTCCTGGAGACCTGGAATTACTCCTTCAGCGGCGGAGCTATGAGTTGTTGCAATTCCCTCAGTGGGAGGACTTGATTTACCGGATCAAAGAAACGGATCACTCCATTCTGTTTATTAAAGCGAACACCCTGTTTGACGGATATGAATTATGTCAGGAAATATCCATCATGTTCCCCCACCTTTATATCATCCTGATTGTACCGGATCATATGGACAATGCACGAAAGGCGATGAATGCAGGGGCTTCGAACATTCTTCTCTATTCTTCTGATGAAAGGGAGAAAAGGGAGGTCATCGACCAGGCAGTCAAATTCTTGAAACTTCGTGAAACGGGAGTGAATTTTCACCTCTCCAAAAATTGTAAAGTGGTGTCGGTCTGCAGTCCCAAAGGCGGGATAGGACGTACCACTACAGCAGTAAATCTGGCAGTGACCTATAGCAGGATGGGGAGGAATGTAGGCATACTGGATGCCAATCTTCAATTCGGTGATATGAATATGCACCTGGACATCAGACCGAATGGAACCCTTTATGAATGGGTGAAGGAGGAATATGAACGGCACAGTTTTTCCATTGACAACTACCTGGTCCAACATGACAGTGGGGTTTCGATCCTTCCGGCACCTCCAAGACCCGAATTCTTCGAAATGATTACTGAAACCCACATTGAAAAAGTAATAGAAGAAATGAAGATGAGGTTCGACCTTCTCATCATCGATACGCCTTCCTATTTATCAGAAGTACATTTGAAATGCCTGGAACGTTCAGATGAATGCCTGTTACTCGTAACGGATGAACTTCCGGTCTTAAAGAGAAGCAAACTCTACATGGAAGCCCTCGATTCCTTTCAACTAAAGGAAAAAGTGAAGGTCATCCATCTGCAGAGCACGAAGAATAAACAGGTGGATCAACGCAAGATGGAAAGGATCCTGGAAGTGTCCATTTTCGAAACATTACCGACAAAATCAACGCTGATGTCCCAATCAGTTAATTTGGGAGTACCAGTGGTCCTTTCCCATCCACGTAAACCGATAGGAAAAAGCTTTCTCTCATTGGCAACCAAACTTTCCGATCCTCCTGTTGAAGCAGAACAAGCATCCCCAAAAAAGAAAAAGCAAGTCAAGCAGTTAGTTCCTGTGAAAGGAAGGGTGTAGGATGGCCGTCTTCAACCGGGTTGCTCATGATAAGAAAGAAAAAGGGACATATGATCATCGGTCCAATGAGAAAACCCCTAAAACAAAAGAGTTTTGGGAGATGGGGTCTAAACTGCACCAAAATATAATAGAAGAATTGAAAAAATACCCCGGTCAGAGTGAGGAGCAGGAAAAGGGTAAAATAAAAGAACTGAGTGAGGAATTTTTTAGTGAAGAGGGGGGACGACTGACCTTTGAAGAGAAAAAGCAGCTTGTTGAAGCAGTGGAGGATGAACTGCTCGGATACGGTCCGATCACCCCACTCCTTCTGGATTCATCCATTTCCGAGGTGATGGTCAACGGTCCTCATCAGATCTACTACGAGCAGGAAGGAAAATTAATCAGGAGTTCCGTCACATTCAGGGACGATCAGCATGTTCAGCGGATCATCGAGAAAATTGTCTCCCCCATCGGACGCCGGGTGGATGAAAGCTCTCCCATGGTTGATGCCAGACTTCCCAATGGCTCACGTGTCAATGCCATCATCCCCCCTCTCTCCTTAAAGGGTCCGATCGTCACGATCAGGAAGTTCGCGGATAATCCTTTTACAGTAGAGGATTTAATCGGATTCGGCACAATGAATCAAGATATGGCTGAATTTCTTAAAGCGTGTGTGCTGGCAAGATTGAATATTTTTATCAGCGGGGGAACGGGTTCCGGGAAGACCTCGTCCCTAAATGTCCTTTCGTCGTTCATCCCCCATGATGAGCGGATCGTGACCATTGAAGATGTCCTGCGGAATTGCAACTGTCCCAGGACCATATTATTTCGTTGGAATCGAGACCTACTAATATTGAGGGAAGAGGAGAGATTACCATCCGGGATCTTGTCCGGAATGCTTTACGGATGCGTCCTGACAGAATCGTGGTGGGAGAGGTGAGGGGTGCGGAAGCACTCGACATGCTGCAGGCAATGAATACGGGTCATGATGGAAGCTTAAGTACGGGACACGCCAATTCACCGAGGGATATGCTCGCCCGTATGGAAACCATGGTGATGATGGCCGGGTTTGATCTACCCGTTCGTGCCATCCGTGAACAGATTGCCAATGCATTGGACGTGATTGTTCAACAGGTTCGTTTAAAGGATGGTACCAGAAAAATCACCCATATCACAGAAGTGCAGGGGATGGAGGGGGATACCATTGTCCTTCAGGACTTATTTCATTATAAGGAAACGGGATGGTCACACGATGGGAAAATCCAGGGGAGATTTGTATCAACGGGGATCAGGCCGAGGTTCATAGAGCATTTCGAAGGGAATGGGTTAACCGTATCCTCTTCCTGGTTCAAGGGGGAGTGGTAATGTGGAAAAGGGATTGTGGGTTTTCGGCTCATTCATGATGACGATGATCATTTTCTATGTGATTCTATCACTCATCACAAAAAAAAGGCATGTTCAACAGCGGATCGATCGATATTTCTCCACTGCTTCCAGTAAGGAAACGGAAGGAAAGGAAAAAGATCAGCACCTGTTGGAACAGATGAGTCTTACGCTGGCCAAAGGATTCAAAGGTGTTCAGTTCAGTAAGAAAACCAAGAACCTATTATTACAAGCAGGCAGTTCCATGACTCCTGAGCAATTCATAGCCTATCGGCTGATGACAGCCGTGATGATTTCAATCCTGCTCCTGATCTTACAGGTACATTGGATCCTGGTACTCCTTGGCCTGATGATAGGGTATATTCTTCCATGGACCATGATGACCTCCAGAAGGAAAAAAAGGCTGCAGGTCTTACCGGTTCAACTTCTTGATGCGTTAGGGATGATGGCTAATTCCATGAGGGCAGGTTTCAGTTTTATGCAGGTCATGCAGCTAGTGGGAAAGGAAATGCCATCGCCTATCGGTCCTGAATTCGAACGGGCGTTCAGGGAAGCGGGGCTTGGAGTCCCCCTGGAAAAAGTGTTTGAAGATATGGTTCACCGCCTGCCCAATAAAGAGTTGGAGGTGGCCTTGGAAGCGATTATTGCCCAGCGGAGGAGCGGAGGAAACTTAGCAGAATTGTTGGAAACGATGGAAGATACCATCCGGGGAAGAGTAAGGATAATGGGGGAGCTTACTACATTGACCTCTCAAGGCAAATTGTCTTCCTTGATCATTACACTGCTTCCCATAGGGCTCGGTCTCTATTTATACGTAGTTGATCCGGAGTATTTCAGCCCTCTCATTCACCATCCAATGGGCATAGCCATGCTCTTGCTTGCCGGTTTACTCGTACTGATAGGCTGGGTTTCTATCCAGAAGATTCTCCGAATTGAGGTGTAGCCGTGAACATCCTATTTATCGTAACAGCCATCTGCTCGTTCACATTCTTATCAGCGGCAACTCTCTTCTCCATCAACAGGAAGAGGATTGCCATGGATCATAGAGTCCATCACTACTTTCAACATATCCATCAAGCTGGTGAAGCAAAAAAGAAAAATGATAGACAGCGATCTTACAGGCCATTCCTCCCATTATGGGAAAGAGGACTCAAGGTTGTCAGCAGGAGAACGACGAAAGCGAAACAAAAGAAGCTTGATCACCTTTTACGTGACGCAGGTTATGCAGGAAGGCTGACAGCCTTGGAATTCCGGTTGATCCAACTGGTGATCAGCATCGGAGGGGGCGTGGCCGTATTCACCTTATTCGCACCTGTGAGCGATAACCTTGCAGTGACATGTCTTCTCTCATTCGGGGTGTTCTTTCTGGGCTTTCACTATTCCACCTTCTTCTTAAGCAAAAAAAGAAGTACTCGCATTGCCCGGATCAACCGGGATATGCCTGATTTTTTTGATACAGTCAATTTACTGATAGAAGCAGGCCTTGGATTGGATGCAGCCATCTTAACGGTCTGCCAAAAGAAGAAGGGTCCACTTTCAGAGGAATTCTTATTTGTCCTGGAAGATATGAAACGGGGGAAGTCAAGGCGGGAAGCTTTTTATGATTTGCGGATGAGGGTTCCCTCCGATGCTTTGCAAAGCACACTAACCACCATGATACAAGCCGACTATCTGGGTGTGGGGATGTCCAAGGTTATACGTAACCTGACTGTCCGGATAAGGGAACAGAGAAGGGAATCAGCCAGGGAACAAGCCATGAGAGCTCCGGTTAAAATGCTCTTCCCGATGGTCTTCTTCATCTTTCCCTCCATCTTTATCGTATCCCTCGGTCCGCTCTTCATCAAAATCCTGACCGAAGGACTTTGGTAATGAAAGGGACGGACCTCCACTGGGAGGTCCGTCCCTCTATGAGAAAGTTGTCGATAAGTATTTCCTACTAAATATGGATTATTCTGATATTTCTATTATAATGTAAATATAAGTAATTTCTGTTAATATATTAAAATAACATTAAAGGAGGTGGGATTACGAATGCCTGCATATTATATGAAAGAGATATGGACACCGTTAAAGATAGTAGGGATTAAATTCTTCAAATCTGAAGAAAATACGATCTTTATGAAATTCCATCAAAAGCCTAGAAAGCGCATTTTCTAAACCAATATATAAAATACTTCTAAAACGCGTACGATAAAGGCAAATCCATTGAAAAATGGAGACGCAAAACTATAGGGGCTTTCGTCAGGCGACGGTGCCAGCCAGTTACCGTGTACGCACTTCTCGATCCTTTCACTCTTTCCATACTCACTGATCCAATTGCCTTGCCTGTAATCAACCATTCTACCATTCACCTCACTATTTAACGCATCATTTCCACTTTCTTAAAGTCACTTTTTACTAGATATAAAACGGCATGTTCACTTCCTAATACATTTCCAACGTATGATCAATGGCAAACCATGCTACATATACTATCAATTTAAGGGGGCCCGCTTCATGGGGAAAATCAGTACCGGTCTAGTTGTCTTTCTATTGATCTTCTGTTGCAGTATGTCACCGTCACTGGCTGCAGGTCCATTTGACCACCAAACCATTAAGAAGGACATTCAATCCCTCTCAACGAAACAATCCGCGACGACACTTGATGATACACCCTTCACTGTACTAAAAGAAAAGATGAAAAGCATAAAGAAGGACAATGGCATGAGATTAATGGGTGAGGTATATGAACAGGAACCGAATGACTACCCTCATCAGGCGGATTATATCCGTCTCGACGATATTGTCCTTGGTACCTTCTGGTGGGAAGAGGACCTGGATATGTATCATTTATATATGGATGAAACCCAGGATACGTATATTTACGGAACCACTTTGACGACCCTCAATAATCTCGGGTATTTGCTTTTCACCCCTGAAGGAGAGCCGATTTATCCGGATGAGTTCCTGGAAGACGGAAGTGATAAGCTGCTGATTTATTATTCTCTCCCTCCAGGCTCGTATTATCTTGCAGCCACAGATCTGAATGAGTTTGGCGGAGACGGAGTATATGGGCTGACAGCATTCACCGGGGAAGAACCTACGGATAATGTGTACCGGATCTACGGAAAGGACCGGCATGAAACCGCAATCGAGATCTCGAAGGTAGGATGGCCAGACGGAGCTGAAACGGTTGTGCTGGCAAGGGATACCACCTTCCCGGACGCCTTGGCAGGGGCCCCCCTCGCTTATCAGAAAGATGCGCCCATCCTATTGAATCCAAAGGATCACTTACATGATAAGGTAAAAGAACGAATCGCCGAATTGGGAGCGGAGAACGTCATTATTCTAGGAGGGAAGGGAGCCATTTCACCCAATGTTGAAAAGCAATTAAAAACGAATGGCATAAACGTATCGCGTATCGGAGGGGTGACACGATATGAAACGGCGGCCAACATTGCAAAAGAGTTAGGGGACTACGAACAGGCTGTCATTGCATACGGTGGCAACTTTCCGGATGCCTTATCCATCGCGCCTTACGCTGCCTCCAATGGAATTCCGATCCTGTTAAGCCCTAAAGATGCACTGGCAGACGAAACGAAGGAAGCACTGAAGACGGTCACGGATACCATGATCGTAGGAGGAAAGTCAGTCATCTCCGATCAAGTCGAAAAGCAGCTCTCTCAAACAAATCCTGTAAGGATATCAGGAACCAACCGCTATGAAACATCGGTCCACATTGCTGAGTATCTCGAGATGCCCGGTGATATCATTACAGTAGCCACAGGTCAGAACTTTGCCGATGCACTGACGGGTTCTGTACTTGCCGCTAAATACTATGAACCTATTATCCTTGTGGAAAAAAATTCAGTTCCTCAACCTGTAAGAAACTATATTTCAGAGCATGGAACGTGGTATTTCACTATTCTCGGAGGAGAAGGAGCCGTTTCTGAAAAAGTGGCAGGAGAGCTCAACGGCTAATAAATGCAATGGTTCCCAAAAAGGAATAGAGGCTGAAGATCACACCGATCGTGATCTTCAGCCTCTATTTATCTTTCTCCACAACCATAACATGATACGAAATGACTATCACCCTGTACCTAATTTTCTGTTATGATGATAGTAACGAATATTTTGAATATAACCGGAATGAAGGGACTGCCATTCGATGACAAGTGCTTCTACCATACTAATAAAATATCTGGAAGATCATTCAGAAGAATTTTTACATAATTGGCTCAAAAACATTGTTATTTCAGAAGATGATGTATATAAAGAAGAAGTCCTTAAAAATGGGTTGAAGATGTTTCAATTAGTGAAACGGGCCATAAGAGAGCCCCTCAGTGATGAGGAGATCACCTATCTTGCTCACAAGACTGCTCTGGAACGGGTCAATGCCAATGTCAACATCAGCGAATTTGTCTATAACGTCAATATTGGGAAGAGCATCATTATTAAGTGGGTGAGCGGCTCCGGAATCGAACTCCGTGAATTGCAGCCGATCTTTGAGGACATCAATGCGTTGTTCGATCGTTTCTCCTACCTGGCAGTCAGAAAATATACGGAGATCAAAGAGCAGCTGCTTCAGGAAAAAGAGTTGTATATCGACCAAACCCATAAAGAACGGCTGACGATCCTTGGACAGATGAGTTCCAGCTTTGTTCATGAATTCAGGAATCCACTTACGTCGATCATCGGGTTTACCAAGCTTCTGCAAAGCGATCACCCCGACCTGCCGTATCTGGATATCATACAGCATGAGCTTGAACAGTTGAATTACCGCATCTCTCAATTCCTCCATGTATCGAGAAAGGAACTAGTCGATAGTACAAGAGAAGAAATCATCCTGATCGATCATCTTGAGGAGACCATTGAATTTCTTTATCCGAGCCTTCTGGACGGTGACGTTTCCCTTGATTTCAAGTGTGAAGCTGCCATCAAGGTGCTGGGAAACAAGGATGAGCTGAGGCAGGTCTTCCTTAACCTCATCATGAACTCCATTGACGCCCTTCAGGAGGAGGGAGGACATCGTCAAATCACGATTTCATGCAAAGAAGAAAAAGGCAGGGCAGAGTTGGAAATCTCCAATAATGGGCCACGGATTAAAGAGGAGACCATTGAAGCCATTTTTGAGCCTTTTTACACGACTAAGGACCTTGGAACGGGAATCGGTCTTTACATTTGTAAAAAGCTGATCGAAAAACATGGCGGGGAAATCCATTGTCAGTCGAATGATGAGTGGACGACTTTTACGATCGGTATTCCTGTGGAATCCCATCTGGTTATGTAGCACAGTCTGATTCAGCGGTGCCGGGCACATGAGTGCCAGGGCACCGATTTTTTTTGTATTCCAGCAAATGATTTCGTGTGTCATAGTGTGTAAATGATATAATCAATATAGGAAAATATTATCAGTTGGAGGCGGGATACGATCATGGTTCAAGATGAGCAAGGAATGACATTACTGGAAGTGCTTCTGTCCATGGTGATCTTATCGATCGTCCTCTTGACGATGGTCAATTTCTTTCCGCAGATGGGCAGGATGAACACATATAATAGTGAGAAGATGGAGGCTGTGAATATTGCGAGGGGGGAGCTTGCTCTGTGGAAGGAAAGCGGGAGCCTCGGTGCACCTCCGTCCAATTACAGTAAATATACAGGGACAGAGCCTGATACGTATGACTACTACACTTCAACAGTAGATGAATATAACGTACAGGTAAAGATCCATAAAGTCTCAAAATTGAGTGAAACAGGTTCTTCATCACGTACCAAAGCTCATCAAATACTGCTTCAAGTTGTTGAAGATCAAAAAATCGTAAGTGAAACCTATGGATACCTCATGGTAAATGAGTAAGGGGGCTTATGCAATGATACAGAACGAACGGGGATTGACTCTTGTGGAAGTCCTTGCCACATTGACCATCTTGTCCATTATCGGCGCTGTGATCTGGAATGTTTTTTTTCAGGGGATCCATTATACGAAAAAGGCAGTCTCTCAAAATAGTATTCAGCAGGAAGCGAATATTTTAACGATGAGCTTGACCCGGGTACATCAGACAACAGAATCCTATCAGTTGAAGAATACGGATTGTACCATCACAGTTTTATACAGCGGGAAACAAGATACGTTTCAGCACCAGGATCTATGTTTTTCACTGGCCAATGTACCGGCAGGACCTATCCTGCCAGGTAAGGACGATTATCCCCTACTCATCTCCATTACAGATAAACACCACCCTGGCAATGACTTTATCATAGATACCACCTTATACCGATTGAAGGGAAGTCTTCCTAATGAATGATCTAAGAGAAGAAAGAGGATACGCGTTGGTGACCGTCTTATTGATGATGGTTGTTTTTATGGTCATTTCATTATCATTCATGGGCCATTCCTTCAGCAGTGTAAAGCAGAATAGCGAAGTAGAGAAAGACTATCAATCGGTGGCGTTGGCAGAGATGGGTGCGGAGTATTTTGAAGGTAAGGTAAAAAATGTGCTGAGAGGTTCCGGGTTGAGTGGAATCACAAGTATAGAAGAATTGAAGAATAGAGTCAGGGCTTCTCTTGAGAATGGAGAAGGCATTCAGGAGGTTTCGACTGCTGCGTCTTTTCAGATCCCTATGAATAACCTGACCATAGACGTTACATCTGATAAGAGTCAACTACTCATTACATTTGATAGTGTAGGAAGTTCGGAAGGAAAACAAACGACACTGCATACTACCATGAAAATCCCCATTAAGATAGGACTCAATCCATCCAAAAAACTACCTGAGTTCAATCTTATCAAGCAGCCTGTCAACGTTCCTGCTCAATGTAAAAATCCGGCAGTGATCTATGACAGCTGTTTGTCCATCCTGGTTCTGGGCTCAGCTTCTTATTCTCAAAATCATAATGATTTAAACAATAAACTCATTTATTCGACGGGTGCTCTATCCCTGGACGGGAACGCCAATAATATGAGCAGGACAAGCATTCATACCGATGGTTCAATGAATATTGGCAAGAACATGAATAACGCCGAGAATGTCACACTTGAAGTGAAGGGTGCCTTTACATCGGGAGGTCAGTTACGATTGGAGAAATCCCAAGTGTATGTTGCCGGGAGTATGAGCGTTGCGGGACATATGGATGTTGAAGGCAACTCTCATACATATGTGGGGGGAGATGCTTACATTTCGAAGCACCTATCCATCAGTTCAGACTCTAAAATGTGTGTAGCAGGCAATCTTGAAGCCAGTCAGATAAACATCGATGGAAAGCTGTATGTGAAAGGATCTGTAAGCGGGAAGATCAAGACAGGTCAGCCGACTTATGTAAATGACACAGATTTTGTGAAAAACTGCGGTGTGAGCGGCTCGGCTCAGGGGATTACGTTTATGTTGGATGGTCTGGTCAGTGAGGTTGATTATTAAATGTTTAGTAGATGGCATTATAATGAAAGAACCCTGGAATACCATCCAGGGTTCTTTATTGTTCCTGCATAATGAGCTGTTTTGACGCATTGGCTTGTTCCAAGCTTTTGACATACTCAATCAGCTTTTCAGGTGGGAGGGGCTTACTGAAGTAATAACCCTGTCCATATTCACACTCCAGTTCCTTAAGCCAGTTCAGTTGGGATTCTGTTTCGATCCCTTCGGCCACAATGGCCAGCTTTAAATGCTTGGCCATGGCAAGGATGGCAGATACAATCGCTTTATTGGACTCATTTTCGTCCAGACCCATAATGAAACTGCGGTCAACCTTTAAGGTTTGAATGGAGAACTTCTGCAGATAGCTTAACGAACTGTACTCAATGCCGAAATCATCGATTGCGATGGAAACCCCCATCTCCCGGAGGGCATTTAATTTGGCCAATGCTTCCTCGACATGGTGCATGGTGGTGCTTTCCGTCACTTCCAGTTCGATAAGGGAAGGAGGGACACTGTACGTTTGAAGGACCTCCCTTACGATGTCTACAAAGAATTCATCATGGAACTGCCTTGACGAAACATTGATGGAGATCTTGAAGACATGTCCATCCGCCATCCACGTCTTCAACTGCTTGCAGGCTTCAATCAGGACCTGCTGCCCCAATGGTATGATCAAGCCGGTTTCTTCCGCAAGGGGAATAAAGTCTCCTGGTGAAATCACCCCTTTTACCGGGTGGTTCCATCTTAGCAGTGCCTCTACACCGACGATTTCCTTATTATCTAACGATAATTGAGGTTGATAGTAGAGCTCGAATTCATCATTCACCAGGGCTTTACGCAGGTTTTCTTCCAACTCGATAGGATTGATGCCTTTTTCCTCCAGTTGATCGGAAAACAGGAGCTGATAGGCACCCCTGCTCTTTTTAGACGTATACATGGCGATGTCCGCTTTTTTAAGAAGGGTGGAAAGATCCCCGCCATCGCCCGGGTAAAGGGAAATACCGATGGAAGTGGACGTGATGATGTCATGTCCCCCGATGTCAAAGGGGGGTTTCAAGGCTCTTTTGTATGCGTGCAGCGATTTTTTGAACGTCACTTCTACTCTCGATGGAAGGGAGTAAGATCAGGAATTCATCCCCGCTCATCCTGGCGATGAAGCCTTTTTTATCCAGGACATCCGTACAGCGCTCCCCAACCCGGGAGATGAGTTCATCCCCATATCCGTGTCCCAGTGTGTCATTGACAATTTTAAATCGGTTGAGATCCAGGAGAAGGATCGCCATTTGCCGATGTCCCTCATTCACTTTTCTCTTGAATACCTCATTGAAATAGCGTCTGTTCGGCAAGCCCGTCAGCTCATCATGGTATGCGAGATATCTGATTTTCTCTTTGTCCCTGATTGCTTCGGTTATATCTGTGACCAGTACGTGGGCACCGGTCACCTCCCCATTGAGGTAGACCGGGACAACGATCGCTTGAGTGGTCATAAGGTGCCCTTGACGGTGGGCCACATCTATTTCCATCTTCAATGCCTCTCCTGAAAGAGATCGCTGGAAGGCAGATTGGATCCGGTTCAAGTCCGTAGCCTTGACATAAGAACGGAAGCCCTTGCCGATGATCTTGACCAGTGGATAACCCGTCAGCTCCGAGGCGCGTTCGTTTGCTTCCACGATGATGCCGTTTCGATTGTAAGTGAAGATGGCAGAAAGATTATTCTCATAGAGAGATTTGTACTGCTGTTCTTTTTCGTGGATCTCCTTCATCTGTCTCTGATGCATTTCATCGGCCAAATGATCGGGGATGAACCAGAGGACCAAGAGGACTCCCATCTCAATAATGAAGGGGAGAAGCTGCTTATCCTCGATCAACGCCAGATGCTCACTGTATTTCTCCGGTGAAAGGAGGGAATAGGCTGTCAAATACGTGATGCCTGAAAAACCCAACCCCATGACGATGCTCCAAAGCACCTGTCGTATCCCTCTTTGTGACAGATTTTCCTGATTATTTAACTGCAGCAGCATGCGGAAGAAGGGAAATGTCACCCCGAGTGTCATGAGAATCGTCAGGGAGATATACGTAGGCTTTATATCCACATGGGGATAAATCAGCCCGAAATAGGTAGAGAAATTTCCAATCATCATAATAAGGGAGAACGTGAAGCCCCCTTTGATAAAATTCACTTTATCCGTATTCACGCCTTGAAAAAGAAGCAGTGAAAAATAAATACTCACGAAGCAGACGACAAAGAAGATCGGGGCAAAAGAGAAAAACTTCATGATAAAGAGTGTGTTCGAAACCATTACAATGACGGATCCATGAAGCAGACAATAAAAAATACTATATGTAAAGGAAAGAAACAAAAGTTCTTTTTTCCTTATCTCAGGCTTCTCGCCATTTCTAGTAAAGGATTCCCTTAGTGCCAGATAACTGCATGCGGAAGATAATAATATACTTACTGAAATCGTTATAAAAATCATCAAGTAATTAGTCATTTATACCTCCGTCTTTTTACTTATATCTACAATTATATCATCTATTTCGACAGGAATTTCTAATTATTAGTATTTTTTTTGACAGGATGACCGTTCGCCCACTATCCTCATCTCCGCAAAAAAACCCCTTCGCATCTTTCGCGAAAAGGTCAGTTTAACTTCTTTATATCTTCCATGATCTCTTCATATGGAGGGCTTGAAACCCCTTCATACTTCTTCAGGAGAACTCCATTTTCGCTCACTAAGTAAAAGGACGTCCCATGAACAAACTGGTTCGAGCCTTCCACAGGAGCAGCGGGGGTTTTAAATGAAAGATTGGCAAATGATTCGATGTCATCACGGGGATATCCCGTCAAAAAGCTCCAATTGTCATTGTCCATTTCATATCTCTCACTATATTCCTTCAACACAGGGGGAGTATCATGCTCCGGATCGATGCTGATGGAAACGAGTTGAACGTCATCCCCGAGTCCCGCTTCTTTGATCTTCTGTTGAAGCTTCGCCATATTCGCCGTCATGGGAAGGCAAACCGTATCACAATTCGTGAAGATGAAGTCGGCCACTACAATCTTTCCCTTATTGAGCTCGGCAAAGGATGTGGTCGTTCCATTCTGATCCACAGCGGTCAAATCACCCACCTCCACTTTCATAGGGAAAGAATCCTCCACCTTTTCACCCTGGCAGCCAGCCAGTAAGAAAAGGGATATGGCAATCGCCGGAATAATAGATGTCACATTCATATTTACCTCCTCCTACTAATGAGGTCCGTCCCCTGCCATCAGAAGAGGGACGGACCTTGAAAGTTAGTCGATGAATTGTTTGTCGATCAGGTCGGTGAATACCGGTTTTTCTTTTAGGAATTTCAGTTCATAGGATGAGTCAGCGAAGGCTTGAACGGCTTCCGAGTCTACTTTGAACGTGAAGCCGATGCGTTCCCACGCCTGATCCACGACTTCTTTGCTCAGCTCCTGGCCGGTTACTTCTTTCACGTCTTTAATCGTGATTTCTTTCGCTTCTTCGGGATTTTCAGCGATGAATGACGTAGCTTCCTTATGGGCATCGACGATTTTTTGGATGGTTTCAGGGTTCTCTTTCACAGATTGGCCTGAAGCGACAAGGACGGAAGCAGGCAAGGTTTCACCAAATGAGATTTCATTATGATCGATGATGACACTGGCCCCGGTCTCCTGCTGGATCACAGCAGCCCAAGGTTCCGGTGCGACAGCGATATCGACTTTACCGGACTTCAGCATGTTGGCATATTGTGCCGGATTCCCCGTTACATGCTTCATGGTACCGCCGATCCGTTGTGATTCAATGCCATGTTCTTTCAGGAATGTTTCCACCTGGACATCATGTGTGCATCCGACGGCTGGAGTGATAAAGGACTTTCCTGCGAAATCTTTCACGGATTTCACTCCGCTTTGTTTACTCGCCAGTACCACGGTTCCGCCTGTAGACCCCCCGCCGATGATCTTCACGTCTGCCCCTGTCATGTAGTTGTTCATGGCTGGACCCGGTCCTACAAGGCCGGCATCGATTTCACCCGTTTTCAGGGCCGTCATGAAGGATGATCCATCCGGGAAGGTTTTGTATTCGATCTTTGTGCCGTCTCCCAGCTGCTTTTCATAAAATCCTTTGTCTTTTGCCACCATGGCGGGAACGTGGTTAATATTTGGGAAGTAGCCGATGACGACCTTCTCACTTACGTCGCTGCTTTTTTCCGTCCCGCACCCTGCCAGGATCCCCAGGAATGTAAAGAAAATCGTCACAAGTAAAAATGCTTTTTTCATTTTGTAACCTCCTGTTTTTATAGTCGTTTATGATTCCAATCCCCAACGCTTGATCACTGACTTCTCCATGCGCTGGAAGATCAGTTGATCCACAATCGCCCCGACGACCCCGATGATGATCATGACGGCGATGACAAGGCTCATATCACCGAAATCCGATGCGTATCTGAGGGTGTAACCGAGACCAGGCCCGGTGCTCAGCAGCTCACCCGCCATGAGCGCTCTCCAGGCAAATGCCCATGCAAGTCGGGATCCGGTGACCACATAAGGGATCGATGCTGGGAAAATGACCCGGATGAATAAGTCCAACCCTCTCGATCCCATCGTTTGAGCGGCTTTTAAGAAGAGGGGGGAGACGTTTTTGATCCCCATCCGGATATTGAGTGCCATCACGAAGGTCCCTCCCAGGATCACGACGAAGATGACGGCTTTTTCATTGAGGCCGAACCACATGATCGCCAGTGGCAGCCATACGATGCTCGGTACGCTTTGAAAAGCCAGGAGCAGGGACCCGATGGTCTCATCGGCAGTCTTTGACTTAGCCAGAAGAACACCTATGCTGGTCCCGACGACTAATGATATCCCCAATCCGATGAACAGGCGTTTAAAGCTTGCGATCAGGTCGATGATCAAGGTCTGATCGGCAATTCCGGTGAACAGGGCCTGGAAAACGGAAGTGGGAGAGGGGAGGACGACTTCTGTCCATAACCCGAATCGTGATCCCGATTCCCAAAGGCCTATAACGAGGGCGAAAAAGATGATGCGTTTAAGAGCTGTGTTCATAGGCCAACTCCTCACTTATCACTTTGTCGATTTCCTTCTTTAGATAGCTCATGATGTGCTCTTCGATCTTCACCATTTCTTTCTTATGGGCATCCCGCGGGCGGGGAAGCTCGACTTTGATATCAGCAAGGATCGTGCCCGGCCGGGTCCCCATGACGATGATCCGGTCTGAGAGCTTAATAGATTCAGAGATACTGTGGGTCACGAACAAGACGGTCTTCTTCGTTTCCATCCAAATCGTTTCAAGCTGGTGATGGAGACGGGAGCGGGTCTGTTCATCCAGTGCCCCGAAAGGTTCATCCATAAGAAGGATCTCCGGGTTCATGGAGAGGGCCCTGGCAATGGCCACCCGCTGCTATGCCCCCTGATAATTCATGCGGGTAATGATCCTGATAGTTTCCCAGCTGGACCATATGTAGGTACTTGGCGGCCTGCTGCTTCGCTTCTTTTTTTGACATTTCTTTCTTGAGAGGGAAAGTCACATTGTCCCGTACGTTCAGCCACGGGAATAGTGCCGCTTGCTGGAACACCATCCCCCCGGTCTTTACCGGGCTTTTTGATTGGCTTTCCGCCTACAAGGATTTCTCCCGATGTCGAACCGGTCAACCCCGCCACGATGGAGAGGAGGGTGGACTTCCCGCACCCTGATGGTCCCAGGATGGAAACAAATTCACCCTTGTCGATCTCCAGGTTCATGTCTTTAAGGACATCAGTCGGCTTTCCGGTCTTATCGAGGTATTGTTTATTGAGTCGGTTGATTTGAATAAACATGAATCCACCCCTATCCTTATAATTCATATTAGTTTACTCGGAATATAAATAATACAATTATAGTATATTGGAGATGGTTGTCAAGGTTTCCATTTTTTGTTGAGTGAAAATAATGTAATTTCAAAAAGATCTGCACGCCTAAAAAAGGAAAAATAATCTAAAAAGTGAACTATTTCCGGCTTCAGTATCGTCTAATAAGTGAAAGAAAAAAGCGGGTTAAGAATACACGGAAATCTAGTTCACTTCTCACACTTTTTTCGCGCCCTGAACAAGGGCCATTCCAAAATTGGAGGACGAAAAAATGAAGAAACAGAATGGAGAAAAATCACTGCGGCCATTAGACGAAACGAACTCCCCTCAAAAGAAAAACGGGAAAGATGGAAAGATTCGCACATTCGTTGCCGCAACTGTAGGAGTAGTGGGTTTTTCAATACTGGGGATGTATATGATCTTGGAAACAAATGGGGAAAAGATCACCCAAGCATCCGGTGCCGAAGGGAAAGGGATTCATTCGGATCCCCAGGAAGTGCAGGAGGATGACCTGTTAACATTCATTGAAAAATCAAAATCAGAGTCGGCCAGGATCTCTCTAAGGAAAGCAGAAAACCCATCATTAAAGGATCAGGACTCCACGCCGGCAGCAGAGAAGGACTTACCATCAAACATTGGATCAACTGAAGGGATGAACCAAGATAATCAGAAGGCCGTGACTATATCCCAGCAGGAAGAAACCGAAAGCAAAAAGCCCGAGGAAAAGGAACGATCAAGCACTGCTGCAGTAGAAGACAATAAACCGGACGCAGACAAACAAGAAGAATACCCATTGGAATTCACCATGACCGATTCCAATGGACATACCTTTCTCCTAAGTCGTGATTATGGTATTTATAAAATCGGCAAGAAGTATGATGAGATCGCTCAACCACACGGAGGGCGCTTCTACTATACCCCGAACTCTGATATGTCACATGTCATTATCGGCAGGAAGATCATTGCCACTGTATCTCTCGTTTCAGCAGCTGACGTGGAGTATAAAGAACTCTTTATCGATTTGATGTCTTTCCAGTCAAAGAAGTATACAAGGGAAGAATTTGCTTCCATTGTAGATGAAGTCATCCAAAGCGGCGAGCCCTACAAAGTGGAGGAAGGCGACGGAGGGGAGATCCTTTCCTTGAAAGACGGAAATCTGGTTTATCATAATTGGTAGAGGAGCTTATCCGAACCATTTGTATCAAAAGGCAGGGGAAACACCCAGTATCATAAAAGATGATGCTGGGTGTTTTTTTATTTGCTTTTTGCAAAGCTCTTTTTCACAAAAATGGTTGCTTATTTACAAATAGAAGGCTCTGTCAAAACCTCATCAGCTCAACTGAACGTTGATTCGAAGTACCTAACAAGGAGTGACATAACCACACTGCCAATACCAATTTTTCCACGTCAAGTAAAAAACTCAGTAAAATTTAATTATTTTATTTACTAAAATGTTTACTATAACAGCGCTTTCACGTTATACTGTCTTTAAAGATATAGAAAGCGCTTCATCCAACATTGATTAAGCAGCGAAAAGAGAGATGGATAGAGAGGAGTTTCAACTATGATGTTCACAATTATTTCCTTCTTGTTCTTTACGATTCTGGTAGCATTGGTTTCGTATTGGAAGACAAAGGACGAGGATCTCGGAACACAGGAAGGGTATTTTCTTGCAGGACGGAGTCTAACAGGTTGGGTGATCGGGGGATCACTGATGCTCACAAACTTATCGACAGAGCAGCTGATCGGCCTGAATGCCCAGGGGTACACGGATAACATGTCTGTAATGGGCTGGGAAGTGGGATCGGCCATCGCCCTTGTACTGGTTGCCTTTTATTTACTTCCCCGTTATTTAAAAGGGGGAATCACGACGATACCTGATTTTCTTGAAGAGCGCTTTGATTCAAGTACAAAGCAGATTGTTACGATTCTATTCTTGTTCGGATATGTGTTTAACTTATTGCCTCCGATCCTTTATTCGGGAGCGGTCGCTTTGAGCGGTATCTTCAATGTTCCGGAAATGCTTGGGGTGGACAGGACGACGGCCCTTTGGATCACAGTCTGGTCCATCGGGATCATTGGTTCCCTGTATGCCATTTTCGGTGGATTGAAAGCGGTTGCCGTCTCCGATACCATCAACGGAATCGGGCTTCTCATCGGTGGTTTGATGATTCCGGTGATTGGATTATTCGTTCTTGGGGACGGTTCCCTCTTTACCGGATTCAGCACCATCATGGAGAACACGCCTGAGAAATTGAATGCAATCGGAAAGCCTGAGGATCCGGTTCCGTTCAGTACGATGTTTACAGGGATGCTACTCGTCAACCTTTTCTATTGGGGGACGGCTCAGCATATCATGCAGCGTGCCCTGGCCGCGAAGAATCTGAAAGAGGGTCAGAAAGGGGTTCTGATTGCAGCGGCCTTGAAGTTGATCGGACCATTTTTCTTAATTCTCCCTGGGATCATCGCGTTCAACATGTTCGGGGAAAACCTTGAGCCGACGGATGCGTATCCCCGTCTCGTGAATGAGATCCTGCCGACGCCACTTGTAGGATTCTTTGCAGCCGTGTTATTCGGTGCGATCCTGTCGTCGTTCAACTCGGCGTTGAACTCATCTGTCACTCTGTTTACGTTGAATATCTATAAGCCTTACGTGAAGCCGGGTGCTTCGGATAAGCAGCTTGTCAAAAACGGGAAATATTTCGGTGTGCTGCTAGCCGTGTTCGCCATGGTCCTGGCACCCCTCATTGAAAAGGCGCCGCAGGGCTTCTTCCAGTACCTGCAGATTGTAAACGGCTTTTATAATGTGCCGATCTTTACGATCATCATTGTGGGGTACATGACGAAACGGGTACCTGCCATTGCAGCGAAAATTTCGCTCTTTGTGTTCATTTCCCTGTATGCGATTACACAGCTGTTCTGGGATACAGGACTTCACTTCCTGCATATTTTAGGGATTCTTTTCGTCCTATGCTCCGCCCTGATGCTCATGATCGGGAAGTTCAAACCGAGGGACACGGAGTATACGTTAAAGGAATCTCATAAAGTGGACATGACACCATGGAAAATCGTCTACCCGATCGGGATTGCCTGTACGATTGCCATGATCATCATCTATATGGTCTTCTCCCCTGTAGGGATTGGGGCCTAACCATACAACCGAACAGTCAGGTGAAGGCCTGGCTGTTTTTCTTTCACTCTATTAGAAAAGAGTTGGCTGCTAATCTATGTCAAATAGTGTCTCCTCGATAGTAAAGAGAGCTGGGCACGACAGATCAGCACCATTTCCTCACCATCAACAAGAGTTTGACGTGACAGAACTTATGAGTAAGTAAGAGAAGCGATGTAATCAGAGGGAATCTTCCTTAAAATGAAATCAACTACTACTCTCTTCTCTAAAATAGCAACAACTTTACAAATAGAGCTTTTGAATGAAGATCAATCAACCAAATGGGGGTACCTCAATTGAAAAAGAATTCATGCATTTACGTTAACGAAGACAACAAAGAGTTCCACCTGCAAGGGAAAAACATCAGCTACATTTTCAATGTGCTTAGAAACGGGCAGCTTGGTCATCTTCATTATGGGAAGAAAGTGAGGCATCGTGACGATTTTTCCCATCTTTACAAAGAGGAGCATCGAGTCACATCTTCCTGCGTATTTGAAGGGGACCTGTCGTTTTCCCTGGACTTCCTTCGTCAGGAATACCCGAGCTACGGGACGACGGATTACCGGGAGCCGGCTTTTCAAGTCCTCCAGGAAAACGGGAGCCGAATCACAGATTTCCGGTATGAAGGCTATCGGATCATCCCGGGGGAAGCCGGAGCTGGACGGACTTCCTGCCACTTATACAGAAAGCGACTCTGAAGCAGAGACCCTTGAAATCACACTCCGGGACGAGCTTCTCCATGCAAGGATCGTCCTTTTGTATTCCTGTTATCAAGAGCGTGATGTCATCATTCGTTCAGCGAAATTCATGAATGATGGAAGTCAGACACTTCAGCTGGATCGGTCTTTAAGCTCCTCGGTTGATTTGCCTGATGCCCATTTTGATCTTGTTCAATTATCCGGTGGCTGGTCACGGGAACGCCATGTGAAAACGAGGTCGTTACAGCCGGGGATTCAAAGTATTTCCAGTACGCGTGGAACGAGCAGCAGCCAGCAAAATCCGTTCCTCGCTCTTAAACGCCCTGACGCGACAGAACATCATGGGGAGGTCTACGGCTTCAGTCTCGTCTACAGCGGAAACTTCCTGGCCCAGGCTGAAGTCGATCAATATAATGTAACCCGGGTTTCCATGGGAATCAATCCGTTTGATTTCAGCTGGCTTCTGGAGAGTGGTGAGAGCTTCCAAACCCCGGAAGTGGTCATGGCCTATTCCGATGCCGGAATGAATGGACTCAGCAGGGAATATCACGATTTATACAGAAGCCGGCTTGCCCGCGGCGTCTGGCGGGATAAAGAGCGTCCGGTTCTGATCAACAACTGGGAAGCCACTTATTTTGATTTTAATGAAGAGAAGATTCTAACGATCGCCCGTACGGCCAAAGACATGGGCATCGAGCTGTTTGTCCTGGATGACGGCTGGTTCGGGAAACGGAATGATGATACCACTTCGCTCGGAGACTGGTTTGTTGATGAGGATAAGCTTCCGGAAGGCATCCCGTCCCTTGGGGAGAAAATCAACGGGCTCGGAATGGAGTTCGGTTTATGGTTCGAGCCTGAAATGGTGTCGAAGGTCAGTGATCTCTACAAGGAACATCCGGACTGGATCATTCATGTCCCGGGAAGGGCCTCTTCCCATGGACGTCATCAATATGTCCTCGACTTCTCCAGAAAAGAAGTAGTCGACCATCTTTACGACAGAATGGCGGAAGTGCTGGAAAAAGCCCCGATTTCGTATGTGAAATGGGATATGAACCGTTATATGACTGAAATCGGTTCAGTGGCGCTACCATCGGAACGTCAGCGGGAAGTCCCCCACCGATACATTCTAGGTGTGTATGATTTGTACGAAAGGCTGACTTCCGCCTTTCCTCATATCCTGTTCGAATCCTGTGCCAGCGGCGGGTCCCGGTTTGATCCGGGAATGCTGTACTATGCCCCTCAGGCCTGGACCAGTGACGATACGGATGCAGTGGAACGATTGAACATCCAATACGGGACATCCCTCGTGTATCCACTCAGCTCGATGGGGGCCCATGTGTCGGAAGTACCGAATCACCAGGTGAGACGCGTCACATCCCTCGCTACAAGAGGGAATACTGCTTACTTTGGTGTTTTCGGATACGAGCTTGATGTGACGAAGATGACTCTTCATGAGAAAGAACAGGTGAAAGCCCAGATCGAAATGTACAAAAAGCATCGATATACCCTTCAGTTCGGGGATTTCCACCGCCTGATCAGTCCGTTTGAGGGAGACGGGAACGTGACCTCCTGGATGACGGTGTCCGCTGATGGGAAAGAAGCGATTGCCGGGTATTATCAAGTGCTCTCTAAACCGAATCACGGATTCGACCGGCTTTTACTAAAAGGACTTCATGAGGATAAGGAATACCGCATAGAGGGAAGAGCGGGAACCTATTTCGGGGATGAGCTGATGCACGTGGGGATTCAGCTGGACAGCGGCTATTCGGGCACGCAACTTGGCGGTATCGAAGAGTCAGGTGACTTTACTTCAGAGATCTTTATCATTTCTGAGATTGATTGAATCCACTCTAAAAACATCAGGCCTTGATAGAAACGGGGTCTGATGTTTTTTTGCACAGAGAAAAACGTAATGAAAACTTAGTAAAACTTTTACTAAAATTTTATTGACCTTTCCTCTGCCATGTTTTATCATGAAGTTGAAAGCGGTTTCTGTTCTGGTTGAAACACGGGAAACCGCGACATGAACGATAGCTACAGGAAGATCGGTATCAATAGTAGGAGGAATCGGAATGGATGTTCAGCAACTTTTGACTAGCTTTAAAGAGACTTTCGGCAGTGAGGCAAACCGCGTCTTCTTTGCACCGGGACGTATTAATTTAATAGGGGAGCACACGGATTACAACGGAGGGCATGTGTTTCCCTGCGCGATTACGTTCGGCACCTATGGGGTGGCGAGAAAGCGGAAAGATTCATTGGTACGCCTGTATTCCCTGAATTTCAAAGAGACGGGGATTATTGAATTTGACGTAGACGACCTTGAGTACGATACTCATCATGAGTGGGCGAACTACCCGAAAGGAATGATCCGTTATCTGAAAGAGGCAGACCATGCCATTGATACAGGAATGGACGTCCTTTTCTACGGAAATATCCCAAACGGGGCGGGTCTATCCTCTTCGGCTTCCATTGAACTGGCGACAGGTGTCCTCCTTGAAGGGTTATTCGGTCTTGATGTTGAGCGGATCGAGCTCGTCAAGACCGGGCAGAGAGTGGAGAACGAGTTCATCGGGGTGAACAGCGGGATCATGGATCAATTCGCAATCGGAATGGGGAAAAAGGGGGCAGGCATTCTATTGGATACCCACACCCTGCAGTATCAATACGCGCCCATCGACCTTGAGAATCACAATATTATCATCATGAATTCCAATAAACGGCGGGAACTTGCCGGTTCAAAATACAATGAGCGCCGCACGGAATGTGAGTCGGCACTAAAGAGCCTCCAATCCGTCGCGGACATCGACTCCCTGGGGGAATTGACGGAGGAAGAGTTTGAACTCCATAAGCATGTGATCAGCAGTGAAACCGAACAAAAGCGGGCGAGGCATGCTGTCTACGAAAACCGCAGGACGTTAAAGGCTCTTCAGTGCCTTCAAGACGGAAAGCTACAGCAGTTTGGGAAGTTGATGAATGAATCCCATCTCTCGCTTAGGGATGATTATGAAGTGACAGGAAAAGAACTGGATGCCCTAGCCCAGGCAGCCTGGGATCAACCCGGGGTGGTCGGTGCCAGGATGACCGGAGCGGGCTTCGGGGGCTGTGCCATTGCCATCGTGGAAAAGGACTTTGTGGAGAGGTTCATCAACGGAGTAGGAAAACAATACAAGGAAGCGATCGGATATGAGGCGACCTTCTATGTAGCAAGTATTGGTGACGGAGCAACAGAACTAGACAAAGAGGTGATCATATGAATGTGTTAGTGCTTGGCGGTGCAGGTTATATTGGTTCACATGCGGTTTATCAGCTGGTAGAACGCGGCTACAGAACCATCGTGGTGGATAGTCTTGAAACGGGTCACAGGGGAGCGGTTCATGAGGACGCCGTTTTCTACCAAGGGGATATCAGGGATAAAGCATTCCTCCGTTCCGTGTTTGAACAAGAAAAGATTGACGGAGTGATCCATTTTGCCGCGAATTCCCTTGTGGGAGAGTCCATGGAAAATCCATTGAAATACTTTGATAACAATGTGTACGGTACCCAGGTGACCCTTGAAGTGATGAATGAATTCGGTGTGAAGCATATCGTGTTCTCCTCCACTGCCGCGACCTACGGTGAACCGGACCAGGTGCCGATCACCGAGAGGATGACCACGCACCCGACCAATGCGTACGGGGAAACGAAGCTTACCATGGAGAAGATGATGAAATGGTGCGATGAGGCATACGGGATCAAATTTGTTTCCCTTCGCTACTTCAATGTAGCAGGTGCCCGCGGGGAGATCGGGGAGGATCATACTCCTGAAACCCATCTGATTCCCATCATCCTTCAGGTCGCCTTGGAGCAGAGGGACCATATCACCGTTTTCGGAGATGACTATGATACACCGGACGGAACATGCATCCGTGATTATATTCATGTGGAAGATCTGATCGAAGCCCATCTCCTTGCACTTGATTACCTGAACCGTACAGGGGAAAGCAATATTTTCAACCTGGGAAGCAGCCAGGGGTTCTCGGTGAAAGAAATGATCCGTGCCGCAAGAGAAGTGACGGGACACCCGATCCCTGAGAAAATCGGCAACAGAAGGGCAGGGGATCCGAGCAAGTTGATTGCTTCATCTGATAAGGCGAAAGAGCTGCTCGGATGGAATCCTTCCCGTACCTCTGTCACCAGGATGATCGGGGACGCATGGGAGTGGCATCAAAGCCATCCGTTCGGATACGACGACAAAAAGGGAGAGTGACGGAAGATGACCATTTTCTTGACCGTAGATGCGATTGTGGAAAAAGCGATAGAAGCAAAACTGATGGGGAAAGAGGATGAAGTCTATGCCCGGAACCGCATCCTTTCCCACCTGCACATAGAGGATTATCAAGGTGGGACAGGTGACTCCCCTGACTCTTCCATCCCGGACCTGCTTGAAGCGTTAACCGATTATGCCGTGGAGGAAGGGATCATTGACGATGTGCTGGATGCAAAGGAGATGTTCGCTGCAAGAGTGATGGATACCTTTGTGGCACGGCCATCGGTCATCAATCAAACGTTTGCCGGCTATTATCAACAGGGGCCGGAACAGGCAACGGATTATTTCTACAAGCTGAGTCAGGACAGCAACTACATCCAGACGAAGCGGATCCGTCAAAACATCAGCTACAAGGTAGAAACCGAATACGGTGAACTGGACATTACCATCAATCTCTCGAAGCCCGAGAAAGATCCAAAGCAGATCGCCCTGGAGAAGTCCATGCCGAAAAAGGATCAGACGTATCCCCAGTGTTTGCTCTGTGTCGAAAATGAAGGCTACGAGGGGAGAATCGGCCACCCGGCCCGTGCCAATCACCGGATGATCCGCCTGAATCTTGCAGGGGAACCGTGGATGCTCCAGTATTCGCCTTATGTCTATTACAATGAGCACTGCATCGTGTTGTCAGAGTCTCATCGCCCCATGGAAATCAACCGGGATGGATTCGAGAGACTCCTGCATTTCGTCCATCAGTTCCCTCATTACTTTGCCGGATCCAATGCCGATCTGCCTATAGTCGGGGGGTCGATTCTGTCCCATGATCATTATCAGGGAGGGCATTATGACTTTGCCATGGCGAAGGCGGAAACAGAATACACCTTTTCCATGATCCGTCATCCTGAAGTGGAAGCCGGGATCGTCAAGTGGCCCATGTCCGTTGTGCGCTTGTCCAGTGAAAAGATGGAACCATTACTGGATGCAGGGGAGGAGATACTGAGAGGGTGGAAAGAGTATAGTGACCCTGAGGCTGAGATCCTGGCCTTTACAGGTGAGACACCTCATAACACGATTACACCCATTGCCCGAGTGCGTGACGGGAAATATGAATTGGACCTTGTCCTCCGCAACAACCGGACGAGTGAAGAGCATCCAATGGGCATCTTCCATCCCCATGAAGACGTCCATCATATTAAGAAAGAAAACATCGGTCTGATCGAGGTGATGGGTCTTGCCGTTCTGCCGGCCCGTTTGAAGGAGGAGCTTCAAGACGTAGAAAAAGCCCTCTTAGGTGAAAGCTGTGGAGTGGCAGACTACCATCTGAAGTGGGTGGAGGAACTGAAGGACCGGTATGGGGACGAAGTGAGTCCAGATCATGCAGAGAGCATCGTCAGGGAGGAGCTTGGGAAGAAATTCTCACGGGTTCTCGAGGATGCCGGCGTCTTTAAACGCGATGAAAGTGGGCAGCAGGCGTTCAGGAAGTTCGTGGACAGATTTTAATTCGGGGAAGGCCGGGCTTCAATGAGCCTCCGTTTTTTCATAAACAGATAAATTTCCAGAGATGAGCAAGGAACCGATGCATGTCCCGGTTTCTTCTTTTCTCTATACTAAACGAATGCAGGTGATAGGAATGTATTTAGGTGTAGATTACTACCCGGAACATTGGGATATCGATTTAATGGATGACGACCTCTCACGGATGAAAGACATGGGTGTGAATATGATCAGGATCGGCGAGTTCGCATGGCATCTGATGGAGAAGGAAGAAGGCCGCTTTGATTTTTCCTTTTTTGATCATGTGATCAAAAAGGCGAAGCTGTACGGGATGAAGGTTATGTTCGGTACGCCGACAGCGACGTTTCCTGCATGGCTTGCTGCCAACCATCCTGATATTCTCATTGAAGATATCAATGGGGTGAAAAAGGCGTTCGGGGGAAGACGGCAGTACTGCTATAACTCTGAAACCTATCAAAGGTATTCCCTTCGCATCGCTGAAAAACTCATCACTCATTACCGGGATGAAGAGGCCATCGTGTCTTGGCAAATCGACAATGAATTCGGACACGAAGGCAGTGATATGTGTTATTGCGCCAGCTGTGAACAGAGATTTCAAGATTTCCTGAAGGAAAAATATGATTCGATTCATGAGTTGAACGAGCGCTGGGGAACGATTTTCTGGGGGCAGACCTATAATGAATTCTCGGAGGTCCCTGTACCGAAGCAAACGATTACGGTCCATAACCCTGCCATGATGCTTGATTGGGCACGGTTTCGTTCCGCTTCATTGAGCGGCTTTGCCCTTCAGCATGTGGAGCTTGCGAAACGGTTGAAAGGGAACCATCAAACCGTGACGACAAACCTTCCAGGCGGCTTCTTTGATAAATGGTTTGATCACAATGAATTCTCCAGGGATCTCGATTTTGTTTCCTATGATAACTATCCCGTGTGGGGAGGCTTGAAGGAGCCGATTTCCCCTGCCCATCTGTCCATGACCCTCGATTATGTGCGTGGATTGAAGAAGCAGAATTTCTGGATTGTGGAAGAACTGATGGGGGCACAGGGGCATGATGTCATCGGATACCTGCCAAGGCCGAATCAGGCAAAGGTATGGGCGTGGCACGCGTTTGCCCACGGATGCTCCAATATGCTCTTTTTCCCGCTGGCGCGGGATGAACCGGGGAGCCGAGCAGTATTGCCTTGGGATCCTTGATGCCAATAACCGGACGACACGTAAATACAAGGAAGTGAAGCAGTTTTTCAACGAAGTCAAAGAATATGAGACCCTCTTCGATTCTCCTGTGAAGGCGGATGTCGCCCTCCTGTATGACTTCGATAATATATGGTCATGGCGGATCCAGCAGCAGAATCCGAGCATTGATTTCACGGAAGAAATGTTAAGGCTGTATGAGCCTTTCCATAAGCAGAATACGACGGTGGATGTGCTGAAGTATGATCAGGATTTCTCACAGTATAAGGTTGTGCTTGTACCTGTGCCGCAGCTGATGGATGCAGGATTGACGGCAAGACTTGAGGAGTTCGCCCAAAATGGGGGGAACGGTCATCGTGTCCTACCGTGCGGGGGTAAAGGACAAAGACAACAATCTTGTTTTCGGGGAAATGATCCCGGGCGGATTGTCGGGGCTCCTTGGTATCGAAGTGGAAGAATCCGAGTCCCTTCATGAAGGACAACATGTCCCTGTCGTATCAACGGATTCAGGGCACATGACGAAAGCGGAATACTGGAGGGATTTAGTGACGCCGTTAACAGCCAGGTCCCTATATCGCTATGATGATCCTTTTTACAATGAGTACGCCTGTGTGACGGAACATGATTTCGGCAGCGGGAAGGCCTATTATATCGGCGCCGGTATTGAAAAGGAAATCATGGACGTTCTGGCATGCAGAATCGCACATGATGCCGGATTGAACACAATTGAAACCAATCCGGGGGTAGAGGTTGTGACGAGAACGGCGGAAGGAAAAACGGTTCAGGTGATCATCAATCATAACGGATATGAGGAAACGTTCGGTGAATGGGTCCTTCAACCTTATGACTGCGTGATCTCCACTATTGAAAAGGATCGTGAGTGAAGATGGATGTCATCAAAAAAACGTTCGGAGTGTTTGGTGAACAGGAAGTCGACTCCTATACGTTACGAAATGATGCGGGTATGCAAGTGACTTTTATGACGTATGGCGGGACGATCATGGAAATGCTGACCCCGGACAAGAAGGGGAAGCTTGAGAATGTCGTTCTTGGTTTCGATACGTTAGAGGAGTATATTCAGCATGTCTACTACTACGGTGCCCTGGTCGGCAGGGTTGCGGGTCGAATCGGTCAGGCAAGCTACGTATCCAATGGAAAGAAAGTGGAGCTCTGCCCTAATGAGGATGGAAATCACCTGCATGGGGGCAAGAAAGGCTTTGACAAAGTGATCTGGACCGTAGATGACATTTCTGTTGGTGGAGATGAGGTAAGTGTGCGCCTCTCTTATCTGAGTCGAGATGGAGAAGAGGGGTATCCGGGAAATGTGAAAGTGGACGTCACCTATACCCTGACAAATGAAAACGCATTTGCCATCACATACGGGGCAGAGCCTGATCGTGACACCCCCATCAATATGACGAGCCACAGTTATTTCAATCTTAGCGGTGATTATAAAGAAGAGATTCTCTCCCACCGTCTGCACATTCCGGCTGATCACGTCCTCGAGCTTTCAGAGGAAAAAATCCCGACAGGAGCATGGATTCCAACAGAGGGTACAGCCTTTGATTTCCATGGTGATCGCGCCATTTCTGACAGGATGGAGCTCGGACAGGAAGAAGGCTACGACCATGCTTTTTGTTTAAACGAAGGACAACAACCAATGTCCCTTGTTCATGAAGACAGCGGGAGGGTAATGACAGTGGAAACGGATCAGAAGGCGGTCATTTTGTATACGGGGAATGACCTGGGGGGCCATGAGCTTTCAGGCGGGGTTCCCGTGAGGAAGCATCTCGGACTTTGCCTTGAAACACAGGGATACCCCGATGCCGTGAATCATCCCCATTTCCCGACGGTCATGGTGAAGAAAGGGGAAGTGTATAAAGCTTCCACCACATACAGCTTTCATGTATTGAGGGAACAGGAGTAGATTCGATTGGCGACGATTAAAGATATTGCATTAAAGGCCGGTGTTTCGATTTCCACGGTTTCGAGGGTCCTGAATGATGATAAATCCCTGTCTGTGCCCCAGCAAACAAAGCATAAGATCTTTGAAGTAGCAGAGGAATTAAACTATAAGAAAAAGAAGGCACCGCGGAAATCGGTGGATTCGAGCATCGCCATCTTCAACTGGTACACGGAGAAGGAGGAGCTCGACGACCTGTATTATATGTCGATCCGTCTCGGTGCCGAACAGCGGTGCCAGCACTACGGACTGAACCTGGTGAAATATTTCCAGAACGATTTCGAGGAAATGAAGAAGGGATCGTTCGATGGTGTTGTGGCGATCGGGAAATTCAGTTCATATCAGGTGCAGGAGCTGAAAAGGATCAGTGAGAACATCGTATTCGTCGACTTCAGTCCGGAGGGGGAAGACGTTGATTCCGTTCTGACCGATTTTTCCATTGCCACAAAAAAGGTGCTGAATCATTTTCTTAAAAAAGGCCATACCGACATCGGCTACATCGGGGGACGGGAGACGTTTAAAGAAAATGACGGTGACTTCATCCCTGACTCCCGGGAAGATACCTTCAAGCATTACCTCGGGGAAAAAGGCATGCTGTCAGAGTCATCCATGTATGTCGGCTCCTTTACAGTGGACGATGGATTCCGCTTAATGAAGAGAGCCGTGGCAGAACACGGTGAAAAGCTGCCGACGGCCTTTTTCTGCGGCAATGACTCCCTGGCCATTGGTGCCTTGCGGGCCCTGCATGAAGAAGGGATCGGGGTACCGGACCGGGTGAATCTGATCGGGGTCAATGATATCAGCGTCTCCAAGTATGTGTATCCACCATTAAGCTCTGTGAAGGTCCAAACCGAAGTCATGGGGGAAACGGCAGTGGACTTCATGGTGAAGCGCCTTGAGGAGAAACGTAAGGTCACTCATAAAGTCTTCATATCTTCGGAGCTCGTCATCCGAAAGAGCAGTGATTGAATCGGTCATACCGCGCGCCACACCTTTTAATCACGGTGTGGCTTTTTCCTTTTGGCCGATTGTCATGAAGACTTTGGGAAAAGCCGTTTTTATTCAGGAATGACAGGGTAAGCTTAAACTATACCAATCTGTTCTTACTTGTATAGGAGGGAAGCGAGTTGATCAGCCAAACACGAAACATTGTTCAGAAATCATTGGATGCTTTATTGGAGGACGGGTCTTTTTTGCCGGAAGTGAAAGGGGAGACAAGGAAGAAAGCGTTTACGTCCCTGACGTCGATCCTGTCGACACCGAACCATGTACATAAATCCTATTTAAGGATTCCCCTTGGGGACGAGAAGGTGGTGCGGATCCCGGCTTTCCGGGTTCAGCATAACAATGCCATGGGTCCTTATAAGGGGGGGATCCGTTTTCACGAAACGGTGAACGAGGAAGAGGTGGAGAACCTGGCGTCCTTGATGACGTTGAAAAATGCCCTCCATGATGTTCCATTCGGCGGCGGTAAAGGCGGGATCATCCTGAATCCCCGGGAGTATTCCGAGAAGGAGCTTCACCTTATCTCAAGGAAGTATGTCCAGTATTTCAGTGATGTCCTTGGTCCCGATAAAGATATCCCGGCTCCTGATATGGGATCAGGTGAACGTGAAATGGACTGGATGATGGCAGAGTATAAGAGCATCCATCCCGGAATGCCCTATCGGGGAAGCTTTACCGGTAAGAGCGTCGTAAACGGAGGTTCCCTGGGGCGGAGGGAAGCGACGGGAAAAGGCGTCTTCTTCACCTTCCGCTACCTGATCCATGATTTCGTCCGGGATCAGAAGAGTTTATTGACGAAAACCGATAATGTCTTTGCAAAGACGGCTCTTGAACTGGAGGACCGTCCCTTGACGATCGCCGTCCAGGGGTTCGGGAATGTGGGGTCGGTTGCTGCCCTTGAAGCCTACCAGTCGACTCATATACAGAATAAAGTGGTAGCTGTAAGCGATAGGAACGTGACGCTATACCATTCGGACGGCCTTGATATCCCTGCCCTGGTTGAATTTACGATGAGGAATAAAGGGGATCTTCCAACTTCGGAGGAGCAGCTGAAAGAGATCGGGGTAAGAGGGGAAATACGCGATCGTGAAGACGTTCTCTATCTTGGTGTCGACGTACTGATCCTTGCGGCACTGGAGGATCAGGTGCATAAGGAAAATGTAGAGAACGTGCAGGCAAAGGTGATTGTGGAAGGAGCCAATGCCCCGATCACGACAGAAGCGGATAAAGCCCTGAGCGATAAAGGAGTCATCATCATCCCCGATATCCTGGCAAATGCCGGAGGAGTCATCGTCTCCTACTTCGAATGGCTCCAGGGAAGGGAAACCCAATTCTACACAGAGGAACAAGTATTCAACCTCCTCTACGACAAGATGAAAACAACCATGGACACCGTCCTGCCCCTCTTCTTCGGCGACCCATACCCCCTTCGCCAAAACTGCTACATCCACTCCGTCATGAAACTCTCGACGGTCCTGTACAGACAAGGAAAACTTTATTAAGAACAAGGGACGGACCTTTATTCCTAGGAGCTGGTACTAGGAATTTGAGGTCCGTCCCTCTTTTTATTTTCAAACAGGGTGTCCCGCTTTTTCCCTTCCCCCTATATAAAGGGTGAAAGGAGGTGAGGCACATGGCAACAGCGGATTTGAAGTCTACGAGGATCAGGCTCGCTTACAATGACGGAGTGGACGAGAAAGGGAATCCCACATTTGTGTACAAGTCTTACAGCTACATCCATTCACAGGCGACGGCTGATGAAATGAACAGCGCGGCGTTATCACTGGCAAGTCTTTCATCGAAAGGATTATCCAACATCGAGATGATCCAGAACTTTGACATCAACGAGTAAACAGGATGAAGATCTTAACAGAAAGGAGGAGAGATGATGGCAAAAGTATTAGAACTTGAATTTCAAACCGAAACCGGGAAGCCTGCGAAACTTTCCGTCAATGACCCGATTGAACCCATCGATACGGCGGCAGTGAAAGCAGCGATGGAAAACCTGATCGCCACCAATGTATTCGGAAGTTCGAACGGAGCGTTGGTGGGAGTAGTAGGAGCCAGAGTGGTGGAGCGGAATGTGACGGATTATGAAGTGCTGTAAATGATGAGAAATCATCATCTGGAATAGGTCCTGCTGCAGCTCGTTAAAATGGAACATAGAAAGAAAAAAGACCATCAATGAGAGTTGAAATTGATGGTCTTTTTCTTTTGCAGCCACAAAATAAGAAAAATCTCCAAAATCGAATTCAAGTCTCCCTCATTCATTGTCTTACTCAATGAACATCCCCATGATCCTTCTGATCTTTTATTTTACTCATCTGAAAAGATAGTACGAAAATGATACACATCAATATGAAAGAATAAACATAATTCCAATTCAGTAATTGGTAAATGCCGATCATCCTCAAGACCGGCAGACCGACAAACGATATCAGTGCTGATAGTACAATGCCCTTAAGGTACACATTTACCCCCTTGAAAAGTTGAATGGTGAACATGACCAACACAGGCAAAAGAACAAAATAATACGGAAAGTAATTCGTCGTCATGGGGAGGAGATCATAGCGATAATCATACCAGCCGAAGAAATTACCTGTAGTATCCCAAAACGCTGATAAGATGCTCGTAGTCAATCCTGCCAATAGAAGGCTGGTCGTTGATCCCCGGTCACGATACCTCATCCAGATTAATAAAGGAATGACTGCCAAAGCTAATCCCAGCCACCAGTGCCAGCTGAATAAAACATATTCCTGCCAAACATCCATCTTGAGTTCGCGTTGTTTTAGAAATTGATCGTTTATCTTTTCTGTCAATCTCTTGTACCGATCCATGATCCTCACCAGCCTTTGTTGGGGATATTATTTGTACCATTGGTGATTTTATTCCATTTGTATGGGAGTAGAATGATGTTTACAGCACAGGATTTTCAAAAGTACTGTCTACAGTAGTGGATCGAGGATTAGTTTTTCGCAATAGTTAGGTAGAAGAAGACAAAAAAATGTATTTACGTTTACATTGAATTTCAGTGAGAAGTTCAAGATTAGAAAGTTGATTGGGGCGGAAAGCTTAGAAGTTACTTTTAGAATGAAAAAATAATAGTATTAAAAGGATTTAAAGTAAAATATTTACAACCTCCCAGTTAGAAGAATGTATAATGATTAGTATAGAAATTATTCGAAAGGAGAGGAGAAATTGAGACGCTTACTCAGCGTTGTGGTCATATTGATTTGTTTGGGAGGGTGCAGTCAAATCGATCGCGGGGAGGTCATACAAACGGAGGGAACGACCGAGAAGAGTCAGGAAGCGATCACTGTTCCTCAATTTCTTTTTATGGTGGAAAATGCAGGAGATATCAAAAGTTACACAATGGAAATCCTGGAAAATCACACTCTGACCTCAAATGATGATTCCATTATACAGTGGCTTCAATGGAAGAAAAAGATCTCTACTATTAATGATCCAATCAATTATCATTTAGAAATGACGGTAGAAGATATTCATGGTGAACCTGATCCTGACGTACCCAATCCCATTGAAATGGATATGTATCTAAAAGATCAAACCATTTACATTAAATCCAATGCAAATCCTGAATGGCTTATTTTTGAGGATGCTATTCAAGAAGTCGAGGAGGGGGTCTATAAAGATTGGTATCAGGTTGAAGATATGGTGTTAGTAGTGTCGAAATTTAGTTACCAATGGGAAATCATTCAAGATCATCACCAACATTTTTTAATAGAAGAAGAGAAAGATCGTTACAAGTTGAGTTTGAATTATCCTGAAGAAGAATTGGATAACCTTCCTGATGAATTGATTGAATTATCCCTGCCTAATGTAGAGTCAATCGATCAGGATGAGGATATGCAATTGAAGCCATTGGAATATAGAATGACGTTTTACTACGATAAAGATTCACTCTATCCAACGTCTTCTTTTATTCTTGCAAGCTATGAATGGATTTATCAAGGGGAAAGGTTCAAGCTTCATTATGAGTTGAATAGTGACGAAACGAATCACAATAAGATAGAGTCGATTACCCTCCCGGAAGGAGTAAAAAGTTAAGAGGTCGGGCTGCAAGATAGTGACGGTTAAAGTGATCAACAAGTTTTTTATTGTACATAATAAACAGACTAAGTGAAAATGTCCTCCATAGGGGCATTTTTTTTGATTACTCTAGTCTTCTTCGTTCTTTCGTTTCGCTCACCCTAGTAATATTGCTAAACGCCTTTCGCGTGCAATTCCTAATCTATTAAGATATGATCCATCCCAGCCATTCATTAAGTAAATTTAATTAAATTATTTACTAAAATTACCTTGACTGATTTCTGAAAATTTACTAAAATGAATTACAAGTTGTAAGCGCTTTCTGGTGCAGTTCTGTTTTTAGAGAAAACGATTACAAATCTTTTAATCTATGAAAATCAAGGGGGACAAAGGGTATGAAGAAATTTTTCGTTTTGATGAGCATCATTGCGACGTTGATCATTGCCGGGTGCAGCGCGGGAAGCAGTGGCTCCGGTGAAGGCGGGGATGGGAAGGTCACGCTGACAGCCTGGGCCTGGAATGTCAATGTCGGGGCATTGAATGAAGCGGTCAAGGAATATCAGAAGGATAACCCAAATGTGGAATTGAAGGTAGAGGACATCGGACGTCTTGATGTCTACGACAAGCTTTCAACAGGACTGGCTGCAGGTGGTGTCGGCCTTCCGGATATCGTCCTTGTGGAGGATGACCGTATTCACGGGTATGTGGAAGCCTTTCCTGAAGGGTTCCTGAATCTTTCTGATAAAGGTTTCACAGAGCACGAAGAGAAGTTCCCTTCCTTTAAGAATGATCTGGCACAGGTAGAGGGTAACTACTATGCCATGCCGTTTGATGCAGGTCCGGGAGGCATGTTCTACCGCCGCAGCCTGTTTGAACAAGCAGGGGTGAAGGCTGAAGAGATCAACACATGGGACGATTTTCTGGAAGCCGGAAAGAAAATCAAGGAAGCAACCGGTTCTTATGCCATGCCTCTTGATATGTTCAAAGATGATCCGACTTTCCGTATGATGTTGAATCAACAAGGTGTATTCTACTATGACGAAGAAGGAAACATCGACTTAACGAATCCTAAAGCGGTAAAAGCAATGGAAATCCAGAAGAATTTCGCAGATGCCGATTTGATTAAGAATGTGGACGGCTGGAACGGTGTCGTATCTTCAACAGTCGATGGATCCGTCGCGACGATTCCATTCGGTGCGTGGTACTACGGTACGATCGTCGATCAGGCGAAGGATACAAGCGGTGACTGGGGAGTGTTCCTGCTTCCTGCTGTGGAAGAAGGCGGCAACCGTGCATCCAACCTTGGAGGTTCAAGCTGGATGATTCCGGCGGCAAGTGAAAAGGCGGATACTGCCTATGATTTCCTGGAGTACTTCTCCACAGATACCGATACACAAATCATGGCGATGGAGGATTACGGACTATTCCCATCCCTGAATACAACCTATGAATCCGATGTCTTTAATGGCGAAGTGGAGTTCTTCGGCGGACAAAACATCTGGAAATTATTCGCTGATGAAATGAAGGATGTCCCAACGGCTTATTACACGAAGGACTACTCACTTGCACTTGATGAAGCCATCAAAGCACAGGCGGATACGTTCAACGGCACGAAAGCCGGGAAAGCACTTGAAGACGCGGCGAAGCGTTTAAGTGACCGGACGAAACGGGAAGTTGCCAACTAATTTGTAATCGAATGAAAAAGAGGGTTAGGGCCAAAGGGTTCTTGTGGTCTCCTACTCTCTTTTTCTATAAAGAAATAGGGCGATGCTTCAGCTGCCTACAGGAAAGAAGGATGTTGTATGAAAACAAAAACATATATCCCATATTTATTTATTGCACCGGCTGTCCTCCTGTTTAGTGTATTTATGCTTTATCCGATCATTTCTTCCTTGATCCTCAGCTTTCAAACGGGTCAGGGTGCCAATTTGACCTTTGTAGGACTTGATAATTATAAACGGTTGCTGTCTGATGAAATCTTTCATACAGCCCTCAAGAATACCTTCATTCTACTCATCATCCAGGTGCCAGTCATGGTCCTCCTGGCACTCGTGCTCGCATCCTTATTGAATACGGCATTGCTGCGCATGAAGGGTTTCTTCCGCGTCACCTTTTTCCTGCCGGCCGTCACCTCCCTGGTGGCCTATTCCATCATTTTCTCCATCATGTTGATGAATGACGGGGTAGTGAATCAGCTGTTGACCTCTTTAGGCTTCAAAGCGATTCCGTGGCTGAATGATCCGTTCTGGGCGAAGGCTTCCCTGATCATCGCCATGACGTGGAGATGGGTCGGGTATAACATGGTCATTTATTTAGCAGGTCTTCAGAATATACCTGAAGAGCTCTATGAAGCGGCAAGCATGGACGGTGCTTCCCGGGTCCGTCAGTTCTTCGCCATCACCATCCCGCAATTAAAGCCGGTCATCCTGTTTACGGTGGTCCTGTCGACCATTGGTACACTGCAATTATTCGATGAACCTTTCGTATTGACGAAGGGCGGGCCGAGTGATGCGACATTGACCATCGGAATGTATTTATATCAAACGGGATTCCGTTACTTTGACTTCGGTTATGCTTCAACCATTGCGTATGTAATCGTTGTTTTAATCGGTATTATGACATTTATCCAATTCAAACTAACAGGTGATCAAGAATGAGACAATCAAAACTGGGTAGAAAATTCGTTCTGTATATCGTATTAGCCATTGGCGCACTTATCTCTTTATTTCCTTTCTACTGGGCAGCGATCGGGGCAACGAATGAGAGTGGCAAGATGTTCTCGAAACCGCCTGTCCTTGTACCTGGTGAAAAACTGGTGGAAAACGTCCAGAATTTAAATGAAGCGATCGGCATCGGACGCGTGATGTTCAACTCCCTGTTCATCGCCATCGTGTATACCGTCCTGAGCCTGTTGATTTGTTCCATGGCGGCGTATGCCTTTGCCAAATTCCGTTTCAAAGGGCGCAATCTCATATTCGCGGTTTTCCTGTTATCCATGATGGTCCCGTACCACGCCACCATCATCCCGTTATTTAAAATGATGGCGGGGTTCGGATGGCTGAATACGTACAAAGCTGTCATCCTGCCTAATCTGGCGTATCCATTTGCGATATTCTTAATGAGGCAGAATATGCTGGCATTCCCGAATTCACTGATTGAAGCCGCACGGATTGACGGATCGGGGGAGTGGAAGATCTTTTTTAGGATCGTCATGCCGTCCATGAAACCGGCCCTTGCCGCCACGGCGATCTTCCTGTTCCTGTATCAGTGGAACAGCTTCCTGTGGCCGTTGATTGCCCTGTCGTCCACGGATATGTACACATTCCCCGTGGCCCTTTCAAGTTTGTTCGGACTGTCCCGAATCGATTACGGTCAAGTGATGGCGGGCGTCACCATCGCCACCATCCCGATCATCATTTTCTTCCTGGCCCTTCAACGCCAGTTTATTTCAGGCATGCTTGGAAGTGCCGTTAAATAAGAGGAGGATTCCCATTGCCGATTTACATCAATGAAGAATGGCGTCAATTTCATTTACAGGGAAAGAACACAAGCTACCTCTTGACCGTTTTGAAAAATGGTCAGCTCGGCCAGGCTTACTTCGGGAAAAAAATAAGGCACCGCGATGACTTCTCAAGCCTCATCCAACTTCCTTCCGAGCCTCTGGGGAATGCATCTTTCCCTTTTGAAGGAGACCCTTATTTTTCCCTTGAATTCCTGAAGCAGGAGTATCCTGGGTTCGGGACGAGTGATTACCGGGAGCCTGCGTTTGTCATCAAACATGAAAATGGCAGCAGGACGTCTCATTTCACGTTTAAGGAGTACCGGTTGGAGAACGGCAAGCCTCGTTTGGACGGTCTCCCTGCGACCTACGTGGAGGACAATTCAGAGGCTGAGACCCTCATTGTCACCCTTGAAGATGAGGTTGCTGACCTTGAACTGGATGTCCTCTATACGGTTTATCATGAGAGAGATGTGATGGTGAGAAGTGTCGAGCTTAGGAACAATGGGAAAGGGCAGGTGGTGATTGAGCGCTTGCTCAGTACATCTGTCGACCTGCCACATGCAGACTTTGACTTTCTCCATCTACACGGTGCTTGGATCCGTGAAAGACATGTGGATTGCCAGCCCCTCCGGAAAGGACTGCAGTCCATCGATAGTAAAAAAGGCGTTTCCAGCTCGAATCATAATCCGTTTTTTGCCTTGAAATCTCCCTGTGCGACGGAAAGCCACGGGGAAGTGTACGGTTTCAGCCTCGTGTACAGCGGGAATTTCTTCGGAGGAGTGGAGGTGGATGCCTACAACACCTCCCGTGCCCTCCTTGGGATCAATCCGTTTGGCTTCGAATGGACTCTGGAAGGGGGCGGACGCTTTCACACGCCGGAAGCGGTCATGGTCTATTCAGATACGGGTATGAACGGGATGAGTCAGCAATTTCATGACTTATTCAGGACCCGTCTTTCAAAAGGCGGGTGGAGGGATAAGGAACGCCCCGTCCTGATCAATAACTGGGAGGCGACGTATTTTGATTTTGATGAAGAGAAGATCCTCGGCATCTGCGACGCAGCTTCCACACTCGGAATCGAATTATTCGCCCTTGATGACGGGTGGTTCGGAGAACGGAATGATGATACCTCCTCCCTTGGGGATTGGACGCCGGACAGGAGAAAGCTTCCACGGGGAATCAAAGGCCTGGGTGAAAAGGTGGTGGAGAAGAAAGGGCTGCAGTTCGGGCTCTGGGTGGAGCCTGAAATGGTCTCGAAGAAGAGCCGTCTTTACGAAGAGCATCCTGACTGGGTCCTAGGAGTGACCAACCGCACCCTGTCTCACGGACGGAATCAGTTCATCCTGGATCTTGCCAGGGAGGAAGTGGTGGATCACTTAGTTGAAACCCTAAGCGGACTGTTCTCTTCTGCCCCGATTTCATATGTAAAGTGGGATATGAACCGGAACATGACAGAAGTCGGATCCGCCTCGGTTGGCCGAGAGCGTCAGGGTGAGGTTGTCCATCGCTACGTATTGGGACTGTACCGGCTGTTAGACAGGCTGACTTCCCGGTTCCCCCATATCTTATTCGAATCATGTGCAAGCGGGGGAAATCGGTTCGATCCAGGGATGCTCCATTACATGCCCCAAACGTGGACGAGTGACAATACCGATGCCATTGAACGGCTGAAGATCCAGTGGGGCACGTCACTCGTCTATCCCGTTTCTTCCATGGGGGCACATGTTTCCGGCTCCCCCAATCATCAGACAGGGCGGGAGACACCTCTTGACACCCGTTTTCATGCTGCCATGTTCGGAGCTTTCGGTTACGAACTCGATGCCACTTCGTTTACGGAAGCGGAAAAGGAAACCGTCAAGGATCAGGTACAGTTTTACAAAGACAATCGGGCCCTTCTTCAATTTGGCAGCTTCTACCGGCTCCTTGATCCCTTTAAGGGGAACGATACGGCCTGGATGGTCGTGGACAGCGAGAAGAGTGAGTCCATCGTGGCCTTCTACCGGACACTGGCGGAGCCAAACCCCGGACTGCTCCGGATCCGGCTGCAGGGTCTCAAGCCCCATGCCTTATACGAAATCGCTCATACGCAGGAAAGAGTATACGGAGATGAACTGATGAACGCAGGATTGCTTCTTCCTCCATTCTTTAACGGAACCGTCGTCACAGAGCAGACAAAGCTGAAAGGCGATGCCCGGTCCTGTATTTGGAAACTCCGTGAAGTGAAGGAAGACCGGTGAGGGACGGACCTTGCCCATGAATATGGAGAAGTATGTGTGTGGCGCCCGCTTCTTCGGTATAATGGAAATAAGGATGAAATAGAAAGGAGAAGTGGGATGGCCACTTTAAAAGATATAGCAGAAAAAGCGGGTGTCTCGCCAGCTACTGTTTCAAGAGTATTAAACTATGATGCGACTCTATCCGTTGCAGATGAAACCAAGAAAAGAGTGTTTCAAATCGCACAGGAAATGAATTATAAAACGCTGCGAAACCGGAAAGATCCCGGGCAGATGAAGGAACGGATGCTGTTCGGCCTGGTTTATTGGTATTCAGATCAGCAGGAAATGGCGGATCCTTACTATATGGCCGTCCGTACCGGGGTGGAAAGAGAGTGCCATGAACGGAATATCGATCTTGTGAAGCTGTTTAAAAACGGGGACGAGATCGATGCCTCGAGATTGGAAGGCTTGGATGGGATCATCGCCGTGGGGAAATACAGCCAGGCTGAAATCGATCTATTTGAGCAATCAGCGAGGCAGCTTGTTCTTGTGGACTATTCCCCGTCCGATGATTATGACAGTGTGGTGGTCGATTTCCGCAAGGCGATGACAGAGGTTCTTGATTACCTGATCAGCCTGGGTCATGAGAAAATCGGATACATAGGAGGCCACGAATTCGTGAAGGAGGAAGAACCGATCCGGGATGAACGGGAAATTTCTTTTTACGAGTATTTGGCGCTGAGGGACTTGTACCATCCGGACTTCATCTGGACCGATGGGAATTTCACCGCCGAGGATGGCTACCGGTTAATGAAAGAGGCACTCCAGGCGGAGTCCATTCCGACTGCCTTCTTCATCGCCTCGGACTCCATGGCGATCGGGGCCATCCGTGCCCTTCATGAAGAAGGTATCAGGATTCCCCAGCAAGTGTCCATCGTCGGCTTCAATGATATCGCCACCTCTAAATTCCTGCAGCCTTCCCTGACAACGGTGAAGGTCTACACGGAGTTCATGGGAGAATCCGCGGTGGAATTATTGCTGGACCAGATCCAATCGAAGCGGGAGCTCGCGAAAAAAGTGGTGGTGCCTGTGCATCTGGTGAAGCGGGAGAGCTGCAGTGAAGTGAAAGAATGAAGAGTAGCCCCAATGGGTTACTCTTTTATTTGTTTTTATCTTCCTCATTTAGAGGTCCGTCCCTCTTCGGTTATCCGCCGGAAAAAAATGTTTTCCCACCCTGATAATAAAGGTAGCGCTTACATTGGTTCTTAAAGAATTTCCCCTATTGACTTCCCTGTGGATACCCAGTATTATCCTGATTAAGGTAAAAATTTAGAAAATTACATACTTTTCATTATCCAGAGTGACCGAGGGATCAGGCCCTATGACGTCCGGCAACCTCCAGTATAGGAACGGTGCCAATTCCTGCAGAATGATTTCATTCTGAGAGATAAGTCGAGATAGACAGGCGATGCTTCTTTCAGTTGAAAGAGGCATTTTTTTATTTGGGAAAAGGGGTGTACAGATTGATCGAGATCCGGAATTTGGTGAAGACGTATAAAACAAAGAAGCAAACGGTGGTCGGTGTGGATAACGTTTCTGTGAAGATCGAAAAGGGTGAGATCTTCGGGATCGTAGGATACAGCGGCGCAGGAAAGAGTTCACTGCTTCGCTGTCTGAATCTGCTGGAAACCCCGACTTCAGGGGAAATCATCATTGACGGACAGGACTTCACAAAGCTCAATTCTAAGCAACTAAGACTGGCCCGTCAGAAAACGAGTATGATCTTTCAGCATTTTCACCTGATCAAGTCGAAAACGGTTTTTGACAACCTTGCGTTTGCCTTGAAAGCGGCACGGGTGCCAAAAGGGAAGATTAAGCCAAGAGTAGACGAGCTTCTGGATATGGTGGGCCTGTCAGACAAGGCGGACGCCTATCCGTCCCAGCTCAGCGGGGGACAAAAGCAAAGAGTCGGGATAGCAAGAGCCCTGGCGAATGATCCATCGGTCCTGTTATGTGATGAAGCCACGTCGGCACTGGATCCAAACACGACGAAGTCTATCTTGAAGCTGTTGAAAAAGATCAACCGGGAACTAGGCTTGACCATCGTGCTCATCACCCATGAGATGGAAGTGGTGAAAGAAATCTGCGACCGGATGGCGGTGATGCAGGACGGAAAGATCGTCGAGGAAGGACCTGTTTATGACCTGTTTGCAGAACCGAAGCAGCCGTTGACAAAGCAATTCATTGAAACGATCCTGCAGTTTGAACTCCCTCCTCACCTCGTTCAATCCAGAAAAGGGAAGCTCATCAAAATCCAATTCAAAGGAACGATCGCAGAGGAAAGCGTCGTCTCTGAAGTGTTCCAGAGGTACAAGGTCCGGGGGGAACATCCTTCACGGAAAGATTGAATATATCCAGGACGTCCCACTGGGGATTTTCATCATGGAACTGATCGGCTCTCCTGACGAATTGGAATCCGCAATCCGATATATCACGTTGAAGACGCAAAGCCTGGAGGTGCTTCTTGATGCTGCCTGATTCATTGACTGCGATTTTACCAGAATTGAATAAAGCTTTTTTTGAAACGGTGTATATGGTAGGCATCTCCCCTTGCAGTGGCGATACTGGCGGGGTTACCCCTCGGGATTCTCCTTTTCGTCACGGATAAGGGGCTGTTTTTACAAAATAGTTTGATCAAGAAGGTGATTGGATTTGTCGTCAATATGGTGCGCTCCATTCCGTTCATCATTTTACTGGTGGCGCTATTGCCGTTGACCAAGCTATTGACCGGGACGACGATCGGACCGACAGCGGCCTCCGTATCCCTCTCTGTTGCAGGGATTCCGTTTTTTGCAAGGATGGTAGAAACGTCTTTGCGTGAGATTGATAAAGGGGTCATTGAAGCGTCGGTTTCAGTGGGGGCAAGCCCCTGGATGATCATCAAGGACGTGCTGTTACCGGAAGCCCGTCCGGCGGTGATTCAGGCGATTACGATTACCACGATCAGTCTGGTTGCCTATTCCGCCATGGCCGGCATCGTCGGTGGAGGCGGAGTCGGGGATCTTGCGATTCGCTTCGGGTATTACCGCTATGACAATACGGTGATGATCACCACGGTCGTCATTCTGATTTGCCTGGTTCAGCTCATCCAGTATACGGGTGATGTGTTTGCACGATTAGTCGATAAACGATAACTACTTTAGGGGGAACAAGAAGTGAAAAAGTGGATTTTAGTAGTGGCATTAGCCGGAATCATGAGCATTCTTGCAGCTTGCGGAGGGGACAAAGCGGGCTCTGAAGATAACAAGGAAGTAACGATCGGGGCCACATCGGGTCCGTACAGCGATATGGTGACAAAGGCGATTAAGCCTGGCCTTGAAGAGAAGGGATACAGTGTTGTGGTGAAGGAATTCAGTGATTACATCCAGCCGAATAACGCACTGGCTCAGGGAGATCTGGATGCGAACCTGTTCCAGCATAAGATCTATATGGAAACCTTCGCTAAGCAGCATAACATGGACTTATCAGAAGTGATTGTTGTTCCGACTGCACCGATGGGGATTTATTCGGAGAAGTTTGGTTCGATTGAGGAGATCAAAGAGGGAAGCGCCATCGCCATTCCCAACGATCCGACGAACGCAGCCCGGGCATTTCAGATCTTGGAAGATGCGAAATTGATCACGTTAAAACCGGATACAGATCCATTGACGGTATCGGAAAAAGACATTGCCGAAAACGTGAAAAACCTGCAGTTCAAACCTATCGAAGCGGCCCAGCTTCCAAGGGCCGTTGAAAGCGTCGACCTGTCAGCCGTCCCGGGAAACTACGCACTGGCTGCCAAAATGGACATACTTGACGCCCTTCAGCTTGAAGACATGCCGGATCAGTACCGCAACCGGGTCGTCATGAATACAAAAGGCAGATTCACAATTGGCCAAAGACATCAAAGCTGTCGTCGAATCTGACCAATTCGAGAAAGTCATCGACGGAGAATTCAAAGGCTTCGGCAAGCCTGAGTGGATGGAGTAGAAGGACGGACCTTTACATCGATCATTTGCAAGTAGAATGCAAGATGGACAAGGGCAAGAAGGATTTAGAGGGACGGACCTCAAAACACATCCTATTTAAGTGAAATGAGAAAGGGACGGACTTCCGGCAGAATGCGGAGGTCCGTCCCTCTTTTTATTTAAAGACAGCATTTCTTGTATTTTTTGCCGCTGCCGCATGGGCATGGGTCGTTGCGTCCTATCTTCTCTCCTGTTGAGACAGGTTCTGGATCCTGAAGGGGCTCTTCACCTATTGAGGCACGTTCTATTTCTTCAAGGAGGCTTCTCCACTCAGCGAGTTTCGGGTGATCGATGCCATTCATGATGCAGTTGACATATAATGACTCTTCAAGAAAGATCAGTCCATCATCGTATCCTTGTTGAATGAGCTCATCTATTTTAGGGATTGCATCCGTTGACAGCTGATGGCATAAATAATCAGCGATCAGTGTTTTTGCGAAAAGGTCATTTGTTTGATCAAACAATCTCAGTAACGCTTTTTCAGCTTCTTTGGTTTTGATTCTTCCCAGGACGTCAAGAGTATAGAAATAAGTGTTTCCGTGGAGGGCCACTTTTTCCACCTCATGTACGACCAGGTCCGTCCCTATCTTCACAAGGGAATTGGCGACTTCCTCCAGCAGCAGATCACTTTCGTCGTCGTTTTTAAAGAGTTCGACGAGTCCAGGGACCATGGTTTCTTCGCGGAGTTCCCCGGCCTTATAAATCGTGAATATTTCGTTGAAACGATGGAAACCTTCTTCCGCTCTAGCTTCGGTTAATTCCTCGAGTGCTTCCCCGCTCTCAATGCCGCCTTTCTTGATTAACTCCCTGATGATTCTTTTACCGTAATCATAGTGGTCCTGATCATATTCATTTCTATCCAGGTACATAACAACATCGTCCAGCTCCATATAAAGTTCATCCATTGTTAAAGAGGGGAGCTTCACGATCTTTTCCAATTGCTTTTCGTCCACAAAAGGCTTTACTTCGTTTTTGTATTGAATCAATAAATCTGTATCGGCATTCGTGAGCAATTGAGTATAAAACGGTCGGTCCTTATCTTCTTTGCCCAGACTGTTCAATCGATTGACTACTTCTTTCAATCCGTCATCATTCAGAGTCATGTACATCAATTGAGGAAGGATGGGGGAAGAGATTTCTGACACAGGTCCCCGGTCGACGGCCTTCAACCCGGTCAAAAACGTATCTCCATCTACCAAATAGGTCTCCTCCAGCATTTCAATCGCATATCTCTGAACAAACGGATCTCCGCTCAAGAAATAAGCCTCGACTCTTTTAACAAAAAGACTCATCCAATCATCCTTTATCATTCTTTTTGTATTAGTGTAAAGGGCGGAAGTGAAAAAAGAAAGAGGGACGGACCTTCCATCCCATAGATATACATTCAAAATGTGACAGGGACGGACTTCCACAGAATGTGGAGGTCCGTCCCTAATCATAGAGGTTTCTAAAAAAGGTTTGACAGACTACACTATGAGTAGTAGACTTTGTGTAACCGGTTACATTGAGTGTTCCGGTTTTGTTTTAACGATACATGTAACCGGTTACACATCAGGAGGTTACTTGAATGAAGACGGGAGTGACCCTTATATGGTTACGATTAAGGATGTAGCGAAAGAGGCTCAGGTTTCGGTGGCTACCGTTTCCAGGGTTTTAAATAATCAGGGGTATGTTCATGAAGATACGCGGGAGAAGGTCGAAGGGGCCATTGAACGCCTGCAGTATCGCCCTAATAATGTAGCGAGAAGCTTATTCAAGAAGAAATCGCGGATGATTGGATTCATTGTTCCGGACATTACAAACCCTTACTTCCCTCAGTTGGTCCGGGCAGTGGAGGATGTGACCAATAAAGCAGAATATACGACTTTCCTCTGCAATAGCGATGAGGATATAAAAAAAGAACTGATGTACATGGAAAAAATGCAGGAGAATCATATTGATGGTGTGATCATCGTGTCGAACACACTGGAGCTTAAGCATATTGAGGGATTGAAGATCCCCATGGTGGCACTTGACCGCTTCTTTCATCAGAGCATTCCTTCTGTGACAATCGACAATTATAATGAAGCCAGAAAAGCGGTGCGGCATCTCCTTGACAGAGGCTGTAAGCGGATCGCTCATATCCAGGGTCCGGAGTATATTGAAAATTCCAGGCTCAGACAAAAGGCTTATGAAGACGAAATGAAGGAACAACGGTTACCGACGATCATGTGCAACGGGGAATATCATTTAAAGGATTCTGAAAGGGCGCTCATGGAACTGCTCCAGTCATATCCTACCATCGACGGTGTCTTTGCAGGAAATGACGTGATGGCGGTAGGGGCTTTAAAAGCAGCCAGCCGGCTGAATCTGAAGGTTCCTGATGACTTGTCCATTATAGGTTTTGACGGAATTGAGTGGACAGAAACCGTTTCACCTGAAATCTCCACCATGGCACAGCCCATTTATGAAATGGGTAAAAAGGCGGCGAGCATGTTGCTGGAGCTGATTGACGGCAAGAAGCTGGATGATGTACATGTCGTGTTCAATACAGAGCTCATGGAACGTGAAACAACAAAGTAGGAGGGATACGCATATGATTACTGTTTTAGGCGCATCAATATGGATTTGGTGACCGTGACAAAGAAGGATCCCTCCCTGGGAGAAACGGTGATGGGAGAACGATTTTCAACCGTCCCAGGAGGCAAGGGGGCGAATCAGGCGATTGCTGCAGCAAAACTTGGGGCAGATGTGCAGATGATCGGCCGGGTGGGGACGGACCTTTTCGGAGAAGAATACATCCAGCACTTTCACAAACAAGGTATTTCTACCGCGAATGTGGAACCGGTTACAGATGAAAAAACCGGGATTGCAGCCATTACGGTTTATGAAGGAGATAACAAGATCATTGTCGTACCAGGTGCGAATCATCACCTGACTCCTGACGTAGTGATGGCCCATAAAGACGATATTTTACAGAGTGACTGGCTGCTATTACAGCTGGAAATCCCCCCTTGAAAGTGTTGGGAAGGCACTGGAAATCGCTCATGAAGGCGGAGTGAGGGTGATTCTGAATCCTGCTCCCTTTACAGGGATTCCTAAAGAATGGATCGGGATGACCACCTATATCACACCGAATGAATATGAGGCATCTGAGCTGATGAAGCTCTATGAAGGGGACGAAGAAACTTCTGCCCTTTTACGGGAGAAGCTGGTCATGACGAAAGGACCTGAAGGAGTCGTCATTTTTGAAGGGGATCAAGAGGTGAACATACCGACCCTGAAAGTAGAAGCTGTCGATACGACAGGAGCAGGGGACACCTTTAACGGAGCTCTTGCCGTCGGTCTGACAGAAGGGAAGACCCTGAAAGAAGCATGTGAATTTGCAGCAAAAGCGGCCGCTCTTTCCGTAACGAAATTTGGTGCCCAGGCTGGCATGCCGGAACGAAAGGAACTGGAAGGCTGACTGTAATCGATAACGAGGTGAGAGGAAATGAAAAAGAACGGCATTTTAAATAGCGAGATTTCAAAAATCCTGAGTGACCTTGGACATACGGATTTTATCGTCATTGCTGATTGCGGACTGCCGATCCCTGATCATATCAGGAAGATCGACCTTGCCCTCAAACAGGGAGTGCCTTCCTTCATGGACGTTCTCCATGAAGTGGAACAGGATATGGAGATTGAAAGAGTGACGCTTGCTTCGGAAATAAAAGACTTCAACGGAGTGTTGGAGGATGAGGTGAGGCAAAAGCATGCTGCCGTTGAATACGTGTCCCATGAGGAGTTCAAGAGTCTGACTAAAGGGGCTAAAGCCATTATCCGCACCGGGGAGGCCACTCCTTATGCGAACATCATTCTACATTCGGGAGTGATTTTCTAATGACGGGGAACCCAATTGTTGAAATGAAAAATATTCATAAATCCTTTTTCCATGTGGAAGTGTTAAAAGGGGTTGATTTTGACCTTGCAAAGGGTGAGATCCATGCCCTGATGGGGGAAAACGGCGCAGGGAAATCGACGATGATGAAGATCCTTACAGGCATACATAAGAGCAATGAAGGCGAGATCTATTACAAAGGGAAACCAGTGGAATATCAATCTCCCAAACAAGCAGAAAAAGACGGGATTGCCGTCATCCATCAGGAACTGAACATCATCCCCTATCTGACGGTTGCTGAGAATATGTTTTTGGGAAAAGAGCTGAAGCGGAGCCCGTTTGGCATTCTAAAAACAAAGGAAATGAAAGAAAAAACCCGTGACTATTTAAATAGGCTTGGCATTCATCTCGATCCTGCCAGGCTTGCAGGAGACCTTTCTGTCGGGGCAGCAGCAGATGATCGAGATTGCAAGGGCGATTGCAAGCGGATACCGAAGTCCTGATTATGGATGAACCGACCGCCGCCCTGACTGACAGGGAAATCGAGGCACTGTTTACAGTGATGGATGGTCTTCGTAAAGAAGGGGTTTCCATCATCTATATTTCCCACCGGATGGAGGAAATCTTTAAGATGTGTGACCGGATCACGGTTTTGAGGGATGGTCAATCCATCGGGACGAAGGTGACGACAGAGACGAGCTTCGAGGAAATCGTGAAGATGATGGTGGGGCGTGAATTAGGGGAACGTTTCCCTGAGAGGACGTCTGTCATTGGAGATGATCGGTTCAAAGTGGAATCCCTGAGTCACGACGGTGTGTTTAAGGATGTATCCTTTACGGTCAGGAAAGGGGAGATCCTTGGTGTGGCCGGCTTGATGGGAGCGGGAAGAACGGAAATCATGGAAACCATTTTCGGAGTGAGGAAGAAAACAGGCGGACGCTTGGTCTTGGATGGGGAGGAGCTTCATATTCGAAAACCCCATCAAGCCATCGATGCCGGCATTGGATTCATCACCGAGGATCGAAAGGATGAAGGCCTCGTCCTTCACCTTACCGTCCGGGAAAATCTTGCCCTCACCAATCTGAAAACGCTGTCAAAATCAGGGGTGGTTCAAGAGAAGAAGGAGAAGGAGTGGACAGAGGAGATGATCCGGAAGCTTCGGATCAAGACTTCAGGTCCTGAGCAGGAGGTCAAGTCCTTGAGCGGAGGGAATCAGCAAAAGGTTGTGTTTGGAAAATGGCTCGGCACACAACCGAAGCTCCTCATTTTAGACGAACCGACAAGAGGCGTGGACGTTGGGGCGAAAAAAGAGATCTACTCCATCATGAATGAACTGACGGAAAAAGGCTTTTCCATCATTATGGTGTCTTCTGAATTACCTGAAGTCCTGGGAATGTCAGATCGCATCATGGTCATACACGAAGGTAAGGTGACAGCGATCCTGGATAAAGGAGAAGCCGACCAGGAAAAAATCATGGAAGCAGCAACAGGGGGTGCAAGACAATGAATAAAGTAAGCAAAAGTTTAGGTTCTCTGCAGAAGTTAGGGCCCGTGTTAGGCCTCATTGTCATTACGATTATATTAACGATTATGAGCCCGAACTTCTTCACTGTAGACAATATGTTCAATGTATTACGACAGGTGTCCGTCAATGCCTTGATTGCTTTTGGTATGACGTTCATCATCCTGACGGGTGGAATCGATTTATCGGTTGGATCCATCCTGGCCCTTGCATCGGCCATCACGGCAGGATTGCTTGCGAGCGGAATGGACCCGATCCTTGCCGTCATGATCGGATTGCTTTCCGGGGCATTGATGGGGCTTGTGAACGGTCTGATCATCACAAAAGGAAAGGTTGCTCCTTTTATTGCAACCTTGGCGACCATGACGATTTTCAGGGGACTTACCCTCGTCTATACAGATGGCCGTCCCATTACAGGGTTGTCCGAGGCGGTGAGCTTTCAGATGCTCGGAAAAGGATACTTCTTCGGAATCCCTTTCCCGGTCGTGACTATGATTGCTGCCTACTTCATTCTATTCTTTATTCTAAGAAAAACGACGTTTGGACGCGGTGTATATGCCATCGGCGGGAATGAGGAGGCTTCCCTGTTATCGGGTCTGAAGGTAGATCGTTTAAAGATGGGTGTATACTCCCTCACCGGTTTATTATCAGCTCTTGCAGGGATCATTTTAACTTCACGCCTGAATTCGGCTCAGCCGACAGCAGGTGCCAGTTATGAATTGGATGCGATTGCGGCGGTTGTACTGGGGGGAACCAGTTTATCAGGGGGAAGAGGCTGGATCTTCGGTACGCTGATCGGAGCATTAATCATCGGTTTCTTGAATAATGGGCTGAATCTATTAAATGTTTCTTCCTTCTATCAGCAAGTGGTAAAAGGCGGCGTCATCCTTCTAGCCGTACTATTGGATAGAAAGAAAGCTGCTTAATAATAAATCTATTGAAAACAAGGGGTGTAGGTAGATGAAACGTATTTGGAAAAGTTGTATTGTGCTAGTGGTGATTTTATTGGTGAGTGCGTGTTCTTTAGAGCAGGGTGGAAGCGAGAAATCATCAGGTGATAACGGCAGTAAGGAAGGAACGAAGAAAATCGGATTGTCCATTTCCACGTTGAATAATCCCTTCTTTGTGACACTGCGTGACGGGGCGGAAGCAAAAGCAAAGGAACTTGGATTGGAGATTACGACCGTCGATGCTCAGAATGATCCTTCGAAACAATTGAGTGACATCGAAGACATGATTCAGCAAAATGTCGATATTTTGTTGGTGAATCCGGCAGATTCTGCGGCCATCGCTTCAGCGATCCAGTCGGCAAATGATGCAGGAATCCCGGTCATCACCGTAGACCGGAGTGCCGAAGGAGGAGAAGTCGTTTCTCACATTGCTTCTGATAACACAGCAGGCGGGAAAATGGCCGGTGAGTTTATCGTTGAAAAGCTTGGGGATGCAGGCAAGGTAGTAGAATTGGAAGGAATTCCGGGATCTTCAGCAGCCCGTGAACGGGGGAAAGGTTTCAACGAAGCAATGGACGCAGCTGACGGGTTCGAAGTGGCAGCAAAGCAGGCAGCGAACTTTGACCGTGCCGAAGGTCTATCGGTAATGGAGAACATCATTCAAAGCTCCAGCGATTTCAGTGCAGTATTCGCCCATAACGACGAAATGGCACTTGGCGCCCTTCAAGCTCTTGAGGCAGCGGGCATGAACGATGTGCTGGTAGTTGGATTTGATGCAACGGAAGATGCGGTGGCATCAGTCAAAGCAGGTAAAATGGCCGCAACCGTCGCCCAAAAACCGGAACTTATGGGCCAACAGGCTGCAGAAGCAGCCGCCAGCGTACTCGATGGTGAAGAAATCGAAAAATCCATCGCAGTCGACCTTGAACTGGTGACAGAGTAATAATAGAGGGACGGACCTCTAAAATGGAAAATGAGAAATGAAATGTGAAAGGGACGGACTTCTGCGAAATGCGGAGGTCCGTCCCTTTCGTTACCAGAAAAATATGAGCACAGTTTAAGAACGTTTGATAGAGACAAGGTCATCGTTCAGATTATCCAATTATATATGTAAGCGTTAACAAATTTCCGAAAATTTACCCTGTTTTTACACTTTTATGACAATTCCTGTTGTATACTGGTAGATGGTGACGAATCTACCACTTTATTAATCTACGAACAGGGGGAAGAAAATGAACAGGAAAACAATGAAGCGTCAATTGTTAAGTGTGACAGTTGCCTCCAGCATGGTTTTAAGCTTGTTTGCTCCGCCTTTATCCCAGCAGGTATCTGCTGCAGATGAGGCATTTCAGGACTTGATCATTTCTGAATATATCGAAGGATCCAGTTTCAATAAAGCCATTGAACTTTATAACGGAACGGGAGCGGCAATTGATTTATCGAATTACACCGTTGAATTACATACGAACGGTATAGAAGTTGCTGATCAGTCCTTCTCTCTCTCAGGCATGCTTAATGCGGGAGACGTTTTAGTGCTTGCTCATCCAAGTGCAGACTCTGCGATACTTGGTCAGGCTGACATACAAGACAGCAAGGTCATCAATTTCAACGGCAATGATCCCATTACGTTAAAGAAGAATGGAACCATCATCGATTCCATCGGCCAAACGGGTTCAACTGCCAATTTTGCAAAGGATGTAACGATCGTCCGTAAAGATACGGTTATGAAAGGCAATACAGATGTTACGGATGCATTCGATCCTTCCGCAGAGTGGAATACCCTGCCGATCAATACGTTTGATCATCTTGGTTCTCACTTGTCTGACGCCCCTACTCCAGCACCGGCACCAGTGGAATTATCCACCATCGCCGAAGCACGCAAGGCTGACAAGGGAACAATCGTAAAGGTACAAGGTATCGCGACGGCAGCCTTTGAAGCTGGAGGAAAGACCAATCTGTTCATCCAGGACGAAACAGCCGGAGTCATCATCCGCGGCAGCGGACTTACGGCCGAGCCTGGTGACGAGGTGATCGCCGAAGGTACACTTGGCGACTTCTATGGAATGCAGCAAATCGAAGCCTCAGCTTCAAAGGTTGAAATCACAACAGAAGACAAGGGAATCCCTTCACCGGCCTCTCTTACTTCTATAGACCTGTCAGCTGAAAACGGTGAACAACATGAAGGAATGCTTGTTGAATTTGCCAATGTGACAGTGGACTCGAAAGACAGCAACGGAAACTTCACGGCAACGGACAGCTCAGGTTCATTCGTCATCAAGCCGGGTAACGGTGAGTGGCTTGAAGTTGGAAAAACGTACGAGCTCCTCCGTGGCGTGGTCGACTATAACTTTAATGAATATAAGCTGGTTCCGCGTCATTCAGCAGATGTCATTGAAACAGCATTTTCCGTCACAGCCGACCCTGCTTCAGGATCTGTTGTGGAAGGAACGAAGGTCACCCTTCAAACCGCAACGAAAGGCGGAGCGATCCATTTCACCATGGATGGAAGTGCTCCAACAGCTTCCAGTACGGAATACACGTCTCCAATCGAGCTGACTGCTGATACTACGATCAAGGCAATCGTTGTAGAAGGAGACAGAACAAGTGATGTATCCACGTTCACTTACAAGGTTCTTCCATCTCTTGATGGTGTAAGCATCCATGATATCCAGGGAGATTCCCATTCCTCTCCTTACGAAAACATGACGGTCACCAACGTGGAAGGAATCGTGACGGCAAAGGCTGGTTCAAATGCCTTCTATATGCAGGAAGAAACGCCTGATGACAACGTGGCGACATCTGAAGGGATTTATGTCTATGCAAAAGGCAATTCGGTAAAAGTTGGAGACAAAATCAACGTTTCCGGTCAAGTGAAAGAGTGGAAGGAACAAGGGTTTTCTGATGCCAAGGACCTCCTCACCACTCAAATCACCGCATCTTCTGTAACGGTGGAATCGTCAGGTAATACAGTACCTGCAGCCATCGTAATGGGAGAGGACCGTGTACCTCCGACTGAAATCATTGAAGATGATGAAATGAAAACATTCGACCCTGAAACAGACGGTCTGGATTTCTATGAAAGTCTTGAAGGGATGCTGATTGAGATCCCGGATGCTGTGATTACAGGTCCAGTGAAATATGATGAACTGCCGGTTGTGGCGAATACGAGCGAAGATCAGCTCCGCACAAGTGCCGGGGGCGTATTGATTTCCCCTGAGGATTACAATCCTGAGCGCATGCTCGTAGACGTTGATGGGATCAGTATCAATGCGAAAACGGGTGATAGGCTTGACGGCTCCGTCATCGGTAACGTCAGCTATGACTACAGCAACTTTAAAATCCGTCCTGCGGGAACGTTCCCGGCGGTAGTGGATGGAGGGACCGACCAAGAAATCACCTCCATTACTCCAGTTGAAGGAGATTTAACGATTGCTTCCTACAACATTGAGAACTTCCATGCCGGAATAAAGGAAAGTAAGGTGGAGAAGATTGCCGACTCCATCGTGTCAAATATGAAGACACCTGATATCATCGGCCTGGTCGAAGTTCAGGATAATAACGGACCTACTGATGATGGAACAACGGATGCCAGTGAATCATATGAAGCGATCATCAATGCGATTGAAGCGGCAGGCGGACCGACCTATGCATTCACGGATATTGCGCCAGAGGATAAAACAGACGGCGGACAACCAGGCGGGAACATCCGTGTCGGCTTCATCTACAATCCTGAGCGTGTCGAACTGACGGATAAAGAAGCGGGAGATGCGGTCACTTCTGTTGGTGTGAACGAGGATGGCCTTACTCATAATCCTGGGCGAATCGATCCGACCAACGAAGCATTTGAAGACTCACGTAAAGCACTTGCTGCTGAATTCATGTTCAACGGTGAAAAAGTCATCGTTGTAGCGAACCACTTTAACTCTAAAGGCGGGGACGGGGCACTATTCGGCGCTGATCACCCCGTTGTCCTTGGAAGTGAAGTGCAACGTTTGAAACAGGCGAAAGTACTGAATCAATTCGTGAATGAGGTTAACGAAAAAGTGGAAGATGCAAACGTTGTGGTCCTCGGTGACTTAAACGACTTCGAATTCTCTGCTCCCATCGATACACTGGAAGGGGACGTTTTAACCAATATGATGGAAAAGCTCCCTGCAGAGGAACGTTACACGTATATTTATCAAGGAAACTCCCAAGTACTGGATCATATCCTGGTGACGAATAATCTAGCCCATCGTACCATGATTGACTCTATCAACATCAACGCTGATTTCAGTGAAGAGGATGGACGGGCAAGTGATCACGATCCTGTTCTTGCAAAGATTCAGTTTGACAATAAGGTAGAGCGTATTTCTGGTGACGATCGCTATCAAACGGCCATAGAAATCTCTGAAAAAGGCTGGGAATCTGCAGACACGGTGGTCATCGCCAGAGGGGATCAGTTCCCTGATGCCCTTGCAGGAGCTCCCCTTGCCTACAAACACGATGCTCCGATCTTACTGACCGAGCAAGGCTATTTGAACGATGAGGTACAGGAAGAAATCAAGCGGTTGGGTGCAAAGAAAGCGATCATCCTTGGCGGTGAAGGTGCCGTATCGAAGTATGTTCAATACCAGCTGAAAGGACTAGGCCTGAAAACAGATCGAATCTCCGGTGATGATCGATTTGAAACAGCTGCGAATATTGCCGCTAAATTAGACGGCAACCCTGAAAAGGCGATCGTGGCAAATGCCTATCAATTCGCCGATGCCCTTTCTGTTGCATCGTATGCAGCGCAGAATGGATATCCGATTGTTCTGTCTGCTCAAGATACATTGTCAGATGCTTCAGAGAAGGTACTAAACGAAATTGACGAAAAGATTGTCGTTGGCGGGGAAAATGCCATCAGCAGCAAGATTTTTGAAAGCTTTGAAGAAGCGACACGCTATAGTGGCTCGGACCGTTACGAAACGTCAGCTGAAATCGCCAAACACTTAACTCCGAAAACCAACTTTGCCATCGCGGCAACGGGAGCTAACTTCGCCGATGCACTGGCAGGTTCGGTCCTTGCAGCAAAAGAAGGAGCTGAAATCTTACTTGTGAAGAAAGATGAGGTTCCTGAAGAGATCATGGAAGCCATTGCAATGGATGATATTCGTAATTTCCACGTAGTTGGCGGGAAGAACGCAGTAAGTGAAGACGTATTGAACCACTTGAAAAAATAATCGAGGAAGATTGAAGGGACATTGACTTGTCCCTCTTCTCCCCAGAATGAACGACATTTCTGCAAAATTTTTGAAAAATTCGTCACATAGCACTACTAAACTACTATATAATGGGTATTGTCGGCGGAATTACGACAAATACTTACATATGAAAAGGAAGGGATCAACCAAATGAATATTAAGAAACCTCTATACGGCGTGTTATCAACTGCAGCCCTTGCCGCTGCCATTTTTGCAGGATCACCTGCTTCAGCAGAAGGAGGAGACTTTGATTTATCAATCATGCATACAAATGATACCCATGCCCATGTTGAAGGCTATCCCCGTTTAGTCACAGCAGTAAATGAGCCTGCGCGCTGAGAAAGCCAACTCTTTACTATTGGACGCCGGTGATGTATTCTCAGGGACCCTGTATTTCCGTCAATATCTTGGACAAGCAGACCTTCACTTTATGAATGAACTGAAGTACGATGCCATGACACTTGGGAATCATGAGTTCGATAAGGATTCCAAGACTCTTGCAGACTTCATTAAAAATATGGAATTCCCGATGGTTTCATCTAATGTAACCGTTACGGGTGATAAAGACCTTGAGCCACTGTTCAAAAATGAAATCGGACAGCCGGGAGACGGTGGATATGTCTATCCTGCGATGATTAAAGAAGTAGATGGGGAAAAGGTCGGTATTTACGGCTTAACGACACCGGATACTGAGTTTATCGCTAATCCAGGAGAACATGTCGTATTTGAAGATGCCGTTGAAAAATCCAAAGCCACTATCAAGATGCTGAAGGATAAAGGTGTCAACAAGATCGCTCTTTCCCACCTTGGGTATGCCAACGATTTAGAATTGGCCGAGGAAGTGGATGGACTTGATATCATCGTGGGCGGTCACTCGCATACTGTCCTTGAAGAGCCGGTTGTCATTGAGAAGGCAGAGCCTACGGTTATCGTTCAAGCAGGAGAATACCTGAACCTTCTTGGATTATTAGATGTAACATTTGACGATAAGGGTGTAGTGACAGAGCATAACGGTGAAATCCTCAACCTTAAGAATTACGAGGCTGACGCGGATGCTCTTGCTAAAGTAAATGAGTACAAAGCTCCTCTTGAGGAATTGAAAGCTGAAGTTGTCGGAAAAACCGATGTGGCCCTGAATGGTGAGCGTGCAGACGTACGAAGAAAAGAAACCAATCTAGGAAACCTGATCGCTGACGGAATGGTGGCGAAAGCCAACGAGTACGTCGAAACGTATATCGGAATTCAAAATGGCGGAGGGATCCGTGCTTCCATCAATGAGGGTGACATCACACTCGGAGAAGTATTGACGACCATGCCGTTCGGGAACAATCTTGTGACACTTGACTTAACGGGAGAAGAAATCGTCGCTGCCCTTGAGCACAGTGTGAAGAGAGTCGAAGGGGAAGACGCACCGGGTGAATTCCTGCAAGTATCAGGCATCAACTATAAATATGATGTGACGAAGCCTGCGGGAGAACGTGTGTGGCACGTAGAAGTCATGACGGAGAACGGATTTGAAGAAATCGATCTTGACATGATGTATTCTGTTGCTACCAACGCCTTTACGGCAAATGGTGGAGACGGTTATACGATGCTTAAGGAAGCAAAAGACGAAGGACGCATCACGGAACTGTTTATCGTCGACTTTGAAGTGTTCACCTCTTATATTGAAAACAACGATCCTGTTTCTCCTGTTGTAGAGGATCGAATCGTTCAAGAGGAAGCACCTGAGGTGACTCGCCTGACTGGTGATACACGTTATGAGACAGCGGTTGAAATTTCGAAAAATGGTTGGGAAACGTCCGATACGGTCATTCTTGCACGCGGAGATTCATTCCCTGACGCACTTGCTGGAGCACCGCTTGCCTACAAGCATGATGCGCCGATTTTATTAACAGAAAAAGGTTCATTAAATGCAGCAACGAAAGAAGAAATCATTCGCCTTGGTGCTAAGAATGTCATCATTCTTGGAGGAAAAGGAGCTGTAAGCCAATATGTGGAATATCAGCTTGAAGGAATGGACCTTGACGTAGACCGTATTGCAGGAGATGACCGTTGGGAAACGGCAGTCAATATCGCAGCGAGCCTTGGCGGTACACCTGAAAAAGCAGTAGTGGCAAACGGAAAGAATTTCCCTGATGCCCTTGCGATCGCTTCCTATGCGGCGAAAAACGGATATCCGATCCTGTTAACGGATTCCGATAAGCTTCCGTCTGAAACGTCAAAAGCCCTAAAAGGAATCGACAGCACGATTGTAGTCGGTGGTGAAGCAGCAGTGAGCGAGAAAGTATTCAAGTCACTTCCTGATGCTATGCGTTACGCTGGACTAAACCGTTACGAAACGGCAGCTAACATTGCAACAGATCTTAATCCTTCGAAGGTAGCCTATGTAGCGACCGGCAAAAACTTTGCGGATGCACTGGCAGGTTCCGTACTGGCTGCGAAAGAAGATGCTACAATGCTTCTTGTTCAACCTAACGACCTTCCAGAGGTTACATCTGAAGCCATTGCAGAAATGAAAGCGAAGGATTTCCATATTCTTGGCGGTGAAAATGCTGTAAGTGATGCAGTTGCTGAAAAATTAATGAAATAAAACCCTATAAAAACAAAAAGCCATCGTGTATTCGATGGCTTTTCTTTTGGATTCATTTTAGAAAAGCGCCGGTTTGTCCATCCTACTCCTAAAGGAGGGAGTTGGGTTGCGTTACGTATTGGCTATTTTCTACGGTATTTTTGTATGGATCCTTACGTGTACGGAGAGTATCGAGAAGCTTTTTCGTGAGGGGAGACCGTCCTTTCTGTGGAACCCTGATCCTGATTTGAAGAGCTTTTTAGATTTTGACTCTTATCCATTTGACAGTCCAGCTTATTTAACTCAAAAATCAGGTCATATCATGGCCTTTTATCTTCTTGCCTTCTTTACTCATTCCGCCCTCAGGAAAGCGTCCGTCGTCTTTGTTCTGTCAGCTTCATTCGGTCTTTTTACGGAAGCCTCCCAGCTGTTTTTCTCAAGAACCGGGTGCCTCCTTGATGTAGGGTATGATGTGATGGGCATTGCCCTCTATTTTATCTTTCAATTGGCTGGTCATAAGCGTACGGAGAACTCATCAAGGGTTCGAAGCGGGTAATTGTGCAGAAACATACTGCTCCCACAGGTCAAAAAAGAACCGGTTTGATGGATTCAAACCGGTTCTTTTTTATGATTAGATAGTGGCTGTTTCTTTCTCGTTCTCAATCACTGCCAAACGCTCTGCCACTTCTTCCTCTGTCAAACCATGCTCTTTGATGTAGCGGTTTTCAGGGCTCTTGCGGCATTCGTCAGAGCAGCTTCTCATATATTTATGCTCGTTCTCTTCAGAGCAGAGGATCTTTCTGTTACATGGCGGGTGGGCACAGTTTACGTAACGCTCACAAGGCTCACCTGTGTAGTAATCTTTTCCTACGATTACATGCTCTGTCTGGTTGACAGGAACACCGATTCGCTCGTCGAATACATAAAGCTGTCCGTCCCATAGCTGGCCTTTCACCTCTGGGTCTTTCCCGTAGGTTGCAATTCCACCATGAAGCTGGGCCACATCCTCAAAGCCTTCCTTCACTAACCAGCCTGAGAATTTTTCACAGCGGATCCCGCCTGTACAATACGTGATGATCTTTTTGCCTTCTAATTTATCTTTGTTATCACGGACCCAGTTCGGAAGATCGCGGAAGTTTTTGATATCCGGCTTCACGGCTCCTCTGAAGTGTCCAAGTTCATACTCATAGTCGTTACGTGCATCCAGGAGAATCGTGTCTTCCTGCTGGATTTGCTCAAAAAAGTCCTTAGGGTCAAGGTACTTACCAGTCAGTTCGTTTGGATTGACATCATCTTCAAGACGAAGAGTCACAAGCTCAGGACGGTGCTTGACCTTCAACTTTTTGAACGCATGGCCATCTGCTTCGTCGATCTTGAACACCGTGTCTTTGAAATGAGGGTCCTGTCTCATGGCTTCCATGTACGCATCTGTCTGCTCGATGGTTCCTGAGCATGTCCCGTTAATCCCTTCAGAAGAAATCAGGATACGTCCCATAAGGCCCAGGTCTGCACAAAGTTGCTTGTGCTGTGCCGTCACTTCCTCTGGATTCTCGATATCTACATAGTTGTAATACAGTAATACTCGATAATTGTTCATATTTATTGCCACCTGTCGATTTATATTTGCAAGATATAATCTTAGGATTTCGTTCCTTATTACTCTTACGATGTACTATTATAACAAATTTTGATGAAATTGCATTATCTATGAAGGAGAAAAGATGGGGATTGTGAGGAAAAGGTGGTGGATATTGGTTTTTATCAGAATGATGTCTCCGTCAATCATATGAACGTTGTCAAAGTACAAGCTGTACATACCCTGTCCTCAACGTGAATATACATTCATTAAATTTGTAAAGATGGATAAGATTTGAAAGAATGGTCATAAGAAGAAAAATATGCAAGGGGTTGTTCTGACATATGTTCAAAAAATGCTTTCTGCTCGTACTCTTCGTTGTTTTCAGTATACTGGCCGCAGGATGTCAGGAGAAGCCGCAGCCTGATGACCGCCTGAAGGAATACGTAGATCTCTGGAATGAAGGAAAGTTCGATGCAATGTTTAACGAGTATGTAAACACCTCAACCAAAGAGACGTTCAAAAAAGAGGATTTCGTCACCCGGTACAAGGATATCTATGGTGATTTGGAAGTGAAGGATGTAAAGGCAGCCTTTAAGGAGCCGGAGAAAGAAACAGACTGGGACAAAGAGTCAGAAGCCTTGTTCCCTTTGACCATTTCCTTCAATACATTAGCAGGAGATGTTACGTATGAACAAGATATTACGTTAACAAAAGAAGAGCAGGGAGATAAGGAGAATTGGTTCGTTGATTGGGAACCATCTTTTATCCTGCCGGGGTTGGAAAAGGGCGATAAAGTCGGTGTGGAAAGAATGACGGCCAAGCGTGGGGAGATTCTCGACCGAAATCAGCAGCCCCTTGCCGTGAATGGGGAAGCGTTTGAACTCGGTATTGTACCGAAGGAATTCAATGAGAATGACATAAACAAGTTATCATCCCTTCTCGATATGTCCCCTGAAGCCATCCGGAATAAGCTTGAGCAGAGTTGGGTGAAGCCGGAATACTTTGTACCGATTAAGAAAATCGCCTTATCCCAGCGCCCGTTAGCACTGGAAATCATCGAACTCGATGGGCTTTATTCTAAAAGGGTCCCTGCAAGGGCGTACCCATACGGTGAAGCTGCCGCCCACCTGACAGGATATATAGGGAAGCTTACTGCCGAAAAGCTTGAGAAGCTAAAAGATAAAGGCTATACCCCTCAATCATTGATGGGGGTAAGCGGTGCTGAAAAAGTGTACGAAGATCAGTTAAGAGGAAAAGATGGTCAGCGGATCTATTTGAAGAAACAAGACGCTGATGAGGTGGTGACCATCGCCGAAGAGGAGGTCGAGGACGGTCAAAACATCATCCTGACCATTGATGCGGAAATGCAGAAGAAGATCTATGAACAAATGAAAAATGAAGCCGGAACCGCCGCTGCCCTTCATCCAGGAACAGGAGAGGCATTGGCCCTCGTCAGCACACCGGCCTATGACCCCAATGAGTTCGTACTGGGCATGTCATCTGAAAACTATCAAAATCTGGCCGATAACCCGAAGAAGCCGTTGCGTAATCGGTTTCCCATCGCCTATTCACCCGGGTCGACGATGAAAGGAATCACCGCTTCCGTCGGCTTGAAATCAGGAAAATTAGACCCTGATAAAATCTATGAGATTAAAGGGAAGAAGTGGCAGAAGGATGCGTCCTGGGGGAAATACCATGTCGTCCGAGTATTTGACAATGAAAGCAAAGTGGACTTGGAAAGTGCACTGAAATTCTCAGATAACATCTATTTTGCAAGGGTTGGATTGGAAATGGGAGCCGAACCGTTTGTTGCAGGGTTAAAGGACTTTGGATTCGGAGAAGACATCCCCGTTTCCTATCCCATCTATACGTCACAGATCTCAAACGACGGGACCATCTCCAAAGAAGTCCAGCTTGCTGACTCGGCCTTCGGTCAAGGCGAGGTCCTTATGAGTATCGTCCATCTTGCCAGTGCCTATGGAGGAATCATCAACGACGGAAACATGATGAAGCCGAGACTTCTCATGGATGAGAAGCATGAGGTGTGGAAAGAGAACCTCCTTACGAAAGAACAGGCGGACATGCTGAAAACGGACTTTCGAAAAGTCGTCACCGAAGGGATTGCAGGAAAAGCGAGTGTGAAAGGGAAGGCGATCGCAGGGAAAACCGGAACGGCGGAAATCAAAGCTGAACAAGGGACAACCGGGACTGAAAATGGACTCTTTGTGTCTTACGACGAGAAAGACCCGACCATGGTCCTGGCCATGCTTTTGGAAGACGTTGAAAAAGCAGGGGGCAGTACCCATACCGTTGAGGTGACGAAGAGGTTCTATGAAAGCTGGTAAATGAGGGATTGATGCGGTGGGCAGCATATGCTCGCCGCTTTTTTTGTTCATCCGGAGCTTCTGTCAGCATGTTCCAGCACAGTTCCACGGCGATTCCCCATTCGATCTGTGCTATGATAGATAAAATAGCCCTAGTGGTTGACATTCAACAGGAGTGATCATTTTGAACTTATTTTTAACGGGATCGACAGGTTTTCTGGGTGGAAAGCTGATCAAGAACCTTTTACAGCATAAAGACAATGAAATCTATATTCTGGTTAGAAATGTAGAGAAAGCTGAAAGATTAAGAGACTCTTTTCAAGCTGGTGAACAAAAGAGAATTCATATTTTCCAAGGGGACATTACCAGCCCTGATGCCGGACTGAATAGAGATGACCTTGAATGGTTAACGGGAAAGATCGATGCGGTCTATCATTTGGCGGCACTGGTAAAATTTGATTTAGAGATGCGTGATGAACTGTTTGCTGCGAACTACGATGGAACCAGGCATATTCTTGAATTGGCTGCACTCCTCCGGGTGAAGAAATTTTACTATGTGAGTACGGCGTACACAGTCGGAAAGCTCACAGAAGGAATAGAGGAGCTCTATCCGACAGATGGAGAATTCCACAACCCATACGAGGAAAGCAAAGTGAAATCAGAGCATCTTGTTTTTTCTTATCGGGACAAAATGGATGTGTCCATCTTCCGCCCGGCTATCATTGTAGGCGATTCCAAGACGGGTGAAGCGGATTCCCAATTCACCCTGTACGGATTCATGCGTGCTCTCGGAGTGTTTAAGCGCAAGGCGGCAAGACGCCGGGGAGATGAGCGGACATACAGATTGGTTGCTGCGAAAAACGGTACATCCAACCTTGTACCTGTCGATTATGTAGCGGATATTTTAAGCCTGGCTCCGGAAAAAGCGCAGGCGGATACCATCTATCATATTACCAATCCCAATCCTCCTGAAAACATCGAGCTTCTGGAGATGTTAAAAGACGCCCTTCAATTTGATACCTTATCCGTCGTTGAAAACACGGGTGAGTATGAATTAGATGAGGAAGAAGTGAAGCTTAATCGCTTGATCGATGTGTTCAAGGTGTACCTGGCAGGTGCGCTGACGTTTGATGATCGAAATACTCAGGAGCTGATCCGAAATACGGGAGTCGCTCATTTGGAAATGCCGAAGGAGACGGTTGAGATGATTATCCGGACTGGATGCCAGGCAGATGGAAAAATCACCGTCTAAGGAATGAGCAAAGCGCCAGGTGGAATAGCCCTTGGCGCTTTATTTTCGCCTGTTTTCTTGGTCTTGAGTGAAGAGGTGGTTGAATCCATCTAGGGTATATACTCTTGAAGCGATCTGTGGGATTTAATGATTGGATCTTGAACTCTCTGGTAGCTTGCAGAATTTGGTCCAAGAATACTGGTCTCCTTCTATACACTCCAGTCTTACACAGAATCTGGGAATAGTGCCTTCATAATCCCTGGAAAAAATCTTCCCCAACACATACGGTTTTTCTTTTAAATATGGTAATATAAGAAAATGTAAAGCGAGTATTCAATGTTGACCATTACATAGAGTAAGGAGAATGATGATGAGTAAAACACTTATTTTCGGACACAAAAATCCTGATACAGATACGATTACGTCAGCTCTTGTTTATGCTGATTTGAAAACAAAGATCGGAATGGACGTTGAGCCTGTGCGTTTAGGCGACGTCAATGGTGAAACCCAGTATGCCCTTGACTATTTTAACGTGGACGCACCCCGTCTCGTTGAGAAGGTTGCCGGTGAAACCGACACAGTCATCCTTGTTGACCACAATGAGCGCCAGCAAAGTGCAGAGGACATTGAAGACGTCCGCGTCCTTGAAGTCATCGATCATCACCGTATCGCCAACTTCGAAACGGCGGATCCTTTATACTACCGTGCGGAGCCGGTTGGGTGTACTGCGACGATCTTGAATAAGATCTACAAGGAAAAAGGAGTGGAAGTGACGAAGGAAATGGCTGGATTGATGCTGTCAGCGATCATTTCAGACTCCCTTCTATTCAAATCTCCTACCTGTACAGATGAAGATGTAGCGGCAGCGAAAGAGCTTGCTGAGATTGCGGGTGTAGATGCTGAGGTGTACGGTTTGGAAATGCTGAAAGCCGGTGCGAACATGAGCACGAAATCTGTGGCAGAGCTTGTGACCCTCGATGCGAAAGAATTTTCCATGGGTAACGCCAAGGTAGAAGTGGCCCAGATCAACGTTGTCGACGTAAATGATGTATTCGGACGTCAGGCAGAAGTGGAAGCAGCCATGGAAACGATGATCGTGGAAAAAGGTCTGGACCTTTTCTTATTGGTGGTTACAGACATCCTGGAAAACGACTCAACAGCGCTGGCTCTTGGCAGCAAAGCGTCTGAAGTGGAAAAAGCATTCAACGTCAAGCTACAGAACAATACGGCTCTGTTAAAAGGCGTTGTATCCCGCAAGAAGCAGATCGTGCCAGTGTTAACGGATGCAATCAAATAAATAGTGAATGAAGCAGTCTTTCGGGGCTGCTTTTTTTACTTTCTACGAAAAAAGGAGTGAGAAAAAGATGAATTTCAAGAAAATCCACCACATTGCCATCATCTGCTCTGATTACACGTGCTCAAAAGACTTTTACGTGAACAAACTGGGCCTTGAAATCATACAGGAAGTCTACAGGGAAGAAAGGGATTCATACAAGCTCGATTTAGCGTTGGATGGGGACTATGTCATCGAACTCTTTTCGTTTCCAAATGCTCCGGCACGTCCAAGCTATCCTGAGGCACAAGGGCTGCGCCATTTGGCGTTTGAAGTGGAGGATATTGAGGAGAGCGTCAGGGAGCTGATTGAAAGGGGAATACAACCAGAAGACGTGAGAGTCGATCCGTTTACCCAGAAACGTTTCACTTTTTTCGAGGATCCCGATGGGCTGCCTTTAGAGATTTATGAAATGGGGTAGAGGTCCGTCCCTCAAAAAAAAGAGCACTTCCCACAAGGAGAAGTGCCGTCCAAAGGTATTGTAATTTGTCGTTGAGTTTATTAAACCACAGATCGGACATTCATGGATTGGCGATGTGGAGCGATTGTGGGAGGTGTAGAGGGCCCTTTCTGAGGAAAATCGCCAATATCTATAAATATATTAAGATATTAATATTTTGGATGAAGGTGTCCGGCACTGATTTTTGGAAATAGAGGTCCGTCCCTCAAAAAAAAGAGCACTTCCCACAAGGAGAAGCGCCGTCCAAAGGTATTGTAATTTGTCGTTGAGTTTATTAAACCACAGATCGGACATTCATGGATTGGCGATGTGAAGCGATTGTGGGAGGTGTAGAGGGCCCTTTCTGAGGAAAATCGCCAATATCTATAAATATATTAAAATATTAATATTTTGGATGAAGGTGTCCGGCACTGATTTCTGGAAATAGAGGTCCGTCCCTCAAAAAAAAGAGCACTTCCCACAAGGAGAAGTGCCGTCCAAAGGTATTGTAATTTGTCGTTGGGTTTATTAAACCACAGATCGGACATTCATGGATTGACGATGTGGAGCGATTGTGGGAGGTGTAGAGGGCCCTTTCTGAGGAAAATCGCCAATATCTATAAATATATTAAGATATTAATATTTTGGATGAAGGTGTCCGGCACTGATTTTTGGAAAGGTCCGTCCCTCAAAAAAAGAGCACTTCCCACAAGGAGAAGTGCCGTCCAAAGGTATTGTAATTTGTCGTTGAGTTTATTAAAACATAGATTTGAAATGTATGTATTGTCGGTCTGTGGTAGTGAGAGGGGATTTATGAGGATTTTTCTGAGATATTGAGTCTTTTTCTGCAGGAATATAAAAATATTAATATTTTATGGGGGTGAGGGTGTGGATTATTCAGTCATTGGAAAAAAGATAAGAGAGCTGAGAAAGGTCGTTGGATTGACCCAGGGAGAATTAGCTGATGGGATCTGCGCACAGGCCCTTGTCAGCCGAATGGAAAAGGGAGATATTTATCCCAGTGCAACAGCACTTTATCAAATTTCCAAGAAGCTGGGGGTAGATGTAAACTACTTCTTTGAAATCGGAACAACCCCTCGTTTGGACTATCTGAAGGAAGTTGAACGCCAATTGCGTCACCTGCGAAAAAAACACAGATATGAAGAAATGATAGAAATGGTGAGGGCAGAAGAAAAAAATCCGCTTTTTAAACAAAGGGAAAATCTTCAACTCCTATATTGGCATAAAGCTATACATATGTTCGAGGTTGAACATAAGTGGGAAGAAGCTTTTCTCCTCTTAAAGGAAGCTCTGTCCCTAACAGCAAACAGCAAAAAAGCCCTTTCCGAAAGGGAAATGGAGATTCTCCTGACCCTTGGGGGATTTTATGCTGGTACTGAGGATTATTCCCAAGCACTGAAGCACTACGATCAAGTGGAAGATGCTATACATACTACTGGACAACTGAGCGATAAATCCATCAAAACGAGGTTGCTTTATAATCTTGCGAGGGTACTGACAAGATTAGGAAGGTACAAAGAATCCATTGATCATTGTGAAAAAGGGATACATTGGTGCATTGAAGAGGAACATCTATATGGGTTAGCACAACTACATTATCAAATAGGTTATAACTTTGAGTTGGAAACGAATGTGGAACAAGCGATATTCTATATTCAAAAATCGATCTTGATGTTTGAATTACTCGGAAATACCGAACATACTGCATTTCTTAAGGATAAAATAGAACGGTTATCCGAAGAAAATCGCTCATAATATTTTATCTTCTTATTCCTTTAAAAAGCATATCCGGTTTTCTCATACATGTAACATGTCCATCATATGAATGGTTATAGGTGAGGGAGTGTTGGAGCCATGAGAAGAAAAAGCCCGGTACCTCTATTGATTGGGGCAGTTGCCGCCATTTTGATAGTAGTGGCCTTATTCATGTTCATTGGAAAGAGTCGGGAATCCCATACACCAGAAGAAGTAATCGCTGCATTTTACCAATATGAACAAACCGGTGACTTTGGAAATGCATGGGAGTTGTTTCATCCAGAAATGCAGACCAAGTTTCCCAAATCGACTTATATCCAAACGAAGAACCATGTCTTCATGGGGCATATGGGAGTGGATGAATTCAAGGTGAAAGTGGGGAAGGTAGAAAAAGTAGATACGTTTACATTCAATCAGGAAGGTCTGACGTTTAAAAAAGTGAGAAAAGCAGATGTCGATTTATTTTTTGACAGTCAATTCGGTAAGCTCACCATCCGCCAAACCTGTTATGTTGCCCTGGAAGAGGATGAGTGGAAGGTTTTATGGGACTATCATTTCTGACCATGGAAAGGCCTCTGTAAAAGGGTAGGAAATTCTTTCTGTTGATTTGGTTTTATTTGACGTTTTCCGGGTATAAAGAAACTAATTATTTATAAAGGAGGGCCAAAGCTATGCCGTTACTCTACTTGAAAGCCCGTGAAGCATACGAGCTGGATGCGAAAGTCACCGAGTCGCAAGTGACGAGACTGAGGGAATATCGCAGAACAAAGCCCGCCCCCGTTGTCAAAAAAAGATAGTTTGGTGTCAGAATCCTACTCAGTCTAAATCCCTTTAGACTGTTTTTTTTGTGGATACGTAAAAAGTCAGGAATCATATGATTCCTGACTTTTTCACTCTAAATCTTCACCGATGATGCGGACTTCCCTTTCAAGCTCTACATCAAATCTTTCTTTCACTGTTTTTTGTACATGTTCGATCAGTGAAATGTAATCTGAAGCAGTCGCATTGTCTTTATTCACAATGAACCCGGCATGCTTTGTGGAAACCTCGGCACCCCCGAAATTTGTGCCTTGAAGCTCACTGTCCTGAATCAGCTTTCCGGCAAAGTATCCTGGAGGCCGTTTGAATACACTCCCACAGGATGGATATTCAAGGGGCTGCTTTGATTCCCTTTTATCGGTGAGGTCATCCATCACGGCTTTGATGTCTTCGTAGTCCCCAGGCTGTAAGCTGAACGTTGCCTCTAACACAATATCTCCTTTTTCAGAGATATTACTGTGGCGATAATCAAGCTCCAGTTCTGCAGCCGTCCGTTTCACCAGATTCCCTTCCCGGTCCACGACATAACAATAATCAAGAACATCTTTAATTTCACCGCCGTAAGCCCCGGCATTCATGAAGAGGGCACCGCCCACCGTACCCGGGATTCCGCAGGCGAATTCAAGCCCGGATAACTTCTCTGCTAACGCACGTCTGGATACGTCGATGATCGCCGCACCACTCTGGGCCACGATCAGTTGATCGTTGGCTTTGATGTCTTTAAAGTTTTTCAGGTGAAGGACGATCCCGCGGATACCTCCATCCTTCACAATCAAATTCGAGCCGTTTCCTAATAGTGTGAAAGGAACATCCACTTCGTTGGAAAGCTTCACGATGTTTTGAACTTCTTCATACGTAGTCGGGGTCAGGAAGAAGTCTGCTTTTCCGCCCAGCTTCGTGTATAGATGATCTCTTAACAATTCGTCACGTTTGATATTGTCAGAATGCATCACCTTTGATAACTCTTCAAACACTTTTTCCTTATTGTACATTCTATATCAGTCCTATAAATAGTTTTTCATATGCTTTAAGATAAATCCTACCCCATCATTATATGATGAAAACCCATGAAAGTTAAATGGTTTCCGCTCCCAGGTGTGAATATCCGTCTATTGGAGGACGAATCAGGCTTCAGATATAAGAAAAAGAACCCCCGCCATGGAGGTTCCCGACTCGTTCCTTATTTTAAGAAATGAAACGATTTAGCCACATTCGCTATGAAATTCGTCATAAAATTGCGGCTTTCTTTCTTTTCCTGTCCTGGATTGACGGCGTCGCTCTGCTTGAATTTAATCGAGTATTTCGCAAACCCGGAGTCTTCCGTTCCGATGTATTTATAGGTTCTGGCATCTTTGATATATTGCCGTGCTTTAGGAGAGGTTTCAAATACAACATTGACATCCCCGCGGATAGGGGCGAAATTCCAATTTCCGTCGGCTTCAGGGTTAATGGTCCCTTTTTCCATGATGTAGTTGATGATAACATTCCGATTTTCGTCCGGTGCCTGAATGATGATGTTGGAACCATCGATACCAGGAAAGTGCCCGCCGCCGCTTGCCCGGTAATTATTTGTGGCCACGATGAACTTTTGTTCCGGATCCATGGGCTTGCCCTCGAATGTAAGGTTCTTGATACGGTGGGAGTCTTCATTGGCAAGCTTGCCGTCCGTATGGTATCTTGCAGGTTTGGTTACATCGATTTCATACGTGACACCGTCAATCACATCAAAATTATACGATCGGAATGCCCCGTTGACCAATGGCTGCTCTTCTGAAGTACCGGTATCAATCTGGTTGAATTGACCCGCTGACATTTCAAGCCATTCTTTTACCTGGGCGCCGTCCACCAGCACTGCTTGTAACGTATTGGGATATAAATACAGATCGGCAACATTTTTAATGGCAATCTCCCCTGCAGGAATATCCGTGTAGTAAGACGCGTCCCCGCGGGTACCCGCTTTAAAAGGTGCTCCGGCAGATAGAACCGGGATCCCTTCGTACTCAGTACCTTGGATGTACTTTTCTACATACCATTTTTGTGCGTTTGTCACCACCTGAATCGATGGATCATCCTTCACCTGTGCAAAATAACTGTTGATAGGGGAAGTGGTTTCACCAACGGCGCTTCTCACCCAATCAACGGTGTGGTTATGATCTTCTTCAATGGCATGAAAGACATCTTCATCACGGCTCACCAACGGATTTCCATCCTTGTCGGCAATCCCGCGGGTAGAGGTTTGGGAGTTTACGACCGTCCACTGGCCGTCCTTATGTTCCAACTCGAGATCCACAAGACCTAGATGACTGCCCCAATATCCAGGCATGACAGAAGGCACACCGTTAATCGTTCCTTTGTTTATATCCACACCCTCAATCCCTTCATAGGAGGGGGATGGGAAGGTACTGTGTGAATGACCGAAAAGGATGGTGTCGATTCCGTCCACTTTAGAGAGATCGTACGTTGCATTTTCTTCCATTCCATCATCGGTCACCGAGCCGATTCCAGAATGAGGGATGGCCACGATGATATCCGCTCCTTCTGCTTTCATCCTGGGAACAAATTCATTCGCTGTTTCGACCATATCTTTGGCAATGACTTTTCCTTCAAGATGTGCCTTGTCCCACTGCATAATCTGGGGAGGGACAAAGCCGATCACCCCAACCTTGATGGTGTGCGTTTCACCGTCTTCATCTACGACTTCGCGATCAAGAATGAGATAAGGCTGAAAATAGTTTTGATCATCATTCGGATCGCTGTTTCTGTCATCTATAAAGACATTGGCGTTGATATAAGGGAATGTAGAGCCGGATAAAGAGGTGTCAAGGAAATCAAGGCCATAGTTAAATTCGTGGTTTCCGATATTCGCAACATCATAATCCAGTAAATTCATGGCTTTATAGACAGGGTGTGTCTCACCGGGCTGCAATGGGTCGACCTTTGCCACATAATCACCCAGGGGGTTCCCCTGAAGCAAATCTCCATTATCGAAAAGGAGGCTGTTCTTAGATTCTGAACGGGCTTGTTTAATGAGAGAAGCCGTCTTCACCAGTCCATATTTATGTGTCTCCATGTCCTGATAATAGTCATAGTTGGCGAGGTTTACATGAATGTCAGTGGTTTCAAGGATGCGAAGCTTTACAATATCCTGATCCATCACATCGGCATAGGTGACAGAAGGGGTGGCTTGGGGAATGAGGAGACCTAAAGCAAGGGTGGTGCCGGCGACAACTTTCTTCTTGTTAAATGAGTTTTTCAACAGAATCTCTCCTATTTATGTATTTTATGTCAAACAATTACATGCTAGCATAGTACCTTTAAATAGGAATGGTGAAAAAGTATGATTTGTAAGAAAAATGTAAATGTTTTGCGGAAGGGCTGGCAGCCATCCAATTGAGTGTTTACTTTTAAAGGATTTATAAGATAGGATAGAGCTAAATATAGATGCTATAGCATCTATTCATCTACTAAACTATACAATGTACACGTAAGGGAGGAGGAAGCGAGTTGGCCCGATTATACACCGCCTTACTTGGCTTAAGTCTGATCTGGGGGATGTCTTTCGTGTTTATCAAATGGCTGGTGGAACCTGCAGGAGTCTGGGGGACGGTATTCTTACGGTGTCTCGCCGGGGCACTCGTGCTTCTCCCCATCTTCTACATCCAAAGGAAAAAGGAAGGGAAGAAGCCGCTTCCTTTATGGAAGCTGTTTGTCGTAGGCATCGGGAATGCGGCACTTCCCTGGACCCTGATTGCCCTAAGCGAAACACAGATCAACAGCAATACGGCTTCCATCCTGAATGCGACAACCCCCATATGGACGGGACTGGCAGGTTTTCTGTTCTTCTCCGTCGTATTGACGGGATATCAATGGATCGGAATCGTGGTGGGCTTCTTCGGTATCCTTGTGCTGATGAATTTCGAAGTGAGCGGAATCTTTTCGTCGGATTTTGTAGGAGTGGGAACGATGGTCCTTGCCACCATGAGCTATGCCTTTAGTTCCCAATACACGAAGAAATACCTGTCGGGAACGAGTGTGGTCGTGATCTCCACCTTCCAGTTATTGATCGGGGCAGGAGTCGGGTTTGCGGGGATGATGCTGACGAATCCCATCAGCATGGGGGATTTACGGTCAGCAGAAGTGATTCTGGCTATTTTAGGATTAGGCTGCCTCGGGTCTGGTGTGGCAACGCTCCTATACTTCTACATCATGACGAACGGGAGCCCGGAATTTGCCTCGACGGTGACGTATTTGATTCCAGGAACGGCGATGGTCTGGGGCTTCCTGCTTCTTCAGGAGCCGGTGACCCATCATCTCGTTCTGGGATTGCTCATCATCTTCGCAGGGGTATTCCTCTCTTCAAGGAAGCCGAAAAAATGGACGGCCTCCCTGTCCACTGGAACGAGGTAAGACGTTTAAACAAACGTTTGATTAGTAAGGTGAATGCTTTGTATATCATAGGTTCAGCTCGTTAAACAAACGTTTGGTTAAATGAAAGACACCATCCTTTCCCTGCTGTTGTTTTTCTATACGAGTCTATCTAACTTTTAAAAAGGGGAGATAAATCATGATCTACAGAAGAGATGAATCCTATCGTTTTGCATTCTCTCAGCCGATACCCTGTTCCTACACCATCGTAGGGATCGGGGGAACGGCCATCCAATCCAAAGCCGCCAATGGGGAAATCATGGATCTGAGCCCTCAGGGGTGCAGGCTCCAATCCTTACTGAATATTCATCTGGAGAAAGAAGTAACCCTGAAAGTGGAGTTCAAGCTTGATGAGGGTTTTGCTCAAATCATAACGACGGGAACGGTGAAATGGCAGAAACGTAAGGGACTGTCACATTATCAGTACGGCATAGAATTTGTGAAGGATGATCGGTTGAAACATACCATTACAGAAGAATTAAAGAAGTATGTAAAAAGATGAGCGGGTTCTTATTAGCCCTTGTTGGATCCAATGAAAGCATAGGTTGGATCACTTTTTAGCTATTCATTACTGAATAGGAAATACTTTTTCCCCTGAATATAATGCAAAAGAAGGTATATTCATATAAAATGGTTAGGATACATAGCTTAGAATAGACAAGTTAACGCATACTGAACGTTAAAATAAAAAATAAGGATGGTAATACTCTATGAAAACGGCAATTGTAACGGATAGTACTGCCTACATCCCGAAAGAATTGCGTGAACAGCTTGATATACATATGATTCCTCTCAGCGTCATTATCGGTGGGGAAACATATCAAGAAGAAGTTGATATTACGGCAAGTGAATTTTATGAAGAGGTCACCGCTCAGGAAAAACTCCCGACGACTTCCCAGCCTCCTGTCGGACAATTCGTGGAGTTATTCGAGAAGCTTTCAAAGGATTACGACGCCGTCATTTCCATTCATTTATCAAGCGGAATCAGCGGGACCTACCAAGGAGCCGTCCAAGCCGGTGAAATGGTCGAGAGCATAAAGGTTTATCCCTACGATTCAGAAATCAGCTGTATGATCCAGGGCTTCTATGCCCTTGAAGGGGCCAAACTTGCCCTTGAAGGGAAAAGTGCCGAAGACATCCTTGCACTACTCGATGAAATGAAACAGTCCGTTCAGGCTTACTTCATGGTGGATGACCTCGCCCATCTGCAGCGAGGCGGCCGGTTATCCCAGGCCCAGGCCATCATCGGGAGCCTGTTGCAGGTCAAACCGTTGCTGCACTTCGTCGATAAAGTGATCGTTCCCTTTGAAAAGATCCGCACCAAAAAGAAAGCATTGAAGCGGGTCGAGACCATCCTCGAAGAAGCGGTGGCTTCCGGTGAAGCATTCCAGGCATCCATCATCCACGCCAACCGCGAACAAGATGCGATGGAATGGAAAAACGAGCTGGAAGAAAAATACCCCAACGTTGAATTCAACGTCAGCTATTTCGGACCCGTCATCGGCACCCATTTAGGTGAAGGATCCATGGGAATGGGCTGGGCCCGAAAAATCAGCCGGTCGTAAGGATTCATAATTTGAGCGCCGACTATCCGGTGCCAGGTATCAAACGATGTTTTGGTGCCTGGCGCCGTTTTTTTGATTGGGGTGTACTTGGTACGAATGGTTGGTTGTGTACCAGGTACGATGAGTTGGATTTGTACCAGGTACAATGGGTTGGTTGTGTACCAGGTACGATGAGTTGGAATTGTACCAGGTACAATCCGTTCTCCCTGGTGCCTGCTTGAAAGCAGGAATTTCCCGCATCCACGCAGAATATGTCATTATCCAACTGAAGGAGTGATGCATTTGCGCTTTTCTTTAATGAATCAACAGCTAATTCTTGAGCCCCTTGTGAAAGACCACGATTCCATTCTCCAGAAGATATCAAACTTTCCTTCGCTACCCCTCCAACCCCTTTCCCCTTCCTTTTCGTTTTCTCCAGAGCTTCAATCATTTCTTAGCGGACGTTCCCTATTGGTTGACGAGACCCCGTTTTCAATCGACACCATCCATGAACACTATGTGAACGGTTATATTGCCTATGAAAAAGGTGTGGACAAGGATCAGTGCTCCCGGTGTGGTAATAAGGATACACATTTATTCGCATCCTTCCATTGCGCGAGGTGCCACGACATATGCACATACTGCAGGAATTGCATCATGATGGGACGGGTGGCGGAATGTTCCCCTCTTTTAGAATGGAGGGGGCCGGCACCAACACCTGGCGATCCGCCCCTTTTCAATTGGTCAGGGACCTTGTCGGAAGCACAGATGGAGGCTTCGGTGCAGGTGATTGCCGCGGCAAAAGAAAGCAGGGATTTACTCGTTTGGGCAGTGTGCGGAGCGGGGAAGACCGAGGTCCTTTTCGAGGGCATCCATCAAGCTCTTCTCGAGAACAAACGTGTATGCATCGCGGCACCCCGTACCGACGTAATCCTTGAATTATCTCCACGACTAAAAAACGTTTTCTCGGACGCATCCATCACCACTCTGTACGGGGGCTCTGAAGAACGGCATACGTATGGACAGCTTGTCCTGACGACGACTCACCAGCTGTACAGGTTCCGTGACGCCTTTGACGTCATGATCATAGATGAAGTCGATGCCTTTCCTTATACGTGTGACCACTCCCTGCAATGGGCCGCAGAAAAAGCCCGGAAACCCCATTCCTCCATCATCTATCTCACCGCCACTCCCGATCAAAAGACTCAGCGGCAGTGTGCCAGGGGGAAACGTAGCTTCATCCAGATCCCAGCCCGTTACCATGGCCATTCGATTCCACTGCCGAGATTTGCCTGGTGCGGTCTCTGGAAAGAAGCGATTAAGAAAAAGCGGATTCCTCCTGCTTTGAAGAAGTGGACAGTGCTGAGAATCCGCCAAGCCAGGCAGGCACTCATTTTCTTTCCCACCGTCGACATCATGGAAAAAGCCCTGCCCCTCTTTCAAGAATTGAACCCCCTCATCGAATCCGTCCATGCGGAGGATCCCTGTCGAAAAGAAAAGGTGATGAAAATGAGGAATAAAGACATTCCCATCCTCCTGACCACGACGATTTTAGAAAGGGGAGTGACTATCCCTGATATCGATGTCGCCGTTCTCGGGGCGGAAGAAAAGATTTTTACGGAAAGCGCCCTTGTCCAAATTGCCGGGAGGGTGGGGAGAAGGGCAGACGCCCCCACAGGTGACATCGTATATTTCCACTACGGCCGGACGAGGGAAATGATCAAGGCCCTCCTTCATATCGACAGGATGAATAAAGAAGCCAGAAAAAGGGGGCTGATTCATGAAAACTAAATGCCTGTATTGTGAGGTAGAGATCAAGGAAGCAGTGACTTGGAGGGGATTGTTTACAAGGGATCCTCAATTTCTATGTATGGACTGTGAGGGGAGATTGGAACTCATGAAAGGCAATCGCTGTGGAGGATGTTCAAGGTCATTGGAGGATCTGCCCCCGACTTTAAGACAAGGTGAGGTATGTCTGGACTGCCACCGCTGGGAGGAAGATCCCCACTGGAAGGGGGTCCTCAAAGGAAACCACTCCCTATACCGCTACAATGACTTTCTTAAAGAATACCTGGCAAGATACAAATATCGAGGGGATTACCTGTTGGCAAAAGCATTTTCCCACTCGATTCATACCTATCTGGCCAAAGAGAAATATGACCTTCTCATTCCCATCCCCCTCAGCAAGGAACGGCTCTATGAGAGAGGCTTCAATCAATCTGCCGCTCTCCTGGAGGAAGCGGAGGTCCGTCCCTCTGACCTTCTCACCCGTACCCATTCTGAAAAACAGTCGAAGAAAACCCGGGACGAGCGTCTCACGCAGGAGCAGGTTTTTCAGTTGACGGATGACGTGAGGGGGAAGTCGATTCTTTTGTTTGATGATATTTACACAACGGGGACCACGTTGAGACAGGCTGCCAGGCGGCTGAGGGAAGCGGGGGCACGGGAAGTATCAGCCCTCACTCTCGCAAGGGGTTAAAGCAATCCCCTCTCCTGCCGATATAATCCATAAGAGAAGCTTTACCGGGAGGAAATGAATATGTCAGAAATCATCAATTGTCCACGCTGTAATGCCATTTTTATGAAAAATAAATTCCGTGATGTATGCGATGCATGCTATAAAGAAGAAGAGAATATGTACGAAACAGTCTACCAGTTTCTAAAGAAGCGTGAAAACCGTGCGGCAAGCATGAACCGGGTCATCGAAGTGACGGGGGTTGACGAAGAACTACTATATAAATGGGTGAAAAAAGGCCGTATCCAGACGAAGCAATTTCCGAATATGGGTTATCCTTGTGACAAATGCGGGAAGATCATTGGGACGGGGAGGATTTGCAGTGGTTGCTCCACTGAGCTTGTCAGGGAGCTGGAGAAGTACGATACAGAACAGGAATGGAAGAGCAAGGTGAAGGAATCCAATCAGCGTACCTATTACACTATGAGAGATAAGCACTAGATCCCTGCTGAAGGAAATCAGGAAGAACTAACCAGTTTCAATCACTAAACAAACAGCGTTTCTATCCGATATACTAGGTAGAAACCATGGACGTGATGAAAGCGAGGGAAGATGATGAAGATTAACAATATCGGAAATCATAATATTAATCCTTATAAGCGAAATTTTAACAAGATGGACCAGGTCGGAAAGACGGAAAAAACGGCCTCGGATAAAATTGAGATCTCTACTGCTGCGAAAGAGATGCAGGAGGTTTCAAAACTCGGCAAAGAGCGCCAGGCGAAGGTGGAAGCGTTAAAAGATCAGGTACAGAGCGGAAACTATACCATCGATGCGAAAGCGATTGCTAAAGGTCTGAAGAATTTCTATAACAGAAGCTAAGAAGGAGCGAACAAACATGTCAGCCACTGCTTTAATCACAACCTTAGAAAAATTATATAAGCTGCACAAAAGTTTGTTCGATCTTTCAGTGAATAAAACAGATGTGATCAAAAAAGGTGATATGACCGAACTGGATCATGTGCTGAAGGGTGAGCAAAAGCACTTGGCAGCCATCAACACAGTCGAGGCTGAGAGGCAGCGAGAGTCTAGCAGCTATCTTCAATCCAAGGGAGTGCGTATGAACGAGGCCCCAACCATATCCCAGTGCATGGAGCACAGTTCACCTGAAGAGCAAAAAATGCTCGCCCATTGGCAAGGGAAACTGGTGGACATCATCGGTGAGTTGAAAGGTCAAAACGAACTGAACCAAAAGCTTGTCTATCAATCTCTTCAATTCGTGAATATGAATCTCTCAATGATGCAGCCACAGCCTGATCAGTCTACCTACTCACGTCCGAACGGTGAAAAGAAAGTACCATCCGGACGATCCATGTTCGATTCCAAAGCATAGCACTCAATATTTGAAACGGAGGCAACATCATGCGATCCACTTTTATGGGCCTTGAAACGGCGAAACGGGGCATGTATACCCAGCAGGGCGCCCTATATACTACGGGCCACAACATCTCCAATGCGAATACCCCTGGATATACCCGACAACGAGTCAACTTTGAGCAAACCGAACCGTATCCTGCTCCTTCCATGAACCGGCCTCAAATCCCAGGTCAAATCGGAACGGGAGTCGACGCCGGTTCCATTCAGCGTGTCCGTGACTCTTTCCTGGACATGCAATATAGAAGCGAAAATCAAAAGCTTGGCTACTGGGAAACCAAGATGGAAGCGATGAAGAAGATGGAAGAAGTCATGAACGAACCGTCGGATTCAGGCCTCTCGAAGACGATGGATATGTTCTGGCAGTCCCTTCAGGATTTAGCCGTCAACCCTACGAATTCAGGTGCCCGCTCTGTTGTCCGTCAACGTGGGATCGCCGTTGCGGAAACATTTAATTACTTGTCATCATCTTTGACCAGCGTACGGAATGATTTGAAAAATGAACTATCTGTCAGCGAAAAGCAAATCAACTCCCTGACAAGACAGATCGACAATGTCAACAAACAAATAGCCGATGTTGAACCTCACGGCTATCTGCCGAATGACTTATATGATGAACGAGATCGACTCATCGATGAATTATCCAAACATGTTTCCATCCAAACAAGCTATCAATCAAATGGAGGTGCCTCTTCCCCAATCGCGGAGGGTGCCGTGACGGTGACATTGGTCGGGAAGGATGGCAACTTTGCCATGAAACTGGTTGGTAGAGAAGGTGCAAACGAGCTCAAACTCACCTATCAAGGACCTCAAAATACGGTTGATTCGGTTACGATCGGGAAGCAGACACTGAATATTAACGACTTTTTATCACAAGGCGAAGGCAAATTAAGAGCCCTTGTTGATACATACGGTTATCAAAATAAAGACGGCGCAGCAGAGGGCTCCTACATCAGCATGCTTAATGAACTGGACAGCATGGCCTATGAATTTGCCAAAGCATTCAATGAACAGCATCAAAAAGGAGTAACTCCTGAACAGATGAATGATCCAAACTTTGATCCAGATAACTTCACCCCTGATACTCCGAAGTTCTTCCAGGATGCAGAGGATGCTTCAGCCGATCTGGACAGTGTGACAAAAGAAGGCTTCGCACAGCGAGTTCAGATAGCAGACGAAATGAATAACCTGGACAATATTGCAACAGCAGGGGCAGGTAATCCCACACTCGGAGATGCATCCAATGTTCTCTCGCTGTCTAACATCATTACCACGACGAAACTGCCATATGGTGAAAAAGAAGCTTCCTTCCAAGGTCATTTTGAATCCGTGATCGGAAAAATGGCAGTCGAATCCCAAGAATCCGTCCGTCTTGCAAGCAACTCAAATGTACTCAGGAGCGCGGTGGACGAACGCCGCATGAGCGTCGGCGGAGTGTCATTGGACGAAGAAATGACCGACATGATCAAATTCCAGCATGCCTACAACGCCTCTGCCAGAATGATCACACTACAGGACGAAATGCTCGATAAAATCATCAACGGCATGGGTACCGTTGGAAGATAGGGGGTGAACACGGATGCGCGTAACACAAAGCATGTTAACGAATAACTCAATGAGAAACCTCAGTTCCTCTTATGGACGGATGGGTCAGCTCCAGGATCAGCTGGCAACAGGGAAAAAAATCACGAAGCCTTCAGATGATCCGGTCGTTGCCATGAAAGGAATGTTTTATCGTTCGAACCTTACAGGGATCGAGCAGTACAGGCGGAATCTCTCTGAACTTTATTTGTGGATGGAGAACTCGGAATCTGGGATAGATCAAGCGAATCAAGGTTTGCAGCGGGTTCGTGAATTGACGATTCAAGGGAAGAATGGAACGTTAAGTCAGGAAGATAGGAATGCTGTGGCGACAGAGATTGAACAGATTAAGCAAGATTTAGTGAGCGTTGCTGAAACGAAAGTAGCTGGAAAGTATATCTTCCATGGAACGGACGTTGGTAACTCTCCTATTAAAGATGGTAAGCCAGCAGATGGAAGCGCTCCAAAGGTTGCTACTAACATAGGCAGTGGTGTGATTGATTCTTATCCGGTTGAAGTTTCGCAAGGTGTTTCGTTAAAAGCAAATGTCAATCCTAATAATGTATTTAACCAGAAATTATTTGATACAGTGCATAATATTCAAAAAGCATTGGAATCAGGTGACGTGTCCACTCTTGATACAGAACTTGCCAACTTAGATAGCGTAATGAATACATTATCTGCTGAACGTTCTGAGCTTGGAGCGCGTTACAATCGTCTTGAAATGGTTGATGACCGACTGGCGCAACAGGAAGTAACAGCGAACCGTATCCTTTCAGACAATGAAGATGCAGATATTGAACGTGTAATAACTGACTTGAAAACTCAAGAAAGCGTACATCGTGCCGCGCTTGGAGTTGGAGCAAGGATCATTCAACCGACATTAATGGATTTCTTACGATAAAAGCAAGGGGACTGACCCTTTTAGGTGTTTTGTCACCTTAGGGCCAGCCCCTTTTTTATGGAGGTGAAAGGGCATGAACGTTCCACAAATAAGATTACTATCAACGTCCGGAGCGATTGACATTCGTACAACTCCCGGAAAGCTGGAGATGAAACAGCCACCGGCAGAGCTGGATATACAGCAGCCCCAGGCGAAGATGGAAATTGAGCGGAAGCCTTCCCAATTGACCATCGATCAGACCGAGGCCAGGGCTGGCATGGATTTGAAATCAGTTCGCCGGAGAATAGAAGAATACTCTAGACAGGGGTATGAAGGTTGGCTGTCGGGACTTGCCCGGGTCTCACAGGACGGGGATGGACTGATGATGATTGAAAATGGCGGGGGTGCGATTGCTGAGCAGGCTAAACGGAACAGTGAGAACCCTATCTACGACTTTAATATAGGCTGGGTTCCTTCTGCAGGGAGCGTCAAAATCAGCTATGATCCTGGCAGTGTCAAAGTGAATATTGAACCGCAAAAAGTGGTGAATCACTCTCGTCTTCAAAAGCCCGAGATAAAGTATACTCCAGCCAAAGTGGATGTCAGTTTGAAACGATATGCAGATTTGCAAGTTGATTTTGCAAACTTAAAATATGTTGGGATCAACTATGAACAAGAAATTTAGAACGAAGGGATGAAGCGGATGAAACTCACTACGAAATACCATGGTGAAATAGAAGTGAAGTCAGAAGAAGTTTTGAAATTTGAACACGGGATCCCTGGATTTGGAGAAGAAAAGGAGTTTATCTTGTTGTCTCTTCCTGAAAATGAGTGGTTTCATATATTGCAATCGGTCCAAACCCCTCAACTTGGGTTTGTCGTGACAAATCCATTTGTATTTTTTAAGGAATATGATTTTGAACTTGACCAGGCTAGTGTAGAGTCTCTTGGAAATCCTTCAGAAAAAGAAGTTCAGGTTCTCTCTATTCTTACTGTCCGTGAAACGCTGCAAGAATCAACTGCAAACCTGCAAGCCCCTATCATTATTAATCGAGCCAATCGTAAGGGTAAGCAAGTCATCTTAACCAATACTGACTACCAAACCAAGCACCTGATCTTTGCGCAACCTGCAGGAAAGAAGGGGTGAGGGCATGTTAGTACTGACGAGGAAAACGGGAGAAAGTATTCAGATTGGAGATGATATTGAGTTAACAGTCATCTCTGTTAACGGTGATCAAGTAAAATTGGGGATAAATGCACCAAAGAATGTGGATATCCATCGAAAAGAAGTCTACCTTTCTATTCAGGAAGAAAATACTGAAGCTTCGAAAGGAATCGACAATCTGTTTGATCTTTTGCCAAAAAATGATTAATTATTTTTCTTAAACTATTAAATACAAGTTAAATCGACCGATAATAGTATTGTAAGCAATGAGGAGAAGGGCGGCCGACCTTTGAGACTTGTTGCAAACTAAAAACGATATAGTTCACAAGGATGTGAACTTACTTTCAAGGAGGAAATCATTGTTATGAGAATTAATCATAATATTGCGGCTCTTAATACTTACAACAAATTAAACAGTGCTTCTAATGCACAATCAAAATCTATGGAGAAGTTATCTTCTGGTCTTCGTATCAACCGTGCTGGGGATGACGCTGCTGGTCTTGCAATTTCTGAGAAAATGCGTGGACAGATCCGCGGTCTTGACCAAGCTTCTCGTAATGCACAAGATGGAATCTCTATGATTCAAACAGCTGAAGGAGCTTTAAGTGAAACTCATTCTATTCTTCAACGTCAACGTGAGCTAGCTACTCAATCAGCTAACGATACAAACACTGCTGAAGATCGTAAGAACATTCAAGATGAGATGGATCAATTAGGGAAAGAAATAGACCGAATTGCAGAAACAACTCAATTTAACACAAAGAACCTTTTAGATGGATCTATGGATAAAACTACAATTGCAGCGGCTAACACAAACACGAACTCTTCTCTTGGAGCTTCTGGCGCAATTGCTACTGCACTAACAGCTTTAACTGATAAAGATGGAAATAGTTTAGGTATCACAGCTACGGATACAATTGAAGTTTCATATGTTAAAAACGGACAAACAGTAACTAATACTTTCGTAGCAGGTGCAGGAACACTTGGTCAACTGACAAATTCTGATGGTGTTGGTGGAACTGCCGATACAAATTTAGCAGCGATGGCTGATGTTGCTGGTGGTGTTAAGTTTGATGCTGCTGCTACTGGAGAAGCTGGAGCAATCCATGGATTTACAGTAACTGTAAAAGATTCATCCGGGAATGTTAGAAGCGGCGCTTCCAATGCCCTTTCTAGTTTCTCTGAAACTGCCCAGGCAACTGATACTCATTCAGATGGATCATCAACTTTTCAAATTGGAGCTAACACTGGCCAAAACATCAACTTAGCGATTAAAGATATGGGTTCTTCAGCATTAGGAGTGAAGGACATTAAAGTTGGTAACCAAGGTCAAGCGAATGTTGCTATTAAAGTTATTGATGCGCAATCAAAAAGGTTTCAACAGAACGTTCAAATCTAGGAGCGACTCAAAACCGCCTAGAGCACACAATTAACAATTTAAACACATCTTCTGAGAATTTAACTGCTGCAGAATCACGTGTGCGTGACGTAGATTATGCTTTAGCTGCCTAAGCAGCAACAAGCACAGTCGTCCTGGCTGGTAACGGCTAGAGATCATAATTGGGTGAATTGCTGGAAACCCCTTAGAGCTTTTCTTGCCACAACGTAGTTGGAAACGACAAGCGTGATGGCTATAACAAAAGAGAAGATTGGGCAATCAGCAGCCAAGCTCCTGTCTTGAAAGAGTGGAGAAGGTTCAACGACTAGGGTAGACCATCTAAGGCGAAAGCTATGATGATGAAACCCGTAGGTGAAACAGTGATCATCAGCATTGTGAATCCGAAGTGCCCAACCCCTACTATTGATAGAGGGTGAAGATATAGTCTGGTCATTTATGAAAGTAAATGTTCGCACGATGGCGAAAGAAATGATGAACCAAACAAAGAATTCTATTCTTTCTCAAGCTGCTCAAGCTATGCTAGCGCAAGCAAACCAACAGCCACAAGGAGTACTACAACTTCTTCGTTAATATTAATTTTTTAGAGACTCTAGGATTTCTAGGGTCTCTTTTACTTTGATAAGATGGATTGGATATCCATGAAGCATAACTGGGCCAAGGAACTAGCATTTAAGCCGGTCATTTTATTTAATAAATAGAGGTTGTTAAGGTTATCTTCTGAAATGACAATTTGATAGGATTTCTTGATATCAGCTGGATTAGTAAATTCTACAAATTTTAATAACTCAGGAGTGTAAAAACCACCACTTTTAAAAGCTTCAAATATATCTTGAAGTACTGATAGCTTTTCATTTATCTCTCTTGTTGGAGAAAATAATCTTATGTTGGCAGGTAAATAAATTGAAGTGCGTTTAGAATCTGGACTCGGTATGTGTACATCACAAGAAGATACAGTTTTCCTGTACATACAAGGGTGGATATATGGATTGATCAAATAGAGAAAGTATTGAATCTGGAATTGGTTATAGAGAATAATCCTATTTTGTTTATCTTTTGAAAAGAGTAAGGAGTATTTATCTTTTAGTAATTGACATAATTGACTATTCTCATTTGGAGTGAAACTCTCAGTCGATAGGATGATTTTTTGAGGAATGTTAGAATCTTTCTTTAGATGCCCGTCATCTTGATACCACCATGCAAGTGCAAGAGGGGTAAGGTGTTTCGTTAAGAACTCAAAAGGTAGGACTTTCTTTTGTCTCTTATACCAGATTGACCTTAAGATGGTTATGTGTTCATGAGTCCGGGACTGTACATAAAAAGATTCTGTAAAGCCTGCTTGAATACGGTTATCTTCAATTCTTTTATAATGTGGACCTGTTAATGGAATGTAGTCCTTTAATTGATTATAACAGTAATGGCACCATTCTTTGTCTTTTAGTGAATGCATGAATTGAAACCGCGGTTTTCTTCCTTCTTGTTTCACGATGCATCCATCACCTAACAACTTTCCACAAACCATGGATGAAAACTCTTCACAAGCTAACATTTCCTCCCACCTTTCAATTTGGATAAGAACATTCGTTCTTGTTTATTATACCATCTAGATGACAGAATTAGCTCTGCATACCTCTTATTTCTTCTAAACTATTCTAAACTTTCCCCACCACATTCCGATATAATCCATATAACCCTCAGGAGGTTCTAACGATGATTGATAAAGTGACAGGCGCAGTTTCAGGAGTACAATCATTTACTAGAGTAGAAAACCAACCCAATGAAGAAGTGAAACGCATTCAAGAACAGGAACGACACCATGAAGAAACGCCAACGATAGACCCTGTCACCAAAGAAAAAATGGAAGATGTCGTTCACGGGATGAATGAGTTTATGGACACTTCGAATACCCATCTTAAATTTGAATTTCATGATAAATTGCAGGAATATTATGTGACGGTCGTTGATGATCGTACACAAGAGATCGTGAAGGAAATACCGGCAAAGAAGGTTCTCGATATGCACGCGGCGATGACGGAATTCGTCGGTTTGCTGGTGGATAAGAAGATTTAGTGGAAGGAGATACATATGGCTGATATGCGTATTGGTGGACTTGCCAGTGGTATGGACACGGATCAAATCATCAAAGACTTGATGAAGGCAGAAAGAATCCCTTTAGATAAACTGGAACAGAAGAAGCAATACCTGGAGTGGCAGCGTGATGATTACCGGGACATGAATAAGATGATGTTCGATTTTAGTAATCTTATTTTTGACGGGGTAATGAAACAGGGGACGTATACACAAAAGACCATCTCGGTTTCAAATCCGAATGAAGTATCCATCAGAAACATCAGCTCTACCTCTGATTTTAACGGTACCTTAAAAGTAGAGAAGTTAGCGACCGCTGCTACGATGTACAGTACTCCGATTACTCAGTCTGATGGTGGGGCATTTGATCCCAAAAAGAAGCTGAGTGATTCCTTTGGGCTGAGTGGAGAGCAAAGCATTAAGGTTAAAGCCATCAAAGCTGATGGAACGATGGAGGCTGATTTTACCGAAATCAAGTTCAATGCTGAAGACGAAACGCTGGACAGCTTAATCTCCAAGATCAATGCTCAAACAGGCGTGACCATGTTCTACGACCAACACACGAAGCAAATGTCTGTCATGAGCAAGAATACGGGAAGTAATGCCAGCGGGGCTGAAATGGAGCTTCAGGGAGATCTGTTTACGACTCATTTAAAGTTGGATGCAGACAATGATACGGCCGTGGCAAACGCTCGCGGTTCAATTGGGGAAAACGCCAAGTTCACCTACAATGGCATGACTACGGAACGTTCCTCGAACACATTCACCATTAATGGATTTGAGCTGACGCTTAAGAATGCATCCAATACGAATGTAACTTTTTCTTCTAAACCGGATACAGATAAAATACTAGAAAAAATCGTCAAATTCGTAGACGAATACAACAAACTCATTGAAAAAGTTAACGGGGAAGTAAACGAGAAAAAATATCGTGACTTTCAACCGCTGACTGCTGAACAGAAAGAGTCCATGGAAGAAAAAGAAATTGAATTATGGGAAGAAAAATCCCGTAGCGGGACTCTCAGAAATGACTCTGTTCTGACCTCTGGACTTAACAAAATGCGGACCGACCTGTACACACCGGTTTCAGGCGGAACATCAGGCACTGACCAGCTGGCCCAGATCGGCATCAAAACATCCAGCAACTACCTGGACCGTGGAAAGCTGATCATTGATGAAAGTAAGCTGAAAGAAGCCATCTCTAAAGATCCCAATGCGATTTATGAAATGTTTGCAAAGAGCGGGGCTGCTTCTGATGAACAAGGGATCGCCCGCCGTTTGCGGGATACATTGAAAAATACCATGGACAGCATTGAGAAGAAGGCCGGTAAAGCATCAAGTACCAACAATACATTTACCCTCGGCCGTTTACTGAACAATATGGACAGTCAAATGAATCGTTTCGAAGATCGCTTGATCCAAGTCGAAGACCGCTACTGGCGCCAATTCACCGCCATGGAAAAAGCCATTCAGCGTTCCAACGAACAATCCATGTTCCTCATGAACCAATTCGGAGGCTAATCATACCAAAAGGAGTGTCACTATGGCCATCAACAACCCGTATGCAGCATACCAGAACAACTCGGTCAACACCGCTTCACCAGGTGAACTCACCCTTATGCTCTATAACGGAAGCCTAAAATTCATCCACATCGCAAAAAAAAGCAATGGAAGAAAAGAATATCGAGCTGAAAAACACCAATATCCAAAAGACCCAAGCCATCGTGAACGAACTGATGGTTACCTTGAACACGGATCTGGAGGTTTCCAAAAACCTCATGTCCCTATATGACTACATCAATCACCGTTTAACAGAAGCCAATATCAAGAATGATGTTTCGATCCTGGATGAAGTAGAAGGTCTCATCACAGAGTTCCGTGATACGTGGAAAGAAGTCATTAAACTGAACCGCCAGAAACAGCATGCAGGACAAGGTGGACAGGCGTAATGAGCTCAGTCCTTCTTTGTTATACCATCACGAAGCAATTAAAAGAAGTGATGGATCAGGTGAATAGTGAAAACAGGGATGCTTCCATAGAGGAAATTCAATCTCTTTTAGAAAAAAAAGACAGAGTATACTTGGCACCATCAAGCCCCCGTATACACAAGAGGAGCAGCTCCTCGGTAAGGAAATGACCGAGTGGAACCAGCAAATCGACCGACAGCTCGCACAACTGCGTCTGGAAATCAAACGGGACATGAACGGTTTAACCAAGAAAAAAACGTCCGTCCAAAAATACTCAAACCCATATGAATCCCTACAATACGATGGGATGTTCTACGATAAAAAGAAATAGGTGATGCTTTGCTGAAGATTCTAGACGAAAAACAGTATGAATTGGTTCTTCGATTCGTCGATATGCTCGACACAATCGAAGAAGCATTGGAGTATGTAGAAGCTAGCTTCACGGATCTAAGCAAGACAGAAGGGGACCGTGTCCTTTCGGATGTCTTTATGGCACTGGGGCAGATCACAGAATGCCAATTCATTTTACATGAGATCTTTGAAGGTCGCGAAGGCATCCAGACTGCTATAACTCAATTTGACCATGTAACGGACGAGGCGTGGAAACTGGATGGACAATTAGAAAACACTTCTGTTAAACAAAATATCGTGAAAGAAAATCTTTCACCAGCATTTTCTATGTGGAAAGCAGCAATGGACAACAAACTGAATCCTTATCTGGCAAACTAAGTCTCGAATCTCCGAGGCTTTTTTTCTATTCCCCCCATGCTATAATAATAGAAAAACACTGGAGGCATCACGGGATGAAAAATAAGTTAGTAGATGATATAAGAAGCTTATGCACAACCTACCCTGAAGTCCATGAACATATAGACGGATTCGGCCACACTTCTTTCCGTGTGAAGGACAAGCCTTTTGTTATCATTGGGGAAGAAAACAACGTCTCCCTCTCGATTAAAACCCTTCCCACCACACAAGAGATTCTCCTTGAGCAGCCGGGCTACACAAAAGCCCCTTACATAGGAAGACACGGCTGGGTGTTGGTGGACGTACAGGAAGCAGGGTGGAAAGCAATAGAAGCCCTCATACAAGAAGGGTATCTGAGGGTAGCACCCAAAAAATTAGCCCATCGAGTTCGAAAGTGATGAAGCCCGATGATCAACTTACTCACCAATGAACTCATCAAACAGATGGTCCGTCCCCGCATGTGGGTCTCCCTTGGGATCATCGTATTCATCAACTCCATAGCATCCATTTTTGTCTACATGTTATTTGAAGGCATTCCATTCTCTTTCTGGGAATACATGCGGATCAGTTCAAACCTGATCATCGTCCTGCAGGTCTTCTGCCTCATCATAGCAGGCGATATCGTGTCCAGTGAGTTTTCATCAGGGACCATCAAGCTCCTGCTCATCCGTCCCGTCAATCGTCTGAAAATACTTCTCTCAAAATACGTAACGGTCATCGTCATGGCCACCATCCTTACCACTGCCCACTTCCTATTTTCAGCTGTACTGGGCATTCTATGGTTCTATGACAGCTTCTTCGAATTCAACGTGAACTTCTTCCTGGTCGCAGGTGCGTATACCCTGAGATTCCTTGAACTCATCGTCATCTGTTCCATGGCATTCACCCTTTCAGCAGTGACGAGAAGCAGCTCCTTTGCCATCGGCTCCACCATCTTTCTCACATTCTCAACAGGGACATTCCTCATCTTCATGAACGAACGGGGAATGGAATGGGGGGAGGTATCTCCTACTGGCCAACACCGATCTGCAGCAGTATTTCTTCGGGACGCCACCGTTTGAAGGGATGACCTTTTGGTTTTCGGTTGGAGTGATTCTGGTTTATGCAGCAGCGTTCGCCGTGATGGCCGGGTGGTTTTTTGGCAGGGGGGATGTGGAGGTTTGATAGACTTGTTCTGAATGGTGGAGTTAGTTTTTTGTTTGCCTGTTAAAATAAGAGGTTTTTTTGTCAGGTGAATTTTTTGGATTTTTTCACAGTCAATCCCTCCCCCTTATTTACCTGTTGAATAATAGACACTACATTATTCAACAGGTAACGTGAGCAGTTAGCAGGATTTTTGTATAAGCATGTCGAAGAAATAAGAACTAAAGTAGAAAGGATGTTCATATGGCTAAAAGAAGAGAATGGTACCCTGGATATACCTATCATATTACTGCAAGAGGAAATCGTAGATATACCATTTTTCGCAACAAAGAAGACCGTCTTAAGTATTTGAAGATTGTAGAAGATGCAAAAGAAAAATTCCCCTTTATTCTTCACTCTTATTGCCTCATGACCAACCACGTCCATCTCCTGATCGAGACCATTAATGACCCTCCAGGCAAGATCATTCAATATATCCATTACCGTTATGCACGATACTTTAATAAGAGAAATGGCTTTGAAGGTCATCTTTTTCAGGGAAGATATATATCAGTCATCATTAGGAACAACAAGCAAATGGTAGACACAAGCTGCTATATACACTTAAATCCTGTAAGAGCTGGTATTGCAGCTGGTCCTGAGAACTATCAATGGTCCAGTTATCGTTCCTTTATTTCAAATAGAGGGAATAAGCACGTGAATACCGAAAAGATTCTCTCATTAATGAATGGTGGATCGAAAGAATATTATAAATTTTATGTTGAAATTAGATTGAAGCAATTTAAACAGTAGGTTTTCCGCAGGCTATTTATTATTTATTGAATTTACCTGTTAAAAACGTGAGTTATTTTAACAGGTAAATTAGTTGATAAATTTAACAGGTAAACAAAGCATAATGTTCACCTGTCAAATTTCCTCGAATATTCAACAGGCAATCCCCCTTCACAAAACCGCCCCAAACCCTTCACAAATCCTCCAAATTCTCCACGTTTATTCCTCTCAAAAAGTGAGAAAATAATAGTAGAAAGAGTGAATGGTGAACCTTACATAATCGCATCCATCACCTCGCTCTTACATTCTCTGATCCCAATGGTCTCCACACTTTCGACACTATGTTACAAGCTTTACGAAAAAATGACAAAAAATTTTGAAAGTTTAAGGAGGATTTCTCAAGGGAAAGGAGAATATATAATTATAGCTTTATTTTTAAAAGGAGGAGTTTACATGTTGAACTACAACATTCGAGGCGAGAACATTGAGGTAACTCCAGCGATTCGCGAACACGTGGAGAAGAAGATTGGAAAGTTAGACCGTTACTTTAATGAAACTCCTGATGCAAATGTACATGTTAATTTAAAAGTGTATCCTGATAAAAATACGAAAACGGAAGTGACTATTCCAATGCCGCATTTAGTGTTACGAGCAGAGGAACGCAACACGGATATGTATGCGGCCATTGATCTTATAGTAGATAAATTGGAGCGTCAGATTCGCAAGCATAAAACACGGGTGAACCGGAAAATGCGTGAAAAGGGCAGCCCGAAGGAGTTCTTCGCGGCTCAGGAAGATTTGAATCATGTTTCTCCTAACGGGGCAGCTGCGGTTGAACTGGAGGAAGAGGACGATACGGAAGTAGTGAGAACGAAGCAGTTCAATCTGAAGCCGATGGACAGTGAAGAAGCGATCCTGCAAATGAACATGCTGGGTCACACATTCTTCATTTTCACAGACGCTGAGACCAATGCAACGAATATTGTGTACAAGCGCCGTGACGGAAAATACGGCCTGATTGAAACCAACTGATCATCGAAAATCCTGCGGTCATGAACCCGCAGGATTTTTTTATTTACGCAGGAGGTTTTTTCCAGTTATTGTCGAAGTTTGAAGGTAGACAAAAAATAGGGGGAAACCAGTTGAGAGATCCACGATTAGGGAAGTTGGCGGAAGTATTGCTGACGCATTCATTGAAAGTGAAAGAAGGGGAAAAGCTTTTGATCACGGGAGAGCATTCGACGAAACCGCTTGTGAAGGAAGTGCTCCAGAAATCGTATGAAATGGGGGTGATCCCATATTTTGAGTTCTCCGATCAGGAGTTGCTGCGTATCATGGTCACCCATGCAAAGCCGGAGCAGATGATTCTTCAAAATAAGTGGAATATGGAGAGGTACCGGGAGATCGATGCCTTTCTCAATATTTCCAGTGAAGCGAATGATGCTGAAATGAGTGAGGTTCCGGCTGAACAATGGCAAATTCTTATGCCACATGTGAAAGAGTCCAATGATTATCTCATCCAACATAAGAAATGGGCTCTCTTGAACTATCCGAATCCTTCACTGGCTCAGAAGGCGAAGATGAGTTATGACCGCTTTTTTGATTATCTCCTCGAAGTATGTACAGTGGATTATAAACAGATGGAAGAGGCGCAGAAACCTCTTAAAGAGCTGATGGATAAGACTGACAGGGTGCGGATAACAGGAGAGGGGACGGACCTCTCGTTTTCCATAAAAGGTATCCCTTCCGTCATGTGCTTCGGGGAACGGAATATCCCGGATGGGGAAGTGTATACGGCTCCTGTGAAGGAGAGTGTGAACGGGACGATCACGTATAATACGCCTACCCTTTATCGTGGTTTTTCATTTGACCATGTGTCCCTGACTTTTGAAAACGGGAAGATCATTCAAGCAGTGGCGGATAAAACAAAGGAATTGAACGATATTTTGGATACGGATGAAGGGGCCCGTTTCATCGGGGAGTTTGCCCTTGGTGTGAATCCGAAGATCAATGAGCCCATGCTTGATATTTTATTTGATGAAAAAATAAATGGAAGCTTTCATTTCACTCCAGGACAGGCCTATGAAGGGGCTGACAATGGAAACCGTTCAAATGTGCACTGGGATATGGTTTCTATCCAGCGACCGGAATATGGAGGGGGAGAAATCTATTTCGATGATGTTTTAATTCGCAAGGATGGGTTATTTGTAGTAGAGGAGCTAAAAGGATTGAATCCTGACGCATATATTTAAAGGAGGGCATCACCATGACATATTCCATTGTAGGCTATGATCCGGAAGAAAAAGAGTGGGGAGTGGCAGTTCAGTCGAAATTTCTTGGAGTGGGCTCGGTCGTCCCTTTTGCCAAGGCGGGAGTCGGGGCTGTTGCGACCCAGTCGTATGCCAATACGGCATATGGGCCCCAGGCACTTCAATTAATGGAAGAAGGCAAGACGGCAGAGGAAGCGATGGACATCATCACGAAGGATGACCCGGAACGGCATTTGAGGCAGGTAGGGATAATGGATGCCGGTGGCAATTCGGCCACCTTTACGGGCGAAGGCTGCTATGACTGGGCAGGTGGGATAACCGGTACCCATTTTGCCGCCCAGGGAAATATTCTGGTAGACGGGAATACGGTTAAAGCCATGGCTGAAACCTTTGAATCTACCACGGGTACTCTTGCCGAACGGCTGCTTCATGCCCTGGATGCCGGTCAGGAAGCGGGAGGGGATTCCCGTGGCATGCAGTCGGCTGCCCTTTTGGTCGTAAAGGAAAACGGGGGATATGGCGGCTTCAATGATCGTTATATTGATCTGCGCGTCGATGATCACCCGTCCCCTATTAAGGAGTTAAAGCGGATATTCCTGATGCACCAGCTGTATTTCAAAGAATCTGATCCTGGTAGAGTCGTATTGTTGGAAGGTGATATTCAGGAAGAGGTGGAGCGGGAACTTACCCGCCTTGGATATGCCAAGGAAAGGAAGTCCCTCCATCAGAGTTTGAAAGACTATCTTCATACGGAGAACTTTGAGATGCGGGAGCAGGATGAGAATTATATTGATTTAGATGTGTTGGATTATATGAAGAAGCAGGGGAAATAGAGGTGAAAGAACCAGTCGGATCGGGACTGGTTCTTTTTTCTTGTTTTAAAACAGTTTAAGGAATCCAAGAAATGTTATATAATGAACATTTGTGTACGGGACTCAAGAAGTTGGAGGTAAATACAAACATGAGTACAGTCGGAAGAAATGAACCATGCCCATGCGGCAGTGGAAAAAAATATAAAAAATGCTGTGAAAAAGAAAATGTTGTGAATATAGATACATTGGTGAGCCAGGAGCTGGATGTGCTTCAGGCCCAGCTTTATGATTACATTGCTACGGCCCAGTCTCAGGAGATGGAAGAATCCTATCATCATTACCTGTCTAAGATGGACCTGATGCAGGCAGATCCCGATATCTACGAGATGGCATTTGTCAGCTGGTATGGAGCGACCCAAAAGGATGCTGAAGGTGTTCGGTTGATTGAACGGTTTGTGGATAAGCAGTTGAGCACGGTGACCCGTCCTCAGACGGCTGAAGTGCTGGAATCATGGAAAAATGTCCGTGCAACCGCCGGTACGGTTGAGAAGCTGGATGATCACACCTTGCGTGTGGAAGAAGCCATCACGGGAGATACTCTCGTTGTAACGGAAAAGTTCGGGAAGTTGGAAGAGGATAGTTTCTTCCTTGGGTTACTATTACCGAATGGGGACAAGTATCTGCCGTTTGCCCAATACTTCATATATCCTGCGATTGAAAAGGCAGCCCTTGAACTGGTGAAGATCCGCTTTGAGCAGGGAGAGTTTGAAACGCTTCATGACTATTTATCCGGTCAGTATCTGGAAATAGCAGATGTCGGATTCGTTCTTTATAGTGCTGAGAAGAAGAAAGCCGGGAAAGCAGTGAACACTTCTCCTCGAGGGGATGTTGCAGGGAATGCTTCTGAGGAGAGCTCTGATGATACGATTGAAGGAGTGGAAATCTGGAAAACGCCGGAATACGTGGAAGCGATCAAAGCGCTTCAAGCCTTCCTGACGGAAAAAGGAGAAGACCAGAAAGAAAGTGAGCTCCTAGTGGCCGTACTGGAAAAGTACTTCTACTCCGAGCGCCCGACGATCCGCAATCCGAAAATCTACTCGGGGGCACTGGTGGACATGGCGAAAAACATCGACGAAATCAGTATCCGCCACGTCCAAAAAGAACTGGCTGAATACTTCGATGTGTCCGCCAACAGCATCTCAAGACGAAGCAAACAAATCTGGGAAAGCTACCAGGACACGGTCTACGAATTACTAAAAGCTGGACAAAACGAAAAGACAAAACCCTAAAATAGAAATAACATCTAAACCGCCTATCCAGGCGGTTTTTTAAGCCTTTTTTTAAGGGACGGACCTCCATCTGCAAACAGTAGGGCTTAAAATGCTGATATAGAAGCATTGATCCTCTATAGGATTGTCAACTGGAGGTCCGTCCCTCCTGCAGGTGGACGCGGGCTGATAGACCACTCAAAAAGCTCTTTGAACCCATGCTGTGTCTAATCTTCCGCCCCTCACAGCTCATGATCAGTTCATCAAGAGGGGGATGACAGTCAGGCACCAGAGCTTTGAAAGAGCTGAGATTAGGAGGTCCGTCCCTCCCTGAGTTGTAACCCATATAGGATAGTGGTAAGATTGATATGGAAAATATCGTGTTTTTAATGGGAGGATATTTGAGTTTTGTAGCGAATTTTAAGTAGAGTGATTGGGAAGGGATGAAGGTGGCTTTTTACATGGATTTTCTGTGTATCTCATCCAAATCTCATTTTATCCCGTTATACTGAAGACGTTCGGCTCTCATTTAAACACAGATAAAGGAGCGTTTATACATGCTTGGTCTATTAAACAAAGTGTTCGATGCGAATAAAAGAGAATTAAAGAGGCTGGAGAAACTGGCCGATCAAATAGAAGAACTTGGCCCCGATATGGAGCGTTTGACGGATGATGAAATCCGTGAAAGAACAGAGAGGTTCAAGGAGCGTTATCAAAAGGGTGAAAACCTTGAGGATATGCTCGTCGAGGCATTTGCCGTCGTACGGGAAGCGGCGCGCCGCGTACTCGGACAGTATCCTTACCGCGTCCAGCTGATGGGTGGTGCCTCCTTGCATGGCGGTAACATCTCCGAAATGAAAACCGGTGAAGGTAAAACACTGACGGCTACCATGCCTGTATACTTGAATGCCATTACAGGGAAAGGCGTTCACGTTATCACGGTCAATGAATACCTGGCGAGCCGTGATGCGGAGGAAATGGGCAAGCTGTATAATTTCCTCGGTTTGACTGTAGGACTGAACCTGAATTCCATGTCCAAGGACGAAAAGCGTGAAGCCTATAAAGCGGATATCACATACGGTACAAATAACGAATTCGGATTCGACTACCTTCGTGACAACATGGTCCTTTACAAGGATCAAATGGTGCAGCGTCCCCTTCATTTTGCCGTAATCGATGAGGTTGACTCGATTTTGATCGATGAAGCACGTACACCCCTGATCATTTCGGGGAATGCACAACGCACGCCTCAGCTTTACATCCAGGCCAATGCCGTCGTGCGTACTCTGAACAGAGACGAAGACTACACCTATGATGAAAAAACAAAGGGTGTCCAACTGACGGAAGATGGTATCAGCAAAGTGGAAAAAGCCTTCCACATTGAGAATCTGTTTGATATTTCTCACGTAACCCTTAATCACCATATCAATCAGGCGTTAAAAGCCCATGTCAGCATGCACCGGGATGTGGATTATGTCGTTCAGGAAGGCGAAATCGTCATTGTCGACTCTTTCACAGGACGTCTGATGAAAGGCCGACGTTACAGTGACGGCCTTCACCAATCCATCGAGGCAAAAGAAGGTCTTGAAATCCAAAACGAAAGCATGACCATGGCAACGATTACGTTCCAGAACTACTTCCGTATGTACGAAAAGCTTTCCGGTATGACCGGTACGGCTAAAACGGAAGAGGAAGAGTTCCGTAATATCTATAATATGAATGTCATTGTCATTCCGACGAACAAACCGATCGTTCGTGATGACCGCGCCGATTTGATCTATGCTTCCATCCAAGGAAAATTCAATGCGGTTGTGGACGACATTAAAGAGCGCCACGAAAAAGGACAGCCTGTACTCGTAGGTACCGTTGCCGTTGAAACATCAGAACTGATCTCTAAGCTTCTGACGAAAAAAGGCGTGCGCCACAATGTCCTGAATGCGAAAAATCATGGCCGTGAAGCGGAAATCATTTTAGAAGCAGGTCAGCCAGGTGCTGTCACCATCGCCACAAACATGGCCGGTCGTGGTACGGATATCAAGCTCGGGGAAGGCGTCCTCGATCTGGGCGGTCTTGCGGTCATCGGTACAGAGCGTCACGAATCACGCCGTATCGATAACCAGCTTCGTGGGCGTGCAGGTCGTCAAGGGGATCCTGGTGTGACTCAGTTCTATCTTTCCATGGAAGATGAATTGATGCGCCGTTTCGGTTCTGAAAATATGAGAAGCATGATGGAGCGCCTCGGAATGGACGATAGCCAGCCGATCCAAAGTAAAATGGTGAGTCGTGCCGTTGAATCTGCACAGAAACGGGTGGAAGGAAACAACTTCGATGCCCGTAAGCAGCTTCTGCAATACGACGATGTCCTGCGCCAGCAGCGTGAAATCATATATACACAGCGTTATGAAGTCATCGACTCCGATAACCTCCGTGAGATTGTCGAGGGCATGATCAAATCAGCCATCGAACGTCAAGTGGCAGCCCATACAGCCGAAGAGGACATGGAGAACTGGAATCTTCAAGGCATTGTGGACTATGTAAATGCCAACCTTCTTCCTGAAGAAGATGTGACGGTCGACGATCTTCGCGGAAAAGAGCCGGAAGAAATGATAGAGCTGATCTATGCAGATGTGAAGCACCGTTACGATGAAAAAGAAGCAGAACTCACGGCAGAGCAAATGCGCGAGTTTGAAAAAGTCATCCTGCTTCGTGCCGTAGATACGAAATGGATCGACCATATCGATGCCATGGATCAACTGCGCCAGGGTATTCACCTGCGTGCATACGGTCAGACCGACCCGCTTCGCGAATACCAGCATGAAGGATTTGGCATGTTCGAAAACATGGTACTCGCCATCGAAGAAGACGTTGCGAAATACGTCATGAAAGCTGAAATCCGCAACAACCTTGAGCGTCAGGAAGTAGCCAAGGGGCAGGCGGTGAACCCGAAAGAAGAAGGCGGAAAGGCCAAGAAAAAACCGGTCCGCAAGCAGGAAGACGTAGGACGCAATGAACCATGTCCGTGCGGAAGCGGCAAAAAGTACAAACACTGCCACGGCATAACCGGATAAATAGGAAGATGTTACCTGGTGCTTATTTTTGATAAAATGGGTGCCAGGTACTTTTCCGTTTTTTGATGGGTGCCTGGGATGGCGGTTTAGTTGCTGTTTGTACCAGGTACAGTTGGTGTTGTTTGTACCAGGTACAATTAGTGCTGTTTGTACCAGGTACATCCCATAATCCACAACCCACAACCCAAACAATCAACAACCCAAATAACTATAGAGGTGAATATTCATGGAACTATCAGAAATCAGAGCAGAGTTAGAAAAAACAGCTAAGACATTAGCGGACTTCAGGGGGTCTCTTTGACTTAGAAAACAAAGAGGCAAGAATTCAAGAATTGGATGAAATCATGGTTCAACCGGATTTCTGGGATGACCAGCAAAAAGCTCAAGGATTGATCAATGAAGGCAACGGCCTGAAGGACCTTGTGAATGAATACAAATCATTGGTTGAATCACAAGAAAACCTGGAGTTGACCCTTGAACTTGTAAAAGAAGAACCAGACGAAGAGCTGCAAAAGGATCTTGAAGAAGAGCTTGGAGATCTTGTTCAGCGATTGAATGACTACGAACTTCAGCTTCTTTTAAGTGAAGAATATGATAAAAATAACGCGATCCTTGAACTGCATCCAGGTGCAGGTGGAACAGAGTCACAGGACTGGGGTTCCATGCTTCTTCGTATGTATACCCGTTGGGGGGAAAAGCGCGGCTTCAAAGTAGAAACCCTTGATTATCTTCCAGGGGATGAAGCGGGGATCAAGAGTGTAACCCTGGCGATTAAAGGTCACAATGCCTACGGTTACTTAAAGGCTGAAAAAGGCGTTCACCGACTTGTACGTATTTCACCATTCGACTCATCGGGCCGTCGTCACACATCCTTCGTATCCTGCGAAGTGATGCCTGAGTTCAATGAAGAAATCGAAATCGATATCCGCACGGAAGACCTTAAAATCGATACGTACCGTGCAAGTGGAGCCGGTGGACAGCATATCAACACGACGGACTCTGCCGTTCGTATCACTCACTTACCGACGAATGTCGTGGTAACGTGCCAATCTGAACGTTCCCAGATCAAGAACCGTGAATCGGCCATGAAAATGCTGAAAGCGAAGCTTTATCAAAGGCGAATCGAAGAGCAGGAGCAGGAGCTTGCTGAAATTCGGGGAGAGCAAAAAGAAATCGGATGGGGAAGCCAAATTCGTTCATACGTCTTCCATCCTTATTCCATGGTCAAAGACCACAGAACCAACACAGAATCCGGTAACGTCCAAGGCGTCATGGACGGAGACATCGACCCGTTCATCAACGCCTACCTTCGTTCCAAAATCAAATAAACATCCCAAGCTGAACCCGCCATTCCTTGGCAGGTTCAGCTTTTTTTGTTGAGGGACGGACCTCCTTAAAACCAGTTTCTTCCATAATATAGTCAACCTAAATGAATCCAACCCGCAGGCTACGTCCTACATGTCTAGTGTGATATAACTTCCTCCTATCTTCATATACGTTTTCGTCCACTTATAAACACACCACCCAAGGTCCGTCCCTCATCACTGTAAAACCAAACCACCCTGACTTATTAATGCTTTACCACGGTATTGAGGTGTCATTTACACCTCAAGGCACCCATGCTATACTCTCAAAGGTTGATACAGTGCGTGTTTGGGGAATTGGATGGATTTCCGTTTTTTCCGTATAGACATATACTTTCAGCTATTTATTTTATAAAATCATGAACAATCTTTTTCTGGAGGGACCGGGACATGATCCATCAGAGGTCCGTCCCTCATGATGCTCTGCATGAAAGGAAGAGGTTGAACTCATACTATTAATACATAGGATAAAGGAGTCGTAATGGATGGGTTTGAAGGAGAGGCGTCGCGGGCAGGCCGTTGATCCGCGGAGAGAGAAGTTGTTGGAGTATTTGTTTGTTGTGTTTGGGTCGACGATTGTGGCCATTGCGTTTAATGTGTTTTTGCTTCCGAATGAGGTGGCCTCAGGAGGGGTGAGCGGGATATCGACCATCCTGAAAGGGCTGTTTGAATGGAAACCAGCCTACGTTCAATGGGCCTTCAATATACCGTTGTTTATCGCTGGATTGATTTTTCTTGGTCTTCAGTTCGGCGTGAAAACCGCCATCGGTACAGTGTTCCTGCCGCTGGTCGTCTTCTTGACAGAGGACTGGCAGCCATGGACCGAAGATCCCCTGCTTGGCGCTTTATTCGGGGGAATCGGTGTTGGTTTGGGCTTGGGGATCGTCTTTCGGGGGAAAGCATCCACAGGAGGGACGGACCTTGCAGCCCAGATCGTTAACAAATTCACAGGACTTTCTCTCGGTACGTGTGTTGCCCTCATCGATGGAATGATCGTTCTATCTGCTGCCATCGTATTTGATATCGAGCGGGGGTTGTATGCACTGATCGGATTATATGTGACAAGTAAAACAATCGATCTGGTCCAGGTCGGCATCGGCCGCTCAAAAATGGCTCTGATCATCACGAATAGACAGGAAGAAGTCCGTGAAGGGATCCTGAATAAAATCGACCGGGGTGTGACAAAACTATCTGCATACGGCGGGTATACAGATGATGAGCGCCCGATCCTTATGTGTGTCGTCGACCAGACAGAATTCACAAAACTGAAACAACTGGTCAAAACCATTGATCCCACTGCGTTCGTCGTCACAATGGACGCTTCGGAGGTATTGGGGGAAGGTTTCAAACAGGTTTAACCTTGGTATAATTATGTAATGGAGGGACGGACCTCATCGTTAATCCCGTTACTCTTAATATGTGTTCCTAGGGGGAAGAAAAAATGAAGAAAAAGCTACTTGGAATTCTTTTTGGCGCTTCATTGGTACTTGCAGCCTGCGGTGGAGGCGGAGAAGAAAGTACAGAAACAAGCTCTGGCGGAGTGGACCCTGAAAAAATCGTAAACAATAAATGCACCAGCTGCCATGGTGGTAATTTAGAAGGCGGAATGGGTCCAGCCCTTGATAAAATCGGTGCGCAATTAAACAAAGATCAGATCCTTGAGATCATTCAGAATGGTCAAGGCCAAATGCCTGGAGGACTCGTTAAAGGCGAAGAAGCAGAAGCAGTGGCTGAATGGTTGGCGAATAAGAAATAAGTGACGAAGAAGAGTCCGATAAATGGATTCTTCTTTTTCTTTTACATCCCGACAGGCTCTTCTTTAAATCTATATTACAAAACCAAATCCAGTAAAAACACTTTGGAATATTCCCTTCAAACCTTCTTCATTATAACCAAGTAATCGAATCAGATTAGCTTTATCAGTGGATTCGTAAAGGACCCGGGATCAAACTTTTTGACTTCATAATAGTACCAGGTTATAGGTATTATTACCTATATTTTGATCGAAAAATAGGCATAAACACCAGTGAAAAAGGTAAAAAATACACATTATTTCACGCATTGAAACGTAAATGTAATAATTTTTTTCCTTAACAATGATTAAAGTGATGGTATAATAATTTTCGGGAGAGCAATTCGAGGTTTTTCGCCATTTTGTGTCTAATTATGGTAAAAACGTCAGCTCTACCTTGTACATATGTCGATAACAGCCAAGAGGTAACTCATAATACAAATTAGGTGATTTAATAATGATAGAAATGAAAGACGTATATAAACAGTACAGCAATGGTGTCATGGCTGCTAATGGTTTTAACGTCCACATTAAGCAAGGCGAGTTTGTGTATGTTGTGGGTCCAAGTGGCGCCGGGAAATCTACTTTTATTAAGATGATGTACCGTGAAGAAAAGCCTTCAAAAGGCGATATTATTGTAAATGGTATTAATCTGGCAAAATTAAAAAATAGCAGGGTTCCATACTTAAGAAGGAACGTTGGGGTCGTGTTTCAGGATTTTAAGCTGCTACCTTCGCTTACAATCTATGAAAACATTGCCTTTGCACTTGAAGTAATAGAAGAGCACCCAAAGCAGATCAAGAAGAGAGTCCTTGAAGTCCTTGATCTTGTAGGACTGAAGCATAAAGCGAGAATGCTCCCTGATGAACTGTCAGGCGGAGAGCAGCAGCGTGTATCGATTGCGAGATCCATCGTCAATACACCAAAGCTGGTGATCGCAGACGAGCCTACCGGGAATCTTGATCCTGAAACATCATGGGATATCATGAACATCTTTGAAGAAATCAGCAACCGTGGAACAACGGTCATCATGGCCACTCATAACCGGGAAATTGTCAATACAATCAAGCATCGGGTAATTGCCATTGAGAATGGCCGAATTGTTCGTGACGAACAGCGAGGTGATTACGGTTATGAAAGCTAGGACGTATGGGCGACACCTTAGGGAAAGTTTTAAAAGCATCGGACGTAACGGCTGGATGACATTTGCATCTGTGAGTGCCGTTACCGTGACATTACTGCTGGTCGGTGTGTTCATGGTCCTGATGTTGAACATGAACAAAGTGGCAACGGACATTGAGAAAGACGTGGAAGTCCGCGTACTGCTGGAGATTGGTACTGATCAAGCTCAAGTAGATGAGATCGAAGGAAAGATCAATCAATTAAGCGGAGTCGAATCTGTGGAGTATTCTTCCAAAGAACAGGAGCTCCAGAATCTTGTGAAAGATCTGGGAGACGATTTCAGGTTGTTTGAACAGGATAATCCCCTATACGATGTCTTTATCGTCAAAGCAGAAGATCCCAGGGAAACAGGGAGAATCGCTGCAGAAATCAATAAGTATGACCATGTGAACGAAGCCTTGTATGGTGAAGCGAAAATCGAAAAATTATTTAACGTACTTGAAATGAGTCGAAATGTTGGATTTGTTCTGATCATCGGTCTCCTGTTTACCGCTATGTTCCTTATCTCCAACACAATTAAGATTACGATTGTCGCAAGAAGAAGGGAAATCGAGATAATGAAACTCGTGGGTGCAACCAACTGGTTTGTACGCTGGCCGTTTATCCTTGAAGGTTTATGGCTTGGAATTTTAGGTTCTATTATCCCGATCGCTCTTGTTACAACAGTTTATTACTATGCCTTTAATTTCATTGAACCAAAACTACAAAACCATTTTATTCAGATATTAGATTTTACCCCCCTTTATCTATCAAGTAAACGGATTAATTCTATTAATGGGTTGCTTGATCGGGGCATGGGGAAGCTTTATGTCTGTCCGTAAATTCTTAAAAGTGTAAAATTTGATAGGTTGATAGAAGCTGAAAGGAGCATGCCGCTTGAACAAGAAGCATTTCGTAACATTGACCATTGCAGCAGCATTAACAATCGGAAGTCTACCAACGTTAGGAACAACTGCTAACGCCCATTCCTCTGTAGAGGACTTAAAGGAAGCAGCAAGATGAGATTTCTTCTAAAAAAGAGGAGATCAACGGAAAAATTGATGAGAAAAAATCTGAAATAAATCAAAACATAAATAAGCAACAGGAAATCCAGAAACAAATTGCCGACATCAGCACCAAGCTGAAAGATACGGAAACAAAGATTGCCGAGAAAACAAAAGAAATCGATGAAACAGCGGCGGAAATCAACAAACTTAAAGAAGAAATCACAGTATTAGAAAATAAGATCAAAGAACGCAACGAACTTTTAAAAGAACGTGCCCGTGCGATCCAGGAAAAAGGCGGCTCTGCCAATTATCTTGATGTCCTACTTGGTGCCGACAGCTTCGGAGACTTCATCAACCGTGTAACAGCAGTCAACACGATCGTAAGTGCCGATAAAAAGATCATGGACGAACAAAAACGTGATCAGGCAGAATTGGAAAAGAAAAAAGCGGAAGTAGAAGCCAAATTGGAAGAATTAGAATCTACTAAAGCAAGTCTTGAATCCCTGAAAAAGGATCTGGACAGTCAAAAAGCCAAAAAAGCAGACCTTTTTAAACAACTTGAAGCGCAACAAGCTGAACTTGAAATAGAGAAAAAAGATCTTCAAAATGAATCAGACGAGCTTTCCAAAATGGAGCACCAGCTTGAAGGGGAAATCCAGGCTGAACAAGCCCGTCTGGCAGAACTTGCCCGTCAGCGTGAAATCGAGCGCAAGCGTCAAGCAGAAGCGGAAGCAGCTAAACGTGCAGCGGAACAGCAAAAGGCAGCAGTGAGCAGCCAGCAGCAGTGGTTCATCTGCGGCACCTTCAACACCTGCTCCAAGTGCACCAGTGAGTGCCGGTGCCTGGACCACTCCTGCATATGGAACAGTTACAACCAATTTCGGTTGGGACACGCTGAACGGTAAGCGACGTTACCACTATGGTATCGATGTTGCAGCGCGGGGAAGTGTTCCGATCTCTGCAGCGGCTGATGGATATGTCATCAAGAGCCATTACAGCTCTAGTTACGGTAATGTAGTCTACATCACTCACTCAATCAATGGTCAAACGTTCACAACGGTATATGCCCACATGGCTTCTTCTTCTGTCAGCGCAGGACAAGCAGTCAACAAAGGGGATCGAATCGGTTACATGGGTAACACAGGATACTCCTTCGGACAGCATTTACACTTTGAACTTCACGCAGGCTCCTGGAATGCATCGAAATCAAATGCCGTGAACCCGCGTCAATATATTAACTTTTAATGAACAGAAAGCCCGCTTCCTTTGGAAGGGGGCTTTTTATGAAGATTTCTTCTTACTTAAATAGATCCACATGGAACCATAGGTAATCACTAATAGAAAGATCAATATTGGATGGGACATCATTTTTCACTCACCTTATTTCATTGATAGGATTGGAAACGGGAATAATAGAATGAAAACAATGGCAATGGGAATGGATGCCAGGATTCCGTAGAACGGCTTTTTATAGTGCAGGTACAAAACGGAGAATAAAATGATATTCAATCCGATATTATGCCCATTGCTCCATCCGTTTTCATATATAAACATGCCCTTCAAAGAGAATAGGTACTCCAATAGTGTGAAAAAGGCGATCCAAATGGAAAAGTAGAGTATTTTCAACTTTCTTTTCGACGGTATTCTCTGCAGGAATATGGTGAGAGCCGATGGACAGATGAAAAAAGTAAAAGCGGTATTAATGATCGTATGATTCAACCAATCTACCGTTATTCCCTCAAATCTCCATAAGGTGTGCTCATAATAGAAGTAATTATAGGCAAAGTTAATGAACATAAAGAACAGGATGGTAGGGTATTGACGATAGAATTGCTTCCAATCAATGAACCGATAAGAAAATAAGACCCATACTAAAATGACAAATAATAAATACATAGAGGAGTCAGAACCCCTTTCAAAAGAATAGATAGTTTCCATTATGGACAAATTATTTATTATTAGTCAGTTAAAGAAATTATTTCCAGTAATGGAATGCAGTTTTCATACTTTAATTCTTCTAGTATAATGACAAGTATAATCAAACACACAATTGAAAAAGGCAAACTAATTGAAAAATTAGGACGCAAAGCCACGGGTCTTCTATTTTACTTAAAATAATGATCGCCGGGTTACCGAAAACAATGGATAACAATGAGAACTAATGGGAACGATTTTCCATTAGTATCATGGAGCCTGCCTTTTTGGTGGGCTGTTTTTGTCTAATCATTCGGTATGAATTTGTACTAAGGGTGAGATAATTGGAATTATCAGATATCAAGAGGCAATTAAGAAGTTTTTGCAGAAGAAATCGGACGGCGCTGAAGAATACAGATATCGGCGAATTTACAGCCGAAGAGATCAGTGACATTCTCATCGAACGTCTGGGCGTTGAAGAGACAAAAAGAATCCTTATTGATATTGAAATCATTAACCGCCGTAGAGGGGACAGTCAAATATTTCTTGCTGATTTTAGAAGGGTTAAAAGCAGCCATGAGTCATAATACCGTATGTGGATCATCCCGCATTCGGTTTTTTTCTTAGTTTTTTTACATCATACAAGGCTTTAATATAAAGTATAGGTGGACGATGAGAAGAGCTGGGGTTCGGCCAGGATTCCTAGTCTTTCTTTTAGACCACCAAGATTCAAATAAAGATAAAGCATAAAAAATTCAAGGATTAGACACACACTGGTCCTTTATATCTGTAATAATTCAATTACGGGTAAAAAACTTACTTGTACTTAAAAGGCCTAAAGTTCTTCATACACAATGGAGGAATCTTATTCTCACAGCATTAATGCGGCAAAGCACCATGAAAGGAGGAATGCCCCCTGACTGAGAAATGGTATTCCATCGGGTCTTTCACATTCCCTGCTTCTTGGGGAGCCATCATCCTCTCCTTCATTCTGACTTTCCTTCTGTTGTATTTCTGGAAAAGGAAGGCAGGGGAGTGGTATTCAAACAGTATTTTTACTTTTATCCTCGTTTGGAAGCTGAGTATTGTGGTGGTGGACTTGCCGACGGTCATCAAGCATCCACTCACGATTCTGTATTTCAATGGGGGAGTGATCGGCTATTGGCTGGGGTTGTCAGCTGTCCTCTTATACATTCTGATTAAAAGAGTCGATTCTCCTTTGACTGTCATCGCTTCATGGATGGTCACAGTCCTTTTTTATGAGTCGGTGTTGCACTTCCTCCATGAACATACCCTTTTCGCATGTATCGGACTGGTCCTTAACATTATGATCGTGTCCTATTTTCATAAAAAAGTGAAGGGTTCCGGTGGTGAAATCTGGGCCGTTCAGTTATTGGTTATGTTTACGTTGATCCAATTACTCCTCAATGCCATCATACATGGCTTCCAATTCAACACCACCACCTGGACGTATCTGGTCATGATGACCTTTCTTATTTTTCTGAACGTAAGGAGGAAACAAAATGAATAAACGGAATTTTGCCCTGGCCATCGTTGCTCTCCTGATCGGTATATTCTTGGTTAATCTGTTTCAGGATCAGCAGGAGAAGAAGGAGAGGGAAGAAGCTGCCCAATTAGCCAGTGAATCGATGGATCTTTCCGATGCCAAACAAGGGCTCGCGAAAGGGGATAGAGCCCCTGATTTTGAATTAACCACTTTAGAAGGTGAGACGATTAAGCTTTCAGATTATCAGGGCAAAAAGGTGATCCTGAACTTCTGGGCTACCTGGTGCCCGCCATGTAAAGCGGAAATGCCCCATATGGAGAGCTATTATGAGGATTCTGCAGAAGAAGAAAACGTCGAAATCCTTGCCGTCAACCTCACGTCCATGGACGATGGAAAAAAAGCTGTCCAGCAATTTGTCGATGGCTATGAGCTTACCTTTCCCATCCCAATGGATGAAGAAGGGAAAGTCGGTGACGAATACCGCGTGTTCACCATTCCCACCACCTACATGATCGACACAGGGGGCATCATCCAGCACAAAATCGTCGGGCCCATGAACGAAGAAATGATGAGTAAAATGGTCGAAGGAATGGAATGATGGAGAGGGACGGACCTTATATAACGTTTCATGGTATACTCTATGAGGTATATAAGAAATGTAACCAACATTGAAGGAGGAGATGTGTTCATGTTCCATTACACGAAGGAAGTGACCATGAGTGTGAAAGAAGCGGTGGAAGCAGTCGAATCCAGTCTTAAAGACGAGAGCTTCGGGGTTCTGTGGAATCTTGATCTTGCCCGGAAGCTTCAGGATAAAGGGCTTGATTTCAACGAAGAAGTCGTCGTATTGGAAGTATGTAATCCACATGAAGCGAAAAAGGTGCTGGAGGAGAGCATGCTCGTAAGCTACTTCCTGCCTTGTAAAGTGACCGTATACACGGAAGAAGGGACAACCAAGATCGGTATGGCCAGGCCTGGTAAGCTGATTGAAATGGTTGATAACGATGAACTGAAGAAACTGGCATTGGATATAGAAAACCGCCTCATCGGTTGTTTGGACAAAGTCCAATAAAAGTCAAAGTCACCTGTTGGGAAGCAGGTGGCTATTTTTATTTCACGCTCGCTCCTACTCCTCACAATCTTCTGAATATGATACACTTTTTAAAATACATAGATTCAGGAAGGATGAAGAATGATGAAATTCACCACCAAGGTCGTACATAGCGAGCTGAAAGGTACTGAGGAAATCCGCAGTAAGGCGACACCGATCTATCAGACGTCTGCTTTTTCTTTTGCCTCTTTAGAGGAGCTGGAGGGTTTTTATGAGGGGAAGTCCCCTTATCTTTACACGAGAACGGGAAACCCGAACACAGACGAGCTTGGTAAGATGATAGCGGACCTTGAGGAGGCTCCTGCAGGGGTTGCAACCTCTTCCGGGTTATCAGCCATCCTTGTCGGAATCCTTGCTGTTGTGAAAGCAGGCGATCATATCATAGCGGCTGAAGATTTATACGGCGGGACATTCCATATGCTAAAAGAAGAACTCACGTCGTTTGGGATTTCCACTTCTTTCGTTGATTTCACATGTGTAGAAGAAATCGAAGGTGCCATTACCCCCCACACCAGGCTTCTATACAGTGAGACGGTCACAAATCCGTTCATGAGGGTGGAAGATATTCCGAAAATGGTGGAATTGGCTGAAAAACATCAGTTATTCACCATGATCGACAATACCTTTGCCACACCGTTTCTCCGTCAGCCTTTTCTCGAAGGGGTGGACCTGGTTGCTCACAGTGCCACGAAATATATCGGTGGGCACAGTGATATCACAGCTGGAGTCGTAGTCGGAAAAGAAGAGCTTGTGCAAAAGGCGAGAGAAAAAGTCGTGAACATGGGCTCAAACCTCAGTCCATTTGAAGCATGGCTGACATGTCGTGGTGCGAAGACACTTGCCCTTCGGATGGGATCCCAGGCACGGAACGGAGGAGTCCTGGCAGCACACCTACGCTCGAATGAGCACGTGAAGGAAGTCTATTATCCAACAGATTTATCCAATAAAGGGAATGGTGCCATCGTCACGATCGAACTGGCAGATACATGCGATATCAGCACCTTCTTTAAATCCCTGGGATGGATCAAAATCATCCCGTCCTTAGCGGGGGTTGAAACGACGGTTTCTTATCCATTGGGAACGTCCCATCGTGCCCTCCCGAAAGAAGCCCAGGAAAAACTGGGAATCAACACACATGTCGTCCGCATATCGTTAGGTATCGAGGATGAAGGGGACATCGTCTCTCAATTCAACGAAGCCATCGACGCATCCGTAAAAAAGTAAATAATTAAAAAATTCAAAAAATATACTTGACGTCAAGAGTCGATACCCGTTATAATTCATCTCAACGCAAGAATTTTCACATTGACAACTATATGCTCTTATCCAGAGAGGTGGAGGGACTAGGCCCGATGAAACCCGGCAACCTTCATGTACGCTGTCATAGCTGCATGAAAAGGTGCTAATTCCTGCAGGCGATCTGCCTGAAAGATAAGAGGAGGACCCTATTCAATTAGACCCTCTTCTTAGGAAGAGGGTTTTTTATTTTATCCTCTTCTACTTCCTTACTCATGGCAGAACTTGGTTCAAAGCTAGTGGGTGTCAGACAATGGAATTCACTGGAATGTTAACTGAAGAAATTGGGGTGGTTTTGAACAGTTAATGAACCGAATGTTTAACAGAGATCATCTTGATTTTAGCAGACAATTATTTACGGGAATTCAGAAGACAACCAAGTACACAACTTCGACAGCCATAAATCCTTAAACATCCATCAGGCGAACGACCACCCGTCAAACCGGCAACACCCAACCCAAACTATCACTCAGGAGGAATTCACAATGACCAAATCATTCGATTTCGACACTTTGCTTCTTCACGGAGGCCAGGAGCCTGATCCATCAACAGGTTCAAGAGCCGTACCCATCTATCAGACTACTTCCTATGTTTTCGACAGCAGTGATCATGCAGCAAAATTATTTGCCCTCGAGGAACCGGGGAATATTTATACCCGGATTATGAATCCGACAGTCGATGTATTGGAGAAGCGCCTTGCCCTTTTAGAAGGGGGGGATCGGGGCACTTGGTGTTTCATCCGGGATGGCAGCCATTTCTCTATCGATCCTGAATATCGCAGGCGCTGGAGACGAAATCGTTGCAGCCACCAATCTTTATGGGGGAACGTATAACTTATTCTCTACGACTCTTCCGAAATACGGGATCAAGGTACATTTCGTAGATCCGACGGACCCGGAAAATTTCCGTCAAGCGATCACACCGAAGACGAAGGGCGTTTTCGCGGAAACCATCGGCAACCCAAGTCTGCATGTCCTGGATATCGAGGCGGTGGCAAAAGTGGCCCATGACCACCATCTCCCGCTGATCATCGATAATACCTTTGCCACACCATATCTTTGCAAGCCCATCGAATGGGGGGCGGATATCGTCATCCATTCTGCTACAAAGTGGATCGGCGGGCACGGAACGGCCATCGGGGGAGTGGTGATCGACGGCGGGAAGTTCGATTGGAATCATGAGAAGTTCCCGGGCTTCACGGAAGAGGACCCGAGCTATAACGGACTTCGCTACGCCCGGGATGTAGGTGCGGCAGCCTTCATTACAAAGCTGAGAGTCCAGCTCCTTCGTGACCTGGGGGCGTGCTTGAGTCCCCAAAATGCGTTCTTATTACTGCAGGGACTGGAGACGCTGCATCTTCGGATCGAGCGTCATACAGAGAACGCCCTGAAGATTGCAGAGCACTTGAATCAGCATAAAGGTGTTGCCTGGGTATCCTATCCAGGTTTACCTCAACATCCGTCTCATTCACTTGCTCAAAAATACTTGAAAAATGGAGCCGGCTCCATCGTCGTCTTCGGAATTAAAGGTGGAAGGGATTCAGGACGGAAAGTCGTCGATCATATTTCCCTCTGGTCTCACGTTGCCAACGTCGGGGACGCGAAATCACTCATCATCCATCCAGCTTCTACGACCCACCAGCAATTAAACGACGAGGAAATCCGGGCGACGGGTGTAACCGAGGATCTGGTGAGACTGTCTGTAGGATTGGAGTCTGTTAAGGACCTGATCGAGGATTTGGATCATAGCATTGAAGTTGCGTTGGAAACATCACGGGTGTAATGGTATCTGTAGGATTACACCATGGGAATGTGGAGTTTGGATACCATTGTTAGGGTATCCCGGGGCTGTGGAAGGGAGACCAGTGAACCAGTGGCCCTTCAATGAAATCTTAACGGCCATCTTTAATAACAAGACAGAAATCAATATGCTACTCATACGGGGGAATCCTGATCCCCCGCCACAACACCAAATAAAAGGAGGTGGAGGAGTGGAGAAGCCGCACACATATGAAGTGAACTCCATTACCATCCCATCCCTCACATTAGAGTCAGGCGTCACCTTGAGTAATGTAGAACTGTCATATGAGCGAACAGGTAATCACGAAGGTCCTTCCATCCTGGTGTGTCATGCCCTGACCGGAAACCACATCGTCAAAGGGACGACGGAAGACCGTGGATGGTGGGATGGATTGATTGGTCCGGGTTCTCCAATCGATACAGAAAGGTACCATGTAATTGCCTTCAATGTACTGGGGGGATGTGAGGGAAGCACGGGACCGGCGTCGACTAATCCTGATACGGGTGAACGGTACGGTCCATCCTTTCCTGCCATCACCATAAGGGACATGGTCCATGCCCAATATGAAGCACTACAGCTGCTTTCCGTGGAGCATCTTGAAGCGGTTATCGGAGGTTCCCTGGGGGGGATGCAGGCACTTGAATGGGGGGCTCTTTACCCGGAGTACATCAAGAAGGTATTTGCCCTCGCTGTCACCCCTGCCTTGAATGACTACGGTCTTGCATTTAATCATATCGGTATCACGGCAATTCAGGAGGACCCTGCCTTCCAAGGGGGGAACTATCCGCCTGGGGCCCTCTTGAAAGGATTGGAGATTGCCAGGATGGTAGGTATGGTCACATACCGGACGCAGGAACTGTTCAATCAGCGTTTTCAGCGCAGAGGGAAGAACGGGCGGTATCATGTAGAGAGTTACCTTGATTATCAAGGGGAGAAGTTAGGGAAGCGTTTTGATCCGAACAGCTACCTTACCCTGTTAAAAGCCATGAACTCCCATGATATCGGGAGGGAAAGAGGAGGTACAGAGGAGGCAGCCAAACATTATCCATGTGAGCTGATAACGATCAGTTATGAGGGGGATTCGATTTATTCCCCTCAGGAACAAAAGGAATTTACAGAACTTGTATCAAAGGGTAACCATTATTTCATCTCCACCAGTTTCGGGCATGATGGTTTCCTGGTCGAATTTGAAAAGTGGGGACCTATCATTGCATCCCATCTGCAAAATCATCATGTGCCCAGGGTTTTTACAAGTATAAAATAGAAGACCCTTTATCATAACTCGTCCCCCTCCGGCATATAGTTAGATAAGCAAAGACATCGCACCGCCTAAAGCGCGTTTTTGTGTGGTGTCTTTTTCGTTGGATAAGACCGTTTACCGTGAGGCTGAAGCAGCCTGCAGCGCTCACGCTACACCTTATCTGTACCATAGATAAAACATGCTGGAGGGGAATATATGGAGTGGACGGGCAGGAAGCTCATCATCACAATCATCATTAGTATGCTGATCGGGGCCGGTGGGATGTACGGCGGCTTGGAGTGGAAAGACAAGTCAGGGGACGAGCTTGCTCAGTTTGACGGCAAAGGTGAACTAAATGACAAGCTTCACAAGGTGGAGGTTGCGTATGACCTGATCAGTGACAAGTTCTTTCAGGATGTGGACAAGGGGCAGCTGGTTGAAGGTGCCATCCAGGGAATGCTGAAGACCCTCGATGACCCTTATTCAGTTTACATGAATGCTGAAACTGCCTCTCAATTCAATGACGCACTGGATTCCTCTTTTGAAGGAATCGGAGCCGAAGTGACGATAATGGACGGAAAGCTGATCATTGTCGCCCCATTTAAACATTCACCTGCGGAAGAAGCAGGACTGAAACCGAATGACCGGATCATCAAAGTTGATGGTAACAGCATTGAAGGTCTTGACCTGTACGAAGCTACTCTGAAAATCAGAGGAAAGAAAGGCACGAACGTTAAGCTGGAAATAACGAGAGAAGGGCTGACCAAACCGATAGAGGTATCCGTGAAACGGGATGAAATCCCTGTTGAGACGGTCATCTCGGATGTGAAAGAAGTGAAAGGAAAGAAGACAGGGTATATCCAGATCACGACGTTCTCAGAGAATACAGCCATGGATTTTAAAAAGCAGTTAGAGGATCTTGAAAAGAAAAAGGTAGAGGGCTTGATCCTTGATGTGCGAGGGAATCCAGGCGGTCTTCTTTCAAGTGTGGAGGACATTCTTAAAGAGTTTGTCACGGAGAAAAAGCCTTATGTGCAAATTCAGGAACGGAGCGGGGAAGTCATGAAGTCCTTCTCTAACGGCAAAGAAAGAAAAGCGTACCCTGTAGTGGTGTTGATAGACGAAGGGAGTGCCTCGGCCTCTGAAATCCTTGCAGGTGCCTTGAAAGAGGCGGAAGGATATCCTCTCATCGGTACAAAGAGCTTTGGTAAAGGGACGGTCCAGCAGGCCGTGCCAATGGGGGATGGCAGCAATATCAAGCTGACGATGTTTAAGTGGCTGACCCCGAACGGAAATTGGATTCACAAAAGGGGCATCAAACCGGATATACCTGTCAGGCAGCCATCTTATTTCTATGCCCATCCACTACAAGTGGAAAAACCCCTTCAAGAGGGAATGAACAATGAACAGATTCAAAACGCCCAGGAAATGCTTCAGGGACTCGGCTTCAGGATAGACCGGACAGATGGATATTTCAGTAAGGAAACGGAAAGGGCTGTAAAGGATTTCCAAAGTCAGGAAAGCATCGATGTGACGGGAATCATTGATACGATGACAGGGGAGCGTTTACAGGAAGAAATCTTGGAAGCCGTTCAGAATGAGAAAAATGACCTGCAGCTTCAGGCTGCATTGGAATATATCACACGTACAGCTAAACGCTAAGAACCGAGCCGGCCGGCCATTATTATGGCCGGCTTTATTCATGGTGAATAAAATCACACATAATCATTCTTTTTATCCACTCATCCGACAACATTTCCCGGGAAAATATGCAGAATGCCGTCGGAAATGAAATCGAATCGTAAAACAATCAAATAAAATTGCAATAGGTTTTAAGGAAGTATTTTGATAAAATAATAGATAATGCAAATTTTCGCAAAAGGGTGGTGACGGATCATTGATTGAGTTGTGGTTGCTTGAAATCGTTAAGGGATTTGGCAGGATGTTTCTTCATCCTGTAGGTTATGTGTCTGTGTTTTTCGCTATTATGGCGGGCTATTATCGTGTGAAGAGGGAAAGAAGAGACTTCAATACGAGATTACTGGACGGCTATCATGATACGAGGGTTTTATTTTCATATGGAATCGTACTTGGGCTACTGTTTTCTATCTTAATTGTCGGAGCGGGAGTTGTGGTTCCTTTCGCCGGGATTATCCTGATAGGGCTGCTTTCCATCCTGGCGGCGTTGACGGGCCGCTTTCAGCTCTTGTCTGCGACCATGACGGTAGGATTCTCATACTTTATCCTTGTGATGTTGGATTATTTCCAATGGGATATCCCCTTTATGAATACATATATAGAAGACGTGAATAGAGGGATGTTGAGTTCCGTCGCAGTGCTTCTGGGAGTGTTAACGATGATGGAAGGGATCCTGATTCGATTGAACGGATGGAAGCATACGTCACCCCGGCTTCTCAAAAGTGCCAGAGGCCTGAAAGTAGGGGCTCACCAAGGTAAGAAGCTATGGCTGGTTCCAATGTTTGTATTGATCCCTACAGGACCGTTGACCCTGGCGGATTGGTGGCCGGTGTTTACAATGGGGACAGAATCCTATTCGCCCCTTTGTGTGCCGTTTCTCCTCGGCTTCCAGCAGCTTGTGAAGAGTACCTTGCCTGAGATTGCGATCAAGCATACAGGTTCACGTGTATTTTGGCTTGGAGCGTTCGTACTGACCCTTGCTGTAACAGGATTATGGGCTCCTATGTTTTCAATCGGGGCAGCTGTTGCGGCGATTTTAGGACGGGCATGGATCACCTATCGTCACAGGTCGACAGAGGATTCTAAGCCTTACTTCTTCAAAAGGCAGGCACAAGGCGTGATGATTCTGGGGATTCTTCCCGATTCTCCAGCAAGGAAGCTGACCCTTCAAGTAGGGGAAATCGTGCTGAAAGTGAATGGTGTCGAAGTAAACACGGAAAGAGCATTTTATGAAGCCCTTCAAAAAAACGGAGCCTATTGTAAACTAGAGGTGCTAGGAACAAACGGGGAAAATCGTTTTACTCAAGGATCTCTATACGAAGGGGATCATCACGAATTAGGCATCATTTTTGCGGATGAGTCATCAGGGTGGGAGCATCACCGGGTATCGTAGTGACGTGCTGCATCATAATCAGAAAAGAGCGAGAAGAGCATAGTTTCTTCTCGCTCTTTTTTTTAAAGGCTTTGTTCAGGCAGTCCAAAAGGAAATCTGCTCCTTTAAAAGGAAAGGATGAGAGTGATTGTCCTGATAAGTCAGAATAGTTTGGAACTGATGCTTGTAGGAGAAAAGTCCTTGTTATAAAATCATTTTATATACTTATATTTTCTTACGTTCAATCCTTTCATTTATTGAGTAAGAGTCCCGCAGAAATGAGGAAATAGAGATTCACAAGTGAAGAAAAAATACTATCAAACAATCGATTAGAATTTAGGAAAAATGATACAGTCTGTGGGAAGTGGATGCTTATGAAACACAATAGAATCAGCCTTTTTTTAATACTCATCTTGATGTTGGCGGCAGGCTGTGAAATGAAATCAAATGACTTTAGCAGGCTGAATTTGGAAGAGGGCCAGATCGATGTAAGCTCATGGAAGGTGGAGCATGATGAAATCATCCCCCTGAATGGATTATGGGAATTTTACTGGAAAGAACATGATGTACATAACACGACAAAGAAAGTATATATTAAGGTCCCTTCTACCTGGAACAAAGAAAAAGGGTTACCAGGAAAAGGGTATGCGACATATCGTCTTGTGATTCGGGGACTAAAAGAGAATGTCCGTTACGGGATGATGTTACCATCCATGTCTACTGCTTACGAATTGATTGTGAATGGTCAGGCACTTGCATCAAGCGGTCAGGTGGGCAAAAGCGAAAATACGACTAAACCCCTTTATACACCACAGGAAGTATTTTTCACCTCTGAAGGTCATGAAGCAGAAATACTCATCCACATTGCCAATTTTCATTATCGTGACGGAGGGATCTGGGAAACGATCTCATTTGGCACGGAAGAGACTATAAGGGAAAAAGGATATAAAAAACTTGCCTTTAAATCTACTATATTCGGTTGCCTTCTCCTGTCAGGTTTATATCATCTGATTCTCTATATGCAGAGAAGGAAAAACATTTCAGCTCTCATGTTCAGTATTGTATGTTTCATTGTCTGCATAAGGATTATCACCACTGATGAAATATTATTAATCGATTTCGTTCCTTCCATTCCGTGGAGTCTGATCGTGAAATTGGAATACTTATCTTTTTATACTTCTTTGCCGCTGTTTTGCTGGGTTCTCTATTCTTTATTCCCAGACTATTTTTCCAAGAGATATGTTTCGATTTTTACATTAGTGAGTGGGTTGATGTCCTTAGTTGTTATCTTCACTCCCACGGCCATCTTTACACATACAAGCCTGTATTACCAAGTGATGGCCTTAGGAACGATCCTTTACGTATCCATAACCTTAATAAGGACTTTACTGAACAAACAAGAAGGATCATTGATCTTAAATCTCTGTACCGTTTTTCTCTCCTTAACGGTTATCAACGACATCCTTTCTGTAAACGGTATCATCCAGTCCATTCAGATATCCTATCTTGGTTTAGCAGTGTTTATCTTTTCCCAAGCGTATATCATCGCGAACCGATCTTCGAAAGCCTTTAACGAAATGGAGAGAATGACGGAAGAGTTGGCGTTACTGAACCAGACGTTGGAAGAGAAGGTAAAGGAGAGAACGCGGTCGCTGGTGAGTTCACGGGATGATCTTCAAGTCGCAAATGAACAATTGAAGAAGCTATCCTATGTGGATCAATTGACCAAAATATCCAATCGCAGATGTTTTGAGGAACGATATAAAGAGCTTTGGAGAACTGCCTGCACGGAGGCAGCCGATTGCTGTCATGTATTTCGATATTGATTATTTCAAGCTCTACAATGATCAATATGGCCATGAAGCCGGAGATGAATGTTTGAAATTAGTCGCAAAAACCCTTGATGAAACGATCCAATCTTTCGGAGGGAATGTGTCCAGGATGGGGGGGAGAGGAATTTATCGCTGCCCTCCTGGACCAAAGCGAAGACGGTTTGGAGGAGATTTGTGAGAGATGTAAATCAACGATCGAAGGATTGAATATCCCTCATGAAGACTCCCTTATCAGTGAAAGGATCACTGTAAGTATCGGAGCGGCCTGGGTCGTTCCGGATGAAGATGAAAAAGGGAGGAAGTTAATCCAGGCAGCGGATGAATGTTTGTATGAAGCAAAAGAAAATGGAAGAAACCGCTTCTATATAAAAGACCTACATTCAAGAGCTGTTGAATATCCTGCCTGAAGCATGAACATGCTGCGCACATCTAAAAAACCAAGCTTGAAAATACTCAAGCTTGGTTTTTTGATTCTACTAGGCTTGTACGGCATCTTTGTCCGCTTTCTCCGTCTTATCGATGATCGCTGTACCGACTAAGTCTCCCGTCACATTAAGAGCTGTACAGCCCATTCCAACGAGAGCGTCGATTGCCGTTAGTAAGGCAACGGTTTCCATTGGCAGGCCAAGCTGGGCGAAAACAGTGGCGATCATGATGATGCCTGCTCCGGGTACACCGGCTGTTCCGATGGATGCCAATGTGCCGATGAGGACGACGACCAGCATGTCAGTCAAGCTTAACGGATCACCCATAACATTTGCGGCGAATACAGCAGATACGGCGATTCGTATCGCTGCACCATCCATATTGATGGTCGCCCCAAGAGGCAGGCTGAAACCGTAAAGGCTTTTCGGCAAGCCCAGGTTTTTCGCAGCATGTAACGTAAGAGGCAGGGTGCCTGAACTGCTCTGGGTGACAAATGCTGTAATCATCGGTGTCCTTGCATGTGCAAAGAACCTGCCGGGGCTGATCTTAAATACAAGCAAGGCCCCAACATAAATGGCGATTTGAATGAACAAAGCGATGTAAAGAACAAGGATCATGTTCCCCAGTGACAACAAAGTATCCAATCCCTGCTTTCCTACAGTATCTGCCATGATGGCAAAGATCCCAATCGGGACATATTGAAGAATCACTTTCATGATGGCCAGGGTGGCTTCATTTAAGCCGTTCACAACTTTGTACACTTGCTCTCCGATCTCTCTATGTTCTTTGTGAGACCTCAAATAGGAAATGGCAATGCCGAACACGATGGCGGTAAAAATGATTCCGAGAAGATTCATCTCCGTGAACGCCGTGACGATATTGTCCGGGATAATATTCAACAGAACGCTTGTCACACCGGGATTATCCGGTACTTCAAATGTTTCTTTCGTATCAAGGCTCATGCCCGTTCCAGGCTTGAAAATACTTGCTACCGAGATTCCGATGATGATGGCTAAAGCGGATGAGAATAAATAGTATAAGAACGTTTTTCCGCCCATTCGACCAAGCTTACCTACATTTGTCTGATTTACACCGACCATCAATGTAAATAAGATCAGAGGGATGATAAGAAATTTCAATAAGCGGATGAATATGTCCCCGAATGGTGAAAGGATAGACGCATCCTTTCCGAAAATCAGGCCGACGGCAATCCCCAGTACAAGAGCGACGGTGATTTTCATGATGAGGGATGTGTTGAGATAACCTCTCCAAAGTGATTTCATGCTGAGGCCTCCTTTTTCATTAGTAGTAGATTTACCTAAAAACACAAACATACCATTTATATAATTCTTATAGGTTTAGTGAGGATTCATTGTCATAAGATACAACAGAATGAAAGGAGTGTCAAAATTCATGCTTCCATCTTCGGAGTTGTGGTGGAAGAGGAAATAGTCAAAAAATCATGTGTAAGGATGGCCACATTAAAAAGAAGCCGCCAAGAGGCAGCTCCTTCCTTTATTAATAAATGCTCAAATGACGGTTCTTTCCTTTTAAGATTTGAAACACACCATATAGGAATAGCCCGACTGCTACGATCCCCAGCAACCATTGTCCAAAAGGCTGTTGAGCAATCTTGGATAATGCCCCATCCAGGCCTTTTGTTTTATCCGGGTCTGCTGTGATCGCCGTTTGGATAAAGAAATACCCGATCAGTAAAAACACGGTACCACGGGAATACAAGCCGATCTTCCCTGTTTTTCTGCCGAGCTCCCATTCTTTCTCCGTCATTTCATGCCGTTTGAATTTGTCTGTGTACTTTTCGGTATAAGATTTATGGATTTCATAGAGTGCATATCCAATGATGATCAGTCCGACAATCCCGACGATCCATTGTCCGAATGGCTGAGATAACAATTTGGCTGAAAGCGTCTGTTTTGATCCTGACCCGGAACTCTTTGCGTGCATGGCTATGGCAAAGGCATTATAGGTCAATGATCCATAAGCAATACCGCTGATGAGGTTAGAAAGCCTTCTGAACGCTGATTTCCCTCCATTCCCGGCATGCTCGGGATCCTTTATCACTTGAATGATGCGCCAAAGGACGATGCCAATCAATCCCACGCCTAATATCCACAGGAGTACTTCTCCAAAAGGCTTGCTGGCCACTGCCGCGAATGCACCGCTTGAGTCGGATGTGCTCCCGCCGACTCCCAGTGCAGCCATGACCGATAATGCACCGATCAGCATATAAACAATCCCCCGTGAAATATACCCGATTCGTGCAAACCCCCTGATCCAGGGTTTTATATCATCTGATGAAACGGATGAACTCCTGTTTGATGTGCTGATGGATGACATTCCAGACATATACACTTCTTCCTTTCTGGTTCTATTTTCATCATACTTACGTATGCTATTCCCTTGATGGGAGAAAAAGAAACCTATTCATCCAACAGTAAATACTGGATGGATTGCGACAATTTTGACTGTTTTTCTTTGACGGATTATTTATTAAAAAGATATTTACAACGTATGGGGAGAGGAGTATTATATCTATCATCAATTAAATATTCTTTATCGCTTAATTCATTTATTGAAGCGGGGGACCCGAGTGTTTTACAGGGGTGAATCCTTTCGTTTGAAAGGTAGGGTCACTTCCATGACCCGAATCCGTCAGCTAACCTCGTAAGCGTATTGGGAGAGGATGATACTTGTGATCGATTATGGATGACCACAGGCTTAGTTCCTGATGGTTTTTTTGCGTTCTATGGAAACGATAAATGTACTAGGGAGATAGTCTAAAAGAAGCTAAGGCTAAAGGCTCGGGGTCATAAGCCGAAACTGTCAAAAAGGCAAAGAACGCCTTTCCGTCAGGTTCGACATATGCCTGTCGCCTCTCTGCGAGCCGCCTGCGCTTTTGTGTAAAGAAGTACGAGATGGTTATGCTATTAAAAAGGTTTTGGAGGATTTCATCATGAAAAAACAGTTTGCCGTTATTGGATTAGGAAGATTTGGGGGAAATCTGGTTCAGGAATTGGCTGAACTGGATGTGGAAGTGTTGGCCATCGATATCCATCACGATGTTGTACAACATTATATCGATATTGCGACACATGCCGTACAGGCGAATGCAATGGATGAATCTGTGTTGAAGTCCCTTGGTCTAAGGAATTTTGATCATGTGATCGTATCCTTTGGAGATAATATCGAGGCAAGCATCCTTACGACATTACTCCTCAAGGAATTAGGGGTGAAAGAGGTATGGGTGAAGGCGTCAAATGCGTATCATCAGAAAGTGCTTGACCGCATCGGTGCGGATAAAGTCATTCACCCTGAACGGGATATGGCGCGGAGAATCGCCCATCACATTACGTCGGAAAAAATCATCGATTATATCGAATTATCGAAAGAGCACAGTATTGTAGAGGTGTGTGGATCTAAAAAGGTCGCAGGCAAAACGTTGAACGATCTTGATGTTCGCGCGAAATTCGGCTGCAACATCATCGCCATCCACCGGGGGGAGGAAGTCATTGTCTCTCCTTCTGCTGATGAAATCATTGAAATGGATGATTTACTGATTGTGATCGGTCATAACCGGGATATCAATCGATTCGAAAAAGAAGGTGTTTAATATATGAAGCATATGGTCATTCGGTTGAGCCCTCCTCAACTGCTCGTTGTGACGTTTCTATTTTTTATAATAGTAGGAATGGGGCTGCTTAAGCTTCCCTTCGCCACCACACAATCGATTACCTGGCTGGATGCTTTGTTCACAACTACTTCGGCGATGACGGTTACGGGGCTTGCCGTCATGGATACAGGGGCGGCCTTCACCCTGTTCGGGGAAGTCGTCATTATGGGGTTGATTCAGATCGGCGGGCTTGGGATCATGTCCTTTGCCGTCTTGATTTTTTTAATGCTGGGGAAGAAGATCGGGTTTAAAGAACGGCTCCTTCTTCAACAGGCATTGAATCAGACATCTGTCGGAGGGGTTATCAAGCTTGTAAAATATTTATTTACCTTTTCCTTCCTTGTAGAGGGCTTTGCCGTGATATTGCTGGCATCGGAATGGGTGCCTGAATATGGATGGGGGAAGGGGCTTTACGTCAGCTTATTTCATTCCATCTCTGCCTTTAATAACGCCGGCTTTTCACTTTGGCCAGACAGCTTAATGGGGTATGCAGGAAATCCCATGGTCAATATCACGATATCCTTCCTGTTCATCCTTGGGGGGGATTGGATTTACGGTTTTAGTGGACCTGTGGAAGCAGAAGACGATCCGGAAGCTGTCCCTCCATACAAAGATCATGATCGTGGGGACGTTTGTCATCAACACATTTGCTTTTATGATGATTTTTATCCTGGAGTATAACAATCCACATACATTGGCTCAATTACCTCTCATGGATAAAGTATTCGCTTCCTATTTTCAGGCGGTCACACCCCGTACGGCAGGGTTCAACACACTTGATTACGGCAGCATGGAACGCTCCACATTGCTTCTGACCATTTTATTGATGTTCATAGGGGCAGGCAGTGCTTCAACAGGCGGAGGGATCAAGCTTACGACCTTTGTTGTGATTTTATTGAGTGTGGTTGCCTTTTTGAAACAGAAAAAAGAGATTCGTATTCTTCGTCGCACCATTGATGAAACGTATATCTTTAAAGCACTGGCCGTGTCCATGATCAGTGTGCTCCTTGTATTCACGGCTCTTTTTTTTACTTAATATAACGGAAAGGCAATCTACCTTCCTGTCCATATTATTTGAGGTGGTATCAGCCTTTGGGACAGTGGGATTGTCCATGGGGATCACCGCATCATTGACGGCCATCGGTAAATGGATCCTGATCATCGTGATGTTCGTCGGGAAACTGGGGCCGCTGACTCTGGCCTTCTCACTATCACGACCGGACAAAGAAAAGATCCGTTATCCTAAGGAAGAGATCCTGACAGGTTAAAACACAAACCGGCTTCCCTCCCCTTTTACAAGGGGAAACGGGGAGCCGGTTTTTTGTGTAATAGTAAAAACCACAAAGAATCAATCCATTTTCGCGCATGAGGCTAAAAACGGCACAATTAAGCGTTTTCATCATAAACCTTTCATATTGACTAAACCAATGGCCGGGATTATACTTTGGGAAAATTCTGAACTTTAGGCGGTGCTGTTGTTGAAGCGTGTGTATAATTTTTCTGCCGGTCCGGCTGTGTTACCCGAACCTGTTCTCGAGAAAGTCCAGGAAGAGTTAATGAATTATCGTGAAACGGGCATGTCTGTCATGGAATTAAGTCATCGGTCGGCTTCTTTTCAAACTATAATAGAAGAAGCTCAAAGTTTATTACGCGACCTGCTCTCCATCCCTGATGATTATCATGTCCTGTTCATGCAAGGAGGGGCCTCTCTGCAATTTTCCATGATTCCCTTCAATCTGCTCCGATCAAATCAGGAAGCAGACTATATCCTGACTGGAAGCTGGTCAAAAAAAGCAGTCAAAGAAGCAGAGAAGATAGGGAAAGTCAGGACCCTGTCCCCACCCGAACCATTTGGGATCCCAGCCTACACATCGGAAGATTTTTCACCTCAGGCAGACTACGTACATATCACATCCAACAATACCATCGAAGGCACGCGTTATCATGAGTGGCCTGAAACTGGAGGGATCCCCCTTGTTGCCGATATGTCCTCCCATATTCTTTCAGAGAAAGTAGACATCTCGTCATTTGGGCTGATTTATGCAGGTGCCCAAAAGAATTTAGGACCATCGGGGGTAACGGTGGCCATCGTCCATGACAGTCTGGTTGGTCAGGCTTCGGATACGTGCCCGTCGATGCTGGATTACGGGACATATGTAAAGCATGATTCCCTGTTCAACACCCCGCCGACATTCTCCATCTATGTACTAAAGCTTGTTCTGGAATGGGTGAAGGAAAATGGCGGAGTGGAAGGGATGCAAGTCCAAAATGAAAGGAAAGCGGGTCTTTTATACAAATGCATCGATGAATCGATCTTGTTTCATAACCCCGTCCCGGAAAAGAATCGTTCCCTGATGAACATCCCTTTTTCAACACAGGATGAAGCCCTGGACGCCCTTTTCCTGAAAGAAGCCAAAGCGTCCGGATTGGAATTTCTGAAAGGTCATCGTTCTGTCGGCGGGATGAGAGCGAGTTTGTATAATGCCATGCCCCTTGAAGGTGTGGAAGCACTGGTCGGTTTCATGAAAAAATTCGAGTCGGATCAAGGAGGAAGAGAAAGATGATATCAATCAATACGTACAATGCCATCAGTCAAAGCGGACTATCCCTTATCGAGGATGACCTGAACTATCATTTGAATGGGAATGGCGACCCTGATGGCATTCTGGTCAGGTCAAAGAACCTGCATGATTATTCTTTCCCTGCATCCGTCAAGGCCATTGCAAGGGCAGGGGCAGGAGTCAATAATATCCCCATCGATCACTGTACGGAAAAAGGCATTGTCGTCTTTAATACGCCTGGTGCCAATGCAAACGCCGTGAAAGAACTCGTATTGGCAAATTTAATCGCTTCTTCCCGTAACCTGTATTCAGCTGTCGGCTGGACGAACTCGTTAAGGGAAACAAAGGAAGATGTTCCGAGTGTTGTGGAAGCAAAGAAAAAGGAATTCGTAGGCAGTGAAATCAAAGGGAAAAAGCTTGGTGTCGTAGGTCTCGGTGCCATAGGGGTCCTTGTGGCGAATGATGCTCTGGCCCTCGGAATGGATGTGGTCGCCTATGATCCGTTTATTTCAGTGGACGCAACTTGGCGTTTATCCCAGGATGTGAAGCGGGCTCATCATATCGAAGAAGTATGGGGAGAGTGTGACTTTGTCACCCTGCACATTCCTTTGACAGACAAAACCGCAGGCTTTGTAGGTGAGGAAGGCTTTGCGAAAATGAAAAAGAGGATGACCATCTTGAACTTCTCAAGGGGTGAGCTTGTTCAGGAAGATGCCCTGGAAACGGCCCTCGATGCAGGGATTGTCCGGAAATATGTGACGGATTTCCCTAATAAGAAGGTATTGACCATGAGAAACGTCGTCCCGGTACCTCATCTCGGCGCATCTACAGTGGAATCGGAAGAAAACTGTGCCATCATGGCCACCAAGCAACTGAAAACCTATCTTGAAACAGGGAACATTAAGCATGCTGTGAACCTCCCTGATGTAGAACTGCCATACAGCGGGAAGATGAGAGTGACTGTCATGCACCAGAACATCCCGAACATGGTCAGTCAGATCGCCAATGTTCTTTCGGGATATGCCGTCAACATTGCAGATATGATCAACAGAAGTAAAAATACGTGGGCCTATACCATGATCGACCTTGATCAGGAACTGGGAGATCACGAACAGCTTCACGTGAAAAACAGAATGAAAGAAATACAAGGTGTGGTGTCCGTACGCCTCATCTGAACAATGTGACTAGAACTCCCTCAACCAGAGAACAATGAGTAGTAAAGTGGTTGAGGGAGGATTTCTTTATATGCCAAGTATCCGTTTTCATAATAGAGATATATATTTCGACGATATTGGGAAGGGGACGCCCCTTATCCTGATACACCCACCAGGGATGGGGAGAATGACCTTTATCAAGCAGCATATGCTTTCCAAACATTTCCGCCTCATCATTCCTGACTTAACAGGCCATGGGGATTCATTCACCCTCCAGAAGAATATCAGTATTGATGGGTTTGTAGAGGATATTAAAGCCATTGTTGATGACCTGGACCTCTCAACATGTGTGATCCTAGGTTATTCAGCAGGGGGGATCGTGGGTCAGACTTTCGCTTGTACATACAGGGACCGGGTGTCCGCCTTGATATTGGTAGGGGGCTATCCGAAAGTCACGAACCCAAAGCTCAAGTGGATGCATCATATGGGCATGAAAATTGTCCGGGAACATCCTGAACGCCTTTCAAAGATTATTTCGAGAGTTCATTTCAAGGACAAGCTTGATCGGAAAAAACTCGAGGATCATATGAATAAGGCGAATCCGCATATATGGTATCGATTCTACGAACAGTCCCTATATTACGATGGAGTCCATCAGGTACAAGACCTCTCCATCCCACTCCTTTTAATTTATGGTGAAGAGTCGGATTGGATCAATTCACAGCTGAAACTATATAACGATTGCTATCCTAAGAAAATGTATATGATTCCAGGAGCCTCACACCAAATACCCACACGTTACCACGATGCTCTAAATACAATACTGGTAGGAGAAATGGAAAGGCTGGCAGGACAGGGGTGAGAGGGTTATCTTTGCCCTTGTCCCTTTTACTTGATACTATTTTCATAAAGTAAAGTCAATCAACGAGAGGAGAAATCTATGGGTATCCATCATTATTTTAAAAGCTTATCCGATCTCGAAACCCTTACCCGTTGTCCTGGGCGGTTTAAGTATCATGAACATAATGTGGCCAGCCACTCGTTCAAGGTGACCAAAATCGCCCAGTTTTTAGGGACAGTGGAAGAACAGAACGGGAAAGAACTGAATTGGAAAGAACTCTACGAGAAAGCACTGAACCATGATTACGCAGAGCTTTTTACTGGAGATATAAAGACACCTGTAAAATATGCATCCGGGGAGCTGCGTGAGCTCTTTAGCCAGGTAGAGGAGCAGATGGTCAATAAATTCATCACAACCGAATTCCCCCCACAATTCCAGGAAGTATACAGAGCGAGGTTTAAAGAGGGGAAGGACGAAAGCCTTGAAGGAAGGATTTTATCCGTGGCGGACAAGATCGACCTTTTATATGAATCCTTTGGTGAAATTCAAAAAGGGAACCCTGAGCCATTATTCATTGAGATCTATCAGGAAGCGCTGTCCACGATTGTGAAATACAGGGATATGGAATGCGTCCAATACTTTCTGGACTTCATCCTGCCCGATATGCTTTCCGAGAAATTCATCCCCCATAGTGAGTTGAAGGACAGGACGAAGAAATTGGTCCAGCAGGGGGAAGAGTAGGAAAATCCTTTCCAGACAGGGGAAACTTCGATAAAATATGAATTATTCCCTTTTCTTTCAAGGAGAGTTGAACGTGTCCAAAATCATTTTAGGAATTTTTTTACCAGGATTGCTTGTCGTTTTGTTCACAAGGGTGACATACAATCATTATGTCGGATTGATCTTGACCGTAGCCCTCATTGCCGCTTCCGTTTCAAAGGGGTATACAGATTCATGGTTGCTCATCGTCATAGACGCGGCTTCCTTGACAGCGGGTTTCTGGTATAGCGATCGGATGATGAAAAAAGCACAGAGAAGTGCCTGATCCCGGTCACAAGTAGCCATATGAGAAAACAGGCTCTGTCATCTTTAGATGACAGAGCCTGTTTTGTTTGAGGAATAAAAACTTTAGTTGTGGATAAATGAACAATACTGTGAATAAATAAGGTGTTTTACAAGTTATTCACAATATGAATGCGCATTCATCAACATCGTACACAAGAATTTTGGCGAAATGTGTATAAGTTTAAGTATTTTCCACAGGGTAGAGAGGCTTATACACAAGCTTATGCACAGGTTGTGCATAGAAATGATCGGAAATTGTCGAAAAATCATAAAGAAGTCCTCGCCACTCTTTGAAATATGTCGAAAACGTACGTTTAGCTTATTCACCGTTGTATAAACATTGGTTATCCACAATCAAGGGTCGGTATCGTCCTGTTCTCATAAACAGAACGAACTTTTGTTCGCTTATTGTTGGTTAATCCTCCATGAATTGTGGTAGAATGTGTATAGATGAATGGGTTGTGTTTAAGATGGGTATAAGTAGTTAAATACAAGGTAGCAGTCCTTTATACATAGGAGGTTTCACGGTGAAAGATCAATTCGAGCTCAAGTCTAAGTATAAGCCCGAGGGTGACCAGCCCCTGGCAATTGAGAAACTAGTCCAAGGCATAAATGAAGGGAAACGCCATCAGACCTTACTTGGAGCAACCGGAACAGGGAAAACATTTACTGTCTCCAATGTCATCCAGAAGGTTGAAAAGCCGACTCTCATCATTGCCCACAATAAAACGCTGGCAGGACAGCTGTACAGCGAATTTAAGGAGTTTTTCCCCGATAACGCCGTTGAATATTTTGTAAGTTACTATGACTACTATCAGCCGGAAGCGTACGTTCCGCAAACCGATACCTTTATTGAAAAGGATGCAAGCATCAATGATGAGATCGATAAATTGAGACACTCTGCCACCTCGTCCTTATTCGAGCGGAAAGATGTCATCATCATTGCCAGTGTATCGTGCATTTACGGTTTGGGTAATCCGGAAGAATACCGCGAGCTTGTCCTTTCCCTCCGTACAGGTATGGAAATCGAGCGGAATCAATTACTCAGGAAGCTTGTGGATATACAATATGAACGAAATGATATCGACTTTCAGCGTGGAACGTTCCGTGTCCGCGGGGATGTTGTGGAGATTTTCCCTGCGTCCCGGGACGAGCATTGTATGCGGGTGGAATTCTTCGGTGACGAAATTGACCGGATCCGTGAAGTGGATGCCCTCACAGGTGAAATCATGGGGGAGCGGGAACATGTAGCGATCTTCCCAGCATCCCACTTCGTCACCCGTGAGGAAAAGATGCAGGTGGCGATTAAGAATATTGAAAAAGAGCTTGAAGAGCAGCTGGCCGTCATGAAAGAGGAGAATAAACTCCTCGAGGCCCAGCGTCTCGAGCAGCGGACCCGTTATGATCTTGAAATGATGAGGGAGATGGGCTTTTGTTCAGGGATCGAAAACTATTCCCGTCACTTGACATTAAGGCCTGCAGGTTCGACCCCTTATACTCTCCTGGACTATTTTCCAGATGATTTCCTGATCGTCGTGGACGAGTCTCATGTGACACTGCCCCAGATCAGGGGGATGTTCAACGGGGACCAGGCACGTAAAAAGGTGCTTGTAGATCACGGATTCCGCCTGCCATCAGCCATGGACAATCGTCCCCTCCGCTTTGAAGAGTTTGAAAAGAAAACCCGACAGCTCTTATATGTATCCGCTACGCCGGGTCCATATGAATTGGAGCACACTCCGGAAATGGTCGAGCAGATCATCCGTCCAACCGGACTGTTGGATCCAATCATCGAAGTGCGTCCCATCGAGGGCCAGATCGATGACCTACTGGGAGAAATCAATGAGCGGATCGAGAAAAATGAACGTGTACTGGTCACGACCCTAACAAAGAAAATGTCCGAGGATCTTACGGCATACTTAAAGGAAATGGGCATCAAGGTTCAATACCTGCACTCGGAGATCAAGACACTGGAACGGATCGAGATCATCCGGGATCTGCGCTTAGGAAAATATGACGTGTTAGTGGGGATCAATTTACTCAGGGAAGGCCTGGACATCCCGGAAGTATCACTCGTCACCATCCTGGATGCCGACAAAGAAGGCTTCCTGCGATCTGAACGTTCCCTCATTCAGACGATTGGCCGTGCAGCCCGTAACAGTAACGGTAAAGTCATCATGTATGCGGATAAAATCACGGACTCCATGCAGAAGGCACTCGATGAAACCCAGCGCCGACGTACGATGCAGGAGCAATACAATGAAACACACGGAGTCACCCCGATGACCATCCAGAAAGAGATCCGGGATGTCATCCGGGCGACCCATGCTGCAGAAGAAGCGGGGGTTTATGAGGGAGAACAGACAAAAGTGTCCAAAATGTCTAAACCGGAGCGACAAAAACTTATTGCTAGCTTGGAAGTGGAAATGAAGGAAGCAGCCAAGGCACTGGACTTTGAGCGCGCTGCACAGCTTCGTGACACGATTCTTGAGCTGAAGGCGGAAGGATGAACCAATTATGGCGCAAGAGCAGATTATCGTACAAGGGGCCAGAGCCCATAACTTAAAAAATATAGATATCAAGATACCACGGGATAAACTGGTTGTACTGACCGGCTTATCGGGATCCGGGAAGTCTTCCCTTGCCTTTGACACCATCTACGCAGAAGGACAAAGGCGTTATGTGGAATCCCTGTCTGCCTATGCCCGTCAATTTCTGGGGCAGATGGATAAACCGGATGTCGATGCCATCGAGGGGCTTTCCCCGGCGATTTCCATCGACCAAAAAACAACCAGCCGCAATCCCCGTTCAACAGTGGGGACCGTGACGGAAATTTACGATTACCTCAGATTGTTGTTCGCCAGAGTAGGAAAGCCGATCTGTCCCAATCACGGAATCGAAATTACCTCCCAGACGATTGAACAGATGGTTGACCGGATTCTTGAGTACCCCGAAAGAACAAAGCTTCAAGTACTGGCACCGGTTGTGTCAGGACGTAAAGGAACCCATGCCAAGACCCTTGAGGAAATTAAGAAACAAGGGTTTGTCCGGGTTCGGATCAATGGGGAGGTCCAAGATCTTGGTGAAGAAATTACATTAGAGAAAAATAAAAAGCATTCCATTGAAGTCATCATCGACCGGATCGTCGTAAAAGAAGGAGTGGCTGCACGTCTCTCCGATTCACTTGAAACAGCGCTGAGACTCGCGGATGGACAGGTCATCATCGATGTCATGGGAGAAGACGAGCTTTTATTCAGTGAGCATCACGCTTGTCCTTACTGCGGTTTCTCCATTACAGAACTTGAGCCGAGAATGTTTTCATTCAACAGTCCGTATGGTGCCTGCTCAAGCTGTGACGGATTAGGAACAAAGCTCGAGGTGGATAAGGAACTGATCATCCCGAATTGGGACCGCTCCCTCGACGAGCACGCCATCGCTCCATGGGAACCGACAAGTTCCCAATACTATCCGTCCCTCCTGAAAGCCGTATGTGAACATTACGGGATTCCTACGGATATCCCCGTAAAGGATATCCCAAAACATCAGATGGATAAAGTCCTCTATGGATCAGGTAAGGACGAAATTTACTTCCGTTATGAGAACGACTTTGGTCAGGTCAGGGAAAACTATCTTCGCTTCGAAGGAGTCATCCCGAATGTGGAGCGCCGCTATCGTGAAACGAGCTCCGATTATATCCGGGAACAAATGGAGAAATATATGGCCCAGCAAGATTGCCCTGCCTGTAAAGGTCATCGTTTAAAGGAAGAAAGTCTGGCTGTGAAAGTCGACTCCCTTCATATAGGGGAAGTAACGGCCTTTTCAATTGAAGAAGCAGACCGTTTCTTCCGAAGTCTGGAATTATCTGAAAAAGATATGAAGATTGCCAATCTGATATTGAGGGAAATCCGGGAGCGTCTTGGCTTTCTGGTCAATGTAGGACTTGAATACCTCACTCTGAGCCGTGCAGCCGGGACGTTATCCGGTGGAGAGGCTCAGCGGATCCGTCTGGCCACTCAAATCGGTTCCCGTTTGACAGGTGTTCTATACATCCTCGATGAGCCGTCCATCGGATTGCATCAGCGGGATAATGACCGCCTCATCGACACCTTAAAGAACATGCGTGAGATCGGAAACACCTTGATCGTCGTCGAGCATGATGAAGATACGATGATGGCTGCGGACTATCTCATCGATATCGGACCGGGAGCGGGTGTGCATGGGGGAGAAGTGGTTTCCGCCGGGACGCCCCAGCAAGTAATGGATGATCCGAATTCCCTGACAGGTCAGTATTTGTCAGGGAAGAAATTCATTCCACTGCCTCAGGAAAGAAGGAAGCCGGATGGCCGTTACCTTGAAATCGTGGGAGCGAAGGAAAATAACCTGAACAATGTAAAAGTGAAAATTCCATTGGGGATCTTTACAGTCGTGACCGGAGTGTCAGGATCAGGAAAAAGTACTCTCATCAATGAGATCCTCCATAAATCCCTTGCGCAAAAGCTTCATAATGCGAAATTGAAACCTGGTGAGCATAAAGAAGTGAAGGGAATGGAAAATCTCGATAAGGTCATCGATATCGATCAATCACCGATCGGCCGTACACCAAGATCCAATCCGGCTACTTATACGGGTGTATTCGATGATATCCGTGATGTGTTTGCCACCACCAATGAAGCGAAAGTGCGAGGCTATAAAAAAGGCAGATTCAGCTTCAATGTGAAGGGCGGCCGATGTGAGGCATGCCGTGGGGACGGGATCATCAAGATCGAAATGCATTTCCTCCCTGACGTGTATGTCCCATGCGAGGTGTGCCACGGGAAACGGTACAACCGGGAAACACTCGAAGTAAAATACAAAGACAAAAACATATCCGATGTCCTGGAGATGACAGTGGAAGACGCAGTGACATTCTTTGAAAACATCCCGAAAATCAAGCGTAAGCTCCAAACCATCTATGATGTAGGATTAGGGTATATCACGTTAGGGCAGCCTGCCACTACATTATCAGGAGGAGAAGCCCAGCGTGTGAAGCTGGCGTCGGAATTACACCGCCGTTCAACTGGTCGCTCCCTCTATATACTGGATGAGCCGACAACCGGCCTTCATGTTGATGACATCGCCCGTCTCCTGGTCGTGCTTCAACGACTTGTTGAAAATGGGGACTCAGTCCTTGTCATTGAACACAATCTCGACGTCATCAAGGCAGCCGATTACCTCGTGGACCTTGGACCGGAAGGCGGAGACAAGGGAGGAACCATCGTCGCAAGCGGGACACCTGAAAAAGTCGCGGAAGTGCAAGGCTCCTATACGGGTAAATACCTGAAACCGGTACTCGAACGGGATCGCGAACGGATGAAGAAGAAAATCAGGGAAAAAGAAGAAGTGACCAATTAATTTCAAGGGAGATGCCTGATGCATCTCCTTTTTGTCTTAAGTAAAAAGAGAAATTAAATCTCCCATTTATAAACACCTCTCCATACCTATCCATAATCAGCCTCAAGATGGATGGAAGGAAAACGTCCCTGTGTAAAAATAGATGATAAACAAATGCATTGAAACCTTTTGCCTCACGTATCGTAAATAATAGTAAAGGAGAGGATGGTATGGAGACCAATAAGGTATTATCAGCCCTATGCTATTTTAGTATTTTCTTTGCAGGGTTCCTGTTTCCGCTGATTGTCTATTTTGTATCTGATCATCCAAATGTGAAAAAGGATGCAAAATCTGCATTTCTCTCACACTTGTTACCGGTCATTGCCGTTCCCCTTGTCTTTGGAGGGTTATTTTTGGATATGGGTGTCTTCGCCAGTGGGAGTGGGATTCCGATCTTCACCTTCATCATGATCGGTCTGGCCATATTACTCAGTGTTGTCGTCGTCATTTGGAATGTGTATAAGGGTATCAAAGTACTTTTATAATCTACAAAGGGGATGAAAGAGTATGAATGAAGAACGTAAGCGCATTTTGGATATGTTGGAAAATGGAACGATTTCGGCTCAGGAAGCATTGGCATTACTGGAAGCCCTGGAGAAAAAGCCAAACACCTCAAAGTCAAAGGAGAAGGATTTCCTTGATGAATTTGTGTCCATATTCCAAGATGGAAAAAATGATGGGAAAAACCAGGGAGCACAGCCGAAAGATAAAGTGATGGATTTTATGAACACGGCGTTGAATAAGATCAAGAACTTTGACTTCGACTTTCAATGGAACCAATCGGTGGAATTGTCACATGTCTTTCAACAGCCCGACACCTCATTCGACAGGATTGATGTGGATGTGGCCAATGGAAAAGTGGAACTGATTCCTTGGGATGGAGAGGAAGTCAGGGTGGAATGTGAGGCGAAGGTCTATCGTACAGAAGATCAAGAAGCAGCCAAAAAGCAGTTCATGGAGAATACCTCCTTTGCTGTAGAGGGAAATACACTGTATTACTCCACGCAGTTAAAGTGGATGAAGGTGGATTCCAAGCTCTATATCCCGAAGCATTCTTATAAAAGGATTACGGTCCGTTTGTTTAATGGAGGATTGACAGCAGCTCAGTTAGAGGTCGAGGACCTTCGTGCGAAGGCGGCAAATGGCAAGATCGAATTCGATCATTTGACGACGAAGAAAGCGGAAGTGGAAACATCCATCGGTGCCATTTCGATTTTGAATGCAAAAGCCGACCATATTGAAGCGGAATCCATTAATGGAAAGGTGCATGTAGAAGGGGATATCACCTATTCTGATGTGCAGTCCCTCAATGGAAACATCGTTTGTGCCTTAACGGGTGAAAAGGCTGACACTCTTCATGCCAAAAGCGTAAGCGGGAACATCGATCTGTATGTTCCTGAAAAAATCAATATTTCAGGAGAGGCAAAATCCAACTTCGGTAGTTTTAAACTGGAGCTTCCGGGTATTGATGTACTGGAAGAAAAAAATGAAGTGGTTCAAAAATCGATCCGCTTCACCCGGAAAACCGACTCATCAGATAAGCTTCATCTTTTTGCGGATACAAAAGCAGGATCTGTCCTCATAAAAAAGCATGAACGGAAGAATGTTAATAAGGACAACGCATAAGATGAGAAAGAAGGAATGAACATGAAAAAACAATTAGCACGGGCAAGGTCAGACAGAAAACTTTCAGGGGTCATCGGGGGGTTGTCCCGATACGTGGGAGTGGATTCAACCATTCTAAGGGTGATCTTCATCATCCTCCTCATCCCTACCGGTTTTTTTCCTCTGATCGTCGTATATGGTTTATTGGCCTTCGTGCTGCCACATGAGGAGGAAACCATCAGATAATGAGATGGATAATTGGGATTTTAATTAATGCAGTCATTTTTATTGCATTAGCGGGATTTTTCGAAGGGTTCGAAGTTTCCGGGATTTCAGCTGCCATAGGGGCGAGCTTCATACTTTCCATCCTGAATGTGCTCGTGAAACCTATATTGATCATCCTGACGCTTCCGGTGACCATTTTATCATTGGGGTTGTTCCTATTCGTCATCAATGCGATTACATTGCTCCTGACTGATGGTCTGATGGGGAGCAGCTTTGAATTGTCCGGTTTCGGCATGGCCTTACTGGCATCGATCATTTTATCACTGGCCAACCTGGTGATCCAAAAAACGGTGCTTGAACCCATGAAAGAAAAGTAAAAAGAAAGACACTCCGGCGTAAGTGAGCCGGAGTTTTTTTGTGTATGAAAAGAGGGGATTTTTATATCAGAATAGAAATACTTGGAAAGGAGAGAAGAGACTTATGAATATCACATCTGATTTTGTAAAAGGTTATCGGGATATGGATGTTCCATACACATTGTTACAGAATGAAGAAAAGGCTGTTGGAATCGCCGTCCTCTTACCAGGATTAGGCTATACGACTCAGGCTCCCCTGCTTCACTACACGACGGGGATTTACCTGAATGGACATTTCGATGTCCTGCAAATCAACTATCAATATACAAGACAGGAATATGAAGACTTAACAGTCGAAGAAATGGATGAAGCATTGAAGAATGATGTACGTCTCGTTCTCCACCGTATCCTGGAAGATGGACGGTATTCCCACATCCACCTCGTCGCCAAATCTTTTGGAACCATTGCATTGTGTAATGAGTTGGAGAGGGATGGCTTTCAAGGTGCGAAGGTGATCTGGCTGACTCCCCTGGTGAAAGAAGATGAGGTATTTCAGTCCATGTTAAACAGTAAGCAGGAGGGGTTATGTATAATCGGAGACCGGGATCGTCATTTTGATCGTGACCGCTTTAAGGATCTTGAAAGGAAACCGGGTCTTGAAGTGCATGTGTTGAAGGGGCTTAATCATAGTTTGGAGCATGATTTCCATGTATTGGATTCCATCTCTGCTCACAAAGAGATCATGACCATTATGAAAGCATTTATAGAAGCGTAGCCTCGGCTGGGCTTCTTTTCTTTGGAACCATGCTAATTGGTAGATAAGAAAGCTCATAAACTCTTCTACCATGATCTTAATTCCATACACTTCCCTGTTGATGTCTTAAGAGATATGGAGTGAAAAGGAACGGACCTTCCCATTTCGCCAAGCACCCGCCTCGCCCCTGTCCATTCTCCCAAGTAAGCTGCCTTGCGCTTTTCTCTATAATTGCTAAAATAGGTTAGAGTAAGAAACGTTTATACACGATGAAGCGTGTGAAAGGTGAAGGAGGAGCTATTTATGGCAAAAGTTCGCACGAAAGATATTGTCGATAAGTTTAACTTGGAGCTTGTCGGTGGAGAAGAAGGATTACATAGACCGATCACAACCAGTGACATATCACGTCCAGGCCTGGAGATGGCCGGTTATTTCAATTACTATCCTGCAGAGCGTATACAGTTATTGGGGAAGACCGAGCTATCTTTCCTGGAACTATTGGATGATGCTGAACGTAAACGCCGTATGGAAGCTCTTTGTACAGATATCACCCCTGGTATCATCATTTCCAGAGACCTGGAGATCCCTTCTGAGCTCGTAGACGCAGCGGATCGTTATGATGTACCCGTCATGCGTTCCTCGATGAAAACAACGCGTTTCTCGTCAAGGCTCACCAATTACCTGGAAAGCAAGCTTGCCCCGACAACGGCCATCCACGGTGTATTGGTCGACATCTATGGAGTGGGAGTGTTGATCACAGGGAAAAGCGGTGTAGGTAAGAGTGAAACCGCTTTGGAACTTGTGAAGAGAGGACACCGCCTCGTAGCGGATGATTGTGTTGAAATCCGTCAGGAAGATATGGATACGCTGATCGGCAGCTCTCCTGAGTTGATCGAACACTTATTGGAAATCCGGGGACTCGGCATCATCAATGTGATGACACTATTCGGTGCAGGTGCTGTCAGAAGCTATAAACGCATTACCCTCTGTATCAATCTCGAATTGTGGGATAAAGGGAAGCAGTACGATCGTCTTGGACTCGATGAAGAAAAGATGAGAATCATCGATACGGATATTACAAAACTGACCGTACCTGTCCGACCTGGACGAAATCTTGCGGTCATCATTGAAGTGGCAGCCATGAACTTCCGTCTGAAGCGTATGGGTGTCAATGCAGCCGAACAATTTACAAACCGTTTGTCTGATGTGATAGAAGATGGAGAGAATGAAGATATCTGATCTTTACATAAAACGGGATTCTTGACTATTCTAATGGAAAAAAAAGGAGAGACAAAATGAACGAGAACATTACGCCAATCGATCCCATTGCCATTTCCCTTGGACCGATCCAGGTACACTGGTACGGTGTCATCATCGGTCTTGGGATTGCCTTGGGACTCTATTTAGTTATTCGTGAAAGCAAACGGTTAGGGCTTCATCCGGATACATTCATCGATTTACTCGTTTGGGCCATTCCCATCGCCATCATTTCAGCCCGCATTTATTATGTCATCTTTGAATGGAATGATTATTATGCTGCCAATCCCGGGGATATCATTAAGATATGGAATGGCGGAATCGCCATCCATGGTGCGTTGATCGGATCTGTCCTTACCACGATTGTGTTCGCCAAGATTAAGGGGCTTTCATTCTGGAAACTCGCAGATATTGCAGCACCGAGTATCATTCTCGGTCAGGCCATTGGACGATGGGGGAATTTCATCAATCAGGAGGCTCATGGGGGGAGAAGTATCCCGGTCATTCCTTGAAAACCTCATGCTGCCTGACTTTATCATTAATCAAATGTACATCAACGGAGCGTACTATCACCCGACGTTCCTATATGAATCTCTTTGGAGCTTTGCAGGACTGATCCTTCTTCTCGTATTGAGAAGGAAAGCCGCTTTCCTTCGCCGTGGGGAACTGTTCTTGACGTATGTGATCTGGTACTCCATCGGTCGTTTCTTTATAGAAGGATTGAGAACGGACAGCCTGATGCTCGGATCATTGCGTTTTGCCCAAGTGATATCCATCGTCCTCATTATCGGGGCTCTGGCGGTATTCACTTACAGAAGAAAAGCAGGACTTGCCAAGAAGGCGTATGATGAGAAGTCGGATAGCGTAAACGCATAGTAAAAGGGGAGTAGGAAGTATGTGGATGTCATCTTTGAAGAATGGCGGTCTCGTTGGCTTGAAAACAACGTGGTCATTGGGGAAAGTCATCTTTCCCATCACGCTGTTGGTGTACTTGCTTCAATACACACCTGTCCTTCCATGGGTGATGGAGAAGATTTCTCCATTGATGAAGCTGCTAGGTCTCTCGGGTGACGCGGCTATTCCTCTCGTTTTGGGGAATTTCCTCAACCTGTATGCCGGAATCGGGGGGATCCTCTCCCTTGATCTTACGGTTAAAGAAGTGTTCATCATCGCGGTGATGCTTTCCTTCTCACATAACTTGTTCATCGAATCTACGGTAGCTGCCAAGGTTGGCGTGAAAATATGGCTGATCGTAGCTGTACGAATCGGGTTGGCGTTGATATCTGCTGTTGTGATCAACCTTGTTTGGAAAGGCGGATCTGAAATGGCCAAGTATGGAATGATGCCGCCGAGGGAAGCCGAGCCGGATGGTTGGGGAGAAATCATTGTTTTGGGACTTGAAAAAGCAGGGTTCGGTGTCCTGCAATTAGCTCTTATCGTCATTCCCCTCATGATGATCATCCAGGTCATGAAAGATTTGAAGTGGATGGATGTATTTACACGCTGGATGTCTCCAGCTACAAGGGCCCTCGGCATGAATGCGAATACATCATCCACGATGGTGGCGGGACTTGTCATCGGTCTTGCATACGGTGCAGGTGTCATGATCCAGGCGGTGAAAGAGGACGGAGTGAGCAGGAAAGATGTAACGATCGCTTTCATCTTCCTGGTCGCATGTCATGCAGTGGTGGAAGATACGTTAATCTTCATCCCCCTGGGCATACCGGTCTTGCCGCTTCTCATCATCAGACTAGTCACGGCGATCCTGTTGACTATGGCGGTTGCATACGTCTGGAACAGGGTCGATGCTAAGAAAGAAAAGGAGAGACAGTATGAGCAGGATTACAACAATATTATTTGATTTAGACGGAACATTGATCAATACGAATGATTTAATCATTTCATCCTTCTTGCATACATTGAATCATTATTATCCAGGACAGTACGGGGAAAAGGACGTTCATCCTTTTATGGGGCCGCCTTTAGAAGAGTCTTTCGGCGAATTGGATCCCGACCGTATGGAAGAAATGTGTGCACACTACCGGGAATACAATCATGAGCATCACGATGCCCTTGTGACGGAGTTTGAAGGGGTGTATGAAACCGTTCAAACCCTTTATGAAAATGGGTACAAATTAGCCATCGTCTCAACCAAGATCCGGGATGTTGTCCTAAAAGGATTGGATCTTATGAATCTTCGCCCATTTTTTGAAGTCATCATTACACTGGATGAGGTGGAGAATGCGAAACCTCATCCTGAACCGATTGAAAAGGCCCTTGTCGCATTGGGATCTTCCCCTGAAGAGGCGATCATGATAGGCGATAATCACCACGACATCTTAGCCGGGAAAAATGCAGGAGTATTGTCGGCAGGTGTGGCGTGGAGTGCGAAGGGAAGAGAGCACCTCGCTCACTATGAGCCGGACTTCATGCTTGAGAATATGAAGGACTTATTACAGATCGTAGGGGTCCAGAATACATGAGACGAACGACCCGCTACCCTGTAGACGGAGCAAATTCCCTATGGCATGTGTATAAAACCGTACCTTTCGGGAAGGTCGTTAAAAACTTCATCGTCATTCAACTTGCGAGGTACACACCCTTTTTGGGGATGAAAAACTGGCTGTACAAGACGTTTCTAAAGATGAAGATAGGTGAACACACATCATTCGCTCTGATGGTGATGCTCGACGTGATGTTTCCAGAGAAAATATCGGTGGGGCGTAACACGGTGATCGGATACAATACGACGATCCTTGCCCATGAATATTTAATCAAGGAATACCGATTGGGTGATGTGGAAATAGGGTCGGAAGTGATGATCGGTGCCAACACGACGATCTTACCGGGGGTGAAGATCGGTGACGGGGCCATCGTATCAGCGGGAACCCTCGTACATAAAGACGTCCCGGCAGGAGCCTTCGTGGGCGGAAATCCCATGGGGATCATCTACACCAAAGAAGAACTGGCCGAACGCTGGCAAGAAGATGCCATCTACGGATTGAAAAGAGAAGAATAAGGGAAAAGGCAAAAATAGATTGTGGTCTATTTTTGCCTTTTTTGTTTTTGTAGATGAATTGATTTTTAGAATAGCAGCCATGGGTACGGCTAAAGATTTTTATATGTATGGATTGAACAATTCAACGTAGTGAGTACGGCACACTGAACTCATCCATCTCTTTAAAAAACCTATCAAACGGTTGACGAATAAAAAAAGAAACGCTAAACTACAAATAACTTTATTTTATTAGCACATTAGCGAACTAAAGGATTTCTGAATAATCGAGAATTAGTAGCAATCCCTGTATCGGGGAAAAATAGATGAATTAATACACCAAAGGTGGTTCTTATGACAAAGTTATTTATGTTCGAGAAGCCATTGGGAATGAGAGATACATTTCCTGATTTGTACGAAATCAAAGATCAGACAAAAAAGAAAATGGAACAGGGAATGAAGCTGTGGGGATACAGATTCATTGAAACTCCAAGTCTTGAGTATTATGAAACCGTGGGTGAGGCATCGGCGATCCTGGATCAGCAGCTATTCAAGCTTCTCGATCAACAGGGGCATACCCTTGTGTTGAGACCGGATATGACAGCGCCCATCGCCCGGATTGCCGCCTCGAAATTATTAAAACAAGAAGCGCCCCTCCGGCTGGCCTACTCAAATTCAGTATTCAGGGCACAGCAGCGGGAAGGCGGACGTCCTGCCGAATTCGAACAGGTCGGTGTCGAGTGTATCGGTGATGATTCCGTCAGTGCAGATGCAGAAGTGATCGCGCTTATGGTATCTGTTTTAAAACAAGCAGGATTGGATAACTTTAAGATTTCCATCGGACATATTGGATTTGTTCAGGATCTTTTCACACAAATCGTCGGAACAGAAGAGCGTGCAAATACACTGCGAAGATTTCTATATGAGAAAAATTATGTAGGGTATCGTCAGCATGTTCATGAACTGGCCCTATCGTCCATCGATAAAGAGCGGCTTTTCCGTTTCCTCCAATTAAGGGGGCCTGAAAACGTATTGTCAGAAGCCCATTCCCTCTTAGAAGGTGAAAAAGGATTTCACGCCCTTGATCAGCTCCAGGAGCTCTGGAATATTTTAAAGGATTACGAAGTGGAGCAATACGTGAAGTTCGACTTGAGCCTTGTGAGCCACATGAGCTATTATTCCGGGATTCTGTTTGAAGTGTACGGAGAAAATGTCGGATTTGCGATTGGAAATGGAGGACGCTATAACAAGCTCCTTGAGAAGTTTGGGAAGAATTCCGGTGCCACAGGTTTTGGACTGCGTCTTGATTACGTGCTGGAAGCGATGCAGGTACAGCTGGCTTCATCTCTGCAGCAATGCGTGCTATTCAGTGATGAAAAGAAGGAAAGAAGCCATCGGTCTTGCCAGGGAACTCCGTAGTGAGGGAGTCGAGGTCGTTCTTCAGAACTGGAAGGGCGTCGGGGACGTGGATGAGTTCACGAAGGGGTTCAGCCATGTTCATTTCGTGGTGGGACAGGACCGGAAAGGCGGTGAAACTTCATGAGCGCGTTAACCATTGCCATGCCCAAGGGCAGGATTTTCGAGGAAGCGGTAGAATTATTGAGGAAGGCAGATTATCAATTGCCTCCTGAATTCGATGATTCGAGAAAGCTGATCATCGAGGTTCCAGAGGAGAATTTACGATTCATCCTGGCAAAGCCCATGGATGTTCCCACTTATGTAGAGCATGGAGTCGCGGATCTCGGGATTGCCGGGAAGGACGTTATGCTTGAAGAAGAACGGGATGTGTACGAGCTGTTGGATTTACGGATCAGTGGCTGTTATCTGGCTGTAGCCGGATTGCCGAACACAAAAATGAGCGATGTGGCACCGAAAATTGCAACGAAGTATCCGAATGTGGCATCATCCTATTTCCGCGAGCAGGGGGAGCAGGTCGAGATCATCAAGCTGAACGGTTCCATTGAACTGGCTCCATTGATCGGACTTGCCGATCGCATCGTCGATATCGTTTCCACGGGACGGACCTTGAAGGAAAATGGCCTGGTGGAATACGAAACCATCGTTAACATCACATCCAGACTCATCGTTAACCCGGTAAGCTACCGAATGAAAGACGAAAAAATCGAAGATCTCGTCACCCGTCTGACGCGCATCATCGGGTGAAGGGGACGGACCTTGCCAGGAGCAGGTCAATACAGGAATATCAACGCGATTAAAGTGAAAGGGAGGGTCGGAAAGCTTGCTTTAACCGGGCAAGGTCCGTCCCTCCAGCTAAAGATTACATAGGGAATGGGGCATCTGCAGCTGAATGCAGGTCCGTCCCTCTCAAAAGGCTGGTGAATATGGGATGAAGATCATTAAGGATATTAGGGGGGCGTCGATAAAGCGTTCGGTGGATAGTGGTACTGAGGAGCAGCGGAAAGCGGTTCAGGGGATCATTTCTTCTGTTAAGGAACGTGGAGACGCCGCTGTACATGGGTATACAGAGAAATTTGACGGCGTCCGGTTGGAGAATTTGAAGGTTTCACAGACGGAGATTGAGGAGGCATTCGCTTCTCTGGACTCAGAAATGATCTCGATCATTGAGGAAGCAGCGGAGAATATCCGTAACTTTCATGAGAAGCAGAAAAGGTCCTCTTGGTTTACTACACATGAGGATGGAACGATGCTTGGTCAAAAGATGACGCCCCTTGATTCGGTTGGGGTGTATGTGCCGGGGGGGACGGCTGCCTATCCTTCCTCCGTGTTGATGAATGTCCTGCCTGCTAAAGTGGCGGGAGTCAGACGAATCACGATGGTTTCTCCTCCTGATCAGGACGGTAAGCTGTCGGCCGGCGTGCTGGTGGCGGCTAAAACAGCCGGAGTGGAAGATATTTATAAAGTGGGCGGCGCCCAGGCAGTAGCAGCACTTGCCTATGGTACGGAATCCATTCCCCCGGTGGACAAGATAACGGGTCCGGGTAATATCTATGTGGCCCTGGCCAAACGGGAAGTGTTCGGGGATGTTGATATTGATATGATTGCAGGGCCCAGTGAAATCGTAATCCTGGCCGATGAAGATCAGCGTGCAGATGAAATCGCCGCCGACCTCTTGTCACAGGCTGAGCACGATGTGTTTGCGTCTGCGGTCCTTGTGACCCATTCCAGTGCACTTGCCGAAGCGGTTTCTATAGAAGTTGAACGTCAGCTGGATCTCCTCCCCCGGAAAGACATTGCCCGCCGATCCATCCATGAATTCGGAGCGATCTACGTGACTAGGGATATTGGGGAAGCAATCGATGTGGTCAATGAGCTTGCTGCAGAGCATTTGGAGATCCTGACAGAGAAGCCATTTGAAACGATGGCGAAAATCCGTCATGCAGGTGCGATCTTCCTTGGACGCTACAGCTCTGAGCCGGTGGGGGACTATTTTGCCGGTCCCAATCACGTTCTGCCGACGAATGGGACAGCCCGCTTCTCGAGTCCGTTGAATGTGGATGAATTTATGAAAAAGACGAGTGTCATTTCCTATAGCGAAACCGCACTGAAGCAAAACTATCAAAAAATCGCGAAACTTGCCCGCCTGGAGGGACTGGAAGCCCACGCAAGGGCAGTGGAAATTCGATTCCATAAAGAAGAGAAATAAGGATGAGGGACGGACCTCTGGCGGAGGTCCGCCCCTCCAGGATAAAGGAGGACATCATGGTGAGAAGTGCAGAGATTGTGCGAAAGACGAATGAGACCGATATCCGGTTGAGTTTCGGGATTGATGGAGAGGGAAACGCGGAGATTGAGACGGGTGTTCCGTTTATGAGTCATATGCTGGATCTCTTTACGAAGCATGGACAGTTTGATTGTACGATTGACGCGAATGGGGATATTGAGGTCGATGACCATCACACAACGGAAGATATCGGGATTTGCCTGGGACAGGCATTACTTGAATCCCTTGGCGATAAAAGAGGAATCAAGCGTTACGGATCGGCCATGGTTCCCATGGATGAAGCCCTTGCCCAGGTTGTGGTGGATCTGAGTAACAGGCCCCACCTTGAATTCCGCGCTGAGCTTCCAAGTCAGAAGGTCGGGACCTTCGATACGGAGCTTGTTCATGAATTTCTATGGAAGCTTGCCCTTGAAGCCCGGATGAATCTGCATGTCATCGTTCATTACGGACATAACACACACCATATCATTGAAGCGATCTTTAAAGCACTGGGCCGTGCCCTTGATGAGGCGACTACCATCGATCCCCGTGTCAAAGGGGTTCCGTCAACGAAAGGAATGTTATAATTCATGATCGGTATCGTAGATTATGGAATGGGAAATCTGTTCAGTGTCAGCAAAGCACTTGAACGCCTGAACGTTCCCTACTTCATCAGTGATCAACAGAAGGAATTATTGGATGCAGATGGATTGATTTTACCAGGGGTAGGAGCATTCAAGGATGCGATGAAGCTGCTTGAAAACACTCATTTAAAAGAAACCATCCTCACGTTCGCCGAAAGTGGGAAGCCCCTTTTAGGCATCTGCCTGGGCATGCAGCTCCTATTTGAAAACAGCAGGGAGAATGGGGAAACGAAAGGGCTCGCCCTTTTACCCGGTGAAGTGGTTCACATCCCCAAACAGGACAGTCAGGGAATCTCCTATAAGGTTCCTCACATGGGATGGAATCTACTCAGTTATCAAAAGGATTCCCTCCTTTTAGAAGGGTTGACAGAAGGCTATGTATACTTCGTTCACTCTTACTATGTCCAAGAAGGGTCTAAAGACGTGACTGTGGCAAGCGCTGGATATGCAGGAGTTGACATTCCGGCAGTCGTGAGCCGGGATAATATATATGGCATGCAGTTTCACCCTGAAAAGAGCGGTGAACTTGGAATGAAGCTGTTAGAAAACTTTACAAAACGAGTGAAGGAGAGGGTCTCATGAGCTTTACAATCTATCCTGCCATTGATATGAGGGGCGGCAAGTGTGTACGTCTCGTTCAAGGTGACTATAATCAGGAAACGATTTATGGAGACTCTCCGTTTGAAATGGCCAAAAAGTTCGCCGAAGAAGGAGCCGAGTGGATCCATATGGTGGATCTTGATGGGGCAAAGGAAGGCTCCCGGATCAATGATGAATTCGTCATTGCCGTTGCTGAAAAGCTTGATGCCAAGGTGCAAATCGGCGGCGGCATCCGTTCCAGAGAAGATATCGAACACTATCTGAACCGAGGGGTGGATCGTGTCATCATCGGCAGTATCGCTGTTTCCAACACAGCTTTAGTGAAGGAATGGCTTGCAGAATATGGAGAAAAGATTGCCATAGGACTTGATGCCAAAGATGGTTATGTCGCCACACACGGTTGGCTGGAAACCTCGTCCCGGAAAGCCGTCGACCTTGGAAAGGAGCTGGCAGACGCAGGGGCCGAGACGTTCATATTCACCGATATCGCCACAGACGGAATGCTGACTGGTCCCAACGTGGAAGCGGTCGTGGAGATGGCCGAACAAACGGGTAAATCAGTCATTGCGTCTGGAGGGATCAGTTCTCTTGAGGACTTGGAAACGTTGAAAAAATATGAGAACAGAGGAGTTTCCGGAGCGATTTGCGGTAAAGCCCTTTATACAGGAAAGTTCACGGTGAGAGAGGCAGTAAATGAGGTGAAGTCATGTTAACAAAACGGATCGTCCCGTGTTTGGATGTAAAGGATGGACGTGTGGTAAAAGGCATTCAATTTGTGGAGCTGCGGGATGCGGGCGACCCAGTGGAGCTTGCCAAAGTATATGATGAACAGGGAGCGGATGAGCTCGTATTCCTGGATATTTCCGCGTCCCATGAAGGGCGGAAGACCATGGTTGAAGTCGTCCGGCATGTGGCAGCTGAACTTGCGATTCCCTTTACAGTTGGTGGCGGGATCCATTCAGTCGAAGACATGAAAGCCCTCCTCCGGGCTGGTGCAGACAAGGTGTCTCTTAATACTGCTGCCGTTCTGCGCCCGGAGCTTGTCCGTGAAGGGGCGGATTACTTCGGTTCTCAATGCATCGTGGTGGCAATCGATGCCAAGTATGACGAAGAGAGTGGTGGCTTCAAGGTGTACACCCATGGAGGTCGAAAGCTGAAAGATTTGGATGCCGTCGAATGGGCGAAAGAAGTGGAATCCCTTGGGGCTGGAGAACTATTACTGACCAGCATGGACAGTGACGGGGAGAAGCAGGGATTCAACCTTGCCCTTACGAAGGCTGTCAGCGAAGCCGTATCGATTCCCGTCATTGCTTCAGGCGGTGCTGGAAATGCCGGTCATTTCAAAGAAGTCTTTACAGAAGGCAAAGCCGATGCCGCCCTCGCAGCCTCCATTTTTCATTATAAAGAAACGAGTGTAGAAGAAGTGAAAAGCTACCTAAGAGAGCAGGAGGTGCATGTGCGATGAAAGATGTCGATTGGATTTCATCCGTGAAGTACGATGACAAAGGCCTGGTGCCTGCCATCGTTCAGGACGTCCGCACAAAAGAAGTGTTAACACTGGCTTATATGAATGAAGTATCCCTCAAGAAAACAGTGGAGACAGGGGAAACATGGTTTTATTCCCGTTCACGGCAGGAATTGTGGCATAAAGGAGAAACAAGCGGGAACACCCAATCGGTCCGAAACATCACATGGGACTGCGACAAAGATGCCCTCCTCCTCCTTGTGGATAAAAAGGGACCTGCCTGTCACACAGGTAAGGAAAGCTGCTTCCACGAAAGAGTATTTGGTGAAACGGAATCATCAACGGAAAATATCCTGGTCACTCTGGAGAAGCTCATTGAAGAGCGCGAAATCCACCGTCCTGAGGGAGCGTATACAACGTACCTGTTCGAAGAAGGAGTAGACAAAATCCTTAAAAAAGTGGGCGAAGAAGCGTCAGAAGTGATCATTGCCGCGAAGAACAGGGATCAAGAGGAACTGAAATGGGAAGTCGCAGACCTCTTCTACCACATCCTCGTCCTATTAAGAGAACAAAAACTTCCACTTCAGGATATCTTAGGCGTCCTCGTGGAACGTCATAATAAATAACTCACAGAGGGACGGACCTTTGCGCACGTGGGCGCAAAGGTCCGTCCCTCAAAATATGGTAGTTTAGTACAGGGGTGTTGTATGATATACTACTGTAGTTATACTATGAACGTTTCGGAGGACTTTGATGAGAAAAGGGTCAAAACTAGGAAGTGAAGAAGCGAAAGTGTTGTCTTTTGTCCCGACTGGCGAGTATTACTACAACAAAGGGATGAAAGCTTATCAACGTCGAGAGCTTAAGAAATCATTAAAATATTTAAATAGAGCATATCAATTGGAGCCGATAGAACCGATGATTGCCTGTCAATTATCGATGGTGTATACAGAGCTTGGTGAATACAAGCGTTCCAATGATTTATTGCATCAGATTTTAGATGGACTCGATCCCCATATGTCTGAATGTCATTACTTTTTAGCTAATAATTATGCCCATTTAGGCTTATTTAAAGAGGCGTACGAACAGGTTTCAGCCTATCTTGACAAAGAAGAGTACGGTGAATTCGTCGAGGACGCAGAAGACTTGTTAGAGCTGCTGGAACTGGATTCCGATCTGATTGTGGACGATTTATACGAGCATGATGAGCTGATCGTCCAACAGGAAAAGGCACGAGAGCTCCTGGAGTCAGGGAATTTTCAAAAAGCTGTCGATACACTGCAGAAGGTGATTCAGGATTATCCTGAATTCTGGTCCGCCTATAATAATCTGGCACTTGCCTACTTCTATTTAGGGGGAAGTCGAGCAAGCTGCTGCTACGTTAGAAGAGGTGCTCGAGAAGAACCCCGGTAATCTGCATGCCCTATGCAATACGGCTGTTTTCTATTTCTACCAGAAGCGCCATGACGAGCTGGATGAACTGATAAAGGGGCTTGAGAAGGTCCGTCCCTTACTTCATGAGCATCGTTACAAGCTGGGGGGCGACATTTGCCCTGATCGGCCATTCGAAGCGGGCGTATGAGTGGTTGAAGTCCCTTCAGAAGATCGGTTTCGAAGGAGATGCGAGCTTCTATTACTGGTTGTCTTATTCTGCTTATGAAACAGGTCATGATGATACGGCCCGCAATGCGTGGAAAAAGCTGTTGGAAATCAATCCTGAAAAAGAGGGACTCGAGCCATGGAATGATCAACAGGCAGAGGGTTTCGAAAATCATGTCACCTCGATTCTGAAGAAGTTGCAGAGTGAGTATACGGAAGAGAAATTATTTGGTCTGTTTTTAACCTCGATTTCTGATCAGCAAAGGGTCATCCTCACCCATGCCGATTTCTGTGATGTGGAGGATCTGTCCATTGTCGAGAAGGTTTATTTAGCCCAGGTGTTAAATAGTAACGGAAACAGCTCGATAAAGGTGAATCAAGAGATCGAGAATATGCACCAGGTTGCCCTTTACCTGTATGGGAATCACCGTCCCATCACGAGTGTGGAGTCCGGATTGTTCCTTACCTGGTTTACCATTGCTTACAGGGGCATTAAGGAAAGGGAAACGTTTAAAAATGCGAAGGCATTTGCAGCGGCAACGGAATACGTCTGGAATCGACTGCGAAACGAAAAGATCACCAAGAAACAGCTTTGTGACCGGTTTGATGTGTCTGCAAGTACCCTGACTAAATACATTGCTGTGGTGGAAAGCTACCTTCCATGAGCATATTTTTGGACGATATGACCCTGTTTTTTATAGGATAGGTGTAGGAAGTTAATACTATGGTGGAAGAAACGGCACCATCGCGTCCACAATCCATAGTATTTAAATAAACAATATGTTTACGACAGTTTCGGAAGGAGAATGTCATTATGTCTGAAGAAAAAATTTATGATGTAATCATTGTAGGTGCAGGGCCTGCAGGTATGACTGCAGCTGTTTATACATCCCGTGCGAGCCTTTCAACATTAATGCTTGAAAGAGGAGTGCCCGGTGGACAGATGGCGAATACGGAAGAAGTGGAAAATTATCCAGGCTTCGACCATATTCTGGGACCTGATCTTTCTAATAAAATGTTTGACCATGCCAAGAAATTCGGTGCGGAATACGCATATGGAGATATTAAAGAAATCGTAGACGGAGAAGAATATAAAATCGTCAAAACCGGTTCAAAAGAATTCAAAGCCCGTGCCGTGATCATCACAACGGGAGCGGAATATAAGAAAATCGGTGTACCTGGTGAAAAAGAGCTGGGCGGACGAGGAGTATCTTACTGTGCCGTATGTGACGGAGCATTCTTTAAAGGAAAAGACCTTGTAGTCGTCGGTGGAGGGGACTCTGCAGTAGAAGAAGGGGTGTACCTGACGAGATTCGCCAATAAAGTGACGATCGTTCACCGCCGTGACGAGCTTCGTGCTCAGAAGATCCTGCAACAGCGTGCCTTTGATAACGATAAAGTGGATTTCATCTGGAACCACACGGTGAAAGAAATCAATGACAAAGACGGTAAAGTAGGAAGTGTGACCATTGTGTCCACTGAGAACGGAGAAGAGACTGACTTCCAGACTGACGGTGTCTTCATCTACATCGGTATGCTTCCGTTGACGAAGCCGTTTGCCAACCTTGGAATCATCAATTCTGAAGGATATATTGAAACCAATGAACAGATGGAAACAAAGGTTCCTGGAATCTTTGCTGCCGGCGATGTCCGTGAAAAGCAACTGCGCCAAATCGTGACAGCAACCGGTGACGGCAGTATCGCTGCCCAAACAGCTCAACATTATATCGAAGAGCTGAAAGAAAAAGTCAAGAACGGTTAATAAAGAGAAAGCCTTACGGAAGGGAATCCTTCTGTAAGGCTTTTTTTTGTAAGCAATAAGCCTTTTTCTACTATAAGTTGTTCACTGTTTCCCTAAATGAAGAGAGCCACATGGTTCCATGTAAAGCTCACCCTATGCGTCTTTCCCTCTTATGCTTTTTAAACACATACACCAACTCTGACAGTGTAAGCTTCTTCAATCCTTCATCACATGCTTGATAAACACCTGCTTCTACTAACCGACGAATGTACTGCTGCCTTTCTCTTTCAACGGCTTCACGTAAAAAGGGCATTCATGTTCACTCCTTTTGAGTTCTTGTGAAAAGTGTAAAGGGAAGGGAGCTGAAAATCTTCTACTGTGTTAAGTTTTCTTCCAATTTAGAATTCTTTGTGAGGTTTTCTAACATAATAGTCCAAATGATGAATGATGGCATGTATAATCAAGATATTCCCTGCTTAGGAGGATGAGGCTACCGTGGACAATGAACCTTCCTATAAGGATAAAAAAGTGATATCGATCGGTGTCGTGAGTGAATTGACCGGATTGACCGAAAGGAAGATCCGCTATTACGAAGAGAAGAATTTAATCTTCCCACAACGTTCCAATCGCGGCTATCGGAAATACTCCTTCTCCGATGTAGAGCGATTAATGGATATCGCAGACCAGCGGGAAGAAGGGGTCACCACCAAAGAAATCAAACATGAGCTTTCCAGGAAAGAGAGAAAAGAAGCGAAGCAAAAAATGATAAGAGGTCAACTGAATGCACAATTTGGGATTCAGAAGAAATAGAGGAGGGGAGATCATTCAATCCGTTCAAAACTTCCAAAAATAAACAGGATTACAACCCTTATAAAAGGGAAAAAAGCCTACTATGAAAGACATCACAGTTTATTTCGGAAGGTTGGATCAAGAATGACAGTACGGAAAATGGTGCCCATCGTCGCCCTTTTTGCCCTCATCCCCCTTGTGTATTTCTATTTTTTTGCCGATGAAACACAATCCCAGTCAAAAAAGCGTGTGATTGCTTTAGGGGATTCCCTGACCTATGGATATGGTGATAAAAAGGAATCCGGCTATATCGGACGTTTGGAAGAAAGAGTAAATAAAAAGCATACCAAGATCTCCTATACGTTTCAAAACCTCGGTGTACCGGGACAGCAGTCGGATGAGCTGTTGAGACAGATTGTTAAACCGGAGGTAGCGGAAGACTTGAGTGAAGCGGACGTATATATCATAAATATCGGAACCAATGATTTAATTAAGAATAATGGCGGGGATCTTTTTCCTTTGCATCATGAGAAAATCATGGAGGCCAAAAAGGATTATCTTGACCACTTGGATAAAATCCTGAATATCACCGGGACTGCAGGTGAAGAAGCCGATATCATCGTATTGGGTCTATACAATCCCTACCCTGATAAAGACAGTGATAAAATAGAAGCATACGTGGATGACTGGAATGAATCGATCATGAAAGAAGCGGAGAAACACGAAAATGTGAAGGTTGTCTCAACGAATCCATTATTTAAAGGGAAGTCGAAAGAAGACTACTTCCACGATTCCCTTCATCCGAACAGCAGGGGATATGACTTGATTGCCGATAAGATTTTGAAAACCTATGACTTTTAAGATCATATTCTTAGACATGGAAGGAAAGACAGATGGATATGAAACATTTCAACAGTATCCAAGGAGTTTCGCATTTAGTATACAATTTATTAATCATTCCGTAATACCGTTTTAAATCTGTTGTAACACTAGTGAAACAATTTTCGGGTAATATAGAAAATAAGAAATTGACCCCCTTTTAAGTAATAAATCCCTTAGACGACACAGGACTCGCCTGTGTCTATTTTTTTTTGCTTTTTTTCCTGTTATAGTCATCGGTGGGTTTCTGTACCTGTTATGTACATCTTCTCATTCGGGCTGAACATCTTTCGATATTAATCGACAATTTCAAAGAGCAAGCCCAGACATTGTAGCTTGTGTACAATCATAGTATAATATAAGGAAACAGAATGACTGAAAGTGGGATGAATGATTCCCCCTGATCATCAAGATTGAGGTGAAGGAAGTGCAACGTGTCACAAATTGTTTATACCTGGATGGAGACAAGGTGCTCCTTCTCCAAAAGCCGCGAAGGAATTGGTGGGTCGCTCCAGGAGGGAAAATGGAATCAGGCGAATCAATCCGGGATGCTGTCATTCGCGAGTATCGCGAGGAAACGGGGATTTATTTAAAGAATCCCGATCTAAAAGGCGTCTTTACGTTCATCATCAAAGATGGAGATAAAATTGTATCGGAGTGGATGATGTTCTCCTTCTTCGCAACCGAAGCGGATGGTGTCAATCTTCAGGAATCGGAAGAAGGAAAGATTAAATGGCATCCGATCGAGGCCATCAAGGACCTTCCAATGGCTGAGGGGGATTACCATATTCTGGACTACCTTCTGCACGGAAAGAATACGATTTATGGGACGTTTACCTACACTCCTGACTTTTCGTTATTATCTTATCGATTAGATCCAAGTTAACCAACTTTCAAATAGAACATTACGATAAATGGGGGAAGAGTATGAGTACAGGTTCTACAAACGATGTTCAATTAGTAATCATAACAGGGATGTCCGGAGCCGGTAAAACCGTGGCCATACAGAGCTTCGAGGATTTAGGGTTCTTCTGCGTGGACAATCTGCCGCCGACTCTTCTGCCTAAATTTTTGGAACTGATGAAAGAGTCCGGTAATAAAATGAATAAGGTAGCCCTTGTCATGGACCTCAGGGGAAGGGAATTCTTCGATCATCTGTTTAAAGCACTGGATGACCTGGCGGAAACCTCCTGGGTTACGCCGCAGGTATTATACCTTGATGCAGATGATTCTTCCCTTGTGAGAAGATACAAGGAAACGCGCCGCTCCCATCCCCTTGCTCCTTCAGGCTTACCCCTTGAAGGAATTCGTCAGGAGAGAGAGCTCCTTGAAGAGTTAAAAGGACGTGCGCAGTTGATTTATACAACTTCCACCATGAAGCCAAGAGAGCTTCGTGAAAAAATTCTAACGGAATTCTCGGTGAATAAGAAAACGATTTTCACGGTGAATGTCGTATCTTTCGGTTTCAAGCACGGTCTCCCAATCGATGCTGATTTAGTGTTTGATGTGAGATTCCTGCCGAACCCTCACTACATCGATCACATGCGTCCTAAAACGGGATTGGACGAAGAAGTGTCCACGTATGTATTGAAATGGAATGAAACGAATAAATTCATCGAGAAAGTGACCGATCTCCTGTCGTTCATGCTTCCTCAATACAAACGGGAAGGGAAGAGCCAGCTTGTGGTGGCGATAGGATGCACAGGCGGACAGCATCGATCGGTTGCTTTGGCTGAGTATCTTGGCCATCATTTCGAAGCAGATTATCATACAAAAATTTCTCATCGGGATATTCAGAAGAGAAAGGGTCTAACAACATGACACATACACCCAAGGTCGTCGTGATCGGAGGAGGCACGGGTTTGTCCGTCCTTCTTCGCGGGTTAAAACGGCACCCTATCGATATATCGGCCATTGTCACCGTCGCTGATGACGGGGGCAGCTCCGGCCGACTGCGTGACAGCCTGGATATACCACCCCCAAGGGATATACGGAATGTCCTTGCTGCCCTTTCAGAAGTGGAGCCACTGGTTGAACAAATGTTTCAACATCGTTTTGAAACAACAAATGAACTGTCTGGTCATGCATTAGGAAATTTGATCATTGCTGCCCTGGCTTCCATCACGGGTGATTTCGTGCATGCCATCCAGGAAATGAGCAGAGTGTTGAACGTAAAAGGGAAGGTCCTTCCTTCGGCGAATCAAAGTGTCGTCTTGAAGGCGGAGATGGAGGACGGGACGGTCGTCACGGGTGAGTCGGCCATACCTAAAGCCGGCAAGACGATCAAACGTGTCTTCCTGAAGCCCGACAGCATCAAGCCCCTTGGTGAAACGCTTCGTGCCATCAAGGAAGCCGACTTGATTGTGATGGGGCCTGGAAGCTTATATACAAGCATCCTGCCAAATCTTCTTGTTCCCGGGATCGGAGAAGCAGTATGCAGGGCGAAAGCGAAGAAAATGTATATCTGCAATATCATGACCCAGGCAGGAGAAACCCTGAATTATTCAGCAAGCGACCATGTAAAGGCATTATTTGATCACTTGGAAACACCGAGCATCGATTATATCTTAGTCAACAAAAAGCAGGTACCCGAAGAAGTGCAGGCAAGATATAATGAAGAACAAGCAAGTCCCGTTCACTTTGATGTGGAACGATTAAAGTCCATGGGCATGGAAGTGATCGCCGAAGAGATCCTCTCGTATGACAACAACTTGGTCCGTCATAACACGGAGAAGGTCGCTGATATTATTTATTCTTATCTTAAGAAATCAACCGAAGCATAATACAATAGAAAAATTTCTTTTGTATAAGGTTGTGCAAGCGTTTGCTAGGAGGTGATGGGGATGTCGTTTGCGTCTGAAACAAAAAAAGAGTTAACCAATATTGAAGTCAAGGATTGCTGTGCCAATGCAGAATTATCCGCATTGATCCGAATGAATGGTTCATTGTCATTCTCGAATCAAAAGCTCGTCGTCAATATCCAAACCGAAAACGCCGCCATTGCCAGAAGAATCTATACATTGATCAAAAAGGGGTACGACACCCCTGTAGAGCTTCTGGTACGGAAGAAAATGCGTTTGAAGAAAAACAATGTCTACATTGTAAGAATTAAAGAAGATACAAAAATGATTCTTGAAGATTTGAAAATTCTCGGTGAACAGTTCACCTTTATCCATAATATATCCGAAGACCTGATCAAGAAAAAGTGCTGCAGGCGCTCATATTTAAGAGGTGCGTTCCTGGCAGGTGGTTCTGTCAACAATCCGGAAACATCATCCTATCATTTAGAAGTTTTTTCACTTTATTCTGAACACAACGAAGCGTTGTCAGAATTGATGAATACCTTCGGCCTGAATAGTAAGACCCTTGAACGGAAAAAAGGATTCATTACGTATTTGAAGGAAGCGGAGAAGATTACGGAATTCTTGAATATCATCGGGGCGCACAATGCCCTGCTCCGATTTGAGGATGTCAGGATTGTAAGGGATATGAGAAATTCCGTTAACCGGCTGGTGAATTGCGAGACAGCTAACTTGAATAAGACGATCGGCGCTGCTTTAAGACAGGTCGAAAACATTAAGTTTATTGAAAAACATGTAGGGTTACAGGTTTTACCCGATAAATTAAGAGAGATAGCTGAACTGCGAGTGAATTATCAAGATGTTACATTGAAAGAACTGGGGGAGATGGTGTCAGGCGGAACCATCAGTAAATCTGGCATTAATCACCGCCTGCGGAAAATTGATCAGCTTGCAGAGAAACTAAGAGCGGGTGAGAAGATCCAATAACAAGGGCAAAGGGGAGAGAATGATCATGGTGGAAAAACAAGTAGAAGTGAAATTAAAGACAGGTCTCCAAGCAAGGCCGGCGGCATTATTCGTTCAGGAGGCAAACAGATTCTCATCTGAAATATTCTTAGAAAAGGATGGGAAGAAAGTCAATGCGAAAAGCATCATGGGCTTGATGAGTTTAGCCATATCCACAGGCTCCGCCATCACATTGGTGGCAAACGGCAGTGACGAAGAAGAGGCCCTCGTTGCCCTTGAAGGATTCGTTCAAAGAGAAGCTTAAGATCAACCTCATATAGATGGAAAGCTGATGACCGTGAGGAGTCATCAGCTTTTTTTATTTTCAAGATACTTCAACCAGTCTGTGCTGAAGTATGAGAAGGGACGCCCCGTGCCAGTTCAGGGGGCTCTGTAACCCCCTTCTCCACTGAAATTCCCACCTGTTTGAATGAGGACGGAACCTTTCTGCAACCCTTTGGTTCTTTAGTTCCTTATTCTATTTGTCCAACATTAACATTGGATATCACACGTCTTTTTTGTTACATTGTACTTTTCAGGAAATGTAAAAAGACTAGCAAAAAAGACACATACTATTTTCATCGCTCCCCTATTAAACTGTAAATGACGGGAGTATAATGGAATGAGTTTGAGAGAAGATACATAGCCAGATCCTCTTTGGGAAGAGGCTGGATTTAGAAGTTTACGATAAAGGAAGACGATGCATAATGGAAAAATACACAAAGTATTTCTTTGATAATTTTCGAACGAAATTACAAGAGTGGGAAGCAGCTGCTGTCATTCCACATGAAGAGGTATACAGGTTCATCCATTCCATGGCGGGAACCGCTTCGGTACTTGGCTTACATGAAATCGGGGACCGGGCCCGTGAATTGATGGATCAACAACAGGAAAGGGACGATCGGACTTGGACGATCTCAGAAATAAAAGATGAACTATTTGATATTATCCAATCCTGTTATCAATATGAAGACGTATCGACTGAGATGTTTCCCGGAAAGCAAAGAAGAAACGGGGAAGAACCTGTCGTGTTGATCATTGATGACGATACCTCCTTTCTGATGTACATGAAGGAGGAGTTGGAGAAGATCGGCTGGTATGTGGTCCCCATTGCCAATCCCCAAAAGGCGATTATGTCGTATTACGATGTTAGGCCCGATTGTGCCATAATCGATATCCATATGGAAGGGACCAATGGCTTCGAAGTCCTTGAATTTTTCAAGAAGAAACTCAAGCAGCAGTTCATCCCTACCATCATGGTGAGTGCGGAAGACAGTAAAGAAGTCAGGATGAAAAGCTACCAGATGGGGGCGGATGATTTTATCGGCAAGCCCTTCGAAGTGGACGAGTTCATCGTACGTGTAGAGAGACAGATGGAGAGAAAGAGGCAAATAGAAGAGCTTGTATTAATCGATGAATTGACACTGGTGTATAATCGAAAATATTTAAGCCAAGCATATGCCCAGGTGAAAAGTGGCTGGTCACGCATGGAAGATTCATATTGTGTGGCGGTCATTGATATTGATCATTTCAAACAAGTGAACGACAAATACGGACACCTGACGGGTGACAGGGTGCTGAAGCAATTTGCTGCCTACTTAAAATCAGAAACGAGAATGCAGGACATCGTCTTTCGGTTCGGAGGAGAAGAATTTGTCATTCTTCTCCCTAATACGTCTATAAAGAAATCGTTTGCACTGGTCGATGAAATCCGTGAGGGATTCAGCCGATATGTGTTCGGGACGGACCCTGCCTTTTCCTGTACCTTTTCTGCAGGTGTGGCGGAAATTGCTGATCCCACAAAGCCGTTTGAGACATGGCTTAAACTTGCTGACAATGCCCTATATGAGGCGAAAAGCAACGGCAGGAATCTTGTGAAAATGGATGGCAATGCAAGTGAACACGCACCTCATAAATGGATGAAGATCGGGATTGTAGATGATGATCCGATCATCCGGACAGTCATGAAGGATATCGTGTCAAAGCTGCCATCTGAGCAGCATACTCAGTACGATATACAAACCTTTAAGGATGGGGCGGACTTTATCGGATCAGACTGGCATGAAGGAAGTCCCTGCCTTGTCATATTGGATGGGGTGATGCCGAAGATGGACGGCCTGGAAGTGCTGGAGCAGCTCCGTAAGAGGAGAGATACAGACCGGTACAAAGTGTTGATGCTTACCTCCCGGAAGAGTGAACGGGACATTTCAAGGTCCCTTCAGCTCGGAGCGGATGATTATATGACGAAACCATTTAAGCTACTAGAGCTAGAGGCCCGTATAGGCCAAATGCTAAAAAGGATGAGATAAATAAGTGTATTCACAGGAGTTATTGAATTTTGCTGTCGTACTGGCAAGCCTTGTGTTGTTATTAACCGGACTTTGCCTTTATTTGATGATGAAAAAAACGATCGATAATAAGAAACGGGATAAGATTGAACAGTATAAAGAGGAATATCAACTCCCACTCTTTCAATTTTTACAGGAAGGAGTCAAGGCTGAAAGGTTATATGACTCCTCCCCCTTGCAAATCAGGGCGTTAGTGGAGTTGCTTGCAGGCTTTTCCAAGATGTTCGCCTCCGAGGATATTCAGGAGCGTATACAAGGGTTTGCGGAGGACCACTTCCATGGATTCATTCATTCTCAGCTCAAGCACAGAAGATGGAGTATAAGGATGAATGCCCTCTACTGGATACAGGATTTTCACATGAAGAGTATGAGAGGGACGCTTAAGGAGATTCACTCTTCCAAAACGTTAAGTAAACCGGAAGAGATTCAGCTGTTAAAGATTGATGTGATGTTTGATGAGGGAGACCTCATTACACGTTTGACCGGGACGAAGCACGAGCTGACAGAGTTTGAATACAGTCTCTTGCTTCATTCCTTCAATGAAGAACAGTTTAGGACATTGGTTCACTCCTATGAAGAATTACCCGCAGTGGTGAAGTTTGCCCTCATCGAATCGATCGGGGTGAAAAACCGGATGGAGCATGCCCCGTTCCTGAAACGGCTATTGGGAGAAGGCTCCACTGAATTGAGGATACGGGCGTTGAAAGCGGTGGTAGGTATGGAGTTTTATCTTGATGTCGAGAGGCTCTCGATGCATCTCAAGGCGGAATCCTGGCAGGAAAGGCTCATGGCCATAAAAGCTTGTGAATACATCCGTACCCCGGAACTGACTCCTTACTTAAGGGAACTTATGAGTGATTCGTCCTTTTATGTTCGATCTCAAGCTGCTCAATCCTTGTTGCGCCTGAAGAATGGAGAAGAAGTGTTAAGGGAAATAGTGACCCATGGAGAAGATGAATACGCCAGGGACATGGCAGAACAGTGGCTGGAAAGGGGGGCGGTTTCATGAATCTAACAGCAGAATGGGGAACGATCCTCATGTCGATTGGATGGTTTGTCCTTATTTATATGATCCTTGTCATCTCGTTTTATACCATCTTACTTGTCATTTCCCTTTTTCAATTAAGGAAAACCTATGGACTCGATGACTGGGAGCCGTACGAGGAGCTCTTACATCTCCATCAGACCAAACCGGTTTCCATCCTGGTTCCCGCTTACAATGAATCTGTCGGCATCATGGCCACGGTGAGATCGTTGCTAAGCATCGAATACCCTGAATATGAAATCATCATCATCAACGACGGCTCTACGGATGACTCAATGGAAAAACTGATAGACACCTTTCAATTGGTGAAAATCAAATGGGTGATTCGTCAACAATTGAAGACAAAGCAGGTCAAAGGAGTCTATCAATCGAAAATATATAAAAATTTACTGGTAATTGACAAAGAGAACGGAGGCAAGGCCGATGCCTTGAATGCGGGCATCAATCTATCAAACTACCCATATTTCTGCTCCATAGATGGAGACTCCGTATTGGAGCGAACGGCCTTCCTGAAAGTGATGAAACCGATCGTGGAATCTGATGGAGAGGTCATTGCCTCCGGGGGGAAGTATCAGAATCGCCAACGGATGTGAGATCGAAAGCGGGGAAATCGTGAAAGTGGGCCTCTCCCGTTCCCCTCTCGTGGTGATGCAGGTGATCGAGTATTTAAGGGCGTTCCTTATGGGGAGAATCGGCTTGAGCCGCCACAATCTTCTATTGATTGTGTCCGGTGCCTTCGGCGTGTTTTCCAAGCGCTGGGTCATCGATGCCGGTGGATACTCCCATACCGTTGGGGAAGATATGGAGCTTGTTGTCAGGCTGCACAGATATGTAAAGGAGCAAAAGGCGGATAAGAAAATCGTCTATGTTCCTGATCCTGTAAGCTGGACGGAAGCACCGGAATCCTTGAAATATTTGCGTCGGCAAAGGAGCAGGTGGCATCGCGGCCTGTTTGAAAGCCTTTGGATCCATCGCCGTCTCCTGTTCAATCCAAAGTACGGTTCAATCGGGATGGTGTCCATGCCATATTTTCTGATCATTGAATTTTTCGGACCGGTAGTGGAATTGATGGGCTATATGACGATCATCCTATCCCTGTTTCTTGGCGGGGTTTACCTGGAATTTGCCATTCTATTATTCTTGCTTTCCATTCTATATGGTTCGGTTTTGTCCATGGCTGCCGTCCTATTGGAAGAGTGGTCCGTCAGAAAGTTTCCGAAAGTATCCGATATCGGAAGGCTATTCGTCTATTCTCTAACGGAGACGTTATGGTATCGTCCGTTAACTGTTTTATGGCGTTGTGAAGGAATACTCGACGTGATCCGTAAAAAAAGGGGCTGGGGAGAAATGGCGAGAAAAGGAGTATCAAAATGACAAAGCTGAAATCCTATTCGTTTTTCTTTTTCATCATAAGCATCGTCCTGATTGTTTCCGCCCCTTTCTGGCTGTGGCAGATCAAGAAAGAGCAGAAATTGGATCTGCTCATCATCGATAAAACGGTACCCGATACCACCTATCGTGAACACAAAGGACTTATGTGGCTTCTAAATCAACAGAAATATGTCCAAACAAGCGGGGACCCCTACGATTTAAAGGAAGATTATATCGGTTTCGTACCCAAAAAGGACCAAACCTTTGACATTAGAAATATCCCGTCCTCCACAGACCGGTATGATGCTGTCTATATCGCCGATACATATGGAGTGTATGAAGAAGAATTCCATAATCAGAATGTGTCGGGCAAGCGGTCATCAAAGCTTTACGGAGGTCTGACGGATCAGGATATAGACACGTTAAAAGACATGGCCATGAACGATGGGAAAACATTGATTGCCGAGTTCAATTCCATGGCTCAGCCTACGGAAGCAGAAACGCGGAAGAAATTCTATTCCCTTTTCAACCTGGAATGGTCGGGCTGGATCGGGAGATATTTCCCTGACTTGAATAGTGGCGAAGTACCTCAATGGGTAAGGGACAATTACGAGAAGCAGTATGAAACACCCTACCAATTCACTGGAAAGGGTTATGTCCTTGTGGATGAACAGGACCAACTCGTGATCCTCGATGAAGATGACATCGGGGAGAAGGGTGTGGTCTTTTCAACAACAAAGCCGGGAGAAGACTTGTTCGGGGAAGCCATCAATGTGCCGTATTCATACTGGTTTGATATTGTCGAAGCGATCAATCCGGATGAGGTCCTGGCAAAGTATACATTGTCGCTGACGAAGAGCGGAAAAGACACCTTGAAAGCACTTAACCTGCCCGTCACCTTCCCGGCGGTCATCCATGGAGCGAATCGTCAATACGATACGTACTATTTTTCTGGTGACTATGCCGATCATCCCGATGTACCCAATCTGTATCAAACAGTCGGGTTTTCTTCGTGGAGGAAATGGACGGAATCATCAAGCCCTGATAATATGTCCCAGTTTTACTGGAAGGCCTATAGTCCGATGGTGACGGCGATCCTTGAGGACATTCGGGAGAATGAAAAACCCAACAAGTCCGATTTGGTTCAGGTCACGACGGAAGATGTTCTGAAGTTCCCAGGGAAAGCCGGTCAGGACTACATCCAGGTGAACAAGGATGGAAAATGGGAAGACCTTCTTATAAAAGGTGTGAATATGGGGATTGCGAGGCCTGGTACATTTCCTGGAGAAACGGCGATTTCAAAAGAGGAATATTTACGGTGGTTCAAAGAGATCGGAGCCATGAATGCCAACTCGCTCCGGATCTACACCATCCATCCTCCAGCCTTTTACGAAGCTTTTTATGAATACAATCAGATGGCGGAGAATCCTCTGTATTTATTCCATGGTGTGTGGGTGAATGAAGAGATCTTCTTAGAATCAGAGGATGCATTCGCTAAGGAAAACACCGATGAGTTTTCAGAGGAAATCAAGAAAACCATCGACATTGTTCATGGAAATGCAGATATTCCCGAAAGAAAGGGACATGCTTCCGGTTCCTACACGTATGATATATCCCCTTACGTCCTTGGATGGATTTTCGGAGTGGAGTGGGATCCTGAAGTCGTCCTTGCCACCAATGAAAAACATAAGGGACTTGAGGACTTCAAAGGGAAATACGTGGAAACGGATCAGGCCCAGCCTTTTGAAATATGGTTGACTGAAATGATGGACAAAGGAATTTCCTATGAAACAGACATGTATCAATGGCAAAGACCCGTCAGTTTCACGAACTGGGTCACAACCGACCTGTTGGAGCATCCAAGCGAGCCCCTCGATAAAGAAGATATGGTTTCAGTGGATCCCAATGTTATGAAGGGAACAGACCTATTCCATCCGGGATTGTTTGCGTCCTATCATATTTATCCGTATTACCCGGATTTTCTGAATTACGAACCGGAGTATGTCGATTATGTTGATCACCGGGGAGAAAAGAACAATTATGCCGGCTACCTGAATGATATGAAGAAAGCACACTCCATGCCGTTACTGGTGGCTGAATTCGGTGTCCCGGGCTCCCGTGGACTCACTCACAGGAACGTATACGGAATGGATCAGGGTCATCACTCAGAGAAAGAACAGGGGGAAATCGACCGTCGATTATTCGAAGATATTGTAGAAGAAAAGATGGCAGGCGGACTCGTATTCGCCTGGCAGGATGAGTGGTTCAAACGGACGTGGAACACGATGGACTATGATAATCCCGACAGGCGTCCTTTCTGGTCCAATGCCCAGACCAATGAGCAGCAATTCGGGTTGTTGAGTTTTGATCCGGGTAAGAGCAAGACCTCCATGATCCATGTGGATGGAAGGGGAGAAGACTGGACTTTCAACAGTATCAAGCCTGCCTTTGAAAAAGGAGCGCATAAGATGTATGTGACGAGCGATGAAAGGTATGTATATGTGCGGGTCGATACTGATGCGATTTCAGAGGATAAAGACACCTATCTTCTATTTGATACAATCAAGGATCAAGGACAATCCAGTATCCTTGAGGAGAAGGGTGTTAGGACCACAGGAGTCGACTTTGCCCTTCACATTAAAGGGACAGAAGAAGCCCGTTTGTGGATCGACAGTTATTATGATACATTCCACTATCATTATGGGCATGTCCTGAACATGATCGAGGAAAAGGTATATGCAAATAAGAAGGACAATGGGGTCTATCACCCCATCCGTTTGACGTTGAACAAATCTTTGGAAGTTCAAGAGAAAAAAATCCCGTTCGATTCCTACGAAACCGGTGCCCTTCAGTTCGGTACATCGAATCCACAGGATTCAGAATTTGATTCTTTAACCGATATAAATGGTAGTACCTCGGAAAATCGATATGAAATACGTATTCCGTGGCAACTGTTAAACATGAAGGATCCAAGCTTAAAAGAAGCGATGGGGGATATTTGGTCCGAGAAAGGCTTGGCCAGTTCGACGACGGTGGAGTCCATTCGAATCGGCTTATATGAAAAGGACGGGGAAACCTCCTTCTCTTATCCCAAGCAGAAGAAGGACGGATCCATCGATGCGGATCAATTTTACCGTTATTCGTTGAATGGATGGGATGAGCCGGTCACCCATGAACGCTTAAAGCAATCCTACTACGAATTGAAAGAAGCTTTTGAGAAAGAAGGGGAGTAAAAAATGGCGAGAATATTAATTGCGGAAGATGAAGACGTACTCCGGATGCTGATGGTCGACACACTGGAGGATGAAGGTCATGAGCTTGACGAAGCAGCAGATGGACAGGAAGCCATCAACCGAATTATGGAAAATGAGTATGACCTCATCCTCCTCGATTACATGATGCCTCTTTATACTGGTCTGGAAGTGATCGAGAAAGTCAGGACCTCACCTGAAAAGAGTGAAGTGAAAATCATGATGGTCTCGGCCAAGAGCCAGCAAGCGGATAAGGACCTCGTTATGCAGTCCGGGGCTGATTACTTCATTTCCAAGCCTTACAGTCCTGCAGAACTTGTCCAGAAGATTGAGGACATATTGAATGAAGAGGCTTAGGGAGTTCTTTCAAACCAGCTTAAGAAATCAGTTCATTGGGCTGATGAGCAGTTTTATCTTTCTGTTCTTCATAGGGGCGGCCTGTTTATTCCTGTATGATCAGTCTATTACCAATCAATATCAAATACAGAAAGATCAGCTCAATGAAAAAGAAGATGTGGCAGAAAAGTTGGATAGAGAGTTTCAACAGGCTTTCTTTGATGCAAGGGGTTATCTTGCATTCGGCAGGCAGACATTCAAAGACAGCATCTCCAAGCAGGAAGAAAAAGTGAATGCAGCCATCTCGGAATTAAGAGGGGCAGCTACAAATCCTGAAGATCAGCTGTTCATAAGAGATGCCGAAGAATTCTCCATGGTCTATTTCAAGGAGTTGGTGCCGGGGGTCATCGCGGACTTTGAAAAAGGGAATGTGGAGGAAGTCAAGAATGCCTCAGCCAACGGGGGGACCGCTACACTCCAAACGTTTCAGAAACAGCTGAACACGTATGTCAATTCCATAGAAGAAAACAAACGGGACGCCTATGATGAAGTGAACCGAAAGGAATCCTTCAGTCAAGGAGCGTTCGTCCTGTTCGTATTCCTCATGCTCCTTGTTTTGATGCGGCTCATGAGAATGATTGCGAAACAAATCGGTCAGCCTCTTAATCTGGTGGCCTCAGCGGCAGAGCAGATAGCCGATCAGGAAATCTATCAGCAATGGTCCTTCGAGAATAAGCGTAAAGATGAAATCGGGAAAATGTCCAGGGCCTTCGAAAAGATGATTTATAAAATCCAAGAGAAGGAAGAGGACCTACTTGCCCAGAATGAAGAGTTGGTGGCGCAGCAGGACGAACTTGAATCTCAACAAACGGAGCTTGAACATCTGCTGATGATGACGAAGAACCGTGAGAAGCATCTGCAGCATCGGAACGAATTCATTCATGGCATCTCGAATTCCCTTAACAAGCAGGAAGTCCTAGACAGCATCGTCGAAAGCATGTGTCATGTCATGGATGCTTCACGTGGGATGATTGTGTTGATGGACGATGAAAAGTCCCATTCCGCTTTCGGTATTTCAGAGCTGGGTACGCCAGCAGTTCATCACCTATCTCTTCAACGGGCTTCATCAAAGGCTCTTTACCGGAAAGAAACCTTTCTCCATCAAGCGTGAACTCACCGACTCGGAAAAGGGGTACCATCTGGAAACCCTATATTGCTACGACTTGTTTATTCCTATCGTCTCCATGGAAGACGAAATCGAGGCAATTATGGTGCTGAGCCGATTCGGCGAGGATTACTCAGAAGAGGAACAGGAAGTATATGAGAGTCTGGCTAAACAGATATCGTTATCTTTGCAGAAAATTTATTTGTTTGAAGAGTCAGAGAAGAACCGATACCTCACGGAGGACATCCTTAATAATATTCAAGAAGGTATCCAGCTTGTCGATATTGATGGAAACAGCTTGTTAATGAATACGAAATATTCACAGATCCTCAATCAGGACGCAAATATTCAGGACGAACGTTTTGATACCTGGAAACAAGCATTCCTTAGCCAGGTTGAAAATCATGGAGAGGTCGAAGAATACCTGGAAATGGTCGTGAAAGGGAATAGAACAGGGAAGCATCTCCTTACGTATCACCTCAAGAACGGACATGAAGTATTCCAAGTGTACTCAGAATCTCTTTATAGGGGCGATGAACAGGTGGGGACGATTTTTGTTCACCGTGACATCACCAAGGAGTTCGAGGTCGACCAAATGAAATCGGAATTTGTCAGCACGGTCAGTCATGAACTACGCACCCCTCTCTCGAGTGTGCTCGGATTTACAGAATTGATGCTGACTAAAGAGTTAAAACCAGAAAGAACGAAGAAATATTTAACAACGATCTATCAAGAAGCCAAAAGATTGACGTCCCTTATCAACGATTTCCTCGATGTCCAGCGAATGGAGTCGGGCCGTCAAACCTTCGAGAAAAAGTATGAGGATGTCACTCCGATCATTCAACAAGTAATCGATAACCAAAGAGTGAACGCACCCAACCATTCATTCAATCTTGCAAGGGATACGGATTATACCATCGTTCTCGGTGATAAAGACAAGCTGTCACAGGCTTTCACCAATCTGATCAGCAATGCCATCAAGTATTCTCCTGATGGGGGGACCATCACTGTCCTCTTCAGGGAGGGGGAGGAAAGCATCTTCATTGAAGTCCGGGATGAAGGTCTCGGCATCCCACAGGATGCTATTCCCAACCTCTTCACAAAGTTCTACCGCGTCGACAACTCCGACCGGAGAAGAATTGGCGGTACCGGTTTAGGCTTAACGATTGTAAAAGAGATCATTGAAACCCATGACGGTGAAATCAGCGTCTCTTCAGAAGTAGGGAAAGGAAGTGTGTTCACCGTCCGGCTGCCTATGGTAACTCTCGAAACCTTCAAGGAAGATGAGCACTGTGGGGATGGCATGAACATCATCGTCATAGAAGACGATATTAATCTGGCATCTTTGCTGAAGGCAGAACTGTCCGATAGTGGTTTCAAGGTACAGCACACTCCGTCAGGTCCTGAGGCCCTCCTGAGAATGGAGCAGGAAATACCAGATGCCGTCGTCCTCGATATTATGCTCGAAGGAAGCATGTCGGGATGGGATGTATTAGAAAAGATGAAAGCGGACGAAGCGCTTGCCCATATCCCGATCATTGTATCTTCAGCACTCGATGAGAAAGAAAAGGGGCTTACTCTTGGAGCCAATGATTATCTGGTGAAACCCTATCATCCGAGCAGACTATCGAAAACCATCTTGCATCTCCTGTTGAAAAACGGGATGAAAGGTGAAATTCTTGTGCCTGTAAAGGAAGATAAAACTGAAGATAAGTAGTGTGGAGAGAGGCTTCCGGTGACGGAAGCCTCTTATTCTTGAAGAATGAAATGATTGTATAATTAAAATGAAAAAGCCTCCTGCAGACTGCTGCGGGAGGCTTTTTCAACGTCTTACTTATTATTCATTTCGTTGCGAGTGATGATACGATCGATTAATCCATATTCAAGAGCTCTCTCGGCTGTCATGAAGTTATCGCGATCCGTATCCTTCGAAATCACTTCAAGTGGTTGACCAGTGCGATCAGCCAGGATTTGATTCAGTTTTTCACGAAGGAATAGAATACGCTTCGCAGCGATTTCAATTTCCGTTGCCTGTCCCTGTGCTCCACCAAGCGGCTGGTGAATCATCACTTCAGCGTTAGGAAGGGCAAGTCGCTTCCCTTTTGCACCTGCTGCAAGAAGGAACGCACCCATTGAAGCAGCCATACCGATACAGATGGTTTGAACATCAGGCTTGATGTACTGGATCGTATCGTAAATCGCCATTCCCGCCGTGATGCTTCCGCCAGGAGAGTTGATATAGATGGAGATATCTTTTTCCGGGTTTTCAGATTCAAGGAAAAGAAGTTGTGCTACAATGGAGTTTGCTACATTGTCATCAATGCCGCTTCCAAGCATAATCACACGGTCTTTCAATAAACGTGAATAAATGTCATACGCACGTTCACCGCGGTTTGTTTGTTCAATTACTGTAGGAATTAAATTCATCCTCGTTCCTCCTTAAAAATCCTTTTTATTTTTTTATCATTACATATTCACTTTGTACTGTAATCATACACCCATGGTCAATAAAGGTCAAACTAAACGCTTCCTATATTAACCTTTAAATAAATCCTTTCTACATGATACCCATTCATTCCTTTTTTAAACAGAGGTCTTTTGGTGAGTTTGTTGATATTTAAGTTGGTGAATAGAAGGGAACAACTTTTCTGTTACGGGTAAAAACCTGAATCCAGCTTAGAATGAATGACAGACCATTCCTTTTTGCTGCAGGCACTTGCTTATCTGCCAGGAGGAAGCCGATCCTTCGGGGGTTCTCCCTGTGGGAGCCCGTCATTACCTCTATCCCCCACAGGCAAGTGCATTCCGCTCCCATCTACTCTGTGTGCCTATTGTAGCCTGTATGATGAGTGATGAGGTAAAACCTTTCTTTTTTCACAGAATGCCCATTACACTAGATAGAAAGACATAATCTATAATATCTATTGCAAACAAGCAATATCTGCCTTATAATATATATTCGTGACGGTTATTTATTACCTGCCCTCGTGGTGCAACGGATAGCACGTAAGATTCCGGTTCTTAAAATGGGGGTTCGATTCCCTCCGAGGGCGTACCCAAGACCTTGTGTTTGTTGAGTTGATCAGCAGGCATGAGGTCTTTTTTTGTTGGATTTGTTTTGTGGTTTTCAATTTTTTCGTAGAGAGAGGGACAACCAACCCACAAACGGTTCAAGGATGGTTATGGGCCACTATAAACGTTAAAGAAGATGTTTTATTTGTCAAATAGTCAATTAAACTTCCTTATCGCTTACTTTACGCATCAAAAACTCAATCGGTCCTCTATCGAATGCTTTTCTCCAATATGTTGATAGGATGGTAGAGACAAGAAAGAAGAGGACAGCCACCGTTAACGCAAATGGGAGGGTGTTATCCACTAAACCTCCAAACATAGAAAAGACAACCAAAACAAGAAAATGTCCCACATAGAGTGTAAGGGCAACCTGGCCTGTGTAAACAAGTGCCTGGACTATGGAACTTTCTTGGAATCTTTCAGATAAGTGGATACATATAAGGATAGCGATGATGGCAGTACTGGTGCTGGAAATCATGTAAAACATTGTTGGGGGCATAGGTTTGGTGCCGAATAAATAGGACGCGACTTCAAGCCCTGCCAATGGAGTTGAAAGTTTGATCAGTGTGAAGGACGCCGCTTCCACTAACAAAAAGGTGATGATTGATCCGATCAGCAGGTTGTTTCGGAATTTTTTGCATCGGAAATCGAATCTACCTAACCACATACCTATGAATACGAATGCTACCCATGGGAAAATGGGGTGATATCCGTTAAAGAACAGGTTGCTTATAAATCCATTCACTGTCCAAAATTTTTCATAATGTTGAAACGATGTATCCCATCCATACTCATAGTTCAGTAGGAGGAGAAAGGCTTGCGAAGTAAGGACTGTAACAAGAGCTGCCAATAACAGCTTCCTCGAGGAAACGACGATAAAGAACGAAGCAATGAACATATAAAAGGCATAATAATGCAGAATGTCTGCGCTCCATTCCATGAGGAATAGGCACATGCCCAGAACGAATATGAATCCTGACCGCCTCCAAATCATCCTTCGATAGTCTTTAGAGAAAGCAGGATGTAGACATGCTTTTTTCGTCATCAATGATATGCCAATTCCCGCAAGGATAACGAAAATGGCAGATGCTCTGCCTTCAAGCAAACTGCTTGAAAATACAAGCCATTCTGGACCATTCCCTTCTGCATTCATAGATATTTTATAATTGACCATAACCATGCCCAGTATGGCTAAGGCACGGGATAGATCGAACCCAATAATTCGATTCTTTGATTTCGCCATTCCCTTTCACCTCATTGAAAAATACTCTGATATGAAAGCCCAGATAAGAACAGGATTGAAGGAAACTCCTTCGTTCGAATAATGATCTCGCCCGTCTACTTCAACGTTAAAGATTCTGTATCTTAATCACCAAGTAATTGGTAATATCCCCTGACCAGAACAAGTACTTACCACAAGGGTGAATCGGATGAAAAGATAGCCCGATACCAGTAGCTGCTAGTCTCAATAAGCGAATCTAAATAGCAGACGTGCAGGTCAATTCAGGGTATGATGATAATGAACTCAAAAACGAAGATCTATTGTAGGTGAAAAATATGTTTTTAAAAAGAATCACACTGTTACGTGAGAATATAGAATCTACTACTGTCTATCCTTTTTCCATTCCCGCAATCAGAAATCTCCATCAAATCGATTTAACAAGCAGAGTGACATTTTTCGTGGGAGAGAATGGTTCAGGAAAATCTACACTCTTAGAAGCAATTGCTGATAAATGCGAATTTAACACGGCGGGGGGAGGTCGAAATAACACGTATGATCTGAATTCGTCTGAATCAGCGCTTGGAGATTATATCAGGCTTTCATGGATGCCTAAAGTCTCTAAAGGTTTCTTTCTTCGGGCTGAGTCCTTTTACAACTTCGCTTCCCATATTGATGAGGTGGGAGCTCAGGAAGCTTATGGAGGGCGTTCCTTACACCACCAATCTCATGGAGAGTCCTTTTTCTCTCTCTTTACAAACCGATTTAAGGGAAGAGCCATCTATTTATTAGATGAACCAGAGGCAGCATTATCTCCTCAACGGCAGCTCTCATTTTTAAAGATCATACACGATTTGACGTTGTCTGGTGATTGTCAGTTTATTATCGCAACCCATTCCCCCATTCTGTTGGGCTTTCCAAACTCAACCATCCTTAGCTTTGATAACGGCACCATTCGTGAGGTGCAGTATGAAGAAACAGACCACTATCAAATTACAAAGTATTATTTAGAAAATCGAGAAAAGTTTATGAAACAAATCTTAGATGATTAGGAGTGTTCTCTATTCAGGAACGTCCAGCAGTTCGGATGTACCAGGTATAACCATACTTCGATATAGAAGGCAGATATACTTCCCCCGAATTACATTCCTAATCTATGACAATACATGAGAAGTTTATTCTCGCCGGATCCTGTATATGGAATGAGCATTGGCGTTTTCCTTGCTTACATATGTAACCCAGTAAATTCCCATTAACGAACCACCGATTTTATTGTAGAATAAAGGAATGGGAGGTTACGAATCATGAATTTGAAAGCAGGATTATTTCAAAATCAACAATTAAAACTACAGATGACGCAACAGCTCTCACAAGCCATCACCATCCTCCAATATTCTTCGATGGAATTGAATGCTTACTTAGAAGCAAAGCAATTAGACAATCCCCTTATTCAACTGGAATCACCAAAGCAAGACCCCCCTTCATCAAAGAGAACCTCTTACGTCTAAACGGCCCGCCGGCAGTAATACGGAACATACTGTGGATTGGTATGAATATGTATCTGTGCCGAAGGGATCCATATCAGATGCTCTAACTGTTCAATTAAATTTGAAATCGCTTACTTTATTAGACAAGAAGATCATGGAAGAGTTGATATACAGTTTGGATGATAATGGTTACTTAAGAATCGACGAAGATTCTTTTACCGGAAAACACGGGATTGAAAGCGATCGACTGGAAAACTATATATTGATCCTGCAACAAATGGAACCTGCTGGGATTGGGGCCAGGTCATTGCAGGAATGCATCTCTCTCCAACTGCAGCGAAAGGCAAACGTTCCCCCCCTTGTTCCTGCGATTGTCGACAATTATTTCCAAGCGTTTGCCGATAAGAAGTGGAAAAAGATCGCAAAGGAACTGTGTGTTGAGATGAAAGATATCCAGCAGGCTGCTGATTATATTCAGCAATGTAATCCGCGACCGGGAGCTAAGTATGTTCATCATATATCTGAATACATCATCCCCGAGCTTGTGGTAAAGGTCCAGGGTGATCATACGGTTACCGTCTCACTGAATGACGGGACGACGATAAACGTCACCTATAATGAAGAATACAAAGAATTACTCCAATTCCATCCAGATCAAGAAGTCCGTTCTTATCTACAGGAAAAGGAGCAGGACTTCCAGTGGTTACTGCAAAGCTTACGGCAGCGGAAACAAACAATCCTGAAAGTGGGCAGGATGCTAGCTGAAAAGCAGAAAGCCTTCTTTTTAAATGGGCCTTCTGCCATCCAGCCACTTACCTTAAAGCAGGTGGCCGATGAAATCGATGTTCATGAATCCACCATCAGCCGCGCCGTCAAGGGGAAATATATGCAGACCCCATATGGAATATTTGAGTTGAAGTATTTCTTCTCGTCCGCAGTTAAATCGGTGAAGCTGGAAGATTCAGAGATTGCTTCAGCCACAACGGTGAAGAGCGAGCTGCAGAAGCTGATTGAAGAAGAAGACAAAAAGAAACCCCTATCAGACCAGAAAATTGTTAATCTACTATTGGATAAGGGGTATGATGTATCAAGAAGGACCATTGCGAAATACCGCGATCAGTTGGGGATTGCATCGTCAACGATGAGGAAGAGGTATGAATAGAAGCTTGGTTGAGTGGTTGTACCAGGTACAATTCCACACTAATGAACCAGGTACAGAATGAAGGTTTTGTACCAGGTACACCCAACTACACCCACCCCAATCCAAACAAACACGCTACCTACAACTAAACAAAGCGAGGCAACAACATGAACCCTGTCAATTTCTATACACGAACACAATGCGGTCTATGTGAAGACGCAAAGATTACGTTAAAACTCCTTCAGGATGAGATGGGCTTTCGTATAAACGAAATCGACATCGATGGAAGTGACGATCTGACAGAGCGCTTTGGACTGATGATTCCTGTCGTAGAAGTGTCTGGAGACATCATTCAGTATGGGCAGATTGATTATTTTACGCTCAGCAAGCGTTTACATGAAAAAACCTGATGGTTTCTAGTTGAATTACTTTTCATACCCTGCTAGAATTGAATTTGAAAGCAGGGATGAATTTTTTTTGAAGGTAGTGGGACATAATATGTCTATGTGGGACTTTTTTAGTCCATCATACCCACGGACTTCATTTGAAGGAGCTTTTAACATGGAATCTTTAATAGACATACAAAAGCGATTATTACCTGACCTGCTTGAAGTTATGCAAAAAAGGCATCAAATTCTTCGTTCCATCCGGTTCATGCAGCCTGTGGGACGCAGGAGTCTGGCCCAGAATATGGGTCTGACGGAACGCGTTCTCAGAAGTGAAGTGGAATTTCTGAACAATCAGGATCTCATAGATATTAAAACCTCGGGAATGATCATGACAGAGGAAGGTATCCAGCTTTTAGAGAGGCTTGAAAGCATGATGAGGGAGATTTCAGGAATCAACGCAATGGAGCAAGAATTAAAATCTTTACTTAATCTTCATGAAATTGTAATCGTTCCGGGGAATAGTGATGAGTCTCCTTGGGTAAAAGAAGAATTAGGGCGTGCATCAGCTTCCAGTATGAAACGCCGGCTTAAGGGGAATACTATCATCGCTGTTACTGGAGGTTCGACGATGGCAGCCGTGGCAGAAAGGCTACCTGATTTCTCTGACGATACCCTGTTTGTTCCTGCACGGGGTGGAATAGGAGAAGACGTTAAAAACCAGGCAAACACCATATGTGCCAAGATGGCTGAGCATACTGGGACACGACATCGTGTTTTATATGTGCCGGATCAGGTTAGTAAAGAGGTGTATAAGTCCTTCTTGAAAGAACCGATGATTAAAGAAGTTCTGAATCTGATCAAATCTGCCAACATGGTTCTCCATGGAATTGGGGATGCTATCACAATGGCCGAAAGGCGGAAGACCAGTGATGAGGACTTTGAGAAGATCACAGGCGGCCATGCAGTTGGGGAAGCATTCGGGTATTATTTTAACGAAGCGGGTGAAGTGGTACATAAGGTGCCAACGATCGGCCTGCAATTAGAGGATTTAAGTCATATCGAACATGTCATTGCCGTCGCTGGCGGTAGCTCGAAGGCGAAAGCGATCCGGGCGTATATGAAGAGTGCTCCACCAGCCACCGTTCTCATAACGGATGAGGGAGCCGCGAGAGAGCTTTTAAAAGGGTAAGCCCTTTTGAAATATAAAAAAATCATCCTTAACCATCTAAAGGAGGAAATTATTCATGGCAACAAAAATTGGTATTAACGGATTTGGACGTATCGGACGTAATGTATTCCGTGCGGCACTTAAAAATAACGACGTAGAGGTAGTAGCAGTTAATGACTTAACTGATGCAAACATGCTTGCTCACCTTTTACAATATGATACAGTTCACGGAACTCTTCAAGAGAAAGTAACTGTTGACGGTGACTACCTTGTAGTTGGCGGCAAGAAAGTTAAGGTACTTGCTGAGCGCGATCCTGCTCAACTTGGTTGGGGAGATCTTGGTGTAGATATCGTGGTTGAATCTACTGGGCGTTTCACAAAGCGTGCTGACGCTGCAAAACACATCGAAGCTGGTGCGAAGAAAGTAATCATCTCTGCTCCTGCATCTGATGAAGATATCACAGTGGTTATGGGTGTTAACGAAGATAAATACGACGCGGCTAGCCACGACGTTATCTCTAACGCATCTTGTACAACGAACTGCTTAGCGCCATTCGCGAAAGTACTTAACGATAAATTCGGAATCAAGCGTGGAATGATGACAACAATCCACTCTTACACAAACGACCAACAAATCTTAGACTTACCACATAAAGATTACCGTCGTGCCCGTGCAGCTGCTGAGAACATGATCCCAACAACTACAGGTGCTGCGAAAGCTGTATCTCTAGTTCTTCCTGAGCTTAAAGGGAAACTGAACGGTGGAGCGGTTCGTGTTCCAACTCCAAACGTTTCTCTAGTAGACTTAGTTGCTGAACTTGACAAAAACGTAACGGCTGAAGATGTAAATGCGGCGCTTAAAGAAGCTGCTGAAGGCGATCTTAAAGGAATCCTTGCTTACAGCGAAGAGCCTTTAGTATCAACTGATTACAACGGTAGCCCTGCTTCTTCTACAATCGATGCACTTTCTACTATGGTTCTAGAAGACAACATGGTAAAAGTAATCTCTTGGTATGATAACGAGAGCGGATACTCTAACCGTGTAGTAGACTTGGCTGGTTATATCGCTTCTAAAGGACTTTAATCCTTAAAGTTTTGTAAATTGACATCATTAGCATGGTGATTGATGGATAAATTTTGTCCCACCATCTATAATGAAGATGTGTTGAAGGGGAGCGGGGAAGATTCCCCTCTCCCCTTTCTTATTGTTGTTTCTATTTATTTGAAAAACATGAAGAAATTGAGAAATGAAGGAGGCCTTTACGATGAACAAAAAGTCGATCAAAGATGTCGATGTAAGAGGGAAACGCGTATTTTGCCGTGTAGACTTCAACGTACCAATGTCTGAAGGCAAGATCACAGATGAAACCCGTATCCAGGCTGCACTGCCTACGATCAAGTACTTGGTGGATGGCGGAGCGAAGGTCATTTTGGCAAGTCACTTAGGCCGTCCTAAAGGTGAAGTAGTGGAAGAACTGCGTCTGACGCCGGTAGCGGAAAGACTTTCAGAACTTCTTGGGAAACATGTAGCCAAAGCGGATGAAGCGCATGGTGAAGCTGTTCAATCCAAGATCAGCGACATGACTGAAGGGGACGTTCTTGTATTGGAAAATGTTCGCTTCTACCCTGGCGAAACGAAAAATGATCCTGAGCTTGCAAAAGAATTTGCAACCCTTGCGGATCTTTATGTCAATGATGCATTCGGTGCTGCCCACCGTGCACATGCTTCAACTGAAGGAATTGCGAAGCATCTTCCTGCTGTAGCCGGCCTTCTGATGGAAAAGGAGCTTGAAGTATTAGGAAAAGCCCTTTCCAATCCGGAACGCCCATTCACAGCCATCGTCGGTGGAGCGAAGGTAAAAGATAAAATCGGTGTCATTGACAACCTCTTAGATAAAGTGGACAACCTCATCATCGGTGGCGGACTTGCTTACACATTCGTGAAAGCCCAAGGCCATGAAGTCGGGAAATCCCTTCTTGAGGAAGACAAGATCGATTTAGCGAAGCAATTCATGAAGAAAGCAGATGAAAAAGGCGTTAAATTCCTTATGCCTGTTGATGTAGTCGTTGCTGATGACTTCTCAAATGATGCAAATACGAAGGAAGTGGACATCGATTCGATTCCTTCTGATTGGGAAGCACTTGATATCGGTCCTAAGACTAGAGCGTTATTCCAAGACACGATTAAAAGCTCCAAGCTTGTGATTTGGAACGGACCTATGGGTGTATTCGAATTAGAAACATTTGCAAATGGAACGAAAGCCGTGGCAGAGGCGTTAGCCGATGCAGCAGATACATATTCTGTTATCGGTGGCGGTGACTCTGCAGCAGCCGTTGAGAAATTCGGTTATGCTGATAAGATGAGTCATATTTCTACAGGTGGTGGAGCTTCTCTTGAATTCATGGAAGGAAAAGAACTTCCTGGAGTCGTAGCTCTTAACGATAAATAATCGCATTCCCAAAGACCAACACTTAAGGAAACGATTATAAACCAGAAAGGATGAGTACAATGCGTAAACCGATTATTGCGGGTAACTGGAAGATGAATAAAACGTTATCGGAAGCAAGATCTTTTACTGAAGAAGTACAAGGGTTAGTTCCTGATCAAGAAGTGGTTGATTCAGTTATTTGTTCTCCAGCCCTATTTCTAGAAAGCTTAGTAAGTTTAACGAAGGATTCAAAGGTGGCAGTCGGTGCTCAAAACATGCACTTTGAAGAAAATGGAGCGTTCACGGGAGAGGTAAGTCCTGTAGCCCTTGCTGACCTGGGAGTGCAATATGTCATCCTTGGCCACTCAGAACGCCGTGAAATGTTCAATGAAACGGACGAGTCAGTGAATCAAAAGACTCTTGCTGCTTTCAAACATGGCTTAACGCCGATCGTGTGTGTAGGTGAGACCCTCGAACAGCGCGAGAATAACGAAACAAAAGCCCTTGTAGGGGATCAGGTGAAAAAAGCACTTGCAGGTCTTTCAGCAGATCAAGTGAAGCATACCGTCATTGCATATGAACCAATCTGGGCCATCGGAACGGGTAAATCGTCTACAGCTGAAGATGCGAACGAAGTATGTGCTCATATCCGTCAAGTCGTTGCAGGAGAATTTTCTCAAGAAGCGGCAGACGCAGTGAGAATTCAATACGGCGGAAGTGTAAAACCGGCTAATATTAAAGAATATATGGCTCAATCAGATATCGATGGTGCCCTTGTAGGTGGAGCAAGTCTTGAAGCACAAAGCTTCCTGCAGCTTTTAGAAGGGGCAAGCACACATGAGTAAATCACCAGTGGCGTTAATCATCTTAGATGGTTTTGCTTGCCGTAACACAACAGAAGGAAACGCTGTAGCCCAGGCGAACAAACCGAATTTTGACCGTCTGTGGAATCAGTACCCTCATAATCAGCTGACTGCAAGTGGCGAAGCAGTAGGACTTCCTGAAGGACAAATGGGGAATTCAGAAGTCGGCCATTTGAATATCGGTGCAGGACGAATCGTGTACCAAAGTTTGACCCGCGTGAACCTGGCGATCCGTGAAGGGGAATTCGAACAGAATACCACTTTCCTTGATGCCATCAATCACGCAAAGGAAAAAGGAACGAATCTTCATATCTTCGGACTCCTATCCGATGGCGGAGTGCACAGCCATATCGAGCATCTTTATGCCCTTCTTGGTTTAGCGGCTAAAGAAGGAATCAAAGATGTGTATGTCCACGCCTTCCTTGACGGTCGAGACGTCGGCCCTCAAACGGCGAAGAAGTACATTGAAGAGGCAGAAGCCAAAATGAAAGAAATCGGTGTCGGTCAATTCGCCACGATTTCTGGTCGTTACTATTCCATGGACCGCGACAAGCGCTGGGAACGTGTGGAGAAATCCTATCGAGCCATGGTTTACGGTGAAGGCCCAAGCTACCATGATCCAATGGAGCTTGTGAAAGATTCATACGAAAATGGAATCTACGATGAATTCGTCATTCCATCTGTCATGACGAAAGAAAACGGAGAGCCGGTTGCAACGATCAAAGACGAGGATGCTGTAATCTTCTACAATTTCCGTCCAGATCGTGCGATTCAAATCTCCAATACATTTGCCAATGCAGACTTCCGTTCATTCGATCGTGGAGACAAATCCCCGAAAGACCTTCACTTTGTCTGCTTGACGCGGTTTAGTGAAACGGTGGACGGATTTGTGGCATTCAAGCCAACCAACCTTGATAACACACTTGGTGAAGTCCTTTCACAAAATGGACTGAAGCAGCTGCGTATTGCCGAGACGGAAAAATATCCACACGTGACATTCTTTATGAGTGGCGGCCGTGAAGATGAATTCCCTGGTGAGAAACGGATCCTGATCGATTCTCCTAAAGTGGCAACGTATGACTTAAAGCCTGAAATGAGTGCGTATGAAGTGACGGATGCCCTTCTTGAAGAGATTCGTGAAGATCGTCAGGATGCCATCATCCTGAACTTTGCCAACCCTGATATGGTTGGTCACTCGGGTATGCTTGAGCCAACGATCAAAGCGGTTGAAACAGTGGATGAATGTCTTGGGAAGATCGTCGACCTCATCACTGAAAAAGGTGGCACGGCCATCATCACGGCAGACCATGGAAACGCAGATGAAGTGCTGACTGAAGAAGGCAAGCCGATGACGGCTCACACGACGAACCCGGTCCCTGTCATCGTAACGAAAGAAGGAATCGAACTTCGTGACGGAGGAATTCTGGGAGACCTTGCTCCGACGATGTTGGAATTATTAAATGTAAATCAACCAGTTGAAATGACTGGACAATCATTAATTAAAAAATAAGGAGAGATTCTAAATGCCATTTATTACAGACGTATACGCTCGTGAAGTATTGGATTCACGCGGTAACCCAACCATTGAAGTAGAAGTTTACACCCAATCAGGTGCTTTCGGACGCGCGCTTGTTCCATCTGGAGCATCAACTGGTGAGTACGAAGCAGTTGAACTTCGTGACGGCGAAAAAGGCCGCTACCTTGGTAAAGGGGTACAAAAAGCAGTCGATAACGTAAACAACGAAATCGCTGAAGAATTGATCGGATATGACGTAACAGAGCAAGTAGCAATCGACCAGGCCATGATCGCTCTTGACGGAACAGAAAACAAAGGTAAATTAGGTGCCAATGCTATCCTGGGTGTTTCCATGGCAGTCGCTCGTGCCGCAGCTGACTTCTTCGGAGTGGAGTTATACCAATACCTTGGAGGATTCAACTCAAAGCAGGTTCCAGTACCAATGATGAACATCGTTAACGGTGGAGAGCACGCTGATAACAACGTGGACATCCAAGAATTTATGATCATGCCTGTAGGAGCTTCTACTTTTAAAGAGGGTCTGCGCATGGGTACAGAAATCTTCCACAGCCTGAAATCAGTACTGAAAGATAAAGGGTATAACACGGCAGTAGGTGACGAAGGTGGATTCGCTCCAAACCTTAAGTCTAATGAAGAAGCACTTTCTACTATCATTGAAGCAATCGAAAAAGCGGGTTACAAGCCAGGAGAAGAAGTCCTTCTTGCAATGGACGTAGCCGCTTCTGAAATCTACAACAAAGAAGACGGTAAATACCATCTTTCTGGCGAAGGCGTCGTTCGCTCTTCTGCTGAAATGGTTGACTGGTATGAAGAGATGTGTAACAAATATCCAATCATCTCCATCGAAGACGGTCTTGACGAAAACGACTGGGACGGCTTCAAGCTTCTAACGGACCGCATCGGTAAGAAAGTTCAGTTAGTAGGGGACGACTTATTCGTTACAAACACGACGAAACTTTCTCAAGGTATCGAGCAGGGAATCGGTAACTCCATCCTGATCAAAGTAAACCAAATCGGTACACTGACTGAAACTTTCGACGCAATCGAAATGGCGAAACGCGCAGGCTACACGGCAGTCATCTCTCACCGTTCAGGTGAAACAGAAGACAGCACAATCGCTGACATCGCTGTTGCAACAAACGCTGGTCAAATCAAAACGGGTGCGCCATCACGTACAGACCGCGTAGCGAAATACAATCAACTTCTTCGCATCGAAGATCAATTGGCTCATACAGCTCAATATCTTGGAGCGAAAACATTCTATAACGTAAACCGCTGATTCAGTAGTTGAAAAAGCAGCTCCGTCAACAGACGGGGCTGCTTTTTTTCCAATAGTCACTGGATTCTCTGTCACTCCAGCCGAACAAGCACTTATCAACCAACTCTTTCCACAATTCAAACAATATTACCTTGTCCCCTCCATCTTTCCTATGGTAAACTAGAAGTAATGTTATGTTCGTATCAGGAGGTGGGACTCATGCACACAATACTCGTCACTTTACTTATCATCGTATCAATCGCACTTATTGCCATTGTATTACTTCAATCAGGTAAAAGTGCTGGACTTTCAGGGGCCATCTCTGGTGGTGCAGAACAACTTTTCGGGAAACAAAAAGCACGTGGAATTGACTTAGTACTTCACAGAATCACCATCGTACTATCAGTACTCTTCTTTGTACTAACCATTGCCATCGTAGCTATCTAATACGGATGAAAACCTGATCATTAAGGTCAGGTTTTTTTATTTAAATCAGATTATTCTCGTTAGATTGATAAGATCTTTAGAGCAACGACCGAGGAGGTTCAGCTCAAAACCGATTCCCCGAAGCGGAAATGAACCAGCCCTCGTTTTAGTAGCTGTACATTCACCCAAAAGCGTTGAAATAAAACGAGACGGCTTTTCAAGCGAAATATTGGATTGTCTGACCAATGTTTGCTAAAAATAGAGAAGAAGAGTGGACTAAACGATCGTTTAATAGGATGGAGCCAGTATTATCAAGGTTTCCAGTTATTAATCAAACGTTTGTTTAATACACCAACACTGTATATTTGATTACATACACCATCAATCGGGTCCTATATACACGGTTTTAGAATGAATTGAGATAAAAGGAGTCATGAGAGATGAAGACTGTATTACCGAAACCATTTACATTTGAAGCAGGTCCCCGTGCGGTTCTATTGCTTCATGGATTCACCGGGAATTCTGCTGACGTTAGAATGCTAGGTCGTTACCTGGAAAAGAAGGGCTATTCATCCCACGCCCCTCACTACAAGGGTCACGGTGTCCCGCCTGAAGAATTGGTCCACACAGGTCCTGAAGATTGGTGGAAGGACGTCATGGACGGATATGAGCATTTAAAGAGCAAAGGGTATGAAGAGATTGCGGTTGCAGGACTGTCGCTCGGAGGGGTATTTTCTCTTAAATTAGGTTACACTGTACCTGTAAAGGGTATTGTCCCTATGTGTGCGCCTATGTATATAAAAAGTGAAGAAGTGATGTATAAGGGGGTAGTGGAATACGCCCGTGAATTTAAGAAATTTGAAGGAAAACCGGAAGATCAAATTGAAAAGGAAATAGAAGAGTTCAAGAAAACGCCGATGAATACGTTGAAGGCTCTGCAGGAATTGATTGCAGACATCCGCCAAAACGTGGATATGATCTATTCGCCGACGTTTGTGGTACAGGCAAGACATGACCATATGATCAATACAGATTCCGCCAATATCATTTATGACAATGTGGAGTCCCATGAGAAGGACATTAAGTGGTATGAAGAGTCCGGTCATGTCATTACACTGGATAAAGAAAAAGAACAGCTTCATGAAGACGTCTACGATTTCCTTGAGAAATTGGACTGGACGGTTTGATGAATTCGATGATCAGGAGGGATTGTCATGGACGAAAAGATTAAAGAGCATGTGGATAAGCTCCTTTCCTACATGAAGGAAGAAGCATACAAGCCATTGACGGTACAGGAGCTTGAGGAAGCATTCGGAATTGAAGGATCCACGAATTTCAAGGAATTCGTAAAGGCCCTTGTCGTGATGGAAGAGAAAGGATTGGTTGTACGCACAAGAAGCAATCGCTACGGCCTGCCTGAAAAAATGAACTTGGTAAGAGGGAAAGTATCCGCTCATGCAAAAGGATTTGCGTTTGTGATACCTGAAGAAGCAGGAATGGACGATATCTTCATCCCTCCTAATGAAACGAATAACGCTATGCACGGAGATATTGTATTAGTAAGGGTTTCCACTTCCTCTTCAGGTTCACGGAGAGAAGGAACCGTTGTCAGGATCGTGGAGCGAGGTGTGGACCAAATCGTCGGGACGTTCACGGAAAGCAAGCATTTCGGCTTTGTCATTCCTGATGATAAGAAGTTTGCCAGCGATATCTTCATCCCGAAATCCGCTCAAATGGGGGCGACAGAAGGACACAAGGTGGTTGTGAAATTGACGTCCTACCCAGAAGGGCGAAAGAGTGCCGAGGGAGAAGTCATTGAGATCCTTGGACATAAAAATGATCCGGGTGTCGATATTCTCTCTATTATCCATAAGCACGGGATCGATATTGAATTTCCTGAAGAGGTCATGGATCAGGCGAATAATGTGCCAAGTGAAATCGACGAATCGGAAATTCCTAACCGAAAAGACCTGCGTGATCAGACCATCGTCACCATTGACGGCGCTGACGCCAAGGACCTGGATGATGCCGTGACAGTCACGAAGCTCGACAATGGTCACTACAAGCTGGGGGTACATATTGCAGACGTTACGTATTACGTGAAAGAAAGCTCCCCCATTGATGAAGAAGCTTTTGACAGGGGTACATCTGTATACTTAGTCGACCGGGTCATCCCCATGATTCCCCATCGCTTGTCAAACGGGATCTGTTCCCTTAATCCTAAAGTGGATCGTTTGACGTTATCATGTGATATGGAAATTTCACCTGATGGCGATGTGGTAAAGCACGAGATCTTCCAAAGTGTCATTAAGACAACAGAACGAATGACCTATTCCGATGTGAACAAGATCCTTGTCGATAAAGATGAAGAACTCCGAAAGAAATATGAGCCGTTGGTTCCGATGTTCGAGGAAATGGAAGAGCTGGCTCAGGTACTTCGTACGAAGCGTATGAAGCGCGGAGCCATCGACTTTGATTTCAAAGAAGCGAAAGTGCTGGTTGATGATGAGGGAGAACCGACGGAGGTGGTCCTTCGTGAACGTTCCGTTGCCGAAAAGCTGATCGAAGAGTTCATGCTGGTGGCAAACGAAACCGTGGCTGAGCATTTCCACTGGATGGATGTACCGTTCATCTATCGTATCCATGAAGATCCGAAAGAAGATAAGCTTCAGCGCTTCTTCGAGTTCATCACGAACTTTGGACTAATCGTCAAGGGAACTGCCAAACAGCATCCACCCCCGTGCCCTTCAAGAGATAATCGAAGACGTACAGGGGGAACCGGAAGAAATGGTTGTCTCGACGATGATGCTCCGTTCCATGCAGCAGGCGAAATACGATCCTGAAAGCCTGGGTCACTTCGGGCTCGCAACGGAATTCTATACTCATTTCACCTCTCCGATCCGTCGTTATCCTGACTTGATCGTACACCGTTTGATCAGAACCTACCTCATCGAAGGGAAGCTTGATCAGGCTACCCGTGAAAAGTGGGGTGCCCAAATGGGTCACATCGCTGAGCATACATCCAGTCGTGAGCGCCGAGCAGTGGATGCGGAACGTGAAACCGATGAGCTGAAAAAAAGCAGAATATATGGAAGACAAGGTAGGAGAGGAATACGACGGAATCATCAGTTCCGTCACGAATTTCGGACTGTTTGTCGAATTGCCTAATACCATTGAAGGTCTTGTCCACGTGAGTTATATGACGGACGATTACTACCGTTTTGATGAGCGTCACCTTGCCATGATCGGCGAACGTACCGCCAACGTGTTCAGGATCGGTGATGAAATCACGGTCCGTGTCGTCAGTGTCAATAAAGACGAACGAGCCATCGACTTCGAAATCGTTGGAATGAAAAACAATCGCAAAGAGCGTGAAGACCGAGTCCGCTCAGTCCGATCGGATAAAGGAAAATCGGACCGTGGGAAATCGAATCGATCCTCTTCCCGTAAAAACGACGGAGAATGGTCTACACGCCCACTGAAAAACAACAAGAAGAAAAAGACGAATAAGAAACACTTTGAAAATGCACCTAGAAGCAAACGTAAAAAGAAGAAATAACAGGTCAGGAGCATTGGGAAATCCTTTGCTCCTTTTCTTTTTCATGTGTAAGAATACAATTTCTCACGAAAATATGAGATAATAATGAGTAAAACAACGGAAATGACTAGGGGGATTCTTATGCCAAAGGGAGAAGGCAAGCTTATTGCCCAAAATAAAAAAGCGCGACATGATTATGCCGTAGAAGAAACCTATGAAGCGGGTCTTGTGCTGCAGGGAACGGAAATTAAATCGATCCGGGGTGGCCGCGTGAATCTGAAGGATTCTTTCGCACGTGTACAAAATGGGGAAATCTTCATTCACAATATGCATATCAGTCCTTATGAACAGGGAAACCGATTCAATCATGAACCTCTCAGAACACGTAAGCTGCTGCTTCATAAAAAGCAGATCAATAAATTGATCGGTGATTCCAAGGAAGCAGGATATTCAATCGTCCCATTAAAGCTGTACATCAAAAATGGTGTAGCCAAGCTTCTGATCGGCCTTGCACGAGGAAAGAAAAAGTATGATAAACGTGAAGACCTAAAGCGCAAAGAAGCCAACCGTTCCATCCAGCGGGAACTTGCCCAGCGTCAAAAAGGAATGTGATCGTACAGGTTTCCGGAATCTGGTATTTGCAAATTCCACAGAATTTGTTATACTAATAGATGTCGCGAGGTAATCACGCGGCTGCAAGAACAATTGAATAAGTGACTTACACGCTGAACTTATTCTTTCCCGTTCTTCCCTTTCTATCATGGGGACGTTACGGATTCGACAGGGATAGTTCGAGCTTGGGTTGCGAGCCGTAGGGGTCGTCTACGATAAAACGCCAAAGCCAATAATAACTGGCAAAACTAACAATAACTTAGCTTTAGCTGCGTAATAGCACTTTAGCTGTTCCTCCCTCCATCGCCTATGTGGTAGGGTAAGGGACTCACTCTTAGTAGGCTACGCCGGAGTCCACCGTCTGAGGACAAAGGAAGAGACAAATCAGACTAGCTGCACGGACGCCCGTCGATAGGCAGAAGCTGTAGCGAACTTGCGAATATATCGACTACGCTCGTAGACGCTTAAGTGGCGATGTTTCTGGACGTGGGTTCGATTCCCACCGTCTCCACCAAATACATATTTGGTGGTTTTTTATTTTTGAAATTTTAGTATATCTTTTATGTATTTCCTCCTTGAAACTCCAAGGAATAGCCATGTTGGAATAGCCATGTTGCCGCAATTAGCAGTAACATGGTTTTTTTATTTGTCTTTTTAGTTTAAGGGTGACAGTCATGAAAATCAGAAAAGTGACAGAAAGTTCCGTTTTTCCGTTTATTGGAGCTGTAACTGGATAAAGTAAATGTGTAGCAAAAAACTCAATGATCAGGGAGGAATAGAAGATGTCACATGAAAGATACCAATCTGCCATCAAGGCGCTGCATGAATGTATGGAAGCCTGTAATCATTGTTACGATGCATGTTTAAAGGAAGAAGATATCAACATGATGAAAGAATGTATCCGCTTGGATCGTGAATGTGCGGATATCTGTGCATACTTAGAACAAGCACTAGGAAGAGGAACACCCTTTGTATCTGAGTTGGCACAGGTGTGTGCGAAGATTTGTGAAGCATGCGGGGAAGAATGTAAAAAACATGATCATGATCATTGTCAAAAATGTGCCGATGCTTGCTTCAATTGTGCAGAAGAGTGTAAAAAGATCGCGTAAATCAAGAAAAGTGGAGACAATAGGGTTGTCTCCACTTTTTGAGTATGAATACACTATTTAGTGATCTGTCCCTTATTCACAATTTCATTCCAGGTTTCTCCATTATCAATGGTAGTATAAATGTCATTGTCATATGTCACAATCGTCCACTCATCTGAGCTTCCAGGGGGAGATGAGATATACATAATGGGATTTACTTCAGATAACTCAGGAGTAGGATAGGGAAGAATCTGATTTGAATCCAGATTCAGCTCATATAATTGTATTTTTTCTTCTTCTATACTGGCAAATAGACCCTTTTCTTCTTTTAGATAAATACTTGTAGTAACTTGAGTATTTTCCACAAGTGAAAAAGTATCACCGCTATCCTGGGATACGAATACACCATCCTTACTGGAAATAGCCAGCATCTCTTTATTGGATGGATGAACAGCAATATTTCCCATAGTGGTAGAATCGAACCCGTTCATATAGCTCTTTTCCCACTTTTCCCCTTCATCCATTGTTCGATACAGTCCAGTATCAAGTTCGGAATTGGGTTCTTGATTCATTGCATAAATGATGTTGGATTCGTAACCGGCTCCAAGATAATGAAAGTCGGTTTCTCCATAGAATGCCAGCTTGTCCAATGTCTTGCCTCCATCCGTACTTTTAACTATTCCAAGGGGATTTTCCAATTTCGACCCTTCTTCTGGGTGTCCACTGGAATAAAATCCATCTTTATATGCTTGGAAGCCCATATAATCATGTTTTTGGCTATTCGCTTCGTACCAGGTCGAATCTTTGTATTTCATTAACCCTTCATGAGTGGCAATGACTAATTCTTCTTTATTGTTTGGATAGCCGATTCCGTGGATGTGGTCCATGTTCGCCTCATCCGTCTTAATGAAGGAGTATTCTTCATTGGATGAAGAGCAGCCCGATAGGAATAAACCTAATGAAGAAGCTAATAATAAGTATCGTTTTGAGTGTTTCATCGTATCTCCTCTTTTCCGATTAAATTTTCCACTGGTACCCGATGCCCCAGATTGTTTTTAGGTGGTCTTCGATCGGGAAACCGGCTCTTTTTAGTTTGTCCCTTAAATTTCGGATATGGGAATCAACCGTTCTGATATCGGTGTTGGAATTGATATCCCACACCATGATCAGGAGCTGTTCCCGGGTGTAAACGCGATCAGTGTTTTTCATTAATGAATGAAGAAGGTTATATTCTTTTAACGTCAGAGACAGGGTATCATTCTCATAATTTATCGAGTAGGATCGGCCATCTAACGTGAATCCTCCCCTGATCAGTCGTTTATCAGCATCCATTTGCCCATACCGTGTTTTTCTTCTGAAAAGCGCATTCACACGTGCGACAAGTTCTTCTTCATCAAACGGTTTGGTGATATAATCGTCTGCCCCAGTGTTTAATCCCTTCACAATATCCTCTTTATCACCTCGTGCCGTTAACATAATGATGGGGACATGTGAAAACTCCCTGATTTTTTCACATGTCTGCCAACCATTCAGTTCAGGCATCATGATGTCCAACATAACCAGATCAATCGAATGTTGTTTATGATATAGAATCGCATCCCAGCCATTATTTTTCTTCACGCACTGATAACCGTGGGGAGTAAGGTAAAGCTCCAGAAGATTTAACATTCTTGTTTCATCATCTATCAGTAAAATAGTATTCACTAAACAAGCCTCCAAGCATCAAAGAATGATTGTGATCGATGTCCCTATACCCAGTTCACTCTCAATTGAGATTTGACCACCGTGGGCTTCCACCAATTCCTTTACAATGGATAACCCAAGACCCGAGCCCCCAAATTCCCTTGAGCGTGATTTCTCTACTCTATACAATCGGTTAAAGATGTGGGGAAGCTCTTCAGGTGGAATACCCCTTCCCTGATCATTAATCGTAAGGGCCAATTTACCTGCTTCGCTTTGATCAACCATTACGGTAGTGGTTGATCCAGCTTTGGAATATTTAAGGGAGTTATCTAACAAATTCATCATCATTTGTTCCAGGCGTATAGGATCGGCATGGAATGTAAATTCGTCTTTACTAGACAAGGTGAGATGGATTCCTTGACTTTTAAAAGCAGGATTAATCTTGTTTATGATTTTCTTGAAATAAGGGATTGAGTCGATTGACTCTATATGAATAGAAAAGTTGTTTTCATCAATCTTGGCAAGTTCAAACAAATTTTCGATTAACGTAACAATGGTCTTGGATTCTTCCTGGATAATCTTTAAATACTCTTTTCTTTCAGAGTCTAAAATGTCATCACGAAGAGCGACATTGGCATACCCATGAACATATGTAAGTGGTGTTCGGAGTTCGTGGGAAATAGTAGCCAAAAATTCTGTCCGGTCATGCTGAATCATTTCCAGATCATTGGCTAATGTCTGGATGGAAGTGGAGAGACCTCCAAGTTCATCTCCTCCCAGCCTGGGAAGCTTGACCTCAAAGTTCCCCTTGCTTAATTCTTCAGTAGCCTGCTTCATTTTGATCAGGGGGCGAGTCAGCATTTTTGACAGCAGAAAATGGATAAAAGCCAATATAATGAGACTCATGATTCCTGCTAGAAGAAAATGCCCGTTCAATTTACTTATTAAGCTTCGCAAAGGAGAGGCGCTTTTAAACATAAACACATATCCTTCGGTGTCCGCGTTCTTGAAAGATGTGACGGTAGCTAAATAATTCACGTCCTTCCAGTTTGCCTCGATCACCCTTCCTTCTCGAGGTAAGGACACGGGGCTATCACTGACCAATTCACTCATTCCACTGGTTAATTTCTTTGAGCTGATAATGACGTTATGATTCAGATCTGTAATGACCACTTCGGTTTCCGTTTTGGATTCCATAAGGGCGATATGGTGCAGGGTCGTTTTGGAATACCGGTCTTCCAGCACATCACGATGGCTGTTCCCTCTGGATAAAATGGACTGAAACTCCTCCTGGATGCGGGAATTGATCATATTGTCATGGAGATAGAGCATCAATAACCCTTCCATGATCAATACCGCTACCGTAAAGTAAGCTGCTAATTTCACTGAAATTTTATTCATAGTAAAAACCCCATTTTATATTGTCTTTCTCTAGTTTACCGTGAAAATATGAAAAAAGTATGCACATGAATATCTTTTTGAACATGCGGCTCACTGTAGCATTTGTCATGTAAATATTACACTTCTTATACATTTTCTCCATAGAATCTGCATTTTTTCAGGATAAAATGTAATAGATATTATTCGAAAGGAAGATACGGCTATGATGAAACATAGAAGAAAATCGTTTCTTATCATTGCAACGACACTGTTTTTCATATTGAGTGCTTGCTCAAACAATGAGATCAACCATAATGATAAGCTGCAGGAAGAAATGGAAGATATGGAGCATGTGGATATGAATCACACCGGATCAGGAGAAGTACCTGAGGGGTTGAAAGAGGCATCCAGTCCCTCATATGAAGAAGGGAGCAAGGCCATTCTTCAAGCTGACCATATGGAAGGCATGAAGGATGCGGAAGCAACGATTTCAGGTGCTTATGAAACGGTCGTCTATACGGTTTCCTATACACCAACGACGGGTGGAGAAAAAGTCCAAGACCATAAATGGGTCATTCATGAAGAACTTAAAGATTTCGATGATCACCCCCACAAAACGGGAGACAAGGTGGTCTTGATTGCCGATCATATGAAAGGGATGAAGGGAGCAGAGGCTGTCATTGACTCTGCTGAACAAATGACTGTCTATATGGTAGACTACACCCCCACTACAGGTGGAGAAGAAGTTAAGAATCATAAATGGGTCACTGAGAGTGAGTTATCACCAATTGAATAAAGAAGAAAAGAGATGATCCGTTTGAATGCGGATCATCTTTATTTTTCACGCCAACTTCATCGTTGCTTTCGATAAAGGAAAGAAGTTTATAGAATATCGACTCTGGTACAAAATAAAAAAATACAAATCAATCAGTTGACTAAAATCGATTACAATTGTAAACTAAAATAGTAAAGTGATTACAAATGTAAACGAAAAGGAGGGAATCCTTTGCCCGAAGAAGATAAGCCGGAAATCACGAATTCTGAATGGGAAGTCATGAGGGTCGTCTGGACGCTTAAAGAAGTGACCAGTAAAGAAATTAGCTCCGTGCTGCAGGAAAAGAAAGAATGGAAGCCTGCTACGACGAAAACGTTTATTGGGCGGCTGGTCAAAAAAGGAATGCTGACAACCGAGAAAATCGGCAACCGGTTCATTTACAGGGCAGGAGTCAGTGAGGAAGAAAGTCTCAAAACGTTGAAGTCGGGATTATTCACTCATATTTGCAAGCCGGGCTGTAGGAAAGACGATTGCCGACTTGATAGAGGAAGCGACCCTGAGTCATGATGACATCAGCCTTCTTGAGCAGGTCCTGAAAACGAAGAAAAAGGAAGCTGTCGACAGGATCGAATGCAATTGTGTACCGGGTCAGTGTACGTGTAAAAAAGATCATGGAAACAACTGCCAACATTAAATAATTGAAGGAGTGTTTAAAGTGGAAAAAACATTATTGAAAGTATCAGGGATGACGTGTGGAAATTGTGTGAAAAAAGTAGAAGCGACGCTGAATGAACTGGACGGAGTGGAAAAAGCAAAAGTAGATCTCGATAATGGAGCGGCAAAGGTCAAGTACGACGAATCCAAGCAATCACCGGAGAGTTTGAGTAAAGCAGTTTCAGATGCGGGATACGAAACAGAACCTAAAAAATGATAAAAGGTGGTCGGCACAAATGACGGACAAAGCAGTAACCATTGAAGGGATGACCTGTGCCTCTTGTTCTCAGGCTGTTGAGAAAGCCACCAAGAAATTGACCGGTGTCCAACAAGCAAGTGTTAACCTGGCAACGGAGAAGTTGAATATTTCGTATGATGAAAGTGAACTTTCCCTGGAAGATATCAAGAAAGCCGTAGCAGATGCAGGATATAGTGTGGTCACTGAAATGGAAAGAAAGACGTTCAGTGTAACAGGGATGACTTGTGCATCCTGCGTCCAATCCGTTGAGAAGGCGACACGTAAGCTTGATGGGGTCAAAGAATCAAGTGTCAACATGGCAACCGAGAAGATGGTCATTGAGTACGATCCAGCCGTCGTCTCGGTTGCCGACATCCAGCATGCGGTTTCAGATGCTGGCTATGAAGCACATGAAGACATAGAGGAAGAAGATTCAAGGGATGAAGACAGAGACAAGAAAGAACAGCATATTAAGCGCATGTGGAAACGATTCTGGGTTTCAGCTGTCTTCACGGTACCCTTGCTTCTGGTTTCCATGGGTCATATGTTCGGCATGCCTCTTCCCCGGGCCATCGATCCGATGATGAATGCTTCAGGGTTTGCACTATTCCAACTTGTGCTCACGATTCCTGTCATGTATATGGGTAAACCCTTTTTCACCGTAGGGTTTAAAACGCTGGCAAAAAGACACCCCAATATGGATTCCCTTGTGGCACTGGGGACGAGCGCCGCGTTTTTCTACAGTTTGTTCGCAACCATCTTCATAATGGCAGGAAATGAAAGCTATGCTCAGGATTTATATTATGAATCTGCAGCGGTCATCCTGACCCTCATTACGTTGGGAAAATATTTCGAAGCCCTTTCAAAAGGAAAGACCTCTGAAGCGATCAAAAAGCTGATGGGCCTGGCACCCAAAACAGCCACCGTCGTCAGGGACGGAAAAGAGGTCGAAATCTCAGTCGAAAGTGTGGAACCAGGAGATATCATCATTGTTAAACCCGGGGAGAAGATGCCTGTGGATGGTATTGTACTAGAAGGGAAAACGTCTGTAGATGAAGCGATGCTGACAGGAGAAAGCATTCCTGTTGAAAAGACACCTGGATCAACGGTCATCGGGGCGAGCATCAATCAAAACGGCACCATCCGATACGAGGCAACAAAAGTCGGTAAAGATACGGCATTATCCCAGATCATCAAATTGGTGGAAGAAGCTCAGGGATCCAAGGCACCGATCGCAAAAATGGCGGATATCATTTCAGGTTATTTTGTTCCCATCGTGATCGTCCTTTCCATTCTTTCGGGCCTTGCCTGGTATATGGCAGGGGAATCCGGACTCTTCGCTTTTACGATAGCCATCTCGATTCTGGTCATCGCCTGCCCGTGTGCTTTAGGACTGGCGACACCGACAGCAATCATGGTGGGTACAGGAAAGGGAGCTGAAAACGGTGTCCTGATTAAAAGCGGAGGTGCCCTTGAAACAACACATAAAGTAGAAACCGTCGTGTTTGATAAAACAGGGACCATCACAGAAGGAAAACCAAGAGTGACAGACATCGTGACCGTAGAAGAGGTGTCTGAAGAGGAGCTCCTCACTGTTGCAGCCTCAGCGGAAAAGGGTTCTGAGCATCCCCTTGGAGAAGCAATTGTCAGGGAGGCGGATGAGAGGGGACTTCCCCTCCGCAAGACCGACTTTTTCAATGCGGTAACAGGACATGGAATTGAAGTCACAATCGAGGGAGAAGATATTCTCCTCGGTAATCGCAGGCACATGGATGATAATGATGTTGAATTGGGAGAATGGACTGAAATCTCCGACCGTTTGGCAGCAGAGGGAAAAACACCGATGTACATCGCCGTTGAAGAAGAAATCAAGGGTATCATTGCAGTGGCGGATACGGTGAAAGAAACCAGTTTTAAAGCCATTGAAAAGCTTCACAGAATGGGGATCGAAGTGGCGATGATCACAGGAGACAACAAGCGTACTGCAGAAGCCATCGCCAAGCAGGTTGGCATCGACCGTGTACTGAGTGAAGTATTGCCGGAAGATAAAGCAAATGAAGTGAAGAAGCTCCAGGAAGAGGGCAGGAAAGTCGCCATGGTGGGTGACGGGATCAATGACGCCCCTGCCCTTGCACAGGCGGATATCGGGATTGCCATCGGGTCAGGTACGGATGTGGCCATGGAGTCGGCAGACATCGTCCTCATGAGAAGTGACCTCATGGACGTACCGACAGCCGTCGAACTAAGTAAAGCCACCATCCGCAATATCAAGCAGAATCTTTTCTGGGCATTTGCCTATAACATCCTTGGGATCCCGATTGCCATGGGCATCCTGTATCTGTTCGGCGGTCCCCTGTTGAATCCGATGATCGCAGGGGCTGCCATGAGCTTCAGTTCTGTTTCCGTACTGCTGAACGCTCTCCGGTTGAAAGGGTTCAAGGCGTCCGCCGTTTAATTCTTCGAAAGAGGAGGGATGAAGACATTGGATAACAAGCTTACATTAGAAGTTTATACACGTCCCATGTGCTCAGACTGTCAGGCGGCAAAAGAGTATCTCAGCAAGCATCACGTCGACTATATCCATAAGAATGTCGCCGGTGATGAAAGCGTGGAAATAGAATTGAAGGAAATGTCAGGCTCAAACATCGTTCCTTCCTTTGCCTTTTACAGAACAGGGATATTCGGCAGGAGAAAGCTAGTGAAGAATTTCATCGGCTTTGAGAATAATAAAGAAGAAATCAAAAAACAACTGGGTATAGTCTAATGGATAGGTAAAAAAGGGTTTAACATTTTATTGAAATAGTTTTAGGTGCAACATCAGCTGATTCAATAAATATATATACTCAATAATTATCAAAATAATCAACCTATAAAACGCTCTCAATGTTATTTAGATATAACGTTGGGAGCTGTTTTTTTGAGTCGAGTGAAATTCTTTCCAACATTGTTACCGTTCTGTGAATAAACTTCGACAAAATTTCGAACTTCTGTTTAAAGGGAGGTCAAACAAGGGTACCTTTTAATAGAATTTGATAGTATAGGTCTACAGTGATAAATCTCACATAAAGGAGGGTAATTTCCCTATGTTTAATAAATTCAAGCCATACCTGATTGTATTAATCAGTTTGGTTTCTTTATTCTTCATCATTATTTTCAGTTCAGGAAGCGAAATGATCATTCTTGATCCCAAAGGCCCCGTGGGTGCCGTCCAGAAAGACCTGATCATGTTGTCGATCTACTATATGCTTGGGATCATGGTCGTCGTCCTGTCATTCTTTACTTTCATTCTATTAAAGTATCGAAGCAGCAGGAAGGACAGTGATTATAAGCCTGAAATGCACGGCAGTACGAAACTGGAAATCATTTGGACCCTCATACCCGTATTGATCGTTATCGCCTTATCTATTCCAAATACAAAGGCATTATATGAGTTGAGGGAAGCTCCAAAAGCAACTGCCCATAAAGATCCCATTGTCATCCATGCCACAGCTGCTGATTGGAAATGGATCTTCAGTTATCCAGAGGAAGACATTGAAACCGTTAATTATGTCAATGTTCCTGAAGATCACCCTATTCTCTTCAAAGTGACAGCTGCTGATTCCATGGCTTCATTCTGGGTTCCGCAAATCGGGGGACAAATCTACGGCATGCCTGGAATGGTGAATGACTTATACTTACAGGCTGATGAACCGGGTACTTATGATGGAAGAAACTCCAACTTTACCGGTGAAGGAATGACCCATCAAACCTTTGATTTTGTTGCGTTGGAAGAAGATGAATATGAAAAGTGGGTAAAAGAGTCCCAAACGAACGAGCCGAAGCTGACGGAAGAGACATATGAACAGCTCCTGCTTCCTGGCACGGTAGATAAAATGACCTTCTCATCGACCCACTTATCCATCGTGGATCATGGGAAGAACTCAGAGTATGCCATGGCGATCCGTGAGAAATATGGCGTGGAAGCATCTTCCCATGGTGCAGATAAAAACGCCGAGTCGAACCATGGAAGTCATGGTGATCATGGAGACAAGGAAAGTCATGGAGATCATGGGAATCATGAAGACAAAGACAGTCATGATCATGACGATAAAAAGCATGAAACGAATGAAGGGCATGACCACTAGGAAAGGAGGGCTCTAGATGTTTGAATTTATTAAAGATAATTTGATCCTCAATGATCCGTTGATTCTTGGAGCCAACATTTCCATCGTTTTCACCGTCATTGCCATCGTCGCGACCCTAACGTACTTTAAAAAATGGAAGTGGCTTTGGAACGATTGGATCACGAGTGTTGATCATAAGAAAATAGGAATAATGTATATCATCGCAGCATTGATCATGCTCTTCCGGGGCGGGGTCGATGCATTACTCATGAGGGCTCAATTGACTGTGCCCGACAATGAATTTTTATCATCACAGCATTACAATGAAATCTTTACAACCCATGGTACGATCATGATCCTCTTCATGGCCATGCCATTTTTGCTTGGATTAATGAACGTCGTAGTCCCCCTTCAAATCGGGGCAAGGGACGTTGCGTTCCCATTCCTGAATAACCTGAGTTTCTGGTCATTCATGTTTGGTGCGATTCTTTTCAATATGTCTTTCGTATTCGGTGGATCACCGGATGCAGGGTGGACGAACTATGCGCCCCTTGCAATCGAAGGAAGTCCGGGACCCGGTATCAACTATTACTTACTGGGCTTGCAGATTTCCGGGATTGGTACATTGTTGACGGGAATCAACTTTGTCGTCACGATCATTAAAATGCGGGCACCGGGAATGACGCTTCTGCGCATGCCGATGTTCACCTGGACGACACTGATCACAGCATTCATCATCGTGTTTGCGTTCCCTATCTTAACGGTGACACTGGCATTGATGACATTTGACCGGTTATTCGGTACGCATTTCTTTACGCTCACATCCGGCGGGAATCCAATGCTATGGTCGAATTTATTCTGGTTATGGGGACATCCGGAAGTTTATATCGTGATCTTGCCAGCTTTCGGTATTTTCTCAGAAATCATTGCCACATTTGCAAGGAAGACATTGTTCGGTTATAAATCGATGATCATCTCACTTGTTGCCATCTCTGGGCTGAGCTTCGTTGTATGGGTTCATCACTTCTTTACAATGGGAGGCAGCGCTGCAGTTAACAGTGTGTTCTCGATTTCTACGATGGCCATCGCTATTCCAACCGGTATCAAGATATTCAACTGGCTGGGTACCCTTTATAAAGGACGAATAGAATTTACAGTGGCCATGATGTGGTCGGTTGCATTCATTCCGACATTCCTGATCGGTGGAGTGACCGGGGTCATGCTTGGTATGGCTGCCGCTGACTTCCAGTATCACAACAACTATTTCCTAGTGGCTCACTTCCACTATACACTGATTGCAGGTGTCGTATTTGCCTGCTTCGCCGGTCTCGTATACTGGTATCCAAAAATGTTCGGTCTTAAGATGAACGAACGAATCGGGAAATGGGCTTTCTGGTTCTTCTCGATCGGTTTCAATGTGTGTTTCCTTCCACAGTTCGTGTTAGGATTTGCAGGGATGCCACGTCGTGTCTACACATATGGACCTGAAGACGGCTGGACAGCATTGAACGTCATCTCATCTGTTGGAGCATTCGGAATGGGTGTAGGTTTCATGATCATCGTCTATAACGTGTACTATAGCTATCGATTTGCAAAACGTGAACTTTCAGGTGATTCATGGGACGGACGTACACTTGAATGGGCGACAAGCTCTGCCATTCCGCCGCATTATAACTTTGCCCATGTTCCTGAAGTGAAGAGTGCAGATGCCTTCTATTATATGAAACAAGAAAATAATGAATCTACCAAGCCTGAAAACATTGAATATAAACCGATTCATATGCCAAGTAATGCAGGGACACCATTTATCATGTCAGCATTCTTCTTTGTTGCAGGATTCGGTCTTGTATTCGAACTATGGTGGATGGCCATCCTGGCCCTTGCCGGTATCCTTGGGTGCATGGCTTACCGTTCACTCCGTTCACATAAAGAAGACGAAGGTTACTATGTGAGTGTGGAAGAGATAGAAAAAACTGAAAATCCGTATAAGAGGGAGGCGTGAACATGGCACAAAGCACGAATATAGATCCAAACACGCCGCTTGAGTATCAATCTGAAATCGGCAAACTGAATATTTTCGGATTCTGGGTTTTCCTGGGTGCGGAAGTAGCTCTGTTCGCCACCATTTTTGCCACCTTCTTCGCCCTTGAAAGCGGAACGGTCGGAGGTCCGCTTCCAAGCGAAGTGTTTGATCTGAAAAATACAATCATCATGACGATGTTATTATTAATAAGCAGTTTCACATCCGGTTTATCGATCAATGAATTAAGAAGAAGAAATGTGAAAGGAATGATGATCTGGATGATCATCACACTGCTGTTCGGAGCAGGATTCCTTTACATGGAAATCATGGAGTTCCTTCATCTGATACATGAGGGAGCCTCTATGGGAACCAATGCTTACTGGTCTTCATTCTATCTGCTGACCGGGACGCATGGTCTGCACGTATCATTAGGTATTCTATGGATCTTACTTGTGATGTTCCAAGTGAAGAGACAGGGTCTGAATCCGGATACCGCTAAAAAACTATTCGTATCCAGCTTGTACTGGCACTTCCTTGACTTTGTCTGGATCTTCGTGTTCACAAGCGTTTACTTATTAGGGATGGTGGGATAATGGAACACAATACAGCAAATCAAAGTCGGATTCCGTGGACTCAGATCATTGGGTTTGTCTTGTCCATCGCCTTGACATTCCTGGCCGTCTGGTTCGGACTTTACGCAGGTCTGGCATACAATGTGATGGTCTCACTGATATTTGTGCTGGCATTCATCCAGGCTGCCATCCAATTGTTCATGTTCATGCACGTAACAGAAGGAGAAGGAAGATGGCAGGTGGGTAAAATGATGTCATCTGCCTTCATCGCCCTTGTGATCGTCCTGGGAACGATTTGGGTATTAAGCAATATGCATTAATCAGATAAACGGATTGAAGAGGTCGTTGAAACATTCAACGACCTCTTTTTACTCTTTTGGTGAGATGAAAGGCTCCTGCTATTTCCAAACATCTATCAGCCTGACTTCCATTCATCCTGAAAATAAAAGGATATAAATGGTTATACAGGAATATTTTTATTTCACACCCTCACAAACTCCTGATTCTTTCGAATGATATAAGGTTAGTACACTTATAAAGGACATTGGGGGATGTAAAATTGACGACCATTACAACGAAGAGAAAGCAAAGGATTGCAGAGGCACGAAAAGTGAAGGCCAAAACAAGAAACAAGAAAATAGCTGCGGTCACTGCAGCCAGGAACAATCACTGCATTGCTTCTGGCAAGCGGCAAGGCAGGGGCATGCAGTACTGAGTACATAGTCAAAAAGAATGACACCTTATATCGTCTGGCCAAGAAATATGATGTGACCGTTGAGCAATTGATGGAAGCGAACGTCTTGGCGTCAGATAAACTAACGACTGGGCAATCATTGCTAGTTCCGGACAGACCACATACGAATCATTTGGATCTCTACACCGTTAAAAAGGGAGACACCTTATATTCCTTGGCAAAAAAGCACGGCACAACCGTTGAAGCAATAAAACATACAAATAGGAAGACTACAGATCAAATCAAGGTGGGAGAAAATCTTTCATTGCCCATTGAAGCTGTCTCCGACAACAAAGTTGGTGAATATTATACAGTTGTACCGGGGGATACCCTTTGGGGAATCTCCCATCGCTACGGTGTGAAGGCTGAGGAAATAGTGAAAGAAAACGGACTTAAGATGGAAATGGTCCTGATCGGGCAGAATCTCTTTATACCTGGGAAGGCCGAAGTGTCACAGGCGGTTATCATCGGTTCAGCAGACAGCTTCTCAGTTGAGTTCAAAGATGAAAAGAATGAATTTGTCTTAAAAGTTCCATATGGTACTACAGGTGATTATCAGGGAAAATCAGGTCAATTGGTGACCATCGTGCATAAAAATGGTGCTGTCATCTCAGCATCTTGATCATGAGGCGCATTTCTTACGAAGTGCGCTTTTTTTGATTATGATGAGAATGGACATCGATTTAGCCATAATCGTTGCCTACTGTGTCAGGAATTGATAGAATCATCAATTGAGTAACGGTAATTCGAATATGGGGAGAAGAAGAATGATAAATGTCACTAGCAGATTTAGAATAGAAAAGGATTTTCTTGGAGAAAAAGAAGTACCTGAAGAAGTTTACTATGGAATTCAAACATTGCGGGCAGTGGAAAACTTCCCTGTCACCGGGTATAAAATCCATAAAGAGATGATCGATGCACTGGCCGTTGTAAAAAAGGCGGCAGCACTTGCAAACATGGAAACCACTCGCCTTTATGAAGGGATTGGGCAAGCCGTCGTACAGGCTTGTGACGAAATCCTGGAAGGAAAGCTTCATGAATACTTCATTGTCGACCCGATACAGGGAGGGGCAGGCACGTCCATCAATATGAATGCCAATGAAGTCATTGCTAATCGCGCCCTGGAGCTCATGTCCCATCGTAAAGGGGAATATGGGAAGGTGAGCCCGAACAGCCATGTGAATATGTCCCAATCAACCAATGACGTATTCCCCACGGTTATCCATATTTCTACACTGAAATTACTGGAGAAGCTTCTGCTCACCATGGAAGAGATGCTTCTTGCCTTTAAACAGAAAGCCCGGGAGTTTGATCACGTCATTAAAATGGGCCGCACCCATCTTCAGGATGCTGTTCCGATTCGCCTCGGCCAGGAATTTGAGGCCTATAGCAGAGTGGTGGAGCGTGACATTAAACGCATAGGAAGAACAAGGGATCACCTCTATGAAGTGAATATGGGGGCCACCGCAGTCGGGACTGGATTGAACGCGGATCCTGTTTATATTGAAAATGTTGTAAAGCATCTGGCTGACATCAGCGGATTACCTCTGACGGGAGCGGAACATCTGGTTGATGCTACACAGAATACTGATGCCTATACGGAAGTATCGGCTGCGTTAAAGGTCTGCATGGTCAATATGTCCAAAATCGCCAATGACCTGCGTATGATGGCTTCAGGACCCCGGGCGGGACTTGGTGAAATTTCACTGCCGGCAAGACAGCCTGGTTCCTCCATCATGCCTGGTAAAGTGAACCCGGTCATGCCGGAGCTCATCAATCAAGTAGCCTTCCAGGTCATGGGAAATGATCAGACCATTTCATTGGCTTCGGAAGCCGGCCAGCTGGAACTGAACGTGATGGAACCTGTACTCGTATTCAACCTCCTTCAGTCCATCAGCATCATGAACAATGCGTTCAGAAGCTTTACGGAACATTGTCTTGTGGGGATTGAAGCCAATGAGACGCGAATGAGGGAATATGTAGAAAACAGTGTGGGAATTATTACGGCAGTCAATCCTCACTTAGGGTATGAAGTAGTATCACGGATTGCCAGGGAAGCCATTATAAAAGGGAAGTCTGTGAGAGAGCTTTGTTTGGAGTATGATGTTCTGACAGAGGAAGAGCTGGATTTGATCCTGAACCCTTATGAAATGACGAATCCAGGGATTGCCGGCCGTGCACTCTTTGATCGGCAATAGTAAAGCGTTCATCCATGAAGGAGTTGTTGGGTTTGCAGGAAACGGGTCGTTTCTCTGCAAACCCTTTTTTAAACTCAATAGAATGAGAAAAAGGAGGAAGACCCTGGATGTGAGCAATCGCTCCTTTCACCTTATTTCTTTTTTCGCCGATATAGATCCAGAGACTTATAGCCTTCAGACAAGATTTCGATCATCTGCCGGGTTCTTTTGTCACGGGTGGCTTGTTGTTTGGCGGAAAAGATTTGCCTCGCCCAGTCTTTTTGATAACCAGGCGTCAGGTTCTGATAGAAGTGTAACGCTGCCGGATGGTCTTTTAGCAATGCTTCCACATCCTTAATATTATCCTCATAATCTGCTACACACTGACTCGGAGCAGGTGTCTTCGCTACTTTCTTCTTTTCACGCTTCATCCCGACAACCGTAAAGACATCGTCCATGCTCACCATGCGTGAAAACTTAATATCGCTGTCTCCGATATATCCATCTTCTCCAACATTCAATGCCGGAAACATCTCATCCCGGTGAATATAGGTGTTATATCGGGTATTCCCTTTTTTCGGATAGGCGAAAAATAGATACCCTTTTGGAAGCAGCACGTTTTCATTTTGAAGGATCTTGTTCAGATGTTCGTCCATTTCCTTGATGGTTTTAACAAATATAAAGACAGCATCGTGATTCTCAGAGAGAGACGTCGACATCCCGGTAAAGATCGAGTAATCATCGGGCTGATGAAGGACAGCCATGTTCTGATATTTAGTTAATTTTAATTTGTCTATTATAGTGGCCATATGGAACCCCTCCAAGAATTTGGGTAAAGTGAATCTGTTTTAATGAGCGATGGAATGATCCATTTCTGGATTCAATCAACATTTCACAAAGGATAAAACCACTTTTCCCCTGGATGAAAATCGACACTCGGAAACGGAATATATCATTCTTACTCTCCTATTCCTTATTATAGAATACAGTTTCTCATTGTAAAGAAATGGAGGGATATTCTTATCGGCCCTATAAACGGTTTATCTATTTTCATTTGCGGATGGATAGAATTTCTCTTCTATTCTTTTGTATTCGTCAAGCTGCCGGGTTACCCGGGCCAGCTTATGTACCTCTTGAAGAAGGAAGGTTTTATCCAGCTCATAGATCACTTCTCTTTCAATGTGATCGATGGTATTGCAGGCGAATTCCCAAATGGCTTTATGCTTAGAGTGATCAATGCACTCTGCAATAAGGGCGAGTGCCTTAACGATATCAGTAATGATGAGATGGTTGTCTTTTGCATAATGCCTGATATAGCCAAATCCCCGGTAGAGATAATAGTCAAATCCTTCTGTCTGGAGAATGATCCGAATTCTTTCTTCCTCATCCATTAAATAAGGGCTGAAGGATAAGTGTTCTTCCACTGTAATCATAAGGTCGGCCATTTGATCGATTGTATTGGAGGCGGTTTTAGGATCATCATTCCCAAGCGATTTAATCGCAACTTCTGCAAGCTTGTGAATCCCCATCTGAAGATCTTGAATCTCCGTTTCTTTGTGCCCCATTTCAATGAAATTAAGATAGACACTCGTCGGAATGTCCTCCATTTCCGGTCCCCATATGCTCACGATTTCATTGCCCGCCAATAGATAATCCCCCACTTTATAATGGAGCTGGATGACTAGGTTATCAGCTTTTGCCTGTTGAATCATTCCGTTAAAATTGATTAATTGAATATACCCCGATGTTCGTGCCTTTACGTGAATCCTGTTCTGTTTATACTGCTCCATCACGTCTCCATTTTCCAATGTTCGATGGGCTTCTAAATCTCTTTTAAGACTCTTGTTGATTATGACCTCCGACACCTGTTTCATATTGTAGGTAATATTATGGACCTGCATCCAGGTCGATGCATGGTTGATGAAAAAGATGAAGGTGATGGCAGAGAGGAACGCAAGACCCGTCGTCATCAAAGGTGCCGCGACAAACATCTCGTTCTTCGAATGTCCAATAAAGAGGAAGAGAAGAAGAACGTAAACAAAGCTGCCATTGAAAATCCCAAGGGCATGCTGTGTTTGCTTGTCAGATATGAAATCCAGAAGCATCCTTGGCGAGAATTGTCCACTGAACATCGTCAATACCACAAGAAGGGAGTTGAGGGTGAAGGCGCTGAGTGTGAGAATGCCTCCGATAAGTGTACTTACCAGTATCCGGGTGATCGAGGCGTCCATACTTAACCAACCAAACATATACTGAGAAAGTTCCAGATAAAGATCTAAATAGAGCGTTAAGGCTACGAATAGAATGGATAGGCATATGTAAAAAAAAGGCATATACCATATCGTATGCTTTATTTCATGTTCTCGCTGCCGTTTGGACATAAGCAGATATTTCCTGAGGGATAATGGTAGGATTTTTTTCATCATGAATAAAGTCCCCTTCAAGTCATTGGATATGGACTAGTTTTCCCTCCCGGAGAGAGTTAAAACATTCTAAGTCAAAAAGTTTGGTAGTCTTCTGCAAAAACACTAGATTTGCAGGAAGGAAGCTTTCATATAGAGTAAATCAATGGGAAAAGTAAACGTTCCGAAGATTAAGAAAGAATTTTTAGAAAATAACAAAAATAGTGTTGACGAAGGATAAAATCCCCTATATAATCCAATTCATACTCAGAAACTGAAAGTGAAAATGAAACGATATATCTCTTATCAAGAGCGGCGGAGGGATAGGCCCGATGAAGCCCGGCAACCTGCAGGTTCAGACTGTAAAGGTGCCAATTCCTACAGATTTCCTTGAAATCTGGAAGATAAGGGGAGGAGCCTGTCTATTAGCCCTCTTCTTATTAAAGAAGAGGGCTTTCTGTATACCCTGGTTCTTTCCCGCATTACTCTATGCGACTTTTCAAGGGCGATCATCCCTGGAATTAATCAAGTTAGTTTGAAATGAAAAGATGCGATAAAGGAGGTTGAAGCATGTCAACGGTAAATGTGGCACTGCTGGGTTTTGGAACCGTCGGTCAAGGAGTCTGGGAAGCGATTGATACCCATCAGGCAAGAATGAGGGAAATCCTCGGTAAGGAGGTTAAGGTAAGGGCCATTCTTATAAAGGATTCTGCTAAACAACGACAGATCGATTCTTCCATTAAGGTAACCACGAATTTTCAAGAGATTCTGGAAATCCCGGATCTTCACGTAATCTTTGAAGCAATTGTGGGTGAAGAACCGGGTCATACGTATTTGACCCAGGCCATTGAAAAGGGCATCCATGTTGTAACAGCCAATAAAGCGATGTTTGCTAAACATGGTCCAGATTTATTGAAAAAGGCAAGGAATCATGACGTATTCATTGGTTTTGAGGCGACGACAGCTGGAGGGGTTCCCGTAATCGGGAGTATCAGGCAGCTTCTTAAGGTGAATGAAATCGGACAGATTCAGGGAATTCTCAATGGCACGTCAAACTTCATCTTATCTCAAATGAGAAAAAGGGAAATCTCCTTTGAGACAGCCTTAAAGCAGGCGCAGGAGAAAGGGTATGCCGAAGCCGATCCCACAAATGATATCGAAGGCTTTGATGCTTTGTATAAACTGCTTATTCTAAGTCAAACCGCTTTTGGGAGGCAGCCCGACTGGAAGGATATTAAACGGAAAGGAATATCACATCTGACGGCAGATTGGCTTCATGCTGCGGAATCATTTCAATTGCGGTTCAAGCATGTAGGCTCTCTTGAACGAGATTCATACAATCATATCAAAGGAGAGGTGGAACCCATCCTAGTCCAAGACACCCATCCCTTTTACGGTGTGGAGGATGTGGAAAATGCCATATCACTGAAGGGCAGTCTTGTAGGCAGGATCACCCTCCTGGGTCCAGGAGCCGGCAAATTACCTACTGGCAGCGCCATGGTAGAAGATTTCCTATCATTAATCGAAGGAAAATATACGGACTCTGCCCAAAGCAAGATGGGCACCGTTGAAGTACATGAAGAGAGCAACCAACAATGGGTCATCAGAATTCGAGGGGATGAAGACGATCAAAGATGGATCCAGTCGTTTACATTGAAAGATCGCATTCAACTTGGCGGCTCCTTGTACGTTCGTGGAAGGCAGCAAAGACACGCTTCAATCTCTCCTTCTCTCGAATGATCACATTCAAGCCGTTTCTATTCTAAAAGAAATTCCGTTGGAAAATGAAGTCAAAAACGGCGCAGGCTGTTTCTTAGATGCAGGCAAAGTGTTACCAAAAGATCTGATGGAAAGTAGGGGTATCAGTGAGTATCATTGTTCAAAAGTTCGGAGGGACCTCAGTCGGTTCTACAGATCGAATCAAGAAGGCGGTCGGGAGTGTCCTTAAGGAAAAAGAAAAGGGTCATGATGTTGTAGTGGTCGTTTCTGCCATGAATAAAACGACGGATCGTCTTGTACGTTTGGCGTCGGAACTCTCAGCAGAGCCAAGTAAGAGAGAGATGGATATGCTCTTGAGCACCGGTGAGCAGGTGACGATTTCCCTTCTGACAATGGCCCTCAAGCATAAAGGAATAGATGCTGTGTCACTGACAGGGAGGCAGGCAGGGATCCAAACCGATGGAGTCTTCGGGAATGCGAAGATCCTTTCCATTGATACCCGGAGAATGCAAATGGAATTAGAGAACGGACGAATCGTCGTAGTCGCCGGATTTCAAGGGGTAACCAAAGATGGAGAGGTAACCACATTAGGCAGAGGGGGATCGGATACGACGGCTGCTGCCATTGCATCGGCATTGAAAGCTGAGAGGTGCGATATCTACACGGATGTAGACGGAGTCTATACGTCGGATCCCCGGGTTGTACCCCGTGCATCGAAAATCGCTTCCCTTTCATATGGGGAGATGCTTCGTTTAGCCATGATGGGAGCCGGTGTCCTGCACCCAAGATCGATTAAGCATGCCAGGGAACAGGAAGTCCCCCTCGTTGTTCGTTCCAGTCTGCATGAGGGGAGGGGAACCTTGATCAGCGGAAGGGTTCAACGAAATCACCCTATAGTCGGGGTGGCCCACCAGGCAGACATTTCCGTTCTCACCATCCATGATTGCCGTGGAGGAGAGTCCTTGATTCTATATGATCTTGATTCACACCATCTGGAGACGGAAATCTTCAAACACGGGGAGGACCTTGTCCTCATTGTGAAGGAACAGGACTCGAAAGCCGTAATGGAAATGTTAGAACCTTATAACGGGGCCTATTCCCATATCGAACAAAATGTAAGGTTGGCGAAAGTATCAGTAATTGGACAGATCGATTCATCACGTGAAGTGAAAGAGAAGGTGACCAACGTATTCCATGATTATCATATTGGAAAGATATCAGTGTGGGAATCTTCAGTCGGATTAAGTGCTCTTGTTGATAGGGACCACGTAGAAAAAGCGGCCAGAGTCCTTCATATGCATTTCGGTTTGGATTATGTAGAAGCGAGAAGGGCCGTGTTGTAAAGGTTTCGCCATGCATCCTAATCAGAAAAGTGTATAGGCTAGCCTATACACTTCCTTCTATGGGCGAATGAGTACGGGTGTACCGATTGGAATGAGACCTGCTAACTCCTCTACGTCTTTGTTATACATCCGTATACATCCCCTGGACACGGCTTTCCCGATTGAGCTTGGATCGTTGGTCCCGTGGATTCCATAGCTTTCTTTCGATAGACTCATCCACATCGTTCCAAAAGGGCCGCCTGGATTCGGTGCTTTGTTGATGATGATGTATTCCCCAATGGGGGTTTCAAATAGAACTCTTCCTACTGCTATGGGGTACTGTTTCATTTGAACCCCGTCTTTGAATAACCTCAGCCAGCGGTTGTTAACAGAAACTTGAATGCGGTAGGGGTTATTGGTGGCATCGGGAATCCCAGGGACAGTAATCGTCTGCCCTGGATAAATGATATCAGGATTGATGCCGGGATTGGCATTGAGTATGGCAGGCAACGCGGTCCTGTAATCCTTTGATATTTGACTGAGAGTCTCTCCCACTTTGACTGTATGAATCATCTTACACACTCCCAAAAATTCACTATCCATCTATCCTATGTGAATGTCATAAAGGCGTTCAAGGTGGTGTGTAAGAGAAATGAAAGAAGCTGCCCCCTTGAGGAGACAGCCTACAGTTGTTCATGCAGCATTATTGAGGCATATTGGTCTGCGGGACCGTTGTGTAACGTTGGAGCATCTGAGTCATGTCCCGGTCATTTAATTGCGGTACCTGATAATAACCGTGCTTATTCTGATAAAGGAAAATTTCATAGCTCATTTCAATGAAATTCGGGACGCTGTCAGCCACGACACGTCGAAGAACAGGGTTTGTCATCTCGAGAGCTGTCATGGCAAGAAGCATGGCCAACGATTTGGTTTGTCCCAGCATATAAGCAGACAAGCCATTATCGGAAAGGTCGTTGACCGACTGATTTGGTTTCTTGGGAGCTCCGGGCTTGATTCCGTAGGTGGTGATGTTGGTTTGAGTCATGTTGTATTGTTGAGTTGGGACCATGGGATCATGACCTGTTGAAAAGCTTTCCACAATCGTATTGTACATAGTCGTGACAAATATTGATTGACGCTTCAGGATATCCTTCAGCTCTGAATCCTTTATGTGTTGATCGTACATTTGATACTGATCGAGCATACTGATGATCCCGGCAATGATTTCATGGGCATCAAATAATTCATGTCCACCATGGTTATGACTCCCAGTGTTCATTTTATTGGGTGGCAGCTGTGAAGCGGGCGGTGTCATACCCTGTTGTTCTCCTTGATTTTGCATCCATTTTCCCTCCTTGAAAATCACATCGATGATTAGAATCTCCTTATTAAACCTAATTATGTATTTAATGTTTATACTAAGCGGCCTGTCCGAATACAATAGGAAGAAGTCCATTTGAAGGTGGTTGAAGATGAGTATATTTATTAGCTACATCATATTGGGGTTATCACTCTCTGCGCCTATGGGGCCGATCAATGCAGCACAATTGGACAAGGGGATCCGTTTCGGATTCATCCATGCCTGGCTTGTAGGTTTAGGGGGAATGGCAAGCGGACGGTATCTTCATGCTTCTCATTTATTTCGGGGTCTCCCAGTTCATTGATACGCCGGTCATTAAGTTGTTCTTGTGGGGATTCGGATTCTTTGTATTGACTTATACGGGGATCGAAAGCATCCTGAAATCCGAATCCATTACAAAAGCCTCTCATCATCATCAGATTGAAACCAAAGGGAAATCCTTTCGCACAGGATTCTTTATGGCCATTTCCAATCCATTGAGCATACTATTCTGGCTCGGCATCTATGGTTCGATTTTAGCTCAGACATCGAGCTCTTTTGAAGGGGGACAGATCCTCCTTTATAGCATGGGAATCTTTCTGGGCATCACGCTCTGGGACCTGACAATGGCAGGTGTTGCTACCGGAGCCAGAAAGCTTGTCAGTCCAAGGATTCTACGATTCATTTCAATCTTTTCCGGTCTGATTTTGATGGGTTTCGGGATTTATTTCGGAGTCCAGGCCTGCCGGTTATTATTCGGCTAGACAGACACCCACAAAGCTCTCTCCTAATAGGATAAATGTGTACTATTTAGGAGGGATCGGCTATATGTTATGGTCTAAAAGGTTGATCGATGAACAGGGGGAGGAACTTTCTCTTTGGCAGAAAGAAGCGTACCGGCATTTCTCTGCTCTTATGTGCGATGAAGAACACCCCTACCCATGTGTACCTGGGAAGCAGGGATTTCAGACAGATACGCTCCGTTTCGGTTTTGCAGAAAATCCGAGAAGCCAAGAAGCCTCATTAGAGCTTTCGGACCTGCTCAAACAGTACGGTAAAATATCACGGGATACAGGAAAGTATGCATCTCTTGTCGTCTTCTTCCATTCAGATGAAAGAGAGGAAGAGAAGCCATCGATAGAGGATTATCGGGATATGTTTTGGACATTATTGAATCGAACCCATGAATTGGATGAAGGGCCGTGGCCTGAAGGGATAGCAGAGGACCCCCACCACCATACGTGGGAATTTTGTTTTGACGGTGAACCCTATTTCGCTTTCTGTGCAACCCCTGCCCATACTGTGAGGAAAAGTCGTCACTTCCCTTATTTCCTCCTTGCCTTTCAGCCAAGATGGGTATTTGATGAAATCAATGCTTCCACCTCCTTCGGTCAGAAATTAAAGAAAGTCATACGAAAGCGGCTCATCGAATACGATGAAAGAGAAGCCCATCCGAGTCTTAAATGGTATGGGCAGGAAGACAATCATGAGTGGAAGCAGTATTATATAAGTGATGATGATTCTTCCCCGTCTAAATGTCCGTTCATGAATATGCAAAAAAACCTAAAGAGTTGAAGCGTTCAGGCTTTGCCTCTTTTTTTCTTTGATGAAAGTGGCAATTGAAATCAGACTGATGAACCCGATGCTCACAAAAAAACCGATGCGGCTCACTGAATCAAGAAGTGTTCCGCTGATCGCCAATAAGATGAGAATGAACGGGACGATGGTTTGAATACGGTCCCAATGTGTCCTGCCCATCAGCCTGTGAAAGGAAGCGAGGATGAACATCCATGTGTACAGGAGCATCAGTCCCGCAGCAGTAGTGACATATTCGAATAATTTATCAGGCAGGAGCATGGCGATCAGAATGGAACCAGCCACAACGAGTGTGGTGAGCCCGAAAGCCGGAAGCGGAACCTGCATTTTCCCTTTTTTTAGCGAAGACTTTCGGGGCATCCCCTTCTTCGGCCAATGCCACGAGCATCGTCGTGACTGCATATAGGGAAGCGACCATGGTAGAGAAACCCGCAATGATCAGGATGGCATTGAATACATGGGGCACCCAGGGAAGTTCATACTGTTTCAGGGCGGTGAGAAATGGACTTTCATCAGGACTGATCTTTTCTGCCGGTACGAGCTTCAAAACGAGGTAAAACGAAACAATGTAAAGAAATGTCAAGATAAAGAGCATGATGTTCCCTGACTTGGGTGCATCTTTCGGGTCTTTCAGCTCCTGAGCCATCAATCCCATTACTTCAATCCCCCCGAACCCGTAAAAGGCAAAAAGAAGGGCAAGCCATAATCCCTTACCATTGTGGGGCAGAACCTCTTCTAATGGATGTTGAAGAGGGAGGTCCGATGACGCAGCTCCCAGCCACCCGAATATGGCGGCGATACCGATGATGATGAACATCACGATGGCTGCCACTTTCATGATTCCAAACAGATTCTCCATCTGCTCCACTTTCTTAACGCCCATTAAGATGATCAATAATCCAAGACCTGCAAATCCCGCTGTAAAGATCCACAGGGGGATGTCTGGAAACCAAAATTGAGCGAAGAGAGCAAGGGCTGTCAGCTGACTTCCCATGATGAGCATTTCTGCTGACCAGTAGACCCAGCCGTTACTGAATCCCGCCCAGGAACCAAAAGCCTGTTTAGCATATGTTCGGAAGGACCCCTTTTCAGGGTGATCGGCCGTCAGCTTTGCCAGGGCCTGAAACACCATCCACGTTCCGATTCCCGCTACCAGATAGGCAATGAGGACAGAAGGACCCGCCCTTTGAATCGGTATGGCAGATCCAAGGAAGTAACCGGTTCCGATGATACAGCCGACCCCTATAAAGGAAAGCTGCCACCATGTAAGACTGCTTTGTTTTGTACATTTACTCATATCTATTCACCTGACCTTCAGCCTTCATAGTTTTTCAACAGTGATCATGAAATATGTGAGGTTCGAATGATTTTTTGGTTAAAGGAGAAAGTAAGGGAAACTGTTGCAAAGGGGGCTGACCCATAGTGAAGATTCATCCAAACTGCTGGAATGAACATGGGGAATTAAAGACGGTGATGGTGTGCTCACCTTCTTCATTGGATATACCTGACCAGAGAACCGCAGACTATATAGGATGGGAAAAGCCAGTCGATCAGGAAAAGGCGAAAGAAAATCATGAAAGTATGATGAATGCAATGGAAGACAATGGAGTAACGGTGATCGATTACTCCAAGTACCTTGAGGGTGAGAAGGCTGAACTGAATCATCAGCTCATCAATCGGGTGTTCGTAAGGGATTTAGCTTGTGTATATGGAAACACCGTTATCCCAGGGGATGCAGGCATTACGATGAGGGCTCCCGAATACATTCACAGCCATGAGTTGTTTCAATCATGGTTTGATGATGAATCATTTTCAATCGAGGATAATAACCGCTTCAAGGCATTGGAGAATGGCGATGTCTTTGTACTGAATAAAGATGCCGTCTTCATCAATACCGGGATGAGGACGAGCATCGAAAGCATAGAAGAGATCAAACAGAGGATCTTCAGTGCAGGGTTTTCAGAAGTTGGAATCATCGACCTGCCCAGGACAGGGGAAACACTGCACCTTGATATGAACTGCAATGTAGCAGGGGACGACCTCCTCATCGCGAAAAGCTACATTAGGTTGTTCCCTGTACAGGTCGTCAATGAAAGAGGCGGGCGCTATATCATGATGGAAGAATTTATCCACCGCCAAGGGTTTGACGTTCTCTGGACAGATGAGGTGAAACATACGGTGGCCGATATCAACTTCTTGAATCTTGATCCAGAAACCCTGTTAGTCAGCACAAAATGCAATAAAAAAATGTTAAAAGATCATCCCAAGTTAAATGGTAAAAAGATTGTAGAAGTGGATGTAAATGAGTTGGAAAAAGGAGGAGGGGGAATAAGGTGCATGACACTGCCGTTTGAGAGGGAATCGTAGATGTCATTGATCTAGTTGTCAAAAGCAGGAGTCGACGGATTCTCAGTATGAGTGGAAATGTATAAAGCAGTTCTTCTGGAAACGATGACAACATTCAGCATCATTTCCTGGGAAACGATGCTGAACGCTGCCGACTGAGGGAGGGATTGTCGAAATACAGAAGCGCCCATCATCCTTAAAGGGGATGATGGGCGCTTTCTTTACTTATTTTAATGTACGGCCTGTACCATTTGGAAATCACACACTTTGTTCCTTCCTGTCCGTTTGGCCAGATACAAGGCTTTATCCGCTTGTTCAAAAATTTCTTCATCAGTAGAAGAAACGGTATCCGGAAAGGTGGATACGCCGATGGAAACCGAAATCGAAATGGTTTGGGAAGAGCTGATGGTAAATCTATGTTTTTCAACTGCCGCCCTGATCCTCTCTGCGATGGCCATGGCGTGTTCATGAGGACAATCCAGTAAAAGGATGCTGAATTCTTCCCCGCCATTCCTTGATACAATGTCAAATGATCTTGAATGTATGGTCAATACTTTTCCAAGCTCCTTCAAGACTTCATCCCCGGCATGATGACCGTAAGTATCATTGACGGTCTTGAAATGATCGATGTCAATCAATAAAAATGATAGCTTTTCATTTCTTTCCTTCGCTTCTTTCAGGGACTGGTTGTAGCTCACATCAAATTGTCTGACGTTATTAAGATTTGTCAGGAAATCTTTCGTCGCATTCAATTCGAGAAGATGATACCGGTCATTCGATCGTTTTATCTGTTCTGCAATGAAATAGGCGATAAACCCTGCCCCAATCGATGTGAAAAAGTGATAAGGAATGATGGCAAGTGTCTGCTCGAATCCGACATTAATCAATAAAGCGATAAAGATGATGGCAAGGCTGATGGTGTTCATCGTTTGTAGTTTACGGAGATTTTGACTGGCCAGGCGGGTCATTAAACCGCATGATACACCTATGATCAGCATGCCTGAACCAGCCACAAAAGCCTGTGGGGTGAGACCGAACATCAATATTCTGCCTGCGGCAATGATGGTGGCCGAAAGAAGGGCAGGTCCCCAGCCAAAATAAACTGCAGCTGTCACCGTCGCCAGATGCCTTAAATCGATCATGCTATGATTGGACAGGGGAATAGTGAAATTCATAAGTGCAAGACCTAGAATACCAAAGAATATTCCTATTAAAATGGATAGATATGGAGTTGTTTTAATCCTGTTCCTCATGAGGATACCGGCAAAATAAAGGAATGAAATAAAGACGCAAATGTTAACGAACATTAGTTCGAACATGAACATCCCCCCTTAGAAGGAATTGGTTAGTATGACAAAATACCTATTTTCTCCATTATAACGGAAAATGGATATAAGTGGGTAAGTTATTTATCATATAAATGGAAAAAAGGCCATCTGAAATCGATGGCCTTTTTCTATTTATTCCTTCATTGAATTAATTAACTCCAACAGCATCCCAGGCTGCTTTCACGGAATTGTAAGTAGAGCTTCCACTTCCGTAAAGGTCAGCAGCCGATTGAAGAAGAGCGGCACGTGCATAACTGAAATTACTTGTCGGTGTTAAGTAGACAGTAAGGGCACGGTAGTAAATCTTTTCTGCTTTCGTTTTCCCGATACTTGAGATCGTATTGTAAGCGGCTTTATTAGGAATACCGGAGTTAATATGAACCCCTCCGTTATCTGAAGATGTGTTCACATAGTTGTTCATATGATCGGGTTGACCATATTTAGTAGGATTCGAGAGACTGCGGAGGGCGTCTCCTGAAATCCCAGGTGTGTAGACATCTTCACCCAATAAGTAATCGCCCGGATCTAGGAAATAACCGAAAACATCCGCAAATGATTCATTCAGGGCACCGGATTGATATTGATACTGCAATCCTGCCGTACGCTCAATCACGGCATGAGTCAGTTCATGGGCAACAACATCCAGTGAACCTGAAAGGGATGTGAAGGTCGTACCGTCCCCGTCACCGTAGACCATTTGGGAACCGTTCCAGAATGCATTGTTGTAATTAGAGCCGTAATGAACAGTGGAACGGATGGTGGCACCATTATTATCATAACTGTTACGGTTATGAGTATTCTTATAATAGTCGTAAACCTGGCCTGCATAGGCATGGGCATCCACCTCAGCTGCTTGTGAGTAAGCAGTCCACGCGTTGTTACTGTCTACCGTATAGCTTCCAGGAAGGCTTGATCCGTTTTGAGCCGTACGCGTTTCGATGACACCATTCATCGGCTTGGTGACATCATATAAGTAATAAGTACCGTTTGCATAATAAGTATTGAGAGATTTATAGTCATCCAGTACCCCATATCCATAACCTGTTGAAGCGGCATCCGTTACGGCATTGAATGATTCCACGATAGACCCGTCCTTTGCATCAACAAAGATCTGCCAATTGGCTCCATAAGGTTGGATGAATTGAAGCTGTACTTTGTAGGCAAGGGTGAATTTCCCGTCTTTTTCATGAATGACAAGGTCATTTTTCTCGTTCGTGTTTTCAACGTCACTTTCTTTATGAGCGTCAAGTCCATGCTCACTGTGAGTTTCCGCCACTGTATCTTCTTTGGAAAGACCGATATGTTTCCATGCCAGGTCTGTCGCTGATTTTTGATTGACCTTTGTTTTGGTATCCGTCACTTTTTTGGAAGCGTCTTTAAATAATTGACCTGTCGTAGCAGTCACTTCATTTTGTTTGTTCGTATGAACGATGAAGATGGCACCATCTACAGGAACACCCTTTACGGTTTGTGTGAATTTATAATGTGACATGCCCAGATCATCTGTCGTTTTTTCAAGCAGTGTCAATTCAGAGTGTGGATTGATGGCAAAGAGTCCTTTATTGTCTTTAAGGAACTTCTTAACATCTTTATCACTCTTCACGATTTCTTTAGATAGTTTACCTGATAAGAAGCTAGGCCCTTTTTTATCTATGTTCATGACCTTTTGATGAATGTCCATTTTCGAAGTAATAGAGTCTGAAGACTGAGCGAATGTGGTGGCACCTGTAAAGGATGCACTGAAAACAAGAGAAGTACCTAGTGCTAAACTAACGAGTTTCTTTTTCGACATAATTACAATTTCCCCTTTTGAAAAAAAATTTGAGAAATAGCTATTTCTTTTGGCCCCGGCGGCTAATTAGAAGTCTAGTAAAAAATGGGAGATTGCACAATGAAAAAAATGGTAATTATCAGTAAATTTAAACTATTAAAAATTTTACAGTTGTCAAATTACACAAAAATGGCGGGAATTTCTACAGTTTTCTATCTGTTTCGAGGAAAACTATTATTTTGGGAATATACCACTATTTTTGTAGGAAGGGGAGTTTCGGACTATGTTTAAGAAAGTGAGGAAATGTGTAAAGGTTATGTAAAAATTTAGAGGAAGAGTCTCATTTTGTACAACAGGTGTTTCAGAGTGAACAGAAGAGGACCTGCCCATCATTACAGGTCCTCATTCACGTGGTTCCATGAAATCATATGTCGTCCAGCACCTGTTCATGACAATCCCTTTCTGTTCTGCATACTCATCTCCCCATTTACACATTTCAAAAAGGGTCGTTTGGAGCTTTTTCCCCATTTCAGTCGTTGAGTACTCGACTCTTGGAGGGACCTCCTTGTATTCCTTACGTAGTACAAGACCATGTTCCTCTAACTCACGAAGCTGCTGGGTCAACATTTTCTGGGTGATATGGGGAAGTGAGCGCTTCAATTCATTAAATCTTTTAGACCCCTCATTCAGATTCCACAGGATCAACACTTTCCATTTCCCGCCGATGATGTCGATGACAAGGTCGATGGAACATGAGTATTCTGGATTAAGTTGTTTCATATAAAAAACCTCCTTGGTTCATGTGATAAATTACGAAAATGAACAAAGTACCAGGTTACCGAATGGTAACTAGGATACCAAATAGTGCCTACTTGTACTTCATCCTCACAGTATATATTATATACCATGAGAACGAAGAAATGATGCTTCAAGGAGATGATTGGATATGAAAGCATTGGTTTTAAAAGATAAAGGGTTATGGAAAGACATGAGAGTGGAGGAAGTGGAAACACCATCACCACAAAAAGGGGAGTTACTCGTAAAGGTCCACGCTGTCGGTTTGAATCCCGTAGATTATAAAACAGCAACAAACGGAATGGCAGCCTGGTCCTACCCGCATATCCTCGGTCTTGATGTAGCCGGGGTGGTAGTAGAAGCAGGGGACGGGGTCACCGATTGGAAGAAAGGTGACCGTGTCGTGTACCATGGGGATTTCACCAAAAAAGGCGGCTATGCGGAATATGCCATCATCACTGCCCATACCGCTTCACGTATTCCGGAAAGTGTTTCGTTTGAAGATGCAGCAGCTCTCCCGACTGCAGGATACACAGCATATCAGGCGCTACACCGTAAGCTGCCAATGAATCAAATGGAAACAATCCTGATTCACGGGGGTGCAGGAGGCGTAGGCGGGTTTGGTGTCCAGCTTGCCAAACTTGCAGGGAAAACGGTGATTTCCACCGCTTCCTCCCATAATCATGAATATGTAAAAGCACTTGGAGCAGATTACGTGATCGACTATCGGGAAGAAGACGTAAATGCAAGAGTGTTGGAGATAACAAATGGACGAGGTGTGGACGCCGTTGTGGATGCAGTGAGCAGACAAAGTGCCACAGACTCATTAGAGGCACTGGCGTACATGGGTCACATGGTCTACATTGCAGGAGCTCCTGATTTTACGAAAATAAAACCGTTTACCAAGGTGGTATCCTTTCATGAAATCGCCCTGGCAGGTGCGCACCAATCAACTGACATGGATGCCCAAAGGGATTTCGCCGTCATGGGGGACGAAATGCTTTCCTTGTTGGAGGCAGGGAAACTAGATGCCATGTTAAAAGAAGTTGTAAATCTGGAAGAGGTGCCCCATGCACTGAGTCGATTGTCACAACGCCATGTAAAAGGAAAGATCGTAGCCAAATTATCATAATGATGAAAAAGGAGAGCCGGTGCGACAGGCTCTCCTTTTCTATTTTTTCAAGCTGTGATGAAGATACACCAAATGATTTCAAAAAGGAAAACGCCTTTAACTGAGAATGTTTTTCAATTAAGTATTGACATCTATCACTAAAGTTTGTATGGTAAATTTATAATGATAATGATAATTATTATCAATTAGCTACACAACGGAGGCTAACGATGACCAATAAAATAATCATGATCTATGCAAGCATGAGTGGAAATACAGAAGAAATGGCGACGGCGATTGAAACAGGAGTGAAGGAAGTCGGAGCTGAAATCGATGTAATGGATATAAATGATTGTCCGGATGTTCAGGTTCTCGAGGGATATGCAGGAATCCTGTTGGGTGCCTATACCTGGGGGGATGGAGAACTTCCTTATGAATTCGAAGAATTTTACGATGATATGGACGACGTGGATTTAACGACTAAGGTGGCGGCAAGCTTCGGATCCTGTGACTCTTTTTATCCTAAGTACGGGGCAGCGGTGGATTTGTTAGATGAGAAATTGCAGGAGAGAGGAGCCCGTTTGATCCAAGCTGGTTTGAAAGTGGAGTTAACACCAGAGGATGAGGATGTGGTGGCGTGCAAAGAATTTGGGAGGGCACTTGCCAGTGAGGTCTTGTTCAGTAAACAAGAGGGCTAGAGAAGGGAGAGGCACTTGTGAACTATTCGCTTTCGATTAAAACATTATCCGATATACATCTCAAAGAATTCATCAATTGTCCCCATAAATTTTACTATCACTATATACAGCGTGAAGAAGCGGGTAAAGTCGAATGGAAAAAGGTTATGCAGTTCATTGTGAACAAAGTAGTAAAGGACTTCTTTATGCTTCCTGTCAATAGGAGGACTCCCCTTCATGCACTTGAAATCATTGATAAACACCTTGCCTCCATCAAAACGACCATTTTTGATTCCAAGGTCGATTATTACTTGGTGGTGGCGAAAGTGACGGATTACTTAATGCAGGACTTAACACAAAATTATGGGACATTGCCACCTCTATTTATAAACGAAAAGTTTCGACAATACTTTGAAGAGCTTGAGACCCATTTGTCTCTCACGATAGAAGTGGCAGAATGGGAACAAGACTCGTTCACCGTCACCAAGTACCTTGTTGATACAAATCATGAAATGATTACCCTGTATTATTATTTAACGGTGGTTTTCTGTGAACGATCCTTTGGAAGACTTCCTTCCTCGATTAGAATCGTTTCCCTGTTAAATGGAGAAGAATTCGCCCATTCTCCTTCCGAGACAGACATGAAGAAAGGGTTGCATTACATAGAAAGGTTAAAAGATATGTTGTCTGCACCACTGACATCCAGTACCAAACCGAATGGGGAAGTATGTTTGAGCTGTCCCTTTGTCGAGGTTTGTGCTAATAATGAGATAGAGTTTCTTTTTCAAAAGAAGCATTAAAAGAGGCTGGGACAAAACTATAACAACCTCACATAAACACGAACCATTCTTTATGCCGCTAATGATTTCCGTGCAAGACTCCGCTTTCCGGGGGTAGCCCGTGAGCCTCCCGGCAAGCCGCCGGGAAGGAAAGCGGAAGGGCTTTGCTCGAGAGGCTTTTGATTTATGACATGGCCTCTAAGCCCTGCAGCTGAACAGGTCTCACATAAGCCTGCAGGAGTCTCCGTCTTCCACTCCAATCAACCGATGGATATAATTGACATCTTAGGTGTATTTCAATAATTGAAAAACCCGAACTATTTCACCTGTTATCAGGCAAAATGATTCGGGTTTTGTTTGGATATAAATCCTTTTGTTCCAGCATCTCTTTTCATTCCATTAATGCGGATGCTGACTGTTTATCAAAATTGATTCGGGCGACTTTTTTCTCGTTTTTAAACAATATATAATGGGCCGTGGCAATTTTTTCTTCAACATAATCAATAGAGAACGTTCCTGATGGATCGGTAAGACTTCCGATGGCACGGGATAAATGATCAATCACATGTTTTAGGTGATCGGGCCTTTTCCATTCGCTATCTGAATTCATTTGATCCATGATTTCAAATGCAAGGTTTTGAACGTGATACAGACGTCTTTGCTCCATACCGAAGATTCTCCCTTCTTATCAAACCTATCTATTTGATCATATGGCGAAAGCCTCGGATATATGATGGTTTATCTCCATCCTTCAGGTATGAAACAGGTTGCTGAAGTACACCCTATAGATAATAAGGGAGGTGTTTGAAAATGGCACAAGACGTACTATGTGAAGTAAGCAACTGCAAGTATAACCGTGAAGGCAAAAAGTGCTCTGCCGATCAGATTTTCGTTGTCAGTCATAAAGGAAACAAAGCCCACAATAGCGAGGAAACAGATTGTAAAACATTCGATCCTGGTATGTAATGGAAGAGAAGGCAACCATAGGCGTGGTTGTCTTCTTTTTATATAGTATTGATAATAATTCTCATTCTTATACAAAAAAGCTCACAAAAGTGAGCTTGATCAACCGGCCTGTTCCGATAATGTGGTCGATTTGAGCTGCCGGTATCTTGAATAAAACAGTCCCGTCATCATCACAGACAGGATTCCGAAAAGCACCGTCATCATTTGTAGTCCAACTAGATCCAGCAGTAATCCGGTGAGAAGGAGTACAACTTGGAAAATCAGTCTGTCCAGCATATTACGGAACGAGAAGAAGCGGCCGTGAAATTCTTTCGGTATTCGTGTTTGAAAAATCGTGGCAGCAGTCGGGAAGAAGCACCCTACGGCAAATCCAAACACAGTAAACGCAAGCACTGACAGGATCGGACTGGTCGCAAAATAAAGAAGCATTTGCGCAATCCCGATGATGAAGCTAAAGAAGAATAATATCGTATAAGGTGACATTCTTTCCCCCATTTTCTTGACGGCAAAAGCACCTGTCATAAAGGCAATCCCTTCGGCGGTATAAATCCAGCCCTTAATGGCTGAACTATCCTGAAGCTCGCTGATGTTAATGACCATTAAGTTGAACCCGCCGATGAACAGGAGAGGGATCAAGGTCATCACAAGAGTCATGAATACGATGGGAAGTCCCTTGATGACGGGAAAAACTTCTTTAAAGCTTGCCCCTTTTGGTTTTTCCCCCTGGTTGTGAGGGGGCCGCGGTTTCTTCTATGGATAAGAACCAGGTCATCACAAATAATGCCAGATAGGCCACTAGTGAGAGAACGTAAACCAACGATAAGGATATGACCACCAACAGGATACCTGCTAACGCAGTTCCCAGGATTCTTGAGAGAGTGGCCACATTCATATGGACGCCATTCATTTGCAGCAAATCCTTCTCTTTCACAACCATCGGTATGGCAGCCTGGAGAGCAGGGAAATAAAAAGCAGCTGAAATTTGGATGCTCACTAAGAAAACGACCATCCATAACACCGAGCCTGTCTCAATGGCAATCAACATGAAAATAACACTTAAAGCCCTGGTGAAACCTGAAACGAGCATCACCGTCTTTTTATTTGCCTGATCCGTTATTCTGCCTGCTAAAGGGCCAACAGCAAGCCCGGCAAGCAGTCCAGAAGCCAGGATCACGGATTTCAGAAAATCAGAAGGCACCTTTTCCTGCATAAATTCAAGGTTCCCAATGATCCCTAACCACAATCCGAGACCAGCTATAAATTCACCTATTAATAATATCCATACATTTTTATTATTCCACATATAGGTCCGTCCCTCGCAGTCGAATTATTTCGCTTCTCTAAATATACTATGGTGGGAGGGAGATGTGAATGATTTTTTTGGAGAGGATGGGTGGCGTTATTTGGAAGTGGCTGCATGAAGCAGTTCGCTGATAAATCCTAGATTTCGCTGATATATTTAGAATATCGATGATATATCGGGAATATCGCTGATAAATGCAAAATTTCGCTGATAAAACCACTATTCATCTTCGAGAAGCAGGATTTTCTTCCGTTCATGATGAATATCTAATACAAAACCTGACTGGAGTGATAAAGTGATCGAAAAAGAACGAATTCTCCCTCGTACGATCCTGATTCTGCAAGCTTTACTTCGCCGTCTGCCCCACAATCATCCAAAACTGACCATGATATCCGAGGAACTTGGGAAAAGAAAGGCTGGATTCAAAGGAGAGACAGCTGTTGATTACACATTAAGCTTTTTAGACCCCAAAACCTATTACATTCTCCATGATCTCAGAATCCCCTGCCAAGACAGCTTCTTTCAACTCGACACCCTCCTCATCACCACTAAATTCATCCTCATCATCGAAGTCAAATACCTTTCCGGCACTGCCTACTTCGACCCTATCTTCAATCAGCTTATCCAAACAAAAGATGGCATTGAATCCGCTCTACCGGACCCTGCAATCCAAATCAAAAGACAGAAAAAGAAGCTTATAGAATGGTTAACGAAAAACCGATTCCCCTCCATCCCTGTATACTCATGTGTTGTCATGAGCAACGATCGAACGATTATTAAAACCTCTTCAGATAACAAGAGTATTCATAAAATGGTCATTCACCGCCATTCATTGTTGGACAAAATAAACGATGTTGGGGTTTCCATGAGAATAGAGACAGCTACTCAAAAAGAAGTGAAAAAATTGGTTCGCACACTAGTAAAACAACATAAAGAACCTGCTCCTTCTGTCCTGGAACGATACAAAATCACAGAGGGAGAGTTGTTAAAAGGGGTCATATGTGAGGAATGCCATCATCGTCCGTTAGTAAGAAAACATGGAAGCTGGTTATGCGTGGCCTGTAATAGTAGAAGTATTGATGCCCATATTCAAGCTTTCAAGGACTATGAACTGTTAATAGGGTCTACGGTTAATAATGCGAAAGTAAGGGATTTTTTAGCAATACAATCTTCTCATGTTGCCAAAAGACTCCTCCAATCCTTGCAACTCCCTACAACAGGCGCAAAAAAAGGAAGGCAATACTTCCTATCGTTCGAAGAAGACAAACCCCCAAAAAACAAACAAAAAAAACCGCCTGCAACCCGACGGCTTTCATTCCTTATCAATCCACTTCTGGGACCACTGCTCTATTTCTTTCATTAAAGGTTTTAAAGAATACCCTTTATCCGTTAGTGAATATTCAATGCGCACGGGTGTTTCCGGGTATACGTCACGCTGTACGATGCCTTCTTCTTCAAGGTCCTTCAGACGCTCTGATAGAAGTCTTCCGCTGATGCCGATTGCGTCTTTAATGGTACAGTTTCGCTGTGGACCGGAAAGCAATTGATAAATGATGAGTGCTGTCCAGCGTTGACTTAAGATACCAATCGCTTTTTCAAATCTTGGACAAATTTCTGACTGATGCATTCTTTCTGATCCTCCTTCATTGTCATAGTATACCACACTTATGTCTTTCTAGTAATTTAATTACTTGACAGTATATATGTTATTAAATTAAATTAAGTTACATAAAGTAACTAATATGTATTAAGATCCATCTGCATCTATCAAGGGGGAGATAAGTATGAATTTCCATAAAAAACCACACGCATTTATCGGCGAAGTAAATTTAAAAGTTGAAGACTTGGAGCGTTCCATTTCCTTTTACCAGGAAGTCATCGGCTTTAAAGTAATGAAAAAAACAGTAAATTCGGTCACTCTGACAGCAGACGGACGGAAGCCGTTATTATCGCTGGTGCAACCTGAAAATGTAACGCCTAAACAGCCAGGAACCACCGGTTTATACCATTTTGCCCTGTTGCCGCCCTGTAGATCCGACTTGGGAAGAATATTGGAGCATTTAATAAAGTTGAATGTGCAACTGGGATCTTCTGATCATCTTGTCAGTGAAGCTCTCTATTTATCAGATCCGGATGGTAATGGAATCGAGATTTACCGGGATCGTCCTTCCTCTGAATGGACATGGAACGGTGATCAAGTGGAGATGACGGTTGATCCCATCGATGCAGAGGGGATATTGGCTGAGGCAAAAGGTCATTCGTGGGATGGCCTTCCTCCCGGTACGATAATGGGGCATATTCATTTGCATGTTTCTGATTTAAAATCAACTGAGGAATTTTATGCAATGGGACTGGGGTTTGATGTGGTGAGCCGATTTGGTGATCGGGCACTCTTCATTTCTACAGGTGGATACCATCATCATATTGGATTGAACACATGGAACGGGGTGGGAGCTCCGGCACCCTCAAAAAATGGTGTCGGACTGAACTGGTTCTCTGTGCATTTCCCAACCGAAGAAAAACTGAGCGCCACCATCACACAGCTTGAATCAATGGGTGCTGCAATCCATGAACAAAATGGAAATATCCTCACAGTAGATCCATCAGGCAACCAGATCCATTTATGTGTGTAACAGAAGAGGGACGGACCTTATCAGGAGGCTCGTTCCTCTTCTTTATGATCAAAGAAAACCTTATTCTACAGCGGTTCATTCATCTTAGAGATCAACCCCCGTTACCAATACTCTGAGATTTCGAGGTCCGTCCCTCAAGCAGGCTTTTTTGCTCCATGATAAATTCATGTGATAATGATGAGGACATACTAAGTACCATCCAGGATGGGAGGGGAGAGACATCGATGAAATTAAGTGTATTGGATCAGTCTGTTGTATCAAAGGGAGAGGATGCTAGGACCGCGTTTCAACATACGGTGACTCTTGCCCGGCGTACTGAGGAGCTTGGCTATACGCGCTTTTGGGTGGCGGAGCATCATAATACCAATGGTCTTGCAGGGTCTGCTCCACAGGTGTTAATTTCTCATATCGCTTCAAAGACCAATACGATCAGGGTTGGGTCCGGAGGCGTGCTTCTTCCCCAATACAGTCCATATAAAATCGCAGAAGACTTTAACGTATTGGAGACCCTTTTCCCCAATCGGATCGATCTCGGGATCGGCCGGTCGCCCGGAGGTTCGTATGAGACCAGACTTGCACTGACAGATGGATTAAAGAAGAGCATGAATGAGTTCCCGAGGCAGGTAGAGGCATTGCAACGTTATTTGCATCACTCAGATAATGAATCAGTAAAAGCATTTCCTGCAGTCCCTTCGCCTCCGATCCCATGGATATTAGGGATCACCCACAGGGGGGCAAGGGTGGCAGCTGAACTGGGGACCGCTTTCACATATGGACACTTCATCAATCCGGTTAATGGAAAAAGGGCTTTGGACTATTATCATACTCACTTTCAACCTTCCAGGTCATTAACCGGGCCTAAGAGTAATGTGTGTATTTTTGTGGTCTGTGCTCCCACACAGGAGGAAGCAGAAGAAATTGCGATTACACAGGATTTATGGCTGTTAGCCGTGGAGAAGGGGAGGGATACCCGTATTCCATCCAGGGAGGAAGCCAAAGAAAGAAAGCTGTCTGACTATGAAAAGGAAAAAGTGAAGGAAAATCGAAAGCGGACCATTATCGGGACACCTCAAAAAGTCAGGGAAGAGCTATATCTCCTGAGAGACATCTATCAGACAGATGAATTTATGATCATTACAAATGTAGACAAGTTTGAAGATAAAGTAAGGTCGTATGAGCTCATTGCTGAAGCTGTTCTGTAAGATTTACATGAACGGCAAACGGCATTGGTGTCTGCACGAAACCACTTAAAAAGGAGCCCTGCGCTGGTATGCTGCACAAAGGCTCCTTTTCTTATAGATGTGATCAATAATAATAATAGGGGTACGGAGGATAACCATAATATGGCGGCGGATATCCATAACCGTAACCGTAAGGTCTGACTAATGATGCTCCGAGCAGTCCGCCCGCAAAGCCACCCAGAAATGGACTAAATCCGAAGGGCCTCCTGCCGAAACCTGGTCTTCCATACCCGACCCTTCCGATCGGGCGGCGGAACTCATTGTGACTTGGAAAGGATTCATGACCGGCAATGTAAAAATCATTCATAAAAAAACCTCCTCTCTATCTAAGGTTATGATTATTCAGACCATAACGAAATGGTTTGGGCATGAGCCCATGGAGAGAAAGTTTATGAATCATGTTTGTGAAGTTGAGAGTGTAGAGCAAATAACCTGGTTGCTCTACATTCCCGGGTTAGAGTATGTAAAACAACATCAGGATGCTGATTCCTTCGTTTGCACCAATGCAGAAATGATGGATCCGACTGCCTGAATCCAGCTACCTACCACATCAATATTTCCACTGTCCCTTCCTTTTAACTCAAGGATTCCGGCAATGGCCTGAAGGGCGTTCCCAATGACCTGCAGGAGATTGCCGTATATGGAGTAAAGCTCTTCCAATGTACGTTCTTCATTGAATGAATCTGCAAGTGCTGCCCCTCCACCAAGTGACTGAAGAAGATTTCCTTTAATATTTAATTCTTGCTTAGTTATGTCGTTAAAGTTAATCAGAATGCCCGATATGACAGTGACATTTCCTATGGCCTGAATTTGATTTCCTACTTTCGTCAGGGTGAATTCATCGATTGCATCTGCCCCTAATGCGCTTCCTACTGCTTGCAGTTCATTTCCAATCAGACTGAATGACTCCAGGATATCTTCTGGGATACTTTTAATAGGGGTGCTGCCGATAGCGGCAAGGACTGTTCCGATTGCCGAAACCCATGCTCCGAACGTGGCTTTTTCTTCATTGCTCATAGTATAATCGCCTACTTTAAAGTTCTTAGATAGTGTATACATTTAGGCGATGGAAGGTTCATTCCCACCATGATGAAGAGGGAGGAGAGTCTCCTTCTACTAAGAACGTTTCTCCGATTTTCGGGGTGACCACCTGAATACCATGCTCTCTTCCGCTTTTCGTCACTCGCTTAATGGGATCTGTCCATTCGTGAAAGGATAAGGTGAATGCTCCCCAATGAATGGGAAGCAGCCATCTTCCCTTCACATCAAGATGGGCTTGAACAGTCTCTTCCGGACACATGTGGATTGGTGCCCATCTGGAGTCATATTGCCCACACTCCATCAAGGACAAATCAAATGGTCCGTAAACTCTGCCGATCTCCTTGAAATGAGGTCCATAGCCACTATCACCGCTGAAAAAGAGCCTCGAAGCATTCCCGATCAAACACCATGAACACCAGAGGGTAGCATTTCGGTCATGAAGGCTTCTTCCCGAAAAGTGTCTTGCTGGGGTACAAGCAAGGGTTAGACCGCTCCACTCGACTTCGTCCCACCAATCCAGTTCGGTAATGTGACCAGGATCGATACCCCATTTCTCAAGATGACTCCCTACTCCCAAGGGTACAAAGAACCTGTTCACTTTGCTTCGTAGTTTCTTAATCGTTCCATAATCAAGATGATCGTAATGATCATGTGAAAGAATGACGGCATCAATGGAAGGTAGTTCTTCTAGTTGAAAGGGCAGATCTTTGCTGTAGCGTTTTCCACCTAACCAGGGAAACGGGGACGGAGCACGACCGAACATTGGATCAAGGAGGAGCCTTTTTCCATCAAGTTCAACCATCGATGCTGAATGCCCGAACCAAGTCACATTCGTTACAGGATGGGGGTGTTGAAAGGAAGGGAAGCTGACCCTTTGAATATCCCCTTTAGGTTTACGATTCGTATTTCGTTTCATGAGATCCCGAATCATGGTCAAGGAAGAAGAGAAGCTTGTATCCATAGAAGTGGGGATGGCATTTGTGAAGGCACCCTGTGAGTGCTGTGGAGATGATTGAACACGTTCAACGGAAGGCTTCTTTCCAAATGCAGGATGATACAGCGTAACCAGGACGGCTATCATAATTAAGGTAATGATTAAAGAAATAAATAACAGCATGAAGGTTTCTCCTTTTCAAACGATATCTTTTACTATCTCAGATTTTCTTTAAGCTGTCCAAATTCTCATTTAAGAAATTATTAAGATTTCTGTTATGAATCCATAAGATTTGCTTCTTATACTTATGTTAATAGTAAGCTGGGAGGGAATCGAATGAAAAAATGGGTGATTGGGATTGCTTTCATTGTCATTTCGGGAGCGGGGTGGTGGCTGATTTCACCAATATTTTTGGATAAGGTAGTCAACGAAGATCCTGTTTTATCTTCCTCTGAATCAATTCTGGGAGAAAAGACGGTTCATTTAACCGATTCATCTTCGCCAGATGATAAGTCACAAGATACAATGAAAGAAAATGTTTTAGTCGGAACCTTTGAGGGGGCAGATGACCATCATGATGCAAAAGGGAATGTAATCATTACAGAAAAGAATGTTCGATTGGAAGATTTTGAAGTGACCAATGGTCCAGATCTTTACGTTTACTTAGTAGAAAAAGGTGAGGAAACAAAGAAAGGGATTTCCCTGGGAAAGCTGAAGGGAAACATCGGCAATCAAAATTATGAGGTACCAGAAGGTCATTCCCTGTCAGCAGGGATGGAAATCGTGATCTGGTGTAGACAATTCAATGTGGATTTTGGTCGTGCCGAGTTAGATAAAGGGATGTAAAGGAAGGGTGGCCATGACAAAAAAAGTACTGTTAGTAGATGATGAAGAAAATATTGTAGATGTATGCTCACGGTATCTTAGACGGGAAGGATATGAAGTGAGTTCGGCCTTGAACGGAATGGAGGCAATGGAGCGATATGCTTCGTTCAAACCGGATATTGTCATCTTGGATATCATGATGCCAGAAATGGATGGCTGGCAGGTGGCTGAAAGGATAAGGGAAGAGAGTGACACCCCCCATTATCATGCTGACAGCACTGGGGCAGGAAAAGGATCGGATTTATGGGCTGACGATTGGAGCGGATGACTATGTGACAAAACCGTTCAGCCCGCGTGAACTGTTGCTGCGTATTAAAAATGTATTAAGAAGGACCTACTCCACTACACCGAGGGAAGTACAGAGGGACGTTCTTAAGTGGAAGAATCTCCTGATTGATCGTGATAAACGAAAGGTAGTCGTGGCAGGGAAACAAATCGAGATGACCGTAAAAGAATTCGATCTACTAACCTTGTTAGCTGAACACCCTTCACAAGTGTTTTCAAAATCTCAGCTTCTCGAAACGTTATGGGGATATGAATATTTGGGAGATGCCAATACTATCAATGTTCATATACGCAGGCTGAGAGAAAAGATAGAAATGGATCCCTCCTCTCCAGAATGGATTAAAACTGTGTGGGGAATTGGTTATAAATTTGAGGGGAAGACGTGTTATGAAGATTAGAACCCTCCTTATTTTAGCCAATACGATTTCGCTCTTTTTGATTTTACTTTTTCTCACGATCTCGTATGTTCAGATGTTTATCTCACCCAAGATCATCATCGTGCTTTCCGTTATTACCCTGGCGGCGGGAGTCCTGTCTTTCGCTGTGAATTTGATGATCTCCTCACCTTTATTAAAGTCTGTGAAGCAGATGAGTAAAGAAGCCGAGCGGATGGCTAACGGAGACTTCGACGTGAAGGTGACAGAAGCAGGACCTCAGGAAATGAAAGAGCTCGCTGCCAACTTTAATCATATGTCCACTAGAATAGAAGAAATGTTTGTAGAATTAAGGGAATCAGAAAAGTTTAAAAGTGAGCTGATTGCAAATGTGTCCCATGATTTGCGAACGCCTCTGTCCTCCATTTATTCGTTTGTAGAGGCCCTGAATGATGACATCATAGAAGATCCAGAGGAGCGGAAAAGATATTACGAAACGATTCTGTCCGAAACAAATAAATTGAAGCTGCTTATTGAGGAGGTCATGGAGTTGTCACAGTTGGAAAACAGAAAGCTGCCATGGAATCCTCAACCGACGCCGATGGATCAGCTCCTGGTTGAAACCATTCAGCAATTCGAAAGGGCTTTACAGGAAAAGCAAGTGGAAGTGAACGTGGAATATGATGACCGTTTGCCTCTTATTTCGTTAATGCCTGTTCAAATCAAAAGGGTGATGACCAACTTAATACAAAATGCCCTCTGCTTTTCTCCAGATCAAACGTCACTTGAACTTAAAGTGTCGATGAGTGCCGGAATGATGAGGTTTTCCGTTACAGACGAAGGAAAAGGCGTTCCCTTTGAAGAGCAGGCGTCGATTTTTCAGCGCTTTTACCGTGTAGAAAAGTCAAGAAATAAAGCCAGTGGAGGGTCAGGACTGGGCCTGTCCATCAGCAAGGAAATTGTCGAATTTCACGGTGGAGAGATTGGAGTCGAAAGCGATGGGAGGTCGGGCAGCACCTTTTGGTTCCAGTTGCCTATAGAAATGAGCAAGGAGGAATAACGATGAAAAAAGTGATGATGGGAATCGGATTGCTGCTTGTATTGATCATAGCGGTTTTCTTTGGACCACAATTGTATGCAAGCATGACCAAGAAGTCATTGGGGAGTGAGCCGGTAAAAACGGACAGACTGGATGAAGAACATGCGGTTGCCACCTTTGCAGGAGGCTGCTTCTGGTGCATAGAGCCGCCTTTTGAAAAACTGGATGGCGTATACTCCGTCATTTCGGGATATACGGGTGGTGACGAAAAGAACCCGAGCTATGAAGAAGTATCTTCAAAACAGACGGGACATGTAGAAGCCGTTCAAATAGAATACAACCCAAAGGTGATCACGTATGAGCAGCTTCTAAAGGTATTCTGGAGACAAATTGATCCGACGGATCCTGGTGGACAATTCGTCGATCGAGGTCCCCAATATGTGAGTGGGATATTCTATCATAGTGAAGACCAGAAGAGCACAGCTCAACAATCAAAACAGGAATTAGCAGATTCAGGACGGTTTGAAGAGGAAATTGTGACTGAAATCCGACCTGCCAATACCTTTTACAAAGCGGAAGAGTATCACCAGGATTATTATAAGAAAAATAAATTGAGGTATTCGTTCTACCGGAACCAATCAGGAAGAGATGACTTTCTTCAGGAAGCCTGGGGAAATGACCTGAACATCAAGCTGGATACGAAACCCCTTTATCCTTCCTACACAGACGAGGAATTAAAAGAAAAGCTCACACCTATCCAATACAAAGTGACACAGGAAGACGGGACTGAGAAAGCATTTGATAATGAATATTGGGATAACAAAGAAGAAGGAATCTACGTGGATGTGGTTTCCGGAGAGCCGCTTTTCAGCTCCAAAGATAAATATAAAAGCGGGACAGGATGGCCCAGTTTCACAAAGCCACTGGTAGAAGAAAACATCGTGGAAGTCGAAGATCGCTCCCTATTCATGGTGCGGACGGAGGTAAGGAGTAAACACGCCGATTCCCACCTTGGCCATGTGTTCAATGATGGACCTGAGCCAACTGGTTTAAGGTATTGCATGAATTCAGCAGCCCTTCGATTTGTTCCGAAAGATGAATTGAAAAAACAAGGCTATGGGGAGTTCGTTTCCCAATTTGAAAAGGTGGAGGGAGGTTCTTGACATGAACCGTCCCTTGACCCGACAGGACATCTTCCATTTCATTCTATCCACGGAGTTAGATGGACGGATCTGTGAAGGTCATCTGTCTAATTTCACGATATCTGCATCTTTGTTTGGACGCTTTAAGATGAGGTCGCGAAGGATGTGGGATCCGAGCATGCTATAGACCGTTCCATTCCCACCGTAGCCTAATAAATAATAGGTCCTATCCTTATCAGGGTGTTTTCCTATGTAAGGGAGGTTGTCCAATGACTCTCCGAAACTTGCTCCCCCAGGCATAGTCCATTTTGATGTTCATGTCAGGGAAAAGCTTCTGAACCTCTTTCTCGATTTTCTTTCCCCGTTTTTCAATTTTCCTATCATCCTGAGGGGCTTCTGGTGGATCCTCATCCATGCCCCCGGCAATGATTCGATTATCGATAGTGGTTCGCATGTATAAATAGGGACGATTTGTTTCCCAGATGAGAGCACGATCATGCCATTGGGATAAATCTTCAAGGGGTTCAGTGGCAATGGCATATGAATGATTGATATTCGTTCCGATATGTTTACTGATTGGCAGGGTTTCATATCCGGTTGCATGGACTAAGTGAGATGCCCGGAGGATCCCTTCAGAAGTATGGATTTTGATACCGGAAGGATCTTCGTCAACACTTTCAGCCTCAAGGTTTTCAAAAAGGGTTGTGAGTTGACCTTCCCCTAAATAGTCAAAGATGCCGTTCACAAATCGGTATGGATTCACTTCGGCATCCCCATGGGTAATCAACGCCCCGGCTTTTGAAAATGGCAATCGCTGTTTGATGTCTTTCTTCGACCAATATTCTACAGGAAATCCATGTTCCTTCAATACGTTATATTCTTTTTTAAGTTTTGATACATGCAGGGGACTACTTGCATAGTAGATGCTCTTTCTCCGGATGAATTCAGATGTCACGGGTAATGTCATTGCCAGTTGTTCTAAGTCGTCGATCGCTTCGAGACAAAGCTTGTAAAAACGGACGGCTTTCTCTTTTCCGATTTGATCAATCAGGTCATGGAGCATGATATCATTGGAGAATTGCAGTAAACCGGTGTTGGCAGCTGAACTCCCTGAAGCTCGCCTTCGTTTCTCGATGATGGCGACGTCCAATCCGGCCCTGGTCAGCGTATAAGCACATAAAGCCCCGGACATCCCTCCTCCAATAATGGCTACATCATATTGTTTATCGAAATTCCTTTTTCTATCATTAAATGTTGTTGTCCAAAATAAGCGGCCATTATGTAAATCCATTTTGGTTCCCCCAATAAGAATGTTGTTATTTAAATTATGTTCATAATCTATTCCCTTTAACAGACAGGAATAAAACATTATCGAAAAATATAACAATGAGGTTAAGTAGATGCTAGTAATGGTCGTCGGAGGGGGATAGCAGCTGTTCTTTCAGTAGGGAAAGACCTATATCGAGAGGAATGATTGTTAAATCTCCATGTATCTAAGGGAATAAAGGCTACTGCATGGATTATGTAGGCCTGAAGTTTGGGTGTGCTGCAGCCTTTACAGTTGGATTATTTTGTGTAGTTCAAATCCCAATTGATTCCGTAAGGGTCTTTTACTTTAGCATATTTAGCACCCCAGAAAGTGTCCTGAAGTTCCATAATAACTGTGCCTTTTTCAGTTAAACGGCTGTAATAAGTGTCGATTTCTTCTTCACTTTCGAGCTCAAGGACAAGGGAAATGTTATTCCCTACGGTTGGTTCCTGGCCTGGAAAGCTGTCTGATACCATAAAGAATAGATTGCCTTTTTTAAATTTCGCATGCATGATCCCGTCAGAAATTTCCGGTGGACTTGGGAAATCTGCCTCACCAAATGTCTGAAGTTCCGTCACTTCGCCTTCAAATACCTCTTTGTAGTATTCCAATGCTTCTTTTCCTTCACCATTAAAACTAAAATAAGGTGTAATCTGATGCTTCATCAACTCTCCACTCCAATTCCTAAGTATTTTCATACATCTTTATTATAGTCCAATTTGATGGAATAAAACAAGAACAAATGTTCTGTTCTTGTGAAAAAAAGTGGATAGACACATAAATGTCTATCCATGATGATTTCTTTATAATAGTTCAGTATTCAACTCAACCTCGATATTTCCATTCGTTGCTTTGGAGTATGGGCATACACCGTGTGCTTTTTCCACTAACTGCTTTGCTTCATCCAGTTCAACCCCACTGACAGCAACTGTCAGGACAACCCCGAGCTTGAATCCTCCATCTGTATCTTTTCCGATAGAGACTTCAGCCGTTACATTGGATTCAATTTTCTTCTTTTCCTGGCGGGCAACCAAGTTTAGAGCGCTGTCGAAACATGCCGCATATCCAGCTGCGAACAGTTGTTCAGGATTCGTTGATCCTTCTGCTCCAGATCCCCCAAGTGACTTGGGCATAGCCAATCCAATATCGAGAACTCCATCACTGCTTGTCACTTTGCCGGCACGGCCACCTTTTGCTGTTGCTTTTGCTGTGTATAATGCATCCATTTCGTTCACTCCTCTTTTATATTGTGTGCAATTAAATAGTACAAAACTAATAATAAAAGGTTTCACTTATATTGTCAACAATTAAATTTTACACAATTAAATTTGATAATTGGTTTTGATTTCTGTATGATGATCACAGCTAGTATGTTCAAGAAAGGAACGGTCATGTATGAAAGATGTACTATTATTGGAAAATCAAATATGCTTTAAAATTTATACAGCAGAACGTGAAATTACAAAACTTTATCGAAGCTTACTTGAAGACATCGGAGTGACGTATCCTCAATATTTAACTTTATTGGTGCTGTGGGAAACCGAGACCATTTCCGTCAAGGAATTGGGCAGAAAGCTGTTCCTGGATTCAGGAACGCTGACTCCCATGCTGAAAAGGATGGAAACCAACGGGATTGTCGAACGCCATCGTTCCAAGGAGGATGAAAGAAGTGTATTGATTTCCCTGACGAAATTGGGGGTAGAGATGAAGGAAAAGGCAGCTTGCATCCCTACTCGTTTAGTAGAGAGCCTGGAGATGGAAGGGGAAGAGCTGGAGCAGCTGGATCGTACATTGACGACGATTCTTGGGAGACTACAAAAATAGAAAGAAGAGTGGCTTGTGTAACGGGTTCGGTTTTCGAGTAGAAAATGCTCAGTCGTTCCAGGCTACAGTCGAAACAGCAATACCATGAACAATGAAAATATCAGTGAAAAGCAGTGGATGACCTGAACATCCGCTGCTTTTTACATTGCATGAAAAACCATCGATTCCGGAAATATTGTATGGAAACTTATGGTAGTATAAAGTTAATGCAATTATTCCATTTAAGGAGCTTTCCATTTGAATGATGAAGCCAACTTTTGAATATAACAATAGAGAGTAAATCCATTAGAATGGGAGAGTTTACTTTGAGGATATTGGTTACTGGTTCAACTGGACAACTAGGTTCCACTTTACTTAAGCAGCTAAAGGGTTCTGATTATAAACTTAAAATAACTTCGAGAAGAAAACCGAATGAAATAGGAGATTCCGAGTGGGTTTATAGCGATTTATCGTCTGGTGAAGGGTTAGAAGAAGCAATAAAAGATGTTTATGTTATTATACACGCAGCAACAAGTCCGATTAAAAACTCAGAGATGGTCGAGGTTACAGGTTTTAAGGAGTTTTTAAGTAAAATGAAACATATAAAACATCTTATTTATCCGTCGATTGTTGGCATAGATGAAATACCGTTTAAATATTATAAACAAAAATATCAAGCAGAAAATTTGTTAAGGAGTTACTCTATACCTCATACAATTGTACGTGCCACTCAGTTTCACCATTTTGTTGAAAATTTGTTTTTATCAAAACCATTATGTAAAAGATATATTGTCCCCGGTAAAGTGAAATTTCAAAGTGTGGATGTTTGTGAATTTGCCAATCATCTAATAGGTTTAGTGGAAAAAAATCCACAAGGAAGAGCGGATGATTTTGGTGGACCAGAAATTATGACACTAAAAGAAATGGCTGAACTGAAAGTCAAAATAAATCATGAAACCAATAAAGTTCTAAGCATTCCTTTAGCGGGAAAGCTTTACAAATCTATCTCCGAAGGGAAAAATACAAATTCTAATAGAAAAGCAGGGAACATCACCTTCGGGGAATATCTAAGTAATAAGCTCGAGTAAGTGATTGTAAGGTCAGGTTGCTGAGAGAAACGACTTCCTGAATAAGGATGATCGGTGACTTTAAAAGAATAAACGATTGGGTCAGTGGTAATAACCGCTGACTTCTTTGGTATGCCAAGCATGGTGTTAGCATACCAGATAGCAGTTGTCTGCCGCCTATCAGATATTGGCTTATAGTGTGCAAATTCATTTGCTAATGTACATGTTATAATCGTTCAAATCCAATGTATATTAGGAAACAAAGGAATCTCGATTCATATGCGAATGAAGATCCAAAATATAGTGTTAGTTGAATTTTTCACTTTCAAAGTTGAACCCCTTAGCCCTCTCTTTTTATCATTTCAACGAAAAAGGATGAACCCGAAAAGGGATCACCCATTATTTAAATGATTCGTTCCATCGTTCAGCCTTTTCAAGGGCTGCAATGTCATTCATGACCTCACCGGGCTTCACTCCGGCACCAATCAGATAATCTGCAAACTCCATATTGACGAATTCAAAAATATAATGGAATTGTTGTATCAGGGGCAGGCCTTTAATTTTGGCACTTGTTCCACCCGTGACGACTACATAGGCTTTTTTCTTTGTAAGCTCTTCCTTTAAATGAAAACGGTCATCCCGAAGATACTGACTCCAGCGGTCGAAGAAATTCTTCATTGGCCCGCTCATCCCATACCAGTAAAGTGGGGTCGCAAACAGCAGTACGTCATGTTCTTCCATCAATTGAACGAGATGTTCATAATCATCATCAACGGGAGAAAACCCGCCTTCGGAGTGTCTTAAGTCTTCAATCGGTTCAATATGCAAATCCGCAAGGGACACGAGGGTATGATGGGTCCCTTCGACGATTTTCTTCGCAAGGTATTCAGAATTTCCATTCTTTCTTGTACTCCCTAAAAGGGCTAATATTTTCATCCTAAACACTCCTCTTTGAATTCAAATGTACAGTTTAATCACATTTTTCTATGCATCAGACCAGTGCCTCGGTTTCAGAGAAAGATAAGGTGTTTCTTCAAGGCAGTTGCCCCTGTCCGGTGGTAGGTCTCGTTAGGAAAGTGCAGCAAGATTTTCTCAGATGAACCATCAAAATCAAGCTGATAAAGAGAGTATGCCACGCGGTGTTTTATAGTTAGAGTGTACAGCATGAAATCAATCTGGTGCCACCTTTTTGCTACAACAAATAAACTGAAAGAGATGATTAACCTCTATTTCATGCCATAGGACTCGAGTATACCATTGAACGATATATGAATGTTATCTATAATAATCGATACTAACTATCGTAGAAGTTGATGGAGTGATCTTATGGACCTGAATTATTTTTATACCTTTAAAGAAGTGGCTAAATGGGGAAGTTATACAAAGACCGGGGAAGAATTGGGTTATGCCCAATCGAGTATCACGACTCAGATCAAAAAGCTCGAGGAGCACTATCAGGTAAAGTTATTTGAGAGGGCAGGCCGGAAAATGCGACTCACTCAGTCGGGAGAGGAACTGTTTTATTATGTAGAGAAGATCCTGTCTCTATTAGATGAGGCAGAAGAGCGCATCGCAAATGAATGCAATGTACGGGGAACTTTGCGTATAGGTACAGTCGAATCACTTGCAGCCTACTTTATCACACCCTACATTAAACAATTAAAAGGGAAACACCCCGATTTAAAGATTCTGTTAGAATCTGGACTTTGTCCTAATTTAAAAGAAGGGACCCTAGAGGGGAAGTTTGACCTTTCCATTGTACTGGACAGATCTATTGAGCATCCCGACCTCACCGCGATACCTATCCGTGAGGAAACGCTCGTAATGATTGCAGCTCCCAATCACCGACTGGGTTCCCTTCAAGAAATGAAGCTCCAGGAGTTGGAAGGGGAGACTCTCATCTTAACCGAAGAAGGCTGCTCTTACCGGGTATTACTGGAACAGCTTTTGAAAGGGGCGAATATACAGGCTAAGTCAGTCATTTCTTTCAGTAGTCTTGAGGCGATCAAACAATGTGTAGCCGACGAATTGGGAATTGCCGTCTTACCAGAAATAGCAGTGAATAGAGAAATCCTGAGCGGAAAGGTGATCCGTCTCCCCTTTGATCATGAAAAGATGAAGCTGTATACACAAATGGTGTATCAAAAAAAGAAGTGGCTCACACCTCCGTTGACACAATTGATTGGGTCTTTAACCGAGAAGTGATCAATATTTTTGATGATGGATATTAAAAAGTATCAATATCTGTCCCTAAGCTTACAGTGGTACGATGAAAAGATAAACAATAAGATGAGGTGCTTATATGAATACATTTTTACAATACAATCCTACAAAGCTCCATTTCGGGAAAGGTGAAGTAAAGCAGCTGTCCTCCATACTACATAAAGGTTTAAAGGTGTTACTTGTCTATGGCGGGGGCAGTATCAAGGGGAATGGTGTTTATGATGACGTACTGGCAGAGTTGAAAAAAATAGATGCAGACGTCATTGAATTAAGCGGCGTCGAGCCTAATCCCCGTCTGACAACTGTGCGAAAAGGTGTGGATATCTGCAAACAAAAAGGCATCGACTTCATCCTCGCTGTAGGTGGGGGAAGCGTAATCGACTGTACAAAAGCAATATCGGCAGGGGCGAAATATGAAGGGGATGTATGGGAACTGATCACTGCCAAGGCCGCGATACATGATGCGCTTCCATTCGGAACGGTTCTGACCCTTGCAGCGACAGGCTCCGAAATGAACTCTGTTTCTGTGATCACGAACTGGGAAACGAAGGATAAGTTAGGGTGGGGGTCTCCCCATGTTTTCCCGCAGTTCTCGATCCTTGATCCGTCCTATACATTCTCAGTGCCACGTGATCAGACGGTTTATGGGATTGTGGACAGCATGTCTCATGCCCTTGAGCACTACTTCCATCGTACCGAAAACACTCCAATGATTGATGGATTCATTGAGTCCCTCTTGAGAACGGCGATTGCAACCGGTCCTGATTTACTTGAAGACATGCATTCCTTTAAACACAGAGAAACGATGATGTACATCAGTACAACCGCATTTAACGGTACGCTTTCCAATGGGACGGACGGCGGAGATTGGGCGACACACAGAATCGAACATGCCATTTCTGCCATCTATGACATTCCACATGGAGGGGGGCTGGCCATTCTCTTCCCGAACTGGCTGGAGCATGTCCTGGAAGAAGACCCTTCACGTGTAAAGAAGCTTGCGGTCAACGTGTTCGGTATTTCACCAGAAGGAAAAGACGACAGGGAAGTTGCAAGGGAAGGGGCGAAAGCACTCCGTGACTTCTGGGACTCATTGGGGGCTCCGGGCACCCTTGCCGACTATGACATCGACGACAGTAAATTTGACGACATTGTAGAAAAGACGTTCATTAAACCGGGTGTGGGAACATATAAAGAAATGGATGACGAAAGCGTGCGGGATATTCTGAAGCGTTCACTGTAAAAAGAGAGAAATGTAAGAAACGACTGTCCTTGAGTCAAAAAAAAGAGGACGAATCAGGCTGATTCGTCCTCTTTATGATTTGGATTATCGTCTGCGAAACCCTTCCTCACGCAAATAAAGCGCTGCTTCATCATAGCCGCCAAAACTGTCTTCCAGGTTATCCCCTGCATAGATATTCCATCGGTCATCCTCTTCAATCAGCTTGAGAGTATGCCCTTCCGCATCTTTCCACATTTGCTCCACCGGAGGAACGACTTCTTCTTCTGTAGCCAGATGATCAATGGAAGCCCTGATGATTTCACGAAGTTCCTCTTGTGAGAAATTCCGGATGTTTACAAGACCCTTTTGATCTGCTTCATAATCGGGAAGGCTTCCCGTATAAACAAAGCCGTTTCCATTGGGGTGGAGGTGATACACGACTGTCGTCTTGTCATAGAGACTTTCTTCGAAGTGGAAATTCACCCGGTTCAGGGAAACATCCTTTCGTGAAAGCTCGGAGAATCCTTCGATGATGGTTAATTTATCTTCAAATGTCAGCACGATTATTCCTCATTTCATTTTACGATTGTCCCATTATACCATAGTGCCCTATTTTCTAAAGGGAGTTAAAGGTATAATGGGTACAAAGAGGTGACCCCAATTGAAAGATTTTACTTCCTTAGGAATTCAGCCTAAGTACGTCAATGCGTTAAAACAGCAATCTATTACAGTACCAACACCGATTCAAAGTGAAACGATCCCTGTCTTGTTGAATGGTGAAGATGTGATTGGGCAAGCACAGACCGGAACCGGGAAAACGATGGCTTTCCTGCTGCCCATGCTTGCCAAAATCGAACCAGCAAGGGATGAGATTCAATCTCTTATTGTGACACCGACAAGGGAACTCGCCATTCAAGTGACTTCAGAACTAAATCAAATCCTTTCTTCCACAGAAGATGAGATCAATGTCCTGGCTGTGTATGGCGGACAGGATGTAGAGAAGCAGGTCAAGAAATTGAAGAATAAGTCCATTCATATCGTGATCGGGACACCAGGTCGACTTCTTGATCATGTGCGCAGGGAAACCGTCGACTTATCAAACGTATCGTTTCTTGTGCTTGATGAAGCGGATCAAATGCTTCATATCGGATTTTTCGATGAAGTCGAATCGATTATCCGGGAGACTCCGTTCACGCGTCAAACCGCGTTATTTTCAGCGACTATGTCAAAAGACATCCGGAAAATCGGAAAGCGATATATGAACCATCCACATAATGTACAGATCCGGGAAAAGGAGAAAATCGTACAGGAAATTCAGCAGGAAGTCGTGGAAACGACAGATCGTCAGAAATTAGACGCGCTCACTCAAACCATTCATGATGTCCAGCCGTTTTTAGGGATCATTTTCTGCCGTACCAAAAGAAGGGTCAGCAAGTTGTCAGGAGATTTGAAAGCAAGAGGATTTCTTGTCGATGAGCTTCACGGTGACTTATCCCAGGCGAAAAGAGAGGGAGTGATGAAGAAGTTCAGGGACGCTAAGCTTCAACTTCTTATCGCTACCGATGTAGCGTCGCGTGGCCTTGACGTTGAAGGAGTCACCCATGTGTTCAACTATGATATCCCGGAAGACGTGGAAAGCTATATCCACCGCATCGGACGGACGGGTCGTGCCGGAAAAGATGGTCTTGCGGTCACCTTTTCAGCACTAAAGGATAAACAGAACCTGGAAATGATCGAGAAAGGCATAGGTCGTTCTTTGTCACGGCGTGTCGTAGAGGTAACTCCCACTATGGAAACAACACACCATAAGGGATCCAACGAAAGCGCTAAAGAGAGACGGGAAAAGAATATTCAAGCGAATAAAGATCGAAAAGCCAGAACTCCACGGGGAGGGAAGGGCAGGATCAATGAGTCGGCAGGTACGTCCCGCAGTAACCGAAAGAGAAGCGATGATTCATCTTCCCGTCGCGGAGGGAGAACGTCAGGACCAGGGAAAGGAAGTCAATCAAGGTCGGGAAACAATCCTGGAAGAAGCGGTTCTACTGGTAAAAGAAACAGCGAGGGGCGACCTTCTTCTAATAGAAGAGGACGCTAAAAGCATGGTGGCCAACAGGTCACCATGCTTTTTTTATCATTCTCTCAATCATGAATCGGTTCATTCCATATTAAGAAGGTAAAGAAAAGAAAAGGGTACTACACTTTAATTTCAGAATATTCCCAAATTTAATTGGAAATCTGATAAAATAGTAAATATTAGTAAGTTACAATTTAACAGAGGGGATGAATTGTACATATGCATGTACCTTTAGTGTTGACGGACTTTTTGGACCGGGCAGTCGAGCAGTATGGAGAAAAGGTCGCAATTATAGACGATGAGAAGAGATTGTCCTATAAGCAGTTGAATGCACGCGTGAATCAATTATCCAGGGGGCTTATGGATTTCGGGATCAAGAAAGGAGACAAAGTGGCATATCTGGCCCCGAATACAACTGAAATGCTGGAGGGATTCTACGGTGTCTATGCTGTCGGAGGGGTTATGACGCCACTCAATACACGATTGAAACCTGGAGACTATCAGTTCATCCTGACTCACAGCGAGAGCAGGGCATTATTCGTGGATGAAGAGTTATATCCTTTAGTGAAACCGATTTTATCCCTTGTGCCGAATTTAGACCATATCGTAATCCACGGTGAATCGATAGACGGATATCCTGCCTATGATAAGTGGAGGGGTTCATTCAGCAGTGAAGCCTTTGAACGTGTTGACCTGGAAGAGAACGATATTGCTTCATTATTGTATACGAGCGGGACGACAGGGGATCCGAAGGGAGTGCTATTGACACACAGGTCAAATTATCTGCATGCCATGTCTTCCATGCACCATTTACGGGTTTCAGATCAGGATACATTGCTTCACGTTTTGCCGATGTTCCATGTAAACGGATGGGGATCGCCCTTTTATTATACCGCCAATGGGGCCACCCAGGTGATGCTCAGAAAAGCAGATCCAAGTGTGATTTTAGATAAAGTGGAGGACCATGGCGTAACGGTGATGCATATGGCACCGACTGTCCTGAATACGATTCTGGAAACCTATCACAGCAGGAAACGGGATATCCGACAAGATATAAGAGTGGTCATTGCAGGGTCGGCTCCACCTCCGGCATTTGTCCGCAAGGTGGAAGAGGATTTGAAGTGGGAGTTCATCCAGGTGTACGGTATGACTGAAATCTCCCCACTCATCACCACCTCCATCCTGAGGTCGGAGGAAAAAGACCGGCCGAAAGAAGAAAAGTACCGGTTGATGGCCAAAGCCGGATACAGCATGATCGGCAGCAAGGTGAAAGTAGTGGATGAACTGGGAAATGAAGTGCCCCATGACGGAAAGGTAATCGGGGAAATCATCACAAGGACGAATGCCGTGATGGAAGGATACTATAAGAATCCCCATGCCACCAATCAAACAATCCGGGAAGGATGGCTCCACACCGGGGATATGGCCACAGTTGACAGGGATGGGTTCATTGAAATTGTCGACCGGATGAAAGATGTCATCATAAGCGGAGGAGAAAATATTTCTTCTATTGAAGTGGAAGGGGTTCTATATGAACATGATAGCGTCCTCGAAGCAGCTGTCATTGCCATCCCTCATGAGCGTTGGGGAGAAGTGCCCCATGCAGTGGTGGTCTTAAGGGAGGGTCATGGATTAACAGAAAAGGAACTCATTGAATTCAGCAGGGAAAAGCTTGCCCACTTTAAAGCCCCGAAAAGCATCACGTTTGCAGATGAATTACCTAAAACCGCTTCTGGAAAGATCCAGAAAGTGGTGATTCGGAAAGAGTTCTGGAAGGATCACGATCGGATGGTTCATTAGTCCTGTTGGCAGAATCACCTTCATAACCAAGATGCAGCAGCACGCTTATTTTATTTAAAGATCCCCTCAAAAATACTCAGTCGTTTATTGTCCATTCGTGGTAAGCCCTTATTTCAATCATTCAGCCTGTCTGTCGTATCTGATTGCCGGACCTGGCATAAATTATCATAAGAAAGTTTTATTGTGTTGATAACAGGGGAAAAGCCATTTTTAAGAGTATACAAATGGAGGGTATAAGATGAGTTTGAATTCCCCATTGGTTCCAAATCAAAAAGCCTTTTGTTCCAATGAGTATGGAAAGTTAAAAAAGGTTCTTGTGGTCTCACCTGAAAATATGCAAATCAATGAAATCATCAATGAGACCCAAAAGCATTTCCAAAAAGAAAATATCAATATAGATAAAGCCGTTCGCCAACATGATAAATTTGTGGAAACATTGAGGAAAAATGGTTCAGAGGTCATCCACCTCGATCCCTCCCAGGAGTTAAATGAGCAAGTCTTCACAAGGGACATTGGTTTCACCATCCATGATGAATTCTTTGTTGCAAGCATGAACACCGATATCAGGCGGAGTGAAGTCCAAACATTGAAGAAATGGCTGGATACGAATGGTGTATCTTACCATGAGCTTCTCCATTCTATCGAAGGCGGGGATGTCCTCGTGGATGAGCAGAATATCTGGGTCGGAGTGAGTGGAAGGACGAATGAATTGGCCATCCAGGAGCTTAGAAACCTGCTCCCCCCATTTTCGGTGCATGAGTTGCCTTTAAAGGAGGAAATTCTTCACCTGGACTGCGTATTTACGATCATTTCTAGTGATTGGGCCCTTGTCTATCCACCTGCTTTTACAAAAGAGGATCTTGAGAAAATCCAGGAGCATTATCATATCATCACCGTAACGGATGATGAGCAATTTCAAATGGGCCCGAATGTATTGGCCATCGGTGAGGGGAAAATCATCAGTCTGGCTCAAAATCGAGATTTGAATGAACGTATCAGATCAAATGGTTTTGACGTGATAGAACTGGACTTATCGGAAATCATCAAATCAGGTGGCTCATTCAGGTGCTGTACGCTTCCCCTTTTAAGGGAATAGATAGGTCAGAATGACACAGGGAAAGATGAACCAAAAAAACAGGTGACTTTTTACCTGTTTTTCTGTATTTACATAAGCTTTACACACCTGTATTCCTTTTGAAAATGCTTCTTCATATTTCCCCATTATCCTACAAGTGTAGTCGAAATTACAGGAGGTAGGGAAAATGAAGAAGTCAATGAAAAAAAATCCTTCCATTAGCGGTTGTATCAACATTAGCTCTTGGAAGTGTCATAGGAATGAACCAAGACAACACAGAAGTACAAGCTAAGGATTCCAAGAACGGTAAAGCCAAGAACGTCATCTTTATGATCGGGGACGGAATGGGAGTCCCTTACACAACGGCTTTACGTTATATGAATGACAATCCGGATACAGTTGATATGGAGAAAACGGCATTCGACCCTTACCTTGTCGGACTGCAGTCTACCCACCCTGAAGATGAAAAAGAGAATGTAACAGACTCAGCAGCAGCTGCCACAGCGATGAGCGGCGGAGTCAAAACATATAATAATGCAATCGCAGTCGATAATGATAAAACAGATGTCAAAACGGTATTAGAGCAGGCGAAAGAAAACGGCATGTCTACAGGTATCGTGGCAACATCTCAAATCACCCATGCGACACCAGCCTCTTATGGAGCCCATGAAGAGGAACGTAAAAGTGAAAATGCGATTGCGGATGACTATTATGATGAAATGATCAACGGAGAGCATAAGATCGACGTCATGCTGGGCGGAGGGACGGATTTCTTCGAACGAGAGGACCGCAATCTGGCTGAGCAGTTCCAGAAAGATGGCTACAGCTATGTGAAGTCTGCTGAAGAACTTAAAAATGACGACAACAAGCAGATACTTGGTCTTTTTGCTGAAGAGGGAATGGACAAGATGATCGACCGTGATCAAGAACAACCAAGTTTAGCCAATATGACGACAGCTGCACTTGACCGCTTGAAGGGCGACAAAGATGGTTTCTTCCTGATGGTGGAAGGAAGTCAAATCGACTGGGCTGGTCACGATAATGATGTCGTTGGTGCCATGAGTGAAATGAGAGATTTTGAGAAAGCATTTGAAGAAGTGAGGGATTTTGCGAAAGAAAATGGAGAAACCCTTGTTATCGTTACTGCTGACCACTCAACTGGCGGTTTCTCCATCGGGACAGACGGTGAGTACAATTGGGATCCATCCGTCATTGAAGCGGCGAAGCGCACTCCTGACTTTATGGCAGAACAAATCGTAAATGGTTCATCCGTCGAGGATACACTGGCTGAATATATCGACTTTGAATTAACGGAAGAAGAAATCACTTCTGTGAAAAAAGCGGCAGAAAAAGGCGATCAAACCGAAATCGATAATGCGATTGAAAAAATCTTCGACAAGCGTTCAGGCTCCGGATGGACAACCGATGGGCATACAGGAGATGACGTACCTGTGTATGCATTCGGTCCACAAAAAGAGAAATTCTCGGGCATGATCGATAATACCGATCAAGCGAAAATGATCTTTGAACTTCTAAAAAATAAAGGGAAGATCAAAGAGAAAGACGAAGATGAAAACGAAGAGTAAGGGATGATGGAGACCATGCAGTCCACTTCACGGTGGGCAGCATGGTCTTTCCTTCGATTATCCCTCTTGCAGGTCTGATACACTTACTTCAGAACGCTCTTCTAGTGGTCCCCTGAGATGCACAACGGCTGTTTTTCCGTCTTCATTGATCGAGTCGATCCATACGGAAGCATCATTGTATTTTACTTCGATATCAGCTGAAGAAGATAAAATTTGTTTTACACGGTTACAATCCATCTTTCATTTCCTCCTTATAGTGTCTTTCCATTGGTTAGTTTGTCCTCTTTTATAAGAAAAATGAGGGTATATTTCGTTTCTAAACTGAAACGATAATAGGGAAAGGATGATGGACATGAAGAGACAGGATGAAAGAACATCCACAACCGAATCGAATATGGAAATGAATGAGCGGTTTTATGGGAAAAATGAAAAAGAGGTTGATCCGGCACCGCCCACTTATATTCAGAATAATACAGCTGCCGTAAGGATTACAGGGAACGAAGAATAAGACAAAAAGCACAAACCTGCCTGAAAAACATCAGGCAGGTTCTTTATTATCTCGTTTTATTACGCTGATCTTTATTATGCTTATTGCCCTTACTGTTGTCTCCGCTTGTGATTTCACTTGCAAATTCAGTGGTACCACGCTTAGGTGAATTTTGATTTTCACTGCCTTTGTTGAACTTTTTCGTCATAGGTATTCCCTCCCAACTTATCAATTCTTCATTAGTTTTCGAGAAAAAGCAGAAGGTTATACACATTTAAAATGTTAAAGATAGATTAAAAATAAAAGTTTGCATAGTTTTTTGGGACAAGAATAAGGTATAATGTAAAACGAAATCATTACGATTGAAAGAATCAAACATAAGAAAGGAAACGTAGACAAAAATGAATTCTTTGAGGAGCTTTAGTCAAGAGATGACAGGGATACTTTTATTCTTGTTATTCATTGTTCTTTTTTTAGCGGGAGATTGGGTGAAAGAGTATATCCCGGAAGAGTTTCTAACATCTTCAATGGTGAATCTCATCACCATATTTTTGAGCATCCTCTTAGAAGCCGTCCCGTTTATCTTAATTGGAGTCTTCGCATCTGCCATTATACAAGTCTTTGTATCTGAGAGTATGTTACAAAAGATCATTCCGAAAAGGTTCCCTTACCTGGCTTTGTTTCCAGCAGCTGTCGTGGGGGCATTGCTTCCTGTCTGCGAGTGTGCCATTGTTCCGGTTGCGAGAAGGTTGATTGCGAAAGGGATGCCGGCTCATCTTGCCATTGTCGTCATGGTCACAGCGCCCATTCTTAATCCAATCGTCTTCGCTTCTACCTACTATGCTTTCCAAAACAATATGACCATTGTTTTTGGGAGGATGGGAATGGCACTAATAGCCGCCTTAATCATCGGCGCGCTCTTGTATAAATTCTATGGCAAGAGAAACCCGCTTATACAGAGAGGGCATGAACACGGGCATCATCACCATCACTCTTCCAATAAACTCATGCAAACCATTGTTCATGCAAGTGATGAATTTTTTGACATGGGTAAATTTCTGATCATAGGGGCATTCGTTGCTGCTGGATTTCAGACATATCTTAATAGAGAGCTATTGGTCGGGATAGGGACGAATGAGGTGCTTGCCCCTGCGGTTATGATGGGATTTGCTTATATTATTTCTCTATGCTCCGAAGCTGATGCGTTCGTGGCGTCGTCTTTTGGCAGCTTATTTTCCGCTTCGTCCATTTTGGCTTTTCTCGTATACGGCCCGATGATCGATTTCAAGAATACCTTATTGATGCTTGCATACTTTAATAAGAAATTCGTACTGACCTTTATCGGAGTCGTAACGATGGTCGTGTATATATGCACCCTGGTATTCCAATTATTTGTATAAAGGAGGCGTGAGAGATGAAACCATCCGTTCAATATCATACACTCATCCGCGGAATCATCTTGATAGGATATGCTCTATTGGTATTAAAACTATTCTTAACCTTTCATTTGCAAAATTTTGTCGCGCCTAAAATGCATGGTTACATGTATTTCGCTTTAGGGGTTTTCATAGTCCTTGGGGCAATTCAGATCATCAGGGGGGACTTCATCCGTTGCTGCTAAAGAACATCATTGTGATTGTGAAGGTCATGAACTGCCTAAAGGATTTCTCAAATCCAGCATCGTGTACGCTCTATTTGTTTTTCCGATTGTAGTGGGGTTCCTGCTGCCGGATAACGTATTAGATAGTTCCGTTGCGGCTAAAAGAGGTGTGAAAGTGGGGAACACCCTTTTTTTCAACACCTCCTGCCAGCGATTCAAATGGAATAAATCAAGATGAGAGTACTGAAGATCGTATGTCTTCAATGGAGCCCACTCTCGATCCGTATGATGAGTTTCCTTTGGAAAAGGATTTCGATAAGCTGAAAGAGATTGTAAATGAAAGCGAGAAAATATTCGTAAGAGACGAACAGTATATCCAAACATTAAGTCTTGTAGATGAAAGTCTGGACAATCATGTAGGAAAAGAAATTCAGCTGACTGGTTTTGTGTATAAAGATGAAGGATTTTCTGAGGATGAATTGGTGATTTCCCGCTTTTCTGTTACGTGCTGCGTGGCAGATGCCTCTGTTTACGGATTATTGGCACGGGATTCAGAACTCAGTAAACTGGAACCCGATACGTGGATTAACGTCAGTGGAGTGATTGACAAGGTAGATTTTAACGGTCAGGTCATGCCGGTTCTAAAGCACCCCGTATTTGAAGTAATAGAACCTCCGGCTAATCCATATGTAGAAGAATTTTATATCAAAATAGAATAATGAAAGAAAATCCTTACTTGTGTAAGTAAGGATTTTTCTAAAAGGTGTAAATCGTAATTATTTCGTTTTACAGATCATAATCAGGTGGTGATAAAATGGTTGAATGGATCATTATTGGGGGAGGTATCCATGGATGTACCGTTGCTACGTATCTTGTGCAAAAGAAAAAGGTGCCGATTCATAACATATGTGTGATCGACCCTTACCCAGAACCGTTATATAAGTGGAAAAGACTTACGGGCTTGATTGATATGCCATATTTGCGATCCCCCTTTGTCCACCACTTGGATTCTCATCCCTTTAGTCTGCAATCCTTTCAGAAGGAGGGAGAAGGAAATTTCTATGGACCCTATAAACGGCCGGCACTTTCACTATTTAATCAGCATAGTGACACCGTCCTGGAAGAGATAGGGATTTCTGAAGCCTGGATCCAGGGAAAAGTGGAAGAGGTTGTGAAGGGACATGCCGGTTGGAAAGTCAGAACCAGTGGTATGGACGGCATTCATGGAAAAAACATTGTAATAGCAACTGGAATGAATAATCAATTAGCTTATCCAAAATGGGGAAGCGATCTTGTTGCAGAACGACCAGAACAAGCCGGACATTTATTTGCCGAGTCCCTTCCCAAAATAGAACCGCCAATCGTCGTCATAGGCGGAGGAATTTCCGCCGCCCACCTGGTGATCAAGCTAAGCAGGCAATTCCCGGGCGGGGTCATCCAACTGGCACGTCACCCTTACAGAGTGAATGATTTTGATAGTGATCCAGGCTGGCTTGGTCCTAAATATATGCGAGGCTTTGAAAAAACGTCCCGGTACGATGATAGAAGGGAACTCATCAATCATGCCCGTCATAAAGGATCATTGCCAAGTGAATTGGCGAATAAGCTGAGAAATTTGAGCCGTAACAATACGTTCACCTTTATCCAGGATGAAGTCCAATCCTGGCATATATCAGGTGATGACATCATCCTGCATGGAACGAAAGGAAAGTCAGCTGTAAAAGCAAAAACCATCCTGTTTGCCACAGGTTTTTCTCAAGAGGTCATGAAGGTGGACTGGCTGCAAAAACTCATTCAAGAGGAAAAATTAATGTGTGCCAATTGTGGCTTTCCAGTAGTAAATAAGGATCTGTCATGGTGCAATCATTTATTTGTGACAGGACCACTGGCGGAGCTGGAAATAGGACCTGTATCCCGGAATATTTCCGGTGCAAGGAAAGCAGCAGAAAGAATCATTCATCACAGCATATAAATCGTAACGATTTCGTTTAACAGAAGAGAGGAATGGATATCATGAAAGTACCAGTAACAGTATTAAGCGGTTATCTAGGATCAGGAAAGACAACATTATTAAATCATATTTTACACAATCGGGAAAATAAGAGAATAGCGGTTATCGTGAATGATATGAGTGAAGTGAATATTGATGCTTCCCTCGTCAAAAGCGGCGGATTCACCAGAACAGAAGAAAAATTGGTCGAGCTTCAAAATGGCTGTATCTGCTGTACTTTAAGGGAAGATTTAATGATCGAAGTCCAGCGATTGGTCGATCAGGGAGATATCGATTACATTGTCATTGAATCCACAGGGATATCAGAGCCCATCCCTGTCGCTCAAACCTTTACTTATGTGGATGAAGAATTGGACATTGACCTAACAAGTAAGACAAGGCTGGATACGATGGTGACCGTGGTGGATGCAAACAGATTTTGGCATGACTATGCAAGTGGAGAAACCTTACTGGACCGCAAACAGGCTACAGATGAAGCAGATACAAGGGAAGTAGTGGATCTGCTGATTGATCAGATCGAGTTTGCCAATGTGATCGTGTTGAATAAAGTCGATCTAGTGGAAGAAGTGGATGTCACGGAACTAAAAGCGGTCATCCAAAAGTTGAATCCAGAAGCTAGAGTCATAGAGTCCGTCTACTCTAAAATCTCATTAGATGACGTATTGAGCACAAGAATGTTTGATTTTGAGAAAGCGAGTCAGGCTGCCGGTTGGATAAAGGAATTGCAGGAAGAACATACTCCGGAAACAGAAGAATATGGAATTTCTTCTTTTGTCTATCGACGGAAGAAGCCTTTTCACCCTGAACGTTTCATGAAGTGGATGGAAGAGTGGCCGGTTGATATAGTCCGGGCAAAAGGCTTCTTCTGGCTGCCGACACGTAATGACATGACCGGGTTACTATCACAGGCAGGTCCCTCGATTACCATACAGGGAGCAGGTGAGTGGGTGGCCGCTTATCCTGAACATGAGCGGTTGGAAGTGTTGGCTGAAGAAGTAGATTTAAGAGAGAAATGGGATCCCGTTCATGGAGACAGGATGAATGAAATTGTCTTCATCGGTCTCGACATGAACAAGGAAGAGGTGGAGCGGTCATTGGACACCTGTTTATTAACAGATGCTGAAATGAAAGAGGACTGGTCCCGATTGAAAGACCCGATTCCTGCTTTCACAGTGGAGAATTGAATGACCGAAAGAGGTTGGGACAAAAAAATAATACCACTGATAAAAACGAACCATCCCATTGTAGGCTTTTAATAGAAATATAGAAGTACATTTGAACAAGTGAATCATCCGAACTGATTTTCCTCTTAGAAGGCAAATCAGTTCGGATTTTTATGTAGACTAAAACACGTTAGTCCCACACACTTTTACTCGTGCCACACGTCACGTTGATGGTTTACTTCTTTTTCATCCAGGATAAACAATCTTTCTTCTTTTCTAAATCCGCCTCTTTTTTTGATTTATTATCGCGGTGATGCCAAACGTTTAAAACGATCATTGCATGCAGATTAAAATGACAGGTAAAAAGTCCCTTACGCAAAAATGTAACTTTGTTCCTATATTTAACATTTTAGATGATATTTTACATATAATGAACGATAATGGATGTATGACTGTTCTTTAAGGGAGGTTATTCCAGTGAGGGAGAAAACCGAGGGAATACAGAATACGCTGGGAATACCGGGCAGGTGGTTTGTTGATGAAAAAGCGGATGGAATGCAGGGTTTTCCGATTTTATTCATCCATGGGATCCATTCCTCATCTGACACATGGATACGGGGCAGGGATATCCAGGAATTCACCCGGGAGTATGGGCACCAGGCAGCTTTCATTGATTTATATCCTGACGGGGACATGTGGAAAAATGGACGATTATTAGAAAAGGCCCTTCATGATATTTATCGTTTTTTCAAGCGCAAAGTAGTAGTGGTGGGACACAGTAAAGGCGGTATCGATATTCAAACCGCCCTGGTTCACTTCGGGGCAGCTCCTTTTGTAGAAAGGGTCATCACCCTTTCATCTCCTCATCATGGCTCGGAGCTTGCCGACCTTGCCTTTAGTAAATGGGCAGGCTGGTTGACTGATGGTTTAAAAAGCAGGAATGAGGCCGTGTTCTCCCTGCAGACAGGATATATGAAATCATTCCGGTCATCTACAGACGGGCTTGATTCTGCGAAAGCCGTCCCCTTTTATACATTTGGTGGTACTGGATGGGGAGGAATGAATTCTGAACTGTTTTGGGGCGGGTTATACCTAAGCAGATACGGACAGAATGACGGTGCGGTCCTTGTGAAAAGTTCACGGCTCCCTTATGGAAGAGAGGTTGCAGTGGAGGACTGGTCGCACCTGACGATTAAAGAAGGAATGGAAATCTTTCCATATATAACAGATCTCTTAAGTGAAAAAGTGCAGGAGGTTCCCTTTGTATCTTCGAGCGTTTCTGGAAGTGATGAAGGGAATTCGGTCCTCCATAGAGGCGGTCAATTCACAGGAATAGGGACAGAGACATTTTTAGTGGAGGACGGAGTGGAGGAAATCTCCATTGACTGGATCAGTGATCAGCAGGATACTATTTACGAACTCGTCAGTCCGGATGGCAGGGTGTATAAGAAGTTCACCCACACAGAGGATGCGACAGGGTTCTTTCCGGGTGCGTATCATCACTCCATCATCCTTTCACACCCTATTTCAGGACGTTGGGAAATAACCGGGCATACTCAGCATAATGAACATTACATGCTGACCATTCTTTTTCACAAGCGTTTCCATATAAAGGCACATCATCCTTCAGAGGATGGCTCTTCATCCCTTGGTGCATTGAATATACAAGAGAAACTTGTAAACAAGACTTATACCATCCATCATATTCCCATAAATGGTGGAATTCAGAAGAGAACGACCGTTACGACTACCGGAGATTTGTCTTCTCTTCCTTTAGCTGAATTTGAAGAGGGGATCCATAACATCACCATCGACATAGAAGGGGAAACACAGTCGGGAAGTAAATTTGAGAGAACGCTGATTTATTCGGTGTATGTAGATGGAAAGGGAAATATCCTCTGATTGATGAAGTGTAAAGAAATAGGTCCGCCTCCCTTTCGCAAGGGGGACGGACCTATTGTTTAAAGTGCATGTAAAAATTCGTTCACTTGTTCAGGCGTTTTGGCATTCGCACTGTGGAGATGGGCGATTTTTTCGCCGTTTTGGTATACGAGAAGGCTTGGAATGCCCATTACGTCGTATTTCTCGGCAATTTCAGGAAATTCATCCTTATTGATGTCGTACCATTTATATTGATCGAATTCTTCCATGATCTCATCCATGAACATATCCATGCGACGGCAGTCAGGACACCAGTCTGCGTGGAATTTCACGATCACCGGCTCTGCCGAAGTGATTAAATCTTCAAAGGTTTCTTTGTTTTTGATTGCTTGCATGTTGTTAACCTCCTTTTTTCATTATTGTATACAAACAAGAGATCAATTGTAAAACAAATCATTTCTAGTCGGTACTTGTACATGATACTATAGGAATACAATTTGAGAGAAAAAGGTGACATGATGCAGACGATCAAAGTTGGATTAGTGGGTTACGGTTTTTCGGGTCAAAGCTTTCACCGCCCGTTACTTTCTTATTTAGAGGAATTTCATATTAAAGCCGTGCTTTCTTCTGATAAAGAGAAGGTATTGAAAGACATTGAGGGGGCAACGGTTGTATCGTCCCTGGAAGATTTGCTTGAACAAGACATTGAGTTAGTTGTGATTACTACGCCAAACCACCTTCACTATACCATGATTAAGCAGGCTTTATTAGCAGATAAGCATGTCGTGGTGGAAAAGCCGTTTGTAACGGATAGTGCGGAAGGGGAAGAACTGATCGCTTTGGCGAAAGAACGAGGGCTTCAGCTTTCCGTCTTTCATAACCGTCGATGGGATGCTGACTTCTTAACCATACAACAATTGCTCAAAGAAGAAACAGTAGGATCAATTTATACATATGAAGCGCACTTTGATCGGTTCAGACCGACTAGTAAAGACCGTTGGAAAGAAAATAAGATCGAAGGAGCCGGGGTGTTATATGATTTAGGTTCACACCTCATTGATCAAGCGCTGACTCTTTTCGGTACACCGGAATGGGTGCAGGCAGATGTATTCCCGCAAAGGAATCCTGAAAAAGCGGAAGACTATTTCCATATCACACTTGGTTATGACGTATTGAGGGTTCAATTGTACTCACGTTCAATCGTCCTTGACCCGGGACCTCGCTATCAGGTTCATGGACTAAACGGGAGTTATGTAAAGCATGGAATGGACCGTCAGGAAGAGGATCTGAAAGCAGGCAAAAATCCTCTCCATGAACAGTGGGGAATGGAAGAGGAAGAGAACTGGGGTGTCCTCACCACGGTCTCTGGAGAAGAAGTGTCATCTGAAGTCATTCCTTCTGTAAAGGGGGACTATACACAATACTATATGGGGATATATCGTGCATTAAGAGAAGGGGCTCCTCTGCCCGTACAAGCGGAAGACGCTTTGCGCGTCATCAAAATCATTGAGGCTTGTAAGGAGAGTGCAGCAAGTAAGAGAGTCGTGGAAATCACGAAGTAACGCTCTTGGAATCATGCAGAACCGAAAATGAATTCAAAAGGCTCCCTCTTGAGGGGAGCCTTTTCCTATATCATTATTCCACTGTACCAGCCTCTAAAATTTGTACCTTGGCATCTACGTTGAATTGAACATTGGGGTAAATACTTTCATTCCACTCTTTGATGTCAAATCCACGAACCCCATGTTTTTGATGCTGTCCGATACCGATGGGATCAATTCCCATCTCTTGAAACCCTTTCAGCATAGCCAAACATTTCGTTTCAATATCCTCCATCATTTTCTTTTCCACTGCGTCCACTTTTTTAGTCGTTAACTTCTTTCCGGTATATTCTCTAACAATGCCTTTCACTTCCACTTTAACCTGTACTTCAACAGGATCGGCTTTATGTTTAATCTCTATTTTATGTTTAGACGTAAGGCTCGTCACAGAGGCCTCTACCAGTTTTTCTGCATCCCCTTCCTTTTTTCCCATTTTGATGACATGACTTCCTTCTGCCAGCTTGTCTACCAATAGCTTAAAAAAGAACATATCCTGTGCCGGAATTCGTTTGACCATTTTATCATCTTTAAATAAGGCAACACCGGAGATTTCGATACTATCATGAGAAAGCTGCTTTAAGATGGGAAGATAGGCTGTTTGTCCTTCTTGAAAGAAATCGAACAAGAACAAATGAAGGTTTGTTTCTGGCAATTCACGTCTTCTGATGTTGTGGGCTAGAAGGTTGGAGATATAGGTCCCGTTCCCCCTCAATCCGTAATTCCCCTTGATCAGTTCTCCGGCTTTTCCCTCTGTCACTGTCAAATAGACTCTGGCTCCAACACTGGCATCCCTTTGCAAAGAATCTGCAATATCGATGATCCCTTTTTCCGCCAACTTCTCTCCCACAAGCACTACATCGACTCCCCCACGAACAAGGGGTTGCTGGGCCCTTCTTTCCAATTTTTCTAATACTTCCCGTGTGGACGAGGCCTTTGCGGAGAGAGTGCCGTTCTGAATCGATTTATCTGCCATATAGATCGGGAAGAGGGCTGTCCCCCTTATGCTGTTTTCTCCCTCATAATCATAGGCTTTTGCCGTTTCTATATATAAGTCATCTAGTATTTCTCTGTCTACGCATCCTGAAAGAAACAAACTAATGATAAATAGCACAAAAAAGATATTCTTCCGGTTCATTAAGTTTTATTCCTCACTTTCTTCATGAACATGACTAGCAATAAGAGGATAGGAACATAAACGTAAGTAATGTAGAAGCCGATTTGACCAGAATAATCATTCAGGGTATTGACTAGTTTTCGATCCGTGAAAAGTGACAGCACGGATAAACATAGAATGGAGATAATTACTAAAGTATGTCTATGCTGCATAGGAGTGATGCGCTTTAAGATCCTGCTTGCACACCAAACCGTGATGCATGCATTCGGGAGGATGACAAGGCACCAATTGGCAATACCGATGTATTCAAAGCGTTCCACGAAAGGCATTTCTACAATTTTCCACATGGATAAGGTGGCCCAGACCGTTTTCTCCAGCTGCTTCATGCTAAAGAATGCAAAAGAAATAATCGCAATAATCGTGTAAATGGTGGTCGTCGCGAATAAACCCCAATGTGCGTACTTTTGTGACTTCTTAGCATCCTTGATGAAAGGGTAGAGAATAAGAATGGACTCATAACCTAAATAAGTCAACGACATATTTTTCGTTGAAAGGAGGATATCCTTCACAGAATGATCGAAAACGGGAAGGATGTTTCCAAAATCTGCATATTCAAATGTAAAGGCAAAGGTTAGGAGCAGGTAACTAGGGAGAACCGTTCCAAAAAAAGCCGTCCCTGCTATGGTTCTGACACCGCCTTTTACGATGTAGTACACAAGCAACAAGAAAAATAAGGCAAACATGAACGTACTTAATCTTGGATACATCCAAACCTGTAATACTTCGATATAGGTCCTTAAGATGGTGATGGTCAGCAAACTGAAGTAAAGCACAAAAACAAAGCTGAATATTTTTCCAATCCATTTCCCAAAGGCAATTGTATGGGCTGATACAAGGTCTCCCTCTGAATTAACAAGAATCAGATACATGATCACCATGATGACGTGGGTGAAAAGGCCTGCGAGAATAACAGATATCCATCCGTCATATCCCGCATTCATGGAAATAATACGCTGGAATCCAAGTACCCCTCCTCCCACCTGAATGGAGTGAACGAGAAAAAATACAAGATAAGGAGATACTTTTCTTCTATCTGGAATGGGTTGCATCTGATCACCTCCGAGCTTCATTCATCGATATCTAGCTTTTTCTTTGCCTCTGATGGACGGAACCGAAATGGCTTCTGCGTTCTTAAGAATAGGGGACGCCCTGCTTGCTTATTAAAGGGAAAGCGAATCAGTGCATCTTTCAGATCCTTCATTCTTGGTGGATAGATAGGCTCTAAAAACGGTCTTCCTAATGAAGTCAACTGCAATAAATGTGCCATGAGCAGACAGAAACAGAAGACAATCCCCACCAGACCCCAGAGCTGGGCAAACAGGAGAAACGGAAAGCGCATAATACGGATGGTATTACCCATTCTGTAAACTGGGGTTGTGAAGGACGCGAGAGCGGCAAGTGCCACTAAAATAAGGAGAACATTACTCGTCAGACCGGCTTCCACCGACGCTGTCCCGATGACAATCCCGCCTACGATACCAATCGTCTGGCCGACTTTGGTCGGTAGCCGGGCTCCGGCTTCCCGTAGTAGCTCAATCGTTAATTCGAGAAATAAGGCTTCTAAAATGGGAGGTAAGGGAATCTCCTGCCTGGAAGTCACCAGGGTGGCCATCAAATCCTTCGGAATCAATTCATAATGATAGGTCAAGGCAGCCACATAAATGGGTGTAATCAAGATAGAGAATGCTACGGCGAACAGGCGGACAAGGCGTAAGAAAGACGCGATAAAGAAATTCAGGAAATAATCTTCATATGCGTTGAAAAATTCCACCAGGGTCGTAGGTCCGATTAAGGCATGTGGTGATCCATCGACCATCACCGCCACTTTTCCTTCCACAAGAACAGATGCGACACGGTCCGGTCGTTCTGAATCTAATAACTGTGGGAATGGTGATAAGCTATTATCGGCGATCATCTGTTCAATGAAGGAGCTGTCCATCACCTGATCAAAATCCACTGCATTTAAACGCTGGCGAAATGTATTTACATTGGATTCATCCACTAAGTTATCAAGGTACAGCATGGCTACCCTTGTATGCGTAAGCTTTCCCACATTGAATTCTTCTACGACCAGTTCTTTAATAGGAAGCCGTTTTCGAATCAGATTCAGATTGTCGGTTAGGGATTCAACAAAGGCTTCCTTAGGTCCAACCACACTGAATTCGACTTCAGGCTGGGAGACTTTTCTCCCCATTTCATTTTTCGTTGCAATGAACGCGAATTTACGGTTCGACCCTTCCATGGTCAACATCGTATAACCGTTATAGAGCTTTTGCTCAATCAGGGATTCATCCGTTGAAACTTGGATGTCCAATATCGGGGCCACTTTTTTCAAATCCTCGAAAGACTGAAATTCCTCTGAAAGGAGGTAAGGCAGGAAATACTCCTGCAGGATCTTCCCGTCGATTAACGTAGTGATCATGTGCAAACTGAATTTGACTCCCGTTAACGGGTTCTGATAAAAGGATTGTTTATAATCAGCTGATTTCTCAGCTTCCTTCTTTACATTTTCATATGATTGTTTTTTATTCGTCTGATCGGCGTTTTTCTTGTTCTTAAAGAATGGAAACATACTGATCCCTCTTGTTCGATGTATGGTCTATGTGTAGTGTTTCCGAAAAAAGGAGAATTATGAAAAAGGATGGCGATTTGGGAGGAAACGGTGAGGTGGTGAAGAGAAAGGGAGTCTTTAATGAAGGTAGCAGGGGGGAATTCGTTTGCAGCATGCACGTTTTAACGTGAAAGTATCAAGAAAAAGGGTCAATGAATAATGAAATAATAAGCAACATTTCTTCCATAATAAAAAAGCAATCTTCTACTAAACGTTAATGAGGTTGTTTCTAACATGTTGGTATCATCCTGCAAGCGGAAATCAACTTCTACTTTCTTCTTTAAGATAAATAAAAAAAGACTGGAAAAGGAATGTACCTTATCCAGTCTTACTTATTACTGTTCCAGGAAGAACTTCTCAATATCATCAAGCATATTATTCGCTGCGATTACACCGCCAGCTGTGTTCCAGACGTCATCGCTGACTTCATACACTTTATCTTGTTTTGCGACTTCAAGGTTTTGGAAAAGAGGGTCGTTCAGCCATTCTTCAGCAAGCTTATTCGCTTCCCCGTCACCCGTCTCATAAGTGAAATAGAATAACACATCTCCATCCATGGCAGGGATGCGTTCCTTCGTCACACCTTTTTCAGCAAAGTCGTCAACATCCTGTCCTTCAGGGCGGGCAAAACCAAGTTGGTCTAAAATCACACCGGAGAATGAATCTTTATGATAGATGCGGACATCTCCTGCTAAGAAGCGGACCATGGAAACTTCCTGGTTCAACTGATCCCCAAGCTTCCCTTTTAGGTCATCAATTCGCTGGTCATATTCAGCTAATACTTCCTTGCCTTTTTCTTCTTTGTTCAACGCTTCAGAGTATAATTCAAAATTCTCTTTCCAGTTACCGCGAAGAGTTTCAGCCATAACCGTAGGAGCGATATCTTTCAGTTGATTGTACTGTTCCTCTTGGCGCATCTTGTTTCCGATAATCAGGTCAGGCTGGAGCTTTGCGATGGCTTCCATATTTAATTCGCTTTCCGTCCCCACTACTTCCACATCTTTCATATCATCGGCAATATGATCGTACCAAGGGTCACCAGTCCAAGACTGGACCGCACCCACCGGCGTCACATCCATTGAGAGAAGGGCCTCTGTTCCTTCATTCGTAAGAATAACTACCTTCTCAGGGGTACCTTCTATTTCAGTCGTACCCATTGCGTGCTCCACGGAATAGGTTTCTTTCTTCTGATCTTCTTTACCGGCTGTTTCATCTTTTTCTTCTTTATTGCCACAGGCAGCTAAAAATAGAAGAGAAGAGATAATGAATAAAGATAGTAACTTTCTGAATTTCATATGTATAAATCCTCCTAAAAATATTTGGTTGATAATGATTATCAATTACATTTATCATATTAGTTGAGAAGGTTTTCATTGTCAACACCTAAATGATAATGATTTTCAAAATCATTGACGGTGGATTCGTTCTTCTTTAGAATAGAGGAGGAAAGAATGATTCGATTTTCCTTTTCTTATTGGAATTCAATGAGAAGCAGAAAGGTTAACACATAATGAAAATTCAAAAACAACTTATTCTTTTTACAGGAACCATGCTTTTTCTTGTCCTTTGCATAGGAATCAGTATTGTATATGGGTATACGGATACGTCCTGGAAAACGGCCATGGAAGCTTTTACGAGCCCAGATGGTTCCACTGAGCATATCGTCATTGAGACCATCAGGCTGCCACGTGCACTTATTGCTTCTACTGTAGGGGCATCCCTTGCTATTTCAGGGGTCTTGATGCAAACATTGACCAAGAATCCGTTAGCTTCACCCGGTATCTTCGGCATCAATGCAGGCGGTGCCTTTATGGTTGTGGTAGCGGTTACGTTGTTTGGCGTGACCGGTCTTCAGTCCTTTACATGGCTTGCGTTCTTAGGGGCAGGCTTAGCGGCATTTGGGGTATTTGCCATCAGCTCTGCCGGGGACAAAGGATTGACCCCCATGAAACTGACCTTGGCGGGGGCAGCCATCACGGCCATGTTTTCTTCATTCACGCAAGGACTGCTTGTATTGAATGAAGCAGCGCTGGAGCAGGTATTATTCTGGCTGGCGGGATCTGTCCAAGGGAGAAGTCTTGAAATCCTAAATGGCGTATTCCCTTATATTGTGGCAGGGTGGATTGTCGCACTCATGTTAGCGGGGAAAATGAATATACTTGCCATGGGAGAAGATGTTGCCAAAGGATTGGGACTTAAGACAACCCTCATTAAATTTATAGCAATACTCGTCGTTGTGCTGTTGGCAGGCGGCTCAGTTGCCATTGCCGGTCCGATTGGCTTCATCGGAATCGTCATCCCTCACCTTGCAAGAAAAATGATAGGAGTGGATCATCGCCTTCTGATCCCTTACTCGGGATTACTGGGAGCGATATTACTGCTTGCCGCTGACATTGGCGCCCGTTACATCATCATGCCCCAGGAGGTGCCGGTGGGTGTTATGACCGCCATTATCGGCGCACCATTCTTCGTGTACGTTGCAAGGAAGGGGTTCTAACCGATGAAAAGATTTATTGGAAAACGCTGGTTTCAGGACAGGGTATCGATGCTTGTCGACTTATCCGCCATGAAAAAAATCATTCTATTAGGTGTCATCACCCTGCTCGTTCTTATCTTGAGTACGGGAATTGGTGACTTGAAAATAGCCCCCCTGGAAGGTCGTAACTGTATTCTTCGGGGGTGGATCAAGTTTGGAACAACTTGTGGTTACGTCATTACGACTCCCGAGGATCATCATCGCCCTGTTGGCAGGGATGGCATTGGCCGTTGCAGGGGGGATTCTGCAGGGAATGATCCGGAATCCGTTGGCATCTCCCGATATTATCGGGATTACGGGTGGAGCAGGAGCCGCTGTGGTCGCCTTTCTGACGTTATTCAGCAACGATGACAACACCCTCATGATCAGTATAAAATGGATGCCTGTTGCTGCCTTTATAGGTGCAGCCGTCATTGCCTTCCTGGTCTACTTCTTAGCGTGGAGAAAAGGGGTATCCCCGGTCAGGCTCGTACTGATCGGCATCGGGATCTCGGCATTGACCCAGGCATTGACCACGCTCCTGATGATACTCGGTCCCATTTATAGAGCAAGCCAGGCGAATATTTGGATTACAGGTACAGTGAACGGATCGGATTGGCAGGATGTATGGATCCTTCTCCCCCTGGAGCCTGGTTTTCATTCTTTTAAGCTTCTTTATCACCCGTCAGTTGAATATACAGGAGCTTGGCGAAGAAATTGCTACAGGCGTCGGCGGGAACGTCCAGAGACAACGCTTTTTACTTCTTTTAATGTCGACGGCTTTAGTAGGTGGCGCGGTGGCATTTGCAGGGGGAATCGGCTTTGTTGGCCTGATGGCTCCTCATATGGCGAGAAGGATGGTTGGATCATCGTTCGGTGCACTGCTTCCGACGGCTGCCTTTATCGGCGGGATTCTGGTCATGCTGGCAGATCTTATCGGCCGGACACTGTTCCTTCCTTTGGAAGTCCCGGCGGGGGTATTTACGGCAGCGATCGGAGCACCTTATTTTATCTATTTATTATTTAAAACGAGAAATTCTTAAAGGAGTTGGCCATATATGAGCGATATCTTACAGACGAAGGATTTAACCCTCTCTTACGGGGAACGGACGATTATCGATGAATTGAACATAGACATCCCAAAAGGAGAGATCTCTGTTTTTATCGGAGGAAACGGTTGCGGTAAATCCACTCTTCTGCGTTCCATTGCCAGATTACTTAAACCGAAACAAGGATCGGTTCTGTTGGATGGGGAAGCAATCTCGCGTTTATCCACGAAAGAAGTCGCTCGGAAGATGGCCATTCTACCTCAATCACCGACGGCTCCTGAGGGGTTGACCGTCCTTCAGCTGGTGAAGCAAGGTCGTTACCCGCATCAATCCTGGCTCAAGCAGTGGTCCTATAAAGATGAAGAAATCGTTCAGGATGCATTGAAAGCCACAAAGATGGAGGAGTTCCAGCACCGGAAAGTGGATGAACTTTCGGGGGGGCAGAGACAGCGTGCCTGGATTGCCCTGACGTTAGCTCAGGACACCGACATCATTCTGTTGGATGAACCGACTACTTATCTTGACATGACCCATCAAATTGAAATTCTTGACTTATTATTCGAACTCAACGAGAAAGAGCAGAGGACCATCGTCATGGTTCTCCACGATCTGAATCTTGCCTGTCGCTATGCCCATAATATCGTCGCCATTCGTGATAAGAAAATTTATGCCCAGGGGGAAACCTGAAGATGTGATCAGCTGTGAACTCGTGAAAAATGTATTCGATATGGATTGCCAGGTATCACGGGATCCATTGTTCGGAACGCCTTTGTGCATTCCATTCGGGAAAGGCCGATGCATTTTGAATGCCGTAGGTGAGACGGGATGAATGCACTCACCCCTGAACAGTGGGACACTCTGAAGAAATATCGTTTTCATAAAGAGTGGGATCCTGCTTTTAAAGGGCAGGAAGCAAGCTCCTTTTTAGCTGCGGAAGAACTCAAGGATTTCCTTTCTGACCGGCTTGGATCGATTGGAACAAATGAAATCAAAGTCGCAGCCTCCTTATTCATGAAGCGGTATGCGTTCGTTGCAGCACTGGGGTTAATGGTGATGACGTTCTGGAATAAGAAGATCGATCTCAGCCCTGATAACCTCATCCTGATCGAGGGTGAGAAGAACGGGTTGTGGATGCCGGAATTTTATTTGAAAAATGAGCAAGCTACGGAGTTTACTTCTTATGGAGAAAAAGAGACGTTTGTTCGGTCGATTTTCCGGGATCATCTTGATCAGATGATTCAGTCCCTTAGGAAAGCCACGAAGGTTTCTAATCTGATCCTGTGGGAAAATATCGCGGTATATGTTTTCTGGATCTACGAGAATGATGACTTCCTTATAAAAGAAGAAATGAGGGGAGATCGTGATGAGCAATTCCGCCAGCTCCTTTCAGATGAAAACAGTCATTGGTATGGTCGGTATCATAAGAACCCATTAGCCCGATACTATAGCAGTAAAGTAAATGTAGAGGGATTGAATGAAAAGGTCCGTGTTCGAAAGACCTGCTGCTTTTCGAATAGATTGGAAAACGGGGATCGGTACCGTTGCAAAACATGTCCCCAGAGCTTGCAGAGTGGAAAGAACCTGACTCACACAAGGAGGTTGACCATGAGGAAAGAATTTCCTGAACAATTTGATTCATTAGTCGAAAAGTACTCTGAGCTGTTAGTAGGTGAGACCGACTCAAGGACAAAAGAAATGGTCACTCAATACGCTCTTTATTCCTTCATAGCGAAAAATATGCCAGCTCTCGTGAAGCATTGGAACTCTTTATACCCTGAAGGGAAGGATGAGATGAAGCGTATCGTCGGCGAAATAAAAACGATGAATGAAGCCCATCGAAGGGAAATGAAGAGGAAAAAGGATGAAGAGTAAGTGATGTTCATGTGAAAAGTGCCTTTTTTGTAAAAAGGGTGCTTTTTTTATTGGAGGAAAAGATTTTTTAACGGGGTGTGTAGGATGGAAAAACGAAATTGACTGGTTTTTATCGAGTTTGCAGGCCAATTTATCGACTTTCCAATTATATTATCGAGTTTGCAGGCTAATCTATCGACTTTCCAATTATATGATCGACTTTCCGGCTTAATCTATCGACTTTCCAAAATTTTATTTTCAACTTTGACACATTTATTTTCAAAAATTAGAATTTATTTTCAACTTTGCGTCATTTATTTTCAAAAAAGCGATTTTATTTTCAATTCCTAAATCAAAGCAGCAAAATCTCACCCTCGCATAAAAAAGGCAGACCTGAGTCTGCCTTCCATCATTGAACCTGCCCGCCGTACCCATATGGAAACTGGGAAGAATACTGTTGATGCTGCTGATAGGATTGTTGAATCTTCTGACTGTCTGCCGCCTCAAGCTTATACCAGCCTTTACGGAACATTTCATTGTACAGCTCACGTTGAGCGTTTTGAGTTTCATTGAAAATCGTGAGCAAGTCCTGGTACAATGCCTGATGACTCGCTTCGTTAAGGGCTGTGCAGTAAGAAGCGGTCATGTATTTTTCCTGGGACAGGACATCCGTGATAAAATCACGATCATTCATCTGCGGGGTTTCCGGTACTTGAGTTTGCGGATTCTGGATTTTTTGCTGATTCTGTTGATTCATGTCAAAGTGCTCCTTTCTACATCATGTTTTGGTTCGTCGTGTTCAAATGAGTCAATAGCTGTTGATAATGTCGCTGATGCATTTGACCGCACTTATCCAGCTCAGCTTTAATCTCTGCATCCTGACAGTGAGCCGCTGCAAAGTGACACTTCTTCATCGCATTCAAATTCCATGCGAGCATGTCATTTAAGTAGAGTGAATCCTTTGTAGTCAGCATCTGTGGAGGCTCGGTGTAAGCTTGTTGCCCGCTACTTTGTTGGGGTTGTTGTTGCATATTATTTCCTCCTTATCCTTCGTTTCGTTTTCATGTGATGTCAGTGGGATAGGTCCATTTACCTTGTGTAAGTGCCAAGGCAGATGGTTAACAAAGGTTATTTTTCCTAATGACGATGAACCCTATTCACGAATTTACATATTTCGATAATATTCTACTAAGAAAGTATTGAAAGTATATTCAAAATGTTTAAAAGGTGATAGAATGTTGGTAGATATATTAATGGTATGGATCTTCTTTTTTTAGCAATAAAGAAAACGTTTTCATAACATGATATATATGTTTTTTCAGGGGGTAAACAACATGGAGCAAGCAATGCGTAATTTCTTTTTATTCCTTTCAAAAAATAAGCCAATGACGAAGCTCGCTAAGAAATATGGCCTGCGTTTTGGAGCGGGGCGGTTTGTAGCGGGATCTTCGATTCTTCAGGCTGTTGAGGTTATTCGTGAACTGAATAGTCAGAATCTTGCTGTAACGATCGACTATTTGGGAGAGTTTGTGGACAATGAGCGTGAAGCAAACGAAATGGCCCTTGAATGTGTAGAGGCTGTTCGTGCGATCGGGAGAGAAAATCTGAAATCTCAATTATCCCTGAAGATGACATCAATGGGGTTGGATATATCCGAAGAGATTGTCATGAAGAATATGAGGTTGATTCTTGATGAGGCAACGAGGCAGGATGTATTCGTGACCATCGATATGGAAGACTACTCACGTTGTGGGAAGACCCTTGATATCTTCAAACGGTTAAAGTCTGAGTATGATAATATCGGAACGGTCATACAAGCCTATTTATATAGAACAGAAAAGGACATGGAAGATCTGAATGCGTATTCCCCCAATCTGCGTCTAGTAAAAGGGGCCTATAAAGAGTCACCTGAAGTGGCATTTCCTGAGAAGAAGGATGTAGACGATAATTTCAAAAGAATTATTAAAACTCATCTTCTGAATGGCAATTATACGGCTATTGCCACCCACGATGATGAGATGATCGAATATACGAAAAAACTCGTGGAAGAGTACAACATCCCGCGAGATCAATTTGAATTTCAAATGCTTTTCGGTATCCGCGTGGAACGTCAGCATGAACTGGTCAAAGAAGGCTATAAAATGCGCGTATATGTTCCATACGGTACGGATTGGTACGGTTACTTCATGAGAAGACTGGCTGAAAGACCGGCCAATGTCGCTTTTGTTCTAAAAGGTGTCATGAAGAAATAATAGTAGATTGTATGAAGACTCTATGGATCCCCATAGAGTCTTATTTGATTATAGGAGGGCAATTAACATGAACATCATTCCGTTTCGAGTGGAAGGAAAGTACTTTATGAAAATGCTCAAGCTGTATTGCCACTTATTCAAAGTAGACCCCCTGGGAATGGAACAACAATTTAAACGCCATTCCACCTATCCCCAATTTGAAGGGTATCTTGCTATTATCAATGAACAAGTGGCAGGGTACATCTATGGCTATTCTTCTAGAAAAGGTCAGTATTACCATGAATTACTTTCCCGTCATTTACGTTCAGAGCGGGAATGGATGAAGAATTGCATGGAACTGGTGGAGCTTGGTGTACATCCAGGATACAGGGGCAGGGGAATAGCAAAGCAACTGGTGACCAGATTATTGCACAATCGACATGAAGAACGGGTCCTCCTTACTACGCGGAAAGATAATCTTGAAGCTATTGCCTTTTATCATTCTCAAAACTTTAAAACGATTAAAGAGGGATTCTTTCCAAATGTCCCTGACGAATATATCATAATGGGCAAACCTTTAAAAAATGGTCTATAGGTCGACTCCCGTTGAACTCCCCTTCTTCCTGCCCGATCTTTTTTTTCTTTTCTCATAAACCAAATAAAGCACAGAACCGAAGATGCCGATCAAGTTGACGACCCCGAAAACATCTCCATAGTGACGAGAATCCCAGTAGGAGATGGGAGAGTGAAACACATAAGTAGACAGGGGATAGAAAATGGGGATTGCATCATCGGCATGAGTGAGAAAATCCAGGACAATATGGCCCAACCATCCATAAAGGAAAGCGAGGGCTTTATTCAATCTGGCTCCTCCCAATAAGACAACGGTAAAAACTATCCCCCAAACGAGGAGAGAGTGTCCAGCCTGTCTTAAGATGATGACGACAGGGTGTTCAAACAGCAGGTGAATGAGTCTGTGCATCTCTTCTCCACGATCACCGGAAGTAAGAATGGCAATCAGGTTCTCAGTGAAGCTCAAGTAGATGAACATACCATAATAAATGAGATCCGGAGCAATACTACCCATAATGAAATACTTTAGGAGATGTTTCTTTTTTCTTGCAAAAAAATAAGTCCAATAGCCATGGTGGAGTGTATTCATATGGAAATCTCCTCTCAGAAAATTTGTTGACAACGATAAAGATGGAAAGTCGTTATGATTGTTACATAATTCACAATATTATACAATAAACGAGAATAATCTTCATGAAAATAGAGGCGATAATATGGAAATTACCATAGACAATTTAACCCTGCTTCTCGGCCTCCTGCTCTTGATTGGTGTCATAACAGCTAAATTCTCCACACGATTGGGCGTTCCCTCACTGGTTTTATTTATTATTGTAGGTATGGTATTGAATACATACTTTTTCTTCGATAATGCCCCGATGACACAATTTATCGGGACACTTGCCTTAATCATCATTTTATTTGAAGGCGGTCTTCAAACGAAGTGGAGCAATGTGAAGAGTGTCTATAAACCTTCATTATCATTGGCAACGATTGGAGTAGTTGTAACCACGCTTTCTATCGGGGTGGCAGCCAAGTTCATACTGGATGTGACGTGGCTGGAGGGAATGTTATTTGGGGCGATCGTCGGGTCTACGGACGCTGCAGCGGTCTTCTCGGTTTTAGGAAACAAAAACATTAAACCAAACATTTCTTCCACACTTGAAGCAGAATCGGGCAGTAACGATCCCATGGCCATCTTTTTGACGGTCGCATTTTTGCAATTGATCCAATTCCCGGGATTAAATCCTGGAACCCTGGTGTTAAGTTTTTTCTGGCAAATGGGTATGGGGGTGTTACTCGGGCTGGCATTGGGTGCTGCGTCAGTTTGGATCATTAATCGAATCAATCTTGATTCGTCAGGTTTGTATCCGGTCCTGTCCATCTCACTGGCGATCTTTACTTATGCTTTTACGAGTATTCTAGAAGCAAGCGGCTTGCTGGCGGTCTATGTCATGGCCATCGTAGTTGGCAATCAGGATTTAACCTATCGTCATTCGATTGTGCGGTTTAACGAAGGATTCGCCTGGATGATGCAAATTGTCATGTTCATCCTGCTGGGTCTCCTCGTCTTTCCTCAGCATCTGCCAGGTATCGCATGGCAGGGGATTGTCCTGTCTATTCTCTTGATTGCGGTAGCACGTCCACTTGGAGTCTATATAAGCCTCTCCCTGTCAAAGACGTTTACTGTGAAAGAAAAATTCTTCATTTCCTGGGCAGGATTAAAAGGAGCAGTCCCCATCGTCCTGGCCACGTATCCCATGGTAGCAAATATTGAGAATAATGAAATCATCTTCAATGTCGTTTTTTTCGTTGTCCTTCTATCCGCTCTTATCCAAGGGACGACAATCTCTCCTTTGGCAAACTATCTGAAGCTTGCGGGAGAAGAAAAACGACCCATCGCTCACAGCATCGAGCTCGTGTCCATTGGGAAGACAAACAATGAAATGCTTGAAATCCTCATCAATGATGATGCGTATATTACCAACAAAGCGATTAAAGACATCAGTCTGCCGGAGAAAACGTTGATTTCAGCGGTCATTCGGGACAATGAACTGATCACCCCCATGGGAGATACGGTCATCAAAGCGAATGACACCCTCTATGTACTGGCTAATAAGAGCCAGAGGAAACAAGTCAATGAGCTGCTGAACTCTAAAAGGGGATTCACTTCCCATTTTTGAGGATCAGCACGTCTGTCAGGATCTTCCGTTTATAAAGTAAAAAAAAGCAATCTCCTTCAAGGAGATTGCTTTTTCATCATTTAATCAGCAGAAACAGCTGCCTTTCCCATGGATTTCTTCTCAAAGAGCTGTTCGAAGAACGGGAAGCTGTATTGAACGACAAAGCCCAATAGAAGCGTTACGATAATGGTCCCGATCCCAATATCCCCTTTAAACAGGAATGCTAGTGACAGGGCGAATCCTTCACTGATGATACGGGAATTGCGCAAGTTCAGTCCAAAACGTGTGTGGATGGCAACCATAAGAGTGTCCATCGGGCTTGCAGGGAACTTAGCCTGTAAATAAATCGCAATCCCAAGTCCCATTGTCAAGATCCCTGAAGCCAGAGCAAACACTTGATTCATCAACATTTCAGGGGCATAATTTTTGAATACGACGAGTAACCAGAAATCAATCAAAAGGCCAATCACAAGTATGGAACCGGCAGCGAGTACATCAGGCTTTTTCTTCATTATGACAGCATTCAGACCGATCAATACGATTCCATTAATGAAAACAGCGGTCCCGACTGTAATTCCGAACATGTTGGATTCTCCAACAGCCAAGGCATCCCAGGCAGAGGCACCCAGGCCGGATTTAATGATCAGGGCAACGCCCATCGTCAAAATAAAAAGTCCAATCGTAAAAAACAAAAGTCTGCGTTTCATCTATTTAGTCTCCTTTTCTGTAAACGTTATCATTACTGCACGTTAAAAAACAGACGAGCTACTCTCAATCATGAAGATAAAGTAGGAGGTCTGACAACTTAGTTTCGATATTCCTAGTTTACTGCATAATTGTGTACAAGGCAAAGTTAATTTTTGTATGGGAAGGTAAAAGATTTTGGTTGGACTGTCCAGGGCTTAAATCGAAAGGGTTTGGATAAGCAGGTTGGTCAAGGAAGAGGTGGGAATCTTACGAAGGTTCGACAATTGGTCAGCCAGCATCAAATATGGCACCTGATTGCTCAGGTGCCATTGATTCTAAGGTTGTTTCTTATATTGATTGTTTTGACTGTTTCTTTTTCCGCCGCCGTCCATATCAACGGTAGGACCTGCGTCTCCCTTCACACTAGCCGCACTGACTCCGGCCCTTGAAGGATTTTTCTTATGCTTAGCCATATTGAACACCTCCATTCATAAGGTTCCCTGAAGTTCAACAAATTATAAAGGCAGCTTGAGAAGAGGTCCGTCCCTTTTAACCTTTGACAACTTTCCAATTGTGATTGCAGGAAGCGTGTATGGTCTTATGTTTCAGGAAGTAATCAGCAATGAGTTCGGTCATGTCGATTTGGATTTGTTTGATTACCGGTTTGTTCTTAAACATCGTGTATTCTCCGCCGCCGCCAGCACGATAATGATTCATGACGACGTGATAAAGTTTGTCTTCTTCAACAGGAAATCCGTTATGGAGTAAAGAAGTCACCCGCTCCCCAATTGGTTGACTGATGGTCAGGACGTAGTCAATCCCTTCCCACATGTCATAGTTATAATGCTGAGGCTTAGGAATAGTGAAATCCGGATTGACACCCATTTCCCCTTCCGGATTTATGGTGAAGTAAGTTGCCGAACGCTCGAGTGCAAGGCGTATGTCTTTCCCGGAAATTTCGAGTACCGTTAAGGTGTTGGGGTAGATATAGTTGGAAACAATATCTCTCATTGTAACCTTACCAGAGAGACCTCTTTGGGACTCACTGAAAAGGGCCGTTGTTGAAATGGATGCATCTGCTGCTTCCATTTGTACCCGCTGAATGAATTCTATGAATGGGTGTTCCTTCAAACGTGCCTGAAATGAATCTTCAATCAGCATATTCCCTTTAATGGTCCCAATGTGCTCATCAAGCCAGGATTGCGTTTCCCGTTCGATTGGGTGAGCAATGGAAAGGACGTCCCGATCCGCTTCGATTCCAGTCATGGAGACCACTTGAGGTACTTTGTTCATGATCGTCCAGCCTTGATGGTTCTGTTCCAGTTCAATGGATACTTTTCCGATGCTTTCACCATGCATTCCGGGCTGAACGATTGACACGCCGTGAATAGTGCCGGCAAGCTTTCGATGTTGATGACCTGTAAGCAACACATCGATCCCTTTGACATCCCGACAGATTTGATATCCCTGATTTTCACCGGATTGTCGTTCAGTCAGTGCCCCTGTTTGGATGTCCTTCTCGAAACCACCATGATAGGAAACAATCATTACGTCAGGTTTTTCGACTTTTCGAATGGTTGACACCCAGTGATCAGTGGAAGTAAGGGCGTCTTTAAATTCCAATCCTTCTATATGTGAAGGGTTTTCCCAGTTCGGAATATAGTGGGTCGTCACTCCAAGAACCGCTACTTTTACCCCGTTCGGCATGACTTTGATGATATAAGGAAGGCCCAAGAAAGGTTTTTTTGTCGTTTTATCTAGAATATTTGCGCATAAGAGAGGGAAGTGTGCTTCCTTTTGGGCGATATGTAGAGGCTCCAGTCCGTAATTGAACTCGTGGTTTCCGATTACGGCTGCATCATACTGAATTTCATTTAAAACAGAGATAAAAGGGTTTGGCAAATGACGAGCTTGTTTCATATAGTAATAAGTAAGGGGAGTGCCTTGAAAGAGGTCCCCGTTATCAATGACGAGGACATCCCCGGTTTGTTCCCGGACATTCTTTATATAGGTAGCAATGGTACCTAATCCAACGGCAGCTGTTTCTTTACTTCCATATAAGCCAGGGAAAATGTGACCATGAATATCACTGGTTTCTAATACTGTGATCGATGTTTTATGGTTTACCATGTGCTCCTCCTTATCCTCATAGCGTGCTTCAAGTCTACATGATTTAGAAAGAAGATAACAGAGGGGAAGTGTCAAAGTTTTTGTAAAATTTATCATTTTTAGTCTTTTAAATATTGCGATATTTCAAGAAATCCTTTATATTAGATGTAACAGGAAACTCATTCGAGTCTTTTTTTTGAGTAAAAAATGAATGAGTATTCATTCAAAGTGTGTAAAAGGGGGAAATACCATTGGTTCGTAGAATTCAAAAAGCAACAGTGTTAGGATCGGGTGTCATGGGTTCAGGAATTGCCGCTCATTTAGCAAATATAGGCATCCCGACAATGTTATTAGATATCGTTCCAAGAGAATTGACCGACCAACATAAAGCAAAGGGACTGACAGAAGAGAGCAAGGCATTTCGTAATGAATTTAGTGAAAACGCTTTAAAAAAGCTTCTAAAGCAAAAGCCGGCTCCACTTACTTCGAAACAGAACCTATCACTTATTACAGCAGGTAACTTCGAGGATGATCTTAAACTTATCGGGGATTGCGACTGGGTCATTGAAGTAGTCGTTGAGAACTTGGATATCAAGAAAAAAGTGTTTGAACAAGTCGAACGTTACCGTAAACCTGGAAGCATCATCAGTTCCAATACTTCCGGGATTTCAATTGAAGCAATGTCGGAAGGGCGTACGGAAGACTTCCAGAAGAACTTCCTGGGGACTCATTTCTTCAACCCGCCACGCTACTTGAAGCTTCTTGAAGTGATTCCGACAAAAAACACAGATCCTGAAGTAGTAAGCTTTATGAAGACATTTGGTGAAGATGTACTTGGTAAGGGCGTCGTAATGGCGAAGGATACGCCGAACTTCATCGCGAACCGCATCGGTACGTATGGCTTGCTCGTTACAGTTCAGGAAATGTTGAAAGGCGGTTATTCTGTAGGTGAAGTTGATTCCATCACGGGACCAGCGATCGGAAGACCTAAAAGTGCCACTTTCCGGACGCTTGATGTAGTCGGACTTGATACATTCGCACATGTTGCGAAAAACGTTTACGACCAGGTCGATGGAGAAGAGCAAAAGGTGTTCGAAGTACCTGCATTCATGCGCAAAATGCTTGAAAATGGATGGCTTGGAAGCAAGAGCGGACAGGGCTTCTTCCTGAAACAAGGGAAAGAGATCCTGGAACTTAATCCTGAAACGATGGATTACCAACCGCGTCAGAAGCTTAAAACGGCTTCACTTGAAATGGCGAAAAATGAAAAAGGTTTAAAAAATAAAATAAAATCACTTGTGTTTGCAAAAGATCAGGCAGGCACGCTTCTATGGAACATCGTGTCACCTGTCCTCACGTATTCCGCCCGTCTACACGGAGAAATTGCCGATGACATCGTAGCGATCGACCAGGCGATGAAATGGGGCTTCGGATGGGAAATGGGTCCATTTGAAACATGGGATGCAATCGGAGTCGAAAAGTCTGTGACGCGTATGAAGGAAGAAGGCCAGGAGGTTCCTGAGTGGGTGACAGGCATGCTTGAAGAGGGTCACTCCACTTTCTATAAAGAGGAAGACGGAGAAAGCTTCTTCTATCATGGAGGAAGCTACCAGCCTGTCGAAAGAAATCCAAAGGCAATCGACTTAAAGCTTCTAAAGAAGCAAGGAAAACTGATCAAGAAGAATTCAGGTGCAAGCTTGATTGATATTGGTGATGGAATCGCCCTTCTTGAATTCCACTCTCCAAATAACGCAATCGGATTGGACATCACTCAAATGATCACCTTCGCAGTGGACGAAGTGGAGAAGAACTATAAAGGTCTTGTAATAGGAAATCAGGGCAAGAACTTCTGTGTTGGAGCGAATCTTGCCATGATCCTCATGGAAGCACAAGATGATAACATATTTGAAATCGATATGGTCGTCCGCCACTTCCAACAAGCGATGATGAAAGTGAAATATTCTTCCAAGCCGGTGGTAGCCGCTCCATTCGGCATGACCCTTGGTGGAGGAAGCGAGGTCTGCTTGCCGGCAGCCCACATTCAGGCTTCCATGGAAACATACATGGGCTTAGTCGAGGTCGGGGTCGGATTGATACCTGGCGGAGGCGGAAACAAAGAGCTGTACATGAAGCACTTGGCGAATCTTCCGAATGGTGTGGAATTTGATCTTCAAAAAGTCGCCAATAAAGTATTTGAAACCATCGCCACAGCAAAAGTGTCTACTTCAGGGGACGAAGCAAGAGACAACAACTTCTTAAATAAGGCTGACGGTGTCAGCGTAAATAATGATCATCTGCTGTACGATGCAAAGCAAGCAGCACTTGCTCTATATGAAGGCGGATATACGGCCCCGATACGCAGGAAGGTTCCGGTAGTTGGGGAAACAGGGTATGCAACCCTTCTTCTCGGAGCTCAATCGATGCTTCAATCAGGATTCATTTCAGAACATGATTTAATGATTGCGAAAAAGCTGGCATACGTCATTGCCGGAGGGAAAGTCCCATACGGTACCGAAGTAGATGAACAATATCTATTGGATCTTGAGAGAGAAGCATTCCTAAGTCTGATTGCACAGCCTAAATCACAGCAACGGATGCAGCACATGCTTGTAAAAGGAAAACCATTACGCAATTAAACAGCGTTTATATCATAAAAGAAAGCGGGGGAATTTCATGCGCGAAGCAGTCATTGTAGCTGGTGCAAGAACACCAGTCGGAAAATCAAGAAAAGGATCACTAGCACAGGTTCGACCAGATGATCTTGGAGCACTTGTTGTCAAAGAAACCCTCAAGCGTGCAGGAAATTATGAAGGCAACATTGATGATCTGATCATTGGATGTGCAATGCCGGAAGCTGAACAGGGATTGAATATGGCACGTAACATCGGTGGGCTTGCGGGCCTTCCCGATTCGGTACCGGCCATCACGATCAACCGTTATTGCTCTTCCGGATTGCAATCTATCGCTTATGCGGCAGAAAAAATCATGCTGGGTCATTCTGATACAGCCATAGCAGGCGGAGCGGAATCCATGAGTCTCGTTCCCATGATGGGACACGTCGTACGTCCAAATGCCAAGTTGGCTGAACATGCACCTGAATATTATATGAGCATGGGTCATACGGCAGAGCAGGTAGCAAGGAAGTTCGGCGTATCCAGGGAAGATCAGGATGCGTTCGCAGTAAGAAGTCACCAAAAAGCTGCAAAAGCAATCGAGGAAGGGAAATTCCAAGATGAAATCGTACCGGTTGATGTACTTCATCGTTCAGTGAACGCTGATCATAAGCTCGTCGAGAAGTCCTTCCAATTTTCAAAAGATGAGGGAGTGCGTGCTGAAACGAGCTCGGAAGTTCTCGCTAAATTACGCCCTGCTTTCAATGTGAAGGGGTCTGTAACGGCAGGGAATTCATCACAAACGAGTGATGGAGCGGCAGCGGTCATGGTCATGGACCGTGAAAAAGCCGGATCACTAGGACTTCAGCCTATGGCGAAATTCAGAAGCTTTGCAGTTGCCGGAGTACCACCCGAAATCATGGGAATCGGCCCTGTTGAAGCGATTCCAAAGGCACTGAAAATGGCGGGGCTTGAGCTTTCGGATATTGGATTGTTCGAGCTGAACGAAGCATTTGCTTCTCAATCCATCCAAGTCATCCGCCAACTGGGGTTAGACGAAGATAAAGTAAACGTAAATGGTGGAGCCATCGCTCTTGGTCATCCACTTGGTTGTACAGGTGCTAAGCTCACCCTTTCTCTTGTACACGAAATGAAACGCAGAAATCAACAATTCGGTATCGTCACCATGTGCATCGGCGGAGGAATGGGTGCAGCAGGAGTCTTCGAATTAATAGGGTAATGCTGGTGGGAAGGACTTCATCCGAGGCCCTTTCTCACTCAAATTAAAATACTAGGAGGATTCGAAATGGCGAATCAAACAGAAAAGTTAATCAAAGGTGGAAGTTTCTTAATTGAAGATGTGACGTTTGAACAAGTTTTCACACCGGAAGAATATTCTGATGAACAAAAAATGATTGCCAAGACAACCGAGGATTACGTATTGAATGAAGTGGTCCCTGTCATCGAAAATCTTGAAAATCATGAATTCGATCATTCAGTGAGGCTGTTAAAAGAAGCAGGCGATCTTGGACTTCTTGGAGCAGACGTTCCTGAAGAATACGGCGGATTAGGACTGGACAAAGTAAGCTCTGCCTTGATCGCGGAAAAAATGTCCCGTGCAGGCGGATTCTCCATCTCTCATGGAGCACACGTAGGAATCGGTTCCCTGCCGATCGTTCTTTTCGGTAACGAAGAGCAAAAGCAAAAATACCTTCCGCCACTTGCAACAGGGGAAAAGTTGGCTGCTTACGCATTGACTGAGCCAGGTTCAGGTTCTGATGCACTTGGTGCTAAAACGACAGCTAAGTTGAATGCTGAAGGCACACACTATATCCTGAATGGTGAGAAGCAGTGGATCACCAACTCTGCCTTTGCTGATGTATTCGTCGTATATGCGAAAATCGATGGAGAACATTTCTCTGCATTTATCGTAGATAAAGATTTCCCAGGGGTTTCAACAGGACCTGAGGAAAAGAAGATGGGTATCAAAAGTTCATCCACACGTACATTGATTCTGGAGGATGCTGAAATCCCGGTGGAAAATCTTCTTGGGGATGCAGGTAAAGGTCATATCATTGCCTTCAACATCCTGAACATCGGCCGTTATAAGTTGGGTGTAGGTGCTGTCGGAGCGAGTAAACGTGCCCTGGAAGTAACGGTACAGTACACAAATCAGCGCCAGCAGTTCAAAACACCGATTTCCGCTTTCAATCTGACGAAAGAAAAATTAGCGACAATGGCTTCAAAATTATACGCTGCTGAAAGCTCTGTTTACCGTACAGTAGGATTGTTCGAAGATCGTATGAGCAAGCTTACGGATGAAGAAGTAAAAAATGGAACCGAAGTGGCTAAATCGATTGCAGAATACGCAATTGAGTGCTCATTGAATAAATTCTTTGCAACAGAAGTTCTTGATTACGTTGTGGATGAAGGGGTTCAACTTCATGGTGGTTACGGATTCATGCAGGAATATGAAATCGAAAGAATGTATCGTGACTCCCGTATCAACCGTATCTTTGAAGGGACAAATGAAATCAACCGCCTTCTGGTTCCGGGAACATACCTTCGTAAAGCCATGAAAGGCGAACTTCCACTCCTTCAAAAAGCACAGGCACTTCAAGAAGAATTAATGATGCTTATGCCTGAAGAGGTGGGCGATGAGCCGTTGGCACAAGAGAAGTATCTTGTGAAAAATGCTAAGAAAATCGGCCTCATGCTGGCTGGATTAGCAGCACAAAAATTCGGTAAAGCGCTTGAAAGAGAGCAGGAGATCCTTGTCAATATTGCAGATATCGTTTCAAACGCTTACGCAATGGAATCCGTTGTTCTTAGAACGGAGAAGGCGATCGATAAAGTAGGTGCAGAGAAAGCGAAGCAAAAGCTTCTTTACACACAGATCTTCTGTCAGGAAGCCTTTAACGAAATCGAACAGCATGCAAAAGAAACATTAGTGGCAACGGAAACAGGTGACTCCCTGCGCATGATGCTTTCAGCACTTCGCAAATTCACCCGCCACACACCGATCAACGTGATTGCTACCAAACGTGAAGCATCAGAAAAACTGGTTGAAGCAGAAAAATATATCGTTTAATTGAGTAAAGGGACGGACCTCGTATGCAGAGGTCCGTCCCTGTTTGTATTTTCCATTTCCCCACCCCACATCATCCTTGACATACGCCTTTTTATCCTTTACTATATGTTCAAAAGATTAAACGTTTAAATACTTAAACATTAAAGATAAGGTGGTAATCATAGATGAACAAAACAGTGTTAATTACAGGCGCTTCCAGTGGAATCGGCTTACAATTCAGTCATAAGTTTGCAGGATCAGGTCATGATGTGATCCTAGTGGCGAGAAGCGGGGATAAGCTACGCACACTAGCAGAAGAAATGGAGGGCAAGTACGGAGTGAAGACATATGTTTTCACGTCAGATCTGTCCAAGCCGGATGCCCCCAAAAAATTATATGAAGAAGTAAAATCACAAGAGATTCATGTAGATATCCTGATTAATAATGCCGGGTTTGGCTTATTCGGGGAATTTGAACAAACGGAACTATGGAAAGAACTTGATATGATCCAGGTGAATATTACAGCCCTGACAGAGTTAAGTAAATATTTTGGAAGGGACATGGTGACTTCAAAGCGAGGACAGATCCTGAATGTTGCGTCAACAGCCGCATTTCAGCCAGGTCCTTTAATGGCTGTTTATTATGCGACGAAAGCATATGTGCTTTCATTCTCAGAAGCACTGGCTAATGAGTGGGCTCCCCATGGTGTGAAAGTGAAAGCTTTATGCCCGGGTGCGACCAAGACAGGATTTAGTGATGCAGCCGAACTGCAATCTTCAAAGCTCTTCCAATCAGGGGTGATGAGTGTGGAAGAAGTGGTGGAGGAAGCTTATCAGCAAATGATGACCAAGAATAAGACCGTGATCGTCCCAGGATTAAAAAATAAAATGCTTGCCCAGTCCATCCGATTCATGCCAAGGAAAATGGTAACAAATATTGTTCGCAAGGTACAAGAACGGGTATAATTGAATGTGAATGCATGGAAGGGAGAAGACTATGGGTCAAAAAGCAATAGATACATTTCGTGCTTGTATTCCATTATTTCAAGCGCTGAGTGATCCTTATCGTCAGGACATAATTTTACTTCTTGCCGAACAAGAACCTCTTACGGTCAACCAGATAACTGAAAATTTAACATTATCCCGCCCTGCTGTCTCTCATCATCTAAAAATTCTGAGAGAACAGCAGTTAGTCTCGTTGGAACAAAAAGGAACGCAGCGATTCTATTCTCTGGAACTGGATAATGCAACCGTCCTTCTCAAGGAATTGGTCGAAACGGTTGAAAATCACTGTGAGTAATGTTTCTTTCATGATGTAGTTGTCGATGTAAGTACCAGTTTGTCTGGAGGGGGTGATGCCCCCGATACAGGTATACGATGAAAGGTGGTGGAATCATGTCGTTGTCTTTTTATTCTTATCCAAAGTGCGGCACATGCCGAAAAGCTAAGAAGTGGCTTGAAGATCAAGGGGTAGCTTTGAATGAAATACATATTGTTGAAAATCCCCCATCTAAAGAAGAGCTTAAAAGCCTATATGAAAAAAGCGGATTGCCCCTCAAGAAGTTTTTTAATACGAGTGGGAAGAAATATCGTGAATTAGGCTTGAAAGATAAAGTGAACTCGGCTTCTGATGAGGAATTATTGGAAATCCTTTCTACAGACGGGATGCTCATCAAGCGTCCGATTGCAGCAGATGGAAACAAGGTGACAGTAGGATTTAAAGAAGATACCTACGAAGAGACATGGAAGTAAAATGTGCACCATGAAGCCCTCATCATGGGCTTTGAAAAAGTTTCATCATTCACACTTAGTTTTCTTGCTTTTTCATTTACAAGTGTGTCAATATTAGGTTGTATAACTAGCATTTGGAGGGATAGAGAATGAGTACACCGAAAGAACTTCGTTATTCAGAAGAACATGAGTGGGTCAAAGTTGAAGGGGAAAATGTACGCGTAGGAATCACATCATTTGCACAGTCTGAACTTGGCGACATCGTATTTGTGGAGCTGCCAGAGGTTGGAGATGAAATCAAAGCGGACGAGCCATTCGGCAGCGTCGAATCGGTTAAAACCGTTTCTGAGCTATATGCACCTGTATCAGGCAAGGTTGTAGAAGTGAATGAAGAGTTGACTGACAGCCCTGAATTCGTAAATGAATCACCCTATGAAAAAGCATGGATGATCGTAGTTGAACCTTCAGATGCTGGAGAAGTAGACAAGCTGATGACAGCTGAACAGTATGATGAAATGATTAATGAAGGATAAGTCCTTCAGAAACACCTTGAGAATTTCTCAAGGTGTTTTTTTATGATTTTGGGTACCATATGAGTACAGTTGTTTAAATAAAGAAAGGGTGCGCATATATGGTACTTGAGCCTAAAAAAATGGATGTAACCAATAGAGTGACAGGTAAACTGAAAGATGGTGAAGTAGAATTATTTTTGGACAATCAACCAATCGGCAGAATGGCCTTGCCTCTTGATGGATTGAAAATGGAGCCGAACTTTGAAGCAAAAGAAAATAAAATTTATCAAAGCTATACTTCCACAGAAGGACATGATGCAAGATATACAGACTGTGATGAAGGTGGATGGTGTTAGCCTGAAACGTGCCAGATTCGATCATGAATCTGGCACTGTGTCTATAATTGAGACAATTAGGCAAACAACTTGCGCTTTATTTTGTAAACATGAGAAAATATAAGTAGAAAGTGGACATCATCTCTTGTTATTTGAATATACTATCGTAATCTTATTTATGAAAGATAAGGTGATGATCATGATGGAAATAGACGAAAAAGTAATCATTGTCGAAGGAACCACTGACAAACGAAAAGTAAAAGATATCATTAAAGAACCGATTGAAATTATTTGTACAAATGGAACCATCAGTATTACAAAAATGGACGAACTGATCGATGCATTTTTGGAAAGAGATGTCTATATACTCGTTGATGCGGATGATGCAGGTGAAAAATTACGGAAGCAATTCAAACGTGAATTTCCAGAGGCTGAACATTTATACATTGACAGAATGTACAAGGAAGTGGCTGCAGCACCGGAGTATCACCTTGCGTCAGTGCTTATCGGAGCGAATATAGACGTTCATAAAGAATACCTGGGAAAAAGGATGATCTAGTTTTGATAGAGGTAAGCAGCACCGAAGCAGTAAACCAATCGATAGAAGACCATACCCTTGAAGCGGTTTACCTTTATACACCGATGTGTGGTACATGTCAGGTTGCGAGTAAGATGATGGACGTGGTGGAAAAGCTTCCACAATCGTTTCATTTTGTGAAGGCGAATTTGAATTACTTGCCGGAATTCGCAGAAAAGCAATCCATTGAAAGTGTACCTTGTCTGCTTTTATTCAAAGATGGAGTTGAAAAGGAACGAATTTATGCTTTTCAATCTGTACCGTTTCTTTATGAATCATTAAACAAAATCGCGAATGAATAGAGAGTAAAGAGACCTTTCCGAAGAAGGTCTTTTTTGATGGCTTTTAAAAGGACTGATACATTTCTTCACTCTAACCGTTACATACATGATGAACAGACTTTGAATGATTTTCCTTCCACAAACCTAGACATATTTCTTGGGAAATGTTGCGAATACCATCATTATTTGACTCATCATATACTGTCATCTTACTATTCGACATTTTGATTCCATTCGTTCAAAACATGTCGAGAATGTCTAAAAGGAAAAAATGCCTAAAAGTGGAATTTATACTGTATAAACGTTTCACTGGGAGGGAAAACATGAGAATTTATTTAGAGGGATTAGTAGATCAGTGTCATTCAAGATACCACTTACAACTCTTGTTTCCAGACAACCCGTTTATTCTTTATTTTGAATGTGAAAATGATGCATACGGTGTTTCCATTTCCAGCAAGGGATGTACAGTATTAAATGATTTGAGTGAGGAACCGCATTTTGTCATTGAAGGATTGGAGGGCGAGATGACCCCCCTTTTCACAGGAGAAGAACGATTGTCCCAACTGATTGAAGAAGGTGTGCTGGAAATTCGGGGAGGATATCGGCCCCTGTTATTTGTGGAATCCGTCCTTTGGCTTACCAAATCAAGGAGCAAAGAGCATATCGTAGTATAATAATCGTGCAAAAAAAATAAATTGACACACACTATATCCGGTGATAAAATCTCTCTTGTAGCAAATTTTCAGAGTCTTTTCTATTTAATAATTAAATAATCGATACTTTACTCTTATTAAGAGAGGTGGAGGGACGTGCCCTATGAAGCCCGGCAACCGTCAATGAAAATTGAAATGGTGCCAATTCACTCAAAGCTGCTGCTTTGAAAGATGAGAGAAAGGATAGTCCTATATGATTATGCCTTTCTGCTTATCGCAGGAAGGCATTTTTTATTCATTGGAGTAGAAATAGCCGCATCCATTCGGCCTTAATTCTGATTAAACAGGTCGTTTTACTTGTAAAGAAGGTGGAATACAACATGATTACCATTTCAGATGTTAAAAAAATCTATCCATCCAAATCCGGTCCGATTTCAGCGGTTGATGGAGTGGATATTGAGATCGCCCAAGGAGAAATCTTTGGTGTGATTGGTTACAGCGGAGCCGGAAAGAGCACATTGATCCGCATGTTAAATGGTCTAGAAGTCCCGAGTGGTGGAGTCGTGAATGTGAATGGACAACTCGTTTCCAAGATAAAGGGCAGACAGCTGAGGGAAGCAAGACAGTCCATAGGGATGATCTTTCAACATTTTAATCTACTCTGGTCTCGGACCGTATTGGAAAATATACAGTTTCCATTGGAGATTGCCGGAATGGCTAAGAAGGAAAGGGTTAAAAGAGCCAATGAATTATTAGTGCTTGTCGGACTGGAAGGAAGAGGGGATGCCTATCCATCTCAACTGAGCGGTGGACAGAAGCAGAGGGTAGGGATTGCGAGATCCCTTGCTAACAATCCAAGTGTCCTGCTCTGTGATGAAGCGACCTCTGCCCTTGATCCACAAACGACCGACTCCATCCTGGATTTGTTGGTGGATATAAATAAGCGGCTGGGACTGACGATCGTACTGATCACCCATGAAATGCATGTGATCCAAAAGATCTGTCACCGGGTAGCGGTCATGGAACAAGGGAAAGTGGTAGAGCTTGGAGAGGTGCTCGAGGTGTTCAGAAACCCGCAAGAGCAAGTGACCAAGCGTTTTGTGGGAGAGGTTTCCCAAGAGAAGGGGACGGGTGAGACCATCGATCATTTATTGACACAATATCCGGATGGTAAAGTTCTGAAATTCACATTTGTAGGAGAATCAACTGAACAACCGCTCATAACCAGTCTCATTCGGAATTTTGATCTGGAGGTAAACATCCTTCAAGGGCAAATCTCCCAGACGCAGAAAGGTGCATACGGAACATTGTTTGTTCACCTGGATGGCGAGGAAGAGACCATCAAAGGGGCATTGGCTTTCGCAGAAGGCCAGATGGTTCAAGTGGAGGTGTTAAGAGGATGATGGAACAATTATTTCCAAATGTAGACTGGGAAAAAATGTGGGAAGCGACCCTTGAGACCCTTTATATGACAGGCATGTCTGTAGTGATTACCTTTGTACTGGGATTGATCCTTGGGATCTTGCTCTTCCTTACATCAAAAGAAAATGTGTGGGAAAACAAATTGACTTATACGATCACGAGTGCAGTAGTCAATGTATTCAGATCGATTCCATTTATTATTCTGATTGTGTTATTGATTCCATTCACTAAATTTCTATTGGATACAATCCGTGGAGCAAACGCAGCCCTGCCGGCACTAATCATCGGAGCCGCTCCCTTTTATGCCCGGATGGTTGAAATCGCCTTGCGTGAAGTGAACAAGGGAGTCATCGAAGCAGCCAAAGCAATGGGGGCGAAAACGAGTACAATCATTTGGAAAGTATTGATCCCCGAATCTCTGCCGGCGTTGATATCAGGGATTACCGTAACGGCCATTGCCCTCGTTGGATATACAGCGATGGCTGGAGTCATCGGAGCCGGCGGTTTGGGGAATCTCGCTTATTTAGATGGCTTTCAACGAAGCAGGGAAGACGTAACCTTGGCCGCAACCATCATGATTTTACTCATTGTGTTTGCGATACAACTATTGGGTGATTTCTTTACAAATAAATTAGACAAACGATAAAGGAGAGAAAGAAAATGAAAAAATGGTTAACAGGAGTTATTGCAGCGACAAGTATTTTTGGATTGGCAGCATGCGGGAGTGATTCAAGTAGTGGAAGCAGCGATGGGAAGGAATTAGTGGTAGGAGCTTCCAATGTTCCTCATGCTGAAATCCTTGAACAAGTGAAGCCGATCTTGGAGGAAAAAGGAATCGACCTTCTGATTGAAACATATCAGGACTATATCCTGCCGAATAAAGACCTGGATAATGGAGATCTTGATGCGAATTATTTCCAAACCGTCCCGTATATGGACCTTCAAATGAATGAAAACGATTATGACTTTGTCAATGCAGGAGGAATCCATATCGAACCGATAGGTGTGTATTCTAAGAAATACAAATCACTGGAGGACCTTCCTGAAGGTGCTACCATCTTAATGAGTAACTCTGTATCGGACCACGGACGGATCCTGACTCTACTAGAGAAAAAGGGTCTCATCACGTTGAAGGACGGAGTGGAAAATACCCAGGCGCAACTTGAAGACATCGAAGAAAATCCAAGGAACCTTCAATTCGATTATGAATACGAAGCGGCCCTTCTCCCACAAATGTATGAAAACGAAGAAGGCGACGCGGTTGTGATCAATTCTAACTATGCCATCGATGCCGGTTTAAAACCTCTGGAAGACTCAATTGCCATTGAAGACAGCAAATCTCCTTATGTGAATGTGATTGCTGTAAACAATGGGGATGAAAAGAAAGAGGAAGTAAAGGCATTGGTTGAAGCCCTGCGTTCAAAAGATATTCAGGACTTCATTAACAATGAATGGGACGGAGCCGTTGTTCCCGTAACTGAATAATAGGAAGAAACCCGGCGCTGATTCGTTTCACTGTCGGGTTTTTACGTAAATAAATAACATAATCATTTCCCGATTGGCTCATACTATTTGCGATGAATCTATTTAAGAAATGGAGCTGGATGAAATGCAGATGGAACCAAGGAATACGACAGAAGCTGCTCTTCATGATTATAAAATGGGGCTTGGTATCTTCTCAGAAAAAATGCCCGAGCTTGCACATCAGTATAATACGTTCACCGAGCACTGCTTTAGAGAAGGGGTCCTTTCTAAAAAAGAAAAGCAGTTAATCGCATTAGGGATCAGTCTTTATTCCCAGGATGAATACTGTATCATCTATCACACAAAAGGATGTCTGGATCAGGGGTGTTCTGAAGAGGAAATCCTCGAAGCAATCGGTGTCACGGCTGCATTTGGCGGTGGGGCGGTCATGAGTCAGGCTGTTACGTTGGTACAACAGTCCATTCAGGATTTGAATCAATTAAAGCAATAGCATGTTAAAAAAATCGGGAGGAAATTCTTCTCGATTTTTTATGTTTGAAATAATAGCCATTTTTCTTAAGACCTGGGAAGGGCCATCTTCCAGAGAGAGAGCGTTGATGCCCCACAGGGCAAACTTCAAGGAGCCCCGCGGAAAGCAAGCATCCTGCGGTGGAAATCAACTTCTATTATCTTTTCAGCAAAATGTTTACGAATAGACCCTTTGATAAATATACGGACAATCTCATAAAATTCCACAAAGTCACTATTAATTGGCAGTATAGTGGCGGAATTTTGTGAAAACTTAAAGGTAACCCTCTGATGCCAGGATGATAAGGATGAATATAAGAGAAAATGACCTCAAACCGGTTTTGTCTTGTGAACGAGGGGGTAGTATAGTGGTAAAGTAATTAAAAACCTGAAAGGAATGATTTATTATCGACTCTCTTGAGAGTATCTCGTACACAAGTGAAATGGAGAAAGCAATGCATGGAGCCCATGGGATTGGTTATGAGGTGTACAAACGAAAGCATGATGTCAGGATGCAAGTAGAGCAAAGAAGAGAGCGGGAGTATAAGGAAAGCAGAAGAATGGTAGCTGCATTTGATCGCAAAGTGCACTCTAATATATAATAAGGAAGAAAAAAGCAAACCAGTGTAATCTCATACACTGGTTTTTTTACTGCAGACAACCAGGGAAATCATTGTATTGGGACTATTTTAATTGAGTTTTCCCCTATCCTGGTCATTTCGGAAAATGGCAGGCTTTTCTACATTTTTATGTCCTATTATGCCAACAATAGGAAAGGATTACCTTGTCCTTCTTATCCAGTCTGTACAGTTGAAAGAGTTGATTATAGCTTTTATTTGTTATAAGATTGTAATGAGAATAAATTGAGAATGATTAAAGAATTGTATTCTTAAATTCACTATAAAGTCACGGAGGTATATACACATGGCAGGTTCTACTTTAACAATTAAAGATCTTCATGTTGAGATCGACGGAAAGGAAATCCTGAAAGGGGTTAACCTTGAGATTAAAGGTGGAGAAATCCACGCGGTAATGGGTCCGAATGGTACAGGTAAATCGACTTTATCTTCTGCTATTATGGGTCACCCTAAATATGAGGTAACAAAAGGAAGCATCACGTTTGACGGTGAAGATGTCCTGGAAATGGAAGTGGATGAGCGTGCCCGCGTAGGTCTATTTCTTGCAATGCAGTACCCAAGTGAAATCAACGGTGTAACAAATGCTGATTTCCTGCGCTCGGCAATCAACAGCCGTCGTGAAGAAGGAGAAGAAATTTCTCTAATGAAATTTATCCGCAAAATGGATTCTGAAATGGAATACCTGGAAATGGATCCGGATATGGCACAACGTTACTTAAACGAAGGGTTCTCCGGTGGAGAGAAGAAGCGTAACGAGATTCTTCAATTGATGATGTTACAGCCTAAGATCGCCATTCTTGACGAGATTGACTCTGGTCTTGATATCGATGCTCTTAAAGTGGTTTCAAAAGGTATCAATAAAATGCGCGGTGAAGATTTCGGCTGCTTGATCATCACTCACTACCAACGTCTTCTTAACTACATCACTCCTGATCATGTTCACGTTATGATGCAAGGACGCATTGTGAAATCAGGCGGGGAAGAATTAGCACAACGCCTGGAAGCAGAAGGATATGACTGGATCAAAGAAGAGTTAGGAATCAAAGACGAAACTGTCGGCCAAGAAGCGTAAGTGTTAGGGGGATGAAAATGACTGTAGAAACGAAACTACCAGTAGATCAGGACTATGTCAGCTCCTACTCAAAACAACTTGGAGAGCCAGAATGGTTAACAAACCTTCGTACAGATGCCTTTACTAAAGTGAAGGATCTGAGCCTTCCTGTTGCAGATAAAACGAAAATCACAAATTGGAATTTTACTCAATTCCAGAAGCATACAGTGGAAAGTGATGCGTTTTCGACATTGAGTGAGCTGCCGGATGAAGTGAAAGCATTAGTTGATCTGGAAAACACAGATCAAAGCCTATATATTCAACGCAATAATACACCTGCTTTTCTTTCTCTTTCGAACGAATTAAAGGATAACGGTGTAATTTTCACGGATATCTTCACAGCAGTGAAGGACCACAGCGAGCTTGTAGAAAAGTACTTCATGACTGAAGGTGTGAAAACGGATGAGCATAAGCTTACAGCGCTACATGCAGCGCTGATGAATGGTGGTGCCTTCCTATACATTCCAAAGAACGTTGAATTGACTCAACCGATTCAAGCGGTCTACGTTCATGATAATGCTGAAGTGGCCATGTTCAACCACGTATTGGTTGTGGCTGAAGACAACAGTTCTGTAACGTACGTTGAAAACTATATCTCTACGACAAATGTTGAAGAGGGTGTATACAACATCGTGACGGAAGTTGTCGCTAACAACAATGCGAAAGTAGCATATGGTGCTGTGGATAACTTAGCAAGCGGATTGACGACTTATGTTAACCGTCGTGGAGTTGCCCAGAGGGATGCACGCATCGAGTGGGCTCTTGGATTGATGAACGATGGAGACACCGTTTCTGAAAACGTAACAAACCTAATGGGCGACGGCTCATACGGTGACACAAAAACAGTTGTCGTCGGACGTGGAAAACAGAAACAAAACTTCACGACAAAGGTTGTTCACTTCGGTAAAAACTCTGAAGGATACATCCTTAAGCATGGAGTAATGAAGGACGAAGCATCTTCCATCTTTAATGGTGTCGGTAAAATCGAGCACGGTGCGTCCAAGTCAAACGCAGAGCAGGAGTCCCGCGTATTGATGCTTAGCGAAAAAGCACGTGGCGATGCCAACCCGATCCTTCTTATCGATGAGGATGACGTAACGGCAGGACATGCTGCGTCTGTAGGTCGAGTGGATCCATTACAGCTTTACTACCTGATGAGCCGTGGTATTCCGCAGCGTGAAGCGGAACGTCTGGTTATTCATGGTTTCTTGGCTCCAGTGGTGAAACAATTACCGATCGAGGGAGTCAAAAAACAACTGGTTGAGGTAATCGAAAGGAAAGTAAACTAATGGATGTTAAAGAGATTCGTAAACAATTTCCGATTCTCGACCAGGAAGTAAATGGCCATCCACTTGTTTATCTTGACAGTGCCGCAACTTCACAAAAGCCGGTCTCTGTCATCGAAGCGATGAATGACTATTATCGCGGCTATAACTCAAATGTTCACCGTGGTGTCCATACTCTTGGAACAAGAGCGACAGATGGTTATGAAGGGGCGAGAGAAAAAGTCCGTCGCTTCATCAACGCTTCCTCTACTCAAGAGGTCATCTTCACACGTGGAACGACAACTGCCATCAATACCATTGCAGCAAGCTATGGTCGTGCCAATGTGTCAGAGGGTGACGAAATTGTCATCACTCATATGGAACATCACAGTAATATCATACCGTGGCAGCAGTTAGCCAAAGAAACCGGAGCGACGTTGAAATATGTTCCTCTTCAAGAAGATGGAACGATCGCCATTGAGGATGTAAGGGCGACCGTTACTCCTCAAACGAAAATGGTTTCCATTATGATGGTTTCAAACGTACTTGGTACAATGAATCCAATTAAAGAAATCACCCGGATTGCTCATGAAAATGATGCGGTCATGGTAGTGGACGGGGCACAGGCTGCTCCTCATATGAAAGTGGATGTCCAAGATCTGGACTGTGACTTCTTTGCATTCTCCGGCCATAAAATGGTGGGTCCTACAGGGATCGGGGTACTTTACGGCAAGAAGAAACACCTGAACAAAATGGAGCCGGTAGAATTTGGTGGAGAAATGATCGACTTTGTCGGTCTTCAGGAATCCACCTGGAAAGAACTGCCGTGGAAATTTGAAGGTGGCACGCCAATCATCGCCGGTGCCATCGGGCTTGGAGCTGCAATCGACTTTCTTGAGCAAGTCGGACTTCAAAATATTGAAGAGCATGAACATAAGCTTGCCGCTTACGCTCTGAATAGAATGAGTGAAGTAGAAGGAATGACGATTTACGGACCAAATGATCCGGGGCAGCGTGCAGGTCTGGTTACGTTCAATATTGAGGATGTCCATCCTCATGATGTGGCAACAGTACTTGACGCAGAAGGGATTGCCGTCCGCGCAGGCCATCATTGTGCACAGCCGCTGATGAAGTGGCTGAACGTCTCTGCCACTGCACGTGCCAGCTTCTACCTCTACAACACAGAAGAAGATATTGATAAACTTGTTGCAGGGTTAGTGAAGACAAAGGAGTTTTTCAGCGATGTCTTTTAATAATTTAGATCAGTTATATCGACAAGTCATCATGGATCATTATAAAAATCCGCGGAACAAAGGTTCTTTAGAAGATGGGAGCTTTACCATCGATATGAATAACCCTACGTGTGGAGACCGTATTCACCTGACGTTAAAGGTGGAAGATGGAGTCGTTCAGGATGCAAAGTTCGATGGAGAGGGTTGTTCCATCTCCATGGCTTCTGCATCCATGATGACCCAGGCGGTTAAAGGGAAAGAGATTGAAAAAGCCCTTAAGCTTTCCAAAATTTTCTCTGAAATGATGCAAGGCAATGATTATGACGACGATGTGGATCTAGGAGATATTGAAGCTTTACAAGGAGTCGCTAAGTTTCCAGCCCGTATCAAATGTGCGACACTGGCCTGGAAAGCGATGGAAAAAGGAGTGTCGGAGGAAGAGCAGGAATAACGCTCTCCTCTGGCTCTACCAAAGAATGGAGGAACCAACATGGCTAAGAAAGCGCCTGAGATCGGAGATTATAAATACGGTTTTAGCGATAAAGACGTATCGATTTTCCGTTCTAAACGTGGTTTAACGCGAGAAATCGTAGAAGAAATTTCCCGTATGAAAGATGAGCCTAAGTGGATGCTTGATTTCCGTTTGAAGTCACTTGAGCATTTCTATAATATGTCTATGCCTCAATGGGGCGGAGACATGCAGGAACTGAACTTTGATGAAATCACATATTATGTGAAGCCTTCTGAAAAGTCAGAGCGCAACTGGGATGAAGTACCGGAAGAAATCAAGCAAACATTTGATAAACTTGGTATCCCTGAAGCGGAACAAAAATATCTTGCAGGTGTTTCTGCACAGTACGAATCTGAAGTTGTTTACCACAATATGCAGGAAGATCTTGAAGAGATGGGTATCGTATTTAAAGATACAGATTCCGCTCTTAAAGAAAACGAAGAACTTTTCCGTGAGCATTGGGCAAAGGTTATCCCACCGACGGATAACAAGTTTGCTGCCCTGAATTCAGCGGTTTGGTCCGGTGGATCTTTCATCTATGTTCCTAAGGGAGTTAAGGTGGATACACCTCTTCAAGCGTATTTCCGTATCAACTCTGAGAACATGGGTCAATTTGAACGTACGCTGATCATTGTGGATGAAGGCGCAAGCGTCCACTATGTAGAAGGTTGTACAGCACCGGTTTACACAACGAATTCACTTCACTCTGCAGTCGTTGAAATCATTATCAAGAAAGATGCGTACTGCCGTTATACGACGATTCAGAACTGGGCTAACAATGTGTTCAATCTGGTTACGAAGCGTGCCGTTTGTGAAGCGAATGCAACGATGGAATGGGTCGATGGAAACATCGGTTCTAAATTAACCATGAAATACCCGGCGGTCATCCTTAAAGGGGAAGGCGCCCGTGGTATGACATTATCCATCGCACTCGCAGGTAAAGGCCAGCATCAGGATGCCGGAGCGAAAATGATTCACCTGGCACCTAATACATCTTCTACGATCGTTTCTAAATCCATCTCCAAGCATGGTGGTAAAGTAACGTACCGTGGAATTGTACACTTTGGCCGTAAAGCGGAAGGCGCACGTTCAAACATTGAGTGTGACACGCTGATCATGGATAACCAATCCACTTCCGATACGATTCCTTACAACGAAATTCTGAACGATAACATCTCGTTAGAACACGAAGCGAAGGTATCAAAAGTATCCGAAGAACAATTATTCTATCTGATGAGCCGTGGTATTTCAGAGGAAGAAGCAACAGAAATGATCGTAATGGGCTTTATCGAGCCATTCACGAAAGAACTTCCAATGGAATACGCAGTCGAAATGAACCGCCTGATCAAGTTCGAAATGGAAGGTTCAATCGGTTAATCCATTATTAAGCTCCCTTGATTTTGATCAGGGGGAGTTTTTTCATTGATTTTTTGTAAAGCTTTTTTGTTGAGTCGACATGTAAAAGCGTGGACCGTTCCTTTCGGCTTCAGGAACTTTCCCCAGGGAGGAAGTCTAGCTTCCTTGCGGGGTCTCGACTGTCTAGCTGCGGGCTTAGGGGTAAAGCCCGCAGCTTTTTAACCTTTCCTCTATTTCCACAGGAGTCAAGTACCTCCCGCTACCATCCATTCTCAGCTTTTAAAAGTTCTGACTTTCTAATGAATGATAGACAATGTGGAAGGATCCGGCACACGCTGATTGGAAGGGCCCAGATAGATGAAGCGTTATAAAACAAAAGCTTAACTAAATCCCTGTGATTGTTCAACAATCAATTCAAACATAAGAATTTCCATCCCCCCTTTATGATAAAATGGACATGTTCATAATAAAGCAGGTGAATGCGGATGATATACATAGGAGTAACAGGGTGGGGAGATCATGATACCTTATATGAAAATGTCTCCCCCCAGAGATAAATTAAAAGAATATGGAGCCCATTTTCCCATCGTCGAAGTGGACACGACCTTTTACGCCGTCCAGCCTCTCCGAAATGCTGAAAAATGGGTAAAAGAAACACCCAAGGACTTTAAGTTCATTGTAAAGGCGTATCAGGGAATGACCGGACACCAGCGGGGGGAGATCCCTTTTGAAACAAAGGAAGAGATGTTCAATGCCTTTAAGGAATCCCTTGCCCCGTATGTGGACGCAGGTAAATTAGCAATGGTGCTGCTACAATTTCCCCCTTGGTACGATTGTAAAAAGGAGCATGTTGACTATATCCGGTACTGCAGGGAGCAATTAAAGGAATTTCCCCTGTCTTTGGAGTTCCGTCATCAAAGTTGGTTCAGACCGGAGTACAGGGATAAGACGTTAACGTTTATGAAAAAGGAAGGATGGATCCATAGCATCTGTGATGAACCTCAGGCAGGTGAGGGATCTGTACCGCGGGTCTTGGAAGCCACGCATGAAAATGCGACTCTTATTCGGTTTCACGGAAGGAATCTGTATGGGTGGAATAAACCGAATGGAGGAGATTGGCGGGAGGTTCGTTATTTATATCGCTATAATCGTGCTGAATTAGAGGAGTGGATTCCACATATCCATCAGTTGCACGAGACCTCTAACGACCTTTATATTCTCTTCAATAATAATTCAGGCGGAGATGCCGCTGACAATGCCAAAGAGCTCATTGAATTATTAGGTCTTGAATATGGGGGACTTGCACCAAAACAACTGGATTTATTTTAGCTGACAGGAGATGAAAGACTGATGGAATGGTTGGTACTTCTATCAATCGGACTTTTAGCAGGAGCAATAGGATCCCTTGTAGGACTTGGCGGTGGCGTCATCATTGTTCCTGGCCTTATTTATTTCGGTACATATACAAGCTTGATAGAAGGGATGAACCCTCAGACGGCTGTAGGGACCTCTCTGGTTATTATGATCTTCACAGGGTTATCTTCCACTCTGGCTTATTTAAAACACAAGACCGTCGATTATAAGAGCGGATTGATTTTCTTTGCAGGGAGCGGCCCCGGGTCAATACTCGGAGCATGGGTGAACAAGGGATTGAACATGGAGAGCTTTAATTTATACTTCGGCATCTTTATGATTCTGATCGCCATTGTTCTTATGGTCCGGAACAGGTTAAAGCCCATTGAGAAATTCAAAGATGCTTCCTTTAAGAGGGCCTTCACCGATCCCAATGGAGAGACGTTCCATTACGGATATCCTCCGATCTTAGGAGCGGCTATTGCCTTCGTCGTTGGATTTACGTCGGGGTTATTCGGTATTGGCGGAGGATCCCTGATGGTCCCTGCCATGATCTTGATTTTTCTTTTCCCACCCCATGTTGCCGTTGCGACGTCCATGTTCATGATTTTTCTATCGGCATTGGTCAGTTCGGGAACACATGTAATGTTCGGGAATGTAAACTGGTTATATGCACTTGCACTCATACCGGGAGCATGGATCGGGGCTAAGTTCGGAGCCTATTTAAATACCAAACTGGAATCGAACGTTTTAGTCAGTGTTTTACGCATTATTTTAATACTTATTGGAATTCGACTGATTTATCAGGGGATTACAGGATGATATACCTCCAAGTGGGAGTGAGCAATTCATGAAGGAAACCATTCATATCTATCATACAAACGATCTTCACAGCCATTTTGAGCATTGGTCCAGGATCAGGGATTTTTTGAAGAGGAGGAAGCAATGGCATCAGGAGGAAGGCGAGCCTGTTTATCTATTTGATATAGGGGATCATATGGACCGTTCCCATCCATTAAGTGAAGCGACTTTAGGAAAAGGAAACACTCATTTCCTGAATGAGGCCGGATTTGACGCTGTGACGATAGGAAACAACGAAGGGATTACACTGGACTATGATGATTTAGATCGTCTTTATGACGATGCAGCCTTTCACGTGATTGTAGGGAACCTGCTGGATAAGTCATCAGAGCTTCCGGATTGGGTAAAGACTCATCATATCTATCGCACCCAAAGTGGAATGAGAATAGGGGTCATTGGGTTGACTGCGTATTTCAAACCGTTCTATGAAGCCCTCGGATGGAACATTACATCACCGATGGATGAGCTTACGAAATTGGTGCAAGAGATTGATCCCCAGGTGGATATGATCATCCTCCTTTCCCACCTGGGTATAAGAGACGACGAGTTGATCGCCGAACAATTTCCCGAAATTGACGTCATCCTTGGCGCCCATACCCATCATATTTTGCATCAGGGGAAGGATATAAAAGGGACAATGCTTGGTGCTGCAGGTAAATACGGTCATTACGTTGGCCACATGATGATTGAAGTTGATACGGTCACGAAGCAAATTACCGGGAAGAAGGCTCAGCTCTATGAGCATAATGAGCTCCCTCCTGTTAAGAATGAAGAGCTGGAGAGACTCAAGTGGTATCAGGAGGGAGAGGATTTATTAAGGAAAGAAGTCACATACCTTAAGGAATCATTACCTGTTGACTGGTTTAACCCGTCTCCGCTCCCCATTCTGTTGAGTGATGCCCTTCTTGAATGGTGCGGGGCTGATTGTGCCTTTCTGAATTCCGGTTTACTCATCGACGGGCTCAACCGAGGACCTGTGACCAAACAGGATCTGCACAGGATTCTCCCTCATCCAATCAACCCTTGCCTCATCAGGATGAAAGGGGCAGAATTAAAGGAAATCATCAGACAGACATTTAATGACGAATGGCCTCATCTTCAGGTGAAAGGCTTGGGATTCAGGGGCAAAGTAATGGGAAGGTTTGTCTATACGAATATTCAACTAGTCGATCATGAAATCCTTATCGGTCACAAACCGATTGATGCACAGAAAATATATAGGCTTGCCTTGCCTGACATGTTCACGTTTGGACATTTCTTTCCTGATCTTCAAAGACTCGAAAAAAAATATTATATGCCTGAGTTTTTAAGAGATGTCCTTGAGTGGAAATTAAAGCGGTAAATGTTTCACCGTTTCCTTCCTTCCGTCATACATATGAGGGAAAGGAGCGATGAAACATGATGAATGTATCTCCGATTACCATTCAGGGACATACCTTTACAGCGATTTCTGTTGAACTTCCCAAAACCAATCTTCTCGTCGTGACGAGTGAACTAGGATATATAATGTGTGGAGCACTTGACGTAGCGTTGCTTAATGAGAAGTTAAAAGACAGAGGGATAATTGCAGGAAGAGCGGTCGGCGTGAAAACCATCGAACAGCTTCTCGATGCTCCGCTTGAGTCCATCACGCATGAAGCGGAAAATCGGGGCATCACGCCTGGAATGATCGGACGGGATGCGTTGCTGAAGATGATATAGGCATGGAACCAGTTGCTTTAATGGCGGCTGGTTTTTTGTTGTATATGGACCAATTCCCATGCCATGTACCACACCAGTCAAATGCTGAATTGATCCTATAGAATAAAGCGCACATAGCAAATGGAAATTTAGTCCATCTCTCCTTAAGGGAGCATTTTACTGTATTATTCCAATATTCTTTCATGAATATTTAACAAAATACACCTTGCATGTACATTTATATCCTTTATAATGGAGATACTAGGAAATTTTGTCGAAAAATGAAAGAATTACATAGGAGAATTCTATGAGGCTTATATCCACTAGGGCTTTGAAACCGGGCATGGTTCTAGCTACAACCGTATATAATTTGAGAGGTCAAGCTTTAATACATGATAATGTTCCCATAACAGAACGCATGATTTTCAGATTGCAGGAGCTTAGCATCCAATATGTATATATTGAAGACTCACTTTCGAAGGGAATCCAAGTCAAAGGTACCGTTTCGAGTAAAGTGAGACAGCAGGCTGTGAACAATATAGAGACGGCCTTTAAGCAGTTAAGCTCATCTAAAGCCACTCCAAGTGTCCTCATGATTGAAAATAGTGCCAAGCAATTGAAGCAGGTGATTGATGTAGTCCTGTCCGAAGTAAAGGGAAACCATGATCTCCTCACCATTTTGACAGATGTTTTCACATACGACTCCTATATCTTTCATCATTCATTTAACGTAACTTTATACACGCTTTCCATCGGTCTTGAGCTTAAGCTTTCCACTAAACAGCTCGAGCAGTTGGGAGTAGGAGCCATATTGCATGATATCGGAAAGATGCTCGTTCCTGAAGAAATCCTCCTGAAGCCGGGCAAGCTTACAGAAGATGAGTTTTATGAGATCAAGAAGCATTCTGAACATGGTTTTGAGATTCTGAGGCAGCTTCATTCTGTGTCTTTGATCATTGCACACTGCGCCTACCAGCATCATGAGAGGCTTGATGGCTCAGGTTATCCAAGGGGACTCAAGGGAGAAGATATCCACCCCTTTGCAAAAATCATCGCCGTCGCCGATGTATTTGACGCTATGACGTCTAATCGTGTGTATCGGAAAGCCATGCTCCCCCATCAAGCACTTGAAGTGTTATATGCAGGCAGCGGCACGCTTTTCGACCCAGCCGTGATTGAAGCTTTCAGGTCTTCGGTTGCCATTTATCCAAACGGGATGGTGATCGAGCTGAATGACGGCCGTATAGGAATTGTGACGCATCAAAATAAAGGAGTGACCGATCGGCCGGTGATACGGATCATCGAAGAAGGTGGAGACGAAGTAGCTCCTTATTCACTCGATTTAAGCAAGGAACTGGACAAGGTCATCATCGGATTTGATCCGGATTATGAACCGCAATCTCTTAAAATTAAATAAATTTTTTTGCGTTAAACCCCTCTTACCGAGCATACAAATAGCTTGTAAGGGGGGATTTTTGTGTCAAAGTTTAAAACATACAAACCCCGAAGAGGAGGGCCGCTGCCTTTTCGATATGTGATGATCATTACGATTCTTTTCTTTATGATTTCTACCGGGTTCGGATTGTGGATCATCAATAAAGGTCTGAAACCGACACTGCTTGCTTACGCTGAAACCCAGACGAGCAGGATCGGCACACTGGTGATCAATAAAGCGATTAACAAAAAAATTGCCGACGTTCTTGATATTTCGGATATCGCCGAAGAAGTGAAGAACACGGAAGGCGATATTGTTTCATTTAAATACAATACGCAGACCATCAACCGGGTCCAGGCAGAAATCACAAACTTAGTACAGCAGAACCTTCAAGAAGCGGAGGAAGGGAATTTAGAGAACTTGGAATTCATCACTGAAGTAGAGATTGATGAGGGGGAATCCAAGCAAACGAAAGGGATCACTTATTCGGTGCCTCTAGGTCAGGCGACGAACAACGTGTTACTCGGTAACCTGGGACCAAAAGTGCCCATCCGCTTTCATTCGATCGGGGATGTACGCTCTGATATTAAAACGACCGTAGAACAGTTCGGAATTAACAATGCCGTCGTAAAGGTTTTTGTAGAGCTTGAAGTCAATGTTCAAATCATTATCCCGTTTGCCACGAAAACGGAAACTATAAAACAGGATATCCTGGTTGCCATGGGTACCGTTCACCTGGATGTACCACAGTTTTATAACAATGGAGGAGGGGAATCCAGCCCGTCCATTGAAATTCCCACAAATTAGTTATGAATAAAAAGTTGTCAAAAGAATGATAGTTTGTTATATTAATAAAGAAAATTTTATAACACACCACATCATCAGTCCGATGGGGTAGAGGTGCAGGGTTCAAGAGTAAGCTGTTTGAGGATGACAACGAAGAGAACAGCCGGAAGGGAACTTATGCCGAAGTAAATAAGCAGGTCAATTGTTTATTTGCTGGGGTTATCTTGAAGAAGGATAACACTGTCATTATAGGGGTATCTCTATAATGGGGAGCTACAGATCGTGATGGAGCACTTACGTTACTAACAAAGGTAATGATAGTTTCTCTATCGTTGCCTTTTTTTATTATCCTCTGTCATGCTACATGGTTCCCCCCTATCAATTAGGAGGAGGACATTATGGAAAACACGATTTACTCACTTTTACCACCCCTTTTAGCCATTCTTATGGTTATTCTCACAAGACGGGTTCTACTTTCACTTGGAGTAGGAATCGTTGCATCTGCCTTACTGTTAGCAGATTTCTCAATGACCAAAACATTCAGCTTTATGTGGGACGCCTTCAAAGGCATCTTTGTCTCAGATGGAGCGCTTAACACCTGGAATGTCTATATCATTTTCTTCTTACTCATTCTGGGTATCATCACAGCATTTGTTAATATTTCAGGCGGTAGCCGCGCCTTCGGTGAATGGGCGATGAAACGTGTGAAAACACGTAAAGGTGCACAGCTCCTTTGCTGCAGTCTTAGGTATCATAATTTTTATTGATGATTATTTCAATGCCCTTGCTGTAGGACAGGTATCAAGACCCATTACGGATCGTCATAAGATTTCACGTGCAAAGCTTGCTTACATCATTGACTCGACATCTGCACCGATCTGTGTCGTTTCGCCGATCTCAAGTTGGGGAGCGTACATTATCGGGATCATCGGTTCGATTCTTGCTGCGCACAGTATTACAGAATACACAGCATTTTCAGCATTCCTTCAAATGATTCCAATGAACCTTTATGTCTGGGCTGCCATTCTGCTTGTGATCATGGTCGCTGCTAAAGGCTTGGATTTTGGGAAAATGAAAGAACATGAAATAAGAGCCCTTCAAACAGGTGCCCTTTACGACCCTGAAAAAGAAATACCTGGTGAATTGAAAAATGATTTGCCTGTCAGTTCAAAAGGAACGGTTGGAGATCTTGTCTGGCCAATCGCAGCCCTTGTAATCGGTACAATCGGAATGATGCTCTGGACAGGGTATCAAGCGGTAGGTTCGTTCGATATTCTTCCGGTCTTTGAGAATACAGATGTAACGAAATCATTGTTATACGGCGGTTTATTCGGCCTTGTGGTTGCCCTCATTTTCTTCATTCGTCAAGTAAGTTTGAAAGGGATTGAAAGCAGTGCAGTTGGTGTAGCAGTAGTGGAGGGAATCAAATCCATGCTTCCTGCGGTTTACATCCTTATATTTGCTTGGACGATCGTCACATTGATCGATCAATTGCAAACAGGTACGTATCTGGCTGGCCTTGTGGAGAAATCGAACTTACCTATGGGAGCACTTCCCCGTCATCTTATTCCTGGTAGCCGGCATCATGGCCTTCTCTACAGGAACTTCATGGGGATCATTTGGTATTTTACTGCCCATCGCAGGGGAAATCGCTGCAGCAACAGATGTAACGATACTACTGCCTGCCATGGCAGCCGTATTAGCCGGATCTGTATTAGGGGATCATTGTTCACCGATCTCAGATACAACGATCCTTTCCTCTACAGGAGCAGGAAGCAACCATATCGATCACGTTCTCACACAGCTTCCATATGCACTGATCGGTGCTGCAGCCGCGTCGATTGGATACCTTGTATTGGGATTCACCGGAAGCACACTATTTGGATTGGGAGTCGTAATCATTCTCATCGTGGCATTCGGTTTACTGTTTGGTGAAAAAGCAAAACCTTCTGTAACAGAATAAAGAAATGAAGAAAGAACCAGGGGGCTATGAGCTTCTGGTTCTTTTTGACGATGCGGGTATTGCGTTTCATTGAAGCAGTGGATGAAAAGGCCGGCAGGCTCACCGAAAGGAGAGAGGATCCATGTTACTCCTTTTCAATCTTTTGCATCATTAATCCTTCAGATTTCGACAAAATCCTATAGTGATATAGTACCTGCTCACCCAAAAAAAGAAATCTCCCTGTAAGTTTAAAAAATAGCTTTGACAATTGTCCCAGAACTAGCTATACTGACTTTAGATTATAAATAATCTGAAAATATAAAAATTTCAAATACCTTTATATGGTAGTTGAAAAGAACTAGGGGGGACCAATTATGGAGAATCGTGCCCAGTTTGGAACACGAGCAGGATTTATTCTGGCTGCTGTCGGGTCAGCAATCGGTTTGGGTAACATTTGGCGTTTTCCGGCAGTAGCATATGAAAATGGTGGAGGAGCCTTCTTTATTCCTTATTTATTCGCTCTTCTAACAGCAGGTATTCCATTGTTAGTGCTGGAGTTTACATTAGGTCACAAGTACCGTGGATCTGCACCGCTATCTTATTTCCGACTTAACAGGAAATCTGAGTGGCTTGGCTGGTGGCAGGTATTGATAGCATTCGTCATCTCCACTTATTATGCCGTCATTATCGCGTGGGCCATGTCCTACAGTGTGTTTTCTTTCAATTTAGGTTGGGGGAAGGATACAGAGTCCTTCTTATTCAACGATTATTTAAAGCTTACTGTTGATCCCGGTCAAACAGGAAGCATCGTTCCAGGAGTATTCATTCCTCTTGTGTTGGTATGGTTAATCACTTTAGGGATCCTTTTCAAAGGTGTTAAAAAAGGTATTGAAGTAGCGAATAAGATCTTTATTCCGGCACTCGTTATTTTATTCTTAATTATTGTTGTTCGCGCTTTAACTTTACCAGGTGCATTTGATGGTTTAGACGCTTTCTTCAAACCGGATTTCAGCAAAATAGCTGACCCTGGTGTTTGGGTAGCGGCTTATGGACAGATTTTCTTCAGTTTATCCATCGCGTTTGCGATTATGATTACGTATTCAAGTTACCTTCCGAAGAAATCGGATATAACAAACAATGCGTTCATCACAGGTTTCAGTAACTCTGGGTTTGAATTACTGGCAGGAATCGGAGTATTTGCTGCTTTAGGTTTCATGGCTCAATCTCAGGGTGTAGGAGTACAGGAAGTAGTAAGCGGTGGAGTGGGGCTCGCGTTTGTGGTATTCCCGCAAATCATTAATGAATTCCCTGCCCTTAACGGATTATTCGGATTCTTGTTCTTCGCTTCCCTTGTGCTGGCTGGATTATCATCACTCATCTCGATTACAGAGACGTATGTAGCAGGGGTTTCTGAGAAGTTCGGAATTTCCCGTACGAAAGCGGTTCTATTCGGTGGAGGACTTTCTGCCATCATCTCCATCTTGTTCGCTACACAAGGCGGGTTACTATTCCTTGACGTAGCAGATTACTTTATCAACCAGTTCGGTATTGCATTCGTTGGATTGATTGAAGTTGTAGCGATTGCCTGGTTCCTGCGCAAGTTAGGCACTTTCCAATCTCACGCTAATGGAATGTCGGATATTCAGCTTGGTTCGTGGTGGAAAATATGCTTGGGTGTCATCACGCCAATCGTTCTTGGCTGGATGATGTTCGGTTTATTCAAAATGAATCTTCTTAAAGAATTTGAAACGGAAACTGGGAACTACGGCGGTTACTCAGATGCCTTCATTCTTTACAGTGGTTGGTTCGTAGCCGGATTCGCAATCCTTGCGGGAGTTGCCTTCTCATTTAAACGTTGGCACGCGAAAACGGAAGCTGAGAGCTATAAGGAGGTAAGCTAACATGACGGGTAGTGCGATTGTAATGATGGTTGTTGGAATGGTCATTATCTGGGGAGGATTGGCAGCTAGTATCATGAATGCTGTTTCCAAATCCAAAAATCAAGGGTAAAAGATAAAGGTGAAGCAGACGATGGGTACCCCATTGTCTGCTTTTTTAACGTTTTTTGTTTTTATTCCTGTCCTGACGTTCCCACATCTTCAAATGTGGGTAAGGATCAAAGGACCATTCCGTCAATCCATTATCCTTATACATACCGTAATGTAAATGTGGAGGGAACTTTCCTGATGTTCCTGGAGGTCCATATCCAGAGCTTCCAACCCCGCCGATCACCATTCCAGGCTCAACCACTTGACCTACATGAAGATCTTTAGAGAAACCACTGAGGTGGGCAAAATAATGATACGTATTATTAATGTCACGTATCCCTATACGCCATCCCCCATACCGGTTCCACCCTTTCATCTCAATGATCCCATAAGATGTCGCCCTGACAGGGACACCGTAATCTGCAAAAAGGTCAGTCCCTTCATGAATGCGTCTTCCTCCCCAACCTCGGGCATCGCCCCATGTGTTCTTGTAGCTGTAATTAAATCTGAGGGGAAGGGGGAAGGCTTTCTGGTTCAAGTGGATCGTTCCGTACTGCTTATAGATTTTTGCATTTCCCATAATGATACTGACCGTTTTATCACGTTTGTAATAGTCCCACAGGGCCAGCTTGAAATGATCCCGGTCAATTCCGTAGCGCAGTATATAATCGGTCAAAGCAGCCAAAATATCTTCGTCACTTTCTAGGCTTGCTTTTCCGTCAAAGTCCCCATCACGGCCAATCCCATGAAAGAACGCAATGGTTTTAGGATTGTCATCGTCCCGGTCAGGGTTTAAAGGACCCACCCACTTTTCAGGTTCCATATAAATGGATATAAGAGAAGAGGGCTTTTCCCTGTCTTTACGGGCAAATCGAAGACTTCGTTCATACTGATCGACAGCTGCCAGATAGTACCAGGGAATTTGAGTGAGAGCCTCACTTTTCTGGAATAATTCCATCCTCTTTGTGTGGATTTGATCGTCTGTTAATTTTTCCTCTGCGAAAGTTTGACAGGGACTGATGAACAGGCATAAAGCCACAAGGGGTAAGACCAATCGTTTGTACAAAATAATCCCTCCATTTTTAGGGGCCTACTTCTAGTTTGTATCTTTCATCTGGATTCATAATCATCAATAAATGGTAATAGGGTATCACATGCTTGTTTTCACATTTTTAGTATGATAAAGTGACAAAAGAAGTATATTGATGATGGCTTTTTTTACATAAGATGAACGATCTGGAAAGCGTTTCACTCTTTGCCTAAGTCAGAATTATTAGGATTGGAGATGAGGGGTATGAGCAAGAAAGATGAACATATTCGTAAACCGGATTGGCTTAAAATTAAGCTGAATACGAACGATAATTATATGGGCTTGAAGAAAATGATGCGTGAAAACAACCTTCATACTGTATGTGAAGAGGCTCGCTGCCCTAATATACATGAGTGCTGGGGAACTAGAAGAACAGCAACCTTCATGATTCTGGGAGATATTTGTACAAGAGCATGCCGTTTCTGTGCAGTGAAAACAGGCCTTCCGACTGAATTGGATCTGAAAGAACCAGAACGCGTTGCGGATTCTGTGCAATTAATGAATTTGAAGCATGTAGTGATTACAGCTGTTGCCCGTGATGACCTGAAAGATGGTGGGTCACAAGTCTTCGCTGAAACGGTTCGTGCCATTCGCCGTAAAAGTCCATTCACTTCAATTGAAGTTTTACCTTCTGATATGGGTGGAGTTTTTGACAATATTAAAACATTGATGGATGCAAAGCCTGACATCATGAATTACAACGTAGAAACGGTTCGCCGTCTGACTCCAAGAGTTCGTGCCCGTGCAACGTATGACCGTACATTGGAATTCCTTCGTCGCGCGAAAGAATTGAATCCAGATATCCCTACAAAATCCAGCATCATGGTCGGTCTTGGGGAAACGAAAGAAGAAATTCTTGAAACAATGGATGACCTGCGTGCCAATCACGTTGATATCGTAACTTTGGGTCAATATCTTCAGCCTTCGAAAAAGCACTTGAAGGTACAGAAATATTATCACCCGGATGAGTTTGCTGAACTTCGTGAAGCAGCAATGGAAAAAGGCTTCAGTCACTGTGAAGCAGGTCCGCTTGTTCGTTCTTCATACCATGCAGATGAGCAGGTTAACGCAGCGGCGAAAGCAAGACAGGCTGCCGGCGAGGAAAAAGTTCAAAACGCATAATTGAAACATAGTAAAGGACTGACTTGAAGGAGAATATCTCTTACAGTCAGTCCTTTTTGCAGCAAGTGTCATTTGATTTCTTAATCCATCATCTTCTGTGTGTCTGTATGGTCATACCGTTTTTGACGATCTCTGTTGATTTTATGGACATCGTCATCTTGCATTTCGTATTTTTCAGATGTCATTTCCCCATTGGGATTTTCACCTGCATCAACATTTCTTCCTTGAGGAGAATCCTGGAGCATAAGGTTGATGGTATCATCAATTGCTGTGTTGACGTTACGGCTGTCTGAATCCATTTTGGCCAGGTTTTCTACATTCCGCATTAAGCTTTTGTCATCGGTTACATAGACATGATACCAACGGGGAATGACAGACATGGCTGTTTTCTTGACTTGGTCGGCTACCTCAAAGCGGCCGTCTTTGTCCTTTTTGTCTGTTATATAGGAAACAAGCACCTCTTCGTCGGTGACCAGAGTAGAGCAATCCTTTACGTCAGGAAGTGCGACGCTCATCTTACTGATGGTATCGGCTACTTGTTCACGGTTGATGCTGTACATATCATTAGTGGGCATTTGCCCGCCGGTAGGACTCTTCTGCTGACGGACATAACCGAAGTCTTCACCGCGGTGAGCTCCTTTTTTCGTCCAGCTGTTTTCGTTATAAAGATCTTCCCGGTCATTGACATTGATGGTATTCCCATTATTGTGGAACATGTCTTCATTCGCCGTATCGATTCCATTACAAGCAGTTCCGATTAGCGAGATACTTAATACCGTCGTCCCTAGAATGAATTTATTCAACTTAAACACCCCCTATTTGATAGGGTGACCATCTCAATTGACAATTTTTCATAGTAATTAATGGACAATCCGTTATAATTTAAGATAAGGAAATGAAAGTGGGTGGACGAGTTGATTTGTGTGCAGAATACATGCTACGAAATCGTTGAGGAATTCAGAGACGGATTCAACGAGGAAGCATTCAAGGAAAGATATAGCGATATCTTAAGCAAATACGATTATATTTTAGGTGATTGGGGTTACGGTCAACTGCGATTAAAGGGATTTTTCGATGATCATAATCAAAAATCTTCTTTTGACACAAAAGTCAGTACCCATAAAGATTATTTGTATGAGTATTGTAATTTTGGATGCGCCTATTTTCTCGTGAAAAAAGTGAATAAATAAAAGGGAAAGGAACAAACCGTCCAGTTTGTTCCTTTTTATTATGGCTACTTATTCTCAGTATACGGAGGTTCTTCATTTACATCTGGATCTGCATGGACTGGATGAGATCCCGGCTCCTGACGAGGGATGTCCTGATGAAGTGATTTATTTTCATAATTGAAGGCACTGTAATAACGCTGTCCTTCTTCCCAGGGAGTGCTTTTGTTCTCCACGGGAGTATGTTTTCCTCGTGGAGATCCGTACGGGCCTTCAGGAAGTGTTTCTGGAACGATAAAATTACGATACGTTTCAACATTGGAGAAGTCACTATAGATTTCTTCTTCTTTGTCTCGTGGTTTTTTACTCATTTTATCTCCCACCTTTCATACGTTTAGTATGTGAGAGTGGAATGGACTTCATTCTTTCCATTCCTCATGAAAGGGACTATATAATGATTTCCCCTAAAAAGTCCCTTAATTCATCGGCTTCTTCTTCCGTGAGTTTAAATACACTTTCTACATAACCGGGTTCATCAAGATCATCTCTTCCGATGATGGCGAATCGACTTCCTTGCAGATCTAATACTAAAGATTTTCCATAATATCGATCTGTACGCGTAATAGCCAAATCGTAACGCTGATTCTCACCCATAAAACTGACAAACCGTGTTTTTGTATTTTCTGTATCATCATATAAATAAAATCGTTCACTCATGTTGATAACCCTCCTCTTTTCTGACTTATACCATCATAACAAACTGAAGTGAGATTTGCAGGATGTCCCTGTATGGCACGGATGAAATTATGTTAAAATAAAATGTGGAAATATCGTTCAGGGAGAGGTGGCACCATGTATTTCGTAGACAGGGAAAAGATTGAAACAATATTACTTTATATGGAACATCAGTTGAAAACCGTCAGTCAACGTGAACAATGGAACGGATCATTAGAAAGATTGGCATTGGAGCGGATCGCCCATACGATCATCGAATCGATTCTCGATGTGGGGAATAGCATGATTGATGGATTCATCATGCGTGATCCGGGGAGCTATGAGGATATTATCGATATTCTTTTAGATGAAAAAGTGATTGATGGGAAGATGAGTGAGGAGCTTAAGCTTCTTGTAGGCCAGCGGAAAATTCTCGTTCAGGAATATACGACTGTGAATCATGAATCATTACATAGGTTGTTAAAAGATGTATTCCCAACGTTAGAGCAATTTCCGAATCAGATCCGGAGCTATCTCGAAAATGAGCTTGGACCTGTGTCGGCTTTTAAAAATTAACAAAACATGACAGCGCTTTCCGTAATTGGAAGCGTTTTGTTTTTAGGTCGAAAAACAGATGGAACCATCATGTTCTCCTCTAAAACAACTAGAGAAATAAGGGATAATATAAACTACATGGATTTAGGACATGCTAATGACAATCAACCGGAGGTACATAATGAAAGAATACAAAGGGTATTTAATTGATTTAGACGGCACGATGTATAGAGGGAAAGAACAGATCGAAGAAGCGGGTGATTTCGTCAGAAGACTGCAGGAAAAAGGATTACCCTATTTGTTTGTGACGAATAACTCTTCAAGAAGGCCTGAACAGGTTGCAGAGAAACTGCAATCCTTTAACATTCCTGCAACGAAGGATCAGGTCTTTACTACATCCATGGCGACAGCGAAGGTTATCGCACAGGAAAAACCGAATGGAACGGCATATGTGATCGGAGAAGAAGGAATTCGTTCCGCTTTGTTGGAAAATGGCATCACACTACAGGATGATAAACCTGACTTTGTGGTAGTGGGGATCGACCGTGACATCAATTATGAGAAGCTGTCCCTCGCTTGCCTGGGAGTCAGAAACGGGGCAACATTTATCTCAACCAATGGTGATATAGCTATTCCGACTGAAAGAGGCTTGCTGCCGGGGAATGGCTCGTTGACATCCGTCGTCACTGTCTCAACCCAAACAGAACCGATCTTTATCGGAAAGCCGGAATCGGTCATAATGGAGCAGGCCCTCTCTGTTTTGGGAGTCCCGAAGGAGGAAACCTTGATGGTCGGGGACAACTATGACACCGATATATTGGCAGGAATCAATGCAGGGATTGATACACTCCTTGTCCATACGGGTGTTACAACGAAAGAGGCCCTGCGCTCCAAGCAGGCTCAACCAACCTATACGATTAATACCTTGGATGAATGGGATATCTAGTCATAAGCGGTCACAAAAGATGAAATACAGCTTCAGTCCTTTTAAGCAATGAATCGTGGAGGCTAACCCTACAGCCTCCATGTTCAATAGTCTCATGTCAATGTATAGAATTTTAGCACATTATGAATAGACAACCATCGTCTGTAAAAGTAAAATAGAGCTAGTGTTAAAAGAAGTAATCAATATACTATTTTTACTAAAAGGACCTATGAATGGTTCTTTTGGCTAACCCTTTATCCTCTTCAGAGGTTGTCGCAAGTAAATAGCAGGAACGAGAAACATACTCTTAGAGTATGTGTTTTTTTCCTCCAACTAACTTTTCCATTACACAAATCTGGGTACTAAGATGGGCCATGGAGACCTAACCTGAAATGCAACATGAGATGATTAAATTTTATTGAAGAAAATTACGGAATGAAGTGTAAAGGTACTAAACATGGGTAAACATCATAGGTAGTAGGGGACTTTTAGATACCTTTTCAATTTCTAACTATTCTTTACGAATGCAAACAGCTTTAAGATTGAAAGTCACAGTTTCTTATTTTGATTTTCGAAACATTCATGTCATTTCTAAAGAATACTTAAAAGGGTAGTGAGGTAATGAGTATTACAGTTACAGGACTTGTCGGAAAGAAGATAAGGCACCATAGAAGAGCAAAAGAAATCACCATACAAGAATTAAGTCACAAATGTGGATTGACGGTTAATTATATTTCGTTGATTGAAAAGGGTGAGGCAAACCCTTCTCTAAACAAGTTGAACGCCATAGTATGTGCCTTAGAGGTACAGTGGGAAGATATCATGCCAACTTGTGAGGAACATCAGGACATTTACAACCAAACGATCCTTTAACGAACTAATTTACTCTTGTCAATTTCTTGTTCAATCAGAAAGATGAAATCGTTACTGAGCTTTAACTGTTTTGCTTGCATATATACATCAATAAGGGCCTTGTCACTCAGGAGCCGGATAAGAATTCACCTCAATCCGTTTCGTGTTCAGGATGTGAAATTCTTTCCACTCTAAGCAAGTGATAGCCTTTATTTGATGTGTATATGGTATTAAAATGGTCCGAGGTACAATTATATTAATAATTATTACAACTATAATTGTAATGATTATTATATAAAATTATTCATTGATGTGCAATCATTAAGTTAGGGAACAGGAGCTATTTCTGCTAATTGAGTACTATTTTTGGAGAAAATCATGAATGATTATCCAAACTTCTTCTATCACTTAAAAATCAGACGACATGTGTCGTCTGATTTGAATATTTATATAGGTTTATTCTGCGCATTTCGCCCGATGTGCAAGACGGCTTGAAGCGGCTGCTGCAATGGCACCCACGATATCGTCCAGGAAGGTATGGCACATACCGGACGATTTATCATTTAACTTCTCCAGGATACCGGGCTTTTGTTTATCGATATATCCGTAATTGGTGAATCCGATTGATCCATACACATTCACAATGGAAAAGGCGAGGATCTCATCTACACCATATAATCCTTCATCTACATCAATAATCGATTGAAGCGGTTCTTCCAACTTCTTTTTCTCAGCTAATATATCAAGTTGAATGCCTGTCAGTATCGCATTCTGTACTTCCCGCTTTGTTAATACACGTTCAACATTATACACACATTCCTCAAGTTCGAGATCAGGATGATACTTCTGTTGAAGGTACATGACCAGTTGAGCGATGTCTTCAATTTCCACTCCTCTGTCATGCAGCCATTTGCGTGCCGTCTTCTCTAATAAATCCATTGATTCTTTATCCTTCATCCTATTCACCTTTTCTTTGAAAGATTATAAAACCCCTATTTCGATTAGACGAAGCCTTGTTTTACACATATGATACCCATTTGAAAAATAGACATAATAATAGCTTCTAATCTCATTCTTGCCCATCTCCGGTTTCAGATATTCATGAATAGATCCGTAAAGCTTGTTTTTATATAAACTGTAAGGTTCTGAATGAACTGACTTTAGTGGAAAAGAACAATATGAAAAAGTACTCCGTTGACACGCATCACCTTTTAAAAATGACGGTCCTAGATAGGAGAGGTCAGCATGTCTCAAGAAATATTAATCAATCATTTTGGTTTGCATCCAGAGCGGGCATTCTTTGATGGAATGATGGATCGATATATGGTCGGGGGATTAGTATATAGTATTGTCGGCGTATCGAATATGGAACAGGAAACCCTGGTGGAACTGTACAAATTAGCAGAGCACTTGAAAAGTCAGGGAGACCGCTATGTGTCAACCTTCGTTCCCAGTATGGAAGGAAGATTTCTCGTTGTAGAAAAAGATAAAGACTATGTGGTCATGCAAAATGAGCACACCCAACCTCCAACTGATCAAAAGCTTGGAAGAAAGTTAAGTAAGTTCCATTTCAGGGGACGGACCTTTGAAGAGAAGGTGGAAAAAATCAACCGCATGGGTAAGTGGAAGAGTCTCTGGGAGACCCGGCTCGCCCAGTTAGAAAAGGCGTACTATCAAGTCATTCAGGATCAGCCGGTTGACGAGTTTGAACGCCGCTTTGCCGAAAGCTATCCGTATTACAGCGCTATGTCAGAAAATGCCATTCAGTACTTGGTGGATACGGAGCTTGATGAGGACCCAAAGCCTGAGGATGCAGGTACGATTTGTCATGAACGGTTCCTTCATTCGACGTGGGGGACGGAAATGCATATCCACTTTCCATTTCAATGGGTGTTCGATCACTGCAGCCGGGACATTGCAGAGTGGGTGAGAGAACGATATTTCATGAGAAGCCAAACCTTCCACCCTGAACTTCAGAACTTCATGAAAGAGTATGAGTCCATTACTCCTCTTTCTCCTTTCTCGTGGAGACTGGTGTATTCCCGACTCTTGTTTCCACTTCACTATTTCGAGTGCATCGAGGAATATTATATTTCCGAATCAGAGCAGAAGAAGAAGATAGTGGAAGAAAAACTGGAGCGTTATCTGAAGAATTCCCATCATTACGAAGCGTTCCTGTCAGACTTTTATCATTTATCGGAAGTACCGGTTAAAAAATGGGGGATCCCACTTGTAGGGTGGCTTTAATATCCATGTCCCAACCATGTTCATCAGGGAGAGAAAAGGCCTTTGCTTTTGTGCTAAACTGTAAAAAAGAAAAGCGAAGGTAGGGACTACATATGAGGCCATCCATCTATATCACAAGAAAACTTCCCGAATCAATCATTGCCCCCTTACAGGCTCAGTTTGAAGTCGACATGTGGGAGGATGAGGATGTTCCTGTACCAAGGGACATTCTCCTCCATAAAGCAGAGGCTTCCTCTGCGCTGCTTACGATGCTTTCGGATAACGTTGATCAGGAGCTGATACAGAATTCTCCTTCATTGAAGGTGGTGGCAAATCTTGCTGTCGGCTATGACAATATTGACCTTGAAGCGGCAAAGCAAAGAGGTGTAATCATTTGCAACACACCTGATGTATTGACGGAAACAACGGCTGATTTAACCTTTGGTTTATTAATGGCAACGGCGAGGAGAATCGTTGAGGCAGACCGTTATATCAAGGAGGGGAAATGGAAGAGCTGGTCCCCCCTATTATTGGCTGGTTTAGATATTCATCAGAAAACGTTGGGGATTGTCGGAATGGGAAGCATCGGGGAAGCGGTGGCAAGAAGGGCGAAAGGATTCAATATGGAGGTCCTGTATCATAATCGTTCCAGAAAGAAAGAATCTGAACAGCGTCTTGGTGTTCATTATGCAACCTTTGAAGATCTTCTGAAGCGTTCTGATTTCGTCGTTGTTCTTGCTCCTCTCAATGAGGGGACATTGGGCATGTTCCAGATAGAACAATTCACCGTGATGAAGGAGACCGCTATTTTCATCAATGCAGCCCGTGGGGCAATCGTCAATGAAGAGGCGTTGGAAAGAGCGATCGTAACGGGGGAGATAGCAGGAGCAGGACTGGATGTATTCGAATCGGAGCCCATTGATCCAGACCATCCGCTGCTTGCGTTAGACCAGGTGGTCGCCCTCCCTCATATCGGAAGTGCATCACAAGAAACGCGTTACAGGATGATGAGTTTATGTGTGGAGAATATTCTCGCTGTCTTAAAGGGGAACGAACCAAAGACATTTGTATAGTCAAAAAAAGCAGCCTGTATCCAGTGAAGGATACAGGCTGCTTCAAAAATGGTATTAGAATACTTGCTCTACTTCAACGATACCAGGGACTTCTTCCACTAAGGCGCGCTCGATACCTGCTTTTAATGTGATGGTCGAACTTGGGCAGCTTCCGCATGCCCCCAGCAGGCGCAGTTTTACGATCCCGTCTTCAACGTCTACAAGTTCACAGTCTCCACCATCGCGAAGCAGGAACGGTCGTAATTTATCTAATACTTCCTGAACAGGTGCAATCATTTCGTTTTCAGCCATAATTATCTACTCCTTTCCTTACTCTCTATTATAATGACATATTCACAAAAAATCTATCAACCTGCAAACTATTGGGAATTTCTTTTCGGGAATTTTTCTACAGTAAGCTTCTCGAGAGAAAATTGATACATTCTTGTTCCAACCGTGCTGCTTTTTTTGTAAAATATACAAAAGAGGGAAACAAAGGGGAGAGAAAGATGGAGCGTAAACCTGTTGAAATGCACGTATATGGTGCGGAAATCCTGTGTCCAAGCTGCGTGAATTTGCCGTCATCAAAGGAAACATACGAATGGCTGGAGGCTGCCGTCAGTCGCAAGTACCCAAACCAGCCCTTTGTCATTAAATATGTAGACATTCATAACCCGCCAGATGAGGAAGCTGTAAAGCAGTTTGCTGAACGGGTGATTGAAGAGGATATGTTTTATCCAATTGTCCTGTTAGAAGGGAATATTGTCGGCGAAGGCAACCCGAAATTAAAGACCATTTATTCTGAGTTAGAGAAATACGGTTATAAAGCCGTTTGATGGGGATCATGATCTTTGAAAATCGCGGTGATAAAACCTGACATTCTTCAAATATAAAAAAGAACCGCAATCCGCGGTTCTTTTTTATATCATCCATTATGATATTTATACATCCACAACACACCGGACTTCAACAATCGAGCGACACGGCCCGTGATGGAGCGTTCATTTACAAGTCCGAATCCATGTTTCTTTCCGAGTGACCCGAGGATTCCCTTCAGCTTGATCTTAGGCAGCTCCTCTGGAAGCGGTTCATTCTTCCAACGTTTAAGTAGGACTGTGACGATTTGTTCCGCTTGTCCTTCAGCAAGCTGGGCACTTGGGGCTTGAGGAAGGCTTGCACAGTCACCAACCACATAAACATTCTCATCCTGGGGGAAGGTTGTGATACTTTGTCAGAATAACGCGACCGCTTGCATCCTTTTCAACATCCATATCACGAACGACTTTACTTGGCTGAATTCCTGCAGTCCAAACGATGGCGTCGCAGAAAATCTGCTCTTCGTGGTTATGGAGGGTGTTTGGCTCCACTTTCGTAATATTCGAGCCATTGACGATGTCTACGTCATTTTCGTCGAACCATCCATGTACGTATGAGCTTAAACGTTCAGGAAAGGCATTGAGGATACGTGGACCACGGTCGAATAATTTAATTTTTAAATCAGAACGGCTTTCGCGAAGTTCACTTGCTAACTCAATCCCGCTCAAACCTGCTCCAACGATCCCAACAATGGAACCTGCTGGAAGGTTACAGAGTGTCTGGTACGTTTTACGGGATTTTTCAATCGTTTGGATCGAGTAAGTATGTTCATCGGCACCAGGGACATTGTGATATTTATCCTCACACCCAAGTCCAATGACCAGATCATCGTAAGGGACCGGATCCTGGTCCTTCATATGAACGAGCTTGTTCTCTATATCCACTCCGGAAATATCTCCATATACATAGGATAATCGGGCATGTTCCGGGAATGATACGCGTACATGTTGATCCGAAATCGTACCTGCGGCTAACGCGTAGTACTCTGTCTTAAGACAGTGGTAAGGATTTCGGTCAATCAGGGTAATGGATACATCTTCAGGTAATTGATTGGGTAATAAGCGAAGAAGAACGCGCATGTTCCCATATCCTCCGCCGAGCAGCACTAATTGTTTCATGAAAATTTCCCCTTTTTGCACTCTACATTATTGTTGAAATAGTGTGTTTGTATATGATGATATCCCTCTAATGGTGTGGGACAGGATTCAAAGGACATCGTGCGAAAACGTGTCCTGTAAAGTAAGCATTTTCAATATGAAGCATATATCGGGTAAAGCCTGCATTAATAAACCTATTAACATTAAAAGTATATCGAAATAACAGGGTTTTCACAACAGAAATAAGCGAAAATGTTCACAATCTGTTATACCATTAGACGGAACCCAAATGATTGACGATAAGGGTAAAAAAAGGTAGCATAACAAAGAGTAGTGAGGTGATGGAATTGAAACCTATTATAGAATTTTGTATAAGCAATCTTGCTAGCGGTGCGCAAAAAGCGCTTGAAATATTAGAGAGAGACCCCAACCTTGATGTCATAGAGTACGGATGCCTGGGATACTGTGGAAAATGTGCCCAATCCTTTTATGCTCTCGTGAATGGGGAAGTCGTGACAGGGGACACACCTGAAGAACTGGTGGATCATATCTATCAATTCCTTGAAGATAATCCAATGTTCTAAAACAAAATGGATCATATCCAATCAAAAAGGAGTGCCGGATCATTAGATTCCGGCACTCTTTTTTCATGCCACATGATGCATTGCGCAAAAAATGGGATGGTCATCAGTGGGGTGAGACTGGGAAAATTTACGAATAATCCATACTAAATCAAAATAAGTATGTACAAAGACTCATTGTACAAGTTCAGTGGAACACTTGGATGATGAATCAAGCTCTGGATTGGGGCTGATCATTTGTATAAGGATCGTTTTATGAGTGCCGTCATTTTACTGCTGTTTATCTTACTGGTTGTCCATATAATCCGCATCATTCTTCATGTCAGAATATACGTTGTATATAGTATGGGGATCGGTCCTGTTTTCTTAATCGGGCTGATCATTTTCCTCATTGTCTTCCTTTATTTCAAAGCTTGAAGATCGGATGTTTATTTTCAGGGTTCATTTGATGGGCGCTTTTCTCATGATTGCGTCCTATTTTGTGATGATATCTTTATGGAAAAAGTGATTGTCCAAAAAGGAATCATTTGAAATAATTGGTATTACATATGAGTGGGGGGGGAATCGGGAAATGAAATTTTCCTGTGAGGTTGTACAACATCTACATCCATTGTACGAAGCAGATGATCTCAGTCTGTCAGTTAAAGGAGAGGTGGAGGATCATATAAAAGTATGTGAAGAGTGCAGATCCATTTACAAGCTATCTAAAGGAGAAGAGTATGATACTTCGAATTCATCCGGTCGCAGCATCCATTCATCGGTGAAGATTCTACTTGGGGTTATTAGCGTTTTTCTCCTGATCATCTTACTTAACTTCTATCAAAGTCAGCGTAACCAAGTATTTTCTGCTTATGACCACATATACAGAAGTGCTGAAGAGCTTGAACAGATCATTGAAGCGACCCCAGATGCATCCCGTGAAGAGCCTGCGTTACTTAAAGGACAACTATTTTCAAGGAATGTATGAAGGAGTAGAAAGATTGACCCTATCGTTGAACTGGTTTGAAAAGCAAAGGCTAAAAAGTTCCAGCATATATGTAAACCAACAATCCTTCTATACAGCACTTGAGAACCTCCATGCAAGGAAATCGGATGGCCGATGGGATGAGATTGATCAAAAGATGTATGATCGATTGAGCGGGTATGCAGGAGAATACAGAAAAGAAGTGGAAGAGGACTACAAGAAGTTCAATCATGGATACAGTTCTTATTTCCAAACAGTGGATGTTAGAGATCTAAGCATGCCGATAGAAGAAATAAACAAGCATACTTATACATACAATCGATTTCACCAGCTGCCCGATCAAGTAAAACCAATGGATGATCTAGAACTGAAGAAGAGAATCGCGGATTTCTTAAAGGTTGATCATCAACACGTGAAGTTAGATAAGAATGAGGACGATCGCTATCGGTTCACGATTAAACGTCATGATATAGAGGGAGAAGTAGATCCATTCTCGGGTTACCCGGTCCGCATGGATGACTCAGGATCTCCAACGTTAAAAGGAGAGCTATTAGATGTGAACGAGATACAGGAGAAAGCAAGTTCGTTTCTTCAAAGAATGTATGGTGAGGATAAATCATTTGCCATCGAGTATCTAGGTATCAATGTGAATTATTCCAGTAACGTAAACGATCAATATTATACGTTTGGGTATATGCCCATGTTCGGATCAATGCGTGCATATGCTTTTTCTGATCAGTCCAATAGGATCTATGTCGATGCGAGGTCAGGAGAATTCAGGATGATGAACAGCCTTGAGGAGGTTCCCATACATCATGGCTTTCGTGGGGAAGGCATTGAAAACATTACAGCCGAAGAGGGTTCTGAGCTTCTAAAGGATAAAGTGGAAAACGAAGATAAAAAGCTGGTGGAAAAAAGGAAATATAAATGGTTCGATTCATTTTTCATCTATTCCTCGACCTCTGGGGGGTTTGTCCCTGTGCATGCCTATGGGTTAAGCGATCAGGATTCGACCTGGCGGTATATCAATATGGAAAATGGAAAGGAAGAGCATCTTTATATGAAGGACTGAATGTCTTCACTTCCTTACCTAAATAAAGGAATAGTTGAGATCGGTGGAGAAGGACTTTACTGAACGTATAAAGGAGTGAAGACGATGGCTACTTGGGTAACACACTTTAGGATTGCTGAAGAACTACTAAAGAGGGAATGGCCTGTTTCACCTATAGAGTTTTTGGTTGGGAATATTGGTCCCGATTGCGGACTGATCGGGGAGGACGGTATACCCCGACCGCCAAAATCCGTAACCCATTTCAAGACGGATGGAAGAATAAACCCGGAGTCTTTTTACAATCAGTATCTTGATCATGAAGTAGAAAGCTCCTCTCCAGAGTCTTCTTATTACCTGGGGTACTACATTCATTTAGTGACGGATGAAGAATGGGTGAACCTCTTGAAGAGAAAGAAACAAGAGAAAGTGTATCAGGAGATATTGAATACTCCTGAATATACTTCATTGGTGAAAAAAGATTGGTATGGTTTGGATTTTTTATATTTGAAAGATCATAAAGACACTATTTTTTGGAATGAATTTCAACATATAACTGAATTTCCGGAGTACTTACGTTTCTTCCCAAAGGGTCAGACGTTAGAGCAGATCCAAAATATTACCAGGTTCTATCATACTAGTACCATTCCTGAAAATCATAAGTTTATCTATCTTTCAGCACAGGAAGTGGATGAGTTTGTGGACCTGATTGTAAAGAAGGTCATGGGGCTTTTGAATCAAAGGGTGGTTAACGTCCGTTCGTCTCATGCATGAAGACTTTCAGCATTAAATCTCTAAATTGGTATATCCGAAACGAGTGATCCTCCGGAACGGTTAGGCTATGCTGACAAGCTAAAATCATGGTTTCATGCAAATGTAAACAATATTTTTGTAAAGGAGTTTCATGCATGGAGAAAAATCCCGCGGTTAAACGGGTATATCAAGCGCTAAGAAGTCCTGGTCCATCCATTCAAGTACGAAATGGAGGAAAGGTGAGCCTGCAAAGGGGCAGTGCGGGGTAACAACATTGGTTGTTCATGACATACTGGGTGGAGAGATAAGAAAAACGAATCTTCCGGAAGGTTGGCACTTTTACAATATCATTCAAGGTATCCGCTGTGATTTTACAGCTTCACAATTTGTAACACCCATCGAATATCAAGACATACTTGCAAATAGAGATGAAGCGTTTCGTGATACGAATGAAGAACAATATCTTTATTTAAGAGCCTGTGTACTTGAAAAATTAAATGGAGCTTAATGTTGGAGAGCTGATAGTGGGATCTTCCCCTTTTTTTGTTCCGTGCAATTAGAAAGAACCAAGGCAAATGAGCCTTGGTTCTTAGAGGTTAATTACTCAACTAGTATATGGGTGAAATCAATAAAGGAGGCATAAGAATGATTACCGGTTTTGCTACATTAAAGGGTACGAGTGAACGGTTGAAAAGGTGCAATCTGCCTAACCGAGAGTCAACGTGGTTTTATACCTCTCCCATTGCCCACGGGACTCATTTAGGTGATATGAATGCTCAAGACTCTGCACGATATATGGAAGCGATGAGATATGGAATGGCAAACGGGATAAACTTTATTGATACAGCCATAAACTACAGGGGGATGAGGTCTGAAAGGGATGTCGGCAAGGTATTAAAGGAGATGATTGAAAAAGGACTTATAGAGCGTTCAGAAATGGTCATATCCACAAAAGGGGGAATCATCCCGGGTGATATAGAAGCAAACCTTATCCCAAAAGAATATTTACAAAAAGTTCTCATTGAAGGGAACATCATTCAAGAAACAGATTTAAATAGGGTTCATCATCAACGTCACGTATTAAATCCTTCTTATTATGAATTTGCCATTCATGAAAGCAGGAAGCACCTAAACCTGGAGACCATTGATATCTATTATATCCATAATCCGGAGATTTCCATGACGGTTTTAGGGCCTGAAGCTTTTTATAGACAGCTCCATTCACTTTTTTCTTTTTTAGAACATCAAGTAAAAGCCGGGCACATCAAGCATTATGGTCTTGCGACATGGTTTGGTCTGATTAAGGATCCGGCAGAAGAGGGGTTTATTTCCATTGAAAAGGTCCTTGCTGTAGCAAAAAATGTTGCAGGTGAGGATCACCACTTTCATTTTATTCAGTTTCCCTTAAATCAGCATATGAACGCGGGAATCAATCATAAGAATCAAGAAGTAAGAGGGAAATGGTTGTCAGTATTGGAAGCAGCCCGAGAACTTGGGATCTTCCCTACGACAAGTGCTCCCTTTAACTTAGGTAACGTCCTTGTTAAAGGAACCAAACCTTCATCACTTTTATTGGAGGTAACACAAAATAAGGGCATACTCTCTACCATGGTTGGAATGAAGAAAGTAGAACATGTTAAGGAAAACATGGGAATGTTTAGATATGATGACAAGTAATGAAGAAGGAGTATTCATTCCCATCTTAGTAACAGCAGATTAGTCGTCTTTGAAAAGAGCGCCCATTTCCCGGATTTGGAGGAAACAGACAAATTTGTAGAGACGGTGCTGACCTTCTTGGAAGCGTAAGTTTAATCAAATCGATTATAATGAAAAGAAAGCTATACATTAGGTCTTCTTATTTGGGAATAGGAGGAATGAGTGATTCACTCGACCAGTTAAGAATGGTTACCAACAGTCACAGCTTTGACAGGGGCGTAAAAATGGAGTTGGAGAGGACATTGCAAAAAGGCAGCGTCCTTTTTTGTGGTTACCTTTAAAGGAATACATTCAATCAACAGAGAAAATAGTACAGTGCGGGACGAAGGCTGTAGAGTGTGATGACGCCCTGTGCAACAGTTTAAAATGGAGGAAATACAGATGAATCTATTATATGAAGTGATACCGGAAGAAAAGGCCGAACAGTGCCGGGACTTGTGCAATGAACTGATGAACTTTCAGCAGTCGAAGGCTGTCATTACACCGGAACGGTTTGACAGCATGAATTTTGACACCAGGATGCTGCCATCGATTAAAAATGCCCTGCACAATTATATAGTCACTGTAAAGGATCCACATAAACAAGATGAAGTGGTTGCCTATGTATATACCAACATTTCTCCTAAAGAAGCGTATTCTAATGAATTTGCCACGTTTTTTGACCTTTCATCGGTGCAACGGGATCATGTCGGTTGTCTCTCCCAGTTTTATATTAAAGAGGGGTATCGACAATTTGGTGTGGGATCCAGGCTATTTGATATGTCGATGGATTGGTTGAACACATTTGAGGATGTGGAGGATTACTTTGTCTTTACGTCGAATGGGAACCAAGAGGCATTGGAATTCTATAAGCGGAAAGGATTCACAGTTTCTCATGATATTTTGGAAGGGTTTATCACGGTGTTACGAAGTCAGAGGAAATAATAGAGCAGGAGGGATAAGATGGGCGTGTTTGAAGCGTATGTAGCAGGTATCGAGAATCCCGGCCACCGCAACCGAATGGAGGAAATCCTGAATTGGGTGATGGAGCAATTCCCGCAATTGGAACCTCTAGTGAAATGGAATACACCCATGTTTACAGATCACGGCACATTTATTATCGGGATCGACGCAGCGAAGCATCATGTAAGTGTTGCACCTGAGGAAGTGACCATGACCCATTTTGCCGACAATATTGAACAAGCCGGCTACAGTGCTACAAAAGGGTTGTTTCGTATTAAGTGGAAAGACCCGGTCGATTACAAATTACTAGAAAAGATGATTACATACAATATTCAGGATAAAGCTCAAATGACAAGTTTTTGGCGGAAGTAGAAAGATGAAGCTGAGGGGGTACCTTTATGACAGACAGTCGAAAGAATCGAAAGGTGGATGGATTTATAAAAAAAACCGATAAGTGGCGCGAGGAATATGAGGAGTTGAGAAGGATCATTCTTGATTTTGATGAGCTGACAGAAGAAATCAAATGGATGCATCCCTGTTACACCCTGAACGATAAAAACATCGTGTTGATGCACGGGTTTAAAGACTATTGTGCGCTTTTGTTTCACAAAGGGGCTTTGGTAAAGGATACACATGGAATTCTCGTTCAACAAACAGAGAATGTACAGGCGGCGCGTCAGATCCGGTTCACTCATGTCCAGGAAATCATTGAAATGGAATCCATCCTGAAAGCCTATATTCAAGAAGCGATTGAAGTGGAAAAGGCCGGTTTGGAAGTGGAAATGAAAAAGACAGAAGAATACACCATTCCCGAGGAGCTTCAGCATAAATTCGAAGAAGTACCTGCATTGAAAAAAGCTTTTGACGAATTGACTCCTGGACGGCAACGGGCGTACATTCTATACTTTTCCAAAGCCAAACAATCCAAAACCCGTGCATCAAGAGTTGACAAGTTTACAGGTCACATTCTTGAGGGAAAGGGTTTGAATGATTAACATTTCGTGAATTTTTAGTTTATGAACGATTATAGGTTCCCAGATTATCAGGAGGGGAGGGAGTGCCATTGTCAGATCTATTTGAGAACATGAAAACCGGGAATGAAAAGCAACAAAGTGCGTATTCAGCCATCATTGAACTGGATGTGCTGAATCAATGGAGTTCCTACAGTCTTGTGTTATGCGGAACGCTGCCCATCGGGATAGATATCTCCGGTTCAGACCTGGACATCATTATGGAGGTTCATGACTTAGATTTATTTGAAGAAAAGCTTCAAAAGGCATACAACTGCCTGGATGGATTTACACTTAAAAGGAGCAGGCAAAAGGGAAGGGAAGTCGTTATAGCGAATTTTATCTTCAGGGATTTTGAGTTTGAATTGTTTGGTCAGGCTCAACCAGTACATAAGCAACATGCGTATCTTCACATGATGATAGAGCATAAACTGTTGCAGACATTTCCTGCTCTTAAACAGAAAGTGATCCATCTCAAACAACAAGGATATAAAACAGAGCCGGCATTTTGCAAGCTTTTGGACATAACGGGAGACCCTTATGAAGGTCTTATCCGGTTTGGCGTAGAGAAGGGAATCATTCCGAAACAAACTATTTACGTTTGATTTTTCTTACGGTAAATGGGCGGTGCAATAGATCCACCTTCCATTCAACGACCTACATGGTCTATACATTATTTTTTTTCCCTTAATTACAATGATTACTGATTGATGGTGGAGTCATATGTTTTTATGCTGAACATTATCCTAAAAAGGTGGGAAGGTCATGATGTACGTAGGAGAGGTTCTTTTTCAATTGTTCTTCTTTTCACTGCTTTTATTAGGAGGAGTGTCATTCTTTTTGTTCATTAGAAGGCTCATTATCAATGGCAAGAGAGAGGTTCATACTTCTAATGAGATTAATAAGAAATTGGATAGGATAATAGAATTACTTGAAAGCAAGAATTAAAAGAAGTTCATGAAGATTAAAATGAGTTGACGTTTGTCCATTAGTGAACGAAGCTTAGGCTGCAAATAGAGAGGGGCTACTGCAAGATGAACACGATGTCAAATGGAGTTAAAATTGTGATCGGAGCAGGGGAATATGTGAATAATCCAGGCTGGATACACACACAGGAAGAGGATTTAAATGTATTAGACGAAAGTACGTGGGAAAAAAGATTCCCCGCAAGCTCTGTAGATGCCATTTTGGCGGAGCACGTCTGGGAACACCTTACCTATGACGAAGGACTAGCGGCGGCGGAACTGTGTAAAAACTATTTAAAACCTTCCGGGTATATCCGGTGCGCAGTTCCCGACGGTTATTTCCCTGACGAAGATTATCAACAGATTGTTCAGGTTGGCGGGCCAGGCCCGAAAGACCACCCGGCAGCAAGTCATAAAATCGTCCATAATTATCACACCTTGACGGAACTGTTTGAGACGGCTGGATATGAAGTGAGGCTCCTGGAGTATTGTGATGAAGAAGGGAAGTTTCATCAAAACGTTTGGGACGGCGCTGACGGGGTGATTTTCCGGTCGAAGAAGTATGATCCAAGGAATCAAGGGGACAAACTCGCTTTTCCTTCGCTGATTGTGGATGCTTTCAAGGGGTGAAACGTGACGTTGGCGTAACACTTCAATGGTTCATTTTACAAAAACACCATGACCTCCAATCTCGGGTTCTGTCACTGAATGTTTATGAATATCAGGGGACAGACCCTTTAGGGGTGGACATGACCCGGGGACAAAATGAATGTACGAGTCTCGACAAGGAAGAATCGGCGAAATTACTGGAGTTGATCAGTGTAGAGACAGTCATCAATAAGACAGAGGTGAACTCCTATTAAGAAAAGGGTAATGGCAGGGATGATGATAATCATCGTGTTACTGTTCTTTTATGATAAGTTCATTGCATTCACAGTCAGCTATGAGGATATAGCCGTTGAGGATGCACCTGAGGCGATTCGGGAAGCTATATACATAGATCCGGAGAATACGGGGTATCGTGTATTTCATGATGACACCCATACCTACATCTATTATAAAAGCAGCCACGAACAAAATGAGTATATTACAACCTTATTGGAATTGAAAGGAAAGGGAGGAGGCATCGTGGCTACTGCACGCGTAAGTTATGCACAGGATGATGGTTATGTTAGCTACGAAAAGCTTCTGAAAGCAGATCGTATTTCAGGGAGTGACCTTACTTTGGAAGAGAGCATTGATGTCAAATGAAGTTCGTGGTTTAAAAACACTTTACCTTTTACGGACCGGAAAGGGATAGGCTTGAAGCATATTGTCCCGGGATTGATGAAAAAAACTAGCGCAAATCCGCTAGTTTCTTATTATGTAGTCTTTGCTTCTTTATAAATCTCACGAATTTCGTACCAGCGGTCTTTAGCCATTTCAATGATTTTAGGTTCGGTTGATAGATGCTGCTTGCTGATGACTTTATTAAGATATGCGACCGCGTCCTCTATCTTATCCTGTCTCCTTAATAATTCTGCAATGATATACAACAGCTTGGTTTCTGACATCAGAGTACCTGACACCCCATCCGTCATGTAGGCGTCAATATATTCATGGGTAGCGAGGTTGATGAAACGTCTTTCATGTTCTTTTTCACTGATCTTTCGATAAAGCCAGGCAGTTCGGAGATATAAACCGGCTATCGTCACTTTTTTCTCCTTTTTAATCAGAGCACAGTAGGCAGCCAGTTTATATGTATTGATCGCATCCTCACAAGATCTGTGCTTTCCGTAATCCTGAGGCTGCCAGTGCAGACTGATTTTCTTCTCCAACTCAGCTTTAAGAACAGGGGGGATATACTTTGTGAAATCATCCGTATAAGAAAACCCGCACCTCGGACAAACAGATACGTTATAGAGCAAAGGATTTATTTCCTCGGATTCGTATAGGGGGCAAAAGTCACTATCATATCCAGCCAGCTTTACAAAGCGGGTTTTGATTCTCGTTGTCGTGTAGGAGTGTTTGCATGAGAGACACTGTGTTTTTTTATCATAAAAGGGTGTCACAACCGTCATGAATATCACCTCACAATCGGGACTATTTACCTTATTATACCTTGACGGGAGGAAGGGTCACCAGTATTTTTTTAAGAATATAAGGAAAAAAGTCACGGGATCAATCATGGTATGAAAAAGTTTTCTTCCATTTATTCACCAAAGCCCCTTTGGTTGAGTAGTAAAATAGAAAGGAGTATACTAAGTAGTAAGAAATGAAAAGGTTGGGGGTGTAATGAATGAGTGAAGTAGTCATTCTAACAGAAGCGGCTGCCCTTCAGATTAAAGATATGATGAAGGAACATGATGAAACAGATGCCATGTTACGGGTAGCGGTAAAAGGTGGGGGCTGCAGCGGCCTTTCATACGGAATGGGATTCGAACATGATCTTCAAGATGGAGATACCACAACAGAACAGCACGGAATCAAACTGGTTGTGGCAAAAGAAGATGCACCCATCTTGAACGGGACGAAAATAGATTATAAGCAGTCCATGATGGGCGGCGGATTCACCATTGACAATCCGAACGCCATCGCGTCCTGCGGATGTGGATCATCATTCGTGACGGCGACGAATAAGGGTACGCCTGAGGATTGCTAAACATATAAAGGGACGGACCTTGTCAGGTCCGTCCCTTTTCTCCATTTATTGGATGGTTTTTAACGCTTCTTCGACGGGAGTGTCACCGCTCAGGATTTCAAAAACCTTGTGGTTCGTTTCCTCGACGGTAAGAGAATCGACGAGCACTTTTGCGACATCTTCACGTGGAATGTCCCTGCTTTTGTCTTCAATGGAAGAGGCGGCTTCAATTTTGCCTGTCCCATCGTCGAATGAAAGAGCTCCAGGGCGGACGATGGTATAGTTCAAGCCGCTCTCTTTCAGATGAGCATCGGCTTTACCCTTAGCTTTTAAATAGAATTGCAACTCATCCGGACCGCTTGAAGGGTGATCGGCACCCATGGAACTGAGCATGACAAAACGCTCTACCCCCATCTTCTTGGCATAGTCCACCGCTTTCTTTGCCCCTTCCTGATCGATGGCAAGGGTCTTATCGTCACCAGTCGACCCACCGCTTCCAGCAGCAAAAATGACAGCATTCACATTTTCAAGGGCGTACGAAAAGTCCTGTTCAAGATCAGCCACAATGGGTCTCGCACCCAGCTCTTCCATTTCCTTCGCCTGTTCCGTTTTGCGAATCATGGCCCTCGCAATATGCTGGGGACTGTTAGAAAGTTCTTTCAGTATATGGCGGCCAGTGTGACCGTTCGCTCCTATCACTAATACATTCATTTCATCCATCATCCTTTATATGAGTTTTTTGTCCTACTATTGGTCTACCCATTCATGATGAAAATAAACAAATCAATAGGCTTGGGTGAAGTGACTGTACTTAAACAGAGATTACGTCTTCAATTGGACATTCTGCTCCATCAGTCTGGCAATCCCCTTACTGTTGTCGCTTTGGATGTGTTCAAGGTGTTCGATGACACGCTGCTGTCTAGTTAAGGGGTGATTCTGGCTGAGCTTCGCTTTCCCTTCGATGGATTGAATGGAAATTTTAAACCCTACAATCCCTTTTCTAAGGCCCTTCTGGATTTTCTCATCGACAGCATCTAATGAGTAAGGACTGTCGGGCTCCTCATAATTCTTTACGAGTTCGGAAAGGGTTTGGAGGGTTTCGGCTTCTTCCAACAGCTCGAGTAGTCCGTATACGTGCACCGCCACATAATTCCAGGTAGGAACGGTTTGATCGGTTTCATACCATGAAGGGGATATATAGGCATGAGGTCCTTGGAAGACAACCAGCATTTCCTGTTCTTCCGCTTCCTTCCAATGTGGGTTTGCCTTGGCGAAGTGCCCATAGAGGCAACGCTAATCACGGTCTAAGTAAAGGGGCAAATGTGTGGCATACGGCCTCCCGCGGAGCTGAGAATAGACGGTTGCGAAACTATTCTCTTCCATAATGGTATAAAGGGCTTCTTGATCATGAATAATGAAATCTTTAGGGGTATACATGGGATCCTCCTCAAAAAGTATCTTGTCAACCGCCTGGCACGTTCTGGATTCTCGATATAAAATAAGAAAGAATGGGTTAAACGAACGGACGCTACATAGGCTCCAACTAACTGAAAGGGAATAAAATATGCCTATAATCAAACATGCTATTTATATCGATGCACCAGCCAATGTCTGTTTTGATCTTGCGAGAAACGTGGAAGTACACACTGAAACGACAAAGAAAACAAATGAAAGAGCCGTTGATGGAGTGACAGTCGGGCTGATGGAAAAAGGTGATACAGTCACTTGGGAAGCTACGCATTTTGGTATCAAACAGAAATTAACAGCTAAAATAGTTGAAATGGAAAGACCTTATACCTTTACAGACGTCATGGTGAAGGGAGCATTCCACTCATTTACTCATACCCACGAATTCATAGAGAGTGGAACAGGGACGATGATGAAGGATACCTTTTCCTATACATCTCCTTTGGGGATTCTCGGTAAGTTAGCAGATGTGTTATTTCTGGAAAAATATATGAGAAATTTCATTGTGAATCGTGCAGTAGAGTTAAAAAAGATAGCTGAAAAAAAAGTAATGGTTTCTTTTACAAACCAATGGCAGGCTTTACCTGAGTTTCATGAACAAGAGACCCAGGAATTCGTTTCCTGGGCCTCCCGAATAAAGGTCATATCAATCTGTAAACATGGACGTACTGTGCATCGGCTGGACCCTTGCTTTCGGATCCATGTAAGCCTTGGCATTATTGACGGCTGTCGGAGCTTCTCCAAAACCACTTGCAATGAGTTTCACTTTTCCATCATAGGTACTGATATCGCCTGCTGCATAAATGCCTGGAATATTCGTTTCCATTCTGGAATTCACGACAATGGAATTCTTTTCAATTTCAAGTCCCCAATCCTTAATCGGACCAAGAGAAGAGACAAATCCAAAGTTGACAATTAACTCATCCAGATCAAGTATTTCCTTTTCATCCCCTTTGGTTTCCTCTAGTATGAGCTGATTGATTTTGTTCTCATCCACCACCAATTCTGAAGGGACATAAGGGGTTTTCAGTTCAACAGTGGAGTTGTGTAAATTCTCCACGCTGTGCTCATGTGCACGGAATTTATCCCTTCGGTGGACGAGATATACCTTTTCCGCAATCGGCTCAAGCATAAGGGCCCAGTCCACGGCTGAATCTCCGCCGCCACAAATGACCACTTTCTTGCCCCTGAAATGCTCCAGGTTATCAACAAAATAGTGAAGATTCTTTCCCTCAAATCGAGAAGCATGCTCAAGTTCCAGGCGACGGGGTTGGAAAGCGCCGTTTCCTGCCGTAATGATGATTGTTCTAGAAAAATGGACTTCTTTATCCGTCGTCAGCTTAAACATTCCATCTGCCTGCTTTTCTACGCCTTCCACAGCTTGCTCCAAACAAATGGTCGTTTCAAATTTTCCCATCTGTTCTTTTAAATTATTGACAAGATCCTGTGCTTTCACTTTGGGAAAACCGGCAACATCATATATGTATTTCTCGGGATACAGCGTAGCCAATTGGCCTCCGAGCTGAGGTAAACTTTCGATGATCTTAACTGATGCTTTTCTCATCCCACCATAGAACGCCGTAAACAGCCCCGTAGGACCGCCGCCTATGATTGTAATATCATACACTTTTTGATCTTCCTTCAACTAGATCCCTCCAACAATAAAGATGTTCTTGATTTTAGTATATTTTATCATAATGCTCCCGATTCTACACAATAATTGATTTTATTATTTGGAATAATCAGTCATTTGGATGACATGATTAAGCCTCCGCGACTGCCTCCGTTTTTCTTGATCCAGCACCATGGAGAGACCCGTCCATTTTTTAATATTATTTAAATATTCTTAAGTTTTCAATTTCCTATATATATCTTGAAAATGCATGATAAAAAGAATATTATGTAATGTAGGCATATTGTTAAGAATTTATGACAATTTTCGCATAGCTCTATAGGAGTTCGTGAAATAGGTCACATACTTTCTTAGTTATCTTATTTATTTATTTTTAATACACTATTTTCCTCAATTATAAAGGAAAATATCACGTTTAATTTGTTTCGGTTTTTTACCTGCAGGGAAAAAGGTAATAGCACCAGATTGAACGGGATAAAAAAGCATGATGTGGAGGACTCTAAGAGTATCCAAAGCAAATTTATCAAAAAAGGTGGATGTGATTCAGTTGAGAAAGCCAAGAATCGTTGTATTAGGTGCAGGTTACGGTGGACTAATGACGGTAACCCGTCTTCAAAAGCAATTAGGTACAAATGAAGCAGAAATTATTTTAGTTAATAAAAATGATTATCACTACGAAACCACTTGGTTACACGAAGCTTCTGCCGGTACCCTTCACCACGATCGTGTACGCTACAGCATCAAAGATGTTGTCAACACGAGCAAAGTGAACTTCTTACAAGCTACTGTTGAAGACATTAAAGTAGAAGAAAAGAAAGTCATCACAAGTGAAGGTGAAGTAGAGTTTGATTATCTGGTTGTTGCATTAGGAGCTGAATCTGAAACATTTGGTATCCAAGGTCTACATGAGCATGCATTCATGATTTCAAATATTAACTCTGCCCGTCAAATCCGTGAGCACATTGAGTTACAATTTGCTACGTATAAGAACGAAGAAGAGAAGAACGATGAGCGCCTTACAATCGTTGTAGGTGGAGCAGGCTTCACAGGTATTGAATTCCTGGGTGAATTAGGTAACCGTGTTCCTGAACTTTGCCATGAATATGATATCGACCGCAAAAAAAGTGCGCATCGTCTGTGTAGAAGCTGCTCCAATGATCCTTCCTGGATTTGATCCAGAGCTAGTGAAATATGCTCGTGCCAAGCTTGAGAAAAAAGGCGTTGAATTCCACATCGGAACTCCGTTGAAGGAAGCAAAGGCAGACAGCGTACTCATCGCTAAAGGGGAAGACGAAGTAGAAGAAATCAAAGCCGGAACGATCGTTTGGGCTGCGGGTGTCCGTGGTAACTCCATCATCGAAAGAGCGGGAATTGAAAACATGCGTGCCCGCGTCAAGATCAACAAAGATCTTCGCGCACCAGGTCATGACAATATCTTCATCATCGGTGACTGCTCACTCATGATCAATGAAGAAACAGAGCGTCCATACCCTCCTACTGCACAAATTGCCATGCAGCCAGGGTGAAGTGTGTGCACGAAACATTGCTTCTTTACTCCATGGTAAAGAGGATCTGGAATCATTCACTCCAGATATTAAAGGAACAGTGTGTTCTCTTGGTGAAGACGATGCAATCGGTGTCGTTTACGGTAAGAAAATCACTGGAACAAAAGCTTCCTTCATGAAGAAGGTTGTCGACAACCGTGCGCTGTATATGGTTGGCGGCCCGTCACTTGTCTTCAAAAAAGGAAAGTTCAAATTCTTTTAATTCTTATTAAACAAGAAAAGCAGGGTGGATTCCACTCTGCTTTTTGTTATGGGAAAATGGAGAAGGGGTGCTTTACGATGAAAAGAGGAAAGGTATGGCTGGCAGTTGCCGGACTCGTCGTCGACGAAAATGGAAAGTGGCTGGTGGTGAAAAAGAAATACAGCGGATTGAAAGGGATGTGGTCCCTTCCGGCCGGCTTCGTCAATGCAGGCGAAGCCGTCGATGAAGCAGTTAAGAGAGAAGTAAAAGAAGAAACAGGGTTACATACCGAGGTCAAAGGAATTATTGGCGTAAGGTCTGGAGTGATTCAACAGGATATCAGCGATAACATGATGATTTTTTTGTTGGAAAACAAGGAAAATACTTCAATAAAAATAGAAGAAAAAGAACTATGGGATGTTCAGTGGAGATCTCCTGACGAATTAGTACAGGATGAGAAAACATCCGTCATGGTCCATGAGATGATCAAAAGACTGTCATCTCAGAAAACGTTAAAACCCGTAGATGGAATTAATCCTGGAGACCAATTTGCGTACAGCGACTATCGATTATTTTTATAAAATTCTGTTAATTCTAAGAAAGAAAGAGATAATGAAAGAAAAACACAAATGTATTCGCTTTCTTAGAGGTACATCCCCTCTAATGTCCCTTTTCAATTAGTTGGATAGATGATATATTATCAGAAAATTAAGAAATTAATGAAAAGGGAGAGGTAATGATGAGAGCTACTGCGAGTACTAAAGCAAAATACTGTCTTTACTGTTCAGGAAAAGGATACTTTCAGTTAGTATTGGGTGGTTCTGAAACCTGCCCATGCTGCGGAGGCAGCGGGAAACAAAAATAAGCCCTAAAGGATAGAAGATAAAAGGAGACCTGATGAAGGTCCATACCTCGGATACGGGAGTGTGGATCCTGAGTTGGGTTTTTTTTTTGTGATGTGAACAACATGACAAGGGTGCTAAACTCCTCCGCTTTTCATCAAGCTCCAGCGGCTAGTTCCCCGAGGTCATAAGGCGAGTATATCAAAAAGGCAAAGACCGCTTTTCCGGTGTACTCACCATATGCTTGTCGTTTCGATTTGTGTTATTTTTGTGAAAACGCTGCAAATTCCCTCTGTATATATTGACGCTTTCATTACACTCGGGGTACACTAATCTTTAGTGTTTATGGAGGTGTATCCGGTAAAATGCCTATACATGTAATGATCATTTCAATGCTCTTATTTTTTGTTCTATTTTTCGGAATAGGCTTTTTGTTAAATATGCTATTGCGTATGACGTGGATTATGGCCGTCATTTATCCCATCGTCGTCATCTTTATTGTAGATGAAGTCCGGTTTATAGATTATTTCAGAAATGCAGGAGAGTCTTTTTCAGATTTGGGAACAAAACTGAGTCACCTGGCAGTTGCGGATCTTGTGATTCTTGGCAGTGGCCTGGCTGGGGCGATCCTTTCGGGAGTGGTGATGAGAATCCTGAGAGCAAAAGGATATCGTATGTTTTGATGTTAACCGTTTAACCGAGATCGTTTACTCGCGTTGAACGGTTTTTTATTTAACTTAGAAAATGGAATGGTTTCATTTCGCGATCTTTCAAAACAACATTCATCCTGATATTTCCAAATATTGAAACTATTCGATTTTTTTCTTAATTTATGCATAGACCTCCTCCTGGTTGGGAAGTAATAAGGGTGGGAGGAGTGAATACATGAAATTGATCAAAATATGGACAAAGCGCTTAGTGATGGTCAGTTTATTTATCCTGGCCCTGGGGACAACCTTTCAATCGGTTTCAGGAGTAGAGGCCCAGACCTTTAAAACCTGGTTGATGGATAAAGACGACCATGAGCAAACAAGTTTGAATGATAAAGAACACAAGACGAAACGCTTAAGTTTGTCCTTTAAGTTTTTAAAGAGGTTGGCAGGTTATAAAACCCAAATTTCCGCGAGTGCAGAGGAAGCACCCAGGACGTTGGAAGAGTCCGTGGACTGGGATCGTTATACGAAGCACACGGTTGTGGCGACAGGTTATACAGCAGGGGTTGAATCAACCGGAAAAAATCCAGGGCATCCCCTCTATGGAATTACATACTCTGGAGTGAAGGTGAAACGAGACTTATATTCTACGATTGCAGCCGACCTTACCGTCTATCCTATTGGTACCATTCTCTTTATCCCCCATTATGGGTATGGGGTCGTAGCCGATAAAGGGAGCGCTATTAAGGGGAATAAACTGGACCTTTATTATGAGACAGTGGATGATGTGTATACTAAATGGGGAAAACAGACCCTTGATGTTTATGTGATCCAGATAGGTTCAGGAAAGCTGTCGGAACAGGAATTAGTGGAACTGAACGAAAATAAATCCATGCAAGTGTTTAGGCAACAGATCTTATCTCCAAAAGAGGAATAGAAAAAACTCGCAGTCGACTCAGGCTGCGAGTTTTTTTATCATACACTCTTTTCATATAAGTCAGGATGAAGGAGCCGGGCAAGCTTTACAGCACCCTTCAAAAGGAGGGGGGATGGCCTGCAGTACAGTGCTTCCTCCAAAATGAAAATCCGCTCTTCTTGAACGGCCCTCATATGATCCCAACCAGGCCGTTTCTTCAGGATATCAGGGTTAACCCGTTTCTTCTGTACCCCTACCCAGGCAAGACAAATAAAGTCAGGATCCCGCTGCAGGACATCGTCCCAATCCGTTTGGACGCTTGAAAGCTCCACATCATGGAAGAGATTTCGTGCCCCTACCATCTCGCTCAACTCTGTTAACCAGTTGACCTTCCCAGGGGTGAATACAGGCTTTGGCCACCATTCCCAGTACAGGGAAGGGGGATGGTGAACCGTTGAGCCAATCGTTTTCAAACGATTCAAGGACTGCTGGAATTCTCTCTGGCGCTTCATCGCATGTTCTTCGATTCCACATGCCTTTCCAACCGTTAATAGGTCATCGGCTATATCGGAAAAGCTCTGAGGATTCAACGTGATGTGCGGGATGTTCCGCTTTTTCAGCTCTTCTATATTCTTTTCCATACCCGGGACACTCAAGGAAGCGAAGACCAAATCGGGTTGTAACGATTCCACCTTATCCATATCGATAGACAAATCCGGTCCCAGCTGGGGAAGGGACTTGACCTCTTCAGGATAATCGGAATAATCATCGACTCCCACAAGGAGAGGAGTCAATCCGAGGTAATCAATCAACTCGGTGTTGCTTGGACAAATCGAAATAATTCTCATGGGAACACTCCTAAGCGATAAAGAAATAATGAAGCAGGAGGGTGAGAATAATCCCGGACAGTCCACCGAAAAACACTTCAATCGGTTTGTGGCCGAGTAATTCTTTTAACTCCTTGCGTTTTTCCTGTTCAGGCTTGTTCTGCCAGCCCTTTGCTTCCGACACGAATCGCTGGAAATCCCCCATCAGTCTGTTAAGTACAATGGCTTGTTCCCCTGCCTGCCTTCTGACACCCGTCGCGTCAAACATCGTAATGATGGCAAACATGGCGGAAACAGCAAAGATGGGTGAATCCATGCCCACTTCAAGAGCCACTCCCGTTGATAATGCCGTTACTGCGGCTGAATGGGAGCTCGGCATCCCGCCCGTTGAGGTGATTAAAGACCAATTTAATTCCCTCGTTGCGATAAATTGTATGGGAACCTTTACAAATTGAGCAAAAAAGATCGAGAATAAAGATGCCCATAATGGGAAATTGAACAATACTTCCATGCCGTGAGATGCCACCCTTTCAATTGTTTGAATACATATAATGTTCTCATTATACCATACCCTAATTATCTCTGAAGTAACTTTGTGGGACGGGGTGAGTCGAAAAAACGGAACTTCTCCGTTATAATAGAAAACGGAGGTGTCGGATGAATGAAATGGACAATTAAACAAAATGAGGTTACGTCTGCTAATCAAGAATGCCTGGTTGTCGGGGTTTACGATCAGCCTACATTCGAAGGGGAACTAAAAGAGCTCGACATGAAATTTGAGGGTTATCTTACACAACTGGTAAAAGACGGAGACATTTCTTCCAAAGCGAAGAAAGTGTCTAAGATACATACCTTCGGGAAACTGGAGACAAAAAGAATAGTATGTGTAGGTCTTGGAAAACAAAAGGAACTTACCTTCGATTCATTGAAAGAATCCCTGGGAGTCGCGTCAAAGGCTTTGAAGGAAATGAAAGTATCTTCTTTCTCCGTGGCGTTGGATACATTTGTTACGGAAGAAATGACAGCTACAGATGCGGCACACGCATACATGGAAGCTTTTACAATGTCTACATATGAGTTTCATGGATATAAGAAGAAGTCCAATCAACCTGAAGTGCACTTTGATACGATTGAATTCTTTACTGGCTCAGACGTAAAAGAAGTAGAAACGGCTTTACATATCGGTTCAGCATTCGGTAATGGAGTCAATTCAGCGCGTACACTGGTGAATACTCCTGGAAATCTATTAACCTCTACTAAATTGGCTGAATACGCCCTTGAATTAGCAGAGCGATACGACTTTGAAGTCGAGATCCTGGATAAAGAAGAGATGGAGCATCTTGGTATGGGGGCACTTCTGGCAGTGAATCAGGGTTCCGTTGAACCGCCGAAGATGATTGTTCTTAAATATACCGGAAAAGATGAATGGAAAGATGTCATCGGCTTGGTTGGTAAGGGGATCACGTTTGATACAGGTGGTTATTCGATTAAGCCGAAAGATGGAATCGTAGGGATGAAAACCGATATGGGTGGTGCTGCCGCGGTCCTTGGTGCCATGGAAATCATCGGTGAGATCAAACCGGAACAGAATGTGGTTGCGGTCATTCCTTCGACAGATAACATGGTGAGTGGTTCTGCATTCAAGCCTGACGATGTGATTACATCCATGAGCGGTAAAACCATTGAAGTGTTGAACACAGACGCTGAGGGCCGTCTCGCCCTTGCTGACGGTATGACATATGCGAAGCATCAGGGAGCCAATTATTTAGTGGACGTTGCAACCTTGACCGGGGGAGTTATCATTGCCCTTGGAGAAGATAAAACAGGTGCCATGACGAATCATGAAGCTTTCTTTGAGCAGGTGCTGGAAGCATCGGGGGAATCCGGTGAATATATCTGGCAAGCTTCCTTATACGGAAAACGATAAGAAAAGGGTTCGTGGAAGTGACATCGCTGACTTGAACAATTCACCGGGACGTGCTGGACATGCCATCATGGGTGGAGCATTCGTCGGAGAATTTGCTGAAGGGCTTCCTTGGGTACACCTGGATATCGCCGGAACAGCGACGACAAAAGGCAGCTATGAACTGGGCCCGGCAGGTGGAACGGGAGTAATGGCAAGAACTCTTGCGCTATTAGTCGAACGTTTTGTGCCTGTAGAGAAATAATGTGATGAATGAGAAAGTCTTTCTTCTGTGTATAGGCAGCACGGAAGAAAGGCTTTTTTGTGAGGAGGGATGACAGCCTTACTTTCGAAATGCTGCTTTCATCTGAAAAAAGGGATCATTTTCCTTTTATAGTATGATATAGAGTGAAACAATAATAATATGGTTATTCAAAGGGGACGTGAGGGATTTGATTAGGTGCTTCCATTTCTATTTTTCATTAAAAAGGGCTTTCAGCTCATGAAAAGGGGAAAATTAAATGACTAAGGTTAAACTTGAAGGGCTGATGATGATAAGTGCTTTGATCAGTCTGTCAGGGGGGATCATGGTTTTTTTCAGTGTCAATTTTGGAGTCTCTCTAGGGGAATACTGGTTAAGTAAGAGAGGCGGTGCGAATCATGATCTATATCTAAATGTGATCGAGGGTTACACAAATAGCTTTTTAGCCGGCGGGAGCGTCCTGTTGGCAGTAGGATTACTGGCTGGTTATTTTCACTATTATAAGCTCCTTCACTTAAAAGAATAGATGTATTTAGGAAAATGGTTTTATAGGGGGAATTTTAATGTCAAGGTACATTAGTATTTTCTTCTTATGCCTGTTCGTTAGTGGGATACTGTTCTTCATAGTGGGCTCTTTCTTTATGGACGGAGGAGATCCTGCAGAGGGAGTGATGTTTGTATTCGGAGTCATAATCGTCATTCTGCTTTCGTTTATCATTTCACAAATGTATTATCTGATTCATCTGGTTAGAAAGAAGGATTGAGATTATGAGTTATGGTATAAAATCATAGACGATTTCTGCGTGAGAGGAGCTGTGGGTTTACCTGCAGGCTGTTGGACATGTTTCGTCAATCCAGTCGATTTTAGACGTTTCTTATCATAATTAAATGAACGACTACAGCCGCTCCTCAAGAGAATGGCTGTTTTTTTATTCTTTAATAGAAAAGGATTCAAGGGTGATTTTTTTCCCTCTCATTTCCTCCAACCTCATATCCTATTAAAATGTTGACAAACTCTCTTTATCTTGATAAAGTAGAAATCGTGATTTTATCACTCTACCAATTTAGCGAACTAAAGCATACAGATATAGTGTTGTATGGAAATATTTGAGGAGGAAGACATGATGAATGCAGTTGTAATAGCGGTTCTTGTCATGCTTGTACTAAGTCTGGTACGCGTGAATGTGGTATTCGCTCTGATCACTGGAGCGTTAGTCGGAGGACTGACGGGTGGAATGGGTTTGAATGAAACAATATCCGTATTTTCTGAAGGAATAAGCGGAGGGGCGAATATTGCCTTGAGTTATGCATTATTAGGTGGATTCGCGGTGGCGATTTCTTACACGGGAATTCCGAACCTTCTGGTTGACTGGGTATTGAAGGTAGTGGGGAAAAAAGGTGATTCAAGAAAGACAGCCCTTTCAAAAGCACTTATCGTTTTATCCATATTAATCATGGCTTGTTTTTCACAGAATGTGATTCCGATCCATATTGCCTTTATTCCGATTCTGATCCCGCCATTACTGAAGGTGATGACAGAATTACGGATTGACAGACGATTGATTGCCTCGGTGATCACGTTTGGTTTAACAGCTCCTTATATTCTTTTACCTGTAGGATTCGGCTTGCAGTTCCATGAAATCATCGCGCAAAACATGGCATCAAGCGGAATGGAAATTGCATTGGATGATATTCCGAAAGCGATGCTCCTTCCGGTGGGAGGAATGATGATCGGTTTACTCGTTGCGGTGTTCTTCAGCTATCGTAAACCACGGGATTACGAAGAAGCAGATGAAGTCGCGGCAGAAGAAAAGGTGGTATACAATAAGAAAGCGATGGTTTTCGCCCTTGTTTCCATCGTTGTCGCTTTATATGTACAGCTTCAACTGGAATCCATGATCTTTGGAGCATTAGCAGGTATTGCAGTTCTTTACATTACGGGTTCGGTTAAATGGAAAGAAGCTGACGGCCTCTTGAATGATGGAATGAAAATGATGGCTTTCATCGGATTTGTCATGATCACTGCATCAGGATTCGCTGAAGTGGTGAAAGCGACAGGAGATGTGGAAACCCTGGTGGAAGCGACTGCTGATGTAATCGGAGGAAATCAGTCCCTCGCCGCTCTCATCATGTTAATCGTGGGACTTCTTGTAACCATGGGCATCGGCTCATCATTTGCGACGATTCCCATCATTGCAGCCATCTTCGTGCCCCTTGCCATGGAGCTTGGATTTAGTCCATTGGCAACGATTGCGATCGTGGGTACAGCAGGTGCCCTTGGTGATGCAGGGTCGCCTGCTTCAGACAGCACCCTTGGACCGACAGCCGGGTTAAACGCTGACGGACAGCATAACCACATCTGGGATACATGTGTACCTACATTTGTACACTACAATATTCCATTGATCTTATTTGGTTGGATTGCAGCTATCATATTGTAAATAGATAAAGCAAGGGACCTGTGCCCTTGCTTTTTTTCGACTTCCACTCATTTGGTTTATCGCCCACTCCAATCCACTTGCCTTCGCATACAAAGTAGTGAAGCCAAATAGACATAGCGGCTATAAATCACTTGTTTGACGATAAGGAGGCAGCCAAATGAATCATCGTATTGTATATGGAGGAAGGAGACCTTTTTATGGAGGCGGATTCTTCGGAGGACCATTTATTGGAGGAGTATTAGGAGGGTTAGTGGGAGCGGCAATCCTAAGGCCGAGACCATATTATTATCCATACTATCCACCATACGGTTATGGGGGATATCCAGGCCATTACCCTTATTATTAAGTAAAGAGAGTAGCAGTGTCATAAATAGACACTGCTATTATTTCGTCACTGGATCGTTCATCAGCTTACATCCATCGGACAATGACAATCAGATGACAGCAATCTACCTGACCAAGTGTTTCATCAAACACTAAATGCACCCCGTCCGGATTAAATGAGACGACCGGTTGTACTTTTGTTCCGACGGTTAGAAGTAGTTTATGTACTTCCGGCATATTCGATTTCTGTGCGGCATTCATAAGTTTGGATGAGAATTCTTTTGATGTATTAATTTTTTCAAGGACCTTTTGAGCATCCTCCATTAAGCTTAATGTTTTCCCGGCCGAAGACATAAACGTTTTGGTTTCAACAGGTGGATAATTCCGATTGTGTAAAGGATATATACTCGAATAAGTAGGTGGATAGGGGCGTTGAATAGAGGGATAAAAAGGATGATATCGGTACATAACATAACCCCTTTCTAAGAAATGCTCTTAGGATATGTATGAAAAAGGAAGAAGGAATATTCATGAAAAGGGTAAGAGCAAATGAGAGACTCAACCGAAAAAAAGGATTTTAGATCCATTTCTCGAACTGATACTATAATGAAAAAAATATGAGGTGATTTGCATGAATATGGAAAATACATTAATCAGTACGCTTGGAATTGAATTTGTTGAAGTGGGGAAAGGAAAAGTCGTTGCGACCATGCCGGTGAATGAACGTACGAGGCAGCCATTCGGATTTCTGCATGGGGGGGCATCGGTGGCACTTGCCGAAACGGTGGCAAGTGTAGGGGCTGTAAAATTAATCGACCTGGAACAAGAAATCTGCTTCGGATTGGAGATCAATGCCAATCATATTAAAGCAAAGCGGGAAGGGCTGGTTACGGCAACAGGAACGGTCATGCATCAAGGGAGGACGACCATGGTTTGGGAGATTAAAATCACGGACGAAGACAATCAATTAATCTGCATTTCAAGATGTACGATGGCAGTCGTACCGAAACGTTAACTGATAGAAAACACCGAGTACTGACGTAAGCACATATTAAACCCGCATATGATTTACATAGGGAGACGATGGTTTGAGTATTCCATTGTGCGTAATATCCAGAAGCGCCGGTAACCACATATGAAGGAAAAAGGTAACATCGAGACAGGTTAAGCTTTTTACAGGGGCATGAATGATTTCATTCATGCCTTTTTTATACACATTCAGATGAACAGTGCTAAAATGAAAACGGCTTCCAGAATAGAAGGGAATTCAAATTATTTGGACAGATGCAAAGGTTTAATAAAGACCATATCCCGGCCGCCAAAATCCGTATCCGAACCCGGGGCGTCCATATCCATATCCGTACCAAGGACGCCCGTACCCGTACCAAGGACGCCCATAGCCAAACCATCCAGGACGTCCATACCCGTAAAATCCAGGACGCCCATACCCATATCCTCCGGCTGCACCAGCTGCCGCTAATAATACCAGGGGGATCCTTTGATCTCCTTCATTGTAAGGAATCGGTGTTGTAGTATCCATTTTCTCGTTAAGTCCTCCTTTTGTTTTCCGTACTATTCTATAAGTGGACGAAGGAAAACGTGACGGGAAGAATAGCAAGCAATCTCTTAATACCGTAAAGGATGTTGTTTACTAATCTATTGTTTTCATTTCTATTCACGATTCATGCTCGAAAAGTTGATTGGAGCGTCCTGCAGCGGAAATCACCTTGTAGCTTCTTCTTCAGAATAGCAACACAGTATACAAAAAGAGCCTAATTAAAAAAGATCATATCGGGATCAGCTGTATTGAGTTGTTTAGGAAATAACAGTCCTTTTATATAGGGGGAAGAGAGATCCCCATTCTTGAATTGATAGGCTGTCTGGGCATAAAACAGTCGGGCATTCTTTGTTTTTCGTCTGCCGGTTACAATGTCGTTCAATACATTCAATGCCAGAAAATTCATTTCCTCTTTATCACATTTTGCGGAAGCTTCACCCTTGGTCCGGTCCAGATAGACACTTCCATCGTATCGAGCGATTTCATCGTACATACCCGGAGGTACTTTATAATCGATCACCTGCTCGACAAAATCTAAATGGGGGGTCGGGAAATGGTGTGGTACAGGGTCTCTGTAGACAATGGTACGCTTCCATGGACCATTGTTGTACCAGATGAGCAGACTTTGTGTCGCTTCATTTGGAAATCCGTATTTCTCCATAATGGAACGTGCTGTTATTGCTTGTTTTTCCTCCCAGGACTGCAAAATACTCTTCACATAACGTTCATATTCCTGATTCAATGGGAATACCTCCTTATGTTATTTGTGGGACAGCGGATCAGTTGGAGAGTCCATTCCTCGGTAAAGTGTATTCATGATACAAGAAAAGTGCCCCTTGGTTTTTATTTTTACAGATTGCCTTACCAGTAGATATATAACGGTGAAAGAAATGGCTCATAAGTTTAAAAAGTTGATAAATGGGAAATCAAAGAGTAACCATTCAATGAGGAGGATTTAGTTGATGAGTTGGACGAAGAAGGATTATCCAGATTCACTGAAAAACCTGCCTGCAGACGTTCGAAACAAAGCCATAGAAATTGCCAACGCCCTTCTTGATGAAGGCTATGAAGAGGGAAGGGCCATTGCGATTGCCACTGACCAGGCTCATAAGTCCGAAGAGGGCGTGCCTGATAAAACGGAGTATCATGTGAGGCCACATGATGACGGCTGGCAATTGAAGAAAGCCGATGGACAGCGTGCGATCATGGTGGAAGAGACGAAGGAAAAGCTTTTGGGAAAGGCGAAAGACTATGTAACGGACCATTCCGGTACGCTGGTCGTGCATAAGCAGGATGGAAGCGTAGAGGAACACTTATATCAACGATAATAAAAAAAGCTTGACCCATTCGAGTTGATGCTCGATAGGTCAAGCTTTTTTATGCTTTTTTACTGACTGTTCTGTCGATCGTATTCCTTTTTACCTTTTAAGTCATCCCTTACACTTTTATCCCAGAGCTTAACCCCAGAGTTATAGGCTGCCCGGGATATGAGATGCCCTGCAACTGGGGCGGTGATGAAGACGAAGGCAATGGTCAGGATCACTCTTGAATTAAAATGCCCATGCTCTAAATAAAAGTATAGGAATGTAGCGAGGAGGATGGACATCACTCCAAGTGTCGCGCTTTTAGAAGCTGCATGATTTCGCGTATAGACATCAGGGAGCCTCAGCAATCCAAAGGCTGTGACAAGGCTGAGAAAACCTCCTACTACTAAAAAGAATCCAATGAAAAATCTAATGATCTCGCTCACGTTCAATAATCGCCCCTTTCTCTAAGAACTTCGAAAAGGCAACGGTTCCTATGAAGGCCAGTATCCCAAGAAGGAGAATGACTTCCAGGAAAGCGTAAGTGTCGAGCATCATGGATACGAGGGCAACGATGGCAATCAGATTGATACCGATCGCATCAAGGGCTACCACCCGGTCGGGAGTTGTAGGTCCTTTCACCACTCTGTAAACCAGTCCCAGCATGGAAAGGGAGACGCATAGTAACGTAATTTGCAATATTGTGTGTAACATCAGCGGCTCACCTCCATAATTGCTTTCTCAAAAGAATTTCTGATCTCCTTGATGGCCTGGTCAGCATCCGGGATATCGATGGCGTGAACGTAAAGCATCTTATTATCATACGACACATCCATCACGAGGGTCCCGGGAGTCAAGGTTATGAGATTTGCTAACAGGGTGATCTCCCAATCCGATTTCAGTTCAGTTGGAAAAGCGAAGATCCCGGGCTGGAAGTCAAGCTTTGGCCTCAGTATCGTCTTTAAGACCGAGATGTTAGCAAGAATGAGTTCTTTCAGGAATAAAAAGAATAAGTTGATCACGGCCGTCACCCTCATGAGATAAAACCGTGAGCTGAAAAACCTTCTGAATGCAAATATGACAAGCAACCCAAGCAAATAGCCTATGATAAATGACTGAGAAGTAAAGGATACCGAAAGAAACATCCAGACAAAGGCCATGAAAAAGTTTAATAATATTTGAAAAGCCATTCTACATTACTCCTTTAACACTGCGTCTATATAGAGATTCGGATTTACCAGTACTTCTGCTGCTTGTGAGAATAGAGGACGGACCGCTTCGGCACCCAATCCATAACATACAGCCAACACGACAAGTATCGAGGAGGTCATCCATAAGTAACGAGCGTGTCCTTTGGTCACTTCTTTGTATTCTTTCGGAGTTCCCCATATACCATTCAGGAAGATCTTAATGACTGAATATAGGACTAACAGACTTGATGCCAGAATCACACCTGCACCTACATAAGCTTCTGCCGCAAAGCTTCCTCTGAGAATCAATAGCTTGCCGATAAATCCACTCAAAGGAGGGATACCTGCCAAGGAGAAGGCAGCAACAAGGAATGTCCATCCTAACCACGGATAATCCCTGATGAGACCTCCCATCTTCTTAAGGTTAGTCGTGCCCGTTATGGCGATCATCACTCCGACAAGGAGGAAGAGGGCGGCTTTAATGAACATGTCGTGAACCAGATAGTAAACCGCTCCTTCTAATGCTTCCGGGTTCATAGTCGACACCCCGAACAATATCACACCAACGGCAATGATGATGTTGTAGATAATGATCTTCTTGACATCCCAATACGCGATGGCCCCGATACAGCCAAGAACGATGGTCAGAATCGCCAGTATGCTCAGGATTTCATGTGTATACCCGATATCATGATAGAAGAACAATGTGTACGTCCGTAAGATCGAGTAGATCCCCACTTTGGTGAGCAACGCCCCGAATAATGCCAGCACCGGTGTCGGTGGGGCGTAATACGAGCCAGGCAGCCAAAAATAAAGAGGGAAGATGGCACCCTTAAGTCCAAAGACTAACAGGAACATAATCGCAATCGCTGTAAGTATTCCTGGCTGATTCATATCAGCGATCTTTCTCGAAATATCTGCCATATTCAATGTTCCGACAACGGAGTACAAGTACGCCACAGCAATAACGAATAAAGCAGAGGAGATGACATTGACGAGAATATATTTGATTCCTTCGCGCAATTGAGCTTTTGTCCCGCCCAGAACGAGGAGGACATACGAACTCATGAGCATTACTTCGAAAAAGACGAAGAGGTTGAATATATCCCCGGTTGTAAATGCCCCGTTCACTCCTACCAGCAGGAATTGAACAACGGGATAGTAGTAGAATCGTTCTCTGTCGGCTCCTATAGACTTAAAAGAGTAAAGTAACACAACAAGTGTGATGATGCTTGTAGCTGTTACCAGTAAGGCAGAGAGCATATCGGAAACAAGTGTGATCCCAAAGGGAGCCACCCAGCTTCCCAGGTTGATCGTCTGGATTCCATCCATATGGATGGTGTTGATGAGTACAAGGGAAGCTGCAATGGTAGCCAAAGTTGATATGGCTGAAATTCCACGTTGTACCTTCACATATTTGCTGATGAACATTAAGATAATCGCCGTAAATAACGGGATTAAAATAGGTAGTATCAATAAGTTAGTCATTTCCTTCGTTACCTCTCATCTGATCCATATTATCCGTTCCAAGCTCCTGGTATGCCCGATAGGCAAGAACAAGGAAGAAAGCGGTCACTCCAAAGCTGATAACAATCGCTGTAAGTATCAATGCCTGCGGAAGCGGATCGACATAAGATTTTGCGTGTTCTCCAAGAAGAGGTGCAGCTCCTCCTTTAAGACCGCTGATGGAAAGGAGCAGTAAATGAGCCCCATGACTCAACAAAGCTGTTCCAATGATGATTCGGAGCAAGCTTTTGGATAACATTAAGTAAACGGCGACCGTAATAAGGATCCCCACAACAATGGCCATTAATATTTCCATTATTCGCTCACCCCAATCGTTTGAATAATGGTCATCGTGACACCGATAACAACGAGATACACTCCTGTATCAAATAGAACCGCTGTATGCAGGGAAGTCTTCCCCAACAATGGAAGGTGGAAATAATCGTATGCATGAGTCAGGAAAGGTACATCAAACAGAAGTGCACCCGCTGACGTCGCTACGGCCAGGAGTAAACCGATTGCAGTTAGGATTTTATAATCCACCGGCAGGATATTGGCTACGGTCTTTATATCATACGCCAACAGTAGTAACACAATGGCAGCCGAAGTCATCAAGCCCCCAATGAAGCCCCCACCCGGGGTATAATGCCCGGCGAAGAAGAGTCTTAGGGAAAACAGGATAATGATGAAAGCGACAACGTTGGTTACAGTTTGTAAGATGACGTCATTCGTTTTTGTTTTCATCCTTCTTTCCCCCTTGTCAGACGCAATTTAATCATGGAGAAAATGCCAAGTGCGGCTATCGCCAATACGCAAATTTCAAATAGTGTATCAAATCCGCGGAAGTCAACGAGTATGACATTCACCATATTCTTACCGCCCGCCTCTTCATACACATTCTCAATGTAATAGCTTGAAATCGAATCGAAAAGCTTTGTGCTGTATGCTGAAATCGCAAATAACGTAACGACAGCTCCTACCCCAATCGATATCAGCGCGTTTCCAAGTTTGAAGCTCATGCGTTCTTCATGCCTGCTGAGTGGAGGCAGGTGATAGAAGCACAGTAAGAATAGTGCAACAGACACGGTCTCAATCACGAGCTGTGTCAGGGCAAGATCCGGGGCACGGAATAATACAAAGAATAATGAAACCGTGTATCCGGCTGCTCCCAGTGAAATGATGGACGTCAATCGTGACTTTGCAAACAGGATGGTCACGGAGCTGATCACAAGGAGAAGGGCGATGGCCACTTCATAAATCCCAATCGGTGCCAATTCTTCCGTATTGATGGCAAATGCTCCTTTAAACCACAAGCTGAACAGAAGCACGGCTATAAAGAAGGAGAAGATATAAACAAGATACGTACGGATGAATCCTGTCATATATCCCTTTGTGAAACTGTATGCCCCACGCTCACTGCCGATTAATCCCCCGTCGTAAAACGAATTCAAGGTGAATCGTTCCGGAATCCATGTGTAAACTTTTCTCCACTTTGGTAAAAGGAGGAATAGCAAAATTCCAAACAGGATGACACCGAAGGTCATAAATAATTCAGGAGTAGGCCCATGCCAGAATGAAATATGTGCTTCTACTGCATGTCCTTCCTCGATCAAGCTTGGAGTAATGGCAGCGACTGCCGGAGCGATGATTCGCTCTGACAGGATATTCGGGAAGAATCCGAATATGATCACAAGTGAAGCCAGGATGATCGGGGAAATCAACATTCCCAGAGGGGCTTCATGTGGTTTCTTTTCAAGCTTCTCCGGCTGGTGCTTACCTGTAAAGGGTTTAAACACAATGATCATGCTGTAAATAAAGGTGAAGACACTTCCAACCCAGGCAAGGACAGGGAAAATCATCCCAACTGTATCCAAATTGAATATATCCATTTCAAGGACTCTGACCATTCCGGTAAAGAACATCTCTTTACTGAGGAAGCCATTGAATGGAGGCAGTCCCGCCATGGAGAAGGCTCCGATCATCGCAATGGTGAAGGTGATCGGCATGAAATTCATTAAACCGCCAAGTTTACGGATGTCCCTCGTACCCGTTTCATGGTCAATGATCCCCACGACCATGAACAGACTCCCCTTGAAGGTTGCGTGGTTAATCAGATGGAAAACGGCCGCAAGGGTGGCAACCATATAAATATTATCATCCAGTTGAGTATAGTGAAGAGCAGCGGCTCCCACTCCCAACAAAGACATGATAAGACCAAGTTGACTGACAGTTGAGAACGCGAGTATCCCTTTAAGGTCGGTTTGTTTCACCGCATTAAAAGAACCCCAGAAAAGTGTGAAAATCCCGAATCCACCCACAAGCCACAGCCATACACCAGAATCTGCGAATACAGGACTCAGGCGGGCAACAAGATAAATACCGGCTTTAACCATCGTGGCAGAGTGCAGGTACGCACTGACCGGTGTCGGTGCCTCCATGGCATCCGGTAACCAGATGTGGAAAGGGAATTGAGCCGACTTCGTGAAAGCTCCTATTAAAACCAGGAGCAGTGCCGGAAGAAACAGTGCGTCTGTCATAAGCTGATCAGATTGCATCACTAATTCCCTGATACTGAAAGTACCGCTCATCAGATAGAGGAGTATGAATCCCCCAAGCATGCTCAGTCCGCCAAATACCGTAATAAGCATGGATTTCTGGGCACCATATCTTGATCGTTCACGATGATACCAGTAGCCGATCAATAAAAATGACGAAATGGAAGTGAACTCCCAGAACATATAAAGGACGATCAGGTTATCAGATAGGACCACTCCGAGCATCGCACCCATGAACATCATCAGATACACATAAAAATTATGTAATTGTTCTTTCTTCTTATCTAAATAATAAATCGAGTAAAGGACAACCAGTGAACCGATCCCGGTGATAAGCAGGGCGAAAAGCAAACCCAGACCGTCCACGTATGCAATGAAGTTGATCCCGAAGGACGGCATCCACTCCAAGGTTTCTTTGATGGTGTCTCCGCTTTTTGTCATGGAGATGAATTGGAAGAAGTAGGCGAATAGTGCGACTGGCAACAGCAATACGAACCAGCCGGTATGTACATTCCGAAAAGCCTTATAAAGAAATGGAATGAGTATGGCAAATAAAAAAGGCGATACGATAGCCCAGTGTAACAAGGTCATATAAAACCCCCCTCAAGTAGTATTCATTTATTCTCATCATGGTCTAATGTCTTCCCTGTTATGAAATACCTATCTTCCTTCAAAAACCTCGATCGAAGCTGAACCTCAAAGAGCATTATAACGTAAAAAATAAATGCTTGCATTACTGAGCATTCCAAACACATCCGTTTGTCCTTGAATTATTAAATATGAAGATAGACGGAAAATACAGCGGGAAATTTATTCATTTTTTTTATGGCTATCTCCCCGACTACAGAATAGTTTCGGTCAAATTGGAGAATCCTATCCATAAGGTGGTGAAGTTATGAAAAAGAAAACTATAGCGGTTACGACCATATTCGTTACTTTTTTTGGCTTTGCGTGGTTAATTGAATCACAAGATCGGTTCAATAGAGGACTCATCGAGGTAGAAGACCCGACGAGTATAAATATCAGGCCTGTTCAATACGGTGAAACGGAAGAAATGGAAGAGGGCGTAATGAGAGATCCTGTCCGTCAAAGACTACCGTATGGATCGAGAGAATATATTCGAGTCGTGCCGCATGCCAGTCCACGTCAATAAACGACTGTCCTTTCTCCGAAAATGAAAGGGCGGTTATTTGTTTTTCACAAGTAGGCATTTAGTCATCGTTCCTTCCGGTTCTATACCCTTTTCAAGATACTCATAAACGATTATGATGAGAGTGGTCAGAGAATCGTTATGGGAGAGTTTTTCGTGAAAAATACATACTTAACTAGTTACTTGCCTCTTTTCTCCATTTTATTATTCAGCCTCACGTTTTCCGTCTATGGCGTGGAAGTGTTTATTGATATTTTTAAGAAGATCGGTGTCTATCCCGGAATGAGGGAATTTTTATCGGATATGCAATTAAAGCTCGCACTATTGGTCCTGTTAATGGTAGCTTTCTTTATGGTGTTTGCAGCCTTGAAGCTGATAGGGGAGACGATCAATGGTGTGTCTATGTTGTTTTTTGCCTCGGATTCAGATGGTAAATTATATAACCGCGTCCGATCTGGATCGATGATTTATTTTTATCGGCGGCCTTGTGTCCGTAGTCAGCCTGAAATCATTTCTTGGAATGTTGCTCATATTTGCTTTAAGCTCCATCGTGTATTTTATCTATTTTGTTTACAAGATAAGCCCCTCCCTTTCCAAAATGGGACTTGTCGGAGTCGTCAGTTTACAGGTTTTCTCCTGGTCATCGTTATTTATCACCATATTCTTTGTACTGTTGAAGTTATACAACGGGGTGATGGCAAGTCTTCCAATTATATCGAAAGTGAAATTATAACTAGTAAAAGAGTCTGCAGCACATGCCGCAGACTCTTTTTGTTATTCCATGATCTGTTTCCAGATCTTATGGCTCGGGCGCTGTTGTTCAATGTGACTCATGTTCCGGGGAGTATCGTGTCCCACCCATACTCCCGTCGTATAGGCATCTGTTAGTCCCATTACCCAGTAGTCGTGATAATGATTGGTGGTACCGGTTTTGATCCCTACGTACGGCTTCTGAACGTAGGCCGCTCTTCCGGTGCCGGAAGAAGCAGCCTGGGACAGCATTTTCCTTACCTTGGACGTGGTATCTTTGGACCATATCCTCTTCGGTTCGTCCGTCCATTGATACAGGATTTTGCCATTGGTGTCCTTTACGTGGATGATGGCATGGCTCTTTCGATAATTCCCATCGATGAAGGATGTATAGGCATCGGTCAATTCAAGGGGGCTCATCCCATATGTGAATCCCCCCACCGATGAAGCGTACGTTTTGTCGTCACTGATCACCTTGTTAAATGAAAACGGTGACAGGTATTGGAAGGACTCTTCGATTCCCACTTTTTCCATCATTCTTAACGACGACCCGTTGTATGATTGAGACATGGATTGTGCCAGCGTCACACTCCCAGGTTGAATCCCGCCATAGTTTACGGGGCAATAATCAGCTATGCAGTACCGATTTGCATTGATCCTGTCTGTGATGGAAGCTTTGTATTTCTCCATATACGGGCCGTATACAAGAAGGGGCTTGATAGCCGATCCTGGTTGTCGATAGGCCTGAAATGCGTGGTGGAAGTTGTACTTCTTGTAATTCATGCCACCTGACATCGCCACGATGGTCCTGGACTCGTTGTGGATTGTTACGGTGGCCCCTTCCAGATCTTCTTGCAGCTGCCCATTTAAAGCAAGAACACTTTTTTGTTGCAGGTCCGGATTCAACGCAGTCTGGATCCGGACTCCTGATGAGATGACTTCTTGTAATCGTTTTTCAAGCTTTGCAGCTATCCTATCCTTTTCTTCAGGGGATGCTGCGTTATCCAATTCCACCCTGAACCCTTCATGGATGGAAATCAGTTCTCTTAGCTCATTTTCTACGTAAAAAGCGTAGTCCGGATACAGGTCTGTTTTCTTGCGGATGTTTAAGACAATGGGAACCTGTTTGATTGTCTCAGCCTGTTCTTTGGAAAGCTTAGAAGTGGTCACAAGGATATCCAGGAGTCGTTCCTGGCGGATTTTGGTCTGGTCGAAATGGCGGAGGGGGTCATATTTCCCGGGATTATTGGGAATGGATGCAATGAATGCCATCTCCGCCTGGTTCAGTTCCGTTACGCTTTTTTGAAAATAATAGTGAGCCGCGGTTTCAATGCCATACACACCGTTACTGAAGTAAATGACATTCAGGTATAGCTCGAGGATTTCATCTTTTGACAAGGATTTTTCGATTTCACGGGCATAGAATAACTCCGTCAATTTACGATTGTAGGTTTTTTCCTGCCCGAGATATAAATTTCTTGCAAGCTGTTGGGTTATCGTGCTTCCACCCTGCTGGATGTGAGTGAATACTAAATTTTTCACGACGGCCCTGAGAATAGCCCCAGCATCAAACCCCACATGTTCATAAAAATGCTGGTCCTCTGAAGCGACAAGAATATCCTTCATAAATGGAGGGATCTTTTCATCGGGCACATATAAACGATAGGGACGGTTCACCTCTGAAAAGACCCTTCCATTTTGATCGAGGAGCAGGCTTGTCTTATTCAGGTCTATGGCATCTGTACTGACAGCGTGTTCCAGTTCTTTCTGAAAGCTTTGCACTTTGTTGAATTCATCTGTAGTAAAAAATAATGTAGTAAAAAATATCAGCATAACGCTGATGACCGTTAGATAACCTGCGAATACTCTCATGATTCACTCTACTTTTCTAGTAATCTTTCACATGGCTCATGGTGTCGGAATGACGTATACTCCACCATAATAATCCAAACGCTCCTAAGAATAAAGCACCTGTTACATAAAATACGGAAGAAATTCCAATATATCCGGACACAATTCCTCCAAATGCAGGTCCGACAACGTTCCCAAGGAAACGGAAGCTTTGGGTGTATCCAAGCACTTCCCCCTGCATGCTTAAAGGGGATTCCTGACGGATATATGCCGTCACACAAGGGATCATCCCGCCAATGGCGATACCGAACAGGAAGCGGAACAGGACGAGCTGCCAAAGTTCAACAGCGAGTGCCTGAGGGAAGATGAAAATCGATGCAAGGACAAGGAGGATAGATAATACCTTCTCATAACCGATCTCATCCCCCAACTGCCCCCACCATCTTGTGGAAAGCAGATTACCCAATCCAGTAGCTGAGAATGCGATCCCTGCAAGAAATGCCAGATTCTGAGAAGAAGTGAGTTCATCGACATAAAGGGCAAGAAGGGGTTGAATACTAAAGTTCGCCACCTGAATAAGGAATGAGAGTAACAGAACCGTCACCAATAATTTGTGACTGAATAGATGGTGAAGTACTTCTTTACTTGAATACTTGTTCCTTTTAGCGGTTTGTTCGGTATTTCTTTGTTCGTTTATCCCCAGTAACACTAAGGTAGCCGCTCCCGTAATCGCAATGGAGGTGAAGATAAACGTATAGGAAAAGCCGACAGAATCCGCAAGCAATCCTCCGATGACCGGTCCGAATAACCCTCCGGAAACTGTACCCATTTGCAAGGTACCCAACGTGCGACCCGCTTCTTCCTTCGGAGTCTGTGCTGAAATAAGAGCCATTGAAGTAGGAATGAATCCCGTCACTGCCCCCATGACCATCCGGAGGAGGAACAACCCAAGGACTGAATCCATAAACCCCATCATGAATATGGAAGCGGCAATTCCGTAGCCTGTAATCAGGAGGATCGGTTTATATCCGAAACGGTCTCCTACACGACCCCATAAAGGGGAAATAAAGAAAGCCGTTAAGAAAGTAACCCCAAACACTAAGCCTGACCAACGCTGGACATATTCGTGACTGAACTCACCAAATGTGTCTATATAAAGGGACAAAAATGGCAGAACCATTGTCGCACTTGCTGCTACCAGGAAATTGGCCAAAAGCATGATCATCAAATTCTTCTTTTTGATTGAAATGTTAACACCTTCTAAAACGTATTTTATTTCGTATAACTAACTATTCATTGTATTGAAAATGCCCTCCCCAGTCCAATGAATAACATTTATTCCCTTATTAAGCCGGGAATTAGTCATAATTTCTAGGTTCAACGTGATATAATGTAAGAATAAGAAGTATGGGGAAATAACATAAGAACACCGATTCTATGAAAAATGATTTTATTATAGATTCATTGGGGTCTTTAACAACATTTTGAGGAGGGAGTATAGTGGCGAAAGCGGAGCAGCTTGTGTTTATAGACTTTGAGTTTTCTATGCCTGAACGACATAGAGTCCCCAAAGGGTTTTTTCCTGAAATCATCGAAGCTGGTGTAGTGGTGGTTCAGAATGGGAAAGTGTCAGATACGTTTTCTTCATATGTGAAACCTGCTCTCTGCATTTCCCAAACTAACCAATCGCTGTAAACGATTTTTATCGATTACTCAGCAAGAAGTGGATTCTGGAATATCGTTTCAGTGTTTGATTGACTACTTTAGCGGCTTGAACGCAAGAGGGGTAGAGAAAGTCGTAACATGGGGAAACATGGATATGAAGGTGCTGAGGGATAACTGTTCCCAATCAGGGATCCCGTTTCCTTTCAAAGCCCAATTCGTCGATCTGTCCATGGAATATAAACAATTCTTTGGGGATCAGAACCAAACGGGTTTATGGAAAGCCGTCCAGGAATACGGAAGGGAAGGAGTCGGAAAACATCATAAAGCTTTAGATGATGCCCTCACCACCCACCACATTTACAAACTCGTGGAAAAAGACAAAAAATACCTCGATAAAGCCCAACCCACCACCATTGGGGACAGGATCGACCTCTCCAAATTCTATAATCAGCTTGCATAACGATAGGAGGGACGGACCTTATTGTAGGTTCGTCCCTCCTGTATGATTAGAACATCAGGCTGTACATCAGTTCGTATTCTTTTTGAATGGATTGGAGTGTTTCAAGGCTTTTCTTGGCATGGGCCGTTGGGTCATCTTCCAACTCCTTCTTCAGGGCACGGTAGGCAGAGACAAGGGAGTCATTGTAATCCAGAACGTTTCCATTAAACGGCTTCACCATTTTAACAGGCATATTTGCCTGCTCACGGTGGGCAAGTGCTTTTCGTTCGTGAAAGAGCGGAACGTCCACTTCATGAGGATGATGGAGGTCTCCTTGTCTTGGGTGCTTTAACACGGAGAGAATCTTCACTACATAGGCACCCTGTCTCTCTCCGGTAACTTCCCCGATATATTTCCCCGTTTTATAAAAAGCTGTGACATAATCACCAATTTGTATATTTTCCATAAAAAATCCTCCTCTATTCGGTCAATCTCTATTATAATGAAAGCGGAAAGAATTGAGAAATAACTACTATAAAGGTAACATGTGGAGGTACATATATGAAACGTCTGATCATTTCGGTCCTTTGCTTATTAGGTTTAGTCCTTGCTTCTTGTGGACAAACAGAGAAAGAAGATACAGTGGGAGAAGAGAAGAAACAAACAGAAGAAAAGCAGAATACTACAGGAGAATCTAAAGGAGATGACACAATGACATACCCACAGCTTACAGCAGATGTTGCTGAAAACGAAAAAGTGGTCGAAATGAAAACATCCATGGGAACAATTAAAATCAAACTATTCCCGGAACAGGCTCCTAAAACCGTTGAAAACTTTATCACTCACAGTAAAAATGGTTATTATGACGGCTTGAAATTCCACCGGGTGATCAAGGATTTCATGATCCAAGGGGGAGATCCAAATGGAAATGGTACCGGGGGAGAAAGCATCTATGGGGAATCATTCGAAGATGAATTCTCACCTGAACTCTTCAACCTCCGCGGTGCCCTTTCCATGGCCAATGCAGGCCCTGGTACGAACGGAAGTCAATTCTTCATCGTTCAAAAAGGTGATATGGATCCCCAGTTCGAAGAGCAGATGAAGTCAGCAGGTTTCCCGGCGGAAATCATTGAAGCGTACATGAAAAATGGAGGTACGCCTTGGCTTGACCAAAAGCACACGGTGTTTGGGCAAGTAATAGAAGGAATGGACATCGTGGATGACATTGCCAATGTAGAGGTTGGGGCGAATGATCTTCCAAACGAAGATGTCGTGATTGAAAGCATTAAGGTTGTTGAATAATGGTGATGGATGAGCTGTGAACCTATATGGAATTCATAGCTCTTTTCATTTGGGTCACGGATATTTCCTCGGAAATTGTCGAGTATGTCGAGTGTGGCCTCAAGGTGTGTTCAATAAATCGTTGAAATAAAGAACGAATTCAAGTTGGTTTGAACTTTGCAGAGTTGGTATAATAGACAAAGAGTTTGTTTATTGAAAGGAGCTTACGATGGTTTCTTCATACGTATTAAATTTATTTCTATACTTTCCCGAAGACAAGTCGGAATATATTCCCGCCAGCATTACGATGGCCATTTTTTTAATCGCTGCATTATTGACGTTCCGCTTAATCATAAAGGTTTCAAAGCGTGAAGAACTGAAAACAAAGAAGATGGAAGAACAGGCGAAGCAGAGGGAATCTGAATAAATTGAGTAAGAACACGCTTTGTTGAAGCGTGTTTTTTTTTGCATTGCGTAACGGTTTCTTCTTCTCCATATGCCTCTGACTTTCCGCTCATTTTTGGGGCAATAGACGAATACTTTTCTTCCCCGAGGTCAACAATGGAGGAAGAGTATGCAGATTTGGAGGAAAAGCGATATGAAAAAATCTTTATTATTATATATGATCATGATGAGTGTATCACTTGGGGCATGTGCCATTGAAAATCCTAAAAAAGTGGAAGTGGACATAAAAAATGAGAACGGAGACTCACTGGGGAAGGCCATTCTTCAGGAAAAGAGTGATGGGGTGGAGGTCGATTTGGACCTGGAAGGTCTTCCCCCTGGTGAACATGGTATTCACATCCACGAAAAAGGAACCTGTGAGCGGCCGGATTTTGCATCGGCAGGCAATCATTTCAATCCTGATGATAAACAACATGGATTACTTCATCCGGAGGGAGCCCATGGGGGGGATCTTCCCAATATCATTGTCGAGGATGATGGGACATCAAAGGCTAAGCTAATGGCAGGTGGGGTCACTTTGACGAAGGGAAAAACATCCTTGTTCACTAAAGATGGTACTTCTTTGGTCATCGATGAAAATAAGGATGATGGTATGACCCAGCCATCAGGTGATTCGGGTAAACGGATAGCATGTGGGGAAATTGTTAGTGACAAGAAAAAGTAGTCTGATCGAAAAAGGGAAGAGCAGCCACGAAAGACTGCTCTTCCCTTTTTTCTTATCCCAATGCCGTTCTCAATCTCTCTAACCCATCCATCAATGTTCTTCTTGGGCAGGCAATATTCATTCGGACAAAGCCCTCACCGCCTGAACCATATTTGGTTCCCGGTTCTAACGCAAGTTTTCCTTTATCAAGAAGACGTTCCTTTAATTCTTCATCAGAAAGCCCCATCTTTGTACAATCGATCCAAAGCAAATAGGTGCCTTCTGGGTCCACAAGCCGGAGATCAGGAAGGTTTTTTATGATGAATTCTTTAGTGACTCTTACATTTTCCTGCAAGTATTCCAGTACTTCTTCCAGCCACCCTTCACCATGGCGGTAAGCAGCTTCCATTCCGACGATCCCAAATGTGTTGAGGGTGAAGAATCCCTGTTTTTTGTGGATCAGGGCCATTTTTTCCCGGAGGTCCCCATTGGGAGTGATCATCGCTGAAGCCTGAAGTCCCGCAAGGTTGAAGGTTTTACTTGGGGCGATGCAGGTGATCGTCATATCCTTGAATGCGTCGTCAAGGGATGCCACGGGTATGTGTGTATGGGGTTTGAAGACGAGATCCGAATGGATTTCATCCGACACGATGACGACATTGTACTTTCGGCACAATTGAGCCATCTTTGTTAATTCGTCCTTTGTCCATACACGTCCGCTGGGATTATGGGGATTACATAATAAGAAAAGCTTCACCCCCGATTTTAAGGATTCTTCAAACGCTCCAAAGTCAATCGTATAACTTCCGTCATGATAAACTAATGGAGAATTGACGATTACCCTGTCATTGTCCTCCACCAGGCTGAAAAAAGGGGTATAGACAGGAGATTGCACGAGCACTTTATCTCCAGGAACGGTAAGGGCTTGGATAACGGTTGATATGGCTGGCACGACACCTGGACTGTACTGCAGCCACGATTCCTCTATGTTCCATCCATGCCGTTTCAGGACCCAGTCTTTCATACTGGATGCTTGCACCTTCCCCGACGAATGTATAGCCGAAGATTCCGTGTTTCAACCTCTCATGGAGGGAATCCAGTACCTCCTGTGGAGGAAGGAAATCCATATCTGCCACCCACATAGGCAGTACATCATCTTTTCCAAATACTGTTTTCGTCATGTCCCACTTCACGGAAGAGGATCCTTTTCGGTTAATCAGTTCTTCAAATCGACTCACGGGATGTTCCCCTTTCAATTATGTATTTATTAGTATCATCATATGATGTATTTGAGAAAGATGAAAATGTTTTGTTTGATCCTCATGTAACGGGTCACCTTTCTGATTATGGGAGAAACCAATGAAGCCCTTGAAGACACTTCAAACATGGGATCCCTTATAGATTGGTGACGAAGGATGAGTCACAGAAATGGCAGCCGTGAGCCCTTTGATGAAGATGTATGTATGAGTTCACTTTGGAATGGGCTTGGAATGAAGGATAGTATGCATCTGTCAGATACGTTTTTCCAAGGAGTATGTGCTCCATTTCATACAAAAAGGGACTTCTCCCTACGTTTCAGAAATGAGCGTCTGGGAAAGTCCTTTTTTGAATAAGGGCTGGGTTTCTTTACGTCCGAAAGGTTCTTCCGTACTGGCAGAAACAAATTGTTGGATATGTTCCAACACTTCCAAAGGCCTCTCTTCAGGTACGAGATGCCCCGTTTCTTCCAAAACCACCATCCTCGAGTTCGGGATATCCTGTTTCAACCTATGCCCAGTAGTGATCGGCACGACTCTGTCATGCTCTCCCCAAACAAGCAGGCATGGTGTATCGATATTGCGTAGGTCGTTTTCTGATAAATCCCCTTCACGATCTCGGATCATCCTCGTTAAGGCCCTGAAAATATCCTCTTCCAGAAAAGGCTTCAGATAACCGAACATCATTTCATCATCGATCATTGTAGCGTCATGGACGACATTTTCAAGATTTCTCCGTACCCCTGAACGAGTAAGCCACAATTTGACATACAGATGGAAGAAGGGGATGTGACTGAGCATCGTGACTGGCCAATTCATTCTCTTGAGATAGCCGGAACTGCAAAGGAGAACGCCTTTCTCGACCAGGGAGGGTGCTTTCTTCATCACGTTCAGAGCGATCTGTCCTCCCATGGAATGGCCTGTCAAATGGATATTGGTTACCTTCAAATGGTCCAGTAAGGCAATGACCGTATTCGCCAGGTTGTCATATGAATAGACGAATCGATTATTTTTTTCGCTGTTCCCAAAGGGCGGAAGATCGATTGAAATGACGTTATAATTTTCTTTCAAAAGGGGAGTAAGCCGTCTAAAGCTGAACGTTGATGATAGAAATCCATGAAGAAGGACGAAGGTTTCTGCTAGCTTCAGGATGCTGATGATGTTCAAAATAGACATTGGCACCGTTCACCTGCACCACTTTGGCAAAATCTTGTTCTTGCATACTTCGTCACTCCTTTCTAACGGTTTACAGGTATTTTACCCCCATATTTGCATTTAACACCCGGAATTGAAAGTTGTAACATATCCCATTTTAAGGGAGGAATTGGGGGAAGATAGGCTTAATATGATAGGTCCCTGTTTTTATAATGGATACTTCTGATATAATATAACCATTTAGTGGTGATGAGGAGGAAGTAGTATGCAACTGAGAGAAATGGAGCTTGATTTGTTAAGGATCCTGCAGAAAGATGCAAGGATTTCCCCAGAGAATATAGCTAAAATGCTTCAAGTGACAAAAGACGAAATAGAGGCAGCTATAGAAAAGCTTGAAAAAGACAATGTTCTTGTCAGATACAGTTCCGTTGTGGATTGGTCGAAGGTGGAGGGTCATGAAGGGGTGACCGCCATGATCGATGTGAAAGTAGCTCCCAAAAGAGGTGTGGGATTTGATGAAGTCGCCCACCGAATTTACCGTTATAAAGAAGTAAAGAGCGTCTACCTGATGTCCGGTGCGTATGATCTGTCCGTGACAGTCGAAGGCCGGTCCATGCATGAGGTGGCTACCTTTGTATCTGAGAAGCTTTCTACTTTGGATTCTGTATTATCGACAACGACTCATTTTCAATTGAAAAAATATAAGCATGATGGAACCATCTTTGGCGATCATGAAGAAGATAAACGAATTGTGGTGTCACCATGACAACAAAGACATCCTACATATCACAATCCGTAAAAAACTTAAAGCCTTCAGGCATTCGGAAATTCTTTGATTTGGCTGCGAATATGGAAGGGGTCATTTCATTAGGGGTGGGGGAACCGGATTTCATTACCTCCTGGACGGTCAGGGAGGCTGCTATTCTCTCCCTGGAACAGGGGTACACCTCTTATACAGCAAATGCTGGTTTATTGGAGCTCCGTGAGAAGATTGCCTTGTACATGAAAGAGGGATACTCTGTAGATTACGACCCTGCTAATGAGATCATCGTGACAGTGGGTGCCTCTCAGGCACTTGATATCAGTATGAGGGCGATCATCGATCAGGGAGATGAAGTCATTGTGGTGGAGCCCGGTTTCGTTTCCTATGTCCCCCTTGTGCAACTGGCAGGAGGAGTACCTATAACGGTTGAAACCAAACCTGAACACGGCTTTAAACTCACAGCCGAAGAACTGGAGGAAGCCATCACCCCCCGAACAAAAGCCGTCCTGCTATGTTCACCTAATAATCCGACAGGGACGGTCCTTGAAAGAGAGAATCTTGAGGAACTGGCTGAAGTGATTAGAAAGCATGACCTGGTGGTGCTGTCTGACGAAATATACTCTGAGCTTGCCTATGATGAGCGGCACGTTTCAATCGCTTCTTTAGATGATATGAGAAAACGCACCATCGTCATCAACGGGTTCTCAAAAGGGTTCGCCATGACGGGCTGGAGATTGGGGTATATATGTGCACCTGAGGAAATCGCTTCTTCATTATTGAAAATTCATCAATATGCCATGATGTGTGCGTCCACGCCTGCTCAGTATGCAGCTGTGGAGGCACTTGATAAAGGAATGGATGACGTTCTGGAAATGAAGAGAAGTTACCGTCATCGCCGCCACTATTTTGTCGACTCCCTGAATGAAATGGGATTAACCTGTCACACACCTGGAGGAGCTTTCTATGCATTTCCTTCCATCGAGAAGACAGGAATGTCGTCAGAGGAATTCGCAGAAAAGCTCCTCATGGAAGAAAAAGTCGCCGTTGTACCTGGAAATGTATTCGGTAAAGGTGGAGAAGGGCATATCCGGTGCTCCTATGCGTCCAGTATGGAACAGCTGCAGGAAGCCGTGAAGCGGATTAAGCGGTTTGTCGAGAATCATAGTTGAGATAAGAAAGGGTGGCGGGCACAAACCATGCGTTTTGTGCCCGCCACCTTTTTTAAAGACAAAAAAAATAGGACGATAAACTATCGTCCAAAAAGTGAAAACAAAAGGGGGAATACTTAGAAAGCTTATTTACAGTATGATCCCATTGACCACTTTCTATACATCTTTTTTAAATAAATCGTTTTATATTTGGTTCTTTTCATATTTCAACTCATATAACATTTGCATCACACGCAGGAAATCATCCTCAGAAAATTCCTTCGCCTTACGGAGGATCAGCTTCGTACGCTTTGGCCCCAGTTCTTTGATCAGCTGTTCCATTTCAGCATCAACGCCTGTTGGAGGATGATCCTTTACTTCCCGTTCCAAAAGCTCAGAAGCCGGTATATCAAGAACCGTTGAAAGCTTTAAAATCGTTTGTGTATCAGGGATTTGTATATCAGCTTCGTACTTCTCAATCGTCTTTGTACCTAGTCTGGCTTTTAAAGCAAGCTCCTGCTGAGACAATTTCCGTTCTTCCCGTACCCGTTTTAAATTCTCGCCAAAGTGTGACATCCTAAAGTCCCTCCCTATAAAATACCTTCCTTATAACTATAGTTTATCATCATTTGGAAAAAAATAGCCCGCCTTTCCGTGAACAAAATGTTAAAAATAAAAGGCCCGTCTAAAGGGACGGGCCTCTCACTTAAGATATGAAAACCAAAATAATCGCCACCGGTACAATGTACCGTAATAGAAAGATCCAGCTGTTGAACAATGCCGGTGATATGGACGACCCTGATTGGATCTCGCTCCATACGTCCTCCCGCTTTAACCGGTAGGAAACGAATATACTGATAAGCAATGCCCCTATCGGCAGCCCGAAATTACTCGTCATGTAATCGGCAAAGTCAAAAAAGTTCTTCCCTTGTATCAGGAAATCATCGAACACCCCAAATGATAGTGCGCTTGGTATACCGGCAAAGAACACAAGGATCCCGATCAGCCAAGTAAACGGCTTTCGTCGGGATTGATTGCCTTTAGACAACGCAGCCACTCCGATTTCAAGTATGGAGAAAGCGGATGTCAACGTTGCAAACAGCAGGAGAATAAGGAAGACGGTTAAGAAGATACCGCCAAAGGCAATTTCATTGAACACGGCAGGCAGGACGACAAAAGCAATCCCCGGACCTTCATCAGGCTTAAAGCCAAGTGCATACACAGCAGGGAAAATGACCAATCCAGCCAATAGGGAGATGAAAATATTCAATCCCGATACACTGATGGCGGACCTTGGCATACTGTCCTGCTTTGAAAGGTAAGATGCATAGGTCACCATGACGGAAAGTCCAACAGTCAAAGCGAAGAATGCCTGTCCCAGTGCAAGCAGAACCGTTTCTCCGGTGAGGTAGCTCCAGTCTGGAAACAGTAAGAAACGTACGCCTTCCATTGCTCCTTCCAGGGTAAGTGATCTGATGACTAAAATAATGAATAAAATGAATAATGCCGGCATCATATAACGACTTGCACGCTCAATTCCTTTTTGAATCCCGCCCTGTACCACCAGTACGGTCATGACAATAAAGAGGAATTGACTAATCAGCACTTCCATAGGATTGGCAATGATGCTTCCGAATAAGGCACCATATTCCTCTTGGGTTTTCCCGATCAATGAGCCTGTGACACTCCGCATCAAATAAGAAAGGATCCATCCTCCAACAACGCTGTAAAAGGATAATATGATAAAAGACACAACCGTTCCTAAATAGCCGATCCAATGCCAATAGGAATGGGGTGCTAACTTTTTATAAGAAGTAACGGCATCTGCTCCGGCTCGTCTGCCGATGACAAACTCTGCGAGAAGGATTGGTGCTCCGATTAAAACGGTGAAAAGAATGAAGAGTAAGAAAAAGACCCCCCCTCCGTTTGCTCCAGCCATATATGGGAATTTCCAAATGGCACCAAGTCCGATAGCAGAACCTGCAGCAGCCAGGATAAAGCCGAGCTTAGAAGTCCATTGTTCTTTTTTGACCATACATAAAATCCTCCTTTCAAAAATTAAGATTTTTCAATCGTACTATGTTTTGAACCCTCTGTACACCGGAATTTTAAATTTTCAATATATAAGAAATGTGAGAAAGATGATGCTTCCTGGAGGATCAAACAGACCCATTTCCATTTATTATGTGTGAAAACGCTTCAAATCATTAAAATCAACCTAATATCTAGAAAATCAGTTAAAAATATGAGGATTGGGCTGGAATTTTATCTGAAATGTAGTATACTGATTGTAACAAAACGTTCACAAATTATTCTTTTTTTAGCCATAATTGAAAGCGTTTACTAATGGAATGGAGGAATCGGAGATGGATGTATTTCTTGTATATCTCTTTATCGCAACGGCAACTCCCTTATTTCTATGGATAGAACATCGGAAATGGGCGATTATTCATATCCCGTTTGTTATCGCTTTGTGGGCAATATTCATCTATTATGTCGCCGTTCCCGAGCTTGGAGGATGGGGACATGTAACCCTTTGGAGCCTGTTTGTTGCAAATCTGGCATTCGCCCATTTTGCAGCCTTCATGTTATACGCAGTCCCATTTATCCAAAAGCAGAAAAAGAAAAAAGAATTCACGGTCAAGAAAGTTTAGCCTGATCCGATATTTTTCGGGTCAGGTTTTTTTATTTGTTTTTTGGACATCATCACGGACAGAAAGGGGATGCCAATTGACAATTAAACCACCAACTTCATGAATCTTTGAGAACACGCATAGAGAATGGAGTCATATCCCTTTATAAATACAGCTTTGCCTGTGTTTTAATAACTTTCCTAATTGGGAACCATAATGAGTGAGAATGCAATGATAGATGAAATATAGATAGGATGATCAGGTAGAAATTCAGGTGGAAATCTAATAAACTTTTGCCGGATTGCGATTTCTATGATATAATCTACAATTGCGTGTAAAGACGAAAAATAATATATATACTAGGAGTGTTACCATGACTACAAAATTTGAAACAGGAAGTGTTGTAACAGGTAAAGTTACAGGCATTCAACCATACGGTGCATTCGTTGCACTTGACGAAGAAACTCAAGGATTAGTTCATATCTCTGAAATCACTCACGGCTTTGTTAAAGACGTTAGCGAGCACCTTTCAGTAGGCGACGAAGTAAAGGTTAAAGTATTATCAGTTGACGAAGCAGCTGGTAAAATCAGCCTTTCTATCCGTGCTACTGAAGAAGCTCCAGCAGCACCTCAAGCAAAACCTGCTGCAGCGAAAAAACCTCGCCGTCAAGGTCAAGGAAGTGTGAAGCAAGCAAGCGAAGAAACTACACCTGCAGGCTTCAACACTCTTAAAGACAAACTTGAAGAGTGGATTGAACAATCAGAACGCGAAGATCTAATCAAGAAATAATAGCATCGAGAAAAACTGTCCGTTTTGAACGGGCAGTTTTTTTATTTTAAGTCCACCTCTTTGAAAAGAGGATTTCAGCCATGCGGTATAAAATAGTATAGGGAAAAGGAAAGCGATTGAGAGGTGGGAGCTAGTTGCGAGCCAAAATCAGCGATTTATTAGCAGGGAATCAATGCACTCATGTACTTTATTCCTACAGTGATCAAGACAGGTACTTTCATAATGCCCTGACGTATATACTTGAGGGAATTGACACGGGGGAGTGCGTCGTACTCATTGAGAATGACAGGAATATGAATATCCTTCTCAAGAAGCTATCTGAGCACCTAACAAGTGACCAATTAAGGAAAATCCAACCTATCAGCAACTTTGACTTCTATCAGTCCAGCGGAAGCTACCATCCCCCGGCCATTTATAAACAACTCACCAAAACCATCACTCCCTATCTAGAGAATGATATTGCTTTCCGCTCTTGGACAAATGTGGAATGGGGGACTTTGGACGATCCAAAACCCATCATCGAATGGTTCGAAGCGGAAACGGATAAAGCGATTCACGAACATAACCTGACCGTTGTTTGTGCCTATGAGAGAGAAAGAATGCCTGAGCACCTTGAAGAGGTTCTAAAGAAAAGTCATGCACACATCATGACAGATGATGATATTGTTCCTTCAACTGTTTATACCCTTGAGAAATGATGGAAGGAAAAGACGGTCTTTATTCAAGATCGTCTTTTTTTTGGTGTCCTGAAAAAGGGAAGAAAAATATCAGAAATAGACGAAAAATAAAGAATTTTTAGTCAATATACTTGTCCGTACCTTCTTGATGACATATAATGAAAAATGAAAGCGCTTTATATTTTAAAATACATATATAACAGGAGGATTTTAGATGCTGTATAATAATCCAAATACTGAAGGTTCATTGGTCCAATTTAAAGACAAGTATGAGAACTTCATTGGTGGAGAGTACGTGGCACCGGCAAGCGGGGAATATTTCGAGAATGTATCACCTGTCACTGGTAAGGTCTTCACGAAGATTGCCCGTTCGAATAAAGAGGACGTTGAAAAGGCATTGGATGCAGCCCATGCTGCCAAAGACGCATGGGGTAAAACCACGGTTGCTGAAAGATCATTCATTTTAAATAAAATCGCCGATCGTATGGAAGAGAACCTTGAAATGCTTGCCGTAGCAGAAACATGGGATAACGGAAAGCCTGTCCGTGAAACATTGGCAGCAGACCTGCCACTTGCCATCGATCACTTCCGCTACTTTGCCGGATGTATCAGGGGACAGGAGGGATCTCTGGGAGAGATTGATAATGATACGGTTTCCTACCATTTCAACGAGCCCATCGGGGTTGTGGCACAAATCATTCCTTGGAACTTCCCTATCCTGATGGCAGTATGGAAGATCGCCCCTGCCCTTGCTGCAGGTAACTGTGTAGTATTGAAGCCTGCCGAGCAAACCCCTGCGTCCATCATGGTACTCATTGAACTGATTGAAGACCTGCTCCCTAAAGGCGTGTTGAACGTGGTACAAGGATTTGGAGTGGAAGCAGGAAAGCCCCTTGCCCAAAGTAAGCGTGTTGGAAAAGTGGCCTTTACAGGTGAAACGACTACAGGGCGCCTGATCATGCAGTACGCTTCTCAAAACATCATCCCTGTAACACTAGAGCTTGGTGGTAAATCACCGAATATCTTCTTTGAAGATGTCATGGACCAGGATGATGATTTCCTTGATAAGGCGGTTGAAGGGTTTGTGATGTTCGCGCTGAATCAGGGAGAAGTGTGTACCTGTCCTTCAAGAGCACTGATTCAGGAATCGATTTATGACAAGTTCATGGAACGTGCAATCGAACGCGTCAAGCAAATCAAGCAGGGGAACCCATTGGATTCCGATACAATGCTGGGTGCTCAGGCTTCACAAGAGCAATTGGAAAAGATATTGTCGTATATCGAAATCGGGAAGGAAGAAGGAGCTGAATTACTGATCGGCGGAGAACAGAACAAGCTTGATGGCGATCAGGAGGCAGGATTCTACGTGAAGCCGACCGTATTCAAGGGTGATAACAAAATGCGGATTTTCCAGGAAGAAATCTTTGGACCGGTTGTTTCCGTCACGACGTTCAAGACGAAAGAGGAAGCACTTGAAATCGCCAATGACACACTTTATGGACTTGGAGCGGGTGTGTGGACACGGGATATGAACACGGCTTACCGCTTTGGCAGAGAGGTTCAGGCGGGGCGTGTATGGACGAACTGTTACCACCAATATCCTGCACATGCAGCTTTCGGAGGTTATAAGATGTCAGGCATCGGTCGCGAAAACCACAAAATGATGCTATCACACTATCAGCAAACAAAGAACTTACTAGTTAGCTATAGTCCCAAAGCGTTAGGATTCTTCTAAAATGAACCAGCGACTAGAGGCAACAGAACTGGCACTCCAGCTGATTGAAGTCTTGAAAGGCAAGCACGGGGCCCTGCTTTTCCATCAGTCAGGAGGGTGTTGTGATGGCAGTTCTCCTATGTGTTTAAGTCAGGATGATTTGATCATCGGTGACAGCGATGTATTAGTAGGTACTGTAGCCGACTGTCCTTTTTATATGAATGAACAGCAATATGAGTACTGGAAACATTTCAGGATCATATTGGATGTAAAGGAAGGTAGAGGTGGAGTATTCTCATTGGAATCAACTGAAGGAGTCCGTTTCATCACGGATTCTACATTGATCCAATCTAAGTAGTCGATTTATGGTTCTACCTTTTCAATCCGGATAATAGTTTTTAGAGACGGCTTATTTTTATAAGTTGTCTCTTTTTTTGCATTGTCATGCTATTTTTAATGATTACTAATTTAAAATAATTATAATTTAGGATTGACTTTCATTCTCAGATGATTAAAATAAAACTATAATTACTTAATAATAATTATAATCTAAAGGAGTGTCGGAAATGAATGAAAGAAAACTAACAACGAATCAAGGTGCGCCTATCGGTGACAACCAGAACTCAATGACAGCCGGAGAAAGAGGACCGACGCTGCTTGAGGATTATCAGTTAATCGAAAAACTGGCTCACTTTGACAGAGAACGGGTCCCTGAGAGAGTCGTTCATGCAAGGGGAGCGGGAGCACATGGTGTTTTCATTACCAAAAGCAGCATGAAGAAATATACAAAAGCTTCGTTCCTCCAGGAAGTCGGAAAAGAGACACCGGTATTTGCCCGTTTTTCCACAGTGGTACACGGTCAGCATTCTCCGGAAACGTTAAGGGACCCAAGGGGGGTTTGCGGTGAAATTTTATACAGAAGAAGGGAATTGGGATTTCGTTGGCAACAATCTGCCAGTATTCTTCATCCGTGATGCCATGAAGTTCCCGGATATGGTTCACTCATTAAAACCAAATCCTCAGACAAACATCCAGGAGCCTGAAAGATATTGGGATTTCATGTCATTAACACCGGAATCTACGAATATGCTTCTTCATCTCTATACAGATGAGGGGATTCCGGCAAATTATAGACAGATGCGGGGTTCGAGTGTTCATGCCTACAAATGGGTAAATGCAGCGGGCAATACCGTTTATGTGAAATTAAGATGGAAACCGAAGCAGGGATTGGAGAATCTGTCTTCAGAAGAAGCTGCTGAAATCCAGGGGAAAGACTTTAATCATGCGAGCAGGGACTTGTATGAGTCGATCGAAAAAGGGGATTACCCTGAATGGGATCTGTATGTTCAAGTACTTGATCCGATGGATATGGATTCATTTGATTTCGATCCCCTTGATGCAACAAAGGATTGGTCAGAAGAGGACATTCCGGCGCATGTTGTCGGTACGATGATCTTAAATCAGAATCCTGAAAACGTCTTTGCTGAAACGGAATCAGTTGGCTTCAACCCTGGTGTACTGGTAAATGGAATGCTTCCTTCTGAGGATAAGCTGCTCCAGGGAAGATTATTTTCATATTCAGATACACAACGTTACCGGATCGGTGCCAACTACCTGCAGCTCCCGATCAACTGTCCTTTTGCTCAAGTGGCCAATAACCAGAGGGACGGACATATGCCGTTCAAACAGCAGGGGAGTTCAGTGAACTACGAGCCCAACAGCTTTGATCATACACCGAAGGAAGCACCCGGTTATACCGAGGTCCATCAGCCCGTGACAGGTGAAGAGGAAGACAGAAGATCCAAAAGACCGATGATTTCGGTCAGGCCGGCCGTATTTATAGAAGCTATTCTGATGAGGTGAAGGAACAAGTCGTGAAGAATATTTCCGCTGAGCTGTCCACTATCGATGAACGGATTGCCTTGCGTGCAGTGTGCAACTTTTTCCGCGCTGATGTAGAGCTTGGTAAGAAGTTGTCTGAGCGTATCGGGGTGGATGTGACTCCATACTTGCAGCCATATGAAATAAAATAGATGGAGCACTGGTCTTTTTATCAGTAAGGGTATTGATAAAAGGCTGGTGCTCATTTTTTAGTGGAGGGGATCCGTTGTACACAAAAAGCCACCCCCTGTCACAGGAAGTGGCTCTCCACCCTTATGAGAAAGGATTCCGCTCAATACCGTACTTGCGTATCCTGTACTGTAAATTCTGCCGGCTCATCCCAAGGGCCTTTGCTGTTTTAGTAATGTTAAAATCATGGTATTTCAACGACTTCTGAATATAATACGTTTCAGCTTCCTCAATGAAAAGTTCCAGCGGCTTGATCTCGGTTCCGGATTGATAGAGAAATTCCGATTCATCCTGATGATCGTCTCCCCCTGCAGTATGGTGGATGCGCTGCCGGAAACCGAATGGAAGGTGACTGAACCCGATTTCCTCTTCGAAGCCAACCAGATTGAAGGCCCCTTCGATGACATGCTCTAGCTCCCGCACATTACCCGGCCAGTCATACTGCTCAAAAATTTCATTCACTTCATCCGAAATCCCTTTCACATTCATGGCGAAATGGTGATTGAATTGGTCGATAAAATAATTCACCAGCTCAGGTAAATCTTCTTTCCTTGTTCGGAGGGAAGGAATGAAGATGGATACGATGCTTAATCGGTAATAGAGATCCTTTAACAAGCGTCCTTCTGCGATGGCATCAATCGGGTCTTCGTTAACAGTCGCCATCACCCGAACATCATAGGGGAGGTCCGTCCCTCTGGAAATCAAGTTTAAAAGCTTCTCTTGGAGGGAAGGGGTTAATAAGTTGATTTCGTCGAGTAATAATGTTCCTCCCTGTGCTTGTTGGAAGAGGGACGGCCGGCGTTCCTCATGGCTGCTGACTGGTTTCACCTGGTCAAATAAGATGTCTTCAAGCATGTCGTCACTGAGGGAGGAACAGTTCTGTGTGATGAAGGGACAATTGGAACGGGCGCTGTCGTTATGGATGCTTTGTGCAAACAGTTCCTTCCCTGTCCCGATTTCACCACAGATCAACACAGGGGAAGACGTTCTCGTCGCCCGCTTCCCGGTTTCCACGGCGTCCTGCAGGCGTGGGTGCTCACCGATGATGCTGTTAAAGGTAAACAAGCTGCTCGGACGTTTATGTACATGGTCCCTCATCACTTTTTCAAGCCTTGTGATGTCCCTTGCTATTTCAACCGCTCCAATCAAGACGTTGTCATGGAAAATAGGGAAGGTATCGTTCATCGTAGTGATTTCGATACCATTTATATTGAAGTACGTTTGCTTCACATTGAGGGTTGGTTCCTCTGTGTGCAGAACGTTAAGAAGGGTACTTTCTTCTTCAGAATGGAATTGGAAAACATCCAATAAATTTTTATCCAGTACGTCCTCAATTTCCATCCCTTCGATTTCCCGCATTTTGCGATTATAGATGATGGTTCGTCCTGTTGAATCGATGACATGAACGCCTGATTCGAGATGTTCAGCGACTTTTTCGTACATATATAAACGTTTTTCAGATTCCAGCATGCTGTCTCTCTCCTCTTTCATTTCATTGGATCTTACTGCAAAACCTTTAGTCTATTGAGCTGCCACTTGCGCAAATTTCCAATTTGTCTGTTGTTTTCATTTCATCTTGGAAGCGATTGAAATCGCAAAAAGAGCGGAATTATAAAAAATTTTGAAAAAACTCTTGAAAAATGCAACTATCTTTTGCATTATTATAAGTGTAAGGGTTTTCTAAATGCAAATTTTTTTTGCATGTTTGTTAACTAGCCTCGTCACACGGGGATGAATAAAAATCTTTGTTTAAAGGGGGAAATGCCCACATGATTCCTTACAAACACGAACCATTCACAGATTTCTCAAATAAAGAGAATCAAAAAGCATTCAAAGAAGGTCTAAAAGTAGTAGAAAGTTACTTAGGTCAAGACTATCCACTTGTCATTGGCGGAGAGCGGGTAACAACTGATGATAAACTGGTTTCTGTAAACCCAGCAAACAAAGAAGAAATCATCGGACGTGTATCAAAAGCGAATCAGGATTTAGCTGAAAAAGCGATGAATGTTGCGTATGATACATTCCAAACGTGGCGTAAAGTAAAGCCAGAAACCCGCGCAGATATTCTTTTCCGCGCTTCTGCTATTGTTCGTCGCCGTAAGCATGAGTTCTCTGCTTTACTAACGAAAGAAGCGGGTAAGCCATGGAACGAAGCAGATGCTGATACAGCAGAAGCGATCGACTTCATGGAATACTATGCCCGTCAAATGCTTCGTTTGAAAGATGGGTTCCCTGTAGAAAGCCGTCCGGGTGAATACAATCAATTCAACTACATTCCCCTGGGAGTGGGAGTTGTCATCTCACCTTGGAACTTTGCCTTTGCGATCATGGCAGGTACAGCTGTAGCAGCGATCGTTACGGGTAATACGGTTCTTCTTAAGCCAGCTTCAACGACGGCTGTTGTCGCCGCGAAGTTCATTGAAGTATTGGAAGAAGCAGGTCTTCCGAAAGGTGTAATCAACTATGTTCCTGGAAGTGGAGCTGAAGTTGGGGACTACCTGGTTGACCATCCAAAGACACGATTTATTTCATTCACAGGTTCCCGTGACGTAGGAATTCGTATTTACGAAAGAGCAGCAAAAGTGAACCCAGGCCAAAAATGGCTTAAACGTGTCATCGCTGAAATGGGCGGTAAGGATACGATCGTTGTCGACAGCGAAGGAGATCTTGAACTGGCAGCTAAATCAATCGTTGCTTCTGCATTCGGATTCTCCGGACAAAAATGTTCTGCCTGTTCCCGTGCCGTCATCGTGGAAGATGTTTACGATCAAGTACTGGAGCGTGCAGTTGAGTTAACGAAAGAATTAACGGTTGGAGATCCTACAGACCGTGATAACTACATGGGTCCTGTAATCGACCAGGCGTCATTCGATAAAATCATGAGTTACATTGAAATCGGTAAAGAAGAAGGTAAGCTGATGGTCGGAGGAGAAGGAGATAACTCGAAAGGTTTCTTCGTAAAGCCGACAATCTTTGCTGATGTGGATCCTAATGCCCGTTTAATGCAGGAAGAAATCTTCGGACCAGTTGTAGCATTCTCTAAAGCGAAAGATTTCGATCATGCCATTGAGATTGCAAACAACACTGACTATGGTTTGACAGGTGCGGTCATCACAAATAACCGTGCGAAGATCGAGCAGGCTCGTGAGGATTTCCATGTTGGTAACCTATACTTCAACAGAGGATGTACAGGGGCCATTGTCGGATATCAACCATTTGGTGGATTCAACATGTCAGGTACTGACTCTAAAGCAGGCGGACCTGATTACCTTCTGCTACACCTTCAAGCAAAAACGACATCAGAAACACTTTAAGAGTTTGAACCAGGAGGAGCCTTTGTCTACAGGGGCTCCATCCTTGTATATAGACATTGCATCTTTTTTTTACTATGTAAGGAGGAATCATGATGGCAGTAAGTACTCATTCAATTATTGAACAAACAGAAAAATACGGTGCGAAAAACTATCATCCACTACCAATCGTCATTTCAGAGGCAGAGGGAGTATGGGTGAAAGATCCTGAAGGGAATAAGTATATGGATATGCTTAGTGCTTATTCAGCAGTCAACCAGGGGCATCGTCATCCAAAGATCATCCAGGCGCTAAAAGATCAAGCAGACCGTGTAACATTGACGTCTCGTGCGTTTCATAATGATCAATTAGCCCCTTGGTATGAGAAAATCTGTAAACTGACGGGGAAAGACATGGGGCTGCCGATGAACACTGGTGCGGAAGCGGTTGAAACAGCGATCAAGACTGCTCGTCGTTGGGCATATGATGTGAAGGGTGTAGCGGAAAACAGTGCAGAAATCATTGCATGTAACGGCAACTTTCATGGAAGAACGATGACAGCTGTTTCCCTTTCTTCTGAAGAAGAATACAAGCGTGGTTTCGGACCTATGCTTCCGGGCATCAACCTGATTCCATATGGTGACTTGGAAGCTTTGAAAGCTGCTATTACTCCTAATACGGCTGCATTCCTTATCGAACCGATCCAAGGGGAAGCGGGTATCGTATTCCCTCCTAAAGGGTTCATGAAAGCGGCTTATGAATTATGTAAGGAAAACAATGTACTGTTCATTGCAGATGAAATCCAGGCAGGTCTTGCACGCTCAGGAAAAATGTTTGCATGCGAATGGGAAGATGTAGATCCTGATATGTATATCCTTGGAAAAGCCCTTGGAGGCGGTGTGTTCCCTATCTCCTGCGTAGTGGCCAATGAAGAGGTGTTGGGAGTATTTAACCCGGGCTCACACGGTTCCACTTTCGGAGGTAATCCAATGGCATGTGCTGTTTCCGTTGCTTCACTGGATGTACTGATCGAAGAAAATCTGGCAGACCGTTCTTTACAGTTGGGAGAATACTTTATGAGTAAACTCCGTGAGATAGACAATCCTATGATTAAGGAAGTTCGCGGCAGCGGCTTATTTATCGGAGTGGAACTCAAAGAACCAGCCCGTAAATACTGTGAACAGCTTAAAGAAGAAGGACTGCTTTGTAAAGAAACGCATGATACTGTCATTCGTTTCGCCCCGCCACTTGTCATCTCACAGGAAGACCTTGACTGGGCAATCGAAAGAATCAAGAAGGTATTATCTTAAGGAGATTTCCTGAAAGATTTATGTTAGATAAGTGTATGGAATTGAGACGATGCGAAGGAGGTTGATTACCGCAGCAGGTGCGCGGATCCTGTGGGAAAAGCGGGCATTCCTGTAGCAACAATCAACACCGGCATTTTCTAGAGTTTTTGAGAAGAAATTTCCTTAAATCAGACAAAAGAATACGTGAAAATAGAAAATTATTTCTTTCCCAAGTCAATGGTTTAAGATACGGTAATATGTTACAATTACAACGTTTCAGATCACATAATAAAGAGGCGAATGTTTACAATGGGAGAAAACCTTAATCTGTTTACTTCTACACAGCATGTCATCAATGATGCTTTATCAAAGCTTGGATATACAGAAGAAATGTATGAGCTTCTGAAAGAGCCGATTCGTATGTTGACCGTTCGAATCCCTGTTCGAATGGATGATGGAAGCATAAAAGTGTTTACCGGCTACCGTGCACAGCATAACGATGCAGTCGGACCAACCAAGGGCGGGGTGCGTTTCCATCCTGAAGTAGATGAAGAGGAAGTAAAGGCTTTATCGATGTGGATGAGCTTGAAATGCGGCATCGTGGATCTTCCGTATGGTGGAGGAAAAGGCGGGATCATCTGTGATCCCAGAACGATGTCATTCACCGAACTTGAAAAGCTGAGCCGTGGTTATGTTCGTGCCATCAGTCAGATTGTAGGGCCGACAAAGGATATCCCTGCGCCTGATGTATACACGAACTCTCAAATCATGGCTTGGATGATGGATGAATACAGCCGTCTCCGTGAAAATGATTCACCAGGATTCATTACAGGGAAGCCGATTGTATTAGGTGGATCTCAAGGTCGGGAAAAGGCAACTGCTCAAGGAGTTACGATCTGTATCGAAGAAGCGGCAAAGAAACGGGGCATTGACATCAAAGGCGCGCGCGTCGTGATTCAAGGCTTTGGTAATGCAGGAAGTTTCCTGGCGAAGTTCATGCACGACGCCGGGGCGAAGGTCATCGCGATTTCTGATGCCCATGGTGCCCTGCATGACCCGCAAGGACTGGATATTGATTATCTATTGGATCGTCGAGACAGCTTCGGTACGGTAACGACCTTATTTGAAAATACGATCTCAAATAAGGAATTACTTGAGCTTGAGTGTGACATCCTGGTCCCTGCAGCCATCTCAAACCAAATCACAGAAGAAAATGTCTACGATATTAAAGCATCCATTGTGGTAGAAGCTGCAAACGGTCCGACTACCTTTGAAGCAACCCGAATCCTTTCGGAAAGAGGGATCCTCCTTGTTCCGGACGTTCTTGCAAGTGCAGGAGGAGTGACGGTTTCCTACTTTGAGTGGGTTCAGAATAACCAGGGGTATTATTGGACAGAAGAAGAAGTAAACGAGAAGCTTCATGCTAAACTTGTCGAAGCTTTCAACAATGTATACGAAACATCTCAGAATCGTCGAGTGAATATGCGACTAGCCGCATATATGGTCGGCGCACGCAAAATGGCTGAAGCCTCAAGATTCCGAGGTTGGGTGTAACGATCGCATCATATAAAGAACGCAGTCTTTCATTGAAGACTGTGTTCTTTTTTGTTGTTGAAGGAAAATGCCTAGTGCAGAGCGAAATGATTAAAGAAACCGGGATGTGGGTAAAATCATTAAAATCGACAACAATCAAAAATCATAGTATGATATAAATGTTCTTATGTTTAAACAGTTAAACACTAATAGTGTGGAGGGGTTCATATGTCAACTGAAATGATGATAGAAGAGGCATCTCTTGAAATGGTAGAGACGGCCGTTCAACAACATAAGCAATATTTCAAGTCTGGGGTAACGAAACCCATTCAATATAGAAAAGAGCTGCTCGAGAAGTTCTCATCAGTCATTAAAAACTATGAGTCGGAAATAATAGACGCCTTAAAAAAAGATTTAAATAAATCAGAAATGGAAACATATGCAACAGAAATTGGGATCCTTCTCGAGGAAATTCGTTTCGTATTGAAACATATCGATGAATGGGCAGAGCCTAAAAAGGTCAAAACGGCGAAAACACATATCGGTTCAAAAGCTTATTCCGTTCCTGAGCCTTATGGAGTCACCCTGATCATTGCCCCTTGGAATTACCCGATCCAGCTTGCCCTTGCCCCAGTCATCGGTGCGATTGCAGCAGGAAACACGGCAATCATTAAACCTTCGGAACTGACTCCTGTCACTTCTGCCTTATTGGCGCAAATGATCAATACTCACTTTGATCCAAAGCAGCTTTTCGTCATTGAAGGCGGGGTAGAGACGACACAGCATTTGCTGAAACAACCATTTGATTATATTTTCTTCACAGGCAGCGTTCCAGTTGGAAAAGTAGTGATGGAAGCAGCGTCCAAACAACTGATTCCCGTCACACTTGAACTCGGAGGGAAAAGCCCGTGCATCGTGGATGAAACGGCGGATATCCCCCTGTCTGCCAAGCGAGTAGCCTTCGGGAAAGTGACGAATGCCGGACAGACGTGCATCGCTCCTGATTACCTGTTTATCCATAAAAGCAGAAAAGATGAATTTATCACAGAATTTAAGAAAACGGTCATTGAATTTTATGGTACAGAACCGTTAAAAAGCGAGAAGTATGGACGGATAGTCAATAAGCGTCACTTCGACCGCTTAGCTGGCTACTTAGAGGATGGAGAAGTTCTGTTAGGGGGGAATGTCGATGAGGCAAACCTTAAAATTGAACCGACATTGATGAAGCCGAGAGATTTTTCAGTTTCTGTCATGCAGGATGAGATATTCGGACCGGTATTTCCTGTGATTGAATATGAGGATCTTGAGGAAGTCATTGAATTTGTGACGGAGCGGCCAAAGCCACTTGCCCTTTATTTGTTCACTAGTAATCCTGTTACAGAAGAGAGAATCAACACCTCCATTTCTTATGGTGGGGGATGCGTGAATGATACCCTCATGCATATCGTTACACCATATCTTCCTTTTGGTGGTGTAGGAGAGAGCGGAATCGGGAATTATCACGGAGAATCAAGCTTCTCCACTTTCTCCCATTACAAGAGCATCTTGAAGCAGACAACTAAATTTGACTTGAGCTTCCGTTATCCAAGTGGAAAATTTGGTATGCAAATCATTAAAAAGTTACTGAAATAACAAAGGTGACCCTTTCAAAGGGTCACCTTTGTTATCTATAATCGTGATTATCTTGTAGGTTCTGTATGAGGTTCTCTTTCCAGCTCTTCCGTCGGCTTAAATAACAGTCCGAGATTAATCAGACCGGCGATACCAACCAATCCATATATGATTCTCGACAAAGCGGCATTTTGACCACCGAAGATTGCTGCCACAAGATCGAATTGAAAGAAGCCGATAAGTCCCCAGTTCACAGCACCAATGATGGTAAGAACCAAAGCAATACGTTGAATTGCACTCATGTTGTTTTCCTCCTTCATTCAATGGCTTACTAATAAGTTTCCCACTCCCCTTTTTCTTATACCATTTGCTTATTTTGTGATTCTCTGTGCAAGTTCTTTGCATTTTGGGGATGATATATTCGATAATAGAAAATGTGTTAAAAACATTTTGGGTAACGAAACATATTGACCCTTGAAAAATATAGGAGGTAACAAATAATGAATGACTTTACTTTTTACAATCCGACCAAATTGATCTTTGGAAAAGGGCAAGTAGAACAACTGAAAGAATTGGTACCTCAATATGGAAAAAAAGTACTTGTAGTATACGGCGGGGGAAGTATCAAGCGTAATGGCTTATATGATCAAGTCATGTCTTTATTGAAAGATATCGACAGCGAAGTATTCGAACTCTCCGGGGTAGAACCGAATCCGCGCCTTTCAACGGTTAGACGAGGTGTTGAAATAAGTAAAGAGAACAATATTGACTTTATTCTCGCTGTTGGTGGCGGAAGTGTCATCGATTGTACGAAAGCAATCGCTGCCGGTGCAAAATACGATGGCGATGCATGGGATTTTGTGACGAAGAAAGCTTTTCCAAAAGAAGCCCTTCCATTCGGAACCGTCCTGACACTCGCAGCAACGGGCTCTGAAATGAACGCAGGATCTGTCATCACAAATTGGGAAACAAATGAGAAGTATGGCTGGGGAAGCCCGGTAACATTCCCTCAATTCTCGATCCTTGACCCTGTGAATACATTCACCGTACCGAAAGATCATACAATCTACGGAATGGTGGATATGATGAGTCACGTGTTTGAACAATATTTCAATAATGCCACAAACACACCGCTTCAGGACCGTATGTGTGAATCTGTTCTGACGACAGTGATCGAAACGGCTCCGAAATTGATCAATGATCTGGAAAACTACGAGCTTCGTGAAACGATCCTTTATTCCGGAACAATCGCATTGAACGGAATGCTGCAAATGGGATACAACGGTGACTGGGCAAGTCATAACATCGAGCATGCCGTGTCAGCTGTTTATGATATCCCCCATGCCGGTGGACTGGCAATCTTATTCCCTAACTGGATGAAGCACAATCTGAAAGTGAACCCTTCACGATTTGCCCAACTGGCAGAACGCGTGTTCAATGTTGATCCAGCCGGTAAATCAGAGGAGGAAGTGGCACTCGAAGGAATCGAAAAGCTTCGTGAATTCTGGACGAGCATCGGTGCCCCGTCCCGATTGGCTGATTATGATATCGACGACAGCCAACTGGACCTGATGGCAGACAAAGCCATGGTCAACGGTGAATTTGGTAACTTCAACAAACTGAACAAAGATGACGTTCTTTCCATTTTAAGAGCCTCTCTATAATGTAGGTAAAAGAGGGACGGACCTTTTCGAGGTCCGTCCCTCTGTTTTGATTACCGGTCCAAATAAAGGGAAAGATAAGGATTGTTGAAAAAAGTTTAGAATGCATACGCTTACATGAGGCAGGCTTTCTTGATTATCGGGTCAGCTTTCGATAAAGTGAGATAGAAGAAAATATATTTTAATCGGAGGATGGTTATGACACACATTCGTTTTGATTATTCAAAAGCGCTATCGTTTTTTGGAGAACACGAACTTACATACTTAAGTGACGCCGTTAAGGTTGCTCATCATTCTTTACATGAACAAACAGGTGCAGGAAACGACTTTTTAGGATGGATCGACCTTCCGGTTGATTATGACAAAGACGAATTTTCTCGAATTCAACAATCTGCAGAAAAGATCAAAAGCGATTCAGATGTCCTTTTAGTTATCGGAATCGGTGGATCTTATTTAGGAGCACGTGCAGCCATTGAAATGCTGAATCACAGCTTTTACAATGCGCTTCCGAAAGAAAAGCGTTCCACTCCACAAGTATTATTTGTCGGACAAAACATCAGCTCCACCTATATGAAGGATTTAATGGATCTGCTTGATGGAAAAGATTTCTCCATCAATGTGATCTCGAAATCTGGAACAACAACGGAACCGGCAATCGCTTTCCGTATTTTCCGTAAAATGCTTGAAGAGAAATATGGGGTAGAAGAAGCACGTAAACGCATTTATGCAACAACGGACAAGTCCAAAGGGGCTCTTAAAACATTAGCGTCCGACGAAGGCTATGAAACATTCGTTGTTCCAGATGACATTGGAGGACGTTATTCTGTTCTGACAGCAGTCGGTCCTTCCAATTGCCGTAAGCGGAGTGGAAATCGAAAGCATGATGAACGGTGCTGCCCAGGCACGTGAGGATTTCGGTAAATCCGAACTTTCCGAAAATGCCGCTTATCAATATGCCGCGGTTCGAAATGCCCTGTACAACAAAGGGAAAACGATTGAAATGCTCATTAACTATGAGCCGGGTCTCCAGTATTTCTCTGAATGGTGGAAGCAGTTGTTTGGAGAAAGTGAAGGGAAAGACCAAAAAGGAATTTATCCTTCTTCTGCAAACTTCTCCACGGATCTTCATTCTCTTGGACAATATGTTCAGGAAGGACGCCGTGATCTTTTTGAAACGGTCATCAAAGTGTCAGAGCCCCGTCACGAACTGAAGATCGAGAAGGCTGACAGTGATCTGGACGGGTTGAACTATTTAGCCGGCGAAACGATTGATTTTGTCAATAACAAAGCGTTCGAGGGTACATTGCTTGCCCATACGGATGGTGGTGTACCAAATCTTATCGTAGAAATTCCTGCAATGGATGCCTACACATTCGGCTACCTCGTATACTTCTTCGAGAAAGCATGTGCCATGAGCGGGTACCTGTTAGGTGTGAATCCATTTGACCAGCCGGGAGTGGAAGCCTACAAAGTGAATATGTTCGCCCTTCTTGGAAAACCAGGATTTGAAGAGAAAAAAGCGGAACTTGAAAAGCGCCTTAAATAATGTAAAAAGAGCACCGGGGGGAAATCCCGGTGCTCTTTTTACATTTTTCGTTCACTTTAGGAGAAACTATCCCTAAAAGAAAGGGGATGAATCCGCGTGATTGAGATTTCATCTAGCATTGAAGGACAGCAATATCAGCTGTATAAACTCGAACAGTTATTAAAGCCCCTCGGATATTCCATTGGCGGGAACTGGGATTATGACCACGGCTATTTTGATTATAAAATTGATGACGAAGTCGGTTATCAGTATTTGCGAGTGCCGTTTACGTCTATTGACGGTCAATTGGATTCAAGAGGAGCAACCGTGGAGTTCGGCAGGCCATTCCTCCTCTCCCATAAGTATCAGCGTGGTTTGGATGATTACGCCTCAACCGGAACTTTCTCCGGTTCTGTGAATCAATTCTCGGAACCACAGGATCCCGATGCCACTGTCCCGGAAGAATATATTGAAGTTGGAAGGGAACTTGTCAAAGAACTGGAGAACGTCTTATTCTCTAGCTAGAAATCACAAGCAGCTCATCCGACTCCTCGACAATCGTCATTAAAGGAGGATTCACAGTCGTGTTTTCTCCTTTTTTTATTCCCAAGAGTATCACGTTGTCCTTTAAAAGAGTACCGCTTAGCGTATGAAAACTTTCATTGATATGTTCTTCTGAAACAGGAATCAGTTTTAAGTTGTTACCTTTCAAATGATTCAACAATTTTAAGATGGTTTTAGACATCCCCTGTGAAATAATGCTATTCATCATGACATAGCTTGTCTGCATATTCGTCTGAATCACTTCGTCTGCCCCAGCCCTTTTCGCATTTGCCACTTGATCTTTCTGAAGAATTTCAACGACGGTATATAAGTCGGGATGATTTCCTTTAATGGCGAGGAGGGTCAAAACAGAATTCATATCCGATGTCACCTCATCTTTATTTTGATCAGCAGTAATGATGGCAATTGATGCTTCGTGAAGATTTACTTTTTTCAGCGTGGCATCTCTAAAGGGTGTGCCTCTGACGAAGTGAATATGATGATGATTATATGGATTTTTTTGAAGAGTTTCGTCTATCAAAATGATATCACAATGAGATTGCAGGGAAGTCAGCTGGTTGATGACTTCCCGCGTCCGTTCATTCCAGCCTACGATGATCACATGTTCTTTCCCTTTGAAGGTGGCTTTTCCTTCCAGGTAAGCATTTTGGGTCATGACCGTTTCCCATGCCAGTGTGACAAAATAGGTCGATAGAAAGCCGGCACCTACAAGGATGAGAACGATGCCGATCATTCTTCCTTCAAATGTCAGCGGAACAAAATCTCCATATCCTACTGTGGAGGTCGTGATGATCGCCCACCAGATCCCGTCAAATAAAGTAGGGAAGGTATCAGGCTCGATGAAATGAATAATCGTTCCAAACGAGAGCATTAATGTGATGGCAATCAAAAATATCCTGACAACAATAGGCCAGCGCGAAAACCCATGAAGCATTTGCTGTACCATTCTACCAGCTCCTTTTTCATCTGCACTGACCATTATTGCCTATTCAGGATCGTCTCATAACCGGGACGGCCATTCTTTCTTCAGAAGACTGAACATATGGGCATCATATGAATGGTCACCCTGAAGAATATATTCTCTCAGCAATCCCTCCTGCTTAAAGCCAAGCTTTTCCACCACTCTTGAGGAAGCTTTGTTGAAAGGGACGATGACTGCCCCTACACGATTCATTCCTCTTTCTTCAAACAAATAGGTAAGTAAAGGGGTGAGGGCTTCTCCCATGATGCCTTTTCCCCATTGATCAGGGATTAGATCGTACCCTATTTCACAGCGTTTATAGGCCTTGGAAATAGCGTGGAATCCACATGTACCAATCATCTTGTCAGTGATTTTCTCCACAATCGCCCAGCGCATGGGACCACCTGATCCCAGGTGCTGTTCGTAGTTCTCCACCATACTGATGGCCACATCCTTCGACTCAATGGGACTCATGCCAAAATAGCGGAGAACGTCATCTGAAGTGTATAGCTCGAAAAGAAAATCAACATCTTTCATAGAAAGCTGCCTTAGAGTTAATCTCTCTGTTTCCAACACTGGATATTTTTCCATTATTTTCAACCCCTTTATGGAAAGTATATCATGGAAGTGCCTAATGAAGAGGTGTGAAGTTTCATAAAGGAGGCATTTCAAGACGTGATGACTGCCGGTGGCTTGACCCAATCTCAAATGAAAAAGGATAGTGAAAGCTACTTAAAGAAGGTAAAGGTATTAGAACCGCGGATTGAAGTGACGGAAGAAGAAATGAAATCCTTTTTTGATGACAACATAGAGACCCTTGCACAGGGGGAGCAAGTAAGAGCCAGTCAAATCCTCGTAGAAGACGAAGAAACGGCGGTGGAAGTAAAAAAGAAACCTGATAATGGGTAGGACTTTGCTGACATGCATGAGGTAGATAAGCAAGAAGGAAAGAACCTGTCTACAAAGAAAACAAGGCAGATATAAGAGAATGCTGCAGCTTGAACTAGCGAACCTTAATGATAACTGCTTCTTTTCAGAGGTTTTGTATTTATTCATAATGGGTATCAGTGGATTATGAGTATGCAGAAGGGAAGGATACGATGATTGTACATTTTTGTGTTGAAGGACATCCCTATGTATTCCACAAACAAGAATTTAATGATATCTCTCCGCTCCTTCTCATGAAGGACGCAGGGACACTTATGAAATTCTCCGCTGAACAGGAGGGATCTTGTTTTATCGAAGCAAGGATTATCAAAACATCCTTTGAAACCATATTGGACTCTTCAGGGGAAATCAAAGAACAATTTTTAGCAGTCCATTTGTTTGTGGAAGATGAGGATTTGAAGAAGAGGTTTGTTCATCATGTGACGTCGAGTATATAGCAAAAAGAGCGTGGTCATATACAAAGTGACCACGCTCTTTTTTGTTGCTCCTGTTCCTGGGGAGCATTATCCTGCTGAAATGATATACATAACAAAGAGAACACTATTATGTGCTTTGCTTAACGTGAGAGTTTACTGTATATGGACAAACCGACAGTCATAGTGAAAAATTCTACATATTGTATAGTAAGAATGATCTATACAGGAGGAATACAATTGAAAAATAGAACAATCAAGTGGAGCGGCTACACTTGGAATGTAAAAGATTCATCTGCAAATAAATGGGGGCCAGGACCGAACTATTTTTCCAGTAGCAGTGAGAACGTATGGGTAGACAGTGCGGGAAGGCTGCATTTGAAGCTAACAAAACGGAAAAATAAGTGGTACTGTGCTGAAGTATATAACACGCAAACCCTTGGGTATGGGACGTACCGTTTTTATGTGGATGGTCGTCCGGATTTATTAGATCCCAATATTACGTTAGGATTATTCACATATGATGGTACTTCTTCAGATGCCGCTCTGAATCATTATCGGGAAATTGACATTGAATTTGCGAAATGGGGTTATCCCAAGGGGCCAAATTCTCAATACACAATTCAGCCCTATACAAAGGCGGGGAATATGATTCAATTCCAAACCGCTCTTAACGGCAGCTATTCCACCCATAGTTTTTTATGGACCCCTTCAAGTATTAAATTTCTCTCCCTGCATGGACACTATTCAAAGCCGCCGAGTCCGATAGAATGGTATCGCATCAAGGAATGGACATATAGAGGAAAGGACATTCCCGATAGCAAGAACGAGAAAGTGGACCTAAATTTATGGTTATTTGGAGGAAGGGCTCCCCAGAATCAGAAAGAAGCGGAAATGGTCATCACTAAGTTTGAGTTTATCCCTTATGTGTAACGTGGAATCTAAACTATTACAAAAAGAAGGGGAAATCTTGATTATCAAGATTTCCCCTTCTTTATTAGTATGGAGCATAGCGGGATCGAACCGCTGACCTTTTGGCTGCCAGCCAAACGCTCTCCCAGCTGAGCTAATGCCCCGTGCATCGGACAAGATTAATTATAAAAAAGTACTCGCCATTCGTCAATGCTTTTTGACTATTTTTTTTCGTGAACGGGAAAGGCGTCCAAACAATCGCTCGTCGCCTTCCTATATTAGACGTACTAATGATCTACATATTGACTCTTTCACACGCTGATGTTTTCACCAATGCCAGAGCTTCCTCATCGGCAATCACCGTCACGTGTTCATGCTTATTCAAGATAGAAGCTGGAAAGTCTTCAGAGATTTTCCCCTCCATCAATCTTTTCAGCGCTTCCTGCTTAGCGTTACCGGAAACAAGCAGCAGGATTTCCTTACTCTTTATAATTGAAGCAATCCCCATAGTGATGGCATGAGTAGGCACGTCCTCAATCGAATCAAAATAACGGGCATTTGCTTCACGAGTAGAAGGAGCAAGCTCAACGATATGAGTGGTTGAACCAAACTGCGTACCGGGTTCGTTAAATCCGACGTGTCCATTGCTGCCGATCCCCAGTATTTGAAGGTCGATCCCGCCAAGAGATTGAATTTTTGTATCGTATGCTTTACACTCCTTTTCAAGATCGACTGTTTTTCCAGAAGGAATGTAGGTGCGTGCCGGATCGATATCAATATGTTTGAATAGGTTTTCGTTCATGTAATGAAAATAGCTGTTAGGATGATCAGCTGTTAACCCGATGTACTCATCAAGGTTAAACGAAGACACGTGCTGATAGGACGTTCCATTTTGTTGATGATCCCTGATCAATTCTTTATAAAGTCCTTGCGGGGTGCCGCCGGTTGCCAATCCCAGTGTCAGTGTCTCTGAATTTTTCACCTTGGATAATAGATAGTCTGCGGAGACATGACTCATTTCCTGGTAGTCTTTCACTTCAATGAGCTTCATGAGTATCCTCCTCTCGATTATACGCTATTTTTCCCCTGCATATCGTTGTAGATATGTCATTGTTTTCATCCAGGATGACGACATCCGCATCTTTATAAGGGGCGAGGCTTCCTTTCCGATCAAAGACATTCAGTTGTTTCGCCGGATTTTCAGCCGTCATTTTAATGGCACTTCTCAAACCGCTTCCTGTAAATTCCTGGATGTTCTTAAATGCATCCTTCATCTTTAATACGCTGCCTGCTAGTGTATCTGCGTTTAATAGTGCTTTGCCGTCCTTAACGGTCACCATTTGGCCTCCTAAATCATAACGGCCATTCTTAAGGCATTTTGCTCTCATGGAATCAGTGATCAGAATGAATCTTTCGTCTGAAATTTGATTGAAAGCCAATTGAACCATTTCCGGCCGGACATGGATTCCGTCTGAAATCAGTTCTACCATCAATTCTTTACGAAGGAAGGAGGCGCCGACTATTCCAGGCTCACGATGATGAAGGCCTGACATTTGATTGAAAAGGTGGGTCACATGAGACAGTCCTGCATCGATGGCGTCCCCGACTTGATCAAAGGTTGCACTGGAATGACCCACTGAAGCGACGATCCCATTCGCTTTTAAGTAGCGGATCAACTGGAAGTCATCATCCAGTTCAGGGGCGAGAGTAACGATTTTAATATGATGTTGAGAGATTTCCTGCCATTTTTTGAACATAGAAACATTTGGTTTTAGGATTCGATTAAGGGGCTGTGCTCCTGCCTTATCCGGATTAATGAAGGGTCCTTCTAAATGAATACCAAGGATTTCCGACTGACCGGGATTTTGGCGTTTCGATATATAGTTTGCTGTTGACTTCAAGGCTTTTTCGATTGCACCGGCCTCTTCTGTCATGGTTGTGGCAAGAAAGCTCGTCGTCCCTTCTTTCGGAAGGGTTCCCGTCATCGTGTCAAGGGCTTCTTCCGACGCATCCATTGTGTCGGCTCCATTCACTCCGTGGATATGAATATCAATCATTCCTGGCACAACACGATAGCCTTCAGGAAGAGGGAAGACTTTATATCCTTTTTGTGGAGTGAACTGCGAATGATCCCCTATTTCAGTGATGATTCCATTTTCTATTTTGATAAAACCATTTTCATATACGGTATCTTCTCCATAGACGCTGCCGCCGTGGATAAGGATTTTTTGATCAGTTGAGCTCAATGTCATCACTCCTTGAGTACTTTGCCATTCTACTTTAACACTGGTAAGTATAGATGTCTATACCAATTTATTTTATATACTAAACATCCACTTTTATCTAAGAACAAAACGAATGAATTCTATTTTGTTCAAAAAATATTGGTATAGACATCTATTCATCAATGGTGCTATGATGTGAGGTGATTAAACGCTTTCAAATGAAACAAAAGGAGAGAATAATATGTTAGGATTCTTACAGCGGATAGGGAAATCCCTTATGCTTCCAATTGCGGTGCTGCCGGCCGCGGCATTATTGCTGCGCCTGGGACAGGATGACTTATTGGGGATTGCCTTCATGTCAGCAGCAGGAGACGCCATATTTAAAAATTTAGCGTTGATTTTTGCCATCGGGGTGGCAATAGGGTTCTCGAAAGACGGAAATGGTACAGCTGGACTAGCAGGTGCCATTGGCTATTTAGTATTGACGGGAGGTTTAAACGCCCTTGATCCTGATTCCAACATGGCGATTTTTGGAGGGATCATTTCAGGGGTCGTGGCAGGTTTATTATATAACCGTTTTAACGATATTAAACTTCCGGACTGGCTTGGGTTCTTTGGTGGAAGACGTTTCGTTCCCATTGTAACGGCTGCGTCCATGGTTGCATTAGCGGGAGTATTTGGGGTCGTCTGGCCTCCGATTCAGAGTGGGATCAACTCCATAGGTGAATGGATCATCAGTGCGGGGGCGATGGGAGTAGGAGTATTCGGCCTCTTGAATCGTCTCCTGATTCCTGTTGGGTTGCATCACGTATTGAACACCCTTGTGTGGTTTGAATTTGGAACATTCAAAGATGCAGCCAGGGGAAATCGTGAAAGGGGATATCCCGAGATTCTTCGCGAAGGATCCGACAGCGGGAACGTTCCAAACCGGATTTTTTCCGATAATGATGTTTGGATTGCCTGCCGCGTGTCTTGCCATGATTGCAACTGCCAAAAAGCATTTGCGTGCCAATGTATCGGGAATGCTGATCGGGTTAGCCCTCACCTCATTCCTGACAGGGATTACAGAGCCGATTGAATTCAGTTTCATGTTCTTATCACCAGTCCTTTATGGAATTCATGCCCTTCTTACAGCAAGTTCAATGATTCTCACGTATGTATTGGGAATCCATCACGGCTTTGGTTTCTCAGCAGGCGCATTTGATTACATCCTTAACTTCAACATCGGTCAAAAGCCCCTGTTGTTAGTAGGCGTAGGTCTGTTTTATGGAACTCTTTATTTCATCATCTTCTCTTTCTTGATTAAGAAATTTGATCTGAAAACGCCAGGTCGTGAAGATGGAGAAGGGATGGTGACTGAAAATGAACGTTCAGGAGAGAATAGTAAATATCATATAATGGCTTCACATTTTATGAAGGACCTGGGCGGGAAAGAAAACCTTGCTGTGATTGATCACTGTGCCACACGATTGCGCTTAGAGATCAATGACGTCTCATTAGTGGATGAGAAAGCCTTAAAGGCTCACGGTGCCAAAGGTGTGATGAAGATAAGCAATCAAAACCTTCAAGTCATTGTAGGGACAGATGTTGAATTCGTTGCCGACGAGTTGAGGAAATTAAAGTAAAAGGGTAAAGGGTTTTTTTGAAATTCCCGTATGTGGTATAAATATAACGGATAATTGTCTGTCGTTCGTAAGATTTGTATAATAATATAGAACATACATCCGTTATATCGAAAGGAGAAGCGTTCGTGGTTAATAAAAATTCTCCTCTTCCTTTGTATTATCAGTTAGAAGAACACCTACAACATTTAATACAGTCTGAAGAGCTTAAGCCTGGGGATGCCCTGCCTTCTGAGCGGGAGTTATCTGAAACGTTTAAAATCAGCAGGATGACCGTGAGACAGGCCGTTACGAATCTTGTGAATAAAAATGTACTTTATAGAGAGAAGGGGCGGGGGACATTTGTCTCTCACCGCAAAATTGAACAAAGCCTCCAAGGGTTGACAAGCTTCAGTGAAGATATGAAGAGCCGGGGACTTGAGCCGGGGAATAAATTATTGCATTTCGAAATCTCTCCTGTCGGAAAGGAAATCCAAGAACTTCTTTCGGTAGGGGAAGAAGAGCTTGTGTACACCATGAAACGGATCCGCCTTGCAAATGGTGAGCCGATGGCCCTTGAAACAAGTTATATTCCGTTGAAGCTTCTGCCTGGGTTGAATCAGGAAATATTAAGTAGATCCCTTTATCACTATATTGAGAATGAACTGAACATGCAAATCAGTCATGCGACACAATCGGTGGAAGCGACGATTGTATCCGAATCAGATGCTCAATATCTTAAAGTGAAGAGCGGTGAACCCGTACTGTTCATCCAACGGGATTCGTTTCTCGAAGACGGAACACCTTTTGAATTGGTGCGATCCGTTTATCGGGCCGATAAATATAAATTTAAGATCAACCTGGATAGGTTGTAAAAAAGAGCGGGATGCATCCTGCTCTTTTTCTATACCCCTTTCGTCAACAGGGGAATCCTTTCACGATATTTTTCAATTAACCCTGTGTTATGATCATCTGCTCCATCCACGTTTCCGCTCAAGAAGATGGGAGGCTCAAATCCATCCTCCACCATGCGTTCGATGGCACCAGCCATGACGCCATTCAAAATCGCCGACCCGACGACGGTTGAAGTAGGAGAGAACGGAACAGCTACTCTTTCATCGGACAATGATGCATCCCCTACTTCAGAATGATTGTTAATGGCAAGATCGACCACTTCACTAAGAAATCTTCCGCTTGAATGCCGTGGCAGTTCCCGCCTAACGTAGTCAAAGGAACTGATCGATGCTACGTAGGCCCCTTTTTTCATTGCATGAAGTGCTACATCGATGGGAACGGGATTTTTTCCAGAAGTGGAAATCACGATCACGACGTCATGTGGCCGAATGTCCTGTCCATGTATAAATTCATCCGCATAATCCTTTTTTCTTTCCAGGTGGGAAGAGCGTACAGCTCCTTCGTGAAGCATGAGTGGTTCAATAAGAATCGGATTTACCGGAACCAAGCCGCCTGCCCGATAGAATAGTTCTTCACCAAGAAGATGGGAGTGGCCGCATCCAAACAGCTGGATGATCCCACCTTGTTGTATAGAGGAGGAGACCTTTTGGGAGAGGGTGACCATCTTTTCATATTCCTGATTGTGGACAATGTGTAATTTCTCTTGGACTTTTTCGAAATATGTAGAAATCATGGAATTCCCGCTTTCGTTTTTTTTCTTTCAGCATATCACATTGTGATGTGACCCTTAAAATGTGATAAATATACCAACCACCCAAATGAAAGCCCCGGAAACAAATGAGAGGATGGCGGAAGGAATTCGGTTTTTCTGTAATTCTGCCGTTCCCATCATCAACATCATCCCTCCCAACGACAGCAGCATGACCGTGTAAAGGAACCGTGGGGGATGTTCGGCCAATAAACCATATATGGCTAGTGTGATGGCGATTGCCGAGAAGAGAATTCTTAATCTTAGTATCATGCACTTCACTCCTTTTCTATTGACTTGATGATAACATTTATTTCCACTTCTGTTTAAGAAAAATTGGACGATACACTCTTATGTTATCTTTGGGACGAATCGTGGTAACATAAGGGTAACGACTTGTACGGAGGATAAGTATGCGTATATTTAGAATTTTAAACAATAATGCCGTTGTGGTTGTGGACGGTCCCCAGGAAAAGATCGTCATGGGCAGCGGCATCGCTTTTCAAAAAAAGCGGAACGATGTCATTCCTAAGAACAAAATTGAGAAAATCTTTGTCCTTCATGAGCAGTCTTCGGAGAAATTTCAACAGCTCCTGGCTACCCTGCCGGAAGATCATATTGAAATGGCCGAAAGAATCATCAGCTATGCGGAAGGTCATCTGCATGCACCGCTTAGCGATCACATCCATATCGCCCTCACGGATCATCTTTCATTTGCACTTGAAAGGCTGCAACAGGGGATTCCGATCCAAAATAAGCTCTTAAACGAAATCAAGCTGCTTTATAAAAAAGAATATGAAGTCGGATTGTGGGCGAAGGAAGAGATTAAGAAGAAGCTGGGAATCGATATTCCTTATGATGAGGCCGCTCACATCGCCCTTCATATCCATACGGCGAAGATGGATGCCCCATCTATGAGCGAATCGTTGAAGCATGCGACCATTATGAGAGACTTTGTTGAGCATGTAGAGTCCATTCTCTCTATTGAAGTTGAGGAGTCAAGCATCAATTATCAACGATTGATCACCCATCTACGGTTTGCCTTAAGCCGCATTGAAGAGGGAGATCAGTTTGATCCCATCGATGAGGATATGCTTCAGCTTATCCAGATGAAATACGTGAAGGCTTACGAATGCTCAAAGCAGATCACCGGGCATCTCCACGAAGAGTATGGCATCGACTTCCCGCCTTCAGAGGTTGCTTATATCGCCCTGCATATCCAGCGCCTCTTAAAGTAAATGGTTGACGGTAACGGTTTCATATTGTAGAATGAACTCAACAATTTCATACAGTAGGATTGTTACTGATCATGCAGGCAAGACCTAGAACCTTTAAGACGATACAGGTAAGCGTCTCTCTTTGACCTACCTCTATTCTCTTAAGGGTGCTGGGTCTTTTTTTGTTGATAGAATAAAGTACAGGAGGAATTCAAGATGAATCACCGTGAAGTTGCAGAACAGCTTGTCCCGCTATTGGGAGGAGAAAATAATATTGTAAGCGCTACGCATTGTGCCACTCGTCTACGTCTTGTGATTGACGACGAAACTCAAATCGATCAGGCAGCCATCGAGGAATTGGATGGAGTCAAAGGGGCCTTCTCAAGCTCTGGACAGTTCCAAATCATTTTCGGAACAGGAAACGTAAATAAAGTATTTGAGCACTTTGGTCCTCTTGTAGGAGCGATGAATGAAGAAAAGTCACCAACATCTGAGACACATAGTGATGCAGCAAAACGGAAGATGAATCCATTTGCCCGATTTGCCCGTACGCTGTCAAACATATTTGTACCAATCATTCCGGCGATTGTCGCTTGCCGGTATGCTTATGGGGCTCCTTGGCCTGATGAGGACATATGAATGGGTAGATCCTGAGAGCGGATTATTCGTGATGCTCGACATGTTCTCTTCAGCAGCCTTCATCATTCTGCCGATCTTGATCGGTATGAGTGCAGCGAAGGAGTTCGGGGCGAACGGATACTTAGGTGCCGTCATCGGGGGGATCATGACCCACCCGGCATTACTGAACCCATGGGGACTTGCGGATGCAGAGCCTTCCACGTTGGATTTCTTCGGTTTTGGAGTTGAAATGCTTGGGTACCAGGGAACGGTCATTCCTGTCTTATTGACCGTTTACTTAATGGCGAAGATAGAAAAAGGATTACGAAAAATAGTACCGAATGCTGTTGATTTATTAGTGACACCGTTCTTGACGGTCATATTCACCGGGTTTACTGCACTGCTGATCGTTGGTCCTTTAGGACGTGTACTTGGAAACGGAATCACGACGGTTCTGGATGTAGTCTATAATACAGCTGGTCCCATAGCGGGATTGATCTTTGGTGGGCTATATTCCACCATTGTATTAACAGGTGTTCATCACAGCTTCCATGCCATAGAGGCGGAATTATTATCCAACGTTGGAGGAAACTATCTGCTTCCAATATGGGCAATGGCAAACGTCGCCCAAGGTGGTGCAACACTTGCCGTCTTCTTTAGAACCAAAAACAAGAAAACAAAAGAAATCGCTGTCCCGGCTGCGGTATCCGCTTTCCTTGGGATTACGGAACCCGCAATCTTCGGTGTTAACTTAAAGCACCGCCGTCCATTTATCGGGGCTGCCATTGGTGGAGCCCTGGGTGGAGCCTATGTTGTATTCACTCAAGTAATGGCGAATGGAATCGGGTTAACAGGCATTCCTATGTTTGCGATTGCCCAGGATCCACTGAACTACGGAATCGGATTTATCATTGCTGTATCCGGAGCTTTCATTTCCACCTTATTACTTGGTTGGAAAGAAGAAGCGAAATAAATAGGAAGAGAGATCCTTACCAGTCCATGTGACCGGTAGGGATTTGCTATATTTATTGTAGAGACTGACTGTTTGAGGAGGAAATTGATATGAAAGAAGGCATTATCTCACTGGGTGAAGCCCTGATAGACTTCATCCCCTTGGATGAACAGAATACGACGTATCAAAAAAGTCCCGGTGGAGCTCCTGCCAATGTTGCTGTAGGAGTCGCCCGATTAGGAGGTAAATCTACCTTCCTCGGTAAAGTAGGAGAGGATGTGTTAGGAAGATTCCTGCAGGAGACCCTGCAACATTACGGTGTAAGAACGAATCAAATGCTTTTAACCCCTGAAGTGAGGACTGGGTTGGTGTTTGTCACGAACGGAGAAGACGGGGAACGCAGTTTTGATTTTTATATCGATCCAAGTGCTGACCGTTTCCTCCAAGTGGGGGAAATAGATGAAAAGGATTTCGTTTCTCATAAACTTCTTCACTTCGGTTCGATCTCCCTGATCAGTTCTCCAGCTAAAGAAGCGACGGAGCATGCTGTGAAATTAGCCAAACAAAATGGATTATGGGTATCCTATGATCCAAACCTGCGATTAGGGTTATGGGATTCTGAAGAGAATGCACGTGAAACGATCAAGAGTATGCTCCGAGAGGCGGATGTCTTGAAAATCTCAGAAGAAGAGCTCGCATTCATCACAGGTGAACAAGAGATTGAAGCAGGTGTCGAGAAGCTGAAACCGTATGATATCCCTTTTTTTGATCATCACATTGGGGGCAGAAGGAAGTTATGTGTATGTTGGGGATGAACATCGGCATGTACCTGCCATGAAGGTGAAAGCAGTGGATACAACGGGGGCTGGAGATGCATTTGTATCTGGAATTCTTTATTCTCTTCATGAATACAAAGGGAGTATTGATTCACTAACCATCGAAGAAGCTTCCCAAATGGCCCGGTTTGCAGCCGTATCCGGCGCCCTTGCGGCTTCAACAAAAGGGGCGATGACCGCTCTTCCCACCTTGGAAAAAGTCAACCACCATCTAAAGGCAGGTGAATGACATGACAAAAGATGAACAGCTGAGAAAAGAAGCATATGAAGAAATAGAGAAATACTCGAGTGTGGTTGAGGAAGATCCCTACCGCCTGTACTATCACCTGATGCCGCCGGTAGGGTTGTTGAATGACCCGAACGGATTCATACATTTCAAAGGGACCTATCATCTGTATTATCAATGGATGCCTTTTAAGACGGGTCATGGTGCCAAGTTCTGGGGGCATTACTCTTCAAAGGATCTCGTCCACTGGACCCATGAAGATATAGCCCTCACTCCATCAGAATGGTTTGAGAAAAATGGTTGTTATTCAGGAAGTGCCATTGAGCATGATGGGAAAATCCATGCCTATTATACGGGGAATGTGAAGGATGAAAGAGGAAATCGTGAATCCTATCAATGTTTAGCCATTTCAGAAGACAGCATCCATTTTGATAAAAAAGGTCCTGTCGTTCATTTACCGGACGGATTCACCCCCCACTTCCGGGATCCAAAGGTGTGGGAGCAGGATGGAACGTATTTCATGGTTGTAGGTGCACAGACAAATGATCTAAAGGGAGCTGTCGCCTTGATGCAATCTGAGGATCTGACGAATTGGACCTATAGCGGGATCCTTGCCGGTGGTGGAAGAGGTGAACTGGCGGATTTCGGCTATATGTTCGAATGCCCTGATCTGTTCGAATTGGGGGACCGGGATATCCTTATTTTCTCGCCCCAGGGAATCGAGGAATCGGGTATGAACTATCAGAATGTATATCAGGCAGGATATGTTGCCGGACACTTTGATTCTCGTGCCGGTTCGTTTGAACACGGGGCTTTCGAAGAATTGGACCGTGGATTTGACTTTTATGCCCCCCAAACGACGTTGGATGACAAAGGGCGGCGCATCCTGTTTGCCTGGATGAGTGTGCCGGATCAAGATGAACAGTCTCATCCGACCATCGAATATAAATGGCTTCATGGGATGACTCTTCCACGGGAGCTGAAGTTGTTGGACGGTAAGTTGATCCAGATGCCTCTTGAAGAATTGTCCCAACTCAGGGTAGGTGAGGCAGTTGAACATCGGGTGAAACTTGAGAAAGAAACCCGGGAGCTTAAAGGAGTGAACGGAAAAGCGTTTGAACTAGAGATTGAAGATTTGGCTATTTCCAAAGGGTGGTTCGATCTTTCCATTGGAGATGGAGCAAGAATCGTTTATTCCACAGAGAAACAAATCGTCACACTTGAGCGAAAGAGCTATGTGGATGGAGTAGTGGAAAAGCGTCAATGTGCAGTGAAAGGATTGGACTCATTACGCATGTATGTTGATACTTCTTCCATTGAAGTGTTCATTAATGGAGGAGAGGAAACATTCACTTCACGCTTCTATCCATCACCAACCAACGATAATGTACGTGTCGGGGCATCAAATCAGGTGGGTTTTACCATTAGAAAATGGGATCTGGATAATGTAAACTGCAAATAGACTGCCGATCTGGTAGTCTATTTTTTTTTCAAAACTTCTAAGAGATGTTATAGTAAGATAATAAAAATTGGATTTCCTGAAAGGATTTTTCATAATGACATACAAAATGATTGTATTGGACCTTGATGATACATTGTTACGAGATGATCAGACCATCTCCCCGCGTACAAAAAATGCATTACTCCAAGCACAGGATGCCGGAGTGAAGGTGGTTCTCGCCTCTGGTCGACCGACATATGGGATGCAATGGGTCGCAAAAGAACTAAAACTGGATCAATATGGAAGCTATATTCTCTCATTCAATGGCTCGAAAATCATAGATTGCCGTTCTAATGAAGAGAAATACAGCCGCGCACTTTCGGCTGAAACCGTCCATCGCTTATATGACTTGAGTAAACGTGAAGATGTAGGGATCCTCACGTATGCTGATGATGCCATCATTGTGGAAGAGCCAAGTGAATTCGCATCCATTGAAAGTGAACTGACCGGCCTTCCTGTCAATATCGTCCCAAGCTTTAAGGAAGCCGTGACGGGGCCCGTTGTTAAAGCACTCATGCTAAAAGAGGCAAACAGATTGATGGAAGTGGAGAAAAAACTTCAAACCGAGTTGGACGGTGAGCTGAGTGTGATGCGCTCCAAGCCATTCTTCCTTGAGTTTACCCAGCTTGGCGTCACAAAAGGAGCAAGCCTTGATTATTTGATCAAGCCGATGGGAATTCAGGCTGAAGAGGTCATTGCCATGGGAGACAGCTACAACGATCTTTCCATGCTCGAATTTGCAGGGCTCGGTGTCGCCATGGGCAACGCTCCTCAAGATATAAAAGAAAAAGCAGACTATGTAGCAGCCTCCAATATGGAGGATGGAGTTGCGGAAGTCGTTGAAAAATTTGTCTTGAACAAGCTTTCGAGAGTGTAATATCCTAGAATGGTCGGAGTCCATCTCCAAGTGTAAAACAAACAGTTGAATTCATATGTATGAGGCTTGGACATAAGTGTCTAGCCTACATTTAACCCGGACTAATTTGTCTTAAGACAGCTAAATTAGTTCGGGTTTTTCTAATTTTGTCCCTGCCCTTTTTTAACGGGGTTACTTTCATACATATCCTGCAATGTAACGTAAAGGAAAAAAATGTATATATCAACTCATTCTATGATACTATTAAACTATTCTATCCAGCAGGAGGACATATCATTGAGAACGGTCAGCGGCATCTTACTTAAATTCTTCCTATCGGTCACAGGGATCATTCTCGTTGGCGGATTTCCCGTACTTCTTTCCGGTATCGGTGACCGAGAATGGAGGGTACAGGAGTATTGGGAATCCATTAAAGGAATCGTATACGCCCTATTTCATCCCGGTGAGTTAACATATGTCATCATAGGAGGAGAGAAAGAGAGGGACCTGTTTCCTTATCTATGGGAACCGATTCTCTATTCATTACTTCTATTGTTTTCGGCTTTTCTGCTGGCAGGCTTCTTGAGTATACTTCTGACAATCCTCACCATGCTGTTCTCACAAAGAAATCGCAACCGGATCAAGTTCATATTATATGTATTCGAATCAATACCGGATGTTCTCGTCATCCTGATGACTCAATTACTTGTCCTGACCCTCTATAAAAAAACGGGAATACTCTTTTTTGAGATTGCCTCTGTTGATACGGAACGTGCTTTCCTTCTCCCTGTTCTGGTATTGGCGATCCTGCCCACGGTCCAGATGTTCAGGATCTCAATTTTTTCATTTGAGAGTGAAGAGAAAAAAGACTATGTGACATTGGCGAAATCGATAGGGCTTGGGAAATGGATGATTTTAACTTTTCATATATTGAGGAATGCGGTTATCTCCGTCTTCTTTCAATCCAAGAAGACCATCTGGTTTATGCTCTCCAATTTATTTGTGTTGGAACTCCTGTTCAATATTGCCGGTATCACCCGCTTTTTGATGTCGACATTGCAGGAGGAGATGTTTACCATCGCTGTTCTATCGATCTTCATTCCCTTGTTTTTCTTTTACACAGTGGGAGAAATGGTCCTCTCCAAAACAGCGAATAGAGGGGAGGAAATTGAATGAAAGGCGTATGGAAAAATCCATTATTCCTGGTTGGTTTTCTATTCATTGTCCTTATGCTGGTATCCAGTTTTGTTTACTCCATGGTGTGGGGGGATGAAGTGAGAAGATTGTATTTTATTTCAGTTGACGGTGTTGTCGTGGAATCCTCACCCATTTCACCCACTAAAGCTTTTCCATTTGGGACGGATCCCCAGGGTCTTGATATGCTAGGTAAAATCCTCATTGGAGCCAAGTATACAATTTTAACAGCACTGTTGATTGCCTTTTTACGTGTCATCTTAGCGCTTCCTGTCGGTTTGATACTTGGGACCTACCTGGTCAAGTACAAGAAATACATCAATGGCTGGATCGATTCCTTTCATTATATTCCCTTGACGGTCCTGGCCTATTATTTACTGAAGCCGGTTCTTTGGGAGCCTTTTGGAGGGTTTCCTAATTCCATTGTTGAAAGGTTCTTCCTTGAGATCATGATCTTGTCCTTGCTGATTGTACCGATTTTGTCCGTTGTTTTAAGCAACGAAGTCGCCCTTCTTCATAAGCAGGAATTCATCTTGAGTGCAAAGACACTTGGGGCGGGAAGAAGGAGGATCATCTTCAAACATATTTTACCCGGGGTGAAAGAAAAGCTTGTCATAATACTGGGACAGCAATTCATGCAGACCCTTATCATCTTTATTCATTTAGGATTACTGACCCTATTCCTCGGAGGCACCGATGTAGACTATCAATTGGTCCATGATCCACCGAGGTCCATCACCTATGAATGGTCGGGGCTCATCGGGGACTCCTTCCGGTACCTTCACGGGGCACCCTGGATCCCATTGACACCCATTCTCTTTTTTTCGGCAACAATGGTATCGGTTTCCTTTATGATTGAAGGCTATGTACAGGCGACAAGCGGTCAATCCTATTATAAGAGAAAGTGGAAACAGTCACGAAGCTCCCAAGGTGAGAAATTGGATCCACCAGTACATTCTGATTTTCAAAGGGTAAAGAGATAGTGGCATGAGTATCAGCTGGGAGAAATTACAATCTATGATTGCGTTTAAGTAAACCGATTTTTGGGAAAATGTTAACTCTGAGTAAACAATACAAATGATTTTGGTAACATATCCGGTATTTTTATCCACTAGTGTGGGGGTGGCTGGGTCGATCATGCCATCTTCAATGGTGGGCGAGACCTTGGTAGGACAAGGTCTTGAAGCGGAGTGATGACAGAATGTCGAAATTCCGTGAAATATTTCTGTTACGAACTACAACAAAATGTTATACACATGAAATTTTTTTTTGTTATAATACTCGTTGTTGATCAAATGAATTTACATTTGCTAAACATAATCTTAATAAAATCCGTTCATAAATGATTCAAATAAATACACTTAAAAAAGGTGATGAAGCATGAACTTCTTAAAAAGACAGTTTGAAGATATGCGCACTGGGAAGTTATCGTTCTTCTTTACAGTCGTTATACTATTTTGGATTAAGACTTATGCCGTATATGTAGCTGAATTTAACCTGGGGATACAAAATGCGCTTCAGCATTTTCTTTTATTTTTTAACCCGTTAAGTTCCGCTCTGTTATTCTTTGCCTTCGCATTATTTTGGAAAGGCAGAGGAAGATATATTGCATTTATCGTTATCAATTTGTTAATGTCCTTTGTTCTGTATGCGAACGTCGTGTACTACCGATTCTTTAATGATTTCATTACAGTACCTGTTATTTTACAGGCGAAAACGAATAACGGGCTCGGCGGCAGCGCCATTGAATTAATCAGCCCCATCGACATTTTCTATTTCTTAGATCTATTCATCATCATTGGATTAATGGTTTTCAAAAAGGTGAAGCCTCAGGAAAAATTGCGTTTCCGTTCAGTTCTAGCAGTCATGACATCTGCTGTCCTTGTGTTCTTGTTGAACCTGGGATTAGCGAACATTGATCGTCCTGAATTATTGACTCGCAGTTTTGACCGTAACTATCTGGTGAAGTATCTTGGAACTCATAACTTTACGATCTATGATGTTGTTCAAAACTCTAAAACGTCGGCTAAACGTGCTATGGCCGACAGTAATGAAGTGGCAGAAGTTGAAAATTACGTAAAAGCAAATAAAGTAGACCCAAACCCTGAATACTTTGGTAAAGCAAAAGGGAAAAACGTGATCTACATCTCCATGGAATCACTGCAGACATTTATGATTGGCAGGGAGTTAAATGGAGAGGAAGTGACACCATTCTTGAACTCTCTCGTGGATAGTAAAGAAGCGATGTACTTTGATAACTTCTTCCATCAAACAGGTCAGGGGAAGACATCCGATTCAGAGTTTATCATTGAAAACTCGTTATTCCCTCTTCCTCAAGGGGCTGTATTCATGACGCATGCCAACAACACGTATCAATCAGCTCCTTCGATTCTGAAGGGAGAAGGATATACGTCAGCGGTATTCCACGGTAACTACAAAACATTCTGGAACCGTTCCGAGATGTACCGTTCAATGGGGTACGACGAATTCTTTGATGCTACGTATTATGATATGAGTAATCCGGAGGAGCAGCTTCCGTATGGATTAAAGGATAAGCCGTTCTTTGAAGATTCAATTCCGATGCTGGAAAGCTTAAAACAACCGTTCTATACTAAATTCATTACGTTATCCAATCACTTCCCGTTTGATCGCCATGAGGAAGATGCCAATTTCCCTCAGGGTGAAACAGGAAACGGTGTAGTGGACCGCTATTTCCAGACGTCTCATTACATGGATCAAGTACTGGAAGACTTTGTGAATGATTTAAAAGAAAAAGGTTTATATGACAATACGATGATCGTTCTTTATGGTGATCATTATGGAATTTCTGATAACCATAATAAGGCGATGTCCGAGGTATTGGGTAAAGAAGTGGATAACTTTGAAAGTGCTCAGCTTCAACGTGTGCCATTGTTGATCCTTAACTCCGGTGCAGAAGGTGGGGTTAACCATACGTATGGCGGACAGATTGATCTGCGCCCTACGATCATGCACCTTCTAGGAGTAAAGACAAAAGATTATTTAAGCTTTGGTCAGGACCTGCTTTCTGAAGAGCGCAAGCAGATCGTACCGTTCCGTAATGGTGATGTCATTACGGATAAGTACTCTGAAATTAAAGGTGTCTGCTACGATAACGAAACAGGTCAACCTGTAGAAGAAGGAAGCACAGCATGTGAAGAAGCAGCTAAGGAAGCAAACAAACGTTTAGAGCTTTCCGATAAAGTGGTTTATGAAGATTTACTCCGTTTCTATAAACCTGAAGGGTACAAACCGATAGATCGTTCAGACTATCAATATAATAACCCGAATCCAAAAAGCTCAGATAACCCTGAAGCTTCACAGGAAGAAACCCAGGAATAAAATAAAGCCATTTAAGCAAGCTCCATCCACCGCTAGAGGTGAGAGGGAGCTTGCTTTTTTGTTGTCGGGTATGTGGAAGGTCAACGGTTGAAAGGGGGATTGACGGGTAAACAAGCGTTGGGATTCAACAGCTGAATATCCTGTTGTATGTAACAGGAGAAAATGGATAAACATTCGACAGGGGCATATCCATATGGAGTCAAATCCAACAAAACAGTTAAATGATCCACTAAGAACCAGGCATTGACTGCCTGGTTCTTTTATCGGTAAACGTGTTTTAAAGCTCTAATAGAATGGAAGAGATCATGGACTTTCTGTTTGATCCAAAAAAGGTTACGATGTTAATAGTCCTGGTAATTGGACTCGTTGGTGTGGAAAAACGGAAAAATCACACCGCAGGTTTGCGTACTCTTGTTGGTGTAGCCCATCCTCATTCCTCTACCTTCTAAAGGCTTTCTATCTCTACATCTTTTATCCCGTCAATTTCTGAAATGATATAATAAAGGTCCACCGTCTTTTTCCTGAAATCTACAATGATCTTTAATTCCAACAGGTGCTTCCCATTTTTTAAATCTTTTATCCGTATATTTTCTATTGAGATTTCTTCCTCTTTAATTCTTTCGATGATCGATTGGATCTCCTGTTTTTCCACAATCGTAGCACGAAGGGAAAGTTCTTTTTCCCGCAACCGTTTCGGACCCAGATAGGTAATGATGACCGGTACCACTTCTACAGATACAATCAAGAGGAGGACACCTGCGGCAGCTTCCATGTAAAACCCCGCTCCAACAGCAATCCCGATCCCTGCTGCCCCCCATATCATAGCAGCTGTGGTCAACCCGGAAATGCTGTCGTTCCCTCTACGTAAGATGACACCCGCCCCTAAAAAGCCAATCCCAGAAACAATTTGGGCTGCCAGTCGCAAAGGATCCATCGTTATGTTTACCTTATCTGATCCCTCTGAAATATAAGCTGACTCAATCGAGACAATCGTTAATAAACAGCTGACGATACAAATAACGAGAGACGTCTTCAAACCCACAGGCTTTCGTTTTAATTCTCTCTCAAGCCCGATGATTAACCCTAACACCGTAGATATACCGAGTTTTATCATGAATGTCGTATCTAATAGTTCCATCAAGCCCCCTCCAGTACGATATGCATCTCTGTAAATTCATGTAGTAATTCAACCCTGCTGATTATAAAATAGGAGCAACGAATACAATTAAGGAGGTCAGTTATGTCACACACAAAGGTTAATCCGTATCTTATACTCGCGATCGGAGTCATCTCCGTATCAACCTCTGCCATCCTGGTAAAGGTATCGAGTGCACCAGCAGGGGTCTTGGCCTTTTATCGGTTGTTCTTCACCGTTCTCTTAATGTCCCCGCTATTTTTCTTAAAGTATGTGAATGAACTCAAAGTTATTACTCTAAGAGATTGGACCTTCTCGATTTTAGCGGGGGTCTTCCTGGCCTTTCACTTCATTCTCTGGTTTGAATCATTGAACTATACGTCCGTGGCAAGCTCGACGGTACTGGTTACCCTTCAGCCACTGTTCGCTTTTATTGGTGCCTATTTATTCTTTCAGGAAAAATTAACAGGCAAGGCCATCATCTCTGCTGTTTTAGCTGTTGGAGGAAGCATCATCATAAGCTGGGGTGATTTCAAAATAAGTGGAAGCGCGTTATGGGGTGATATTTTAGCCTTAGCGGCTTGTGCTCTTGTGACAGGGTACTTATTGTTCGGACAGACCATCAGGAAACGGTTATCCCTTATCACCTATACGTATTTGGTTTATGTGATCAGTACAGTCGTTTTATTTCTATATGTCGTCTTGCGTTCTGAAGGGTTTGGACCCTATCCAAAAGAAGATTGGGTCTACTTCTTATTACTCGCCATCATTCCAACCTTGTTGGGACATTCGTTATTTAATTGGTCCCTGAAGTGGTTAAGCACTTCTACCATCTCAATGGCCATTCTTTTTGAACCGATCGGCGCTTCCATCCTTGCGTACTGGCTGTTAGCTGAAAAGGTTGTGATCACTCAAGTGATTGGGGGTCTGGTGATTATAATCGGCGTCACCTTCTTCTTAATAGAAGAGAGGAAGGTGAAAAAGATGGTCCAACAAGTCAAAGGGGTGAATCACAATGGAGAAGTTCCATACTAGAAAGGCAGAATTACAAGACGCTGAAGGAATAGCCTTTGTACACATCCACAGCTGGAGAACAACGTACAAAGGAATCATTTCAGAAGAATATCTTCAGTCGTTATCAATAGAAGAAAGGGAGCAGAAATGGAGGGGGATCCTTTCCGGATCACATCATACGTATGTATGCGAAGAGGAAGATGGTAAAATTGTCGGTTTTGTCTCTTTTGGTAAAGAACGATCAGGAGAATACGAAGGGGAATTATACGCCATTTATCTTCTAAAAGAATATCAAGGAAAAGGCATTGGTAAGAAGCTTTTTGCAATTGCCGTTCATGAGCTCAAGAAACAAGGGCTATTCTCCATGTGGATCTGGGTGTTAAAGGAGAATCCATCGAAACATTTTTACTATGCCTTTAAGCCTTCCCTTATAAAGGAAGAGGTGCTGAAGATAGGCAGGGAAACACATCCGGAAGAAGGGTTGCTCCTGAAGCTGAAATGAAAAAGGGGTAAAGGAGGCGTCCGTTTCGCTCCTTTACCCTCTTTCTGCTTTTCATTCAGTTCGGAGGCTTCTATTAAGAAAACACGTATGTAAAACCTGAGAATACAAATGCCATGTTAACTGAGAAGATGAAAGTCAACCCTCTTACGGGCGTAGTACTTTCGCATATATTCAGAGCTTGTACATAAGAGTACGCAAAAAGATACACAGCCATGATGAATGATAGAGATAATGCCGCGTCAGTAAGCATGATTGATGAAACTCCTTTCTTCAATGCGTAGTAATAATATATATATGGATTCTTATAGCCGGTCAGAACAAAGAAGTAATTGAATAAGTTTTTAAAGATTTCCTAAAAATCTTATTGCAATAGCATTAACCGCGTGTTATATTAATAAACGTCGCTGATGCAGCAAACAACATTTTCGGAAAAAGAAAATAAAAAAGTTGTTGACGTGATGATTGGGAATGTGTTAAATTAATAAGGTCGCTTCCGAAAGAAGTGGACAACCATTGAACCTTGAAAACTGAACAAAACAAGACAATACGTCAACGTTAATTCTAGATTTATTTTAAGAGCTATTCAAACTTTTATCGGAGAGTTTGATCCTGGCTCAGGACGAACGCTGGCGGCGTGCCTAATACATGCAAGTCGAGCGGACTGGTGGGAGCTTGCTCCCATCAGTCAGCGGCGGACGGGTGAGTAACACGTGGGTAACCTGCCTGTAAGACTGGGATAACTCCGGGAAACCGGGGCTAATACCGGCTAACTCATTTCCTCGCATGAGGAAATGTTGAAAGGTGGCTTTTAGCTACCACTTACAGATGGACCCGCGGCGCATTAGCTAGTTGGTGAGGTAACGGCTCACCAAGGCGACGATGCGTAGCCGACCTGAGAGGGTGATCGGCCACACTGGGACTGAGACACGGCCCAGACTCCTACGGGAGGGGGCGACAGTAGGGAATCTTCCGCAATGGACGAAAGTCTGACGGAGCAACGCCGCGTGAGTGATGAAGGTTTTCGGATCGTAAAACTCTGTTGTTAGGGAAGAACAAGTACCGTTCGAATAGGGCGGTACCTTGACGGTACCTAACCAGAAAGCCACGGCTAACTACGTGCCAGCAGCCGCGGTAATACGTAGGTGGCAAGCGTTGTCCGGAATTATTGGGCGTAAAGCGCGCGCAGGTGGTTTCTTAAGTCTGATGTGAAAGCCCACGGCTCAACCGTGGAGGGTCATTGGAAACTGGGGAACTTGAGTGCAGAAGAGGAAAGTGGAATTCCAAGTGTAGCGGTGAAATGCGTAGATATTTGGAGGAACACCAGTGGCGAAGGCGACTTTCTGGTCTGTAACTGACACTGAGGCGCGAAAGCGTGGGGAGCAAACAGGATTAGATACCCTGGTAGTCCACGCCGTAAACGATGAGTGCTAAGTGTTAGGGGGGTTTCCGCCCCTTAGTGCTGCAGCTAACGCATTAAGCACTCCGCCTGGGGAGTACGGTCGCAAGACTGAAACTCAAAGGAATTGACGGGGGCCCGCACAAGCGGTGGAGCATGTGGTTTAATTCGAAGCAACGCGAAGAACCTTACCAGGGTCTTGACATCCTCTGACAACCCTAGAGATAGGGCTTTCCCCTTCGGGGGACAGAGTGACAGGTGGTGCATGGTTGTCGTCAGCTCGTGTCGTGAGATGTTGGGTTAAGTCCCGCAACGAGCGCAACCCTTGATCTTAGTTGCCAGCATTCAGTTGGGCACTCTAAGATGACTGCCGGTGACAAACCGGAGGAAGGTGGGGATGACGTCAAATCATCATGCCCCTTATGACCTGGGCTACACACGTGCTACAATGGACGGTACAAAGGGCAGCAAGACCGCGAGGTTTAGCCAATCCCATAAAACCGTTCTCAGTTCGGATTGCGGATTGCAGGTCGCAACTCGCCTGCATGAAGCTGGAATCGCTAGTAATCGCGGATCAGCATGCCGCGGTGAATACGTTCCCGGGCCTTGTACACACCGCCCGTCACACCACGAGAGTTTGTAACACCCGAAGTCGGTGAGGTAACCTTTTGGAGCCAGCCGCCTAAGGTGGGACAGATGATTGGGGTGAAGTCGTAACAAGGTAGCCGTATCGGAAGGTGCGGCTGGATCACCTCCTTTCTAAGGAAGATTTACAAACGTTTGACAGTCGAAGTTTTGTTCAGTTTTGATGGTTTAATCAGGTTTTTTGCGACAGCAAAATAACCATCCATCAGGGATGTTTGCGCAAGCAAACGATCCAACCATATTGTCTCTTTCGAGACATGCGTGTTTGTTCTTTGAAAACTAGATAAAGATAAATTGATAGTCAAGAAATTACCGAGTATCGCCATTTTAGGTTTTAAACCTGATGTAACAACCAATTCGGTTAAGTTATGAAGGGCGCACGGTGGATGCCTTGGCACTAGGAGCCGACGAAGGACGGGACTAACACCGATATGCTTTGGGGAGCTGTAAGTGAGCTTTGATCCAGAGATTTCCGAATGGGGGAACCCATTGTTCGTAATGGAACAATATCCTTACTTGAATACATAGAGTATGGAAGGCAGACCCAGGGAACTGAAACATCTAAGTACCTGGAGGAAGAGAAAGCAATTGCGATTCCCTGAGTAGCGGCGAGCGAAACGGGATATAGCCCAAACCAAGAGGCTTGCCTCTTGGGGTTGTAGGACACTCTATACGGAGTTACAAAGGAATGGAGTAGACGAAGAAGTCTGGAAAGGCTCGTCAAAGAAGGTAACAACCCTGTAGTTGAAACTTCATTCCCTCTTGAGTGGATCCTGAGTACGGCGGGACACGTGAAATCCCGTCGGAAGCTGGGAGGACCATCTCCCAAGGCTAAATACTACCTAGTGACCGATAGTGAACCAGTACCGTGAGGGAAAGGTGAAAAGCACCCCGGAAGGGGAGTGAAATAGAACCTGAAACCGTGTGCCTACAAGTAGTCAGAGCCCGTTAACGGGTGATGGCGTGCCTTTTGTAGAATGAACCGGCGAGTTACGATCCCATGCAAGGTTAAGTTGATAAGACGGAGCCGCAGCGAAAGCGAGTCTGAACAGGGCGAATGAGTATGTGGTCGTAGACCCGAAACCAGGTGATCTACCCATGTCCAGGATGAAGTTCAGGTAACACTGAATGGAGGTCGAACCCACGCACGTTGAAAAGTGCGGGGATGAGGTGTGGGTAGCGGAGAAATTCCAATCGAACTTGGAGATAGCTGGTTCTCTCCGAAATAGCTTTAGGGCTAGCCTCATGTGTAAGAGTCTTGGAGGTAGAGCACTGTTTGGACTAGGGGCCCTCATCGGGTTACCGAATTCAGACAAACTCCGAATGCCAAAGACTTATCCATGGGAGTCAGACTGCGAGTGATAAGATCCGTAGTCGAAAGGGAAACAGCCCAGACCACCAGCTAAGGTCCCAAAGTATACGTTAAGTGGAAAAGGATGTGGAGTTGCTTAGACAACCAGGATGTTGGCTTAGAAGCAGCCACCATTTAAAGAGTGCGTAATAGCTCACTGGTCGAGTGACTCTGCGCCGAAAATGTACCGGGGCTAAACGTATCACCGAAGCTGTGGATTGACACCTCTAGGTGTCAGTGGTAGGAGAGCGTTCTAAGGACTGCGAAGCTAGACCGTAAGGACTGGTGGAGTGCTTAGAAGTGAGAATGCCGGTATGAGTAGCGAAAGATGGGTGAGAATCCCATCCACCGAATGCCTAAGGTTTCCTGAGGAAGGCTCGTCCGCTCAGGGTTAGTCGGGACCTAAGTCGAGGCCGATAGGCGTAGACGATGGACAACAGGTTGATATTCCTGTACCACCTCTTTTCCGTTTGAGCAATGGGGGGACGCAGGAGGATAGGGTAAGCGCACTGCTGGATATGTGCGTCTAAGCAGTTAGGCTGATGATGAGGCAAATCCCATCATCGTAAAGGCTGAGCTGTGATAGCGAGCGAATTATAGTAGCGAAGTTCCTGATTCCACACTGCCAAGAAAAGCCTCTAGCGAGGAAAAAGGTGCCCGTACCGCAAACCGACACAGGTAGGCGAGGAGAGAATCCTAAGGTGAGCGAGAGAACTCTCGTTAAGGAACTCGGCAAAATGACCCCGTAACTTCGGGAGAAGGGGTGCTCTGGTAGGTGCAAGCCCGAGAGAGCCGCAGTGAATAGGCCCAGGCGACTGTTTAGCAAAAACACAGGTCTCTGCGAAGCCGTAAGGCGAAGTATAGGGGCTGACGCCTGCCCGGTGCTGGAAGGTTAAGAGGAGTGCTTAGCGCAAGCGAAGGTGCGAATCGAAGCCCCAGTAAACGGCGGCCGTAACTATAACGGTCCTAAGGTAGCGAAATTCCTTGTCGGGTAAGTTCCGACCCGCACGAAAGGCGTAACGATCTGGGCACTGTCTCAACGAGAGACTCGGTGAAATTATAGTACCTGTGAAGATGCAGGTTACCCGCGACAGGACGGAAAGACCCCGTGGAGCTTTACTGTAGCCTGATATTGAATTTTGGTACAGCTTGTACAGGATAGGTAGGAGCCTTGGAAGCCGGAGCGCCAGCTTCGGTGGAGGCATCGGTGGGATACTACCCTGGCTGTATTGAAATTCTAACCCGCGCCCCTTATCGGGGTGGGAGACAGTGTGTAGGTGGGCAGTTTGACTGGGGCGGTCGCCTCCTAAAGAGTAACGGAGGCGCCCAAAGGTTCCCTCAGAATGGTTGGAAATCATTCGCAGAGTGTAAAGGCACAAGGGAGCTTGACTGCGAGACCTACAAGTCGAGCAGGGACGAAAGTCGGGCTTAGTGATCCGGTGGTTCCGCATGGAAGGGCCATCGCTCAACGGATAAAAGCTACCCCGGGGATAACAGGCTTATCTCCCCAAGAGTCCACATCGACGGGGAGGTTTGGCACCTCGATGTCGGCTCATCGCATCCTGGGGCTGTAGTCGGTCCCAAGGGTTGGGCTGTTCGCCCATTAAAGCGGTACGCGAGCTGGGTTCAGAACGTCGTGAGACAGTTCGGTCCCTATCCGTCGTGGGCGCAGGAAATTTGAGAGGAGCTGTCCTTAGTACGAGAGGACCGGGATGGACGCACCGCTGGTGTACCAGTTGTCTTGCCAAAGGCATCGCTGGGTAGCTATGTGCGGAAGGGATAAGTGCTGAAAGCATCTAAGCATGAAGCCCCCCTCGAGATGAGATTTCCCATCACGTAAGTGAGTAAGATCCCTAGAAGATGACTAGGTAGATAGGTCAGAGATGGAAGCATGGCGACATGTGGAGTTGACTGATACTAATCGATCGAGGACTTAACCACAAAGAGTCATTGATTTAAATGAACAACTGGTCGATATTCGGCTTTCTTGACATCAATTCTTTATCTAGTTTTCAGGGAATAAATTTTATATAAAAATATAAAAAAAACCTTGAAAATTTATATCAACGCGATATAATAGAACTTGTCCTTTAAAAAGAGACGAGAATTTGTCTGGTGACAATGGCGAAGAGGTCACACCCGTTCCCATGCCGAACACGGAAGTTAAGCTCTTCAGCGCCGATGGTAGTTGGGGGATCTCCCCCTGTGAGAGTAGGACGTCGCCAGGCTTTATATTTGGAGGATTAGCTCAGCTGGGAGAGCATCTGCCTTACAAGCAGAGGGTCGGCGGTTCGATCCCGTCATCCTCCACCATAGATTTTTGCGTAAGCAAAACATCTTTCCTTACACTGCTTCTGTGAAGTAAGCTTCCATTAAGACTTCATCTGAAGGCGAATATGCCGGTGTAGCTCAACTGGTAGAGCAACTGACTTGTAATCAGTAGGTTGGGGGTTCAAGTCCTCTTGCCGGCACCATTTGGTATTTGTTTATCATCATTTCAGATGAGCCATTAGCTCAGTTGGTAGAGCATCTGACTTTTAATCAGAGGGTCGAAGGTTCGAGTCCTTCATGGCTCACCATAGATTTTTGCCAATGCAAAATCTATTATATGCGGGTGTGGCGGAATTGGCAGACGCACCAGACTTAGGATCTGGCGCCGCAAGGCGTGGGGGTTCAAGTCCCTTCACCCGCACCATTCAGTTTGCGGAAGTAGTTCAGTGGTAGAACACCACCTTGCCAAGGTGGGGGTCGCGGGTTCGAATCCCGTCTTCCGCTCCAGACTAGCCGGGGTGGCGGAACTGGCAGACGCACAGGACTTAAAATCCTGCGGTAGGTGACTACCGTACCGGTTCGATTCCGGTCCTCGGCACCAAAGATTTTTGCGTAAGCAAAATATCTTTCCTTGTCTTGCGTAAGCAAAATAGGATACGACAGCGTTAAAACTGTCCATAATACATTCATTTAGCGCCCGTAGCTCAATTGGATAGAGCGTTTGACTACGGATCAAAAGGTTAGGGGTTCGACTCCTCTCGGGCGCGCCATATAATCGGGAAGTAGCTCAGCTTGGTAGAGCACTTGGTTTGGGACCAAGGGGTCGCAGGTTCAAATCCTGTCTTCCCGACCACTTCTTTGGGGCCTTAGCTCAGCTGGGAGAGCGCCTGCTTTGCACGCAGGAGGTCAGCGGTTCGATCCCGCTAGGCTCCACCAATTTTAATAAAGCATGATTCATTAGCAAAAGGATCTATCATGTACTAAGATTTCCTGGCGGTGTAGCTCAGCTGGCTAGAGCGTACGGTTCATACCCGTGAGGTCGGGGGTTCGATCCCCTCCGCCGCTACCATTAGGGACCTTTAGCTCAGTTGGTTAGAGCAGACGGCTCATAACCGTCCGGTCGTAGGTTCGAGTCCTACAAGGTCCACCAAGAACTATTTTTATTACGGAGGAATACCCAAGTCCGGCTGAAGGGATCGGTCTTGAAAACCGACAGGGGTGTAACAGCCCGCGGGGGTTCGAATCCCCCTTCCTCCTCCATATTTTCTATATTCTATATCGTCGCGGGGTGGAGCAGTTCGGTAGCTCGTCGGGCTCATAACCCGAAGGTCGCAGGTTCAAATCCTGTCCCCGCAATACCATTTTTGACTCAGGATAGGATATTCTTTGATGAGTCACACATGGAATGACAGTTATCTTGCTGTCGCAAGGTAATGACAGTTATTTTGCTGGCGCAGAGTAATGACAGTTATTTTGCTGGCGCAAAAAACTTTGGTCCGGTAGTTCAGTTGGTTAGAATGCCTGCCTGTCACGCAGGAGGTCGCGGGTTCGAGTCCCGTCCGGACCGCCATTTTCTCTTTGGAAAGAGATTGGAATCTTAATTAAATCCATGATCCAAGTAAGGCTCAGTAGCTCAGTTGGTAGAGCAATGGACTGAAAATCCATGTGTCGGCGGTTCGATTCCGTCCTGAGCCACCATTTTTACTTTAAATGAATATGGCGATTGTGGCGAAGTGGTTAACGCACCTGATTGTGGTTCAGGCATTCGTGGGTTCGATTCCCATCAGTCGCCCCATATTCCATCTTGAAGCGCGGGTGTAGTTTAGTGGTAAAACCTCAGCCTTCCAAGCTGATGATGAGGGTTCGATTCCCTTCACCCGCTCCAATTATTTATGGGCCTATAGCTCAGCTGGTTAGAGCGCACGCCTGATAAGCGTGAGGTCGGTGGTTCGAGTCCACTTAGGCCCACCATTTCATTATTCCGCAGTAGCTCAGTGGTAGAGCTATCGGCTGTTAACCGATCGGTCGCAAGTTCGAATCTTGCCTGCGGAGCCAAATACGGGGAAGTACTCAAGTGGCTGAAGAGGCGCCCCTGCTAAGGGTGTAGGTCGGGCAACCGGCGCGAGGGTTCAAATCCCTCCTTCTCCGCCATTACGGCCCATTGGTCAAGCGGTTAAGACACCGCCCTTTCACGGCGGTAACACGGGTTCGAATCCCGTATGGGTCATACTAAAAAGACTATCAATCCTGATAGTCTTTTTTTATTGCTTTCTGAAATAACCCCCTCCTCTATTATTATCCTGATTTTGCTTTTTGGTCCGTCTTGGTCTCCTGTTTAAACGATAAGATGACTTGCCCTTTTTCCTCTCTTAAAGCCTTTGATGCTTGTTCGGATCAAATAGTGCTCTCCACTCCTTCACGAACCATCTCCTTTTATTCGACACGGTCATCCGTCCTGTCCTATCTTGTTCACCCTTACAAAATACTGTAATCCTTCTCTTTTTCTACAAATTTTCCGTTTCTGGACCCAAAGAACTTTCGACATAATCCCCTAAAAATTCGTAAGAAATCCCCTATGATTTACCAATGTAAACCTTATCATTTAGAAAAAAATCCCATATCGCCAAAAGTTAAATATGAATGTGTAGGAAATTGTCGGAATAGAGGGACGATAATAAAGAGGATTTTAGTGAAGTTGAAAGAAATGTAGTTAGTAGATCGAAAAAAAGTAGGTGAGATGATGAACGCAATGACCATATCAGATTATGATGTTTTTTTGTTTCATGAAGGGAATTTACAGCAGGCCTATCAGTTTATGGGTTCACATGTGAGAAGGGATTCCACAGGGACCTGTACAGAATTTTGCGTTTGGGCACCGAAAGCAAGACATGTTTCTTTGGTTGGTTCTTTTAATCATTGGAAGAGTGCAGGCTATGATCTTACGAGGTTGAATGACGAAGGCCTATGGGCCATACGCATTGAAGGGGATCTATCGGGAGAAACGTACAAGTATGAAATCACGACTCCATCAGGCTCGAAGAAATTGAAGGCGGATCCGTACGGTTTTGCTTCTGAGAAACGTCCAAATACTGCTAGCGTCGTATATGAGCTGCAGGGATTCTCCTGGGAGGATGGACAATGGCTGAAGGAGAGAGCAAGTTCGACGGTCTATGACAAGCCGATGGCAATTTATGAAGTGCATTTAGGTACATGGAAAAAGAAAGCAGGGAAGTTCCTTTCTTATAAAGAATTAGCACAGCAGCTAATTCCCCATGTGAAAGAGCAAGGATTTACACATATAGAGCTTCTTCCACTCACGGAGCATCCGTTTGATCGCTCATGGGGATATCAGGGTACAGGGTATTATTCCCCAACCAGCCGCTACGGTTCACCTCATGATTTGATGGCGTTCGTGAATGAATGTCATTTACATAATATAGGTGTGATACTGGATTGGGTACCAGGTCATTTTTGTAAAGACGCTCATGGTTTATATGAATTTGACGGCTCGTTTGCGTATGAATATGAAATGGAACGGGACCGGGAGAATTATACGTGGGGGACGGCAAATTTTGATTTAGGCAAAGGTGAAGTGAGAAGCTTCCTGATTTCGAATGCCCGTTTCTGGATGGATTACTATCATATTGACGGCTTCCGTATTGATGCGGTGGCGAATATCATTTACTGGGCTAACCAGGGAGAGCTTGCTCCCAATGAAGGAGCCATACAATTTTTGAAAAACTTGAATAAGGCAGTGTTCGAGTATGATTCTTCCATTCTCATGATTGCAGAGGATTCTACAGACTGGCCTCAGGTTACCTCCCCTGTCCATTATGGAGGACTTGGCTTTAATTATAAGTGGAATATGGGATGGATGAACGACGTCCTTAAATATATGGAAACAGATACGTCTGAAAGAAGTCATGTACATTCTCTCATTACATTCTCGTTGTTATATGCATATTCAGAGAATTATGTGCTTCCCTTTTCCCATGATGAGGTGGTGCATGGGAAGAAATCATTATTGAATAAAATGCCTGGTGATTACTGGCAGAAATTCGCTCAATACCGGCTGCTCCTGAGCTACATGATAGCTCACCCGGGGAAGAAGCTCCTTTTTATGGGAAGTGAACTCGCCCCGTTTTCTGAGTGGAAGGATTTAGAAGAATTAGATTGGCATTTAGTAGATTACGAATTTCATCACAAATTCAACACATATTTTAAAGAACTGATGCATTTATATAAAGGTGCTGAACCATTATTCCAAATGGATCATCGCTCAGAGGGATTTGAATGGGTGGATGTGAATAATCATGAGCAGCAGATCTTCTCTTTTGTCAGAAATGGGATAGAGAAGGGTGATCATCTGATAGTGATCTGTAATTTCAGCCCTCATGTGTATCACCAGTATAAGGTGGGTGTGAACAGGGTTACAGCTTATGAAGAGATTTGGAATAGCGATGATACTCGATTTGGGGGCTCACACCAGGTGAATCCTATTCCTCTTAAAGTTCACAGTGAGCCGTACCACGGAAGAGATGGATATGTGGAAATGACGATTCCACCATACGCAGCCGTTTATTTAAAACCGAGAGATTGAAAGGGGAGAGGAAGAGATGGCAAAAGGTAGATGTGTAGCCATGTTATTAGCAGGTGGAAAAGGGAGCCGATTAAGCTCATTGACGAAGAATCTGGCGAAACCGGCCGTTCCGTTTGGAGGAAAGTACCGGATTATTGATTTTACACTAAGCAATTGTACAAACTCAGGAATCGATACAGTGGGTGTCCTGACACAGTATCAACCATTGTTATTGAATTCTTATATCGGAATCGGGAGTGCCTGGGATCTTGACCGGAAGAATGGCGGAGTGACCGTATTGCCTCCTTATGCGGAATCATCTGAAATGCGATGGTATACAGGAACGGCAAGTGCCATCTATCAAAATATGAATTACCTGGAGCAATACGATCCTGAATATGTACTGATTCTATCTGGAGATCACATTTACAAAATGGATTACAGCAAAATGCTTGATTATCATATCGAAAAGAAAGCGGATGTCTCGATTTCCGTCATAGAAGTAGGATGGGATGAGGCAAGCAGGTTCGGTCTGATGAACACGAACGAAGAAATGAGGGTTACAGAGTTCGAGGAAAAGCCGGCTTTCCCTAAGAGTAATCTTGCTTCCATGGGAATCTATATCTTCAATTATTCCGTGCTGAAAGATTACTTGGAGATGGATGAACGTAATCCTGATTCCAGCCACGATTTCGGGAAAGATGTCATCCCTTTACTGCTTGATGAGAAGAAAAAGCTGATGGCCTATCCGTTTAAAGGATATTGGAAGGATGTCGGAACGGTAAAGAGTCTGTGGGAAGCCAATATGGACCTGATTGACGAGGAAAATGAACTGAACTTGTTTGATTATGACTGGAGAGTGTATTCGGTGAATCCTAATGAGCCTCCGCAATATATTTCTGAAGAAGCCCTTGTAGAGGGTTCCCTCGTGAATGAAGGCTGTACGATCGAAGGTACCATCCGTAAATCAGTTCTCTTTCAGGGAACAACAGTGAAAATGGGAGCATATGTCAGCAGGTCAGTGATCATGCCTGATGCGGTCATTGGGGAAAACGCCTATATCGAGCAGGCGATCGTACCATCGAATGTAGAAGTTCCGAGCGGACTTTGCATTATGCCGGAAGAAGGATCTGATGAAATCATTCTTGTCACGGAATCATTCATTGAAACACTACTTGAGCAAGAAAGAGTATAACGGTTAAAGGCCATATTACAACATAAGAGGAGGAAGTGTTTTGAAAAATAAAATGCTTGGTGTTATTGACGCTACTAGTTACTATGATTCATTGGAAGATCTACTGTTACATCGTTCCTTGGCTGCCCTTCCAATCGCGGGGAGATACCGGCTGATAGATTTTGTCCTTTCCAATATGGTAAATTCCGATATTGGTTCTGTAGCGATCTTCCCTAAGTTTCAATACCGTTCCCTGATGGACCATCTCGGGTCAGGGAAGAACTGGGATCTGAACAGGAAACGTGACGGGTTGTTCTTCTTCCCGGCACCTGGTCTTGAGGCAAATGAAGAAGGAGTCGGTTCATTTAATCACTTTGCCCATCACCTGGACTACTTTTACCGAAGCACACAGGAGTATGCTTTGATCAGTAATTGTTTCACCTTATGTAATATTGCCTATCAGCCGGTTCTCGAACGCCATATCCGGATAGGCTGCGATATAACGGAATTGCGCCATAACGGGAATTCCATGGATATGTATCTGGTCAAAACGTCTACTCTCATTGAATTGATTGAGAAACGTCGTGATACAGGTTATACGTGCATGAAGGACGTTGTGGAAGATATGGATAGCGGCTTCAAGGTGTGTGGATATGAGCATGAAGGATTTGTTCAAACGATTGACTGTATAGAGGAATACTATGATGCCAGCATGAAACTCATGAATCTGTCTTATTGGAAGCAGTTGTTTAAAAAGGATATGCCGATCTACACAAAGGTGAAGGATGAGCCTCCTACACGTTACACGTCCGCTGCAAGTGTTAAGAACAGCATTATCGCCAATGGGTGCTATATCGAAGGGAAAGTGAACAATTCTACGATGTTCAGAGCGGTCAAGGTTGGAAAAAATTCATCGATTTCCAACAGCATCATTATGCAGAAGAGTCAAATTGGGGATAACTGTGTACTAGAGAACGTGATCTTGGATAAAGACGTGAGAGTCGAGGATGGCGTTAAGCTTATCGGAGATCCAAACAATCCAATCGTCATTCGCAAAGGGATGATTCAAGGAGCGCTGATGAATTCGTGAAGGTCTTATTTGTAGTATCTGAGTGTGTCCCATTCATTAAGTCAGGAGGACTGGCTGATGTGGCGGGGGCATTGCCCAAGGAATTAAGAAGCTTAGGAACGGATGTCAGGGTGATTCTGCCTAAATACGGTGGAATTCCTCTTGAATTTCGTTCGAAGATGAAGAGAAAGAAAGAGTTTTTCGTGTCAGTCGGCTGGCGGAATCAGTATTGTGGAATTGAAGAGTACAGTGAAAATGGGGTAACCTATTATTTTATCGATAATGAATACTATTTCAAACGTGACCGGCTATATGGCTACTTCGATGATGGTGAGCGGTTTGCCTATTTTACTAGAGCCGTATTGGAAAGCATTGCTGTCCTTGATTTCTACCCGGATGTGATCCATTGTCATGACTGGCATACGGGAATGATTCCCTTCCTATTAAGAACCGAATACCAGGAGAGGCCAGGCTATTCCTTTATCCGGAGCATATTCACCATTCATAACCTTCAATTTCAGGGGATTTATCCTAAGCAGGTGATGACGGACCTATTAGGCATCCATGATAAATATTTTCATCATGAATACCTGGAGTTCTATGGGAACATCAATTTCATGAAGGGCGCTTTGATTTCCGCGGATATTGTAACGACGGTGAGTCCTACATACAAGGAGGAAATCCTGACACCTTACTATGGAGAAAAGCTTCACAATATCCTTGGTCAGCGATACGGTCAATTGATCGGTATCCTGAACGGTATTGATGATGAAGTGTACAATCCTGATGAAGGAGAGTTTCCTTACTTCAGCGGCAATCTCCTTGGAAAGAAGAAAGCGAAGCTCCACCTGCAAAAGAGTCTGGGATTAGAAGAGAATGAAGATATCCCCCTTGTTTCCATCATTTCAAGGCTGACGAATCAGAAAGGGCTGGAACTGGTAAGAGGAGTCTTTCATGAAATGCTTCAGGAAGACGTCCAATTTGTCCTCCTGGGTACTGGGGATTGGGAGTTTGAACAATTTTTCAGGGAGATGGAATGGACATATCCTGATAAGGTCAGGGTACAAATCGGCTTTAATGAGGACCTTGCGAAGAAGATCTATTCTGCCAGTGATATATTCCTGATGCCTTCTAAATTCGAACCGTGCGGACTGGGTCAATTGATTGCCATGAGATATGGAGCCCTTCCCCTTGTTCGGGAAACCGGTGGATTGAACGATACGGTTGAATCTTATAATGAAGAAACGAAGACAGGGAACGGTTTTTCGTTTAAAAACTTTAATGCTCATGATATGCTCTACACCTATCGAAGAGCTCTATCGTATTACAGCGAAGATCGGGAGACATGGAATCAAATTGTGCGCACTGCAATGAATAAGGATTATAGTTGGGCCCAATCGGCCTTTAAGTATAATCAGCTGTATGCTGACCTGGTATCAAGGAGTGAAAGCCATGTTTTCTGATCCAATTGAATTTAAAGAAATGTTTCTGAAGAAGCTTGAAATGATGTATGGAAAGACCTTTCCTGAGTCTACGAGTCAGGATCAGTTTTTTGCACTAGGTCACCTTATACGGGAATACATCTCTATGAACTGGATTCATACGAATGAACAGTACCGGTTCAGTAAACAAAAGCAGGTGTATTACCTGTCGATTGAATTTCTATTGGGAAGACTGCTCCGACAAAACCTGATGAACTTAGGAATCTATGAGATTGTGGATAAGGGATTGAAGGACCTCGGGATCGATCTTGCAGAGATGGAGGAAGTCGAACACGATGCCGGACTTGGAAACGGTGGTCTGGGCCGGCTGGCTGCCTGTTTTCTCGACTCATTAGCGTCCCTTAATTTACCAGGACATGGCTATGGAATCCGTTACAAACATGGACTGTTTGAACAAAAGATCGTCAACGGGTTTCAAATGGAACTTCCCGAGCAGTGGCTCCGTCATGGGCATGTCTGGGAGGTCAGAAAGTCAGACCTTACAGTGGAAGTGCCTTTCTGGGGGAAAGTGGAATCCTATACGGAAAATGATATTCTAAAGTTCCGTCATGTGGATGCGGAAGTGGTTGCGGCCGTTCCTTACGATATGCCGGTTGTAGGGTATGAAACGTCGACGGTCAACACTCTTCGGTTATGGAGTGCCGAACCTGCCGCCTATAAAGCCGGGAAGGATATGATGAAATACAAACGGGACACAGAAGCGATCACTGAGTTCCTTTATCCCGACGATACCCATGAAGAAGGAAAGATTCTGCGCTTGAAGCAGCAGTATTTCCTGGTATCGGCAAGCATACGATCCATCCTTGATTCTTATCTGTATAGAAACGGAGAACTGAAGGATCTCCATCAGCATGTATCCATCCATATCAATGATACTCATCCCGTTCTCGCAATCCCGGAACTGATGAGGGTCCTTCTTGATGAATATTCCTTCGAATGGGATGAAGCATGGGAGATTACGACCAATACATTTGCCTATACGAATCATACGACTCTATCGGAAGCATTGGAAAGATGGCCGATCCGTATTTTCCAGCCGCTATTACCCCGGATCCATATGATTGTGAATGAAATCAATGAGCGATTCTGCCAGGAACTGTGGAAAGAATATCCCGGTGATTGGAAGCGTATAGAGGATATGGCGATCATCTCTCATGATGAGGTGAAGATGGCTCATCTTGCGATTGCAGGAAGCTTCAGCGTAAATGGTGTAGCGAAGATTCATACGGAAATTTTAAAGCTGAGGGAAATGAACTTATTCTATCAATATTATCCGGATAAATTTAATAGCAAAACGAATGGAATCACCCATAGAAGATGGCTGTTGAATAGCAATCCCGACCTGTCGAATCTCATAACGTCTTCCATCGGGGATGGCTGGATTAAGGATCCCGGCAAGTTGACCGACTTAAAAGAGTACCATCACGACTCGGCTTTTCTAAAGGACCTGTATGAAGTGAAGCAAGTGAACAAGCTGAAGCTTGCAGATCGAATATTCAAGAGCAATGGAATCATAGTGGACCCTGATTCAATCTTTGATATACAAGTGAAGCGTCTTCATGCCTATAAAAGACAGTTGATGAATGTTTTACACATCCTCCATCTCTATAATCGATGTGTGGAAGATCCAGGCTTTGATTTTCAACCCAGAACGTTCATATTTGGTGCAAAAGCATCCCCGGGTTACTATTATGCCAAGAAGATCATCAAATTGATCCACTCTGTAGCGGATCTGGTGAATGACCACCCGCTTGTTAAAGGGAGGATCAAAGTCGTATTCCTGGAAAATTACCGGGTGTCATTGGCTGAAGAGATCATTCCGGCAGCCGATCTCTCCGAACAGATATCTACGGCGAGTAAAGAAGCATCAGGTACAGGGAATATGAAGTTTATGATGAATGGGGCATTGACTCTTGGTACACTCGATGGAGCCAATATCGAGATCCTCGAACAGGTAGGAAAAGAGAATATCTTTATCTTTGGATTGACGGCCGATGAAGTAATGAAATATCAACAGCTCGGTGGATATTATGCCATGGAATATTTCCACTATGATCCCCGCATCAAGAAGGTATTGAATCAATTGATTGATGATACATTACCTGATGCTGGAGATCATTTTGAAACCATTTATGATTCCTTATTGACCGAAAACGATCAATTCTTTGTACTAAGGGATTTCGATTCCTATGTAAGAGCCCATGAACAAGCAGGCAAAGCATATGAAAACAAAGAGAATTGGTCCCGGATGTGTTTACAGAACATTGCCAACTCCGGATACTTTTCAAGTGATCGAACCATTGAACAATATGCAAAGGACATCTGGGGAATTGCCCAGGGCAGCTTAATCAATTAAAACGAAAAGCTTGGGGAGACGTTTCCCCAAGCTTTTAATTCTTTTTCTTATCCGAGATATAACTGTCGCCGTCTTTGTATGGAATGTCACCAAGTGTGGATTCCATATGATTCTCATCGAGCATATCCTCGTATTCTTCATGGGTTTTGGAAGGGTAGGCTTTACGGTTGGATCCTTCCATATCGGTTCCCACAAAAGATTCAAAATCCTCGGTAAAGCCTTCTGATGTGTCTTCATCCTGATACAATTCCGAATAATCTTCATAATCACCTTCGAAGTCCGAGGGGGTTTCAGACGTACCGAAACGGCCTACTTCCTGAAAGCTGTCTTGATCATCACGGACGTTCCCATCTGATTCATGTCTGAATTCATTATCGACTGGAGGCTGAAGAACCTCTTCCTCTACTGGTCGATCCTGAGGTGTTGTTTGTGCCGGTGTATGATCTTTACAATAAAGTGTCGTAGGGATGACTTCCAAACGCTCAAATGGAATATCCCGTCCACATTCTTTACACTGTCCGTAAGTTCCTTGATCCATGGCCTCAAGTGCATGATGAATCTTCGTTAACTCAAGCTTGGCATGATCATCTATGGCGAAATCCTTCTCCCTTTCATATAGTTCCGTCCCCATGTCGGCGGGGTGATTATCATAGAGTGAAAGCTCACCTGAGTTATCACGTTCGTTTGTATGGTGAAGATTATCTAAATCCTGATGAAGATGCTCCTGTAACTGTTTTTCCTGTTGAACCAATTCTTGCTTTAATGTCTCTCTTTGGCTTTCTGTAAGCATTTTCTTCACATCCTTCATTATGTTCGCTTAAATAATGTACTAACCATACTTTATCCGAAAGTGGTGTTGTTAAAACATAAAAAATGAGTCGACCGGAAATGAAAGGGTCGACTCGAGTTGTTATAGCATATAAGCAAGTAATAGTCCGATGGATAACAGGAATCCAAAGATGGTGTTCGTCTGGGCAGTGGCTTTCATGGCAGGCATCATTTCAATCGGCTGTGATTTCCCGACGAAACCTGTCGTTGCCTTCACAGCCTTCGGGATACTAAGAAACGCAACAAATAGCCAAGGCGATGAAACACCGGCAAGAACCAGGCCGATAATCCAGCCATAGGAAACGACAAACATGGCGCCTAGAAGAATGATCGCCCCTTTTCTTCCTAAAAGAATCGCGATGGTTTTTCGGCCGTTTTCTTTATCCCCATCGAGATCGCGGATATTGTTCGCCAGAAGGATGGCTCCTACTAAAATGGATACGGGAACAGACAGGAGTATGCTGTCTCCATTGATATAGCCCGTCTGAATATAAAAAGATATGAGGATGATCACGAGTCCCATGAAAAATCCAGCGACAAGTTCCCCAAAAGGTGTGTACGCAATTGGCATCGGTCCCCCAGTATAAAAGTACCCTGCCGCCATGCACACTATACCTATGAGTGCCAGCCACCATGTGCTGTTAAGGCAAATATAAATCCCTAATAAAAGGGCTATTCCATAAAGGGAAAAAGCAAGGTTAATCACGGTGGATGGTTTTACCCCGTTCCGGACGATTGCTCCCCCGATGCCGACAGAATGCTCTGTATCCAAACCTCTTTTAAAGTCATAGTATTCGTTGAACATATTCGTGGCAGCCTGGATAAGCAGGCAGGCAATGAGCATGGCCGCGAAGAGCGGGACGCTGACCTTAGTAAATTGAAGTGCAAGTACAGTCCCGAGTAAAACAGGGACAAATGCTGCTGTCAGGGTATGTGGCCTTGTAAGCTGCCACCAGATTTTCCACCCTTTATCTGATTCCAACACGTTGGATGCTTGTTGTTCCATTTTATTCTCTCCCTTACGCAATAAGGAATTTCAGAAAACATTACAATTCCTTTACAGATAAAAGTGTAGGTAAAGGGAAGGGGACTGTCAATCATTTTTTAAAAATCTGTGAAGGTGCTATTTTCCAGTAACCTGAACAGTTTTACAACGCTTTTGGTTTCTCAAAAGGGGAAAAAGGGTTTATTATATATAATAAGGATAAATATTGCTAACATGTCTTAAACTTCGTTGACACACCTTAAAGACAGGTGTATCTTAAAATAAGTTTGAATATCGTACGTGATTTTGTTTGGGGGAATTCAATTGGTTACCATTCATAAAACCAATATTGAAAAAGCATATGATACAGCCAGGATGAAGGCTAAACAAATAGATCACCCCGTCCTTCTGAGCATAGTGGAGGAAGTCGATGCAGTGGATCCTCTTTCTTTCTATAATGCAGGAAGCTCCTATCTGGGAGAGCGTTTTTTATGGAAGGACCGTGATCAAACCATCGCGCTGGTGGGACTTGGTGCGGCTCATATATTGTCAACAGATGAGATAAATGAACGATTTTTTACGGTCGAGAAAGAGTGGAAGCGCTTAATTGAAGAGTCTGTGATTGTAAGCGGGGATGAATGGGCAGGCACAGGACCTTTGTTATTTGGGGGCTTCAGCTTTGATCCCATGGATCCCATCGGGGAAGAATGGAAGCCGTTCGCAAACGGCACCTTCCAACTACCCATGTTCATGCTGACGAAGCCGGGAAAAATCAATTATGTAACGATGAATTTTATCTGTCATCCAGACGATGACGAAGCGTTATTCCAAGAGCGGATCAGATTCAGGGATGAGCTTCTTGAACTTGCAGGTGTACCGGTGAATCCTCAACAGCCTCGATGGCTCGGTAATCGTGATGTGAAGCCTGAGGAGTGGAAGGATTCAGTTCAACATGTAGTGAATCGGTTAAAGCAGGGCGAAATGGATAAGGTCGTACTTGCCAGAAAGTGTGAAGTATCGTTTGATGAGGCCGTGACATCTGATTTTGTCCTTGATAATTTGTGGAAGCAACAGCCTGATAGCTTCGTCTTCAGCTTTGAAAGGGGAGAAAGCTGTTTTATCGGGGCTACCCCGGAACGCCTCGTGAAGAAATCGGGGGAAGAAATCCTTTCTACCTGCTTAGCAGGGTCCATAGCCCGCGGGGATACCCTTGAGAGCGATGAGAAGTTGGGGGAAGAGCTTCTTCAGGATGAAAAGAACCGATATGAGCACCAGCTGGTGGTTGAGAGCATAAAGGGGTCTCTTGCACCTTTTTGCGATACGTTGACCATTCCATCAGCACCTCAATTAATGAAACTGAAAGACATTCAACATCTTTATACCCCTGTCATTGGACAGGCATCGGAGCATACCTCCCTTTTGAATCTCGTGGAAAAATTACACCCAACCCCTGCACTGGGAGGAGTCCCGAGAGATAAAGCCTTGCGTGTCATCAGAGAAGAGGAAGAAATGGACCGAGGCTTATATGCAGGTCCTGTGGGCTGGATCGATGCCTATGGAAATGGGGAGTACGCCGTGGCTCTCCGCTCAGGTCTCCTTGAGAGGAAAAAGGCCTATATATATGCAGGATGTGGAATCGTCGCAGACTCACAGCCTGAAAGTGAGTTTAAAGAAACGCAAATGAAATTTCGACCGATGCTAAGGGCATTAGGGGGAAACGTACATGAATGATGAACATCAACAGCAGTTCACCCAGTATTTAGCAGCTTTCATTGAAGAATTGGTTGGAAATGGAGTAGACGAAGTAGTCATCAGCCCTGGCTCTCGTTCTACTCCTTTGGCGTTATTATTCGCCCATCATCCAGAAGTGAAGACGTATATCAATGTAGATGAGCGTTCAGCTGCATTCTTTGCACTGGGGATCGCCAAAGCAAAACAAAAACCCGTCGCCTTGCTTTGTAGCTCGGGAACAGCCGGGGCTAATTATTATCCGGCCATTATCGAAGCGCGCTACGGGAAAGTACCTTTGATCGTCCTGACGGCAGATCGTCCCCATGAATTAAGGGAAGTGGGTGCGCCCCAAGCCATTCATCAAATCGATTTATACGGAAAGCATGTAAAATGGGCAACTGACATGGCATTACCTGAGAACACCCCATCCATGATCGGATATGCCAGATCTTCTGCTTCCAGGGGAGTGGGACATGCAATAGGAGAACCTAAAGGACCGGTTCATTTCAACTTTCCATTCAGGGAACCATTGATCCCTGATTTGAAAGCTGTTACCTATTCTTCAGATACAGGGGTAAAACGGGTTTTACATGGAGAAAGAAGCCTATCTCCTGACATCACTCAGGAACTTAAAGAGATCCTTTCAAGCAAAGAGAAAGGCCTGATCATTTGTGGACCAGGTGTGAAACGGGAATCCATGGACTCCATCGTTTCCTTTAGTGAACAATATGGTTTCCCGATCATAGCTGATCCCCTCTCTCAGATGAGAAGCGGGACTCACAAAAAGGAACAGATCATCGACACGTATGATACCTTCCTGAAGAGCGCTGAAGTCAAGGAAACCCTCCATCCGGATATCGTCATACGTTTCGGTGCCATGCCTGTTTCAAAGTCTCTTATGTTGTTCTTGAAAGGTCTGTCAGATGTTCCATATTGGATTGTTAGTCCTGGAGAGGAGTGGCAGGATCCGATTGCTAAAGGTACAGAAATCATCTATTGTGATGAGGGACTTTTTTGTAATGGCCTGACCCCATCAAGACGGGTTATGTCAGAAGGGTGGAATCATCATTGGAAGAATGTGAATCATTCTACGAAGGAACTGCTGTTAAAAGGGCACCAATCCTGGGATGAAGGCATGGCGGTCAGTCAATTTATTGATTTCCTGCCTGAAAAGGCCAACGTATTTGTCAGCAACAGTATGCCTATCAGGGACATCGATACGTTCTTCTTCCGAAACGATCGTTCCGTCGGCATTTATGCCAATCGTGGAGCGAATGGCATCGATGGGGTGGTGTCCACAGCCCTCGGGATGAGCACATACTTGGATTCCATGTACCTTTTGATTGGGGATCTTGCTTTTTACCATGATTTAAACGGACTTCTTGCAGGAAGGAAGTACAATCTGAACATGACAGTCGTCGTGCTGAATAACAACGGTGGCGGAATCTTTTCATACCTCCCTCAAGCGGATGAAGGAGAACACTTTGAAGACTTATTTGGGACTCCCATGGACCTTGACTTCTCCAATGCGGCCAAGCTTTACAATGCCGGGTATTTCAAGGTGGAGAAAGAAGAAGATTTCGGATCTGCCCTCATGGAAGCAAACCATATAAATGGCCTGAAAATCATTGAAGTCTTGACCAATCGTGAGGAAAATGTAGCAAACCATCGTAAATTGTGGAATTTTGTTTCCCGGGAAATGACGAAGAAAATCGAGGGTGAAAATCTTTGATCCTACGAGTGAATGATATTCCATATTATGTAGAAGTTAAAGGGGAAGGGGAGCCTCTCGTTTTTCTTCATGGTTTTACAGGGGATACGACGACGTGGTCACTGATCACGGAACCACTGTCCAAGAAGTTTACCTGCATTTGCATTGATCTGATAGGACATGGCCGAACTGAATCACCTGAAGACCCGATGAGATATACGATGGATTCTGTTGCTCGTGACCTGGATGGTATTCTGACTGAACTTGAAGTGGATCGAGCAACCTTTATCGGCTATTCAATGGGAGGTCGGACTGCCCTGCATTTTGCCATGAAGCATCCAGAAAGGATCAAGGCCCTGATTCTCGAAAGTGCTTCTCCCGGTATGAAAACCATTGAAGAAAGAGAAGAGAGACAGAAAAAAGATGACGCTTTGGCCTCAAGGATCATAAACGGAGGAATCCAAGCGTTTGTGGAATTCTGGGAAGAGATCCCTTTGTTTGCATCTCAAAAAAGATTACCATACGCTGAGCGGCTCGCTATTCGAAAGCAGCGCCTGAATCAGTCACCTACAGGTCTATCCAACAGCTTGAGAGGAATGGGGACAGGAGCACAGGTCTCCTGGTGGCAGAGTTTAGGAAGCATATCCGTGCCGGTTTATTTACTGGTCGGGGAACTGGACGGGAAGTTCGTTCAGATTGCACATGATATGAAAACGCTCAATCCCGACTTTCAAATCATGACATTTTCCAACACTGGTCATGCAATTCATGTGGAAGAACCGCGAAAGTTTGGTACAATGATAGAGGAACTACTGTTAATTACATAAAGGAGGAACAAACCAATGGCTTTTGAATGGGTTTCAGAAAGAAACTACGAAGATATTTTGTACGAAACATATAATGGAATCGCTAAGATTACGATCAATCGACCAGAAGTTCGCAACGCATTCCGTCCTAAAACGGTCATGGAATTAATCGACGCGTTTGCCTATGCACGCGACGACTCAAAGGTTGGTGTAATCGTTTTAACAGGTGCAGGTGAAAAGGCATTCTGTTCAGGCGGAGACCAAAGTGTACGAGGACATGGCGGGTACGTCGGGGAAGATGAAATCCCTCGTTTGAATGTATTGGACTTACAACGATTGATCCGTGTCATTCCTAAGCCGGTCATTGCAATGGTAGCCGGATACGCCATCGGTGGGGGACATGTCCTTCACGTCGTATGTGATATTACGATTGCTGCTGACAATGCAATCTTCGGACAAACGGGTCCTAAGGTAGGTAGCTTTGACGCTGGATATGGAGCAGGATATCTTGCACGTATCGTCGGTCACACACAAGAAAGCGAAAGAAATCTGGTACCTATGCCGTCAGTACAATGCACAGGAAGCGCTCGAGATGGGGCTAGTCAACACAGTGGTTCCGTATGAGCAGCTTGAAGCGGAAACGGTTCAGTGGGCTTCAGAAATGCTTGAAAAAAGTCCGACTGCCCTTCGTTTCTTAAAGGCTTCATTCAACGCCGATACAGATGGATTGGCGGGTCTGCAGCAGCTTGCAGGTGACGCTACCCTGCTTTACTACACAACGGAAGAAGCCAAGGAGGGCCGCGACGCATTTAAAGAAAAGCGTAAACCGGACTTTGGACAATTCCCTCGTTTCCCTTGATTTAAAGTGGCCTGATGAATCTTTCTGGATTCGTCAGGCTTTTTTAAATAAAACTGGGAAAGAGTATGAAAGAATTTCCTTTTGATCTCATAAAGTTGAAAGTGGCCCAATAAAGTTGAGGAACTGGCCCGATTCCCTGAAATACCCAAGGAATCTTTAACGAGTCAGCGAGACGTTTCTCAAAGTCCCAGGAAAGCGGATACACAAGGAAGGAAGAATGCAGGATGACAACACAGCAACTGCCTAACTGGCTAAAACAAAGAGCATTTCTAACCCCGGACAGGATGGCTATAAGAACCGATGACGTGGAATATACCTTCAGAGAGCTATGGGAACAAGCGATCCATATGGCAGAAAAGCTTCATACCGTCACAAAATCGGCGTCCCATCCCTTTATAGGACTGATGATCAAAAATACATTGGAGTCTGTGTTGATTGTTCATGCGATTCAACAGCTGGGGTATACAACTGTGCTGTTAAACAATAAATTAAGTGCAAAGGAAATCATGTTCCAAATCAATGATATGGAGTTATCCACGGTCATCTATGATGATGAGTTTGGGGATAAGTTGTCTTTATTAGAGAAGGGTATTAAAGGAGTCTCCATCTCTCAACTGGTTGACGCAGCCCCGACTCGGTTTGAGGTGAAGGATCATTTTCAGTTGGACCAAGCATGCTCGGTGATGTACACATCGGGTACGACCGGGGCGCCGAAGGGAGTCCTTCAATCGTACGGAAACCACTGGTGGAGTGCCATTGGGTCTTCTTTGAATCTGGGGATAAGTGAAAATGATACATGGCTTTGTTCTGTTCCACTCTTTCATATCAGTGGATACTCTATCCTGATGAGGAGTGTCATTTATGGAATGAGCGTCCGGCTGTTTGAACACTTTGACGTGGAAGGAATCAATCGTGAGCTTGAAAGTGGAAGGGTCACCATCATGTCGGTTGTGAGTACGATGCTTCAGCGGTTATTGGCAGAGGCTGCGGACCGTACGTATCACCCTGACTTTCGCTGTATGCTGTTAGGGGGAGGGCCTGCCCCTCTTCCATTGCTTCAGGCATGTAAGGAAAAAGGCGTACCTGTCTTCCAAACGTATGGAATGACAGAAACGGCATCTCAGATCGTGACATTAGCCCCTGAATACAGTATGACGAAACTGGGTTCAGCAGGTAAACCACTCTTTCCATCCGAATTGAAAATCAAGCAGGAAAATGGCTCAGCCATTGCGAATAAAGAGGGAGAAATCCTGGTTAAAGGGCCTAATGTGACGAGAGGGTATTACAGGAGAAACGAAGCCAATTCCAAGAGTTTTGAAGATGGATGGTTCCGTACCGGTGACATTGGTTATGTAGATGAAGACGGGTTCTTGTTTGTACTGGACAGGCGTTCAGACCTCATTATTTCCGGGGGGGAAAATATTTATCCCGCTGAAATCGAAAGTGTGCTTCTGGGCTGTGAAGGGGTCCATGATGCAGGAGTGGTTGGAATCCCAAGTGACGAGTGGGGACAAGTTCCCTGTGCCTTTGTCGTAAAGAGCCAGTCTGTTACGAAAGAACAGATCATCAGCCACTGCAGTGAACATCTTGCAACATATAAACAGCCTAAAAAAATGGTCTTTGTAAAGGAGCTTCCACGAAATGCCTCTAATAAACTGCTGAGGAGAATACTCAAGGATCAGTGGGAAAAAGGAACGGTTGCCGATGAACATTAAATGCATTACTCTTCATATCATTTCCATGCCTTTGAAAAAGCCGTTTGTAACCCATCTTCAAACTGTGAAAGAACGGGAAGGGATGATTGTAGAAGTTCAAGATACAAATGGGTTAAAGGGGCTGGGCGAAGGGGTTGCTTTTTCCACCCCGTGGTATACCGAAGAAACCGTGAAAACATCCTTTCATATGCTTAAAGATGTATTGATTCCTCTCCTGTACAGCAAACCATTTAACCACCCTGAAGAGATCGGAAAGAGATTCGAAGTTGTTCGTGGGAATTCAATGGCAAAGGCTTCACTTGAAATGGCTCTGTGGGATCTCTATGCCAAACAGGAAAGTGTTCCTCTCTGGAAGGTGATAGGGGGGACCCGAGAAGAAATCCTAGCAGGCGCAGTCGTGGGTGCTAACTCCGTTAACGAAATGATCCATCAGGCTTCGGAGCTTGTCCAGGATGGATATCAGCGAATCAAGCTGAAAATCTCTCCAGGAGCAGATGTTGAAATCGTGAGGGAGCTGAGGGAGCATTTTCCTTCCCTTTCTCTTTTGGCGGATGCTAATTCCGCCTACACACTTGAAGACAAAACTCATCTGCAGGCATTGGACAAATATAGTCTGGAAATGATCGAACAGCCTCTTGGTGTGAACGATTTAGTGGAGCACTCCCTTCTACAAAAGGAACTGACCACACCGGTCTGTTTGGATGAAAGCATTGTGACTCCACATGATATGAAAAGTGCCATCTATTTACATAGTTGTGGAGTGGTCAACATGAAGCTTGGCAGGGTAGGAGGCTACACAAGTGCCCTTGAAATCTACCGGCTATGTCAGGAGAACGACATCAGGGTATGGTGCGGGGGCATGATCGAATTCGGGATATCCCGGGCTCATAACCTGACCCTTGCCACTCTTGAGGGCTTCTCCATACCCGGGGATATCGCTTCCTCCTCAACTTATTGGGAAGAAGATATCATCTCGTCCCCTATTATGGTGAATAACGGGGTAGTGGAGAGACTGGCTGGTCCTGGAATAGGGGTAGAGCTGAATAGCAAGCGATTGCGGGAAGTGACCGGATATGAGGAATCATTTAAAGCTTAGTTGATTGAACCTTAACGGGGAAATGAAGAAAATCATAAGGGGGCAGAAAAGATGAAATTAGGTGCATTCTCAGTAAGTTTAACTGTAAAAGATATCAAAAAATCACAATCCTTTTACGAGGGCCTTGGATTTGAAGCCTTTGGCGGAAACATCGATCAAAACTGGCTGATCATGAAGAATGGGGATAGTGTGATTGGCCTGTTTCAGGGAATGTTCGAAAAGAATATCCTCACCTTTAATCCAGGCTGGGACCAACATGGAGAGAATCTCGATTCTTTTACAGACGTCAGGGACCTTCAAAAGCATCTAAAGAAACAAGGGGTAAACCTACTTACTGAAGCGGATGAAACAAGTGAAGGACCTGCAAGCTTCACGATTGAAGATCCTGACGGCAATCTTATTTTGGTTGATCAGCACAGATGAAGCAGGATGTGAAAAAAGCTCAGAGCTGAATCTGAGCTTTTCCTTTTTTTATAGAGTACAGGATCATTCGCTTTCCTGTCTTAAATACCGTTTATCATTCATAAACAAGCTCCAAAAGTAGACGAACCCGGGAAACAGGATGATGAACCCTACGATATAGGTGATGAAAACAGCCTTAAACGAATTGGGATCCGTGAAACCGGATTGGATCGTGACTTCAGGATAGATGATATAGGGAAGGTGAGCCTTGCCGTATACATAGCTTGCCAGTACATATTGAAAAGTCACGGCGATGACTGCCACACGTGGCATTCCCTTCATTCCCTCTTTGTTCGTCGGCAGGAACAATGCCGCGCCGGCAACCAGGAACCCGATGAGGGAAACCCATAATAAGAGCTGATCTTCCATCATTTTATCATAGATCCACCGTGCTTCATTCTTCATGGTGAGCATGATGAGGAACGCCATGACAACAGAAATCGGACCAATGATCAACGCATCCCGTCGATACACTTTAAAGGCTTCGAATTCCCTTGAAGCTTTTGAGTAATCAGCGAGGAGTAAAGATGAAAGAAACAACGTGCTGGCAACGGCAAACCCAAAGAAAGCATATTCATGGGGACTCGTGAACAGTTTCCCCAGCAGAAGCGTCTGACCATTTTCAAAATCAATGTAAGGTCCATGGGAAATGGGAAGCACGCTGATGAGAAGACCCGGTATCAATAATCCAGTGATTCCCGTTACATAAGTCAGGGGCTTCCTGTAATCATCCGCCACATGAGAAAACACTAAAAACGCGCTTCGAAGGGCCAGAAGCAGAAGGATGAGACTTCCAGGGACAAGGAGTACCGTTCCTAAAGAATAGGCCGCTCCCGGGAACATGCTATATACAGCCACTACCAGGGCTACAATGAATGTATTTGTTACCTCCCACGTCGGGGAAAGATAGCGGTTGGCGATATTCGTAGCCTTCGTCTTATCATGATTAATGTACACCATGGACCAGAAGCCCGCGCCGAAATCCATTGTCGCCATGACGGCGTAAATAAAGACGAACCCCCACAGGATCGTGATGGCAATCAATACTTGTGTCATATCTTCACCTCCATTTCTTGCTGATTATGTGGAAAGAGGGATATCCTTTTCTTTTCCTTCTGCTTTGTTGATGTCTTTTTCAGGCGGATTCCGCTTGAAGTAGTATAAGAGAACAAGAACGACGGCCACTGCTAAAATCGCATATACCGAAACAAAGAGGCCGAATAAGACAGCGATGTTTCCTGTCGTGGTTACAGAATCCTCTGTACTCAGTATCCGATAAATGGTCCAGGGCTGACGGCCGGTACAGGCAAAGATCCACCCGAACTCAATGGCCAGGATGGAAAGGGGACCTCCGGCTACAAACGACCACATCAGCCACTTCGGAAATCTGTCCTTTTTCAATAGTTTGTTCCACACATAAGCAATGAGGGACAGCATGATGAGCAGGGAGCCGATCCCCACCATGGCGTTAAAGAGCGTATGAACAAAGAGTGGAGGCCAGTATTCCTCAGGGAAATCGTTTAAGCCTATCACCTCTGTATCAAAGCTGTTCCCTGCAAGGAAACTGAGTACCCAGGGGATTTCGATTCCCCACTTCACTTCCCGTTCAACTGGATCCGTAAAACCTCCTATGGCCAGTGGTGCATGGGTTTGAGTTTCAAACAATCCCTCAGCGGCAGCGAGTTTCTCAGGCTGGTATTCGTGGAGCATCTGAGCTGATTCATGACCATTAATCGCCGTGAAGAATGAGAACACCCCGCCGACCAATAAACAAATCATGAGGGATTTTTGATGAAATTTATATATTCTGGATCCGAATGAAGCACGCAGCATCTTAAATGCTGATACGGTGGCAATCGTAAAGGCGCCAACCACATAAGCAGATAAGGCTACATGTCCCGCCGTTACGAAAAAGCTTGGATTGAAAAAGGCTTTCCACGGATCCACGTTGGTAATTTCCCCGTTCACCATTTCAAAACCGGCAGGTGTCCCTTCAAATGCATGTACATTCGTGATCAATACAGCGGAAGCAAGTCCTCCGATGGCAACGAGGACAAGGCTCACGATGCGCATCCAGGGTGCGATCCGATTGGCCGCGTACACGTAGATGGACATAAATAATGCTTCTACAAAAAAGGCATAGATTTCGATCTGGAACGGCAATGCCATCACTCGCCCGATTACCTCCATGAAACCTGGCCACAGAAGGGACAATTGAACACCGGCTATGGTACCAGTCGGAATCCCCACCCCAAGCAAAACGGCAAACGCCTTCGTCCAACGTTTTGCCATCACGGAATAATCAAGATCATTTGTCCGCTGAAACATAATCTCTGCAACAAGAATCATTAACGGTATACCCACTCCCAGGGTGGCAAAAATGATATGAAATGCCATGGTAGTACCAAATAAGGAACGGGCAATTACTAATTCATCCATTCTCAAGTCTCCCTTACTAGTCTTTAACATTTCCTTATTGTCCACTTAATGGAAAATAATATTCATGATTTTAGGAAGGTTGGAAAGTTTGATGTGTGATTATGGGAAGCGGTTATCAGTATGCAATGGCAGGGGAGAGCTGGGATTTGAAAATAAGATGTCAGAATTGAAAATAAGTCCTTGGTTTTTGAAAATATATCCGGAAATTTGAAAAGAAATCGTCGGAATTTGAAAATAAACTTGGAATGGATCCACTTCCTGGGTCGCAAATTCTTCTATAAATGGTCTCATACTTGGTCATTCATCCGTTAAGCTTGAAACATTCCTTTTTTACATAGATTTTTACTTGTAAGAACGAAAAAAGAGAAGCCATGAGAGCTTCTCTTTTTTAAACGATTTTATTGTAATGCCTGCTTCAACGTCTCGATATTCTTCTTCATGAGGGAAAAATAATCTTCATCGTTGTCACGGTCTTCAGCGGTAAGGACAGATAGATTATGGAGGGTCAGGGCTTTTGCCCCCAATTCATTTTGAACGACTTCTGTCAGCCTGGAGGAGACGTTTTGTTCAAAGAGAATGTATTGGACATTGTCTTCCTTCCCTTTTTCAATGATGTCCTTAAGCTCTTGCTGAGAAGGCTCATCAGTCGTATTCAGTCCGGCTATGGCTTCCTGATGAAGTCCGTAGCGCTCTTCCCAGTAGGTATAGGCAGCATGGGAAACGAAGAAGCTCTTCTTAGGTGCAGTTTCAGCCATTTCCTTGAATTCTGCGTCAAGAGCATCTAAATCTTTCGTTAAAGCCTCAAGGTTTGCCTGGAAATCATCTTGATGTTCCGGCATTTCTTCTGAAAGGGTATCTGCAATGGATTTCGCCAGCTCTTTAGAGTACACAGGGTCTAACCATAGATGGGGATCAACGTCATGGTTGTGCCCATCCCCGTGATCTTCCTCGTGGGAGTCACCATGTTCTTCAGTCTCATCATGTTCTTCATGTTCTTCATGCTCTTCAGCACTTTCTCCTGCATGATCTTCTTCATGACCAATCTCAACATTCTCACTCGTTGGTACCACCACGACATCTTCGTCCTCTAAGATCGATTTAGACCCTTCGACAAATCCTTCTAGTCCCAGTCCGATATAAAAGAAAACATCTCCGTCAGCCATTTCAATCATATCTTTTTGAGATGGTTCAAACGTATGTTCATCTGCACCAGGAGGATAGATGCTTTCTACATCAACATGCTCCCCGCCGATTTTTTTCGCGAAGTCTTCCAGTGGATACACCGTGGTGTACACTTTCAATTGATTTTTATTGTTTCCGTCTTCCTGTTTAGAGTCGGTTCCGCAAGCGGACAAGACTAAAATGAATAATAATAGTAAGCTTATTCGAATATAGTTCAAGAGGAATCCTCCTTTTAAGATAATAGTAGATAACTGTAATCATTACGATTTAGCACAAAGGTTATTTTACTACCGTTATGGGTAATAAGCAAGATAAAAGATAGATTTTTTATTTTATCTTTGAGAAAAAAGAATGACTAGCTCCAGATGGGGGCTAGTCAGAATGATTGGTATGTTTAGAAGGCCATTCTTCTGGCACGTGATCGATGCCTCCTGGGTGAAAAGGATGGCATTTCACAATCCGTTTGATGGTCAACCAACCTCCACGTAAAGCACCGAACCGGCTGACTGCCTGTACACCGTAATGAGAACAGGTTGGATAAAACCGGCAAGTGGGAGGCTTGAGGGGAGAGATGATCCGCTGGTACACCTTAAAGACAAATAATAATAAGTTTTTCATAAACTCCGTCTCCCGATTCATTTTCTATTACTATATCAAACCTGTATTCAGGATGAAACGTACTTGAATTATATCCATTCAAAAGATAGGCTGCAATGAAAAAGTGGGTTTTTAGCCCAATTCATATTAAGTTGATGAAATAACTATGAATTTACGTTATACTTATAAACAGAAACTAAATGGGAGTGATTGTAATGCCTTCAGTAGAAAGCTTTGAATTAGATCATAATGCAGTGAAAGCACCTTATGTGAGACACTGTGGTGTTCATAAAGTAGGAAGCGACGGCCTTGTCAATAAGTTTGATATTCGTTTCTGTCAGCCAAACAAACAAGCGATGAAGCCTGATTCCATTCATACATTAGAGCATTTGTTAGCCTTCACCATCCGCAAATACGCAGAGCCATATGCTCATTTCGATATTATTGATATTTCCCCCATGGGCTGCCAGACCGGCTACTATCTTGTCGTTAGCGGCGAACCGGAAGTGGAAGAAATTATCGACCTGTTGAATGCGACCATGAAAGAAGCAGTTGAAATAGAAGAAATCCCGGCAGCGAATGAAAAACAGTGTGGTCAAGCCAAGCTTCATGATTTGGACGGAGCAAAGAAACTAATGCGCTTCTGGCTTAGCCAAAGCAATGAGGACCTGAAACAGGTTTTTGCATAGAACGAATAAAACCCCACCGTTCTCCATAAGAGCGGCGGGGTTTATCTTATTTCTCTACCTTATCTTCTTCTTCCTTCATCTTTTCCAGATGAGGATTATTTTCTATTGGATCGACTGTATGTTTAACAGAAGTGTATGCCTTCGAAGTCGTCAGGGCACTTACGAAAATCACTAAAATGCATATAATGACGGAAATGATCAGAACAAGAGTTACTGTCACGGTGCAACCCCCTTTTTTTTTACTATTTTACCATAGAAGGACGATATACTGAGGGGTAAATATCAACACTTTTATGACGTGAATGGGAAGATGAAACTACTTTTACCTTGAGGACTCTGGTATGCTGAATGAGATGAGTGGTTGAGTATGTACCGAAAAAATAGTGAGCCGAGGGGGAAGTTGGAATGGATGTGTCTTCATTGATGGGGAAGCAAGTTGCAGAGCTTCAACGAACACTCAGTATGAATTTGTTGAAAAGTCAGATGGCGACCCAGACAGCCCAAGTGACCGTCATGATGAAAGAAATGCAGGCCAGTCAACCTGCACCCCATCCCAGTAAAGGTCACGCTATTGATGTGAAGGGATGAAACAGGAAAAAAGCCTTGTTCCGTGAGAGTGGGAACAAGGCTTTTTTTTGTTGAAACTGTCTTTTGCCGGGCCTGCCAGTCCGCCTCTGCTTTTCGATTTGTCCAGCTCCGGGGCTTAGAGGCTCGAGGTCATAAGCCAAACCAACCAAAAAGGCAAAGAACGCCTTTCCGGTTGGTTCGTCTTATGCTTGTCGCCTCTTTCAAAGCCCCTCTGCTTTTCGATTTGTCCAGCTCCGGGGCTTAGAGGCTCGAGGTCATAAGCCAAACCAACCAAAAAGGCAAAGAACGCCTTTCCGGTTGGTTCGTCTTATGCTTGTCGCATCTTTCAAAGCCCCTCCGCTTTTCGATTGTCCAGCTCCGGCGGCCAGTCCCTCGAGGTCATAAGTCAAGGGAACCAAAAAAGGCAAAGAACGCCTTTTCCGGTTCCCTCGCCTTATGCTTGTCGGGCCTACCAGTCCTCCTCCGCTTTTCTTTAATGCAAGCTCTTTTTTTCCAGTCTTACCCGTTCTTCGTTGTTGGACCATTTTTCTTTTAGTGTTTCGAATATGTATAGGCGGAAGAAGTATTGTAATTCTTCGGTTTCCATTTCTTGAATGAGTTCCAGGAGTTCGTTCCTAGATGTATCTTCTAAGATTGTAAGGGCAATGAGGTCTAAGTCTTCGTCGGTACCTTTGATTCTTCCTCGGTACATTTCATAAATTTCTTCGATCAACTTCATGCACTTCACCTCCCTTTCATTATATTTTAACATGAACCTTTATGAATTACGTAACATATTATGCTAGGACAACTTTTATTTGTCTTTTACCCTTTCTGATACGAATTAACCACGGGTGATGATAGGGCTATCATTTCAAGTTTTTTGGGACATGACCAATCATTCGGAAAAGGAGATGATCTAATTGGAGAAAAGTATGCTGTTCATCGGATCTGGGCTTGGTGCACTTGTTCTGAATTTCTTTGGCGAATGGAATTCGCTGTTGACGATTCTGTTAGTTGCAGTCACCTTGGATTATTTTACAGGGATGATTGCCAGTGGCCTTGAAGGAAAGTTATCAAGCAAAAGTGGGTTAAAAGGAATAGGTCGGAAAATTCTGATTTTTTCACTTGTGACGGTTGCCCACCTTATTGATACTATACTAACAAATCAGCACTTTATTCGTAATGCTACGATTATTTTTTATATATGTAATGAAATGATCTCCATCATTGAAAATGTCGGGAGAGCGGGAGTGCCGGTACCGGAGTTTCTTACAAAAGCAGTTGAAGTCTTAAAGAAGAAACGAGATGAATAGTTTTCAGTCAATTGAGGAAAATGAAGGGTAAGCACAGTGAAGGAGTGGGAAGATGAACGAAGAACGATATGATTACTATATTGAAGTGGCGACGGGTGAAATTTCACGGAGTTCGACTGATTCACCCTGGAACTTTAAGATATCGGCAACCGATGAAGAAATCACCCGTCTCAGGGAAGTGTTTGACAACAATCACTCTGTTGATTGGCAGAATTTTTACCGGGCCCATGTTCCTTATATTCAATATCATTACGACCGGCAGAATGATGCCTATGATGAGAATCTGCATCTCGTTTATGAGATGATCCATCAATTGGGGGATGAGGAAGCGAAGAAATTCATTGAAAGCATGGGCATCCTTCAATCAGATTCACGTGAAGATCCTCAATAACGGATAAAAGTGTTGGTTCAGAAGAGATTTCTGTGGACCAATGCTTTTTATTTGTGGTTAGATGAAAGAAAGAGTGTACGGATGAGGTGACGTTGGATGGAACGTTTTATAGATGAAAATGGGAAGAAAGTAGAAATATCGTTTGAAAAAGGATGGTTCCAGCAGGAATCACATCATGTATTGGTTCTCTGCCGTTTCGAAGATGAATGGCTGTTGACGAGGCATAAAAAGAGAGGTCTTGAGTTCCCCGGGGGCAAGCGGGAGAAAGGAGAGAGCCTAGAGGAAGCTGCGGTAAGGGAAACGTTCGAAGAAACAGGGGGAGTGATCAAATTTCCGTATTTTATTGGAGAATATAAGGTGTATGATCACAGGCCATTTGTTAAAACCATCTATTTCGCAGAGGCAGAAGAAATCATACCCAAGGAAGATTATTTGGAAACAGAAGGAGCCGTCCTGTGGAATGGTGATTTCACCAACATCCAGGACGACCCGGAATTTAGTTTCATCATGAAAGATCAAGTAGTGGAGCTGGCTCTTAATAGATTGTCTAATCTCAGGATTTGATCCATTTTTTCTCGAGCTGTTCCACGAGCTTATACATAATCGTTGCGAATACAGCGATGACCATAAGGGATAGCATGACCAGGGTGAAATTAAACACCTGGAAACCATAAATGATCATATATCCGAGTCCTTTGGCGGAAACCAGGAATTCCCCAACGATGACTCCGACCCATGACAAACCCACGTTTACTTTCAGAGTCGAGATGATGGTTGGAAAAGAGGCAGGGAGTATCACTTCTTTAAACATCTGTCCTCGCTTTGCCCCAAACGTCTGCATCACCTTGAGGTAATTGGGATCGACTTCACGGAAGGAAGTATACACGACGATGGTGGTGATGATGACGGAAATGACTGTCCCCATGGCGATGATGGAAGTGAATCCCGGCCCTAAGCCGACGATCAATATAGGACCGAGGGCAACCTTTGGCATGGCATTCAGGATGACGAGATATGGATCGAGGACTTTCGAAAGAAATGGCGACCACCATAATAAAGCGGCTAAAAGGGTTCCGAGTAAGGTTCCAAGAAGGAAGCCGATGATGGTTTCACCCAGTGTAACAGACAGGTTTGAAAGAAGGCTGCCGTCAGAAAGCTTAATAAGGAATAAGTTCCATACCTTTGAAGGGGAACTGAAGATAAGGGGATCGATCCAGCTGTTTCGGCTTGCAATCTCCCACAGAAAGAAAAACACAAGGAAGATAAGGGCCTGATAAAACCAAACCCACCGTTGTTCTTTCTTTAGTGAGTGAATGTAATCCAGGTGCTTTTGTTTAATGGTTTCGGGATTCAAGTTTTTCAAGCTCCTTCCAAATGGTTTGGAAAAACCCAGGGAAATCTTCGTGATTTCTAACCTCAAATGGCATTAAGCCTCTTAACGAGTCCGGGACGTCGAATATAGTGTGAATCCGACCCGGCTTCGCTCCGAAAAGGATGATGCGGTCACACATGGCGATGGCCTCTCCGATATCATGAGTGACAAGAACTGCCGTTTTTCCAAACGACTTTAATGTGGAAAATACCAAATCCTCAAGCTTCAATTTGGTTTGATAGTCGAGTGCTGAGAATGGTTCATCCAAGAGGAGCAGTTGGGGTTCTGTGATCAGTGTGCGAATCAATGCCACCCTTTGGCGCATTCCCCCTGAAAGTTCCCTGGGATACGAAGATTCGACCCCTTCTAGGCCCATTTCCACTAATAAAGCACGGGCTTCTTTCCTTTTCTCTTCTGAAAGATTACCTGTAATGGTCAAACCTAAAAAAATATTCTCTTCAATGGTTTTCCAGGGGAACAGGTAATCCTGTTGAAGCATGTAGCCGAGCTTCTTTTTCATGTTTCGGATAGGTTGACCGTTTAATGAAACCGTTCCTCCAGTTGGCTGAATGAGACCTGCAATAATCGAAAGTAAAGTCGTTTTACCGCATCCACTGGGGCCGATGAACGAAACAAACTCTCCTTCTTTCACTGCCAGGGAAATGTCTGAGAGGGCATGGGTGGCCGTCTTAGGTGAGAAGTACGTGTGATGGACCGAGTCTAACGATAGGAAGTTCACAGTAACAAGCCTCCATTTTCTTATTTCTACAAGTGAAGGGCTGACATGAGAAGTCAGCCCCCGAAATGCTACTCTGATACTTTTTCTGCGATTGATGTGTTCACAAGGATTTCATGATTAACGGACTGAGGAAGCTCCCCGGCTTCATCCATGATATTTTGTAGATTGTTCCATTCTTCTTCGTCAAGGATCGGGTCGGTTGCGTAGGATCCTTGTGATTTATAGCGGTCAACGACGGTTTCAATCAATGAAAGCTCCGTGTCTTCGAAATAAGGCTCAATCACTTTTGCGATGTCACGGGCGCTATTTTCCTCCACCCATTGTTGGGCTTTGTATAAAGCTTTAGCGAATTTCTCTACTGTATCTTTGTTTTCATTCATATAGCTGTCTTTGGCCATGAACGTTGTATAGGGGACATGACCTGATTCGGTTCCAAAGGAAGCTACGATATGCCCTTTACCTTCTTGTTCGAAGATGGATGCCGTAGGTTCGAAGAGTTGGACATAGTCACCTGTACCTGAGGCAAAGGCCCCTGCAATATTGGCGAAATCAATGTTTTGGATCAGGTTTAAATCGTTCTGAGGGTCGATGCCGTTCTGCTTTAGGACAAATTCCCCAACCATTTGCGGCATGCCGCCTTTACGCTGACCAAGGAAGGTCGCTCCTTTTAGTTGATCCCATTCAAAGTTCTCTACTTTTTCACGGGAGACGAGAAAGGTTCCATCAGTCTGTGTTAATTGTGCAAAGTTGATCACCGGATCATCTGAACCTTGTGAATGGACATAGATGGACGTTTCTGATCCGACAAGAGCCACATCGGCTCCATTGGAGAGTAACGTCGTCATGGTCTTATCGCCACCCCAAGTGGTGGTAAGCTCGATGTCCAGCCCTTCCTCCTTGAAGAACCCTTTTTCAATCGCCACATACTGAGGAGCATAGAAGATCGAACGGGTCACCTCCGCAACTCGAACTTTCTGCACGGCGTCTTCTTTTTCGCCGCATGCTGTCAATCCGATGGCTAACATGCCTGTAAGCAACAAGGCAAAGCCGCTTCGAAGCCATTTTTTCATTTCATCTTCCTCCTTTAAGCTGCTAAACCTGATTAACAATAGAAACGGGAATGAATGCATCTCTCTTTGCCTTGTTTATCTCTCTATACGGATAGGGTAGGATGGTCATAAGGCAGCATCTTCAATCGACTGCTGTTCAGGAGATTTGCTAAAATATTCTATGTAGAGTATAAAAAATGTGTGAATACCCAGTGCACGTTTTGAAAGGAAGAGAATATGAATAACGGAATGATTGTCAAAAAAACCTTGTTTCCCTCACCAAATCCACAAGTTGACCTATATGAAATCACCTATCTATCCGCAGGGCTCAGGGTGAAAGGCATGTTGGCAGAACCTAAAAGGGAAGGGAAGTATGATGGATTCCTCTATTTAAGAGGGGGGAATTAAAGGGGTCGGCATGGTCCGACCTGCCAGGATCGCTCAATTCGCTTCCCATGGATTCATCGTCTTCGCCCCCTATTACAGAGGGAATCTGGGTGGAGAGGGAAATGAAGATTTTGCCGGGGATGATCGTGAAGATGCCATCTCAGGGGTAGATCTGCTTAATCAGTATCATAGAGTGGCAGATCATCGGATTCATGTCTTCGGGTTTTCCCGTGGAGGAGTGATGGCGCTGCTGACAGGCATAAAGAGAAAAGATGTCATCTCCGTTGTGACGTGGGGAGGGGTATCGGATATGTTCTTAACGTATGATGAACGGAAGGACCTCAGAAGAATGATGAAGAGGGTCATAGGGGGAAGTCCCAATAAAGTCCCGGAAAGATATGTTTGGCGTACGCCCTTATATGAATTGGAGGGTCTCGCTGCCCCTGTACTGATCATTCACGGAGAACAGGATAAGAACGTTTCGGTGGAGCATGCATATAGATTAGAAAAAAAGACTGAAAGAGCTGGAGAAAAGGGTGACGTCTCACTATTTCAAAGAATTCACCCACTATTTTCCTCCGCGTAAGAATCAACAGATTGTCTCCATGCTCTGCTCATGGATGAAAGATCAGGAGACGGTAGTGTAAGATGAAATAAAAAAGGATTGAGGTCATTTCGTATGGGAATGGGTTTAGAGTTAAATACCATGATTGTGACAAAGGGTAGGGAAGTGAGGAAAGAAGAAAATCTGTTCGAATTAAAAAAGGACGGATACCGTCTTTATCCCATGCATCTCCCCATTGATGTGAGAAAGACGAAACGTAGTGATTCCATTGGGTACGGCAGAATTGAAAAGATGGAATGGACGGATGAGAAAACGACGATTCTGTATCGATTGATTTCCTTAAATTCCACCAACTAACTAAAGGAGGGCTGTAAACATCCGCTTACAGCCCTCCTTTTATTGTATTTCCTCGTATAAAATATAGCGATTATCCTCAGTCTGGGCGATCAGATAGTTGGTGTGGTCTTTCACCCGATAAATGGGTGTCCTTTTTTCAATGTATTTGCCGTAAAATCATTCACAGGGTGATATTGACGATCAATCTTCTCTTTAATGGTCCCAAGCTTTTCAGAAAGGACCAGCTTCTTTTCTTCAGAAACCTTCACATACTCCTTCTTGTTCACCACCATCATATCCCCATACCCGCACAATTCATAGGATGCAGGTTCTTTGTCTCCACATGAACTTAACAAAAATACGCATAATAGCAAAATAACCAGTCGCTTCATGTTTTTCCTCCTTCTCATTTCTTCACATACTCAAAAGATATTCAGGCTTGTACGCCAACATGTTTGTTTTTTATCCAAATATTCCTCCACTTTGAAATGGATAAGGTGGTATAATGTTCCTTAAGTGAATAACCCTCGCAGAAAATAGGTGCTGATCTTAAGCATAAAGGGAATTCGGTGTGACTCCGAAGCTGTCTCCGCAACTGTAAGTGCTGACGAAATAAGATAAAAACCACTATTTGTTTATTCAGATGGGAAGGTTCTTAGAGTAGGCTGACGCACAAGCCAGGATACCTGCCTATTTTCCATCGTATTATGCTCTTCGGAAGTTAAGGGTATGGTGCGGCTTTTTAGCATCTCTTTTTTCATATGGATGACAACTGCCGGCCAATATTCCTGGGCGGTTTTTTTGTGTTTAAGTAACCTCCCGGAAGATACGATAGGTGCTTCACCAATATCATTCAGAAAGGAGGAGCTTACAAATGGCAAAGGATTTCCGTTACGTATGTTATCCCTATATGCGTGAATCTGTTTCAACCGTTGATTTCGAAATTCGCACCGATTCACTTTCAACTAAAATCGGACTGGCGTCATCCCTTACGGAGCATTTGCCGGAAGTGCACGGTGATTTACTGTATTTGGCTGAGATGGCGTATCATCTCAATGGTTCGGTGCGGGGAATGACGGCCATCAAGGAAGAGGACTTGAGTGCATTGAGCAAGATGTACGATCGTTATGTTTTGGAAGTAAAGGAACGTATTCAAACCTTTGTCCTTCCACAGGGTTCCACAGCTGCATGTGTGCTTCATACTTGCCGCAGTGAAGCAAAGAAGTCCGTCCGTACCTTACATAAAGTCAGTACTGAGATGAAAGTGGAGAACATTTTATTTAAGTACGCTCATTTACTGGCAAATGTCCTGTTTGTGATGGCTGTGTATGTGAATAAATGTGAAGGAATTGAAGAAATTCCTTTTGTGAGTAAATCGTATAGAAGCAAAATTTAGAGAACGGGGAAGATGAAATATGAAAAAGACATGGGTAATTCGTTTACTTTTATCAGCCATCCTGGTTGCTTTCACAGGGTGCAGCAATGGGGAAGAAGGAACATCCACAATCGAAGTTACGTCTCCGAATGAGTCTTATTCTGTGACCGATGACAGGGGGGGAAGAAATCCGTTTTGAGAAAATACCGGAAACCGTCGTTTCCTTACAGCCCAGTAACACAGAAATTCTTTTTGCCTTAGGAGCTGGAGATAAAGTAGTCGGGACGACTGAATTCGACAACTATCCTGAAGAAGCGAAGGAGATTAAGAGAGTATCGGATTCCATGACGGTCAATGCCGAAGAGGTCATCGCATTAAAGCCTGAAGTAGTCATTGCCTATACCACAGGAGATGATGCCGGGGTGAAGCAGCTTGAAGAGGCTGGATTAACCGTATTTGTCATTCAATCTGCCCAAACCTTTGATGATGTGTATGGAGACATCGAACAAATTTCAAAGGTGATGGGGGTAGAGGAGAAGGGGGCCGAATTGGTGGAAGGCATCAAGGAACAGATTTCAGCTGTGAAAGAAAAAGTCAGCACCCTTAAGGAAAGAGAACCTGTATATTTTGAAATCAGTCCCTCCCCGGATATCTACACAGCAGGAGCAGAAACCTTTCAGCAGGAAATACTGGAAACCGCAGGGGTCGAGAATATCTTTAAAGAGCAGAAAGGCTGGGTGAAAGTAGGAGAAGAAGAAATCATTAAACGAAATCCTAACACGATTTTGACTACGGTGGGGTATGTAGACGAGCCGACAGTTGAAATCAAGTCCCGGGAAAGCTGGAAGGACATAAACGCAGTGAAGAATGATCAAGTTCATTTCCTGGATTCAGACATTATGTCAAGACCGGGACCACGAATCGGAGAAGCCGTTGAGCTGACAGCTGAAACGGTGTATCCTCACTTGTTTTCTGAATAGAATAGGATGATAGATTGGAGAAGACAGTGATTGCATGTGGAATCATTGTCTTTTTTCTCAAACAGGTTCATAGGTGACGAAAATGCGAGAAAGGCGTATCGTTTTTTTTGTTACTATACGACTATTTGAAAAGAGAATGAATTATGGTAATAATAGTATGTAATACAAAATAATACGATCAATATTTCTACTGGGGGAGTCCGATACATAGCTCGGACTGAGAGGAGAACGCATAAGTTCTTTGACCCTTTGAACCTGATCTGGATGATACCAGCGTAGGGAAGTAGTACGGATGCGTTAGGTGTGTATTTTAGCGCATACTACTTTTTGACATGTCGGGTTCTGATTATTCAGAACCCTTTTTTGTGTCTTCATGTCCTTTTCTGATAAAGGGGAATGCCTGGCGAGGTTCCTTCCGGATCCAATCAAAAGGAGGAGAAGGTAAGTGGCAATCGAGTTGAAATCGCAATTTGCAAACAGTAAAAAAGTATATGTAAGAGGGTCAAGGCCGGATATCAAAGTACCGATGAGAGAAATCGAATTGAGCAGGACAAATAGTGCTCTGGGTGTTGAAGAAAATGAACCGGTACGTGTATATGATACCAGTGGACCTTATACGGATGAACATTTTGAGGTCGATATAAATAAAGGATTGCCTCCTGTTCGCACAGAGTGGATCCTGGAACGTCAGGATGTCGGGGCATACTCGGGACGTGAAATCAAACCGGAAGATAACGGTTATAGGGGAGAGGATCCCCGTGCATCCGTAAAGTCGTTCCCTGCTATCAAACGTCCCCCAATCCGTGCAGTAACGGGTCGTAATGTGACTCAAATGCATTATGCGAAAAAAGGAATCATTACACCGGAAATGGAGTTCATCGCGATCCGGGAAAATGTCGACCCTTCCTTTGTAAGAGAAGAAGTAGCAAATGGCAGGGCCATCATTCCTGCTAATATTAATCACCCTGAATGTGAACCGATGATCATCGGGCGTCACTTTCATGTGAAAATAAACGCGAATATCGGGAATTCGGCCGTATCTTCTTCTGTTGAAGAAGAAGTGGAGAAAATGACGTGGGCAACTCGTTGGGGTGCTGACACCATTATGGACTTATCAACAGGAAAAAACATTCATACAACGAGGGAGTGGGTCATTCGAAACTCCCCTGTCCCTGTTGGAACGGTACCAATCTACCAAGCTCTTGAAAAGGTAAACGGAATTGCCGAGAACCTTACATGGGAGGTGTACAGGGATACATTGATCGAACAGGCGGAGCAGGGTGTTGACTATTTCACCATTCATGCAGGTGTATTACTGCGTTATATTCATCTGACGGCTGCCCGTACGACTGGCATCGTATCTCGTGGAGGTTCAATCTTGGCACAATGGTGTCTTGCTCATCATGAAGAGAACTTCCTCTATACACATTTTGAAGAGATTTGTAAGATTTTAAAAGCCTATGATATTTCGGTTTCCTTAGGTGATGGCTTAAGGCCCGGGTCAATAGCCGATGCGAATGATGAAGCACAGTTTGCAGAGCTTGAAACACTTGGTGAGTTAACCCAAATTGCTTGGAAGCATGATGTTCAGGTAATGATTGAAGGCCCGGGTCATGTACCCATGCATATGATTAAAGAAAATGTGGATAAGCAAATGGAAATTTGTCATGAAGCTCCATTTTATACATTGGGGCCATTAACGACAGATATTGCACCGGGGTATGATCACATTACTTCTGCCATAGGCGCTGCCATGATCGGCTGGTTTGGGACAGCCATGCTGTGCTATGTCACACCGAAAGAACATCTGGGATTACCGAATAAAGAGGATGTGAGAGAGGGTGTCATTGCTTATAAAATCGCGGCACATGCAGCGGACTTGGCGAAGGGACACCCAGGGGCTCAAATAAGAGATCATGCTGTGTCGAAGGCACGATTTGAATTTAGATGGAATGATCAATTTAATTTATCCCTTGACCCGGAACGTGCACGAGAGTATCATGATGAAACACTTCCGGCAGAAGGGGCAAAAACAGCCCATTTTTGTTCCATGTGCGGACCGAAATTCTGTTCAATGAGAATTTCACATGACATAAGAGGAATGAAGGAGAACAGTCTTGATAACGGTGAAGTAGATAAAGGAATGAAAGAAAAATCGAAGGAGTTTGTAGAAAATGGATCGAACCTCTATCGATGAACCAATCAGTCATGTGTTGAAATTGAAGAATGATATCGTTTCCCTTAATCAAAGAATTCTCGAACTTGAAAAAGAAGTGAAGACCATACAGGAAAACTGCAGGCATATCTTCTATGAGACGAATGTCACAAGGTCTTGTATCAAATGTCATTTTGTAGAAAGTACCTACTATTAGATTTGAATAAATGTCGTTTGTCAGAGCATAGGTACCTCGTTGAGTTAACAGGCCAAAGAAAAGAGAGACATTGTCAATGCACTTAAATGAAGACAGAAAAAGAAGCTTCCCAAAGTCCTGTTATGTATGTTAACTTAAAGTTATATATAGTTTACATACATAAGGGGGATAAGAAAGTGAACGGAGAAAAATTAAGGATGATTATACACTGTGCCATTTTTGCAGCGATTACAGGGATATTCGCTCAAATTGAGATACCTCTGCCACTCGTTCCGATCAGTGGGCAAACATTGGCAGTCGGAATGACAGCGACAATTCTCGGAAGTCGATATGGAGCGTTTGCCATGATCGGCTATGCAGCCCTGGGTGCAGTCGGTGCCCCGGTATTTGCAGGCTTCAGTGGAGGTGCCCAGGTACTTGTCGGGCCGACCGGCGGATATATATTCGGATTTATCGCAGCGGCATTCTTTACTGGATACATTCTTGAAAAGACGAAGTTTACGATTCCAATGGCGATGGTCGCCAACACAGTGGGAATGGTCATTACCTTGATCCTCGGATCCATCCAGTTAAAGGTTGTGGCTGACCTCAGCTGGAATCAGGCAATGGCAGCAGGGGTTTATCCGTTCATCGTTGTGGGGCTCATTAAGGCGTTCCTGGCAAGCTGGATCGGGATCACCGTTAGACAGCGTTTGATTCAAGCCCGCTTAATCGGGAACCGGAAAGTGGCTGCATAGTAGAAAAGTTGACTCTCGGGATGAGAGTCAACTTTTTTTTATGGCTAAAATTTATACATGGTCCAATATCCTATATCCTTGAATCCGATGCGCTTATAAATTTTTCCAGCTTCTGGATTATCGTAGAATAAGCACAATTCTTTTCCTTCGTTTAAAACGTCCCGGCAAAGCTTTGTCATGCAATCCGTCGCAAAGCCTTTTCTCTTGTATTCCGGATGGGTGCATACCGCCACAATCATGGCTGACAGGCTGTTCTCAGCGGTTGTAGACGAGGAAGAAACAAACTGTCCATCCTCTTCAACGTAATAACTCCTGGATACTCCGGCTTCCATGCTGTGTCTTCTCTTTTTTACAGTGAAATCTCCACCACTGAATTCAGGGATGCTGTTTAAAAGGTCTACAAGTTTTGGTAAATCGGTGATATCGGCTTGTTTCACATGTGGAAGATCATGTTTGTCCAGGAAAGCAGTGCTGTCACATTTCGCATAATGCATATGCCTTTTGGATGTTATGTCTTTTGCCAAATAAGGTTCAACCTCAGTGACGATCCTCTTTAAGCCTGAAACGATGCTGCAGTCCTCATGCTGATTGATGATGGCTGCGAATCCTTCTGCATCAAATTCATCCATAGAAAATGGAATGAAATTTTCACGATATTTAAGGAGGATCCCCCTTAGATTTCCCTCTGCATCAAAGTCGCCCCAAATCTTCTGAAAATCCTGCTCATATCCGAATGCTTCTATATCACCAATGATAAATAAATTCTCAGCCGGCTGCTGTTGAACCAACTTTTGACAAATGTCATGATCCTGTTCTGTAAGCTGTCTGATCATAATGACTCCCCCTGTGAAGTTTATTCATTATCATACCAATAGTAGGAATATTTAGTAAAGTAATTCATGACCGAATATTCTTTAAAATAATAGTAGGAATGATTGCTTGTTTTAAATGGTTGAAATCAGGGAAAGTTAGCATCAAACACATTTTCTAGGGAGGGTAACCTATGCTTTGGACCATTATCGGAATTCTGTTGGTACTTTGGTTGCTTGGATTGATCTTTAAAATCGGGGGAGCCATTATTCATGTTCTGCTTGTGATTGCCATCGTCGTATTTTTATTTAACAGAATCACAGGACGGAAAAAAGGACTGTAAATGCTATATCTACCTATGTAAGGAAAAGCATGACAAAGGTCCGTCCCTCGGTATGGAGGGACGGACCTTTTATTTTAGGTTATTTAACGGACGGTCCGCCATTACGTTCGATCTCGGCTGGAACGTTTGAGAATTTCCTGAAGTTTTCGTTGAATTTGTGGGCAAGTTCTCTTGCCTTCACGTCATAAGCTGCTTCATTGGACCAGGTTCTTTTTGGCTGCAGTACTTCATCGGGAACACCAGGGACGTGAACTGGGATGTTCAGGCCGAAGATATCGTCGGTTTCTGTTTCAACGTGTGTCAGTTCACCTTCAAGGGCTGCCTGGATCATAGCACGGGTGTAGGATAACTTCATGCGGTTCCCTACTCCGTACTCTCCACCGGTCCAACCTGTGTTCACTAAGAATACCTGAGCATTGTGCTCATCGATCTTTTTACCAAGCATCTCAGCATAGCGAGTTGCAGGGAGAGCGGAAGGAATGGTGAGCCGAAGCATGTTGAGAATGTCGCCTGGGGTGAAGTGATTCCTCGTTCTGTTCCTGCAAGCTTTGATGTATATCCGCTTAAGAAATGGTACATGGCCTGCTCTTTTGTCAGTTTGCTGATTGGAGGCAACACGCCGAAAGCATCTGCTGTTAAGAAGACGATTGTATTCGGGTGCCCTGCAATACTTGGTTCAACGATGTTTTCCATAGCCTGAAGAGGGTATGCAGCCACGTGTGTTTTCTGTTAAAGTATTATCATCATAATCCGGGATGCGCGACATGTCATCAAGTACGACATTTTCAAGGACGGAACCGAATCGGATCGCATCGAAGATTTGTGGTTCCTTTTCCCGTGTCAAGCCGATGCATTTAGCGTAGCAGCCGCCTTCGATATTGAATACGCCGTTAGGGGACCAGCCGTGCTCATCATCCCCGATCAAGCGGCGGTTAGGATCTGCTGACAGAGTCGTTTTGCCTGTACCAGATAGCCCGAAGAACAATGCCACATCTCCTTCGCGTCCTACGTTTGAAGAGCAGTGCATGGAAAGGATATCGGATTCTGGAAGCACGTAATTCATAACAGAGAAAATGGATTTCTTCATTTCACCTGCATACTCTGTTCCACCAATCAGCACGATTCTTCTTTCAAAGGAAACGATGATGAATGTTTCTGAGTGAGTTCCGTCAACTTCTGGGTCTGCCTTGAAGTTAGGGGCTGAAATGACAGTGAATTCAGATTGGTGATCCTTTAACTCTTCGGATATAGGTCGAATGAATAACTGATGAGCGAAAAGATTATGCCAGGCGAATTCATTGATTACTTGAATCGGCAGCCTATGCTTTGGATCGGCACCAGCAAACCCTTTGAATGAAAATACTTCTTCTTTTTCTTTTAAGTATTCTATTACTTTCGTATATAATTTATCGAATGACTCCGGCGAGATTGGTTGATTGACAGACCCCCATTCAATCTTATCCTTCGTCGATGGTTCTTCTACAATAAATTTATCCTTAGGAGAGCGTCCTGTGTATTTACCAGTTTCTGCTCTGACTGCACCTGATGATGTTAAAACGCCTTCATTTCGTTGAAGGACCTTTTCAACTAATTGGGAAACAGATAATTGTTCCTGAATGTTCTGACCGTTAAGTAATCCTGTTAATTCATTAGACATGCTCACTGAATTCATTAGAACCCTTCCTTTATATAAATTTAATGATCTCGTTTGCTTCACAAAAATAGTATAACACAATTAAACCATTAGTCTATACTATTTATTTAATTTTATAATGTGTCTCCAAATTGTCACATTTTTCTTCCAAATATAGCTTGTACCTTCTTATATATATGAAAGAAAAATCATAATGTTTAGCCTCATTACCCAATTAGGTTATGTTAAGAGATCAAGTTAGGTTGGAATCATGAAATGAGTAAGCCTGGATGGTTAAACATGTCACTCGAAAAAAGTTGACACCCTTTGTACGAAACGTTATCATTGTTCCTTGAACGGATACTCTTATCCTGAGCTGGTGGAGGGAGCAGACCCTATGAAACCCAGCAACCTGCTAAATAGTGAATGGATCCTTTCTGCCCGAAACGGTCCGATTGAGCGAAGGTGCTAAACTGAGGCAAGGTCTTCTAAGAACCTTGAACGATAAGAGAGAAAAGGCGCGGCTATGATCTGAAACCTTTCCTCTGAAGCTTAAACCTCGAGGAAGGGTTTTTTCTATTTATAGTGGACCATGTGCACATAAATCATGATTTTTTTATAAAAAATCCATGTTTACTTCATACTACTTAGGGAATGAGTACCGTATCTGTTTAATGTTTTGTCAGATCAACTTCTGACAAATATGCTTAAGGAGGAACCTTGATGTCAACTAAACGTCGTCTGTTTACATCTGAGTCCGTAACTGAAGGACATCCAGATAAAATTTGTGACCAAATTTCTGATTCAATTCTCGATGCAATTCTAACAAATGATCCCAATGCTCGTGTAGCATGTGAAACGTCTGTAACAACGGGTCTGGTTCTTGTTGCAGGTGAAATTACAACGAGTACGTATGTAGATATTCCGAAAATCGTTCGTGAAACGATCCGTGAAATTGGCTACACTCGTGCCAAATACGGATTTGATGCTGAAACATGTGCTGTTTTAACATCCATCGATGAGCAATCTGCCGATATCGCTCAAGGTGTCGATCAGGCACTTGAAGCCCGTGAAGGCCAAATGACCGATGAGGAAATCGAGGCAATCGGAGCAGGTGACCAGGGATTGATGTTCGGTTTCGCTTGTAATGAAACGAAAGAGCTTATGCCTCTTCCGATTTCCCTTGCTCACAAAATTTCCCGTCGCCTGACTGAAGTACGTAAAGAAGAAATCCTTCCTTACCTGCGACCGGATGGGAAGACTCAAGTAACAGTTGAATACGATGAAAACGACAAGCCTGTGCGCATCGACACAATCGTCATTTCTACACAACATCATCCTGAAGTGACGTTGGAACAGATTCAGCGTAACCTTAAAGAATATGTCATCGATCCAGTTGTACCGAAAGAATTGATTGATGAAGAGACAAAATACTTCATCAATCCGACAGGACGTTTCGTTATCGGTGGACCACAGGGTGATGCAGGTTTAACGGGCCGTAAAATCATCGTTGATACTTACGGCGGATATGCCCGTCACGGTGGTGGTGCATTCTCTGGTAAGGATGCGACGAAAGTGGACCGTTCAGCAGCATATGCAGCCCGTTATGTGGCGAAGAACATCGTAGCGGCAGGACTGGCTGAGAAATGTGAAGTTCAGCTGGCGTATGCGATTGGAGTTGCTCAACCGGTATCGATCTCTGTTGACACATTCGGAACAGGTAAAGTATCAGAGGACGTATTGATCGACGTTGTCCGCAACAACTTTGACCTGCGTCCTGCAGGAATCATCAAAATGTTAGACCTTCGTCGCCCGATCTACAAGCAGACGGCTGCTTACGGACACTTTGGCCGTAACGACATCGATCTTCCTTGGGAACGCACGAATAAAGCGGAAGCTTTAAAAGCAGAAGCGTTAGGCGAATAAGGAAAATGCAAGAGACCAACACTCTTCAAGGTGTTGGTCTCTTTTTGATTGTGGGAGAAAAGTCGCCTTTTTTTAGGCGATTGGAAAAAATCGCGACGGGTTATGCATATACATCTTTCACAGGACTTTGTCACTTGAAGATCCCGGATGAAAAAATTCCATGAGTAATCTACCGTTGGATGGGGTATCCCAAGTATAGGAAGTTATAGCGGTTTGATGCTTTTATAATATTGCCCTTTTTCAGCGTATTCTCTGGAGATGCGTTTCATTTCACTGATATCATGTTCATTCAGCTCTCGTACTACTTTAGCCGGCCGGCCGAATGCAAGAGTGTTGGGTGGGATGACTTTTCCTTGGGGAACAAGGCTCCCGGCCCCGATAAATGCGCCTTCACCAATTTCTGCGTTATCCAGGATGATCGACCCCATTCCGATTAACGCTTTCTTTCGGATCTTGCAGCTATGTAGGATGACGCCATGGCCGACGGTTACTTCATCTTCAAGTATAAGAGGGTTATTTGGACTCTGATGGAGAATGGAATGATCCTGTATATTTACTTTATGACCGATTCTGGTGGGAGCGACGTCCCCTCTGATGACAGTGTTGAACCATATACTTGACTCTTCTCCGATTTCCACATCCCCCGAGATGGTCACATAATCGGCAACGTAAGCCGTATCGGCAATGACCGGTTTTTTATCATGATAAGGATAGAGCATTTTTATTACCCCTTTCAATAATATTTACTATAATAAATGGTAGCAGAATTCGTTCGCTTAGAGAACTATAAAGGAGGATTTGCCATGTGGAAATGGGAAACAGATCAAGAAGCAAAGGCAGTCATCGTCATCATCCATGGAGCAATGGAGCATCATGGCAGGTACGGTTGGCTCATAGAAATGTGGCGTGCAGCAGGCTTCCATGTCATCATGGGGGATTTACCCGGTCAGGGGATGACTTCAAGAAGTAAAAGAGGACATATCGATTCTTTCGATGAATATATAGTAGAAGTGAAAGATTGGGTACAGGCAGCGTATCAATTTGAATTACCGGTATTTTTAATCGGCCATAGTATGGGTGGGCTGGTTGCGGTTCGCATGCTTCAGGAATCCCATGTAAACCTGGCTGGTGTCATATTGTCTTCACCTTGTCTCGGTTTGGTCAAGTCTCCGTCTAAACCGGTCGAGCTATTATCCCTCGGGTTGAATAAGATCGCTCCCATGGTGAAGTTTCCATCAGGGCTGACAATCGATATGGCAACTCGGAATGCAGATGTACGTGAAATTGACAGCAACGATTCACTTTATATTACCAAGGTGTCTGTCCGATGGTACAGGGAACTCGCCTACGCGATTAAACTGGCATTTATAAACCTGGAAAAAATGCCTGACGTTCCTCTCCTCGTGCTGCAGGCAGGTGACGACAAAATTGTCGATAAGAAATCCGTGAAAAAATGGTTCAACGAGCTGTCCCTCTCTGAAATGCATTATAAAGAATGGGCTAAATGCTATCATGAAATTTATAATGAACCTGAAAGAGAAGATGTGTTTGAGTATTCCAGGAATTTCATTGAAAGTCGTTTGAAAGCGTTAGGATACATTTTGTAAATGAGGTGGTAAAGGTGTCGATTCCAAGTGATCCTTTTTCGTTAATGACAAGAGTATACCGAAATGTTTTTCCGATGGTTCATAAGGAGTTAGATGAATGGAAGAAGCGTGCAGAAGCCATTCCCAATCATGAGCTAAGGAACCAGGCCCTTGCAAGTATCGAGCATAAGACCTTTCATTGTGAAGGCGGTTCGATCCTTTCCCTTCTGTCACTGGATAAAAAACACGATACCATCAGGTTTATCGTCGCGTATCAAACCATAAGCGATTACTTGGATAATCTGTGTGATCGCAGCGTATCCCTTGATCCGGACGATTTTGAACTCCTCCATCAGTCCATGAAGGATTCCTTAACGGTGGGAGCAGTTCCGGTCAATTACTACGCGTTAAGAGCCGATCAGGATGACGGTGGATATCTCAGGGATTTAGTGCTCACCTGTCAATCCGTCCTTTCAGCACTGAGCCACTACGACAGCATCAAAATGGATCTGGTTGAACTGTGTGAATACTATTGCGATCTGCAGATACATAAACATGTGAAGAAAGAGGAGAGGGAGGCAAGGCTGCAGGATTGGTTTGAAACACACCGCCACAACCTCCCCGACATGAATTGGTATGAGTTTTCCGCCTGTTCCGGATCCACACTCGGCATCTTCTGTCTTGTGGCATATGCATGTCGTGGAGATTTTCAGCCGTCTTACACAGAGAAGATCAAAAGCGGGTACTTCCCTTACATTCAGGGCCTTCATATTCTTCTTGATTACTTCATCGATCAGGATGAAGATATAGAAGGAGGGGACTTGAATTTCTGCTTCTATTATGAGGACGATGAGCACATGAAAAAACGGCTTCTTCATTTCCTTCAGAAAGCCGATGAACACACCCATGAATTGCCTCATGCCCACTTTCACCGCCTGATCAACAAAGGACTCATCGGCGTCTACCTGTCAGACGAAAAAGCAAGCAAACAGGAAAAGGTGCAATCCTTCTCCAAAGAATTCATCGGACAAGCCGGTTGGATCACCAGATTCTTCTATCTCAACGGCAAAATCTACCGCAAATGGAGAAACCGTAAAAAGATATCCTAAAGAAAAAAAGGGACGGACCTTCGGAGTAGCTTCCGAAGGTCCGCCCCTTTTTTGTCTTTTTATCGCAACCAAAAGAGTGCTGACTGCTTAAAAATTCGCCATTTTATACCATATTTATACATATTTAAAACGGAGTAAAATCTGATTTTGTGACAATATTCCCTCTTCTGGAATGATGAATCATCATACTAATTATCTAAATATGAAAAATGTAGTCGTACTAAATAACTAATTGTTATCTGAAAATATTTACTTTTCTGAATAATTAAGTATATTGTAATTAGTGCCAATAATCATTATAGAAATAGAGGGGGGATCGTGCTTGAAAACACGAAAAGTATTGTCAATGGCCATGGCTGCCGCCATTAGTGTAGGGGCCTTCACTGTCCCTGCATCAGCTGCAACCACTGTGCCGGAGAATGTGTTGGCAAAGCCAATGGTAAAGCATGAACATGAACACAAACATGGAGGGCCTTTTGATTTAGGAATTGCGAATGATGAGCGCCTGATTGAAATGCTTAAGAAAGACGGGAAAATCAAGCAGAATGCGACACCTGGCGAGGCTGAAAAAGCGCTTCAGAAGTTCCTGAAAGCGAAAGCGGAATCTGCTGAAAAACAAGCAGGGGAATTACATGAAAATGAAGCTTCTGAAAAAGTGAAGCTTCAAGAACAAATGAAAAACAACGATTTGACGAATGGTAAAGGGAATAAATTGGGACAAGCTAAGAAGAATTCACCGGCTTCTGTAAAAGAAGAGGTGTATGAAGGTGAAATGCGTACGGATAAGGTACTGGTACTTTTAGTTGATTATCCGGACAGAAAGCATAATGAGATGAAGCCTGATGAAACGGATATGTATTATGATGGTGAAAATGCGTATTCCAGAGAGCACTATCAGGACATGCTGTTTGGAACAGGCGGATGGACAGGCCCGGACGGCAAAACATATGTATCGATGAAACAATACTACGAGCAGCAGTCAGGCGGAAGTTATTCTGTTGAGGGGGAAGTTGCCGGATGGTACACAGCCAGTCAACCGGCAGCGGCATATGGAGGAAACTATCCTACCGAAGATGGTAGCGATGTTAATGCGAGAGGTCTTGTAAAAGAAGCTCTGGCAGCGGCCGCGGCAGATCCGGAAGTAAACCTTGCCGATTATGACAAGTGGGATCGTTACGACCTAGATGGAGACGGAAACTATCTAGAGGCAGACGGTCTCGTTGACCACTTGATGGTCATCCACTCTGGTGTCGGGGAAGAAGCTGGTGGAGGAGAGTTAGGATCAGATGCTATTTGGTCCCACCGTTGGAATCTTGGAGGTGTGCATACTCTCCCAGGAACCGAAGCAACTGTTCCTTACTGGGGAGGAGCCATGGCAGCCTATGACTACACGATCGAACCGGAAGACGGTGCCGTCGGAGTCATGGCCCATGAATTCGGACATGATTTAGGACTTCCGGATGAATATGATACTCAGTATACAGGTGCAGGTGAACCGGTGAGTTACTGGTCCATCATGTCAAGCGGAAGCTGGGCAGGTGAAATTCCCGGGACACAGCCGACAGGATTCAGTCCTTATATGAAGGAAATGCTGCAGGAATCTGCTGTAGTGGATAGTGAGGGAACTAAAGGGAATTGGCTGTCTGGTACTGAAGTGAGCCATGGTGATGTTAATAGTAAAGGTATGGAAGTGTTACTCGACGAAGCGAACACAAAAGGGACAAACAACGACGTAGTAAAAGTAACTCTTCCTCAAAAAGAAACGGTCATCAATGAGCCGGCAAGCGGTAAACATGAGTACTTCTCAGGCAGCGCTGATGATTTACACAACTATCTAACTAAAACGGTTGATCTGACAGATGCTTCATCTGCACAGTTCAATTTCAAAGCTTGGTATGACATTGAAACGGATTGGGATTATGCCTATGTAACAGTTAACGGGGAGCCTGTAGCAAGTGAAATTACGACTAACACAGACCCATATGGATCCAATCTAGGAAACGGAATCACAGGTTCATCTGACGGTTGGATCGATGCAACATTCGACCTATCCGCTTATGTGGGACAAGAGGTGGAAGTGGCCATGGAATATGTAACGGATGCGGCCGTTTCGAATCCTGGTTTCTATGCTGACGATCTTTCCATTGTGGTCGACGGACAAGAAGTGGTATTCGATGATGCAGAAGGCGAACCTCAATTCACTTTAGACGGTTTTGACATAAACGACGGTATCAAACGCTCTGACCACTACTACCTCCTTGAGTGGCGCAGCCACAACGGTGTCGATGAAGGTCTTGCCAACATCCGCCGCGGTGCAAGCTTAATGCAATTCGATGGCGGATTAGTGGTATGGTATGTGGATAAGCAGTTCAGTGAGAACTGGACAGGGGCTCACCCTGGAGACGGTTTCGTCGGTGTAGTAGACGCAGATCAACATACGAACTATTGGAGTGATGGTTCAGTGGGATCCACACGCTATCAGGTTCATGATGCCGCATTCAGCCTGAATAAATCTGAGAAAATGTTCTTGGATTACTCAAGCCTGTTAGGGATCACCATGAAAGACAATCATACCGCCCGCAACCCATTATTCAACGACAGTGCGGACTACAGCAACAAAGGGTTGGTTGATGCCGGCCGTAACGTACCGAATTACGGATTGAAATTCCGTGTTACAGGGCAAAGTGCTGATGGTACAGTCGGCAAGGTCTTGATCTTTAAGTAAAAACGAATCATCAAGGGTGACTGCCTATTCGGCTGTCACCCTTTAAGCATGTGAGTGGACATTTTTTACTGGGGAATTGATAATAATACTCACATCAATTAAAGGAGATGTCCATTTTGAAGCTAAGTGTTTTAGACCAGTCACCCATTTCAGAAGGAATGAGCCCCCAAGAGGCTTTACAACATACAGTGCAATTGGCACAGCATACAGAAAGATTGGGATTCCAGCGCTTCTGGGTTTCAGAGCATCATGATTCCACAGGGCTTGCAGGCTCGTCTCCAGAGGTATTGATCGCCCACCTGGCCCAGAACACTTCAAAAATCCGTGTAGGTTCAGGGGGAGTGATGCTCCCACATTATTCTTCATACAAGGTGGCGGAAAATTTTCGCTTGCTTGAAGGGTTGAATCCGAACCGGATCGACTTAGGACTTGGAAGGGCGCCTGGGGGCATGCCTATGGCCACGATGGCCCTGCATGACGGCAAGCCGAGGGACGTGAACCGCTATCCTGAGCAAATTGATGATCTCCTCGGTTATTTAACGGATTCATTACCGGATACCCATCCCTACCAAGGATTGACGGCGGCACCAAAGATTCAAACGATGCCGGAAGTATGGATGCTCGGTTCAAGTCCATCAAGCGCTATGCTGGCAGCGCAAAAAGGGCTGCCGTATACGTTTGCCCAGTTTATCAATGGAGAAGGCGGCCCTCAATATACCCAGGCTTACAGGAATCATTTTGTTCCTTCCGACTATTTGAAGGAGCCTCAAAACATCGTGGCTGTATTCGCCATCTGTGCCGAAACCGATGAAGAAGCAGAGAGAATCGCATCAAGCCTCGACCTGTCCATCCTGATGATCGAGCAGGGGATGCGCTCTAACGGGACCCCGAGCCCGGAAAAAGCAGCGGCTTATCAGTACACGCCATTTGAAGAGATGAGGGTGCGTGAAAACCGTAAACGGATGGTCGTCGGAAATCCTAAAAAAGTGAAGCAACAGCTGCTTTCCCTGAGTGAACAATATCAAACGGATGAAATCATGCTCGTCACCATCACCTACGACTTCCAGGACAAACTCAAATCCTTCGAACTGATCGCGAACGAATGGTTATAGAAAATGAGGGACGGACCTTTGAAAGGTCCGTCCCTCATTTTTTATCTCTTCTCCAGCGCCACAATGAATGGAGGGTTATTAAGCTGGTTCATGAACTGATAGCGAAGGACATGGACATAGGTTTGATCCAATTTTTCCACGTAGCGGAGGATGTAGTCCCGTTCCACTGCTCCTTCGGGGTGTCCGTGATAAATGACAAGAACGAGTATCCCTTCAGGCGCCATCATTTCTAAAATTTGATTTAATGCAAGGATCGTCGTTTTTGGACGAGTGACGATCTCCTTGTCCCCTCCAGGCAAGTATCCGAGGTTGAAGACTGCCCCTGTCACTTTCCCGTGATGCACCGGGGGAATGACGTTCATGACCGTCTCATGTCCCTGGTGAAAGAGTGTCACCCGGTGAGAAAGATCGTGGGTCATGAGCTGTTCTTTTGTGTTCTCTATGGCTTCTTCCTGAATATCAAATCCATAGACCCGGCCGTTTTCACCTACAAGTTGAGCGAGAAATAAGGTGTCGTGTCCGTTCCCGAGCGTTGCATCTATTGTAATATCCCCTGGTGAGACAGCACGTTCCAACAGCTGTCTTGCAAAAGGTAAGATTCGATCTAATTTCATGCTTTCACATCCACTTTATAAAATTTTCCCTGCCAGCTGTCCCGGCGTTTTAGTTCATCGTCGATGGCGTTCAATACGTTCCATTTGTTCACGCTCCACATAGGTCCGATCATGAGGTCGATAGGTCCGTCCCCCGTGATGCGGTGAACGATCATTTCAGGAGGGATGATTTCGAGCTGATCGCAAACCAGCTTAACGTAATGATCGAATTCCATGAAGTCCACGAGCCCTTTTTCATATTGCTTGACCATGGGTGTTCCCTTCAGTAAGTGCAAGAGGTGAATCTTGATTCCCTGTACGTCGAGCTTAGCGACTTCCCTTGCCGTCTCCATCATCATTTGCTCATCTTCCTGGGGCAGACCGTTAATGATATGAGAGCATACCCGAATGCCGTGTTTTCTTAATTTATTGACGCCGTCCACATAACATTGGTAGTCATGGGCGCGATTGATCAAGCCTGCCGTTTTTTCATGAACGGTCTGCAGTCCAAGTTCTACCCATAAATACGTTCGTTCGTTTAATTCAGCCAGGTATTCCACGACGTCGTCAGGAAGGCAGTCGGGACGGGTTGCGATGGAAATGCCCACGACCCCTTCTTGCTTGAGTACGGATTCATACTTTTCCCTAAGCACTTCCACAGGTGCGTGTGTGTTGGTGAACGCCTGAAAGTACGCCATATACTTTCCATCTTTCCACTTCCTGTGCATCTTGTCCTTCACATCGTTAAATTGCTTTTCTAAAGAGTCGACCCTGCTTCCTGCAAAGTCACCGGAGCCTGCCGCACTGCAGAACGTACAGCCGCCGTGTGCGACGGTGCCATCCCGGTTCGGGCAGTCGAAGCCTCCGTCAAGGGCAACCTTAAAAACTTTATGACCAAAATGGTTTCGTAAATGATAATTCCACGTATGGTATCGTTTTAAATCTGTGGCATATGGAAATGGGTTTGTCCCGATGACAAACACCTCCTACTTTTCAATCTATATGTTTGTTTGTATGTATGACGCTCAAAAAGATTTTAACATGAACACGGGGGCAAATGTATCCTGCAAGTTGAAATAGGCGAAGATTACCACTTCTGAAATGGGGGAAACCGTTCAAACTAAAGGGGAGGAGAGTAAGGATACTCACTTTCCTCTGCTTTATTCCATATGTTAAGGAGGTAGTCGCAATGGCAACAAGAAATTCGATTGATGAATGCATTCAAAAGTGTGAAGATGCCATTCGTTACGCTCAAGAACAATATAAATCAGGAACACAGCAGGAGCATTACCATGATGTTGAATATACTCAAGCTATGCAGCAATTGGAGAAAGCGGTGAATGATGTCGCACATTTAGCCAATAGTGCGAACTCCCAGCAGCGTGAACAATTGCATCGCATGAGACTTCAGCTTCAAAACCTGCAGAATGAAATGATTTTGTTGGATCATGATCCAAATGTAGTGGGAGGGAAATTACATTGACCACGCGTTCCGACCAAAACAATCCCGAACAAAAGACCAGAAGTGATTTCAGGAATCTTGATACTGAATTCGGGGCTGAAAATAATCCCGTGAAAACAGCAAAAAAACGGTATGAAAAACAGGCGCAGCCTGTCAAATCCAACCATCATAATGGAAAATGATCTTATTAAGCGAGGTGTGCTCCTTCCAGGGCACCTCGTTTTTTAGTTTGTGTAAAAAGGGACAGCGGTAACAAGAAATATTTCTTGCCCCCTCTCTAAAAAAAGAGTAAAATCCTTTTGGGACTCGAAATAAGTTAGTGGAAAGGGGGCGGAAACTATGCCCAAATCTTTATGGCTGCTTGTCATTGGCATGATGGTGAATGTGACAGGTGCCTCTTTTTTATGGCCGCTTAATACGATTTATCTTCACGAGAATTTAGGGAAATCACTGTCTGTTGCGGGAATCGTACTGATGATGAACGCCGGTGCAAGTGTCATCGGAAACCTGGTCGGGGGGACGTTATTTGATAGGATTGGCGGCTATCGTTCCATTCTGTCAGGGATATCCATCACTCTGGCTGCATTGGTGGGAATGAATATTTGGCACGGGTGGCCACATTACGTAGTATTGTTGACGATTGTCGGATTTGGCTCAGGGATCGTGTTTCCATCCATGTATGCCATGGCAGGTTCGGTGTGGCCTGAAGGCGGACGCAAAGCATTCAATTCTGTCTACGTTGCCCAAAACATTGGTGTCGCCGTCGGGGCTGCATCAGGCGGATTGATCGCCTCATTTTCGTTCAATTATATATTTTTAGCGAATTTATGTATGTATATCGTCTTTTTTTTCATCGCCTTCTTTGGTTATCGGAACATTACGGTCTCCGGTCATTCACCATCTGTATTGAGTGAATCGAAGGTAATCAGGGATAAATCGAAGTTGAAGGCCTTGCTCTTCATCTGTACAGCCTATTTATTATGCTGGATGGGATATGTTCAGTGGCAGTCCACCATCGCGACCTATACTCAGGAAATCAACATCAGCTTGAAGCAGTATAGCTTTTTATGGACCATCAATGGCGCGATGATTGTTCTGGCCCAGCCGATATTATCAAAAGTCATTAAGCGTTTTGAACATAATTTAAAGCTTCAAATTATGATCGGGACGATCATTTTCATGGTTTCGTTTGCGGTTGCTTCGATTTCCGATCAATTCCAATGGTTTGCCATTGCGATGATCATTTTGACCGTCGGGGAAATGCTCATCTGGCCTGCTGTTCCTACGATAGCCAACTCCCTTGCCCCAAAAGGAAGAGAGGGATTCTATCAGGGGATAGTAAATAGTACGGCAACGGGAGGAAGAATGATCGGACCGTTCATCGGTGGGGTATTAGTGGACGTATTCAGCATGCAGGTGCTGTTTATGACATTGATTGCATTCTTTCTGGTTTCTTTAGTCATTACAAGTCAATATGACCGACCGCTGAAAAAAGCAGTATCCGTATCGGTCCAATCATAATAGAAGCCCCAATGAAATCATTGGGGCTTTTTTCCCATATAAAAAGGGCTCCCGTTTCCTACGGAAGCCCACTTGCAAAAAATTGAGGCGAGAGATCAGCAAACGCCACATCGTTTGTTGTCACAAGGACGTGATCCCCGACTTACACAATTCAGCTCATCGCTCTATTAGAATAGCACAGGACAGGTAAGAAAACAATCCCTTTTTTTTATAAAAACAATATGCAGAGATTTACGGAGTCTTATGAGCTGTTTCAGGGATGCTCTGCACTGGAGATACAGGAACAGCAGGCAGATCCTTGGTTTAGCCCTGTTTCTTAAGCCAATATTTAATAAGAGGCCCCTTTTCTCCAAACACGGGATCTAATGAAGGGCACGGCACGTTCTTGATCTCTATCAAAACGCTTGGACGCTCCCGTAATAACCCTTTTTTTAAGTTGTATTCGTCCCCGTTCGGATAGGCCCCTGCGACCTTAAAGTCGGGACTGGAGGATACTTTCTTATGCCCGGTTCCAGCTGGAAGGATGATCACATCACTTTTATGGATGGTCACCTCTTCACCCAGTTCACCGCCCAGCTGCACCTTTGCTTCTCCTTCCATGACTCCCAATACTTCGTGGGCGTTGCTGTGGTAATGGTGGTAATCATAAATGCCATTTGTCCAACTGTTAAGCCATTGATTCCGGTTGAAAAGTTCTTCGGCACCATGGGAATGATCAAGTGCACTCCGGTAAATGAGTACGGGCAGGTCCGGGTTATTAGGGATGATTCCATCGTCTTCGAAATATAATAGTTTCAGTTCTGCGATTTTCATCCTTTCATTCCTCCATTCATTGTTAAAAACTTTCCCTTTTCCACCGTGAATTAAACCGAATTCGTGATGATAATTGAAATTATTGGAAATGTAAAATGGTTTTAGCAATGGGTGTGAATGGATGTGCTAATATAAGGTTATATGTTCTCTTGCAAGAAAGAGGAGGCAATGAAAAATGAGCAGCTTATTAAAAAAGGTATCCGTGGAAATGATTGAAATCATTCTTGAGAACGCTTTCGAATGGTTGGTCGTTGTCGATGGTGAAGGGACGATCATTTATATAAATGACAACTACTGCCGTTTTCTTGAGGTTGATCGTGAGAAAGCGATTGGGTCACATGTGACCAATGTCATTGAAAACACCCGTATGCATATTGTGGCAGGCAGCGGCAAGGAAGAAGTGGCGGACCTTCAATATATAAAGGGAAACTATATGATTGCCAATCGAATCCCCATCCGGGTGGATGGAAAGGTCATCGGTGCATTTGGATCTGTCATCTTTAGGGATACAAGTGAATGGATGCAAATGAGTTCTCACGTAAAAAACATGATGTCCAAAATCCAAAGCTACATACAGGATATTAACTCGGGTGTGAAATACTCACTGAACGATATAATCGGGGAATCCCCAGGCATGAATGAACTGAAGGATAAAGCCCAAATGATTGCTCCAAGTGATATCTCAGTCCTGATCAGAGGGGAGAGCGGGACTGGTAAGGAACTCTTCGCCCACAGTATACACCAGCTGAGCGAAAGAAGCGGGCAGCCTTTTATCAAGGTGAACTGTGCAGCGATACCGGAACAGCTATTAGAATCCGAGTTGTTCGGTTATGAAGAAGGAGCCTTTACGGGAGCGAAAAAAAGGCGGTAAGAAAGGGAAGTTTCAGCTGGCCCATAAGGGAACGCTCTTTCTGGATGAGATTGGGGACATGCCCCTCAATATGCAGGCGAAGCTCCTCAGGGTATTACAGGAAGGGGAAATCGAGGCGGTCGGTTCCACAAGGATTCAACATGTGGATGTCCGCATCATTGCCGCCACCAACCGCCCACTGGAGAAAATGATGGAAGAAAAGCGGTTCCGCAGCGATCTGTATTACCGGATCAATGTCGTTCCATTTCAAATCCCTTCTTTACGGGAGCGGAAGGAAGATATCGGGACGCTGGCCAGATTTTTTCTGGAGAAATCCACTAAATCATCGGGGAAACGAATCCAAGGCTTTGAAAATGAAGTCATGCAGATTTTCCTTTCCTACAGCTGGCCTGGGAATCTCCGTGAATTAGAAAATGTCATTAACGCTTCCACCTATTTGTCAAATGGAAGCATGATTTCCCTTCAATCGCTCCCTTCCTATATGAAGGCTGGAAATGTATACGATGTAGGATCAAAAACTTTAAAGGAGATCCTTGAGGAAACCGAGAAATCCGTGTTGGCTCAAAGCCTACAGACTCACCATCATGATAAACGGAAAGTGGCAGAGTCTTTAGGGATAAGTAAATCAAGCATGTATGAGAAGTTAAATAAATATCAGCTTCTGTGATTGAATACGCAGTCCGGAAATATGGAAAGTCGTCCATATTTCCGGACTGTTTTACGTTTGAAGCAGATGTGTACATTTCATGACAGAAATGGTGCCGTTTTGTCCAGAAATCCGGAATCCACATCCCTGTAAACAGAAAGAATGATTTCATTGTCAGTAATCTGAAAGTTGGCACAATTTTTGCAAGTATATATTGTGAAAGGATTTCACGGGAAGGAGAGAAGAAGCTTTTTCGCTGGATGAAAATGTAAACGATTTCATATTAAGTGATCAACTTCAGAGAATAAAGGGGGAAATACCATGTTAAGCATGATCGGTCTAATTGGAGGACTCATTTTATTAATCTTTTTAACGATGAGGGGAATGAACATATTAGTCGTTGGTCCCATTTCGGCATTGTTCGTAGCGGTGTTGAGCGGGATGCCGCTCTTTCCGCAGTTGGCCGCTGAAGGGGAAGCCAACCTGGTATCCAATTATATGTCAGGGTTCACAGGCTTTGTCGCGGCCTGGTATCTCATGTTCTTATTGGGTGCCGTTTTCGGGAAAGTGATGGAAGACAGTGGGGCAGCGGATAGTGTCTCCCGATTTGTAGTAGAGAAATTAGGGATGAAATACGCCGTATTCGCCATTGTCCTTGCCTGTGCCGTTTTAACGTACGGGGGCGTGAGTCTCTTCGTTGTGGCATTTTCCGTTTATCCTATGGCGGTGAGTTTATTTAAACAGGCTGACCTTCCACGAAGATTCATTCCTGCGGCATTGGCATTCGGTTCTGTCACATTTACCATGACATCCGCAGGTTCACCGGAGATCCAAAACTGGATCCCCATCGAATACTTAGGGACCACGCCTTATGCAGGCTGGGAAGTCAGCTTGATTGTGGCTGTGTTTATGGCGGTATTCGGTTATTGGTGGTTAAAACGGATGATCACAAAGGCAGTCAATAAAGGAGAGAAGTTCCATTCACGTGAAGAAGATCCGGTCATCGATGAAGGAAGACCTCTTCCGAATCCGTTCATGGGGCTGATTCCATTACTGGTTGTGCTGATTCTTTCGTTCATTTTCCATGATTCATTAAAACAATCAGCCCTTATCATTGCCCTTTTAGGAGGGGTGATTTCAGCGTATGTGCTGAATCGTAAATATTTCAAAGGCTTCTGGGGTGCTGTTTCTGAAGGAACGGTCGGGGCACTGATCGCGATCGGGAATACTGCGGCAGTCGTTGGATTCGGAGGCGTGGCAAAAGCCGTTCCCGCTTTCAGTACAGCCGTTGATGTCATGACCAGTATCCCGGGTTCTCCATTGATAGGTGGGGCCATTGCCGTCAGTGTGATCGCAGGTATGACAGGTTCTGCTTCCGGTGGTCAGGCGATTGCCCTGCCGATCCTCGCCCCTCACTATGTTGATATGGGCGTGAATCCAGAAGCCCTGCACAGGGTAGTGGCGATTTCGTCAGGAGCACTGGATTCTTTACCGCATAATGGGTATGTGGTCACGACAATCCGTTCCATCTGTAATGAAACACATGGAGAAGCCTATGGGGCTGTCGGTGCCCTTACAGTCATCGTCCCTCTCATCGGTTTAGCCATTGCGATTGCATTATTCTCATTCGGCGTAGGGATCTAAGAAAGGAGTATCAGGATGGTTGGAAATAAAGTTGTATTCATAACAGGGGCAGCCCGGGGAATCGGGTTTGAAATCGGAAGGGAATTCGCTGCGAATGGAGCAAAAGTCGTCCTCACCGATTTGCATGAAGACTCCGTTCAAGAAGCAGCGGAGACTATTAGGAGAGAAGGATATGAGGCCCTTGGCTTACGGTGTGATGTGACATCTGAAACGGAATTAAAGGAAGCGATCCATCATACAGTCGATCGCTTCGGGAAATTGGATGTCTTGATCAACAACGCGGGACTGCAATACGTTTCTCATATCGCAGAGTTTCCTGTTGGAAAATTTGAGCTGCTGCTGAAAGTCATGCTGACAGCCCCGTTCGTAGCAATCAAGCATGCTATGCCCCACATGAAAAAACAGGGATCAGGGCGAATCATCAACATGGCTTCCATTAATGGATTGGTCGGATTCTCAGGAAAGGCAGCCTATAATTCGGCGAAACATGGAGTCATTGGACTGACAAAGGTTGCGGCTCTGGAGACCGCTGAGCACGGCATTACGGTAAATGCGGTCTGCCCGGGGTACGTGGATACACCCCTAGTCAGGAATCAACTGGGGGGACCTGGCCAAGACCAGAAACATCCCCCTTGAGAATGTGCTTGAAGAAGTCATCTATCCGCTGGTGCCACAAAGAAGACTGTTGGACGTGAAAGAAATAGCCGACTACACGATGTTTTTGTGCAGTGATGCAGCAAAAGGAATCACGGGTCAGGCTGTCGTACTGGACGGCGGATATACAGTTCAATAGGTGAGTTGATGGAGAAACGATCTTTTAGGAGGTCGTTTCCTTCTCTATGTTGGGCCCGCTTCCTCTCGGATTCACTACTTCTGTATAGAACTGTGCCGTCTTCAATGACAAAAAATTGTCCCGCCCATCAACAATGGGCTTGCGCTTCTGAATATTTTTCACTAAAATAGTGAATACATATAATGTTTACCATATTGAAACGTTGATCAGGAGTAGTAGTGAAGGTTTTCTGACGTAGAGAGTTGACGGGTGGTGAAAGTCAACCAGAAGCATCATGAACTCGCCTGCTGAGTTGCAAGTGTGAACCTAAGTAAGACTTGCCGTTTTCCGCGTTAAGGATGAATGAAGCTGAGTGCGCGTACACTAATGTGGGTGGTACCGCGGGAGAATGTAAATACAAACTCTCGTCCCAAATATTTATTTGGGATGAGGGTTTTTTTATTTTATTTTGAATGACAAGTAAAGGAGGATCTCAATATGAGTTTTAATCATAAAAGTGTTGAGACAAAATGGCAGCAGTATTGGGAAGAAAACAAAACGTTCAAAGCAACGGAAGAGGAAGGGAAATCGAATTTCTACGCATTGGATATGTTTCCGTATCCATCAGGAGCAGGACTTCACGTGGGACATCCGGAAGGGTTCACCGCAACGGACATCCTTTCACGCATGAAGCGTATGCAGGGGTACAATGTCCTTCACCCGATGGGGTGGGATGCATTCGGTTTACCGGCTGAGCAGTACGCACTGGATACGGGAAATGACCCGGCAGAATTCACTGAGAAAAATATCAATACGTTCCGCCGTCAAATCAAATCACTAGGTTTCTCTTATGATTGGGACCGCGAAGTGAATACAACAGATCCTGGCTACTACAAATGGACGCAGTGGATCTTCATCCAGCTATATAAAAAAGGATTGGCTTATGTAGACGAGGTGGCTGTGAACTGGTGCCCGGCACTTGGGACGGTCCTTGCGAACGAAGAAGTCATCGACGGGAAAAGTGAGCGCGGGGGGCATCCGGTAGAACGCCGCCCGATGAAGCAGTGGATGCTGAAGATTACGGCTTATGCAGATCGTCTTGTGGAAGATCTTGAAGAAGTCGACTGGCCGGAAAGCATCAAAGATATGCAGCGTAACTGGATCGGACGTTCTGAAGGGGCAGAAGTGAATTTTGCCATCGATGGTCATGACAAATCATTCGAAGTGTTTACGACACGCCCTGATACGATCTTTGGTGCGACATACGCGGTACTTGCCCCTGAGCATCCGTTTGTAGCAGACATCACAACCGACGAACAACGCTCGAAAGTGGAAGAGTACATCGACAAGATCAAGTCGAAAAGTGACCTTGAACGTACCGATCTTGCGAAAGAAAAAACCGGTGTATTCACGGGGGCATATGCGATCAATCCTGCAAATGGCGAGAAAATGCCAATCTGGATTGCCGATTATGTTCTGATGAGCTACGGTTCCGGTGCCATCATGGCCGTTCCAGCCCATGACGAAAGAGACTATGAATTCGCAAAAGAGTTCGATCTTCCAATCGTCGAAGTCGTTGCTGGCGGCAACATCGAGAAGGAAGCATACACTGGTGACGGTGATCATGTGAATTCAGGCTTCCTTGACGGATTAGGGAAGGAAGAGGCGATTGCGAAAGCCATTTCCTGGTTAGAGGAGAAAAACATCGGTACGAAGAAAGTGACATACCGCCTTCGCGACTGGTTATTCAGCCGTCAGCGTTACTGGGGTGAGCCAATTCCAGTCATTCACTGGGAAGATGGTACGACATCGACCGTTCCTGAAAGTGAGCTTCCACTTGTCCTTCCGAAGACGACGGAAATCAAACCGTCCGGTACAGGTGAATCACCGCTTGCGAACATCAGTGAATGGGTGAATGTCGAAGATCCTGAAACAGGCAAAAAAGGCCGTCGTGAAACGAATACCATGCCACAGTGGGCGGGAAGCTGCTGGTACTATCTTCGTTATATCGATCCGCATAACGAAGAAGCCCTTGCCGATGCGAAGAAAATGGACGACTGGCTTCCGGTGGATACGTATATCGGTGGAGCAGAGCATGCGGTCCTTCACTTACTGTACGCGCGTTTCTGGCATAAGTTCCTTTACGATATCGGCGTAGTACCGACGAAAGAGCCGTTCAAGAAGCTGTTCAACCAAGGAATGATCTTAGGGGAAAACAATGAAAAAATGAGTAAATCCAAAGGGAATGTCGTCAATCCGGATGAAGTGGTAGAATCTCATGGTGCAGACACACTTCGCCTGTACGAAATGTTCATGGGACCACTTGAAGCATCCATCGCATGGAGCACGAACGGTCTTGACGGAGCGCGCCGCTTCCTTGACCGTGTATGGCGCCTGCTTGTGGAAGAGGACGGTTCACTGTCTTCCAAAGTGACGGATGCACCGAACAGTACCCTTGACAAAACGTATAACCAAACTGTCAAGAAAGTGACTGAAGACTACGAAGGCCTTCGTTTCAATACAGGGATTTCACAGCTGATGGTATTCATCAATGATGCCTACAAAGCGGAAACCCTTCCTAAAGAATATGTAGAAGGTTTCATCAAACTCCTGTCTCCGATCGCTCCTCATATGACGGAGGAACTTTGGAGCAAGTTAGGTCACGAAGGAACGATTTCCTACGAAGCATGGCCGACATTCGATGAATCAAAGCTTGTGGACAACGAAGTCGAAATCGTCCTTCAAGTGAACGGCAAAGTAAAAGCCAAGGTCATGATCCCACGGGACATGAACAAAGAAGACCTGGAAAAAACAGCCATGGAAAACGATGAAATCAAAAGCCAAATCGAAGGCAAAACCATCCGCAAAGTCATCGCCGTACCAGGCAAACTAGTCAACATCGTAGCCAACTAATATGTAATCTTTTTTGAGGGACGGACCTTGAAGCTGAATCTGATTGATAGGGAATGCTGTCAATTAAGGATTCTGTGTTTCGCTAAGGTCCGTCCCTCTTTTCCATTTGGAGGAACAGGCCTCAAAATGGGCTGTCTTTTTAATATGAATCGCTTTAGATCAGTGTTTCGTTGAGGTCCGTCCCCCTTTTGGAGTCTGATGTTTTTGATTGGCTGTCGGGCTTTGGTATAATCATGGGGAATGAATGATGAAAGGAAGATGAAATTGGATACGATTAAGACGATTACGACGGATGAGTTAGAGCAGAAGTTGAAGAATGGTGAGGACCTGCTTTTAGTGGATGTTCGTGAAGATGAGGAAGTGGCCGGGGGAATGATCCCTGGAGCGAAGCATATCAAAATGGGGGAAATCCCAGAGTCATTGGATCAATTTGATAAAGAGAAAGAGTACATCTTTATCTGCCGTTCAGGAAATCGCAGCGGAAATGTTGCCCACTACATGCAGGAGCAGGGATACAAAGTGGTGAACATGGAAGGCGGCATGATGAACTGGTCTGGTGAGACTGCAGCTAAGTAATGATGAAAGAGGGCACATTCTTTTTAAAAAAGGGTGTGCTTTTTTATGTATGTTGCGGGAAACATGAGAAAGTGGCTTTGCGGTAGAGGTGAATTTGGAGTGGAAGGCGGTTTATCGGGGGAATCCGGGATATATCAGCGAAGTGGTGATTTTATCAGCGAAATCCGGGATATATCAGCGAAGTGGTGATTTTATCAGCGAAATTCAGGATATATCAGCGAGATGGTGATTTTATCAGTGAAATCCTGGATAAATCAGCGAAGTGGTGATTTTATCAGCGAAACCAGGGATTTATCAGCGAAACCCACAATATATCAGCGAAAACCACACAACACCTCACCATCCGCAAGCTTCCAACCAACATGTATATCCCCATCAATTGTTTGAAAATGAACTATTCTGACAATACTACTATCAAACAAAGAATGGGGAGGGTGCTCTATGATTCAAGTGAAAGTATTTGATTACGAGCATGAAAAAGATTTAGAGAAAGATATGAACCAGTTTCTCAGTAAGATGGATGATAAAAAAATTGTGGATATCAAATACCATGTCGCAGCGATGTCTGAAGAAGTAGAGGAGCAAATCTATTGTTTTTCCGCCATGGTCATATACAGAAAATAAAAAGGTTGATCACCCTGCAGATGCAGATGGAGATCAACCCATTTTTTTTAGAACTCAAACCTTTGCTGCATTATAGCCAGCAAGTCTGCCGGTCACTAGGGCAGAGGTGATATTGTAGCCTCCTGTGTATCCGTGGATGTCGAGCACTTCCCCACAGAAAAAAAGGCCGTTCATCTTTTTCGAAGCCATCGTTTTCGGTTCGATTTCTTTAATGGAAACGCCCCCGCCCGTGACGAAGGCTTTATCAATGGACAACGTTCCGTTCACATTGAAGGTGAATTGTTTCAAGAGGTTCGTAAATTGACGGATTTTTTCAGATGAGATGTGATCTCCTTTTTCATCTTGATCGATTTCGGCACGATCAAGTAAAAAGAGAAGATATCTTTCGGGAACCAATCCTTTGAAGATGTTTTTGGCTGCTTTCTTACCGTCTTCCTTCACTTGTTTATGAAGGGATTGAAAAAGCTGCTCCTCATTTTGATCCGGGATGGAATCGATTTGCATGGCGACGTGGGTCAGATTCCACTTTTTCATTGCTTTTACCACGTATTGACTGCAGCGGAGAACGGCCGGTCCTGAAATCCCGAGATGGGTGAAAATCATATCCATCCGGTGTGTGATGATTTTCTTCCCTTTTGGGTTCAATACGCTCAGGTCTATGCTTCGCAGGGACAATCCCTGTAGCTCTTTCTTTTTCACGAAGCGCTCGTCTGATGTAAGGGGAACCTCTGTTGGGAATAAATCCGTGATCGTATGTCCAGCCTTCGTTGCCCACGGATAGCCGTCTCCCGTTGATCCCGTGTGAGGGACGGACTTTCCACCGACTGCAATGACGACGGCATTTGCCGCGATGGTTTCCCCGTCTTTCAGAAGGATGCCCACTGTCTCGCCGTTTTCATACAGGACTTCTTCCACGCTTGTGCTTGTCCGGGTTTCCACCTTCAATTCCTTCATCCGGTTTAATAAGGCTTCCACCACGTCCAGTGCCCGGTTCGATACGGGAAACATTCGGCCGTGATCTTCTTCTTTTAATTTTATCCCCAGCTTTTCAAAGAAAGCGATGATATCTTCATTACTAAACTCGGAAAAGGCACTGTATAGAAACCGGCCATTTCCTGGAATATGCTTGATGATTTCCTCAACAGGAAGCCGATTGGTCACATTGCAGCGACCGCCGCCTGAAATGGCGAGCTTTCTTCCTAGTTTTGTTCCTTTATCGACTAGAAGGACTTTCGCACCGTTCTCACCGGCTGCGATACTGGCCATTAAGCCTGACGGTCCCCCGCCTATTACGATGACATCGTATCTTTTTACCATTTTTCCACCAACTTTTAATATTCGCTTCTCAAAAGAAGTTTCACCTTATTTTAAATGGGATAGTGTTTAAATACAACTTTCGAAAAAAATTGTCATTCGAATCGGACAGTAGTAAACTACTGATAGTGTGTTAAATGAGTAAGCCGGATTTTATTATGGTTGTGTAACGGGCAACAAGATATATAGAGAGGGATACTATGTCATCTAAATTAATAAGAGGAACGTTTATCTTGACGTTAGGGACCTTTATTTCAAAGTTTTTAGGTCTTTTTTATGTTATACCGTTTGATGATTTGTTAAAAGGTCATGAAGAGGGGGCTTCCCTTTATCAATATGGTTATGTACCGTATACCATATTCCTGACGATCGCGACGGCAGGGGTGCCCCTGGCTGTCTCGAAATTCATTTCGAAATACAATGCCATTGGGGAATATGCTGTAGGACGAAGGTTATTTAAATCAGGTCTGGTGCTGATGACGCTGACGGGGGTTGTTTCCTTCCTCATTATGTATGCCTTCGCACCGATATTCGCTGAAATGACGATTAAAAGTGATGAGCAGGTCATCTCCGTTGCACAGGTGACCACCGTCATTCGGGCAGTGAGCTTTGCCCTGATCATCATCCCGTTCATGAGCTTGATCCGTGGTTTCTTCCAGGGACATCAATCCATGGGACCGACGGCGGTTTCCCAGGTGATTGAACAGATTGTCCGGATTGTATTCCTGTTAGGCGGGATTTATGTTGTATTAAACATTTTAGACGGCTCGGTCACCACAGCGATTTCTGTGGCTACGTTTGCTGCCTTTGTTGGTGGACTGGCAAGCCTTGGGGCATTGATCTGGTATTGGTTCAAGAGAAAGCCTCATTTAGATGAGCTTTTAAAGGAAGACCGCGGTCAGGAAGAAATTTCTTTACGTTCCATGTATAAGGAAATCATTGCTTATTCTATCCCGTTCATTTTTGTGGGGCTCGCGAATCCATTGTTTCAACTGGTGGATCAAATCACGTTCAATACTGCCATGGCGGATATAGGAAATGCGAAAATCTCTGACCATGCCTTTGCCGTCTTGAACTTTTATACTCATAAGCTTGTGATCATACCAGTATCATTGGCAACGGCCTTTTCCATGACGCTGATCCCGTTGATTACGACTTCTTATACGAGCGGTGACAGGAAAACGATGCGCAGGAACATTGATCAAACCTTTCAGATCCTGCTGTTCCTGACAGTGCCGGCTGCTCTGGGGATTGCCCTGCTAGCGGAGCCGACGTATACGATGTTCTATCATAGCGATGCGTTGGGAACGTCCATCTTGAGATCTTATGCCCCTGTTGCGATTCTGTTTGCCCTGTTTGCTGTGACGGCAAGCGATCCTTCAAGGAATCGATGAGCAGAAATTCACGATTTTCAGCTTGCTGGTCGGACTGCTTCTGAAGCTTGTCCTGAATATTCCGTTGATACGACTGTTCGAAACACAGGGGGCAGTGATCGCCACCACGATTGGATATGCTGTGGCCATTCTGATCAATTTATATGTCATCAAAAAATATGCGAGATACCAATTCCGTCTGATCATGAGAAGGACCATGTTCATCGGGGCATTGAATGCCATCATGGCAGTGGTTGTACTGGTTCTATACGGAGTGCTCGTTCAATTTCTTAATCCGGAGTCGGGCTTCCAGTCCATCCTTCTCGTCGCGATTTGCGGCGGAGTGGGAGCCCTCGTTTACTTCTACTTAAGCTTAAGAAGTAAACTGGCAGATCGATTATTTGGGGAAAAGATAACGAGGATCCGCAGTAAATTGCGGATAGGTTAAAAGGAAAAGGGATGATGCATGCCGATCATCCCTTTTTTTATTGAAAATCCACCATGGATCAAGCTGTGAATGGGTATAGGCCGTAGCATCATCGGTCTGAGATGAAGGGCTAATAGTTATAATAGCCGAGCTGACTTTCTAGTCTCTCTACCTTTCGTTCCAGCCTGTTGACTTTTCGATTGAGACGCCGATATTGCCTTTCAAGGCGGTCCAGGCGTTCGTCTACGCCGCCATATCCTTGCCCTGGATAATCGGGATAACCTTGGCCTCCGCCTCCAGGAAAAGGAATCGGTATTAAAATTCCGCCTGTCCCTTGCTGCCTGTATGGATACATATGCTCACCTCATTTATTTTCTTCATAGTTGCTTCCTATAGTAGCCTATGTTAAGAATAGAAACATGAACTGGGTAAATGCCCATAGACAAGTGATAACAAGAAAACGGATGGATCTTATAAATAAATGAATACGACATTAATGGAGTGTGAACACGATGAGAATAGATAAAATGCTGGCCAATATGGGGTACGGCAGCCGAAAAGAAGTAAAGAAATTATTGAAGGATGGCGGTCTTCAGGTCAATGGAGAGGTCATTAAGGATGGAAAAGTACATATCGATACAGAAAAGGATACCGTGATGCTGTACGGGGAGCAGGTTGAGTATCGTGAATTCATTTATCTGCTCATGAATAAACCGCCGGGTGTTATCTCTGCGACGGAAGATGGGCAGGAAGAAACCGTGATTGATTTACTTGAGTTGGAGGACCGAATCTTCAATCCATTCCCTGTAGGAAGACTCGACAAAGATACAGAAGGATTTCTTCTCATCACCAATGATGGTCAATTATCACACCAGCTTCTTTCACCGAAACGCCATGTCCCGAAAACGTATTTTGCCGTGATTGACGGGGAAGTGACTGAAGAGGATGTAAAAGCCTTCAAACAAGGTGTCACCCTGGACGATGGGTACGAAACCAAGCCGGGTGAACTGACCATTTTAAAATCCGGTTTAACATCCGACATCGAACTGACGATCACAGAAGGGAAATTCCATCAAGTGAAAAGAATGTTTGAAAGTGTCGGGAAACGGGTCATGTATCTGAAGCGGATCACAATGGGACCGCTGGAGCTGGATAAAGATCTGGAGCTCGGGGAGTACCGTGAGCTGACGGAAGAGGAAGTTACGCTTCTGAAAGAATATAAGCCTGAATAAGATAGAGAGCGGGCAGCCCCTTACATATGCAAGGGGCTGCCCGCTCTTTTTGTGCCGGAAAGGCAGTTCTTGGCTAATGCTTGTCTCCTCTGAACGAGCCGCCTCCGCTTTTCATGATCCAGCTCCGGCGGCTAGGCCCTCGAGGTCATAAGTCAAGAACGCCAAAAAGGCAAAGAACGCCTTTCCGGCGTTCTTGACTTATGCTTGTCGGGCCTAAACGAGCCGCCTCCGCTTTTCATGATCCAGCTCCGGCGGCTAGAGGCTCGAGGTCATAAGGTAAACCTGCCAAAAAAGGCAAAAACCCGCCTTTCCGGCAGGTTCACCTTATGCTTGTCGCCTCTAAACGAGCCGCCTCCGCTTTTCTATTATGATGTCATTTTTACTTTTTTTCTCTGTAGTTGTCCATTGACCTCTGGTGGGGCTTTGCACCAGGTCATTATACACTAACACGTTGAGATCTCTTTGTATGGTGCGAGGAGTAATGCCAAATTCGTCTACAAGATCTTGAGTTGTTACAGTACCTTTCTGATTAATGTACATGTATACAGCTTTGATTCTAGTTAGCATACGATTGGTTGACGGTTTCAAAGAACCACTCCCTCATCATTTTTCCACAGGCAAAGACTACATGTGTCATTCGTGCACATTACGTGCTCCCGTATGTACTATGCGCTTTAGACAACCCCTTTTCTTTATATAAGTTTACTCATAAGATGTCAGACAATTACATTGTACTCCTAATCCGACAAAATTTCTAGAATATTGTCCAAATTTACAAACAATTTACGTAGTAACTCATGGGTGTATTCCTAGAATATGAAGAAAATGCTAAAAATATGTATTTGATAAAATAGGTTTTTTTCGAGGGGGATGGCTGTCTGTTTGGATTTCCCCGTGAAACAGTATAAAATGTAAGGAGAATTAAATACATATAGAGCAGGTGGATATGAATGAGCATGAATTGGACAAACGAAGTGGAGAAACGGAAAGACGATATGCTGAAGGATCTGCAGCGTTTCCTTCAGATTAAGAGTGTAATGGATGAAGAGAATGCGACAGGGGAAGCGCCTCTTGGTGAAGGGGTGAAGGAAGCGTTGGATTTCATGTTGACACTGGGGGAGAAAGACGGTTTCATCCCTAAGAATGTGGACCATCTCGCCGGCCATTTAGAGTTCGGGGAAGGAAAGGATCTCCTGGGCATCCTGTGTCATGTGGATGTTGTTCCGGAAGGAGATGGATGGAGTGTTGACCCATTTGGGGGTGAGATCAAAGACGGTAAGATTTATGCCCGGGGAGCCATTGATGATAAGGGTCCCACGATGGCAGCCTATTATGCAATGAAAATCGTAAAGGATCTTGATCCCTCCTTCAACAAACGGGTCCGCATGATCATTGGAACCGATGAGGAAAGTGATTGGAGATGTGTGAAGCGCTATTTCCAAAAAGAAGAAATGCCGACGATGGGCTTTGCTCCTGACGCTGATTTTCCGATCATCCATGCTGAAAAGGGAATTGCCGACTATGATCTGGTTCAAGGGGCATCATCCAATGGATCCCAGTCGGGTATAAGAGTACTTTCCTTTGAATCCGGCCGCCGTTATAACATGGTCCCTGACTATGCAAAGGCGATTCTTTTCGTCCATGAGGATCATACGAAATGGGTGCAGAATTTTGAGATTTTCACGAAAGAAGAAGGCATAAAGGGAAATTACTATCTTGAAAATGGAGAGCTGATTTTTGAAGTGGAAGGTGTATCGTCCCATGGAATGGAGCCTGATAATGGGAAGAATGCAGGCCTTTACTTAGCCGCTTTCTTATCCAAACTCCCTCTTTCCTCTCAGGGAGAAGAATTCTTTACGTTCACTACAAAGCATTTCTTTAAGGATTCAAGGGGTGTTCAGCTCGGGGTGAGCTATCGCGACGATATTACGGGAGATTTAACGATCAATGTCGGGAAGCTGCGCTATACGGAAGCTGACGGCGGACGACTTGGATTGAACATGCGATATCCTGTGACATTTGACATGGAAAAGGGAATGTCCATCCTTGAAAACATGGAAGGGTATGCCATTGAGAATTTCACGGACAGTAAGCCTCATCATGTTTCCAAAGATGACGAACTGGTTCAGACCCTGAAGAAAGTTTATGAAGATCAAACGGGTGAAACAGGCGAGTTGTTAAGCATCGGCGGAGGAACATACGCCAGGAGCCTTGAGGCAGGGGTTGCCTTTGGAGCATTATTTCCCGGCCGTGAAGATATTGCCCATCAAAAGGACGAATATATGTACGTCGAAGATCTGTTGAAGGCAACGGCCATCTACGCCCAGGCTATTTACGAATTGGCATGTGAATCTTAATAAAGACAGGGGGAGAAGAGAATGAACACAGTTTTTGTTAATGGGGAAATGATGGACCGCGCCGATGCCAAGGTGGATATAGAGGATCGCGGATATCAATTCGGAGACGGAATCTATGAAGTGATACGAGTTTACGGCGGAAAGACATTCACCATGAGAGAGCATATGGAGAGACTGTACGAAAGTGCCCAAAAGATGAAACTGGCGATTCCATACTCGGAACAGGAACTGACAGACGATCTTCTGAAGCTTGTCGATTTAAACCAAGTGAAGGATGGGATCATTTATTTGCAGGTGACCCGGGGCGTGGCAGCCCGCCAGCACCATTTTCCTGCTAAGGAAGTAAAGGGGAGTGTCGTGGCCTATACGAAAGACTTCCCTGTTCCTCAACAACAGATGGATCAAGGTGTAACGGCCAAGCTCGTGGAAGACATCAGGTGGCTGAGATGTGATATCAAAAGCCTGAATCTCCTTGGAAATCTCCTTGCGAAAGAAGAAGCGGCTTCCGAAGGGCACTTTGAAGCCATCCTCCATCGCGGGGACACCGTAACGGAAGGTTCTTCTTCAAATGCATTTTTGGTCAAGGACGGTGTCATTTACACACATCCCGTCACCAATTTGATACTCAATGGGATCACAAGGCGAGTCATTAAAGAGCTGTGCAGGGAAAACGATCTGTCTTTTCAAGAAGAATCCTTTTTTGTAGAGGATCTTCTTGAAGCGGATGAGATGTTCATTGCAAGTACAACTTCTGAAGTGATGCCGGTAATCAAGGTGGATGGGCATGTGATTGGCGATGGGAAACCGGGTGTCGTCACGAAAAGGCTTCAGGTCCTGTTCAGTGAAAGAAAAAATGGAAAAAGAGCGGTAAAATAGTTGGAGGCTTTACATGAAATTGATATGTTCACAACCTGTTATGAAGACGGAACGAAGAATAGAAGACAACCAGCAATTCACGGTAGAGACCGAGGAGCACCTTCATTTGTATGGAGACCGAATTGAGACTCCTACGAAAAGCTTCACCATCAAGGACGTGTTGGATGTGACCAGCAAGCCTTTGTCGGCTTACTATACTTTCTTGTATCTTCACACGATTGAAGGGGTGTGGACATTCATTGTAAAGTCTTCTCCCGCACATTTCATCACCCAATATCATAAGGTTAAATGAAGATAAGAAAGAGGCTGCGCCATCATGGGCGCAGCCTCTTTTTGACTACTGTCGATCAGAATCGGAACAGGTCACTGGATAGATATCTTTCCCCTGTATCACAGGCAATGCATACGACCACATCTTCCGGTGATAAAGTCTTCGCGACTTCAATGGCTGCATAACAAGCGGCACCTGATGATGGTCCGACAAGGATGCCTTCTTCACTTGCCATTCTTCGTGCGATATCGTAAGCGTGTTCGTCTTCAATTTTATGGATTTTATCATATACAGTTGTATTCAGGATATCCGGCACAAATCCTGGACTGGTACCGACGAGTTTATGTTTACCCGGCTTTCCTCCAGAAAGAACCGGAGATCCAGCTGGTTCCACGACGTGAACGGCGAGATCGGGATAATGTTCTTTTAACACTTCACCCGTTCCGGTAATCGTGCCCCCTGTACCGGCAGTTGCAACGAATGCAGATAGTGGTTTCCCGATTTGTTTCATGGCTTCCACGATTTCAAGGGCTGTCGTTTGCCTGTGGGCTTCGGGATTTGCATCGTTTTCAAACTGCATAGGCATAAAGCTGTTCGGGATGCTTTTTGTCAGCTCTTTCGCTTTTTCGATGGCTCCTGGCATTTTATCATCCCCTGGTGTCAATACAACCTCGGCTCCGTAAGCTTTGAGCAGGTTGATACGCTCCTGGGTCATGGTATCAGGCATGACCAGAATCGCCCGATATCCCCTTGCTGCTGCGTTCATGGCAAGTCCGATCCCCGTGTTACCGCTTGTCGGTTCAATGATGGTTGAACCCTCTTTTAACAAGCCTTCCTTTTCGGCTTCGACGATCATTTGAAAGGCTGCGCGATCTTTTACACTTTTACTGGGATTATAGAATTCCAACTTCACATATACGTCCGCTCCATCGGCAGGATTGAGTCGATTCAATTTGACAAGGGGGGTGTCCCCGATCAGTTCAGCAATATTTTGGACTACTTTCATCGTCAACTTCCTTTCAGATTACATTCTTCTTCTATCGTACTAATTCAAATAAATCTTATCAAATAAATGAGCTTTGTATTTCATTTTTGTTGCATTTCCTTCTAGTCATTCTCTCTCATGACACATTTTGCTAAAATGGTAGAAACGATTGAAAGGATGGGTGTCAGATTGGGAAGCTCACTATTTCTTTGCGCTCTCTTTATCGGAAGAGACGAAAGAGCATTTACATAAGTGGACACAGCCGATGAAGGAGGAAGGGGCATTCCAGAGGTGGGTGCACCCCGAGGATTACCATATCACCCTGGCCTTTTTAGGAAGCGCGGACGAACTGGACCCTGTGATCCAAAAGGTCGAGGCGCTGGAGTGCCCTTCATTTTCTATAAGCCTTGATCAGTACGGTACGTTCGGAAAGAGTGATTCACCCAGAATCCTTTGGATGGGCATGCAGCCTACCCAGGCCTTACATGATGTCCGTGACTCTGTGTATGGTGCTTGCGGGGAGGCAGGCTTTCAATTGGATAAGAGACCATTTTCGCCCCATATAACCGTAGGCCGAAAATGGAATCATGACTTCCCATTTACATCCGAATGGTTGAATTCGTTCCAGCCAACGGATCGACATTCTTTTTACCACAGGAGAAATCGTGTTATATCGAACCCGCTTGGATCGACTTCCCAAGTATGAAGCCATCTACGCGAAACCGTTACATGCAGATCGTCATGAAAGGAAAGATACATATGGCACAGCTGATTAAACTTCAAGATTATGTTTCAAGGTACGAAACAGATTTATATAGATATCCTTCCCAATTTGTCCGATTAAAAAAGCAGCAATGGGAAAAAATGAGACAATATTGGGAGAATGGGAATGTTCCGGAGCCCATTCCGCCAACGAAAGATGAAGAACACGTAGAGGACAGGAGCTCCATGAAAGATAAGCTCTTCTCCCTATTCAAAAAGAAGCAAGCTGAAGAAGAGGAACTTTCTGATTCCACACCGCCAAATGATGAAGAAATCGAATTTGAGATGGATGGATATCAAGGGTTCTCTACGGAGGAAGAATTAAAGATTTCCTTTCTTAATCTTGTGTTTGAGTTTCAATTGAAATGGGCAAGCTCGACGATTATGGAAAAATCATATGTGGACAACAGCTACCATTATGACGAACGACTGCGTTATCTGCTTCAGCGATTCCCGGATAATATCTTTGTCATGTACAACCCGGTCCTTAAGATCAAACAGGCACCTGTGGAACTCGAAACCATTTTGATTACCCCGACAGGAATCTGGTGCTTAACCTTTCTCGAATTTGAAGAAGGGACCGCATATATCGGCTCGGGTGAACGATTCTGGTTGAAAAAATGGGGAGATGTAGAGATGAAGGTATTGAATCCCCTTATTGGCCTAAGGAGGATGGAACGTATACTCCGTCAGATTATTCAACATAGAGGCGTGGATCTCCCGATTTATCAGGCTGTGGTCAGCAGAAATGGATACATAGATTATCCTCAGGCACCGACGGGGATACAATTCTTGGACAGTAAGCTCCATGACGAATGGTTCCAGAAACAGCGTTCCAACTCATCCCCTATCAAGGGAGTGCAGCTGAAAGCGGCACAGGCTATCATGGAGTATTGCCAGACCACTTCTTTCAAGAGGCTTAAGTGGGAGGAGCAGGCGACTGTTTCGGAAGAGAACCATCAATGAAGACGATTTTCATCGTGAACCCTTCTGCAAAGAATCATCATTCATTATCTTCATGGAATCAGTTCCGTCAAACCATTGATATTCCCCATGAAACTTTTATGACAGAGCATCCAGGGGACGTGAAGGAGATTGTCACAAGACTTGTCAGTCAATCATCAGATGAATGGCTCCTTGTCGTCGGAGTCGGCGGAGATGGAACCATGAACTCTCTGGTGAGTGGGACTGTCGGTTTTGATAAGGTCGTTGTAGGGTATATTCCATCAGGAAGTGGAAATGATTTTGCAAGGGGCTATAATTGGCCTAACAACAAAAAACAAGCATATACCTTAATTAAGCAGGGTTTTAAGAAAGAGGACATTGTGCTTCTGGATTCAGGTCGATTTATGATGGAAAGCGGACCAAAAGGGCATTTCGTGAATAATATAGGGATAGGATTTGATGCCCAAATCGCCCGTAAAGCCAATCGGTCTTCCTTAAAAAAACGGTTGAACAAGTGGTCTCTTGGACAGTTGATCTACCCGCTCCTCCTTTGTAAGGAAGCGTTGACGTTCAAACCATTTTCCCTGTCCATCCATGTTGATGGAGAAGAACAGCAGTTCCACAAAGTATGGTTTGTAACGGTGTCGAATCAGCCATTTTTTGGCGGAGGCATGAAGATCGCCCCACAGGCTTCTCCTTGTGATGGATATATGGATGTGACCCTCGTTCACGGGTTATCGAGATGGAAATTACTCCTCGTCTTTCTTTCCGTCTTCTTCGGGAAACATACGGCTTTCAAAGAAGTCAGCACGTTTAAAGGGAAAGCGATGACCCTTACTACATCCAGGGATGTCCCGGTTCACGCAGACGGAGATACAGTTGAAGAACTGGAGAAGGGGAATGAGTTGAAAGTACATGTTCTTCCATTGAGTTGGAAAATGTTAAACAGAAGTGGGTGGCAGAAGTGTTAGTCATTAGCAGGCATTATGATGCATTCCTAGATACATTCAATACGATTACATTGATTCTCCCATACGATTATCATGAAGGAAATTCCAGACACTTCTCTTTAATCAAAGGAAGTGAAAAAATGGCTCTTCACATTGAAGAAAAGATTCCCCTGAAGGATGCCATGAAATATGTCACGACCATTCAGGGTGAAAAGGTCATTCTGGGAGAAACATATGAAGTGGTCGACGAGCATAACACAAAGACAGATCTCCAGATCGGAGCGGTCATAAGGACGGAGGAATTCGATCAGCGTTATTATTATGACGGGGATGACCTTGGTGTTACATACCAGGAGGGACGCACCGTGTTCAAGGTATGGTCACCGACATCCACAGAGGTAAGATTGAAGCTCAGATCCCCTGATGATGAAGAAATCCAATACCCATTTACAAGAACACAGAACGGCGTATGGGAATGCAAGGTAAGCACAGATGTAGACGGCTATTTCTATTCGATTCTTACGTGCATAAATTTAGTATGGGATGAATTCATCGATCCCTATGCTAAATCCGTTTCCTACAACAGTGAATGGGGCTGTGTGGTGAACCCCGGGAAAAGTAAGTCCCTTTCCCCCCTATCACCGCTGAACTCCCCGACAGATTCTGTGATCTACGAACTGAATATCCGTGATTTCTCCGCCCAAAAAGAGAGTGGAATGACATTTACAGGGAAATATCGGGCGTTTACAGAAAAGGGGACATCCACCCCGAAAGGCTTCAGCAGTGGGATCCAATATTTAAAAGAACTTGGCATCACCCATGTGGAACTGCTTCCTGTCAATGATTTCGATGGTGTGACGGATGATCCATCCGACACAAGTTATAATTGGGGATACAATCCTCTCTTCTTTAATGCCCCGGAAGGCAGTTACAGCCTGAAGCCTGAAGATCCCTATGAACGGATCAACGAACTGAAAAGTGTCATTCAGAGCCTTCATGATGAAAATATCAGGGTCATACTCGATGTGGTTTACAACCATGTGTTCATAAGGGAGGATTCATCCTTTGAAAAGCTCGTGCCGGGGTATTTCTTCCGCCACGATGAAAACGGATTACCGTCAAACGGTACGGGAGTAGGGAATGACTTTGCATCAGAACGTCTGATGGCGAGGAAATTCATCGTGGATTCCATCCTCTATTGGATAAACGAATACGGTATCGACGGCTTTCGATTTGATCTGATGGGAATCCTGGATGTCAAGACCATGACGACGATCCGTGAAGAAGTGGATAAAGTGTTGCCGGGAGCCATCATCATTGGAGAAGGCTGGGACCTGAATACCCCTCTCCCCCCTCATCAAAAAGCAAACCTTCGTAATGCCCATCACCTTCAGGGAATCGGTCAATTCAATGACTGGTTCAGGGATACTGTCAAAGGAAGTACCTTTAACTTATATGACAAAGGCTTCGCACTCGGTCACGGTCATCTGGAACAGAAAGTCGAGATTGTCCTGACGGGGAGTGTGGGTACGAAAAGTGGTGAAAGGGGCTTGTTTAAAGAACCGACACAATCGGTCAATTATGTGGAGTCCCATGACAATCACACCCTGTGGGATAAAATGAAGGCTTGTTTGAATGAAGAGGAAGAAACCATGATGGATCGTCATAAACTGGCCACCACCATGGTGATATTATCACAAGGGATCCCTTTTATTCATGCAGGACAGGAATTTTACAGAACGAAGAAGGGAATTGAAAACAGCTACAACTCTCCCGTGGAAATCAATCAGTTGGACTGGGGGAGAAGAGAGGAATATGATGATGTCGTTCAATACGTCAAGGGCCTCATCCAAATCCGTAAAAGTCACGGTGCTTTCCGCTTTCAGACCAGCGCATTGATCAGGGAACATGTGGAGGTATCCCACAGCATTGAGAACCTGGTTGTCGTTCGATATCGGAACGTCCACCCATATGGTCCATGGAATGATATTTTCATGGTATTCCATTCGGACTCTAGACCATGTCAGTATACACTTCCCGAAGGTCAAGACTGGCTTTGTTTAGCTGATGGGAATCGGGCTAATGTAAACGGCCTGTATAAAGTGGAAGTGCCGACCATCAACCTTGAACCTGTTTCATCATATGTCTTTGTTAGATAACAGTTCATTCCAGTGCTTGACGAAAACGCAAGATGACGATAAAATCTATACAGATGGCTATTGATTGTATTGCCCAATAGCTGTCTTTTTTATTTTATGAGACTTTTTTTATTGAATTCGAAACTACTGTAAATGAACATATAAATATGACAAAGGACCAATAGAAGGTGAATATATTGGAACACTTATTTGACCAAGATTGGGAAATAGTCCCCGCAGGCGGTGCTACAGGAGAAGCGTTCTTTGCTCAGTACCAGGAGCAGAGATTATTTCTGAAGCGAAATTCCTCGCCTTTTGTTGCTGTATTATCAGCAGAAGGAATAGTACCGAAACTGGTTTGGACCAAACGAATGGAAAACGGGGATGTCATCACGGCACAACACTGGTTAAATGGGAGAGAATTAAAGCCTGAAGAAATGAAGGACGAGAGAGTGGCGAGGCTGCTTAATAAGATCCATTCCTCCAAGCCTCTTTCAACCATGCTTGAGCGCTTGGGGAAAGAACCGTTTCAACCAGAGCATATGCTCACTGAAGTGGAAACAGGCTTGGAATTCGATCTGCTTTCTTTACCTGTTATGAGAGAGGCACTCTTGTTTCTTCAGAAAGAACTGATGGAGGTTCAACAGGAAGAATATGTCGTCTGCCACGGTGATGTCAATCATAACAACTGGCTGCTTTCTGATTACAACCAGTTGTATCTGATTGATTGGGATGGAGCGATGATTGCAGACCCGGCATTTGACGTAGGTTTGCTGCTCTATTGGTATATCCCTGAGGATCAATGGGAAAGCTGGCTGACTCAGTACGGAGTCGAGCTGACCGATAACCTGAAACTTAGGATGAAGTGGTACGTGGTGGCACAAACGATTTTATCCATTCAGTGGCATAAAGGAAAAGCCCGATTCCACGAAATGAATCATTGGATTGAATACCTGCACAAGATCATCTGAATGACTAAGAGTAATGGTTCATATCTGTCACCCATTGTGACAAGTTCTGTTGGTTGGCCGTAATATGGTTCGCTAAGTCAGGGGAGGAAATCCCGCTTTGGCTATACTGATAAATTTCCTGAAGGACAGGCTTGACGTTCTCATGAATATCAGCATTGACCATCAAAGACTTCACCAATCGTTCAACCTGCTCACATTCAGAAACTGAACCGCAGCAATCGGTACTGTGATTGCTTAGAATATCCGATAACAACTGCATTTGATTCTGTGAATTTAAAGGCATGAAGTACACCCTTTCATTTTCGTCTTTGAAGAATATAAGAACTAACACGTACTTTTTCAGCCCTTCAAAATGAACAGACCAAAAAAGGAATTCACTACTAGTGTGTGAATTCCTTTTTTAATTATGCGCCCTTTTTAGGGACGGGCCTTTAGCGGTTGAACAGCATCATCCGCTCCCCCGAAGTCCTGTTCCATTTTGGCTCTTGCATAGGAAGGGGAGTCATGGTATGTTTTTTTCGATACGCTCTTTTCGCAAGATTATTGCTTTTTAAATATAGCTCTGCATGGTTCTGTCAATGAGTATAGGGTGGATGATGAAGGGAACTGCTTCCCTTTCCGAGAACGTTCGGCTGATCCACTTCAGCTTAGTCGAACAGGGTCTCTGCACGCCTTTACTTCCGCAGAAGTCTACTCAGTTCACCTCATCATCTTTAAGAACTTGTAGAGACAGAGCTTAAAGTGTCAATGAACAATTCAATAAAAGTGATCTTCCAGCTTTTAAGGAAAAGCAATCACCATCACCTTATATGAGCTTGTTTATTAACATTTGGTTTCAATTTCTTTTATACATGCTTAGAAAGTTGATTGGAGTGGAAGGATGCCCGCCTCCTTTGGGAGTAGCTGGACAGATGAGGTCCCACAGGGAAAACGGCCGAGGAGGATCACCGCCAGCCCCTCTGAAAGCGGGCATCCTGCAGTGGAAATCAACGTCTACTTTATTCTTCATGGTAGCAACAATGTTTTTCGAAAAGAGTTTTGATAATAAAAAATGAGGTGTCTACATGCGTTTACGTAATAAACCGTGGGCTTCTGAGAAAATCAGTGACCATCCACAGTATGTGGTGGCAGAACCCCAGGAGAAAAAAGGTCAATGGAACAAAGAATTTGGTAATGACAATCCGATTCATATCGAAGTCGGGACCGGTAAAGGTCAATTCGTCACGGAAATGGCCAGAGCCAATCCAGACGTCAATTATATTGGAATCGAGTTATATGAAAGCGTCATTGTGACAGCCCTTGATCGTTTAATTGAAGCGGAACTACCAAACGTCAAGCTGTTAAATGTGGATGCAAAGAGTCTGACTGAATACTTCGCACCGGAAGAAGTGAGCAGAGTATACTTGAACTTCTCCGATCCATGGCCTAAAAACCGTCATGAAAAACGTCGTCTGACCTATAAAGACTTTTTGAAATTATATGAAGAGGTGCTGATCAAAGGCGGGGAAATTCACTTTAAAACAGATAACCAGGGGTTATTCGAGTACTCGTTAAAAAGTTTCTCGTGGTACGGCCTGCATTTGAACTTCCTCAGTCTCGATCTTCATAAGAGTGAGTTCGAAGGGAATATCATGACGGAATATGAAGAGAAATTCTCAGCCAAAGGGCAGCGGATTTACCGTGTGGAAGCTCAGTATCAAAATCAGTAATTCATTGCTTTAACAGCCTTGCCGTCTGGCAGGGCTGTTTTTCATAGTTGGCACTTATCCATACAGTACCAAGGCATCTACCTATAAGTTGTCCATTTATTCTGATAAAATAAGGGTGTATGAACAAAGGAGGAATCAAGATGGAAGAGTTGAAAGTGGGAGAACTGACGATACACTGGCTGAATGGCGGTGTCACGCACATGGATGGGGGAGCCATGTTCGGGGTGGTTCCAAAGCCCCTCTGGTCCAAAAAATATGCCGTAAATGACTTAAATCAAATCGAATTACGAACGGATCCTCTCTTTTTTCAATGGAAAGGGAAGAATGTATTAATTGAATCCGGTATTGGAAAAGGAAAGCTGAATGATAAACAAAAGCGTAACTATGGGGTGCAGGAAGAGTCGGATGTAGACGCCTCCCTGAAAGCTCATGGCTTGTCGCCTGAAGATATTGATGTGGTGCTGATGACTCACATGCATTTTGATCACGCCTGCGGTTTAACGAAATATGAGGGAGATGAACTGGTTCCTGTATTTCCCAATGCAACCATTTACACCTCTCAAGTGGAATGGGATGAAATGAGAAACCCGAATATCCGCTCCCGTAATACATACTGGAGAGAGAACTGGGAGAGTATTCAATCTCAAGTAGAAACGTTCCAGGAGGAAAAGGAAGTCCTCCCAGGGATTCGAATGGTGCATACAGGGGGTCACAGTGACGGGCATTCGATCATCCTTTTAGAGAGTGAGGGCGAAACATTCATCCATATGGCAGACATCATGCCGACCCATGCCCACAAAAATCCCCTTTGGGTACTTGCCTACGATGATTATCCCATGACATCCATCGATGCGAAGGAAAAGTGGATCAATCAAGCGATGGAAGGCGGGTACTGGTTCCTTTTTTACCATGATGCAGTGTATAGAGCAGTGAAGTGGAATCGTGATGGGGCAATGGTAGACAAGGTATTGAGGAAAAAATAGAAAAAAAGGATGATCCCGAGGATTCGACAGAGTCCAGGATCATCCTTTTCTATTTAATCCTTCCAAAGGATCCAGAAAGGCTTGGTTACCTCAGGGGATACACATCAATGACGGTTCCTGTGTAGGCATCTGCCAGGAATTCGTATTGTTCCAGCTCTCCGTCCCTTCTTCTCGATACGCCGCCTTTATAGACTTTCGTCGCGACGGAATGCTTTTGAAAGTCTTCTGGTTTCATCCCGATCCACGAACCATCGATATCCCCGTCTTTTTTAAACGATTGTTTCACATCTTTTAGTACTTTTTCGGCAGAAATCAGTGAGGACTCATTTAATTTTTCTTTTAAAAAATAGCCTCCTGCTGCCCCGATTCCGATTCCAATTATGAAAGATTTCCAGTTCATCGTTTCTCCCTCCACAGGCAATGAGTAGTTGAATGGTGCTCTAATAACCAGGGGTCGCTGATGAATCACGTGATGCAGGGGAATCATCCCTTCTTCCATATCTCCCTGGAAATTCTCGTTTATTTTCCGTTTATAGGTACATTCTATCAAATAAATCATAAAAAAGAGAAATGCTTTTCCTCTCAATTGGTGGTAAGACGTTCGAAAGTTCTGTAAAATAAAATTATACATAAAGTAGATCTTATACAAAAGGGGCATTTGACATGAAACAAGAAACGTTGGAATTATTTAAGACACTGACTGAATTGCCGGGGGCACCTGGTAATGAGCATGCAGTCCGTAAATTTATGAAAGAGCAATTGACTCAATACTCAGATGAAATTGTACAGGATCGTCTAGGCGGAATCTTCGGAGTGAAAAAAGGCAATGATCAGGATCCTGTTGTCATGGTTGCAGGACATATGGATGAAGTGGGGTTTATGGTCACGTCCATTACCGATAATGGCATGATCCGTTTTCAACCTCTTGGCGGCTGGTGGAGTCAGGTCCTCCTAGCGCAACGGGTTCAAATTATAACAGATAACGGCCCAATAACAGGAGTCATCGGAAGCATCCCTCCGCACCTCCTTGGGGAAGACCAGCGCAGAAAGCCAATGGATATGAAGAACATGCTAATCGATATCGGTGCTGATGATCGTGAAGATGCACGTGAAATTGGAATCAAGCCCGGCCAGCAGATTGTACCGATCTGTCCGTTCACCCCGATGGCAAATGAGAAGAAGATTCTGGCGAAAGCCTGGGATAACCGTTATGGGTGCGGACTGTCCATTGAGTTATTAAAAGAGCTTCAGGGTGTGTCCCTTCCCAATACCCTTTATTCCGGAGCCACTGTGCAGGAAGAGGTGGGATTAAGAGGTGCTCAGACTGCAGCCAATATGATCAATCCTGATCTCTTCTTCGCGTTGGATGCGAGTCCGGCAAATGATATGTCAGGGGACAAAAATGAATTTGGTCAACTAGGCAAAGGTGCTCTCCTTCGCATTCTGGATCGTTCCATGGTCACTCACAGAGGCATGCGGGAATTCGTCCTTGATACGGCTGAATCAAATGATATTCCATATCAGTACTTCGTTTCCCAAGGCGGTACGGACGCAGGGAGAGTCCATATGTCCAATGAAGGGGTACCAAGTGCAGTGGTTGGTATTTGTTCAAGGTATATTCATACTCATGCTTCCATGATCCATGTAGATGACTATGCGGCAGCGAAAGAGCTGATCGTCAAATTAGTGAAGCAATGTGATCGTTCTACAATCGAATCAATCAAATCGAATGGGTAATCACGATAAATAAATCATAGAAAAAGCTGTCTTCTTCGTGTGCAATTTCGTGGGGGGCAGCTTTTTTAAAAGAAAATGGGGGACTTAAAGGGATCCTCCGTTAGAAATGGGGGAATATCTTGTTGAAAGTAGCGATCGGAACAACGAATCCGGCCAAGGTTCTGGCCGTTCAAAAAGCATTTGAGCAACACTATGAGAATGTTGAATTCCAGTCTCTCAATACAGAGTCGTCTGTAAGTGACCAGCCTTTTTCAGATCAGGAGACGATCGAAGGGGCATTAAACAGGGCAAAGAACGTACTGCGTGCTTCCGGTCATGACGTCGGGATCGGTCTTGAAGGGGGAGTGACGGAATCATTGTACGGAATGTTCCTCTGTAACTGGGGAGCTCTGGTTGACCGGGACGGAAACGAAATCATTGGCGGGGGTGCACGAATCTCTTTACCGAAAGAGATCAGCAGCCGGTTAAAGGCAGGGAATGAGCTCGGGCCATTGATGGATGAATACACCCAGACGACTGGAGTAAGGAAGAAAGAAGGAGCAATGGGCATATTCACCAACGGTCTCATCACAAGGGAGGAAATGTTTCATCAGGTTGTCCAGCTGTTGATAGGTCAATGGCAGTTCCGAATCAAGATGCAGGACAAATAATCCCCGTTACTTATCCCCTTAGAGGGTACTTGGCCCATACCAAATCACTCTGTCCCTCATAGAATGGAGTATATCAGACTACTTTTATCTGATAAATCCTTTCTAAGGAGGTAAGAGTATGGGATGCCATTATTGTGATGACCGTGTCCGGGGACGACGTGATCGGAAATGCTGTGACTGGGATAAATTGTTATTTGGTGACAGAAGAAGATGTCACTGCAGAGATCGTGTCTTAGGTACGGATGATCGTAGAAGATGTCGCAGAAGACGAGATGATGATGTATTGGGAGACTTTGATAACCGCAGGAGAAGACGTAAAAGAAAATGTGGTTGCGACTTTTTCTATTAAGATGGTATAGAACTCCGTAGTGATGCGGAGTTCTTTTTTTGTGTGGTTATGGTAAGGTTTACCATAGGCTCATCTGTTATATGCTCTTCTATTTGACATAGCTCACTTTCTATAGAGGATGCTTCTTATCACCAAATCTAGCTTCAGCCTGTTCACACAAATGAAAGGGCAGTCCTCATGAGTGAATGTCTGCCTAAAGAAAATTCGACAGAGAGGATTCATTATTTATAAAAAGGATGAATACACCATAATCAGGATTGATCCTTTTTAAACAGGATTAATAATCCGGAATGAGGATTGAATACGGTCCAATATGGATCAATACATTCGCGAAGGGAATGACAATTAGGCATTTCACCCCAGATGCGGCCCCTGTTACCTGCTCAGGAGCTATTTCCAGCTGAAAAAGTGAATCTTATATAATACATAGAACCCCTGAACTTCAACTCAACACAAGTTCCCCCCTTAGATATAAGCTATGGTTCCAATTTGGTCTTGTCCTCACATAAAAAAACCCTCTGAATCCTATTCAGAGGGTTAAGTTCATTATTTTACACCTTTCATGAACGACTGAATCTTCGGTGAAAGAAGGAATAGTGCAATACTCAATACGATTGCCATCCCTCCGATTGAACCAAAGTACAGCATTTCTGTTTCAGGTGTATAGAAACGGACAAGCTGTGCGTTCAATGCTTGTGCAGCAGCCAGAAGCCAGGAACCAAAGGCTCATCGTTTGAGCAGAGAATGCTTCCGGGGCCAGTTTCGTTGTAGCTGAAAGACCGACCGGTGATAAGCATAGCTCACCAAGGACAACGATGAAGTAGCTGAGCACCAGCCAGAGTGGGCTTACCAGAGCTTCTTCCCCGCCGAAGTATGCAGGCAATAGAATCACTAAGAATGATAAACCGGCAAACAAGAGTCCCAGTGAGAATTTCTTTGGAACGGATGGCTGACGATCACCCAGTTTCACCCACATCCAGGCAAATACCGGAGCTAATAGGATGATAAATAACGGGTTCAGTGATTGGAACCAGGCAGGAGAGATGTTGATCCCCATGAATTCAAGCTGTGTTCTCTTATCTGCATAAGCAGCAAGAATGGTTGAACCCTGCTCTTGAATCGCCCAGAACATCACCGCTGCAATAAATAATGGAATATAAGCGATCACTCGGGAACGCTCTGTTTCCGTTGTTTTTGGACTATAGTACATCACGATAAAGTAAATGGTTGGAACGACGATACCGAAGATCCCTACCAGATTAATGAAGACGTTTAACGTGAAGATCCCTGCTGGAATCGTGATTCCAAGAATGATGGCAAGACCGACTACGACTGCACCTGTGATGATGCCATATTTCTTCTTTTCAGCAGGTGCGAGGGGATTCGGTACATACGTACCTGCAAGGCCAAGATTCTTTTTCTTTGTTGTCATGAATACAACCAGACCTAAGAACATCCCGATTGCGGCTACGGCGAATCCCCAATGGAAACCTTTTGTTTCCATAAGGCTTCCTACGATTAGTGGAGCGATGAATGCCCCCAGGTTGATACCCATATAGAAAATACTGAAAGCTGCATCGCGGCGAGTATCCTTTTCACTATACATTTCACCGACTACAGTGGAAACATTCGGCTTCAATAATCCTGTTCCGACTACGATCAGCACCATTGAGATGAAGAACATCGTTAAACTTCCCGGGAAAGATAATGCAATATGACCGAACATGATGAATATTCCACCGTAAAAGACGGCTTTCGACGTTCCGAATATCCTATCTGCCAGCCATCCTCCGATGACTCCGGACATATAAACCAGTGAACCATAGATAGACATGATGGCTAAAGCTGTGTTCTGCTCAAGACCCAGTCCACCTTTGGAAACCTCATAGTACATGTAGAATACGAGGATCGCACGCATCCCATAGTAGGAAAAGCGCTCCCAGAATTCCGTAAAGAACAGAGTGAATAGTCCTCTGGGATGTCCGAAGAATCCTTTTTGAGGGACACTATCCACAATTTTCTGTTTATTCATTGATGACATGTTTCTACCTCCCTTATTCTTTTACTATAATATTTTAATAGTTTAATAAAGTCAAAAAAAGTTTACAAATGGTTAATAATAACACAATTTATCATTAGATTGCTAATATTAAGTTATTTTAAAATAGTAAAAAAGGTTTAAAACGGAACGAGGAGACAGAGCGGAAAGGCCCGGAATCCAACTTGGACTCCGGGCCTTTTTATATAGAAGATTCGTTTTATTCTGTTTCAAAAAGATACGATAACGTTTGAATCGCCTGATCGATGGTTGTGACGGTGACATTCGCTTTATTTGACAGTTCTTTCAGGGGATGGTGCAATGCTTCGGGGCGAATGAGGATCAGTGGCTTTCCAAGTGCAATGGCTGAACTTGCATCCATTGCCGTATTCCATTGCTTGTATGTTTCCCCAAATAACGCAATCACTACATCAGACTTTTGCATCAAAAGCTCGGTCCTGAGATTATTGATGCTTGAAGCGGCTTCATCCCGGAGTATTTTATTCGGTTGTTCACCGAGGATTTCTTCCCCGATGGAATCTGAACGATCATGATTTTCCATGGGTCCGACGAAAGTAAGGGGAAGCTTTGCATTCTCGGCTTTCTCTTTCAGGTCGTTCCTCCACGAACTATGTATTTCTCCTGCCAGGTAAACGGTGAATTCCATCATGTTCTGCCTCCTTTTTTTAGTCATTTTATCATAAATACCCTATTGGAGTTAAAAGTAACCTATTTTCCCATTAAAAAGGCATATTTTCTTATTGGAAGGGTTGTCAATGGTACTATGTGAGGGTATTATAAGCGTAGGTCCTAAGCATGAAGGGAGGATAAGTATAGGATGAAAATCATACATTCAATCATTTTCTTTATCCTTGTGCTTATTTTAGCCGGATGCAACACGACAATCGATAAAGAAAAAGAACAGACGGCCAAAGTGGTGGAGAATACGTTGAGCTCCAATGAGGAAGCCAAGGAAGAGGCTGGCAATATACAATTTCATCTTCCATTTGGAGCCAAGATAGAGAAAGAATCCCCTAATAATATCATTATTTCGAAAAGCTCTGATACGTTTATCCTTTTTACTAACCCACAAGAAGATAAAGATAGTGAACTTCTATATAAAATGGCCATCAGTGACGATGAAAACCTCTTGAAGCATGGGTCATTCAATGAGGACGATCGCTTAGGATACTATGCCATTAAGAAACTGCCGGATACGGAGAAGTACGAACTTATGGTCGGAGTGGGCGGGACGAAGGTCACCACCCAGGCGGAGTTAAAAGACTTAGCAGATCATGCAGAAATGATGATGAAAATGGCAACGTCAGTCAAACATAAATAAAGGGAGACCGGTTTTCTGCTCAGGTGGAAAATCGGTCTTTTTTTATGGTGATCCAAGAAAGGTATTGAGGTTAAAAAACGGTCTGATTCGGTCTTACAATGATCTTCATTTAAAGAAACATACTTAAAAAGGTGATTGGAGCGAAAGCCAACTTTTACTTTCTTCTTTAGGCTAGATAGGAACCATGAAAAAAAAGACTTTTTTTCATGCTGAAATAGGGAATGCCTAATAATGAAGAAATTGAACTCATTCATATCTAGACAAATTCAACATGTGTCTTTACACTAGTAAAAGGAAACCGGTTTACAAAGGAGAGAGAATCGAATTGAGAGAATTTTTAAAGAGACAAGGCGTTACACTATCCGCCAAGATCTATTTCATAGATGCACTGAGTTATATGGCATTAGGGTTGTTCAGCTCGTTGATCATCGGATTGATCATTAAGACCATCGGGGAACAACTTCCCTTAAGTGCAGGGCTCAGCAACTTTTTTATTGAAATGGGAGGCCTTGCCATCAGTCTGATGGGACCCGCGATCGGAGTGGCGATTGCCTTTGGCCTTGGGGCACCTCCCCTTGTCCTCTTTGCGGCGGTAGTCACAGGAGCGGCAGGAGCGAGCTTGGGAGGACCGGCGGGTGCTTACGTAGCGGCTGTCCTATCCACTGAAATCGGTAAGCTTGTCAGCAAGACGACGAAGGTGGATATCATCGTCACCCCGTTTGTCACGATCCTGGCCGGCTTCACGACAGCCTACCTCATAGGACCAGGGATTGCCGACTTTATGAGCATGTTCGGAAGCTGGATCAGCTGGGCCACTGAGCAGCGGCCGATCATTATGGGGATGCTGGTTGCCGCCCTTATGGGACTTGCATTGACTGCTCCCATATCAAGTGCCGCCATTGCCCTTATGCTGGAATTGAACGGGGTTGCAGCAGGCGCTGCTACGATAGGGTGTGCTGCTCAAATGGTAGGCTTTGCTGTCATCAGTTACAGGGAAAATAAAGTGGGAGGATTGATCGCACAAGGGATAGGCACATCCATGCTTCAAGTACCCAATATCATCCGAAACCCCCGCATCCTCATTCCCCCGACAGTTGCCGGAATCATTCTGGCTCCCATAGGTACGACCATCTGGTTGATGGAAAACAACGCAGCCGGAGCCGGAATGGGAACAAGTGGATTCGTGGGTCAGATCATGACATTTAAGACGATGGGATTCAGCTGGGAAGTGACCATGAAGATCCTGCTGTTGCATATCGTTGGACCTGCGTTCATCAGCCTGTTACTATCTGAATATATGCGTAAACTAGGTTGGATTAAACCTAATCAAATGACGATTGACACAGGGGGCAAATAATATGCGTAAACTTGAATCAGTGGAAGAATTTCATCAGCTGAAAGAAACGGGCAAGCATGTGTTTATGTTTTCGGCGGACTGGTGCCCTGATTGCCGGATCATTGATCCGATCCTTCCAGAAATCGAGGAGAACTTTTCGGAATACACGTTCCTTTATGTAGACCGGGATCAATTCATCGATCTGTGCATTGAATTGGATGTCTTTGGAATTCCGAGCTTTGTAGCCTATGAAGATGGACGTGAACTGGGACGCTTCGTCAGCAAGGACCGGAAAACAAAAGAAGAGATCGAAAACTTTATGAACACGTTATCTTCTTAATGAGAAGGGAAAGGGATGCCCCAGTGCGGGATCCCTTTTCTTTTTGGGCATTTTTAAGAGGTTCCTTTTGTATTCTGGGAATTTTGATGTAAAATGTTATAAGTGTAGAAATCAGGAACAAGAGTTCAGGATCAATACTTTCTATTATAAATGCAGCACCAAAGGAGGATCAGTTTTGGACATAAAAAAGCTAAAAGGCATACTCCAGGAACGATTAGCAAAACCGAATCGTACCTTTACATATGATCGGGACAAAGATTCACTAAGGATAGAGAATACCGATACGAAAAAAGGCATAACCGTAGCGCTGCCTCCAATCGTATCAAAATGGAAAGAAAACAATAAAACGATTATTGATGAAGTGGTTTACTACGTAGAGGAAGCATTGGAAGTGATGGGCACCCAATCGGATCTTGGAGACAAGGAGAAAAAAGTGTTTCCCGTCATCCGTTCCACTTCATTTGCCACTGAATCCAATGACGGAGTATCTCTCGTTACAGATGACCATACAGCCGAAACCCGCATTTACTATGCGGTTGATTTAGGGAAAACGTACCGGCTGTTGGATGAAAACATGCTGAAAGAGGAAGGCTGGACTCACGAGCAAATGAAGGAGACCGCCTTATTCAATGTCAGAAGTTTACCAACAGAAATGAAGAAGGATGAAGTGGCAGGAAACATCTTTTATTTTCTGAACAATAACGACGGCTATGATGCCAGCCGGATATTGAATGATGCTTTTCTGAAGCAGGTAAGCAAGGATATTCAAGGAGAAATGACTGTATCCGTCCCCCATCAGGATGTGCTGGTCATCGGGGATATCCGCAATGAAACAGGATATGACGTCCTGGCCCAGTTAACCATGAGCTTCTTTACGACAGGTAATGTTCCGATTACGGCATTGTCCTTTGTGTATGAAGAAGGAGAACTGGAGCCGATCTTCATTCTGGCAAAAAATCGCAAAAAGGAAAGGGAGAAGAAATAATGAACGTATTTTATAACTTAGAAGGTATTGGTGATACGCTGATCGTTACCCTGGAACCGGGATTCGAAGGCGATGTACAGCATGAGAGAAAAGAGGATGCTGCGCGTTTGTTTGACGAGAAAACAGGGAAAACGCTTGGATTTAACCTTTTTCAAGCATCAAAGTACATGGACATCAATGAAAATGGACCAGTAGAGATGAATGATGAAAAACTGCGTCTCATCAATGAAGCCATCCAAAAGAACGGATTTGAAGAAGTATTGGAAGCGGACTTCTCACCTAAATTCGTTGTAGGATACGTTTCTGAGAAAGAAAAACATCCCAACGCGGACAAGCTGAACATCTGTACAGTAGATGTCGGGGATGAAACCCTGCAGATCGTATGTGGTGCACCAAATGTTGACAAAGGACAAAAAGTCGTTGTCGCAAAAGTGGGAGCTGTCATGCCAAGCGGAATGGTCATCAAGGATGCAGAGCTCCGCGGAGTCGCTTCATCAGGAATGATCTGCTCTGCAAAGGAATTGGCACTTCCAGACGCTCCACAGGAGAAGGGAATCCTTGTCCTGGAGGATACGTACCAAGTGGGTCAACCATTCACAGCTTAAAAAATCTATACCTGGGCCTACATGTGGGCCCAGGTATTTTTTGTTTTATAGAATTCCACCCCTATACGGCAACGAACAGATAGAGGCATTACAATACATATTACAATCTCTTTACACCTATTTTTGTTTCGACACAATCCCTTAACAATTCTCTTATTCTATCGAAAGGACTCGAATTTTTCTCTATTACTGATAGAATAGATATAAGTATGAAAGAAAGAGTGATAATGGTGAGTTGGATTAAAAAAATGTTTGGTAAATTATCAGATGATGATGGCCAATTTGAAGAGTTTCATGATGAAAAGAATGAAGTGCAGAAACTTGATGACTATAAAAAGACGGAACGTAAACATATAGCAGGACCCAGCCATTCACGTGATGTAGAAGCAAGGATGACCTATCAATATCCTAAAGGGAATTTCCGCTTCCCCCTAATATCGGATGGAGAAAAACGGGAGGGGCAGCGGCCAAATCGAAAGAGAAGGAATCAAGAGCAGGAAGAGCCGGCTAAAGGACAGAAGGAGAAGAAGCACTACCAGGCTCCTCCTGAAAGTAGAAACTGGAACGTAGAAAAAACATCGGCTCCAGACAAAACAAAGAAGTCGACGAAAGTGGAAAAGGGGAACAGCAGGCCCTTTACACCTACGGAGATTCCTTCGCCCATCTATGGTTTCAGGGGACGTCCGGTTAAAAAAGAAGATCAGGTGGAATTCGAGCTAAAGAAATTTTTACATAATGATGAAGACAGCACAGAAATGATGATGGATCATAATGGGATGACTTTTGCAGAGGAGTCGATTCCTGAGGAAAAAGAACCCATCGTGGAACCCGTGAAAGTCGAAAAAAACCAAAGCGATTCCCTTAAGGGGACGATACCTTCTTCAGTAGAATCACAAGAAGAACGCGAGCAGGAAGAAATGAAGACAGTGACTGAATGGACAACTGAAGTCGGGGAGCATGAAGGAGTCGAGGAGGATCCCGGGAAATCAGATGAACGGATCTCCCTAATATCCGAGATCGAGGAGCCGCTCCATCATTCGGCATCTGAAAGAGAGCGGAACAAGCCTGAATCGGAAACGGCGGACCTTTCTATCCATTCCCAACTGAAAGAGGAAGTCGAACCTCTTGAAACAGATCTCATTGAGGATCCTGTGGTACAGAGTACTCCTCCGGTCGAAGAGAATCCGGGAGTGGTGGAAGAAGCTGCTTCAGAAGAGAAAGAGCCCCAAAAGCGAACGAGATCTCATCTTCCTTTCAATGTTTTGATGCTAAATCAGGATAAGCGGCAGTTGAATGCACGTAAACGTGAACGGGTACAAAAGGAAACGGGAAGCCAACCCACACACCAGCCTTCAACACGTACAGGGAATGAACAAGCCCAACCGGAGGTACCTGAAGAAAAGGTGGATGAAGGCATCACTCAGCAGGAAAAAGCGAAAATATCTGAGCCTGGTCCTGTTCAAGGGGAAGATGCGGTAAAGAGCTATAGTGAATTAAGTTCCTCATCCAAACGGACAAAGGACTATGTTTTTCCTGAAATGGACTATTTGATGCCGCCTGTATCGAAGGAAATGAGTGGGGAATGGTTAGATTCACAAAGAATGCTCCTTGACGAGACGCTTCATAATTTCAATGTGAGGGCCAAGGTAGTGAATGTCACCCAGGGTCCTTCGGTGACAAGATTTGAGGTTCAGCCGGAGCCCGGGGTGAAGGTGAATAAAATCACCAATCTCTCAGATGACATTAAGCTCAGTCTGGCCGCCAGGGATATCCGGATCGAAGCGCCCATTCCAGGTAAGCATACCATCGGAATTGAAGTCCCGAACCGGGAAAGCCGCCCGGTATGCATTAGTGAAGTGATTGCGAGCCCGGCTTTTCAAGAGCCTTCCTCGCCGTTGACAGCTGCTCTCGGACTGGATATTTCCGGCCAGCCCATCGTGACGGATTTAAGCAAAATGCCCCACGGACTCATAGCCGGTGCGACGGGTTCAGGAAAAAGTGTATGCATCAACTCCATACTCGTGAGTCTGTTGTATAAAGCGTCACCGGATGAATTAAAGCTTCTCCTCATCGATCCAAAGATGGTGGAGCTTGCTCCATATAACCGCATCCCCCACCTCGTCAGTCCGGTCATTACTGATGTGAAGGCTGCAACTGCAGCACTTAAATGGGCTGTCGAGGAAATGGAGAGAAGATACGAATTGTTTGCCCATACAGGCGTACGGGACATCAAACGCTTTAACGAACTGGCGAAACGGAACAAACAATACAGCGATATGCTGCCGTATTTAGTCATTGTCATTGATGAGCTGGCTGACCTGATGATGATGTCGCCTGCAGATGTGGAAGAAGCGATTTGCCGGATTGCACAGAAGGCACGTGCTTGCGGGATTCATTTAATCATCGCGACTCAAAGGCCTTCTGTCGATGTCATTACAGGCTTGATCAAAGCGAATGTGCCGACCCGGGTGGCCTTTTCTGTTTCATCAGGCGTCGATTCAAGGACGATCATCGATGGAAGCGGGGCTGAACGCCTTCTTGGTAAGGGGGATATGCTCTTCCTGGAAAATGGTTCATCGAAACCTGTCCGCTTACAGGGGACATTCGTGTCCGATGACGAAATCGATGACATCATCAATCATGTCAGAGAGCAGAGAGATCCGGATTATCTTTTCGAGCAGGACGAACTGATCAAGAAAGCACAGGTGACCGAGGAAGAAGATGAATTGTTTTTGGAAGCCTGTGAATTTGTCGTCGATCAGGGCGGGGCTTCTGCGTCGGCGCTGCAGCGAAGGTTCAGAATCGGCTATAACCGTGCAGCAAGATTGATGGAAATGATGGAGGGGAATGGAATCATTTCGGAGTCCCGGGGCAGCAAACCAAGGGATGTCCTGATTTCCGAAAGTGAATTGGAGACCCTCGCATAGACTAGTAGAATCAATGAATACATGGTATTCTGTTTATATGTGTCCTTTAGGGGCCCAGTAAACAGAATACCTATTTTTTTGTAGGAAAAGCCATAAGGAGCTTTAGTGATGAAAGAAATAGAATTGAAACTTCAAGGAAAACTCAACAGATTGACCAATCATACATTTAAATTTGACGAAAGAATCAAAGATGGCTGGTTTTCAGCTGTTTATTTTTTGAAAACGAAGGAAATCGCCAAAAAGCATAAACCCGATGCTGTGGTCACCATGCAATTCTTCCAAAAGAATCATGCAGTCATTTGTGGAACGGATGAAGTCATTGCCCTTCTGCACACATTTGCCGATCACCCTGAGAAACTTGAGATTCACTCTTTAAAAGACGGGGATCAAATCTCCCCATTTGAAACCGTCCTCACCATCAAGGGCAGGTACCAGGATTTCGGCTACTTAGAAGGACTCATCGACGGGATCCTCGCAAGAAGGACATCAGTGGCGACCAGTGTCTATAACGTCATGAAAGCGGCCTCCCTCTCAGGTAAACAAAAGCCTGTCATCTTCATGGGGGACCGGGATGATCATTATACCCAGCAGGCAGGGGATGGATATGCAGCCTTTATGGGTGGATCCACTGCCCAGGCCACCCATGCCATGAACGAATGGTGGGGGAAGAAGGGGATGGGAACCATGCCCCACGCCCTTATCCAATTGTTCAATGGGGATATCGTAGAAGCGACCAAGGCGTATCAGGACACGTTTCCTGAAGATGAACTCATTGCCCTCGTAGACTACAACAATGATGTCATCACGGACTCACTCAAGGTTGCCCGTGAGTTTGGTACTGAATTAAAAGGGGTAAGGGTAGATACATCACGAATGATGATCGACAAATACTTCCTCCGTAATCAGCATGTACTTGGAACTTTTGATCCCCGGGGAGTGAACATGCAGCTGATTCATGCATTAAGACAGGCCCTGGACGAAGAAGGGTACCACCATGTCAAGATTGTGGTGTCAGGCGGATTCAATGAAGATCGTATCCGCCAGTTTGAGGAAAATCAGGTTCCGGTCGATATGTACGGGGTGGGAAGCAGCCTGCTGAAAATCCATGTCGGCTTTACGGGAGATAACGTCGTAATCGACGGCTCTCCTGAAGCGAAGGCAGGGAGGAAGCTTCGTCCCAATCCAAGGCTGGAAAAAGTAGAATTCGAATAGGTGAGAGGATGCAGGAACAAGAAGGCCTTTTAAATCTGGAGCGATTTAGACAGAAGAAGCAGCAAGTGGCTGAGGGGCATATAAAAGACCTCTACAGCAAAGCCCATGAATACGCTCTGAAAGAAACGAATATCAGAGAAAAGGTACGGGCAAAGATGATCTTCTCAAAACGTTTTCTTCCGCAGAATGATAATCGGATCGATCAGAAAGTGGAAAGCCTGTTTCAAGAATGGTTCATGTTTGATTACAAGACCATCAAGGGGCAAACCCTGTTCTTTCAGTTTCTCCAGGCCCATCAGCTCCATGAGTCAGTCAAATTGCTCGGTGCCATCATTCTGACTGCAGCCTGGGAGCCCGTCAAGGTCAGGAATATCGATTCAGAGAGCGGGGGGCAGAATCTTCACCTGTCAACATGTCATGAACGGTGATGAAGCCTCTGTTAAAACAAACCTGTCCTGTGAAGAAATGGGAATACATGAAAATGGGGTATACTTTGTGAGGAAAGTCCCTTTAGTGACTCATCAATCGATCTTAGGTCCCGCTTTCGCCGTCAAATCACCGGAGATCGTAACCCGCCTGAAAAATCACTATGGTCAAATGAATCAAGAAACTGGAGTATTATGGAGAACCTATTTAAAAGAAGAGGCACCAAAATTCATTCTCACCAGTCTGTCATAGTCAGGGATTTTAAATAATGATATAATGTTTCAAGTTGAAGAAAGTTCGCTTTTTTCTATACTCAATATCAAAAGTATATTCAATTCATATAATGCTTTTAGATAGACGATTGTTGGAGGTTCTATTATGACTATATATCATTTCGTAGGAATTAAAGGGTCGGGTATGAGTGCTTTAGCCCAAATACTCCACGATATGGACTACGAGGTCCAAGGATCCGATGTAGATAAGTATTTCTTTACTCAAAAGGCTCTAGATGAATCAAATATAAAAATCCTCCCTTTCCAAAAAGAAAACATTGGAGGGGATATGCATGTGATCGCAGGAAATGCCTTTCCTGATACACATGAAGAAATTCAGGAAGCTGTCGAGCAGGGTCTGCCCGTGACCAGGTACCACAGGTTCCTTGGTGATTTCATGCAGAAATTCACAAGCGTAGCTGTAACCGGTGCACACGGGAAAACGTCAACTACCGGATTGCTTGCACATGTCATCAGCGGCGCGAAGCCCACTTCATTTCTGATTGGGGATGGAACGGGAAAAGGGGAAGTCGATGCTCAGTACTTTGTATTTGAAGCCTGCGAGTATCGCCGGCACTTCCTGTCGTATTTCCCTGACTATGCGATCATGACGAACATCGACTTTGATCATCCCGATTATTTTGCCAATGTGGATGACGTATTCTCTGCATTCCAGGAGATGGCCATGCAGGTGAAAAAGGGGATCATCGCATGTGGAGATGATGAACAGCTGCAGAAAATCCAGGCCCAGGTCCCAGTCGTGTTCTACGGCTTCGCCGAGGAAAATGATTTCCAGGCGAGAAACGTTTCACGTGACAGAAGCGGTACAACGTTCGATGTGTTTGTACGCAATGAATTTTACGCTACATTCAAAATCCCGACTTTCGGGGACCATAACATCCTGAATGCGTTATCCGTCATCGCCATCTGTCATTATGAAGAGCTCGATACAGCGGTCGTCCAGGAAAGATTAAGCTCTTTTAAAGGAGTTAAACGACGTTTCTCCGAAAAGGAAGTGGGTTCCCAGATCTTAATCGATGACTATGCCCATCATCCAACTGAAATCAAGGCGACTGTGGACTCGGCAAGACAGAAATATCCCGAAAAAGAAATTATCGCTGTCTTCCAGCCGCATACATTTACACGCACACAGACCTTCCTTTCCGAGTTTGCGGAAACGTTAAGTCTTGCAGATAAGGTGTACCTGTGCGAAATTTTCGGTTCGGCAAGGGAAAACCACGGAAAGCTTTCCATCAACGACCTTGGAAGCAAGATTGAAGGATGCGAAATCATCGACGAACAAGATACGTCCGCCTTACTCAAACATGAAAATGCCGTGCTTATTTTCATGGGAGCAGGGGATGTCCAAAAGTTCCAGCAGGCTTATGAAGAAAAGCTTGGGGAGCAAGTGACAGAAAATTAACGTGAAATAGCCGGTCCTGATGGGGCCGGTTTTTTTTGTGTTTTATGGAAGGGTCCTTTGTCTGTTAAAAAACCTCATCTATTTGACAGGCAAAGATCTTTAGGTATTTCCCCTGTCAATATTAGTCGGGAATTCAACAGGTAAATGACAGGGATCATTCAACAGTCAATGGAACAAGAAAATTCCACAGTGATCCTTCTTACCTCCAAATCAAAAAAAGCCACCGTCATGATGCATGACAGTGGCCCTTCCATTATTTCAAATTCTCTGGATTTAACACGTGGAGTTCTTCAAGTACAAAGCGTCCATCTTTCCGGATAAGGACATCATCGAAATAAATCTCTCCTCCGCCATATTCAGGACGCTGGATCATCACCATATCCCAGTGGATGTTAGAGTGGTTTCCGTTATAAGCCTCTTCATAGCATTCACCCGGTGTGAAGTGGAAGCTTCCATCGATCTTTTCATCAAATAGGATGTCCTGCATCGGATGTTGGATATAAGGATTCACACCGATGGCGAATTCCCCCACATATCTTGCCCCTTCATCCGTATCAAAGATTTTGTTGATACGGTCTGTATCGTTGGCAGTGGCTTCAACGATCTTCCCATCCTTGAATGTCAATTTCACATTCTCAAATGTGAATCCGTTATAAGGTGACGGCGTATTGTAGGTAATCACGCCATTCACGGAATCCTTTACAGGTGCACTGTAAACTTCCCCATCCGGGATATTCAGGCGACCGGCACATTTCACGGCGGGAATGTCCTTGATGGAGAAGGTGAGGTCCGTCCCTTGTCCGGTTAATCGGACTTTATCTGTTTTGTTCATGAGCTCAACGAGGTTGTCCATGGCTTTGTCCATTTTGCTGTAGTCGAGGTTGCAGACGTTGAAGTAGAAGTCTTCGAAGCCTTCTGTACTCATGTTTGCAAGTTGTGCCATGGATGAATTCGGATAGCGGAGTACGACCCATTTTTTCTTAGGGACACGGATTTCTCTATGTACTTTCTTTCCGATCGTGTTTCCGTGGATTTTCATTTTGTCATCGGGTACATCTGAATGTTCGTTGATGTTGTCCCCGGACCGTAAGCCGATATAAGCATCCATTTGCTCCATGACGCCTGCTTCGAAGCTTGCCATCATGTTGTATTGTTCATCCTGTGCCCCCATTAATAGCGCACGGTCGACAATGTGGTCTTTAAGCGAAACAAAAGGATGACCGCCTGCTTCATACGCTTCTTTCACAAGTGCTGTGACAAGTTCACGCTGCAGACCGAAGTTTTCAATCAGCACTTTCTCGCCAGGCTGGAGCTGAACGGAATACCGAATCAAATTTCTTGCCAATTTTTCAATGCGTGGATCTTTCATGTGATTTTCCCCCTATATGTATGGTCTACTTTATTGTACCCTAAATCCATGTGGAATGGATGAGAGAAACGAATAGAGAAATGCTAATAATAGAAAAAAATTTATTTTCATGCAGGAGAATTCACCTGCAAGGAAGAAATACTAGTATAATGTTTAATTGTTTATGATAAGGGTAAAGAATTTCTATACTTGGAGGTGTGCAGATGGAAATCATTCTTTATCTAAGCGTAGCTGTTATCGCAGTTGCATTTTTTATTTTAGTTATGAGTGTCATGAAGACCTTGAAGTCTCTCGGTACCACGTTGGACAGTGTCTCGACTACCTTGACGGGCCTTGAGAGTCAGCTTCAGGGGGTTACAAAGGAATCTACAGAATTACTACATAAAACAAACCTATTAGCCGAGGATATCCAGAAGAAGTCTGAGGATCTGAACACAGTGGTTTATGCAGTAAGAGATGTAGGACATTCCATTCAGAACCTTAATAACTCGGTTAAGAAAGTGAGTTCTTCCATTTCGACTGAACTGGAGCGCAACCAGGGCAAGATATCGCAGGTCGTTCAGTGGGGGAATGCATTTATCGAGTTGAAGGACAAATGGAAACAAAAACAGGAAAAACAGCCCAATCAACCTGATGCAGCTGTTCATAACCAATCATCTAAAGAAGTTCGACCTCAAGAAAAATTGATTAAAAGAGCAAAATCTTATAACAATTAGGAGAGGGGATTTTTTAACATGACACAACAGTACAATCAAAACCAAAATCAAAACCAGAACCAAACAAACGACAGCAACAACATTAACTCAAAGGACTTCATGATCGGCACGCTGATTGGAGGGATCGTGGGAGCAGCGACAGCTTTACTCCTTGCTCCTAAATCCGGTAAAGACCTACGTCATGATCTGAACGAGCAGGCTACTGTCATCAGAGAAAAGACGGGTCAATGGAAAGATACAGCTGTTGAAAAGAGCAACGAATTTGCAGCAGTGGCGAAAGAGAAATCTTCAGCCCTGACTAAATCCGTACAGGAGCAGTCAAACAATGTCGTTGGAAAGCTGAAAACGTACCGCTCTAATAAAGATGAGGCAGCAGAAACAGATGAACTGCAGGCTGTTTCTGTAGGTGACACGACACCTGGCGAAGAAACAGAAGATGTGAATCAAAAGCTTGAAGAAACAAAAAAAAGCCTTTGATGAAACAGAGAAGACGTTCAATCAATAATAATTGATTCCAAGGGCGGTGAAGTGATATGATGACTTCACCGTTTTTTTATTGGATTGAAAAGGTAAGAGGCAGTGACTGCCTCTCGATGATGAATCATACACACGAAAGAAAGGAAGAATGAGCCACATGCAAAAGATTGAAACCGTTCAACAGTTTGAACAGCTTGCTGAAACACATTCCCGCTTCTTTTTTATGAAGCATAGCTTGACCTGTCCCGTGAGCTCGAATGCATTCAATGAATACCAGGCCTTTTTGAGCAATCATGAAGAAGAAGACGGCTATTATTTAGCTGTCCAGGAATCTAGGGAGCTTTCGAATCATATAGCCGAGAAATTTGGCATCAGACATGAATCGCCACAGGCCTTCCTGTTCATTGACGGAAAGCCGGGCTGGAATGCTTCTCATTGGAATATCACTGAGAAGGAATTGAATAAGCTGTAGGGAAAAGGACTCTGTGTTAACAGGGTCTTTTTTTATCGTGCTAAGGTGGCCTATGGATGTGACCGGATACGAAAATCACTAAAGATCGGTAGATGGACCATTTGAACAAAGGGGAAGACATCATTCACTCTTGGTAATGACAATATATGGTAATATCATCCGGAATGTTTATTTTTTTTAAGGGAGGGAATGTACTTTATAACATGAATAAATATTTAAAGTAAATTAGGAGGAACGATTCATGACACAGACAGTACCTTATCATACTGAAACGCGCAATACTGACACAATGAACGGCACTTCCGGTGAAAAGAACGGTAAATTATTGAAGGGCATGGTCGTGGGAGCCGTCGTAGGCGGTGCACTGGCCATGCTTGATAAGACAACGAGAAAACGGGTGGCATCCAATACATCCACGATGAAGGACTCTACCATGGGAATGGTGGCAAAGGTTAAGGAAGATCCTTCGGGGGTGATGAATGACTGGCAGGACCGCCTTAAAACGGCTTCAACCGTATTAAAGGAAGCCATCAATGATGCACAAAGCCTGTATGAAAAGGTGAATGATGATGTCATCGATCAGGTGAATCAAGTGAAGGATAATTCTTCTGAACTCATCGCAACGACAAAAGAAGCAGCTGAAGAATTGAAGGACATAGGAGGCAAAGTGAGAGAAGCAGGAGAAGAAGTGACAGAAGGTTCTTCCCCCCGACAGCCCATCTTCTGCCTCTCGTGATGTTGAGCCGATTCACCCGACGAATCGAGAAAGCAGCATTCCAGGACAAATTGGATCATAAAAAAAAACTGGCTGTTACGCCAGTTTTTTTGTGTGCCATGTTATCGTGTAGTCTCGGGCCAGAGGATTTCTAAAGCATCCCCCCGCTTGAATTTCTTCATAGAAGGTGGTTTCCTCGCCGTTTTTCAAGAGGACGAAGCTTCCATTTCCATGGGAGGGCATATTGATTTCTACCGTATTGAATAAATCCTGGAAGATGAAGGAGCTCATTTGCTGGCCTTCTATTTCAACGGAATCACCGGAATTTAAGCGATCATCCATCTTAAGTCTCGCACCATTCCGGTAAACACGGCAGCTTTCTTTCGTAAGGTTTACCGTCCTGCCGTTAAATGTAATCTCGATCGTAGATCCTGGATAGAGCTGTTTCTTGACGAGGAGCTCTTGAACGGTTGGATGGGTACCAGCTTTGAATGAAATGTGATCACCATGTTGAATCTTGGTTGAAAGCTTGGCCTCTACATCATGGATAAGCAGTTTTCCGCTGTAAACAGGGAAGAACGTCTCCCTTCCGTTAATGGTTAAATGATAGGGTTTAATGCCTGTTATCCACTCTTCATATCCGAAGTGCATTAACACATCCTGAAGGGACTCCAGCCATTCAATCCGAACAGAATCCCGATCCTCAATCAGCTCATTTATTTCTGCAGGCCGATTATTTCTGTATACAAGTGGTGCTGCTTCATAAGCCGTATCGTCTATAATGATGTGTTTAGAAGAGGGGGTATCCAATAAATCTCCAATGGTGACACGTGGTGAAGTACCGTCCTGTCCTTTAACGACTGAAATCTTATCGTGATTGGCAATACTTTCGTCCAATGAGCATGGCTGACCATTTTTTTCGATGAGGGGAGGGTGTCCGTGCCCCCCTGGCAAGGTAATCTCTTGGCCGTTGACTGATATAAAGAACGCATTGCCAGGGATCCCGTGCCATCTGCTAAGCTTTAACCCTGCGGCTAACATACAGTCACCGACCGTCAGGCTCTTAACTTCAAAGAGTCTAACCGGTTGATCATTCACGTGTACGGTCACATATTGAACAGGGGCCTGTTTAGCGGCTATGGCAATGCCAATCGGGGTGACAAGGTCAGGACCTTTCGTAATCTCATCGACAATGGTGACATTCTGGATCGCTTCCGCTCCCCTTACAGCCACCCGGTTGTTGGGGAGCTGTAAGGACGCTGCTAATTGTACAGGCAGATCCGGCGTCAGGCTGCCTCCGCCCACAAGCATGGCAGCCTGTGGAGAACTGCCATTGTTCAACCGCAGAATCTCCTTTGAAATCTCCTCGGCCAACCGGATGACAGCCGGTTTGATCTTCTCCACCACTTCATATGATGGAAAAGTCGTTTCAAAGCCAAGGATATCGGTCACTATAATGTCATCGGAGGACTGAAGCTCTCTTTTGGCTTGTTCGGCCAATGGAAAGTCCAGCAATAATTCATGGCTGATGGCTTCCGTGATTTCATCGCCTGCAGTCGGGACCATCCCATAAGCGATCACCGTTCCCTTATTCGTAATGGCAATATCCGACGTACCCGCCCCGATATCAACGAGTGCCACATTCAGCCTTCTCATGGATTCAGGAATAAGGACATTAATGGCAGCGATGGGCTCTAAGGTCAAGGCTTCCATTTCAAGATCAGCCCTGTTCAAGGCGGCAATGAGGGATTCCACCACTACCCTTGGAAGAAAGGTTGCGATAATTTCCACAGTCGCTTCATCCCCCTGCTGATCGATCAGACTGCCGATTTCCTCACCATCCAACCGGTAGAAAAGAACGGAATAACCAACACAATAATAGTGATAGTCCTTTACGTCATCTTCATTTTCAGCTGCCAGTGCTTGAGCCTGCTGGACAGCACTTAATTCTAAATGAAGGATATCGTCCTTCCCAAGGAGAGGCTTCCCTTTTATATCCATTGTAAAAGAGGCGGTTTCCGTTTTGAGGGCTCGTCCCGCAGCTGCGACACACACTTTATGAAGGGGACCGTGCTTCTTCTCCATTTGTCCTTTAATCGACCGAATGACCTCGGCAACGGCGGGTACATCATGAATCTGGCCATCCAGCATGGCCCGTTTTTTGTGCTCTTCCACTACTATATCTGAAACTTGAAATATTCCGTCTATTTCCTCTAAGATAATCCCTACAACCGACCGGGTTCCAATGTCCAATGCAAAAATTTTTTGCTTTTTTTTCAATTCGTATTCACCCACTTTAGCCTATTCTCATACTATACTAAATACTTTAGCGCTTAAAAGCGTTTAATTAATAAAGAAATTTATCGTGACATTTTAGATATGTTCTATTATAATAAGTTTCAATATCAAAAATGTATCATACTTTCTTAAAACTATAACAGTTTTTACGTATGAACAGGATAAAAAAGAAAGGGTGCTGTATTGTGAGTAATCAAGAGCTCGATCAATTGCGCAAACAAGTAGACGAGATGAACTTAAAACTATTAGACACCATTAATGAACGTGCTAAACTAGTTCAGGAAATCGGGCGTGTCAAGGAAACACAAGGAGTATACCGCTATGATCCTGTTCGTGAAAGAGGCATGCTGGATCTGATCAAAGAACATAACAATGGTCCATTTGAACACTCGACCATTGAACATATTTTCAAAGAAATCTTTAAGGCCGGATTGGAATTACAAAAAGATGATCACCGTAAAGCGTTGCTGGTTTCACGTAAAAAGAAACCTGATGATACGATCGTTACGATTAACGGAGACTCCATTGGAGACGGAAAGCCTCACTTCATCTTCGGCCCATGTGCCGTTGAATCTTACGAGCAAGTGGCGGAAGTGGCGAAAGCCGTAAAAGCTAAAGGACTTAAATTGCTTCGAGGCGGAGCATTCAAACCTAGAACATCGCCTTATGACTTCCAGGGATTAGGGATCGAAGGCTTGAAGATCCTCAAAAAAGTGGCAGATGAATACGATTTGGCTGTCGTGAGTGAAATCGTCAACCCTGCCGATATCGAACCTGCATTGGAATACATTGATGTGATTCAAATCGGTGCAAGAAACATGCAGAACTTTGAGCTGTTGAAAGCAGCCGGAGCTGTGAAGAAGCCTGTATTGCTTAAACGCGGCTTAGCAGCAACCATCGATGAATTCATCAATGCGGCCGAATACATCATTTCACAAGGAAACGGAGATATCATCCTTTGTGAACGCGGAATCCGTACGTACGAAAAAGCGACAAGAAACACATTGGACATTTCAGCTGTCCCTATCCTTAAACAAGAAACACATCTACCGGTCTTCGTGGATGTTACCCACTCAACCGGACGAAGAGACCTATTGCTTCCTACGGCAAAAGCAGCACTTGCCATCGGTGCAGACGGCGTAATGGCGGAGGTTCACCCAGATCCAGCCGTTGCCCTGTCCGACTCTGCTCAGCAAATGGATCTCGATCAGTTCGACCGTTTCTACCAAGAGCTATTAAAAGGAAGAACGATTGAAGTATAATATATCGATATAAAAGAAGGTTGGATCCTGTTGGAGGATCCGACCTTTTTTTTGAGAGGATAGGTGGGGGATATTTTTCTTACCAGCGACATTCGGTTTAGTGTAGAGTCCCGGTTTAGTCGGTGAGTGGTTGTTTTAACGGTGAAGCTGCGATTTATCAGCGAACTGCAGGGGTTTATCAGCGAAATCAGGGGTTTATCAGCGAACTGCAGGGGTTTATCAGCGAACTGCAGGGGTTTATCAGCGAACTCAGGGGTTTATCAGCGAACTCAGGGGTTTATCAGCGAACTCAGGGGTTTTATCAGCGAACTCAGGGGTTTATCATCGAACTCCTGGATTTATCAGCGAACTCAGGGGTTTATCATCGAACTCCGGGTTTTATCATCGAACTCCGGGTTTTATCAGCGAACTCAGGGGTTTTATCAGCGAACTCAGGGGTTTTATCAGCGAACTCAGGGGTTTTATCAGCGAACTCAGGGGTTTATCATCGAACTCCTGGATTTATCAGCGAACTCAGGGGTTTATCAGCGAACTCAGGGGTTTATCATCGAACTCCGGGTTTTATCATCGAACTCAGGGTTTTATCAGCGAACTCCGGGTTTTATCAGTGAACCCAGGGATTTATCAGCGAACTCCAGGTTTTATCAGCGAAATCTAGATTTTATCAGCGAACTCAGGGATTTATCATCGAACTCCAGGTTTTATCATCGAACCCCACTCAATCTACACCCCCCCATCACCTCCCCGCCATCCTCAGGTTTTCCATGCTATCCCGAACTTTTCACAAAGTTAAGACTCAGTCATTGCAGGAATATGGAGACTGTCGTATGATTATCTAGGTAATTGCAGATAAATAACCTATAGACATTGAAAACACTAAGTTGAATATAAATATGTGCATTTTTTAACAAACTATTGTAATCGCTTTTTTCTTTAGGTTTATTTAGTGTAAAATAAGATAAATGAGCAGAAGTAAAGGAGAGATAGCTATGAACGTTACAATATATGATGTAGCAAGAGAAGCGAATGTATCCATGGCAACCGTATCACGTGTCGTCAATGGAAACCCGAATGTAAAGCCGGCAACACGAAAGAAAGTATTAGAGGTCATCGATCGTCTAGGGTATCGTCCGAATGCCGTAGCGAGGGGACTTGCAAGTAAGAAAACCACAACGGTGGGGGTCATCATCCCGGATATCTCAAACATTTTCTACGCTGAACTGGCGCGGGGGATTGAAGATATCGCCACCATGTATAAATACAATATCATCCTGAGTAACTCCGATCAAAATGCAGAAAAGGAATTGCATCTTCTGAATACGATGCTTGGGAAGCAAGTGGACGGGATTCTATTCCTGGGCGGCCATATTTCAGAGGAGCATGTTCAGGAATTCGAACGTTCCCCGGTACCGATCGTATTAGCCGGTGCAGTGGAAGAAACGAATAAGGTTCCTTCAGTTAATATCGACTACAAAGCGGCTTCCTATGATGCTGTCACGGATTTATTAGAAAAAGGCCACAAGCGCATCGGATTTGTAAGCGGGCCATTCCACGATACAATCAATATGAAGTTCAAATTAGAAGGGTATCGTGAGGCACTTGCAAAAGCGGGAGTGGAATATAGTGACGATCTCGTTGTCGAGGGAGATTACACGTATGATTCAGGACTTGAGGCGTGGCAGAAGTTCGCAGAGCTTAAGGACAGGCCTACAGCTGTGTTCGTTGGAAATGATGAAACGGCTCTTGGGGTTGTTCACGGTGCCCAGGATCAAAACGTATCCATTCCTGATGAAGTGGAAATCATCAGCTTTGATAATACAAGACTTGCCCTCATGGTTAGACCGCAGTTAACGTCTGTTGTACAGCCACTGTATGATATCGGGGCTGTAGCCATGCGATTACTGACGAAATACATGAACAAAGAAACAGTGGCAGAATCCACCGTTGTCCTGCCTCACCGACTTGAACACCGGAACTCAACAAAATAAGAAGTTTGTCGATATAAAGAGAAAGACAAACAGAACTTATTTTTGTAGGGAGAGTCAAAATGAAAAAGCTTGATGTTCTTACACCAATCGGGGTTGTAGTGGGATTTCTATTTGTGGCGTTCGCCATTATCACGAATGCCGGTATTTCAGGCTTCGGTTCCTTTGTGGATGTGCCTTCCATGTTTGTGGTAATAGGCGGTTTGATTGGGGCTATGCTGGTCAGCTTCTCCATTAAGGAATTGAAGCAATTAGGAAAAGTGATGAGAGAGTCTTTTCGTGATGAGGAGTATGATCTTCAAGGCCTCATTGGCACGTTCGTGAATCTGTCAGAAAAAGCCAGGCGGGAAGGCCTCCTTGCATTGGAGGCGGAGCTTGAGGAAGTGGAGGACCCCTTTATCCAAAAAGGAGTCCTTTTAGCGGTAGATGGTATCGAACAGGACGTGATCGTGGATATCATGAATGCCGAAATCATCGCTTTGGAAGAACGGCACCGTAAAAATAAAAGTCTGCTCGACAAAGCAGGGGAGTATGCACCGGCGTGGGGAATGATCGGTACCTTGATCGGTCTAGTGCTCATGTTAAAGAATCTGAATGATCCTTCAACATTAGGACCCAATATGGCCATTGCCTTATTGACGACTTTATATGGATCGCTTCTTGCCAATCTTGTTTTCCTGCCTATGGCATCTAAATTAGCCATGAAAACGGAAAAAGAAGTGTTCATGAAACAAATCGTGATCGAAGGTGTCGTCGGGGTGCAATCCGGCCAAAATCCTAAAATCCTGGAAGAAAAACTGCGGGTCTTCTTATCCAACGAGGAGCTGGAGATGTACACAAGCAGGAAGCAGGAGGAGGCATCCTTCGATGAAGCGTAGGAGAAGACCGACACCTGAGTCTTCGGGTGCACCGAAATGGATGGTCACTTTTTCTGATCTCATCACCCTTATTCTAGTATTCTTTATCCTATTATTCTCCATGTCTCAAATCGATATCGTGAAGTTCAAGGCGATCGCTGATTCGTTTCAGCAGCGCCAAATCCTTGAATTTTATCCTTCTGTTATCCCATTCGAGAACCCTTCCGGGGAGCCTGAAATGGAGAAGGAGGACACACAGTCCGATGCCAGCGATGATTCCGATGAAGACCTGAATCAGCTGTTATCGGATATTCAAAAATACTTAGACGAAAATAAACTAAGTGAAGTTGTGGTGGCGACAAGGACCGAGCGTGGAGTCGTACTGGTCCTTGAGGAGCAGGCATTATTTGACTCGGGTGAAGCCACCGTCCTGGAGGAGGCCTATCCGTTCTTGAATAAAGTAGGGGATCTTCTCTCGAGGATCCCGAACTTCGTGAAGGTGGAAGGACATACGGACAATCGTCCGATTGATACGTATCGGTTTCCTTCGAACTGGGAGCTTTCCTCAGCACGGGCAAGCAGTGTGATCAGATATCTGGTTCGATCGGAAGACCTTGATCCGAAGCGCTTCATTGCCGTCGGATACGGGGACACACGACCGGTTGTACCGAATGACACTCAAGAAAATCTTCAAAAGAACAGACGCGTTGAAGTGATCATTATGGATCCAGCATTTGAAGAACAGTGAAGATGCTGGACCAATAAAAAAACATCGCATCGATACGAACAATCTAAATGTTGGTAAACCACTGGAATGATCTAATATAAATGTGCATGACTTGAATTCAAAACCCGGACTATTACACCTTCTTGGAGGTATTATAGTTCGGGTTTTGTTTTGACATTAACCATTTTGTTCCAACCATAAGTGTGTATCTATTTGTATGAAAATGGCTATCGGATGATCGGGCCATCTCTTCAATTGTACAGCTCCGGCGGCTAGAGGCTCGAGGTCATATGACAAGACAACCAAAAAGGCAAAGAACGCCTTTCCGTCTGACTTGTCATATGCTTGTCGCCTCTGATCAAGCCGCCTGCGCTTTTGATTGTCCAGCTCCGGCGGCTAGGCCCTCGAGGTCATAAGACAAGAACCCCAAAAAGGCAAAAGGCGCCTTTCCAGGGTTCTTATCTTTTGCATGTCGTGCCTGAACAAGCCGCCTGCGCTTTATTGTCCAGCTCCGGCGGCTAGAGGCTCGAGGTCATATGACAAGCCAGCCAAAAAGGCAAAGAACGCCTATCCGACTGACTTGTCATATGCTTGTCGCCTCTGAACAAGCCGCCTGCGCTTTTGATTGTCCAGCTCCGGCGGCTAGGCCCTCGAGGTCATAAGACAAGAACCCCAAAAAGGCAAAAGGCGCCTTTCCGGGGTTCTTGTCTTATGCATGTCGTGCCTGAACAAGCCGCCTGCGCTTTTCTTGTTAACTGCCAGGTTTTTGTTTCAGTTGCTGCCGGATGGAGTAGAGGGCTTTGTCTACGGTTTGTTTATTCTTCTCTGTGATTTCGGGTTTTCTTGGGATGGGTTTGTACATGTCCGGTTTATCCCACCATTCCGTCGGCAGGGGCATTCCGGCTTTATTTTCCCAGCGCTCCGTCCATTTTATCGGGAAGGAAGAGGCAAGGTCCATTCGATTGGTCATTTGCATCCAAATCAGCGCCCAGGCACGTGGGACCACCCTCCAAATGTCGTAACCCCCGCCTCCAACGGCAATCCATTTTCCTCCGCAGTATTCATGGGCAAGGTCGTGGGCGATACGGGGGATTTCCCGGTAAATATTCATCGTACCTGAAAGGTGGGTAAGGGGGTCATAGTAATGGGCATCTGCCCCGTTTTGAGTTAAGATGACATCGGGCTTGAAGAACTCGATCACTTCACGGAAGGACGTTTCATAAGCTTCAAGCCAGGACTCATCTTCAGTAAAGGCATCCAGTGGAATATTGAATGAATACCCATAGCCTTTCCCATGTCCACGTTCATTGATATTACCCGTACCGGGGAAGAGATAGCGTCCCGTCTCATGGATGGATAGGGTGCAGACGGTCGGGTCATCATAGAACGACCACTGCACCCCGTCCCCATGATGGGCATCCGTATCGACATATAAGACCCTCGCTCCATATTTCTCCTGAAGATAGCGAATCGCAACGGAGCTGTCGTTATAGATACAGAAGCCTGATGCTTTCCCTTTGAAGCCATGATGCAATCCACCCCCAAGATGGAGGGCGTGTTTCGCCTTTCCCGTCATGACGTAGTCAACAGCCGTCAACGTACCGCCAACTAAATAAGCGCTTGCTTCATGCATGCCTTTAAACATCGGAGTATCCTCTGTACCGATTCCGAATCCTTCTGCCTGATCCTGAGGGAGTTGGCCGACACTTGCCCTCTTGACAGCGTTTACATAGTTGGGATCATGATTCAGGAATAACTCTTCGTCGGTAGCCATCCGCGGAGGGACAATTTCATCCCCATGAAGAGCTTTCGTCTCCTGGAGTAAATCCATCGTCAAGGTCAATCGGGTTTGATTGAAAGGATGCTCATCGGAGAACCGATACCCGAGGAGCTCGTCAGAATAAATGAATACTGCATCCTTCATCATGATGAAATTCCTGGCATGTTTGGCCATAACACGTCATATCCTTCTTTCTTAAGATCAGCGATCACGTTCATGGGATTCATGGTTCTTACGCGGAATACAAGGATTTTGTATTGCTCGTCCTTCTTATCCGGATAAACGAGAACACTTTGAATATTGGAGTTGTTCCTTCTGATGATACCGGCAACCTCATAGAGGATGCCGGCTTTATGCGGGACTTTCACTTCAATCTGAGAACCGGGCTGGTGGGCTCCGGTTAATTGAATGAGAGTGTACAGGAGGTCTGTTTCTGTGATGATCCCGACGAGTTTTTTCCTTTAAGATCGGAAGGCAGCTGATCCGGTGTTCATAGAAAAGGGCTGCAACCTCTTCGACAAAATCCAGTGGATGACCCGTGATCACATCCTTTTTCATAATCAGCTCAATGGGATTCTGCAACACCCTGGCAGAGGACTCATCATGTAAAATCGATGGGGTACCATCCTTTACATCACGGTCACTTATGATTCCGATCACTTCCATCCCTTCATTCGTGATCGGGATATGCTTGATCTTCTTTTCCCGCATTAATGTAATGGCCGTTTCTATCGTATCGTCTGCTTTCAATGTTTCGACCTTTGTTTTCATGATTTCTTCTACAATCACGTTCTCCACCCCTTTAGAAAACTTGTCTATATCAATACATGAAACGATTCATAAATCTCAATTGGTCAAACCGCTGGATGGATTCAGCATCCACTCTCTTGCCGATTCTCGCCATAAGGCAGTTGGCAGGGTGAGAGCTGATTTCAGGGTCATCGGTTGCGTAATATTCCAAGCCGCCGGCATTCATCATCTTTTCCATCACTTTACGATATTCCCACACGTTCAAGCCGGTTCCTTTCAGGTCCCAATGCCAATAATATTCAGTCGTAATGACAATGAAATCTTCCATATAATCATCCATCATGGATACTCTTAAAAGGTTTTTTCCCACTGAAGCCCCACGGAACTTAGGAATGACTTCGATTGCCCCAAGCTCGATAAGATTCTTCATCTTCCCCTGGGACCAACGTTCAAGGGGATCAGGATATAAATATGTAACATATCCGACGATCGTATGATTGTCTCTTGCAATCAGAATTCGTCCTTCTGGTAAACTGGCAATCTCAACAAGGGCTTTATGCTGCTGAGCAGGAGGTCTGAAAGCGACTAAATCTTCATGGAAATCAAGCCGGGACAATTCCTCGGGGGAAACAGGTCCTTCGATGACAATGTTTCCTTTCACTGTCTTTAATTCAGTTGCGTTATACGTTTTTTTCAATTTCATCTGCACACCACCTAAAGATATTCCTCTCATTCATTATACATGAAATGAGCAAATGTAGAGCGCTTTCACAAAATTTTCAGACCCTTTCTACGAAAATACTATTCTGCTATACCTAGACACAGCAGGGGGTTTCAGCCGAACTTGTCCAATAAGAAACGTATTCAATCGGTATGGCAGATTTTTTAAAAAATTGAGAAAATATAAAATGTATACTATAATAAGATTGTAATTTCTTACATAAGGGGGATGCTGTATATGAAAGTGGAAGCGTTACCAGTAACGAAGGGAAACTATAATCTTGAGAACTATGAAAAAACCTACGAATCATTTGATTGGAAAGAGGTTGAAAAGGAATTTTCATGGGCGGAGACGGGGCGTGTCAATCTGGCACATGAAGCCATCGACCGGCACGCAGAATCTTTCAGGAAAAACAAAGTCGCTCTTTATTACCGAGATGCAGAACGTGATGAAAAATATACGTATTCTGATATGAAGAAGATGTCGAACAAAGCAGGTAATGTATTGAAGCGTTTTGGTGATGTGGAAAAAGGTGACCGTGTCTTTATCTTTATGCCAAGATCACCAGAATTGTATTTTTCCCTGCTGGGAGCGGTGAAGTTAGGAGCCATCGTCGGTCCTCTTTTTGAGGCATTCATGGAGGGAGCCGTCCGTGACCGCCTGGAGGACAGCGAAGCGAAAGTATTGATCACGACTCCTGAGCTGTTGAAGAGGGTTCCCGTGAGCGAACTTCCAAACTTGAAGCATGTTTTCTTAGTGGGAGAGGAGATTGAGGAAGACGATGTCCACATCGATTTCCTTACGAAATTTACAGAAGCGAGCGATAAGCTTGCAGTGGAATGGGTAGACCGTCAGGACGGATTGATCCTTCATTATACATCAGGTTCCACTGGAAAGCCTAAAGGGGTCCTGCATGTCCATAACGCCATGATGCAGCACTATCAGACCTCCAAGTGGGTCCTTGATCTTCAGGAAGAAGATGTGTATTGGTGCACAGCGGATCCAGGCTGGGTTACAGGGACTTCGTATGGAATCTTCGGTCCGTGGCTGACGGGTGCTTCCAATGTCATTGTAGGGGGACGCTTCAAGCCGGAGAATTGGTACAAAACCATTGAAGATTATGGAGTATCGGTCTGGTACAGTGCACCAACCGCCTTCAGGATGCTCATGGGGGCAGGGGATGAAGTGGTAAAACAATTCGACTTAAGCTCCCTCCGCCATATCCTCAGTGTAGGGGAGCCTTTGAACCCGGAAGTTGTCCGCTGGGGGATGAAAGTATTCAATATGCGCATCCATGATACATGGTGGATGACTGAAACAGGGGGACAATTGATCTGTAACTATCCATGCATGGAAATTAAACCAGGCTCAATGGGGAAACCGTTCCCTGGTGTAAAGGCCGCGATTGTAGATGATCAGGGGAATGAAGTGCCTCCTTATCGAATGGGGAACCTGGCCATCAAAAAGGGCTGGCCGTCCATGATGAATCAGATCTGGAATAACCCACAGAAATATGAATCTTACTTTATGCCAGGTGATTGGTATGTATCGGGGGATTCAGCGTATATGGACGAAGACGGATATTTCTGGTTCCAGGGCCGGATCGATGATGTCATCATGACGTCAGGAGAGCGTGTCGGACCATTCGAGGTGGAAAGCAAGCTTGTGGAACATCCGGCTGTGGCTGAAGCAGGTGTCATCGGTAAGCCTGATCCGGTACGGGGGAGAAATCATCAAGGCATTCATCGCCCTCCGCGACGGATATGAAGTGACAGACGAGCTAAAAGAAGAAATTCGTCAATTCGTGAAAAAAGGCCTGGCTGCCCATGCAGCACCAAGGGAAATCGAATTCCGAGACAAGCTTCCAAAAACACGGAGTGGTAAAATCATGAGACGTGTGTTGAAAGCCTGGGAGCTGGATCTTCCTACAGGTGATTTAAGTACAATGGAAGATTAATAGACGAAAGAAGCCCCACTCATAGTGAGTGGGGCTTCTTTGTTGTTCCTCAACAAAAAAGACGGGCAAAAAGGTCATCCCTTTTTGCCCGTCTATCTGTTCACGAACTAGTTTTGTTCAGAAGGTGGTTCAGGATCGGCAGGTGGTTCTGTGCCTCCGTCACCGCCTCCGTCACCGCCTCCGTCACCACCGCCGTCATCATCTGGTGGCGGCGGTTCAGGCTTATCCGGTTCAGGTGGAGGATCCACCGGTTTATCTCCAGGCGGTTTCGGTTCCGGTTCTTCAGGCTTTGGCTCTGGTTCCGGCTTACCGATTTGTACAGTGTTCGAATGTGCGGATTGTTTTCCGGCTACATCAACCGCAACTACATAGTATTCGCCATTTCCGACGGAAACTGAATAGTTTGCACCCGATTTGACACTGCCGACCTTACTGCCGGATTTAGAGTAGACACGGTATCCGACTACATCACCGCTTGCGGACGGTGTCCACGTGATGGTGTTTCCTTTCGCACTCGCTTTAACGGTTCCCGGAGCCGCACCATCATCTGCAATTTTATTCTCTGCGATGAGCACATTTTTAAATCGTTTATCATCTTCCGGAATGAGTTTAGCTGGATTTCCTGGGACGGAACCAAAAACATTTTTCACAAAGTCGGGATTTAAGATCACTCCCGGTTCTGAAAATTCTTCCGGTGTATTCGGCAATGCTAAATATTTTTTCCCGTTTACCATGACATAGCGGCTCATGAGCAGGCTGTCATCGGTTTTGGTCGGAACATATTTAGCGTTGAATAAATCGCTTTTTACCAAGCCTGCTTGACTGCAAGCTTCTGAAGGAAGTAAGCCTGAAATCGAGCAGAAGGATCTTCTTACGATTCCTGCCGGCTGCTGGAACCGTGCATCGGGATCGATCAATTCAGGAGCGAATTCTCTTGTATCATTTAACAGGTAGGACCATAAGCGTATATTTCGCAATCCATAATGTCCATACTGTGCTCTCGATCCAGGAGTGTTTAAGGATGAAGGTGTGTCATATCCGAACCAGGTCCCGAAGGTGATGCTTGGATTGGAAGCGACAAACCAGTGATCCTTATAGTCCTGACTCGTCCCGGATTTCCCGGCCCAGTCGGAACCGAAGTTCAGGTAAGTCTTGGCATAGCGCCCTGTACCAAGGGAATGGTCAAGCGTGTCCCTCATCATATCGATGGCAAGGTATGCCGTTTGTGGACTGAATACATCCACCGGATCTACTTTATGCTCATACACGATCTTTCCATCCTGATCGACGATTTTATCGATCATGTAGGCATCGATGAATTTTCCGCCATTGGCGAATGTCGTATAGGCATTCACATTCTCTTCGACGGTAACCCCGCTTGTAGTTGCACCGAGTGCGAGAGACAGGTTATTGTCATATCGGCTGTTTAGAGTCGTAAAGCCCATTTTAAGGAGGAACTCTTTAAAGGGATTACGGTTATAGATATTCGCATATGTCCGTACAACAGGGAGGTTCAAGGATTCTGCCAGTGCATAACGTGCAGGGAAAAGTCCCCGCTCATTAAGCGAATAGTTCTCAGGCTGCCAGCCATTGATATTTACGCCGACATCAGGAAGTGGGGATCCCGGAGAAATGTACCCGTATTCCAGTGCCGGTGCATACGCAAGCAGGGGCTTCATGGTGGATCCGTTTGACCTTAGTGCCTGTGTGGCATGGTTGATCTGTTCCAGTTTGAAATCACGGCCACCGATGAAGCTGATGATGCGGCCTGTTTTGTTCTCGATCATCATGGCACCTACTTGAACCGGCTTCTGTACTTCGACTTCTTCACCAGTTTCCGGATCCGTCACCGTTTCATATTTATTTGGTCCATACATTTCGTAGGCATCTTTCGTCTTTTGCATTTGATCATAGATCTTTTTATTTATGGTTGAGTGGATGTCATATCCGCTTTGACGGACATTCCGGTCCGCGAGTGTTCGGTATTTCTCTTCCAGCTCATCATTGTTTTCAAGATCTTCTTTCGAATAGCCATCTTTTTCAGCCAGGACATTTGTCATGATGTCCACTGCTCTCCTTTCGAGTTCAGCAGTCAGCCATGGGTATTGTTCGTTGGGTGATGGTGTCGGCTTGACAAAGTCTTTCGTCAAGTCATATGCGACGGCATCTTCGTATTCTTTATCCGTAATATATCCTTCACGGTGCATCCTATAGAGTACCGTGTTTTTCCGGCTCATGCCGGGCTCCAGATTCTCTTTCAATTCCCCATTGTTCATAAATGGAGTGTAAGAAAATGGGGCTTGTGGAAGTCCTGCGATGAATGCGGATTGAGGCAATGTCAAGTCCTTGGCGTCTACCCCGAAAATCCCTTTGGCAGCGGATTGAACCCCGGCGATATTCCGGCCGGATGAATTACGGCCAAGAGTCGCCACATTCAGATAAGCTTCCAGTATTTCATCTTTTTCAAAGAAACGTTCCAAACGAAGGGCAAGAAGGATTTCCTTCGCTTTTCGTTCGAATGACACTTCATTCGTCAGAATCTGGTTCTTGATCAGCTGTTGTGTGAGTGTACTACCACCTGATTGTGTGGAGGAATTGGTGAATTCCTGAAGTACGGCCCGCATGATCGCTTTCGGTACAACACCGTTATGCTCTTTGAAGTATTCATCTTCCGTGGCAATGACGGCATTCCGAAGATCTTCTGATACATCTTTAAGCTCGACTTCCTCGCGTTCCAGGTCTGTCCGGAGTTTACCGAGATAAACGTTATCGGCGAAGTAAAGCTGTGAGGTTTCCTCGTAGTTGTATATGTCCTTTTTCATCTGGTCATAAGGACGGATCGGTTCTTCCTTGACGAGAGAAGCGAAATAACCCGCTCCCACTCCACCTGCAAAAACAAATCCCAGTACAAATATCACTGCCAGGAGCAATGACAGGTTCCAGAATACCCCGTATGTAATTCGTGCCCGTTTGTGTAATCCAGTATTTGATAAAAACCTGATAGCAGGGTCTAATTTTTCGAGTAATGTTTTCCATTTTTCCTTCATCTATTCATTCCCCCCAGAACATTCCCATTATAGCATATTTCCAGAAAGCCTGTCGTAAAAAGTCAAATAAAATAGACTTTTATGGGGAGTTTAGTTGACTATTTTTTTAGAGTATGATAAAAACCATATATAGCTAAATGAATGTTGGTCCGGCTAACCGCTGGATATTTACTTAAAAAATGAATGTGTGATCGCAATGAGAGGAACAAGTAGTCTGCCTTCCCTGTTATAAAGAGAGTCAGTGGTTGCTGTAAACTGACACAAATGGCGGATGAATTACATCCTGGAGCTTTTGCTGTGAACCTTGAGTAGCAGCAAACGGTTAAAGCCGTTATCTTGATTGAGTGAAGGATGAATTCCTTAAATTGGGTGGTACCGCGCGACAGCGTCCCTGCATAGATGCAGGGACTTTTTTGTTGCCTTTTTATCGCCCAGAGCGTGTTACACAATAAGGAGGAAGAAACATGGATTTACTAAAGGATTTGGAATGGCGTGGAATTACTTACCAACAGACGGACGCTGAGGGGCTTAAGGCCTTGTTGGATAAAGAAAGCATCTCCATTTACTGCGGAATTGACCCGACGGCGGACAGTATGCACATCGGGCATCTTTTACCATTTTTAACATTGCGCCGCTTCCAGAACCAGGGGCATCGTCCTCTTGTATTGGTAGGAGGGGCAACCGGATTGATCGGTGACCCGAGCGGAAAAAATGAAGAGCGGAAACTGCAGACGATTGAAGCAATTCAGGGGAATGTAGCGAGCATTAAAGGGCAGTTGGAAAGCATCTTTGATTTCGATGGCGAAAACGGTGCCGTGATGGTAAATAACTATGACTGGATCGGGGCGATGGATGTTGTGACGTTCCTTCGAGATTACGGTAAGCATGTGGGTGTCAATTACATGCTGGCGAAGGATACCATCTCGTCACGCCTGGAATCAGGGATTTCATTCACTGAATTCACGTACACGATCCTGCAGGCACTGGACTTCAATCACCTCTATGACAACTACAATTGTAAGCTTCAAATCGGGGGCAGCGATCAGTGGGGGAATATCACCACCGGCCTTGAACTGATCAGACGTACCCATGAAGAAGAAACGAAGGCGTTTGGATTCACGATCCCACTTGTGACAAAAGCCGATGGAAGTAAATTCGGTAAGACGGAAAGTGGAGCGGTTTGGTTAGATCCGAAGAAGACATCTCCATATGAGTTCTACCAGTTCTGGATCAACGCAGCGGATGCGGATGTAGTGAAATACCTGAAATACTTTACATTCCTTTCCCACGAAGAGATCGATGCCCTGGCAGAGTCCGTTCAAAGCGAGCCGCATCTGCGTAAGGCGCAAAAGGCACTGGCGGAAGAAATGACAAAGCTGATCCATGGGGAAGAAGCACTCGACCAGGCCGTCCGCATCACACAGGCTTTATTCAGCGGTGACATCCAATCTTTATCCGCTTCTGAAATTCTGGAAGGATTTAAAGATGTCCCTTCATTCGAACAGCCTAAAGGGGATGCCATCGGATTGATCGACCTGATCGTCAATGCGAAAATCTCACCGTCTAAACGACAAGCCCGTGAAGATGTAGGGAATGGAGCGATTTACATCAATGGTGAACGTGTAACAGACCTTCAGCATGTAATCGATGAGAAAGATATGATAGAAGGGCAATTCACGATCATTCGCCGTGGAAAGAAGAAATATTTTAGAATTCAGTACGTATAATTTGATTAGCAGGTCAGTGCGGTATCCGTTTCATTTTTTGGAAGCGGGTACCGTGCTTTTTTTGTATGTGGGAAGAGGAATTGCAAAGGTGTTTTGTGGATTGGAAATGAGAGAACGGTTTTTGAAAAGATATTTTGAAAATTGAAAATAACGGGTCCGTTTTTGAAAATAAATCTCTAAAATTGAAAACAAGAGTGCTGCTTTTGAAAAGATATCTCTAAAATTGAAAATAAACATTCCATTCTGAAAATAAATCTCAAAATTTAAAAACAACTTCATAAGAGAATGACAGCACATATTGAAAACAAACGTCAATGCCTTCAGATCATGACTTATTTTACTAAAGAAGTCAAAAAAAAAACACTGCCCATAGAATGGACAGTGTCATTTTCACAAAGATTAACGAGAGTAGAACTCAACGATAAGAGCTTCATTGATTTCAGCCGGTAATTCAGAACGCTCAGGAACGCGTGTGAATGTACCTTCTAATTTGTCAGCATCGAAAGTTAGGAATTCAGGAACAAAGCTGTTCACTTCCATCGCTTCTTTGATGATGTCAAGGTTACGTGATTTTTCACGAACTGAGATTGTTTGACCAGGAAGTACGCGGAATGAAGGGATGTCTACGCGAGATCCGTTCACTGTTACGTGACCGTGGTTAACAAGTTGACGTGCTTGACGACGAGTACGAGCAAGACCTAAACGATAAACAACGTTATCCAGGCGGCACTCAAGTAGCGCCATGAAGTTTTCACCGTGTTTACCTTGTAATTTGCCAGCTTGGTCAAATAGGTTACGGAATTGACGCTCAGTTACTCCGTACATGTGACGAAGTTTTTGCTTCTCTTGAAGTTGTAAACCGTACTCAGAGATTTTTTTACGTTGGTTAGGACCATGTTGTCCAGGAGCGTAAGGACGCTTTTCTAATTCTTTACCCGTACCGCTTAGAGAGATTCCAAGACGACGAGATAATTTCCAGCTTGGGCCAGTATATCGAGCCATGAAAGACTCCTCCTTTATTGTTTTTATTTTGTTGTAAAATAAAAACACCTGTGAATAAACAATTATGTGCATTTTGTTTTCATGTACCTTCGCCCTAGCAGCAGAGGGTTACAAGATACACCTCACGGATAGAGGAACAAAATACGGTCATAAAGGACTTCACTGAAGCTGCATTATTTTACACAAAGAATATTATATGATGTGGGAGAATAGAAGTCAAGGGAGTTTTTTTAGGTGAGAGGATTTAGTAGATTACCCGGGAGGATGTTCTCTAAACAATATAGTCCTAAAGTCATTCTATATGGTATAATAAATAATGACAAATTTGTTAAATAGGTGAATGTCGTTGATAGAATCAACTAGAGAAAAGACCCTTCGAATGGGGCTGATCGGCCTTTGTGTTCTTATAGTTTTAGGAGGGTTATTTTATTCTTCCAGCCAGGTGACAGTGCCTGAAAGATCGGTTCATGCCGAGGTCTTATCTGCAGGGGGGGAAGATCGCAATCCCGTCATTGCAGTAGCAAAGATGGTTCAAGACCAGCCTGTCCTTGTCATTTATGAAATAGATAAAAGAAATCAATACTACTTTAAGGTATTACATAGCGTGTCGTTAAAGAAGTCAGTGAAAGAACTGGGCGTTACAAAAGACAAAAGTGGAATCTGGGCTCAGGTGGATCAGGGTCAGTGGATATTATTTTCACCGTCCTTAGACGTGTTAGAGGAGAGGAAAAAGTCCCCTTCTTCCATGATTTCCAGTCAGCAGTCATTTGAATATGATGAGCACGATCAGTTACTGGACATTTCCCTGCGGGAGAGGAAAGATCCGATCCGTGTGAAAGTATCAGATGGGGAAGGGGTGCCGGCTGAAGTTCATTCCTTATCGGAAGACCGGTCCTTATGGCTTGTGGTATTGCCTGAAGATCTGTTGCTGGCCCAGGGTAGATGATAAACGTTTCACAAACCTTTTAGGTGTGGGTGAGAAAAATGTACGTTGTTTATAATTCTTTGAATGAATACAAGTCAAAGCTGTTTGATTTAATCTATGAAGAGAAGCTGGCGGGGGATGGGCAGTCGGAACATCTGCAAAAGTGGCTGGCCATTATTAAAGAGAGTCTTGATATTGAACAGGCATTTCTGTATTTCTACAGCGGGTCAACCTATATCCTGCACCATCCAAGGCATAATCCCGATGCACCCCTTGTTTTGGCAGAAACGAAGGGAGAGTACATTCTTGCCCCCGTTATGGTCGAGCAAGAGGATCAAATGGCCGTTCGTTTTCATTTTACGAATAGAGATGGCAGTCCTTCAGCCATTCTTTTATTAAAAATGAATGATGGTGATATAAAGTCGGATGACCGTCAAATCCATGCGTTTTGGGAAGCGAGCAATCAGTTTCTGCAGCATACGGGCTGGATTCAGACTGTCCTTGAAGATGAAAGGCGTTACAGGGAATTATTCAAAGTAACGGAAATCTTTCATTCAACAAGAGATGTCTACACGCTTCTCGTGCAGATCATTGAAACGTTGAAACAAGTGTTTCCCATTGATGAATTTCACCTGTTATTGTCTAATGACCGGTATGAGTTTGGTGAACTTCCCATCAAGAACTTTGACTTTGACCTTGCCACAGAGCATGCCATGCAGTCATTTGTGAGTGGAAGCATCGAAGTCAGCAGGAAGAATGTCCTGTTTGCCCCTTTGAAAGGGAAACAAGGGATTTATGGCGTACTTGAAGTGAAGTCGAAGTCACATGCAACATTTACGGATCAAAAGATCGAATTCATTCGTTTACTTGCCTATACGGCAGGGAGTGCCCTTGAGAATGCCAAACTTTATGAGCAGTCCAAGAGGCTCATCACCGATTTGCAGCTCATCAATGAAACGTCCCATCAATTGAACCTGAATCTGAGATTGACGGATACGGTCATGTTATTGAAGAAACAGATCGAACGGTCGTTTCAGGCATCAGCGATCGGTTTCGTGCTCCATCACAATGGAGACTATCGAATGTTGGAAGAAAGCTCTTCTGTGTTCTTTCATGAAAAGGGTGAAAAGTATATCTCTTATGTAAAAGGGAGATTGGAGAAGGAACGGGATGCCATCTTTTTAGGAGATGTGAGTGAACGATTCAATGAAAAGGTCGACTATCCTTCCGTCATGGCGGTGCCCATGATGCAGGATGATGCCCTGTTGGGTTTTTGCGTGGTGCTCCATGAAGATCCGTACAAATTTTCATTTGATATGTACAAGCTCCTTCAATCGTTCATCCATCATTCCACCCTTGCGATTACCAATGCCATCCTTCGTGAAAAACTCGAGCATATGGTCATCACCGATCATATGACCAAACTGTTTGCCCGAAATTACCTCGATGATAAAATGAATGCAGCCATGAAAAGAGATTCAGAGGGCACCTTATTGTTAATCGACATAGATGATTTTAAACAGGTGAATGATAATTATGGCCATCAGATCGGTGATGAGGTCATTATCAATGTGTCGAATCTGATTAAAGAAATCGTGGGTCATCATGGGTTTGTCGCAAGATGGGGAGGAGAAGAATTAGCCGTCTACCTGCCCTTCCTCGACCATGAGGATGGCGGGAAGATTGCCCAACGCATGATTGCGGAGATCCCACTCAAAACAGATCCATCCGTGACTCTTTCATGCGGTGTATCCACATGGAGGACAGGGGACGAACAGTGCCCTAAGTCTGTGAAGGAACTGGTGAAAAAAGCAGATGAAGCCCTCTATTATGCCAAAAATAACGGAAAGAACCAGGTTGTGAAAGATTGTGACGGTGTCATCCTGGAATGATGAAACCCGGGAAGAGGTCCTAGTGCTCTCCCGGGTTTATCTTTACACAGATGGATGTTTTCCTTTATCACTTTAGTGTAACCGCTTTCTTTTTTGGCGGTGTTATCATATTCTAGAATAGTAGTTACTTAGACTTAAAGGGATTACTGGGAGGAATACTTTATGAAAGAAGAGAAGCGTTTTGAAACAAGGGTGATTCATGAGGGGTATACATCATCACAGCACTTTGATAGTTTAGCGCCACCTTTATATCAAACTTCCACTTATACCTTTGCAAATGCGAAACAAGGGGAGAATCGCTTTGCCGGTGAAGAAGAAGGATATATATATTCAAGACTTGGAAACCCGACGGTATCGATCCTTGAGGACAGAATGGCATCGCTGGAGGGAGGGGAAGCGGCACTGGCCTTTGGTTCAGGGATGGCGGCTGTCTCGGCGGTATTATTCTCCCTGGTCAAATCGGGTGATCACATTCTCTGCTCACAGGGGGTGTATGGCTGTACGTTCGGTTTACTTCAATTACTTCAAGAGAAATTCTCCATCCAACATGACTTTTCTTCCATGAGTACAGAAGACGAGATCCGGAATAAAATCACGGATCAAACGAGCTGTATCTACGTAGAAACACCGATCAATCCGACGATGCAGCTGATCGATCTTGAGCTTGTCGTCAAGGTTGCTAGGGAAAAAGGGATCCCTGTCGTGGTGGATAACACATTCTGTTCTCCTTATTTACAACGTCCGTTGGAACTGGGGTGCGATATTGTCATCCACAGTGCGACAAAGTATATCGGAGGTCATGGAGATGTCGTAGCAGGACTCATCGTGGGATCTAGGGAAAAGATAGCAGAGATTCGGATGACCACTCAAAAGGATATCGGGGGAATCATTTCTCCATTTGATGCATGGCTATTACTGCGGGGGTTAAAAACACTGGCCGTCCGGATGGATCGTCACTGTGATAGCGCTGAAAAGATTGCAGGCCTTCTGGCTGAGCATCCAGCAGTTGAAACCGTCATCTACCCGGGCCACTCCGATCATCCTCAACATGAGGTAATGAAGAAACAAATGAAAAAGGCCGGAGGGATGATCTCCTTTACGATAAAAGGATCGAAGGAAGAGGCCCAACAGCTGATGGACGACCTTGAGATGATCAAGATTGCCGTGAGTCTGGGAGATGCAGAAACCTTGATTCAGCATCCGGCAACCATGACTCATTCGGTCGTACCTGAAGAATCAAGAAAAGGCATGGGAATCGGTGACACACTCCTGAGACTGTCGGTTGGATTGGAAGCACCTGATGACATTTGGGATGATTTAGCCCAAGCCTTAAATAAAGCGTTTGTAAAGAGCGCACTTTAGGAAGAGAACCTGTTCGCAAAGATACGTAAATAAGTCAACGACCAGACGGATGTCTGGTCGTTTTCTTGATTTATGAAGAGGGCATACTTGAATGAAGGTCACTTGGGAGGATCAAAAAACTCCATATGTGTTTTCTCCTGTTTATAGTAATCCAATCGGTCTTGTAATGTACCAGTATGAAACTCAAATTTATGCCCGTCCGGGTCCGTGAAATAGATGGACTTCTGATCTTTCTTGTCTCTTGGACGACCCGTTAAGATGTTTACATCCAGATGTTTAAGTTTTTCGTACTGTTTTTCAACGTCATCTTCTTCGATTGAAAAAGCAATATGTGTATAGGACTGGGCTATTTCGTTGCGCTGAATATCTTTCTCTTCATTGAGAGCAAGCCATATTCCATTCAAGTCAAGATAAGCGGTGCTTCTGCCTTTAACCAATAATGTAGCATCAAATACGTTTGTGTAGAACTCGATGGAATGATGTAAATCAGAAACTGAAAACAATAAATGATTAAGCCCTTTTATTGACATTTCGTCACCTCCATAAGTGATGGAATTGAAGGAAGTCAGCTGCTATGTGTATTTCCACAGGTGACACCTTGCATCTTCCATGACAATCACCAATAATCCTTTCATGAAAAAGAACCCGGCACTATCGACTGCCGGGTCCTGAGGGTCTTATTCACATTTTACAGATGCTTGACCAGCTCATCTGCGAAGATTTCCAGGTATTTCTGATCCTCTTCGTCGAATCTGGCTTTTTCAGGGCTGTCAATGTCGAGGACACCAATCAGTTCTCCTTCTTTCACAAGGGGAATGACGATTTCCGATTGAGAGGCGGCATCGCATGCGATATGGCCTGGGAATTGGTGGACATCATCGACTAACAGTGTTTTTTGTTCACTTGCCGAAGTTCCGCAAACGCCTTTTCCCAACGGGATCCTTACACATGCAGGCAGTCCCTGGAATGGCCCCAGCACCAGTTGGTTGCTTTCTTCTTCATATAAATAGAACCCTACCCAGTTAATCCGGTCCAAAAATTGGTTTAATAGGGCAGAAGCATTGCTGAGATTGGCTATTTGGTTTGGTTCGCCTTCCAATAGAGCTTTCAACTGCTTTGTCACAAGACCAAAGCCCTGTTCCTTTGTACCTTGGTATTTTTCTGCTTTAAACACCAACATCTCCCCCGATTCTACATAATGTGCGTTATTTCATGTCCGTTCGTTGCCTCAAGCCTTCAGAATAACAAATCCTGTCGAGAAATACTTAAAGGAAATACACACGGAAACACGAATTCTTTTAGTAATCAAACTATACTAGAAACATCCATTGAACCATTTTTAGCATATTTCATCTTAACCTTCAATGATTAAGATTGTTTCCTTAAAGATTTCTATATATAGAATCCTCGTCACTGTTTTTTTCATTCGCCTATTATATTTGAAAGAGGGGGAAATATGAAAAAACTAGATAGCTCCATTCCGACGAAAGAAGCCATATTTCAAGCAGCGGTATATTTGTTTTATGATCATGGTTTTGATGGGACCTCTGTCCGGGATATAGCCAAAAAGGCAAATGTGAACCCCGCTACCATCTCCTATTACTTTAAAGGGAAGCAGGGGTTATTGGAAGCATGCTTCACACATTTCTTTGAACAGTATTTACGCTTCCTTCAGGAAGAAGTGGAAGCCTTAAACTATGTAGGTGCGGATATATGCCTGAAGCGGGCCGTGTACAAAATCTTAAAGTTCCAAAGCGAACATCATCAATTATCCAGGTTCATCTGGAGAGAAGTGTCGATTGATTCACAGGTGGTGCGAGAGATCATTTCCTCGTATTTAATGAAAGAACGGCACTTTATGAAGAGATTATTTGAGCAGGGGATGAAGGATCATGCCCTGAAGAAGCAGCCGGTGAACTTCCTGGTGATCCAGCTCAAGTCCATGCTGACAATGCCTTTCCTCAATAGCCAGCAGCTGAGGGAAGTGTGGCAGATGTTCCCCCAGGAATATTATTTCATCGATCAATATTATAAAAATATTGATCAGTGGATTGATTTACTTCTTGTTTCAGAAGCGAAGGAAGTCATGAAGACAGAGCTCATTATCTAAAGAATGAGAAGGAACTCTCCAGGAATTGGGAGAGTTCTTTTTACTAGTCTGCAAGTGTGGTTTTTTGCTAAAAAAAAGAAGAGTGGTGGCTGATTTCCGCAGGAGTCGAGCACCTGCAGCGAAAATCAGCTGTCTAAGCATAAATCCTAGAATCGAAAAAGAAAAAACTTACACACTTTTATAAAGAGTGCTTTTTTAACACCATCAACAGTCTGTTTTAGTAAGAAAAGGAAAGACAAGAATGATGATCTGTCATTTCCTTTTCTTTTGATATTGTGTGGTAGCCAGGTTGATTCCTTAAAGAACGTTAGTTTCAGAAGGAGCAGTTCCCTCACCATGAACCTGTGGAACCCAAGCTTTTTCCTTACATCTCCATCTCTCCCCTGCCCTGATCCATTCCGGCAGCGGAGTGGGCGTCGGAACCGTAGACGGGTTGGATTCCCAGGGATAGGGCTTTTTGAAGGATGTCTGCAGGGGGATAGGATTCACCGCAGTAGGGTTTCACCAAGCCTGCCCCGTTATAGTCCAATTCGAGTTGTCGATGGGCCATCTCCTTCAATATCAAAGAGGTCTTATCAGAAAAGGAATGAGTGGCAGGGTATAGCTTTTGAAATTTCTTTACGAGGGTCATATGGCCGATGCGCTTCGGCTTATGAGGGCCGAGATCCGCTCTGATCGATTTCAGCACGGTATCATAATAGTGTTCGTAAATGGCATCGACGGATCCATAATGCTCCATCATGGATTTGAACACCTCAGGGCTGAAGTCGAGGCATTCCCATTTTCCCTTGTGCTGTAAAAAATGAACGGAAAGAATGCCATCATCCATCCGTCCTCCGAAGCGGTTCAGGAATTCGGTTGTTTCTTTTTCAAAGCCTTCAATGTAATCCACTTCCAGACCGGCACGGATGATGATCTTGTCTTTATATTTCTCTTTAAAGGTATCAAGGGTTTGAAAATATTCCGTAAGGTGTTCGGATGACATCCCGCTGTCCCTGTCTGGAGTCGTGTCTTCAAATCCATTGGGAAGAGGGGCATGTTCCGTGAATGTGAGAGCAGTGTAGCCCAGGGAAAGGGCCCTTTCAATATACATCTGGAACGGGTCGGTGCTTCCGTGTGGACAAAAGGGGGTGTGGATATGACCGTCAATCTTCACCAAAGTATTCACTTCCTTGTAAATGATGATAAATATTTGTTAAAAAAGTCTATTTTCCCTTGAAATAGCTGAAAATGTCTTTTTATCACTGAAAAATTAGAAATTAATAGTCAAAAATTGTCGTTAACATGGTATCATTATAGCAACGAGAATTTATTAATGAAACATTCAAATTGATATAGATGTCTACTGAATAGTTGAACAGGGGGCTTAAGATGCAATACGTCATCGCTGGAATAATACTTATCTTAATCATATTCCTAATCGGATTTATTTCTAGAAAAAAATATTATGCTGAAGTCGATCGCTATGAAGCTTGGAAAATCGATATTATGAACAAGCCGGTATCGGATGAACTCTCCAAAGTGAAGCAGTTGAATATGACGGGGCAGACTGAGGAATTGTTTGACGGTTGGAGACAGGGATGGGATGAGATTGTTGCTGTACAGCTTCCTGATGTTGAAGAACTGCTGTTCGATGCAGAGGAGTACACCGATAAATTTCGTTTCAACAAAGCAAAAGAAGTTCTGGCGAGAATCGAGGAGGTCCTTTCTGGTATCGAAGAAAAGATCGAACAGATCCTCAACGAGTTACATGATTTAGTAGGCAGTGAAGAGAAGAATCGTGAAGAAATCCAGGCCCTGCAGGAAGAATATCGAAACAGTAAGAAGCAGTTGCTCGCATATCGACATACATACGGTCAATCCGCTAAGTACATAGAAGACATCCTGGATAAGCTTTCCGAGCAGATCAATCAGTTCAATGAACTGACCGAGCAGGGGAACTACCTGGATGCAAGGGAAATCGTGCTGAGCCTTGCACAGGAGATGAAGGATATCGCCTACAAAATGGAGACGATTCCGAAGCTGATCACGGAGTGCGAGCATCTTTTACCATCGCAATTATCGGAATTGGAAGCCGGGTTCACAGAGATGAACGATCAGGGTTACACGCTTGATCATATTCAAGTGGAGAAAGAGGTTGCCTCCCTTAAGGAAGCTCTCACAGCCTTCCATAAAAACCTTGAAGAACTGAAGGTGGAAGAGGTCGAGGAAGGGATTCAGGACATGAAAGTCAAGGTGGAAACCCTTTATGATCTGTTAGAAAAAGAAGTCCATTCCAGACATTTTGTCCAACAGTATATGGAACAGACAACAGAAGGCCTCATTAAGGCGAAGGAAGATAATGAGGATATCCAGTCAGAAGTTTCCATGGTCAAACAGGCCTATCACCTTCAAGATACAGATCTCAGTACACCGAGTGAGATCGAAAAGAAAATCATCCAGCTTTCAAAGCGTCACGAACTCCTGATGACGAAAGAAGAGTCTAATGCGACGGCCTACTCGATTTTAAGTGATGAACTGAAAGGGATCAGGGACGGCCTGGAAGAATTGAACCGGGATCAGAGCGAGTTCTCCATCCATTTACAGAACCTGCGCAAAGACGAACTGGCCACCCGTGAGAAGATTCAGGAGCTGAAGAAGAAGGTTGCAGAAGCGAGCCGCATGATTTCTAAGAGTAATGTACCGGGCTTACCAGTTGATTACAAAGAGCTTCTGGAGGAAGTGCACCGCAAGATCGAGCAGGTAAATGTCGGTCTAACCGAGAAGCCTTTAAATATGAAGTTTGTACAGGAAACATTGATGGGGGCAGAGGACACCGTCGACCACTTCTATACAAAGACGCAAAGTTTAATCGAGAACGTCATCCTGTCCGAGAAGATCATCCAATATGGAAATCGCTATCGCAGTAAGTATAGCTCGGTCAGAGAAGGTCTTCAGTCAGCTGAAGAAGCGTTCAGACAATATGATTACCGTAGCTTTGGAAGAGGCTGCCACAACGATTGAAAAAGTAGAGCCTGGTGCTCTGAAGAAAATCGAGAAAATGATGGGACTCGAGGAAAGGTAGTGGAGAAAGGGGCTATTTGGATAACCGCAGTGGTGTGCCTGATTGTTTGGATGTCTGTCATAGCCTTATTCCTCTTTCCACCAGAACCGCCCCCAGCCCGTCCTCTCCAAATGGAGACAGCGGAGAAGGAGCCCTCCCCCCACGTCTTCATCCCCTTCCGAAAGGCCGGTGAAGAGGGAAGATGACTCTGAGGGGTTAACGAGGGCGGAGATAGAGGAATTGTTAATAGAAGACAAAGTAAGTATTGACGTTCTCCTCGATTGGCTCAGTAATAAAAAGGACTGATTTAGACATTTCATCTAAATCAGTCCTTTTTTATATGGTATTAATTCGCTTCGATACTGCGTTTAGTCTGTCCCGCGAGAGAGGCGATGATGAATCCGATGATTGCCCCGATCATGGCCGGTACAAGCCACCCGATTCCTTGTGTGTAGAATGGAAGGAATTCAAGTGACTGGCTGACGGCTGTCACGTCGACTCCCGCCGTTTTGATGCCGTCCAGCAGGCTGATCAAGCCAGTAGGCAATAACGCTCCGGCATAAACGAGGGAATACCCGTTGAACCCGTTATGCATAAACGATAATAAGATGAGTACGATGGCCAATGGATAGATAAAGATCAGGACCGGAAGTGATACTGCAATGAGTTGTGTCAGTCCGATATTGGCGATGATCATACTGAAAAAGGATAGGATGATGACGAGCTTCGCGTAAGAAACCGGAAGGATCTTGGCGAAAAATTGCGAGCATGCCGAAACAAGTCCAACCGATGTGGTGATACATGCGAACGTAATCGCAAGACCCAGAATCGTGGTTCCCAGTGAACCGAATAAATAACTTGCCGCTGCAGACAGGATCGCTCCGCCATTCGCCTGAATGCCGATGGAATCTGTACTGGAAGCTCCGATGTAACTTAAGGATAAATAGACAAGTGCCAAGCCGATGGCCGCGATGACCCCTGCTATGACGGTGATGCGGGTCATGGCAGCTTTACTCGTGACCCCACGGTCTTTAATGGCATTGATGACGACAATCCCAAACACTAAAGCAGCGATGGTATCCATCGTTAAGTACCCTTCAATGAAGCCTTTGAATAACGCTCCATCCTGATAAGCCTCGTTCGGCTCACCGAAGCCCCCCATTGGTGTCGCGATGCTTTTCACAACAAGAATTGTCAGAATCACAATAAGGGATGGTGTCAGGATCTTTCCGATTCTGTCTACGAGCTTGGTTGGATTCATGGCAAGCCATGCTGTCAGACCAAAGAAGATGATCGTATAAACCAGTAAAGGAAGTCCGTATTTAGAAACGTCTTCCGGTAAGAATGGAATAACCCCGATTTCGTAAGCTACCGTACCTGTACGCGGAATCCCGAAAAACGGTCCGATCGCCAGATACATCACGATCGTAAAGACCAAACCGTATAATGGATGAACCCGGTTCGCCAGTGTTTGGAGGTCTCCTCCGGATCTTGCGATGGCAATGACTCCTAAAAGAGGAAGACCCACCCCGGTGATCAGGAAGCCGATGATGCCCGTCCATACGTGTTCTCCGGCCTGCTGTCCTAAAAATGGTGGAAAAATCATATTACCTGCTCCAAGGAATAAAGCAAAGAGCATTAATCCTATCGTAAAGGTCTGGCCGAATGATAGCGCTTTCCCTTTCATACATACCCCTCCGTTTGTAATCGTTATCATAAGCAGAAATATCTTATCATAAGATTGTTGAAAAATGTCGAAATACTAAATAATCTTACAATTTAGTATATTTAAATAACTTTCTCGATAATTTCCTTTATGATTCTCGCAAAAATTCAGTCATATTTCAATGATTATTTTTGGAAAATGCAAAAAATTGTCCGCTTTCCTTGTGGAATTAGTATTGGGTTAATAATAACTTCCCATGTACCGGGAATATCATTTGGGTTTGGAATGATTTATGGTAAGATTAGTGATTGAAAACATCTGCTGCATGCTTCGGGGCGGCAAAGAAGGTGAAATCATGATTTATTTAGATAATAGTGCAACAACCAAACCATATAAAGAAGTACTGGATACATTCCTGAAAGTAAATGAGAGCTACTTTGCGAATCCTTCCTCCATTCATTCCTTCGGAGGGAAAATCGAGAAATTGATTCAGCAGTCAAGGGAACAAATCGCTTCATTGCTGGATATAAAAAAGAAGGAAGTGTTCTTCACGTCCGGAGGGACTGAATCGAATAATTTAGCCCTTAAAGGAGCGGCTTTACAATATGGGCACAGAGGGAAACATATCATCACGACCAAAATAGAACATCCCTCGGTCCTTAATACGATCAAGCAACTGGAAACACTCGGATACTCTGCGACCTATCTCGATGTGGATCAACAGGGCAGGGTGAAGCCTGAAGATGTGAAGGCGGCCATTCAGGATGACACCATACTGATATCCGTCATGGCAGTAAACAATGAGATCGGGTCTGTACAGCCTATCAGGGAAATAGGGGAGATTCTGTCTGATTACCCGAAGATCCTCTTTCATGTCGATGCGGTACAGGCATGCGGGAAAGTCGCACTCATCCTGGAAGACAGTCATATCGATTTATGCAGCCTATCAGCCCATAAGATTCATGGAATTAAAGGGACGGGAATGCTCTATGTAAGGGACGGTCTTGTCCTGTCTCCCATTATGACGGGAGGGGAACAAGAAGGGAATGTCAGAAGCGGCACAGAGAATACGGGCGGAATCGTGTCGTTTGCGAAAGCTTTAAGGATGCACCTGACAGAAAGCGAACAGAAGCTTTCTATCATGAAGGAGAACCAACGGTATGTCAGGGGAGAACTGGAGAAGATGGAGGGTGTGACGGTCCATACACCTGTGGAGCATCACGCACCCCATATCTTGAACTTCTCGGTTGAGCATTTTAAAGGTGAAGTGCTCGTCCATGCGTTAGACCGTCATGACGTATTTGTGTCCACAACGAGTGCCTGTTCATCCAAACAAAACAAGCCAAGCCCTACGCTCCTATCCATGGGGGTATCAAAGAGCATGGCGAACAGCTCGATTCGAGTGAGTTTTTCTTTTCAAAATACGATGGAAGAATGCCGGCAATTCATACAGTTACTTCAACAGGAAATAAGCCAATTACAAAAGACAATGAGGAGATCAAGATGAATTATAATCGCATACTGGTCCGATACGGAGAAATATCGACTAAAGGAAGAAACAGAAAACAATTCACGGCTAAATTAAGAGAGAACATTTTACAAGCATTAAAGGATTTCCCGACGATTTCCGTCACGGCAAGCCGGGATCGACTTCATATCCTTCTCGGTGACGAAAACGGGGAAGCCATCTTTCCGCGGCTGGAGAAGATATTCGGCATTCAGTCATTCAGTCCTGTCGTGAAGGTGGCACAGGATATAGAAGCGATTAAAGAAGCAGGATTAAGCCTTGTTCAGAAAAGCTTCGAACCGGGGAAAACATTCAAGGTCTCTGCCCGCCGCGCCGACAAACATTTTGCCCTTGATACGAATGAACTGAATTACGAAGTTGGATCCTATATTCTTCAGAATGTGGACGGGTTAAAAGTCGATGTGAAAAAGCCCGACATTAATTTGAACGTGGAAGTAAGAAAAGAAGGGGTTTACCTCTCTTCCGAAACGTATAAAGGTTCAACGGGAATGCCGGTTGGAGCTAGCGGGAAAGCCATGCTCATGCTGTCAGGTGGGATCGACAGTCCCGTCGCCGGATATTTAACGATGAAAAGGGGTGTAGAGGTAGAGGCTGTTCATTTTCACAGCCCGCCATTTACGAGTGAACGGGCCAAGCAGAAGGTGATTGATCTCTCGAAGAAGCTGTCTGCTTTCAGCGGGAAGGTGAAATTGCATATCGTCCCATTCACGAACATTCAGCAAACCATCCATGATCAAGTGCCTGAAAATTACACCATGACGTCAACGAGACGCATGATGCTCAGGATCGCCGATCAGATCCGTCAGAAGAATGAAGGATTGGCCCTTGTAACAGGTGAGAGCCTTGGACAGGTGGCGAGCCAGACATTGGAAAGCATGCAGGCAATAAATGACGTGACGAATACGCCGGTGCTGCGTCCCCTCATCGCCATGGATAAGCTTGAAATCATTGATATCGCCCAGAAGATCGATACCCATGATATCTCGATTCTTCCATATGAAGATTGCTGTACCATCTTCACACCACCCGCACCAAAAACACGACCTAAAACGGACAAAGTGACCTATTATGAAAGCTTTGTCGATTTTGACACATTGATCAAAGAAGCCGTCGACAAAACGGAAACCATGACCATTGATGGTTCAACAGGTTCTGAAACAGAAAAAACATTTGACGGACTACTCTAAAATTTAGGATAATTTACCAACGTTTTTTTCTGCATGAAGCCATGTGTTTTCGCACAATCTATACTCACAAGGAGGTGAAAACACATGGCAAACAGAAGTTCAAACCAATTAGTAGCTCCAGGAGCTCAACAAGCAATCGACCAAATGAAATACGAAATCGCTTCTGAATTCGGAGTTCAACTTGGTCCAGATGCAACAGCACGCGCTAACGGTTCTGTAGGTGGTGAAATCACTAAACGTTTAGTTCAAATGGCTGAACAACAAATCGGTGGCGGATACGCAAAATAATTAAATACAATGGCTACAAGGAGCGGGATATCTCGCTCCTTTTTATGTTGTTTGGGGATTATCTTAAATCATTGCCACAGAGTGATAGAAATAATACCTTTCATACAGATATCCCATGAGCTCTTTTCCCAAAAATGGTTGCGTTTTAACTTAAGCTTCGGAAGGTTTTATGAATAAATATCCTTCTTTATGGCAGAAATGCAACCTCTAATCACCTTCTACTTTCTTCATGATAGCAACAAAGTTTACAAAAAGAGCCAATAGAAAAGTACGCCACTTGTTTAATAATCCCATATAATTGAAGAGATATTCGTTAAACAATTTAAAAAATTTAAATAATTTTGTATAATAGAGAAGAATTAACAAACAAGGGGGAGTCATAATGAAGAGGGAAGAACTTATTGCACCTGAAGAGTACAATCTGGTAGAGGAAGTCGAGAAGTTCACAAATGATGAGCAGAAGCTCGCTATCAAATGGGAAAATGAAGAGGGAGAAAAAGAAGACATCACCTACAAGGAATTATTAAAAAATGTGAATAAGATTGGAAACGTTTTCTTGAATTCCGACCTGCAAAAGGGCGATGTCCTTCTTGTCATGGTTCCTCGTCTCATTGAGGCTTACGCTGTGTATCTTGCTGCTCTGAAATCCGGACTCGTTGTGATTCCAAGCTCAGAAATGCTGAGGACGAAAGATCTTGAATACCGAATTGATCATGGGGATGTAAAGGGAATCGTTGCCTATACCCCATTCATCGAGCAATTCAAAGACGTAAAGGGCATGGATAATCTTCAGAAATTCGTTGTGGGAGATAAGAAGGATGGGTGGATCTGTCTGGAGGAAGAAATGAAGTCCGCATCAGAAGATTTAGCATTCGCGGATACGAATCGTGACGATATGGCGTTCCTTTCCTATACATCGGGAACGACAGGGAACCCTAAAGGGGTTGTACATACTCATGGATGGGCATACGCCCACCTAAGAACAGCAGCCAGGGAATGGCTCTGCATTGAAGAAGGAGATACGGTTTGGGCCACTGCAGGTCCTGGCTGGCAGAAGTGGATTTGGAGCCCGTTCTTGTCTGTTCTGGGGTCTGGGGCTACAGGGCTTGTGTATCAAGGGAAATTTGACCCTAACAAATACCTCCAGATGCTTCAGGATCATCACGTGAATGTTCTTTGCTGTACGCCGACAGAATACCGTCTGATGGCCAAGGTGGATGATCTCGGTTCCTATAAGCTGGATCAGCTGCATAGTGCCGTGTCGGCAGGGGAGCCGTTAAACCGGGAAGTCATTGATGCGTTCAAGAGGCACTTTGAAATCGAAGTCCGTGATGGATATGGGCAGACTGAAAATACCCTTCTGGTCGGCATCATGAAAGGTATGGAACTGAAACCGGGATCCATGGGGAAGCCGACTCCAGGAAACAGAGTCGAAATCATCAACGAGGAAGGCTTTCCATGTGAAGCAGGGGAAGTGGGGGATATCGCGGTCCACGTAGAAACACCGGCCTTGTTCAAAAATTATTATAAAGACCCTGAACGCACGGCCATGCAATTCAGGGGGGATTACTATATTACCGGTGATAAAGCCAAGAAGGATGAAGACGGCTACTTCTGGTTTGAAGGCCGGGGGGATGACATCATCATCAGCTCCGGGTATACGATCGGACCATTCGAGGTGGAGGATGCCCTTGTGAAACACGCGTCGGTTCAGGAATGTGCCGTTGTCGGTAGTCCCGATGAAGTGAGGGGACTCATCGTGAAAGCCTTTGTGGTGCTAAGGGAAGGCGTGGATCCACAGGATCCTGAACTGATCCCGGCCCTTCAGCAGCATGTGAAGGACTTGACGGCTCCATACAAGTATCCACGCAAGATTGAATTCGTGAAGGAACTGCCGAAAACGACTTCAGGTAAGATCAGAAGAATTGAGCTGAGACAAAAAGAAATGAGTTCAGTGAGAAGCTGACAGAGGAGAGGGAGCCTTTTAGGGCTCTCTCTTTTTTTCGGTGGAACATCCCTCTATCATTTCAGAATCTTCGTATAATATGGTACATTTGAGAAATAGACTTTTTATCAAGAAAGGAAACACATCATGGGTACTTTATGGAAAAACGGAATCATCTACACAATGGAAAAGGAAGGACATTATGTGGAAGCGGTCTTTACGGAAAATGGAGTGATCCAGGGACTCGGTTCCTCAGAAGAAATGGAGAAGGATGAACGATTCACCATTGAAACCGTCATCGATCTTCAGAAAAACGTGATGTTCCCCGGCTTTGTCGACAGTCATATGCATCTGATCGGTCATGGAGAAACGCTGATGAGGCTGGACCTTTCAGGCATGAAGAGTAAGCAGGAAGTGCTGGATGCCATCAGGGAAAAGGCAAAGGGTCTTAAAAGAGGAGAATGGGTCATCGGTGAAGGCTGGAACGAAAACCTTTGGAGCGATGCAGCCGTTCTCACAAAACAGGAAATCGATGAAGTCGTCCCCGATCATCCGGTTCTTCTTAAGCGCATTTGCCGTCATGCCATGGTCGTGAACTCCCCCGCTTTACGAAATGCCGGTATCTCTGAAGCGTCTCCGAACCCTTCAGGAGGATTGATCGAGAGGGATGAAAGGGGAGAATTAAACGGCTTACTGAAGGATAAGGCACAGGATCTTATGATAGACGCACTGCCCCCGATTTCTTCCGAATATCTTCAAGGGGCCCTTGCGAAAGGGATTGAAAGCTGCTGGGAGCAAGGGCTAACCGGTGGTCATACAGAGGATTTAAGCTACTATGGAAACTTCAAGAAAACGTATGACGCCTTTGTTCACACCATTACGGAAGGAAAGAAGAAATTCAGGGCACACCTTCTCGTCCATCATGAAGTGATCGACGATTGGAAGGAAGACGGGCATGAATTCCTGGGCGGCAATGAATTCATCGAATTTGGAGCGATGAAAATCTTTGCTGACGGAGCATTGGGGGGAAGGACCGCTCTCTTGAGCTATCCTTATGCCGATGACCCGAGCACAACGGGCGTCAGCATCCACACAAACGAAAGACTGTTGGAACTGGTGAAAAAGGCAAGGAACTATGATCTCCCCATTGCCGTCCATACGATCGGTGATCAGGCTTTTGAAAATGTGATCAATGCCATCACGGAAGAGCCTTCTCATTTTGAAAGACGGGACCGGCTGATCCATGCCCAGATCCTCCGGAAGGAGCTGATCGAGAGGATCAAGGATCTTCCGTTGATCCTAGATATTCAGCCAAGGTTTGTCGCTTCCGATTTCCCCTGGGTCATCGATCGCCTTGGGGAAGAAAACATGAAGTATAACTATGCATGGAAAACACTTTTGGATGAAGGCATCCCGTGCGCCGGGGGATCGGATGCTCCCATCGAGCCGGTCAATCCCCTTTGGGGAATCCATGCGGCGGTCACGAGAACGAATCCATTAGATCCCGCCAAAACAACCTATCGTCCAGAAGAAAAACTCACTATGTATGAAGCGATCTCCCTGTTTACGAAAGGGAGTGCCTATGCCTGTCATCATGAACATGACAGAGGCGTGATCCGGGAAGGCTTCGCTGCGGACTTTACCGTTTTGGACATCGATCCGTTCAAAGCGGATCCCGACCAGCTGTTAGAGAAAGTGGTGGATATGACCATCGTAGACGAGACCATCGTGTATAAAAAAAATAAATAAAGATTGCCCCCTAAACTATTCATGGATATAATGGAGATATTTCGGAAATAGAAATAGTTTTGGGGGTGTTTTTTTATGAAGCAGAACGATCAAGCCGGAATCATCTATACCGCTTTTTCGTATTTTCTCTGGGGGATTCTCCCGATCTATTGGAAATGGTTGAATCATGTCGCGGCAGATGAAATTCTGGCGAACCGTATATTCTGGTCCTTTTGGTTTATGCTGTTATTTCTATTCATCAGTAAACGGTGGAAGGACTTTCACACATATTTACGAACATCCCTTACCAAAAAGAAGCAGCTGCTTGCCCTGCTCCTTGCTTCTTTATTGATCAGCACAAACTGGTTTGTGTATATCTGGGCGGTGAATACGAATCAAATGGTGGAAGCGAGCCTCGGGTATTATATCAATCCCCTTGTGAGCGTATTGTTAGGGGTCTTCATCCTGAAGGAAAGCTTGTCGAAGGCCCAGATCGTCTCCTTCGCCCTGGCGGCGGTCGGTGTCCTGATCCTGACGATTTCCTACGGTGAATTCCCGTGGATCGCCATCCTCCTTGCCTTTTCATTCGGCCTATACGGATTAGCCAAAAAACTCATCCAAGTCGAATCATCCATCGGCCTGACCCTGGAAACCATGACCATCGCGCCCGTCGCACTCCTCTATCTAGGCTTCATGTATCAAGAAGGATCCCTGTCCCTCTTTCACGTATCCTTAGGGACGGACCTCTTATTGATGGGTGCCGGAGCGGTGACGGCCATCCCCCTGCTGTTCTTTTCAAAGGGGGCACAGCGGATCCCCCTCTATATGGTAGGATTCCTCCAATACATTGCGCCGACCATCACACTGATCCTCGGCATCTGGGTATATGACGAGACCTTCTCCATCACCCATCTCGTCTCATTCCTGTTCATCTGGCTGGCACTGACCATCTTTACCGCTTCAAGAGTCCAGTACGCCAGAAAACGGAGACGCGAAGCGAGATTGTCAGCTTGACTTGAATACGGACGAAAAAACGCTCCAGCGTGTGCCGGAGCGTTTCGTTTTTGGTTAGGGACGGACCTTGGGTTTGTTCACCATCTGGCACAATTTTGGCGGGATGCGGTGCAATATTCCAAAGTGGTGGCCCAATCAACTCCGAAAGCAGCCCAATAAACACTCAATGAATCCTATCATGCCACGACAAACCTGCCAAACGGAACACTACCCATCCAAAATCTCATTCTAAGATCCTTACAAGAACGAGCGCTTCACCTTTTCCCAGAAGGAATTGTCTTTTAATTTCACAGTTTTAATGATTTTATCGCTTAATTTCGCTTCGACCTTTTCCACGTGCTGAATGCTGAGGGCCTCGTTGTCCATTCCCATTGCCGGGTAGTCGTTGCCGTCCTGGACGATCTTCAGCACCAGGCTGCGTTTATCACTCAGGATGAACGAAGAACCAAGGGTACGGTAGCGGTTATTATTCAGTGACGCCATTTCACTGACCTGGATGCACGGAAGCATCGGGTCGACCACGGCTCCGCTGACGGATTTATTATAAGCTGTACTTCCTGTCGGCGTGGCGATGATCATCCCGTCTCCACGGAACGTTTCAAAATGCTTATCATCGATGAATACATCCATGACGAAGGTTTTGATGATCCCGGAGCGGATGCTGAATTCATTCAGGCATTGGAAGGAGGTCTGGTTATCGACGGTGACCTCGATAGTAGGATATTTCCGTACTTCGATTTGCTCCGTGGTCATCGCTTCGATCATCTTGGAAGTGTCGTCGATATGGAAATCACAATACATACTTAACGTACCACCTGTAGAAACTCCTGCATACAAGCAGTCCTGTCTGAATCCGGTTTGACGGACGGCTTGAAGAAATGTGCCATCACCGCCGATACTGACGATGATGTTGGCCGTTTTGGGGGAATCGACTATGTTGAAATGATAACGCTTGGCCAGTTCGTATAATGAATCGAGCTTCGCCTGCATCCCTTCCTCGTGTAAGGCATAGAAATAAATGTTTCGACGGTTGTTCATCGTATGTACCTCCCTGATATAAAAATAAGATAATTTTTCCCATTTGCATAAAATTTTGCTAGAATCTAACTTAGTGAATATTCTATCATGTTTGTCCATGAGAATGATATTCATATCCTTACATAAGATAGGGTAAACAAGGGAGGAATATACAATATGAATGCAAAAAGGTGGACAGCATTAGGGATAGCTGTCGGGTTATTCTTCGTTTCAGTCGTAGTCAATTTTGCTACATCCACAATGACCAGTAACTTTGATCAGGCATTTGAAGGGGTGCTTGGAGGTTCGGACAATCCTTTTTCAGAAGTTGTGATCGATGAAGGGAATCTACAGAAACGAATCGCGGTACTTGAAGTGGAAGGGGTCATCCAGGATACAGGAGGGGCTACCTCTCTATTTGAAAGTCCGGGATATAATCATGAGCTGTTCATGGATAAACTGGATGCCGTTCAAAAAGATAAGTCCGTCAAAGGGATCATTTTAAAAGTGAACTCTCCAGGCGGCGGGGTAGTGGAGAGTGCAGAGATCCACTCGAAGCTTGTGGAGATCATAGAGAAAACGAAGAAGCCGGTTTACGTTTCCATGGGTGGGACGGCAGCTTCGGGCGGTTATTACATATCTGCTCCGGCCACAAAGATCTTTGCCAGCAAAGAAACGTTGACAGGCTCTCTTGGTGTCATCATGCAGAGCATCAATTACTCTGAACTCGCTGAAAAATACGGCGTCGACTTTGTGACCATCAAGAGCGGTCCGTATAAGGACATCATGAGTCCGACACGTGAAATGACGGAAGAAGAGAGAAAGATCCTTCAATCCATGATCGACAATTCCTATGAAGGTTTCGTGGATGTCATTGCGAAGGGCCGTGATATGTCTGAAGCCGAGGTCAGGAAGATTGCAGATGGAAGAGTCTATGACGGAATCCAGGCGAAAGAAGTCAACTTGATTGATGAATTCGGCTATGTGGAAGATACCATTGAAGCCATGAAAAAAAGAGTATAAATTAAAAGATGCACAAGTTTTTGAATACACAGCGGGCGATCCTTTCTCTGAATTATTCAGTATGGGTGCTAAGAAAATGATTGGTCAAGATATGGAAGCAGCAGCTTTAATGAAACTGCTATCTAAACCAAATTCTCCTCGATTGATGTATCTATACTCTGAATAAGGAAGGTGAATGAAGTGAGTGACACACAAGATCGTTCTGTACAACATGATGAGGAGCGGGAGAGAATCGAAATCGATCCTCCTGCTCACCCGTCCTACACGCCCCTGAGTGAGGACGGGTACTACCTGGCAGGATTCTGGATCCGATTCTGGGCCTATTTACTGGACCTGATCGTCATCGGAAGCATCACACGGCTGATCGTGAATCCAATCTTTAATCTGCTGGATATTTCTCTTTCGGATGGCTCGATGTTCGCCCCGATTTCCATCATCACGAGCATCGTTTTCTATGGGTACTTCGTCTTGATGACCAAATTCTTCAGCCAAACGATCGGAAAGATGGTGTTCGGCATTCAGGTCATCGATTTAAAAGGGAAGAAACCTTCGTGGGGGACGATTCTATTCAGGGAATTGATCGGGCGCTTCATCTCCACGACCGTCTTTATTCTGTACGTGGTGGTGGCCTTTACGAATAAAAAGCAAGGCATTCACGACCTGTTTGCCGATACGACGGTGGTTCAGGAAAAGAAAAAGCTGGAATTCAAGCCGGCGCTTTAAAATGATTGTGTAGAAACCAAACCTAGATGGGTTTGGTTTTTTTATGTGCGTGGATGGTTCCGTTAAATGGAATTTAATACAGATTGGAAACGACGCCATTAATAACCACCCTGTAATGATCTATATCGAGAATCCCCAGGTCTCTCCACAAAATTTCTCCCCCTCCGTTTATTTTTCCAGGCAAAGGTCATAATAGGAGGTTGAAGGGTGTGAAAATATGAGTTGGTGGATGTGGGCTTTAGTAATCTTAATGGCACTTATGATCGTTCTATTCTTTATTCTTATGATCACGAAGCTGACCATTACTCTCTCTTTATATCATGGGAATGACAATGATCATTTCAAGGTGAAGCTGAGGGCATGGTTCGGCTTGTTGAAGTATACAATCGATGTTCCACTGGTGAAGCTTGATGACGACGGCCCGAATGTCGTGTTCGAGGAAGAACAGAAAAGGGGCGATGAAAGCAATCCATCAAATAAGAAAGAAACGAAGAAAATCACTCCGTCTGAATTCATCGACAGTTTGAGTGACACCAAGGCCATTGTCAGCCATGTTCAATCCCTTCACCGGATCATCCGGACCTTTCTTAAGAAGGTGAAGCTGGATCATGTGCAGTGGAAGACTCTCTTCGGGACGGGGGATGCAGCCTCGACGGGGACGATGACCGGTACGATCTGGGGGTTGAAGGGTAGTATTATCGGCCTGTTAAGCGGCTATATGAGACTGCAGTCCATGCCGGTCATAGAGGTGACTCCGACGTTTCAGCATGCTGTGATCCAAACGCAATTTTCATGTATTATCCAGTTTCGCATAGGGAATGCTATCCTAGTAGGTTTCAAGATACTTCGGTACTGGAGAGGCGGCAGGGTCAGGTTCAAAACGAAGCCCCTTTCCTCATTTTCTGGAGAAAAACATTCAGTTTAATTAGGAGGTCTTTACATGTCAGAACATCCTATTGAAGGTCTAATGACCACCGCGATGGAAAATTTAAAAGAAATGATCGATGTGAATACGATTATCGGTGATCCCGTTGAAACACCCGATGGAAGCGTCATCCTGACCGTGTCAAAGGTGGGCTTTGGATTTGCTGCAGGCGGAAGCGAGTTCATCCTTGACAGCAAAGGGAAAGAAGGAGACGGCGGAAAAGACGGGGACAGCAGCGGAGATCAATCAGCACCCAAGCAGCAGCCATTCGGTGGAGGGAGCGGGGGCGGTGTTTCCATTACACCGATCGCATTTTTGATCGTCGGTTCAAATGGAATCAAGATGCTTCACCTGGATGAAAGCACCCATCTCATCGACCGCCTGCTGGATCTTGCTCCGTCAGCCATCGATAAGATTCAGGGTATGATGAAAAAGAATGATAGCAAGCAGGGGAATCAAAACCAGGGAAATCATAATCAGAAACTCGATCTATAACAGGAAAGGGGCTTGCTCAATCAGAGCGGGCCTTTCTTCTTTTTTTGCTGAAAAGATCCGTAAGATTTGCTTTCACCCGTCGTTTTTCTGTACTATGAAAGAGGTACATAACATTTATAGAGGAGGAACAAAAAATGGCAAACATTACATTTAAGAAGAACCCTGTCACTCTATTAGGCAATGAAGTGAAAGTAGGGGACAAAGCTCCCGGCTTCACCGTATTGGCTAATGATTTATCGGAAGTCACACTGAATGATTCCAAAGGCAAGGTGCGTTTGATCAGTGTCGTTCCTTCCATCGATACAGGTGTGTGTGATGCACAAACAAGAAAATTCAATGAAGAAGCAGCCAAGTTTGATAATGTAGAAGTATTGACGATTTCCGTGGATCTTCCATTTGCTCAAAAACGCTGGTGCGGGGCGAACGGAATCGAAAATGTCCAAACCCTGTCGGACCACCGCGATCTTTCATTCGGTGAAGCATTCGGTGTACACATCCAGGAACTCCGTCTTCTTGCTCGAGCTGTTTTCGTCATCGACAGCAACGATGAAGTGACATATGTGGAATATGTAAGCGAAGCAACCGATCACCCGGATTATGACGCTGCCGTAGTAGCAGTGAAGAACGCTAAGTAATTCTGCCTTAACTGAACATTTCATGAGACATGCTGACCTGGTGATTCGGAAGGTCAGCATTGTTTTTTTACAAACGGAATGGACAAAGGTAAAATAGATGAATGAAATTGTGATAAAGGAATGAATGCCGATGATTAATTCGCCTGTAGAATCATTATTTGGAATAATCGATGAAACGGCTGTATTGCTTCAGGAAGAGTTAGCATGCAGTTATTTAGAAGCCGTTGCCGAAACGGGGGAGAACCTGTTTCAGGGGGATGTTCTCCAAGAGGAAGTAAGTGAACTGACGAAGAAACGCCTGAATAAAAAGTATGATGAAGCGGGGCTTTCCCAGCTTGACAATGAACATATCCGCAAAGCCTTTCAATTTGCGATCTTAAAAGGGATGAAAGAAAATGTACAGCCGAATCATCAGATGACACCGGACTCACTGGGGTTATTTATCAGCTACCTGGTCAATAAATTCACTGCTGACATGGACAAGCTCACTGTTCTCGATCCTGCCATCGGAACAGGGAATCTCCTGACAACCGTGTTAAATCAAATGCCGGGGAAAGAAACTCAGTCCATCGGGGTGGAAATCGATGAAGTGTTAATCAAGCTTGCGTATGTGGGAGCGGACCTGCAGAAGCACCCATTACAGCTCTTTAACCAGGATTCACTGGAGCCGCTGTTCATCGATCCCGTAGATCTTGTCCTTTGCGACCTGCCCATCGGTTATTATCCGAATGACCTGCGCGCAGGAGATTATGAGCTGAAAGCAGAAGAAGGACATTCGTATGCCCATCACCTGTTCATCGAACAGAGCCTGAAGCATACAAAGGACGGAGGGTACCTTTTCTTCGTCGTGCCGAACGGACTTTTCGAATCTCCGCAAAGCGCCCAGCTCCAAGGATACTTGAAGGAAAAGGCTGACATCCAGGGCTTCCTGCAGCTGCCCCTTTCACTATTCAAGAACAAGAACTCAGCGAAGAGCATCCTGATCCTTCAAAAGAAAAAAGAAGGAATCAAGCCGCCAAGGGAAGTACTCCTTGCCCAACTGCCGAGCCTGTCCAACCAGAGAGCCCTTCAGGACATCTTGTCGAAGATTGATCAGTGGCTTCTTCAGAATAAAAAATGATCGTAGCAGGACTGCCTTAGGGCGGTCTTTTTTTACTGTTGAACATTTCATACTTTGAAAAAGTTAGTAGAAGTTGATGAGTTTTTTATTGAAAGGTACCATTCTCCATTTAATGAGACCGTCTTTATATGTTTTAAGGCTGCTTTGGTCAGGGTATGTAGAAAAAAGTATGTATCGACCCTTTTTGTGATGTTTTTGGTCAAATGTGCAATGACTCCATTTTTCAGAATTTCCGATTTCCCCATGTCCAGCTGCAGGGATTAAAGGCTCGAGGTCATAAGTTAAATAGGCCAAAAAGGCAAAGGACGCCTTTTTAGCCTATTCATCGTATGCTTGTCGGGTCTGACCATGCCGTTTTCGTTTTTAAATTCTAATTTTTGCGAAAATATTTAATTTAACATGAAAACGATATCATTTCAAGCTTTTTCTTGAAATAGATGGGAGACAGTGATTAAATGGGGAATTGAGAGATAAAATGCGGTTCAATGAACAGAATAGATAGTATGTTGAGATAGAAAACAAAAGGAGCGATACATCGTGGCAAAAAAAGTGATTGCAATTAATGCTGGAAGCTCTTCTTTAAAGTTTCAGCTTTTTGATATGCCTGAAGAAACAGTCATTACCAAAGGTCTTATTGAACGGATCGGTTTGAACGATGCGGTATTTAATATAACAGTGAACGGTGAAAAACGTGAAGAAGTAACGGATATCCCGAATCATGAAGTGGCGGTTAAAATGCTGCTTGATAAGCTGACAGGCTATGGCATCATCGATTCACTTGATGAAATCGACGGTATCGGTCATCGTGTCGTGCATGGCGGAGAGGTGTTCAATGATTCGATCCTGATCACGGATGAAGTGGTGACAAAAATCGAAGAACTTTCTGACCTGGCTCCCCTTCATAATCCCGCCAACCTGACGGGCATCAAGGCGTTCCATCACGTGCTTCCCAATGTACCTGCAGTGGCTGTGTTCGATACGGCATTCCACCAATCCATGCCGGAAAGCTCATTCTTATACAGCCTTCCTTATGATTATTATAAGGACTACGGAATCCGTAAATATGGTTTCCACGGTACATCCCATAAGTATGTATCTGAGCGTGCGGCGGAAATGCTTGGCCGTCCGAAAGAGCAGGTGCGCCTGATTTCTTGTCACTTAGGAAACGGTGCCAGCATCGCCGCCATCGAAGGCGGTAAATCAATCGATACATCCATGGGCTTCACACCACTTGCCGGGGTTGCCATGGGAACACGTTCAGGAAATATCGATCCGGCCCTTATTCCGTTCATCATGGAGAAAACGGGATCAACGGCTGATGAAGTATTGAACATCCTGAATAAGAAATCCGGTATGCTTGGCGTTTCCGGTTTCTCAAGCGATCTGCGCGATATCGAGGATCAGGCTGCTGAAGGAAACGAACGTGCGGAGCTTGCTCTTGAAGTATTCGCCAACCGTATCCATAAATACATCGGATCTTATGCGTCACGCATGTACGGTGTAGATGCGATCGTGTTCACGGCAGGTATCGGTGAGAACAGTACCCTCATCCGTGAAAAAGTCCTTCAAGGTCTTGAGTTCATGGGCGTTTACTGGGATCCGGCACGTAACAAAGTGCGCGGTAAAGAAGCATTCGTCAACTACCCTCATTCACCTGTCAAAGTCATGATCATTCCAACGAATGAAGAAGTCATGATCGCACGTGATGTAGTGGAAAAAGGAAATATCTAATACCAGCAGGATCACCGACTAGGGTGATCCTGTTTTTTTAGTGTAAGAAATGACAGACTATTCAAAATACCTCTCCCGTAAGGCAGGTATTGTGGACCGGGGATATGATATACTATACGTAAAATAAAGGAATGTAAGGAGTTGGATACAAGTGGACTGGTCAGAACGAGATAAGGAAGTATGGCAATCCATCAAAGCCTGGAGAGAAGAATTATATGAGTACGAAGCCAATGATTTGGAACATACATATGTCAAATGGCTGGACTACGCATTTGAAACGATCCCTGAAGATGTGCAGGAACAATTTTTTCAGAAGCTTGACGGCTGGTTGTTTCACATGCATTCTCTTATTCAAGGGTCACAGATGCAGAATGACGCACGGGAGCGCATCCTTGTCACGGCAAGAGCCTTTAATCAGGACATTCAGACCGTGGAAGATCTTCACTATTTAACAATTGACCAGCTTCATTACATAGCGGAACAGCATGCCGGGCGCCATCGGATTTACTCCTTGTTTCAAGGTGGGGTGACGGGAACGGGAGGCCTGGTGGCACTGGGGTCTGATCTGCCTGCCATGGCCGTCATCAACCTCCGTTCGGTGCAGCTGATTGCCATCACGTACGGATTCGATGTGCAAACCCCATTCGAGATGATGACGTCCCTGAAGGTGTTTCATGCTTCCACCCTTCCATCCAGGCTCCGTGCACTTGCCTGGGAAGATCTGATGGAAGACCTGGATAAGAAGGATTCCGACTACTTTTTTGACGGATCAGAGAAGCTGACGGACTACACCTGGCTGGAAGGACCGATGAAACAGGCTCTCAAGGGACTTGCCATCACCATGTTCAAAGGGAAGAAGTGGTCGGGTCTTCCGCTTGTCAGCATCGCCATCGGTGCAGGAGTGAACTACCAGCTTTCAAGGAAAATCACTGATTTTGCAGAAAAATATTATCAATACCGGTACTTGCGCCAAAAGAAGAGCTAATACAAAAGGGGAATGATGTCCACACATCATTCCCCTTGCGTTTTCTCGGGACTGGTTCGATACCAGATCCATAAGTCATTGATCTCAGAAGCTTTCTCTGAAATCTCCCCATTGATCCTGCACGATTCCTCGAAATTTTCTTCCTGGGCAAGCTTTCCCTGCAGCCCCTCAATGTCTTCTTCGATCTCCTGTATCCGGTCCGGGATCATCCCTCTCACCCGTTCCCAGTGGAGGAGGATCTGTTCCTGCTCCTGTGGTGAATAGTCGTGCCATTCTTTAGAGGGACGGGGAAGATCGATGTTCAGTCTTGAGTCATATACGAAAAAAGTGGTCATCGCTTACTCCTTATGATTCATTCTCCTTCCATCCTACAATATTTTCCCCTCTGAAGCCCAGTATAAAAGGGATCCTGAAATCCCTTGATAAAATATTTATACAAATTAATGAATAAGTATTGAAGAATATCAAGTAAACTGCTAATATAAATTCATCTTATAGAATAAATATTCATTTTATAGCATTCAACAGGAGGAGATACGGATGAATCAAAAAGTGGTATTGGCCTACTCAGGCGGTTTAGATACGTCGGTTGCCGTTCAATGGTTAAAGGAAAAAGGATATGAAGTGATTGCATGTTGTCTCGATGTAGGGGAAGGAAAGGATCTGGATTTTGTTCAGGAAAAGGCGTTGAAGGTAGGAGCGTCAAAGAGCTTTGTCATCGATGCCAAGGAGGAATTTGCGAAGGAATATGCCCTCCTTGCCTTACAGAGTCATGCACTATATGAAGGTAAGTATCCACTGGTTTCCGCCCTGTCCAGACCTTTGATTGCCAGTAAGCTTGTTGAAATCGCCGAACAGGAAAATGCCACGGCTGTTGCCCATGGCTGTACGGGAAAAGGAAATGACCAGGTGAGATTTGAAGTGTCCATTGCTGCCCTGAATCCTTCGTTGGAAGTGATCGCTCCTGTACGTGAATGGAAATGGTCACGTGAAGAGGAAATACAGTATGCGAAAGAGAAAGGGATCCCGATTCCCATCAATCTGGATTCCCCGTACAGCATCGATCAGAATCTGTGGGGTAGAAGCAATGAGTGCGGAATCCTGGAAGATCCATGGGCGGCTCCACCTGAGGATGCCTATGATTTAACGTCAAGCCTGGAGCAATCACCGGATGAGGCGGATGTCGTCGAGATCACGTTCAAACAAGGGGTTCCTGTTGAGCTGGATCATGTCGCCTACCCGCTCCATGAGATCATTTCAAAGCTGAACGTGCTGGCTGGTAAGCACGGAGTCGGGCGTATCGACCATGTGGAGAACCGCCTTGTGGGCATCAAGTCCCGTGAAGTGTATGAATGCCCGGGAGCAGTGACGCTGTTAAAAGCCCACAAAGAACTCGAAGATCTCACACTTGTAAAGGAGCTTGCTCACTACAAGCCCGTCATCGAGAAGAAAATGACGGAATTGATCTATGAGGGATTATGGTTCTCTCCATTGAATAAAGCACTAAAAGCATTCCTTGATCAAACCCAGGTGTATGTAAACGGGGTCGTGCGTGTGAAATTATTCAAGGGTCATGCCATCGTGGAAGGAAGAAAATCACCGAACTCCTTATATGACGAGAATCTCGCAACCTATACGAAAGCTGATGAATTCGATCATGATGCAGCCGTTGGATTCATTCAATTATGGGGTCTGCCGACAAAGGTGTCAGCCATGGTCAACGCTGTAAAGAAGGAGAAAGTGACGCTATGAGCAAACTGTGGGGAGGACGTTTCACAAAGAAGCCCGAGGAATGGGTAGATGAATTCAATGCCTCCATCTCCTTCGATCAGGAATTGGTCCTTGAGGATATCGAAGGGAGCATCGCCCATGTGAAGATGCTGAAAAAATGCGGCATCCTGACAGTCAGTGAATCAGATCAAATCCTTGAAGGACTTCATGTGCTGTACGGGAAGGCGGAGAAGAACGATCTTCAGTTTTCCGTGGAGTATGAAGACATTCATTTGAATCTCGAGAAGCAGCTGATCGATCTGATCGGTGAAGTCGGCGGTAAGCTTCATACAGGGCGGAGCCGAAATGACCAGGTTGCCACAGACATGCATCTGTTCCTGAAAAGACGGGTGGAGGACATCGTGAAGCTGGTTGAAGATCTCCAGGAAAGCATCCTCCTTCAGGCAGAGGAGAATGTGGAGACTATCATTCCCGGATACACCCATCTTCAGCGTGCCCAGCCGATCTCCTTCGCCCATCATCTGATGTGTTATTTCTGGATGCTGAACCGGGATAAAGAGCGTCTCGTTGATTCTCTTAAGCGAATCGATATTTCCCCGCTGGGAGCAGGGGCCCTGGCCGGGACGACCTTTCCCATCGATCGTGAGTACACAGCCGAACTGCTTGGATTCAGCGCCTGTTATGAAAACAGTCTCGATGCCGTAAGTGATCGTGATTTCATCCTGGAATTCCTGGGCAACAGCTCAATCCTCATGACCCACCTGTCCCGTCTCGCCGAAGAGATGATCCTGTGGTCAACGGAAGAATTCCGATTCATCGAGCTTGATGACAGCTTCACGACAGGAAGCAGCATCATGCCGCAAAAGAAGAACCCGGATATGGCGGAGCTGGTCAGAGGCAAGACCGGAAGGGTGAACGGAAATCTCATCTCTCTCCTTACGGTGCTGAAAGGCCTGCCCCTTGCCTACAACAAGGATATGCAGGAAGACAAGGAAGGAATGTTTGATACGGTGAAAACCGTGGTGGGATCGCTGAAAATTTTCACCGGTATGATTTCAACGATGAAGGTGAAGAAGGAAGTGATGAACGAAGCAGTAGGGAATGATTTCTCCAATGCGACGGAGCTTGCCGACTACCTGGCGACGAAAGGGATCCCGTTCAGACAAGCCCATGAAATCGTCGGGAAGCTTGTGCTTCACTGCATTGAGAAGGGCTGCTACTTGAAGGATGTTTCCTTGGAGGAGTACGGTGAGTATTCTTCCCTGATCGAGGAGGATATTTATTCGATCCTGACTCCATATTCAGCTGTTGAGAGAAGGAAGTCTTATGGTGGTACGGGGTTTGAGCAGGTGAAGGTGCAAATCGAGAAAGGGAAGGCTCATTTGGAGGCCTTTGCTGCTCAATCCGTGTAATAGGAGTGTGCTCTTCACCTCCCGCTGAAATGGTCCTATCCATGCAAAAAAAAAGAGCCGTTGAATGAAGCAGATACAGCTTCCGTTCAACGGCTCTTTCGATTATGGATTACTCTTCCACTTCTTCGGTTCTGACAACAAGGACGTCACAGTGGGCAGCCCTGGTGATATGTTCGGATACGCTTCCGATGAGGAAGCGCTCGACGGCGTTGAGTCCGGTTGCGCCGCATATGACGAGGTCTGCTTTGACGCTTTTGGTTGCTTCACGCGGGATGATGACTTTCGGGGAACCATACTCCACATAGGTTTTCACTTTGGTCAACCCGGCTTCTGCCGCTTCTGCTTTGTACTCGTTTAACAATTCTTCAGCATACTTGATCGCTCTTTCTCCTACTGTGCGGTCATAGGATTCGATTGCCGCGAAGGAACGGGTATCGATCACATGTATCAATGAAAGAATGGCATCATTCCGTTTCGCAATGGCAATCCCTTTTTTGAATGCCCATTCTGCTTCTTTGGATCCGTCAACAGCTACTAATATGTTCTGATATTTTAAACTCATTGTCTTCCCCTCCTTACTTTTATCATACTATATTTTTCCACTCATATCTGTAGCCAATTTTCGAACAATAGTAGGGAATTGATTACTAATTTTAGGGGGGATCGTCGTGAAAAAGGATCCGAAAGAGCAGTTCTCATATGATGAGAATGCGAACCAGCAGGTGAGCCAGCAGATCATGGACTCGTATACGAGCGGAGTCATCGATACGGAGAATGGTCAGTATGGAACAGGGACGTATGAAAACGAAGAGTATGATAAATAGGTAGGGTGAAGAGCCTGCAGGAACGTGGATGTTCCTGCAGGCTTTTTTTATATAGACATAAGAAAACCGCCATCGCCGGGTTCCTTCGCTACGAGAGAATGCGTTTCCGTATTCGGGATGTTTGAATCCGTCCTTACCAAATGGCCGTTTTATGATTATAATGGGTATATATTCCACGGTTGGAACTTACTGAATAGAGGTGATGACGTGAAGCTGACTTATTTGACGGGTCTGCGCCTGGTCATGTTCATGATGGTCAGTTATATCTATTATACTTCTGTTGAAACGCCCAGTACCCTTCAACTCACCTTTGTGTTGATAGCGGGAACCGGTTTTATCTTGAACCACTTCCTGTTATGGACAACGATGGGGAATCGTTATTATCCCATACCTCTGGCGTTGGATTTTGTCCTAATCACAGGGTTTGTGTTTTTTTATCCGGATTCATCTCTTTATTTGATTCTGTTCGGCGTGAGTGCTGTAACCCTTTTCCTCATTGCCGAAAATAAAAAGGTGCTGTGGGGGTTTTCTCTTGCCTTTTTCCTGATTTGGGGTGGATGTCTCTATTATATCTATCAGGAGACAGGGACCATTTCGGTCCTGGAGAATATCATCAATTTCACCCTTATTGTCTTTGAAGCCATTGTGGGCCGACTCATTCATAAGCTCCTCCATGCCCAGAGGAAAATTCAAACCCAATTCGGCGAGCTGCAAGACACCCATGGGGCCTTAACCTCGGCTCATGAGCAGTTGCATCATTATTCAAGACAGGTGGAGGAATTGACCATGGTGCGTGAGCGAAACCGGATCTCAGGTGAAATCCATGATACGGTGGGTCATAAGATGACAGCCCTTCTCATACAGCTTCAGGCAGCAAGGGAGCTCCTTGACATCCGGCCGGAAACGAGCAGGGAGAAGCTGCAGCTTTGTGAGGACCTGGTGAGAAACACCCTTCAGGAAATCCGCCTGTCTGTCAGGACCCTGAAAGACGGAGAGGAGCCGCAGCCCTTCATCACGACGATCCGGAAACTGTTGGAGGATTATCAGGTCATGACGGGACTCTCCTCCAGCTTCACGGTGAAAGGGGATGTTACCCATATACCTGTCTCGGTTCAACTGGACTTGACCCGTCTCATTCAGGAATCCATCACCAATGCGGTCAGACACGGTCAGGCAACAGGCTGCAGCGTCAGGCTTGTCGTAACCGGGTCACTGGTAGAGATCACAATCCAGGATGACGGGACAGGAGCCATGAAGATAGACCCTGGTTTTGGACTCAAAAATATGAGAGAACGAGTGGGTGCCCATGGAGGGACGATCCTGTTTGAAAGTAATGATTCAGAAGGTTTTCTTGTGAAAGCAAGGGTTCCGCTGGAAGAAATGAATTGGCAATGGGGGGGAGCGTAGATGGTTAAGATTGTAATAGTCGATGATCAGGAATTGATGAGGGACGGACTGGCGACGATTTTGGATCTCAGAGAGGAAATCGAGGTGGCAGGGGTTGCCTCCAATGGAAAGGAAGCTTTCGAGAAAGCCGGAGAGCTCAGTCCGGACATCGTTCTGATGGATATCCGCATGCCGGTGGCCAATGGAGTGGAGGGAACAAAGCGCATTACGTCTGCTTATCCCCATATCAAGGTGCTGATGCTGACAACCTTTCATGACAGTGCCTTGATCTTTGAAGCATTGGAAGAAGGGGCCAGCGGGTATTTGTTGAAGGATATGCCGACGGATGCCATCGTCCAGGCGATCATGACGGTTCAGTCGGGAGGCATGGTCCTGCCGAAGGAGCTGACGGCGGATATCGTCAGGGAAATGAGAAGAAATCAAACCTCAGATCCACTGGCTTCAGTGCCGGAAATCGTGAAGGAGCTGACGGAGCGGGAACTGGAGGTCCTGAATCAGCTCGGGTTCGGATTGAACAATAAAGAGATTGCCAGGGAGCTGTACATATCCGAAGGCACGGTGAAGAATCATGTTTCCAATCTTATCAGCAAGCTCCAATTGAGGGATCGGACCCAGGCGGCGATCTTTGCCGTCAGATATCATATTACGGAATTCTGACACATGACTTTTGGCATACAGCCCTTATGCAATACAGCTATCACAGCTGTATTTTTTTTGTGGGAATTTCTATCCCTAGAGGGATTTGGAAAAACGGGATTCCTTCTATACTTTAGGTATACCAATGATTGAAGAAGGGTGTGGAGAGAGATGCTGGAAGTGAAAGAGTTGAAGAAATCCTATGGAAAGAAAGAGGTTGTGAAGAATGTTTCGTTTACGATCGGAAAGGGCGAGTCATTCGGACTGCTTGGACCGAATGGAGCAGGGAAATCCACGACGATATCGATGATTTGCGGGCTTGTCCCGTATGACCAAGGGGAAGTCTTTGTCGCCAGTCAATCAGTGAAAACATCTCCCATGCTCATCAAACAGAAAATAGGGGTCGTTCCTCAGGAAATCGCCCTGTATCCAACCATGTCAGCCAGGGACAATCTCCTGTTCTGGGGGAAGATGTACGGATTGACGAGAGCTCAAGCTAAACAAAGAGTGGGGGAAGTGCTGGAAATCGTCGGGCTGAATGACCGGGGGAAAGACCGCATTGAAACCTTTTCAGGGGGAATGAAGCGAAGAATCAACATCGGTGCCGCCTTGATGCATGAACCGGACCTGCTGATCATGGATGAACCGACGGTGGGAATCGATCCCCAGTCACGGAATCATATCCTGGAAACCGTGAAAGCCTTAAATGAAAAAGGCATGACCATCATCTATACCAGTCACTATATGGAGGAAGTCGAGTTCCTTTGTAACCGAGTAGGCATCATCGACCACGGAGAAGTGATTGCACTGGGGACGAAGGCGGAGCTGTGCAGCCGCATCGCCGGGAGCAGCTTCATCGAGATGAAAGTCGAGAATGGGTCGGAAGAGGCGATAAATGAGTTGAAGAAAGCAGCGGTAGACACTCAAATCGCGTTCCAAAAGGACGACGGCATCGTGAAATTATTCGCTAAGAATCCCCAGGAACGGATGGGCTCTGTCATCACCGCCGCTGTTCATACGGGCTTAAAGATCGAATCCGTTGAAATCAAAGAATCGAATCTGGAGACGGTCTTTCTGCAGCTGACAGGAAGAACGTTACGGGACTAGGAGGGAAACAGATGAGCATGTTCACCATTGCATGGAAAGATGTAAAAATTAGACTCAAGGATCGAAAGGCGTTTATCACGCTTCTCCTCATGCCGATTGTCCTGACGGCTATCCTGGGAACGGCCTTAAGCGGAGTGTTCGGTACAAGTGGCTCCCTTCCTGAACTGACAGCGGGGATTGTGGTGACGTCAGAAGATGAACTGACAAGCCAGTTCCTTACTGACGCTCTCCAGGGAGGGGAATTGAAGGAAAGCATTACCTTAAAGGAGCTGGGTACAGAAGCCGATTTACGAACAGCACTGGAGGAGGGGAAGGTAGATGCCGGCCTCGTGTTCCCTGACAGCTGGGGAGAGGGGATGTTGAAGGGAGAAAGGAAGCAAGTCACGCTCTTGAAAGATCCCGGCAAAGAGATTCAGGCATCGATTCTGTCCTCTATCACGGAATCCTTTGCCAACCGGGTGACTACCGTATCGGCAGCATCCAGGGCGGTCGCAGAAGATTTGACGACGGCTGTACCGGTTTCCAACCAGAATATCGATGTTTCCAGTACGATGAAGGAACTTTCAGAAGAACTTTCATCGATCGCACAATCCGAGACGAGTGGAGTCGACTCAGAAAAGGATGGGAAAGAGCCCCTTTCGGGCATGCAATACTACGCAGCCGGCATGGGCGTCATGTTCATTCTATTCAACACCACAATCGGTGCCAAAACCATCATCCAGGAACGGAACACCGATACACTTGCCAGGCTGATGATCAGTCCGATTCGCTATTCCTCCATCATCGGAGGGAAGTTCCTCGGCACACTTTCGTTTACGATCCTTCAGTTTACGTTGTTCGTCATCGCCACCCACTATCTATTTGGAGTGGGGTGGGGAAGCAACGGGTGGCAGCTCCTCCTGATCGGCACCTCATACTCCATCTCTGTATCGGGCCTTGCGATGATGATTGCCGGCTTGATCACCGAGGAAAAAACGGCAGATTCCATTGGGGGGATCGGCGTGCAAGTTCTCGCACTCCTTGGCGGTTCCATGATTCCACTGGCTTCGTTTCCCGAGGGGCTGCAGAAATTTGCAAACATTGCCCCAAATAAATGGGCCTTAAACAGCTTACTGGACATCATGAATGGAACGTCCTGGAGCACCCTGACCCTGCCCGTCGCGGTTCTCGTCGGGAGCGGACTCGCTGCGTTATGGATTGGATCAATGACATTAAAGCATAGATAAGGAGAGAACAGGATGAGAAAAATCACAGCCATCGCCGGCTTTGAAATCAAACGAATGTTTCAAAAGCCCCAGACATTCCTGCTGCTGTTTGGGATGCCCCTGCTATTCACCTTTCTATTCGGTGGGGCGTTTTCAGGAGATGGGGAGTATAAACCGGAACTATACGCAGTCGATGTGGACCAAACGGACCTTTCCCAGGCATTGATCCAAGACGTGCAGGCAACGGATGCCGTGACCTTTAAAACGGCAGATGAAAGCACCGTTACGGAGAAGTTCGATAATCAGGAAATAACGGGATATTTTCTAGTGGAAAAAGGGTTTGAAGAAAAACTTCAAAACGAGGAAGCACCTCAAGTCGTATTTGTTTCTTCGCCTTCCTTTGAAGGTGCAGCTCTTGTTGAGCATCTTATCAATGAAAGTCTCGTGAAACTGAAAATGATTACAGCGGCTGGAGGCTTTTATGGAGACACAACAGGGGAGGATCCCGCTGCCATCCAGGAGACCATTTCAGACGAGCTGAAATCTGTTCCGGCGGCAGTTGAAACCATCACTGTGACCAAAAGCGAGGAACAGCAAATGATGAATAATATGACTGCCCGTTCTGCAGGATTCACAATCATGTTTGTCATGATTGCCATGCTCACAAGTACCGGCATCCTCCTCGAAGCCCGTCAAAACGGAGTCTGGTACCGGATGATGTCCACCCCCGCCTCCAAGGTAGAATTATTAGGCGGGTACATGCTGGCATTCTTTTTGATCGGCTGGATTCAGTTCGGGATCTTGATGACGGTGTCAAAGTGGCTCTTCCAAATTGAGTGGGGAGACACGTTGGCAAACATCCTCCTGGTTTCCAGCTTGCTCCTGTGCACCATCGGCCTCGGACTCTTCATCGCAGGCTTCGTGAAAACGTCAGAACAGCAATCCGTTTACGGGAATCTGATCATCATCTCTACCTGCATGCTTGCCGGTGTCTACTGGCCGGTGGAAATCATGCCCGACTTTATTCAGGGTGTGGCGAAATTTTTGCCGCAGTACTGGGGGATGGCAGGGTTTACGGAGTTGACGGTCCGGGGTGGGGGGATGACGGATATCCTTGCACCGGTTGGGATCCTGGTTGGCTTTGCGGTTGTGTTTTTGATAGTGGGGTTGAGGAGGGTTCGGTTTGAGTAGTGATGGGGAATTTGATGGATTAAGAGAGTGGAATGGGGATTGGTGAGTGTTATATTTTGCTAGTATAAGAGGGAATGTAAGATAGATCATTTCAATATGTATGATTGAAATAATCTATTGATTGGTGTATGATTAAAAAAATATTCCAGGGATGAAGAGTTTTTGAAAGAGTAGAAGAGGTCACCTATGAAGCGAACTGTCTGATTCTTTCACCATAGGTGGAGAAGGCAGACATTCGTTTCGTGGAGAGATCTCTTTTTCATTTAAGGAGGATGGCAGCATGACGGAAATCATGAACGGAGTATCCGGTTTCTTCTGGCAGTATGATATCTACTTCCGGATTGTGATCAGTGCAGTATTGGGATTCATCATCGGATGGGACCGGACATCGAAGAATAAGCCCGCCGGTTTAAAAACGTATACGTATGTATCGGTGGCCTGTACCTTGATCACCATCGTCTCAATCGAAGGCGCCCAAATGCTCAGTGAACCCGATAGCGGGAAAATGATGGATCCCCTCCGTCTCGCTGCCCAGATCGTATCAGGGCTTGGATTCTTAGGTGCAGGGGTGATCCTGAAAGACGGCCTGCGGGTGAAAGGGCTCACTTCCGCCGCCATGATTTTCTACGTGGGCGGCATCGGAATCGGCATCGGAGCCGGGTTTTATTCCATCGTCATCTTCGCCACCATCGTGACCACCATCATGACGAAGATCGGAAACATCTTTGAAGGGCGGGAGATCACCACCGTGCGCCTGCCGAAGCTGGGAAAGAAAAAGGATGAAGAAGACGAGGACAATGTCGGGACGTAATATGGTTTATAGTGATGGGGACGGACCTCGATATTCAAGGTTCAATCAGGGACAGAGGGACAGGGTGGCTGTCCCTCTGTTCTAGCAGAATCAGTGATTCAACAACAAGAAGGGACGGACCTCCTGCTTGAAGCAGGAGGTCCGTCCCTTCTTGTTAGGCACAAATCCCCTCCAGTTGAGGAGGGAAAACCCGAATTTTAAGATGAAATTAACGGAATTGGGACAGGGTGCCTGTCCCTTTGTCCCATTTTGAAACTTTTCTTGGTGATAGATACCACTAATGAGTAAAGGGGGGTAAGAAGGTGGAAGTAGAAAACGTACGACTAGTTAAAAAAGCGATTAAAGGCAGTAAGGGAGCCTTTGAAAAGTTAGTTCAGCAGCATTATGAAAGAATCTACAGGACAGCTTATCTTTATGTACATAATGAAGAGGATGCATTGGATGTGGTTCAAGAAGCGACCTATCAAGCTTATAAATCGATCCATTCCTTAAAGCATCCTGAGTATTTTATGACATGGCTTACTAGGATTGTGATCCGATGTGCTGGGCAGTTCATAAAGAAAAGGAATAATGTCATTTCAATGAGCGATGAATATTTGTCTAACCTGCCAGAGGAATCCAACTCAGACATTGAAGAATCTTCACAGCTTTTGCATGCTATTCAACAACTTAGGGTGAGTTACCGTGCCGCCATTATTCTATTTTATTATAATGATTATTCGATCAAAATGATTAGCCAAGAAATGGATATCCCAGAGAATACAGTCAAAACGTATTTAAGAAGAGGAAAAGCCGAGTTGAAAAAGTTATTAAAAAGTGAGGAGGATACGTGCCATGGATAATAAGGACATTCTTGATTCGATTGAAAAAATACCCGTTCCTAAGGAAAAAGTATTCGATGCCATTTCCAAAGGGATCAACAGGGATATGAAAAAGGAAAATAGAAAGAGAAAGAATGTTTTGGCTGGTGTGGTTACTACTGTGGCAATACTTGGAATCACCTTTGCCTCTGGGCTTGTTCATCCTACAGTGAATAACGTACTCGCTAAAGCCCCCATCATCGGGGGGATCTTTCAAAAATTTAACGATCAAACGGGAGTGGATCTGTCTTATCAGAACGCTGTTACTGAACTAAATCATTCCGTTACACAAAATGAAGTAACGGTAAAAATGACAAGCGCCTACTTTGATGGCAGTGTGGTGTCCATTACCGGGTTTGTGGATGACGGAGTTGAAAATGGGACCAATGAAAAAGGCGAAGTAAGTTTTGATGTTAACTTTGAATCCAATAAAGGAGATGACGATCCTTGGCTGAACGGGAAGTCAACAGACCTAAACAAAGTGGAAAATGGTTATGATTTCCAATGGAAAATGAACTACCCATATCAATCATTCAAGGAAGAGTTTACGCTTCCAATAACCATTCACCATATCAATGGTATTAAAGGTCCATGGGAATTTGATATTCCTATTCAGCAGGAACAAAATAGGACTCTTGCCCTAAATGTTGAGAAGGAATACTCTGATGATATTAAAATTCAGGTTAAAGAAATTCTGACGGCAAAAGCTTCGTCATCACTTGTATATGAGACTGTGCAAACATACAAGCACGATGATACTATTTTTTCAAAAGTAGTTGATGATAAAGGAAACGTATATAGATTAGGAAATCAAACGGTTCTGGACGAATCTGAACAAGCAGATGGTTATCATCGTACCATACGGTCAGAGATGACTGAACTAAATGCCAATGCTGTTTCGCTCACCTTTTATCCCCATCTTTCATTAGCCGTTCCAAAAGCAGAGCAGCTCTTGGATAAGAAGTCATTCACTTTGCAAGGCGAGCGCATCAATGTAGGCCTGCAGGTAAATGATGTAACACAAAAAGGTGAGAAGCTAGTGGTGGATTATCAGTTTACAGGGCTCCCTGAAAACTTGAGTCGACATAAGCTAGATATCATGAATCATAACTTGAAGTATGCTTTTTGGTTAGTGGATGAAAAATATAGGGATAAAATTGACCGGGAAAACCCATTTCCCCCTAAAAACCATGGTATTTCATTAAACTCAGTAAAAGTGATTGATGAAGCCAGCTTACACTACCAATCAACGTTTGACTTAAACGGAGATGAAAAAATAGAGAACTTTACCCTCGAAAATACGATCTTATTCTTCGACTTCTCAAGCTTTGTCTCTTCTGAGGAGTTAGAACCTTTTACAGTTGATCTTCAGAATGAGGACGAATAAATACTGAGATTAACTCATTTGGGGAATCGAAGGTTGGTGAGAGAGCTTCTTAAAGTTCTTTGAATCATACGTGCAAAGAGCTTATCCAATAAAGGGTAAGTTCTTTTGGTTTTGGACGTTAGTCTTGTAAGAATTTCTTCAACAATACATCTTTAATGGAAGAGAGTCGCTTTACTGTTTTAATTATTCATAATAAAGCAACTCAATAGCTTTACTTGAACAAAGGCAACAGGTTGTTAGGCAAACTATTAATTAACTGAATGTTATACTTTACTATTGTCCTTTTCTGATATAATCTTATCTAATTTTTCTTCAACTCGTTTTAACCTGCTAGTTCTTCTTCTAAGAACAACCACAAATATAATAATACCCACTGGTATGGCTAAAAGAAATAAAAAAGACATTAACTGAAAAATAATATCACCAGTATTCACTACTGTTGTTGACTGTGCCGATGCTTGTAGGAACAAGGATATCTCCCCTTTTAAACACTATTTTACCAAAGTAACGTTAAGTATTATATAGTAGCCCTTTATTTAGATGAAAGGTACTTTATAAGAAAAAACAAAGTAGTTCAATCAAAGAATTATTCCGTTAACCTCCCTTTAGCTGAACAAGCCTTTATGTATATTATTTCATTCATAAAAAGTAAATCATCCCTCTTCCAAAAGCAACAACCTTTACAATAGAGCCTTCATTAAAAACTTGAAAAATATTATCTTTTTTATAATCGCAACACCTTTTCTTCTAATAGGCTGCAGTAACTGTGCTAACGGAGGCATACGATAATAACCAACTTGCAATTGATTTAGAAGAGGAAGGAATCCAACCTAATTTAGGTCCCTGTTGTTCGGGAGAGAAAGGCCCATTAAGCTGATGATAGAGCCTGGGGCTGATTCATTTTGAGACACGTGGCCGAACAGGTCGGCCATGTGTCTTCAGTTATCTTTTATTATTTTTTTCACAGAAAACAGCAAGATTTCCTGGGGATTCAGCTGTATGCCATAGGCTGTTCGACTGCATTGCGCCTTCTGTACATGCTCAATACTAAACCGACAGCTATCATTTCAATTAGTATGTGGGAGCCTCCGAAGCTCACAAAAGGCATGGCTGCGCCGGGCAATCCTGATAAACCGAGGTTCATAAGAATGCTGAGGAAAAACTGAACGGAGAATGTCGCTGCCAGACCAATGGTGAGAAGTTTACCATAGGAATAAACCATTTTCCTGCCTGTACTAATGATTCTCCAAATGAAATATGCAATCAACGTGAATAAGATGATGACGGACAACCAACCGAATGTGTAGATGGTGTACGAAAAGATGAAATCTATATGGACTTCAGACATGAGTCCGGGAGTGTACTCTAAGGCACTACCTATGAAGTCCGCATCCCCAAAAGTCAAGCCAGCATAGGTGTTAGGGAATGTAGGTGTATCCGCTTGGACGAAAAGACGCACAATGGGCCAGATGGATAAAGGTACAGTAAGCGATATAACCTGCTTGATGTTGGCGCTAGACACGGACATAATGGAAATAGATACCATTAGGCTAATAAATGTTGCAGCTACTGCCCCAGTCGTTGACAGTAAAATGATTGGTACGGCAAGAAGACCCGCTCCAAGCCAGGACTTTCGGAGGTCTTTCCAATTCCATGTGTGGAAGATTCCCGCAAAGGATACGGCTAATAGGTATGGGGTGATTTCCGTGAAGTTGATAAAGGCAAAGCCGATATTTAAAAACGGGATGCCATCGACCCGGACACCGAGTAGGAGGGTCAATGAAAGAACAAGTAATGTCCCTGCATAAGTGTGGACCGAGTACTTGGCCAGTTTTCTATAATCAAAGCTGAACAGGACAAGGATGAGCAGAAGGCCGGCTAAGTAGAATACAATGCTTTTATGGAATACGTTCATCTCATGAAGAGCTGTGATGGTCGAATGAAATTGCAGGTAGTACATAACCAGAAGTCCGAACAGAGAAACCGCGAGAACGGGAAGGAAGGTATGTACATCTAACGGGGCTTTATGCGTCTTGCTCAACTGCTTCCCTAATACCTTCTCATCACCTATTTGAGCCAATGCCTGATCTACAGCTTCTTCCTCAGAAAGCCCCCTGCGCATGGCATCCTCTTTGAGCTCCTGAAGATGATCGCCTATCTCAAGCCTGATGGTATCATGTACATCCTTATTCCTGATCCTCTTACACAGTCTATCCATATATACATCGAATTTCTTATCTATTCCCATACGCTTTTCTCTCCATTGAGGACTTGGTCCACTGCATCTTTAAAAACCGACCATTCCTTTTTTTTCTCTTGAATGAGTTCTCTGCCCGAATCATTCAATTTGTAATATTTCCTCTTTCGCTTTCCAGTCCCTTCCCCCCAGAATGAGACAATCAGTCCTTTGTTCTCAAGAGTGTGAAGGATAGGATAAATCGTCCCTTCCTTAAAACTGAATATACCGTCAGACTTCAATTCCAGTTCCTTGATGATTTCATAACCATACCTTGGTTTAGTGTCCAGCAAGCTTAAAATCAGCGTGGTGGTACTCCCTTTAAGCATCTCTTTACTAATTTTCATAGATCCCTTGCCTCCTTATACATAGTATTACAATGCATAGTAATTATAGGTGTATTGTATCCTGCCTAACTATCCCTGTCAATATATGGTTAGTAGGAAAGGTTTTCTCGTAGGGGAATCGATAAAAGAGTGTTGTGGAGGTTTTGAACGGGGAACGAAGTATGGGTAACATTATGATATGTGAATAGTCGGCATGTGGATAAGTACAGGCGGACCACTGGAAGTGATCGAAAGCCTTTTGGGACTGAGACTACAAAGATCTGTCAACTTAGCAGGGAGCTGCGCAAGGACTTCTATTGCAAATATTTTTGAAATGTCAGAGCTTCGCCCCTCATTGGGTGAGGCTCTTTCTTCTTGTATTGGGCCATTTAATGGAACGATGAGATGGCCCTAGTAAACGCTTTTTATAATAAACCCCTGTGACTTATGCTTTTATTGAATCCACATTAACATTAATCACTTTTATGCTTTTAAGTAGTGATCTCAATATAAAAAAACCAATTGTACCAATCGACGAGAAAACAAACCAGGGGATAACAGAGTTTGGAAAATTTTGCAGCAAAAGGACTCCTGAATAATTCCCTATCGTGGCTCCTATTGCAAATGATAAATCAAAGAACCCGTAGAAAGTTCCATGGTATCTTTTCTCAATAAAGTCCCCTACAGCAATATCGGATGAGGGCAGGACGAAAGTTTCTCCAACGGTAAAAAGGATGACACAGAAGAAAACCCAATAGGAATTTGAGTATATGCCCATTAAGAACAATGAAGTGATCATGATGAGCTTTCCGGTAGCCAACAAAGAATAATGTGAAGTTCGAATAAAATGATTTTTAAGAAAGTACATCAAAATAAATCCGGTTAATGCATTGATTGTTATGACAAGAGAAACGAAGCCCTCGTTATTTGTCAGATTATAAATATGGAGTGGAATCCCCACGGTTAACTGAGCAAACATAAACCAAAAGAAGGTCATTGATAAACAGAATACGAGGAAACTCTTGTTTCGAGCAACTTGCCTAATCCCTTTAAGTAATGACACGGTGTCTTGTGGCTCCCCCGTATTGACGTTGCTAAGGGTTATGAATTGAACAATATATAACATGTAGAAAATGAATGCGCTGATCAGAAACGGGATTCTCGGATCCAATAACAAAAGAACGCCGCCCAATAACGGACCAACTATTGCGCCTCCATTAAGAGCTAAGTTTAAATAAATAAAATTCCTTTTACGCAGATCTGAATTTTTTTCATTGGAGAAGTAGGCTAAAGCAGAGGGTTCATAAAATGCAGCGCCAATTCCAATAAAAAAAGCGGATAAAGAAACACTGAGAAAATTGGAGGAAAAAGCAAGTGCGGTAAACCCAAGTCCCCTTAATAAGAGCCCTATTCCCATTGCTCGCTTGAAACCATATTTATCACCAACACTACCGGTGATAAAAGGCAGCAATCGTGATGATAATGTCAATATTGATAGGACAGTACCGGACTCTACAGCAGACAAATGTAAAGTATTGGACAGGTAAACAGCAAGGAATGAAAAAACGGCAAATCCGGCAAAGTTTAATAAAAATGCAGAAGATAGTGTCACTTTAATATCCTTGGTCATTATTTTTCCCTCCATCCTTCATTTAGTAACCTTCTATATGTTTTGGTGGTTACAAATAGTATATGGTATAATTTTACTGATGGCAACTTAATGTAGGGGGAATTCCATGAATAAACATATTGAAACAGTTCTCTCCTTTTTAAACACTTGGGAGATTTCAAACAGGGATAGAGTCCCATTGGAGAATTTATCTACTCCCCAAGAACTTCAAGAGTATATTCAAACCCATCTAGGGTTAACCAATAGCATGGATGCTTTAGACGAGGTTCTAGAGTTTAGAAGTGATCTAAGAAGCAGTATACAAACAGGTTTGGAAGAGAGGATTAATGAATGGTTGATAGTGAGAAAAATAGTTCCAAGAGTCTCACACTCTATGGGAAAGTTCAAGTTGGTTTTTTCTGCTCCATCTAAAGAAAGTGTGATAGATCACGTATTAATCTCAACATTAGAAACAATCCAGGATGGGAACATCCACAGAGTTAAAAGCTGTCCTGATTGCAAATATTTCTTCTTTGACAAATCGAAGAGCAATACTAAAAAATGGTGTAGCATGAATAAAAACAGTCCGACGGGTAGAGCTTGTGGGACAATCGCAAAAGTAAGAAGGCATCGGGAAAAAAACAAGAATTAGATATTTGGAGTGTAAAAAAGCAGAATTCTTTCAAAGAGGAAGAAGCTAAAGTAAAAGTGTGGTTTAAATTAACATACTTCATGTTTCACTCAACCTTCAATGGAATAGATGAAGATCTGTTTAACCATCTTTAGATTTTTTTAGTTCGGTTATTGGCCAGGTTAATGGAATAATATTTAAAGCAGACAAATGTAAATAACTTTTTACATTTGTCTGCTTTTATTTTACACTCTGATGTAAAGAGTTGTTTACATTTTGGAGGTAATTAAAGAATGTCAGTTGAAAATCGAATAAAAGAAATTCGGAAAAATCATAAAGTTACTCAGTTGAAGCTGGCGGAAGATTTACAGATAACACGTCAAACAATTATTGCAATCGAAAACAATAAATATAATCCAAGTTTAGAATTAGCTTTAAAAATAAGTGCCTACTTCAAGATGTCAGTTGAGGAACTTTTTACACTGAAGGAGGAGAAACAATGAGTAAGCGAATTATTTTTGCAGCCATTGGTGGATTGTTTGGAGTTTTAATACCCTTGTTAATCTCAGGAGATACCAATTATCTGCCTGCTATTTTAGGCGGAGTATTTGGGATAGGTGTGGTAATTTTGTTATTTAAGTTGTTCGACAAGCCTAAAGATAACAAAATACCAGATCGCGATGAGCGTATAGATTTAAAGGTAAGAAAATTCTTGAGTTATGTGGCAATTGTATCCATTGGAGTTATGTATTTATGTGTGTTTACTTTTGACTATTTAGGATTTAAAAGCATTGATTTAATCTATCTGTATGAATTTCTGCTAATTTTAACATTTATAGTTTTAGTAGGTATAACAATTATTAGGAAAAGATAGTCAATTTGTTCGACCATCTTCACCTAAAGGAGGCTTTAATGGAAGTAAGCCCAATAAAAAGGCCAAGAGCACTTTAAAATGCTCTTGGCCTTTTTATATCTTCTATCATCAAGTCACAGGTAAGTTGTTTGAGTCACACTTAAGGTGTCACGGAACCAAAAGATAGTGTCTATACGTTTTAGTCACTCGTCAAAACCGGGACAGGGTGCCTGTCCCCCAGTCCCACAAGGGAAAAAAGAACGATAATTGTAGATATGTGAAAATCTTAACAATGGCAACGGGATCTTTACGATGTTATACAAAGGGTTCATATTGGCTTAACGTTCGGGCTTTATGATGACAGTAGAGAAAGGCAAGTGAATAGTGACCCGGTTGTGAGAAGGAGAAACCATAAAAGAATTAGGCGTACTGCTAGTAGAGTAACCCCTATGTTTTTTTATGGTTTTTTGTTTTTAGCAGCCTGGAGAAAGATCAATTTGCCCTCTCTGGTATAAATCCGATGCAAGGAAGTGAATGAGATGGACCTTCAGGAAGAATTCATTCGAAGATTAGAGCATGACCGGCTGATTGCCTCCATTAAAGATCCCAAAAGCCTGGATCAATTCTTGGAGACGGACATCCAATGTGCATTCCTGTTGGCGGGTAATATTAGTGTCATCAAACTCTATGTAGATTTGCTCAAAAAAAACAATCGTTTTGTCTTTTTGCATATAGAGAAAATCCCCGGGATCAGCTATGACCGGGAAGGATTGAAGTTTATCGCAAAGTACGTCCAGCCTACAGGCATCGTGACAACGAAAAGTAGCTTGATCCAGCTTGCGAAGAAGGAAGGATTGTTGACGATCCAGCGTCTTTTCCTGGTGGACACGGATGCGGTGAAGAATGGATTGAAATCAGTCAATGAGATCCAGCCCCATGCACTTGAATTAATGCCGGCTCTCATGCCTGAAATGATCGTCAAGCTGAAACGGAAAAGTAGTCTCCCGATTATTACGGGTGGATTGATTCATCATCAGACACATATCGATGCTGCTCTTCAAAGCGGCGCAGTGGCAGTTTCTACGGGCAAACCAAAATTCTGGAGGGTTCAACCCCAGGAGACCATGCTGTGAAAACAAATGGAATAAAAGGAGGGCGAAAGAAATGAAGCGCGTTGAATTGAAAAATGTATCGAAAACGTACGACGGAAAGGCCAACGTCATAGAAGGAATTGATGTGGACATCAAGCCTGGTGAATTTTTCGTCCTGGTTGGGCCATCAGGCTGCGGGAAAAGCACCATGCTTCGAATGATTGCCGGTCTTGAAGGAATTTCACAGGGAGACCTCTTCATAGGGGAAGAAAAGGTGACGCACCACATTCCGAGTAAACGGAATTTATCGATGGTGTTCCAAAACTATGCCTTATATCCCCATCTCACTGTGGAGCAGAACATAGTCTTTGGGCTTCATACGAAGAAAATACCGAAAAAAGAACAAAAGGCACGCTGGCTGGAAACGGCAGACATGCTGGGGCTGTCGGATTATTTAGGGAGGAAGCCAAGGGAATTATCAGGCGGACAACGTCAGCGGGTGGCACTGGCCAGAGCCATTGTGACGCAGGCACCTATCTGCTTGATGGATGAGCCCCTGTCGAATCTGGATGCGAAACTAAGAGCGAAGATGAGATCAGAGATACGACAGATTCAACGGAAATTAGGAATTACGATGATTTATGTGACCCATGATCAGACAGAAGCCATGACCATGGCGGATCGCATGATGATTTTGCATAACGGTCAGGTGCAGCAAATCGGGCATCCACTGGAGATTTACAACCATCCGGCCAATACCTTTGTTGCCTCCTTCATCGGTTCACCGCCCATGAATTTAGTCGATGTACAAGTAAACGATAGGTCCCTGCTACTGGCGGACAATCGTTCCATTCCGATAAGTGAGGCGATGGCAAAGTCACTTTCATCCCATAAACACGTAACGGCCGGCATTCGTCCAGAGCACATTCAACTCGCCAAAGAAGGCCAGATGAGCTTCTTTGCCCATGTGGTGAATGTAGAGGTACTTGGCACAGATACCCTTATTACGTGCGAAGTCGGAGGAAAGCAGTGGATTGCGAAGTGGAACGGACAATGGAAGATTGACATCGGTGAGAAGGTGCCTATCCATATTCATGAAGATCATCTGTTCCTTTTCAACCAAGAAAACGGAGAGTGCCTCTACCATACATCAACAGATGAGGAGAAACCATCATGGAAGGAGGCTGTTTTATGAGTAGCCTGCCAAACAGGACCATGCCGGTACAGGTGGCGAACCAGCCGGCTCCCACTAAACGAGGGGTCCCGAATGCCGTCATAGGGTTACTCTATCTATTACCGTCGCTTATCTTATTTGGGGTTTTCCTGTTTTATCCCATGCTGCGTACACTGTATTTAAGTTTTTTCCTGACAGATGGACAAGGAACACCGGTGATGTTTGTAGGTCTTGAGAATTTCACCTATCTCCTGCAGTCCACAACCTTTCAAAAAAGTATGAAGGCGACGATTCTCTTCGTCCTGTACACGGTTCCCGTCGGTGTCATCCTGGCGCTGTTCCTGGCAGTGATATCAAATGAAAAGTTGAAGGGAATCGGTGTGTTCAGGACCTTGTTTTCGTCCACGATGGGCATGAGTGTGGCGGCTTCCTCCGTCATCTGGATGTTTATGTACAACCCATCCATCGGGATTCTGAGTAAGCTCGTCAGTTCATTGGGAGGACCCGAAATCAAGTGGCTGCTCGATCCGGAATATGCCCTGATATCCGTTGCCGTCACAACGATCTGGATGAACACAGGCTTTGCCTTCCTGATCCTGTTGGGAGGCTTGCAGAACATTGATGAACATCTGTATGAAAATGCCGATATCGCAGGGGTCAGCTATTGGTACAAGCTTAAAAACATCACGATTCCCATGCTGTCGCCAACGCTATTTTTTATCATTACCGTGTCCTTGATTAATAGTTTTCAAACCTTTGGACAGATTGACATTTTGACCAAGGGGGGGCCGGTGGAATCAACGAACGTCATCGTCTATTCCATCTATAAAGATGCGTTCATCAATTACAGTATTGGCTCGGCGAGTGCCCAGGCGACCATTCTCTTTTTCTGTATTTTGTTTGTGACCATTCTTCAATTCAAGCTCGGGGAACGGAAGGTGCATTATCAATGACCTTTATGAAAAAAATCATTCTATACACGTTATTAACCGTATCGGCGGCGTTCATGATGTTCCCCATTTTTTATGCCCTCATGATCAGTTTCATGCAAGGGGGGGAAGTGCTGAGAGGGGGGCTGATCCCAGACTCCTTCACTCTGGCAAACTATCTGAAGGCCTTCGATAAGATGCCGCTCTTACAGTATTTATGGAACAGCTTTTACGTGTCCGCTGTGGTGATGATCGGACAATTGGTCATTTCTAGTCTGGCCGCATTTGCCTTTGTCTTCATCCCATTCAAAGGGAGGGAAGTAATCTTCTTCCTCTTTATTTCAACCATGATGATCCCGTGGGAAGCGACGATGGTTCCTAACTTTTTAATCATTCAAAAGCTGGGATGGTTAAATACGTACTCGGGATTAACCATCCCGTTTTTCGCCCTGGCCTTCGGTACCTTTCTGCTGAGACAGCAATTCAAGGTCATCCCTAAAGAGCTGTATGAAGCGTCCCAGGTGGCCGGGGTAAGTCGATTCCGCTTCTTTTGGAACGTCGTCTTGCCTGTTTCCAAATCGAGCCTGGTGACCCTTGGGATCTACAGCTTTTTAACCATTTGGAATATGTACCTGTGGCCACTGCTTGTCACGAACAATGAAAGTGTCCGGACTGTCCAAATCGGATTGAAGCAACTTCAATCTCAGGAAATTTCCACTGACTGGGGGGTGGTGATGTCAGCGGTTGTAGTCGTCATTCTTCCAACCCTTATACTCTTATTCCTTGGTCAGAAGCAGCTGCAAAAAGGATTGACGCAAGGGGCGTTAAAGTAGATTTCTAAAGTCAGATTCTATTAAAAAGGAAATATAAGGAGGAAATATTCATGCAAAGAAAAAGTGTAATCCTATTATCCGCTCTATTTCTACTATTACTGGGTGGATGCTCCAATTCAAATTCAAGCTCTTCAGGGGCAGAAGCATCTGAAGACGGTAAACAAGAGGTCGTGTTCTGGCATGCCATGAGCGGAGATCTTGAAACGGTGTTAAAGGACGTCGTGGCAGACTTTAATGAATCACAAGAAGACATTAAGGTCACTCCTGTTTTCCAAGGGACGTATGAAGAAGCTTTAACGAAGTTTAATACGGTTGCGGGTACGGAAGATGCACCAACGATCATGCAGACCTTCGAAGTCGGAACGAAATACATGGTGGACAGTGGACATGTTCAGCCTGTGCAGAAATTCATCGACGAAGAGAACTATGATACATCTCAATGGGATCAAAATATCTCAAACTACTATTCTGTAGATGGTGAACAATATTCCATGCCGTTCAACTCATCCACACCTGTTCTGATTTATAACAAAGATGCCTTTAAAGAAGCGGGATTAAATCCTGATGAAGCACCAATGACCTACAGTGAATTAATGGATGCAGCCAAGAAACTGACTAAATCAAACGGTGGACAAACAAGTCAATATGGCTTCTCGATCCTGAATTATGGATGGTTTTTTGAAGAGATGGTGGCGGCACAAGGCGGTCACTATGTAAACAACGAGAACGGCCGCAGTGGAAATGCAACTAAAGCCACGTTCAATGGTGAAGAAGGAATGAACGTCTTTACATTAATTCGTGATATGCATAAAGAAGGCACGTTCTATAATGTAGGACAAAACTGGGATGACATCCGTGCTGCGTTCCAATCTGAGAAGGTTGCTATGTACTTAGACAGCTCAGCTGGTGTAAAAACGATCATCGACAACGCTGACTTTGAAGTAGGCGTATCGTATCTGCCGATTCCGGATGATGCCGAACGGGAAGGAGTCATTATCGGAGGCGCTTCTGTCTGGATGTCAAGCGGCATTGATGAAGCAGAACAAGAAGCGGCTTGGGAATTCATGAAGTACCTGACCACACCTGAGGTCCAAGCAGAATGGCATGTGAAAACAGGCTACTTCGCCATCAATCCTGCAGCCTATGATCAGGATATCGTTAAAGAAGAGTGGGAAAAGTACCCTCAACTAAAAGTAACCGTTGATCAATTACGTGAAACGAAATCAGGTACGGCCACACAGGGAGCTCTCATTTCCGTCTTCCCTGAATCGAGACAAAAGGTCGTAACGGCCATGGAAAGCCTGTATCAAGGAATGGATCCGAAAGAAGCACTTGACCAGGCAGCCAAGGAAACAGACCGTGCATTAGAGATCGAAAACAAAAAGCAAGGAAACTAATATACTACTATTACCGCCGTACATGAATAGAAGCCCTTGAAGGATTTGCTTCAGGGGCTTTTATTATCCAAACTTCCATGTATGTCGAGATCATCAGGAAAAGAGGAAAAGACCATGAAACTTTATGCTCATCGCGGAGTGAGTGGAGAAGCTCCAGAGAACACCATGGCGGCATTCAAAGCAGCAGTGTCCATGGGAGCTCATGGGATTGAATTAGACGTCCAGCTCTCAAAAAGACGGTCAGATCGTCGTCATCCATGACGAAACGATCAATCGCACAACCAACGGGATCGGCTATGTGAAAGATATTGAATGGAAGCACCTGTGTAAATATGACGCAGGGAGCTGGTTTCATCCATCATTCTTCGGAGAAACCATCCCCCTCCTCGAAGAAGTTCTCAATCTGGTGAAAGCGCATCATGACCACATGATCATCAACATCGAGCTGAAGAATGATCTAATCGAATACCCACAGCTTGAAGACAAGGTGCTGGAATTACTGGACAGGAAAGGGATGAAATACCAGGTGATTCTTTCATCCTTCAATGGTGAGAGTCTCAAAAAAATCAGGAAGCTTGACCCTGCCATTGAAACCGCGTTTCTCTTTGAAGGGGTGCCGGCAGACATTTTAACGCTTATTGAACCATTGAACGTCAACGCCCTCCATTGTGATGCAGCCTTTGCACAATCTTCAATGGGGAGGAGAGTGAAGGAACTGGGGATGCCTTTACGGGTGTTTACCATAAATACAGTGGAGGAATTTCAATTGCTGAAAGAAGCAGGGGTTTCGGATGTGATAACGGATTTTCCGGCTTTGTTTGTGGATGAAAGATAGGAACCACCATGGGGGAGTTGCCCCCATGGTGGTTTTGTTTGAATGGTATAAATGTAGACCTAGATTTTGTCATACTGCCAATGCGAACATGGAGATTGGGACAAGGGACCTGTCCCTTAACTTAAGTCAATGCACCCCTTCCATATCTAACCTACAATGGTAATGACCATCATCTCAGGAGGTAATGATATGAATTTTCTTTATGACGAATATTCGATTCAGAGGAAGTCGGCGACGATTGCAGGGGTTGCTCTATTGATTATGACGATTGCGGCATTTTTTTCTTATGGGTTTGTGCACAGTTCTCTCGTTGTGGGGGGAGAGGCGGACATTACGTTGAGAAACATTCAGTCTAATCCTGTATGGTTTGGGATGGGATTGTTGGGGTGGATGATTATTATCATCACCGACTTGGTTGTGGCGTGGTGTTTTTATCTTTTTTTAAGGCCTTTCCATCAAGTGTATGCCTTCGTAGGCGGAGGTCTTCGGTTGCTTTACACGGTGATCCTGACCATTGCCGTTTCACATCTTGTCACGGCGGGCCGGGTGGCAGGGGAACGAAATGGGACGGCAATGGATGTGATGTCGTCTGTCACGGCTTTTGAAGCAGTCTGGTCGTTTGGGTTGATCGTATTTGGTCTCCATCTCATCGTGGTCGGATGTGTGGCGATGAAGACCAGGCATATTCCAAAGCCCATCAGCATCCTCGTCATCGTGGCCGGCATGAGTTATGCACTCATTCACGGCATGTATACGTTTCTGCCGACACTGGATAACGTAACCCACTTGCTGGAGCTCATCCTGATGACGCCTATGTTTGTTGGTGAAATCGGATTTGGGATCTGGCTGCTGGCAAAGGGGAGGAAGTTGAAAATCGATTAGTCGACCCTTCGTACGTTGCTTTTGGCACGCCTTTTGATACGGCTGAGAGACTCGGGGGTAATGCCTAAATAGCTTGCCAACTGGTATTGAGGCACTCTTTCAAGTAGATGAGGTCTTCTTTCTAGTAACAGACGGTACCGTTGTTCCGGTGAGGAAGACATAAAGGATGCAAATTCATCCCGCATCGCGCCAATGTCTGCTTCCATCATCTTGCGCGTCATCGTTTCAAGGTCAGGATGCAGGTCGTAGCTCTCCTGCTCTGTCGCCAAATCTCCGACCACGAGGATGCAGTCTTCCAAACAGGACAGTGAGTACTTAGAGGCCTTATCACATTCATGCATGTTGAAAATGGTGACACTCTGTTCCTCGGTGAAAAAATGGAAGGTGTTCTCATTTCCATCCTGGTCAACGGCATACTGGCGAATGCAGCCTTTCAAAACAAAAAAACATCGATCAGGAACCTCCCCTTGATGCAAAAGGATGGTTCCTTTTTTATACGAGGCTACAGGAATATCCACGATCAGTTGTTTCAGCTCTTCTTCACAGAGATCGGAAAAGCGCTTCATGTATTGAAGGAGGACGTCTTTCATGGGTACACCTTCTTTCTTTGGATTTGTTCTTATTAGAAGTATATCAAGGAAGGTGGGGGTGGAGAACATTCAGTTGGGAATCTGCACCGTTTTGAATAAAAAAGGAGATGGAAGCAAAGGAAGTAGAGATACATGATCGAGATCCTCTTGGGTTCAACTTATGAAGAAAATCTGAATGGAGGTGCTGATAACCCAAACCTTAACACTTTTGCTGAAAAAAGAAGCAGTGATACTCGGCACTGCTTCTTTTCATATCATTTTAACAGGCTCGTCCGATACCATGCCAACAATGATTTTTTAACAATTGAAAGGAAGTGGATAATCTTAGGGAGTATTCGTGCTTGATGATTTTTTTCTTATCAGTACACCTTGCAAAAACCGGCTATTTTTTTATAAACATTCAGCCAAGGGTGTCCATGTGGGCCTGACCCCGATTTTGTGCTTTAATATGTGTGTCATTGCTGACTCCCCACAATCTAAAAATTTATATATATGACAGGAAAAATTTGATAAAATAAACTTAAAGAACCTTTAGCACAAGGAGTTAGTGCAAAGTTAACTAAATACTAGGATGACTTTAAGGGGTTCTAATGAGATTAACAGAAAGCGTTTTCTGTGGTTTGTTAAGCTGTATGATTAATAATACTTTTCTGGAGGAGTGATTTTTATGTTACAAAGGATTTTAGTGCCGATTGATGGTTCAGATTTTTCGCTAAAAGCGTTAAAACATGCAATGGAAATAGCAAAAGCAATGGATGCTGAGATTCTTCTTTTAAATGTTCAATATAGTTACAATACTCATAATATTAACCGCTTTGTAAGCAAGGAACAAGTGCTTAGATACCAGCAAGAAAATGCGAAAGAAGTACTTGATGATGCACTAAAAGTCATTGAAAATCAAGGGGTAACTGTACACACAAAATTTAGAATTGGTTCACCAGACTATGAAATTGTTAAAGAAGCAAAAGAATCGAATGTTTCTAGCATTATAATGGGTTCACGAGGTTTAGGTGCTATAAAGAGCAAGATTATGGGGAGTGTTAGTTTTAATGTCCTTCATGTAGCGTCATGTCCAGTGACTTTGGTTAAATGAGTGGAAAATCATCATCCAAATTAAGCTTCTATAACTACGATACGAATGATTTCCGTTACCGATACAGAATTCATCCATAAGATAACAAACTTGCTCTTCATTTTCTCCCTCAATGGTAATACATGAGTAGAACATGCTCTCTGTGAATATTTTCTACCACTTCTAGCATTTAGCCTTCCTCTAATTTATTTTAAAAAGAAATTTCACCTAAGTGTATCCTTCCCAATGTATCAGGGTAAAGTGGGGACGATTTCGTCTCTACCTTGATCCCCATGAATTTACCCAAAAAGTAGAGTGAGAACCGTCCCCGGTTTGCACAGGAATTTCCACGATCAGTTGTTTCAGCTCTTCTTCACAGAGGTCGGAAAAGCGCTTCATGTATGGAAGGAGGACATCTTTCATGGGATTACCTTCTTTCCTTGTTCTTACTAGTAGTCTATCAAGGGAGGTCAGGGCGGAGAACAGTGAGTAGGGAATGCCATATGAGAAAAAGCAGTGCCGTATCCTCGGCACTGCTTCTTTTCATATTGACTTAACCGGCTCGTTCGACACCATTTTTGATGAGATTTTTCTAAAGATGCGAGGCCTCGACTTACATAAAGAAAACAACACACACCCGGCGAGCACAATCATACTGCCCGCAGTCTGCAGCACGGTCATCGTTTCCCCCAGGAAGACGAATGCCAATAAGGCGGTGAAGACAGGATTAAAGTTCAAGAACAATCCCGACGTGCTCGGCCCGAGCTTATTTACCCCGACATTCCACAGGACCATGCAGACAACCGTGGAGATCACACCGGTATATAGGATGGACTGTATGAAGGACGCATCCACATCGGTCACCCGGAAATCATGAAGATTAAAGGGAAGAAGGATGAGAAGTCCGAATATCCCTGAGTACAATATGGACATCATCGGTGTGACGAATTTCATGGCCCATTTGCTGCAGACGGAATAGAAACCCCACATGATGACTGCTGCCAGCATATAGAGATCCCCTTCATTGAACTGCAGGGAATAGACCATCTCCAGGCTTCCCTTGGACAGGACGAGGATCACGCCAAAGAGGGAGAGGAGCATGGATAGAAATTGATAGATGTTCATCTTTTCTTTAAGAAAAAGAAAAGAGATGCCGGCGATGGAAAACATATTCAAGGTCGAAATCAAACCGACGTTTGTGGCAGAGGTCTTTTCCAGGGCCATGAATTGGAGTGCCTGAAAGAGGGCCACCCCGGTCAGCCCCATGAACATGAGGGGCAGGATGGAGCGGACGGGTGGAACCAGCTTCTTTTCTTTCCACCACACAATCGGAAACAGGCATAGAATCGCGATCGCCCATCTTAATATTGTTAACGTTCCCGGGGACGCATGCTCCACAAGCGTTTTCCCCACAATGAAATTGCCTCCCCACAGAAGGCTCGTCAGTAACAGCAGGTAATAATATTTCACGTCATTTTAGCCCCTTTTCCAAGAGCCACTGTGCACAATGACATTATCTATATGAATAATTCTAACATTTTCCTGTGGATACAAAAGAAGATATTGTTAGATGGATATTATTCGAAATAATTGAAAGTGAATTTTAGAAATAGATGAAAGAAGTTCATTTATTGATAAATATAGCAGCGGTTTTTGGAAGAATTGAAATCATATGCCACTCAAAAATTTCCCTGGGGTGTCCTTTTCGTTTCCATTCCCCTATATAACCATTCCCCTATATAAAAGATGAATGAAAATGGAAACGGGAGTGGTTCAAATGAGTGGATGGAGAAAATTAGAGCAGGAGATGGTGGAAATGGAGACGTTTTATCATCCGGAAGATCTCCGCCTCTATGTGTGGATTCTGTTGAATGCGACGTACCAGGGCGGGGTTCAGATCGGGGGTGTGGTGCTTGGGGAGCGGCAGTATGTCAGGGATCAGCCTGGTGGAGTTGTCAACGGACGAGCAGTTCGACAAACAGAAAAGCACCCGAAGCTGACGATCAACAGTCCGAAATATTTGGAGAAGGTGCTTGAGGTGTACATCTCTCCCCGGGAATCGATGCAGCGATTGGACGACATGCTGGACTGTCTGGAGGAGAGTATAGAGGGAGCATGACCTTCGGGGAGTGCACGAGATGGGGAAGGTCATCCTGGTGGCATCCTCTCACGGAATGCTTTGTTGTGAAAAGGTATGGGTCTGGTTTCTGCAGCATGATACGTTGGGTGTGGTGGAGAATGAGGAATGTATTGGGAGGGACAGGTTGTTTCTGATTGAGGAACAATGAACTATAACATTTTCATCTCTTCTTCTCTTAAAAAAGTTACGCGCAACCATGCGTTTTTTTTATGCCCAAATCAAAAATTCATCTAATTTTTAAAAAATATATTGTAAAGCGCTTTCAACTATCATATAATTTCAATAAATCGATTTAGTAAACCGGTTTAGTAAAACGGTTTAGCGAATGAAAGTTGGAGTGTATGGAATGAAAAAAGTAACGATTGCTGATGTTGCTCAGCATGCGAATGTATCAAAGAGTACCGTTTCCCAGTATTTAAATAATCGTTTTGATTATATGAGGGAAGAAACGAAGAACCGAATAGAGGAATCCATCGAGGAGCTCGGCTACAGACCGAATATTGTCGCGAGAAGTCTTAAGCAGAAGTCTACGACGACCATCGGGGTGATCGTGGCGAATATTCTTCATACTTTCTCGACCCAGGTGATCCGGGCAATCGAGGACACATGTCAAGAAGCTGAGTTTCACACGATTGTCTGTAATGCTGATGATGATCCCGAGAAGGAGCGGAAGTATATTGAAATGCTCCGAGCCAAGCAGGTGGATGGCATCATCCTGCTGCCAACGGGGGATAATGCCCCCCTTATACAATGAGATGGTGAAGGAAGGGTACCCGATCGTATTTGTCGACCGGACAGTGCCCAACGTACCGATTCCATCCATGCTGCTTGATAACGAGAAAGCGGCGGGGCTCGGCGTCCAGCATTTTATCGACAGGGGGTACACGAAGATCGGCATCATCACGAATGTGATCCGAAATGTTACGCCGAGGCTGGAGAGGATCAACGGCTATAAGAATACGATGACTAGCAATGGTCTGGAGATCCGAGATGACTACATTAAAAGCCTGGAAGTAAGCAAAATCAAAGAAGGGGTTCATGAGCTCCTATCTCTTGAGGATCCCCCCGGAAGCCATTCTTGCGGGAAATGATCTAACGCTCATTGAAATATTGAAATATGTCAAAGAAAACCATGTGAAGATTCCCGAGGACTTAGCCATTATCGGAATTGATGATGTGTCCTTTGCCGGTTTTTATGAGCCGGGTTTAACGATCATTGCCCAGCCCACATTTGAAATCGGGAAGAAAGCAGCGGAATTTTTATTAAACAAAATCCAGAAAAAAGAGGATCAGGATGAGGGCCTTGTATTCCGTTTTGATCCAAACCTCATGATACGTGAATCTTGTTAAACAGAAAGGGTGTTACCCATGAATGATGTAGTGACGATTGGCGATGCGATGATTACTCTTGATCCTTCATCGACGGGCCCCATGCGCTTTGTCTCTTCTTTTGATCGGAAGATTGGGGGAGCAGAGCTGAACTTCGCAATTGGCTGTGCAAGGCTTGGTTTGAAGACCGGTTGGATCAGCCGCCTTGGGAATGATGAATTCGGAAGGCACATCTTCAACACCGTCCGCGGTGAAGGGGTAGATGTTTCCCAAGTGGAACTTGCGGATGGATATCCGACTTCCCTGAACTTCAAGGAAATCATGGTGGATGGAAGCGTGCGGACCTTCTACTACAGAGATCGCTCTCCTACAACGGTGTTGACGAAGGAAACACTGAATGAAGAATTTTTGAAAAACACAAAGATTCTCCATATCACAGGGGTATTCCCTGCAGTAGATAAAACGAAAAATATCGAGTTGATCAGGTATGCGATCATGGAAGCGAAAAAGCAGGGAGTGATGATTTCATGCGATCCGAATATTCGCCTGAAATTATGGACTGAGGATGAAGCAAGGGATGTATTGAGAAGCTTCCTTCCTTATGTCGATATTCTAATGACGGGAGTCGAAGAAGCGGAGCTGCTGTTCGGGACTTCAAACACAGCTGAAATCATCGAGCATTCCAAGCAATTCGGCATCACACATCTCGCCATCAAGAAGGGTGAGGAAGGTTCAGTTGGATATGTGGACGGTGAATATGCAGAAGCCCCGGCTGTAAAGGCAAAGAAAGTGGTTGATACAGTAGGCGCCGGCGACGGATTCGATGCAGGTTTCATTTACGGACTCCTGCAGAAGTGGCCTCTTGAGAAGGTTCTTCACTTCGCGAATATCATCGGATCGATGGTCGTCAGTGTGACGGGTGATAATGAAGGGCTGCCGTATCTGGAAGATGTCCTTGTCCATATGGGGGAAAAAGAACGTGTGGAAAGATAGGAGGATGGCATGAATATACAAGTGGCCCTTGACCGTCTGACTAGGGAAGAATGCGTTCAGATTTTGGAGAAGACCAGTGTGTACGTAGATTGGATCGAGATCGGTACCGGTGTGATTAAGGAATACGGGATGACGATCATTCGGGAAATCCGCGAAATGTATCCGGATAAAATCATCGTCGCCGACATGAAGACTTGCGATGCAGGTAAACACGAGGCTGTCCAGGCATTCGATGCCGGGGCGGACATCACCACCGTCATGGCGTTCGCTTCTGACAAAACCATTATAGATACCCTGGAGGTGGCTCAGTCACGGGGGAAGAGAGTGATGATCGACTTATTGGGAGTTTCAGAGAAAAAGAGAGTCCAAGAGTTAAAAGAACTTGGTGTGTCCCTTGTCGGCCTGCATATGGGGAAGGACATGCAGGAAACAGGTGAAAATACAGGCGGCCTGTTCGATTTGATAGAAGGAATCAGCGGAATCGAGACGTCCGTTGCAGGGGGAATCACCTTAAAGACACTGCCAGACATTGTGGAAAAAGGGCCTGATACTATCATTATTGGCAGCGCTATCACACATGCAGCCGACCCGGCAGAGGCTGCCAGGGCGATGAAGGGACTGATCAGTACATGAAATCAATCATTACGACGGTAGCTGAAGAAATATCACAGGTTTTATCTAAGGTGAAAGAAGAAGAGGCGATCCAACTTTCCCAGCAGTTGAAAACAGCGAAACGAATCTTTGTTTACGGTGAAGGTCGTTCCGGATTGATGGGTAAAGCATTTGCCATGCGTTTAATGCACGGTGGCTTTCCGGTCTACGTCATCGGGGAAACCATCACACCAAGCATGGACGAAGGGGATGTGTTCATCGGGATTTCAGGTTCAGGCTCAACAAGTTCGATTGTGTCATTTGCAACGAAGGCGAAAGAAGTTGGAGCAAGGGTGTTCCTTGTTACGACGAATCGGGAATCAAATCTTGTATCGATGTGTGATGGAATCCTTTGTATTCCTGCAGCGACGAAATACCGGAGAGCGGGGGAGCCTGACACGATCCAGCCCCTTGGGAACCAGTTCGATCAGTCGGTCCATCTTGTGCTTGACGCGGTGATCATCGGAACCCTGGAAGATGGGGACACGAATGAAACCATGGCAAAGCGGCATGCGAATATAGAGTGAAGGGGAGGGTGATAAGAGTGAACCCAGTAAAGTTTATAAAAGAAGAAATCCTTGTAGCTGTTATTCGGGAAGCCACTCCTCAAACGATTCTGCCGATTGCAGAAGCTTTGTATGAGGGGGGAGTAAAGGTTCTCGAGATTACAGCCGAGACACCAAAGTTTACAAGATTGATTGAAATCGTAAGAGAAGAAATGGACGGCCTTGTCCTGACTGGTGCAGGAACCGTCCTGGATCCGGAAACGGCGCGGGCCGCCATCATGGCAGGAAGTGAATTCATCGTTTCACCTTCCTTCAACCCGGACACAGTGAAGATGACAAAGCGTTATGGCATACCAAGTATACCGGGAGCCCTGACACCGACGGAAATCCTGACTGCCTTTGAGCACGGGGCGGACATGATTAAAGTATTTCCGGCAAATACGTTTGGACCGGGCTTTGTGAAAAGTATTTACGGTCCTTTCCCATCTATCCCATTGATGGTGACAGGGGGGGATTACAATGGATAATTTTGCTGACTATCTAGAGGCAGGAGCGCTGGCAGTGGGTCTCGGGGGGAATCTGGTCAATTCGAAGCAATTGCAGCATGCGGAAGATTATCAGCGCTTGACCCAGAAAGCACGTGAATATTCGCGAATCGTTCAAAAGGTAAAAGCTGTTCAAACATCTTAATTAAACAAGGGGGAACTCGGGATGAAGAAATTTTTCTCTATTTCATTTGTATTATTGTTGGCTCTATCAAGTATTTTGGCCGGATGTGGAAGTGATGAAGCAGCAGGGGGAGAAGCTGGTAAGAAAATCAAGATCGTAGCGGCACACAATCAAACATCTCCGGATAATCCATACCAAACGGGTCTTTTGAAATTGAAGGAAGTGGCTGAAAGTAAGTCTGACGGTGATATTGAAGTCGAAGTTCACGCAGGGACGATCGGGACGGAAGAATCTGAACTTGTTGAAAAGCTGAAGCTTGGCGCAGCAGATGTGGTTCTCGTTTCACCAGGATTCATGACTCAGACAGGAATCAAGGAAATCGACCTTCTTGCGCTGCCTTACCTTTTTGACAGTTATGATCACTGGGAAAAGACGGTGGACGGAGAAGTCGGGGAAGAAATGGCGAAATTGATTAACGAAAAATCGAATAATGATTTTAAATTGATCGGTTACTGGTCGGCAGGTGTCAGACATTATTACGGGAAAAAGCCGATTGAAAACATGGAAGACCTGAAGGGTATGACATTTAGAACACAGACTTCAGGTGTCCTGGCGGATTATTGGAAGAAAGTCGGAGCCATCCCAACATCGATTGCATGGGGAGAGCTATATCAGGCACTTCAGCAAAATGTCGTTGACTCAGCTGAAAACTCGTATCCGTACTTCGTTCAGCAAAACCACCATAAAACGAAAAACGGTAAATACATCACCGAGACAGGGCATGATTACACAACACGTTTCCTATTGGTAAACGGGAAGAAATTTGATTCGTATTCTAAAGAACAACAGGATATCATCATCGAAGCAGCCAAGGCTTCTGTTGAAGCAGAAAGAGAAGCTGTGTATGCACAGGAAGAAGAGTATAAACAAAAAGCAATGGATGAGGGAGCGGAAGTAAACGAAATCGACCGTGAACCATTTATTAATTTGGCTGAACCTCTTCAAGAGAATGCAGCGAAGGACATGGGAGCAGAAGATTTGCTTGAAAAGGTAAGAGAGCTTAAGTAAAAAAGGATGGTTAAAGGGAAGAGTGGATCTGTTCTTCCCTTTAATGATGAAAGGGGGAAGACGATCATGATTAAGACTCTTGAAAAAATTCAGATGACCATCGGTGCTATTTTCTTAGTGATCTTTTTTATCGCCATCATGGTTCAAATTGTCACCAGACATCTTGGCATATCTGTTATTTGGACAGAGGAGGTGGCCAACTATTCGTTCATTTGGTCGGTCTTTATGGGGGCTTCCGTCATGGTGAGCAAAAGGGAACACTTCAGCTTCGATTTCCTTATAGGAAAGCTAGAAGGGAAGTCGAAACAGTCATTGCTGATCGTCATTGATGCGGTCATCTTCTTATTTTCATTTGCCCTGTTCTACTACGGAATAGAGGCAGTGCTGAATTTCTGGAATTACAACTGGACGTCCATTCCGGAATTGAAAATGGGTTACGTATGGATCGCAATCCCGATCATGGGGGCGACTATGATGATTTATTCGGCTAGTCAATTATTGACTACTATTAAAGCAATAAAAGGAAGGGGGGCACAGGCATGATTGGTATAGGGTTGGTTGTATTATTCCTTATTCTGATGCTGATCGGTGTACCGATTGCCTTTGTCATCGGCATCATTGCCCTCCTTGGTATTTTTACCGTTCCATATATTCCAGAGGTAACCGTTCCAATGAAGATGCTAAATGGAATCGACTCATTCGTCCTGCTTGCCGTGCCGTTATTCATCCTGGCTGCAAACCTGATGAACCACGGGAAGATTTCACAGAAGCTCATCGACCTTTCTCTCACCATGGTCGGTCATATCAGAGGGGGCCTCGCGCACGCAAACATCCTGGTTTCCATGATTTTTGCAGGGGTGTCGGGAGCCGCACAGGCTGATACGGCCGGTGTCGGGAAAATCCTGATCCCGAATATGAAGAAGCAGGGGTATGATACGGAAACCGCTGTCGGTGTGACGGCAGCTTCTTCCACCATCGGCGTCATCATCCCGCCGAGTATCCCCATGATCATCTTCGCCGGTTTGACGAATGCATCTGTTGGTGCGCTATTCCTTGGCGGGATCGTCCCAGGCGTCCTGATCGGGCTTAGCATGATGCTTTTCATCTATATAATGGCTTTGAAAAGGGGCTATCCGAGGTCGAAAAGAGCGACATTTGGCCAGTTTTTTAAGCTGGTGTACGAAACGGTTCCTGCCCTGATCACGCCCATCATCATTATCGGTGGAATCATCACAGGGTTCTTCACACCGACTGAAGCAGCAGCGGTTGCTTGCCTGTACACCTTATTGATCTGTATGTTTTTCTATAAAACATTGAAGCTATCAGATCTTCCAAAGATCATCAAAGATACATTGGCACTCAGTTCCCTGTCCCTATTTGCCCTTGCCGCTGCAAGCGCACTGGGTGAACTGATGAGCTACTATCAATTATCAGTTAAGGCACAAGAATTCTTCGTGAACAATGTCGGGGCAGAGTGGGTATTCATCCTGATCATCATCGCTTTCTTCCTGTTCGTCGGAACGTTCATGGACGCGATCCCGGCCATGATTTTATTCGTTCCGGTCATCCTGCCGACAGCCAATCTATTCGGAATGGAACCAGTGCATCTTGGACTGATTGTGGTGATGACTCTCGCAATCGGACTCGTCACACCTCCTTATGGGCTATGTCTCCTGCTGGCAGCGAAAATAGGAAATCTGAGCATCGAGAAGTCGTTCTCTGCTGTCATGCCGTTTATCTTGATTGTCCTCATCGTGTTAGTATTCGTCGCATTTTTACCGGAAGTGGCATTCTATCTTCCTAAATTAATAAACCCAAGCTTATTCTGACAACCTTGCCAGGATAACTGAACAGATGTGAAAAAGGAGAGTGGACAGCAATGGTAAAAAGAGAAGTATTAAGCAGCGAAGGCTCCATGATGCTGGTGAAGGTGGAACTGGAAGAAGGATTCATCGGTGACATCGATCAGCATCCGGAAGAACAAATAAGTTTCATTGAAAAAGGTCAGGTGGAATTCGAAGTCAATGGAATGAAAAGAATTCTGAAGCAAGGGGATACACAATATATCCCATCGAGCATTCAGCATCGGGTTAAAGTGCTCGAGGAGTGTGTCATTCTGGATATGTTTTCACCGATACGAAAGGATTTACGGATAAAGTAGAGTTTGAGCTTCACACCATTATTGGGTGTGAGGCTTTTTTAATTATATTTGACAATATATCTTGGAAGGATGTGGGACCTCCCCAAGTTATAAGAATAAGTTGAAAAACTCCCTGAATATACAAAAGAACTTCTTGTATAATAAGAAGTAATCAAAATAAATGAAAGTATCTTAGAAAAGTAGATTACAATCATTCATCATAAAGAGTCATCAACAATCAATTCGTAAAGGAGACTAACTCATGGAATCAGTCGTAAGCAGGGTCCTCGATCAAATGGATCTGCAGTTATTGGATTTACTTCAAAAAGATGGACAACTCAGTAATCTTGAATTATCAAAGCGGGTCAACCTATCCGCACCGGCCGTTCATGCAAGGATCAAACGGTTGGAAACGGAAGGATATATCAAGAAGCAGGTAGCCATCCTGAATCATGAAAAGCTGGGATTTGATCTGTTGTGCTTCGTGTTCATGAGTACGAATGAACATCGGACCGAGAAACTGGAAGCGTTGGAGAAAACATTGGAAGCAATGAAAGAGGTGCTGGAATGTCACTGTCTGACAGGGGAATACGATTATCTCCTGAAGGTCGCCTGCAAGGATCGCAAGGGGCTGGAGCTCTTTATCAGAAGGCTGAATGAGATGGGGATCACGAAGATTCAGACGAGCTTGGCGCTCCGGGAGATTAAGGATTCTACAGTGCTGCCCATACAGGAATGAGGATGGGAAAGAGGCGCTGTAAAATATGTTGCAGCGCCTTTTTATATTATGCGTTATTCCAATTAAGCTTCCGTTAATTGAATAATCTCTGGTTATAATCTCTCAATTCATCGAAAAGATGGAACTTTGGATACACTCATATATGTTTATTTTAGATGATCTGGATTGATATATTTCTTTAATATACTTGGGTTTACGAACCGTATTGAAACTACCTCCCCACAATCTAAACAGGCAGTTAGTTCTTTTTCAAACTCTGGTACTTTTACAAATGAATTTCCACCACAGCTTTTGCATTTCTGCATCTTATATCTCCCCACCTTTTTTAGATTTATTGCTTTCATTATTTAATAAATTCCACATAAATGAGCTTATACCTTCTTGAAGCACACTTCGGAATAACGGAAGAAAGGATACCTGAGATCATCATCTGATCTTCAGCTATTGCCTCCGACTGTTAAAGATCAGCTATGTTTTATGATTGAAGAAATTCATCCCTATAGTGAAAGAAAGTTACTTTCATCTAATCCCATATAAACAACTTGGAATTATTTACTTAGTTAATGGAAATTAAATGCTGCTTTATAATGATAACTGGAAAGGTGTGAAGGCACATATTAACATATTGATTGTTGGTCTTATTATAACCCTTATAGTTGTAGGTGCCATCTATATGTTTAATAAAAAGGAATATATAAACAAGAAAGAAGCACCCTTAGCAGCTGGAATGAATTTTGATCTTGAAGAGGTACAACCTTTTTTAAACAGGTTATCATTTTCAGTATTGGATTCAGGTTTTACTGCTGAGGAAATTACTACTATTGAAGCGCAAATAGAAAAAATGAATAAGGATCACGAAATAAAAGAAATTGGCACCTTTCGTGTTATTTTCAAAGGCGAAAAAGCTGAGATACGTATTGAAGCTGAACTACATTTAGAGGATGACTCGAGAGAAGTTGTTTTACTTATGTATACGAGTCGAGAATTAATTGAACTCATAGATGAAGAAATGATGAAGCACGCAGAGGAGATAGGTGTGTAAACAAAAAGAGATGTTGTACTGAACATCTCTTTCTTTCACTTCCTGCTTCGTTAGTGTATAAGTAATCAGGAAATTGACGTTTTACATCTCGTATTAGAATGCATACTGATAGAGACCAACATACAATGGACCGAGTAAAACGACAAATATTACAGCAATTATGATGTATTTGACTGGAGGTGAAACATCCTCAAACTCTTCCCCGAAGTCAGCTAGGAAGAAGCTGTAGAGTAAGTCCCAAAATAACGCCCCAAAAAACACAATCTGCCAAAAAGATGTATGGATGATTTGGATATTTAGTACGTAACCAAAAAGTCCTATCCAAGTAATAATTGAGATTACAAAATCTAGTTTTGCAGGAAAAGTCTTATATTTTCCTTTAATCAGATATCCAATTGCAACAGTACCAAGTATTCCTAAATAAATGGTCCAAAACATATTAACAAGCATATTCCATTTCCTCGTTCCTCTGTTTGCCCTGAATGAATTCAAGGCAACCCCAATATATGAAGATTATAATTGCTTTTGATTGATTTTGAATACAGGGGATTTCTACCAATCATAGATACTAGTTACTTCACTTTGTTGCCCATCAGAATATCATTTATCTGATCAACATGATCGACAATATAAGTTGGGTTAGAATGACTTAATTCTTCGAATGAACCATACCCATAAGTAACTCCAATAGAGTCAATTCCAGTATGAATGGCCCCAATTATATCGTGCCATTGATAAGGATGGGCATACACTTGATATTCACCTTCGGAAAACACGAGATCATCAGGCGGCGTATGCCTTTATGAAACGATTAGTCAATGCATTTGGAGAACGAACGGTTCTCACCACGGATAAAGCCCCAGCTTTCCTTTGTGCGTTCAAAAAGCTCAAACGTAACGGATTTTATACACGTACGACCCATTGTACCGTTAAACACCTAAACAATCTAATTGAACAAGACCATCGACAGATCAAGCGTCGATTCGTCAAATCGTCAGAATTCCAAACTCTACGCCAGGCATCCCGTACCCTCAAAGGGTTTGAAACCGTCCATGCCCTCTACAAACAAAAACGAAGTCGTCAACCTGACTCCGTTTTTTCCGTATGCCACGAGTTGCAAAGATTGCTGTTAGCTGCATGAGAATACCTGCTTTCGATAGGAACCTCTTTATATTTTTGAAAACTTTGCAACAGAACCCAAAAATCATGAAAAGAAGATCATGCTTACATGAAAAAGGGTCCAGGCTACAAAATGCGAAGTATTAATTTCTCACTGGAGGTGGACTGTCTTTTCCCTTCACCCCTTATAAAAGAAGGAAATTCAAAGAACAAAATAAACACTGCCAGCAATCATCCGGACAATTGAAGGTAAAAGCAATGGAGAGAACATGGGCCACTTTACAGGTTAATCTTATGGGGTAATTGAAAATCCATGTTTAACTAACCCAATGAAGCTATTGAAAGAGTGAAATGAAATTCAACCCCAGAATCCGTATTTTTAACACCATACTTACTGCCGTGATTATCTAAGATGGCTTTAACAATAACAAGACCTAATCCTGTTCCACCCGAACCTCTGTTTCTCGACTTTTCAATTCGGTAAAAACGATCCCATACTTTATCAATTTCTTCCTCTGGGATATTGGCACCAACATTTTCAATGGATACTTTTACATCTACCATATTTTTTTCTATGAGAATTACTAGCTTTCCTCCTTTAGGTGAGTAGCGGATACCATTGTCAATTAGATTACGTAAAACTTGTTTGACCATTCGCTTATCTCCGTAAACATTAACGGCCTCTAGTAGAAGCTTAACGGTCATTTCTTTTTCGCGGAGCTGGTGACTGAACAGCTCATGTACATTTTCTATAAGCTCCTTTAAATTAAAGACTTCCTTATTAAAATATTGACCGCCTGACTCTAGCTTTGAGAGCTCTAGCATATCTAAAACAAGTCTATTCATACTATCTATCTCTTCTAATATGACATCCAAATAGTAATCCTTTTTTTGCTCATATATTCCATCCTTAATGCCCTCCGCAAACCCTTTCATAATGCCTAAAGGGGTTTTTAACTCATGAGAAATGTTGGCTACAAATTCTCTTCGTATTCTTTCTTGCTGTCTTTCTTTTTCGATATCATCAACTAGCTGATTATTTGCTTTTTGAAGTTCATTTAAACTCAGGACTAAATTTTTTGAAAGGGTATTTAAACTTTCGGATAAACTCTCTAGCTCATCATTCGTCTTAATAGAAGATTCCTCAGTGAAGTCCAAGTTAGCCATTCGCTTTGCAGTTTCATTCATTTTAAGAAGGGGGGTAGAAATTTTTCTTGAGAACAAATAGGAAGACAAAACAATAAGTAAAAGAACGAAAATCGTCAAATACAAATTGAATTGATTCATGGTCTCGATCGTTTCATTAATAGGTTGAAGAGAGGTCATGACAAACAAATACTCTTGTTCGCCCTGACTATTTCGAATTGGATGAACAAAAATGATATTGTCAAGATTCGCTGCTTCATCGTTGTAACTGTAGTGAAAGACCTCTCCATCCTTTAAGTCCCTGAGCCCCTCGAAATCTTCGTAAAACCAATGATCAATCTCTGTCAGAAGAATTTCGTTTTTATAAATAAGTGCTTCCTCATGGATCAGTTCATTAAAAAATTCTATCTCACCCTCCAGCTTGATTACGTCCAAACCATCTGTGCTATACTCTTTGAAGAGTTGTTCATTATAATAATCGATTTCATCCGTTTCAACCAAAAAAGGTTCAATCGGTCCCCCCTCTTTCTCAGTAAAAAAACCTTCCAAGTAAATGTTAGACCCAATGAGTTCCTCAAAATCCTCATACGAGGAATAATCAAAAAAGGCCTCCGAAATCACCTCATAGAAATCCCCTTCTTCGTCACTTATCACTATCGTGTAATTATTCAAGGTTTCTGCTAATCCACGGTCCGATGTCATAATGAGGGGTGAATTATTTTGTTCGATAAACCGATTGATCTCTTGTTTTTTCTCCGTCAATCCCCAGTCCGAATCTTTGTATCGATCACTGAAAATATAAAGCCTTTCTTCTATTTGCTTAATCTTCTTATTTAGGTAAAAGTCACCAAGAAAGAGGATTTGAAATCCGATTTGTAATGCAAGAATGATTGAAAATAATCCAAACGAGAGGAAAAAGAGCTTCCTGGCCAGTCCTTTTTTCCTCATTCATCCACCTCAAACCGATAACCAACTCCTATGACGGTTTGGATTTTAGTGGCCTGCGCTTTTAGTTTTCTTCTGATTTTTTTAATATGGGTATCCACCACGCGCTCATCACCAAAATAATCAAAGCCCCAAATGCGATTTAAAATCATTTCTCTTGATAGTACAGTCCCCTTATTCTCGATTAAATATAGAAGCAAGTCATATTCTTTCTGGGAAAACGCCAATTTTTCATCATCTATCTTAACGATCCGGGCATTTTTCAGTATTTCCATTCTTCCTATCTTTACAGTAGAACTGGCTTTCCCAAGAGTGCCATTTGCCCGCTTCAATAAATTCACTGCTCTAGCCACTAATACTTTGGGGCTAATTGGTTTTGTCACATATTCATCTGCCCCAAGCTCCAGCCCCATCAATTCGTCCTCTTCATCCGAACGTGCTGTTAAAATGATGATTGGTACATCTGAATCTTTTCGTATCTTTTTGCATACAGACCACCCGTCCATGTTAGGCATCATAATATCCAATACAATAAGGTCAACATTCTCTTGTTCGAAAATCGTCAAGGCTTGCTGGCCATCCGAAGCCTCTATTACTGAAAAATGATTGGATTTCAAGTAATCAGAGATGATTTCCCGCATTCGGTCCTCATCTTCAACGACTAATATTGTCTTGTTCATTGCAAGCCTCCTGTATTCATTATTTTACTTTAGTATATGTAAAATGCAAAAAGATAGAGCATATCCTCTATCTTTAGCCTTAGCCTATAAAGTTGTACTTGGTACCGTATCGTGTTTTGGTGTCTTCTTCTTTCCGTAAAAACGAGTAAGTTTTCCTTGTATAATACGATCTACAGGTTTTTCAATCCAATAATGTATACCAATACTCAAAAGTGTAATGACACTTACACTAATGGTACACGCAACAGAATTTGAAAATACATCATATAACTCTAACTCTTCATATAGTTGCATCGAGAGAATAAGCAGTGGTAAATGTGCTAAGTATAGGGCATAAGAAGACTGCTCAAGCACCTTTATGACACGTGGAATACGAATCTCTCTTGCTTGGTCTAAACCTGCACCTCCAATAATAAGGAAAAAGGCGGAGAAACCGAACAACACCTCCAAAGCGATGGACTCATTTCCTGACATCATTACATACCACGTGTATCCATACCCACCTATACCTAAGGTCAGGAACCCGAAACCCCATTTAATTCGATATTTCCGTACAAGTACCGCCGCAAAACAACCTAGTAAAAACTCAAAATTATACAGATTGAAGATTAGCTTAAAGACCATATTTTCTTCCGGCCAGAAATCAAAAAACAAAAGAAGAATCATAATGTTTATAACCGTTGTAAGGAAAGGAAGCTTAAACTCGGGCTTCCATAATAAAAGCGCAATGGCAAAGTAGAAAAAGACAATATGGCTTAATGACCATGTTGTGTCTAAAATATGATTATCTGTTGGCAGGACGAAAAGAGATGGCAGCAGCCTTTCCATATCATATGGTTCCCACATCGCAAATTGCGATAAACAGAAGTAGAAGATACTTAAAATCCAAACGAGTGGAAAAATCCTAGAAATTCGTCGAACTAAAAAACGACTTGCTTCACCTGACTGGCCGAATTTATGGCTATATATGTAATAAAGAAGAAAACCACTCATTACAAAAAACAAATCCACCCCACCTGTTTTTTCAATATGGTGCATATTGAGTAGGTTTACTTCAAAAATTTGAGTAGCATGTAATAACAAAATTAGTATGGGGGCAATGGCTCGAAACGATTGAAGTAATCTTAACTTTTTCATAGAAGTATCTCTCCCTTATGTAACTATAATTCATTTTTTCTAATGTAATATAGGGATGTGTACTCTATGTGTAAAAAAGTGGACAATTAGATAATTATATTAGATTTATTAGTCACCAGATGAAAAAACACCCGAATTTTTGAACCCTCTTTTAATAAGCCACTTCACTCAATACTTTCCGCTCGATTTTAACCCTTGGCCCTTAAATGCCATTATGAAAGTATTTTTCTAAATAATTTTCCACTCATAGGCGAAGAAAGGTTCATTGTTATACACGTTTTTTCCGTACTACTCCGGAGCAAGGAGCAAGTTTTGTTTTGGTGGATCGAGAAGAAGATAAAGGGCTACGATTGGATTTTCATTTTTCTAATCAAGGACACCCCATTGTCCCTGTAGCAAGAAAGGAACTACCAGGAAAAGTAAACCATTTACGTGGTTCCAATGAAAAGGAATGGTTGACAAACATTCCGACGTTTGAGGAAGTGGTTTACCAAGACATATGGCCAGGGATTGATCTTTATTTTTTCGGGAGAGAAGGGCAACTAAAATATGAATTTTTCGTTCAGCCTGGTGCAAGTATTGATACCATAAAGTTTGCTTATAGAGGGATGGATGGACTATCAATAGATGATGATGGCAATATCATCCTTCAAACCATGTTTGGGGAAATGATGGATAAGCGTCCAAGGAATATGAATGCGATTGTGATGGTAGCGAGTTTTAATGTTACTCAAGTAACTCGGGCTTTATTTAAGAACCCCCTTATTTCTTAAAGGTAGCAAAGACATTATTTACAGACGGAGACCCAACCGACAGATATAATATGCCTCTTTATCGTGAATGTCTTGTAAGTCTCATAAAATCGAAGTCCAAGATCACGCAAACATAAATCGCCTGACTTTAAAGTTTCAAGACAGATGGTACCTATCTTTTATCATTGTTTTTTCCTGGTTTACAGCATCCTAATGGATTACCATCAAGGTCATAAAATGTGAAAAATTTCATATTTCCTTCCCCGCCTATAGAATTTACTTTTACCCCTTGATCAAGTAGTGCCTTATGTACTTCTTCAATGTCCGAAGGAATAAAATTATAATATTTTGCAACACCAAAATTATTCTCTGGAAATTCCATAGGTTTATGATTTGGTGTCCGAACAAGGCAGATAACTGTTTTTGATTCCTCTGCAATCTTCATAGTAACAGCCTCTTCTTCAACTTGTAATGTTGTACAGCCTAATTTTTCTTCATACCACTTTACAGAATCCGATAGGTTTTTCACAGGAATAAATACGCCTTCCATCCCTTTTAGTAGTGGTCGTAACACCATAAAATCTCCCTCTTTCTATAGATTTAAATCACTTTACATTTTCTAGAGGAATCAATTGATTTCCTTCTTTACCATAAAATACTGGCATTAAAAAATGCGAGAACTTCATTTGGTGATTCATCATTTTTGGTCAATAATACTGGCTGTCGAAACATTGCTGCATAAGTGGCAACAGCAATTGCATCTAGGAAATCATCTCCTCGAACGAAAATTGCTTGAGTTGACGTTTCCTTAATCACTTCTTTAGCTATATTTACATTAGTTTCATAACGTGTAGCTCCACTAATTCTTTGAATTTTTTCAACGACCAAACTCTTTAATTCATTTTCAATAGTATTGGATATGGCTCCCGTCCCACCATAATAAAAACATTCGAGGGGCTTACTCTACTAATCTCACTCTTTTGTTCGCTTGTTAATGTATCAGATTTGATAATAGTATTGGAGCTTGTTTAAGTGCTGCAAGTGTAATCGCAGAAACACCGTCGGGAAAACCCGCTCTATTTGCAAGGACTATCGTATCAGTTTCAAGTCCCCAATCACATATTTCCTTACTTATTAATGTTGAAGTCTGCAATCGATCGGAGCCTGTTATTCGTTTAGTCTTAGGAGAAACGACTTGTTTAATTTCAGTGTTTGAATTGCCATTATTTTGATTCAGCCATTAATATAATTTGTTCCTAGACCAAGGTTGACCTTTGTTGAAAAGCTAGTTCCGACATTATATTTTTGTGATAGGCATGAAGTTGAAATTGAGTTTTTATCGCCCGTAGAAGTACCCGATATTACTATGTTATTACTACTGTTTTAAAAAATAAGTATATCTCCTACGTATAGTTTTTATTCATCTTACCTTCCCCCTTCATTTCCCCTAGTAAAATAGATTTAGAGTACCAAAAAAATATATTATCACAGGCGCATATTTAATATTAGTTACTGTGTACCTCTCAAGTTTGAAATACTGTATAAACCAATCTTAAAAAGTGTGTTACTATTTTTTTGAGGTGAGCACTCTGAAGAAGATTAAGAAGGAAACATTAATAATACTGGTAGCTATACTTATCGCAGCCCCAATTTCTTCTGTAATTATCGAATGCTATGACTATTTTGTAGCTATGCCAAAATCTTACGATAAAGAATACTTAGAAGGGTACTATGAAGAATGGCCTATTTTGAGTTGGGTTTTAATTGTAACTTTTTATAAAATTGCTATTTATGTAATTGTTGGCATACCCGTTACTTTACTGATAGATTTAGCGACGAAATTATTGAGAATTAGAAAAAATCTTAAAATATATCTTTTTCAATTACTTTTATACTCCAGCGTTTCAATAACAATGTTAGCCCTACTTACTAAGCAACTAAATTTTTGGAGTGAAATTGGTACATATGAATTCCTTTATATATTTATTCCTGTGTTACTTTATTTTCATATACTATTTGTTATACGAAGCAAATTTAGAGGATCCAAAAAACTATAAAATTAAAGCCAGCAAATCATTGCTGATAACACGGATATCAATTGTATAATAAGTGTGATCTGACTCGATCTGAATCTAAATTCTAACCTTAAGGGGTTCTATTGCAAAGTTTTTCTCTCAACGTTACACTTTTTGAAAATGACCGAGGAGAAATGGCGAATGAGATATTTTAAAGGAAAACAGTTCAAGAAAGATATTATTTTGGTAGCCGTCGGCTACTATTGTCGTTTTTCTTTGAGTTATATTATTCAATCCACATTTCATCTGTGTCTTGATGTAATACAGGTAAATCAAGCTTCTCTAATTCTTTTAATTCAACAGATGTCGAGTCTACCAGAATTACTCCAGCCACTTTTTCAGGATGAACTTTAGCAAAGTGTTGAACACAAAGGCCCCCATAAGAATGTCCCATTATATAAAAGGGTTCATCGATTCCGAAGTGATGGAGTATTTCAGCTAAATCACTAACGGTTGATGCAGTGTTTTGGATCCCGTTTCCAAGCTCACTTTCCCCCCAGTCCCTGCCGATGAAACGTTAGGACTCTACAGGTTTTATGTAACGTTTGTATGACCTCATACCACTCCTCAAAAGAACAGCCCATCCCTGTAAGTACAACGAGCAGTGGACCTTTATCCCCCTTGAATTGCACTTCAATCTGGTGGTCATTGATCTTGATCAGTTGATTCATCCTTTTCAATCCTTTCCCTAACCATCACGTAATACCAATTATTTCAAAAATTGTGGATTTGAGCAATGCTCTTGTGGCATGAACTGGCCGGGGATGTTTCTGCTGCTGAATGGAGAGATAAAATGGTTAAGTTAAGCAAACTCGCTTCTAAGCTTGTGTGGCCGAATTTGAACAGAAGAAGGATTTTTCCTTCCCATTTCAGAATACATAATGAAATAGGAATGGAAGGAGAATGGGTATGAATGGTGAAAAACAGATTTTAGAGTGGTTCACTCATTTTCATGCTCACCCGGAAGTGAGCTGGAAGGAGTATGAAACGACGAATAAGATTGCAGGGATCCTGGATGGGCTGAATGTAAGCTACAGAAGGTTTTCAGATGTGACAGGCTTGATCGCGGAGATTGGTGAAGGGGAAGAGGTGACGGCTGTACGCGCGGATATCGATGCCCTGTGGCAAGAGGTGAACGGAGTTATGCAGGCGAATCATTCCTGTGGCCATGATGCCAATATTGCCATCGTTCTCGGAGCACTTCTTTATTGCCTTGTGGACCCTCCAAAGAACAAGCGGATCAGGTTCATTTTTCAGCCTGCAGAGGAGAAGGGGAATGGGTCGCTTACTATGATTGAGAAAGGGGCACTTGAGAATGTCTTTTATTTATTCGGGGTCCATTTGAGACCGAAAGAAGAATTGAATCATGGATCGTTTTCGCCTTCCATTTATCATGGAGCAGGCATATACATGGAAGGGAAAATAAAAGGGGTGGATGCACACGGTGCGCGACCCCATCAGGGGAAGAATAGTATTGATGTCTTGACGGCCATTCATTCATTTTTAAAAACGATCTATTTGTCTCCATTTGAATCGTATTCTGCAAAACTGACAAAGATCGCTGCAGGAGGGGAGAATTTAAATATCATTCCAGGAAATGCGGAGTTTGCAATTGATGTACGTGCCCAGAAGAATGAGGTGATGGAAGAAATACAGCACCGTCTCCAGGAGGGGGTCGATGGCATTGCCAAGCTGTATGGAGTCACGATTGAGTATGAATGGACAGACTATACACCTGGCGCACAAGTATCGGACGATGCTGAGGCCATCACGAGGGAAGCGATTCGATCCATCGCGGGTGAAGAAGCATTAGCTCCGCCGGTCATTACATCGGGCAGTGATGATTTTCATTTTTACACGATCAAACATCCGAATTTGAAGGCGGCGATGATAGGGGTCGGTGCGGATTTGACTCCCGGGCTACATCACCCTGAAATGAAGTTTAATGTTTCAGCGCTGAATCAAGCTGCAAAAATAGTAGCCGAGACGTTAAAAAAGGCATCACTCTAGTTGTAAGCGGTACCAAAAATGGATTGACTACTCCAACTTCTGCCCTTATGATACTCATATAGCGACTATTTAGCGACAATTAGGAATAGTCAAAAAAGTGGTCTCGAGGGGGAAGTTGGATGAAAAAAGAAATGTCTTTTTTGCTGGCAATCATACCATTGCTTGTCATGATTACTGTAATGGCTATTACAATTGTAGTTTTGGAGCAGGGGCCACACATTCCGCTGATCATCGGTACAGTCACGGCTGCACTTGTCGCCTGGTTTTCAGGGTTCAAGTGGAAGGATATAGAGGAGGCGATGTATAAGGGAATTCGTCTTGCTTTACCTGCCGTAGTCATCATCATGCTTGTAGGATTGACGATCGGTGCTTGGATTGGCGGTGGAATCGTGGCGACGATGATCTATTATGGTCTGAAGATGATCACTCCTTCGCTTTTCCTTTTAACGATTGCCGTCATCTGTGCGGTTGTGTCCCTGGCTATCGGAAGTTCCTGGTCAACAATGGGGACAATCGGTGTTGCAGGCATGGGAATCGGCATAAGTATGGGAATACCTGCTCCGATGATTGCGGGTGCCATTATCTCCGGGGCTTATTTCGGTGATAAGATGTCGCCGCTGTCAGATACAACGAACCTGGCTTCGGGACTGACCAACACGGATCTTTTTGTACATATCCGTCATATGCTTTACACAACGATCCCGGGCTTTGTGATTGCCCTGGCTGTGTATGCTTATTTAGGAAGAAACTTTGGAGCAAACGGAGTTAATACAACGGACATTGAAAAAACGATCGGGGTATTGCAGGACAGCTTTGTCGTTTCACCATTTTTACTCATAGTACCACTGCTTGTCATTGTGCTCGTTGCGCGAAAAGTTCCTGCCATCCCGGCTCTGATAGTGGGAATCATTCTTGGGTTCGGAGCTCAGGTATTCATCCAGCATGATTCGTTTGCGGATGCTGTTTCGGCTCTTCAAAGCGGGTACGTGATTGAGACGGGAAATACGATGGTCGATGATCTGTTTTCACGCGGAGGCCTTGATTCAATGATGTACACGGTCTCGATGACGATTGTAGCGATGACCTTTGGAGGGATCTTGGAGCACACCGGTATGCTTCGTGCCATCGTCAACCAGATTCTTAAGGTGACAAAAACAGCGAAAGGCTTGGTGGCTTCTACTGTGGTTTCTTGTTTTGCCACGAATGCATCCTGCTCTGAACAGTATATTTCTGTCGTGGTGCCTTCAAGGATGTATGCGAATGCCTATAAGGAAAAAGGGCTGCATTCGAAGAATCTGTCGCGTGCCCTTGAGGATGGGGGGACGTTGACATCCGTCTTCATCCCATGGAATACATGCGGGGTCTTCATCTTCGGAACCCTCGGGGTCCATGCATTTGATTATGCACCATATGCGGTGTTGAATTTAGCTGTGCCGATCATTTCCATCATCTATGCCTTCACGGGCTTCAGCATCACCAAGCTGAGTGAAACGGAAATGAAAGCAGCGGAGCAGGAGGATGCCACTCTTTCCTCCTGACCCGATCAATAGATGGGGAAGGTGAGTTCATAAACGGCCCGCGGCCTTCCTTGTGCATACGTCATTTCTTCTCCAATGATCTTGGCCGAATTGTTGTCGACCAGTTTCTTTAAGATCCGTTCCGTAGAGCGCCGTGTAATTTGCATGTAGTCAGAAAGCTCTGCCGCAGTGAAATCACGGGACGAACGGGATTTGTAAAATTGAATGATTTTGGATAAGTTGGACGGACTTAATTTTAATTGTTTGGCAAGAGACAGCATTTCGGGGTGATCATTTTTCAGATGCTGTTTCTTGTTTTTATCAGGGTAAGGTCCTGACATCTCTTTTTCCTCATTTAGAATAAAGGCGCAGCCATCAGAATCAACCTTTCCTGCAAATGACAACGCGATCTGTGCGTTTGCCTCTGCCTGCGCAGCCGTATGACCGTATCCGAACCCTGCAAGCACGGGGTGTTCAAGTTGGAACAGGGAATGAAAGTCGGTGCTTTCCAAGAAATGTTCAATGCTTCCCCTATTGCTGTAAATCGTGTAGGAAGTATCATCCTCACTTTTTTGGAGGGTTCCCTTCATCAAGCGGGCGAGCTTATGAAGATGTTCATATTCACCATCCCATTCTTGGACTGAAAGACGGGCAGCAGCGATTGTGGCCGCCTTTCTTTTAGAAAGAAGGGATTGGGAATGAGCTTCATCGATAGCCCGTATCAGCGACTTGGCAGGGTCGATCATTCTCATGCAAGGGATTTGTAAATCGACAAGCCGGTCATAAACAGCATGAATGCTCGTTAAGGCCAACTCCGTTTTACCATCCTGAAATAACTGCCGGTGGAAGTCTGTATATTCCGTGATGTTAAAGTTGTGGGGAAGGCGCTCTTTATAATCCATCACATATGGGGGCGGGTTCTTGAGATGTAAGTCTGACGCAACGTGATCGATGAAAGAAAGATCCATTAAATCGATGGAAACACGGTCTGGTTCAATCTGATGATGGTGCAGGATATAAAGCAGTGATGTCACAAGGGCCGTTTCATCCTGTTCAAGGTAAAGGACCGGGACCGTTAATGTGCGGCAGGCTTGTTTTGAAAAAAAGTAAGGCAGTGCCCCGGAAAACAAAACGGCATCACAGGGTGTGATTTCTTTAATATGCTTGCTTGCTTCCTGGGGTTCACGGTATATATAGGGAACCAGTTCAATGTGGTTCAAGTTCGGGGCAATGGACGCCTGGACACGTTCTATGAACTCTTTGGACCCGATCAGGGCGATTTTCGTTTTCATAACAATCTCCTTTCTGAATTAACGACTATATAGCGACATTATACCAAGTGGAAATGAAATTTGTTAGGTTATAAGGAGTGTTTATCATATGATCATAAAAAAAATGAAGCTGTATGCTATTCGATTACCACTGAAACAGCCTTTTATCATAAGTTACCATACCTATCACGATATGCCTTCTATCATTTTGGAAATGGAGACGGATGAAGGAATCATTGGATATGGTGAAGCAGTGGCTGATGAACATGTGACGGGTGAAACGTGGGAAAGCACATTTCAGGTGCTTCAGCATACACTCGCCCCGAAACTGATCGGGGAGAATCCTTTTCATATTGAAAGAATTCATGAGCTGATGGATAAAGCCATCTACAATGCCCCGACAGCAAAGGCGGCCATCGATATCGCTTGCTATGATGCCATTGGGAAAAAAGTGAATCAGCCTGTTTATCAGCTGCTTGGCGGCCGGTATCATCAAGAATTCCAGCTTACCCACGTCCTGAGCATTACAGAGCCGGGTACGATGGCAGACGAAGCGGCCAGTATGATTGAAAAAGGATTTCAATCTTTTAAAATGAAGGTTGGAACTGATGTCGACCTGGATATTGAAAGAATTCGGAAGGTCAGGGAACGTGTCGGTATGGAAGTGCCGATCAGGGTGGATGTGAATCAGGGCTGGAAGAACAGCGGTCAAACCCTGAAGGCACTGCGGAATCTTCAAGACTTAAACATTGATTGGCTTGAGCAGCCCGTTTTGGCGGATGATGTAGATGGGATGGTTCGGATCAAATCCAAGACAGATATCCCTCTTATGATTGATGAAGGGCTGAAAGGCGTACGTGAAATGCGTGAGATCATCCGGAAGCAGGCAGCGGATAAAGTGAATATCAAATTGATGAAAAGTGGAGGGATCTACCCGGCAGTCAAACTTGCCCACATGGCTGAGATGGCAGGGATTGAATGCCAGGTCGGTTCGATGGTCGAGTCATCGATCGCGTCTGCAGCGGGATTCCATGTTGCTTTTTCCAAAAAGGTCATCACTAGTGTAGAATTGACGGGACCAATTAAATTTTCACAGGACATCGGAGACCTGCATTATGAAGTCCCATTTATCCGACTGTCGGAAAAAGCGGGCCTCGGTGTTAAAGTAGATAAAGATATTCTGGAAGAGTTGACAGAGTTCAAGAGTATCGTAGAGTAAGGAGCATGGAATGATGGATCATCTATTCGAGGGATTTCTTGACAAAAACAATGAATCATACATCGTTCGTTTGTTAAGTAAAGAGCATATGAGCCAATTACAGCAGCTGCAGAAGCTTGTGGTGGATACATTGGCGGAAAAAAAGAATTTACAGCCTCTGACGTATGAGGAATTGGACTATATTTTAACCGGAAACGGACTGATGATCGGAGCATTTACAGGGCAGGGATTAATCGCATTTCGCGCATTGTTGATCCCCCCTATTGATGAACAGCATCTGGGCCTGGATGTTGGATTGGAAGCAGGGGAACTACCAAGGGTAATCTATCAGGAAATTTCAAATGTACACCCCGATTACAGAGGGAACGGGCTCCAGCAAACACTGGCTCATCTGATCATGCAAGAACAGGGGAAGCTGGATCAAAGCTTCACCTATGTGGCGTGCACGGTTGCTCCCTTTAATATTCCCAGTTTAAAAGATAAGTTCAAGCAGGGAATGGAGATTGCTGCCCTTAAGATCAAGTACGTCGATCAATTACGCTATATTTTCATTAAGCGCCTAGATGGAGAGGGCAGAGGGGGAGAGATTTCTGAGATGATTTCTGAGATTGCCAGCGTTCCCATGGGGGATGTCGAGGGCCAGCAAGCTTTATTACAGGAAGGCTGGCGGGGTATTTCCCTGGAGAAAGAGGATGATGGGTTCAGAGTGTTGTATGTAAAAAGAAGATAGAGCAGTAAAGAACTGAAACGAATTTGGCGTCCAAAAGGGCGCCTATTTCTGTTTTTCTTCCGGGGCATTTGAACAACATTTAGTTCTTGTCGGTCATACTCACGTCACATTTCCCATCTATCATAAAAAACAATAGAAACTTCCATTGTAACCAGGGAAGCGGGATGAATTAGATATTGAATGAATTACGTCATTCAGCAAATGAAAATAGACAGTGATATTATTTTTATTTCATCGCCTATACTATAATAGTGACAATCAATATGAAAATTCCAACTCCGGGTTGTACATAAAGAAATCTTTTCAGAATGAGGTGTTATCTTGGCCACCATTTTAGTAGCAGATGATGATCATTTCATCAGGGAACTGATCGGGATTTATTTGAAAAAAGAGGGCTATACCGTTGCGGAAGCAAATGATGGGGTGGAAGCTGCACAGCTTTTATCTGAGCGCACCATTCATTTATGTATCATTGATGTGATGATGCCAAACAAAAACGGGTGGGAGCTTTGTAAGGAGATAAGGGAGTTATATGACCTGCCAATTTTAATGGTTACGGCGAAGGGTGAGAGCGAGGATAAAGTAAAGGGCTTTCAGCAAGGGACGGATGATTATATTGTCAAGCCGTTTGATGCGCATGAATTAATCATGCGGGTCAAGGCGCTGTTGAGGAGATACAAAATCAATACGGCAGATAGAGTGGCCATTGGAAATGTCATCATGGATGCGAACAGTATGGAAGTGACCGTTGATCATGAGCCTGTCCTTTTCCCGCTAAAAGAGTTTCAACTCCTGTACAAGCTTGCCAGTCATCCTGGTCAGGTGTTTTCAAGAGACCAGTTAATAGAAGAAATTTGGGGCAGTGATTTTGACGGTTTTGATCGAACCGTCGATTCCCATATTAAGAAGATTAGGAAGAAATTAAACCAGCAAAGGGCTTTCGATATCGTGACAATCAGGGGACTCGGCTATCGTTTAGAGGTATCGAAGGATGTTTAACACGTTATATGTTCGCGTTGTGGTCACCTTCATCTTGGTTGTCGGAATCAGTTTGACAGCCGCTTTCTATATCACCTTCAGCTATTATCAAGAACGAGTGTTAAATGAATTGGAGGAAGAAATGATCCAGGCGGGCAAGGTCATCATTCAGCTACAGAAAACGGTAGGACAAGAAAACCTTGAAAGCTATTTAGCGGGGATTCCGGTATTGACGATCGCCCTCTATTCAGAAGAGGGAGAAGTGAAGGTATATGGAAAGCAGACGGATGAACCTTTGGCAGCTCCTTCTGACGTTCAGAAAGTGCTGAATGGAGGCGTGCATCGAGTACAATCCACGGAAAAACGAATGGTAAAAAAAGTCACAATCGGTTTGCCGTTTCAAGTGGAGGAAAAAAGATACGCGCTCTTTCTCAAACCAAGAATCATGGAGCGCATGGACTTTGTCGAAGAGGCTCTGCTGACCGTGTTAATGTATGTGTTGATCATCGGCAGCCTACTTTATTTACTGGCCGCTTACCTCTTAGTCAATCCAATCAAAAAGCTGACCGCCTTGACGACCAAAATCGCAAAAGGTGACTTCCGGCAAATCAACTCCATTAAGCAAAAGGATGAAATCGGTGAATTGGTCAGAAGCTTTAACAAAATGACAACGGAACTGATGAAACTGGAAACGATGAGAAAAGAATTTATATCCAATGTTTCACATGATCTGCAGTCACCTTTAACATCGATCAGGGGCTTTGCTGTTGCCTTAAAGGAAAATGAGTTTTCTAAAGAACAGCAGGATCATTACTTAACCATTATTCAAAAAGAAAGTGAACGACTGGCAAAACTGAGTGAGAACTTACTGAAACTGTCCGTGTTGGAAAATAAAGACTCATTGTTAGAGAAAGAAACCTATCGCCTCGATCAACAGATCAAGCACGTTTTTTTAAGCCATCAGCCCCAGTGGCTTGAAAAAAAACTGGAGTTGGATTTAGAAAAAGTAGAAAAAGCAGAGATCACAGCCGACCGGTTGCAATTAGAGCAGGTATGGCATAACTTACTCACCAACAGTATCAAATACTCCAATCCCTATGGGGAAATTAGAGTAGAGGTAAAGGAGATGGAAAACCAAATCCACGTTGTTTTTTCTGACACTGGGATGGGGATACCCGAAAAAGATCTTCCGTATCTTTTTGACCGCTTTTACAAAGTCGACAAAGCAAGGGTCCGTTCAGGCCAGGGCAGTGGACTAGGACTCGCCATTGTTAAGAAAATCATTGACCTTCATGAAGGCGAAATTACAATTGAAAGTGAAGTTGGGAAAGGAACTTCGATTCATATTGTGCTCCCGAAATAACGGCAAACTCTTTTATAGTAAGTAGTTCAATTTTTGTGGAGAAACATCTTAAATGGCAGATGAATTTGCATCCTTTTAGCACGGTAAATAGAAGAACCGTTTGTATTGATATATCGGCGTTTTATATGAACATAACAACAAAATATTATAAGAAACAGCACCCTAATTCGCACAATGGCTATTGTCATTGTGCGAATTAGGGTGCTGTTTTACTTGTGAATTGGTATGTGATTATTATTCTGTTGCGAGAAAAATCAAGGATTTATTACATTATGTGGTAAAGTAAACTTGAAGATTATGAAAATTTAGTTCTTCGACTAACGGGCCATTTAATGGAATAAGGGGATTGTTTAAATGTGAATAATTTGAAATAATTGGTACTGGTATTCAACAATTATTAATGGAGTTTATTATGGAAATTCAAATTTTATATAAAAATAATACAGAAAAAGAAGTTAGTATTGGGATTGATATAAAATTCTTAATTGAAAAATATGACTTAAAAGCCTTTGCCTTTACAAATGTTCTACTAATTGATGAGAAAGCTGATTTTCCTCATAGCCATCCAGTATTAACAATCAATTCTAGACACTTAGGGAAACGAAATCTACTACTTTCCACATATATACACGAACAAATCCATTGGTTTGCAACTCAACATTTTCAGAGTATCAAAAAAGCAATTCAAGAATTAAAAACCATCTATCCAACCATACCTGTAGGATATCCTTATGGAGCTAGGGATGAGTTTTCAAATTACCTTCATATTATAATTAATTGGCTCGAGTTAGATGTTATGGCCAAAGTATTAGAAAAAAGCAAGTATGAAGAAGTGCTAAGTTTTTTACAAACTGATCATTATACTTGGATATACAATGTTGTAATATCAGACAACGAACGAATCAAAGAGATTTTAGATAAGTATGAAATAAAATTAAAATAAATTAAACGATTTTGGAAATCGTTATGACTTATGATGCAATTATAAATTGTGAACGAATGTTGAAAATTCAATTTTGAGATTAAATAATATTGTGGGTGGAGTGAGGGAATTTAAAAGAGAAGGTTTCGGTTTTTGATGAAATTCTATATCAACTAAATTGAACTCCTGGCGTTATTTTATTTTGTGAGGTGTAAATATGAGAGATGAAAATAAGATATTCTTTCCTGAAAAAAATATTTACTTAATGGACAATCACAAGTGGGCTTTTTATATTTGGGAACTTGCAAGAGAAAAATCTATTATTAAATCTAATGCTACATTATTCCATGTAGATGCTCACCTTGATGACTGTCCATTCGTTTTACAAGACAATCCTGAATACATAGAAATTAAAGGGTTACCATCTTTAAAGAGATTTACAGAAAACCATATTACATATGATACTTTTATTTGGCCAGCATTCGGAAGAGGGACAATTAATAATATTATTTATGTATCGGACTTTGACAATGAACCATTTGCGGATTGGACAACTAATTATGTTAAGGGTAGAACATATGAAGGTTTAAGAGTAAAAACTATCTCCCAATTCAAACAAATTGTTGAAGTTGGACAAGTTGATTCTTATATAGATAATAACTCTTTAATACTCAACCTAGACTTAGATTTTTTTAATGAAGAGAACTTTTTCAATGGAAAACCTAAATTAAAGAACGATAAAGAAGTGTATGATTCATTAACTTACCTTAAGGAAGCATTTAGTTGGGATTTAATTACTGTGGCTCTTTCTCCAGAATGTTGTGGTGGTGAAAAAGCTTCTCAACATTTGTTAGATATTTTTATTGATGTATTTAATCTTGATTTTGCCAAAGCATTCTCATGGGAGCATCTTTGAGCTCTATCTTTCAGAAGAAGGTTATATCAAATCGGAAACATCACTGAAGGACAACCAATGATCTCTATTCCTGAGGTTCTCGCCTTCTTCAATTAATGGGCAGTTTAACGGAATATCGGAAACGTAATAAATTCGGCTTTCGTCTAATTCATAAAGGGGGCGTAAAAATCAAAAAATGTTTGTATTTAATTATGGTTGTTGTGTTACTTGTAGGATGTTCGCTTGACTCTAGGGACTCAGCTGTTTATGAAAAGTTAAAAGTGTCACAGGAAGAAAATGTTCCTGAAAGAACACTTTTAACGAGAGAAGAGATGGACAATAAAAGAATGCGATACACTGAGGTCAAGATAGCAGAGGTGGGTGAAGAAGCTGCTAGGCTGTCTGTTGCTGATAGTTTTTCTGGGTTAAATAACCACTTTTCTTCTGGAGTTATGGATGTTTTAGATGCAGAAGGTAATAAATACCGTGCTATTTATATAGGCGACACATATGTAGAAAATTTTAGTGCTAAAAACGAGTATGAGAAAGCAGTGCTGGAGTTTTATCGGTCAAAGGACAAGGAAGACGATAAGCCCTTTATCAAGTTTGAAGAGATGGATTAGAGTTTAAATTATTCCATTAAAGGGGGCAATAACTGAAGATCAGTTAAATGATCACCAGCTGTTGCCCTTCTTCAATTAACGGGCAGCATTCCTGTTATGAAGAAAAATGGGGTTTGAACAAAAAAATAACCTCTTGGTATGATATGAGTGTCCAGAGCCGGCAAGCAAAACGGACGAAATCATATCTACCAGGAGGCCTTCATAATGAATTATAACCAAAATGAAAAGATTGCTCAAATCACTTCTCAAACACTAATTATAGGTGTAGACATTGCGAAATTCAAGCATGTCGCACGAGCTCAGGATTTGAGGGGATTGGAGTTTGGAACCCCTTGTCACTTTGACAATACCAAAGCCCATTTCGACTTGTTTCTCAATTGGATCAATCAGTTGATGAACCAAAATAAGATGGACAAGGTGATTATAGGAATGGAACCTACAGGACACTATTGGCTAATCTCGCCCATTTCCTGAAAGAAAAGGAGATTAAGTTTGTCGTGGTGAACCCTATGCATGTTAAGAAGTCGAAGGAATTGGATGATAATTCACCAACCAAAAACGATGTGAAAGATGCCAAAGTAATTGCCCAGTTAGTCAAGGATGGAAGGTATGCTGAACCAAATATTCCGCAAGGAGTTTATGCAGAACTTCGTGTAGCCAGAAAATACGCGACCTTTTGACTGTAGATTTACAAGCGATTCAGGGTCAAATTCACAACTGGTTAGATCGCTATTTCCCTGAATTCTTGACCGTTTTTAAGGATTGGGAAGGGAAAGCAGCACTACAATTATTGAAGTTAAAAGTATTACCACATGAGTTGGAACTTTTATCGGATCAAGACATTCTGACTCATCTTAGAAAGACTGTAAAACGTGCGGTTGGACTCCGTAAAATTCAAGAGCTGAAACGAGCTGCCAAAGACTCAATTGGCATTCGGGAAGGTTTGAAGATGGCTAAATTAGAGCTTCGCACTTTACTTGAAAAGTATGAGTTGGTAATCGAAAGGTTCGAAGAACTAGATTCTGATATAGAAGAACTTCTTGAAAAGATTCCTGGTGTTCCACAGATGTTAGCTATCACAGGAATAGGCAGGGATACAGTGGCAGGGTTCTTTGCGGAAGTAGGAGACATTAGAAACTACTCCCATCCCCGCCAGATCATTAAATTGGCTGGACTTAGCCTGAAGGAGAACACCTCTGGAAAGCATAAGGGACTAACGAAAATTACGAAACGAGGAAGGAAGGCACTTAGGGCTCTGCTCTTCCGAGTAGCTATGCCGTTGGTCGCCAAGAATGCCGCCTTTAAAGCTTTACATCACTATTATACTACTCGACAGAGTAACCCTTTGAAGAAGATGCAGTCCATGATTGCCATCTGTAACAAGCTAATACGGATCTTATTTGCGATTGGCACAAAGCATTGTGAATTTAGTGAAGAAAGAATGTTGAAAGACATTCCTCATCTGGCTTCATTACAGGCCGCAGCCTAAGTTTCACCGTTGCTTTTTAGTATTTTTCTAAAGATTATAGTCATAGACATTTGAAGCACGGATTAGTCAGTAAAACAGTTAAAGTACGGGCATAGACCCTGTCGGGCAGCATCACTGACATCCACCTCATGGAAAGGTTGGACGAAGGAATTTTAGAGCATAGACTCTGGGAGAAATGGGAGGGTTGACCTCCGTGAGAATTGTGGAGATCCACCAGTGCGACCATACTTTTACTAGTTAACCACTTTTTGGTTTGAAGTGGCTAGGTAGGTTAGCTTTCTTTTTCTCTTTATGCCCAAAATTACCCTTACTTTCAACATCTATCCATACCTCAAATGTCTTAGCTATTTAAATCTCTTAGGAATATTGAGAATAAACGAGAAAACAAGAGTTATCTCTTTCTTTATAGAGGGAGTTTAATGGAATACTATGTAAATGTTGTCCTATGGGAAAAAGAGGGAGTGAGTTATATGGATAACGTGATAAAAAGGTTTTTACAATCAGAAATAATGTATCAAGATTTATATGTTGAAATAATAAATTTCATCTCAAACGTTCATATAAGAAATGGCGAGTTTGAAGGGAACGAGTTCATAATAAAAAAAATGGACCAAGACAACTTTATTATCTTTCCAGAATATACATTTCGTGGTGAAAGCCGAAGAGATATTCCATATAGTACATCTATTTATAGAAAAAACCTATTAAAAGAAATTAACGATTATGCACAAAAACAAGGAATAAAAATGAAATAGCATATTTCGTTAACGGGGGCGTTTGCTGAACAAGCAGCCCCCATTTGTTCAAGTAAAGAGCATAATTGTTAAATATATAGGCATTAGACAGGAGTTGATTATTTGAAATATTTTATCGGCATTGTACCTCCAGAAGAATACAAAATAAAAGTTGTGGAGTTTCGTGATAAATGGAAAAATAATTCCATAAGTGATGTAGTCGAACCCCATATCACCTTAAAAGCTCAAGGTGGTTTAACTACAGATGAAAAATGGCTTAGTATTGTTAAAGAAGTTTGTTACAAAACTAAGCCATTTCTAATATCATTAGCTAAACCAATGTTTTTTGGTGAAGAAATTCTTTATTTGAGTACTTCATCAAAAGAATTACAAACACTCCACGAAATAATCGTTAGGGAAATTGATCCTCCTAATGAACTAATCGAGAAATATTTTGAACTTGATAACTTTGTACCACATATGACTTTAGGAAAAACAACTTACGGGTTAACAAAACAAGAACTAATCAATATGGCGAGACTAGCCGTCAAAGAACTGGTACCACTCCCTGCCTTTGAAGTGAGCTTTGTACGGGTGTATAAAGAAAGTGATCCAAATAGGTACATAAAATACGTAGACATTCCATTGAATAAAAATATATAGATCTTCTAAGATAAGGAGGGATTTCTGAAAGGTTTGACAGCTGTTCTTCAGCCTTTTCTTTATTCAACTAACGGAGCAGGTTTATTGAAAACGCTATACTTAATTAGTTTTATTTGGTAATATATTACTTAGAGATGTAAAGAAAGGGGAATCTATACGCAATGTGGAAAACCTTGAAATGATTATCTAATTAGATAGAGGCGATAGCGATTCTTGATATTCTTAAGGATACGTTTATTTGTCTATCTTAAAAATCATTCAAGGGACACATGGTGTGGACAATTTGATTCCCATTGCCTAGCAGATACCTTGGTATATCTGCTTTTATTTTTGGGTAAAAATACATCTCTATTGACACAATCATAGAGTCCCTATTTTTGGGGGAATATTAAATGAACAGTCAGTACGGAAAAGAAGAAATATTATCAGGTGGAAATGTCTCTAATGTATATCGTTTGGGAGATACTGTGCGAAGAGATTTAAAGGACGAGAGCTTCAAAATCCATAAAGTATTAAAGCATTTGGAAAGCAAAGGTTTCAGTAATGCACCAAAGTTTTTAGGAATTGATGATAAGAATAGAGAAATATTATCATTTATTGAAGGAGAAGCAGGGAATTATCCATTAAAAAGTTATATGTGGTCTAATGATGCTTTAGAAGAGATAGCGAAAATGCTTCGTCTCTATCATGACGCTGTAAGTGATTTTCCTATTGAAGAAAGTTGGAAAACTCTTGATAATACCCCTCAACCAATTGAGGTGTTATGTCACAATGATTTTGCCGTTTACAACATTATTTATAATCACGAAAAGCCAGTGGGGATTATTGACTTTGACGTAGCAGCTCCAGGTCCAAGACTTTGGGATATAGCCTATACGCTCTATACATGCGTTCCATTGAGTAGACATTATCATTTAGAAACAGGTGATGCAGTCAATTATGACACAGAAAAGGATGCCGAGCGTATAAAACAAAGAGTTAAACTATTCTTCGAATCATATGGTGTAGAAGGAATGGAAAAGGGCTTTTTAGAGATGGTTATTCTACGGGTCGAAGGTTTATGTAAAACCATGCAAAGAAAAGCCAATGAAGGAGATAAGGCTTTTCAAAAAATGATTGATGAAGGCCATTATGACCATTACCAAAAGGAGCTAAAATTCATTCGAGAACATGGGAATGAGTGGATTTGAACTAAGAGATGCTTAAGTTTAAGATAAAAACTGATTTTAGGATTAATATTATTGGGGAATAGCTGAAGAACCGGAGCTGGTTTTCAGCTTTTTCTTTATTCGATTAACGGGCAGGTTAATCGAATAAGAGCGTTCAGTAAGTCAGGTAATAAAATAATTAAGGGGGTTAGATAAAGATGAAAAAAACCGCCGTTCTATTATATCCTCAGTATAGTGAATATGAATTAAGTGTGGCACTATCAATTTTAATGCAGGGAGGAAAACCAGTAGTTACAGTGGGGGGAACTATGGAGCCCATACGCGGAGAGTCTGGTTTAACTTGCTTACCAGACACCACAGTTGATGAGATAAACATTGATGAGATAGATAGTCTTTTATTAACAGGTTGTATGGATATTTTTTCATTAGAGAATGAAAAAGCATTAGTTGACTTTATAGGTAAAATTGAAAGTCGAGTAACTACCATTGGAAGTATTTCAAGTTCGCCTTATTTACTCGCAAAAGCTGGAGTCTTAAAAGGGAAAAGATATACTATCGGAATGACAGAAGAAGATAGGGATAAGTCAGGTATTCTCGAAAGAGTAAATTTTTCCGAAGACCTGGTTGTTCAAGATGGACAGGTGATAACTGCCAGGGGAAGGGGATTCATAAAGTTTGGAGTGTGCCTCGGAAGAGCATTAAATCTTGACTTTGATGAAAATTGGTATAAAGAATAATATTCTTTGTATTCAATTATAGGGGGCAATAACTGAAAATCAGCTAGTTTATTCAGCAATTGCCGTTCTTCAAATACAGAGGAAAGTATGTTAGTTGAATGAAGTTCTGAAAAAAAATGGGACAAAAAAAGGAAGTCGAGATAAATCCGACTTCCTCTCCATATAAAAATTATCTTATTGGAACAAGAAAATCTTGTTTGAAAAACCTTCCCGAACTTTCTTCTTGCCACATTATAAATACTTCAAATTCCTCTGTTTCTTTACCTACAGGGAAGTTTTTAAAGCTTATTACTTCTTTATCTTCAATTTCTATGTTTTCCCCTTCAGTATCGTTTAATGACATCCCAAATTTATACGATTTTCCTTGTTCTTTTCTAAAAGTATGCACTGTCACATTATGCTTCTTGCCATCTTTGTTAGCTATTTTCAACGAGTAAACATCGGCTCTTGAATCTCCCTTAAACAATTGTTCACCCTCTTTAATTCTTGCCTCATCTATTGTAACGATCCATTCATCAGAGTCAAGTATAACAGGTTTTTTCAGAGATTTAGCTTCAGTGAATTTTGGTGAAGAAATTAATGCGAAGATTATCATTAAAGCAAAAAATAACTTTTTCATAATTTGTACCTCCAATAGCATTTGAATTAGTATTCCAAGTAAAGTAGAAATTATTTATCACTTTGATCTCACAATTTGTATAATCTCAATTGTAAAAGGAATGATTTGGTTGTTATTGTAGTGATAATAAATATAAAATTGCCAAGTATCTCCACTGAAGTGGTCAATAACTGAATTTCAGCTTATCGATCACCAGCTATTACCCTTATTCAATTAATGGGGCAGGTTAATGAAAGAAACGGTGCAAGGAAGGGAGAGGTCCTTTTTGTCAAATAAATATATGAAAGAAAAATACAATGAGACATTTAATATTGTAAAAAAAATAATCAATGATTGGGATCCTGTTGGCTTGTTACCTTCCGCACCTGAAGATGAATATGAGATTGAGATAGCAAGAATTGTTTCATTGCTATATAAGGCTGACTCCGTTATTACTCTTGCAGATGGTATTGGTCAGATTTTTACTAAAGCATTTGATTGGAGTTTTACTGAGGAAGAGTATTTGCCTGTTGCCCAAAAAATATGGGCGGAAACTAAAAAAATAAAGTGATTTCTTCTTTAGCTAAAGGAGTCGTTTGTTGAACATTCAGCCGCCCTTTATTCAAGTAAAGGGCAGCATTCCTGTTATGAAGAAAAATGGGGTTTGAAGAAAAAAAGAACCTCTTGGTATGATATGAGTGTCCTGTGCTGGCCAGCAAAAAGGACAAAATCATATCACCAGGAGGCCTTCAGCATCAAAATATGCCACACCTTTTTCTTCTATTATTCCAACCCTAATATAATACGCATAATGATGATTCGCTAGAGGCAGCTGCTTTTAATAACGTAATTGGTGCAGTAATAGGAGTTGCAATAGGAACTGCAGTGGGTACTTTATATAATCGTGCTCAATCACGTTATGGAAAACCTTCAGAAATTGTAGGGAAGTTGGTTAATTAATAAAAATTTAAGAAGGAAGGTTTTTATTTGTCCACATTAGTGTCTTCTTTTAGTAGTCTCACCTGGGGAATTATCGGAACAGTTACTATAACTTTTTTTCTTGCATTTTTAGCTTATGGAATCTACACAGGAAAGGCAAAAGGTGAACCGCTTATTTTATTTATTATGGTGATTGTTCTTGGTGCATTAGGGACAATCAGTAATTTTTTTAGCCATTATAAGATAGAAAATAATTTGATTGATTGGCTTACTTTTGGTTATGGTGGAGTGTTTGTTGTAACGGTTTATGCAGTAATTATAAAAAGATATTATAAGAATAGAAAAATATGATTTTGCTTGAAAGAAACAAGAATGTTATATGTTTTGTTGTTTTGTCTTTAAAGTACTAAAGTATAAGTTATTCCATAAGTAAGGGGAGTAATTCCAGGTTAATGGATAGCTCCCCTTGTTCCGTTATAGGGGGGGGTTGCTGAACAAGTAGCCGCCCTTTGTTCCAGTAACGGGCAGGATTGTTGAAAACTTTGAGGGGGATTTGGATGAGGAAGGAAAATAGGAATACACCTGCTAAAATGATTCTCTTTTGTGTTCTTTTAACCATTAGTGTGATAATTGAGAGCTTTTTAGTTATTAACTCACCTTTTTTATTTGTTAGAGTGTTGAACCTTATAGGAGTAATTGTCATATCACTAATTATAGGTGCATTTATTAGAGAAATTTTTATTTTAAGGAATAGAGAGAACTCAGAACTAAAGTAACACGGTATTCAATTATAGGGGGCGTTTGCTGAATAAGCAGCCGCCCTTTGTTCCAGTAAAGGTCAGGATAATGGAATAAAAGATGGTTAGAAATGAGTGATGAACTTAGGGGGATATAAAGGTGAAAGTTGATGAAAGTCAAAGTTATTTTATTACAGAAGGTGATTGGAATACTGGTAAAGTACTTGTATGTACGGGTGAGTGGAAAAACTCAATGAGTGAAGTTATGCAAAATAACGGTATTTATAATCTTAGGTTGAGCGGATCGGTTGGATGGACAGACAATAATATCGACTTTTTATCAACGCTTCAGTTTCTGAAAGGCGTAGAAATATATTTTTCATTATCCACATCGCTAGATTTAACCCCACTGCACTCCCTCAAAAATTTAGAGTTTTTAGGAATTGATGACTATGTAAAGGGTGAAGTCGACTTTGCAAAGTTAACCAACCTAAAAAACTGCTTTATAAGCTGGTCCTCTAAATATAAGAAAATAGAGTTAAAGCACTTAGTTATCAATAAGTACCCTTATGAAAACTTAAAGGAAATAAGCGAGATGAGGAATTTAGAATACCTAGACATCACTTCCAGGAAATTACTTAATTTAGATGGTATCCAGGCATTAGAAATGCTAAAGGTTCTTAAGCTGTATAGATGCTCTAATTTTGAAAGTCTTACTGGTATAGAATACCTTCCTAATTTAAAAGAGTTGGAAATAAGCACTTGTAATAAGTTGTATAGTGTAGAGGAAATTCAACAGACGAATTCCTTGGAGAAAGTGATGTTAGAAAATAATAAGAATCTCAAGAACTTAATATGGAATGAATGATTTGATTCATTCTTGATCATTCCATTTATGGAAGTTTGATAAGAAGCTAAAAACAAACAAAACCCCTTCCCCAAAAAGAGAAGCGGTCTTATTCACTATACCTCCACCATCACCCATGATCCTGATTCGGTTCCGGCTGACAATAGATAATGGCTTCGATTGATTGGGAATTCACGACCAGGTATTCAGGAGCGGTCGTTGGGGTGAAGATGGCTACGCGCTCGTTAGAATTAAATGATATGAAATTCCTGATTTCGACGGCACTTCCGTTAATGATGAGACGGTTCATCAAGGTACCTGGGGTTGTATTCAACAGTAACTTTTCTATTGATGTTAACTCTGACATTCGATTTCATCACCTATCTATTGGTCATTTCAAGTCTCTAGTATTTATATGCTATAAAATGTTTTTTTGATTAGATGAATCAACTATTCGTATCGAAATATGTTCCGATTAGAGCAATAATCAGCAAAATGATAGGACAATAGCTGAAACATAATAAATTCTATCAAATACTATATAGTATGGGGATATACGGTAAGAAAGGGGATATTCATATTCTCAAAGCTAAAAGGAAGAAAGGAGGAATTTGATGATGGATAAAAAATGCAGTAAACGACATTGTGAGCATATTTGTTCGGCATTCAGGGCGATATCTGAAGAATCTCAGAGTGTAACTGGATTTACAGGACAGAAGCTGGAGTTTCCTAAAGTGGTCTTTGATTTAAACAATGAATACGATCGAGAGAATTCTGTATTTATCCCAGAACATGGTGGAGTGTATGTAATTACGGCCTCTACATTATTTTTCCCTGGAAAGGATGTTGCTCCTCAGGACTTCGTCGTCAACCTAACCATCAATGTAAATGATGAGGTAGCACTGGCAGGACAAAACATTCTTCCTAAAGCTTTGTTTTCTTTTGATGGTTTAGGGACGACGGTAACAGGAATCCTACAACTGAAGAAGTGTGACAAAGTGGAGGTGTCGGCTAATCCGACCATAAATGGAGAGGTATACCCGAGTCCATTTTTTACACATTTTGAAGCAGCCAGAGTGTCGTCACCTCGATATTCTCCTCATTCACATAGAAGACCCCACTCAAATCGATAAACTTTTCAACCCTTAAATCATGTGATAGATGAGTAAACAAATCAATGAAATAAGAAAAGGCCAACCAAGTGTAACCTATTAACGGAACTATTAGCACTGTTATCTGTAAAGTATTAAAGGGTGGTACCATGCCGCAAAAAGTTAGAGACATCATGAAATATAGAAAGATTTCACTAGCCTTTTTATTTATTTCTATATTATTAAGGAGAATGATCTGGACGATATATACCGATGTCCTTACTGTAAGGTGAAATTTTTAAGTGGAGAAATTATTGAATAATAAACGTTCGTATTGGTGCAAGAAGTGTGCTAAAACGCTCAGAGTCTTTTCATCTCTGAGCGTTTTTAGCGATATTTAGGCTGAAAAATAGATTACTTGGCACTGATCATTGTTATGAAGTCTTTACAGGCTCATTTGAAACCATGTGTGAAGGGACTCCTTTGAAGAAGAGTGGTTTGTTCTTGAATAACGAAAACAACACACATCCCGCCAAAACAATCACACTCCCAACACCCTGTAACCCATTCATCTTCTCACCCAAAAAGACAAACGCCAACAAAGCTGTGAAGACTGGATTAAAGTTCAAAAACAATCCCGACGTACTAGGCCCCAGCTTATTCACCCCGACATTCCAAAGCACCATGCAAACAACCGTGGATATCACACCCGTATACAGGATCGACTGCACGAATGAAGCATCGACATTGGTCACACGGAAATCATGAAGATTAAAAGGAAGCAGGATAAGAAGTCCGAATATCCCTGAATAAAGAATCGACATCATCGGTGTGACGGTCTTCATCGCCCATTTACTGCACACGGAATAGAATCCCCACATGACGACCGCAGCGAGCATATATAGGTCCCCTTCATTAAACTGAAGGGAGTAGACCATCTCCAGATTTCCTTTGGACAGCACAAGCATCACGCCAAAGAGGGAGATGAGCATGGATAGGAATTGATAGGCGTTCATCTTTTCCTTTAAGAAAATAAAAGAGATTCCCGCAATCGAGAACATGTTCAGGGTTGAAATCAAGCCGACGTTTGTCGCAGACGTCTTCTCAAGTGCCATGAATTGGAGCGCCTGAAAGAGGGCCACCCCTGTCACCCCCATCAATGCGAGGGGCAGGATCGACCGGACCGGTGGAATGAGCTTCCTTTCCTTCCACCAGACCATCGGCAACAGGCAAAGGACCGCAATGCCCCACCTCAATATCGTCAGCGTTCCAGGGGAGGCGTGCTCCACGAGCGTTTCCCCACGATGAAATTGCCTCCCCACAGAAGGCTCGTCAGTAACAGCAGATAATAATATTTCACGTCATTTAGCCCCTTTTCCAAGAGCCACTGTGCACAATGACATTTTCTATAAGAATAATTCTAACATTTTCCTGTAAATACGAAAGAAGATATTGTTTAGTTGGGATTATTCGAAATAATGGAAAGTGAATTTTGATTTTAGATTAAAAAGGTTCAGTTATAGGCGGGGATGGAGGGGGTTTTTGGAACAATTAAAAAGGGGGGTGCAAGGGCTTCGATGACTTTAGCAAGATACTGATCAATGTACAGTTTGATCATTGTGCGACTCATCTTTTTATTGAAAGGCCAAGACACCCCGAAGGAATAAACGATTGTTAAAAATATATTTATTTGAAATAATTGGTAGAGTAGGATGGTTATTATTACTGCAGTCCCATCATTCAAAATTTGTGATCTAAGAGAGGTGTGTTGCATGGGGAGAAAAGAGTCACTTAACATAACTGATTTAATGGCAAGATTGAAAATGGTAAAAGGTGAAAACTTTATCACGATTGAAAATACAACAAGCCTGACAAATCCCGAACTAATTGAACTTATACCCTGCATAATGGAGAAACCATTTATAAAATCGTGTAAAAACGTAAACATCCTTGTTGATAGTGAAATTAACCAAGAGGTTGTATCTCTTTTAACAGATTATGAGTTTACATTACATGATGAAAACGTCACTGTTCACAAGGTTCTTGATGAATCATCAACTATTGAATATGGTTTCTCGTTAAAGAGTTTGTATGATCTTTCGATACCAGAGTTTAAAAGGATTTGGGAAGCTTCCATGAAAGAATCATTAAATGTACTATCTTCGCTAAATATTGATGAACATATGCGAAGCGTAGAGGTGGAACTAGGTCCTACCTATAAGAAATCTTGTATGGTTGCTTATGAAAATGAGGTTCCAATCGGAGTCTTGATGCCTCATATTGAACCAGGGACTTCAGATGAGGGAAGGATCTTTTATTTTGGGATCATTCCAAGTGAGAGAGGGAAAGGAAAAAGTAAACTTCTCCACCAACAAGCACTAGAGATACTAAAAAAAGATTTTAAAGCTTCATATTACATAGGCTCTACTGGTCACAACAACTTACCGATGCTTAGAACATTCAGACATAACGTATGTACGGTGATAGAATGAAATAAAGTGTTTAAAAGGAAAAATCGAAACATAATAAAGTAATCCTATTTATTAAATGGAGACATTGTCCGGTTTCCCGGGCTCAGGAAATCAAATAGAGTAGCAAACTGGAACTGTGCTCATTAAAATTCTCGCACAAAAACAGAAGAACACTCCTCATCATAAGAGTGTTCTTAAAAAAATATTGTCTACAATATCTATGCAAAACAACGATTTAACAAAATCTCCGAATGGTACTTCGCGTCATTGATCATTATTTTCTTCACTGCAACTCGTTGAATATAATATTTGTACTCTGCATAGCGCGTCGATCATGACCTCTTGGAATACTTGGGAAGCAACTCCAGTGAATGTATTACAGTAATTGGAGATGTCATCAGCATAGAATTGAATAACCTCCGCTGCAAAAATAGGATAGACAGCATCCATACTCCCAGGAAATTGCGGTTGCACGACTATATTTTGAAAATAGGCGTTTCCTTCCAAGGCAGCTTTTACAAGGTGTGCGACTTCAAAAGCATCCAATGGGCAAGGTGTAGGAGACACAATTTCTTGATTATAAATAACGACGACAGATAACGTAACATTTCCAAAATTTTGTGATGGGGTAAGAAGAGTAGCCAGAGCCTGTGCTTTGTCATAATCGTTCACGATCACCAATGCAAGGTACTGGTCTTGAACCGGGATCAATGGCCCCACCTCCACGAGGGGATCAGCCCCAATTGAGTATTTCAATTGATTAAAATAAATCACCCATGGTGGTGAAAGTTCAGGTGCGTTTGGCACTTTGAATCCCTCCTAACATAATAGAATGATAAAAAATTTCTTATTCTATTATATGAATGAATAGAGGGTTGGATTGGACAAGTATATGAGAAAAATGAAAGAAGGCAATCATTTCTGACATAAATAAGATAAGACATCTAAATCTTAACCGTCATAATAAGAATTTTATTAAGTGTATTGGTTTGTATGTTTCTATTAGTTATTATTGATTCCTTCATTGGAAGAGGATTTCTACAATACCGCTCATACTTCTCCGCCTTCAACCAGCCGCACGCCTCCAACCGCTTAACCGAACGCTGAATCCGCGAATGGGAATACTCATCAATCTTCTTCCCATTGTAATACCACATATCGTGATTAATTATCGAAAAGCACACGATCAGTTAGGTAGAGCTGTCATAACTGTTCTTTAAGATAATCATTATGCTGTATTAGTTTATATTCAATTTTTGATTTGTATTCTTGGTAAAGAGGTTTCAGTTTTTCTTGGCTATCTGTGAATGCTTTATTTTCTTGTAAACCTTCTATATTACAACATCAAAACCACTGCCACTAGAGACGCTAAGGTAGTAGATAGGCTGCAGGTTTTCTGCTTTGGAAGAATATTTTAATTCACCAATTGAAGAATCCCTAAAGTCGAATAATTTGTTAATAAAAATATTGTGTACTCTGGACCGCCGTGTTGGGAAAAGAACTTTACGAAAAATGGAAGAATCTATATCTGAACAACAAACATTAGTTCAGGTTTTTTATAAATTACGTTGTGACGCAGAAAATATATATTAGGGAGAATAAACAAAGTCATAACCTCCATAAAATAGGAAGTTGCTTTTCTACGCTCTATCAACATTGAACTTTAATAAGGCTATTAAATTAACGGGGTGTTTCAGAAGAAAGTAAGCTCTTTATTTTGAATCTTTTTCTTCAGTCTGCCGCTAAATTTGAAGAGATTTATAATCAAATACTAGAACAGTTCATATTGAAAAATCTTGAAACGACGAAAATATAACGAAATCCATGAGCAGCCGTTCCCAGTTGGAATGGTTGTTTTTTTATTTTACACATGAGTATCTGAAGGACAAGTGTGTATGTTGCTTGGTCATATTCAGAACACATTTCTCTTTTATAGTCTAATCATAGACGAAAGGAGACATGCGGAAGATGAAAAAATGGATTGATTTCAGCTTAAAAAACAGTGTTGCCATCCTTGTGTTAACCGTCCTGGTGGTGGCAAGCAGGTTTACTATCGACGAATACGATAAAGTTGGAAACCTACCCAGACGTGGAGGTTCCAACCCTTCTGATACAAGCGAGTTATCCGAACCATTCCTCCGAAGAAGTGGAGAAGGATATCACGCTGCCAATCGAGGAAGCAGTTGAACAACTGGCCCCTTATGAAGAATTAACGAGTACAACAGGGGCAAACAGCACCATGATTCAAGTAAGCTATGACTTCGGTGAAGACATGGATGAACGGGAACGTGACATTCAATCCGCCATCAGTAAGCTTTCGCTACCGGAAGATGCGACTCTTACGTATAAACGGTTATCAGCCAGTGCAAAGCCTATTTATCAAATTGCCTTTGCCGATGATGAATTATCAGCGCTACAAGGTGATGTAACGGATAGCCTTGTACCGCAGCTTCAAACGATTGCAGGTGTGAGTGACGTAACAGTCTCAGGAACGTCCACTACCAAGCTGGTCATCGAAGTGGACGAAGAAAAAGTAGCGGAGAACGGGGTAACCGTGACAAGCATCATCAATGCGTTAAACGAGAAAAACCACGTGCTGCCGCTTGGAAGTCTGGAAGATGAAGGGAAGATCCCCGTTAGTATAGAAGGGGACATTTCCAGCGTTGAAGAGATGAAGAAGATGCAAATCCCTGTCCCTCAGCAAGGGAACCAGCCCCAGCCTCAGCAATCAACGTTTATTTCTTTAAGTGATGTGGCTGAAATCAAAGAGGTGGGCGAACAGAACAGCATCACCCGGTATAATGGAAAACCGGCCCTTTTGTTAAATGTAACGAAAACACAGGATGCCAATACAGCTGAGGTGGTTGAGCTTGTAAAAGAAGAGGTGAAAGACTTCAATGATTCGTATGACTATGAAGTATACACCATCACTGATCAAGGGAAAGAGGTAGAGAAATCCGTGAACTCCCTATTAAAGGAAGGCGGATTCGGTGCGCTATTTACCATCATGATCATTCTGTTGTTTTTAAGGAATTTCCGGGCCACGTTCATTGCCATACTATCGTTGCCGATTTCAATCTTAGGGACCATTGCCGTTCTTGACTATTTGGGATACTCCTTAAACATCATGACGCTTGGCGGGATGGCAGTGGCCATCGGCCGTATTGTCGACGATAGTATTGTCGTCATCGAGAACATGTTCCAGTGGATGCAGAAGAAAAAAGAGCTGTCAAAACGGGAGCTCATTCTGAACGCTACCAAAGAAGTCATCGGAGCGGTCACGTCGTCAACGGTGGCAACCGTAGTAGTGTTTCTTCCGTTGGCGTTTGTAGGAGGAATTGTAGGAGAGTTCTTTAAACCGTTCTCCATTGCCGTGGTGACATCCATTGTTCTCTCCCTCCTTGTCGCATTCATCCTCATCCCGGTATTGGCACTGGCCCTTTTAAAAGAAGGACGCCATGAAGAGAAGCAGGGGTGGATTCAAAAAGCATACCACCGGTTATTAAAAGGGTCACTGAACCATAAAAAGACCGTCATGGTAAGTGCTGCAGTATTATTGGCCGGAGCCCTCTTCCTGGTACCGATGATCGGCAAGTCCTTTCTGCCAAGTGGTCCGGCAAGTGCAGTAGAGGCAGACATTGAACTTCCAGTGTCCACAACCCTTGAAGAAACCAATAGTCTTGCCGAAGATGTAGAAGACATGCTCATGGAAGAAGCGTCTGTAGAGTACGTTCAAGGCTCTGTCGGATCCGTTAATAACACGAATCAATTAAAGCAAAAAGCATCGGCTGATTATAAAGCCACCATATTTATTCAACTTAAAGATGGGTACACCGTAACAACGGAACGAAAAGCCCTGGAAGAAGACATAACCGAACTGGTCTCAGCATCATACCAAGACAGCACCGTTCGCATGCAGGAAGTACAGCAGGAAGGACCCCCATCTGGAAAAACCATCGATATCACCCTCTACGGGGAAAATGTTGAAGCACTTCTCGATGCAGCCGACCAGGTGGAAGGTGCACTGCGTGAACATGACCAACTAACGGATGTGTCCAGCTCTGCACAAAAACTTCAAACGAAATACAAATTGGAACTAACAGACGAAGCCGTTGAACTAGGCGTGAATCAATACAGCATTCACCAGCAGCTAAAGGAAAAAATGAATGAACTGTCAGCAGGAACCATGGAGGTTGACAGCAAAGAGCTAGAGGTAGTGGTAACCTATAACGAGCTCATCTCTGACAAAGAAGAACTGGAAAATACCGAGATCCTCACACCCCAGGGACCAAAACCATTAATCGAACTCGCAACCATCGAGGAACAGTTCATTCCAGCAAGTATTCAGCATCAAGACGGCAAACTTGCCTACACATTATCAGCCGAAAGTGTCAGTGAGGAAGTTGGCGCCGTCACAGAACAAGTAGAAAAAGATGTGGCCTCCCTTCCCATCTCAGAAGAAGTCGAATGGGTTGTAGGTGGCGGACAAGACATGATGACAGAAGGCTTCCGTGACCTTGGTCAGGCCATGATGATCGCTGTAGGACTCGTGTTCTTAACCCTCACCATCACATACGGAGGAGTCATTACCCCATTTGTGATCCTGTCATCATTGATCTTTGTCCCAATCGGCTCCCTGGGTGCCCTCCTGATCACAGGTGAAACCCTATCCATGAGCGGCATGATCGGGATGCTGATGCTAATCGGGATCGTCGTCACCAATGCGGTAGTCATGCTGGACCGCGTAGAAGCCAATCGCATCAGCGGAATGGCCTTAGAGCATGCAGTGATGGAAGCCTGTACCACACGCTTCCGCCCCATTCTCATGACGGCACTTGCTACGATCCTGGCACTCGTCCCGCTGGCTTTATCCACATCCACTTCAGGTGTGATATCGAAAGGGCTCGCCATCACCGTCATTGGCGGACTGACTACCAGTACACTGCTCACCCTTGTCTTCATACCTGTTCTGTACAGTGCAGTAGGGAAGTGGAGAAGGTTGTCATTAACATGAGATAGATACAGAGCAAAATGTAAGAGGGGGATGTTGGCAAGATTCAATACATTTCCCGGCTTCTTTCATCATATATGTATTAACGAACAGGCAGGATGAGCATTCTGCCTGTTTCTATAGGGGAGGAATTATGTTGAAAAAGTGGATCGTCAGCGCTGCCGTCATGGTGGCTTTAATGAGTAGCATGTACATGACAAAGCCTACAGAGGATATGTATGCTGAGTGGCTGTTAGAGAAGATGAGTGAAAGAATGGGGGTGAACCAACCTTTAGAGAATGAGACGCTGAAGGCGTTAGGGGAGAAGATGATTATAAGTAACTCAGAGTATACTGAATATGTATTTTTTACTGTTCATACGACGGAGTTTATGGGGAAGGATATGAAGTTTGTTGGTGTGTTTAGGGTTTTTGTGCCGGTTGGGGGATGAGGGGTCAAATCCTATGTTGAGTAAAGGAATGTGTATTTGGAGTTTGACCCTGTTTTACTATTGAGGTTTATTTAATGTTGCTCTGGATAGTCAGCACGATTTCTTTCGTGTTGATCTGGGTAATCTTTTGAATGAATTACCATTTCTTTCAACTCCATTCTAATCTCTATTTCTTATATTTAATTTAACATTAGATAGTAGTAAATGGAATTATAGTGTTTTATTGAAAGTCCCTTTAAATTAAATGAAGTCTATTGGAGAAACCACATTTAGTTAGATGATTAGACAGGGGGCAGGGTACGATGATGAATTAATGGGCTAAGGACTGACACAAATTCTGGCTAAATAGTCTATTTAAATCAGAGATCGTGGTATATGAAGAAAAATGTCTATTACTGATCAGTTTCTCAATCCTATTTCTGGGCGCCTGCTCCCTGCAGCGGCCGGAATGGGCGAAGCCAAATACAAGCACCAACCCTAAAGACATCAAAATCGGACTATCCGTTTCAACCCTGAATAACCCATTCTTCGTCTCCATGAAAAACGGTGTAGAAGAAGAAGCAAAGAAACAAGGCATGAAAGTCGTCGTCGATGCACAGAACGACGCCGCCAAATAGATCAATTACGTAGAAGACCTCATCCAGCAGGGCGTCAACGTCTTACTCATCAACCCAACGGATTCAGCGGCCATCTCCACAGCCGTCCAGTCCGCCAACAGCCTGGGCATCCCCGTCGTCACCCTTGACCGCTCAGCGGAAAAAGGAGATGTAGTCACACTCGTCAGCTCCGATAACGAAATAGGCGGCGAAATGGCTGGGGAGTACTACAGGCAATTCAGAGTTCCGGACGTGACGCATTAGTCGTTGGATTTGATGGAAATGAAGATGCGATGACTAGCATTCGTAATGGTAACCTGTCTGCGACTGTCGCACAGCAACCTGAGAAGATTGGTTCGTTGACCGTTCAGGCTGGAACTGATGTGTTGACGGGGAAGAAAGTGAGGAAGAAGATTCTGGTTCCGTTGAAGTTGGTGACGGAGGAGAATATAGAAGACTGATCAGAATAAATTGTGGTGGTAAACCTCATTCGGGCATTTGTACGAATGAGGTTTTTTTCTTTATTGATAAAAGTAGTGGAGAAAAGAATTTAACTTTTCTTGTTTGCGTTTGATCCAAATGAGTTGGGGTCTGACCCTGATTAAGCCAATAGCAATATTCATCTTTAAGATAACAAACCTGCTCTCCATTTTCTCCTCCAATAATTATACATGAGTAGAACATGTTCTGTATGAATATTTTCTACCACTTCTAGCATTTAGCCTTCCTCTAATTTACTTACAACATATTGAAAATAGAAAATTCTCCTAAGGGTATCCTTCCTTAGTGTATATCACTATATAAAGGTTGAATACATATTGAAGCAGGAGTGAATCAAATGAGTAGATGTAGAAAAATAAATCAATGGAAATTCGATTGGGATAAATTTTATCACCTAAAGGGTCTTCACCTGTATGGATGGATTCTGTTGAATGCCAAGTATGAGGGGGGAGTTCATTTAGGGTGTGTGGTGCTTGGTAAAAGGCTATATATTCGGTCGATAACGAAGTTTCGAGAGGCCCTGAATTTTAAAGTGAGAATGAGACCTTATTGTATGCGGCTTGAGTCTTAGGAGTATTAGTATGGGGGTGTAAATATATTTAAGCTGAAGAATGATTTCGTTTGTGATGAATATTTCTATTGTATGGGGATGTCTGGAAATAAGTGATGTGATGATTCTGGGATTATCCAGCTTAATGATAAGGCTGATTCCGGAATGTCTTCGTGCGGCGAAAAGCATGTGAATCGGGTACGGAAATAACATGCAAACTGACTTAAGAACTTAGAGAAAGGATAGATATTAGAGAACACCACCAACATAGCGACGCTAAGGATGTTGATAGGGTGGAGGTGCTGATTGGAGATTTCATTGGCAGAATGGATGTAATCCTGATGTTTGAGAAGTTTATACGGAGGAGTTATGGTTCGAGCACTTGGAAGAGAGTATTTTCTACTAGGTGAAGTGAAGAGGAGAATCAAAACCAATATCATCAATTGTGTACAGGGGATCCCTCATTTTTAGTAATTGGTCCAATTCGAGAATTAAATAGCTCTTGGAATCTAATTATTATTGCTATATTGGTTTGAAAAAAGTATATAAAAACTAATTTACACTATTTAACTTCTGTTACAATATAATTATAAAATTGTAATTTAATAACAGGGAGAAGTGGTTGTTTGGGAAAATATAAAAATATAATTTCAACAATTGGTCGTGACAATAAGTTTAGTCGATGTATAAATGAAGAAGATAAAATATTCAACCAAGAAGAAATCATAAATAGTTGGAAAATGTCATATCATGAGAGAGTGTCTCGAAATAAAGATGAAATTGGATTACGCTTACCTCAATTTGGAGCATTGTCTGCAATTCGTGCACATTGGGCTACATCAAGTTCTCCAGCAACAATTGTCTTACCAACTGGAACAGGGAAGTCTGAAACGATGTATGCTACGATTATTTCCGAAAGAATAGCTTCAACTCTTATCATTGTACCCTCTAATCTTTTAAGGGAACAAATTTTTGAAGGAGCGAGACATTTTGGTATACTTCCTAAATTAAATATGATTTCGGATGAGCTTATTTACCCAACGACTTTTCTTTATAAGTCAAAAGTAGGGAATGAGGATGAAAAAACACTGATTAATGCTATTGAAGATGCTAATATAGTGGTTTCAACTCCCGGTATGATTAAAAATATGCCTTCTGCTGTTTTGGATACACTCATTGAGAAGGTAGAAGTTGTTATATTTGATGAAGCTCATCACCTAGCAGCTCCTGATTGGAGTACAGTAAGGGAAAGATTTTTAGGGAAAAAAATTCTCCAATTTACTGCCACTCCTTATAGAAATGATGGAAAAAAGGTAGATGGTAAAATAATTTTTAATTATGGCTTGTCATTGGCTCAAAAGTCTGGTTATTTCAAACCGATAGATTTTTATCCAATACAAGAATTTGACGAACGAAAGTCTGATGAAGAAATTGCAAGAATAGCTATTCAGAAATTAAGTGAAGATCTGAATCAAGATCTTGAGCATGTACTTTTAGCAAGAGCAAGCAGCCGAAAACGGGCTGATGAATTGTATGAAAAAATTTACTCTCAATATAAAGAGTATAATCCAGTTGTCATTCACACGGGCATTGGCCTTTCCCAGAGGAAAAAATACTTGCAGCAAGTTAAAGATGGAATAGCAAAAATTGTGGTATGTGTAGATATGTTTGGGGAAGGAATAGATATTCCAACATTGAAAATTGCAGCGATTCATGACAAATATAAGTCGCTTCCAATTACACTACAATTTATTGGACGATTTGCTAGAACAAGTGGCAACAAGTTGGGGAATGCAAAGCTTATTACGAATGTTGCAATGGACGATTTGAAGGAAGCGATTGAAGAGTTGTATCAACAAGATGCAGATTGGAATCAACTTCTTAATATCCATTCCAATAAAGCTATAGACAGGGAAGTTGAGCTTGGTGAATTTATTAATAAGTTTGAAAAAGGCCATATAAAAGAGATAGATCTATCCCAACTAAAAATGAAAGTAAGTACTAGGATGTTCCTACATCCTTCAAAAAGAGTTTTAGTAAATGGATGGAAACAAGTATTGGACCCAGATAGAACTACAACCTTGATAAACGAAGAGGATTCTGTTTTTGTTTTCATTGAGGAAATTGAAACAAAGGTTCCCTGGTCAGATCAAAAAAATATAGTGGAATATGATTATGATTTCTTTGTGTTGTTCTTTGATAAGGGTAATAGAATCGTTCACATAAACGAGACCGATGCAGGAAAAGGGAACCGTCTCGTAGATAGTATGTTTTCAGAAGCGTCAGCAATCAAGGGAGATTCAGTCTATCGAAGCTTAGATGGAATTAATCGATTAATGATTGGAACCTTAGGATTAAAGCAAAAACCTAGTGGGAGAATCAGCTTTAGAATGTTTGCTGGTGCTGATATTAAGACAGGAATTAGTGAGGCTGTAGCATCGGGTTCTACAAAGTCTAATTTATTTGGTTATGGCTATCAAAATGGAGAACGAATAAGTATTGGTTGTTCATATAAGGGTAAAATTTGGATGCGTTGGGTAGAGCGAATAAAATTTTGGACAGATTGGTGTCAAAAAGTAGGAAAAAAAATCATGGATGAGAATATTAATACAAATAATATATTAAGTAATTCTCTTGCTTTAGAAGTAATTAGGAAATTTCCAAAAGGAATCCCTTATAAAATTTTATTGCCAGAAATAATTGAAGTATCCAACTCTTCTAATAGACAGTTATATATTTCAAAAGAGCAAAAAGATTTTCCGTTCTTTCAAACAGTTTTAAAGAATCCAAGTATAGTGAATGACAATCTTCGCTTTGAATTGTGGATAAATGAAAGGAAATTTGTCTTTGAGCAGATAATTAATGAGACTTCATATAATTTTAAACAAATCGAAGGTGAAGAGTTATTAGTTAAGTCCAGTAAAGGAACCGTTAAAATTACAGAATTTCTTCACGAACAATCACCGGAAGTTTCGTTTATTCAAAACGATGGCACCGTTGTAGTAGTACAAGAGAATTTACAAACGGTAATTAAACCAAAAAGTGGCATTGAATTGCCACAAGGCTCTTTCATTGATATAGATTGGCAGAAATTAAAGGTTAATATAAAATCTGAATCTCAAGGAAGAGGGAGAAAGACTGATTCGATTCAATACGCTACGATACATAAAATTGTAGATCAAGAATCAGATATCATTTTTGATGATGATGGAGCTGGAGAAATTGCAGATGTGGTTTCGGTGAAAATAGATGATAAAAATCAAAAGGTTATATTTCATTTGTATCATTGTAAATATTCTGCCGAAAAACTTCCTGGAGGCCGTGTGAGTGACTTATATGAAGTGTGTGGTCAAGCTGAGAAATCAATTATGTGGAATGATAATGTCTTACAAATTGTTCAACGGATGATTGAACGAGAAAGTATAAGGCGAAAAAAATACGGTGAAACCAGGTTTGAGAAGGGAGACCTACAAACGCTGCATATGTTGAAAAAGATGGTGAAATCTGGATTTGAAACAGAATTTGAAATATCCATTGTTCAGCCGGGGGTCTCGATTATAAAAATCACAGATTCAATGAAACAAATTATTTTGGCAACTGATTCATACCTTAAAGAAACTTATGGCATACCTCTGACATGTTATTTTAATAAATGAAAAGCGGGGCGTTTAAATCTCAGTACTTCAGAAAAGGAAGAAACTCTGGGATATAGGGGTCAGACCTTCGTTGCGGTGAAGCACCGAGGGTCTGACCCTGTTTTTTGCGGCATGCTTGAAAAAGATAGACGGATATTAGGTGTCTATATGGTGAAGGATCATTTCATCGGTAAACTTTGTGAAGATGGAAATATTCCTGCCCATTCCCATTACAGACTCCAACTTACAGATGAGGAATCGAAACAGATGCCTTTTTGGAAGTACTATGTCAATGAAAAATCCCCTCAAAAAACGACTTGGAATACAGGTAAGTACCGTTATTTTGATAATTAGTGGATGGCTCAAATTTTGCGCGCTATCGTTTCATTGAAAAGTGACACGGAGGAACAAGAGCTGGCGTAACAATTTTTGGACCACTTTTCTAAGGTGAATCAAATAGTAGAGCAGGAGTTAAAAGAGCCGAGTGGAGCATTATTGCGTGCTTATATAAGAACCGCAGGGGAGCTGGCACATATATGGTGAGAGAGTGTGTTAGGTTCACTGCGAATAGTGTTAAACAGGGATAAGGCTGCCGCTTTGTCTCTTTTAGTGGTTTTTGGAGATATTGGGGTCAAACCCTCGGTACGGTGAAGTGTTATTGAGCTGGGGGTCTGACCTTGAATTTATCGGAAAACTGATCGGTGCACTCATCATCGGGACATTAAACAACGATCTGAACCTGCTCGGCGTCTCATCCTTCTTCCAAATGGTCGTAAAGGATTGAGTACAATGGAAAACCTGATTCAGGGGAATAAATCAAAGCTGTATTCGTTCATAACGATGAAATGGCATTGTCTGCGACTGTTGCTCAGCAGCCTGAGAAGATTGGTCAGTTGGCCGTTCATGCTGGGACAGATGTGTGGTGGATAAGAGGGTTGATAAGTTGCCGTTGAAGTTGGTGACGGAGGAGAAAGTTGAGGAAAAAGGTGGAATAATTGTGATGGGGAGCCTTTTTCGTGCGTTTGCACGGAAGGGGTTTTTCTTTTTATGGTAAAGGCTGTTAAAAATGAGAAACTGTCCCGGATACATGTTTTTTGCCGGAAGCCCTAGTAGAGCTGGATGCACCACTGAGAAAACTCACCAATCAATAAAACCTAAAAAGGGAGACACCATAAAAAATCATTATATGAGAAAGTGAGTAGGGTCGTTTCAAGCTATTTGGTATTTAGTATTGAAAGACCCAATGACTTTTATCAATTCAAGATAATTATTATATGGAGGATTTTAACAAAAAGTGTCGAAGTTTGTTATAGATTAAATTATTCGATGTTCTCACAGCATCGATTATACGAAGGAAAAGCATTCTCTAATTAAACATAAAGACTTGGAAAATGAAAAAAGGGAGTAGATTCTATGCCTATTAAAAATAGTTCTCAAAAGAACCCAGACTCATTTGTGATGAATGAAGATACGGTTAACATTGCTGTTGCAGAGTACTTAGCTTCAAAGGGTTTCAAGTGTGATAAACCTTTAAAGGGTAGGCAAATAGGTGTAGATGTTAAGGCGTGGAAAGGAGAATATACCATCCTAGTAGAATCAAAGGGTTCACAGTAGAACGCTGCTGAAGAAGATGAAGTATTTGAACACGGTCAGATAGTAAATCATTTAGCAAGACAAATTCATACATTAATGAAGTATGCCAATGAATTTGATAATGATAAAACACTATTCGTTTTAGCCAACCCTGACATTGTAAGAATAAGGAAAGAATACATACGAGTTAATAAAATGATAGAAAAGATGGGATTTGTCTGCATGTGGGTACAAGAGGACAAAAGTGTTGTAATTGAAGCACCTGAAAAAATTATCTCTAGGGGCCTGATCCCGGTTTTACATTTAAAATAGTTATCTATTAAATCTTTAAGGAGGTTACTAGGATTGATGAGTGAAAAACAACCAAACAATCCAAATTTAAAGCAAACTATTGCCTATGTAAATGGAAAGGCACCAACGGTCGACAGAGTTACCATGTTGGTAGCTGTTACAATAACGGCTACTAGTTTAGCGGCATTTCCGGTGTTAGGAACAACTGCATCTACTGCTGCAACCTTGTTAGGTGCAAATTTACCGGATCAGATAAAAAAGTTTTTTCAATTAGCTAAGAGTGACAAAGAACAAGTCGCGATGAATGTACAGGAACGTTGTCGATTTGTTGATCTTATTTTGGCTAAACTAGCAGTCTTTCATGTGACAGAAAAGCAACTAACCGGCACAAATAAACTATTTGCTCAATGGAAAATTGCAAACAAAAGTGCAGATGACCTAAAAGAGATAGAAGAACGGGATTACAAACGGGAAAAGTCTGTAATGGAAGACTATCAAGATAATCGATTTAACAAAGAAGTTTATTGGGTTCAATTAATTGAAGATATAATCACCATCATAGAAATTGAAATGGATGATGTGCCAAACTTCAAAACAACCATGCATAATGAAATCAGGAATACTTATGAGGCATTTAAAAACCAGGTCATAGTAGAATCGGAATTCTATTCTGTCTATTCTAGTGGAGGTACTGAAAACAAATTAAATGAACTCCTTCAATTCATGAAGTCTTACGGGGACTTGTACAAAACGATCGATGAGATGGAACAGTCATTAAGGGATAAGACTGAACCAGCTATTAGTTTAAAATTTTTCAATTATAAAGAAAAGAGTTTTGAAGAGTCCTTCTTGGAACAACTGTCACAGGATGTTATCTATGTGAAAGGAAAGACGAGAGAAGAAGTTGTATTATACGTAATATACATTTTGAAATATGTAGAACGGCATCGTGCTCAACAAACATATATAGTTGAGTCTATTGATGATTGGAATACACTTAAAGGCAAATGTCAGGGCAAGATTCTTATTCCTAATTTTAGTGCAGCAGAAGTTGATATTATCCCTAATAACACGAATATCATCGCATATAGCGAAGAGGATTATGTGGGGAATAGGTCTCCGATAGAGTTGAAAAAAAAGGATAATCCGGAACATGCGGGAGCAGTTGCGGGAAGAAATAAATGATGTACGGAGAGCAAATGAGATTATTGAGAAATCTAGTGGACTTTTCACTACTTTTAAAAGAATTGTATTTAAAGGAAAAATGGGATTACCTAAATGGCATGCACATGACGTGGAAGTATTTATTCCTGCCTTGATGGTTGGGAGCTGGACGGACTCAAAAGTTGATCTTGCTGTAGTTTGTCGAATAACTGGAGTGCATGACAGGGAGTATATGTCTAAGCTAGCAGCTGTGATTGGTGGGGAAGATCCGTACTTATTGAAATATACAAACTTTGGTACAACAATATACAAGCTAGCAAACGTGGAAGAAGCGTGGGAAATTCTATTTAAACATATAACAGATGAACATATGAGTAGGTTTAGACAACTAGTACAAGACCTGTTAATAGATGTTCCTCCAAAATTTGATTTACCAATAGAGGACCATTTTCAAGCAAGTATATTTAATAAAAGATCAAAACATTCAGATACGATTAAAGAAGGACTAATCAGGACTTTGATTATGATAGCTAATATGAACGGTATTGATAATAACTTCAACATTCTCTCTACGCAATCGTGGGTAGATGATCTGTTGGTAGAAGTGTTTAGAAACATCAATTCAGAGAAAGAATGGTTTGCTATTTCGGAATCGTTATCAAACATTGCAGAAGCCTCTCCAGAAGTATTTCTTTCCGTGCTAGAAAGAGAAGTAGAAAAACAAGACTCACAAATTTGGCAGCTTTTCGAACAAACTAGTGATGGGTTTGGAGCAAGAAACTATTATACGGAAGTTCTATGGGGATTGGAGAAATTACTATGCTTAGAAGATTTTGTTCCACGTGCGGTACGTGTTTTAGCAAAGTTTTCTGAGCGGGAAATTAACTATCCAATAACGAACAGTCCTTTTGAGACATTAAGTCGTGCCTTACTTGCTTGGTATCATGATATTAACATTTCCATAAATGAAAAGATTAAGCTGACAGATCATATTGTTAAAACTAGTACTATCGGTTGGAAGCTACTAGAGGAGTTGATACCTGATCGATCACCAGGGCAAACTGCTATGAGTATGTCTAGACCACACTACAGAAAATATAACCAGATGTACGAATTGAAATACCAGAGTGAAGTCGGACATACGTACAAATCCTATATGCAGTTTGCTTTTCGTGAAGCCGCAGGAAACTTAAAGAGGTGGGCCGTTATTTTTGAAAAATGCTTTTTCTTTGAGTTAGGTTTAGAAAAAGAAGTTATTCTTGGTGTGCAACAAGCTATTAATAATTCAGAATCTGATCAGGATAAGTACTTACTGAAAGAAACAGTTCGCGATTTAATTCATAATCATCGTTATTTTATCGATGCTGAATGGAGTCTAGATGAGAAGTATGTTGACATTATCGAACGTGAGATCTTTGACAAGATCGTATTTCAACAAGCTAGTTTTGACTATCTTTACCTTTTTAAAACGGATCAACGTAAAGACTTACATCCTGAGCCATATAAAAAAGATAAAGATTTTAATAATGATTTTCAAAAACAGCAGAGACAGTTAGAGCAAGAACGGGTACAAGCAATAAAGAAACTGATGAAAGACCCTGATTTTAGCTTATCCTTATTTCTATCTAACCTTGATGATCCGACAGCAGTTATGGGATTAAGAGCGATTGGATCGATCATGGCAGCTGATATTCTTGATTACCAGATAGACTTAACATTTGTAGAAGAGGTAATTGTATCAGGGAAAATAGATGTCCTTATCGCGTATATATCTACCATCTATGAAGTTAAGGGCCTACATGCAGTGAAGGATTTACTAGGAAGAATAGAGTTGAATACTGAAATAACGGTTAGTCTGTTAAGTGTAGCTAGGGTGAATGATGAATTATTGGAATACTTATCCTCCTTTCGCCGACAAGTAATAGATGGGTATTGGAAAGCATTTACTTACCATAGAGAAATAAAGGAAAAAACAACTCAGGATATTGTATTCGATAAACTATTGACCTATCAAAATTTTCATAATGCCTTTCAAATGCTTCATCGAGCATTTAAGGAGGATGTCGACAAGCATATCCTTGCATTAGAGCACTTAATGTATAACCCTGGCATCAACTATAAAATCGCGCATTTTGATATACATTATATTGTTCAATCATTTAAGAAAATATATGAAGAGGAAAATTTGAACGAGTTATTTTATACACGAGTTTGTAAGTTGGAGTGGGGATTTTTCAACGTATTAGTTAATAGAATCCAACCAAACTATTTGAAAAGAGAATTACAAATGAATCCAAGCTCACTTGCACTATTAGTCTCTTCTGCTTACAAAGATTCCGATCAAGAAGAAGTAACCGATGACCGAAGTGAGGAAGAGCAAAGTTTTAGTAGACAAGCATGGAATATATTATTTCAATTAGAATTTTGCCCATGTCTTGATGATCGTGGAAGTATAAATGTACATGAACTAACGAGCTATACGGAAGAATACCTTAAACAAATTGACACTAAAAAACGAGGAGATATAGGCAGACAAACACTCGGAAAGTCATTTGCGTACTCCCCAAAAGGAGAGGATGATATCTTTCCAATGGAAGCAGTTCGGGAAGTCTTTGAGTTACATTATTCTGAAGACTTAAAGCGAGGATTTTACCTAGGAACAATTTATCAAAGAGGTGCTTACTTTGGAACAGAAGGTAAGGCTGAGCAAGAAATTGCGATTCGATATGAAGAATACGCGAGAGCATTAAGGATAGATTATCCAAAATTGTCGCAAACACTTAAGGAAATTTCAGACGAGTATCGAAAGGAGTCAGCGGAGCAGAGAGAACTGGCAAGTTATGACTTGTAGTAAAGATTAGCTAGACAACAATCCCTCTTAAGAATATTTGGGTCAGACCCTTAGTATGATAAAGCATTAATGTACCGGGGGTCAGACCCCAAACTTCCAAAAGAACTGGTTGATATGGGTGTGTTAACACAAGAAGAGTTTTGTGCTAAAAAGAAAGAAATCACTGGGCTATGAAGCCGTTCAGAATAGTTGGACGGATTTTTTTGGGGTTTGAAAGAAGAATGAAAACGTATCCTGATGGTATTTTTGGATATACCATTACTGCTGAATATTCTATTTTCCAAAAATTAGGGAGATAATAGTATTTATTTGTCGAAGTATGTATAAAAATTATAGAATTTCCTTATGCCCATGTTCTATTTCTTTTTTTGGGGATTGACCGATAGATTAAGCATTAATTAAGTGAAAGTTAAACAATACCTCTGCTTTTTAATTAAACAGTCTATGTCATATTTATTTTAATTTATAAATGTTATACTAATTTTATTGTTTACTAAAACGATTTTTAAATTTAAATTAAGGGAAAATTAATTTATTTATTTCAAAAATAATAAAATAAGAAGTATTTTCTTATAATTAAGCCGTACATAATATTGATTAGAGGAAAAAGAAGAGTTGTTTATAATATTTGTGTGTATTTAAAATAAAAAGTGAGGGTCATCACATGAATAAAGTGAGTAGTTTTTTTTATAAAAACATAGAAAATGATGATAAAAAGGTTAAGGGTTTTATTAGTAATTTAAGTACATATGCTGTGGAAAATCAGTTTCAAATATATATTTTAGACAGGCCTTTAATGGAAAGAGAAACGGATTACGATACCAGTAACCTTATGTTAATTTTAAGTCCATATCATAATATAAGTATAATAAGTCTTGATAATTCAAAGGATTCTGAAGAATTCGAAGAGACTGTTGAATATTTAATAGAAGATATAGGATATTTAGGTAAGAAATTTAAATATAATAATGTAATTGGACGACCAAGCAAATGGAAAAAGTATTTGAGTGAGTATAATTTCAGTGAGCTAGAATCATTAACTTCTGTAGATCTGATTTCTCAGTTCTTTGATTCATTAAAATATGTACAACCCGAAGATAAAAGAAAAGTCGATTTAATAATTTCTTTAATTACTGGTAGTATAAATGATATTAGTTCAGTCGGTAATGAGGTTCCAGAAACTTTATTAGAAAAAATTAGGCAAAAGATAGTATTATTTGACGGTGACCAGACGAGATTTATTTATGAAGAATTACATCAAGATATTGTTAAAATTCAAGGTTTAGCTGGCACAGGGAAGACAGAGTTATTATTACACCGATTAAAAGAACTTTATACAGAAAATGACACAAATAAGATAGCTTTTACATGTCATAATATTGCACTTGCAAATAAATTAAAATCCCGTGTACCTGAATTTTTTGATTTTATGAAAGTGGATGAACAAATTAGATGGAACGAAAGGTTATGGGTGTTTCACGGGTGGGGTTCTCAAAAATATCAAGATAATTTAGGATTGTATAGTTTAATATGTAGTACTTATAAATTACCTTATTATACTGCGGGAGAGGGTTCCTTTCAACGGGCATGTGAAAAAAGTTTAAGCTACTTAATTGAATTGGAAGAAAACGGTACGGAAATAACGCCTTATTTTGATTATATCTTAATAGATGAGGCGCAAGATTTCCCTACTGAATTTATTGAGTTATGTAAAAAGGCAACTTCAAAAACTCTTTATTTAGCAGGAGACATTTTTCAAGACATTTTTGAAATGCAAGAGTTGGCATCTGAACCAGATTTCTCCTTAAATAAAGTATATAGAACACACCCGAAAAATTTAATGTTTGCCCACTCGGTTGGCATGGGGTTATTTGAGACTCCTACAATTACTTGGTTAGAAAAAAATGGATGGGATGCATGTGGCTACCTAACTTATAACAAAGGAAGAAATTATAAATTATCAAGAGAAGCTATTTTAAGGTTTCAAGAGCTAGAAATGGAAGGATTAGAACACACAAGAATTATTCAGACATCAGATATTATGAACAGTATTACTAATACAATTTCAGAGATTGCTGATACACATTCTGATGTACGGCCAGATGACATAGCTATTATTTTCACAAATGAAAGACTTTCGAGATCTGACTATGATTTTATTACACATCTTCAAGTAGATATTTATGAAAAATTCAACTGGAATTCAAGTGTAACTTATAAGGACAAAAAAATTGAAAAAGATAAAGTAACTATTTCAAATAAGAATAATATAAAGGGACTAGAATTTCCATTTGTAATATGTGTTGCTAACCATCGAATTACGCGCAAATTTGCTCAACGAAACACATTGTATATGGCTTTAACAAGATCGTTTTTGACTTCGTATTTGATAATTCAAGAAGAAAATAATCAAGAAGTTATTGATATCTTTAATAGAGGGTTAAAGACTATTAAAGATGAGAATGCAATAAATACTTTTGAACCAACCGAAGAAGAAAAAGCACTTCAAAAAAGGTTATTAAGTGATATTAAAAAGCCTAAAAAGTCTCAATATGAGGTTTTACATGAAATTTTTGAAAAGTTAAGCCTCGATTATAATGATCAAAATCGAATACAATTAGCAATTGGCGCACTTAATGTCCATACTACAGATTTTAATACACTAGAAAAATTAGTTCAGTCTATGTTGGAGGTTTAAGCTTTGCTTAGGGACTATTACAAAGTAACAAATTTTGAAGGCTTAGATAAGATGGTTAAAGCAAGAATAAAATCAAAAAACCAATTAATATCTATAATAGTAACTTCATTAAAGGTGATATTGACAGACTTAAAACCTAATGATGAAAATTCAGGAATATTTTGTTTGAAAGACTATGGCGTGAAAAAAAGAATATTTTTCACTGTATTGGATGAGGAGCATAAGATACTTAAACATTTTTCATTTTCGTGCCCTTTTAATATTTCATATACCGACACAGGAATTGATTTCAAGTTAAATAATAGAGAAATTGTTATTGATTTATACACATTAGAAATTTTATCAACTTTGTGTAAAAATAATTGGTTCTCAGATACTAATGAAGCAAATCATGATATTTTAACTTTTATAGAAAGCTATGGTGATTTGCTATTCGAATTTAATGTTCCAGAGGAAATGGAGTCAGATTTGTGGTCTATAATTATGACTTTAATTACTTTTGAACCCGGCTACATTAGATATGATTATGATATAGATAATTTTGAAGAGTTTACTCATCCTCTACATCACATAGATGTTAACTTTTCTGATATAGGAACATTTAAGCTAGGATTTGATGAAAGTATGAATATTATTGACAGGCTAAAATTAGAAGATTTTGAGGATATACTATTAAATGGAAGGTCTAGAGCCAGTCACTGTTATACACTTAGTTAAAATATCCTATAAGATGTACTTATACACTTTAATTATGGAGTCAAAAGTGACTCGATAAATTGGTTTGAAAAAATATCTTTAAAGAAATTGGGATCAGCCCCCCGGTACGGTGAAGCATTAATGTACCGGGCCTGATCCCTTTTTTCAAAACGGTATAGGATAAAAAGGATTTTAACTTATGAATTTAGAATCTTACTTATAATAAAAATAAAATCAAGTAGAACGGTGTGAAGATAATGGATTTTGATCGGCATTTTCTCGAGATGGTAAAGAGGAAGCGGAGTTATCTATTAAAGATGGCACGTACCCTATAGGTGCTTTCTTAATTGATAATGAGGGAAACATAATATGTACAGGAAAGAATCGAGTTTATTCAATTTTAGATCCTACGTGCCATACAGAAATGGATGTTATTAGACAGGCAAGGGCCATATTAATGAATCCTAAGTATAACGGTAAATGTATTTTATAAGGCTAATCCTATGGAATTTTTGTTCAGACGCTTGCGACATGAAAGGAATATCCTTGGTCATATGCCATTTTTTATTTTGTGAGGTTTCTAAGTGGAGGCAGTCGGAAATTGAAAAAATATTTGTTTCTCTTCATTTGTTTTATGATCATGACAGGCTGCAGTCAAAATGTTCAAAGCGATAGTGAAAGGGGAAAGACTTCTCCAAAGCATCCAGGCAAGTTATTGCCACCGATCACAGCTAATCTTGAGGAAATCGATAGACCTCTCAGGCCAGATCAGATGAAATGGAATTTACATGTGACGTTCGGTGATCCTGAAGCACATGCAAAAGCCGTTTTGGAAACATCCGGTGTTATCCAGAATAGCGAAGAGGGAAATAAGGTTTTTGCTTAATGGACTGAAGTCCAAGAATGGGAAACTACAACGGTTCCCATTATGGTAAAAGCAAAAGAGTTTGGCCGAGGCAGTATGAAAGTTAAGGTGGAAGCATACGATCAAGATGGTAAGTTTAAATATTCTATGAATCCCACTCAATATTTACTGGTTACAAAAGAAGAGGTGTCTACAGCGAAAAATGGGTTTAGTGAGTTGGAACTCCAGCATATTGACCATTTAAAACAGGTAGGTAATATCTTTGAGGAAGAATACAAAACCCGAAAATAAGAATTGATGAAGGGGAACTAACAATAAGCTCCCATTCATATTAAGAAAAAAGAGTGAACTAAAATTGCAGGTTCACTCTTATATCTTAACCAAGTCTCTGAACAGGATTCTGTTCTGCCACCCTACTCCTTTTTTTACTAAACACATAGATAATAGAAGTCATAATAAAACAACTAAACCCCGGCGAAAACCAATCCGGAATTCCCAAATAAACCACCATCCCAATCACTAAAACAACCAACGCCTCCCGATTAAAATTCAACTCCCCACTCGCCAACCTCACAAGCGCACTCTCAGAAATCCTCCCCCTCCTAATAACCAAATAATCCGCCACAACAATAGCCGAAATCGGAATAATCAAGATCCCCAAATAAGAAACATACTCCTGCGCATTATAAACCAGCTGCGGGAACGAACTCAAAACAATCCCAGCAACACTAAACAACAGCGCACTCTGAATCCGTGATAGGGAAGGGAGAGCATTAAGCAGACTATATCCCCCCGTATACGCATTACTAAGATTAATCGATATCATCGACACCATCGCACAAGCCGTGATCACCAACAGAAGCAGGCTAGAGTCAGTCAGCTGCCCCGCTGCCACGAAAGGGTTCAAATTCTCAAACAAGCTGGCACTCAATCCTCCAAGTAGAGCGGTCATCATGAATCCGACGACGTTGCCCGCGTAAAGTCCCCAGAATCCGTGGCGGTCGCTTTTGCTGTAGCGAGTGATGTCGGATGATGCGCTGACGCCTGAGATGTATTGGACGAAGACGAGGCTTGAGTAGAATAGGAACGTTCCGATGGAGAATGGTTCCTGACCTTGACTTAGTGTTGTGAGGGAATCGGCTCCTTCTGTCAGGAACAGGTACAGAATGATTCCCTGACCGATCACGAGAATCGGGATGAATAATTTGGTCGCTTTCTTCACAGCTTCGAAGCCGATGAGGGCTAGAAGGGTCATGATGATGGCGAGTCCGATGGCAACAGGTACAAACGGAATTGTGTACGGTGTTACTTTTTCCACCATGGAGATGATGACGAAGGTTCCTCCGATGGTTTGGACGCTGAACCAGTAGAGGGACGTCAGGGACCGGATGGGGGATGCGATGAGCATCGACAGCCGGGTTCCGATGATGGACCGGAGGACGTATTGGGCTGGCAGGCCGTAGCGGGAGCCCGGTAATGAGAGGAATGAGACGAAGAGGAAGGCGACGCTTGCTCCGAGTACGGTGGCAAGAAATGCTGCCTGGAAGGATAGTCCGCCTTCTAAGACGGCGAGTGCCGGGATGAGAAAGTTTCCTGCGTTGACGGAGAAGGCGAGCTGGATGATGAAGTATTCGATCCAGGTGGTTGATTTTAGTTCGGTTGGGACTTTTTCGAGTCCGAGTCGTTCGATCATGGGTTGTTTCATGGGAAGATTCTCCTCTGTGCCTAGTAAAATGCGTATCTTTTATTTTAAAGAATTTTTGCAAAAAAGCGAAGAAATAATCATTTTATTTTTTTGAGAAAAGTAGAGATATTTCCTTATTTATTTGTTAGAATGTAAGTGCTTACAGGGTGAGTAATGGCCCTTCGCTATTATATAGGAATAATGGTATATTTATGAAGTAACTGCTCAAGTTGGAGCAATAGTGGAAATAGGAGGTTGGCTTAGTATGCGTATTGGTGTACCAATGGAGATTAAGAATAACGAAAATCGGGTGGCAATGACCCCGGCTGGTGTTGTGAATCTGGTTCTGTATGGACATGAGGTTTACATTGAAGCGGGAGCTGGTTTAGGCTCAGGTTTCACGGACGAAGATTATAAAGCAGCAGGTGGACACATTGTTGATTCGGCAGCTGAAGCATGGTCGATGGATATGGTCATGAAGGTAAAAGAGCCTCTTCCAAGTGAATACTCTTATTTCCGTGAGGGATTGATCTTATTTACATATTTACATCTTGCTCCAGAGCCTGAGTTAACGAAGGCATTAATTGATAATAAAGTGATCGGGATCGCGTACGAGACGGTTGAATTGAATCGTGCCCTTCCGCTTCTGACTCCAATGAGTGAAGTGGCTGGACGTATGGCGACACAGATCGGTGCCCAGTTCCTAGAGAAGATCCACGGCGGGAAAGGTGTACTCCTTTCAGGTGTCCCTGGGGTTCGCCGCAGTAAAGTGACGATCATTGGTGGAGGAGTGGCCGGTACGAACGCAGCGAAGATGGCTGTCGGACTTGGTGCCAACGTAACGATCCTTGACCTGAACCCGGATCGCCTTCGTCAGCTGGATGATATCTTCGGAAGCGACGTAACGACGCTTATGTCCAACCCGCTGAACATCGAACAAGCGGTAAGAGAAGCGGATCTAGTCATCGGAGCTGTTCTGATTCCAGGAGCGAAAGCACCTAAATTGGTAACGGAAGACATGATCAAAGCGATGACACCTGGTTCAGTCGTTGTCGATATCGCCATCGACCAAGGTGGAATCTTCGAAACAACGGACCGCATCACGACCCATGACGATCCAACTTACGTGAAGCACGGTGTTGTACATTATGCCGTAGCGAACATGCCTGGTGCCGTACCGCGTACGTCTACCATTGCCCTGACGAACGTGACCGTACCTTATGCCGTGCAGATCGCCAACAAAGGCTACAAGCAGGCGTGCCTGGACAACGAAGCGCTCTTAAAAGGAATCAACACCTTGAACGGATATGTGACGTACCAAGCCGTAGCCGAAGCACACAATGTGGACTACTCTGACACACGAACACAATTACAACAGCAATAACACCAAGAAGCCGACTGGATGGAATGTTCAGTCGGCTTTTTTTTATATGAAAAGCAAATGATTTTCTTTCGTTTATAAATGAGGACTGAAGAAATTGGTGGTACCGATGATCAGTTGATTGGAGCGGAAGGTGCTCGAACTCCTGCGGGAATAGCTGGACAGTAAGAAAAGCGGAAGGGCTTTGCCAGGGGCGACAAGCATAAGTTAAGTCTGCCAGAAAGGCGTTTTTTGCCTTTTTGGCAGACTTGGCTTATGACCTCGAGCCCCTAAGCCCTGTAGCTGGACAGGTGAGACCCCGGAAGCGCAGCTGAGGAGGCTCGCCGCCAGCCCCGCGGAAAGCGAGCACCTGCAAGCGGAAATCAACCAGCACTCGCTTAATTTCTTGAAATCCGGGTATAACAATAAAGTAGATACGAGAGTACCAATCGATAAGTTGTAGATGGAGGAGATACCAAATGAAGATATCATATCATGGACATTCAGTAGTGAAGATTGAAACAAATGGAAAGACGATCCTGATCGACCCTTTCATCAACGGAAATGAACTGACAGATCTGAAAGTCGAGGACGAGAGACCCGATGTCATCATCCTTACTCACGGTCACAACGATCATGTTGGTGATACGGTGGAGCTTGCCAAGAAAAATGACTCTCTTGTCATCGCCAACCACGAACTGGCCACGTACCTTAGCTGGCAGCTCGTGAAAACCCATCCCATGCATATCGGCGGCGCCTATGAGTTCGATTTCGGGAAAGTGAAATTCACTCAGGCGTTCCACGGCTCCGGACTGATTACAGACGGAAATGAAATCATCTATATGGGGATGCCTGCAGGAATCCTCCTTATGATTGAAGGGAAGACGATCTTCCATGCAGGGGATACCGGCTTATTCTCCGATATGAAGCTGATCGGGGAGCGTCACCCCATTGACCTCGCCTTCCTGCCGATTGGAGATAATTTCACCATGGGACCTGAAGATGCAGCGACGGCGGCAAGCTTTCTGAAAGCAAAGAAAGTCGTGCCGATCCACTATGATACCTTCCCGCCGATCAAGCAGGATCCAAATAAATTCATTGATATGCTGGAAGACTCTGAAGGACAGATCATGAAGGCCGGAGATGTCATCCATTTTTGATTGAATATACGTATTAGTAGTCCAGATAACGTGGAGGAAGCTTAATCTCTCACCCCCATTTTTCGTAATGTAGAAAACAGGGGTATTACTAATAAAATGAACACACCAAAAAATCTTGGGATATCCCAAGATTTTTGTTATTAATGGAATGGATCTTCATTTATTAGAGGCCATAAAGATGTGCAGTTAACATTTATGAATTTAGGTACAAAATACCAATTTCTTTTATTTTTTACTTAGGTAAACTTTTTTGGTTGACTGCAAAATCAATTTGGTTGATAATGTACTTAAGAAATTCACTAAATTTCTCCCTAAGTGGTATATCAAAAGCCATGATATATCATACATGTAGTCACCCTCTAGTAGTAGAGCGGTGACTTTTTTTTATGTTAAACAACTCTCTTGATAGTTGAGGCATGCGTAATTTGCTTCTGTAATCATGTAAAAATGTTCGAGCGTGAGTTGGTAAGTGGGTGGTTGAAAGCTGTCTGTTCTCAACGGAATCGACCTATGATATTCTTAGGTTATAGGAATTTCCTTATATTGTAACAGCTGCAATATAAGTTGAGTGAAGTTGTCTTTCGAAGGGGGAGGAGTTCGTGCAAGAGAACATTATGACTTTATCTGATGGTAGAAAAGTAGGTTTTTCTGTCTCTGGTGATAAAAACGGGATTCCGCTTTTTTTATTTCACGGTACTCCTGGTTCAAGAGTATGGTTTTTAGAAGATGATCGTTTCGCACAAAGACTGGGTATCCACTTAATAGCTACCGACCGACCTGGTTATGGTTTATCAGATAAAAAAGATAATCGTAATCTTCTAGATTATTCATCTGATATCGAGGAACTTGCTAACTATTTACATATTGATGAATTTTCAGTTTTGGGGGTTTCAGGGGGTGGAGCATACGCAGCTTCAGTATCCTATCGACTGCCAAGCAGAGTAAAGGTATGTATTCTTGTTTCGACAGCCACTCCTTTTGTTGATGGTAAGCCTTCAAAAATGATGTCAAAGGAAAATCGTTTAGCCTTTTTCCTCACTGATTACTTCCCCTGGTTATTGAAAATGGCTAACAAAGCACAAAAGAAGTTACTTGATAAAAATCCTGAAAAGTATAAAGATACATTAAAAAAAGGTGGTAGTCATCTATCACAATGGGATAATACGATTTTATTAGATGATGACGTTTTAGAAAATGGCATCCTACACTCCAAAGAAGCATACCGCCAAGGCGGGGATGAAATTATAAACGAATCTAGACTACTCGCAAGAGACTGGGGATTCAGCCTCGATGAAATCATAACGCCTATCAAAATATGGCACGGAGAAGAAGACACTTTATCTCCTATAAGTGACGTGAGGGATATGGAAAACCTCTTACAGAATGTTGAACCGCATTACATTAAAGAGGCTGGCCACTTCCTAACTGAAAAAGATGAGGTTTGGGAATCTATACTGACAAATATGAAAGAGTGTCACGATGCTCAACTTTCACAGTCGTTCTTCAAAGGGAACTCCTAAATAAGCCTGAGTTCCCTATCTGAAGAAAATATCATGACGGTGTATCTCAACTGGCAAAAGCTTGGTCATTACGATACATTTTATGATTGCCACTAATTTCAGCACTGGTTTCTTTACACTAAATGAACTGTTTCAATCCAAAAGGTCTGCCCGATCAGATAATCATTTCAATGTATCTCCACAAAAACCGCACTACTTACCTTACACATCACGCTTTTTTCATTGTTTTAACAATATCCTCCCACCACATGCATATATATGATACAAGCCTAGAGAGGAGGAAGAACGTGTGAAACAACGATATCAACGATACATTCTCTGTATACTCATAACCGGGGCCCTCATTTATTATGGCGCTCCCCGTATGTCCATATTTGCAGAAGGCCTGCCCGGCATTTTCGCCATAAGCTGGCTCGTCCTCGCCACCTTCGTCGTGGCAGGTAACCTGGCCGCCCTTCTATACACCCCTAAAGGAACAAGCAAAGGCAAGACATCGAAGTCAAAACCTGTCCGCAGAGTAAAATCACGCTCATTTGGATAAGGATTATGGATGCAATAGAGGTGAAAGAGGGAGTACAAGTGCTTAACTTACGCCCCGCGAAAAGCGGGCACCTGCAGCGAAAATCAACCAGCACCCTCTTCATACAAAAGCATGAAAGTACGACCAATCACCGGGGCTTACACCAATGTAAGCCCCGATTAAATTGAAACACCACGCTTTTCACATTATAATAAACATATAAAGCAGGACGTTACAAAGAAGGGTGAAAAGCATGGCAACTAAACATGAACAAATACTCGAATACATAGATACCTTGCCAGTCGGTGAAAAAATCTCCGTCCGTCAAATCGCGAAAGCCTTGAACGTCAGTGAAGGAACGGCCTACAGGGCGATCAAGGATGCAGAAACGAAAGGATATGTCAGCACCATTGAGCGTGTCGGCACAATCCGCATTGAACAGAAGAAAAAGGACAACATCGAAAAGCTCACCTATGCGGAAGTGGTCAATATTATTGACGGACAAGTATTGGGTGGACGATCTGGATTACATAAAATGCTCAATAAGTTCGTCATTGGGGCCATGAAGCTTGAAGCGATGATGAGATACACCGAAGCGGGGAACCTGTTGATCATCGGGAACCGGACGCAGGCCCACGAGCATGCGTTAAGGGCCGGGGCTGCCGTTCTCATCACCGGTGGATTCGACGCGGACGAGCATGTGAAGAAGCTCGCCGATGAACTGGAGCTCCCGATCATCTCCACATCCTATGACACGTTCACTGTCGCCACCATGATCAACCGGGCGATCTATGATCAGCTCATCAAGAAGGAGATCGTGCTGGTGGAAGATATTTTAACAAAGGCAGATGACACTGCCTATCTTCATATCGATGATACGCTGGAGGAATGGTACGAGAAGAACCAATACACCTTCCACAGCCGTTTCCCCGTTGTGGATCATAACATGAAGGTACACGGGATGGTCACCTCCAAGGACGTCATGGGTCAAGAGAAGTATACGGGCATCGACAAGATCATGACGAAACAGCCCATCACTGTCAGCCCGAATACGAGTGTCGCCTCAGCCGCCCACATCATGATCTGGGAAGGGATCGAATTACTTCCCGTCGTCAATGAGCAAAACAGGCTCCAGGGGATCATCAGCCGTCAGGATGTCTTGAAGGCCCTGCAAATGATCCAGCGTCAGCCTCAGGTAGGGGAAACCATTGATGACCTCATCAGTAACGGAGTGGAAGTGAGCGGTGAGAAGAAGGGGGATAAAGAAGTCTACCTGTTCGCCGTGACTCCCCAGATGACCACGGGCATCGGGACGATTTCGTACGGGGTCTTCACCACCCTCATGACAGAAGCGGCCAACCGTGCATTGAAGCCCTATAAAAAAGGCGATCTCGTCATCGAAAACATGACGATCTATTTCATCAAGCCGGTCCAGATGGAAAGCATGCTGGAAATTCACCCGAAAGTCCTCGACGTGGGACGTAAATTTGGTAAAGTGGATGTAGAAGTATACAGCGAAGGGGTATTGGTAGGGAAATCCCTGATGATTTGTCAGCTGATTGACCGTCACTGATGGGATAAGGCAAAAAAAAGACCGGATCTTGTGTCCAGTCTTTTGTCTCTCTTACTCGTTATCCAGTTCTTTCGCTTCTCGTTGGGCATACGGAAGTACGTGCTTGTACAGCTTATAGCCTGCCCAGCAGCTTCCCAGTCCGATCAGAATGAACAGACCGCCAATCACATACGTCAGCGTACCTGGAAATAGAAACAGCTGATTGATCCCGAACAGGGCAACGAAGATTCCAAGGGCCATGCTGGCTTTCGCCGATAACCATTTCTTCTCCATCGGCCGGTTCGTTCGTACCTGCCGGATTTTATAAAAGACGTAGAAAGTAAATGTTAATACAATTAGTAATGCGAGAAAATACATATAGCTGTCCTCCAATGTCGACATCTCTCGCTACTATTTTACAGATATCTGCCCAGAATGCCAACTGAAAAATCCACTTAAAGGAGAATACCATGAAAGAACAAATTCTGAACCTCATCAAACAATATGAAACCATCATTGTCCATAGACATGTCCGCCCCGATCCCGACGCCTACGGTTCCCAGGGGGGACTCGTTGAAATGCTGAAGGCCTCCTTCCCAGACAAGAAGGTATACGCTGTCGGAAAAGAAGAAGAATCCCTTCATTATTTAAAGAGGCTCGATGTGATTGAAGATCACGTCTTTGAAGGAGCCTTGATCATCGTCTGTGACACGGCGAATGAAGAACGGATCTGCGACACCCGCTACAAGCTCGGTGATACCCTTGTGAAAATCGACCACCATCCGAATGAAGACGCCTATGGGGATTACTTATGGATCGATACGTCTGCAAGCTCAGTGAGCGAAATGATTTACGAATTCTATCTGTTCGGCAAGGATAAAGGACTCGTCATGCCTGATGAAGGAGCAAGACTGCTGTTCGGCGGGATAGTCGGGGACACAGGACGTTTCCTTTACCCAAGTACCACCCAGAAGACCTTTGACATTGCCGGCGAATTGATCCGCTTTGACTTTGACCGCAATGACTTATTTAACAAAATGTATGAAGTGGACACGAACGTACTGAAGCTTCATGGATATGTGCTGCAGAATTTCGAAATGGATCAGGACGGCTGTGCCATGATGATCATGACGAAGGACATCCTTGAGGAGCATGGGGTCGTTCCTTCAGAGGCATCGTTACTCGTCAGTACCCTCGGAAACGTAAAGGGCATCAAAGCATGGGTGTTCTTTATTGAAGAAGACGACCAAGTCAGGGTCCGCCTCCGCTCAAAAGGCCCGGTCATCAACACCATCGCAAAGAAATACAACGGCGGGGGGACACCCGTTGGCCGCCGGGGCATCCATCTATTCATGGGAAGAAAAAGAATCAGTGATGAACGATTTAAGAGAAGTGTGCAGAAATCATCAATAAGCCGGCGAATGCCGGCTTTTTGTTATGGGAAATGAGAAACGTAGTAAAGAGCATCAGCAGTGGTTGCAAAGGGAATTGTTTTTGAATGTTTTTGTATAAACGACATGAAAGTTGACCTATGGATTGACGTAAATGGTTCAACCTAACGTGTGGTAATATAAGGAAATACATAGAAAGCCTATATTCCATTAAAGGGCAGTTTAGTGAGATAAGATTTATAAGGGTATTAAAGTTTTGAGATGAAAATTTATGGGTTAACTTGGCGTTATAAGGGGTGAAACAACTTGGAATTCTTATTTTCAGTAGGAATTATTATAGGCATAGGTATTCTTATTTTCTTCCTGGCTTACATAACTGTTACAAGGAAGAACGTAAAAGATAAAGAGAATGATAAATAAAAAGTGGATTACTACCAGGAATTGTTGAAAAGGAATACATTACTGGAAAAATCAAAATTCAATCTTCCTATTCAACGGGGCATTTGCTGAACTAGCAGCCGCACTTGATTCAAGTAAAGACGAGGATGATTGAAGACTTGAATTGGAGATAACTTAATAATAATGAATGAAGGATAAATGACTTATTTTATTGAAATAAAGTGGTAAGTTCACATACAAAAGAATAAGAGTTTAAGCAATGACATTTAAAAAGAAGCTAAATGAAATAGTTGATTTTCAAGAGAGTGGATTTGGCGATATTATTGAATTATCAAAGAGATGTAAGTTTTCTAATTGCTCTCATACGAAAGAAACTATTGTGTTGTAAAAAAAGCGTTTGATGACGGGATTCTTTCAAAGGAAGAATTCATTTTATATTATAGAGAGAAGAATGAAGCATTATATGTTTCCAATCAAAATAATAAAACTAAAGCTATCGAGTATATGAAAAAAAGGGACCTTTTCCGAAAACCTCCTGTAAATTTCGAGTAGAGAATATCACCATTTTTTCTCAGTTTCAAGTCATTCGTTATAGTGTGCTTTAATTGAATATTGTTATGCCGGTACCAATTTATATTACAAGACAAACAGACTCGTCAATGGATGAGTCTGTTTACTTTTTATAGTTGCCAGTTTGTGTATTAGATAGGTGAGAGCACCTCAATACGCTACCCTTTACAATGATCGCTGACACTCAATACTCATTACTTTCATATAGCTGTGTTTTCAAACACAATAAAAGCCTAATTTCCAATCACCTTATTTTTATCCTCCATTTGCGGCGGCTGTTCAAGCCAGCCATTCTTCACCATCAGCTTAATGCCTTCTCTTCCAAACTGAAAGATATCTTTCGTGATCAACGTTGTTTTCATGGAGATATCATTCCGCAAACTGAAGATGGCCCCGAAACTGTTTCCCACAATCCCAAAGCCATTCAGGAGATACACGCAATACATCATGAGTTTATCGCTGAACGGTGCCACTTTGGAATTGGTAACCGTGCTTCCAGAGGTAGCAGAAAACTGGATGTCACTATCGAGGAGAATCTCTTCAAATAGTTTAATCTGCTTCTTAGCAAGCTCCTTTCCTTTTGCAAAGTATTTCTGGACTTCCTTATCCTTCGCACATTGAGCAAATCCGGTAACCAATTGAAATCCAATATTATTTACCTCAATGCCATGATGGAGATAGCCTAGTTCAATATCATTCAATGCTCTCTTCTCACTAAAAAGATGAAATCCTTTCAAATAACTTTCCTCTTTGATGTATTCATTTGTTATGGGTCTTGTCACGTTTGGCGGCAGTGTCAAAATACCCCTCTCCAATAAATAAAGGGTGGCCACTTTATAAATTCGTTGCGTAACCGACGTAAGGCCTTCATACAAGGTCATGATATCTGAGCGATAGGCCATATTGATACACATGGTGTACATGCCCATACTGACCTCTTTCAACACTCGTACGAACATGATGTCAAACCCATTATCATACAGCTTTGGTGCCTGCAGATGGACATCTTCATTGTGGAATCCAATAGGGACCGGAACTCCTTCTTTCTCAAAGATCTTCTTCATGTCCATGACATAGTTATTCAACTCCTGCCATAGTCCTCCCAGGATATTTCGCGCTTCACGGTCATCCGCCTTCTCGATGAAATATTCCAATATTCTCAGAATGAGTGTTTTCTCTTGATAAGTGAGCCACAGGGATCCAATTTCAGATGAACTGAGGGGGTTTTTATCCTGCATTTCCGTTCCTTCCTTCCTTACTGAATTCTGTATACTTATCATTTTCTTTTCCAGAATAAATATGCGGAGAACAGGTAACGGAGAGGATTTATTCATTAAGTCGTGCAGAATTTCAACTTAGATATTCAAGAGGAAGGATCATAAAAATTGTCATCTTTCATGGCCACATGGGAACATTAAATGAAAAGTGTGAAGAGAGGTAGTGGATATGAAACATTCTTATCATCTATTGATGGTATTTCTTTTCCTTTCACTTTACCCAATGGCAGTGCAAGCGAAAGAGATCAACTATCATCACAACAGCATGAAGGTTTCAGAGCTTAAAAATAAAATTGACTTTGACGTTTTCTTACCTGAATTATTAGCGGATGACTGTACATTAGAGATCAAAACATACCCCTATTGGGAAATGATGACTTTACTCAGATCAGATTACACTATATGGACAAGAGTGATAAGGTTCTGTTCGATGCCATTGAGCAACGAAAATTTTCAAGTATGCCAACCGATTTATTCAATAAAGAAGGAGATCCGGTCGATATAAACGGGGTCAAAGGTTATTATAAGCCTTTCTCCAATGCTCCAGGCGGTATTCTCACCTGGATTCAGGGAGGAACGTATATCGAAATGAGCAGCAGTGAGAAGAATAAGGTTGAAATGATTGAAATAGCAGGATCTATGAAAGGGTATAAGTGAAGGACACAGGAGTATATAGAATCGCATACTCATATCTAGGCTCGATCCAGAAAAGGAGAGGGTCTTTATTTCGTGAAAAAACGTATTGAGTTGGTTCTTTGAATTTGTAATAATTGGAATTGAGTGAAAACGAATCATAAAGGATAAAAGGGGCTGCAACATGCTGGATTTAATCAAATTAGTCTTGACTTTAGTACTCTTACTTTTTACTTTAAGAAAAATGTCTTCTATTGGAAAAACCCATCCTCAATCCTCCCTAAAGGAAATCAAACGAAATAGTAAACTGCTTTTTTGGGGAGTCTGGTACTGTTTCTTCTTCTTGCTCATCCCTTATCAGATTTGGGTTATAACAGGCAGCTCTAGTGACTGGGACGGCGCATACATCATAGGTGGAGCAGCTGTGTTTACCATGATCATGAGTTTTGCCTATTATTCTATCAATCCAAAAATACCATTCCATAAATGAAGAGACGTTAATCGCTAAGAAAAGATGAGGGGGATTTGTATGAAAAAACGGATTTTGTTTATACTTACCGTTCTTATACTTACGACTGTAGGATGCAGCAATGGGCAGGAATTAATCAGTTATGATCATAATGAACTATCAAAAGAACTGAAAAAAGAAGGAATCGAGCCGAAGGTACCCACTCAATTTCCAATGGTGGTCAAGGATTATGAGATTCAGCTTCCACCCCATGAATCTTCCATTTATCCCGTCGAATTTAATGGTGGGGAGGAGAAATATTCAATCTAAGAATTCATTCTGGAGAGGTTACATTTGATGGGGAGTTCGAAAAAGAAGACATAAAGGTTAACGGAAATGAAGGAATGTATATGGAGGATGAGGTAACGGGTCTCGAAGTAGCTTGGAAAGATGGGGATTTTTATTATATGTTGGAATATCAAACCATTGGATTAGACACTGAAGTGACAAAGGAAACTATGATCAATATAGCTGAGTCGTTTAAGTAGTGGATTTATGTGTCGTTAGAGGGGGTAAGTTCAACCAGGTTGACCTTAGCTATTCCCCTCAGCAGCCAGGGATTAAGAACGCATATCCTAAAGTAAGGAGAGAGTTTGTCATGCAAAGAAGGGTTTTATATATTTTTATAATACTATCCTTTTTAATTTCTGGGTGTGAGCTTTCCGATACTCTTTCTTTTAAAGGAGAGAGTGAACATTGGTCAGCAGAAGTGGTAATCCATAAAGCCTCAGGACATGAAAGTGAAGATGTCATATTAACTTATAAAGGGGAAGAACCTGAAAATGTGGGAGCTTTCGACTATGCTATTGATGCTCCAAGCTGGGGAGTAAGTAGAGGAGGTGTTCAATTAAATAAAGGTGGTGTTTTTAGTCACAGAGGAGAAAGTCTTAATGAAAGAAATACTTCTGAAGATGCTGAATTGAGAATGACGATTAATTGGGATGATAAATCTGAAACATTCACGTTAATAAGAAAGTAGCAGCTTTATCCTTTAATAGAATGAAGAATAAAGCATCAGTGCCCAGTCACACCCACTTAATAGGAAAGTGGGTAATGAAACCCAATCCTACGACAAACCACAACCATATTCCAAGCCTATTGCAACCATTGAGAAATTCACTGTTAAAGAAACAAACCATTTCACTGGCAATCAATCAAATTCCTCACCTCTTCATTTACATCTCAAGACTTTAAAACCATGAAAGATCTTTTAGAATCATAAGGATTCAGCCACTCATTCATCATGGCGAACCGGAAATCCAGAAATGGATGAAGGTTCAAACTTACCTACAGAAACAACTAATTCTGGTTCGGATGAAACTACCACATAGGTACTGGTGGTATGAATGACTTGAATCCAACCGGAACAAGTGAATCAGGAGGAATCATTGAAGGGTTACTGGATGAAATCAAAAATAACGATCTGTGTAAACAGAGTGAACATTTAATTGCTTCGTTTTAAGTCCAAGCAAGAGGCCCCTAATGGTGTTGGCGATTAATCTTACTACCATGTAGGGGTATTTTTTAATGGCTTTCAATGGTATTTGGAATAAAGGAACGAACATGATTCTAAATTGCAGTGGATCAATTTTTGGGGCTGATACAAAAATCAGCATATTGCGGAAAAATGGATTGTTTGAAATAATTGGTAATGGTGCATAGGTTAAAGGAAACATCTTGTCATAATGAGTGTAGGGGGATTTGCATGACAATGGACAGGTTGACTGAAGCTCTGTTAGCTCAATATAAAAATCAATTCTCCAAAACCAGGCCATTTCTTATCGGAGTCGATGGACTAGGTGGATCAGGGAAGACCACGCTTTCTAAACAAATGTGTCATAAGTTAAAGGCAGCCAATTTCGAAAGCTTCATTTTACATATTGATGATTACATTGTTCATAAAGAAAAACGTTATCAAACGGGTTGGGAAGAATGGTACGAATATTACTTTCTACAGTGGGATCTTGAATTGCTTCAAAAAGAATTATTCGAAAAGATACATCATAACGTTCGTCTTTTAACTTTACCTTATTATGATCATTTAGCTAACACACTGTTGGACGAAAAAGTGAACGTACCGCCTCATGCGATTGTGATCATTGAGGGGGTATTTTTACAAAGAAAAGAATGGCGCCGATACTTTGATTTCATGATATTTCTTTCTTGTTCCCATAAGCTGAGATCTAAAAGAGTTCTCAATCGGGATACCTATCTTGGTGATTATGGAGCAAGGCTGGAGAAGTATGAAAAAAGATACTGGTCAGCAGAAGATTACTATCTTCAAAATGAAGATCCAATGGGAAAAGCAGATTACATATATGAAGACATAGACTCTTTTGATCACAACAAGAGATAAAGACAGATATAGTATCATTCCTTACTCACTGAATGGAGTGATCTTCCTTATTCCGTAAAATAGATGAAACCTGACTGGCTAGCATACGTCTAATCTTCTAAATAGATATTGGGAGGTTTTGCCTGTTAATAGAATAACAATTGGATTAATGATGGGTGTCTTATTCGTTGGATTAATCTCTTGCTCTACCAAAGTAGAAGAGAATGCTGCTCCTCATGAAAATGAGAAGTACCAATCTGAAATAAGAGTTGCTTGGGAGTTCGTTAAGAATAAAGGCTGGGATGAATGGGCTAAAGGGGATTGGAGAAATGCTTCAATAGAGGTGACGGATACGAGGGGTGGACATTTGCTCAACGGTGAACCTCATAGAGATGAGGTGGTCAAGGTTTCTTTTGAACCTCAAGAAAACAGTATCAACGGGGTGCCTCAAATATTTGTTGATCTTCACGAACAAGAAGTTATAGGATATGTTCCGGCTGAATAGGGCCTTCTTATTCTTTAGAAAAGATTGCTTAAAGCAGGAAGAGAAAGAATGCAAGAGAGGGGGAGATGGAAGTGAGAAATAAGATTGTCCTAACCATCATGTTCATCAGTCTGGGCGTAAATGTGTTTTTACTGGGAAAGTGGTTTCTGTTTGAACGAGGGTATCATCCAAACCAGGAAGAAACGATTATTTTAAGCGAAATGGTACATAAAACGATTCAAAGTGAAGAGTATGAAGAACTATCGAAAAAAGAAAAGGTGATGGCGATTGATGCAAACATGGATAAAAACAAAGGCGGGGTATTCCCTTATTATTTCGGAGTAAGTGTACGTACTGATCAACAAACCTATCTATTTTCCTGCAGCGATGAAGAGTGTTTAACGATGGAAATGGGAGGAACAACCTATTCCCTTTATGAAGACGAAGAACCCCGACTTCCATTTGCTGTAGAGCAGAAGAATTAGAAAAGTGAGATGAGGAGACAAGAAATGAAAACATTCGACTGTCCCAAAGTCCAATTAAGAGAATTAACTCTTGATGACGTGGAGGACCGGTATCAATGGTGTCTGGATCAAGACGTGATAAAGCACTTGAATATGCCGGAGAAGTATCCTCCCTTCAGCCGGGAAGAAACGGAGCGTTGGATTGAAATGTGCATGAAGAAAACGAATGGATATGAGCAAAGAGCCATCATGACGGAGGGCACCCATATTGGCTGGGTGGACCTGAAGAACATCGATCAGCTGAATAAACATGCCGAGTTGGGGATTGCCGTAGGGGATAAAACGTTTTGGGGAAAAGGCTATGGACTGGCTGCCATGAAAGAAATGCTCATGTGGGGCTTTCATGAATTGGGGCTGAACAAGATTTGGTTAAGAGTGGAAGTGGATAATGAAAAAGCGATCAAGTCTTATTTACGGATGGGCTATGTGGAAGAAGGGATTTTAAGACAGGATCGGTTGAGAAACGGAGAGTTTGTTGACCGCTTAAGAATGAGTATTCTGAAGCAGGAGTTTATTAAGTAAGTGTAGATAAAAAAAGTGAAAGGGAGTTTTGAAAAATGGTTGGTTTACTGAATGTTGGAAGTCTGGTGCTTGGACTGATGTCCTTGTTTCTTCCCATTGTGAATCTGATGAAAGAAAATAAACACTGGGTGGTTCTATCCATGATCAGCATAAGCGCCTGCGGGTTGTCCCTTTGCTTCCAAATCTTTTATACCTATCACAAGGTAACGGTGGAAGACTGGGGAGCCCTGATGGACACCATGTATGCCGTGGCATCGGTTTCAGCGATTCTGCTTATTGTCACGATAATCCTAAATGCCGTGACACTGAAGGTGTATCGGTACAGAACAGCGAAATAGGTTACTAGAAAAGGGAAAGGAAGAGAGGGAATCCTCACCGATGCAGGGTGCCCTCTCTATTTTCATAAACATAGGAGGAGAGAGATGTCCTACGATATGCAGTGTCCGTTATGCAATCCCGAGAAAGACCGGGAGCAAACCATTGTGTTGGAAAATAGAACATGCTATTTTCTGCAGCACCCTAAACATCAGGGTGTCTTGGTAGGCAGCGGTTTGATTGTCCCTAAAAACCATCACAGGGATGTGTTTGATCTCACTCCAGAAGAGTGGAAGGATACGTACGAATTGCTTCAGGAGGCCAAAAAAATAGTAGATGCTGAGCATGCTCCTGACGGCTATACACTTGGCTGGAATGTCGGAACAGTATCCAACCAGGAAATTCCTCACAGCCATCTTCACGTCATCCCGAGATACAAAGATGAACCGTTGGCGGGGAAAGGGATTAGATACTGGTTAAAGCAGGAGGGAAATAGGAGAGTCAAATAAAGATCATCATCACTTATCATCAATGATTGAAGATAAGTGTATTTTTTTATACAGAAAGATGAAACCAACTCCTGACTCATTCGTCTTAGCATTAAAGAGAATCGGGGTGAGACACGTGTGAGGAAGATCAAGAATGAGAGCTGGTTGGATGACCGGGATGCCTGGCTTGAATTGATTATGGATGAGTACGGGGAACGGTTGACAAAGCTTGTGTATAACTATGTGAAGGACTGGAGCCTCGCTGAGGATATTGTTCAAGATGTATTTATCACGTGCTACAAACATTATGAGAAAACAAATGAAATCATTTCGTTCAAGGCGTGGATTTACCGGTTGGCCATCAATAAATCAAAGGATGTCTTGAAGAGCTCTGCTTTTCGTAACGTGGTGATGAATGCCAGTCTTTTTGCTTTTTTCACCTCAAAGGATCTGGTGCCTGAGAAGGATGTAGTGAAGCGGAGCGAGGAAGAGTTCCTTTCCAGGTGCGTACTGTCCCTCCCTGTCAAGTATCGTGAAGTGATCACGCTTTATTATTATGAGGAATGTTCCATTGAAGAGATGAAAGGGATGCTGGGCCTTAATCCGAATACCATCAAAACGAGGTTGAACAGAGGCCGGAATAAGCTGAAAAACATGATGGAAAGGTGGGGATATGATGGAGAATAAGCTGAATCAGTTAAGAAAAGCGATGGATTCTACGACTCACAAAGGCCTTCACTTTACGGAAGCTCAAAAACACAACATTCGATATGCGGTTCAGGCAGATGACTCTATCAAGCACAAAAAACCGAATGCATTCGTGCTGATCGCCGTTGCCACTTTCACCATATGCTTGCTGGCCTTCTTCGTCTCGACTGAGTGGTTGACCAGGGAATCGAATGAACCAATCCAAGGCGGTTCCATTTCGCCAAACAAGTGGGAAGTAACTCACGACTATAAGGAAGATGGAGAAGTCGTGTTCAGCATCTTTCCTGACCCTGAGCTGCAGGCAGAAAAGCCGTATGGATATATATTCCATTTCAATGAACCCTTCGCCACCTTTAAAGGAAAAGAGCTTTCCATCTCTGCCGTTCATAAGGAAACCGGGGAACGGATGCAGGTGCTGCCTCCCCAACCCATCACCGAGCCTTCAACAGGATACTCGAGCTTACAGCGCTTCACCGCAAGCTTCCAGGTTCCATACAGCGGCCTATGGAGGTATGAAGTATCCCTCGACGGCGATGCCTACGGAAATGTGGTGGTGAATGTGGCTGAAAAACAAGCAGACGAGATGGTTTTCCCTGAGGGTCTCCCTGAATATGTCCAGGAACGTGATGTTGAACAGATCGATTGGAATCGAAAAGCCGTCACATTCGGAGGCAACCTCATTGGAAACGAAAATCAATCCGGCATCATAGGTGCCGATATGCCAAGCTTAACAGGACAAAAATGGATGTGGCATTTATGGGACACGAAGGCTGCAGAACTAACGGTGGTTGGATTTCACAGAGACACCCAAACCGTCCACCCTGTCCTCAACCATGGGAATGGATGGACCATTGCCCTCGGGGGAGAGAATAACGGTGCAGATGTCCATACCCCATCATCTGTCACCATCCCTGAACGAGGTGAATGGGCATTCCTGCTTTATGCAGACAGGGAATTTTTCGATGTCATCGTGTTGGAGATAAATGAATGATGGGACCGTTGTAGAAAAATGGGGCTTGCCTGTAGAGGTAGGCTTCTTTTTTATGAAAATATATATTGAGATTGACTTGGTAATTTGAAATAATTGGTAGTGTGAAAAATTATATTAATTAACATAAATAGAAAAATAAACACATGGATGTGGAGTGATGGGGCTGTATTATTTACTGCTGCTCTTGATTGGAGTCATCGTTGCTGCATGGCTGGTTTGTTGATGCCGGGAAGCTCTGACGTGATTTCGAAGGTGTTGGAAAAAGTTGCTTGATTATCTTAACTAACTGAAGGGACGAGTCACGTGAATGAAAGGAATACAAGTAAATATCACCGGGCATTTGGGGTGTACGGTGTCTGTTTCGAGAATGATAAACTATTGGTGATAAGAAAAAACAGAGGTCCTTATATGAACCGTTATGACCTTCCAGGAGGAAGTTTAGAAGAAGGTGAGTCTTTATCTCAGGCGTTGAAAAGAGAATACCTCGAAGAGACTGGCCTTGACGTGGAATTAGAAGAGAATATTGGTGCCGTGGATTTTAAACTTCCTTGGAAGTGGAGGGAGTATACAGATGTGCATCATATAGCCGTCTATTATTCTGTTAGATTCATTGCAGGAGAGATAAGCGTTCCGGAACCATTCGAAGCACAAGATTCCCTGGGTGCCGTCTGGGTTACAGAAGAAGAAGTGTCCATTGATAATGCTTCTCCCCTTGTTCTTAAAGCATTCCAATGGATAAGAACCAAAACATTAGGGGTGGAAGCTGAAAGCTATGAACATTGGACAATAGTTAAATAGGTAAGTGAGTCTATCATTGAAAGGACGAATTAGATGCAAATTATTCCCGGCAATAAACGTTTCGACTTAGAGGAATTTCTTAAAAAACCTTTATATGGATAAGGGATATACGAGAAATCTGGACGGTTATATTGTAGAAACCTATCACCCCGTGGAAAATGGTGAGGAAGAAGTGGAGATTTATTTGCCGATCAAAGCGTAAGAAGAGATATCTTCAGAATCTGAACGGGGGAATACGATGTTTATGAAAGTGTATCAGTATCATATTCAACCAGATAGAGTGGACGAATATTTAGCCATTCAAGACAAAGTATCAGACATCTACGGGAGATATTCAACGGTTCAAACTCTGTATCTAAACAGCAGAGACGATGCCACGAAGTGGATGGAGATTCTGAAATATGAGGATGAAGAACAGTTTGAAAAGAGTATGGATAAGATAAACGAACAGGAAGAGATACAGGAACTTTTCAAAGCCTTCCAATCTCTGTTGGTCAGGGATCAGAAGGAGATAAGGGAAGAAGTTTTTCACATATCCGGTCCTTCCATAAAAGGTTAAGAGACAGATTATATGTACTGATAATGGAGGAAACAATATTGAACAAGTACGGAAACGATTTATTTAAGGGATCAGCTGGCTATTATTCGAGATACAGACCGATGTATCCTTCTTCCCTGGTACGATTCCTGGTTGATGCTTTCTCTTTGAATGGGGAACAGAATCTCCTCGATGTAGGCTGTGGAACAGGTCAACTGACCATCAGGTTTTCAGATTGGTGCCATAAACTGGTCGGGATCGACACGGAACAGGAAATGATCGAAGAAGCAAAGCGTCTTCATCAAGAGATCAGAATGGGCCAGATTCAGTGGTTCAATGGGACCTTGGAGGAATTTAAGATAAACCATCATGAGCCTTTTCATCTCGTCACCATCGCTAAGGCCTTTCATTGGATGGACCGAGAGAAGGTACTGGAGGAATTATACGATATGATCCCTCCAGGGGGCGGTGTCGCCATCATTGATGAGTATCACCCAACTAAAACGCTTCAGCCATGGCAGGCAAGGTTTCATGAAGTGGTGAAAAAATGGTATGGCCCGGACAGAAGAGCCGGCAACTCCACGTACACCCATCCTGTCATCACCCATGAAGAAGTTCTGTCACAGTCATCCTTCCACCTTGAAGTTCATACATTGCCTCCCCACGACATAACGTGGACCATCGAGTCCTTACTGGGGAACCTCTACTCGACCTCTTACGGATCGAAGCGGTTTCTCGGGGAGCACGTCCCTCTGTTTGAACAGGAAGTCAAAGAGGCGATGCTTGAGGTTTGTGAGTCTGGGGAGTACAGGGAAGAATCCATTGTATCCGTGAAGATCGGAAGGAAGAAGCAGGTTTCTGGATAGAATGATTGAGATTAGTGTAGAAACAAAGAGAGGCTTACCCTGTTCCTGGTGAGCCTCTTTTTAAGTATGTGGATGATCTGCTTTATGATATCAAGCGATTACTCATGATATAGATCAGATCGATACAAAATTACCTTTACAGATGAGAATGATAATTGTTATCATTTATATAAGGATTACTAATGTGAGGGGATTGTACAATGGAAAAGACAAAATCAAATGTAGCCACCATCATTCGTGAACGCCGTTCGATTAAAAGCGGATATACCAATCAAGAAGTGACAGAGGAAACCGTATCTGAAATCCTGGACGATGCCATTTGGGCACCGAACCACGGATTACGGGAGCCATGGCGGTTTATTTTTGTGTCAACGAAAGAGAAGGAAGGCTTTGTAGAGAAATTAGTGAAAACCTTTTCTCCCGATATGCAGGAGAACAGAAGGAATTACTTCAGCCAGCCGGCTGCATTCCTGATTGTGATCATGGAGGAAGATCCAAGACAAAAACAATGGGAAGAGAATTTTGGTGCCGTCAGCTCCCTCATTCAAAACTTTCAGCTCCTCGCGTGGGAGCAAAAGCTCGGGGTAGTTTGGAAAACCAATCCACATATTTATGACCCAAAGGTGCGTGACTTATTAGACGTGAAGCCTGGTGAGAAGATTGTGGGATTCTTGCATCTGGGATACTTTGATCAAGTCCCGCAGGTGAGACAGCGTACATCTGTGGAAGAGAAGTGGACGGTGTTTAAGAACTAGGCAGTTTCCGTAGTGTCAATCTGATAGAAAAACGTTGAAGAAGACCCCGTCCATACACTGGATGGGGTCTCTTTGACGATTCTATAAGTTATTTATCTAAAAAACGTCTTACACCCTTCACTGCGTAGTCGTGATCAAGCTCCGGTGTGAGTCCTGCTACCGTCACACTTCCAATGACTCCTGCTCCTTGCAGGCGGATAGGCAGAGAGCCGCCGATGGCTTGATAATCGTGTGGTGAAAGCAGGGAATGCGTATCATGATGGAGACCATTTTCCTCAAAGCGTGCAGCAATGAATTGCGTACTATGATTATAGTGATCTACTACTCTTTTTTTGCGGTGAAGCCAGTAAACATTCTCTTCTGAAGTCCCATCCATTAAATGTGTGAATAGAGGGACACGGTTTCGTTCCACATGGACGGCGATGTTGACCCCGTTTTCTTTAGCGAGATGGACAAGCTCCATGCCTAGATGCAGGGCATCATCGTTTGAAAAAGACGTAAATGTTAAGGAATCCTCTAATTGTTGTAACTGTTCTGTGTTCATCATGCATTCTCCTTTAAAATAGATTTTGTTTTTGATCCAGGCGGTAGTTGATCACTGCCAGTATCAGGGCAACGAGTACCATGAGGGCACCGATCCAGGCGGTATCCAGGTAGTTCATATAGTCGATGGCGAGACCTCCCAGGGCTGAGCCTGCTGCAATCCCGATATTGAATCCCGAGATATTCAGTGCCGAGGCAAGATCTTTTGCACTTGGGACGAGCTTCTCGGCAAGTGAGACGATATAGGACTGGACTCCCGGCGACATCATGAAGGCAAACAGGCCAAGCAGGATGATGGAAACATAGCTCAGCATCGTATGTGGAAGCAGGACCATCTGCAGCAGCAGGGCGATGAGCTGGAACAGGAAGACCCATCTAAGTGCGCGAACGGGATGCTGGTTGGTAATCTTCCCTCCAACGATATTTCCCACTGCTGTTGCTCTCTGCCCCGTAGAGAAGCAGCATCCAAAAGATGTGTTGGGACGAGATGCTGCTCACCTTTTCCAGAATCGGTGTCAAATAGGTGAAAAGGGCGAATGTTCCGCCAAACCCGAATGACGTCATCAGAAGGGCCAGTATGATTCTCGGGTTGCTGATCAGTCTGACGATCTCCCTTACAGTCAGTTTCTCTGATCTGCCGGCAGGTTTGTCCAGTGTCATCCCATTCGCGAGAAGGCCGAACACACCAAGGACGGCTACGGCAAGAAAGGTCGCTCTCCATCCGAGGTTTTGTCCGATCAGGGTTCCGAACGGTACACCAAGAATGGTTGCCACCGTCAAGCCCGTGAACATAATGGATATCGCCTGGGCCTGCTTGCCCTTGGGTACGATTTCTGTTGCAACCGTGGAGGCGATGGCAAAGAAGACTCCGTGGGCTATGGCTGTAATGATGCGAGATATGAGCAACAGGCTGTACGTATCGGCAAAGGCGGATAACGCATTCCCGGCGATGAAGATGGCCAGTAAACCAAGGAGCAATCCTTTCTTCGGCAGTCTGCTGGTCATGGCTGTGACGATCGGTGTTCCGATTGCGATGGCGGCTGCATAACCCGATACGAGGGTTCCGGCTTTCGTGACTGAGATGGAAAGATCAGACGCCACTGTTTGAAGTAAGCCGACAATGACAAATTCAGTCGTCCCGATGGCAAATGCACTGATGGCCAATGAAATCAGGGCAATCAGGCTCTTTGTTGTGAATGATGTCAAGATGGTGACCTCCTTATTTCCTTTCTAACTGTTCTGTGATGCGTCCGCTGCATTCTTTCAGTTCTTTACTGATGGTTCTGTCCAGTTTCCTTGTTAACCTGGAAACCGGCCCTGAGATTGCGACACTTGCTATGACACGGCCATTGACATAAACAGGGCAAGCGATACAGCGGACGCCGATTTCCGTTTCTTCATCGTCAATGGCATAGCCCTGTTCTTTAATGGCTTTCAGGTGATAAAGGAACAGCTGTTTATCGTCAAAAGTATGAATCGTCGTTTTGGCATAAGGAAGATGCCTCAGGAATGCTTCCTGGATATCAGGCTCCATAAAGGCAAGTATCGCCTTTCCGAGGGCACTCCCGTGTGCGGGATCCCGGTCCCCGATTGTAGAGTGGATCCGCATCGTATGGGTTCCATCCACGATTTGCGTTGTGACCACGTCGGGTCCATCCAAGATCCCAATGTACATCGTTTCACCCAGCTTTCTACTCAGTTCATGGAGGGCAGGGACGGAAACCCAATCGACCACAGGATCATGGGGCTGTTTAGGTGCGGACAATTTTCCCGTAAGAGTATAGCCATTCGTCCCCTTTTGGATGTAATCCATCTTTTCCAATGTGTACAGTAGACGGAATGTCGTGGTTTTATTCCATTGAAAATGATCCATGACGTCCGTGAGCGTCATTTCTCCCTTCGTCGTCAGCACATCGAGAATGTGTAAACCCTTCTTTAACGTTGACACTTCGTATTGACTCATATGCATGTCTCCTTTGCACATTTCCTATCGTATTAGTGTGACAAGCTTACTTCAAATTATGAAAGAAAGTTTCTATATTTGAAACTGAGGAGGGAAGACTGCTTTTAGAAACACAATGAATCCCGAAATGTTGGCATAAAAAAAGAGCAGCCTCTGCTGCCCTACTTTTATGGTATCAATAGTATCTTCCCTGTACTCTTTCTGCTTTCCAGGTATTCATGAGCCTTGGCGCCATCCCTTAACGAGAAGACCGTTGGTTCAGCGACCTTTAATGTTCCTTCCTGAATCCACCCGAATAACTCATGGGAGCGTTTGACTCGTTCCTCGTGAGACGTCAGGACATTCCACAGATCTCCTCCGGTCAGGGTTTTCGATGTGTCCATCAGCATCCGGGGGTCAATGGAAACGGGATCTCCTCCCGCCATACCGAAGAAGACGACGGTTCCGCCGATTCGGGCAGCCTCGAAACTGTCCATCAACGTGGAACCTACGGATTCATATACCACGTCCGCTCCTTTCCCTTCCGTCACATCCAGGACTTGCTGTTTCCAGTCCTCGCTATATAAGAACACGGGGTCAGCCCCGACGGACAACGCGGCCTGTCTTTTTTTCTTCAGAAGACGTTATACCGATGACGCTGCCACCAAGAATCTTGATGATTTGTACGAGGATCTGGCCCACTCCACCTGCTGCTGCATGGACCAAAGCTGTATCCCCGCTTTGGATCCCATAGCTGTCCTTCGTCAGATAGTGAGCGGTTAGACCTTGTAACAAAAGGGATGCAGCCGTTTCAAACGAGATATCGTCAGGAATCGGAATGGCTTTTTCCTTTGGCACTGCCACAAGTTCTGCATTCGCATACGGTACATCGGCAAAAGCGATGCGGTCTCCCCGCTTTAATTCCAGTCACGTTGCTTCCTGTTTCTTTGACGATTCCCGCTCCCTCATACCCGCATATGTAAGGAGGTTTCCCTGCTAAGTGATAGTTTCCTTTTCTTCTGTAAACATCGGCGAAATTCAGCCCGATTGCCTTCATTTCCAATAAGATATCATCTTCTCCCATGACGGGATGATCGATTTCCCGGTATTGCAGGACATCCGGTCCACCAAATGATTCAAATATGAGTGCTTTCATGTCATTCTCTCCACCTTTATACGATTACTAGTATCAGTGTAACCAGTTCCTTCCCTTTTGACTAGGAAATGAGCTTTAGTCCACAGGTACTTCCAGGTGCCTATGCCACTTTAAAGTGCGTTCTTCTCAAAAGAGAGGATCTCCTTCATAATTCAGTTTAGCTTTTCAAACAGTACCCATCCCATATCACGGAAGGGGTTTGAAAGGTGCATAGGCACTTGAGGGTCCGTAGGTTACTAATAAGTGCCTACATGACTTTAAAGTGCGTACTTCAAATACGTTGATGTACCCATTATCATGATGTGTACAGAGAAACGGAAGGCGCCTTCGTTTCTCGTTTTCATTCAAACCATTCATCATTTAAGGAGGATATTACCTTATGAGTTCAACTGCAGCTACTATAGATCAGTCAAAGACGAAAGGCGGCACACCGGCGTTGCTCGCCCTTGCCATCAGTGCCTTTGGAATTGGAACGACGGAATTCGTTCCTGTTGGATTATTATCATCGATTGCCGATGATTTATCGATATCGATTACCCTCGCAGGGTTATTGATTTCAGGATATGCCATCGGAGTCGCCATAGGGGCTCCGGTCATGACGGCATTGACCAGTAAGATGAACAGAAAAACCCTTCTGATGTCCTTGATGCTGATTTTCATTATAGGAAATTCGGTTGCGGCCCTTTCTACGAGCTTCGGATTATTGCTCGTTGCCCGGTTCATCACGGCATTCTCCCATGGAATCTTCTTTTCTATCGGTTCGACGATTGCCGCTGATTTAGTGCCGGCCCATAAACGGGCAAGCGCGATTGCCTTTATGTTCACGGGATTGACGGTTGCGACGGTGACAGGAGTACCGCTTGGCACCTTCATCGGACAAGCTTTCGGCTGGAGAGCCACATTCTGGGGTGTCGCCCTTCTCGGTGTCATCGGAATAATCGCCAGCTCCATCCTTGTACCGAAAGATTTGAAAGAAGCACCGCCAGCCAAGTTCAGCGAGCAAATGAAGATTCTGACCAACGGCCGTTTATTACTAGCCTTTGCCATTACAGCACTTGGGTATGGAGGAACGTTCGTTGCGTTCACTTATTTAACACCTTTATTGGAAGATGTAACGGGATTCAGCGCTAAATGGGTGAGCGTCATCCTGCTTGTCTATGGAATTGCCGTAGCCATCGGGAATGTTGTCGGAGGGGAAAGCATCCGACAAGAGTCCGTTAAAAGCCCTGTTCTGGATGTTTGTCCTGCAAGCCATCATTCTATTCGCTCTTACCTTCGCAGCACCATTCAAAGTGGCCGGTCTGATTGCGATCTTCCTGATGGGATTATTCGCATTCATGAACGTGCCCGGACTGCAGGTCCTTGTGGTCAATCTGGCTGAAAAGTATGTACCGTCAGCAGTCAATGTAGCATCAGCCTTGAATATTGCCGCATTTAACGTTGGGATTGCCATCGGTTCCTTTGTCGGAGGCATCATCGTAGATGGCATCGGCTTGATCCATACGCCGTGGATCGGAGCCATCATGGTTGCAGGAGCTGTCGTATTAACGGCATTGCTCCGTGGAATGGAACGGAAGTCAGCTTAACGATCAACCATCACGATCATAGTGGGGGGCGGCAGCCTGAGCCGCCTCCAAATTGAAAAGGAGAGGGAGAGATGAATCATTTTGCCCATCACAAAGCCTATCACCGTATGTACAAAGAGGGAGAATTAACGCTCGGTCTTCACATCCCTCTTGAAAATTATCATTTTGACACTCCGACGATGGAAAAGCAGGTGGAGCTGGCACAATTATCAGAGAAGCTTGGATTCACAAGCCTGTGGTTCAGGGATGTCCTTCTGGAGGATCCGAATTTTGGAGACCCGGCAGTTGGGCAGATTTATGACATGATGATTTATTTGACCTATCTCGCCAGTAAGACAGAGGATATTGCCCTCGGAACGGCAGCGGCCGTGTTGCCCCTCCGCCATCCTCTGCGCGTGGCGAAGGAAATGGCCACCATCGATCAGCTGTTCCCGGGAAGGCTAATCCTCGGCGTATCATCCGGTGACCGCCGGGCAGACTTTGCGGCACTCGGTGCATCCCATCGGGAACGTGGTCAGGCCTTCGTGGAAGCATATCACTATCTTCAGGAAGCCCTGTACCGTGAGTTCCCTCATATCGAAACATCAAGAGGGATGATCAGCGGGGCAAATCTTGTCCCGAAACCGACCACGCGCATTCCCACCTTCATTACGGGATATGCCCAGCAGGACATGAACTGGTTCGCTCAACATGGTGACGGCTGGATGTACTATCCACGCAGTCCCCATGATCAAGAGGGGAGCATCCGCCAGTGGAGAAGCCTGGTGGAAAAGTACCATCCCGGCCTTTTCAAGCCGTTCAGCCAGCCCATGCACCTGGACCTGGCCGAGGATCCCAATGAAATCCCAAGACCGATCCGCCTCGGCTTCAGGATCGGACGCAATTCTCTCATTGAGCTGTTGAATATCTACAAACAGGCGGGAGTGAATCATCTCTTCTTTGCCCTCTTTGACAGTCAGCGCCCGGCTGATGAAGTCATTCAGGAGCTGGGGAGGAAGTGGTTCCTTATTTTCCGGGGATCGAATAAAGGTCAGAGTTCATTGCTCTGACCTTTTTCACCTTTAATCATGTTATCTATACGATTACTCGTCCAAAACGTATAAAGAACTTCAGCCTCTACATTGATATTAGTCATAAAAAAAGGAACATTTCAAAAATACGAAATGTTCCTTTTTTTCATGTTATACTATATTTGGATAAAATAGGGAGTTGTTGTCGTGGAATTTTTTTCGTTGCCGGTTATATCAATTGCATTATTCATTTTGATCATCCATAGTATTGAAACGCTCGCATATGCTGTTCGGTTATCCGGGGCAAGGGTGAAGCTAATCGCTTCCGGTCTTTCCCTATTCAATATGATGGTGATTGTTTCAAGAATGTCGAATATGATGCAGCAGCCTTTTACGGGCGGTCTCATCGATGCAGCACCTGAGGGCCGTGAATTAGAATTAATAGAAGGACAATTCAGGGTGCTGATTGGTGCCTCGACTTTAGGAACAATTGTAGGAATCGTATTACTGCCTACGTTTGTTGCTTTGTTTTCCAGGGGGGATTATCCATCTTTCAGAGCAGGGAGGTTCGGTACCCCGATTGATTAAGCTTGGGTTTAAGAATGACTTTTATAAAAGAGGGATCAATCATATTTCCAAGCCGGGCCGAAGATATTTGAAGGGAATAAACTTTAGGGCAATTCCCAAGAGGTTGTTTTTTATCAATATGATGATTACAGCAGTTTATACGATTGGTGTTCTCTCTGCATTATATGCTGCCATCATCGTACCGGATAGAGGACACAGTGCCACCATGGCCTCAGGGTTGATAAATGGCATCGCAACCATTCTATTAACCTTGTTCATTGACCCAAAGATATCAGTGTTGGCAGATGATGTCGTAAATGGGAATGGGGATTATACAGAATTAAAAGGCCTTTCCATCATGATGGTCATGTCCAGACTGTTCGGAACAGTGATCGCTCAACTTATCTTTATCCCAGGAGCATACTATGTAGCTTGGATGTCGAAGTTCTTTGTTTCGTAGAAGATCGTTTCTAGTGGGAGGCGAAGGCAAGTTCTTAAATGAATCTAAGAATGTAAAGGTTCACAAATTCATATTAGGGGTGAAGTATATGCTCCATTCAGATTGGAAATGGATGTTTGCCATATTACTAGTCTTTCTCACAGGATGTCAGGGTGCAGGTCAGGTGTCACTGCCGAATAGTGAAGTCGTTTCTGAACTGAACCCGGATGTGGTCAATATGCATGGGGGCATTTCAGGTCTGGGTAAAATGGAGAACTACTATCAGCAGATCGAAAAGGAAGAAGAAGGAGATTTAAGAATCATTCACTATACGAAAGAAGGGGACCCCATTTTAGCGGATTTATCTTACGATGGAAAACAAATACATGTAGAGTACGATTATACGAGAGATCAATATGGAAATGGCAGAGTGGATACCTTTCAATGCGGGAAGCTGAAAAAGGAGGAAAACCCGACTAATCTTACATATTATTTGACTGATTGTAATGGAATTCAAGGACAACTGTGGGAGGTCCTTACGGCTTCGTATAATGTAAAACAACAAGATGTATTTGAAGTGGAGTTAACCTACGGTGAAAAACACACCGTAGAACTGGAAGATGTGGATAAGCAAGAAATCTACAAGCAGCTGGTATTGGCCAATTATTTGAATGAAGTTCCCGGTGATGATACGTGTGGCAAGAATGAACAAACCATACCTTATTCCATGTATGTGAAAATCAATGGTGGAGAGCGTACTCTGAATTGGTTATCATGTGACTCTCCTGTTAAAACGAATACGTTTACAGCTATTGCAGAGTACATCATTCAAGCATCCAAAAATCCCACGCATAGTAGTGGGAATGTAATGATCGGTTACATTCTATCAATAGAGGACAATGAGTTATTTATGGGAGAGGATTTGACCATTTTGGATTATGAAATGGTGAAAGATCTCAAACCAGATGGAGTAGAAGGGTATATGTTTAACTTTGTTTACATTGAAACCGATGTAGCTCACAATTTTTCAGAAGGAGACAAAATAGCCGTTGAAGTGGAGAGGCAATTAGAGGATGGGGCTCCTGCAAGGGTGAGTGCCTCAAGGATTGAAAAGGTGAATGAATAGAAGACAACTGGGGATGATTCATTTGAAAAAGCATAAATGGGAACGGAAATTAATTCATACAGCACGCGGCGTATTCGAACTGTTTATTAAGGGGCAGGGAGAGCCGCTGTGTGTTACCCACCATTATTCTGAATTCAATGAGACAGGTGACTATTTTGCAGAGTCGTTTACTAGAAATAATAGAGTCTTCTTGATTAACTTACGGGAAGCAGGTCAATCAGAGAAAGCAGTGGAGCCCTATCAGTTAAGTATGCTGGAAACGATCTTTGATTTAGAAGAGATTCGGGAAACGTTGGGGTTTAAGCAATGGGGGTTTGCCGGACATTCAACGGGTGGGATGCTAGGCATACTTTACGGGATTCGCTTCTCCGAAAGTCTTCTTTTTAATGTGATCGTTGGGGCCGCTGCAAGGGAATATATGACTTTCTCGGAAGATTGCATATATAATCATGCTCATCCAGATTTCCACAGGATGCAGGAACTGATCGAAACGTTAAAACGACCCGATTTACCTAAAGAGCAAAGAAAAGAATTGACGATGGAAAGAACGAAATTATCATTATATTCCCCTGGAAAATATCATGAGCTTTTTTCACTGGACATTACTAAAGGGATGTCTGCTGCAAGAATGAACTTCTTTGTCCGTGAATTACACGTTTTTGATGTCAGTAGAAAACTGGAGTTGATCTCAGTACCCACTTTATTCATGTGCGGCAGATATGATGTCCAATGTCCATTAGTGTATTCCGTTGAGATGGCTAAAGACATTCCTCATTCAACATTTGTCATTTTTGAGAGAAGTAATCATTACCCTTTCTTGGAAGAAGCAGAACGATTTCGTGATGAGTATGATCAGTTTTTGAAGGAAAACGTGAGCTTTTAGGTTGAAGGTAGAGAAGCTGGTGCAGATGAAAAAGGAGGATCCTTATGAAAAATAGCATTTGTTGCATCCATGCCTTGCTTTCACACCCTGAAATGCTTTTAGATTGTCTATTTTCAGCTGGAGTCCACCCCTGAACCGGTCAAAATGGCCGAAATGGTAGTGGAATCTCTCCTCAGGAAACCTCTTCGCAAACGAATTGATCCGGATTGGACTAGATTCAATCCGGATTTCAGATATTTAATCCACTTTGAAATTTATTAATCCGTACTCTCATTTATTAATCCTCTTTTTCAATAATCGATCCCCAGTGTCGAATTTTCTTTAAATTGGCCATCATGTCGCATGAGAGCTGCAGTTAAAAAGGTCCCACTGCCAAACTAATCTTCTTGATGATCTTCACTTTGATCATAGGAGGCATCTCTAACATCCATGACCTGCTTCTACACCCTGAAATGCCTTTAGATTGTCTATTTTCAGCTGGAGTCGACCCCTGAACCGGTCAAAATGGCCGAAATGGTAGTGGAACCTCTGCTGAGGAAACCTCTTCGCAAACGAATTGATCCGGATTGGGCTAGATTCAATCCGGATTTCAGATATTTAATCCACTTTGAAATTTATTAATCCGTATTTCCATTTATTAATCCTCATTTTCAATAATTGATCCCCCGTGTCGAATTTTCTTTGCAGGTCGACAGGAGGGCTGCAGCCAACAAGATCTCTCTCCAAACTAATCGTCCTCATACTTCAACTCCAGCGTGATCTGCGTAGTCGTATAAAAGTACATTTCCCGCACCTTCAACTGAAAGGACTTATCATTCAGTTTGACCGTTTTGTTTTCGATGATCTTTTTGATGAGTTCTTTGTTCCCGTAAGCTGATTCTAAGTCTTTGGTCAGCAGGCTCCTCAGGTCTTCGCTCAATCGATCTTCCGTTTCGTGGATGCTGAGTAATTCGACTTTTGTTTTCGTAGGATTGATGATTTTCACTTTGACTTCCTGGATGGTGAGTTCGTTTTCGTTTTCTTTGTTTAGCTGTTTGTATTCTTCCTGGAGATAGGAAAGGGTGTTTTTCAGTTTGCTGATGTCATTCTTCTGTTCTTCAATTCTCTGGGCCTGTTTCTCATGCATTGCGCCGAACATGAACAGGAAGATCATCCAGCTGATGATGCCTCCCACGACCATTCCTGCGAAGAACCGCTGCCAGGAAGGGAGCCGGTAATATGGGGGGATCCTCATGATGGCATTTGCTCCTGTGTCAGCCATGAAATGATCATGGCTGCCGTGTTCGCTCCCCCTAAAGCGGAAAGGATAAGCAGGAATTGTTTGAAGAGTTCTTTCGTCTCCCCGTTCAGGAATCCTTTTTCAAAGCTGTATACCGTATCAAACGTGCCCCCGATCGCTGCGATGATAGCCCATATACGGAGGAAATCCGATAGTCTTCTCATTTCAATAAATAAAGGCTGCCCCATAGCGAAGGAGGCCAATCCACCGAGGAGGGACCCTCCAAGCAATACCCCCATTGCAATAAAGAAGCTTTTGAACAGTTCCGGAAAGAAAGCTTCCGCCATTTCATCATCCCCATCTATTACGAGTCTTTATGATAACTATATGGGAAAGGAAGACAAGTTATGAGGGAGAACATATTTTCTTTTTTGCAGTTTCTTTCCTATAATGAAAGTATATTGAGAAAAAGGTTGTGCATAACATGTCATTTGTTCATTTACAAGTAGCGAGTGCCTATAGTCTACTGTCTAGCACAATTTCGATAAATGGACTTGTACATAAAGCGAAGGAATCAGGGTATAAAGCGTTGGCTTTGACCGATAAAAATATGATGTATGCCGCCATTCCTTTTTATAAGGCATGTTTGAAGGAAAACATCAAACCGATCATCGGGTTGACCGCTGACATTTTAACGGAGCATGAAGAACGTTCTTATCCCTTAGTTCTGTTGGTGAAAAACCGGACGGGCTATCAGAATTTGTTAAAGATCTCGAGTGCCATCGGGGCCAAGTCCCCAAACGGGATTCCCCTGAAGTGGCTTGGATCGTACAGTGAGGGATTGATCGCCATCACTCCCGGTGTCAAAGGGGAAATCGAAACCCTTCTCCTGGAAAATGAAAGGGAGCAGGCCGAAGCATGTATCCGGACGTACCAAAACATGTTTGGGAAAGATTCATTTTATCTGAGCCTCCAAAAGCATGGTATTCCAGCTGAAGAAGAGCTGATCCCACTACTGGAGAAGATTGCAGAAGAAACGGGTACGGGAATGGTTGCCACCAATGATGTCCAGTATTTAGAGCAGGAGGATCACTTTGCACACGAATGCATGGGGGCGATACGGGACGGGGTCAAGCTGTCGGAGGATGACAGGGAGGTCCTGGGCTCACAGGAATACTACTTTAAGTCCAGGGAGCAGATGGTGGAGTTGTTCTCCGATCATGTCACGGAGCTTGAGAACTCCATGAAGATCGCCGACCAGTGCCACTTGACCATTCCTTTTCATCAAGAGCTTCTGCCGAAATATCCTTTGCCGGAGGGAGTATCGGCCCTCGACGAATTGACCCATCTCTGTGAAAAGGGTCTGAGTGAAAGGGTGGGGGAAGTCACCGATGAATACATCGAACGGCTGGATTATGAGCTTGACGTTATCGGAAGGATGGGGTTCAGCGATTACTTCCTCATCGTGTGGGATTTCATGAAGTACGCGAAGGAACGGAATATCCTGACGGGACCTGGAAGGGGATCGGCAGCAGGTTCATTGGTTTCCTATGCATTGAACATTACGGATGTGGATCCCATCGAGCATCATTTGCTGTTTGAACGATTCTTAAATCCTGATCGGGTGTCCATGCCTGATATTGATATCGATTTCCCGGACCACCGGCGGGACGAAGTGATCGAGTATGTAGAAGGGAAATACGGAAGCCTTCATGTGGCGCAGATCATTACGTTCGGAACGTTTGCCGCGAAGGCGGCATTGCGTGATACAGGCCGCGTGTTCGGCTTGAATATGAAGGAGCAGGAGCAGGTATCCAAGCTTGTCCCCAATCAGTTGGGGATCACCTTGAGAGAAGCCTATGAACAGTCGAAAGGCTTCCGGGAGTTGGTAACGGGCTCGGAACATTATCAGAAATTATTCCAGACGGCCTGTAAACTTGAAGGCCTTCCAAGGCACACGTCCACCCATGCGGCAGGGGTCGTGATGAGTGAAGCTCCCCTCGTGCAGTGGGTGCCCATTCAGGGAAGTGCATCGGGTATTCACTTGACTCAATTCTCCATGGATATCCTGGAGGAAATCGGCCTGTTGAAAATGGATTTCCTCGGCCTACGCAATTTGAGCATTTTGGAACGGATCGTGAAGAATGTTCAGATGGGCACGAATCGATCCTTCTCCATCGATTCGATACCCATGGATGACTCCAAAACCTTTGATTTGCTCAGTAAAGGCCTGACCAATGGAATTTTTCAGCTTGAATCCGATGGGATGCGGAATGTCCTGAAGAGGCTGAAGCCAAATTCCTTTGAGGATATCGTAGCCGTCAACGCCTTGTACCGGCCCGGTCCCATGGAGAATATCCCCACGTACATAAAACGTAAGCATGGCGGGCAAAAGGTGGAATATCCCCTGCCGGATCTTAAGCCGATTCTTGAAATGACCTACGGGGTCATCGTGTATCAGGAGCAAATCATGCAAATTGCTTCGAAGATGGCCGGTTTCACCCTTGGGGAAGCCGATTTGTTGCGGAGAGCGGTTTCGAAGAAGAAGAAGGATGTACTTGATCAGGAACGGGAGCATTTTGTCACGGGGTCCATCCGGAAAGGCTATTCAGAAGAAGTGGCCCATCGGACGTATGACCTGATTGTGAGATTCGCAGACTATGGATTTAACCGGTCCCATGCGGTGGCCTATAGTATGATCGCGTATCAGCTCGCCTATCTGAAAGCCCATTATCCTGCCTTTTTCCTGTCTTCTCTCTTAACCTCCGTTGTGGGGAATGAGACGAAGGTGGCTCAGTACATCAGAGAAGCCAAGCAATATGGGATCGAGATCCTGCCCCCTTCCATCAACGAAAGTCAGTTCGTCTTTACAGTCGATGGAAGTAACCGGATACGCTACAGCTTAGGGGCCATCAAAGGGATAGGGGCCGCTGCGTTGAAGGAAATCCTCCGTGCCAGGAGCGAAAAGCCGTTTCAGGACCTGTTCGATTTCTGCATGAGGGTTTCGTCTAAAATCATCAACCGTAAAATCCTTGAAAATCTAGTATTTGCAGGGGTGTTCGATGAATTCGGGGTGGATCGGGCCACCCTTCTTGCGAGCCTTGACGTGGCAGCCCAGCATGCCGAGCTCGTCAATCCGGAAGGGGATCCGGACTTGTTCCATGAAGAAGAGGCGTTTCTGTTGAAGCCTAAATACGTGGAAGTGGAAGAGATGACCCTTGATGACATGCTGCAATTCGAGAAGCAGGTACTGGGACTCTACTTATCCAACCATCCCGTTTCTTCCTGCCGTCCCCTGTTTGATCAGCTGGGGCTGCATCAGATAGCGGATCTTCAAAGAGGTTCGAAAGTCTCATTCGGCGGATATATCATGGGCGTGAAATCGATCCGGACGAAAAAAGGGGAAGTCATGGCGTTCCTTGAGATCGGTGATGAAAGCGGAGAGATGGAAGCCGTGGTGTTCCCGGACGTTTACCGCAATCATATGACCCTCCTGAAAGAAGGGAACATCCTTCTGTTTGGAGGGAAGGTGGAAGAACGGAACGATAAACTGCAATTCGTTGTCAACCACCTCGACACCACGGAAGCGGTTGAGAGGAAAGTAACAGAACAAAATCAGAAGCTATATATAAAAATCGCCGGTGATCAGGATGAAGATGCGTGCATGAAGCATATTCAGGACACGATCAGGCGCTTTAAAGGGAATGTCACTGTCATCGTATATTACGAGCGGACACAAAACCGCGTCCAGCTTCCACCGAGTATGCGGGTGACGCCTTCAGAAGAAGCTCTGGGACAATTATCCCGCATCCTGGGTAAGGCAAATGTCATATTACAATAACATACTTTACTAAAACCAATATTTATATTATTGTTTAATAGAAAAAGGTGGTCAGACCACCTCTGAATTTCAGTTTTTTTCATATCAATCATGTACGTTTAGTAGATTTGTGAAAATCATGAATCGACATATAGCATGTAAAGAATCAGAAGGAGTGGGTTGATTTGTCATTGCGTGAAGAAGCTCTGCATATGCACCGAGTTAACAAAGGGAAATTGGAAACAACATCAAAGGTAGAGGTCCGGAATGCGGAAGACTTGAGCTTGGCTTACTCACCTGGTGTTGCGGAACCGTGTAAGGATATTTATGACAAGCCGGAAACGGTATACGATTATACGATGAAAGGTAACATGGTGGCAGTTGTGTCGGATGGTACAGCTGTTCTCGGACTTGGGAACATTGGACCTGAAGCTTCCCTGCCTGTCATGGAAGGAAAGGCGGTTCTCTTCAAGAGTTTCGCAGGCGTCGATGCGTTCCCGATCTGTCTGAATACGACGGATGTGGACAAGATTGTTGAAACGGTTAAACTTCTTGAGCCTACGTTCGGCGGAGTGAACCTGGAAGACATTGCGGCCCCGAATTGCTTCGAAATCGAAGAGCGATTGAAGAAAGAAACCAATATCCCTGTTTTTCACGATGATCAGCACGGAACGGCCATTGTCACCGTGGCAGGGCTTGTCAATGCCCTCAAGATCGTCGGAAAGAAGATGTCAGAAATCAAAGTAGTGGCAAACGGAGCCGGTGCAGCCGGTATAGCCATCATTAAACTCCTTTACCGATATGGTGTGCGGGACGTCATCATGTGTGATTCCAAGGGAGCCATTTATGAAGGTCGTCCGGAAGGAATGAACGGGATCAAGGATGAAGTGGCCAAGTTCACGAATCGTGATCAAATCCAAGGAGGTCTGACAGAAGTCCTGAAAGATGCAGATGTATTTATCGGTGTATCAGTGGCAGGAGCCTTGACGGAGGAAATGGTCGCTTCCATGAAAGAGGACCCGATCATCTTCGCCATGGCGAACCCTGTTCCTGAGATCATGCCGGAGCTTGCTAAAGCGGCCGGTGCAAAGGTCGTCGGGACAGGCCGATCCGATTTCCCTAATCAGGTCAACAATGTCCTGGCATTCCCGGGTATCTTCCGCGGTGCATTGGATGTTCGCGCCACTCACATCAATGAGAAGATGAAGCAGGCAGCGGTTGAGGCGATTGCTGATTTAATCAGTGACGACGAATTGAATGCGGACTACGTCATCCCTGCACCTTTCGATAAGCGTGTAGCCCCTGCAGTGGCGGCTGCAGTCGCAAAGGCGGCCATGGAGACGGGTGTGGCAAGATTAAAGGTGGATCCGGAAGACATCCGAAGAAAGACTGAAGATTTAGCGGTTATTGGGAAGAGTGAATGATGAAAGAAGTGAACTCTCTCCATTCTCACGCCAAAGTATATATTGGAATTGTTCACCAACTGCGAGAAATGATATCTAAAGACGGCCTCAAGCCAGGCGATAAGATCCCTTCAGAACGAGAACTGTCCGAACGGTTGAATGTAGGACGTTCTTCAGTCAGGGAGGCACTCCGGGCCCTGGAGCTACTGGGGTTGATTGAAACGAAAAGAGGCGAAGGCACCTTTTTAAGAGATTTCCGCGATCACCATCTCATCGATTTGTTGGGAATGTTCATCCTTGAGGATCACAAGGCTCAGGAAGATATTCTCTATACGAAAATGATGATCGAAAAGGAAGCCTTGAAGGGTCTCTTTCTGGGAGAAAAGAAAGTAGATGTCCTATTGGAGAAAGTGATAGAGTCCGAGAGCCTGGATGATGTGTTCAGGGAGATCGTCATTGTGAGCGCCAATCATCTGGCTCAGCGGATCTGGAACATATTAAACGATTTTGAAACATTGATCTGCGGAGAGGTGAAGCTCACCGCAGACATGAGAGAAAACATCACCAGCATGCTTCATGCAATTGAAAAACAAGACAAAGAGACTGTGCAAGAGACGTATAAAAGGGTCAGGGAAATTGTCGATAAGGATGCGACAATTTCCAACATCTTTTTTTAAACCTTTCCATTAAACTGATAGTCAAGCAGTTTTATATCGTGCATTTACTACTAGAAACGAAAGCGGCAGCCGTCCTTTGGGGAATGGATAGAAAGCATCTCTATCTTTTTCATCATAAGACGTATCAGCTACTGTAATTAGTTAAGGAGGTTTCACCTTGCTTAAGGAACTTTTTAATAAATCTAAAAAGAAAAAATATGCAACGATTCCTTCTGAAGCGGCTAAACAAGACGTTCCAGAAGGGATCATGACGAAATGTCCGAATTGTAAGAAGATCATGTACACGAAAGAGCTTCAAAAGAATCTCAAAGTGTGCCTTCACTGCGGCTTTCATCATGGTATGAGCTCGACGGAACGAGTGAAGTGCTTCCTGGATGAAGGAACGTTCGTGGAGCTGGATCAGGATCTAGTTTCCGTCAATCCCCTCGGATTTCCCGATTATCTCGAAAAGGTTGAAAAAGACCGTAAGAAAACCGGCTTGAATGAAGCGGTGTTAACGGGATCGGGAAAAGTGAATGGGAACGAGGTCGTAACAGCCATCATGGATTCCCGGTTCAGGATGGGAAGCATGGGCTCCGTCGTTGGGGAGAAGATCACAAGGGCCATTGAAGAAGCAGACAGAAGAAAGGTTCCTTTCATCATCTTCACGGCTTCAGGCGGTGCAAGAATGCAGGAGGGCGTCCTGTCTCTGATGCAAATGGCCAAAACAAGTGTCGCCCTTAAGCGGTTGAGTGATAATGGAGGCCTCTTCATCTCCATCATGACCCACCCGACGACAGGCGGGGTTTCCGCAAGCTTTGCCTCAGTGGGTGACTATAATTTCGCTGAGCCTGGTGCATTGATTGGATTTGCAGGCAGAAGGATCATTGAACAAACCATCCGTGAAGACCTGCCGGAAGACTTCCAGACAGCTGAATTCCTCCTGAAGCATGGACAGCTTGATGGAGTGATTTCGAGGCTCGATTTAAAAGAGAAAATAGGAACGATACTTGATATTCATCAGTGGGACGGTGATCTGCCATGGTAAATGAGATGGAATTTGAAAAGCCTGTATTGGAGCTTAAGAAAAAAATAGCAGAGCTTAAAGAATTCACTCAGAATTCAGACGTGGATTTATCGAAGGAAATCGAAAAGCTTGAATCAAGGCTTGAAAAGCTTGAGAACGATATTTATGAAAACATGAAGCCGTGGGAACGGGTGCAGGTAGCCCGTCATCCAAATCGTCCGACTACACTGGATTATATCAAGCATCTATTCACGGACTTCATTGAAGTCCACGGGGATCGCCTGTATGGGGAAGATGAAGCCATCGTATCCGGTATCGGGAAGTTCCACGATGTGCCGGTGACCATCATCGGCCACCAAAGAGGAAAAGATACAAAAGAAAATATCCGCCGGAACTTCGGGATGCCCCATCCGGAAGGATATAGAAAAGCCCTCAGATTGATGAAGCAGGCAGAGAAGTTCAATCGTCCCATCGTGTGTTTTATCGATACAAAGGGAGCATACCCTGGTAAGGCAGCGGAGGAAAGAGGGCAAAGTGAAGCCATTGCACGCAACCTCGTTGAGATGGCCGGCTTAACCGTCCCCGTCGTCTGTATCGTCATCGGAGAAGGAGGAAGCGGCGGCGCCCTGGCACTCGGAGTCGGCAATCATATCCATATGCTTGAAAACTCCACTTACTCCGTCATCTCACCAGAAGGGGCTGCTGCCCTTCTGTGGAAAGACTCCACCCAGGCGAAGCGGGCGGCAGAATCCATGAAGATCACTGCCCCTGATTTAAAAGAGCTCGGCTTGATCGATGAGATCATCACCGAAGTGAAGGGCGGGGCCCATAAAGATGTGAAGGAACAGGCTCAATCCATTGAGGATGTTCTGAAGGCCTCCCTGAAAGAATTGATTCCTATGAGCAAAGATGAATTGGTCCAGCACCGTTATGAAAAATTTAAAGCCATGGGTGAATACACTGTTTTAAATGATTTAATTGGGGTAAAATCATAAGGAACATTGGACTGACAAATAGGATGACCATTTGTCAGTCTTTTTCATTATTTTTCCTCTGCATCATGGACATGTGACGATTTTTTGAAGGTTTTAACAATTAAAACGCTTCCATTTAATAGATTATTTCGTCTTTTGTCATTCCTTCGAGGATGTTGTTGAGAACCTTGTATCTTCATGTTATTTTAGAAATAATCCATAGTCTATTGGTCCATAATAATGTAATGAATGCAGCAGAAGAAAAAATGAACTTTTCCTTTTTTTAGATATATGTGAAACCATTAACAAGTTGTTCAATTCATTTACATATAGAGGCATATTTCTTAATGAGGTGATCCTAGTGAAAAAAATTGGTGTATTAACAAGTGGTGGAGATTCACCAGGTATGAATGCAGCCGTCCGTGCAGTAGTGCGTAAAGCGATCTTCATGGACATCGAAGTGTACGGTATTTATCAGGGATATAACGGACTGATTAACGGAAACATCCAGAAGCTTGAACTTGGTTCCGTTGGTGACATCATTCATCGCGGTGGTACGATGCTGTATACAGCCCGCTGTGAAGAATTCAAAACAAAAGAAGGTCAGAAAAAAGGGATCGAGCAATTAGAGAAGCACGGTATCGAAGGTCTTGTCGTGATTGGTGGAGATGGTTCTTACCAGGGTGCAAAAGCATTGACGGAATGGGGCTACCCGTGTGTCGGTGTACCTGGAACAATCGATAATGACATCCCGGGAACGGAATACACAATCGGGTTCGATACGGCTCTGAACACGGTCATTGATGCCATCGATAAGATCCGTGATACAGCGACTTCACATGAAAGAACATTCATCATTGAGGTCATGGGACGCAATGCAGGTGACATTGCCCTGTGGTCAGGACTTGCAGGTGGTGCCGAAACCATTCTGATTCCAGAAGAGAAATTCGATATGAATGATGTTGTCAACCGACTCAAGAAGGGTCAGGAGCGCGGTAAGAAGCACAGTGTCATCATCGTGGCTGAAGGTGTCATGTCGGCAAATGAATTCGCCAACCGCTTCACTGAAGCAACGGGTATGGATACTCGTGTCTCTGTGCTTGGTCACATTCAACGCGGAGGAACGCCAACGGCATCCGACCGTGTCTTAGCAAGCCGTCTAGGGGCTCATGCTGTTGAGTTACTGGCTCAAGGACAAGGCGGAAGAGCAGTAGGAATTGAGAAAAATCAACTTGTTGATTACGATATTATTGAAGCACTTGCCAAGCCACATCAAATTGACTTGAACATGTACAGACTTTCCAAAGAGCTTTCAATCTAAATTGGTGTAAGATTTCAGGAGGTAAAGAAAATGAGAAAAACGAAAATAGTATGTACGATCGGTCCTGCCAGTGAAAGTGTAGAGAAGTTAACACAACTGATCGAAGCAGGAATGAACGTTTCCCGTTTGAACTTTTCACATGGTGACCACGATGAACACGGACAGCGTATTGTCAATATCCGTGAAGCAGCTGAAAAAGCAGGTAAAAATGTAGGGATCCTTCTTGACACAAAAGGCCCCGAAATCCGTACAAACAACATGGAAAACGGCGCAATTGAACTGGTTCAAGGATCTAACGTCATCGTATCCATGAAAGAAGTAGTAGGAACGACTGAAAAATTCTCTGTAACATACGAAGGATTAATCGAAGATGTCCATGTCGGTTCTAAGATTCTTTTAGACGATGGTCTGATTGGACTGGAAGTAACTGAAATTGATAAAGCGAATGGTGAAATCCATACGTATGTTGCCAACAGCGGCGTTCTTAAGAATAAAAAAGGTGTCAACGTGCCTGGTGTTTCCGTAAACCTTCCAGGAATCACGGATAAAGATGCGAAGGATATCGTCTTTGGAATCCAGCAGGGTGTTGACTTCATTGCGGCGTCATTCGTCCGTCGTGCATCGGATGTGTTAGAGATCCGTCAATTGTTGGAAGAGCATAACGCTTCTCATATCCAAATCATCCCTAAGATTGAGAATCAAGAGGGTGTAGACAATATCAATGAAATCCTTGAAGTATCAGACGGTCTGATGGTGGCACGTGGAGATCTTGGTGTAGAGATCCCGGCTGAAGAAGTACCATTGGTTCAGAAGATGCTGATCAAAAAATGTAACTCATTAGGAAAGCCTGTCATCACGGCGACTCAAATGCTAGATTCCATGCAGCGCAACCCAAGACCGACAAGAGCCGAAGCAAGTGACGTTGCCAACGCCATCTTCGACGGAACGGACGCCATCATGCTATCAGGTGAAACGGCTGCAGGGACGTACCCGGTGGAAGCAGTCCAAACGATGCATAACATTGCGTCAAGAGCAGAAACAGCCCTTGATTTCCATGCGATCCTGGATGCACGCAGCAAAGACAGCGACCACAATATGACGGACGCGATCGGGCAATCCGTTGCTCATTCCGCCCTTAACCTTGATGTCAATGCCATCGTTGCACCGACAGAAAGCGGACATACAGCGCGCATGATCTCCAAATATCGTCCAAAAGCACCAATCGTAGCCGTTACGGGAACAGATTCTGTTTCTCGTCGTCTGGCTCTTGTATGGGGTGTGTATCCTACAGTGGGACGTAAAGTGACGACAACTGACGAAATGCTTGATATGGCAGTGGAAGAAAGCGTCAATTCAGGAATGACGAAGCACGGAGACCGCATCATCATCACAGCTGGTGTTCCAATCGGTGAATCTGGAACAACCAATCTGATGAAGATTCATGTGGTAGGCGATATCGTAGCCAAAGGTCAAGGGATCGGCCGTAAATCTGCTTATGGTAAAGCGGTTGTAGCAACATCTGCAGATGAAGCTGTGAAAAATACGCAACCAGGTTCTGTCCTTGTTACCATCGGTACAGATAAAGAAATGATGCCGGCTCTTGAAAAATGCTCGGCTCTTATCGTAGAAGAAGGCGGCCTGACGAGCCATGCAGCCGTCGTAGGGATCAATTTAGGCATCCCTGTCGTGGTTGGTGTAGACAATGCCACTTCCCTCTTCAAAAACGGTCAGGAAATTACAGTAGATGCTACACGCGGAGTCATCTACAATGGTCACGCAAGCGTACTATAAGAAATAGTTGAAAAGCCGGAGTCCTTAGTCGACTCCGGCTTTTTTAGGTATAAGGGATTTTCATCATCCTCTCATAATACCTTGAGATGGTTAATATGTTATAATAGAAACAATCAGTATTAAATTTATGGAGGAATCCATCATGAGATATATCTTGTTCTTGTTAATTATTGTACCGGCTTTGGAAATCGGGTTATTGGTTCTTTCCGGACAAGCCTTTGGTTTGATCCCAACCGTCCTCCTTATCATTACGACGGGGATCCTCGGGGCGTATCTTGCGAAGAAGCAAGGGATGGAGACCCTTCGGAAAGCACAGCAGGACATGCAGTACGGTCAACTGCCCGGTGATGCCATCATCGACGGACTTTGCATCCTGGTGGGAGGGGTCGTTCTATTGACTCCCGGCTTTATTACCGATGCCATAGGATTCATGCTCTTGCTCCCGCCGACACGTAAGCTGTTCAAACCATTCATCTACAGATTGTTCAAGCGTTGGATCAATAACGGTAATGTGATTATATACAGATAAAGGAAAGGCACTGCTGATACAGCAGTGCCTTTATTTAGGTTCTAGGTTCAATTCGTTCTAAAGAAGAAAGTAGAAGTTGATTTCCCCTGCAGGATGCTCGCTTTCCGCGGGGCTTTGCGGTGAGCGCCTCCGGGCTCTCACCTGTCCGGCTACAGGGCATAGGAGCTCGAGGTCATATGCCCCTGGGCAAAGCCCTACCGCTTTTCTTACTGTCCAGCTATTCCCCCAGGAGTCGAGCCTCCTTCCGCTCTCATAGAAATCCAAATCAAAATGAGAGTGAATTTCTTTGAACGAAGAAATGTTTCCTTATCATCACAATTGACACATTTAAATATTGTCACTACAATCTCTTAATGATTGTGAGAGGAACTGCAGAGACTCCTGCGTAAGTACGGTTGCACTTTAGTCCCGTTCGGTTAAGTTGAAGAGGGTCTGCCGAACGTCCGTCAAAAGAGAAGAGGATTCCCCTCGCAGTCTTGCACGAACGGTTTCAAAGAGATTTTCTAGAGCCCATGCTATAAAACCACAATCTCCTGGAAAAAGTATTTACTTCACACCCATGATGAATTTCCACGTATCTTCAAATACTCCTGCCCGTTTCAGGGTGGATAGAATGACCAATACAACGGGACCTACGATCAGGCCAAGGAATCCAATCAGCTTGAAGCCCACGAACAGGGCGATGAGGGTCGCGAGTGGATCGAGGCCGATGCTTGATGATAATACCTTAGGCTCCATGATCTGACGTTGTACGACGACGATCAGATATAGAACGGATAAGCCGATCCCAAGCCCTACGTTCCCTGTAATGAACTCATAGATGATCCATGGGACGAACACTGCTCCTGTCCCGAGGTAAGGCAAGATATCGACGAGGCCGGTGACGAGTGCAATGGTAATCGCATAATCCACCCTCAGGATGATCAGCCCGACGAGTACGATGATCGCCGTGAAGGAGATAAGGGTGAACTGGGCTCTGATAAACCCGAATAGGGCCCTCTTCAAATCGACGAATACTTTTCTCCCGCTCGACATCGCTTTACCTGGAATGATCTTCTCCGCCTTGGCCGATAAAGTATACCAGTCTTTGCTGATAAAGAAAGTGGCGAGGGCAGCGAATATGAGGACGGATGCCGCATTAGGGATCCAGGAAATCAACTGTGGTAATTTAGTGAAAAAGTTTTGCAGGAAATCTCCTGCGGATGTAGCGATTTTCGATCCGGCAGTCTGGACATTCTCGAGAATCGTATCTTGTTGCCCGGCTTCAAGGTTCTTGAAAAAGCCTGCCAGCTGGTTGTATAACGGAATGACTTGCCCCACGATGAAATTCTCTGCATACTTGACCAGGGTTTCCACATGGCTTGGGAGCTCTTCGGCCAGATAATTGGCACCTGAGACGATCTCAGCGATCAATAAGGTGATCAACCCTGCAAAGACCGCAACAATCAAGATGAGGGATACAGCAACCGCCCATATCCTCGGAAGCCACCTTTCAAGCCAGTTCACCATGGGGTTGATGAGAAGGGCGATGGCGACGGCTATGATGAATGGATACGCAAGCTTCCATATGTAATAGAGTGAAATCAATGAAAGGACAATGATGGCAATCACGATGATGAATCGGATCGTACGATAAACATATTCTAAATTCAAAGGCTTCCCTCCTACGAAATCTACTACTTTTATTTTATAGGAGACAGGAAATGAAAGGAAGATTAATTTAGATGGTGTTTTGGTTTTTAGAATCGTATTCTTAAAGAAATGTTATGTGATTCACACGCTCTTTTCTAAAAGATTGTATCTTTGTACGTTCTGCAGGAAGATGAGGGGAACTGCCCCTGATCAGTACGCCAGTACATCAGTAGATGTCTACGAAGATTCCTCAACTCCTTTAAGTATTAATGGTATAAGAGCTAAATGTGTCAAGGAACATTATTATAAAGAGCAAACTATCTCTCATTGCTTATCAACATGTTGGTTTTGATTTTTATTAAGGAATCAACTTCTACCTATCTCCTGATTACCGTTTTTATGTCAGGATAATGATCTAATCAAAACATAATTCTCAGAAGTTCATGTTTATTCTACATGAATGAAGAGTGTATTCATGCGTACTGGCAGCCCATTATTATACCGGTAGTATGTTGTGCATCCTGATTTATTCAACTACAGTTGAATACCCACCGCCGACGTTGAAAGGATCCTGTCATTGACAGGGAGAACGAAGGGAAGGAAGCTCCATCCACCCCATTCCGCTGTCCGTAATTGGAATAATCAGGTTAAGAAAAGATACGATTATACATTTTCTGACACCTTCAGCCAATTGGATACATGAGGATGAATACTTGATTTCTCTACATTTTGAACAGGTTTATTTTTCTAGAAAAATAATTTTTATAGAAATTCGTGCGTTTTCATTCACAAAAGTCAGATAATTGTTTATAATAGGAAATGTAAGCGCATCCCAAGCTCTCTAAATCCATGAAGAGCAGGGAATCATTTTTTGTATCGCAATTGAGCAATCGCTCAACGTGTTTATTTATGTTCTTTTTAAACAAGCCTACTGGACTCATTTCAAAGGTCCGTGGGGTTTTATGCTCATATGAAAATGGGTAAAGAGAAATACTTAACAAAAGGAGAGGTTATTATGACAGCAACTCGCGGGTTAGAAGGGGTTGTAGCAACAACATCATCCATCAGTTCGATCATTGATGATACTCTTACATATGTTGGCTACAACATTGATGATTTAGCAAACAATGCTAGTTTCGAAGAGGTAATCTACTTGCTTTGGCACTTGAAATTGCCTACGTCATCAGAGCTTCAGGAATTGACTGAGCTGTTAGCGGAGAATGCCGATCTTCCTAAGGAAGTCATCGAACATTTCAAGATGTATAACATCAAGGAAGTCCATCCGATGGCTGCTTTACGTTCAGCTGTATCTTTACTTGGATTATATGATGACAAAGCAGATGTCATGGACGAAAAGGAAAACTACTTAAAAGCTGTCCGCCTTCAGGCGAAGATTCCTACGATCGTAACGAGCTTTGCGCGAATCCGCAATGGACAAGAGCCAATCGCTCCCCGTAAGGATTTAGGATTTGCAGCGAATTTCCTATATATGTTGACCGGTAAGGATCCTGAGCCTGTAGAGGTCGAGGCGTTTAATAAAGCCCTTGTCCTTCATGCGGATCATGAGTTAAACGCTTCCACATTCACTGCACGTGTATGTGTCGCTACTCTTTCCGATGTGTATTCAGGTGTGACCGCTGCGATCGGTGCCTTAAAAGGGCCGCTTCACGGTGGGGCAAATGAACAGGTTATGAAGATGCTTACTGAAATCGGATCAGTCGATAAAGTGGAACCGTATATCCTCGATAAGCTGGATAAAAAAGTGAAAATCATGGGCTTCGGCCACCGTGTATACCGTCAGGGAGATCCACGTGCGAAGCATCTGAAGGAAATGTCCAAGAAGCTAACTGAACTGAGCGGCGAAAGTAAATACTATGAAATGTCCGTCAAGGTCGAAGAAGTATTTACATCCAATAAAGGTTTACCGCCTAATGTCGATTTTTATTCTGCGTCTGTTTATCACAGCCTTGGAATCGACCACGACCTATTTACGCCGATCTTCGCTGTAAGCCGTGTATCCGGCTGGTTAGCGCATATCCTGGAGCAGTATTCAAACAACCGCTTAATCCGTCCTCGCGCTGATTATGTGGGCCCTGGCAAACAGCAATATGTGCCAGTTGAACAAAGAGGTTAATCATCAATATTTACAAATAGTGAAAAAATTGGTGTAATAATAAGGGGAATGACTCTAAATGCATAAGGCACTTAGGGGTCATCCCCTTTGATAATGAATAAATGGAGGTTACATAATGACACAAGGTGAAAAAATCACAAACCAGAATGGCCAGCTTCAAGTTCCAAACAACCCGATCGTTCCTTTCATTGAAGGTGACGGAACTGGGCCGGATATCTGGGCAGCAGCCCAACGCGTCCTGGATGCTTCTGTAGAAAAAGCATATAAAGGCGAGCGCAAAATCTCTTGGAAAGAAGTATATGCCGGAGAAAAAGCATTCAACAAGACGGGCGAATGGCTTCCAAACGAAACACTTGAAGCGATCCGTGAATACTTCATCGCCATCAAAGGTCCTCTTACAACGCCAGTAGGTGGCGGGATCCGTTCATTGAACGTTGCCCTTCGCCAGGAATTAGATCTATTCACTTGCCTGCGTCCAGTGCGCTACTTCGAAGGTGTTCCTTCTCCTGTCAAGCGTCCTGAAGACACTGACATGGTCATCTTCCGTGAGAACACTGAAGATATCTATGCTGGTATCGAGTACGCAAAAGGTTCTGACGAAGTGAAGAAACTGATCAGCTTCCTTCAAGACGAAATGGGCGTTAATAAAATCCGTTTCCCTGAAACGTCAGGTATCGGAATCAAGCCTGTATCGGAAGAAGGTACAAGCCGCCTTGTGCGCGCAGCGATCAACTATGCAATCACAGAAGGCCGTAAGTCAGTTACGCTTGTTCACAAAGGGAACATCATGAAGTTCACTGAAGGAGCTTTCAAAAACTGGGGTTACGAGCTTGCTGAGAAAGAGTTCGGGGATAAAGTATTCACTTGGGCTCAATATGACAAGATCAAAGAAGCTGACGGATTGGAAGCAGCGAACAAAGCACAATCTGACGCTGAAGCAGCTGGTAAGATCATCGTAAAAGATTCAATCGCTGATATCTTCTTACAACAGATCCTTACTCGTCCGGCTGAGTTCGATGTAGTGGCTACAATGAACTTAAATGGAGACTACATCTCTGATGCCCTTGCTGCACAAGTAGGTGGTATCGGTATCGCTCCTGGAGCAAACATCAACTATGAATCAGGACATGCAATCTTTGAGGCAACTCACGGAACAGCTCCTAAATATGCAGGCATGGATAAAGTGAATCCATCATCTGTCATCCTTTCAGGAGTGCTTATGCTTGAGCACCTTGGCTGGACGGAAGCTGCTAACCTGATCACGAAATCCATGGAGAAGACAATCGCTTCTAAAGTGGTCACATATGACTTTGCCCGTCTGATGGATGGAGCAACAGAAGTGAAATGTTCCGAGTTCGGTTCTGCATTAATCGAAAACATGGGATAATCTTGAATGAATAATGGGAAGGGAGTGCTTCATTTGAAGCACTCTTTGCCTTACCTATCGAAACAAAAGGGAGGAATTATGATGGCGATTAAGCGTAGAAAAGTTTCTGTTATCGGTGGAGGATTTACAGGGGCGACCACAGCATTGATGCTTGCTCAGAAGGAGCTTGGAGATGTAGTGCTTGTGGATATCCCTCAAAATGAAGATCCGACTAAAGGGAAAGCACTGGACATGCTTGAAGCAGGCCCGGTACAAGGATTTGATGCGAACATCATCGGTACTTCCAATTATGAAGATACGAAGGGTTCAGATATCGTAGTGATCACGGCAGGCATTGCCCGCAAACCTGGAATGAGCCGCGATGACCTGGTTCAAACGAATCAAAAGGTCATGAAATCAGTTACACAGCAAATTGTGAAATATTCTCCGGACTGCTATATCATCGTCCTGACGAATCCCGTCGATGCCATGACTTACACTGTATTCAAGGAATCCGGCTTTCCTAAAGAGCGCGTCATCGGACAATCCGGCGTTCTGGATACAGCCCGCTTCCGTACCTTTGTCGCACAGGAATTAAACCTGTCCGTGAAAGATATTACAGGATTTGTTCTGGGCGGTCACGGTGATGACATGGTTCCTCTTATTCGTTACTCATACGCCGGTGGGATTCCTCTGGAAACATTGATTCCTAAAGATCGTTTAGACGCCATCGTCGAGCGCACCCGTAAAGGCGGCGGGGAGATTGTAGGTCTTCTCGGTAACGGAAGCGCCTATTATGCCCCGGCTGCTTCCCTGGTTCAAATGGTTGAAGCAATCTTGAAGGATCAACGCCGCGTCATCCCGGCCATCGCCTACTTAGAAGGTGAGTACGGATTTGACGGCATCTACCTGGGTGTCCCAACCATCCTTGGTGGAAACGGTTTAGAGAAAATCATCGAACTGGAATTAACCGAAGAAGAAAAATCTGCCCTGAAAAATTCCGCAGACGCAGTCAAAAACGTAATGTCATCACTGGCTTAATGAATCAACCCAAAACTGACTTCCTTATTGGAGGTCAGTTTTTTTTATTTGGTATAGGTGGCTGAACAGCAGTGTTTGGTCCAATTCCTAAAATGAGGGTGATGTAGTGGGGCTATGGTAGACTTTTTATACGCTCTGTCAAACAGTGAATTTGCTGGGTGGGGAGGCCCTCCGTCCGTCCCGTACCTTCTGCTTGCCGCTTCAAAAAAGCTGAAAGTGGCGAGAAATATGGTTCCGATTTATAAGCATAATCAAATGAGTATCGTGACAAATTTGACATTCATGTTAGGTGCAAACCGGTTACTGCATAACATGTATCAAGTGTTCAAGAGGAGCTCCCTAAGGATAAAGCATTCATTATATTTTCAATATGGGAAGTAGAAGGAGATAACATTCACGACTCCAGTTCTCACAACTCTCCTAAAATAAATAAACCACCGGGTAAAAACTCTTTGTATGGAGACCCTATAAATGTTAAAATAGTAATAGACAGATAATAAAAACAATTTTTATTATTTAAAATTGTAATCGTTTACATACGTGGAGGTGCTTCTTATGTTATTAGGGAAAAAGAGAAAGCTGGGCAGAAAAATCGAAGACATGACGATTGGTGAAAAGCTGACACTTACAGAGAAAATCGAGGATAATGAACTTCTCCTTTATTTAGGGCTCACAAACGATGCCAATCCATTATATATCCAACATGACTATGCTTCCCAAACACCATTCAAAAAGCCGATTGTTCCTTCCATCATGCTAATGGGAATCATCACATCTGCCGTATCAAAATACTTGCCTGGCCCGGGATCTCATATAGTAGAGCAAAATATAGAGTTTCCTGCACCGGTCTATCATTATGCCACCATCCAATTTCTTTTTGAAGTAAAAGAAATCGATCCAAGCAGCCACCTGGTAACCATCGTGGTTACCGCAACGAACGAAAAAGATGAAAAAGTCATTAACGGGACCGTTAAAGTATGTCCCCCTCACCGATTAGAAAAAATGAACAGTCATGCATTGGAAAACTTCTAATGTCCCAAAAGGAGAAGGAGCTGTAAATCTGCAGCTCCTTTTTTTAGTTCATTCATCCAACTCGGATCAATCCCGAACACACTGATTGGTTTAATAGAAACCGTTTAATCGTGCATCATAGTAATGATGAGAGTACCTCTCCATCCTCCTTCATGAATACGGATTAGTATGAAATCTCTTTAAATGATGGTAACCAAACAGATTTATATTATAATGAAGGTACAATTACATAAAATGTTTTGGATGCAGGGGTTAATTTCTTTGTATGGAGGCACAACAAATGAGCAAAAAAATATTGGTAGTCGATGACGAACAGTCTATTGCAACACTATTAAAGTATAACCTAGAGCAATCAGGCTATACCGTTATAACGGCACATGATGGTGAAGAAGGAAGGGATAAAGCCATAGAGCAATCCCCTGATTTAATGATCCTTGACCTTATGCTCCCTTCCATGGATGGGATCGAAGTGTGCAAAGAATTGAGACAAAGAAAGATCAATATCCCTATTTTGATGTTGACAGCGAAAGATGACGAATTTGATAAGGTTCTTGGTTTGGAACTTGGAGCCGATGACTATATGACAAAGCCGTTCAGCCCAAGGGAAGTTGTCGCGAGAGTGAAGGCGATCCTTAGAAGGAGCCATGCCCAGCAGGAAGCAGCACCGTCTGCTCCGGTTGAACCGGCGGATTATAAGGAAGTAGGGGACTTAAAGGTCTACCCTGAACAATATGAAGCTTATTTCCAGGAGGAACTCCTTGAATTGACACCAAAGGAGTTCGAGCTTCTCTTATACTTAACAGACAATAAAGGCAGGGTGTTAACGAGAGATCAGCTGTTAAGTGCAGTATGGAACTATGATTTCGCAGGGGACACGAGGATCGTGGATGTCCATATCAGTCATCTCCGGGAAAAAATAGAAACCAATACGAAAAAGCCGACCTATATAAAGACGATACGAGGCCTCGGATATAAATTGGAGGGCCCTAAAAATCGATGACTAAATTTAGAACAAAACTTCTTTTTGCTCTAATTACCTTAATCATCGCTGTATTGATTGGACTTGGTTTGCTTTTGGGTCAGATTTTCAAGAATTTCTATCTGGACACATTTAATTCCCGAATTCAAAAAGAGGCTAGGTTACTGGCTAATTCCATTGAAGAGAACGGGTCACCGAAGGAAATCAATCCGGATATGATCATAGAATTGAGTGACATATTGGACGTGAGGATTACGATCCTTGACCGGTCAGGAAGTGTCATTCATGATACGGAAACGGCTGAATCTCTGGTTGGTCCTCAGCAAAAGAAGATCATAAAGGAAATTCAAAAGAACTGGGATGTCAAGCAAAAGCATCGGAAACTTGTGACCTCTGGTGTGGAGTACAGGTATTACTGGTACCCCCTCAAGGACAGGAATAAAGAGTTTAATGGACTGCTGATCATGAGTACAGAGGTCGAAGCCTTCGAGAGAGGGATCCAGCAGATTTGGTTTGTCCTTACCGTCTCGTTGGGCCTTGCCCTGATCCTCATCATCATCCTGGGATCCAGAATTACGGTGAGGTATACAAAGCCCATTGAATCTGCCACCAATGTGGCAATTGAGCTCGCCAAAGGGAATTATCGGGCGAGGACATACGAAGACAGGCTGGCTGAAACCAGTATGTTGAGTACCTCCATTAATATTCTTGCACGGAACCTCCAGGAAATGGTGAATTCCCAGGAGACGCAGCAGGATCGCTTAACCACGTTGATTGAAAACATGGGAAGTGCCCTTCTCTTAATTGACCATCGGGGATTCGTGGTGTTGACCAACAGGACGTTCAGGGAGTTCTTCAATTTAAAGGAGAGCCAGCTGAAGAAAGTAAGATATCATGAGGTCATTCACTATCAGGAAGTCAATAAGCTTGTTGAAGAAATCTTCATGACAGAAGAGCGGTTGAGAAAGCAGATCCTTCTTCCTCATAAAATCGATAGAAGGCATTATGAAGTGTATGGGGCTCCCATCATTGGTCACAACGATGAATGGAATGGAATTGTAGTCGTATTCCATGATATCACGGAGTTAAAGAAGCTTGAGCAGATGCGGAAAGACTTTGTGGCGAATGTGTCCCATGAATTGAGGACACCGATTACGTCCATTAAAGGATTCTCGGAAACATTATTGGACGGTGCCATGAACGATCCGGAAACGCTGAAATCATTCCTCGATATCATTCTCATGGAAAGCGACCGCCTCCAATCCCTCATACAGGACTTATTGGAATTATCAAAGATTGAGAAACAAGGGTTTGAGCTTTCCCTCCAAGAGGCTGAGGTTGCGGGCTTGATAGAAGATGTGATGCCGATCTTGAATGAAAAAGCGAAGTCAAAAGACATTTCTCTACAAACCTCATTTGAATCAAGGGGGCTTGCGGAGGTGGATTCTTATCGATTGAAGCAGGTGTTCATTAACTTGATCAGCAATGCAATCGTGTATACACCAAAAGGCGGAGAGGTCTTGATCACGGTGAAGGAAGACAATGAAAAGGTTCACGTCAGTGTGAAAGATAATGGAATTGGCATCAGTAAGGAAGAGCTGCCGCGCATATTCGAACGCTTTTATCGAGTGGACAAAGCCAGGAGCCGTAACTCAGGGGGGACGGGCCTGGGACTTGCCATTGTGAAGCATATCATTGAGGCCCATGAAGGAACGATTGAAGTGGACAGTGAAGTCAACGAAGGAACGACCTTTACAGTTTCGTTGAATAAGGAGTCACCAGCCAATCCATCCGTAGAAGATTCCGGCAAAACACCATGAATTTACATTTATTTTACATTGTATTTACAATAGGTTTAAATCCTATTAATAATAGGGTGTTACGATACTAAGTGAAACCCCTTCATCCAAGGTGTTAAGAAAAGGCGAGAACTAACCCCGTTCTCGTCTTTTCGCTTTTTGTTTTGAAAGCGGAACCGAAAGTCCCCCTCTCTCCCTTCAACCATATATTCCACGAATGTGGAACCCGCCTTTTGTCATATTTCTTTCATCAAATTGAAACCTTTTTGTAGTAAGTCCGTATATCTTAGTAGGCGGTTAATAAGATATAGAGATAGAAAAGGGAGGGCGCATATGAGTTTAAAACGAATTTACATGGTAACGGGGATGGTGTTGGCAGCGATCATCTTAATGGTTGTGCTGTTTACTTCCTGGTATACCGTTGATGAATCAGAACAAGCACTGGTGCTGACATTTGGGGAAGCAGGCGAACCGATTGTGGAGCCTGGTTTGCACTTCAAGATGCCATGGCCGATGCAGTCAGTGGAAGTCCTGTCGAAAGAAACCTTCAGTCTTCAATTCGGTTATGAAGAGAAAGACGGGAAGATAAAGGATTTTCCGAAAGAAACGAAGATGATCACAGGTGATGAATACATTGTCCTCGCCGACCTCGTGGTTCAATGGAAAATCACGGATCCTAAAAGCTATTTATTCCATTCTGATAATCCTAAAGAAATTCTTTATGATGCTACTTCATCTTCATTAAGAAGCATTATAGGAAGCTCGTTGATAGATGATGCCTTAACGTCTGGAAAAGCAGAAATCGAGGCTGAAGTCAGGGAATTGCTGACAAGCCTGATTGATGATTACGATATCGGCATATCCATCCTTGCGGTGAAACTTCAGGATGTGGAACTGCCGAATGCCGAGGTTCGTTCAGCCTTTACAGCTGTAACGGATGCAAGGGAAACGATGAACACAAAGATTAACGAAGCGAAGAAATACCGGAACCAGCGATCCAATGAAGCCAAGGGTGAAAAAGATGCCATCATTTCCAGGGCAAAAGGGGATAAGATCGCCCGTGTGGAGCAGGCACGTGGAGATGTGGCCGTATTTGATAAGCTTTACAACGAATACAAATCCAATCCTGATATCACCCGGAAACGTCTTGTTCTCGAAACCCTTGAGAACGTTCTCCCTGATGCAGAGATCTATATTATGAAGGATAGCGGAGAAACATTGAAATACTTCCCTATCCGACAACTTGAAAATCAAAACGGCCCCGTGAAGCAGGAAGGAAGTGGAGAGAATGAGTGATCAAAACGTCTTTGACTTCAATCAAAAGAAAAAAGAGCCCATCGAGTGGAAACGATATACGAAGCTTGGAATCTTTCTCGTAATTCTCCTTGCTGTTCTCACTCTCCTGCTTACCAATCTTTACATTGTCAAAGAAGGGGAATATAAAGTTGTTCGCCAGTTCGGGGGAGTTGTAAGAATCGATAAGGATCCAGGCCTGAAATATAAGATTCCTTTCATTCAGTCTGTGACGACTCTGCCAAAGCATCAAATGACGTATGATGTTACCGAAGCGGAGATCAATACAAAGGATAAAAAGAGGATGCTGATTGACAACTATGCGGTCTGGCGTATCGAAGATCCCTTGAAAATGATCAAGAATGCACGGACGGTCATCAATGCTGAGACAAAAATGGAAGAATTTATCTACTCCGTCGTACGATCTGAGCTTGGTCAACTGGAGTATGACGAAATCATCAATGATGAGAAATCATCACGGGGCAGTCTAAACGACCGGGTGACGGCGAAAGTGAATGAACTCCTGGAACGTGACGGGTACGGGATCGTCGTTCAGGATGTCCGAATGAAGCGTACAGATTTACCTGAAGCCAATGAAAACTCTGTTTACACACGCATGATTTCAGAACGTGAATCGAAAGCCCAGGAATACCTTTCCATGGGGGATGCCGAGAAGCAGCGGATCACGGCTGAAACCGACCGTGAAGTGAAGGAGCTCCTTGCCAAAGCAGGGGCTGATGCCAACGTGATCAGAGCAGAGGGAGAAGCAGAGGCGGCACAAATCTACAACAAATCCTTCTCCAAGGATCCTGAATTCTATGACCTGTATAAAACGCTTGAAACCTACAAGAAAACAATCGATGATGAAACCGTCATCATCCTTCCATCCGATTCACCCTATGCCAGCTTGCTGACGGGTTATATAGAATAAGAGAAGAAGCCCTTGAAGAAGGTGTAAGCCTTTCTTTAAGGGCTTTTTTATAGCTCTTTTCGTAAAGGCTGGTGCCGATTAAAATAAGCTCTGCTCATCCATGTACATCCGATAGGTTAAGGCCCCCGTTTTTCCTTTCATTCCCCGACATGATAGAATGGACGTATAGAAACATAAGCCTTTACAGGAGGTACTTACATGTCCAAAAAATTAGTATTGATCGACGGCAACAGCATTGCATACCGTGCATTTTTTGCCCTGCCCCTATTGAATAACGACAAAGGTGTACATACAAACGCAGTTTATGGTTTTACCACCATGCTTCAGAAGATCTTGGAGGATGAAAAACCATCTCATATTTTGGTTGCTTTCGATGCAGGAAAAACGACGTTCAGACATAAGACATTCAAGGAATACAAGGGGGGCAGACAAAAGACGCCGCCGGAATTATCTGAGCAGTTCCCCTATATCCGTGAGCTTTTGGATGCTTTCCAAATTAAACGCTATGAAAAAGAAAACTATGAAGCGGATGATATTATCGGGACCCTTTCCCTTCAAGCGGAATCTGAAGGGTTTGAAGTAAAGGTATACTCGGGAGATAAGGATTTAACCCAATTAAGCTCAAAGGATACGACGGTGTGTATTACGAGAAAAGGAATCACCGATATCGAAGTGTATACACCCGAGCATATCAAGGAAAAGTGGGAAATCACGCCTGACCGCATCATCGACATGAAAGGACTGATGGGGGACAGTTCTGATAATATCCCGGGAGTGCCGGGAGTCGGAGAGAAAACGGCGATAAAGCTGTTGAAAGAATTTGAATCCCTTGAGAAGCTCCTAGAATCCATTGATCAAGTGAGCGGGAAAAAATTAAAAGAAAAACTGGAAGATCATAAAGAACAGGCGATCATGAGTAAAGAACTGGCGACGATCCTCAGAGAAGCTCCAATCGACATAGGGGTGGAAGAGTTAAGCTATGAGGGGATGGATGAAGGAAAACTGAAGGGAGTATACCGTGATCTCGGATTCAACTCCTTGTTGGAGAAAATGGGTGAGTCTACGGAAGCCGAGACCCAGGAACTCGATGACATCTCCTACGAGATTGTTGAGACGATCACAGAAGATCACCTTTCGAAAGAGAGTTCCCTGTACATTGAAATACTTGAGGAGAACTATCATCTTGGGGAAGTCATCGGGCTGAGCATCCACAATGAAAAGGGGACGATCTTCTTTACCCTGGAGACTGCCAGGAATTCAGAAGCCTTCAAGAAATGGGCTGAAGATGAAAGTGCCGTGAAGTATGTATACAATTCGAAGGAGACCGTCGTTGCATTGAAGAGACAAGGCATGGACATAAAAGGGATTGAATTCGATCTGCTGCTGGCGTCTTATATTATCAACCCTTCGGAATCAAGTGAGGATTTCGCTTCCATATCAAAAGGACACGGTCAACCTGCCATCGAATCGGATGAAGCCGTATACGGGAAAGGTGCCAAGCAAAAAGTTCCTTCTGATGACATTCTTTCAGAGCATGTTGCACGAAAAGCATTCATTCTCCATGAATTGAAGGACACATGCATGGAAGAGCTCAAAGAACATGATCTTTATGAATTATTTGCAGAACTGGAACTTCCCCCTGGCCCTCATCTTAGCCGAAATGGAGTTCACTGGAGTGAAGGTGGATGAGGAGCGTCTTCTTTCCATGAAGGAGGAGCTCGCTCACCGTCTGGAAGAACTGGAAAAGAACATCCATGAACAGGCCGGTGAAAGCTTTAACATTAATTCACCGAAGCAGCTTGGCGTGATTCTGTTTGAAAAACTGGGGTTGCCGGTTGTAAAGAAAACGAAAACCGGGTATTCCACTTCGGCGGATGTCCTCGAGAAGCTTCAGTCCAAGCATGAAATCATTGATCATATCCTTCACTACCGTCAGTTGGGCAAATTGCAGTCCACTTACCTGGAAGGATTATTGAAGGTCATTCATAAAGATTCAGGGAAGATTCATACTCGCTTCAACCAGGCCCTTACCCAAACCGGCCGTTTAAGTTCAATAGACCCGAATCTGCAGAATATCCCGATCCGCCTTGAAGAAGGCAGAAAGATCCGTCAGGCCTTCATCCCTTCTGAAGAGGGCTGGGTGATGTTCGCTGCTGACTACTCTCAGATCGAACTCCGGGTCCTGGCTCATATCGCGAAAGATGAGAAACTCGTGGATGCGTTCAGAAATGATCTGGACATTCATACGAAAACGGCGATGGACGTCTTTGGAGTGGCGAAAGAAGAGGTCACGTCCAATATGAGAAGGCATGCAAAAGCCGTTAATTTCGGTATCGTTTACGGGATCAGCGACTACGGATTATCACAGAGCCTGGATATCACGCGGAAAGAAGCAGGAGAATTCATCAAGAAGTATCTTGAAAGCTTCCCTGGTGTAAAAGATTACATGGACGATATCGTTAAGGATGCAAAACAGAAGGGATACGTGACGACCTTATTGAATCGTCGCCGTTACCTTCCTGAAATCACGAGCCGTAATTTCAATTTGAGAAGCTTTGCTGAACGTACAGCGATGAACACACCGATCCAGGGCAGTGCCGCGGATATTATCAAAAAGGCGATGATCGATATGGCTGCCCGATTGAAGGAAGAGAACCTGCAATCAAGATTACTATTACAGGTGCATGATGAATTGATCTTTGAAGCGCCTGAAGAGGAAATTGAAACATTGAAGAAGATTGTGCCAGAAGTGATGGAGAATGCCATGGAGCTTGAAGTTCCATTAAAGGTTGACTACTCGTACGGGCAAACATGGTACGACGCGAAGTAAGCCTTGTAAAGGAGGTGGCATGGTGCCTGAATTACCAGAAGTCGAAACGGTCAGAAGAACACTGGAGATGCTTGTTGTAGGGAAGAAAATCAAGGACGTCTCGGTTTTCTGGCCGAAGATGATAAAGAATCCGGCTGAAACCGATGAATTCGTCCATAGCTTGAGAGGACAGGAAATTCTTGAAATGAGAAGAAGGGGGAAATTCCTGATTTTCTATCTGAATGATGTCGCCCTCGTGTCTCATTTGCGGATGGAGGGCAAATATAATGTCTCCGATTCTCAAGATCCCATTGAAAAACACACCCACGTTATTTTTCAATTTACGGATGGCACTGAACTCAGATACCGGGATGTTCGAAAATTCGGGACGATGCACGTGTTCAAGAAAGGGGAGGAGCTTCTCCACCTTCCCCTCCTTCAGCTGGGACCGGAGCCTTTTCAATCCGGGTTCACTGAAGACTACTTAACGAACGTGCTCAAAAAGACAGAAAGAATTGTGAAGGCCACCCTGTTGGATCAGACGGTCCTTGTGGGACTTGGGAACATTTATGTGGATGAAGCGTTATTCCGTGCCGGTATCCATCCGGACCGGAAGTCAAAGTCCCTTTGCCGGAAAGAAATCAAGAGGTTGCACCAAGAAATCATCGACACATTGAAAGAAGCAGTGGAAATGGGGGGGAGCACCATCCGTTCCTACGTCAATTCCCAGGGTCAAATGGGGATGTTCCAGCAGAATCTCTACGTATACAGCCGGAAAGAGGAGCCTTGCCGCAACTGCGGCACCCCCATTGAGAAGAAGGTATCCGCAGGGAGAGGGACGCACTATTGTCCTTCCTGCCAGCGTTAGAAAGAACATTTAACATCTGATAAGCCCTTGCCATATAGTATTGTAATGATTTTCGGGAGGGCTATGAGATGAGTGAAACAGTCACCTTATTACTGCTGGCATTTGCTGTGAGTCTTGATAGTTTCAGCACGGGTTTAACCTATGGATTAAGAAAAGTGAAAATCCCTATAAAATCAATCAGCATCATTTCCATTTGTTCGGCGAGCTCTTTATTATTGGCCATGCTCCTTGGCCAAACCATCGGGTCCATCATTACACCTGTTTGGGCCGGAAGAATAGGCGGACTGATTCTCGTACTGATCGGAGCGGCCGTATTATATCAGTTCTTTAGACCGGAAAAGGAAACGGTATTATCCCAAGAAAAGACGTTAATTAACTTTGAAATTAAATCCATTGGCTTGGTGGTTCAAATTTTAAGAAGACCGCTTACGGCAGACTTTGACCGCTCGGGTACGATTACAGGGATCGAAGCATTTATGCTTGGCATCGCCCTGTCATTGGATGCTTTCGGTGCCGGAATCGGCGCAGCGTTATTAAATTTCTCCCCATTGATGCTCACATTGGCCATCCTTGTGATGAGCTTTACGTTCCTGTCATCAGGATTGAAAATGGGGGAATTTTTCTCTCATTTACGCTGGATTCACCGTGTATCATTTCTCCCGGGGGTTCTGTTGATCCTGATAGGGATCCTCAGGTTTTAGCGGCTGACGAGGAAAGGAATACAAACATGGCAACCATAATAGGATTAACAGGTGGCATTGCAAGCGGGAAAAGTACAGTATCGGCAATGCTGAATGAAAAAGGATATACGATCATTGACGCAGACCTTGCTGCCCGGATGGTGGTGGAAGTGGATCAACCCGCTTATCTTGCGATTGTGGAAGAATTCGGTGAACATATCTTGCATGAGCATGATGCAACCATCAACCGGGAAATACTCGGTCACATCATCTTTAACTCTGAAGACAAACGCAAAAAGCTGAATGGAATCGTTCATCCTGCCGTCAGAAGCATGATGCTTGCTCACAAGGATGAAGCCATATCTGCCGGCAAAAACACGATATTCATGGATATCCCCCTTCTATTCGAAAGTGATCTGACGTGGATGGTGGATCGCACATTGCTGGTTTACGTGGACGAAGAAACACAATTATCCCGCTTAATGGAACGCAATCACCTTTCCCATGAAGAGGCATCATCCCGGATCGCCTCACAATACCCCTTAAAAGACAAGATCAAACTGTCCGATCACGTCATCGACAACAATGGCTCCCTGCACCACACCCAAAAGCAGCTGGAGGCCCTGCTCATGGAATGGGACCTAAAACCATAAAAACACAAAAAGCCGACAAGTCAAACAACTTGTCGGCTTTTTGTGTTTTAAAAAGGGATATTCATTGTGAGAGTCCACAAATCACCCAGCACTTGCTTGTAATCAACATTTTAAAAGAGCAGAGTCTCGAAAAATGTATGAATTCAAAACCCAGAAATATACATTCAATAAGCTGATTTGTCAGAATAATAAAACATTAAAAATCCGCAAAATACTTATTAACTAATTCTCTCAATATGTTATACTATTTTTAGTAATTAAACATATAAGTATAACATTAATATAGAGGGGAGCCGGATTTATGAAGGCGAAAATTGCAATCAATGGTTTTGGACGTATTGGAAGAATGGTTTTCAGAAAAGCAATAGTAGAAGAAAACTTAGAGGTTGTAGCCATTAACGCGAGCTACCCGGCTGAAACACTTGCGCATTTAATAAAGTATGACACAAATCACGGAACATTCCAGGGTGATGTAGTGGCGGAAGACGATGCACTCATCATAAATGGAAAACGTGTCCTGCTATTAAGCAATCGTGATCCGAAGGCGCTGCCTTGGAACGAACTGGATATTGATATTGTGATAGAAGCAACAGGAAAATTCAATTCGAAAGACAAGGCCAGCCTTCATTTAGAAGCAGGAGCGAAAAAAGTCATCCTGACGGCCCCTGGTAAAAACGAAGATGTAACCATTGTGATGGGAGTAAATGAAAGCGCATTAAATATTGAAGAGCACAGTGTCATTTCAAATGCATCGTGTACGACGAACTGCCTGGCGCCGGTTGCAAAGGTGTTGGATGAGCAATTCGGAATTGAAAACGGTCTCATGACGACGGTTCATGCTTACACAAATGATCAAAAAAATATCGATAACCCACATAAAGATTTGAGAAGAGCGAGAGCATGCGGGCAGTCCATCATCCCGACGACGACCGGTGCAGCGAAAGCTTTATCCCTGGTCCTTCCTCAATTGAACGGCAAGCTTCACGGAATGGCATTACGTGTACCGACTCCGAATGTTTCTTTAGTGGACCTGGTTGTCGATGTGAAGAGGGACGTAACCGTAGAAGATATCAACGAAGCATTCATCACAGCTTCCCTTGGCTCCCTGCATGGAGTTCTTCAATACACTACCGAACCATTGGTTTCCATTGATTTCAATACAAATCCGCACTCAGCCATCATCGACGGTCTGTCAACCATGGTGATGGGGAATCGCAAAGTGAAGGTACTTGCCTGGTACGATAACGAATGGGGCTATTCTTGCCGCGTCGTAGACCTGGCTAAATTCGTTGCATCCAAAATGAATGCAAAACAAGAAGTCAACGTTTGAAAGAACCAACAAAAACAATAAGGCTCATTCTTAGAACGTACCTTTCCCGGTGCGTTCTTTTTCTTTTCATGCCCTCATTCCCATCAAATCAAGGAAATTCCCCAATGGAATATCCGTATAAAAAAGTTTATAGAAATTTATTGCAAAAGGGTTTTAAACAAAGTATACTATTTTTCGTGAACTTCTTATTAGCAGATGAATACTGATTTAACTACTTAAAGGGTTAGGACCTCTTCGGACTAACTTTCCCCCGTGGTAGTTAAGATTTTGCCAAAGGATTCGTTCATTTTGACGAAAAAAATTATGTCAAAGGGGGAAATACAAAATGGAAACAATGGGTCGTCATGTAATCTCAGAATTATGGGGTTGCGATTTTGAAAAACTAAACGATGTAGTCGGAATTGAAAAAACATTTGTAGATGCTGCGCTTAAATCAGGTGCAGAAGTGCGTGAGGTAGCATTCCATAAATTTGCTCCTCAAGGTGTAAGTGGAGTTGTGATCATTTCTGAATCACATTTAACTATCCACAGTTTTCCTGAACACGGTTATGCCAGTATTGATGTATATACTTGCGGTGATTTAGATCCTAACATCGCTGCTGAATATATTGCAGACGCTCTTGGCGCCGACACACGTGAAACCATTGAGTTGCCGCGTGGTATGGGTCCGGTACAAGTGAAGAAGTCTCAGGCTCAAGCCCTTTAATCGAAAATAACCCAAAAGAGATGCGCATGACATGCATCTCTTTTTTTATTTCTATAAATATGACTTATGCATGTCGCCCCTAACCAAGCCGCCTCCGCTTTTGATCGTCCAGCTCCGGCGGCCAGGGGCTCGAGGTCATAAGCTAAATTGCCCCAAAAGGCAAAGGGCGCCTTTAGGGTCAATCCAGCTTATGCATGTCGCCCCTAACCCAGCCGCCTCCGCTTTTGTGTTTTCCAATCTTGTCTGTTTCGTGTAAAATAAGGGTAAATAGAGGGAGGAACTTACTATGAGCGGAGTACGAACTTTTTTAAAACGTTTTCAATCAGAATGTGAGACATCAGATCAGCACGAGGATAAAGACCTGAAGTCACGTTATTATAAATCCATGCACCAAGGTGCCTATCATGCAGTATTGGAGTTATTCACTTCTTCTGAGTATGAGGTGATTTCCGAGTCGAAGGACAGAGGGGAGATCACGGTTCGGAAAAACGGGACTCCACGCCTGTTTATCGTCGCCACGGTCATTACGGTGCGACCGTTAGAAACGGCCGTCGATTTCAAGATCAGTGCGGATAAAGGGAAAGTCTTTGGTACATACACGGTTTTAAAAGCGCAGATTAACCATTATTATCAGCAGCTCGACAGCAAATTGACAAAAGTGAAATAACGGTAAATCCTTTATTAACTTGTGTATAGTACAGGTTTTTTATATGATGAAGGTAATAGTTTGTAATAACGGAGCTGATATTATGAAATGCCCGTCTTGCCAGCATAACGGTACACGAGTGGTGGACTCCCGTCCTGCCGATGAAGGACGTTCAATCAGAAGGAGAAGGGAATGTGAAGTGTGTAATTTCCGCTTCACGACTTTCGAGAAGGTTGAAGAGCTTCCTTTAATTGTGGTGAAAAAAGAAGGGGTAAGAGAAGAGTTTAGCCGGGAGAAGATCCTGAGAGGATTGATCAAGGCCTGCGAAAAGCGGCCGGTACCTCTTGAAAGACTAGAGAAGATTTCGACGGATATCGAAAAGGACCTCAGGAATCAAGGTGCCTCCGAAGTGGAGTCCGTAAAGATCGGTGAAATGGTCATGGACCGTCTTGCCAAGGTGGATGAAGTGGCATACGTCCGCTTTGCTTCTGTGTATCGACAGTTTAAAGACATTAATGTATTTATAGATGAATTGAAAGAGTTAATCAAAAAAGAGTAGAAGAATGAGCTGAAGATGTAATTCTTTGGCTCTTTTCTCGTTATTTTCTTGAAAGGTAGAATCCAACTATGATGAAGAAGCATTGGAATGAAATACAGCCCATCGATCACTACACGGTAGGGACAAATGGGATGCTTCAGGAGTATGACCGGAAAATCATTACGTTTTTATACCAGCCTTTAATTGGTTCCGTTTGTTACAGCCTCTACATGAGCTTATGGGGGGAAGTGGAAGAGAACCGTTTGTGGTCGACAGGTTCCACTCATTATCATTTAATGAATGTCCTGTCTGTCAATCTCCAGGACGTCTACGAAGCCCGCATGAAGCTTGAGGGGATCGGCCTGTTGAAGGCGTATGAAAAAAAGGATGATGACCATCGGAGCTTTCTTTATGAACTGCAGCCTCCCTTGTCTCCTCAGGAATTCTTTCATGACGGAATGCTGAATGTGTATTTGTACCGGAAGATCGGTCGTACCCATTACCTGCGCCTGAAGAAATTCTTTACGGATGAAGTGATGGATAAACAGCAGTACACCAACATCACCCGTTCCTTTCAGGATGTTTTCAAGTCTGAACAAATTAATTTCCTTCACCATGATGCCAATGTGGATTCTGAAACCGGGTCTGGTGAACAATATATGAAATACGGCAAGAATGAAGGTCTTGCACTGGACGAAGTTGATTTTGATTTTCAGTTATTGCTGGCCGGATTATCCGAATCCATGGTTCCGCGCAAAGCCTTCACATCCAAAGTGAGGGAGACCGTTCTGAAGCTCAGTTATCTGTACGGGATCGATCCCCTTCAAATGAAGAATATCGTCTTAAGCTCCCTTGACCGAGATGATGCCATCGATATCGAACTGCTGCGTAAGACCGCCCGGGATTGGTACGGAATGCAGACAGGGGACCAGCTGCCTGATCTGACAACGAGAATCGAGACGAAGAAACCTGTGACATCAGATAAGCCCTTATCGCAAGAAGAAGAGCTGGTGGAATACTTGGAAAACACGTCCCCGAAGGATGTCTTATCGGACATATCCAATGGAGGGTCTCCTTCCAAGGCGGACCTCCAAGCGGTGGAAGAAGTACTCATGTCACAGAAACTACCGATTGGAGTCATGAATGTCCTGATCCAATACGTTCTATTGAAAACCGACATGAAGCTGACTAAGGGCTATATGGAAAAAATCGCATCCCACTGGTCAAGGAAAAAAGTGACTTCGGCAAGTGAAGCGATGAATTTAGCCAAAAAGGAACACAAGCAATACCTCGAATGGGCTGAAGGCAAGAAGGAAAATAAAACCTATCGAAAGAAAAAGCCGGTCCGTACGGAAAAGCTTCCTGAATGGTTCAAGGAAGAAGAACAATCAGGGGAAACCGAGGCCACTGAGGATGGATACGATTTCGAAGCAGAAAAGAAAAAACTAGAAGAAGAACTTAAAAATTTTAGGAAGTAGGTGAAGAAAGCGGTGGAGAGAATCAACAACACTCTAAAAAGGTTGGCGACTTCCGGTTCGTTTCAGGAGCGTTACGAGCAAATGAAAAAGGAAATCCTTGAAAACCATGATGTAAAGGATTTTATCAAAAGGAATGAAGGCCTTGTCACAGGTGAAATGGTCAATGCGAGTCTCATGAAGTTATATGAATACATTTCTCAAAGTAAGGAATGCCGGTACTGCCCTTCATTACAGGAATGCAAGAATATGATGGAAGGATATGACCCTCATCTGGTGATCAGGGGGAACACCATCGATATAGAGTATCACCGTTGTCCCCGTAAGGTCATTCATGAGGAAAGGACCAGTGCCCAGCGGTTGATCAAAAGCCTGTATGTACCGAAGGACATTTTACAAGCATCCTTCCAGACGCTGGATCTGGATTCGAAAAGCCGACTGGAGGCTGTGCGCCTTGCGAAGAATTTCGTAGAGAACTATTCAGAAGGGGCCAAGATGAAAGGACTTTATTTTTACGGGAAGTTCGGAGTCGGCAAGTCCTATTTGTTGGGAGCCATGGCCAATGAGCTTGCACAGAAAAAGATTGCTTCCCTTATTGTCTATGTTCCCGAGTTCTTTAGGGAGATCAAGCAGTCCCTTGGAGATAATACGGTAAATGAAAAACTCGAGATGGTGAAATCCGCCCCGATTCTCATGCTCGACGACATCGGTGCAGAAACCATGTCCAGCTGGGGAAGGGATGAGATCCTCGGGACCATCCTCCAATATCGGATGCTTGAAAACCTCCCTACATTCTTCACGTCAAACTTCAACTTCAACGAGCTGACCCATCACTTGACCTACAGCCAACGGGGAGAAGAAGAAAAGCTCAAAGCAGCACGGATCATGGAGCGTATCAAATACCTTTCACAGCCTGTCTTGATTGATGGAAGGAACAGAAGAGAATAGATGGCACAAAAAGGGGCATCATTGCATGGCCCTTTTTTTGCTGTACTTATGAAGAAGTCCTTCCCACAGTGATACGGAAGCGAAAGGAAAGGGAGGATCAATTAATCCATTCGGGGATTAATTCATTTGTAACAGGATTCATAATCTGAACATAGGATTGAATATCTTAAAAAAGGATCGAAAACTGTTCAATCAGGATCAATCCCCACCCATAGCCAGTTTCAATGAAGAATTGAATCCCTCAAATAGCCCCGGAAGACTTCTTGCTTAAGCTGAAATAAGCTGATCCTGTCTTTCCATATAGAAAAGAGATAAAATAAAGCCTTCCCGATAGCAAAACCGCAAATTCGTAAGAGCACTATTCAATGACAACTCCTCTTTTTGTATAGAATTCTCTTTTTATGAATCATGCATTACCAGATTCCCCCAAAAAGTTAAATAAGTAACAATTAATTTCCCTCTTAAACTTCTAAATGATACAAGCCTCCCATATATATAAATCAGGGAATTGGGTTTAAGGAGGCGGGAAAGTTTGATTGAATTTATTTTCAAGCAAAAAAGGGATGCCATAAAGCTTCAGGAATACCTCAATAAAGAATTCATCACATCATGGTTTCATGAAACTCTTTTTCAACATAAAACGCACTACAATCTGACCATAGACATACCCCCTTTCGTTAAAGATAAGGAAAAGCTATATCATGGGTTTTCCCGATTTGTCATACATGATAAATGCATGGAGTGGTGTGAATCGGTCCTGAGAGAACAATATTTCTATGAAGATATTCATGAAATCAATCAGATTCTTGAAATCCTGTCAGAGATGAGGATGGGTGAACGGCCGGAATTGATGGATTTGATCGGAGAGTGGGACGAGGCCGGATATGTCCACGGCAGCCTGGAGCTTTTGCTGGAAGGGAAGTCTCCCATTTCATTTGACTCCTTCAGCAAGTTCAGGCTCAAAGAATTACAGGAAAGATTGATGAAGATGATGGACCTCGCCATCGATGAATATAAGATGGAGCAGGAGTATCAAATGTTTGTGCATATGCTGAGGGAATACCTGGAATCAAGGGAGGGGAAAATGAATACGATTCATCTGTATTCGTCGGGATATGACTTTCGTTTCTTTGATGAAGAGATGAAGGAGTTGACCCGTCAGGAATTGACGAAGGTGATTGATAAACGCCTTTTGACAAATCATCCGTTATATGTTGATTCGTATACGATTGCCCCGTTATTATCCCTGGCTCCCCGAAAGATTTTCGTATATGGAAATGGTGATCATCAACTGATCAGGACGCTGCAGAATATCTTTGAGGAACGGATCGACCTTCTGCCGTTGCATTATTTTCCAGATACCCTTCTGTATCCTTCAAGGGATATTGCCAACGAGTAGGCAGTCTGTTCTTGTGGAGGGGTCTTGCTTTTCGAAACATAACCGATTATAATACCTACATAATAAGTCAATAAACAAAGGTTATGATGAGGACAACAATATTCCTGTTCGATTCACAGAGAGGGAAGTCAATTGGCTGCAAGCTTCCTAATTCGGTCGTGATATTTACCACCTCGGAACTTCAATTATGAACTGAGTCTGTTGGATTCAAAGTAATGATTGACGGCTAAATGTCGTTATTCGTTTTCAATGAAGTCATTGTGTGCCATGTACACGATGAGAAGTTGGGTGGAACCGCGAGTTTGTTTATGAACCTCGTCCCTTCAAATGTGAAGGGGCGGGGTTTTTTTATGTTTTACGCAGAATATTTAAGGAGTGAAAAGAGATGGCAGAAGTAGTGAAAATGCAGTTCCCTGATGGAAATGTCAAGGAGTTTCCTAAAGGGACAACAACAGAGGAGATTGCTGCGTCCATCAGTCCCGGACTGAAGAAGAAGGCGCTGGCAGGTAAGATAGATGGTACTTTAATCGATTTGCGTACAGGTATCCAGGAAGATGGAGCGATTGAAATTGTCACAGCCCCATCTGAGGATGCGTTGGAAATCCTTCGCCACAGTACAGCTCATTTAATGGCGCAGGCCATTAAACGCTTATACCCTGAGACTAAACTTGGAATCGGTCCGGTGATTGAAGGCGGATTCTATTATGATATTGATTCCGAGCACACATTCACACCGGAAGATCTTCCGTTGATTGAAAAAGAAATGAAGAAGATCACAGGAGAAAACCTGGAAGTCATCCGAAAAGAAGTAAGCCGTGACGAAGCGCAGAAAATGTACGAAGAAATCGGGGACGAGTATAAGCTTGAGCTCCTGGAGGCCATTCCTGAAGGTGAACAGGTTTCCATCTATGAGCAAGGGGAGTTCTTTGACCTTTGCCGTGGGGTTCATATCCCTTCAACAAATAAGATCAAGGAATTCAAGCTGCTAAGCATTGCCGGTGCATACTGGCGCGGAAACAGCGATAATAAAATGCTTCAACGGATTTACGGTACGGCCTTCTTCAAGAAAGAAGACCTGGAAGAGCACCTGCGCCTTTTAGAAGAAGCGAAAGAGCGTGATCACCGTAAGATCGGGAAAGAATTGAACCTGTTCATGAACTCGCAAAAAGTTGGACAAGGTTTGCCGATGTGGCTTCCTAAAGGTGCGACGATCCGCCGCATCATTGAGCGTTATATTGTGGATAAAGAAGAGCGTCTAGGCTATGACCACGTCTACACTCCTGTCATGGGAAGCGTCGAGCTTTACAAAACAAGCGGTCACTGGGATCACTATCAGGACAATATGTTCCCGGTCATGGAAATGGACAATGAAGACTTAGTCCTTCGCCCGATGAACTGTCCTCACCATATGATGATTTATAAAAACGGCATTCACAGCTACCGTGAGCTTCCGATCCGCATCGCCGAGCTTGGCATGATGCACCGTTACGAGCTGTCCGGTGCACTGTCCGGACTGCAGCGTGTGCGCGGGATGACGTTGAATGATGCCCATATCTTCGTCCGTCCTGATCAAATCAAGGAAGAATTCAAGCGCGTCGTTCGCCTCGTGCAGGAAGTGTACAAAGACTTTGACCTGAATGATTATTCTTTCCGCCTGTCCTACCGTGATCCGGCTGATACGGAGAAATATTTCGATGACGACGAAATGTGGAACCGTGCCCAGGGCATGATCAAAGAAGCCATGGACGAGCTTGATGTCGAGTACTTCGAAGCAGAAGGGGAAGCGGCATTCTACGGCCCTAAACTGGACGTTCAGGTGAAGACGGCACTTGGGAAAGAAGAAACATTATCCACTGTTCAACTTGACTTCCTGCTTCCAGAGCGCTTTGACTTAACCTATGTAGGGGAAGACGGGAAGCAGCACCGTCCGGTCGTCATCCACCGCGGCGTCGTATCCACAATGGAGCGCTTCGGTGGCATTCCTGATTGAAGAATACAAAGGAGCATTCCCGACATGGCTCGCTCCGACACAGGTTCAAGTGATCCCTGTATCACCGGATGTCCACTTCGACTATGCGAAAGAAGTGAAAGAGAAGCTTCAAGCTGAAGGGCTCCGTGTAGAAATCGATGACCGCAATGAAAAAATCGGTTATAAGATCCGCGAATCCCAAATGAGCAAAGTCCCTTATATGCTTGTTGTAGGTGACAATGAAATCAACGAAACGGCTGTAAACGTGCGTAAATACGGAGAACAAAAATCAGAAACCATCTCCCTCGACGAATTCATCAGCCATATTACAAAAGAAGCAAGACGCTAAGTCAATGAGAGGGACGGACCTTGGCCAAGGTCCGTCCCTCTTTGACGTTATGGAGAAGAGCAGGTAATCAATGTATCATGGTTGATTCTCGCTTCAATCAGCCCATGAAATTTCAAAAAAAATGTTGCACTCTCCCTGGATGTCTGATATTATGAAATACGTTGTGATATTAAATGATTATTTGACAGCGGTTTTGTCATGTGATATAGTATCTAAGGTGAATTGAATACAGTTTGGTACAAGCAGAAGCTACCCGCTTCTCACCTGAATAACGCTTAAAGCTGTTTACAGGTATGTGATTGACTATTAAAGCTTTTTATATATGCTTAAATAATCAGGTGCGGGTGTTTCGACACTCGCACCTTTTTGTGTGCTCTATGCATGCAAAAGGGAAGCGAGTGCGTCGGCCAAAGCCGTGTATTCTTTTAATAAACCTTGGAGGTGGCTAATTATTAGCAAAGACATGATCTTAAACGAAACGATTCGTGCCCGTGAAGTACGTCTTATCGATCAAAACGGTGAGCAACTTGGGATTAAAACCAAGAATGAAGCTCTTGAAATCGCTGAACGTGTAAATCTTGATCTTGTTCTTGTTGCTCCAAATGCAAAACCACCCGTTGCTCGTATCATGGACTACGGTAAGTTTAAGTTTGAACAACAGAAGAAAGAGAAAGAAGCACGTAAGAATCAGAAGATCATCAATCTTAAAGAGGTGCGTTTAAGCCCGACGATTGATGAGCATGATTTCAACACAAAGCTTCGTAACGCTCGTAAGTTCCTTGAAAAAGGAGACAAAGTGAAAGCGTCAATCCGATTTAAAGGTCGTGCGATTACGCACAAAGAAATTGGTCAACGTGTTCTCGATCGCTTCTCTGATGAGTGCAAAGATGTAGCAACCGTTGAATCAAAACCGAAAATGGATGGTCGCAGTATGTTCTTGGTGCTTGCACCAGTTAACGAAAAATAATCGACCCGAGGAGGAAAAGCACATGCCAAAAATGAAAACTCACCGCGGCTCAGCTAAGCGTTTCAAGAAAACAGGTTCTGGTAAACTTAAACGTTCTCACGCTTACACAAGCCACTTATTCGCAAACAAATCTACTAAAGCAAAGCGTAAGCTACGTAAAGCGGCAATTGTCTCTAAAGGAGATTTCAAACGCATTCGTCATATGCTTGACAACCTAAAATAAGAAGTATTAGAAACAGGAGGGAATTATTATGCCACGCGTAAAAGGCGGAACAGTAACACGCAGACGTCGTAAAAAAGTTCTTAAATTAGCCAAAGGTTATTTCGGTTCAAAACACACTTTATATAAAGTAGCAAATCAACAAGTCATGAAATCATACATGTATGCTTATCGTGACCGTCGCCAAAAGAAACGTGATTTCCGTAAATTATGGATCACACGTATCAATGCGGCTGCACGTATGAACGGTCTTTCTTACAGCCGTTTAATGCACGGATTAAAGCTTGCTGGTATCGAAGTAAACCGCAAAATGCTTGCTGAGCTTGCGATTTCTGACGAAAAAGCATTCAACCAATTAGCGGACGCTGCTAAAGCTCAACTAAACAAATAATATCTGCTGACACGTCAGCGGAATGAGGACTGGCCCATGGCCGGTCCTTTCTTATATAAAAGCTCTTTTCGTAAACATTGTTGCTTTACACTTAATCTCTTCAAGGGCTCTGTCAATTCGTCTGTGCTTGATGGTGAGGGGGAACTGCTCTACTTGCAGCTAGCGTTCGACCGAGCCTCTTTCGCTTAGCCGAACTGGGGTCTCGGCACGCCCAAAATCCGCAGGAGTATACGCAGTCTCCTCACCATCTCTAAAAGAAACCTTATGAAAGAGCTTATGGAGTGTAAGAAAACAATTTAATTAGAAAAAATTTCCTTACGAAAAACTAAATTCAATTTAAATAAAAAAACAGTTTCCTACCACTCTGGTATTAAGTGAATTCTTTTAAGGACCCATACTCAGAAAGTTGATTGTAGCGGAAGGATGCTCGACTCCTGCGGGAGTAGCTGGACAGGTGAGACCCCGGAGGCTTGCCGAGGAGGCTCACCGCCAGCCCCGCGGAAAGCGAGCATCCTGCAGCGGAAATCAACTTCTACTTTCTTCTTTAAAATAGCAACAATGTTTACGAAAAGAGTCTATATGAAAAATAACAGAAAGCAGGTATAAATTATGGAACCACTGACAGGACTTTTATACATCTATGCAATCGCAATCAACCTCATCGGCTTTACCGTCATGGGTAAGGATAAAAAGAAGGCACAGCGGAACGAGTACCGCATGAAAGAGAGTACCTTATGGCAGGTTGCCATTTTGGGGGGGAGTGTAGGAGCTTTTCTCGGGATGAAAGTCTTCCGTCATAAAACAAAGCACACCCTGTTCGCTTTTGGGTTCCCTATTTTAGCCATGCTCCACAGTTTCCTGTTTATCTGGCTGAACGGGAAATGGTAGAATCCAAAGTTTTCATTCTTTAACCCATCTCCTTCACATACTATATAAAGAGTGCGTATAAACAGCTTAGAAAGCAGAAGGAGGTCACCTTTGCCATGGACGAACGGTTGGTTGCTGCATTCGCCTTCATGGAAGCAAGCGGGTATCTGGCACCTGTTCTGTTTATCTTGTTTCATATTTTGAGGCAGTTTTTGTTCATTCCGGTAGCCCTTGTATGCATGGCAGGAGGAGTGCTGTTCGGAAGTATATTCGGCACTCTGTATTCTTTAATCGGATTAACGCTCTTATCTGTCACTTTTTATTTTGTTATCAAGAGCTTCACATCTTTCTATGAAAAACTCATGAGACTGAAGGAGAAGTGGTTTGGAAGAAATGCCACGCTTACGACCGGTCAAATCGCGGTCCTCAGGCTAATTCCTTTTGTTCATTATCAGCTCCTCAATCTCTGTTTACTTGAGCGCAAGAAACAACTGAAAGCATTTGTTCGTGCCTCTGTCATCTCAAACATTCCCCTGGCGTTCTTTTACACGGTATTTGGTCAATACATCAAACAATTCTCCCCACCTATCCTTGTCATGATTTTCCTTGGACTGATTGTCCTCTTTTACCTTTTAAGAGAGAAAGTAAGAGTGATCCAATGGAGGGAGTTCTTTCCAGGCAAATAAAAAAATGGCCCGTGGGCCATTTTTTAATGTTTCTTTTTAAGGAACTCATGAATCGGGCTTTTCCAATCCAGCTTTGCATTAGGGTATCTTTCTTTGATCTCATTCTCAAGGTAGTGAAAATCTTCCTGGCTCAGCCCTTTTAGTGAAGAAGGTTTCGTTGACCAGACAAAGATGGAAACCACCTCGAAAGATGTATCCGTCGTCCCTAAGTATTTTTCCCCTTCAAACAGAACTCCCTTATACGTAATATGGAAATTCTTCCGTACATTTTCCTGATCATCGAGAAAGTAAAAACGCTTCTGCTCCTGGGCAAGTTCCAGCTTTCGCTTTGGATCCATGATATATTTCACACTGCGGTATAAAAGATAAAGGATGAGGAAAAAGATGACCAAACGAATAAGCCAAAGCATAACCATTACCTCCCTAGGCATAAGTCTTCTCCCTTATTTACGATTTAAAAAGAAAAAGGTTTCGTTTTATTTAAATTTCATATGAAAATTTGTCATACTAAGGGAGAAGACAAGAAAAAAGAAACCTTGTAGGGGGAGACAGGCATGAATATTGAAAGATTATTACATATGCAAAAACAACTGGATCAACATATCGAAGAAGAGCATGGATTAGAAAATGTGGATTTAGTGGAGAAGAAAATCCTGGCCCTGCTGGTTGAAGTGGGAGAATTGGCAAATGAGACGAGAAGCTTTAAGTTTTGGAGTAAGAAATCATCTTCATCGAAAGGTGTGATCCTTGAAGAATTCGTAGATGGTATCCATTTCATCCTGTCGTTGGGACTTGAAATCGGCATTCAGGAATTTGACCTCGGGGAAACCAACTATGCCAATGAGGATGTAACGAAACAGTTCCTGGATGTATTCAAAGCGGCCAACCAGTTTGCAGAAGAGCGGTCCGTCGGTCACTTTCAGGAATTGTTCCGGCAATATGTGTATTTGGGAGAGCTGTTGGGATTCTCCCACGAAGAGGTCCTCGATGCTTATGTAAAGAAGAATGAAGTGAATTATAATCGCCAAAAAGAAGGATATTAAAGAGTGGAACCTTTTCCCCGTTTGGAGATGGTTTTGAAGAAACGGGCAGTTTTTAGTATAATGAGAGGTATAACTATTTAGGGGGTCGAAATAATGACGAAATTAGATGAGACATTGACCATGCTCAAGGATTTAACCGATGCAAAAGGTGTGCCGGGTAATGAGCGTGAAGCAAGGAACGTAATGAAGCGATACATAGAGCCTTTTGCCGATGAAATCACTACGGATAACCTGGGAAGCCTGATTGCTAAAAAAGTCGGGGACGAGGACGGACCTAAGATCATGGTGGCTGGACACCTGGATGAAGTCGGTTTTATGGTCACTCAAATCGATAAAAAGGGGTTTCTGCGTTTTCAGACTGTCGGCGGCTGGTGGTCACAGGTCATGCTAGCCCAGCGCGTCACGATCGTAACGGACAAGGGTGAGGTTACGGGTGTGATCGGATCGAAACCGCCCCATATCCTTTCTCCTGAAGCCCGTAAGAAAGCAGTTGATATCAAAGATATGTTTATCGATATCGGAGCTTCAAGCCGTGAAGAAGTACAAGAATGGGGAGTGAAGCCAGGAGATATGGTCGTCCCTTATTTCGAATTCACGGTGATGAACAACGAAAAGATGCTGCTTGCGAAAGCATGGGATAACCGGATCGGCTGTGCGATTGCCATCGATGTACTGAAAAACCTGAAAGATGAAAAACACCCGAACGTGGTATACGGCGTAGGGACCGTCCAGGAAGAAGTGGGCCTTCGCGGAGCGAGAACCTCTGCTGCCAAGATCCAGCCTGACATTGCCTTTGGCGTGGACGTCGGGATTGCAGGAGATACACCTGGCATTTCTGAAAAAGATGCAGCGAGCAAAATGGGTGAAGGTCCACAGATCATCCTCTACGATGCATCCATGGTGTCCCATAAAGGTCTTCGGGACTTTGTGACCGATACGGCTGACGAACATAACATCCCGTATCAATTCGATTCCATTGCAGGAGGAGGGACGGATTCAGGAGCGATCCATCTGACTGCCAATGGAGTTCCTGCTTTATCCATCACCATTGCAACCCGCTATATCCATTCTCACGCTGCGATGCTACATCGTGATGATTACGAAAATGCCGTTAAACTGATTACGGAAGTCATAAAGAAGCTGGATAAGGATGCAGTAGCTAACATTACCTTTGATTAACCAAAAAAAGATGCTGGTGATTCACCAGCATCTTTTTTTGTAGGCTAAATTTCCAATGGTTGTTGCATTTTATTCTGTATAATTAGGGGAACTGAATCGCTTGCAGCTAAAGGATCGCGGTCGAGACTCAAGCTTAGCGAAACGAGAGCCTCGCGGAAAGCGAGCATTCTGGAGGTGCCATCTTCTTAAGAATGACAACAATCCTTACTAAAACTCTCTATGATGGGTCATTAGAAAGCAATCCTTTCAGATGGCATCAGATTGGCTCCGATCGTCTTTTTAATGATCCGTATGGCACTTTCATTATCCTCCTCTGTTTCTGAAGCCATGCAATCCCTGGGTATGGACAATCCGTATTCTCTCATATAGGCATCGTTGGCTGTGTAGAGCACACATATGTCGCCGGCAATTCCCGTGAGAATCAGGTGGTTGACGCCCAGCTGATGAAGGAGGATGTCAAGCTGGGTTCCGAAAAAACAGGAATGCTTCGGTTTGATGATGAAATAATCATCTTGATCAGGGTGGAGCTTCTCGATGACCGCTTTCCCTTTGCTCTTTTCACAGTGTGTGATGATGTCATTCATATTGTCCTGCCATAACCCATAATTATCATTCACATAAATGACGGGTATTCCTGATTTCTTCGCCCTCTGCTTGAGCTCATGTATGTTTCCTGCGACTTCAAGGGTGTTTTCCAACAATTCATCCCCGCCATGGAAATCAAATGTATTGATCATATCAATGATGAGTATGGCCGTTTTATCCCCGCCCATGATTCATTCCACCTTTCTCTCTTTGTCTCTTCCATACCACTGAAAGAGGCGGACCCAAACCACCTTACGAGAGAAAGGGGAGGGATGAATGGAACCACATAAACAAAGGCAACCCCTGTCCAGGATTGCCCTTGTCATTACTGTGTTTGTTGCTGCTGCAATGATTCCTCTAATGTTTCGAGAACCATTTTTTGTTCCTGGGGATCGGCGTTCTGCCAGAAGACTTCAAGGAGTACACCCAGTCCGGGAAGAGTTTTCTCTTCTCCTCCCTGGATCGCATCGACGATGGTGTCTCTCAATTCGTCCTGGTTGTTACCAGAAACGTTGTGTATGATTGCTTTACGTAAGTTAAGATTCATCACACATTTCTCCTTTTTTGCTAGGATGAGGAATTCATTGTTATCTTGTCTCAAATTGAATTTATTATGTATGAAAGTTAAGGTATAATGAGACCTTGACTAGTACGCTAAAGGAGCGGATACGATTGAAGTATATTCAATCCTCGAAAAATCCAGTGGTAAAGCAGTGGAAGAAATTATTGACCAAAAAAGAGCGGGATCTCACCCGTACCTATATCATTGAAGGATTCCATCTTGTCGAAGAAGCATTGAAGCAGGAGGATACAGTCCTTGAACTGATCCTGGTGGAAGGAACCGACCTTCCCCGCAAATGGCCGGTGGATTCAATTTCCATGACGACAGTGTCAGATGAAGTGGGGAAGGTCCTGTCAGATACCGAGACATCTCAGGGGATCTTTGCCATTTGTAAGCAAAAAGAAGACGAGCATGACCTTGAAAAAGCCAACACATTCATGATCCTGGATGGTCTGCAGGATCCGGGGAACATCGGGACGATCATCCGCACAGCCGATGCGGCGGGAATGGATATGGTCGTGTTGGGCAAGGGGACGGTGGATCCCTACAATCCTAAAGTGTTAAGGTCAGCCCAGGGAGGACACTTTCATATTCCTATCGTCAGAAGGGACCTTACAGAAACGATAGCGGCCTTGAAAGAACGGGATATCCCTGTTTACGGAACGGCCCTGGAAAATGGTGTGGAATATACATCCATTAAGCCGGCATCTTCATATGCTCTGATCGTAGGGAACGAAGGGAATGGCATGTCGAAGGACCTCCTGACGGAAACGGACCAGAACCTCTACATCCCCATTTACGGTAAGAGTGAATCATTGAACGTAGCGATTGCCTCGGGCATTTTGCTGTACTATTTTAAAAATGGGCAGTGAATTCCTTGAAAAGGTTTGAATTTTGCCGGGAAATTCACTATAATAATGCACATATAATGAAAAGACGTTGAAAGAGGAAAGTAGCACATGACCTTCTTTAAGGGAGAGAATGCCCTGGACTGTAAGCATTCTTAAGAAAGCATAGTGTGAAGATTTCACCTCTCGAGTTGGCATCGGGACCATTCTCCCAGTAAGAATGTAAAGATGCTCCGGCATAAGCCGTTATCCGAATGAAGTGAGTATGTCCCTGTGGATATGCTTATAAGGGTGGTACCGCGATATAAACCTCGTCCCTTTTTGGGGATGGGGTTTTTTTATTTGTTCAGGTTTGGATAAACCCTTCAGATGATGATTCGGACGATATACATTAAAGGAGGAAGAATAATGGAGGATAAATTACGATCCCTTCAACAGGAAGCAATCGAAAAGGTGAATGAAGCACAGGATCTAAAGGAATTGAACAATATCCGTGTAGCTTATTTAGGCAAAAAAGGGCCAGTAACGGAAGCGTTAAAAGGAATGGGGAAACTTTCAGCTGAGGAGCGCCCAAAGATGGGGGCCCTTGCCAATGAAGTGCGTGGAGCCATTACAGAGACGATTGAAGCGAAGCAGGCCGTTCTTGAGAAAGAAGCGGTGGAAAAGAAGCTTCAATCTGAAACGATTGATGTGACGTTACCTGGACGCCCTGTTAAAAAGGGAAATCACCATCCGTTGACGATGATTGTGGAAGAAATTGAAGATTTATTTATCGGAATGGGCTATACCGTTGCAGAAGGACCGGAAGTGGAAAAGGATTATTATAACTTTGAAGCCCTGAACCTTCCGAAGGGACACCCGGCCCGTGACATGCAGGATTCCTTCTACATCACGGAAGAAACTCTTCTGCGTACTCACACGTCTCCGGTTCAAGCGCGAACGATGGAGATGGCGAAGGGCAAAGGTCCCATCAAGATCATCTGTCCCGGAAAAGTGTATCGCCGTGATACGGATGACGCCACACACTCTCATCAATTCACCCAAATTGAAGGGCTTGTCATTGATGAAGACATCCGCATGAGTGATCTAAAAGGAACCCTCCAGGTGTTCGCGAAGAAAATGTTTGGGGAAGATCGTGAAATCCGCCTGCGTCCGAGTTTCTTCCCATTCACGGAGCCATCCGTTGAAATGGATATTTCCTGTAAAATCTGTGGTGGAAAAGGCTGCCGCGTTTGTAAGGGAACCGGCTGGATCGAAATTCTCGGTGCAGGGATGGTTCACCCGAATGTTCTTGAAATGGCTGGATTCGATTCAAAGAAATACACAGGCTTCGCATTCGGTATGGGTCCTGAACGTATTGCCATGCTGAAATACGGGATTGACGATATCCGTCATTTCTACACAAACGACACTCGCTTTGTGACACAGTTCGGAACAGAAGAGTAAAGAAAATCGATAGGAGGCACTAACACATGTTTGTTTCATATAAATGGTTGGAGAATTATGTAGACTTATCAGGTGTCACACCTGAAGAGTTAGCAGAGAAGATTACGAGAAGCGGGATTGAAGTCGAAGGTGTTGAACGGATCGGGGAAGGAATCAAAAATGTCGTTGTCGGCCATGTCCTGCAATGCGAGCCTCATCCTGATGCAGATAAGCTGAATAAATGCCTGGTGGATGTAGGAGAAGAAGAACCGGTTCAAATCATTTGCGGTGCGCCCAATGTAGCAAAAGGACAAAAAGTGGCGGTTGCAAAGGTTGGTGCCATTCTTCCTGGTAACTTCAAAATCAAGAAAGCCAAGCTGCGCGGAGAAGCTTCCCATGGAATGATCTGTTCCCTGCAGGAGCTCGGTGTGGAAGGAAAGCTTGTACCGAAAGAGCATGCAGAAGGAATTTATGTATTCTCGGATGATGCTGAAGTAGGAAAGGATGCCGTAGAATTACTGAATCTCGACGACGCGGTTCTTGAACTCGGCTTAACACCGAATCGTTCTGATTGCTTGAGCATGCTCGGAGTGGCATATGAAGTGGCAGCCATTTTGGACCGGGATGTAAAGCTTCCTGCAACACAGGTGTCTGAAATCAGCGAAAAGGCTTCGGATTATATATCCGTAAACGTTGAGGCAAAAGAAGATAACCCACTTTACGGGGCGAAGATCATCAAAAATGTCAACATCGGTCCATCCCCTCTATGGATGCAAAATGCGTTGATTTCAGCAGGGATCCGTCCCCATAACAACGTAGTCGATATCACCAACTACGTGTTATTGGAATATGGTCAGCCCCTTCACGCCTTTGACTATGACCGCCTCGGGTCAAAAGAGATCCTGGTCCGCCGTGCAAAGGATGGGGAAACTTTCGTCACGCTGGATGATACAGAAAGAACCCTTTCAAGCAGCCAGCTGGTCATTACAAATGGTACTGAACCTGTTGCCCTTGCCGGAGTGATGGGAGGAGCCGATTCAGAAGTCCAGAACGATACAACGACTGTCCTTCTGGAAGCCGCCTACTTCACTGGTGCGATTGTGAGAGGGGCTTCGAAAGATCACGCTCTTCGCAGTGAAGCGAGCACCCGCTACGAAAAGGGAGTGGACCCTGACCGCGTCTTGAAAGCAGGCGAAAGAGCCGCTCAACTGATGGCAGAATACGCACAGGGTGAAGTACTTGAAGGCACTGTCCTGTTTAACGAGTTAGCCGTTGAACCTGTAAAAGTTGAGATTACGTTAGAGAAGATCAATTCTTCACTTGGTACGTCGATTTCAATGGAGACAGTGGAAGAAATCTTCCGCCGCCTTCAATTTGACGTTGAAGTCAATGGAGAAACGTTTGTTGTCACAGCACCTACAAGAAGAGGGGACATTACCATCCCGGAAGATCTCCTTGAAGAAGTTGCCCGTCTATTCGGATATGACAACCTGCCACTGACTCTGCCAAAGGGGGAAGCGACACCTGGAGGATTAACGAATCACCAGTTGAAACGTCGTACGGTCCGCCGTTATCTGGAGGGGGCAGGACTTCTTCAGGGCATCACCTATTCCCTGACAAATGAAAAGAAAGCCACCCAATATGCATTGGATGTTAGAGAGCCTGTCCGCCTATTGATGCCGATGAGTGAAGAGAGAAGCAATCTCCGCTTAAGCATCATTCCACAGCTCCTTGAAGTGCTTTCCTACAACAAAGCGCGTCAAAATGACTCCCTTGCTTTTTATGAAGTGGGATCTGTCTTCTTGCAGGAATCGGGAGAAGAACTGCCTAAGGAAGAAGAACATATTGCCGGAGCCCTTACAGGCCTGTGGCACCTTCATCCATGGCAGGGTGAAAAGAAGCCTGTGGACTTCTACGTGGCGAAAGGGATCCTTGAAGGGATGTTTGAAGAAATCGGCATCAGGGAAGCCATTACGTTCCGTCAGGCTACAGTTGACGGGATGCACCCTGGCAGAACGGCTGAAATTCTGTTGGACGATGAAGTAGTCGGATTTGTCGGCGCGATCCATCCGGAAGCGGAAAAAGACATGGACTTGAATGAAACGTATGTATTCGAACTGAAGGCGTCTCCTATGTTCCATTATGAAAAGCCGGCATTGAGCTACACACCGATTCCTCGTCATCCATCGATTACAAGAGACATCGCCCTTGTCGTGGATAGTGAAGTGAAAGCCGGAGAACTGGCGGCCATCATCAAGGAAACTGGAGGAAAACTTCTCAAGGAAGTTTCCGTCTTCGATCTTTATGAAGGCGAGCATATGGAAGCTGGGAAGAAATCCCTGGCGTTCTCTTTAAAATACTTCGATCCGGCTAAGACATTGACCGATGAAGAGGTAGTCAAAGTGCATGACCATGTACTGGAAATGGTGAAAGAAAAAGCGGGAGCGGAATTGAGAGGATAATTCCATTCTTTATGAGAGGTGTCAGACTTGTTCTGGCATCTTTTTTTTGTATGGGGAGTTTGCCTGTTGAAAAATGAAAGGAATTCAACAGGTAAAATAAGCATGATCTTTAACAGTTAAAATATCTATCAAATTTCCCTGTCAAAAAAAAAAAACACAAAACAAAAGCCCCATCCAAAAACCAGATGGGACCTCATCCTTATTTACCAGCCAACCTCATCGCCTTCCCGCTATTCGCGAAATGCCATTTGGTCATGGACTTCAGCTCTTCCATCCCTTTCCGTTGGATGATTTTCGCTGCTGCTACATCAACATGCTTTCCGGCACCTTTAGGTATGTCCACGCCAGCTCTTGCACTCAACTTGTCCATTTCCTTCAAGAAGGCATAACGGGCAATGATCGAGGCGGCTGCCACAGCGAGATGGATGCTTTCACCTTTTGTGCTGAAATACACGCGATCTCTTTGGATTTTCTTTTGAGCAGAAACATGCTTAAAGTATGTATTCTTTTCCACGAACTGATCGATCAAGATGCCATCCGGCTGTTCAGGATCCATCTTTTCCAACAGTTTCAGGATCGCCTGATTGTGCAACAGGGCTTTCATCTTCCCTTGCGTCATCCCTTTTTCCTGCAACTCATTGTATTTGGGGTTATGGAGGGTAAGCAGGGAATACGGGATGGTTGCAATGAGATCCCTAGCAATCTTGATGATTTGAGGATCCGATAAGTTTTTGGAATCCTTGACCCCAAGCTCCTTCATGAGTGGGATATGCTCCTTCTTCACATAGGCGCTCACCACCGTGATAGGACCGAAAAAGTCACCGGTCCCTACTTCATCTGATCCGATGACGGACCATTGGGCAAAGTTTTCAGGGAGCGCCGTCGTTCCTTTGGAAGGTGATTTCACCTTCGGCCCGCTTGCGCCCCACTGGCTTGATTCTCCTTCCCCGTTTGCCCCTTGAAACAACACTTTACCTGACTTATAGGCGGTGATTGTACATCCTGACGGCTTAGCTACAAAAACGGCCCCTGGCGGACGTTTCTCCGTTAATACGTTTCCGTAGTGAGCTTTCATTTTCTCGATCGTTTCTTTCGTTGCTTGTATGACGGTATTGGCCAAATCTCTCTCTCCTTATGACAAAAATCTTCGTATTATTAAAAAATGTGAGCTTTAATGACAAATTCCTTCCAAAATCAGAAGAAATCATGGTATGATTATGTTTAGGATTCTTAGGAATAGGGGGCTTTCAGGTTGTCTGAAGAACAAAAAAATCGCACCACTGTAGACATATATGGTCAACAATATACGATTGTTGGAACTGAATCAACTAGTCAAATTCGATATGTTTGTTCTAAAGTGGATGACAAGATGAGAGAAATAAACTCCATGAATCCCTCTCTCGATACAAGCAGGCTGGCCGTTCTGACAGCTGTGAATGCCGTGAACGATTATCTCAAACTCCAGGAAAGGTTTGAGGAGCTCGAACGAGAAATTAAACGATTAAAGGATTGAAAAAAAGATGCTGGATTTAGCTTTATTGATCATCCTGGTGATGGGATTTTTAATAGGTTTAAAACGTGGATTCATCTTGCAGATCATCCACATATTCGGATTTATTGTTTCTTTTATTGTAGCATACATATATTATGAACAGCTTGCACCTAAGTTAACTTTATGGATTCCATACCCCGTATTGGACGAGCAGTCCACGTTAAACATGATTTTTGAGTCGACCAATTTAGATCAGTCTTATTATCGTGTCATTGCGTTTGCCATCATATTCTTTGCGGTCAGGATCATTCTGCAGATCATCGGGTCCATGCTTGACTTCGTTGCACATCTTCCACTATTGAAGCAGTTAAATGTACTGGGTGGGGGGATATTGGGCTTTGTAGAGTCATACTTAATGATTTTCATTCTATTATACATTGCCGTTTTACTGCCGATTGAACCGGTACAAAACCTGATCAATAACTCATTTATTGCACAAGCGATGGTGAAAAATACCCCTGTTTTCTCTGAAATGGTGAAATCATGGTGGATTGAATATGTAGCCTGAAAGGGGCTGACTATAAGTATGAAACTCACAATCGGTAGGCTGATTCCTAACGTGAGTGATCTGCTTATAAGTCAGTCTTTTTTCTTTTTTGAGCAATTTTGCTACTATATAGATGGAGCCGTATGTTTTTGAAGAGCTCATTTAATCCAATCGAGAAGGTGAATCTCTTGAATAAAAAAGATATTATTACATTATTGGAACAAATTGCGATATATATGGAATTGAAAGGCGAAAATTCATTTAAGATATCGGCCTACCGAAAAGCGGCTGCAGCCCTTGAGAATGACGACCGGAGCCTGCAGGAAATCAGTGACTTCACGAAGCTCGGCGGGATCGGAAAAGGAACGGCCGGTGTGATTGAAGAGTACATAAAGGAAGGAACATCATCTGTTCTCGAAGAGCTGAAGGAGGAGGTTCCGAAGGGATTGATCCCCCTCCTTCAATTACCGGGGCTAGGCGGTAAGAAAATCGCCAAGCTTTACAGTGAGCTTGGCGTGGAAAGTATGGAAGAATTGGAAAGTGCGTGCCGGGCTAATAAAGTACAAGGGTTAGCGGGCTTCGGAAAGAAAACGGAAGAAAAGATCCTCCTTTCCATTGAACAGGTTGGAAAGAGGCCTGACCGCCTGCCGATTGCCTTTATGAATGGGGTGGCCGAGGAGATTGAAGGCTATCTTACAGAGATGGACAGCATCAAGACGTTTTCGAGGGCTGGAAGCTTAAGGAGAATGAGAGAAACGATCAAGGACCTTGATTTCATCATCTCGACAGAACAACCCCAAAAAGTGAAGGGAGAGCTGCTTAAGCTTCCAAATATCGTTGAAACCATTGCGGCAGGTGAGACTAAAGTTTCCCTGACTCTTACCTATCAATGGGATGTAAGCATCGACTTCAGAATCGTGAAGCCTGAAGAGTTTGCCACGGCCCTGCATCATTTCACCGGATCAAAAGACCATAATGTCCGCATGCGCCAGCTGGCCAAGGAGCGTGGAGAAAAGATCAGTGAATATGGCGTCGAAAATAGCGAAACGGGTGAAGTGAAGACATTTGAAACCGAGGAAGAATTCTATCACCATTTCAATCTGCCTCTGATCCCGCCGGAGCTTAGGGAAGAAGGAAAAGAGGTGGAGGACTTCCATAAGGATTATCCCCTCATCACGTTAGAAGATATAAAAGGCGACCTTCATATGCACACTACCTGGTCCGACGGTGCATTCTCCATTGAAGAAATGGTTGAGGCGTGCAGAGCCAAAGGATATCACTATATGGCCATCACCGATCACTCCCAATACTTACGAGTGGCGAATGGACTCACGACAGAACGTTTACTAAAACAAATCGATGAAATTAAAGAAATCAATAAAAGGTATGACGATATAGAAGTGCTTTCTGGAATTGAGATGGATATTCTGCCTGACGCCTCTTTAGATTATGAGGACGAGATTCTTGAAAAAGTGGACCTGGTCATCGCCTCGATCCATTCAAGCTTTTCCCAGTCACAGGATAAAATCATGGAGCGATTAACCACGGCCCTGAAGAGTGCCCATGTGAATATCATCGCCCATCCAACGGGGAGAATCATTGGCCGCAGGGATGGGTATGACGTAGATATGGATCTCCTCATCCAGCTCGCGAAAGAAACCGGTACGGCCTTAGAGCTCAATGCGAATCCCAATCGGCTTGACCTGTCTGCCGAGCATATAAAGAAAGCCCAGGAACAGAATGTGAAACTCGTTATCAACACGGATGCACACAGTACCGATCACCTGGAATTCATGAAGATTGGGATCGGAACGGCACGTAAAGGCTGGATCAAAAAAGAAACGGTGATCAATACCTGGGACAAACAGGAGCTCATTCAATTCATTAAGCGAAACTGATAAAAGGTGGAATACATTCCGTGAATTCTAAAGTATTAAAGACGCTAGAGTTTGATAAGATCAAAGAATTGTTAAAGCAATATGCTGCATCTGCCCTCGGCCATGCACGGGTCTCAGCCCTTATGCCGTCCGTTGCGTATGAGGAGATTACAGCACTGCATGAAGAGACAGATGAAGCCATGACCATCCTTAGGCTGAAGGGGCATGCCCCATTAGGAGGGATCTTCGATATCCGTCCCCATGTCAAGCGTGCCCAAATTGGCGGGATGCTGTCTCCTTCAGAATTTGTTCAAGTGGCCAGCACCATCCGGGCAAGCAGGAAGCTGACTCTTTTTGTTGAAGAGCTCATGGAAGAAGAGGTGGACATCCCCCTCCTGCAAGAGAAAATCGGCAGCGTCATCCCTCTTCCCTACTTAGAGCAGGATATCAGGAAAGTCGTTGACGACAACGGGGAAATCCTGGACACAGCCAGCGAAGCACTCCGAACGATCCGGACCCAGCTCCGGGCGAACGAAGGGCGGATCAGGGAGAAGCTTGAACGGATGATCCGTTCATCCAACGCTCAAAAAATGTTATCCGATGCCATCATCACGATCCGGAATGACCGTTACGTGATTCCTGTCAAACAGGAATACAGAGGTCAATACGGCGGGATCATTCATGATCAATCATCGTCAGGTCAGACCTTATTCATTGAACCGGAAGCAATCGTACAGCTGAATAATCAGCTTCGCGAGCTTCGATTAAAAGAACAGACAGAAATTGAAAAGATCCTGCAGGAACTTTCCGAAAGCGTCCAGCAAGCAGGTGAAGAGCTGCTTCTGATCGTCAGTGTCTTATCAGACATTGATTTCATGTTTACCAAAGCGAAATTCGGACGCTCCATTAAAGGATCAAAGCCGACCATCAACAATGAAAGACGAATAAAGCTGAATAAAGCACGCCATCCTCTCCTGCCTATGGATGAGGCGGTGGCCAATGACATAGAGCTTGGGGACCAGTTCTCCTCCATCGTCATTACGGGACCAAATACCGGGGGGAAAACCGTTACTCTGAAAACACTGGGATTGACGAGTTTGATGGCCCAGTCCGGTCTTCCGATCCCTGCCATGGACGGATCTGAGGTGGGGATCTTCAAGACCATTTACGCTGATATAGGAGATGAGCAGTCCATTGAACAAAGCTTGAGTACCTTCTCTTCTCATATGGTCAATATTGTAGACATCCTCCAAAAAGTCGATCATGACAGCTTGGTGCTGTTCGATGAGCTGGGTGCGGGAACGGATCCGCAGGAAGGGGCAGCCCTGGCCATTTCCATCCTGGATGAAGTCCATGGCACAGGGGCAAGAGTGGTAGCCACGACCCATTACCCTGAGTTGAAAGCGTACGGGTATAACCGGGACGGCGTCGTGAATGCAAGCGTGGAATTTAATGTCGAAACATTAAGCCCTACCTATAAGCTATTGCTCGGTGTTCCGGGAAGAAGTAATGCCTTTGAGATTTCAAAGCGCCTCGGGCTTTCCGATTCAGTCATCCAAAGGGCGAAATCCCATATCGGGACCGACAGCAAAGAAGTGGAAAATATGATTGCTTCCCTGGAAGACAGCAGGCGTCAAGGTGAACGTGAGCTGGAGGAAGCCCATGAGCTGTTAAAGCAGGCGGAAAAGATGCATAAGGATATGCAGAAACAAATGATGGAGTATTATGAGAAGAAGGATACTCTTTACGAAAAGGCCCAGCAAAAAGCAAGTGAAGTCGTTGAAAAAGCGAAAGCCGAAGCTGAACAAGTGATCAAAGACTTACGGAAAATGCAGCATGAAAAATCAGCACAGATCAAAGAGCATGAACTCATTCAGGCTAGAAAACAGCTGGAGGAAGCTGCACCGGATTTAAAAGTGTCGAGCAAAAAGAAAAAAGCCAATCAAACCCAGCATGAGTTAAAGCCGGGGGACGAAGTCAAAGTATTAAGCTTTGACCAGAAAGGCCACCTGGTAGAGCGGGTGTCTGCGAAAGAATGGCAGGTACAGATGGGCATCATGAAAATGAAAGTGAAAGAATCAGACCTTGAATTTATCCAGTCTCAACAAAAGGTGGAAACCAAGCCGCTGGCAACGGTGAAAGGAAAAGATTTTCATGTCAGCCTTGAACTTGATCTGCGCGGGGAGAGGTTTGAAAATGCCCTTTCCAGAGTCGAGAAATACATCGATGACGCACTTCTTGCCGGATACCCCCGCGTTTCCATCATTCATGGGAAAGGGACTGGAGCTCTAAGGCAGGGTGTACAGGAATACTTGAAAAATCACCGATCCGTTAAAAACATCCGATTCGGAGATGCAGGCGAAGGTGGAACGGGAGTCACAGTCGTACAATTCAAATAAGACTTCTTGAGGCAGCAGGCGGAGTGCTCAAATGTGAAAACAGGTTAAATATTGCAGTAAAGGGAGCTTGCGATGGAGAACTTTTGGGAAAATGAATTTGTCCAGACGACTGGCAATTACAGTGTGGTCATTTTATGTTTGATTCTTTTTTTTGGCTATATTTGAACTGGTCACAAAGTATCGGAATTGGGAAGAAATTAAAAAAGGAAATGTGGCTGTGGCCATGGCAACGGGAGGGAAAATATTTGGGATCGCCAATATTTTCCGTCATTCCATCAGCCATAATGATACGATCCTGACCACAATCGGATGGGGTGTATTCGGCTTCTTCCTACTGCTCATCGGCTATTTCATTTATGAATTTCTCACACCCAAGTTTAAGATCGATGAAGAAATTGCAAATGACAACCGTGCGGTCGGATTCATTTCATTGGTCATATCAGTTGGTTTATCCTATGTTATAGGGGCCGGTATATCTTAAGGAGAGGGAAATATGGAAACATTGGCTAAGGTACTACTCACATTATGCGGCGCATTCCTCGTCGTAGGCATCATTTATATGGTGTTCTTTACGTAAAACATGGAGGATGGCTTCTCTATAAAGGCGGACCGGTGATGGATAGTGGAATGTGTGAAAAGGGAAAGGAACAAAACCGGAACGCATCAAGAAAGGAAACTTCTTAGGAAGCTAAGTATCCATCATTGGTTCTCAGCTCAGACATGTTGAGAACCAATAATAAAAGATAAGAATATAGATGTATTCTAAAATAATAATAATGGACAATCAGGCTGTCATATGGTTAATTGGGCAGTCTTTTTTCTTTGGGGAATTCACCTGGAGGGAAGGTCAAGCCTGAAGGATAGGAGAAAAGTATGGTGCAGACGGATTTCAAATTGTAACTGGAGTCCCCTTATATTATAATAGTGAATAGAATAAATTTTCTAAATATTCACAAGGAGGGATTACAATGAACAAACCATGGTTTGCAGAATATCCAGCTGAAGTTCCCACTGAGCTCAATCTTACTGAAAAACCGCTCCAGTCCTATTTAACTGAGGCGGCTGGTCTGTATAACAGTAAAGTGGCCATTGAATTTATGGGTAAGGAAATGACCTATAAAGAATTACATGAATCTGCTCTCAAGTTCGCCCACTATCTAAAAACGTTAGGAATCGAGAAGGGTGACCGGGTGGCGATCATGCTTCCGAATACGCCTCAATCAGTGATCGCATACTATGGCATTCTCTACGCGGGTGGAGTCGTCGTACAAACCAATCCATTGTACATGGAGAGGGAAATCGAATACCAAATGAAGGACTCCGGTGCCAAGGTGATCCTGACATTGGATATTTTATACCCGAGAGTATCGAAAGTGATGAAGTACACCGATCTTGAACACATTATTGTAACCGCTATCAAAGACTACCTTCCTTTTCCAAAGAATCTCATCTACCCATTCATTCAGAAGAAACAATACGGCATTGTAGTAAAAGTGGACCATGCCGGACAGAATCATTTATTTACCGAGATCATGAAAACATCCAAAGCAGAAAGCACCGAGCATGCATTCGATTTTGAAAATGATATTGCCCTCCTGCAATACACAGGCGGAACGACTGGCTTCCCGAAAGGGGTCATGCTCACTCACAGGAACCTTGTTGCCAATGCTTCCATGTGTGATGCCTGGCTCTATAAGTGTAAAAAAGGAGAGGAACGCGTGCTGGGGATCCTCCCGTTCTTTCATGTATACGGGATGACGGCCGTTATGATCTTATCCGTCATGCAGGGATATAAAATGATCTTACTGCCTAAATTCGATCCTGAAACAACGCTCAAAACCATTCAAAAGCAGAAGCCGACCCTTTTCCCCTGGAGCACCGACCATCTACATCGGTTTGTTGAATCATCCGGAGCTGAGTAAATACGATTTATCCTCCATCGATTCCTGCCTCAGTGGAAGTGCCCCGCTCCCTGTTGAAGTGCAGCAGCAATTTGAAGACGTGACGGGAGGTAAACTGGTTGAGGGGTATGGTTTGACTGAGTCGTCACCTGTTACCCATTCCAATTTCCTATGGGATAAAGAAAGAATAAAGGGAAGCATCGGTGTGCCATGGCCGAGTACAGATGCAGCTATCCACTCACTGGAAACAGGGGAACCGCTTCCTCCGAATGAGATCGGTGAAATCGTTGTGAAAGGCCCTCAGGTAATGAAAGGGTACTGGAACAGACCGGAGGAAACAGAACAGACATTGAAGGATGGCTGGCTGTTGACAGGTGATTTAGGTTATATGGATGAGAAGGGATACTTTTATGTGGTGGACCGCAAGAAAGATATGATCATCGCCGGAGGCTTTAATATCTATCCACGGGAAATCGAGGAAGTCCTTTATGAACATCCAGCGATCCAAGAGGTTGTAGCAGCGGGTGTGCCTGATGCGTACAGGGGGGAAACGGTGAAGGCATATGTGGTCCTGAAAGAAGGGGAAACCCTCACAGAAGAAGAACTCAATGAATTTGCCCGTAAATTCCTGGCTGCGTACAAGGTACCGCGTATATATGAATTCAGAAAAGAACTGCCGAAAACGGCTGTAGGAAAAATCTTACGCAGGGCACTTGTAGATGAGGAGCGTAAAAAGATAGAGGAAGAACAAAAAACAAGTTAATGAACACCATTGGGCTTTTTCTTTTTGCCGAATCCTTGGACAAGGCATCTTTTCTTGACAATGAAGGAGAAAAATTTTATTATAAAAATATGAATGAATGGTCATTCATATTTTCTTAAGGCAGGTCAAGAGCATATGAAACGGAATAAACCAAAATACAAACAGATTATTGATGCTGCTGTCATTGTTATAGCGGAAAATGGTTACCATCAGGCACAGGTGTCCAAGATTGCCAAACAGGCGGGGGTCGCTGATGGAACGATCTATCTTTATTTTAAAAATAAAGAAGATATCCTGATTTCTTTATTCAGAGAAAAGATGGTCTTATTCGTTGAAAAAATCGAAGAAGTTATAGCAGGAAAACAGACAGTTTCAGAGAAATTATTAGTGATGATAGAAAATCATTGTAAAATTCTGTCGGATGATCACCATCTCGCGATTGTTACCCAATTGGAGTTACGACAATCCAATAAGGAAATCCGCTTGAAGATCAATGATGTGCTAAAGGGCTATCTTCGATTAGTCGATAAAATCCTGATAAGCGGAATTGAAAGCGGGGAGTTCGCGAAGGACCTGGATGTTCGTCTGGCTCGCCAAATGATCTTTGGCACCCTTGATGAAATGGTCACAACGTGGGTGATGAACGATCAGAAATATGATTTAGTCGCTCAAGTCCCTGCCATCCACAAACTATTGCTTCATGGATGTGGGGCAGGAACTCAACAAGTTTAGGGGGATGAATGATGGAAAGTTTATCATGGTCATTAGAAGGAAAGGTTGCAACGGTCCTGATCCAAAGACCTCCTGCTAATGCACTGGCCAGCGGACTCATCAATGAAATCGATTCACTTCTTGATGAGCTTGAAGAAAATGCAGATGTCAGAGTGATCTTGCTGAAAGGTGAGGGACGCTTCTTCTCGGCGGGGGCTGACATCAAGGAATTCACGACGATTGAGAGTGGTGAAGAATTCTCTAAACTGGCGAGAAGGGGCCAGGACGTTTTTGAACGGATGGAGAACTTTTCAAAGCCGATCATAGCAGCCATCCATGGTGCCGCTTTAGGTGGAGGATTGGAGCTGGCAATGGGCTGTCATATCCGATTGGTCAGTGAGAATGCAAAGCTTGGCCTTCCCGAGCTTCAATTAGGGCTTGTGCCCGGGTTTGCAGGTTCACAGCGCCTGCCGAAATTGGTCGGACGGGCAAAAGCGGCAGAAATGCTGTTAACAAGCGATCCGATCAGTGGGTCAGAAGCTGTGGAGTGGGGACTTGCCAATAAGGCTTACCCAGAAGACCAGCTTTTTGATAAAGCAAAGGAAATGGCCGATAAGATTGCCAAGAAAAGCCCGGGGGCAATGAAGGCAGCCATAGAATTATTGAGCTATTCAAAAGACGACCGTTTCTATGAAGGTGTCATGAGAGAAGCGGATATCTTCGGCGATGTCTTTGTGTCAGCAGATGCAAAAGAAGGAATATCGGCCTTTATGGAAAAGCGCGAACCGCACTTTAAAGGCTAGAATACATTCTATTAATATAGTAAACTCATATTGAAGGGCAGTATTGGATGGAAGTTTCTTTTCAAGCTGCCCATTCATAGGGGATGAATTGTCAAAATCTTTTTAAGGGAAAGAATGTTTACATTATTAGGAGGGACTTACACATGAACATCTATGTACTTTTGAAAAGAACGTTTGATACTGAGGAGAAAATTTCGATCCAAAATGGTCAAATTGCTGAAGATGGAGCTGAATTTATCATAAATCCTTACGATGAATATGCTGTTGAAGAAGCGATTCAAGTCCGTGACGCACACGGTGGTGAAGTGACTGTCGTGACGGTTGGCGGGGAAGAAAGCGAAAAGCAGCTGAGAACCGCGCTTGCCATGGGTGCTGATAAAGCAGTCCTGATCAACACAGAAGATGATCTTGATTACGGTGATCAATTCACTACAGCGAAAATCCTCGCTCATTTTTTAAAAGAGCAGGAAGTAGACCTGATCCTTGCAGGTAATGTAGCCATCGACGGTGGATCGGGACAAGTTGGTCCACGTGTAGCGGAACAACTTGACATCCCTTATGTAACAACCATCACGAAATTAGAAATCGATGGTGAAACCGTGACAGTCACTCGTGACGTAGAAGGAGATTCAGAGGTAATCGAAACATCTCTTCCACTTTTGGTGACGGCTCAGCAAGGATTGAACGAACCACGCTATCCTTCACTTCCGGGAATCATGAAAGCGAAGAAGAAGCCTTTAGATGAACTGGAACTGGATGATATGGATTTAGATGAAGATGACGTAGAAGCGAAAACCAAGACAATTGAAATCTACCTTCCACCGAAGAAGGAAGCGGGTAAAGTATTAGAGGGCGAATTGGATGCCCAGGTTTCAGAGCTTGTTTCACTTCTTCGCAATGAAGCGAAAGTTATATAAGGCTAAGGCATACGATTAACTAACATTCAGGGGGTATTTAACATGGCGAGAAAAGTATTAGTACTTGGAGAAGTTCGAGACGGATCATTACGAAATGTTTCCTTTGAAGCAATTGCGGCGGGTAAAACAGTATCTGAAGGCGGAGAAGTTGTTGCGGTTCTGCTCGGCAAGAGTGTAAGCGCTTTAGGGAACGAGATGATTCAGTATGGTGCGGATAAAGTGGTGGTCGTGGAAGACGACAAGCTGGATCAATATACTTCAGATGGCTATTCACAGGCGATCCTTTCTGTGATCGAAGAAGAGAAGCCGGAAGGGATCATCTTTGGGCATACAGCACTGGGGAAAGACTTGTCTCCGAAAGTAGCAGGTAAATTAGGTTCAGGATTGATTTCAGATGCGACGGCCCTTGAGGAAGCTGGTGGAAACCTTGTTTTCACAAGACCGATTTATTCAGGGAAAGCATTCGAAAAGAAAATCGTGACGGATGGATTGATTTTTGCGACGATCCGTCCAAATAACATCGAACCTTTAGGGAAAGATGAGTCCCGTACAGGAGACGTATCGACACTTTCAGTCGATATCAAGGATTTACGTACGATCATCAAAGAAGTTGTTCGCAAAGCCAGCGAAGGGGTGGACCTTTCTGAAGCGAAAGTCATCATCGCCGGTGGACGCGGTGTGAAAAGTGAAGATGGGTTCAACCCACTCAAAGAACTGGCAGATGTACTTGGCGGAGCGGTAGGGGCATCCCGTGGCGCATGTGATGCAGACTACTGTGATTATTCTCTGCAAATCGGTCAAACAGGTAAAGTCGTAACGCCGGACCTGTATATCGCCTGCGGTATTTCAGGAGCCATCCAGCATTTAGCCGGTATGTCGAACTCCAAAGTCATCGTTGCCATCAATAAAGATCCGGAAGCAAACATCTTTAACGTAGCGGATTACGGGATTGTCGGTGATTTATTCGAAGTGGTACCACTCTTGACTGAAGAGTTTAAAAAGCTTAAAGTATCTTCTTCTTAATACCTGCTGACGTTTTATTGTAGCAACGAACGGGTATTGAACATAATAGTAGTAAGAAAAGATAGGGATGCAGCCGTGGCTGCTCCTTATTTTTCTTCCTTTGTATATTCCGTTTTCTCAAGGGAATATTACCTACGAGCAGATTAATAGCATCACAAAAAAAACGGTGATATACTGATGTCATTCAAAGATTTAGGAGGCGCATATATATGGCAATTACACATGCAACTGATCAATCATTTACATCTGAAACAAATTCTGGACTGGTACTGGCGGACTTTTGGGCACCTTGGTGTGGACCTTGTAAAATGATCGCTCCTGTACTGGAAGAGTTAGACGGCGAAATGGGCGACAAAGTAAAAATCGTCAAAGTGGACGTTGATGAGAACCAAGAAACAGCAGGTAAATACGGGGTTATGAGTATCCCTACACTTGTTGTCCTTAAAGATGGCGAAGTAGTTGATAAAGTAATCGGTTTCCAACCTAAGGAAGCTCTTGCTGAACTATTAAACAAACATGCATAATAGGTTCTTTTTAAACCCTGGACTCTTTACAGTCCAGGGTTTTTTATTTGTCGGTGTCCTTTTAGTGAAGGGGATGATCACTCCCGTCGTCTTTGCTCACCATTTGGCTCGTGGCCCACTAAATGTCCATTCCTCCATCATCCCCGCCCACCAACACAAAATGCTTTCCCTTAATCGACCAACACCACCCCCTCCAGGCTCACGTTAGCCAATCATCCATCACTTAATCGATGAAAAACCAATGATGAAACACTCCTTTACTGCCAATGATGGACGTCCTCCATTACTTCTTTCAACAAAATGTTTAAAAAACGTTGACTATGAGAATCATTCTCGATATAATTTGAATCGGAAATGAAAATCATTATCATTTATACATAAAACACATTCGGGGGTACTCACATATGAAAAAGAGAGACTTAAACAAAATCTTCGCTGCATTTCTATTAACAGGTTCTGTACTGGCAGGCTGCTCCAGCGCATCTGAAGAACCGAAAGAAGAAACAACTCCATCTTCCGAAGAGAAGAAGGATGAACCGAAAGAAGAAGCAAAAGAAGAAATGAAGTTGAATACAGAAGCCCAGGTTAAAGCCTATTCAGATATGAAAGCTGAATTAGAGAAGATGAAAGAAGATAAAGAAGTCAATTGGGAAAGTGTCAATGACATTTATACTTCTGAACTGCAGGCATCAGTCAATGAAGTGAATGGTGAATTTTCTCAAGCGATCGAAGCAGCCATTTCAGGTGGTCAATCAGGTGAACTTGAGAAAAACGTTGCTCGTCAATTAATTGATAAAATGACTCAATCTTACTTCTATCAAGTACAAAAAGGACTGCAAGGTCAAGCTGCTGAAGATATTGAAGCAGATAAGGCCGATGATGCAAAAGCAAAGTTTGCTGAAGTCAAGCATTTAGCGGAAAATGTATTCATCCCTACAGCCGAAAAACGTGACGGCCTGTACGAATTATCTGGTGAATCGAGCATGGTCGAAAGCATTAACAACGGTCTGTCCCTTCAGGAAAAAGCCCTTGATGATGCAAATGCCGAAGACTTTGCAGTTTACAAGCAAGTGACGGATAAATCGATCTACCAAAGCTATTTCCTTGCTTCTAACTCCTACGCTGAAAAAATCAGCAAGGCCGTTGAAGAAGGAAATACAGAAGAATTAGCCATCATGCAGGCAGAGGGATACGGTTTCTTTCAAGCCATCAAAGGATCTCTGGCTGGTGGAGATGAGGCAGCTGCCAATGAATTGAATGCTATCTTCTCACTTGAAAATGACCCGTCTACCATCGATGCTGAAAAAGTGAATGCACTGTACACGAAAGCCATCAAAGGAAAAGCTGTAGGATATCACAAAGATGCTGCAGAGGTTCTTGAATCAGGTGATGTTGCAACAGCGAAAGTCGAGGCAATGGAAGGAAATATGTTCGTCAAGATGCTTGAAGTGAACGTAAAGAACCAACTTGGAGAAGAAAAGTCACAGGAACTATTCGACCTTTCCCAAAAATGGTTTGAAGCCATTTCTGCTGAAAAAGCGGATGAAGCGAAGCAACACAGCGAAGCGATCGTATCGATCTTAAACCAATTATAATTCAGTGATCAGAGACTGGCCCGCATGTCGGGTCAGTCTCTATTTGTAAGTAATTTTTATTCTTCAGGCACTTCTGTGCTAAACTATATCTATTGTCTAAAAGTCAAGAGAGTGTGATGAACGTGAAAATAGTGATAACAGGTGGCGCAGGTTTCATCGGGATGCACCTGACCAAAAGACTTCGGGACATGGGTCACGATGTTTCGATCATCGATTGTTTCCATACCTATTATTCAACCCCTCGAAAGAGACAGCATTTAAAAGAAATAGAATTCCCTGCTGAGGACTTATACGAAGTTGATTTACAGGACCGCGAAAAAACAATAGAGGTCATTCATAGATTGCATCCAGATTCCGTCATCCATTTAGCCGCATTACCGGGTGTGGCTTATTCATTGGAAGAGCCCCTGAAGTATGTGGATTATGACATCAAAGCCACGATCAATATACTGGAAGCGAGTGGGAAAGCTGGAGTACAACGCTTTTTGTTTGCTTCTTCCTCATCGGTTTATGGAGACAAGCCGGGAATCGCTTTGAAGGAAGAAGATGCGGATGGGAAGACCATTTCTCCATACGCCGCTTCGAAGTGGAGTGCAGAAAGCTTCTGTCATATGTATTCACATATGTATGATATGCATGTGAACATTCTGCGATTTTTTACGGTATATGGACCTTGGGGAAGACCCGATATGGCGATTCCGACATTTGTATCCAAATTGCTCAAAGAAGAGCCCATTTCCATTTATGGCAGTGATAGTGGAAGGGATTATACCTATATTGATGATATTGTTTCCGGTATTGAATTAACCCTGCACAACGGAAAAAAGGGAGAAACCTATAATTTAGGGAGTGGCCGGGTGGTGAAAATGACGGCATTACTAGAGATCCTGCTTCACCACTTCCGCAGGGATGGACGTGCATGTCGACACGTATCGAAGAGGCGATGTTTTTTCTACCCATTCAGATATTTCAAAAGCCCGGTCTCATTTAGGATTCTTCCCAACCACCTCCATGGAAGAGGGGATAAGGAATACGATTCTGTGGGCGAAGCATAATGAAAAACATGTATAAATCCCTTAAGTACGTAATCGGCATCGGAATCGTCGGCTATTTTATTTGGTTCATTGCAACCGGTTGGAATCATGACGAATTCAGACGCGTATTCTCCCAGGTGCTCCTGAACCCATTCATGATCCTATCAGGGATCTCTATATACGGCTTCTCCTTCTATCTGAAAGGAATGGCCACGAAAAGACTCCTTGACCATAAAATCAGGCTGTCAAGTGCCATGTATGGTCTTTGGTACAGCCTGGCACTCAATCATTTGCTGCCCATCAAAGGCGGAGATGTTCTTCGTTCGTATATTCTTTATGAGAGAGAAGGATTGTCTAAATCGGCTTCTGCTCAATCTGTTATTATAGTAAGGTTGATGGATATTCTATCACTTTGTCTACTTGTAGGATTTGGAATGTCGTTCATTTCATTGGTCAATCCCTTGACCATGAAGGTCATGCTTGTTGCTGGAGGAATCACGATCCCGGTTCTTGGGTGGATTTATTACATCAAGCGCTCATTTCTCTATCAGCAATGGACTGTTATGCTCTCTCTCATAAAAGGGAAGGGATTCTTTCCTGCATTCTTCCTGGTGTTTATCAGTTGGATATTGGAAGCGGCGCTGCTATTGTCTGTTTGTATCGCAGCGAATATAGGGATTTCCGCCTTTCAGGGAATATGGGTGAATAGCCTGACCATCCTGGGTCAGGTATTTCAGATTACTCCAGGCGGGCTTGCCAATTATGAAACGATCATGTCGTTTGGTCTCAGTCAATTCTCATTAACGATGGAAACGGGTATGGCCATTGCGGTCCTCACACATGGGATCAAATTTGTGTTCTCCTATTCTGTCGGGCTGTATGCCTTGGTGAAGTATCCTGTTTCACCGGCACTCATTCAAAAGTTAAGAAAAAGAAAAGGAGGGGCATAAAGTGAAAAGCGCCTCTAAATTTGAAAAGGTAGCGGCACGCTGCTGGAATTTACTAAACGAAGGTAAACCCTTCACACCCATTTTTACTGTAGGGACGATGCTTCTCTTTCATCTTGGGGATTTTGCATCCATCTCATTCTGGTTGAATTTCACGATCAGTTTAGCGATTACCCTGCCTCTTTTTATATTATTCTTTGTTTATGATTTCCCGTTGTTTCTAAGAAACTATCTTTGGGCACCCGTTGTGGCCTATTTAGTGATTGGATGGGAATGGAATCTCGGGCTGTCCCTGTTAGGGATCGGACTTTACTTTTTCTTTACGGTATTTTTCTGGGGTACATTATATTATCATTTGCGAATCGGGACGTCCTGGCTCAACTTCACAAGGTTCTGGAAGCTGGTGCTTAAAAATAGTGACTCCACTAGCGGGAATGCCCAGGAACAGCTTCCTAAAGTTCTCTTATTGCTTGCCTGCTGGCAGTACACATACTCTCTCCTTGATACGAGTCAGCAGCTGCCGATTGTTGAATTCTTAAGTTTCTTTGCAGCCCTCTTTGTATTCACCCTGATTCTCCACCGCTATCTGTTTGACTGGAAGCCAAAGGTCTATGAGGAGTATGCGAAGGAGCCTGAAGAATGGAAAGAAGATGGAGCGGACAGAGTTGTGGTCATCGTGGTGGACGGAATGAGAAAGGAACGTTTCCAGGAAGCGGAGACTCCGTTTCTGGACTCCCTGAAGGCTGACGGTACAGAATTCTCCAATATGGAGACGGTCTATCCTGCCCGCACCGTTGTCTGCTTCTCTTCCATGTTCACAGGGACGTATCCATTCGAACACGGGATCACCTCCAATATGGTTTGGAAGCTCGGAATAAAGGTCGAAAGCATCTTTGATTCCTTACGTAAAGTGGGGAAGAAGGGAAGACTGCTTGGAGTTGCCCATCTGGTTGATTCCATGGGCTCCGATGTCGATACGTTCACAGCTGTCATGCATAACGATAAAGCGGATCCGACCATCATGAAGAAAGCGAAGCACATCATGAAAGAGGAAGATCCCGATTTATTCATCGTCCAGATGATCGGGACGGATCAAACGGGACACAGCCGCGGAGTTTTATATGATGAATATTTGCAAAAGATAAAAGAAGCGGACCGCCTGATCGAAGATTTCGTCCAGTGGATGACTGAGGAAGGCAAGATGGAAAATACAACATTGTTCATCTGTGCCGATCATGGACAGGCAGATGGCATCGGAGGCCATGGGCATCTTGATGAAGGTGAGCGTTTTGTTCCATTTATCATGCATGGACCTAATGTTCGTAAAGGACGAAAAGTAGAAGCGAAGCATAGTCTCGTTTCAATGGCCAGCACCATCGCTCACATCCTGGGCGCGCCATTTCCGAGTCATGCACGTGGACCTGTGTTGGAGGAAGCATTCAGAAGAAAGGAAGAGCATCGTGAATAAACAGAAGGTTGTCGTTTTTTTGCCTGCTTATAACGAAGAGGAAACCATCGGGGATGTCATTCGTGACGTTCCCAGACGGTTTCATCCAGACGTTCAGGTGGAAGTATTGGTTGTAAATGATGGATCGACGGATGATACGGTTAACGTAGCGAAAGAAGCTGGAGCGGACTACATCGTACATATGGAGCGTAATTCAGGATTAGGGGCAACAGTAAGAAGGGGATTACAGGAGTCTTTACTCGTGGGAGCGGATATAGGCGTCATGATTGATGCGGATGGAGAATACCCCCCTTCTCAAATTCCTGATCTTTTGGAGCCGATCTTTAAAGATCAGGCGGACTATACGATGGGATCCCGGTTTAAAGGGACTATTGACGGGATGAGGATTCATCGCCGCCTGGGGAATTATTGCTTTACACTGCTGCAATGTGCATTACTCAGAACCTGGATTTATGATGGTCAATCAGGTATGCGGGCCTTTTCCAAGCAAGTGATGGAACATGCCGAAATCATCCATGACTATAACTATGCCCAAGTCGTGACCCTTAATATCATGCGCAAAGGTTTCAGGATGATGGAAGTTCCGATTGAATACAGGGTGCGGACAAAGGGGCAGTCGTTTATTAAATTCAAGGCGTATATGTTTAATGTCATCCCGGCGATCTGGAAAGAAATGAATAGCCCTGTAGAAAAAGTGGAGATTGAACATAATGTTCACAAAATAGCTGAAACATCCCTTGAAAGCCTTTAAAATCGTATTGACAAGTATAATGATAATCATTATCATTGAAAATACAGGAGGATTTCCATATGAAAAAAAGCCTTTTTTTTAGCCTTTCACTGATATTTATTCTCAATTACATATTTATTCCATTACAAGCATCTGCTTATTCTTATGGAGATCCAGGAGAAGAGAAAATTGCAGAAGCGTATAAAGAGTTAGAAAGCAGCTTGGCAAATGATGATTGGGATAATGCGAAAAAAATATATAAATCATATGAAAAGGATTTTAACCTATATTTCTCAAAGGTTCGGCCTGATCTTGAAAAAGCATTTGAACAAAACGATAAAGAACTCTTACTGGAAAGCTGGAGAGCGGCTTTAATGCTCAATATTGAAAGAAGGCTGCATTTCGCCCAAGAGCAGTTTGATGACTACGGTCAGGCGAAACTTCTCCTTGCCAAAGCAAGAGGGACCTTTAATGTATTGGAACCTTTCGTTGTGGAGGATGAAGGTCAGGAGGAAGCGGAAGCCATTTATGCTTCTTTTGACACAGCGCTGAACGCATTGGGGAATCCTGGTTTGTTCGGGATCGGCAGCAAGGATAATGACCCTGAAGCTTTCGATAAAGAAGTGGAGTTCATCATTAACGAACTTAGACCGTTATTTCCGATTCCTTCCGAAAAGGCGGATGAAAGTCATTTAACGGAAGAGAACCTAGGGTTGTTCGATGGTCTCGGAGAAGGGGGCAGCTCAAGCTTCTGGCTTTATTTCTCGCTAGCCCTGATTTTGATTCTTATTGTTCTGATTGCGATGAATAAACGTAAAAATAAACAGTAGTGCCTGAAGTACCAAAGGGGGAAACAAAGTGGATTTCCAAGCATTTTTGATTACATTGAGAGAGTCGTTAGAAGCCATTCTGATCGTCGGCCTGATTCTTTCTTATCTGACAAGATTGAAAGCCGACAAATATAAGAAATGGGTTTATGTGGGAGTGCTTCTGGCTCTTGTATCAAGCTTTTTAGTTGCGTTATTGTTCCAGGTGGTCCTGACTGGATTCTCCAGTTTTGGAGCAGAGGTATACTTGAAGGTAGGGATCATGTTTGCTTCTGTTTTTCTGTTGACTCACATGGTGGGCTGGATGAGAAAACAGTCTAAAGGCATCAACACGGAAATGGAAAAGAAAATCAATGCGGCCTTGACGGCAGGAAGCGTATCGGCCATGATCATCCACTCTTACTTGATCGTTCTTCGTGAAGGTGTGGAAACCGTGTTTTTCTTCGCAGCCATCAGTGGCGGAGACGTAACGAAAGTATTCACGAGCTACGGAGCGCTTAGTGGATTATTACTCGCAGTCGTTCTTGGATATGCGTTCTTCTCCGGTGCAATGAAATTCAAATTGAAGACGTTCTTTAATGTGACAGGTTTGCTGATCATGTTCATCGCAACCGGGTTACTTGTTCAAGGAGTAGGAATCCTGCAGGATCTCGGCATCATGGGCTCGTTATATACAACAGCAGAAGGCAAACCTGCGGAAGTCTATAATCTTGTGGAAATCATGCCTGAGCACTTTCAAGATGAGCTTCACTATGAAAGAGATACAGGAAATGAAGTCCTGATCAGCGGTCAAGTCGGACTGTTCATGGCGGCCATGTTCGGATACAGCCATAACCCGACCATCGAGCAGGTCTTCGCCTACTGGTTCTATTTCGGGTTCGTATTCTTATGGATCTATCTCATTAAGACGGATAAACTCATTAATCCGTTTAAGCGAAAGTCCGTTCCTGCAGGTATGGAGCAGCAAAAGAAGTCGATCAAAAAATCGGATGATATGAAATCCATCAATGCTTGACCCCTTTAACCAACTCATGATTGGAAACCTTGCTTTGAAAGCCTTACAATAGGCTATGAAGGGTTTCTGCTTGAGTTGGTTTTTATTTGGAGAGAAACAGGAGATAAACAATGAGTGATAAACAATTAACCAAATGGCTGTTGGGAATATCCATAGTATTCGGCCTTTACTTTATATACAGGGTGTACATGCTTCCGCCTTACGCTTCCAGCTGGGATGAAGTCGATTATGCCCTCGGTGTGATGGATTTCGATTTATTGAAGATGCAGCCTCATTTCCCAGGCTATCCTTTTTTTATTTTCGGTGGGATGATGGTACACGCTTTCCTGGATGACCCCATCCTGTCCCTTCAGGTGTTCAATACCATCCTGCTCTTGAGCGCGGGTTTGCCTGTTTATTGGCTATTTGGTCATTACCTGACCAAAAAGAAAGCCATCCTTTCGACCCTATTATTGTTCTCCCTTTCCTATCCCGGTGCAATGAGCGTCCAGGCCATGAGTGAAGCGGCTGCGATCCCGGTCTTATGGTGGTACTTATGGAGCCTTCACAGGGCAGTTTTATTGAAAACCAAAGATAGTGCCATTCTACCCATCCTTCTATTCGCACTCTTGATGGGGATACGGTTATCCTATATCGGTTTTGGAGTGGGGCTGCTATATTATTGGTTTGTGTTTTGGAAAGAAAGTGGGAAGCGTTCAGAAAAGCTGAAAGCCATCTCGTTTCATCTGATTCTTCTCATTCTTTCCCAGGGCGTATGGCTGTCGGCACTTGCAGCGAATGCAGGAAGTCTCTCTACCCTCATTCAGATTGCCTTTGGATTTACAGGAGGACATTTTACTGAATGGGGCGGAACGGCGGAACCGGGTGGAGGGCTTTTTGAACGATTGGGGAACTATATCTTTATCAATATAGCCTGGAACGGCTTATTTACTCAGTCACCATGGATCACGATCGTCACAGTCATTCTCGTGATATTCAGTGTAAAACCTATACAGTGGAAGAAGCCTGATAATGGATCTATTCTACTCCTTATCGTATTCAGCTCTTATTTCTTCTGGGGCCTATTTGCCCAGAATATCGATAAGCCAAGACATATCCTTCCGTTGGCATTATTGCTTGGCTTTTTTTTCATAACGGGGGTAATGAAGAATGGGAAACCTCTAATGATGATGACTGTGAGTCTATGGTTTATCTTGCATATTGGAACGAGCGTGAAAGTGATATCCGATTATCATACGTCACCACCAGCCATATACAAAACGGCTTCATTCTTCAGTGAAATAAATGAAGAACGTCCCATCAAGGTTTATACATGGGAAGAAACCAGGGTGTATTCCTATTTAGAGGTGCCCTTTTCCCATACGCGAGTATTGACGTATAGTCAATTTCTTCAGGACATCGAGCATACGTCAAAAGAGATCTATCTGACCGGCAGTGTGTTAAATGGCTTTAAACAACAAGGTATGAATAACCTTGATGAGAAAGTGGAAAAAGTCCAATCGTTTCATTCACAGGAACTGTACGATCCTGTTTATTCATCGATTACCGTTTACAAATGGGCAGACAAGAAGGGAGAGAGACGATGAACCCTACCATTACAAATAAATTGGCTCTATTACCGGATCAACCGGGATGCTATTTAATGAAGGACAGACAAGGGACGATCATTTATGTGGGAAAGGCGAAAGTGCTGAAAAATCGGGTCCGATCTTATTTTACAGGCTCACATGATGCGAAGACGCAGCGGCTGGTGGGAGAGATCGAGGACTTTGAGTACATCATGACGTCATCTGATCTGGAAGCACTGGTCCTTGAGATGAATCTGATCAAAAAATATGACCCTAAGTACAATGTCATGCTAAAGGATGACAAAAGTTATCCGTTTATTAAATTGACGAATGAACGGCATCCGAGACTCATAACGACCCGTAAGGTACAAAGGGGGAAAGGCCGGTATTTCGGTCCATATCCAAATGTCGGGGCAGCGAATGAAACCAAGAAGCTCCTCGATCGTCTATATCCTCTGCGCAAATGCACCACCCTTCCCGACCGGGCATGTCTGTACTATCACATGGGTCAGTGTCTAGCCCCATGCATCAAAGAAGTAAAGAAGGACACTTACAGGGAAATGACAGACGAGATTACCAGATTTTTAAATGGGGGATACAAGGACATCAAGAATCAGCTTACGGTAAAAATGAATGAGGCCGCAGAGAATCTGGAGTTTGAAAGGGCGAAGGAATTTCGCGATCAGATTCTTCACATTGAAGCGACGATGGAAAAGCAGAAAATGACCATGACCGATTTCACCGACCGTGATGTATTTGGGTACTCCGTCAATAAAGGATGGATGTGTGTACAGGTGTTTTTCGTCCGTCAAGGAAAGCTCATTGAACGGGATGTGTCCCTATTCCCCCTCTATAATGAGGCGGAGGACGAATTCCTGACATTTTTAGGTCAGTTTTATTCGAAATCCAATCATTTTAAGCCAAGGGAGATCTTCCTACCTGAGCAGATTGATGTGGAACTGGCTGAAAAGCTGTTAGAAGTGAGGATCATGCAGCCTAAACGGGGAAAGAAGAAAGAGCTAGTGAAGCTTGCAGAGAAAAATGCCAAGCAGGCACTAGAGGAAAAATTCGCCCTGATTGAAAGAGATGAAGAACGCACGATCAAGGCCATAGAGCGTCTTGGAGAACATATGGGCATTTATACCCCATTCCGGATCGAGGCATTTGATAACTCCAATATTCAAGGATCGGACCCGGTATCAGCCATGATTGTCTTCCTTGACGGGAAGCCAGCGAAAAAAGAATACCGAAAGTACAAGATCAAAACGGTGAAGGGTCCTGATGACTATGATTCCATGCGGGAAGTGGTTCGCAGGAGATATACGAGAGTATTGAAAGATGGCCTTCCTTTACCGGACCTCATCATTATCGATGGCGGAAAAGGACAGATTGAAGCGGCAAGGGATGTCATCGAGAACGAGCTGGGCCTCGATATTCCCATTGGGGGGCTTGCAAAAGATGATAAGCATCAGACGTCTGAACTTCTGTATGGGAATCCTTTGCAAATCGTTCCTCTTGAAAAAAGAAGCCAGGAATTCTATCTCCTCCAGCGGATCCAGGACGAAGTACACCGGTTTGCGATTACCTTCCACCGACAGCTGCGTGGAAAGAGTGCCTTTCAATCGACTCTCGATGAGATTGACGGCATCGGACCGAAACGGAAGAAACAGCTCTTAAAACACTTCGGCTCCATGAAGAAAATGAAAGAAGCTACTGTTGAGGAATTTACAGAAATCGGAATACCGGGAGCTGTTGCCAAGGAATTGGTGGAAAAGTTGAAGTAGAAGTTGGCTGTGCTGCCATACAGCAGCCCATAATAAAATGAAAATAAATTCAAAATGTTCATTGAATCGCATTTTTTTGTGTGCTATAATTAACGAAAATTTATAACATTATCACTTTTTAAAGTGGTGATAGAGGTGCGAACTTCAAGAGTACAGGTGAAGAGGAGTATGAGCTCCGTTGAGATGCCTGGAAAGGGGAGAGTCGCCGAAGTGGCTATAGTCTCATGCTATATCCGCTGGTTCTACGTTTAAGAAATGTAGGATTGTCAAGATGATTGAATCTTGGAGAGCTATCTCACAATGCCGATGAACCTATTTCGTATGTTCTGCTGTATGTTCATAAAGCAATGAGATATTATTCTCATTGCTTTTTTTATTATCAGCGCAGGACTTTTCCATTGGAAAGCACTTGTTGTATGGACGTCTAGGATGATTGTGATTGTACTCTTCACCATCAAAAAATGAGTCAGGAAATGGACTCGAGTCAGAAAGAGGGAGAAGTTGTGAGTATTATTGTTCAGAAATTCGGTGGGACTTCAGTAGGTTCTGTGGAAAGAATTCAACACGTTGCATCTAGAATCGCAGAAGAGAAAGAAAGAGGGAATGATGTGGTGGTTGTCGTATCCGCCATGGGGAAAACGACGGATACTCTCGTTGGACTGGCGAGGGAAATCACATCCCAGCCAAGTAAGCGAGAAATGGATATGCTGCTCTCAACAGGAGAACAAGTGACCATTTCCCTCCTCACGATGGCTCTTATCCAATCGGGGCATGATGCCATCTCTTTCACAGGCTGGCAGGCCGGAATCGAGACGGAATCTGTTCACAGCAATGCCAGAATAACTAATATTCATACAGAAAAAATGATGACTCACCTTCAATCCGGAAGGGTCGTCATCGTAGCAGGTTTTCAAGGGATGACGGAAACAGGCGAAATCACGACTCTCGGCCGGGGCGGATCCGATACAACTGCGGTGGCAATTGCAGCAGCCCTGAAAGCAGAGCGCTGTGACATTTATACAGATGTAGACGGGGTGTATACGACGGACCCGCGTTATATAGAAGGAGCAAGGAAGCTGCCGTCCATTTCCTACGATGAAATGCTGGAATTGGCTAACTTGGGGGGCTGGTGTCCTGCATCCACGTGCTGTGGAATTCGCTAAAAATTATCAGATTCCACTAGAAGTGAGATCCAGTATTGAAAAAGTTGAAGGAACGTATATTGAGGAGGAAGCAAGCATGGAACAAAACCTGATCGTAAGAGGAGTAGCCTTTGAAGGGGACATTACACGTGTAACGGTATTTGGACTGAAGAACGCTCTGACAGGACTATCTTCCGTTTTTACAACATTAGCTAAAAATCACCTGAATGTAGACATCATCATTCAAAGCCAGACGGATCAGAACACAACCAATCTATCATTCTCCATCAAAGAACAAGATCTGGAGGAAACACTCGCGGTCCTGGAACGGAACCAGGATCAATTGGCCTTCACCCATGTGGAGCATGAAAGCGGGCTTTCTAAAGTATCGATTGTCGGGTCGGGTATGATCTCAAATCCTGGGGTTGCTGCGGAAATGTTCGAAGTGCTGGCTCAAAATGACATCGTTGTGAAAATGGTCAGCACGTCCGAAATCAAAGTTTCTGCCGTCGTTGATGAGAAGAATATGCAAAAAGCAGCAGGCATCCTACATAGTGCGTTTAACCTGGATGCTGTTAAGGTGGAAGAAATCAGTTTGTAAGTAAACATCCACAGGCTGGAAAATAAAAAAAAGGCTGCCCGTCAGGATAAACGGGCAGCCTTTTTAAGACTATATGTAAGAGGAGGTTTTATTCTACTTTATCCTTCTCGTCCCATCTTACAATCACTTTAACGGAATGATTCCGTTTATGTACTTCCTCGGCCGCTTCGGCCACGCATTTACGTTGAAGCTGAATTTGTTCGGCAATAAAGCCTGCCTCCAATTTAAAGTTACTATCTGCTTTCATGGATAGACGCCTTTTGATTACTGGTCCGGTTAATTCAAAGGTCATTTCATTTTTTCTTTGCTCCAGAAGTGTCAGGGTTCCCCATCCGGCTTCATTGAAGAAGGGAGTTAATTCCTCCGTTGAGTGGAGGGGGAATTTCCGTGACAGCTGTTTTCCACCCCAGTATAAAATATCGGGTGTGTGCTTGCCTAAAATTTCTGGAATCAATATGTCGCGTAACATTTCATATCCGAAGATTGGAACGGTCGGTTCATGTAACTCTTCTTTTTTCTGTTCCAAGTGAATCCCCTCTTTCTATAAAACTATTATATACATGAAAAAGGGATTTATCATCCCATACCTAAAAAAAAGAACCTTGGGATATTTTGGTGATATAATAATAATTGGAAACTTATTTGAATTTTCTCACATTTAATCGGGTGAAAACACATCTTTTCTGTTATCTTTTTATTAATAATATTTTTGCGATATTGTCGAATTTATGTATACGTTTTCTTGACGCTTCCACTCCTTGGGAGTAAAATGAACATGTCACATAATTGTTACAATATAAAATATGTATCGTCGTCTAGTCGTTCATGAAATGCATTAGAAAACGAATTCATATTTTATGATTAAGGGGGGTAAATCATGGCTGGAAATCGAGAATTTAATTATCGCAGGCTTCATTCATTACTAGGTGTTATTCCAGTTGGATTATTTTTAACACAACATTTAGTCGTGAACCATTTTGCCACTGGCGGGGAAGAATCATTTAACCAGGCGGCACACTTTATGGAAAGTCTACCTTTCCGTTATTTCCTTGAAATTTTTATCATCTTCCTTCCATTGTATTTCCATGCAATTTACGGAATTTACATTGCATTCACTTCCAAGAATAATGCAAGTAAGTTTGGTTATTTCCGTAACTGGATGTTTTTACTTCAACGTGTATCCGGAGTGATCACATTCATTTTCGTTACATGGCATGTCTGGGAAACGAGGGTCGCAGCCGCGTTCGGAGCTGAAGTGAACTTTCAAATGATGGAAAACATCTTGTCGAATCCATTTATGCTTGGCTTCTATGTGCTGGGTGTTCTTTCAACGATTTTCCATTTCGCGAATGGTTTATGGTCATTCTGTGTTAGTTGGGGAATTACCGTTTCACCACGCTCTCAATTAATTGCTACATATGTCACGATCGGGATTTTTGTAGCATTATCCGTTGTCGGAATGCGTGCAATCTTCGCTTTCGTATAATAAACGAATAAATACGAGTCTGATAGAATAAGAAAATGCTCTGAAGTATGGTAGGAAAAGGAGTGAGTCACGATGAGTAAAGGCAAAATCATCGTTGTCGGCGGCGGTTTAGCCGGCCTGATGGCCACAATTAAAGCAGCAGAAAAAGGAACGCAGGTAGATTTATTCTCCCTTGTACCCGTTAAGCGTTCCCACTCTGTTTGTGCACAAGGCGGTATTAACGGAGCCGTTAATACAAAAGGAGAAGGGGACTCTCCTTGGGAACATTTTGATGATACTGTTTATGGAGGGGATTTCTTAGCCAATCAACCTCCTGTTAAAGCGATGACTGAAGCGGCACCAGGAATTATCCATTTACTCGATCGTATGGGAGTCATGTTTAATCGTACACCGGAAGGATTGCTGGATTTCCGCCGTTTCGGTGGAACACAGCACCATAGAACGGCGTTTGCCGGTGCAACGACTGGTCAGCAGTTATTATACGCCCTTGATGAGCAGGTTCGTCGTCATGAAGTGGCAGGTTTAGTCGATAAATTCGAAGGATGGGAATTCCTTGGAGTCGTCGTGGATGATGAAGGAGTGGCCAGAGGGATCGTTGCCCAAAACCTTCAGACGATGGAAATTAAATCGTTTGCTGCAGACGCGGTGATCATGGCTACCGGCGGACCGGGAATCATCTTCGGTAAATCTACCAACTCTGTCATCAACACAGGTTCGGCGCATCCATCGTGTATCAGCAAGGTGCTTACTATGCAAACGGTGAATTTATCCAGATCCATCCGACAGCGATTCCCGGCGATGACAAACTTCGCCTGATGAGTGAATCTGCCCGCGGTGAAGGTGGACGGGTATGGACGTATAAAGACGGTAAGCCTTGGTACTTCCTTGAAGAGAAGTATCCTGCCTATGGAAACCTGGTACCACGTGATATCGCAACACGTGAAATCTTTGATGTGTGCGTAAACCAAAAGCTTGGTATTAACGGTGAGAACATGGTTTACCTCGATCTCTCTCATAAGGACTCTAAAGAGCTTGATATCAAGCTTGGAGGAATCATTGAAATCTATGAGAAGTTCATGGGGGGATGACCCGCGCAAGGTACCAATGAAAATTTTCCCTGCCGTTCACTATTCAATGGGTGGACTGTGGGTTGACTATGATCAAATGACCAATATCCCAGGCTTATTCGCTGCCGGAGAGTGTGATTATTCTCAGCACGGTGGTAACCGCTTGGGGGCAAACTCGTTACTGTCCGCTATTTATGGCGGTATGGTGGCTGGTCCTAATGCCATTAAATACATTGAAGGTCTTGAGAAAACGGTTGAGTCCGTTCCTTCATCCCTGTTCGACCGCTATGTGAAACAGGAAGAAGAGAAATGGAACAACATCATGTCCATGAATGGAACTGAGAATGCGTACGTCCTCCATAAAGAACTGGGTGAGTGGATGACGGATAACGTAACCGTTGTACGTCATAACGACAAGCTTAAACAAACGGATGAAAAGATCCAGGAATTAATGGAGCGTTATCAGAACATCAACATTAATGACACGGCTAAATGGAGCAACCAGGGAGCGACATTTACACGCCAACTCTGGAATATGCTTCAGCTTGCACGTGTCATTACAATCGGTGCACTGAACCGTGACGAGAGCCGGGGAGCGCATTATAAACCTGACTTCCCTGAACGTAATGATGAAGAATTCCTTAAGACGACGATGGCTAAATATAACGCTGTGACGAATTCACCGGAATTCCATTACGAAGAAGTGGACACGTCACTGATTGCACCTCGTAAGCGTGACTATTCTAAGAAAAAAGGGGGAACTAAATGATGAGTGAAAACAAAAGAGTCCGTTTTATTATTACTCGTCAAGAAAGCCCTGAATCAGCCCCTTTCCAAGAAGAGTTCGAGCTTGATTACCGTCCGAATATGAACGTCATTTCCGCACTGATGGAAATCCGTCGTAATCCGGTCAATTCAAAAGGGGAACAAACGACTCCCATCAACTGGGATATGAACTGTCTGGAAGAAGTATGTGGAGCTTGTTCAATGGTGATCAACGGTAAACCGAGACAGTCTTGTACTGCGTTGGTTGATCAATTGGAACAGCCGATCCGACTTGAGCCTATGCGTACCTTCCCTGTTGTCCGTGACCTACAGGTAGACCGCAGCCGCATGTTCGACAGCTTAAAGAAAGTGAAAGCATGGATCCCGATTGATGGAACATACGACCTTGGTCCTGGACCACGTATGCCCGAGAAAAAACGTCAATGGGCCTATGAGTTATCAAAATGTATGACATGTGGTGTTTGTCTCGAAGCATGTCCAAACGTAAACAGCAAATCGGACTTCATCGGTCCTGCTCCATTGTCCCAGGTCCGCTTGTTCAATGCGCATCCAACCGGTGCCATGAATCAGGATGAGCGTCTGGAATCGATCATGGGCGACGGTGGACTTGCGAACTGTGGAAACTCTCAAAACTGTGTTCAATCTTGTCCAAAGGGAATCCCTCTAACGACTTCGATTGCTGCCTTAAACAGAGAAACCACTTTCCAAATGTTCAAAAACTTCTTCGGAAGCGACCATATGGTGGATTAATCAAAAGCACTTCCTTTCGGGGAAGTGCTTTTTTCTTTTTTGAAGGTTTCTTTTTTTCAGAAAACCGTTATAATAAATAATGAATAGTCATTCATTTTCTGTTTTCATTCGTTTACTAAAAGGAGGAGCCATTTTGAAGCGTTTTACATATATTGATGATATAGAAACATGGCAAAAAGAATTTTCATTTTCAATCGATATAAAGGTTCGGTTTTCCGAGACTGATATGTTTGGACATATGAACAATACGGTTCCATTCACTTATTTCGAAGAAGCTAGGATCGAATTTCTTAAACACAAAGGGTTCATGCAGAATTGGGTAAAGCCAGATCACGACACGATCCCTGTCGTCGCGGACTTACAATGTGACTTTATGAAACAAGTATTCTTCGATGAACAGCTGAAGGTTTGTGTGAAGGCGAATAGTGTGGGTAATTCTTCAGTGGATCTCCACTATATGGGTCTGAATGAAAAAGAAGAAGTCTGCTTTACAGGTAGAGGAACCATGGTTCAAATATCAAAACAGACTGGTAGAGGTGTCCCTTGGACGGAAGAAATGAAGGCAATGCTGGACTGCAAAAAGGCGGTGTCGAGCCTGTCGTAGTGTGTGAATCATCCTTTGCCTATTTTTCATTTAACTTCCTCATCTATGTCACTCTAAACCCTTCCTTCACATATGATATTCTGACGACCACAATACCCATCCCCGCGGTTTAAAGCTGGCGAAGGCAAGGAGGGTTACCATAATTGAAGGACAATGATTTTACACACAAACCGTTGCTCACCAAAAGAGAAAAAGAAGTATTCGAACTGTTAGTTCAAGACAAAACAACAAAGGAAATTGCTAGTGATCTATTTATTAGCGAGAAAACAGTTCGAAATCATATTTCCAACGCCATGCAAAAGCTTGGAGTGAAGGGGCGATCTCAAGCTGTTGTAGAGCTTCTTCGCATGGGGGAACTCAAGCTTTAAATGTAAGGGACTGATTCTGAAGACAAACAATTAACGGGTCTTTCCGCGGAAACCTTTTAATGTTTGAATGAGAGTCAGTCTCTTTTAGTTCTGGCCAAAGGCGAACTTGGCTTGAATTTTCACCCGAAAAAGGCGAAAATGCTATTATGGGAAATAGATTGATGAGAAGTCACTACTGGCCCATCACGTAATAGAGGCGCGGGTAGTTCATTGGATTGGCTCCCGTTTAAATAAGGAGTACACGTCTAGTTTCTGATATATAAAGGAGAGAAATCATGTCGAATTCTAAAGAACCCATGGAAGATTTACAAGTTGTGGCAGATATTGAGAAAGATCTGCGGTACATATCCTCCATCATCAAACAAAAGGGAAGAGAAATCTTAAGTCAATACACCATCACGCCCCCGCAATTCATCGCACTGCAGTGGTTATTCGAGTATGGTGATATGACGATTGGTGATCTTTCCAGCAAGATGTATCTTGCGTGCAGTACCACAACGGATTTAGTTGATAGAATGGAGAAAAATCAGTTGGTAGAGCGGGTAAAGGATGAAAATGACCGTCGGGTCGTCCGTATCCATATGTTAAAAGAGGGCGAAAGAATCATTGAAGAAGTGATCAATAAAAGGCAGAATTATTTACAGAGTGTCTTAACGGACTTCTCCCGTGAAGAAGTGCTATTATTAAAAGATAATTTAGCCAGGCTACATCAAGAAATTAAACCAGAGTGAGGGAATAACGTGATTCAACCAATTGGCATCATTGACTCAGGGGTAGGGGGGGCTTACCGTCGCAAAGGAAGTCATGCGGCAGCTGCCTAAAGAGACCATCTATTATCTCGGTGACACAGCCCGTTGCCCTTACGGACCGAGAACCGCTGAGGAAGTGAAAGCATTCACGTGGGAGATGACCCACTATCTCATGCAATATGATATAAAAATGCTGATTATAGCGTGTAATACGGCCACGGCAGTAGTCCTGGATGAAATTCAGACCCATCTGGACATCCCTGTAATAGGGGTTATTCATCCTGGAGCGAGGGCCGCGATCAAGCATACTCAAAATAAGAAAATCGGTGTCCTCGGAACGATCGGGACCATTAATAGCGGTGCATATGTACAAGCCCTCCATTCCCTGCATGGAAGCTTGAGTGTCACCTCCCTTGCGTGTCCCAAGTTTGTCCCTTTAGTGGAAAGTGGAGAGTACAACAGCTCGATGGCGTCAGATATCATAGCCGAGACACTGGAGTCTATCAAAGATAAGGGGCTTGACACATTGATTTTAGGATGTACCCATTATCCGCTCTTACAGCCTAAGATAAAAGCATACATGGGTCCGGGGATCAGTGTCATAAGCTCTGGAGATGAAACGGCTCGTGAAGTCAGTACGATTCTCGATTATTACAATCTCCTTTACAGAGGAATACAGAAGCCGAAGCATCGCTTTTTTACTACAGGCTCTTCAACCATCTTTGCAAGCATCGCGACGGATTGGCTGACAGTAGGAGAAGTGAAAGCGGAAACCATTCGATTACAAGAATAGATTCTTGTATCCGGATGGTTTTTTTATTTTCAAAAAGTTTCGGTCTATTTTCGTGTCAGGGCTCGTATACATGTTAGTACAAACTGTCTTTTAGGAGGTTTCCCAATGGCAAAAAAAGCAAAGGTGTCAATTGCTGTAACGGTACTGGCTTCATCCGTATATCTTTCAGGTTGTGGATTACTTAGTTTCGGTGACGGAAAAGAGAAAATAGATCCTCCTCAAGATCTGTCCTACTTAAAAGATGGAGAGAAAGTGGACACGGCTAAAGGTGAAGAGAAGGAAGTAAGCCAGGAAGAGGCAAATGCCCAAACGGTCATGACCGAGCTGTATTTAATCGATAAAAATGGATATGTTGTCTCCCAGGCCATGCCGCTGCCAGGTGAAGAAAGTGTGGCTAAGCAGGCCCTTGAATATCTGGTTGTAAATGGGCCGGTTCAAAATGTGCTGCCGAACGGTTTTAGAGCAGTGCTTCCGGCGGATACACAAGTTACGGTGGATATTAAAGACGGAACGGCCATTGCCGATTTTTCTCCGGAATTTAATAACTATCAGCCTGAAGATGAGCAAAGGATCCTTCAGTCCGTCACATGGACACTGACACAATTTGATTCTGTTGAAAAAGTGGAGCTTCGGGTCAATGGTTATCCATTAACTGAAATGCCTGTAAACGGAACGCCGATCGATGAAAAGGGATTGACGAGAAAAGTGGGGATCAATCTTGATACTTCAGGTGTAGTCGACCCTACAAGCACCAAGCCGATCACCGTGTACTATGTGTCTCAATCCGATGACAAAACGTATTATGTACCGGTTACAAAGCGCGTCAGCTCAAATTCAGTGGATGAAATTGCGGCGGTTGTGAACGAACTGATTGAAGGACCGGGATATTCCTCCTCCCTTGCCAGTGATTTTACAGGAGCAAAACTGCTGGATGATCCAAAGCTTGAGAATGGGACCGTTACATTGAATTTTAACGAATCAGTTTATGGAAGTATCGAGGAAAAGCTGGTATCCGAACATATGCTCAATTCCCTGGTTCTTTCTTTAACGGAACAAAAAGGGATCAAAGGGGTCACTATTTTAGTGAATGGAGAAGCAACGACCGTATCGAAAGACGGGGAAGCCATCACAGAACCTGTCACAAGACCTGAAAATGTGAATGCAATTAGTTTTTAAATAACGATTTTTTGATATACTATAAGAGAATCATCCGAAAAGAGGTTGGCAGATTGCCGCCTCTTCTATTTTTGATTAGGCCGATTTTACATAAAATACGAAAAAATACTGGAGTGAAATGAATGAGAACGGATGGAAGAGAAAAGAATCAATTGAGAAATGTAGAAATACAGACAGACTACGTCAAGCATCCTGAAGGATCTGTCCTCATCACGGTTGGGGAAACAAAGGTTATTTGTAATGCGAGCATCGAAGAAAGAGTCCCCCCTTTTATGAGGAACAGCGGAAAGGGATGGATTACAGCTGAGTATTCCATGCTTCCAAGAGCGACGGAAACGAGAAACATCCGTGAATCTTCAAAAGGGAAGATTTCCGGGAGAACCATGGAAATACAACGTCTTATTGGACGGGCATTAAGAGCTGTCGTCGATTTGGATGCACTGGGAGAACGTACGATCTGGATTGATTGTGATGTCATTCAGGCCGATGGAGGTACCAGGACGGCTTCGATTACAGGTGCATTCGTTGCTACGGCATTGGCAGTGGCTAAACTTCAAGATAATAAGAAGATCTCTTCTTTCCCGCTGAAAAGTTTCCTAGCAGCCACAAGTGTGGGAATTGTGGAAGAACACGGTGCCGTCCTTGATCTGAATTACATTGAAGACAGCAATGCGCGTTAGTGGACATGAACATCATCATGACAGGTGAAGGTGAATTTGTAGAGCTTCAGGGAACAGGGGAAGAATCAACCTTCACCATGAACCAGCTCAATCAAATGTTAACGCTTGGTCAGGAAGGAATACAGGAGCTATTCCAGATCCAGAAGCAATCATTGGGCGATATAGTAAAAAGATTTCAATAAAGGGTGAGTTGAACAATGAAGAAGTCAGTGATCATTGCCACAAAGAACAGGGGAAAAGCAAAAGAATTCCAGCATATGTTTGCTCCTTACGGGTATGAGGTAAAAACATTACTGGACATGCCTCATATTGAAGATGTAGAAGAGACGGGGAGAACCTTCGAAGAAAATGCCATTCTAAAAGCCGAAACCGTCGCTCAGGAGTTAGGGGAACTGGTGATTGCCGATGACTCAGGGTTGGCCATCGATGCCCTCGAGGGTCGGCCAGGGGTTTATTCTGCACGCTATGCCGGTGAAGAAAAGAGTGACGAGGCGAATATGGAAAAGGTCCTCGGTGAACTGCAAGACGTGGAAGAGTCCAAGCGGAGCGCACGTTTTCAATGTGTCCTTGCCATAGCCGGCCCCGGCATGGAAACGAAGACCGTGTCAGGAACATGCGAAGGGATGATCCTTCAGGAGAAGAGAGGTACGAACGGATTCGGATACGATCCCATCTTCTTCATCCCTGCCCTGAACAAATCCATGGCTGAACTGACGCCGGACGAAAAGAGTCAAATCAGCCATCGGGGAAATGCATTGAAGAAACTAGGAAACATCATCTCAGACTTTATTTAAAGGGTGAGCAGAATGAAATTATTAGTGGTAAGCGACAGTCACGGTTCAAAAGATGAGCTTGTGGAACTGAGAGACAAATATCAGTCGAAAGTAGATGCCATGATTCACTGCGGGGATTCTGAATTGAGTGCAGATGACCCTGCATTATCCTCGTATCTTATGGTCAGGGGAAATTGTGACATGGATGCAAGAATGCCCGATGACCTGGTTGAAAAGGTGGAGGGGAATACCATCATGGTGACTCATGGACATCACTATGGGATAAAAATGTCCTTGATGAATCTCAGGTACAAGGCAGAAGAACTTGGAGCCGGGTTTGTATTCTTTGGACACTCCCACACTCTGGGGGCAGAATGGAATAATGGGACATTGTTCCTTAATCCAGGCAGTATTCTTCTTCCCCGGGGCAGAAGAGAGCGTACGTATGCAATAGTAGAAACAGAAGGAAAGCAGATAAAGGTGATCTTCAAGACTCACGACCATGTCGTGCTGGATGAATTGACTCAAACTTTTCACATGTAATGTACATTGGTGAACCCGCCCCGAGCGGGTTCTACTCTTCTATTTGTAATAGGGAAACGTAAGGGTGAAAATAAAATAAAACTTTTTTTGAAAATCTGTTGACTTATTGATGCTATGTGAATATAATAAATATTGTCCTTGATAAACAAATCAAGTCAAAACAAACCAAGTCCCAGTAGCTCAGCTGGATAGAGCAACGGCCTTCTAAGCCGTCGGTCGGGAGTTCGAATCTCTCCTGGGACGCCATAAATCCTACATACACAAGCTCACCTAACCGGGTGAGCTTTTTTTGTGATCTAAAAGATATCGTGCTAAACTAAAGTCAATCAAAAAGTATAGGCAGGTACGTTTATGACAAAGGGAAACCAGGAAGAAAAAGGGAAGATTGTGCAATTTCCAGGATTAAAAGAGCGGCTCCTGGAAAAGGGTGTTCATGCCCTGGAACAAGGAGAGGTTCATGAAGCTTCAGAGCTCCTGATCCAGGCCTATGAACTGGATCCGGACAATCCTGATATCAATACGGCACTCGTGTTATCTCTATATGAAAGCAAGCAATATGACAAAGCGAGATCCATATGCAAAGATATGCTCCTTGAAGGCATCGGTGATTATTTCGAGGTAGTGGATATGTATTTGATGATTCTTATCCAGCTTCGCGAGCATCAGGAAGTGATGGATACGATTCATGCACTGTTCGATGAAAAAGAAGTTCCTTTCGAAAAGGAAGAGCATTTCAAGAAACTGCTCCAGTTCAGTGAAAAAGTACTGAATGGGAAAGCGCCACAGCCAGATGAAGCACCCGTTAAGGAAGAGCAGCCTTCCATTTTGAGGGGGAAGAGTTTAGAAGAACAAACGTTGACGGCGGCCGAGCTCGTTCACCGCAACATTCAGCCGTTTATGGATGAACTGAAATCGATCTTAAAGGATGCAGAGGCACATCCATTTCTGCAAACGATGGTCCTGAATGTTTTAAGGGAGCATGGAGTGGATAAAGAGGTGGTAGTTAAGAAGTTTGGTCAGGAGAAGAGGGTTTCTCCTGCATCTTTGGAAGATGTGTTCGAATCTGATTTCTTCTCAGGAATGGCAGAATCCTTGGAAGATCTCCTCATGCAAATGAACCCTACACTATTTCAACATGCACAGGAATTGCTGAAGCGCCACATGTTTCTTCTCTATCCCTTTCACCTTGATGGGGAAGTGAAAGATATTGCATCGGTATATGCCTTCTATACGGCTGGGATGTTCGCTGATTCAATCCTTGAAGAAGAGCTGAGGGATCAGGTTGAAAACACACAATCTGAAGGGATTCTATTGAAACTGAAGGAACTAGAGGAAATTTCCTCTCCTAATATTTAAGTGCTCTCTGTTGAAAGACAGTGGCTGTATGTTATAATGTAATGGTTGCAATGTAAAAGTTTTTCAAATATTTACGATGATAGTGCTAGAATCATACGGGACTATCTACTACTATGCGTAAAAAATTTAAGATCAATTATAGATTGTTGGAGGGAACAGTATGTCTGCAAAATGGGAAAAGCAAGAAGGAAACCAAGGACTTACAATTGAAGTAGAAGCTGCTAAAGTAAACGAAGGTTTAGACGCAGCATTCAAAAAAGTTGTAAAACAAGTGAACGTACCAGGATTCCGTAAAGGTAAAATGCCACGTGGAATGTTCGAAAAGCGTTTCGGTGTAGAATCACTTTACCAAGATGCGTTAGATTTCATCTTACCTGAAGCATATGCGAAAGCAATCGAAGAAACAGGAATCGATCCAATCGACCGTCCTGAAATCGATGTTGAGCAAATGGAAAAAGGGAAAGACTTAATCTTCACGGCTAAGGTACAAGTGAAGCCTGAAGTGAAACTTGGCGAGTACAAAGGTCTTGAAGTAGAAAATATGGACACAGAAGTAACGGCTGAAGACGTTGAAGCTGAACTTACTTCACTTCAAGAAAAACAAGCTGAACTGGCTGTTAAAGAAGAAGGAAAAGCTGAAGAAGGCGACACTGTAACAATGGATTTCGAAGGATTCGTTGACGGTGAAGCATTCGAAGGCGGACAGGCTGAGAACTATTCTCTTGAATTAGGTTCAGGTCAATTCATCCCAGGATTCGAAGAGCAATTAGTGGGTGTTGCAGCTGGAGAAGAGAAAGATGTAGAAGTGAACTTCCCAGAAGAGTACCATGCAGCTGAACTTGCTGGTAAACCTGCTACATTCAAAGTGAAAGTACACGAAATCAAAGCAAAAGAACTTCCAGCACTTGACGACGAGTTCGCAAAAGATGCTGACGAAGAAGTTGAAACGCTTGCTGAACTGAAAGAAAAGATCGAAAAACGCCTTCAAGAGTCTAAAAAGAACGAAGCTGAAACAGCTGTTCGCGAAACTCTTGTAAATAAAGCTTCTGACAATGCTGAAGTGGAAATCCCAGAAGTAATGGTTAAAGCTGAAGTGGACCGCATGATGCAAGAATTCGAACAACGCCTTCAAATGCAAGGTATGAATCTTGATCTTTACTTCCAATTCTCTGGTCAATCAGAAGAAGACCTTCGCGGTCAAATGAATGAAGATGCTGGTAAACGCGTTCGCACAAACCTTACGCTTGAAGCGATCGCAGCAGCTGAAAATCTTGAAGTGACTGACGAAGAAGCAGAAGAAGAAGTAAATAAGATGGCTGAACAGTACAACATGTCTGCTGACAACATCAAACAAGCACTTGGCGGCCTTGATACACTTAAAGCGGACCTTAAAGTTCGTAAAGCAGTAGAATTCCTTGTTGAAAACAGCAAAACGGTAGCATAATAAAAATAGCAGACAAGGCGCGAATCATTCGTGCCTTGTTTTGTACAATGAACGGTTATTTGACACCGTATACTGCCTCATTCGTTTGAAAGGGATGTTTCAAGCGCTGTTCAGCAGAACTGAAAAGCTGCCACAGAAACAAAAAACGGATGAACAAACGAGTTTGCTCCAGGCGTTTTATACCTTTCCTAAATAAGAAACTTTATCTAACCAAGAATAAGAATACCTATTTATGGAAAAAGCTTATGAAACGGGGCTGCGCTCATTTTCACCAGGAACATACATAATCAGAATTCTTACATTACCTGACTACAATTGGACACCATAGTAATTAGCAAAATAAAATATTTGCTAAAATACGTATTACATAATAAGATGATTCTTAAGAATCGTATCAATTTCTTTACGGACATATAATATGATAAAATGCAGTACATAACTTAGGTAACAGGGATGTAAGAAATCGTTCGTTTGATGAAACAGGGCACGATTTTATGAAGTTTTAACTAAGGGGTGAAATCATTGTTTAAATTTAATGATGAAAAAGGACAACTTAAATGTTCTTTTTGCGGAAAAACGCAAGATCAAGTTCGTAAACTAGTCGCTGGACCAGGTGTGTATATCTGTGATGAGTGTATCGAACTTTGTACGGAAATCGTGGAAGAAGAGCTTGGTACAGAAGAAGAAGTAGAATTCAAAGACGTTCCGAAGCCTCGTGAAATTCGCGAAATCCTTGATGAATACGTTATTGGTCAGGAACAGGCAAAGAAATCTTTGGCTGTAGCCGTTTACAATCACTACAAGCGTATCAACTCAAGCAGCAAAGTTGATGACGTAGAGCTGTCTAAGAGTAATATTGCCATGATCGGGCCGACTGGTAGCGGTAAAACCTTACTGGCTCAAACCCTTGCGCGTATTCTTAACGTTCCTTTCGCCATTGCGGATGCCACTTCACTGACTGAAGCAGGATACGTAGGGGAAGACGTAGAGAATATCCTGTTGAAATTGATCCAGGCAGCTGACTATGATGTAGAAAAAGCTGAAAAAGGTATCATCTATATCGACGAAATCGATAAAGTAGCACGAAAATCCGAAAATCCATCCATTACAAGAGACGTTTCAGGTGAAGGTGTTCAGCAGGCCCTTCTAAAAATTCTTGAAGGTACGGTGGCAAGTGTTCCTCCACAAGGCGGACGCAAGCATCCTCATCAGGAATTCATCCAGATTGATACGTCCAATGTACTATTCATCTGTGGTGGGGCGTTCGATGGAATCGAGCAGATCATTAAGCGCCGTTTAGGTCAAAAGGTGATTGGGTTCGGTTCTGATCCTAAAAATGCAGAAGTAAAAGAAGATAAATCCCTTCTTTCCAAAGTTGTTCCGGAAGACCTGTTGAAGTTCGGTTTAATCCCTGAATTCATCGGTCGTTTACCGGTTATTTCAAGCCTTGAGCCTCTTGATGAAGAAGCGCTGGTTGAAATCCTGACAAAGCCTAAAAATGCATTGGTGAAACAATATCAAAAAATGCTTGAATTAGATGATGTCGAGCTTGAGTTCACAGAAGATGCCCTGCTTGAAATCTCTAAAAAGGCAATCGAACGTAAAACGGGTGCCCGTGGACTGCGTTCGATCATCGAAACGATGATGCTGGATGTCATGTTTGATCTTCCTTCCCGTGAGGATATCAAAAAGTGCATCATTACAAAGGAAACGATCCTTGAAGATGCTGCTCCACATTTAATGCTTGAAGATGGAACAGTAATCGATCCAAATGAAGAAAAGACATCAGCATAATAGATGACCCAAAAGCCAAGAATGGTCCCTCATTCTTGGCTTTTTTTAATCTTCTAACAGCTATGGAGATCGAAAGATGAAGAGAAAACTGGACTGATAAAGGTCACGGATGTCACTGGCTTTTGGGATTGTAAATGGAATTCTATCTGTGCAAGATCAAAATAAACGGTTGGTTGTTTAAACCGGTAAAAGAGACAATGCTCAATTGATAATGAAAAGAACGGTCTTTGTTTTCACACCATGTATAAGTAGAAAGATCATTCCCTGAGCGGTGTAATCTTTCCTCAGGAAGGAAGAGTATGTGGATCATTCCCAACAATGATCGTTCCATTTTTCTTCATTTTACTCATCTCTCCACCAGAATTTTTTTGTTTATTCCCACAAGGTCAAGGAGATACTAACCGGTAACAACTTGTATCTACTTGGAGGGAGACGAATGAGCTTTACGAGCATCGCTTTGTTTATCCAATTATTCTTCGGAATCATCATTGGATTGTATTTTTGGAACCTATTGAAAAACCAGCGAACGCAAAAAGTTTCCATTGATAAAGAATCAAAAAAAGAAATGGAAGAACTCAGGAAAATGAGATCCATTTCGTTAACCGAACCTCTTGCTGAAAAGGTAAGACCATCAAGCTTTGATGATATAGTAGGCCAAGAAGATGGAATAAAAGCTTTAAAAGCTGCGCTATGCAGTCCCAATCCTCAACATGTGATTATCTATGGCCCTCCCGGTGTCGGAAAGACAGCCGCATGGCCCGTCTGGTCCTGGAAGAAGCAAAGAAAAATATGAAATCTCCTTTCAAGCCTTCCGCGGTATTTGTAGAATTGGATGCCACAACAGCACGTTTCGATGAACGGGGGATTGCCGATCCACTGATCGGATCCGTACACGATCCCATTTATCAAGGAGCAGGGGCCATGGGACAAGCCGGGATTCCCCAGCCAAAGCAAGGAGCGGTAACGAATGCCCATGGAGGTGTGCTGTTCATTGATGAAATCGGAGAATTGCATTCCATCCAGATGAATAAATTATTGAAGGTACTGGAAGACCGCAAAGTATTTTTGGAAAGTGCCTATTATAATGAAGAAAATCATCAAATCCCTACCCACATCCATGATATATTCAAAAACGGACTTCCGGCAGATTTCCGCTTAATCGGTGCCACCACCCGTACACCAAGTGAAATTCCACCGGCCATCCGTTCACGCTGCATGGAAGTGTTCTTCAGGGAGCTTGAGCATGATGAAGTGAAAAAAGTAGCTGCCAGGGCGGTTGAGAAAGTAGAGATGACCATTAGTGACAAAGGTCTTGAAACCCTTGCTTCCTATGCCCGCAATGGTCGGGAAGCGGTCAATATGGTTCAGATAGCAGCAGGTGTGGCCATTACGGAAAACAGAAAAGAAATCTTTGATCATGAGCTGGAGTGGATCATCCAGTCCAGCCAGCTTTCTCCACGCTATCAGAAGAAAGTCAATGAAGAAGCGACGATCGGGCTCGTCAATGGGTTAGCAGTGACAGGACCCAATACTGGTTCTTTACTGGAAATCGAGGTTACCGTCATCCCTGCTTCTGATAAAGGCATCATCAATGTGACCGGAATTGTGGAAGAAGAAAGCATTGGGGATCGAAGTAAATCAGTCCGGAGAAAAAGCATGGCGAAAGGTTCCATTGAAAACGTGATTACGGTGCTTCGCTCTATGGGAGTACCTGCGGATCAATATGATATCCATGTGAACTTTCCTGGAGGGGTGCCTGTTGACGGGCCGTCTGCAGGGATTGCCATGGCTCTGGGCATCTATTCTGCGATTTACCGCATACCGGTGAAACATACCATTGCTGTAACAGGCGAGATAAGCATACACGGTCTCGTGAAACCGGTGGGGGGAGTATCTGCCAAAGTGAAGGGTGCCAAATTAGCTGGAGCGACAATGGCCATCATCCCCTACGATAATCAGCAGGCGATGTTAAGTGAAATGGAGGGGATTGAGGTAGTCCCTGTTAAACAGCTTAAAGAAGTATTAGATTTGGCCCTAATGAAAGATTCCATTCAAACGGACCGCATAAACGAACAGGATAAGAAAAGCGTGTAGACTTTTGACCGATTCGGGTCTATCCGAATCGGTTTGTTCATGAATGGAAGAGAAAATGGCATAAGCAGTGAATACGATGAATAAAGTTGTAAATGCCTATTTAATAGACACTAACTAGTAAATAAGTTAGAATTGTACAAAGACTTAGAGCAAAACATTCGGAGGTGTTATATGTGGCAAATCAAAATAATTTAACGGTTCCCCTCCTTCCATTAAGAGGCTTACTTGTGTATCCAACCATGGTCTTGCATTTAGATGTTGGACGTGAGCGCTCCGTTCAAGCTTTGGAAAAAGCAATGATGGATGATCATTTAATTTTCTTAACCACACAAAGAGATATGAATATAGATGAGCCAACACAAGAAGATTTTTACGAAATGGGGACTCTCACAAAGGTAAAGCAGATGCTGAAATTACCGAATGGAACAATCAGGGTCCTGGTTGAAGGTTTAAACAGGGCATCCATTGAATCCTTTTCCGGGGAAAAAGATTTCTACGAGGTAGAAGTGAAGGAATTCAAAGATTCCGATGAGAAAGAATCAGAAACAGACGCTTTAATGAGAACGTTATTAAATTATTTCGAACAATACATAAAGCTATCTAAAAAAGTCTCGGCTGAAACGTATTCCACCGTTTCAGATATCGAAGAGCCGGGAAGACTCGCTGACATCGTCGCTTCCCATCTTCCCCTGAAAATGAAAGAAAAGCAAAGCGTCCTTGAGCAGCTGGATATTAAGAAGCGTCTTCAGATGGTGATCGAAACCATTAACAATGAAAAGGAAGTCCTGAGCCTTGAGAAGAAAATCGGGCAGCGTGTCAAGCGCTCCATGGAGCGGACCCAGAAAGAGTACTATCTTCGTGAGCAGATGAAGGCCATTCAGAAAGAATTAGGCGATAAAGAAGGTAAAACGGGTGAGATCGAGGACTTAACATCCAAGATCGAGCAGGCAAATATGCCGGAAGAGGTGGAAATGACTGCCTTGAAAGAGCTTGCCCGCTATGAGAAAGTTCCGTCGAGCTCTGCAGAAAGCTCTGTCATCCGCAACTACATTGAATGGCTCGTATCCCTGCCCTGGTCAACAGAGACAGAAGATCAACTGGATATTAAACGTTCAGAACATATCCTGAACCGTGATCATTATGGCCTGGAAAAAGTAAAGGAGCGCGTGCTTGAATACCTGGCTGTTCAGCAGCTGACCAAGTCCCTGAAAGGTCCCATCCTGTGCCTTGCCGGACCTCCCGGCGTCGGTAAAACAAGCCTGGCACGTTCTGTGGCTGAATCTCTGGGGCGAAATTTCGTCCGTGTTTCCCTCGGTGGAGTCCGAGATGAGTCAGAGATCCGCGGCCATAGACGTACCTATGTAGGTGCCATGCCAGGAAGATTGATTCGGGGCATGAAGAAAGCAGGAACGATAAACCCTGTCTTCCTTCTTGATGAAATTGACAAAATGTCTAGTGACTTCAGGGGAGATCCTTCCTCTGCCATGCTCGAAGTGCTGGATCCTGAACAGAATTCCAACTTCAGTGATCATTACATTGAAGAAACCTATGACTTATCCAAAGTCATGTTCATTGCCACGGCCAATGATTTATCCACGATTCCGGGCCCGCTCCGGGACAGAATGGAAATCATTACGATTGCAGGCTATACAGAGCTTGAAAAATTAAATATCGCGAAGCATCATTTATTAGAGAAGCAGATCAAAGATCATGGATTGAATAAATCGAAGCTTCAAGTGCGGGACGAAGCCATTATCGATATTGTTCGATACTACACAAGAGAAGCCGGTGTGAGAAGCCTGGAACGTCACCTTGCCGCCCTTTGCAGAAAAACGGCAAAGATCATTGTGTCAGGTGAAAAGAAGCGTGTCGTGATTACATCCAGTAATATTGAAGATTTCCTGGGTAAGAAAAAGTTCCGATACGGTCAGGCGGAAGAGGAAAACCAAATCGGCGTTTCCACAGGACTTGCTTATACGACGGTTGGCGGAGATACATTACAGATTGAAGTATCCCTGGCACCTGGTAAAGGGAAGCTTGTCCTGACAGGTAAATTAGGGGATGTCATGAAGGAATCAGCACAGACGGCATTCAGTTATGTCCGGTCGAAGGCGGATGCCCTTGGAATTGATGAGACTTTCCACGAAAAGTATGATATCCATATCCATGTACCTGAAGGCGCAGTTCCTAAAGACGGCCCTTCAGCAGGAATCACGATTACGACGGCACTTGTATCTGCCCTTACAGGTAAATACGTCAACCGTGAAGTAGGAATGACAGGTGAAATAACCCTGAGAGGAAGAGTGCTTCCAATCGGAGGGGTGAAAGAAAAAACATTAAGTGCTCATCGTGCCGGGATTAAAACGATTATCCTGCCGAAGGATAATGAGAAGGATATAGAAGATATTCCTGAAAGTGTAAGGGGAGAATTGACATTCATTCTTGTATCCCATATTGATGAGGTCTTAGAGAAAGCATTAGTAGGTGAAAAGAAGTGAAAGTAAATCAAGTCGAGCTAGTCATCAGTGCAGTCAGGCCTGAACAATACCCTGGCGATTTTCTTCCGGAGTTTGCGTTGGCAGGACGCTCAAACGTCGGAAAATCCTCATTTATCAATAAAATGATCGGTCGAAAGAGTATGGCCAGGATTTCATCCAAGCCCGGTAAAACCCAGACGCTAAACTTTTATAAAATCGAAGACACCCTTTATTATGTTGACGTTCCTGGATATGGTTTTGCCAAAGTTTCCAAAACAGAGCGGGAAGCATGGGGGAAGATGATCGAAACTTACATCACGTCCCGTGAACAGCTGAGGGCTGTCGTCTTGATCGTGGATCTCCGTCACGCACCGACCAAGGATGACGTCATGATGTACGACTTCCTTAAACATTATGAACTGCCTTGTATCGTCATTGCAACGAAAGCGGATAAAATCCCTAAAGGCAAATGGCAGAAGCACCTTAAAGTGACAAGAGAAACGCTCAATATGGACAAAGAAGACGATCTCATCATGTTCTCTTCTGAAACAGGACTTGGAAAAGACAAGGCCTGGGATGCAATCAAGTCGTTTTATAAATAAGCACAATCTGTCAAAGGACCAATTCCAATGCGTAAAGCAGGGGGATTGGTCCTTTTTATTTATTCTGACGTGACGACATGACCAATATAGCTTAAAAGTAGTAGAAAAGCAGGTGTACGGAAGACTCTATCAGGTTTATGGACCTATATGATCAAAGGATTTGAAAGGAAATGGAAGCATATAAACGCATATGTATCTGTAACCAAGCTGAATCAGGCTCTTCCATATAAATGGATCATAACAACCAAAATTAGGTAAATTTGAATTTTGAGAATTTTCTCTTTTGTTGATAAAATTATGAAAGATTACAACTATACGTTACATAAGGGGGACTCTAGCCAGTGAAGAATTGGAAAATCCTGATTTTGTTAGTCATTTCTGTATTTCTTCTATCAGCCTGTGGCGATAAAGCCACAACAGAAAGTGGTGCGAAGTTGGTAGAGGAAGGGAAATTTATTTATGCAGCTTCCGGTGAATTTAAGCCATTCAGTGTGACGAACAACGATGGAACCATGTCTGGTTTCGATATCGAAGTGGCGGAAGCAGTAGCGAAAGAAATGGGTCTTGAACCGGAACAGAAGAAATTCAAGTTTGCAGGAATTGTAGAAGGAGTTAAATCCGGTCGTTTCGATGCAGCCGTTGCCAGTCATACGATCACGGAAGACCGCTTGAAAGAGGTTGACTTCTCGACTCCTTACTATTATTCAGGACCGCAAATCTTTGTGCGTTCAGACAGTTCTGTTGAAACACTGGAAGACCTGGAAGGAATGGAGATTGCCGTTTCCAAAGGATCTACTTACGCAGAAACGGCTCAAGGTGTAACGGATAATATCCAACAATATGATAGTGACGTTGTCGCTCTGGAAGCATTAAATAAAGGGAAGCATGATGCCGTCATTACTGACTTCATCACAGGAAAAGAAGCGATCGCTGCAGGGCTTAACATTGAAGCACGTGAACTGATCGGCCGCAGTGAGCAAGCCATCGCCGTCAGTAAAGAGAATGAGGCGCTGTTGGAAGAAGTCAACAAAGCTCTTGAAACATTGAGAGAAAACGGTACATTAAAGAAAATCAGTGAAAAGTATTTCAATACAGACATCACTTCAGATCCTGAAAAAGAGTAAGCAGCATGACACAGAGCGAATGTGCTTCGATGCGCATTCGCTTTTTGTCTTTACATGACACATAAATTGAATGGAGGGAAGTTCATGCATTTTTTTGAAACCTTTATTGGTACATATGATGTTTTTCTTAAAGGGATGTTGCTGACATTCCAGCTAACCTTTGTTTCTGTCCTTATCGCGATTGTCATCGGCTTGTTTTTTGCTTTTCTAAAGATATCTGGAATTAAGCCTTTGGCATTATTGGCAGATTTATATATTTTCGTTGTAAGGGGAACACCATTAATCGTTCAAATCTTTATCTTCTACTTTGGGTTAACCGCACTGAACATCACAGACTTCTGGTCAGTCGTAATGGGGCTTGCCTTCCATAACGGTGCCTATATCGCCGAAATCTTTCGAGGAGCCATCCAATCCATCGATAAAGGCCAGATGGAAGCAGGGAGGTCCCTGGGGATGTCCCTCGGGTTGTCCATGAGAAGGATCATCCTTCCACAGGCTTTCAGAAGGGCACTGCCTCCACTTGGTAATCAATTCATCATAGCCTTGAAGGATTCATCCCTGGCATCCTTTATCGGGATGTTTGAATTGTTCAGCGTTGCAACGACACTAGGATCCAACAACTTCGATTATATGACCTACCTGCTGGTTGTAGCGATCTATTATCTAGTGCTTGTACTGATATTCTCGACGATTGTGAATGTTATAGAGAAGCGTATGTCTGTCAGTGACTAATAAAGATAGGGAGGGTTGAGCATGGGTCAGGAAATGATTAAAGTAGAGAAATTGAATAAATCATTTGGAGATTTACATGTATTGAAGGACATTGATATGAGTGTCAAGGAAAATGACGTGGTTTGCCTCATCGGCGCAAGCGGATCCGGTAAGAGTACATTGCTTCGATGCTTAAACTTCCTGGAAGTGAAAGACAATGGGAAAGTCATGATCGAAGGGGAAGAAGTCAATCTGAGTACCCATGATGTAAATAAAATCCGGCAAAAAGTGGGGATGGTATTTCAGCATTTCTACCTTTTTCCACACAAAACGGTATTGGAAAATGTGATGGAAGCACCGGTTCATGTAAAAGGTGTCCAGAAGGCCCAAGCCAAAAAAGAAGCCAAAGAGTTATTAAAAAAGGTGGGTCTTGCAGAGAAGGAAAATGTCTATCCGTCCAAATTGTCTGGCGGACAGAAGCAACGTGTAGCCATAGCCAGGGCACTTGCTATGAAACCGGATATCATGCTGTTTGACGAACCTACATCTGCACTGGATCCTGAATTGGTGGGAGAAGTCCTTGCCACCATGAAGGAGCTGGCTTTAGAGGGGATGACCATGGTCGTCGTGACGCATGAAATGGGGTTTGCCAAAGAGGTGGCAGACTGGGTAGTGTACATGCACGATGGAAGAATTGTAGAAGTAGGACCCCCGCAGGAACTGTTCAACACTCCGAAAGAGCAGCGAACGAAAGAATTCCTGGATTCGGTTCTTTCATAATAATGACAAGAGCCCGGAGCAGATTCCGGGCTCTTTCTGCTTACTTTGTGGCTGCAGTAACGTCATCTTTTTTTAATAAACAATAAGTATACGCCGATCCCTATGATGATGATGGGCCAGAATTCCCAGGCGGTCCCTACATTCCCTTCAATGAAGCCTAACCATCTTACCGCTTTGTCGGAGAAGAGGAGAACAATAGACAGAGTTAAAAAGAGAATCCCTTGAAATAACCCCGCGCCCGTTTTCTGGTATCTCAGCAGAAAGCCCAATGCAATGATCAAAATGAAAGTACCCATGTGATCCGGCCATATGTCCAGTTTGTTCACAACATGGAAATGAAGTCCGAATCCAACAAGGATCGTACCGGGTAAAATCGCTTCATGATCTCTCCCTCCATATCCCTGTCCAAGAAAAGCGAGTCCGACAATCAAGAGTAAGGTGGGCCACGTGAAGAATTCCTGAAATAATACAATGTTTGCCTGCTGTAAATAAAAATAGACCCCGAAGCCTATCAAGATGATTCCCGGGAAAATTCTTTGTTGTTTCATACCCATCCTCCCTAATCTTTTCCATTACATGTTTTGAATTCTGATTTTAAAGGGGAAATGAACCATAATAAGAAGAATACAAGCCCCTGGTTTCGACAGATGGACAGAAAGCCTTTTCATTACTTGATTCTTTAGGCTTGTTTTGGTACCCTACATTAGTAAGGATTGTCGAAATGTAATAGATTTTATAGCATTCTTTAATGCTTTATAATCTACAGGATGAACTAAATGTCTGTAAAGTCCCGGAAGAAGCATGACTTCTTACCTTATTAATGTATCATATTTAGGTTTCAATTTCTGTTCACATTTGCCGGGCAGGGTCTTTTCTGGACATGTTATAATAAGAGTAATGATTTAAGTTGGGGGTGTAGTGCATAGCATGTATACAATAGTCGTTGGTTTGAATTACAAAACGGCCCCTGTTGAGATTCGTGAGCGTTTATCATTCAATGAAACTGATCTTCCTTTAGCCATGAACGCATTGAAGGAAAAGAAGAGCATACTTGAAAATGTGATTGTTTCTACATGCAATAGAACGGAAGTCTATGCTATAGTGGATCAGCTTCATACAGGTCGTTATTATATTAAAGATTTCTTATCTCAATGGTTTGATATAGATAAAGAGGAGTTCACGCCCTATCTTTTCATTTATGAACAAGAAGGAGCAGTTGAACACCTTTTTAAGGTTGCGTGTGGATTGAATTCAATGGTACTCGGGGAAACGCAGATCCTGGGGCAGATTCGATCGAGCTTTCTGAATGCACAGGAATCGGGTGCAACCGGTACAGTATTCAATCATTTGTTTAAGCAGGCCGTGACGGTTGCCAAGAAAGGGCACTCGGAGACGGATATTGGGTCAAATGCTGTATCTGTCAGCTATGCAGCCGTTGAATTGGCGAAAAAAGTATTCGGCAGCCTGGATAAAAAGCATGTTCTGATCCTTGGTGCCGGTAAGATGGGGGAGCTGGCGATCCAAAATCTTCACGGCAGCGGTGCCACTAAGGTGACGGTCATTAATCGTACGTTTGAAAAAGCTCAAACCCTTGCAGAACGATTCAGCGGGAATGCCAAAACATTGCAGGAGCTTCAATGTGCCCTTGTAGAAGCCGACATTATGATCAGCTCTACGGGTGCAAAGGATTTCGTGATAACGAAAGAAATGATGTCCCATGTGGAAAGAATGAGAAAGGGTCGCCCTCTTTTCATGGTAGATATCGCTGTTCCCCGTGATCTCGATCCTTCCATTGGAGAATTAGACAGTGTTTTCCTTTATGATATCGACGATTTAGAAGGCATCGTAGAGGCGAACCTCGCAGAGCGTAAAAAAGCGGCAGAGCAAATTGAACTCATGATTGAGTCTGAAATTGTGGCTTTTAAAGAATGGTTGAATATGCTGGGGGTTGTTCCTGTCATTTCAGCACTTCGTCAAAAAGCACTTTCCATCCAAGCTGAAACGATGGAGAGTATTGAACGGAAAATGCCTGATTTAACGGATCGGGAGCGAAAAGTGTTGAACAAACATACAAAGAGTATCATCAATCAGTTGCTAAAGGATCCGATTCTCCAGGCGAAGGAATTCGCAGGTCTTCCTGATGCCGAAGATAAGCTGGATTTATTCATCAATATCTTTAATATTGAACAACAGGTGCAAGAGCAGAAACAAGTGAAAGCAGCCAATGAAAAGACTGAGAGCGAGCGCAGCTTTATACCACAGCCTTCTTTTCAAGCATAAGTGAGGTTAATGTCTATGTTTGAACAAACGATGACCAGGCTGCACGAACTTATGATTGTTCTGTATGCTATTAGTATTCTCTTTTACTTTATAGATTTCTTAAACAAAAACCGGAAGGCGAATATGTTTGCCTTCTGGTTACTTGCGATTGTTTGGATCCTTCAAACAATCTTTTTATTTCTATATATGATGAATACAGGTAGGTTCCCGGTCCTCACCATTTTCGAGGGGCTTTATTTTTATGCCTGGGTCCTCATTACCCTGTCACTTGTCATCAATAGATTATTAAGAGTGGACTTCACGGTGTTCTTCACCAATATACTGGGCTTCATCATCATGGCGATCCATACATTCGCTCCTGTCCAGGTAGAGTCTCAGGCCATGGCCGAGCAGCTCGTATCTGAGCTGCTGCTGATTCACATTACGATGGCCATCCTTTCATACGGGGCCTTTACATTATCCTTTGTGTTTTCCCTGCTCTACCTTCTGCAATTCAAACTGCTGAAGGAGAAAAAGTGGGGGCAGAGGTTATGGAGGATCAGCGATCTGTCCAAGCTTGAGAAGATTTCATACATCTTAAACTCCATTGGAGTGGCCATGCTTCTATTGAGCTTGATACTCGGTCTCCAATGGGCCTATATCAAGCTGCCTGATTTCACTTGGTATGATCCGAAAATAGTAGGTTCATTTATTCTATTAATTGTATATAGCAGTTTTTTATATCTTCGCATTAAAAAGAATGTATTCGGTAAATCTCTAGCGTTTCTCAATGTTGCAACCTTCCTGATCATATTGATTAACTTTTTCTTGGGAAGTCGGTTGTCATCATTTCATTTTTGGTATTCATAAGTTTTCAGGAGGTCATTATGAGAAAAATCATTGTTGGATCAAGACGGAGTAAGTTAGCACTGACACAAACGAATTGGGTGATCAAACAGTTGCAGGCACTGGATCCCTCTTACGAATTCGAAGTGAAGGAAATCGTCACAAAAGGGGATCAGATACTTGATGTCACCCTTTCAAAAGTAGGCGGGAAAGGCTTGTTTGTAAAAGAAATCGAACAGGCGATGATGGATGAAGAGATCGATATGGCCGTACACAGTATGAAGGATATGCCTGCAGTTCTGCCAGAAGGGCTGACAATCGGATGTATTCCTGAACGTGAGGATCACCGTGATGCCTTCATCAGTAAAGATCATGTGGGCCTTAAAGACTTGCCTTCCGGATCCATCGTCGGCACCAGCAGTCTGCGCCGGGGGGCACAGATTTTATCCGTGCGCCCGGATCTTGAAATCAAATGGATCCGTGGAAATATCGATACGCGTTTAACGAAGCTTCAGAACGAGGATTACGATGCGATTATCCTTGCAGCAGCCGGATTATCCCGGATGGGCTGGACTTCGGATGTCGTCACGGAATTCCTTGATCCTGACCTGTGCCTGCCTGCAGTCGGTCAAGGAGCATTGTCCATTGAATGCAGGGAAAGTGATGGGGAAGTCCTTGAGCTCCTTTCCAAGTTTGCTTGTGAAGAGACAACCAAAACGGTTACGGCAGAAAGAGCGTTCCTTCACAAAATGGAAGGTGGATGTCAGGTGCCGATTGCCGGGTTCGCCGAGCTTAAAGAAAATGGGGAAATCGCTTTGACAGGGCTTGTCGCTTCACCTGATGGAAAAACGATCTACAAAGAGTTCATGGTGGGCAGGGACCCGGTTGAAGTAGGGGAACAAGTGGCTGAAAGTCTGACAAAACAGGGCGCGAAAGCACTTATCGATCAGGTGAAAGAGGAGCTTGATCAATAATGAAGGGGAAAGGGCCTTTAGAACATGTAAAGGTTTTGATTACCCGCGGCAATGAGGGGTCCAGTGAAACGGCCTCCCTCATTGAAGACGTGGGAGGGGTTCCGGTGGTGGTGCCTCTCCTTCATTTTCAACCCCATGAAGACAAATGGGAAACAAATCTTCAGTCAACATTACATACGTATGAATGGATCATCTTCACCAGTAAAAATGGAGTAAAATTCTTTCTGAAGGCATTAAAAAGATTGGAGCTTGATCTGTCTTCTTTTTCAGGGAAGTTTGCTGCAGTCGGCAGTAAAACCTCTCATTACTGCAAGAGATATGGCATTCCTGTTTCCTTTGTTCCTGATCACTTTACAGGTGATGACTTTGCAGAGGAATTCATTTCTAAAGTAAAGCCTTCAGGTAACATCCTGATTCCAAAAGGGAACCTGGCAAGAAACGTCATCGCTTCATCATTAATCTCTGCAGGTGCCTCATGCCAGGAGTGGATCGTCTATGAAACAGTCCTTCCTGCAAATAGCATCGACAAGGTAAAGAGAATCATTGATGAAGGGCAAATAGATATTATTACCTTCACCAGCTCGTCAACGGTCCACCATTTCATGAAGGTGGTCGATCTCTATTCCCTGCATGATAACATTCAGGATATTCCCATTGCCGTGATCGGACCCATTACGAAAACAACGGCTGAACAGTACGGATTGGATGTAAAAATCTGTCCAAGCATTTATACTGTGAATGAAATGGTGAATGAAATGAAAGAATTTATTTCAAACAGACCCGGAAAATAATTGATCACTCAGGAGGTATAAGCAATGAAAGACCTGCATTTTAATCGTCACCGCCGTTTACGTCAAACCGAGCATATGCGTGCGTTAGTGAGGGAAACTCATTTAAGGAAAGAAGATTTAATTTACCCGTTGTTTGTGGTGGAAGGGGAAAATATTAAAAATGTTGTCCCTTCCATGCCTGGGGTGTTTCATATCTCCCTTGATAATTTGAAAGCCGAAATGGATGAGGTGGTTTCCCTTGGAATCAAATCCATTATCCTATTTGGTGTTCCGGCTGAAAAAGATGAAGTCGGCTCACAAGCGTATCATGACCATGGTATCGTTCAGAAGGCTACCCGATTTGTAAAGAATCATTATCCCGAGCTCGTGGTCATTGCCGATACTTGTTTATGCCAATACACAAGTCACGGACATTGCGGCATCGTGAAGGATGGCCAGGTACTCAATGATCCAACCCTTGACCTATTAGCGAAAACAGCTGTCAGCCAAGTGGAAGCAGGGGCCGATATCATTGCTCCTTCCAATATGATGGATGGATTCGTTGCAGCGATCCGCCATGGACTGGACGAAGCGGGCTACCATGATGTGCCGATCATGTCGTATGCCGTTAAGTACTCTTCAAGCTTCTATGGCCCATTCCGTGATGCAGCACATTCCACACCGCAATTCGGAGACCGGAGAACGTATCAGATGGACCCTGCCAATCGCCTGGAAGCAATAAGGGAGGCACAGTCCGACATGGAAGAAGGAGCGGACTTCTTAATCGTGAAACCTGCCCTTTCTTATTTGGATATCATGAGGGAAGTGAAGGACCGTTTTAATGCTCCTGTTGTCGCTTATAATGTTAGTGGAGAGTACAGCATGGTGAAGGCAGCTGCCCAAAACGGCTGGGTGAACGAACAGGAAATCGTGATGGAAAAGCTGACAAGCATGAAGCGTGCAGGTGCAGACCTCATCATTACGTATTTCGCAAAAGATGTAGCGAATTGGTTATCCTAATTGGTGGAAAGTTCCTGTAAGGATGACAGATAGATCACTAAAGGAGGAATCCGTATTGCGTTCATATGAGAAATCGAAGAAAGCGTTCAAAGAAGCAGTAAAACTGATGCCCGGTGGAGTGAACAGCCCCGTGCGTGCATTTAAATCCGTAAAGATGGATCCTATTTTCATGGAAAGAGGGAAGGGTTCTAAAATTTTCGATATCGATGGAAATGAATACATCGACTACGTTCTATCATGGGGACCATTGATTCTTGGTCACAGCAATGACCGTGTGGTTGAATCCATCAAGAAAGTCGCTGAAAATGGGACGAGTTTCGGAGCTCCGACGGAGATCGAAAACAAGCTTGCCGAGCTTGTCATCGAGAGAGTACCGAGTATCGAAGTGGTGCGGATGGTATCTTCCGGAACGGAAGCAACGATGAGTGCCCTTCGTCTGGCCCGGGGATACACAGGCCGTAATAAAATCATCAAGTTTGAAGGATGTTACCACGGACATGGAGACTCTTTATTGATCAAAGCAGGATCAGGTGTAGCAACTCTTGGGCTGCCTGACAGTCCGGGGGTCCCTGAAGGTGTGGCACAAAATACGATCACGGTTCCCTATAATGATTTAGAGAGCATTCGATATGCCTTTGAACAATTCGGTGATGACATTGCAGGCGTCATCGTCGAGCCTGTCGCAGGAAATATGGGTGTCGTTCCGCCGCAGCCAGGATTCCTGAAAGGGCTTCGGGAAATCACTGAAAACAATGGAGCCTTGCTGATCTTCGATGAAGTCATGACCGGATTCCGTGTCGGCTATGGTTGCGCACAAGGCTTTTATAATGTAACGCCTGATTTAACCTGTCTAGGAAAAGTCATCGGCGGAGGACTTCCGGTGGGAGCGTACGGTGGTAAAGCTGAAATCATGGAGAGAATTGCTCCAAGCGGCCCGATTTATCAAGCGGGGACCCTCTCTGGGAATCCGTTGGCCATGACGGCTGGATATGAAACCCTTAGCCAGTTGACACCAGAAACGTACGAAGAGTTTGCCCGTAAAGCAGACCGCCTGGAAGAAGGCTTAAAGAAAGCGGCCGAAAAGCATCATATCCCTCACGTCGTTAACCGTGCAGGTTCCATGATCGGAATTTTCTTTACAAATGAAGAAGTGACCAATTACGAAGGGGCAAAGTCGTCGGACCTTGATATGTTTGCCGATTACTATCGTGAAATGGCCCATGAAGGGGTATTCCTGCCACCTTCCCAATTTGAAGGACTTTTCCTGTCTACTGCCCATACAGATGAAGACATTGAAAAGACCCTTGAGGCAGCTGAAAAAGCGTTTGAAAAGATAAGTAAAAAGTAATGTGGAAGCCGATCCTTTGGGGTCGGCTATTTTTAATAGGTAGAAAAAAGTCTAATTTTATAGAGCATCTTTCCAAAAATGGATTGATAAATCGAAATGAGTGTCTTTTATCCGGGATCCCCCATTTTTCTGAAGTGAAAATCCCTACACTCATACAACTTTTCGTTTTCCTATCATAATCCTCTTTTCCGTTTCATAAAGTGATAATGGCATTGTTTATTATTTCATTGTTTGGAACCTGAAAGGAGGAATTTCTTTGTCGCAAGAACAACAATCGTGTTTGCGATTTTCTTTGGAAGAATCAATTTGGTTTAAAAAAGGACAGGAAGTTGAAGAATTGCTATCTATCTCCTTAGATCCTCATATAACGATACAAGAACAAGAGCAGTACGTACTTATCAGGGGAAGCCTGGATCTCTCCGGTGAATACTTACCCTCTTCCCCGAGAGACGAAGAAGAGGATGAGTTCGAAGCAGGAGGGAAGTTTGTACAAATTGTTGAAAAGAGGGAAAAAGGAGAGTATGAATTCGTCCACGGATTCCCTGTCGATGTGACGATCCCGAAAAATCGTATCGCAAATTTGGGTGACATCGATGTGTTCGTTGAATCGTTTGATTACGTCGTCCCTGAAAATGCGTGCATAAAATTAAATGCGGATCTGACGATCACCGGCATTTACGGGGAACAGCAGACTCATACGCCCCTTGAAGCTGAAAGTGAGAGAGAAGAAGAGTATGAGCCGCTTTACCGCTCGAGTGCCGTGGCAGAAGTAGAGGAAGCCGAGGAAGTCGAGACAGAGGAAGAACAGGAAGAAGAATATGAGTATGAAAGCTATGATGTTGAAGACGAAACGTCATACGATGAAGATCGGGAAGATGAAGAGTTCCAGCCGTTTCAATTGGAAGGTAGGACACCTCCGGAAGAAGAGGATGAGGTGCCTGTACAGATTCAGTATGATGCCCAGCCTGCTGATTTCTATGAGGAAAATGATTTCCGTAAAGAAAACGTATTTGAATTACCTCAGCATGAACTGAGTGAATCATCAGAAGAACAGCCTGCAGAACCAAAGCCTGCCTATCCACCTAAGTACTCGCATCAGGAGGCGGAAGAAGAAGAATCTTCCTCCTCTTCATCGGCTGAAATGGAGGAAACCGCTGAAGAACAGGAAGAGAAGAAAAAGACGAAGGGCAAAAAGAAGTATGAGACCATATCCCTTACCGACTTCTTTGCGAGAAAAGAAGAGGAAAAGGGAGCCACATTAAGAGTATGCATTGTCCAAGAAGGAGAGACCCTGGATTATATTGCGGAAAAGTATGATCTGACGATTCCTCAGCTATTGAGAGTCAATCAACTTGAAGCGAATCAGGACGTGTATGTAGGGCAGGTTCTCTATATCCCTAAAAGCGAGTACGTCTTCAAGGGGTAAAGGAAAAATAAAAAAGTCGCTCCCAGCTAAGAAGAGCGCAATGGGAATAATAGGGAACATTGGGGCTGACACCAAATTCATTGGAGTTAGTCCGTTTTTTTTAGAAAAGTATTCTTAGAAGGTGAGAGGAATGGTACAAACGCTGGAGGGATTAAAGCCTGTCTTGCAGCCTTATGGGGTTGAACCTCATTTCGTCGAGAACTACGGTAAGATTTCGAAAGTATTTTCAAATAAAGGCACCCTGGGGGGTAAAGCAGCTCCCTGCGCAAAATGGGGTAGACTTCGTCAGGAATGTGCAATTCCTGTTTCAGAGGGGCTACAACCGGATTGTTCCGATTTATCCTACCCTGGATGGGCGCTACGCGGTATGGAACGAAGGGTATTTATATTATTGCATGCCCTGGCTGTTGAATCAGGAACGGGAAGACCAGTTTGAAAAGCATCAAAAGATGTTCAGGGAACTGGCGAGGCTTCACACCCTGTCCTCCCAGGAAGTGAAAATCGACAAAGAGGAGAGGGAATCTCACTACGAACAGCTGACATCCAGATGGGATAAAGAACAACAGTTTTTGGATGAGTATGTGGAAGCATGTGAGAAAACCATCTATATGTCTCCCTTTCAATTTCATTTCTGCATGTATTATAAGGATGCTTCACAAGCATTGAAATTTTCACGGAAGATGCTTGATGAGTGGTATGAGGAAACGAAGGAGCTTGAAAAGGTAAGGACCGTCATTACTCATGGAAAGGTGTCGACGGAACATTTTTTATTCGATGAAAGGGGATTGGGGTATTTCCATAACTTTGAGAATTCAAAGGTCGCTTCCCCGTTCCATGATCTCCTGCCCTTTTTGTCCAGAACCTTGAAAACGTATCCCAAGTATTATGAGGAATGTGTCGAGTGGCTTACTACCTACTTTCAGCACTTTACCGTCCGCAGCGAAGAGCGGCTCTTGTTCATGAGTTATCTCGCTTATCCCAGTTCCGTGATTGCCATTGTAGAAAAGTACTTCCATACCCCGAAGGATAAACGGAATGAACGGAAATCCCTTAAGAAGCTTCAACGCCATTACTGGCTCTTGAAAAATACAGAATACGTGGTGATGCGTCTCGATGAAATGGAGAAAAAGAAGCAGGAGGCCGAAACGGAATAAAAAAAGAACTGACGAAGGACTTCTGTCGTCAGTTCTTTAAATCCAATCAAAGTAAATGGCAAGCCCTATCCCGATGAACAGCGTCAATAGAAGGACATCGAACGTGGTGGGAAGAAGGATGGTGCGGATCCCTTGAAAGATGGTAAAAGGTATGATGAATTGCTTACATATTAATCTGGCATTCCCCATCCATTTCTGCAAGGTGTACTGGTTGATTTTTTTCATTATCGTCCACTCGCTTTCCTGGGTATATTCACTACTTTATCTTATGAACCCAGTGTGGAAAGGTGCCTATGTATAGGCGAAATGAATATTTTTCAATGAAATGGCCAATAATGATTGACGAACGTTTATCTTATCCTATACTATAATGAGTAAATAAATAGTTATTAAAAGCAATGAACAGGAAGAGTACATTGAGCCTTACGTTCAGAGAGGAAAATCGTTTGCTGAGAGATTTTCTGCGTTAAGACAATGGAAGGTCGCCTGGAGAGCTGTTTCTATGAAGTTCAGTAGTAGAAGCCGGTTAAATGCCGTTATTTTCGTCGAGAGTTCAGGAGGTCTATTTCTCCTGAAAAAAAAGGTGGTACCGCGAATGGAATCCTTCGTCCTTTTCACAGGACGGGGGATTTTTTATTTTTTTTGAAAAGTGTACTTATTCACACAATGTAGGAGGAAATCACATGGAGACACAAGATCAACAATTATCAATGCCAACGAAATATGATCCCACTGCCATTGAACAAGGCAGATACAAATGGTGGCTTGAAGGAAAATACTTCGAAGCGGCAAACGACAAGGAGAAGGAACCGTATACCATCGTAATCCCTCCTCCCAACGTAACGGGTAAACTTCATCTTGGGCATGCCTGGGACACGACATTGCAGGACATCCTGACAAGAATGAAGCGCATGCAGGGATATGATGTATTGTGGCTGCCGGGTATGGACCATGCCGGGATCGCAACACAGGCGAAAGTCGATGAAAAACTTCGAAATCAAGGAATTTCACGCTATGACCTGGGCCGTGAAAAGTTCGTGGAAGAAACGTGGAAATGGAAAGAAGAATATGCCGAGCATATTCGTCAGCAATGGGCGAAGGTGGGACTCGGCTTAGATTACAGCCGTGAGCGATTCACCCTGGATGAAGGTTTATCCGAAGCCGTACAAAAGGTATTCGTGGACCTTTATAATAAAGGTCTGATTTATCGCGGCGAATACATCATCAACTGGGATCCGGCAACGAAGACGGCTCTTTCAGACATTGAAGTAATCCATCAGGATGTACAGGGAGCTTTCTATCACATGAAATATCCATTAGCCGATGGAAGTGGTCACATTGAGATCGCCACGACCCGTCCGGAAACCATGCTTGGAGACACGGCTGTTGCCGTACACCCGGAAGATGACCGTTACAAGCATCTCATCGGAAAAACCGTTACACTTCCAATCGTTGGACGTGAAATACCGATTGTCGGCGATGACTACGTGGACATGGAATTTGGTTCAGGAGCGGTAAAGATCACACCGGCTCACGACCCGAATGACTTTGAAATCGGGAACCGTCACAACCTGGAACGTGTCCTTGTCATGAACGAAGACGGTTCCATGAATGTAAAGGCAGGGAAATACCAAGGGATGGACCGTTTCCAGTGCCGGAAAGAAATCGTGAAGGACCTTGAGGAAGCAGGAGTTCTGTTCAAGATCGAAGAGCATATGCATTCGGTTGGTCACTCTGAAAGAAGCGGAGCTGTCGTTGAACCCTATCTATCCACTCAGTGGTTCGTCAAGATGGATCCATTAGCGGAAGAAGCGGTAAAACTTCAGGAGAACGAAAACAAGGTCCATTTTGTTCCTGACCGATTTGAAACATCATACCTGCGCTGGATGGAGAACACACGTGACTGGTGTATATCCCGTCAACTTTGGTGGGGACACCGCATCCCGGCCTGGTACCATAACGAAACGGGCGAAATCTATGTGAACAGCGAAGCACCTGCAGACATTGAAAACTGGACGCAGGAAGAAGATGTACTGGATACATGGTTCAGTTCCGCTCTATGGCCGTTTTCAACTATGGGCTGGCCAGATCTGGATGCAGAAGACTTTAAACGGTACTATCCGACAAACACACTGGTGACTGGATACGACATCATCGGATTCTGGGTATCCCGAATGATTTTCCAGGGACTTGAGTTCACAGGGGAAAGACCGTTTAAAGACGTATTGATCCATGGATTGGTTCGTGATGCAGACGGGCGCAAAATGAGTAAGTCTTTAGGAAATGGTGTAGATCCAATGGATGTCATCGAGAAGTATGGTGCCGATTCCCTTCGTTACTTCCTATCCACAGGAAGCTCACCTGGCCAGGATCTCCGCTTCTCCTTTGAGAAAGTAGAATCTGTCTGGAACTTTGCCAACAAGATCTGGAATGCATCCCGTTTCGCCCTCATGAACATGGATGGAATGACGTATGACGAAATCGATCTTTCAGGTGAAAAATCAGTTGCGGATAAATGGATCCTTACCCGCTTAAATGAAACGATTGAAACGGTGACCCGCCTGGCTGATCGATATGAATTTGGGGAAGTTGGACGCGTTCTTTATAACTTCATCTGGGATGACTTCTGCGATTGGTACATTGAAATGGCGAAACTGCCTCTATACGGGGAGGATGAAGCAGCGAAGAAAACGACTCGTTCGATTCTTGCTCACGTTCTAGACAACACAATGAGACTTTTACACCCATTCATGCCGTTTATTACCGAGGAAATATGGCAGAACTTGCCGCATCAAGGCGAATCCATAACGGTTGCAGCATGGCCGGTGGTTCAGGATGAATTGACAGACAAGGCTGCTGCAGAAGAAATGAAGCTGCTTGTTGACATCATCCGTGCCGTGCGCAATGTCCGTGCCGAGGTGAACACACCGATGAGCAAACAGATCAACTTGATGCTCAAGGCAAAGGATGAACACACATTAGCGATCATCGAGAAGAACAAAGCGTATATTGAAAAATTCTGTAATCCAGAGAAACTGGAAATGGGTACAGACTTAGATACGCCTGATAAAGCGATGACTGCCGTTGTGACGGGGGGTGGATCTATTCCTTCCACTGGAAGGGTTGATCAATATTGATGAAGAAATTGCCCGTCTACAAAAAGAACTGGAGAAATGGACGAAGGAAGTTTCCCGTGTTCAAGGGAAATTAAATAATGAAAAGTTTGTGAGCAAAGCCCCTCAGAAGGTTGTGGATGAGGAAAAAGCAAAAGAAAAAGATTATTTAGAGAAGCAAGCCACCGTTAAAGCAAGAATCGAAGAGCTTACATCATTATAATCTTGTAAATAGAAGAGAAGAAGAGGGCTTTAAATCGAGTCTGATTGTAATGGATGATTCTCTACCACAATCGGTCCCGATGCGGGGCCCTCTTTTTTATGAAGAGGAGGGAATGAGTTGTGTTGACCTATGAAAAAGCAGTCGATTGGATCCATTCAAGGCTCAGGCTGGGAATAAAGCCGGGACTTGAGAGGATGCAATACTTGTTGAATGAACTCGGAAACCCCCATGAAAAGCTTAAGACCGTTCATATTGGGGGTACCAACGGAAAAGGATCCACTGTGACGTATTTGCGAAATATATTACAGGATTCCGGTTATCGTGTAGGGACCTTTACTTCCCCATACTTTGAGCGTTTTAATGAAAGAATCAGCTTTAATGGAGAACCTGTAGCTGATGAGGATTTAACGGCTCTTGTGGAAAAAATAAAGCCCGTCGCGGAACAGATGGAGCATACTGAGTGGGGCCCCCCCCTCCGAATTTGAGGTCATAACCGCCATGAGCTTTTTTTATTTTGCTGAAATGAAACCGGCAGATCTTGTTCTTTATGAAGTAGGGCTGGGTGGAAGACTTGACTCAACGAATGTCATCATCCCGATGGTTTCAGTCATTACAAGTATCGGATTGGATCACATGCAATTTCTGGGGAATAGTCTTGAGGATATAGCGTATGAGAAAGCGGGGATTATCAAGAGCTCTGTCCCGGTCGTCTCAGGCGTCCATCAAACAGCAGCGGCAGAAGTGATACAGGAAAGAGCGGAGGAACTGGGGTGTGTCCTGTTTGAACTGGGAAAAGATTTTACGGCGGAGCGCCTTGCAATCCTTGAAAAGGGAGAATCGTTTTCGTATCATTCTAATCTCTTGAACGGTTCTTACGAGCTTTCCATGATCGGCATCCACCAGATCAATAATGCGGCCATCGCCATAAAAGTGATGGAACTGCTTCAAGACAGGAACGGGCTAAGAACAAGTGAAGCGCATGTGAAAAACGGATTGAAGAAAGCAGCTTGGCCGGGAAGGATGGAAGCCCTCTCCGACGAACCGGAAATCTATATAGATGGGGCGCATAATCCTGAAGGTGTGGAAGCCCTGGTGAAAACGATACGGGATCGTTTTATGGGGAAGAAGGTGACCGTTCTGTTTTCAGCCTTAAAAGATAAAGACTTGAAGCCGATGATTTCCCCTTTCGAAGAAGCCGTCGATTTCATTGGATTTACCTCCTTTACTTTTCCTAGAGTAGCTGCAGTGGAGGAACTTTATCAATTATCCAGCCACCCCAATAAAGCAAGAATCCCTGAATGGAAAGCGTTTATTCATCAGAAGATCCAGGCTATGGGGAAAAATGAGGTGCTGCTCATTACAGGATCGCTTTATTTTTTATCTGAAGTGAAACCTTACCTTCTCAAGTATTTAGAAAATTATAGAAAAAATTAGTGACTTTACCATACTGCTTTGATAAAATATTCTTAAACTTGTGACTATTTAACTAGTAGATTCATTCAATTTTAAACGATGAAATGAACGGAAAACTATGGGGGATAGATATGACATTATCAGTAAAAAAAGAAGCTGTACTTATTGCTGGCATGGCTGGTAATCGTACCTGCTGGTTTATATTTCACATATCAATTCTATCCTCCTGAAAATATTGCAGGTGAAGAACTGGAGTTTTTTACTCTGGTTGCTTTTGCTACTTTTATCCCCCTCATGCCCATTGTGATCAATGGTGCCACCATTTTCTTTATCCAGTGGGTGACACTGGTGGGTTTTTTAAAGTATGGATTATTTGTAGAAATCGTCCTGATGCAGTTCTCCATCATTCCTTTACTCATCAGGGTCAGATTGACAAAGAGCGACTGGCATAGACTTCCACTGAATTCAGTGATGTTTTTTATTGTTTCTTTCACGAGCGGGCAGATTTACTTCCTTTTCGGCGGAGAGATCGGGATGCGGGACATTCATCAGTTATTCTTCCCGATTTTGAGCTATCAAATCGTTTCCATTATGATCAATCAGATTCTTCTGTTGATGTACCAGCACTATGTGGTGAGAAATGATGTCCGCTTTTACAGTAAGGATTTCGTTTGGGACTTTACCGCCAACATGATCATGTTCCCACTTGCGTTGTCCCTCTATTATCTAACCTTTGAACTGGGGGCATTCGCTTCATTATTGATCGGGATCCCTTTTGTGAGTTTATCCATCATATTGAAGCTCTATAATTCTTCGGAAAAAATCAATGAATACCTTCAGAAAGCAGGGGAAATCGGTCACCAATTAACGGAGAGCCTCAAGGTGAATGAAGTGCTTGATATCTTCATCGAGAAAATCATCGAAACACTGCCCGTGGAGTATGCCTATATCCTTGATTGCCAGGAAGAAGGGCTGGTTCTATTAAGACGGGTCGAGAATGGGGAAATGAAATCCAATAACCTTCGTCCACTCAAAAAAAACCAGGGAATCAGCGGAATTGTATGGGAAACGGGTAAGTCCGTCCTTTATACTTCCAGGTCTGAGTGGACGGGCATAGCTGAAGGCTACATGCCTGAAGGGGTTGAAAGTATATTATGTGTACCGATTGTCAGAAGTCAGAAAGTGAGGGGGATCTTGCTTCTAGCCTCTTCCAAAAAGAAAGCCTATGAAAAATATCAATTGATGATTGTTGATATTTTATGCTCTTATTTGGGAGTGGCCATTGCAAATGCAAGACATCACGAGCGGACCAAGAAAAATAGTGAACGTTGCGCTCTTACAGGACTGTACAATTACCGTTATTTCGAGGATCTCCTGGCATTGGAATTCAATCATCTCGTTATCGGGAAGCGAAGAAATCTGTCCCTCATCATGCTGGACCTGGATCACTTCAAGGTGATCAACGATAACTATGGTCACCAGAGCGGGAACGAAATACTGATTGAACTCGCCGACCGCCTCTGCTCTTTGATTGATACAAAGGGCACGGTTGCGAGATATGGAGGGGAAGAGTTTATTATCCTCCTGCCTGAAATGAAACGGGACGAAGCCCTCAGACTGGCTGAACAGGTCCGGGTGGCGATTGCTCATGAACCTTTCACTCTCCATGACAGTCTGGATGAATCCAATAAACAAATGATGGTCAGGATTACCGCAAGCATTGGGGTGGCAACGGCACCTGAAGATGCCGATGAACCCCTTGCCCTAATCCGCCATGCAGACCGTGCACTCTATACGGGGGCGAAGCAGGCGGGCCGAAATCGAGTGGCCCAGTACGTGAAATGAATGAATAGACATCTTCCTGTAAAGGGAGATGTTTTTTTGTCGTGGGAAAGGTGAAAGGATTAATATTCTAATTATTCCTAGTAATAGAAAATAGTAGCTTTTCATTTACCTCTGACTATACTAAAATAAAAGTAGTCGAAAATTGGAAATTTATATCGAATCAATTATGAAAGGGTGGGAAGAGAGTGATAGAACTCATATTTGCGGCCATAGCCTATCTATTGTTGCTGCCTGTACTCATATTGATTCCTATGAAACTGTCATTCATGAATAAAGTCCTTCTGTCATCAGGAGCCTTTTTCATTTCAATAGTATGTATCCTTGCCAGCACGGTGATTCCTTTTCTTAGCGTGATGATTATCTTTGCCTTGATACTGATTCTAAGTGCCTACTTCCTTGAAACGAGGTTTAGGTCATTTCTCCTTCGTTCCACTGAGTCAGCTGAGAATCGCCTCATACCTGAAAGGGATCGGCCCGGTCAACACGGACTGAAGCAGGCTGCTTCAGGGCAAATAGAAACAGCTCCACCCGCGGAATTAAAGGGAGTCAGCGGATATGATGTTCAACGGAACAGTATGGATGCAACCGGGAATCTGGAACTGGGCGGATATGAAGAATACAGTAAGGAGCCGTCCATTCCTCCATATGAAGAAGAGGAAGACGTCTTTGATTTTGAAAACCAATTACAAGAGTGGGATCCACCGGCAAAGGAAAAGGAGCCTGTTCAACATGATGCAATAGCTTCTTCCACTCTTTTGTCAGATGAAGAACTGGAATACAATAGATTATTTTTCGAATCAAGGAATTAAAATAAATATATAAAAGGGGCATCTCGGATGAGCAAAACATTACCATTTACAAAGCTTTCTGTTTTCTTAGTGTTATGCAGCATATACCTGTTCAGTTTTGCTCACCTTGGCGCTTTTGCATATGATCGCTTTATTATGGCTGACGATCCCTTTTCGGAAGGGACGGGGATCGGAGGAATCGATGTTTCATCCCTTTCTCATAAAGAAGCAGAAGACAAGCTGAAAATGGAAGTGGATGGCTGGAAAGAAAATCAGTCTTTGATTCTTTCCTATATGGACATTCAAATACCTCTGGATTCAAGCTTATTTGATTTTGACCTTTCCGCTTCCATGGATGAAGCAGGCGAGGGGAAGCCGTCCCCGTTGGTAGTGAGGATTGAGGGCCTTGAACCATATCTGGACTCAAAAGAAGTGGACACCAACCTCCTTGATGTTGAAGGATTGGAGCAAGCAATCCGCCTCCATGCTTCGGATTTACTCTCTGCTGATGAGACCTTCTATTTGGATGAATTCTTTATTCAGTCTGATTCTTTAGAAACCATATCCGAAATCGAGATGGAAGACATGGTGTGGACTCCTGGGCTTCAACAATATATCGATGCCCATCCAAGGCTTGAAATAGCAGGGACGTCCTCTTTTTCATTATTGGAAACGGCAGGAAGTGAGGAGATATCAGGTGCATCCAATCAGGATTTAACCACCGTCGCTTCTTCATTATACCGGTTGGTCCTCGGAACGAATTTTGAAGTGATCGAGCGACATCAGGGCAGGGAGCTCCCTGAACATATCGACCTGGGATTTGAGGCACATATCGATCAAGAGCAGGGAAGTGACTTCATCTTCACCAACCCGAATGATGAGGCCTATTTCATTACCTTGAAAAGGGAAGGGGATGGATTGATCCTCACCCTCACTGGGGTGGAAATGCCTTATGAGATCATCGTGGAAACTCGGAACGAAGAAACGTTCAACCCGAAAGTGATTAAGCAGTACAGTCCTTATTTACAGTCAGGAGAAGTAAGGGTAACCGAAGAAGGGCGAAATGGCATGAAGGTTGAAGTGTGGAGAAGCTTTGAAACAAAGAACGGCGATGTCCTAAAGGAAGAGAAAGTGTCAGAAGACTTTTATCTCCCGGTTTATAAAGAAGAGATTCACAGCATGAAAGATTATGTGATTCAGGAGCCGGCATCAGCATCCCTCCCTGACAACGAGGCAGGAACCACGGTTGAAGACACAGACACGACTGTGAATGCAGAGGATAACGGACCAACTGATAGAACTGGAACAGAAGAGGATGAATCACCTGAAGATGTATATCAGGACCTTCCTTCATCTGAGGAAGATCCATCATGGTCAAACATGAAATAAAAAGAGACAGTTAGGTGGAGGAGTATGGCCCAGGAGAGGAAACGCTTAGGAGACTTACTGGTTGAATCAGGCTTGTTAACAGAAGAAAAGCTTCAAACGGCCCTTAAAGAAAAAGGGGAAAATCAGAAACTCGGGGATGCCATATTACAAAAAGGGTACATAACCGAGCAGCAATTGATTGAAGTGCTCGAGTTTCAGCTGGGTATTCCACATGTCAGCTTATTTCGATATCCCTTTGATGCAAAGTTGTTCCATTTGATTCCGAAAGATATAGCCAAGCGGAATTTAATCATTCCTCTAAAAAAAAGAAGGGGACAAGCTGTTTGTTGCCATGGCAGATCCCATGGACTTTTATACAATAGAGGATCTTCGCCTGTCCACAGGGTTTTACATCGAGACGGCTATTGCAACCAAGGATGACATCATGAGGTCAATCAATAAGTACTATGATTTGGATGAAAGCTTTGAAGAGTTGAAGGGAATGGAAACGGACCGCCCACAGCTAGAGGATGAGACATTGACGGATCAGGATTCCCCCATCGCTAAGTTAGTGAATCAATTATTATCCAATGCCATGACTCAAAAGGCGAGCGATATCCATATCGATCCCCATGAAACGAAGGTTCTGATCCGCTATCGGGTCGATGGAATCCTTCGGACTGATCGAGTCCTCCCCAAACATATGCAGAGTATGCTGACAGCCAGGATCAAAATCATTTCTCAACTGGACATCACAGAGCACAGGGTCCCTCAGGATGGAAGGATCAAAACGAACATCGATTTCCGACCCATCGACTTAAGGGTATCCACCCTTCCAACGGTATACGGGGAGAAAATCGTCCTTCGTATTCTGGATCTCAGTTCATCCTTGAATGATATAGGTAAACTTGGCTTCAATAGCTTAAACCTAAAAAGGTTCCAGGATATGATTAATCGGCCCACGGGCATCGTCTTGATTACAGGACCCACAGGTTCAGGTAAATCCTCTACTCTCTATGCAGCGTTGAATAAACTGAATAGTGAAGAAGTCAATATCATAACGGTTGAAGACCCGGTAGAGTATCAACTGGAGGGGATCAATCAGATTCAGGTGAATGCAAATGTGGGTCTCACTTTCGCCACCGGGCTCCGGTCCATCCTGAGGCAGGACCCGAATATCATTATGGTGGGGGAGGTTCGCGACCGGGAAACCGCCGAAGTAGCGATACGTGCCTCTTTGACAGGTCACCTCGTCCTCAGTACCATACACACGAATGATTCGTTAAGTACGGTGACACGATTGATCGACATGGGGGTTGAACCTTTTTTAGTGGCAACGTCAGTCAGTGGAGTCGTAGCTCAGCGCCTCGTCCGGAAAGTATGCCGGGATTGTGCCCGTGAGGAAACCCCTTCAGCCAGGGAAAGGGATATCTTTGACCGCAGGGGAATGACGATTGAACGGATCGTCCGTGGCAAAGGGTGCGCTTCATGCAATATGACGGGGTATAAAGGCAGAATGGCCATTCATGAAGTGCTCGTCATGAATGAAGAAATGAAGAAGATCATTATGAACAATGAATCCCTCTCCAAATTAAGGGAAGTAGCGTTAAAAAACAAAACCATCTTTCTTCTGGATGATGGATTGTTCAAGGTTAAGCAAGGATTGACAACCACAGAAGAAATTCTGAGAGTAGCAATAGAGTGAAGAAGGTGGATGGGATGAAGGAACGCATCGATCAGCTATTAAGGGCTGCGTTTGAATTAAAGGCGTCAGATATTCATTTAACAATAGGTTCTGCCCCTGTTTTTAGGATTCATGGGGATTTAAAGAGATACGGTCAGGAAGTATTGAAACCCGAAGATACGGAAGGGATGGCAAAAGCCATTGTTCCGCAGCATTTATGGGCGGATTTCAAGGAGCGCGGAGAAATGGACTTTTCCTATGGAATTCCAGGGGGTTTCGCGGTTTCGAGTGAATGCATATTTCCAGCGTTCCTGTATCTCCATCGCATTACGGGTTGTACCAAGGAACATCCCCACGCTTAAAGAGCTCAACCTTCCACCCGTGTTAATGAAAATAGCGGAAAAACATCAGGGGTTAGTGCTGGTAACCGGACCTACAGGGAGTGGGAAATCGACGACGATGGCTTCCATGATTCACTACATGAATCAGACGATGCGGAAGCACATCATTACACTTGAGGATCCTATTGAATACCTGCATAAACATGGTTCTTCCATCATTGATCAAAGGGAAGTCGGCTTTGATACCAAGTCCTTTGCCTACGGTTTGCGAAGTGCCCTGCGGCAGGATCCCGATGTCATTCTGGTGGGGGAAATGAGAGATCTGGAAACCATTCAAACGGCCATTACGGCAGCGGAAACGGGACATTTGGTACTGGGGACACTCCATACATCCAGTGCCGTTTCCACCATCGAGCGCATTATCGATGTGTTTCCTGCGGAGCAGCAATCCCAGGGTGCGCGTTCAACTTGCATCTGTCCTTCAGGGGATCATCGCCCAGCGCCTCCTGCCTACGGTTGATAAGAAGGGAAGGATCGCTGTTTCGGAAATCCTCCTCAATAATTCAGCTGTGGCCAACCTGATCCGTTCAGAGAAAATCCATCAAATCCCGACGATCATGCAAACCTCTAAAGCATCGGGAATGGAACTGTTTGAAGCGAATGTCACGAGATACCTTCACGCCGGTATCATTTCGAAGGAAACGGCTTCTCCATTTCTGCAGGAGAAACACTGATTATGGGCAGGTTCAAGTACGAAGGACGAGATAAGAACGGAAAGAAAAAGGGTCAAATCACGGCTCCTTCCAAGAAAGAGGCCATGCTCCGCCTGAAGAACCAAGGTATCCGGATTATTTCCATAGATGAAATGCCGGAGACACTCATGACGAAGGAAATTACAATAGGGAACCCCGTCAAGCTTCAGCATATGGTGATTTTCCTCAGGCAATTTTCAACTCTGTTAAAAGCCGGGGTCACCATCGTCGATGCGACCCGTATCCTGAGCAGCCAAACGGAAAGTAAGGCACTGACGAAAATCCTCATGGATGTAGAAACAGAATTGAAGGAGGGGCGCCCTCTTTCGGACGCATTCAGTAAGCATAAAAAAGTGTTTGAGCCCCTGTTCATCAATATGCTGAAAGCCGGGGAAGCGACAGGGAGCATGGATGAAACCCTCGAAAGGCTAGGCGATCACTATGAAAAGCAGCACGGTACCCGGCAAAAAGTGATTGCGGCCCTTTCCTACCCTGCCGTCGTTGGAATCATTGCCATCTGCGTCGTCATTTTTTTACTGGCGTCCGTTGTTCCGACGTTCGTTGATATGTTTGATGACTTCGGGGGAGAGCTTGCCGTTGATCACCCGGTTTGTCCTGGGGGCAAGTGAATCCGTCCAGCGATATTGGTATATTCTCTTATTGCTCGTCGTTCTCTTAATCACCGGAATCGGGCTGGTAAGGCAAAAAAGGGAAACAAAATATTATCTTGATTATTTTATCTTGAGGATCCCTGTCTTCGGAAAGCTGATCCAAAAAGCCGTCCTGGCCCGTATGACCAGAACACTGAGCTCCCTTTTTTCAAGCTCCGTCCCGATCCTTCAATCCTTGGTGATTGTAGAACGTGTCGTGGGCAATGAAGTGATGGCAGCGGTCATCAAACAATCAAGGGAATCATTGGAGAAAGGCGGAACCTTAACGGAACCGATGAAAAAACACTGGGCGTTTCCACCTCTCGTATCCCAAATGATCTCAATCGGAGAAGAGACGGGCTCACTGGACAGCATGCTGTCAAAAGTGGCCGACTTCTACGAGAGAGAAGTGGAAATCGCCACAGATCAATTGAAGGCCCTTATCGAACCGCTGATGATCGTCCTGTTGGCTGGACTGGTCGGAACGATTGTGACAGCAATCATGATCCCGATGTTTGAAATATTTAACAATGTACAAAATTTCTAGTAATTTTGATAATAATTTACACATTTTTACTTATATTTTATTTTTATTGTTGTATAATGGTAATAGATTAAAAGAGTACTAAAGTACTATAAATGACTAAGGGGAGGAAATGGTTGATGTTGAAAAAAATGAAGAAGATGTTGAAGAATGAGAGAGGTTTGACTCTGGTTGAACTTCTTGCGGTTATTGTAATTTTAGGGATTATTGCTGCGATTGCGGTTCCTAGTATTGGTGGGATTATAAGTAAAAGTAAAGAAGATGCTAAAGTGGCAGAAGCTTTACAAATTATTGATGCAGCAAAACTAGCATATGCTGAGGATAGTACTATAAAAACTTGGGAATATAGCCCAGCTGCAAACAGCACCAATGGTAACTTAAAGCCGTATTTATCAAAAGTCTCAGATGATAGCTTTACAGTAAAAATTACTGCCGATAATCAATATACGATTGCTGGTCACGAATCTGCAAAAATAGTAGATAGCTCTTACACAGATGCAACTGATGTAACAGAACAATCTTTAGCCGATAAAGTAAAATAATTATATGTTCATTTTAATAATTCTCTACGCACTCGTCCTAGGCTCCTTCTACAACGTAGTCGGCCTCAGGGTGCCGTTAAAGAAATCCATTGTAAAGCCAAGGTCCAGCTGTCCGTACTGCAGTCATCAACTGACAGCCATCGAACTGCTGCCTGTCTTTTCATATCTCATTCAAAAGGGGAAATGCCGCCGGTGTCATGGGCGCATTTCTCCTTTATATCCGTTTATGGAAGCGTTGAATGCCGGATTGTTTGCCCTGGCATACATGAAGTTCGGATGGGACTCAGAGCTGCTTGTCGCATGGACCCTCATTTCCATGTTCATCATCATTACTGTTTCAGACTTGAAGTATATGGTCATCCCGGATAAAATCCTATTGTTTTTTGCGGTGGCCTTTAGTGTTGAGCGCCTTCTGATCCCGTTGGATCCGTGGTGGGACAGCCTGGTCGGGGCGGCTGTCGGATTCGGACTGCTTCTTCTGATCGCCATTGTGAGTAAAGGCGGCATGGGGGGAGGGGACATTAAGCTTTATGGAGTCATCGGCTTTGTTGTCGGCTTGAAGGTCATGATCCTTTCTTTTATGCTCGCCACTTTTTTCGGGGCGGTTTTCGGCTTGATCGCTCTCGCATTCAAGGTAATAGAGAAAGGAAAGCCGATTCCATTCGGACCCTTCATTGCACTGGGTACCATCCTTGCTTATCTGTATTACGACTCCATTTGGTCTACTTATCTATCGTTTTTCAATTAAGGTAAAGAAAGGGTACATTTTATGGGATTATTATCGTTTCTCTCTGGCAGCAAAAAAACAGCCAATATCGTTTTCACCGACAATTCCATCCGCTTTCTAGAGTTGAAGCAGACTTCCCCTGTGATCGTTCAGGCTTCAGGGGAACGAAGCCTTCCTGACGGCATCATCAAAGGGGGAAGGGTCCTTGATAATCAGACCCTTTCCTTTATATTGGTAGAATGCGTAGAGGAGTGGGGAATGAAAGGAAAGCCGGTACGGTTTATCGTCCCTGATCCCTTTGTTGTCTTGCGAACAGTGAAAATCCCTGGAGATCTTAAACGGGATGAAATAGAAGGCTACTTATTTATGGAAATCGGCACAAGCATTCACTTGCCTTTTGAGGACCCTGTTTTCGATTTTGATCTGTTGGACGAAAGAGGAGAAGACAGGAATGTGCTTTTGGTCGCATCTCATCAGGAGGTGGTGGACAGCTACAAAGATCTCCTCGAGGAGGCGAAATTAAAGCCGATTGCCGCAGATATCTCTCCCCTTGCCCTCTACAGATTATCAGTGGAAAAAGGGTCGGTTACCCCACAGGAGCATACGATGTTCCTACACTTTGATGAGCGATTGTTGACGATTTCCATTTTTCATGAACATCAACCCATCTTTACAAGGCCGATTGTCATAGAACAGGAAGAAAAGAACGTAGTGATTGAAGATCATCTGGCCTGGAGAAATGTGGAAGAGTCTTTGAGTGAAATAGAAAAAGTAATGAATTTCTATCAATATTCTCTTCACAAAGGAGAGTTCTCTGTCGAAAAGGCTCTTATCAGCGGAGATCATCCGAATATCAGTGAGATCGAAACGTATGTACGAGAACGCCTGGAGATTCCTGTAGGCTCTCAGAGGTTGGAATCTTTCAACACGATAAGCGGTGAGAGTATCTCCCGTCATTTTACCATTGCCCTGGGTCTGGCATTAAAAGAGGTGCAATATAGTGAATCTCATTGATATAAACTTATTGGCTGAAAAAGAAAAGAAGAGTCCCGTGTTTTTCTATAGTATCGCTATCATATGTCTATTATTCTTTGTCGGGTGTCTCTTCTTCTTTTTTTCCCTCCGAAGCATTCAAGAGGATACCGAAAGAACGACCGGGCGAATCTCTCAGACGAAACAGCTTATTGAGGTGCACCAAACGAAGCTCCTTGATTCCGGAGCTGCCGGGGGGACATCCCAACTTGAGAAAACGATTCAAACTATGAAGGACTATCCTATCGATACCGTTCCGGTCCTGAATAAGCTGATTTCATTACTTCCGTCCCGTGGATTCATTCAGACTTTTGAATACAGTGTCAGGCAGAGGATCGAAACCTCTGTACAATTCGATTCATCCAGGGAAGCGGCCTATTATCTGCATCGCATAAAAGAGGTGGACTGGATTGAAGAGGCGGAAATCCTTGAACTCACGACAGTCACTGAAGAAGAAGCAGGGATAGATGAAAGGGATGTAGTCCCGCGATATGTTGTTGGATTTACCATTTTACTGAATACGGAAAAACTTCAGCAAATGGAGACAGAAGACGCCTCTTTAGTAGAGGAGGATGAAGAATGATGATTAATCTGAACAAAAAAGAAAGAATGCTACTGATCGGGATGACGCTGGCGTGCTCCGTTATTCTCTCTATCTTCTATTTCTTTATATATTCCCCTCAAGAAAAGAGACAGGAAATGAAGCAGAAAGAACTTGAAACAGAACAGAAGCTATTAACCGCCATTGAAACAAAGGTATCTGAGATCGCCGATCACTCATACAGGAATTCTACAAGTATGCAAAAGCAAATCCCTGTCTCCCCACTGACGGAGCAGCTCCTCCTTCAATTTGAAAAAGCAGAGGTCGTGTCTGACAGTACGATCCTCTCCATGAGCTTTGCGAAGGAAGACTTCATTTTACCCACCGAAGAAGCTGAGGATGCTCCTTTGGAAAATCAGGAAGGATCAACCGGGGAGCAAGTGGCGGAGACCGTCACGACCCCCGTAAAGAGATTGCTGGTAACGATGACCGTTGAATCTGACAACTACTTTTCCATGGAGAAATTCATCAACAGCCTGGAAAACCTGGAACGGATCGTAGAAGTCAATCAACTTGCCTTTGAAGGAAAGGAAGAATTGGGACCTGTGCTGAATGAAGAAGGTCCGCAGCCCATTACTTACCAATTGGTGGCATCGGCCTTTTATTTGCCGGAACTGACGGATTTAAAGGATGGGATACCATCCTTTGACAGTCCGCCTCCTTCATTAAAGAAGGATCCATTTATACAATACCTGGATCCCGCTTCAGCTGAAGGAAATGAGAATGACCCCCGCTAAAAACCAAATAATTTGGCGAAAACCTATTGGGACAAGACGACAAAAGTCTTGTTCTTTTTTTTATGGGATGTGATAGCATGGAAAAAAATAGATGGAGGAGGGTGGCGATGATGGATAATAGCAGAGAGAAAAAGATTTCTATTAAAATCAATGGTGAAAAAACAAATTATGAGGAAGAAATCCCTGTATATGACTGGAAAATGGGAGAGGTTGAAGCGGCTGCCGGGGAAGAGGCGGAAGACAAAGGATTCGACTGGATCCTGCCTGATGAAGAAGTCCAGCCTCCAAAGGAATACAAAAAGATCCATTATGTATCCGGAAACAAAAAGAAGCGAAAGCCCTTTATCAATCCTTTTCATGACTCGGTCAACCTTCTCATGTCCATAATCGGAGCGGTTGTGGTTGGGGCGGTGCTTGGGTTCGGGACGCTGAAGGTGATTACGACGACGGATGGTCCCGCCGTTCCTGCAGCCTCCTTACAGGATACTTCAGCTGAGGCGAAGTCGGATGGAAAGCAGACGGTATCGGCTGTCGAATTGGGGGATTTCTCAACGTCCATTCTTCAAGGCGGTGTGTTTTCGACAGAAGAAACCCTTAACGCCATGAAGGACACCTTAACAGGGAAAGGATTTGCCAATGCAAGTGTGGAGAAGGATGGGCAATACTTTCTTGTATTGGGGGTGTCAGGCAATCTTGAAACAGCCAAATCACTTGGGGCCGAGCTGAAAGGTCAAGGAGTGGATGTATATGCGAAAGACTTTGTACTTGGATCAAAAGGAATCAACGCTTCAAAGGAAGAAAAGGCATTTCTCGAAAAGGGTAATGCGTTATACAGTGACATAGCCCAGGTGAGCAGCAATGGAATGGTCGGAGCAACCCCTGATGAAACAGCTGTTCAATCCATTCAATCCGGTGTGAAGGAACTGGAAGGACTCAAGGTGGGCCAGGAGTCCATGGCATCGATGAAGGAATCCCTGGTCAATGCAGGAAACCTTGCGGCTGTGATGAAGTCTTCAGAAGATGCACAAAAAGTCCAGAAAGAATTATTATCCTATCTTCAGCTTTACAGTGGGCTATAATTTCGACTGTATTAGACTATTTTCTAGGAAATAATCGTTTATCACCATAGAGCCAGGCTTCCCGGTATGACAGGATCCTCCTTCATCCCAGGGGACCTGGCTCTATTTTGACTTGTTTACGATGACGGGATTTGGTAGTATATTCTTGTATCTCCCAATTTCTACACTGAAAGGAATGGTATGGTGTGTCCAACCTCATACTTGCTTCACAATCTCCTCGTCGAAAAGACCTTCTGCAACAAATCCAACTCTCTTTCTCCGTTATCAGTTCCACAGTTGATGAATCCTTTTCATCTGATTTACTTCCTCATGAAGTCGTGATGTATCTTGCTCAGAAAAAAGCGAAAGAAATTGCCAGTCAACATCCCTCTCATTTTGTAATCGGCTCTGATACCGTGGTGACCAAGGATGGACAAATCCTCGGAAAACCGGAATCGGAACAGGAAGCAAAGGACATGCTCATGATGCTTTCCGGTTCCACCCATTCTGTGTACACCGGTGTTGCGATTATTCGTGGTGACGAGGAAAAGCTCTTTTACGAGAAAACGGATGTTACGTTCTGGGAGTTGACTCCTCAAGAGATTGACGGTTATATAGCATCGGGAGAGCCCTTTGATAAAGCCGGTTCATACGGAATTCAAGGGATCGGGGCGAAATTTGTCAAAGAGATCAAGGGCGATTATTACTCCGTTGTTGGATTACCCATCTCACGGGTGAATCGTGTTTTGATAGAAATGGGCTATCTTCCATAAGAACAGCTCCTTGACGTACGAAAAGGAGGAACCAATGGTTAAAGCGATACCCGAACAGAAAGAAAACAGGCTGATGATCCGTGATTTCCCACAGGATGAGAGACCGAGGGAAAGGCTGATCCAAAGCGGTGCCGCAAGCTTATCCAATCAGGAGCTCTTAGCCATCCTGCTCCGGACAGGGACAAAATCCGAGTCTGTTCTTCAATTGTCAAACCGGCTTCTCAATCACTTCGACGGCTTGAATCTATTAAAGGATGCCTCCCTTGAAGAAATTACGGAAACGAAAGGGATCGGTCTCGCCAAAGCGGTGCAGATCATGGCAGCCGTGGAATTTGGCCGGCGCATCAGCAATCTTGCATTTGATGACCGATACAGCATCCGTTCCCCTGAGGATGGGGCCAATTATGTCATGAATGACATGAGATTTTTAGCCCAGGAGCATTTTGTCTGTTTATACCTCAACACGAAGAATCAAGTCCTCCACAAGCAAACCATCTTTATCGGGAGCCTGAATGCTTCCATTGTGCACCCCCCGTGAGGTTTTCAAAGAAGCCTTCCGACGATCCGCAGCATCCATCATATGTATCCATAACCACCCATCGGGAGATCCGACTCCAAGCAGGGAAGATATAGAAGTCACTAAAAGGCTGGTGGAGTGTGGTCGGATCATTGGCATCGATATACTTGATCATCTTATCATAGGGGAGAAAAAGTTTATCAGCTTAAAGGAAAAAGGGTATTTATGACACTATGATTTTTTTCATGGTTACGATATAATAAAGCTTATGATTTTTACAAACAATATGGTGATTATATAATGCAGCTAACTCAAAAAAAGAGAGTCATTCTACAAGGGAATGAGTCTTTTCGTTATGCATGAACGTACAATGATTGTGACGAAAATGTCGAGGATAGAGAGTGATTGGACAACTCTCCTGTGAAAACACATATAAAACGTTAAAAAACCAGCCATTTTGTATCAGAAAGGGAGATACCATTCATGTTTGGAACGAAAGATTTAGGGATTGATTTAGGAACAGCCAATACACTTGTGTACGTCAAAGGAAAAGGAATTGTCGTTCGCGAACCTTCTGTTGTCGCTCTTCAGACAGATAATAGACAAATTGTCGCAGTCGGGAACGATGCCAAAAACATGATCGGAAGAACACCGGGGAATGTCGTCGCACTCCGCCCGATGAAGGATGGTGTCATCGCGGACTACGAAACAACAGCTACGATGATGAAGTACTACATAAAACAGGCGACGCGTAATAAAGGCGCATTTTCACGAAAGCCTTACGTCATGGTGTGCGTGCCTTCAGGCATTACGGGTGTCGAAGAAAGAGCCGTCATCGATGCAACGAGGCAGGCGGGAGCAAGGGATGCTTACACCATTGAAGAACCGTTTGCAGCGGCCATCGGAGCCAATCTTCCGGTTTGGGAACCAACTGGAAGTATGGTCGTGGATATCGGTGGAGGAACGACGGAAGTAGCCATCATCTCTTTAGGCGGTATCGTGACCAGTCAGTCCATCCGCGTAGCCGGTGATGAAATGGATGATGCCATCATCAACTATATCCGCAAAACGTACAATCTGATGATCGGGGATCGTACTGCAGAAACGATCAAGATGGAAGTTGGGTCCGCAGGGGATTCTGAAGGAATTGAAGCAATGGAAATCCGTGGACGTGACCTGCTGACAGGGCTGCCGAAAACGATAGAAGTCACGGCCGTTGAAATTGCTACGGCCCTTCGTGATACCGTATACACGATCGTCGATGCCGTGAAGAGTACGTTAGAGAAGACACCACCGGAACTCGCCGCCGATATCATGGACAGAGGTATCGTGCTGACAGGTGGAGGGGCACTTCTCCGTAACCTCGACAAAGTGATCAGTGATGAAACGAAAATGCCGGTCCTCATTGCAGAGGAACCTTTGGATTGTGTGGCAATTGGTACGGGTAAAGCCCTTGACCACATCCATCTCTTTAAGAATAGAGGAAAATAATAGCAGATTATGATGGGGGACGTTTCCTTAAGGCTTCTGAGGCAGCCTTAAGGTCGGCCCCATCTTTTTTCAGAGACCATGAATAGTTTGACGATTGATATCAAATATCACCGAATTTTTGATATAGTATTTACTAGAATGAGAAAAGGTTGAGGTGTACATCATGCCACAATTCTTCCTGAATAAACGTTTGATCATTCTGCTCGTAAGTGTCATCGTCCTGGTGGGGTTAATCGGATTTTCTTTACGGGAGCGAGACAGCATCAGCTGGCCAGAGCAGTTTGTGAAAGATATGGTAGGATTCGGACAGTCGCTGGTTTCAAAGCCTGTCAACTATGTAGCGGAAGTTGTTGAAAATGTTCAAGATCTTCAAAATACATATACAGAAAACGAAAAACTGAAGACCCGTTTAGACGAATTGGTGAAGCTTGAAACAAAGGTAAGGGACCTTAAACAGGATAATAAGGAATTAAGAGCCGTCCTTGAGAAGAAGGAAGATCTGCGCGCCTACAATACGATTCAAGCGACGGTCATTGCAAGGAACCCGGATCGCTGGCAGGAGCTCCTCACAATCGATAAAGGAGAAGTGAACGGGATCAAATCGGATATGGCTGTCATTTCATCAGCCGGACTGGTGGGCAAAGTTAAAAGCGTTAATGAATTTTCGTCAACGGTTGAATTGATTTCCACGAATAATACGAAAAACCGGATTTCCACTGTGATACAAGGGAAAGAGCAGGATATCAACGGGTGGATAGAAGGCTACGACAGTGATAAAAAGGAAATTCTGGTCAAGCGGATTTCTAACGATATGAAAGTGGACAAGGGCTCAAAAGTGATGACTTCAGGCCTTGGAGGGGTGTTCCCTAAGGGACTGGTCATTGGTGAAGTGAAAGAAGTGAAGCCGGATCAATACGGTCTGACTCAAACGGCATATGTTAAGCCTGCTGCCGACTTCTATCATTTAGAACACGTCATGGTCATCGAACGTGACATACTGGGTGTGACAGAAGAGGAAGCAGACGGCGGGGAGGAAGAGCAATGATCAGCAGGCTCCTCCTTCCTTTCATGACCCTTCTATTCTTTTATAGTGAAAGTCTATTTGTTCACCTGTTCCCTAATGAAGAGTGGTTTGATCAAAAGATCATCGTCCCCCATTTCCTTGTCATCGTGCTGTTCTTGATTTGTGCCTTCTACCAGTACCGCACTGCGTTGCTTTATGGATTCATCTTTGGCTTTCTATTTGATATTTATTACACAGAAATTAATGGCATTTACTTAGTTCTTTTTCCATTTGTCATCTTTTTAACCCAGCAGATGATGAAGGTCTTACATAATAACCTTATTGTGCTGGGGATCATTGCTGTTGTGAACCTTTCCATATTAGAGTTTCTGGTGTTTCAAATCAATCTGATCATCCAGCGGACTGATCTGACGTTCATGGAGTTCGTGGACTGGCGATTGTGGCCGACACTGGTCCTTAATATCGTGTTTTATGCAGTTGTGGCATTTCCACTTAGGAACTACCTCCTCCGTAAAAGGAAAGAGTGGTTGGAAGAATAAATTCTATTAGTAATTTTTTTTAAAAAGAGGAAATGACTCTGCTTATGTCGAATTTAATAGACGACTGAGGTGAAAAATCGCGCCATGAATAAAAAGCCAAATGTGATGATAAAAGGAACAAAAGAAGGTTTGACCCTTCATCTCAATGATCAATGCTCCTATCAAGAGTTGAAGAAGGAACTGGACGAAAAGCTGTCTGCCCATTACCGGGAGACAGAAGGGACCCCGCTCCTCACGGTCAATATACAAACAGGCAACCGCTACCTGCTTGATGATCAAGTAGAAGAGCTGAAGGATATTGTCAGACAAAAACGCAATTTAGTAGTGAATGAAGTATGGAGTAACGTCATTACAAAAAGTGATGCTGATAAACTCATAGATGAACGGAATATAGAGACTCTGACCGGAGTGATCAGGTCGGGCCAAGTCGTGGAAGTACCGGGGGATATCCTGATTGTCGGGGATGTCAATCCCGGCGGGAAGGTCCTTGCAGGGGGGAATATTTACATATTGGGTTCATTAAAGGGCATTGCCCATGCAGGACACAATGGAAACCTCGATTCTGTCATTGTGGCATCAAAAATGGTGCCTTCGCAGCTCCGGATAGGCGGTGCTTTGAACCGTGCGCCTGATCGGGTGGAGGAAGAAGATGACCACGATATGGAATGTGCCTATATCGACGATCGAGGACAGATCGTCGTGGATCGATTACAAGTTTTAAAGCATCTAAGACCAAATATTACTAGTTTTAAAGGAGGAAGCTAATGTGGGTGAAGCCATAGTTGTTACTTCAGGTAAAGGTGGAGTGGGAAAGACGACTACTTCTGCCAATGTTGGTACAGCATTAGCTCTACAAGGCAAAAAGGTTTGTTTAATTGATACAGATATCGGACTCAGAAACCTGGATGTGGTGATGGGACTCGAAAACCGGATCATTTATGACTTAGTGGACGTTGTAGAGGGCCGCTGTAAAGTACATCAAGCTCTAGTAAAAGATAAGCGTTTTGAAGATAAACTGTTTTTACTGCCGGCTGCTCAAACAAGCGATAAATCTGCTGTCAATCCTGAACAGATGAAAAAGCTAGTACTTGACTTAAAGCAAGACTATGATTATATCATTATTGATTGTCCGGCAGGGATCGAGCAGGGATATAAGAATGCCGTGGCAGGGGCCGACCGAGCGATTGTCGTCACCACTCCGGAAATATCCGCTGTGAGGGATGCGGATCGGATCATCGGGCTTTTGGAGAAAGAGGATATTGAACCGCCGAAGCTCGTCATCAACCGCATACGGAATCATATGATGAAAAATGGTGAAATGCTGGATGTGGATGAAATTACAGCCCATCTTTCCATAGATCTTCTTGGTATCGTAGCTGATGACGATAATGTGATCAAATCTTCCAATAAAGGTGAACCGATCGCCCTTGATTCCACAAGCAAAGCATCTATTTCCTACCGGAACATCGCCAGACGGATCTTAGGTGAATCTGTACCATTACAGTCTTTGGAAGACGACCGGTCTGGGGTCTTCTCAAGAATCAAAAAATTATTCGGTGTCAAAGCATAAAAATCATTCCGGTCCCGGGAACGCCATATGGCGTTTTCCTGGGACTTTTTTTATTTCCTCCATGAATAATCTTTAAGGACAAGTCATACATTGTAGCAAATCATGTGTAATGGAAAGGGACACCCATCATGAGGTAAGAGATACATTCAGAGCCACTCTGGATACACTTCGGAGGATCAGGGGAAATCGTTTCTATCACAATACCTTATAAAAAAGGAATGATGTTCATGGGGAATCGAGCGGATGAAATACGTAAGCGGATAGCGAAACGAAAGAAGTCGAATTCAGGTCATACCTCTTCATACTTCCTTCCATCTGATGAAGAGCGGTACGGGGTGGAGCGTCAGACAAGCTATGAGGGTGGACCCCCGCCTGAGGGATTTCATCCATTGTTTAAAAAGGAAACCTTTATGCTTAAAATTCTTGGCGCCGGAATCATGGTACTGGTGACAGCCATCATGTTTAAAAGCCCTTCACCTGCATTTGATGAGGCAAAATCGGTTGTCACGAAAACCATGGAAACAGAGTTCCAATTTGCCGCCATCTCCTCGTGGTATGAGGATCAATTCGGTAAACCGTTGGCTTTATTGCCCACGAGTAATACAGGAAAAGATTCACCTTCTACCCAGAGTGCGGAATACGCCATTCCTGCATCGGGGAAGGTGGTTGAAAATTTCAAAACAAATGGACAAGGCATCATGCTTGAGACAGGACTGGGTGAAGATGTAGCCGCTATGAAGGGGGGCTTGATTATCTTTGCAGGAAAGAAGGAAGAGCTCGGAAACACGGTCGTCATTCAACATGCGGACAAATCAGAATCCTGGTATGGGCACCTGGAAAGCATCGATGTGAAACAGTATGAGTCCATTGGGAAGGGATCTCTTGTAGGCAAGGTTTCCAGCAGCAGTCAGAATGATGGTTCAGGAGAATTTTATTTCGCGATAAAAATGGGTGATTCGTTTATCGACCCGATACAGGTGATGTCATTTGACTAATATCATGTCACTTTTGAAAAAAAATTTTACATTCATCCGTTGCTTTGGCTGGTCATCGCCATTGCGATTGTGACCGCACACTTCTTTGAATTGATCTTGCTCCTGATCATCATTTCCGTTCATGAGTTTGGGCACGGATTGATGGCTCAGTATTTTTCATGGAGGGTCAAGAGGATCGCCCTCCTGCCCTTTGGCGGCGTGGCAGAGATGGATGAGCACGGAAACCGTTCACTGCGGGAGGAATTCTGGGTGGTGGCGGCCGGCCCTCTGCAGCATATATGGATGATCGCCATAGGGTGGGCACTTATGAGCATGGAGGTGATCAGTCCGGAAACGTCCTTACTGTTTCTTCAATTAAATATGATGGTACTTCTATTTAACCTTCTGCCCATCTGGCCGTTGGACGGGGGGGAAATTGATCTCGTTACTACTGGCCACAAAGTTTAATTATTTGAGAGCGTATGAGTACACGCTTCTCTTTTCTTTTGGGTTGCTATTGCTATTTCATATGATTGTTCTCATTGCTGCCCCGTTTCACTTGAATCTGTGGATCGTTCTGTCTTTTCTGTACTTTTCACTTTGGGTGGACTGGAAACAGAGACGTTATGCATTCATGAAGTTTTTAATGGAGCGTTATTACGGAAAGAGTCATCAATTTGTTCAATTACGGCCATTGCCCATTGAGAGTGAAGATTCCATCATGACGGTGGTGGAGAGGTTCCAGCGTGGAGTGAAGCATCCCCTGGTAGTCTTCGAAAAAGGGGTTGAAGTGGGAAAACTCGATGAGAATGAACTCCTCCATGCCTTTTTCGCCGAGAAGATGACCTCCGCCAAGACGAAGGATCTCCTTTACCTTTATTGACGAACGAAGACGAACTGTATAAAGTAAGGGCATACTGATTAAAAGGGTTGGATTCAACCCTTTTTTCTTATGATGTTCTTGAAGGAAGGGGTTTCTGTCTTGGAGGAAATCATTGTTCATAGTAAAAGCAGGGAAAAACGATGGGTGTACCGTTCACATAATGAAATCATTGGTTTATATACATATCAGCCTGGAGAGGAAAGCCTGACGGGGAATATTTACCTGGGGAGAGTCGTGAAGGTCCAGAAAGGCCTGGGTGCGGCGTTCGTTGATTTCGGTCAGGGGAAAAACGGATATCTGCACGAAAAAGATTTTCCGCAAAATGTACAAGCCTATCAGTCAGGAGATGATCCGATCCCCATTGGGAAGTGTGTCCATGAAGGGCAAAAAATCATCGTCCAGGTCATCAAGGATGAGGTAGGGACGAAGGGCGCGAGGTTGTCTGCCGTCGTTGAACTGAAAGGCGAGCATCTTGTGTATATGCCACAAGGATATTATGTGGCGGTGTCCAAAAAAGCGGGTGACGAAAGCAGAAAGGTGTTAAGGCGCTTGGGGAATGAGTGGAAGCAGCCGGAAGAGGGCATCGTGATGCGCACGAGTGCTGCTGAAGTGAGGGAGGCGGAGTTACAGGGGGAACTGGACTCATTACGGTCAAGGTATGAAAGTCTGCACAGGGTGTCCTTGAGGGCTAAATGTCCTTCTCTCTTATCCAGGCAGGACAGCTTCTATGAAGACCTCCATGAACAGCTGAAAAAAGGAGAGGCCGGGAGGATTGTCTTTGACGAGTATGATACCCTTCTTCAGATGGAGGAAATGAGTGGAGATGGAGTGAAGGAAAGCTGGAGTTTCGAACTCTATCAGGGGAACGAAAATATTTTCAAGCATTATGATGTGTATGCCGCATGGGAGAACGCCCTGAAAAAAATAGTGTGGCTTGAGAACGGGGCCTTTCTTGTCATTGAGGCCACAGAGGCCATGGTTGTTGTAGATGTCAATTCCGGAAAGTTCACAGGGAAAGATGATTTAGAGCAAACCATCCTCCAAACGAACAAGCTTGCGGCAAAAGAAATGGCAAAACAGCTGACCCTGCGCAATTTAAGCGGAATGATCCTGATCGACTTCATCGATATGAAGAAAGACAGTCACCGGAAGGAAGTGCAGGCTGCACTCTATGACGCTCTAAGGTCAGATCGGCAGCGTACGACGATTGTCGGGTTCACTCCCCTTGGGATCCTTGAACTGACGCGGAAGAGGACCCGTCAGCCACTGGCTGCCTACTTGACACGTCCATGCTCGGTATGTAAAGGTACGGGGAGGGAAAGGAGTCCTGAGACGATGGCCTTCGAACTTGAACGGGAGCTGTGGGAATCTGAGGGCATGGAATGCTCAGAGATTGAAGTGGAAGCAACCCATGATGTGGCAACTGTTTTCGCAGGTGCACAGCACATCCATCTTCAGAGACTCGAAAAAGCGTTAAACAAAAAGATTAACATAAAGGAAATGATCCACGATCATCCTTATTACCGGATCACAAAGATGATATGATTTTCTTAAATGTTATTGACAGTCCATCGAATTATATGATAGGATTCTAATGTTATTGATTGTAGCACCCGTGCTACAACCGCACATTACAGGTACATAAGTGTGGAGCAATCCATCACCTGTCATTGGCGAGTCTGAGTTTATAAGGAGGTGCGATTATGTACGCAATTATCGAAACAGGTGGTAAGCAAATCCGTGTAGAAGCTGGTCAAGCAATCTACATCGAAAAGCTGAACGCAGAACAAGGCGATACGGTAACGTTTGACAAAGTTCTATTCGTTGGTGGTGACGATGTGAAAGTAGGAAGTCCATTAGTGGATGGAGCTACTGTAACAGCGAAAGTTGAAAAACAAGGCCGCGCGAAAAAGCTTGTAGTATTCAAATACAAAGCGAAAAAGAACTACCGTCGTAAGCAAGGTCACCGTCAACCTTACACTAAAGTTGTCATTGACACAATCAACGCGTAAGGCGTGATATCATGATTAATGTTTACGTAGAGCGTTCCTCCAAAGAAAGAATCCGTTCTTTCTCCATGGATGGACATGCTGATTTTGCCGAACATGGGCAAGACATTGTTTGTGCAGGTGCTTCTGCTGTTTCATTCGGCAGCATCAATGCCATTATGGCATTGACCGGTGTTGAACCGTCCATCGAGCAATCCGCTGATGGTGGATTTCTTCGCTGTGTCATCCCTGATGACCTTCCGGAAGAAACAGAGGGCAAGATTCAGCTGCTGTTAAACAGCATGCTTATCAGCCTCCAAACGATTGAAAGAGACTACAGTGATTTTATTAAAATAACCTTCAAAAAGTAGGAGGTGGAACAGATGTTAAGATTAGACCTTCAGTTTTTTGCGTCTAAAAAAGGAGTAGGTTCGACTAAAAACGGTCGTGACTCTATTGCAAAGCGTCTTGGTGCTAAGCGTGCAGACGGTCAAATGGTTACGGGTGGATCCATTCTTTACCGTCAACGCGGTACGAAGATTTATCCAGGCCTAAACGTCGGCCGTGGTGGCGACGATACACTTTTCGCTAAGACCGACGGTGTTGTTCGTTTCGAACGCATGGGTCGTGACAAGAAAAAAGTGAGCGTATACCCAGTTGCGAATGAAGCTTAATCGCATATCTTTAACGAAAACTCTAACCGACTTTCGGTTAGAGTTTTATTTTTATTGGAGATCGTTGTATTAACCTGAAAAAACAGATGTGACAAAGGTTTTTTCAATTATGGACCATTTCTTTTCAAATTTGAGGAATTCTCTTCAAAGTGCTCAAAATCCCGTATCCAACCAGGATTTCATTCACACCAACCAATTTTACAGAAACAATATACGGACGTGTCCCATCTTTGATATACTTACAGGTAAGCACTTATAGTATAGGAGTTAGATTATGAGCGAAAATTGGGGTGTAGTCGAGGCGCTGAGGCATGCCAGGCACGACTGGATGAACGATCTGCAATTAATTAAAGGGAATCTGGACCTCGGCCGTGTGGAGCGTGCGAAGCAGGTGATCGAGGAAATGGTTCTCGTGGCACAAAATGAATCTAAGCTTTGTAATTTAAAACTTCCATTATTGGCAGAGTGGATATTAACATATAATTGGTCAAGACATTTGATTAAACTGGATTTTGAAGTGCTTCAAATAGAGTCATCACACGGGCTTGAAGACGGAAGGCTCCAAGACTGGTGCAAGGAGTTTCTGGAATTCCTTGAATCAAATGTAATGAACAATGCAGAGAATCAATTATCCATCCTACTGGACATTACAAAAGAACAATCCCGTTTTATATTTGATTTCACAGGTATACTAAAGAGTACAAACGTTGTAGAAGACTGGATCAGGAATCAACAAACAAACGGAGAAAATATAGAAATAGAACAGCTCGAAGAAGAGGTTCTTGTCATTCATGTGACCGCTGGATAGCAGCCTGACATCAGGGTGCTGATTCATCGGTTGCACGGATAAGTTAGGAGTGAAACTATGTTTATAGATCAGGTCAAGGTTTACACAAAAGGCGGTGACGGCGGAAACGGTATGGTTGCCTTCCGTCGCGAGAAATATGTACCGAAAGGTGGTCCGGCCGGAGGAGATGGCGGACACGGTGCAGACGTCATTTTCGAAGTGGATGAAGGCTTACGGACGTTAATGGATTTCCGATACCAGCGCCATTTCAAGGCACCCCGTGGAGAGCACGGGATGAGCAAGAATCAGCATGGCCGCAATGCGGAGGATATGGTTGTCAAGGTTCCGCCTGGAACAGTCGTAAAGGATGATGATACAGGTGAAACCATTGCCGACCTCGTTCAGCATGGACAGCGTGCCGTGATTACAAAAGGTGGTCGCGGTGGCAGAGGGAATTCCCGATTTGCCACACCTGCGAATCCAGCCCCTGAGCTTTCTGAAAAAGGCGAGCCGGGACAAGAGCGCTATATCGTCATGGAACTTAAGCTGCTTGCAGATGTTGGACTCGTTGGATTCCCGAGCGTCGGAAAATCCACATTGCTTTCTGTCGTTTCAGCTGCGAAGCCTAAGATTGCTTCGTACCATTTCACCACAATCGTCCCGAATTTAGGTATGGTTGAAACCGGTGATGGAAGAAGTTTCGTCATGGCCGACCTTCCTGGATTGATAGAAGGGGCACACGAAGGCGTTGGTCTCGGTCACCAATTCCTGCGTCATATTGAACGTACGAGGGTCATTGTCCATGTGATCGATATGAGTGGAATGGAAGGAAGAGATCCTTACGAGGATTATCTGACCATCAATGAGGAGTTAAAGCAGTACAATCTCCGTTTAACGGAGCGCCCACAAATCATTGTTGCCAATAAGATGGACATGCCTGATTCTGAGGAAAACCTTAAGGTCTTCAAAGAAAAACTGGAGGAAGATTTCCCTGTATTCCCGATTTCCGCTGTTACGCGCCACGGGCTGAGTGAGCTTTTATATGCCGTTGCGGATAAGGTGGAAACGACAGAAGAATTCCCTATCCATGAAGAAGAGGAAACTGGAATTCACCGTGTTGTTTACAAACACGAAGAGGAAGAAAGAGAATTCGAAATCACACGTGATCCTGATGGCACATTCGTTGTCAGCGGTGCAAAAATTGAGAGATTATTCAAGATGACGGATTTCTCACGTGAAGATTCGACGAGACGTTTCGCAAGGCAGCTCCGTTCTTACGGTGTGGATGAAGCCCTTCGTGAGCGTGGTGCCGAAAACGGCGACACGATCCGCTTGTTGAAATATGAATTCGAATTTGTCGATTGAGTTTCGTCCTTCACCTATTTCAAACAAAAAGAGCGATGCCGGCCTATATGTGCCGGCATCGCTCTACAATAGAAAGCGAAGAGGTTTTCACAGAGGCATAGTCTTTGCCCATGACCTCTGCAGCCAGAAAATTGGAGGAATAGTCATTGGGGAAAAAATTTCAAGAGGGCAAGTTTTATTTAGTCCGTGAAGACGTGCTGCCCGAAGCAATGAAGAAAACCCTGGATGCGAAAGAATTGATTGAAAGGGGCAAGGCGGATTCCGTATGGGAAGCCGTTCATCGGGTTGATTTAAGCCGGAGTGCCTTTTATAAATATCGTGATACCGTGTTTCCTTTTCATACGGTGGTGAAGGAAAGAATCATCACACTGTTCTTTCATCTGGAAGACCGTTCTGGAACACTGTCACATTTACTTGGGGAAACGGCCAAGCATGGATGCAATATTTTAACGATCCATCAGACGATCCCCTTGCAGGGAAGAGCGAATGTCACATTATCACTGAATGTGACAGACTTGACCATCGGATTGGAAGATCTGCTTTCCAAGCTGAGACGATTGGAATTTGTAGAAAAAGTAGAAGTATTGGGTTCAGGAGCCTGATGCTTCTTTTTTTAGATTTTCTGCTTTCAAAAATAAACTCTTCCGCTTTGACCTTATACATGTTAGAATGTTCAAATAATATTTTGGTGAGAGTGAGAGGAAGATCAGAGTGAAAATTGCGTATTTAGGACCCGAGGCTTCCTTTACAGACCTGGCAGTCAAGAAGGCATTCAAAGACCAGGATACCGTGTCGTACGTCACCATTCCCGATTGCATTGAAGCAGTGATAGAGAATGAAGTGGATTATGCCGTTGTCCCACTGGAAAATGCCCTGGAAGGCTCGGTACATATTACAGTCGATTATCTGTTCCATGAGGCGGATTTAGCCATCGTCGCCGAACTGACGTCGGCGATTCAACAGCATATGATGATTCACCCGAAGTGGGATGACAGTGAGAAAACCGTCGAGAAAGTCCTTTCTCATTCCCACGCATTGGCACAGTGTCATAAATTTCTACATAAGCAATTCCGTGGGGTGCCTCTCGAGCAGACGACGAGTACGGCAGCTGCTGCTAAATTCATAAGTGAGAATCCCGGGTCGTTTCTTGGGGCAATCGGAAACGAACTGGCAGCCGAAAAATACGGTTTAACGATCCTTCATGAAAATATTCATGACTTTGCCTATAACCATACAAGGTTTATCGTTTTGCATAAAAAGGCACATCCTTTGTCGCTCTCACAGGAAAAGAGCATGGAGAAGACGACCTTGATGGTGACTCTTCCGAAGGATCGTTCAGGGGCGCTTCATCAGGTATTATCGACTTTTGCCTGGAGGCAATTGAACTTAAGTAAAATTGAATCCAGACCGCTGAAAACAGGTTTAGGGGACTATTTCTTCCTGATTGATGTGGCTCATGGATTGGATGATGTCCTTCTGCCTGGAGCAATCAGCGAAATGGAAGCCCTTGGGTGTGCAGTGAAAATGATTGGCACGTATTCTTCATATTTATTGGATTAATGAGAAAAAAGGCAGATTTCAAGGAAATCTGCCTTTTTTCTATTGTGATTGAATCAGGAAGCCTGCTTCCTGAAGGGCACGTTCTGCTTTCTCCAATGTTTCTTCCGTCGGGGCCATTATAGTATGTAAATGGACACCATCGGTCAGCTCTGATAAGAACGAAGCTCCTGTGTCTTCGATCTTCTTCATGAATTGTTCTACCTCTTTACGGTTTGAGACCATAATGGAAGCTGTCAAATCTCCGTATACCCCGTGTTCGATTTTTACATCTTTAACGGTCACACCATGGTCGACAAGTAAAAAAAGCTCTTCTTCCGACCGTTCAGGCCGATGCTGACAGGCAACAGTGCGTTCAATCATGGTGTCCTGATTGGAAATGGGCATATATAAATAGCCCTGGCTCGTTGCAATGATGGGTTCACCTTTCGCTTTCAGCAGTGTAATGTCACTCACGATGACTTGACGGCTGACATTCGTCTGTTTAGCGAGGTCCCCTCCTGTTATGGGCGCCTGATTGGTCATTAATTTATCAAGGATCCATTGTCTTCTCTCATCCCCAAGGATTTTTTTTCCTGTCAAATGTATCTCCTCCGTCCCCGGTTGATATAGGAAATCATACCACAACTCGTTCTTCAAGTTAAGGAAGATACATGGGCTGTATGGATATCATATATCGTGTGTACGAGCTTCTCCACCTGTTCTTCTTCTGTATCCTTTCCGAATGAAATCCGGATGAATTCTTTTCCGGCTCTCTGATCAACACCCATGCTGACAAGGGTTTTAGACTCTGCCCCTGACCCGCACGCACTGCCGGTGGAAATGCACATCCCCCTGCGATTGCATTCAAGCATGAGCCACTGTCCCTCGACCCCGTGGATACCCAGACCGATTACGTGTGGAAGCTGTTCTTCAGAGTCTCCCCCATACAGAGTGTAGGAGCCAGGGAGAAGTTCCTCCAATCTGGATATGAAATGGTGTCTGACCCGATGATAATGAGGAGTTGAAAGTGAATCATAACACAGGCTTGCTGCGGTTATGAATCCTGCTATTCCCGGCAGATTCACCGTGCCTCCCCTGAAACCGTCCTCGTGTGTCTGTCCCGGGATCATAGGTCGGATATCAAGGTCTGGATTAATGTATAGGGCGCCTACTCCTTTTGGTCCGTAAATTTTATGAGATGAAAGGGTGAAGCTGTCTACGATGGAAGTGAATTCAGTCATATCTATTTTTCCGAATGCTTGAACCATGTCACTGTGAAGCAAAATATCACGGTTCCTCAATAGATTACTTACTTCACGGATGGGCTGGATCGTTCCAATTTCTCCATTGACAAGTCCGATGCTCACAACAGTCGTTTCATCTGATATGGATTCTTCCAGTTTAACCAGATCAATGAACCCCTGAGGAGTGAATGGGATTTTTGAAACGGTAAAGCCCAATTGCTCAAGGAAAGAGGCTGAGGAATGAAGAGAGGAATGTTCTGCCCCTCCTATGATGACATGTTTCCCTTTCCCTTCAGTACTTAGTGCCAGTGTGGAGAGGGCCAGATGATTGCCTTCCGTCCCCCCGGAGGTGAAATGGATTCCCTTGGAGGGTACCTGGAGCATTCCTGCCAACTTCTCTCTGCATGTGGTCAGTAAATGTTGTGCTTTCCCACCTGTATCATGGAGACTGCTCGGATTACCCCAGAATTCCTCACTGACTGTTTGAAACACCTGTAAACTTTCTGCACCTACAGGAGTCGTAGCGGCGTAATCAAAATAGTACATCATGTAACCTGCCTTTTTTTTATAATAGTCTGAATATAGGAGTCTCGTAAAAAACTCTTGTCATTAGTTTAAATATGTGTAAATATATGTGTCAAGACACCTGTAAATAATCAGGAGGGTTTTTGATGGAAAAAACCGATATTTTGATTGTCGGAAGTGGCGTTGCCGCTTTACAACTGGCACGCCAACTTCAAGATCATTTTTATGTGATGATTATCACAAAGGATAAAATCATAAGTGGAAATTCTTTTCTTGCTCAAGGTGGGATTGCTGCTCCTTTAGGGATAAAGGATTCAGTTCTTGCTCATTATACAGATACATTGGAAGCCGGCCGCTACCATCAGGATGAGGAAAGTGTAACCAGACTGATAGTGGATGGAAGAAGAATCGTCGAGTCCCTAGTCCAGGAAGGGGCACCTTTCGATCGAGAAGCCGATGGGACCCTTTCCCTTGGGATAGAGGGGGCACACAGTCAAAATCGGATCCTGCACAGCGGGGGAGACCAGACCGGTAAGTTTCTAGTCAACCATTTGGTCAGCACCCTTTCTAAAGAAAAAGTCCAGTTTATGGAAGGGGAGATGGTGTGGGAGCTTATCAAAGATGAGAGGGGCCACTGTTGTGGTGTGAAAACAAAGGATAAGACCAATGCCGTCCGGTCTTATTATGCTCCCCATGTTGTGCTTGCTACAGGAGGGGTGGGCGGATTGTATTCTGCCACGTCCAATCATCCTGCCGTTACAGGGGATGGTATGGCTCTTGCATTTCTTGCCGGGGCTAAGCTAGCGGATATGGAATTCATTCAATTTCATCCCACCCTGCTTTGGAAGGACGGGGAAACATGCGGTCTTATATCAGAGGCAGTAAGGGGGGAAGGTGCACTCCTTGTAAATGAACGCGGTGAACGGATCATGGATGGTGTGGATCCTCTCCTTGAACTTGCATCCCGTCACATTGTGGCTGAAAGCATCTTTAAAGAACGTCAAATGGGAAGAGACGTGTTTTTAGACATTCGTAGAATAAGAGACTTTCAACAAAAGTTCCCCTCCATTTCCTCCCTATGCAGAAAACATGGCATCTCAATGGAAGAAGGGCTGATCCCTGTATCGCCGGGATGTCATTTCATCATGGGCGGGGTGGTGACCGATCATGTGGGCAGAACCAATATCCCCAGGCTGTATGCAATTGGAGAAGTTGCCTGTACCGGGATTCACGGGGCGAATCGACTTGCCAGTAATTCATTGCTTGAAGGATTGGTGTTCGGAGAGCGTCTGGGTAACTACTTGATTCAAAAAGGTGTTACCCATGCATCCTCCTTTTTCCACCCCTGTACTGAATCGGTTAAAGATGTCGGGAAGGCTGCGGTTATTTCTTTTCAGTCATCTGAAATAAAAGGAAAGATGATGAACCATGTAGGGATCATCCGGGGGGGAAAAGGGCTCACTGCCCAGTTGAATTGGTTAAGAGCACAACCCCTCACCTTTCATGAACATATTGAGTTCAATTCCCGTGACGAGATCCACTTGTATTTCATGTGGATCGTCAGCCTGCTTGTCACTCAGTCCGCCTTATTGCGGACGGAGAGCAGGGGAGGGCATATTCGATCGGATTATCCTCTGGAAGAGGATGATTGGCTTAAAAGAAACGTGATTTTACTAAACCAAGACGGGCGATTGAGGGTGGAATTTCATGAACAAAATGAAACTAAAATCTATGCTTGAAGAATTTTACAAGGAGGATCTCGGTGACGGAGATCTATCTTCAGGGATGTTATTCAGAAAAGGCGATGAAGGATGCTTTACCTTTCAAATGAAAGAGAGCGGTGTGTTTTGTGGAAGGGATGTGATTGAACAAGGATTTCGCCTGATCAATCCTTCTATTCAAGTGGAAGTGTTTACTGAAGATGGGGAAGAAGTGGAATCAGGACAACGGATTGCTGAGATCAGCGGACCGATGGGGGAACTTCTCCAGGCTGAGCGGGTCGTACTTAATCTGATCCAGCGCATGAGCGGCATTGCTACGGAAACTTACAGGGCTGTAGAGCAGGTGAAGGGCACCGGAGTGAGGTTATGTGATACCCGGAAAACCACGCCGGGACTCAGGATGCTGGAGAAATATGCTGTCAGGACAGGTGGGGGATTCAATCACAGAAATGGTCTTTATGATGCCGTCATGCTGAAAGATAATCACATTTCATTCGCTGGATCGATAACGAATGCTGTCAAAGCAGTAAAAAGTAAAATCGGTCATATGGTGAAAGTGGAAGTGGAAATCGAAACGAAAGAACAGTTAATGGAAGCGATCGAAAGCGGCGCAGATGTCATCATGTTCGATAACTGTGCCGCAGAAACAATTAGGGAATGGATGAAGCTTGTACCTTCTCATATCGTGACAGAAGCGTCTGGAGGGATCACGAGGGAGAGTCTTGGTTCTTATGCGGATACAGGAGTTCACTACATCTCCCTCGGGTACTTGACACATTCCGTGAAATCACTTGACATCAGCGCGAGAGTCGGAATAGGGAAAGGGGTATGAACATGGGGTTACTGGATGAATTAACAAAAGATTCGGGGGTACTGCCTGAATCGATTACAACGTTATCAATAGAAGAGATGGAAAACAGAGTGAGGGAAATAAAGCGCCGGTTAGGAAATAAGCTTTTTATTCCTGGGCATCATTATCAAAAAGACGAAGTGATCCAATTTGCCGATGCCGTTGGCGATTCGCTTCAACTCGCTCAAATATCCGCCAGGAATAAAGAGGCTGAGTACATTGTTTTCTGCGGTGTCCATTTTATGGCGGAAACGGCGGATATCCTGACAGACGATCATCAGGACGTTATTCTGCCAGACATGAGGGCTGGTTGTTCCATGGCGGATATGGCGGATATTTATCAGACAGAAAAGGCATGGACTAAACTGATGGAGCGATTCGGTGACACGATTATCCCTCTTACGTATGTCAATTCAACCGCAGCCATCAAGAGCTTTGTCGGAAAGAACGGGGGGGCGACGGTTACATCATCGAATGCCCATAAAATGGTGGAATGGGCATTAGGTGAGAAGGAGCGGATCCTTTTCCTGCCCGACCAGCATTTAGGGCGAAACACAGCGGCAGATCTTGGCGTTTCCTTAAATGAAATGGCAGTATGGGATCCTATTCAGAATGAGCTGATCCATGATGGGGACACTGATAAAGTGAAAGTGATCCTGTGGAAGGGGCACTGTTCCGTACACGAAAATTTCACAGAGAAAAATATAGAGGATGTCAGAAAGAATCATCCTGACATGAAGATTATCGTTCATCCTGAATGCCGTCGTGAAGTGGTGGAGAAATCGGATTTTAATGGAAGCACGAAATATATTATCGAAACGGTCAGGGATGCTCCTCCGGGATCGTCCTGGGCAATCGGCACTGAAATGAATCTTGTAAAGCGTCTCATGAACCAACATCGGGATAAGAAGATTGTGTCGCTGAATCCGTACATGTGCCCATGCTTGACGATGAATCGAATCGATTTACCACATCTTCTATGGTCATTGGAAAAAATTATCGAGGGAATTCCTCAAAATATCATCAAAGTGGATGGTGATGTTTCCAAACATGCGATTCTTGCATTGGAACGCATGTTGACCCGTGCCTAGTGCAAAGAAGCAACAAAAGATACAAGCTGAAATATACCGTCTCGATTCCTGAGACGGTATATTTTTTTCTGGTGCCTCATAAGTTTTTATGTAGATGAATAGCAATTTGCCTATGTTGTCATAGGATATATAGACTTATGCCTGAGGAGGGAAAAAGAGTGAAAATCCATATTGTTCAAAAAGGGGATACTCTTTGGAAAATCGCCAAGAAATACGGCGTGAATTTCGAAGAGTTGAAACAGATGAATGCCCAGCTATCGAACCCTGATATGATCATGCCTGGCATGAAAATTAAAGTGCCTACTACAGGCGGATCCGTAAAGAAAGAGACACAAATCAAATACGGTTCCAAGGAAATGCCTAAGAAGGAGATGCCTAAAGCCGAGCATCCGTTCAAGGAGCAGAAGCCTATGGCCATGCCAGTCGAAGAGCCAAAGAAAGAAAAGCCGAAAGAAGCACAAAAGCCATTTGCACCTAAAATGCCTCAACCAGTAGTGCCTGAAATCGATATAAACAATTACTACATGATGAATATGGCGAATATGCAAATGCAGAAGCCGATGCAGAAACCGATGCAGCAAGCGAAGCCAAAACCAAAACCTCAAACGCCGCCTAAACCTACCAATGTACTTCCAAAAGCGAAAGAACAGCCAAAACCAAAACCAAAACCAAAACCGAAGCAAGAAGCCGTTCAAGGTGTTCAGAAAGAAGAAAGCTTACAAATGCCAACACAACCACAAGGAGGGAACACACAGCCTATGTATTATAATCCGAATAACTGCGTACCTGTATCACCTGTCATGCCGGGGCCCGGCTACGGAGCTCCGTATGGGGGAGGCATGCAACCGGGAGGATACGGAATGCCGATGGGTCAAGGAATGCCAATGGGACCTGGAAGCGCGGTACAGGGGGGCTTCTACGATGCCCGGAATGCAGCAGATGCCAATGATGCCACAAATGGGATATGATGAAGAATCATCCTCTGTCATGCCATATATGCCGCACGGTCAAATGCCGATGCAAATGCCGATGCAGCAGCCGATGCAGCAACCAATGCAGCAGCCAATGGGTCAGCCAAACGGTGTAATGGGTGTGTCTGAAGAGAAAGATTATCCATCCGTTCAGATGCCACAACAGGCATCGCCGGCTATGATGTATCCTCAAAACTGTTATCCGGTCTCCCCTGTCATGCCTGGACCTGGGTTCCAAGGAGGAATGCCGGGTGGGTATCCGATGGGGCCGGGAGGTCAAGTACAGGGTGCAATGGCTGAAGAGTCACCGTCTTCACCAATGATGAATGGATATCAAATGCCAATGGGTCAGCCGAGTGGAGTAATGGGAGCCCAGATGGGAGGCCAGATGCCAATGGGTCAACCAAGTGGCGTGATGGGAGCCCAAATGGGAGGCCAGATGCCGATGGGTCAGCCGAGTGGAGTAATGGGAGCAAGCGATCAAGGTGATTGCGGATGTGGTGCACCCCAGTATGGACAAATGATGCATCATCCCATGATGCACCAGCAGATGCCACAACAAATGCCTCAAGGAATGCAGCAACAACCATACGGATATGGACCGGGAATGATGGGGCAGGGAATGCCTGGTCAAGGAATGCCGATGGGGCCTCAAGGTCAGGGAATGGGCATGCCACAGGGAATGTATGGGGCGAGAGCCTTTTCCATGCCTAACTTAAATGACGATGACTTTGAAGGCTAACATGCATGTACGGGGGGGACGATTATTCACATCGTCTCCTTTCTTTTTTACAATATAAGTTAAACGATCCCGGAGCATCCCTGAAAATGCTAAAAGAAGGAAAATGGAAGCTGAAGAGTCATGGAAGAAAATGGTTTGTGAAACGGTTTCCCAATCAACTGAGATTCCTGCAACAGGAACGGCTGACTTCAGCCTTGTTAAAAGAGAAGTTTTATCATGTCCTGCCCTTTCATCCCATTCATTCACGGGAGATACTTCTGTTTGAAGGATCTGCAATCGGCATAACAGCCTGGTTGGAAACTTCCCGATCCATCAGCTATGATCATCCAAATGACAGGATAGATGCATGGATGGTCCTGAAAAAATTCCATTCGGTAACGAAGCGGATCAACGCCACATGGACAATGGAGATTCCCAGATACAGATGGCTGAAAAAATGGAAAAAACGAATGGCCCAGTTTCAATATAATCTCCCCTATTTGCAAGCGTTCATTCAACCTTATTATCTTTATACGTATTTGGAATGGGGGAAATGGGCGCTGAAGGAATTGAAAACAATCGAACTCGGGGAGAATGGGAAATGCATCACCCACGGAGATGTAGCCCATCATAATTTCTTAAGAGGTCAAAACGGAATCGTGTATATGATTGACTTTGATTTAATGTCACATTCCGCAGAAATGACAGACGACCTGCAGTTTTGCAACCGTATTTTACCGTATTTAAATTGGTCTTTGGGTGACCTGAAGCGAATGGCACCGTTCCAGGCATATGAGAATGAGCTGGTCTTCTATCTTGGTCTCATGTACCCTTCGGATGTGTTTCGTGAATGGAATCGTTTCATACGTGAGGATCAATACTATAAACAACGTGTGTGGAATTACTTAACCCATTTGACCCTTGACCAATTTCCCAGAAGGATGCAATTCAATCAAGAGCTGCATGGTGAAGTGAAAAGGATCAATACCCAATTGTAGGAGATGTCTCCAATCATTGACCCGAATGAAAGGTGAGCCCCTTTCACAACCTAATGGTGAGCACATAATATGCTCGAGTATTGGGTTGAAGGAGGAATCACCATTGAATAAACGATTATTCATGGTACCATTGACAGCCGTCATGACGCTGGGCCTTGCAGCTTGTAATGGTGAAGAAGAAGCCCAGGATCGCTACACAGACTCTTACGAACCCCTCGGCTTCTATTCAAACGAAGGCCACGGCGGGGATAAGGAAGACCAGAGGGACGGACCCCTGACAGAGATGTACGACCACTCTGTGGGGAGAGAGGGACAGGATATCCGTCAAAAGAAGCGGGAATTCCTTCAAGTAAGAGATGAGAATGGAAATCCTAAAAACCCTTCAAGTCCACTTGCAAAATATGATGAGAATTTCTTGGCACAAGACGGTCGAGCGAGCCACGGTGATGCGAACTACCATGGACATCTTGACGATAATACACGAAATGCGAAGAGATCCTATTATACAGCATACGAAGGGGACTTAGCCGAGAAAATCGGTGATGTTACCGGTAAAGTGAGAAATGTCAGCGACGTTCGTGCTGTTGCATACGGTTCCGACGTCCTCATCGCTGTAGAACTCGATGACCACAGCAAAGTTGAGGAAACGAAAGCACGGGTGAAAAAAGCCGTACAGCCTTATCTTCATGGAAGAACGGTTTCGGTTGTGACCGATGAAGGGACGTTCAGCCGGGTCAGAAACATTGACAACGATTTGCGTGACGGCGGACCAAGAGAAGGAATCAACTTTGATATGCACGATATGTTCAAGTCAGTAAAGAACCGAATGAACGAGTAATGAAGGGTAGACTACTTGAAGAGTACAATCTCTTTGGTAGTCTTCTTTTTTTGTACTGGGGGAATTTGACTTCTTAAAGAAATATACCTCAAAAAATTCGTCAAGGATTGGATATTCTTAACAGGGTTTGGCAAGACTATTGGATAGATTGTTACATAAAAATTTCGAGGTGATCACGATGACGATTAAGGTTCGAATCGTGTTTATGGTGATGTTGTTAATAGGTGCTTTTTACTTCACATTCTTTTATTCAGAAGAGAAGCAGGCTGCTGATGGGGGATCTCTTGAGGAGTTGAACGGAACGCCTGCAGAGGTAACATCTGCCCACACGGTCACAGTAATACTTGAGAGAGTATATCTTGATGGTGAAGTGAGTGAGGAAATCGTACAGGAAACGATTTGGAGCATGGAAGATTTCTGGGCTGCATATGAAGATTGGCAGCTCATGGATATGACAGATGACGAAATCGTCTTTCAAAAACGGATGGATGACATTTCCCCGTTATTAAAATCAAATGGATATTTCGGCATCTCTGACAATGGTGTTCTTTCTATTTTTAATGGAAAACCGGGGCAGGCAGAGATCATTCAGTCTTTCTTTCAGATTGATATAGAGAAACTTGAAAGCAAGCGCCATGATGACTTAGTGAATGGCATCCCTATAAAGTCAAAGCAGGAATATGAAGAGGTCCTTGAACAGTTTAAACCATACTCGGTTCCTAAATAACAGTACAAACCAGTGGGATCGCCACTGGTTTTTATATTGGATTTTTCTCTGCCCAATTCAGGTTTAATCTGTTAAAATAAGAACAGGTGTTTCTCTATAGGTCACTCTTTCCGACCACAGGAAAGAGTGGTATGATACAATAGGTTTTATATGACTTTTTATGCGTGGGGATCAGTTGCCTGCGCATTTTGATCATTCACCTCCGGCGGCTAGCCCCTCGAGGTCATAAGCTAAACAGTCCATGAAGGCAAAAAACCGCCTTCCTGGTCCATTCATCTTATGCTTGTCGTGGCTGAACAAGCCGCCTGCGCATTTTATAGTCCAGCTCCGGCGGCTAGCCCCTCGAGGTCATAAGCTAAATGGTCCATGAAGGCAAAAAACCGCCTTCCTGGTCCATTCATCTTATGCTTGTCGGGGCTAAACAAGCCGCCTGCGCATTTTTTATAGGGAGAGAAAAGTATGTATGAATATATAAAAGGGACGGTCAGTCAGGTTGGTCCTGAGTATGTGGTAGTGGAGAATAATGGCATCGGGTACCAGCTGTATACGGCAAATCCGTTTGTTTATTCGAAATATCAAAATCAAGAGATTCAGATTTTTACATATCAGCATGTTCGTGAAGATCTTATTGCCCTTTACGGTTTTTTGGCGATTGAAGAGAAATTGCTGTTTATGAAACTATTAAATGTTTCAGGAATCGGTCCGAAGGGGGCGTTGGCGATTTTAGCCTCAGGAGCCCCTCAACAGGTGATCACGGCCATTGAAGAAGAGAATGAGAGCTTTCTGACAAAGTTTCCCGGTGTAGGGAAGAAGACAGCACGTCAAATGATCCTTGACTTGAAAGGGAAGCTTCAGGATGTTGTGCCTGATTATTTTCCAAGCTTATTCTCGGATCCCGAGGAAGCCGGAGTGTCCACTGGTAAGGACGAGGCCTTTGACGAAGCGATTCTTGCTCTTAAGGCACTGGGCTACTCTGAACGGGAAATCAAGAAGATCACTCCAAAGTTAAAAGGGGAAGGGCATACATCAGACGAAATCATCAGAAAAGCTCTTCAGCTCCTATTGAAATAAAAGGAGGAAGTCTAAATGGAAGATAGAATCGTATCGGGGGAATCGGAGTTAAATGAAGATTCTTTTGAATATTCCCTGCGTCCCCAGACAATAAAACAATATATTGGGCAAGATAAAGTAAAGCATAATCTTGAGGTTTTCATTGAAGCGGCAAAAATGCGTCAGGAAACCCTGGATCATGTACTCCTATACGGTCCACCCGGATTGGGTAAAACGACCCTTGCCGCAGTCATCGCAAATGAGATGGGTGTGAACCTCCGCACTACATCGGGGCCTGCCATCGAGAGACCTGGGGATTTAGCTGCCGTTCTGACAGCACTCGAACCCGGGGATGTGTTGTTTATCGATGAAATTCATCGTTTGCCGAGGGCCATTGAAGAAGTTCTATATCCGGCGATGGAGGACTTTTGTTTGGATATTGTGATCGGGAACGGTCCAAGTGCGCGGTCTGTCCGTTTAGATCTTCCCCCATTCACATTGGTGGGAGCAACGACACGCGCCGGTGCTTTATCAGCCCCGCTGCGTGATCGATTTGGAGTTTTATGCCGATTGGAATATTATAATGAAGAGCAGCTGAATGAAATTGTTCAACGGACAGCGGCGATTCTAAATACCAGAATCGAACCTGCTGCCTCTGAAGAATTGGCCCGGAGATCGAGGGGAACCCCCCGGATTGCCAATCGATTATTGCGGAGGGTGAGGGATTTTGCTCAGGTGAAGAGCAATGGGGATATTACCACCACCCTCTCCCGGGAAGCCCTTGAACTCCTTCAAGTGGACAAGCTTGGCCTGGATCATATCGATCATAAGCTCCTTAAAGGAATCATTGAACGCTTCAGGGGGGGACCGGTAGGGCTTGATACGATCGCTGCAAGTATAGGCGAAGAGTCACACACGATTGAAGATGTCTACGAGCCTTACCTTCTGCAGATCGGATTTATCCAACGAACGCCAAGGGGAAGGGTTGTGACACATCTTGTATATGACCATTTCCAATTGGAGGTGCCGGACAATTGACGGGAAAATTACTCATGATTATAGGTGGAATCATTCTTATGATCGGATTCCTCATGCAATTCATCAAAATTGGTAAGCTTCCTGGAGACATTATCATTAAAAAAGAAAATACAACATTTTATTTTCCACTTATGACTTCTATTCTGTTAAGTGTTATACTTTCCGTTGTCTTTTATATCATTGGACGATTCAAATAGGATTCATGGGTGAGATTTATGTAAGCTGGGTGACAAATTGTGAAAGTAGAAGATTTTGATTTTCATTTACCTGAAGAACTCATTGCGCAGACGCCATTAGAGAATCGTTCGGAGAGCAGATTGATGGCATTAGATAAGAAGGATGGATCCATTGAGCATCTGCAATTTAAGAATATCATCGATTTACTGAACGAAGGGGATTGCCTCGTTTTAAACGATACAAGAGTATTACCCGCACGCCTTTTTGGACAAAAAGAAGATACGGGTGCCAATATAGAAGTGCTCCTTTTGAAACAAGAAGAGGGTGATCAGTGGGAAACTCTCGTGAAGCCCGCCAAACGGATTCGCGTCGGCACAGAGATCATCTTTGGGGACGGAAAGTTAAAAGCAACCTGTGTTGGCTTGAAAGAACATGGTGGGAGAATGCTTGAATTCCAATATGAAGGGATCTTTTATGAGGTTCTTGATGAATTGGGTGAAATGCCCCTGCCTCCATACATCAGGGAGCGATTGGAAGAACAGGACCGTTACCAGACTGTTTTTGCAAAGGAAAGAGGATCAGCCGCAGCTCCGACTGCAGGACTTCACTTTACGGAAGAACTGTTGGAAGAACTGAAAGCGAAAGGTGTACATATTGCGTTTATTACCCTGCATGTGGGACTTGGTACATTCAGACCGGTTTCTGTCGATACCATCGAGGAACATGATATGCATGCTGAGTTCTATCAGGTATCTGAGGGGACGGCCCGTCTTCTGAACGATGTGAAAGCAAAGGGAGGACGTATTATAACGGTAGGGACCACATCCACCAGGACTCTTGAAACGATTGCCAGTAAGCACGGAACATTCATTGAAGAAAATGGGTGGACCAATATATTCATCTATCCTGGATATGATTTTAAAGGAATCGATGGATTGATCACGAACTTCCATCTTCCAAAGTCGACCCTGATCATGTTGGTCAGTGCATTTGCAGGACAGGATCATGTCATGCATGCATATGAAACGGCTGTCAAAGAACAATACCGCTTCTTCAGCTTTGGGGATGCCATGTTTATTAAGTAACCTTTCAATGATATTGATAGGGATTTAACGTTCAACCACTACACGCTTTTAGGAACACACCATGTTAAATCATGGAAATTGGAAGGAGAATTCGCACGTTGACTGCAATAAGATATGAATTTATTAAAACATGTAAACAAACCGGGGCAAGACTTGGGCGGGTCCATACACCACACGGATCATTCGACACCCCTGCCTTTATGCCCGTCGGGACCATGGCCACTGTCAAAACCATGTCTCCGGAAGATCTGAAATCAATGGATTCCGGCATCATCCTCAGTAACACCTATCATCTGTGGCTGCGACCAGGACATGAAATCATCAGGGAGGCTGGCGGTCTCCATAAATTCATGAACTGGGACCGTGCCATCCTGACTGATTCAGGTGGATTCCAGGTGTTCAGCTTAAGTAAGCTCCGTCAGATCGAAGAAGAAGGGGTACATTTCCGTCATCACCTGAATGGGGATAAGCTTTTCCTTAGTCCAGAGAAAGCGATGGAGATCCAGAATGCACTTGGCTCCGATATCATGATGGCCTTTGATGAATGCCCGCCGTATCCTGCTGAATATGACTATATGAAGAGTTCTGTCGAGCGTACGTCAAGATGGGCGGAGCGCTGCTTGGAGGCACATCAGAGACCGGAAGACCAGGGGTTATTCGGAATCGTGCAAGGCGGGGAGTATGAGGAGCTGCGTAAGCAAAGTGCACGCGATCTTGTTTCAATGGACTTCCCAGGTTATGCAGTGGGTGGACTCTCTGTCGGTGAGCCGAAGGATGTCATGAACCGCGTGTTGGATTTCACCACTCCTCACTTACCGACTGATAAGCCGCGCTATTTAATGGGTGTAGGGTCACCAGATTCCTTAATCGACGGAGCCATGAGAGGCATTGACATGTTTGACTGTGTGCTGCCAACCCGTATCGCACGTAACGGTACCCTGATGACAAGCGAAGGACGCCTGGTTGTGAAGAACGCGAAATTTGCCAGGGACTTCAGACCGATCGATGAGAATTGTGACTGCTATACGTGTAAAAATTACAGCCGTGCCTATATCCGTCATTTAATTAAATGTGATGAAACATTCGGAATCCGTCTTACGACTTATCATAACCTTCATTTTCTGTTAAAATTAATGGAGCAAGTCAGACAAGCGATTCGAGAAGATCGTCTAGGAGACTTTAGGGAAGAATTTTTCGAGCAGTACGGCTTCAACCGTCCAGATGCGAAAAACTTCTAAAGCCCTGCTATAAATAGATAATGGAAGGGAGGGGAAATGAATGGAAGGTTTAGGAACGATTTTACCGTTATTGTTAATGTTCGTCCTGTTTTATTTTTTACTGATCCGTCCTCAGCAAAAGCGTCAGAAAGCAATCTCTAAGATGCAAAATGAGCTTTCGAAGGGAGACAGAATCATCACGATCGGTGGATTACACGGATCGATCGATGCGATTGAAGAAGGAAAAGTAGTCATCCTGTGTGGTGACGGCAGCCGTCTTACATATGATCGTAATGCGATCAGAGAAGTCGTTACATCTGATTAAGTGTAATAAAAAGGGTTCCTCGTCCATGTGCAAAGGCACGTTGGGAGGGACCCTTTTTTGTTGCGGGTTAATTTTCCCTGTTTCCGCCACTCATGTTCACACCGAGGATTCCACCCATCATGGCTGTGAGGATGTAGCAGCCGTGATAGATGAGCTGTTCCATTGAAAACAGGCTATCGTACCCGAGGTATTGAAATAAGAAAATGACCAGGGTGTATATGAGGCCGGTCGAACCTCCGAGCATCCAACCCTTAGTCTTTCCTTTTCCACCAGACATAAAACCGCCAATGAATAATGAAAGAAATGATATGATCGTGACAAATAATGTGATGGAGGTTTCAGTCAGTTCTGTAAACCTCAGCAGTAAAGAGAATAATAAACTTGCCACAATCGCTATGACAAATATGGTGGTTATCCCGTATAGTACGGCTCCTCCCATTTTTTTCGCTTCGATGTTGGTCCTCTCCCTTCTATCCCAATGAATTTATTCCGTATTAGTACAAGCATATTCAGTCGATTCTTAAAAAAGACTAGAAATTTTCTGTGGTCAAGCCTCATAGACTAGTATGAAACTTCCTTGAGAAGGAGGAGCTGTGACCATGTCTCCTATGACTGTATTAATCGTGTTCGTTTCTGTATACATCCTGCTGATGACTGAGAAGTGGAATCGTGTATTGGCTGCCATGGCCGGAGGTGTGGCAATGCTGTTGATTGGGGCTTTTCCAATTGAAAAGGCGTTGTTTACATATATTGATTGGAAAACGATCACTCTGCTGTTTTCCATGATGCTGATCGTGTCGTTGACGAGTAAAACGGGTTTCTTTGAGTATATCGCCATCAGGTTTGCTCAATGGGTGAATGGTAACGGACTGGCACTTCTTGTCCTCTTTTCATTGTTAGCTGCATTAGGCTCTGCCTTTTTGGCTAATGTGACGATTGCCATGCTGCTGGTCCCCATCCTCTTTAAACTAACGAGGCTTCTGGAGCTTCCTCCCATCCCCTTCCTGATCATGACGATCCTCTCATGTAATATAGGAGGGACGGCGACGTTAATAGGCGACCCACCCAATATGATGATCGGTCAGGCAGTCAAACACTTTACCTTCAATGCCTTCATAGAGAATCTCTTACCAGTTGCAGCCCTTGTGTATGTCGTCACGCTGTTGATCATGAGTGCCCTGTACCGGGACGTCCTGCATGTGAAAGAAGACAGGAAGTTACTATTGAAAGGAATCGATCCAAAGGATTATCTAAAGAAAAACAGGGGACTGGTTCAATCCCTCTTTGTGCTTGGATTAGTATTGGTCGGTTTTTCTTTATATCCCATGTTTCATCTCGATGTGACAACCGTTTCACTGGCAGGGGCGGTCCTTCTAATGCTTCTCCTTGAAAGGATTTATCCCCCCTGAAACGATACTGAAGGAAGTGGAGTGGGGGACGCTGTTCTTCTTTATGGGCTTGTTCCTTCTTGTAGGAGGGATTGAGGAAGCAGGTTTTATTGACGAAATAGCCCGTGAAATTCTTAGAATGACTGACGGCGATATGAAAAGAACGGCATTCGTCATCTTATGGGGAACCGGTCTATTGTCTGCCATTGTTGATAATATTCCATTTGTTGCTGCCATGATTCCTGTCATCCAGGAATTTGGTGAATTTGGGATGGTCAATATGGATCCACTATGGTGGTCATTGGCTCTTGGGGCTTGTTTAGGCGGGAATGGTACATTGCTTGGTTCTTCTTCCAATCTTGTGATCGCAGGACTGGCATCGAAGGAAGATGTACATATCAAATTTTATCAATATTTACTTATTGGTGTTCCCGTGACGCTCATATCCCTTGCGATTTCAACGGTGTATGTGTATGTCAAATATATTCAGCCATTTTTAGGTGGTTAAATATTCCTCCGATTAATTTTCTCTATATGCCGATACTACATATGACGAATGTATGAGGGGGAAAAGCGGTGGAGGAATCTTTAATCATTATCATACGCACTCTTTTTCTTTATTTTTTAATCATTTTCATTTTTAGAATCATGGGAAAAAGGGAGATCGGGGAACTAAGCATTCTTGATTTAGTGGTGTTCATCATGATCGCGGAAATGGCGGTCCTCGCCATTGAACAACCGGAAGACCCCATCATTCATACGATCCTTCCCATGGGAGTCATTGTGGTCATCCAAATCATCTTTGCCTGGTTTTCCCTCCGCTCCAAATCATTCAGGGAACTGTTGGACGGTAAACCATCTGTGATCATCCACAACGGGAAAATCGACGATAAGGCGATGAAAAAACAGCGGTATAACTATGATGACCTACTCCTGCAGCTGCGTGAAAAAGATATTTTCAATGTAGCAGATGTGGAATTCGCCATCTTGGAGCCATCAGGAAAACTGTCTGTGTTGGAGAAAGATAAAGAGGAGATTTCTCAGTCATTGACATTGCCGTTAATTCTTGACGGGCAGGTACAGACCACTCATCTCGACATGATCGGCAAAACGGCTTTCTGGCTCAGGAAGGAGTTAAGGGAGCGGGGCTTCCATAATATAAAAGAGATTGGTTTCTGCAGCTTTCAAAACGGGCAATTCTATATAGACGAAAAGGATCAATAAATCATGTGAAAACTCCTCAGCAACATGCTGAGGAGTTTTCACGCTTATGTGGAGCTTAAACTATAAATCGTCGGATAAAAGGTATGCGTGCCAGGTCTTCTTTTACGATGAGCTTAAAACCGATGGAAAGAAGAACATACAGCATCGTGGAGGTCATCACTCCAAAGAGTAAGCGCAGGATGAGCCCTTCTTCGTTAAATAAGTGCAAATACGAATAATGTCCCCAGGCACCTGTGGCGAGGAGCACGAAGGCAATCTTCAAGTAATCACGCAAGTAAATCGTCATTGGGATGTATTTTAGAATCGTCAGGAAATGAAGCATGGTGACGAGCATAAAGCCCGTGACAATCCCAAGGGCTGCTCCATTTATTCCAAAAGCAGGTTGAGAAGCAAGAATAAAGATCACCGCTGTCTTCACGACTGCACCGATCAAGCTATTGATCATGGCGGCCCTTGCAAGGTTCAGCGCTTGCAGCACAGCCTGCAGCGGCCCCTGATAATAATAGAATAGAAAGAAGGGAGCCATGATCATCAAGAAACCTGCTCCACTTTCGCTTCCGTACATCACCTGCATGAGAGGCTTGGCATAGATGTAAAGGATGACCACAGAAATGCCGCCTGTGATCAAGCAGAATCTGAGAGCCTGTTGAAGCCTGTGCTCGATTAAAGTAAAGTTCTTTTGAGAGTTGGCTTCACTTATGGCGGGCACAAGTGATTGAGATAATGACAGTGTAATGAATGACGGAAGGAACAGGAGGGGCAGGGCATATCCGGTAAGGGATCCATACTGCTTCGTTGCCATTCCTGCAGCAACTCCGGCGATGGCCAAGCTGTTGACGACGACAATCGGCTCGAAAAACCAGGCAATCGATCCAATCATTCTGCTGCCTGTAGTAGGCAGTGCGACACTCATCAATTCATTGAATGTCTCTCGGCCATTTCGGATCGATTGGAAGAACTGGCGTCTGATCTTGAATTTTTTCTTGATTTTGAAGCTTGTGAACAGGTAAAGAAGAGAAGCGAGTTCACCTAATACTGATGCCACCATTGCAGCAGCTGGCTGCGTATTCAATCCCATATGGAAGGAAGGTTTTGGTCAATACGGCGATCAGTGTGATGCGGACCAACTGCTCGATGACTTGGGAATAGGCAGATGGTTTCATATTCTGCCTTCCCTGGAAATAGCCTCTGATGACAGACGAAATGGCTACAATGGGAATGATGGGGGCGATGGCAACCAGGGGATAATAGATCCTGTCATCCGTAAACAATGTGTCTGTCAAGTACGGGGCGAGGAGAATGAGAGCGGGGGTGAAGATGATGGAAAGTCCGAGTGTAATCGATAACGAAACCACCAATATCTTTTTAACCTTCCGGATGTCTCCCTTGGATTCAGCTTCCGCCACATTTTTTGAGATGGCTACAGGAAGGCCCAGTTGGGTCATGGTGATGACGAGTATGAGGGTCGGGAAAGCCATCATAAATAAACCGACGCCTTCTTCTCCGATGAATCTTGCGACGACGATCCGGTTTACAAACCCTAATATCCTTGTAATAAAGGCAGCCATCATTAAGATCATGGTACCCTTAAGAAACTTTGACATAAAATTCCCTGCCTTCTCAAAATTGGTATAATCGTATACAATGATGTATATGCACAGGGGTGGACAAAGCATGACAAGTAGTGAACAATTCCGGCTGAATTTAGGCCAGGTGGGGTGAACGGGAATGAAGAATAATCAGCATCCTTATGAACGTTTTTATGATTCGTTAAGACCTGCACTTATGAGCAAGGTAGAAGAATTCGACATACTTGGCTATGGGAAAGCAGATGTCGACCGACTTTGGGCCTATTTAATAAAGAAAAAATGGAAGAAACCAGAAACAGATGTGAAATTCTTTCAATTAGTGAGTGATGTGTTAACGGTCAAGCCGGGGGAGTATATGAGTTTCGAAACGGTCGAGGCATACAGATCGCCCAATTGGTTCGCGGATGTAAATGAAAATGAGTTGAACGAACTTCTTCGTCCTAATAAGCACGGAAAATAGTCTGAAAAGAAATTGACACCCTTTTCTTTCTCATAGATAATGAGAATGCCCGGAGATTTAAGGAATTATATTACTTTTTTAAGCACATAGTTCGTATGGTTTTTAAAACGGCAAGGAGGATCTATACATAATGGTAAAGCGTGGCAGAATCATTGCCTTCTTTATACTTGTGGTATTACTTGCAGGTACTATGGGAGGAACGACAAAGAATATTGTTGATAACATTAAACTGGGATTGGACCTGCAAGGTGGGTTCGAGGTACTTTATGAAGTCCAGCCGATTAAGAAAGGGCAGGAAATAACGAAAGAAACGGTTGCCAACACCGCGGATGCACTGGATAAGCGTATCAACGTGTTGGGTGTCAGTGAGCCCAATATCCAGATTGAAGACGGCAACCGGATCCGTGTTCAGTTGGCAGGGGTGGAAGATCAAAACGAGGCAAGGGAAATTTTGTCCACTCAAGCTAACCTGACGTTTCGGGATGTAAATGATAAAGTGCGGTTGGATGGATCGGATCTTGCTTCTGGTTCTGCGAAGCAGACATTCGATGATAAGAATAATCCAATCGTTTCCTTGAAATTGAAAGATCGCCAAAAGTTTTATGAATTGACGAAAGAAATTTCTGCAATGGCTCCTGAGAATCAGCTTGTCATCTGGCTTGATTTCGAGGAAGGGAAAGATTCCTACCAGGCTGAAATGGGGAAAGGTGATCCGAAATTCCTTTCTGATCCTGCTGTAAGGAATCCGATCAACTCGGATGAAGTCATCATTGAAGGGAACTTCACGGTAGAGCGGGCCCAAAATCTTGCATCGCTCTTAAATGCAGGGGCTCTGCCTGTAAAGCTGGATGAAAAATATTCCACTTCAGTAGGGGCAAAATTCGGTCAGCAGGCACTTGATAAAACCGTCAAAGCCGGAATCATCGGGATTGCCATCATCTTCTTGTTCATGATTGCCTATTACCGTTTTCCTGGACTGATTGCAACCATCACCCTTTCGGTTTATATCTATTTGATTCTATTGGTATTTGACTTAATGAATGGAGTCTTGACTCTTCCTGGTATCGCTGCTCTGATCCTTGGGGTCGGAATGGCCGTCGATGCCAACATCATTACGTACGAACGTATAAAAGAAGAAATGCGGGTAGGAAAGCCGATGCGTTCAGCCTTCCAGGCCGGGAATAAGTCTTCCTTCTTAACGATATTGGATGCCAACGTCACAACGATCCTTGCAGCGACGGTTCTATTCATGTATGGAACAAGTTCAGTAAAGGGATTTGCCACGATGTTGATTGTCAGCATCCTGACGAGTTTCATCACAGCTGTATGGGGTTCACGTCTATTGCTGGGGCTGTGGGTAAACAGCAGGTTCTTTAACAAAAAGCCAGGCTGGTTCGGCGTGAACAAAAACGAAATCAAAGACCTGGCGGAAAATTACGATACACTTGATCTGCCTACACGATTCGACCGATTTGACTTTGCTGCACAACGCAAAAAATTCTTCGGATTATCGGCGATTTTGATTACGGCAGGAATCATCATCCTTGCCATCTTTAAATTGAACCTAGGAATTGATTTCGTCAGTGGTTCACGAATGGAAATCCTTGCTGACAAGAGCTTGAAAACAGAAGAGATTCAAACAGAGTTGGAAACATTAGAGCTTCCGTCTGATGATATCGTGATCTCAGGTGATGATGGAAACATCGCCGTCGTCCGCTATACGGAAGATCTTAACAAAGACGAGATCGCTGCATTAAAGGATCGCTTTGACGAACTGTATGGAGCGGAGCCAAGCATAAGTACGGTCTCGCCTGTCATCGGTAAAGAGCTTGCGAAAAATGCCATGATTGCTGTTGCGATTGCTTCGATTGGGATCGTCATTTATGTGACCTTCCGTTTTGAATGGAGAATGGCAGCCGGAGCGATTTTTGCTCTCTTGCACGACGCCTTCTTCATCATTGCTTTCTTCAGTTTAACAAGACTAGAGGTTGACCTGACATTTATCGCAGCCGTCTTAACGATCGTCGGTTATTCCATCAATGATACAATCGTTACCTTTGACAGGCTTCGCGAGAATCTTCATAAGAAGCGCCGTTTGAAAACGGATAAAGACATAGAAGATGTGGTGAACCAAAGTATCAGACAAACGATGGGCCGTTCGGTGAATACTGTCCTGACAGTAGTGTTCACGGTACTGGCACTGATGATCTTTGGCAGTGAGTCGATCCGTAACTTCTCCATCGCCTTATTGGTCGGATTGATATCAGGTACTTATTCCTCAGTATTCATTGCCTCTCAAGTATGGCTTTTACTGAAGAAGAAAGAGCTGAAGAAAAATGGAACGATCAAAACCGTAAAAGAAAAGAAAACGTGGTCGGATGAACCACAAGTATAAGAAAACAGAAGGTCCGGGGAAAGTGTCTCCCGGACCTTGTCTTTTTTGTTTTTTCACCAGATTGGGGTTACAATAATAAGAGTTTAAGGGGGCGACACGATTGAATCATGAAGAGCGTTTTAGAAAAGCTGAATTGGCTGCAATGGTCGGTATCATTGGAAATATTATATTGGCCGTAATTAAGTGGAGTGCCGGCATCCTAGGAAATAGTAGGGCACTGATTGCCGACGCCGTCCATTCCGCCTCGGATGTTGCTGGATCACTTGCTGTATTTATCGGGTTACGTGCCGCCAAGCAGCCTCCCGATAAGGATCATCCCTATGGACATGGAAAGGCTGAATCAATTGCAGCGATCATCGTGGCTGTCTTATTGTTTTTGGTGGGGATCGAAATCGGTAAATCATCCATCGAGTCCTTTTTCCATCCGTTGACACCGCCAACGGCCATTGCGATCTATGCCGTCATTTTTTCTATCATTGTGAAAGAAGCTATGTTTCAATATAAATATCGATTGGGTAAAAGAATTAAGAGTGATGCCTTGATTGTGAATGCCTATGAGCACCGTTCAGATGTGTTTTCTTCCATTGCGGCACTAGTGGGGATTTCCGCCTCGATCCTCGGGGGAAAATTCGATGTAGGCTGGCTTGTCTATGCCGATCCGGTAGCCGGAATATTTGTTTCCCTGCTTGTCTTAAGGATGGCTTGGCATCTGGGAGCAGAATCCATACATAATACATTGGACCATGTCATGCATGAGGAAGATATTGTGCCCTTTCGTGAAATCGTTGCATCTGTACCTGAAGTGAAAGAAATCAATGAACTGCATGCCAGGGAACATGGGCACTATGTGATCATTGATCTGAAGATCAGTGTGGATCCGTTTATGACCGTAGAAGATGGTCACCGTGTCGGTAAACAGGTGAAAAAGAAGCTTCTGGAAGAATCCAATGTGAATGATGTATTTATTCACATTAATCCCTTCAATCCCGATTCTGAAGATGCGGATGACCAAATAAACTTATCTTGAGGAGGGGAATGCAATGAAATTTCAATGGACTTTATTATTAGGTATTTTCTTTGCCTTGGTTGTTTCTATATTCGCTGTCATCAATGTAGATCCTGTCACCGTCAATTATGTATTCGGGGAAGCAGACTGGCCCCTTATACTGGTGATATTGGGATCTGTCTTAATGGGAGGGATCATAGTCGGCTCAGTTGGACTGTTTCGATTATATGTCGTTCAGCGAAAGGTGAAGGCTTTGGAGAAAGAAAACTTACTGTTAAAGGAACAGGCTGAAACCATGCATAAAGATAGAGCAGAAAAAGTTCCTTTGAAAAAGAGTGCTCCGGGTTCAGTAGGGGAAACAGGCGAGTAAAAAGCTTGGTGGATTGACCACCAAGCTTTTTTATTGGATCTTTTCGTATGCATTGTTGCTAATCTAAAGTAGGAAGTAGAAGTGGATTTACGCTGCAGGATGCCCACTTTCTGCGGGGCTGGCGGTGAGCATCCCCGGCAGGCATTACAGAAAGAGCTTTCTAATAAGATTGAAACCACCCCCTGCTTTTTGTATAATGAGTAAGGCTGAGGGGTGAACGTATGTTAAACTCAAAAACACGTTGGATGATGACAGAATCAGACCAGCAAAAAATATCACAATTGGCAAATGAACTTAAAGTACCTGCACTAGTGGCGAAATTATTGATCAACCGGGACTTGGATGATGTAGAAGAAGCCCGGAATTTTTTATTTGATACAGGTGAAACATTTCACGATCCTTTCTTATTTGAGGATATGAAGAAAGCAACAGAAAGAATCCATACAGCCATTGAACGAGGAGAAAGGATTCTCGTTTACGGGGACTATGATGCTGATGGCGTCAGCAGTACGTCTGTTTTGATGACAGTGTTAAGGGACCTGGGGGCAGATGTGGAGTTCTATATACCAAACCGCTTCAGCGAAGGATACGGTCCGAATGAAGGAGCCTTCCGCTGGGCAAAGGATGAAGGGTTTACGCTTATCATTACAGTGGATACTGGAATATCAGCGGTGAATGAGGCAAAGTTGGCTGAGGAATTGGAAATGGATTTGATCATTACAGATCACCATGAACCTGGTCCGGAATTGCCTCCGGCTTTAGCTCTGCTCCATCCCAAGGTCGAAGGGACCACGTATCCATTTGGAGAGCTGGCAGGTGTGGGGGTTGCGTTTAAATTGGCACACGCCCTTTATGGTGAACTACCTGTCCACCTTCTTGACCTGGCTGCCATCGGGACGATTGCCGATCTGGTTCCACTCCGAGGGGAAAATCGTCTGCTGGCAAAGCGTGGGATATCCCAACTTAAGGTTTCAAACCGCCTCGGGATAAAAGCATTGTGTAAAATTGCCAATGTCCAACAGCAAGAAATGACGGAGGAATCGATCGGGTTCATGATCGCTCCCCGCATTAATGCCGTTGGGCGCCTTGGGGATGCAGACCCTGCTGTCGACCTCATGCTCACAGAAGATCAAGAGGAAGCGAAGGCCCTTGCTGAAGAAATTGACAACATCAATAAAGAAAGACAGGCGATCGTATCGCAAATGACAGAAGAAGCGGTTGAGATGGTGGAAAATGAGTATCCTCTTCACGATAACCGGGTCCTCGTCATTGGAAAAGAAGGATGGAACCCGGGAGTGGTTGGGATCGTCGCTTCACGTTTGGTGGACCGATTCTACAGGCCGACCATCGTCCTCAGCTTTGATTCGGAGAAAGGGACGGCCAAAGGGTCGGCGAGAAGTATTGCAGGCTTCGATTTGTTCAAGAACTTATCCACCTGCCGAGATATTCTGCCTCATTTCGGGGGACACCCCATGGCAGCAGGAATGACTTTACAGTTAAACGATGTAGACCAGTTAAGAAATCGGTTGAATGACCTTGCCTCCACTGAACTGACGGATGAAGATTTTATACCGGTCACCAAGCTTGATGCTTCCGTTACGGTAGACGAAATTTCAGTAGAATCCATTGAAAAGCTTCAGCTTCTGGCTCCTTTCGGCATGCATAATCCGAAACCGAAGTGGATGATCGATGATGTGAGCATTGGACACTATAAGAAAATTGGATCTGCACAGAATCATTTGAAGCTCGTCTTGGAAGACAATGGTGTTCAAGTGGACGGTGTCGGTTTCGGATTAGGTGAACTTGCTGATCACATGACTCCTTTTTCCACTGCCTCTGTGATTGGTGAGCTATCCATCAATGAATGGAACAACCGAAAGAAGCCACAGATTTTCTTGCATGATGTGAAGATTGATCATTGGCAATTATTTGATGTCAGGGGGATTAAACAAGTTCATAAATGGAATGAGCTTATTCCCGAACAGAACAAAAAAATCATCTGTTTCCAATCAACCACTGTAAAGAAGTTGAACCTAGAAAGTGAAGATGTGATACACCTTGAGGATGTATCTTCCCTTGAAGGTGTGACAACGGAAAAGGCTAGTCTAGTGCTTTTGGATCTGCCTACTTCCAAACCGCTTCTTGAAGAGCTGCTGAAGAAAGGGAGACCGCATCGGATTTATGCCCATTTCTATCAGGAAGAGGATCATTTCTTCAGTACAATGCCAACACGGGAGCATTTTAAGTGGTATTATGGATTTTTAACGAAGCGGGGGTCGTTCGATTTAAATAAACACGGTGACGACCTGGCAAAATACAAAGGATGGTCAAAAGAAACAATCGATTTCATGTCGCAGGTGTTTTTTGATTTGAGATTTGTTACAATAGTGAATGGATTTATTTCTCTTAATCCTGAGAAAACCAAGAAAGATCTTTCTGAATCTTTAACATACCAGAAGAAGCAACAACAATACGAGCTTGAAAACGAATTGTTATATTCTTCCTATCAAGAGTTGAAGACTTGGTTTAATGAAAGGATAAAAGAGTCTGTTACAATTGAGGAGGAAGCAAAAGCATGGACTTAAAACAGTATGTTACAATCGTTGAGGATTGGCCGAAAGAAGGAATTAAGTTTAAAGACATCACGACATTGATGGATAATGGTGAGGCTTATAGATACGCTACGGATCAAATTGTCGAATATGCAAAAGAAAAACAAATCGACCTTGTAGTAGGACCAGAGGCGAGAGGTTTCATCATTGGCTGCCCGGTGGCTTATGCACTTGGAGTAGGATTTGCTCCTGTTCGTAAACCTGGTAAGTTACCTCGTGAAACGATTCAGAAAGAATACGGTTTAGAATATGGTAAAGATGCTCTGACGATCCATAAAGATGCCATCAAGCCAGGCCAACGAGTCCTGATTACCGATGACTTACTGGCAACAGGCGGTACGATCGAAGCAACGATCAAGCTTGTGGAAGAACTGGGTGGAATCGTAGCGGGTACGGCATTCTTAATCGAACTGACCTACCTGGATGGACGCGACAAGCTGGACAACTATGACATTCTTACATTAATGCAATACTAATTTGGTTTATTGATTCTACTATACGTAAATACTATCTGATATACTTTAACGTAAGGGACTGACATCTGGTTTTGAATGTCAGCCCTTATTTTTATTTTAGAGGAGGGGTGTTGAAGTCACTTCCAGTATCGACAAATATCGACAAAAATAGATGATTTCTGAGAATTTTACTCTAACCCCTTTACATAACCCTGTTTTTTTTTGATAATAGTAACAATCATTAAAATCGGAGACGATTGAAATATATTAAAATACAAAGGTGATTCTGATCATGTCTAAAGATCAAGTACTAACCCCTGAACAGGTTATAGATAAAACAAGAGAATATTTAAACGATGAGCATGTAGGCATGGTCCAGAAAGCCTATGAGTATGCAAGGGATGCCCATAGTGAACAGTACCGGAAATCGGGGGAACCCTATATCATCCATCCCATTCAGGTAGCAGGGATTTTGGCTGATCTGGAAATGGACCCGGCAACAGTAGCTGCCGGTTTTCTTCATGACGTCGTGGAAGATACCGGCACATCTCTTGGGGAAATCGAAGAAGCTTTCAATGCAGAAGTGGCTATGCTCGTAGATGGAGTCACGAAACTCGGAAAGATTAAATACAAATCTCAGGAAGAGCAGCAGGCTGAAAATCACAGGAAAATGTTTGTAGCCATGGCTCAGGACATCCGTGTCATCCTCATTAAGTTGGCAGACCGTCTGCATAATATGAGAACGTTGAAACATCTGCCCCAGGAAAAACAGCGGAGAATTGCCAATGAAACACTGGAAATTTTCGCTCCGTTGGCACATCGATTAGGGATATCTAAGATCAAATGGGAACTTGAAGATACTTCATTGAGGTATTTAAACCCTCAGCAATATTACCGGATCGTTAACCTGATGAAGAAGAAGCGTGCAGAGCGCGAAGAGTATTTGGAAGATGTTGTGAATGAGGTGAAGGATAAATTAGGCGATGTGAAAATCACAGCGGAAATTTCCGGTCGTCCTAAACACATTTATAGCATTTATCGCAAAATGGCTCTTCAAAATAAACAGTTCAATGAGATATATGATCTGTTGGCAGTTCGTGTGGTAGTCGATAGCATCAAGGACTGCTATGCCGTTTTAGGAATCGTTCATACCTGCTGGAAGCCAATGCCTGGCCGGTTCAAGGATTATATCGCCATGCCGAAGCCGAATATGTATCAGTCTCTTCATACAACTGTCATCGGCCCAAAAGGGGATCCTCTTGAAGTGCAGATCAGGACGCTTGAAATGCATCAAATTGCCGAGTATGGGGTTGCGGCCCACTGGGCATATAAGGAAGGAAAAGAAGCCAACGAGCCCGTTTCTTTCGAGAAAAAACTTTCCTGGTTCAGGGAGATATTGGAGTTCCAGAATGAATCTGCCAACGCAGAAGAGTTCATGGAGTCCCTAAAAATTGATCTCTTTTCCGATATGGTCTTTGTATTTACACCTAAAGGAGATGTCCTTGAGCTTCCTTCAGGTTCCGTGCCGATTGACTTCTCTTATCGAATTCACTCGGAAATCGGAAATAAGACGATCGGTGCCAAGGTCAATGGAAAAATGGTCACTCTTGATTATAAATTGAAAACAGGGGATATTGTTGAAATCCTCACGTCCAAGCATTCTTACGGTCCAAGTCAGGATTGGCTGAAGCTTGCCCAGACATCCCAGGCGAAGAATAAGATCAAACAATTCTTCAAAAAGCAGAGAAGAGAAGAAAACATCGAAAAAGGCAGGGATTTAGTAGAGAAAGAAATCAAGAATCAAGATTTCGATGTGAAAGAAATCCTTACTCTTGAAAACATTAAACGTGTATTTGAGAAGTTTAATTTCTCAAATGAAGAAGACATGTATGCGGCCGTTGGTTACAACGGGATCACTGCGGCTCAAATAGCCAATCGCCTGACAGAGAAAGACAGAAAGAAACGTGAACAGGAAGACAGCCTTGAAGAAACGATGAAGGAATTAAATGCTCAACCAGTCAAACGCAAGAAAGATGCGGGGGTCCAGGTCGAGGGCATTGACAATCTGTTGATCCGTTTATCCCCGTTGCTGCAGCCCTGTTCCAGGAGATGAAATCGTAGGGTTCATTACAAAAGGCCGTGGTGTTTCAGTGCATCGTGCTGACTGCACAAACGTTATGGCAGATGGAGTAGAACAGCGTCTCATTCCGGTTTCTTGGGAAAGTGATCGAAATGACCGAAAAGAATATAATGTGGATATCGAAATCTCCGGTTACGATCGCAGAGGACTGTTAAATGAGGTTCTTCAGGCGGTAAACGAAACGAAGACAAATATATCTGCTGTAAGCGGAAAATCAGATCGAAATAAAGTGGCCACCATTAATATGTCGATTTCGATTCATAATATTTCCCACTTGCATAAAGTCGTGGAGCGGATTAAGCAAATATCAGATATTTATGCTGTAAGAAGGATAATGAACTAAAGGAGATTTCTTTATGAAAGTTGTACTGCAAAGAAGTAAAGAAGCCTCTGTCACTGTTGATGGAGAAGTAAAAGGTGCCATCAGGTCTGGTGCTGTGCTGCTCGTGGGCATCACCCACGAAGATACAGAGGAAGACGCCCGATATGTTGCGGATAAGGTAGGTAACCTCCGTATCTTTGAAGATGAAGAGGGGAAGATGAATCATTCCCTTCTTGATGTAGGTGGGGACATTCTCTCCGTCTCTCAATTCACCCTGTATGGTGACTGCCGTAAGGGGAGAAGACCGAACTTCATGAATGCTGCAAAGCCCGATCAGGCGCATTCTCTTTATGAATACTTTAATAAGGTCTTGAGGGAAAAAGGTATCAAGGTGGAAACCGGCGTATTCGGTGCCATGATGGACGTGAGCTTGACAAATGATGGTCCCGTTACGTTAATAATAGAGAGTAAATAAAAAGAGCCGATCCCAGATGGATCGGCTCTTTCGTTCAGTCAGAAAAATAGTCTCCTAAACCATGATAGATCGCTGTTGCTGCCAGTTCTTGAAAATACTGTGTATTCACATTTGCTTCTTCAGCCGGGTTACTTAAGAATCCCAGTTCCAAAAAGGACGGCAGGCTGGTTGTTTTCACGAATCACGTGATAATCCCCAGTCCGTACACCCCGGTCTCTGGTCGGCAATCGATCCGCCAGGCTTCCATGGATATTTTCTGCCAGTTCTTTCTGATGACTCTGATAGTAGAAGGTGGTATGCCCGACGATGGAAGAATCCATAATGCTGTCAAAATGAATACTGATAAACGCATCTGCCTGATAATAATGGGATAATGATACCCTTGACGGCAATGATAAGTATTCGTCGTTTTTCCTTGTCAGGACCACTTCAGCCCCGGCGCTTTTCAGCTTTTCTGCGAGGAGTTCCCCGGTCCTCATGGTAAGGAGCTTTTCCAACGTCCCGCTTGCTCCGGTTGTGCCACTATCCCGGCCTCCATGCCCCGGATCGATGACCACCACTTTATCTTGTAATCCACCTTTATTGGTACGTGAAGGAGTGGTATTCTCACCAGAACCGGATCGTATGGATACGACCCATCCGGCAACGAAGCCTCTTGTCCCATCAGCCAAATTGATTTCGTACCAATCTCCGTCTTTGCTTATGACCTGGAAGACATCCCCGCTGGAGCCCCGACCAATCACACGAGCCTGGGTATTTGCTTCACTTCTGATGTTGGTGCCGTTATAGAGAATCGTAACCTTTTCTTTTTGGGATGAAGTTTCCCCTTCATGTGCGGAAGCCGTAACGGTTTTTTGTACATACCAACCGGCTACCCAGCCTTTCTTTCCATCTGATAACTTTATTTGATACCAATTGTTTTCCTCTTGTAAGATGGGATATTTCTCCCCCTTGGATACTTTGCCCACCACACGCCCGTTCAAGGAGGTTTGATCCCTGACATTCAAGGAATGTACTGTTATGATTCCTATAAGGTCTGAGGATGAAGGCGATGCCGGCTCTTCTGTAGAGCTTGGGGAGAACTCAACGTATTTTTCGCTCACCCATGCTTTGTCACTGCCGAATGTAATCTCATACCAGCCGCTGACACTTCCTGTTACTTCTACCTGATCCCCTTTATTCAATACTCCGAGCACCTGACTCTGAAGGGAAGGGGACGTGCGGACATTAAGGGAATTGTCGGTGATGATCCCTTGTTCATTCTTCCTCTTTTTCGTAGGTGAAGAACCGGAACTACCCTCTGTGACGTATTGTCTGTGAACCCAGCCGCTGCCATTGTCCCATTTGACGAAGAGCCAGTCTCCCTCTGCTTCCCTGACGGTTACATGATCACCACTGTTTAAAACCGTCACGACTTCTTCAGAGGTATCGGGACCTGTTCTGACACGAAGGCCATCAGTGTTTACCTGTCCTTCACTCATTCGGGAAGCTTCCCCAGAAGAAGATTCTACTGAAACGAGCCATTCAGCAACCCAGCCTTCTCCACTGCCGGTATCGACTTTATACCAATCCTTTTGTGTGTCCACGATACGATACTCTTCCCCTTTGTGTACCTTCTTCAATACGGGATAACTGAGTCCAGGGCCTGTACGCACATTCAGAGTCGAAGCACTGATCGTAACCTTCCCTGATTCTGCATAGACATCATCAGCTTCATGGGTCGCCATTGGGACTATCATGAGCACAATCAGTATCGTTGCGATTATTTTCTTGATTTCCTTCACCTCCTGCTTGGAAATACAAACACCCCTGTTTATATCGGATGATTCCTTCGGGATATTCAACCATTATGTAATTTTCTTCGGATTGAAACACAATGTCATACAAACTCCTGCAAACATCCTTACGTTTTTAATACGATAAAAAAAATAAAATTCCTCCAAAACGAAAAAAAAACAGGGAATTGGAAAAGATAGAGTTAAGGAATGTTCTGAAAGGATGATGAAGTTTGAGGTCAAGTGAAAAAGGGTTTATGAACGCAAATGGTGATAATCAGCTGTTCGGTGTGGATTTTCACCAGTTTCTGGAACGGGAGAAAAATGCTTTGAATGTGGAGCTTGCTTCTGAATTTGGATTATCACTGAAAGAAGTCAGGCTGCTGAAAAAGAAAATGGAAAGATCATAACGAAATTTTCTTTATCCTCTTGACATGGACGAATGGCATCCGTATCATTATAGAAATAAAATAACATTTATTTATACCGTTGATCGAGCATAGTAGCTAAACCCCACGTGTAAAGAGAGGAAATGCCTTGGCTGAGAGCGTTTCTACAATGTGACTTAGTGAATGAACACTCGGGAGGTTCCGCTCTGAAAGAGTTTCTTTAGTAGGAGATGGACGTACCAGGCGTTAACTGGTTAAGTGGAAGTCTGACTAGACTTCAATTAGGGTGGCACCACGGGAATAACAGCTCTCGTCCCTTGTATCGTATACAAGGGACTGAGGGCTTTTTTTGTTTACATAAATCATGTGCTTATAAAAGGAGGAAATCAACTTGTCCATTCAGATTCCAAGAGGTACACAGGATATTCTACCTGGTGAAGTAGAAAAGTGGCAGTTTGTAGAGGAAGTGGCTAAGAATCTTTGTCACGCCTATCAGTATAAAGAAATCCGCACTCCTATCTTCGAGGCAAGCGAATTATTTACACGGGGAGTTGGCGATACGACGGATATCGTCCAAAAGGAAATGTATATGTTCGAAGATCGTGGGGGAAGAACCCTGGCCCTGCGCCCTGAAGGGACCGCATCGGTTGTTCGGTCATTTGTGGGAAATAAAATGTTCGGTCAACCAAATCAGCCCGTCAAGCTCTTCTACTCGGGCCCGATGTTCCGTTATGAGAGACCGCAGGCTGGACGTTATCGTCAATTCGTTCAGTTCGGAGTCGAGGCTCTTGGGAGTGAAGATCCAGCAATCGATGCAGAAGTAATCTCACTTGCCATGGGAATTTATAAAAAATTAGGACTTACTCAATTAAAGCTCGTCATTAATAGTCTTGGAGATGCAGGCAGCAGAAATGCCCACAGAGAAGCACTCATCCATCACTTTAAGCCGAGGATTATTGAATTCTGCGGGGACTGTCAAAATCGCCTTGAAAAGAATCCACTCCGTATCCTTGATTGTAAGAAAGATCGTGACCATGAACTAATGGCTGTTGCACCATCGATCCTGGATTACTTAAATGATGAATCGAGGAGCTATTTCGAAAAAGTGCAATCACACTTAACGGCTATGGATGTTGAATTCGTTGTTGATCCAACTCTTGTCCGCGGTCTTGATTATTATAATCACACGGCATTTGAAATCATGAGTGATGCAGAAGGTTTTGGGGCCATCACTACCCTCTGTGGAGGAGGGAGATACAATGGTTTGGTGGAAATGATCGGAGGACCTGAAACTCCCGGTATCGGCTTTGCCTTCAGTATCGAACGACTTCTGTCAGCATTGGAAGCAGAAAAAGTGGAACTCCCTATCGAACAGGGAGTCGAATGTTTTGTCGTTTCGTTAGGGGATGAAGCAAAGGATTATGCAGTCAAACTTCTTCATAACCTGAGAGCAGCCGGCATTTCTTCAGAGAAGGATTATCTCGATCGCAAGGTGAAAGGGCAGTTTAAAGCAGCTGACCGTTATGAGGCGAAGTATGTAGCCGTCATCGGCGACAACGAATTACAGGAAAATAAAATCAATCTAAAAGATATGACTACAGGTGAGCAAGAAGAAGTAAGTCTTGATCACTTTGTCGAAACGATGAAAAGTAAGCTCGGTAAATAGAACACGTTGATTGAATAAGGAGGAGAACATGATGACAAAAAGAACGGCATATTGTGGAGACATAACAGAAACATACATCGGTGAGAAAATCACAATCAAAGGCTGGGTTCAAAAGAGAAGGGACTTAGGCGGTTTGATCTTCATCGACCTTCGTGACAGAGAGGGGATCGTACAGGTCGTCTTCAATCCGGATCTATCTGAAGACGCACTTGCCCTTGCTGAAAAAATTCGTAATGAATATGTGTTGAGCGTGACAGGTACAGTTGTTGCAAGAGGCGAAGGAACGGTCAATCCGAACCTGAAAACCGGCAAGGTGGAAATTCAGGCAGATGAAGTTCAAATAATCAATGAAGCAAAAACACCTCCATTCATGATCGATGATCAGATGGAAGTGTCTGAAGATGTACGCTTGAAATATCGTTATGTAGACCTTCGTCGTCCTGCGATGATCGAGACGTTCAAGATGCGTCATAATGTAACGACTTCCTTTCGCAATTTCTTAAACGAGAACGGGTTCCTGGATGTTGAAACACCGATCTTGACGAAAAGCACGCCTGAAGGGGCAAGAGACTATCTGGTTCCGAGTCGCGTTCATAAAGGGGAATTCTATGCCCTGCCTCAATCACCACAGATCTTTAAGCAATTATTGATGGTGTCTGGCTTTGACCGTTACTATCAAATTGCTCGCTGTTTCCGTGATGAAGACCTTCGTGCAGACCGTCAACCAGAATTCACACAGGTCGATATGGAAATGAGCTTTATGGATAAAGAGCAAATTATCTCCCTTGTAGAAGAGATGATGAAGAAGCTCATGAACGATGTGAAAGAAGTGAACGTTTCATTGCCGATTCCACGGATGACGTATGACGATGCCATGAGTCGCTATGGTTCAGACAAACCGGACACACGCTTCGGAATGGAACTGATCGACGTATCCGAAGTCGTAAAAGACTCAGGGTTTAAAGTATTCCAAGGCGCAGTTGCAAATGGCGGTCAAGTGAAACTGATCAATGTAAAAGGCGGAGCTTCCGAGTATTCCCGCAAGGACATCGATGGACTGACCGAATTTGTTTCCCGCTACGGCGCTAAAGGCCTTGCCTGGTTAAAGGTTGAGGAAGAAGGATTAAAAGGACCGATCTCTAAATTTGTGACGGAAGACGATGCTTCACAAATTTCAACGACGGCGGGTGCTGAAGCAGGGGATTTATTACTGTTTGTCGCTGATAAAAAATCTGTTGTCGCTGATGCTCTTGGTGCCCTCCGTTTGAAATTAGGGAAAGACTTGAAATTGATCGATGAAACGAAATTCAACTTCTTATGGGTGACAGACTGGCCGTTGCTTGAGTTTGATGAAGGAGAGAACCGATATTATGCTGCCCACCATCCATTCACCATGCCGGTCAGGGAAGACCTGCACCTTTTCGAATCAGATCCTGCTTCGGTCCGTGCAGAAGCGTATGACCTTGTGTTAAACGGATATGAGCTTGGGGGAGGTTCACTTCGTATCTACGAGCGTGATATCCAGGAAAAAATGTTCCATGTACTCGGATTCTCAAAAGAAGAGGCAGAAGAGCAATTCGGTTTCTTACTGGAAGCCTTTGAATACGGAACGCCTCCACATGGCGGGATCGCGCTTGGGCTTGACCGTTTAGTCATGCTCCTTGCAGGCCGCACGAATCTTCGTGATACAATTGCCTTCCCGAAAACGGCAAGTGCAAGCTGCGTATTAACGGATGCTCCTGGCGGAGTAAGCGAAGACCAATTAAAAGAGTTGTCTTTGTCGCTGGATGTAGAATGATGTAAATAAATTCCGGGGGGCATTCATTGAAATCCCCAGGGAGATATGGTATTATTTAAACAATCACAAACGAGTCCTGATGTGTGCGACGTTTTTACCTAACAGTTTTGACCGAACACTTCAAACTTTGGGAGCTTGACATTTCCGCTAGGCGTTCATGCCCCGTGCCGGGGACTAACAAATAGTGGAATAAAGCACCCACCTGCCGAGAGCGGGTTCAAAACGAAGGAAATGATGGCGACGGCACGATTGGGACTCGTCAACACATGAAATGGTTCGAACCAATATAGATGATGATGAGTCAGGCTGAATGCCTGGCTTTTTTGTGCGTATTCAGAAAACGGATAGACGGTGAATCTCTTTCGCTATTTCCCGGTGAGCGGACGCATGGAGCTATCCATCCTATTGAAGGATATAAGACTAAACCTCTCTGAAATAGGGTAAACAAATGAGAAGGACAACATTTCATATTGATTTTCACTTCTGTATCCTTTATTCTAATTCAGTATAAACCAAGTTGAATACTTATAATGGAGTTGATTATTTTGCTACACCAGTTTTCACGGAATGAACTAGCGATCGGTAAGGAAGGACTTCAAACCCTTAAAGACAGCACGGTGGCAGTGCTTGGAATCGGGGGAGTAGGCTCCTTTGCAGCTGAGGCATTAGCCCGATCAGGTGTAGGCCGTCTAGTGTTAGTGGATAAAGATGATGTGGATATTACAAATGTTAATCGACAGGTTCATGCGTTGCTTTCTACAGTAGGTCAGCCGAAAGTGGACCTTATGAGGGACCGCATCAAGGATATTAATCCAGACTGTGAAGTCATTGCCCTAAAAATGTTCTACACCGAAGAAACATACGAAGAATTCTTTAATTATGGACTAGATTATGTCATTGATGCGTCTGATACGATTTCGTATAAAATACACTTAATGAAAGAATGTTTAACGCGGGATATTCCATTAATTGCGAGCATGGGCGCAGCGAATAAAACCGATCCGACACGCTTCAAGATAGCGGATATCAGTAAGACTCATACAGATCCAATCGCAAAGGTGATCCGTACCCGATTGAAAAAAGAGGGCATAAAAAAGGGTGTCACGGTTGTTTTCTCTGATGAAAGCCCAATCGTCATCCGTGACGATATCAGGAAAGAAGTCGGGAAGGAAGATGCCAAGATTCGTAAAGCACAGCTTCCCCCATCTTCAAATGCCTTTGTTCCATCCGTTGCTGGACTGATCGCAGCCAGTCATGTGATGAATGACCTGTTGAAGCATATTGAAATCAAAAGAGTCAAAGATAAATAATGCCTAAAAGACTGAATCCAATTGGTGGATTCAGTCTTTTTTTATCGGTGTCAATGAATGACAGGTGATAGGGAATCTCCTTTATCAAGTTCTTCTGCTTTTTCTAACAAATTGAGCATTGCTTTTAATTTTTCATGCTTCTCTGTGTAGTCCGCGTATTTATCCTTTAGTTCATTTTGTTTAAAAAGCAGCTCTGCTTTTTCTTTCATAAGCAGTTGTTTCTCTGCGATACCAACCCCTGTGAAACATCTCTGCAAAAAAGCAATACAAGATTCCATAGTCATTTCATTCGATGGTTGATGAATTCTTGTATAATATCTGTGAGAGCAAGTACCAGGGGAACGGTGGATTTTCCTAGAAACCGCTTCAAAACCCATTCTTTTAGATTTTCCTCTCTTTACATAATCTTGAACGACCTTATCCAGCAGTTCATCTTCTTCAGTCGTCCATAGACGTTTTTTATCCATATTTGAATCCTGTTCCTTTTAGCTTTACACATCTCCTGAAAAAAAATCATTCCATTAATTGGTGAATAGCCGGGATTTCTATCGTCATTTTACAGTGCTCAAGCCATCCTGTTTCTCTTGCTTTGAGACGACAGTTAAGTGGAACAAGATCTAACAATAAGAAATGAGGAAGGATTTGAAACTTTTTCCTGCTTTCATCCGTATTAAGAGATGCTGATCCTGAAAGGTCCTGATTTCATCATTTAAGGCAAGGTAAAACAATCGTGTTGGGGAATGAAGGCCGGAGGGGTCAAGGGAGTCAGTTGTCTGTCCTGCGATGATTGAAACAGACTACATAATTCAGAAGGGAAGTTGAAATGATGAAGACGGTAGTGCAATTGCAGAATGTCTCAAAAGTCATTAAAGGTAAGACCATTATTGATAATTTATCCTTTGATGTTTATGAAGGGGAGGTATTTGGATTTCTTGGACCCAATGGAGCTGGTAAAACAACGACAATCCGAATGATGGTTGGACTAATGAATATTTCAAAAGGAGATGTTCTGATTTCCGGAAAAAGCATTAAAAAAAACTTCGAGGGTGCCATTAAGGATGTTGGAGCCATCGTTGAAAATCCCGAACTGTATAAGTTCATGTCGGGGTATCAGAATCTAAAGCACTTTGCCCGAATGCAAAAAGGAGTCACAGAAGAAAGAATGAAGGAAGTCATCGAACTCGTTGGTTTGACAGGCCGCATCAATGATAAAGTGAAAACCTATTCCCTCGGGATGAGGCAGCGTTTGGGCCTTGCTCAATGCCTGCTCCACAAACCGAAGTTACTCATCCTCGACGAACCAACAAATGGATTGGATCCTGCCGGTATCCGTGAAATCCGGGCGTATATAAGAAAGCTTGCACAGGAAGAGGGTATGGCTGTCATCGTTTCAAGTCACTTATTATCGGAAATGGAAATGATGTGTGATCGTATCGGAATCATTCAATCTGGAAAGCTTGTCGATGTGCAGCAAGTACGCGATTTTGTAGAAGGGTCTGAACAGATTTATCATTTTGAGGTCAATGATGCCGGAAAGATAAGGCCTGTACTGAACGTTCTTGATCCGGGTATCAAGTTTGAAACGAAGGGGTCTGAAATCCAAATCGCTTTAACGAAGGAGCAAGTACCCAATGTCATCCGTGCTCTTGTTGAAGCTGACGTAGAGATATACAGCGTCATGCCGGTTTCCAAAACATTGGAAGATCGATTCCTGGAAATGACGAATGAAAAAGGAGAGGTCGTTCATGCTTAGTCTCATCAGAAATGAATGGATTAAAATATTTAAGAAGGTCGGAACCTATGTGATGCTTGGATTACTCATCTTGATCATCGGTGTGACGGCTGCTTTTACGAAGTATGAAGACGGGAAAGTGAAAGAGTCTGAAAACTGGAAACAGGTGCTTTCTGGAGAAGTACAATCGGATAAGGACATGTTATCTGAAAATCCCAACCTGAATAAGTTTATCGCCAAAGACGCTGAAAGAAGAATTGCCATTAACGAATACCGGATTGAAAATGATATTCAGCCAAACTCAAAAAAGACCGTATGGACATTTGTTGAAACGAATGCCTTTTCCGTGCTGGTAGTCGGTTTATTTGCCATCATTGTGGCTGCAGGCATAGTAGCCAGTGAATTCAGCTGGGGAACGATTAAGCTGTTGCTTATCCGCCCCATTTCAAGAACCAAAATCCTCCTGTCTAAATATTTCACAGTCATCTTATACGGGATGAGCATGTTAATGGTGTTATTCGTCGTGTCTTTCCTCCTCGGACTGTTATTATTCGGAGGGACAGATCAGTCTACCCATCTGGCATATGTAGATGGTGAAGTCGTAGAGCAGAATATTGTTGGATACCTGGTTAAAACTTATTTATTGAAAACCATCGATATCGTGATGATGGCTACGATGGCCTTCATGATCTCAACCGTTTTCAGAAGCAGCTCCCTGGCTATCGGGATTTCCCTGTTCCTGCTGTTCGTAGGGGGAAATGCAACGAGCCTCCTCGCCCTGAAATTCGACTGGGCGAAATACAGTCTGTTTGCAAACACAGACCTGACACAATACACAGGCTTCACTCCTCCTCTGGTGGATGGGATGACCATGGGCTTCTCCATAACGATGCTCCTCATCTATTTCACCATCTTCCAACTCCTTGCCTTCTTTGTCTTTAATAAAAGGGACGTAGCGGCATAGAAAGGCGAAGAGGAACTGCATTCACCTATAAAGTGAAAAAAAGTGGCGCACTCAATAGAGTTCGTCACTTTTTTATGCGTACCTGTACAAATCAGAGAATTTCAATCGTGTGACTTGCTGGAGGAGAAAAGCCGACCGGGTCGCATCTTGTTTTCTGAGGGTATTAAGAGCTTCAATCATTTCGTCGTGAGTCTTGATTCCAACGCCGTGGCCAAAATACTGATCCTCACTGAGGAACACCGAGTTTTCACCCATCCAGATCGGATCGTCGTAGTCGGGGTTCGAAAAATAGTATACATCACCAGGGATATAATCCACCCCTTCATACGTGACCATCATCATATCATCATCATAATGATGCCCCCACACTAGAAGGGGGGAAAACAGCTGGTTGAAATAAGAAGTCCTGATCGTATCAAGGATCGATTTATAGTAAATGAGGACAATACTGGTGACACATTCGAAGCTATAGGCGGAGCTGTTCGTGAAGACATCATTTATGGCCTCAGATGGCAGCTTCGTATCCCGAAGCCTGTATCCAAATGGAGTCTTCATCCAAAAAGCAGGGTTGAAATAAGAGTATTCGAAAGCGGCGAATTTGGCGTCCCCTTCATCCATGCTCCTTGCATTAGTCATGAATTGTTCCCGCATCTTCAATTCAAATCGAAGCTCGTCTTTGCTGCTATAGCGATACTCCGTAGGGCTCTTGTCAAGCGCTTTTACGATGCTTTCCCCAGCGGGTGATAGATCTGTCAACCCTTTAGGGGACAAGCCATTTTCAATGATAATCAATCCATACACCTCCAGGCCTTTTTACTAATGTATGATGCCTTGGAGAGATAGGGGCCTGAAGAGTGGGATTTTTTTGAAAAGGTAAATGAATATTGCTGGTTATTGATGTGTCATACGTTTTTTCTGCAGAAATGAGCCGCATCAGCCTATATTTCCAAACCTGCCAAAAAGGTAAAGAGAACCAATTCGGCAGGTTCGCCATAAGCCGCCTCGGCTGCTGTTATTTCATCTGTTTGTTGATCTTCTCATATACTTGAGCAATTGCCTGTTCGAATTTCCCGGTAGATTTAGGTGTATAGTAATGGGCATTCTTAAGTTTATCAGGCAGATAGGTTTGTGGGACCCAGCCTGACTCGTAGCTGTGGGGATATTTATATTCAATCCCTCTTCCAAGTTCTTTGGCACCTTGATAATGGGCATCTTTTAAGTGGTCCGGAACCTCTCCGCTCTTACCTTTACGGATATCGCTGAGTGCCAGATCAATGGCGGTAATGGCAGAGTTTGACTTAGGCGAAAGGCACAGCTCGATGATCGCGCTTGCCAACGGGATTCTCGCTTCGGGGAATCCGATCTTCTCTGCTGTCTCCACAGCTTGCCAATGTCCGTGGTCCTGCTTGAGGATTGGCAAGGCCTATATCTTCATAGGCAATCACCAAAAGTCTGCGTGAGATGCTCGGAAGATCCCCGGCCTCAATCAGTCTTCCTAAATAGTGAAGAGCGGCATTGACGTCACTTCCGCGAATCGATTTCTGAAAGGCGCTTATGACATCATAATGAGCATCTCCATCTTTATCGTGTGAAAAGCTTTTCTTTTGGAGGCATTCTTCTGCAATGCCGACATCGATCCGGATGACACCATCCTCACCGGGTGAAGTAGACAGAACAGCCAGTTCCAATGCGTTTAACGAACTTCTGACATCCCCAAAGCTGCTGCTTGCAAAATGATCAATCGCTTCGTCCGTCACATCCAGTGAATACTCCCCCTAATCCACGTTCCTTATCTTCAATGGCCCGTTGCAGGGCGATTTTCATTTCATCGATGGCAAGGGGCTTAAGTTCGAAAATTTGGCATCTGCTTCTGATGGCCGGATTAATGGCATGATAGGGATTGCTTGTTGTTGCCCCGATGAGGGTAATCATCCCGTTTTCTAAATAGGGGAGCAGAAAGTCCTGTTTCCCTTTATCCAGGCGATGCACCTCATCCAGTAAAAGGATCACCTTACCAGACATCTTCGCTTCCTCTGCAACGATTTGAATGTCTTTCTTATTATTGGTGACGGCATTCAAGGTTTTGAACCGGTATTTTGTACTTCCGGCAATGGCACTTGCAATGGATGTTTTCCCGATACCCGGCGGTCCGTATAGAATCATGGAAGAAAGCTGTTTTGCTTTTACCATCCGGTCTATGATCTTTCCTTCTCCAACTAAATGCTGCTGCCCGATGATTTCGTCAATGGTCCGTGGTCTCATCTTGAAGGCAAGTGGTTTAATCGACATGAAACATCTCTCCCGACTGTCTTTCTAATTAAAATCACTTTATCATAGGAGATTATATTAAGGAAATATTGTGGCTGACAGCCAGCGAGGATGGAGGATGAAGCGTCCCTTTCACAGTGGAACTTCGGATATGCTATAATAACAAAAGTCAATACAAAGAAAAATACGTCCCATTGAAGGGCGCTATTAAATATAGGTAGAGGTGCTGGACATGAAAATATCAACTAAAGGCCGCTACGGCTTAACGATTATGATTGAATTGGCTAAACGCCACGGAGAAGGGCCGACTTCACTTAAAACGATTGCACAGCAGCATGAATTATCGGAACATTATCTTGAACAGCTGGTCGCTCCCCTGCGAAACGGCGGTCTTGTAAGAAGTATAAGAGGTGCATACGGCGGTTATGTATTAGGCCATGAACCATCTGAAATTACAGCAGGTGATATCATCCGGATCCTGGAAGGTCCCATCAGTCCCGTCGAGGGGATCGAGGATGAAGAACCGGCAAAACGCGAGCTTTGGATCCGTATACGTGATGCTGTAAAGGAAGTTCTTGATAATACGACGATAGAAGATTTAGCAAGTCATTCTGATGATGGTGAATCAGATGCGTACATGTTCTATATCTAGGAGGTTACTATAATGGAAAGAGTGTATCTGGACCATGCTGCAACGTCACCCATGCATCCTGAAGTAATAGATGAAATGACTTCAGCGATGAGGGAGGCATTTGGTAATCCATCAAGCATTCATTCTTTTGGCCGTGCATCCCGTCACCTTGTCGACCGTGCACGTACCATCATTGCTGAAAGCATTCAGGCAGATTACAATGAAATCATTTTTACCAGTGGCGGAACGGAAGCCGATAATTTAGCGATTATCGGTACAGCCGAGGCCAATAAAGGAAAAGGAAATCACATCATCACAACCCAGACAGAGCATCATGCTGTATTGCATGCATGCCAATTTTTAGAGTCCAAAGGATTTGAGGTGACCTATCTGCCAGTGGATCATACAGGGAGGATTTCTGTGGAGGACCTCCGACATGAACTTCGGGATGAGACCATCCTTGTAACAATCATGTTTGGAAACAATGAAGTCGGGACGATACAGCCGATTCATGAGATAGGGCAGATCCTAAAAGATCATCAGGCTTATTTTCATACGGATGCTGTACAGGCTTTCGGGCTTACTGATATCAATGTGAAAGAGCTTGGAATCGATTTGCTCTCAGTGTCCGGGCATAAAATCAATGGTCCTAAAGGGATGGGTTTTCTTTACTCTCACCAACACGTGGATCTTCAACCTGCCCTGTATGGGGGAGAGCAGGAGAGAAAACGCCGAGCCGGTACGGAAAACGTTCCCGGGATCGTCGGTCTGGCGAAGGCAGTTGAAATTGCTCAAGATGTAATGGATGAAAAACATTCCCTGTACTCAGATTTCAAGGGTTTGTTTAAAGAAACCTTGGCCGCAGCCGACATTGATTTTCTAGTGAACGGATCTCTTGAGTATGGATTGCCACATGTGCTAAACTTAAGCTTTCCTGGCACGGATGTCGAGTCCATGCTGGTGAATTTAGATATGTCAGGTATCGCTGTATCAAGCGGATCTGCTTGTACAGCCGGATCTATAGAGCCATCACATGTACTGGTCGCGATGTTCGGAAGTCAGTCCGAGAATACAAGGAACTCCATTCGTTTCAGCTTCGGTCAGGGCAATACGAAGGAAGAGATTGTCTGGACTGCCAATGAAGTCGCAAAAATTGTAAAGCGTGTAACATCTTAAGATTTTCGTCTTAATCAGAAGAATGAACGGAAAAAGGAGGTGGCGTTAGTGAAAAAAGAACCAAAGGATACGAGAGTGGTCGTTGGAATGTCAGGTGGAGTTGACTCTTCCGTAGCCGCTTTATTATTAAAAGAACAAGGCTATGAGGTCATCGGGATCTTCATGAAAAACTGGGATGATACCGATGAAAACGGAGTGTGTACGGCAACAGAAGACTACAATGATGTGATCCGTGTCTGCAATCAAATTGGTATTCCTTACTACGCTGTGAATTTTGAGAAACAATACTGGGATAAAGTATTTACGTATTTCCTGGATGAATATAAAGCTGGAAGAACACCGAACCCTGATGTGATGTGTAATAAAGAGATTAAATTTAAAGCCTTTTTAGAACATGCACTGAAACTGGGTGCTGACTATCTGGCAACCGGTCACTATGCTCAGGTTGAGTACCGTGATGGAGAATACAAGATGCTCCGTGGGGTGGATAACAATAAAGATCAAACCTATTTCCTGAATCAACTGGGCCAGGAACAGCTTGAGAAAGTCATGTTCCCCCTTGGGGGCATCGATAAGAAAAAAGTAAGGGAAATTGCGAAGGAAGCAGGCCTTGCAACAGCTGCCAAAAAAGACAGTACGGGGATTTGCTTCATTGGTGAACGAAATTTCAAAGATTTCCTTAGCAATTATCTCCCTGCACAACCCGGGAAAATGGAAACACTGGACGGGAAAGTAATGGGAAAACATGATGGATTGATGTACTACACCATCGGCCAGCGACATGGACTTGGGATCGGAGGAGCCGGTGAACCATGGTTTGCCATCGGTAAGGACCTGAAAAGGAACGTTCTGTATGTAGGGCAAAGCTTTGAGCATCCTGCCCTCTATTCGGATTCCATCCTTGCAACGGATGTCCACTGGACTTCCAATGGTGAGAAGCCTGCTGAATTCAAATGTACGGCTAAATTCAGGTACCGTCAGGATGATAATGGTGTAACGGTTGTTCCGTTAGAAGACGGGAAGGTGAAAGTCATTTTTGACGAGCCTATCCGGGCAGTGACACCGGGACAGGCGGTTGTTTTCTACAACGGTGATGAATGCCTTGGTGGAGGAACGATCGATACCATCTATAAAGATGAGAAGATCCTGACCTATGTAGGTTAACCCTGATCATAATCAAGAAAAAGGACTGAGAAGAAGAGGATCCCCTCTTTTCTCTCAGTCCTTTTTCTTCATGGGGGGATACCGATATTCGGAACCCCTTGTGTTATACTATTAACGATAAGTGGAAATGGTATGACTCGACGTACATACATAAAATGACAATACAGAGGTGTTTGATTTGGATAAGAATCTTAAAGGAATTGAGTTACTGCAGGAAGGAAAAGTAGAAGATGCTGTAAAGCTTTTTACAGAGGCCATTGAAGAAAACCCAAAAGATCCCGTAGGCTATATTAATTTCGGAAATGTGTTGATGTCGGTGGGAGACAACGAAAAGGCCAAGAAATTTTTTGAACGTGCCATATCGATTGATGACGGTGCAGGTGCAGCATACTACTCCCTTGGGAACGTACACTTTAACGAAAATAACTTCGATGAAGCAAAGGATCAATTTGAAAAGGCGGTCTCCAGGGGAATGGAGAACGCAGACGTTTACTTCATGCTGGGAGTCAGTCTTTTTCAATTAGAACAGCCGAGACTTGCGCTTCCGTATCTGCAGCGAAGTATCGAACTGAACGAAGAGGATGTGGAAGCACGCTTCCAGTTAGGGCTTTGTCTTGCGAAAGTGGAAGCCTATGAAGAAGCGATTGGGCAGTTATCCCAAGTGGTGGAACAAGATCCGACTCATGCAGATGCTTATTACAATTTAGGTGTTGCTTACGCCGGCCATAAGGATGACGCAGATAAGGCATTGATGTATTTCAACAAAGCAATTGAGGTTCAGCCTGATCATATGCTGGCCGGATATGGCATTAAGATGATCGAAAAGCTTAAAAATGAACAAAGTGAATAGTCAGGGGGTTCACTGATTTGAGCCAGCAAGACTCTTTAAAGCTGTTTGGTGATGAGGAAATCTATATAAAAGGCCGACATCTTGTCACGATCTTTCATAATGAGGAAAACCTTTATACAGTGGTCCGGATCAGAGTAGACGAAACGAATGATTCGTATGAAGATAAGGAAGCGGTCGTAACGGGACATTTTCCTAAAATCCATGAAGATGAGACCTATGTGTTTTACGGTCGTTTCCAGGAACATCCCAGGTTCGGCATGCAGTTTCATGCGAAGCATTTCAAGAAAGAAATTCCTCAATCCACTCAAGGTATCGTGCACTATCTATCAAGTGATTTATTTAAAGGGATAGGGAAAAAAACAGCTGAGAAGATCGTGGAGCATATCGGGGAAAATGCCATCACCAAGATTTTGGAAAATCCAGGCCTCTTAGATGAAATACCTAAGCTTCCAAAGGAAAAGGCCAAAAGTATTTATGACACGTTAGCGGAGCACCAAGGCTTGGAAAGGGTCATGATCGTACTGAATGATTTGGGATTTGGACCGCAAATTTCCATGAAGATTTATCAGGCCTATAAAGAACAGGCACTTGAAATCATTCAAAATAATCCTTATAAATTGGTGGAAGATATCGAGGGCATCGGTTTTACCCGGGCTGATGAATTAGGCTCTAAGATCGGGCTGACCGGCAGCCATCCCGACCGGATCAAAGCAGGATGCCTATATACCCTTGAACAAATCTGTGTCAAGCAGGGGCATGTGTATTTGGAAGCGGAAGAGCTGATTGTAACGGTGAAGGAGCTTTTGGAAAAAAGCCAGCCGGAAAAAATCGACTATACCGATATTTCCACTCAATTACTGTCACTAGAAGAAGAAGGGAAAGTGATGGGAGAAGGCACCAAAGTGTATGTGCCCTCCCTATACTTCTCCGAAAAAGGGATTGTGACCAGTATTGAAAAAAATCCTGTCCCAAACCCAGTATAAGGAACAATTCCCGCAATCTGAATTTCTTCTGTCCCTTGGAGCATTGGAGGACCGGTTGGGGGTTCAATATGCACCTTCCCAGAGAGAGGCGATTGAAACGGCGCTCATGTCCCCCATGCTCCTTTTAACCGGAGGACCTGGTACGGGTAAGACAACTGTCATTCAGGGGATCGTGGAATTATTTGCTGATCTGCATGGCTGTTCCCTCGATCCGAAGGACTATAAAGATGAACCATTCCCTGTCTTATTGACGGCTCCCACCGGCCGGGCGGCAAAACGGATGACAGAATCAACGGGTCTCCCTGCCATGACCATTCACCGTCTATTAGGCTGGAACGGTCAGGAAGGATTTCAGAATGATGAAGAACGGGCCATTGATGGCAAGCTTCTGATTGTGGACGAAGTGTCCATGGTGGACACATGGCTAGCCCATCAACTGTTGAAAGCATTACCCGAAGATATCCAGGTCATTTTTGTCGGGGATGAAGACCAATTGCCCTCTGTCGGGCCCGGGCAGGTACTGAAAGACCTCTTGAATTCGGAGGTAGTGCCGACCGTGAGACTGACGGATATTTATCGCCAGGAAGAGGGTTCTTCCATCATTGAACTTGCGCATTATATGAAAAAAGGACAGGTTCCCCACGATCTAACCAAACAACAAAAGGACCGCTCCTTCTTCCCGTGCAGAACCAACCAGATATCCGAGGTCGTACAAAAAGTGGTGGAAAATGCCAAGAAAAAAGGGTACTCTCCAAAGGATATTCAAGTTCTTGCTCCAATGTATCGAGGTCCGGCAGGGATCGATCGATTGAATGAACTTCTTCAGGAAATCTTTAACAGTAATGACGGAACCAGAAAGGAACTTGCCTTTGGGGATGTGAAATACCGGATTGGAGATAAGGTGCTGCAACTCGTCAATCAGCCTGAAAACAATGTCTTCAATGGGGATATCGGTGAGATCGTTTCTATTTTCTACGCAAAGGAAAATACCGAGAAGCAGGATATGATCATTGTTTCATATGAGGGGAATGAGGTCACGTACACACGTCAGGATCTCATGCAGATTACCCATGCATATTGCTGTTCGATCCATAAGTCCCAGGGAAGTGAATTTCCGATTGTGATTTTACCTGTTGTGAAGAGTTATTATCGGATGCTGAGAAGAAATCTTCTCTACACTGCCATTACGAGAAGCAAGCAGTTCCTCATTCTTTGCGGGGAGCTTGATGCATTTACCCTTGGAGTCGAAAGAGAAGATGATTTCCTTCGCAAAACAACACTGAGGGAGAAATTGAGAAGTCTATCCGGGACAGGTGGAAGTACGGAATCTTCAATAGAAGAAAGTCCACCCATTGAGGAAGTCTTGTTGAATGAAGATCCCATGATCGGCATGGAGGGCATCAGTCCCTATGATTTCATGAATAATTAAGGTCAGTGAATGAACATGTTACCAGTTGGGTCTGTTCATTCACTGGCCTTTTATAATTTGTTAGGATCACTTTTAGTTAACCGATTATAAAATTAAGTTGACATATATTTATTGAAAGGGATATCCTTATCTTGTAGAAAAAAAGACAGATGGGGGAAGACAGATGAACAAGAAACTAAGAACAATCGATCTTACATTGGCAGGGATGTTTGTAGCCTTGATGGCAATCGGGGCAAATATTACAACATTTGTACCTTTCATGGTAGTGGGTGGCGTACCGATTACCCTGCAGACCTTCTTCGCCATATTGGCAGGTGCTCTATTAGGAAGCAGGATTGGAGCCCTTTCCATGACGGTGTATGCCCTGGTCGGGTTGGTGGGTGTACCGGTATTTGCAAGGTTTGGGGCAGGATTATCTTCCATTGTGAGCCCCACATTCGGATTTATCCTCTCCTTTATTCTCACAGCTTATATTACCGGGAAGATTGTTGAAAAGCATAAAGGCATCAAAACCTACATTTTGGCTGCCTTGGTTGGAATGGTTGTCAATTATGTCGCAGGTACGAACTGGATGTATGCAGCATACAAGCTTTGGGCTGCAGCTCCTGAAGGATTCTCTTATAAGCTTGCCTGGTCCTGGATGGTGGTTCCATTGCCGAAAGATATCCTATTGGCCGTTTGTGCCGGACTAATGGCTCATCGTCTGGAGAAATCTGTACTTTCAAAAAGTGCCTTTAAGAATATAAAAAGAGCCGCATAATTAAACCACCAAAAAGGGGAGAAGATCTTATGAATTCGTGGAAAGACCTTGCACTTTCAGTGATTGAAGGGAAAGAATTGTCGGATGAAGAGGCATTTTCAATCCTGCAAAGTCCAGACGACGAACTTTTAGAATTGTTACACGGTGCCTACCTGATAAGAAAACACTATTTCGGAAATCAAGTAAAATTAAATATGATCATCAACACGAAATCCGGTTTATGTCCTGAAAACTGCGGATATTGCTCCCAATCCATCGTTTCAAACGCACCGATCGAGAAATATCGAATGGTGGATAAAGAAACGATTTTGAAGGGAGCAGAAAATGCTCACCAACTAAATGTGGGAACCTATTGCATTGTGGCAAGCGGAAGAGGGCCGAGTAACCGGGAAATTGATCATGTGGTTTCAGCTGTAAGGGAAATCAAACAGCGTTACCACTTAAAGGTATGTGCTTGTCTCGGCATCTTAAAGGGTGATCAGGCAAAACGTCTGAAGGAAGCAGGAGTGGACCGATATAACCATAATATCAATACATCAAAGAATCACCATGGAAACATCACCACTTCCCATACATACGATGACAGGGTGAGCACCGTTGAGCAAGCGAAGGCACAAGGCATATCCCCGTGCTCGGGTATCATTGTCGGGATGAAGGAAACCTTGCAGGATGTCGTCGATATGGCCCGGACTTTAAAGGAGTTGGACGCTGACTCGATTCCTGTGAATTTTCTCCATGCGATAGACGGTACTCCCCTTGAAGGCACCAATGAACTTGATCCAAGATACTGCTTGAAAGTCCTTTGTCTGATGCGCTTCATCAATCCGACGAAAGAAATCCGGATTTCAGGTGGACGTGAAGTGAACCTTCGCAGCCTGCAGCCTCTCGGACTCTACCCGGCCAACTCAATCTTTGTAGGTGATTATCTAACCACGGCTGGACAGGAAGGTACTAGAGATCACCAAATGCTCAAGGACCTCGGCTTCGAAGTTGACTTTATTAAAGAAGAGAGTGTGCCTTCACAAAGTTATTAGTGGGTACTTTGGAAAAGGTTACTCATCATGAAAACAGGAAAATATCCCACACTATATAAGAACGGTTTCTTACCGTTTGTGCGGGATCCTCATCTATCAAGTATAAAATGTGTTCATATTGGCCATGATGGTAGGGAATAAACACCATATCAGGTGTAACCAGAGGTGAACCCTACCGATGAAGTGTCCAAATTGCCAGAGCAAAGATATTGGAAAGATCGGCATCAGCCAATATTATTGTTGGGGTTGCTATATAGAGCTTTCCTTGTCAAAAGGGGTCATTCATACTCATCAAGTGGAAGAGGATGGATCATTAAGCTCCTTAGACGACTTGTTTGATGAGGAAGAACGCCGATTAAGCTAGGAAGAGGTGTCTTTCTTGAACAAAACATTTGCTAGCATCGTTGGTTTTGGGGCAGGAATCGCTGCTTCTATCTATTCTCAAAGATCCAATATGATGAATCAGAGACAAATGAAACGTATCCGTAAACAAGTAAAGAAACTTTTTTAACAGCTTGAAAGGGCCGGACCAAATGGACCGGCCTTTTTTCGTGTTTTCCCTTTTACTATTGTGATGAAGCTTTTCTCTACCCTCCATGCATAAAAGTCCCTCCTATCTTCGAACACTAATGGTGACAGGAGGTGTTCACTTTGGAGAAAAGCTCCTATGCCAAATGGCTTTACCGGGTTTCAATGGCCCTTGTTCTTGCATTATTTCTTTATGTACTTTACTTATTGAAGCCGGTATGGCACCCGGTATTGGAGGTCTTATTCTTTTCTTTCCTTCCCTTCTTCATAGGCGGGTTCATTGCATACTTGCTTCACCCCGTTGTGGAAAAGATTCATGAGGCGGGCATCCATAGGGGGATTGCCATCATGTTCATCTATATTCTTTTTTTTGGTGGATTGGGGTTTGCCGTGTATAAAGGTACACCGATTATCATTCATCAGCTGAAGGACTTATCGGAGAATGCCTCCATGTTTACGGATCAGTATCAAAAGTGGCTGCGGTATATACAGAGCGAGACGTCATCCTGGCCGGACGGGATACAGTCCCAGCTCGAGGAACGAATTAATAGAATGGAGGCATGGTTGACTGGAGTCGTGGCCATGGTCATTGCTACCGTCATGAAGTTTATGAATAGCCTCCTTCTTGTAGCGATCATTCCTTTCGTATCCTTTTATTTGTTAAAGGATATTACGAAAGTGAAGGCGTTTATGTGGCGGCTCACTCCGAAGAAATGGAGACAGAGCGGGATCTCATTCGCAAGAGATGTAGATGAATCCCTTGGAGGATATATAAGGGGGCAGCTTCTGGTCTGTTTGATCGTCGGCGGGCTTTCTGCCGGTACATTATGGCTTTTGGGCATGAAGTACCCCCTGATTCTGGGGCTGATCATTGGCGTGACAAATGTGATCCCTTATTTCGGACCGATCATCGGTGCGGTCCCTGCAGTGATTGTGGCCAGTACCATTTCCGTCAAAATGATGATATACGTGGTCATCATGGTAGTGGTTCTGCAGTTCTTAGAGGGGAATATTCTATCTCCCCTCATCGTAGGGAAAAGCCTTCACATGCATCCCCTATTCATTATGGGGGCCCTGATTGTTGGCGGTGAAGTGGGAGGTGTAATCGGAATGATTATAGCAGTCCCGTTCCTCGCTGTCTTGAAGGTAGCCATTTTACATGCACACACTCATTTCCTCCAATCGATGGATGGGGATGAACTGAAATAATAAGATGGACATTGACAAATGCATTGAATATTTCTATAATCCAACTTATAACAAGTAAACGAATAGATTCAACGCTATGAAGGATCGAGTACGTTATAGTCCATCTTCCAGAGAGGGATTCCCCAGGCTGTAAGGAATTTCAGATGAAGGATAACCGAATGCTAATCCTGAGTGCAGGTAAAACCTGCCGTCTAGCCGCGTTAAGGTGTTTCGAGGGATGAATGGAAGAAAAGTGGAAGGGCTTTGTTAGAAGACGACGGGTATACGTCACGTCTTTCAGCTCCACATATCTTTTCTTTATTCATAACCAGGGTGGTACCGCGAGATCAGCTCTCGTCCCTGTTTTTAGGGATGAGGGCTTTTTTGTATTCATTTTTAACCATACATATAAAGGAGGAAGATTCAAATGAACAAATTAACAGGTGCAGAAATACGCCAGAGATTTTTAGATTTCTTTCAGGAAAAAGGACACGGTGTGGAACCAAGTGCATCATTGGTCCCTCATGAAGATCCATCCCTTTTATGGATCAACAGTGGGGTGGCAACTCTTAAGAAGTATTTTGATGGACGTGTCATCCCTCAAAATCCAAGAATCGTCAATGCTCAAAAGTCGATCCGTACCAATGACATTGAAAACGTAGGGCAAACTGCACGTCATCACACATTTTTCGAAATGCTGGGGAACTTCTCCATCGGTGATTACTTTAAAGTAGAAGCCATTGAATGGGCTTGGGAATTCTTGACTGACTCAAAATGGATAGGCTTTGATCCAGAGAAGCTGTCTGTTACCATCCATCCAGAGGATCATGAAGCATTTGATATTTGGAACCAAAAAGTAGGATTGCCAGCGGAACGTATTATCCGTATCGAAGGGAACTTCTGGGATATCGGGGAAGGTCCAAGCGGTCCGAACACAGAGATCTTCTATGATCGCGGACCTGAGTACGGAGACAATCCGGAAGATCCTGAATTATATCCGGGAGGGGAAAATGACCGTTACCTGGAAGTCTGGAATCTTGTGTTCTCACAATTCAATCACAATCCGGATGGAACCTATACTCCCCTTCCAAAGCAGAACATTGATACAGGTATGGGGCTTGAACGAATGGCTTGTGTGGTTCAGGAAGTACCAACGAACTTTGACACGGACCTTTTCACCCCGATTATATCAGCCACTGAAAAGATTTCAGGAAAGACTTATGGAAAAGACAAAGAAACAGACTTAGCGTTCAAGGTCATCGCTGATCATATCCGTACAGTTTCCTTTGCAATCGGTGACGGGGCTCTTCCTTCTAATGAAGGTCGCGGATACGTATTAAGAAGGCTTCTGCGCCGTGCAGTCCGATTCGCGAAGCAAATTGAAATCAATCGTCCATTCATGTATGAATTGGTGCCAGTAGTATCTGAAATCATGGTGGATTTCTATCCAGAAGTGAAGCAAAAAGCAGAGTTCATACAAAAAGTAGTGAAAAATGAAGAAGATCGCTTCCACGAAACCTTAAATGAAGGTCTGGCTATTCTTGCTTCCATCATCAAGGTACAAAAATCTGCCGGAAATACAGTGATTCCCGGAGAAGATGTCTTCCGTCTATATGATACGTACGGTTTCCCTCTTGAACTAACAGAGGAATATGCTGAGGAAGAAGGACTGACGGTAGATCACGAAGGTTTCGAAAGAGAGATGGAAGGACAGCGAGAAAGAGCGAGATCGGCCCGCCAGGATGTGGGAAGTATGCAGGTGCAGGGAGGAATCCTGAGTGACATTACGGCAGAGAGCCGTTTTGTGGGATATGACACGTTAGAAACGAGTGCGACCCTTGTGGAGCTGATCGTTGACAATGAGCGTCAGCCGAAAGTGGACAAAGGACAGGAATGTCAGTTCATTCTCGATGAAACACCTTTCTATGCAGAAAGCGGCGGTCAGATCGGCGATAAAGGATACATTGAAGCCGATGGTGTGAAAGTTTACGTAACAAATGTCAAGAAAGCCCCTAATGGACAAAATCTTCATTCTGCCATCGTTGAAGAAGGTACATTAGAGCTGCATGCCAAGGTTTTGGCAAAGGTATCCCGTGAATCGAGAACAAGAGTGGAGAAGAATCATACGGCTACCCACATTCTCCATCAAGCATTGAAAGATGTCCTTGGGGATCATGTAAACCAGGCAGGTTCACTGGTTGAACCTGATCGTCTTCGTTTCGACTTCTCTCATTTCGGTTCGGTTACCCAGGAAGAGATCGAGAGCATCGAAACGATCGTCAATGAAAAAGTCTGGAAGGCCATTGCTGTAAACACGGCAATTAAATCCTTATCAGAAGCAAAGGCAATGGGAGCGATGGCATTATTCGGTGAAAAATACGGCGAAGAGGTCCGCGTTGTATCCATCGGTGAATATAGCTTGGAGCTTTGCGGAGGATGCCATGTGTCGAACACGTCTGAAATCGGATTATTTAAGATCCTTTCAGAAAGTGGGATCGGTGCGGGAACGAGAAGGATTGAGGCTGTTACTGCAGAGAATGCTTATAAAGTATTAAATGATCAGGTTATTCAGTTGAAGGAAATAGCAGGCAGACTTAAAACAAATCCTAAAGAAGTCGTCAACCGTGTGGACACTTTATTGGGAGAAATGAAAGAGCTTCAGAGAGAAAATGAATCATTATCTGCAAAGTTGTCTAACATAGAAGCAGGTAGCTTAACGGATCAAGTCAAAGTCATTGATGGAGTGAATGTCCTTTCAGCGAAGGTTGCTGCAGGAGACAGCAATGGTTTACGGACGATGATGGACGACCTTAAACAGAAGTTAGGTTCAGGTGTGATTGTATTGGCAACAACTGGAGAAGATAAAGTGACGATCATTGCAGGAGTTACAAAGGACTTAGTCGAAAAAGGTTATCATGCCGGCAAACTGGTTAAAGAAGTGGCTACTCGCTGTGGTGGTGGAGGCGGTGGCCGTCCGGATATGGCACAGGCCGGTGGTAAAAATCCGGAAAAAGTAGAAGAAGCCCTTCAATTTGTAGAAGAATGGGTCAAATCCATTTAACTCCTTGTTAAAGTGGTGTACAATGTAGGTAACGATTAACAATTCGGTTGTCAAAAAGACAAGCCTAAAGAGAGGTGCTAAAAATGAGTTCTTTTGACAAAACGATGCGGTTTGATTTTTCAGAGGAGCCGTTCGAACATGACGTGAAGGAAGTGCTCTTACAGGTTCATGATGCTCTGCAGGAAAAAGGATACAATCCGATCAATCAAATCGTAGGATACTTATTATCTGGAGATCCGGCTTACATTCCAAGACATCAAGATGCCAGAAATATCATCCGCCGTTTAGAACGTGATGAAATCATCGAAGAATTAGTCAAATCGTATTTGAAACAGCATAAAGAGGGATAATACATGCGTGTAATGGGTTTAGATGTAGGCTCTAAAACAGTGGGAGTCGCGATCAGCGATGAGCTCGGCTGGACCGCTCAGGGAATTGAAACGATTAAGATCGACGAAGGCCAGGGTGTGTTCCGTATCGACCGAATAAAGGAATTGGCGGAACAATACCAGGTGGAAACCGTAGTAGTGGGATTACCTAAAAACATGAATAATTCCATCGGTCCCCGTGGGGAAGCATCCAAAGCTTACGGAGAGTTGGTTCATGAAGAATTGTCCCTCCCCGTTAAATATTGGGATGAGCGGCTGAGTACCATGGCAGCCGAGCGAGTCCTCTTAGAAGCAGATGTAAGCAGGAAGAAACGTAAGAAAGTGATCGATAAAATGGCTGCAATGATGATCCTTCAAGGATATCTTGACAGTCAAAAATAATGAGGTGAATGTTCATGGAACACGGAGAAAAACAAATTACAGTAGTTGACGAACAAGGAAATGAACAATTATGCGAGGTTCTTTTCACGTTTGAATCAGATAAATTCGGGAAATCTTATGTCCTATATTATCCGCTTGGAGCAGATGAAAACGACGAAGAAGAAATTGAAATCCATGCATCAGCGTTCCTTCCGGGTGATGAAGGGGAGGAAGGCGAATTAAAGCCGATTGAAACAGAAGAAGAGTGGGACATGATCGAAGAAATGTTAAACACATTCTTAGATGAAGAAGAAGATGCTGAATAAGCAGTAAATCATATGGTTATATCAGACAGGGACCTACAAAAAGGGACAAAAAATTCACCTTTTTGCAGGTCCCTGTTTCACTTTGTGCAAAATATTGTATAATAGTGGAGATGATGTCGAATGATACACAACGGATAACCCGCTTTTTTGCTCGAAAGGGGGAAATAGAGCTTTGGATAAAAACAATATAAAAGAAACGCTTATGAAGAAACTGCTTGAGAGACAAGAAGAGGCAAAGGTCATCAGAAAAATAGTCGGTCTTGTCCTTCTCTGCCTTGTCATCATAATCGGGGGAACGGCCATCGGAGGGTACCTTTATGTGAATTCAGCACTAAAGCCCGTCGATCCCGATAATACGACCCCGGTAAACGTAGAGATACCTATCGGATCCGGGGTGACTTCCATTGGGGACATTCTTGAGGAAGAAGGGATCGTCAAGAATTCCACCATCTTTAAATACTATGTGAAATTCAATAATGAATCAGGGTTCCAGGCGGGCTCTTATGACCTGACACCTTCTATGACTCTGAAAGAAATTGTGAACAGCTTAAAAACGGGAAAAGTAATGAGAAAAGCAGAATTCAAGATTACCATACCCGAGGGACTTCAATTAGATCAGATTGCAGCAATCGCTGATAAGTCTCCGTATAATAAAGAGGAAATCGAAAAAAAAATTAGAAGATAAGAAATGGATCGAGCAATTAAAACAGGAATATCCGGCACTGATAACTGATGAAATCTTAAAGGATGAAATTAAACGTCCGTTAGAAGGATATCTATATCCTGCTACGTACCCTTACTATGAGAAGAAACCATCTTTAGAAGCGATCCTAACCAAGATGATCGCACAAACGAACGAGATACTCGTTCAATATGAGGGAGCGATGGCAGATAAAGAGTTTTCGGCCCATGAGCTTCTTACACTTTCTTCCCTCATAGAAGAAGAAGCAACAGAAAAAGCGGACAGAGGAAAAATCTCGAGTGTCTTCTATAATCGTCTTGATGAAGGTATGCCCCTTCAAACGGATCCAACGGTCCTTTATGCATTAGGCGAGCATAAGGGCAGGACCTTATATAAAGATCTTGAAGTGGATTCTCCTTATAACACCTATAAAGTGAAAGGTCTGCCTCCGGGTCCGATCGCAAACGCAGGAGTTTCTTCCATTGAAGCTGCATTGCAGCCAGAAGATACAGCGTATTTTTACTTCCTTGCATCTGCCAATGGCTCCGTTTATTATTCTGAAACCTTAGAGGAGCATAATGAGAAAAAGGAGAAGTATATCACAAACAAAGAAGAATAGTATGATGGGAAGAGGAAAGAAATATTCGCTTTCCTCTTCTCTATGTGGTAAAATAGTACAAGTTATTTTTATATTCGGGCGTTATCTTTATGAAAATGTGTGTGAAAGTGGAAAGCTCATAGTAGCTTTCTTCTTTTCATGTTGTCTGATAAAGATTCGTTACCCCATTATTTATGATCATGATCGTGAGGCTTATGTATGGACGAACAAGTAATTCACTATATAGAATCAATCGTGAAAGAACGCCCCCCTTTGCTTGCTGAAATGGAGAGGTATGCAGAAATCCATCATGTTCCCATTATGGAACTTGTCGGGATTGAAGCTCTCCTGGGGATGTTAAGGATTCAACAGCCTAAGAGGGTTCTTGAAATCGGAACGGCAATTGGCTATTCCGCCCTGAGAATGGCAGGTTCTCTTCCCCACTCAACGATTATCACCCTGGAACGTGACGAAGAAAGGTTCGAAGCAGCCCGGGATTTCCTCTCTCGATCAGTTGAGGGTGAGCGAATCGTCACTCTATTCGGTGATGCCCTGGAGCTTGGAGATGAAGTGGCAAAGCATGGTCCATTTGATGCGATCTTTATTGATGCGGCAAAGGGACAATACCTTAAATTCTTCGAACTATACTCCGGAATGCTGTCTGAAGAAGGTGTCGTTTATTCGGACAATGTCCTGTTCAAGGGACTTGTGGCAAAAGAAGAGATAGAGCCGAAAAGGATCCGGAACATGGTCAAGAAGCTGAGGAACTATAATGAATGGCTCATGAACCATGAGCAATTTGATACGAGCATTTTACCAGTAGGAGACGGTATTGCCATCAGTAAAAAAAGAGGTGAACGCTCATGAAAAAACCAGAACTACTCGTAACCCCTCTGTCTGCTTCTGATATTGAACCACTGGCAGCTGCAGGGGCAGATGCCTTTATGATCGGGGAACAGCGGTATGGCTTAAGGCTTGCCGGGGAATTTTCCAGGAAAGATGTCGAAGAAGCAGTCCAGGTGGCACACAGACACGGTAAGAAAGTGTATGTAGCCATGAACGCTCTTTTTCATAATGATAAAGTTTCTGAGCTTGACGATTATATTGCATTTCTAAAAGATGCAGGGGTGGATGCAATCGTATTTGGTGATCCTGCTGTGTTGATGGCTGCCCGTGATGTGGCTCCTGATATGCCGCTTCACTGGAATACTGAAACGACTGCCACCAATTGGTATACATGTAATTACTGGGGAAGAAAAGGGGCAAAACGCGCGGTTCTTGCCCGGGAATTAAGCATGGATTCAATCGTGGAGATGAAAGACAATGCTGAGGTTGAAATCGAGGTGCAGGTCCATGGTATGACCTGTATGTTCCAGTCAAAGCGCTCATTGCTCGGTCATTACTTCGAGTATAGAGGAAAGGCAATGGAAATCGAAAACCGTAAAGAACAGCGGAATATGTTTCTTCATGATGAAGAACGCCATAACAAATATCCAATCTATGAAGATGAGAACGGCACTCATATTATGAGTCCGAACGATATGTGCATCGTCGATGAACTGGGTGAGATGATTGAGGCGGGAGTCGATTCTTTTAAGATCGACGGGGTCCTCAAGTCATCAGAGTATGTGCTAGAAGTGACAAAACTTTATCGTAAGGCCATTGACTTATGTATAGAAGACGAAGATCTATATGAAGAGGAAAAAGACAGGCTGTTAGAAGAAGCGAAACGCTTGCAACCCCAAAATCGCCCATTGGATACAGGATTTTTCTTTAAAGAAACGGTGTATTAAGAACGAAATGATGTTGATCAGAACGGAGGAGTTACGATGACCACGGTTGCGAAAACCCCCATATCCAAGATGGTAGATGGAAAACGTGTCATTGTGAAGAAACCCGAGTTACTGGCTCCTGCTGGTAATCTGGAAAAATTGAAAATAGCAGTACATTACGGTGCAGATGCCGTTTATATTGGTGGACAGGAATATGGCTTGAGATCCAATGCAGGCAACTTTACCCTTGAGGAAATGAAAGAAGGGGTGGAGTTTGCCAGGAAGTATGGAGCCAAAATATATGTGACAACCAATATATATGCCCATAATGAAAATATGGATGGGTTGGAAGACTACCTGCGAGGACTTCAAGAAGCAGGTGTAGCGGGGATCATCGTAGCAGATCCGCTTATCATCGAGACCTGCAGGAGAGTAGCACCAAAGGTTGAGGTGCACTTAAGTACCCAGCAATCCCTCTCGAATTGGAGGGCAGTCCAGTTCTGGAAAGAAGAAGGTCTTGATCGTGTGGTATTGGCGCGTGAAGCAAGTGGAGATGAGATCCGGGAAATGAAAGAAAAAGTGGATATCGAAATTGAAACCTTCATCCATGGGGCGATGTGTATCGCCTATTCCGGCCGCTGTACATTAAGTAACCATATGACAGCCCGGGATTCAAATCGTGGCGGCTGCTGTCAATCATGCCGCTGGGATTATGATCTATATGAAGGTGACGGAACGGATGAGAACCCTCTATACGACCAAGGCGATGCACCGTTTGCCATGAGTCCAAAAGACCTTAAGCTCGTTGAATCCATCCCGAGAATGATCGATTTAGGCATCGACAGCCTGAAAATCGAGGGGCGGATGAAATCGATTCACTACGTTGCCACTGTCGTGAGTGTATACAGGAAAGTGATTGACGAATACTGTAAAGATCCCGATCACTTTACGATTCAGCCTGAATGGCTGGCGGAACTGGACAAATGTGCGAATCGCGATACAGCTCCTGCATTCTTTGAAGGAGTACCCGGCTATAAAGAGCAAATGTTCGGGGTTCATAATAAGAAAAATACGAATTATGAATTTGTCGGACTTGTCCTGGATTACGACGAAGAAACGCAAATGGTCACCCTGCAGCAGAGAAACCATTTTAAAACAGGGCAGGAGGTAGAGTTTTTCGGACCGGAAATCTCAAACTTCACTCAAATCGTCGAAAAGATGTGGGATGAAAAAGGAAATGAGCTTGATGTTGCACGTCACCCATTACAAATCGTGAAATTCAAGGTTCATCAGCGAGTATATCCTGATAACATGATGCGAAAGGAGAACATCTAATATTTATGAAGCATAAACCCGTTGTGATTGGTGTAGCAGGAGGATCGGGCTCAGGTAAAACGAGTGTTACCAAAGCCATTTATGAACAATTTCAAGGTCATTCGATTTTAATGTTGCAGCAGGACTATTATTATAAAGATCAATCGAATCTTCCTTTCGAGGAACGCTTAAAAACCAATTATGATCATCCGTTAGCTTTTGATAATGATCTATTGATTCAACATCTCCATGGACTTTTAGATCATAAACCCGTGGATAAACCGGTATATGATTACAAAATGCACACCCGTTCCGAGGATACCATTCTCGTTGAACCGAAAGATGTCATCATTTTAGAAGGAATTTTAGTATTAGAAGATGAAAGATTGCGTAACTTAATGGATATTAAGCTGTATGTGGATACTGATGCTGATTTGCGGATCATCAGAAGAATGCTGCGCGACATCAAAGAGCGGGGACGTTCCATTGATTCCGTCATCGATCAATACATTACAGTCGTTCGTCCTATGCATAATCAGTTCATCGAACCGACGAAGCGATATGCAGATGTGATCATCCCTGAAGGTGGCCATAACCATGTGGCGATCGACTTAATGGTAACAAAAATTCAAACAATTCTTGAACAAAAGTCATTTTTGTAATACGATAGCATAGATAAAGACATATAGGACAGATTTTACATTTTCCCACATTGTAAAGAAACAGGGAATGGAGAGAGGGATCGTCCTCTTTCCATTCCCTACCTTTACATAGCCAGCGAGATGGTTACATAAAGAGCTTGGGAAGCTCTTAGATAGAAAAAGGAGTGAAGAGGGTCATGAGTACAGAAAAAGTATTTCCTATGACAGCAGAAGGTAAAGAGAAATTAGAAAAAGAACTGGAGAATTTGAAAACGGTTAAACGTAAAGAAGTAGTAGAGCGTATTAAAATTGCTCGAAGCTTCGGGGATTTATCCGAGAACTCAGAGTACGATGCAGCGAAAGATGAACAAGCATTTGTTGAAGGCCGTATTTCCACTTTGGAAAACATGATTCGCAATGCGAAAATCATTCAAGAAGATGATATGAATTCAGATACAGTGCAATTAGGTAAAAAAGTGACATTCGTTGAACTGCCGGATGGGGACAAGGAAACGTACACGATCGTCGGAAGCGCAGAAGCTGATCCATTTGAAGGAAAGATTTCAAATGATTCACCAATCGCGAAAAGCCTTCTTGGTCATAAAGTAGGCGCAGAAGTCAGCGTTCAAACTCCAGGCGGGGAAATGAATGTGAAAATTGTGGAAGTAAGCTGATCTTGCAGGAGGGGCTCATAGATGAGCCTCTTTTTTTATGGGGTAAAATAGGTTATTTACCTAAAAACTCGTCAACAATGGGGACGAGGTGACAAAATGAAAAGAAAACGAATCAGGTTACTCAGCATCTTCCTATTACTATGTTTTTTTCTCTTGTCTGGTAGGCTGATGCAATTGCAATTATTTCAAACAGAATCCTATTCTAAACATAAAATCAATCTCCTTGAGGAAAGTGTATCCCAACGAACCCAGCAATTGGTAATCGAAGAAGGGCGGGGAGAATTCCTCGATCGAAACGGGGAGGCTCTTACATACCAGGAGAAAAATGTGCTGGTGCTGTTCCCATTCCTGAAGAAAATGGACTGGCCCCTAGATGAAGTAGCCCGCATCATGGGAGTGCCCACCGGAACCATTCAATCCAGGCTTGAACACGCAAAAGGGCCCATCGTATTCGGTGGGAAGGAACCCCTTCAGCTGACAGAAAGCCAGATGAACGAAATTAATGCCCTTGAAATACAGGGGGTGTTTGCCCTCACAAAAAAGTTCAGAAGGAATGAAGTCCCTGCTTCTCAGCTGATCGGTGTGACCGGGGAAAATGCTGATGTGTTTCATGAGCGTTACCCCGATAAAGTAAAGGGGGCTAATCAGAAAATTGGAGTGTCAGGCCTTCAAGAAAGCTTTGATGAATGGCTTGTAGCAGAAGAGGAAGCGAAACTGATTTATCATGTGGATGCAAGGGGAGGCCCTTTATTCGGGGTTGATGTTAAATACCTTGCCCCTGCCAATCCCTTTTATCCCCTCAATGTGAAAACGACGATTGATGGGAAGATGCAGCAGGCTTTGGAAGAAGTTGCAAATACGTATAGCATCCAAAAAGGAGGGCTTCTGCTTCTTGATATTCAAAAAAGCGAAATTGTCGCCAGTGTGTCCCGGCCTGTCATGAAAAGCAGTGATCCGTTTAGCGGTGGGGCAACGAATTACATGCTTAAAGCGTTAATCCCCGGCTCTGTTTTTAAGACTGTTGTTGCGGCTGCAGCCATGGACGAGGGAATCGCCGATGAAAGCAGGTTGTTTGCGTGTGATGAAGATATTCGGGGAGATCGTGCAGAGAAGGCCCACGGAGATATCAATATTAAAACGAGTCTTGCCGTCAGCTGTAACCGGACGTTTGCGGATTTGGCCAATGAACTGACAGATAAGGATAACCACCTTCTTGATGAGTATGCTGAAAAGATCGGTTTGCTTGGTGATATCGCCTGGAAAGGGAATGTCTTTCATTATGAGGACTTTCCACAACTTCAAGTGAGCGAAGGAAGGATCTTCGCGTCTCAAGAACACAGAGATGAACCCAAACTCGTTTCCCAAACCGGGATTGGCCAACAAGAAGTTCGCGTCTCTCCCCTCGGCATTGCCAATATGATGGCCACCATTGCCAGGGGCGGAGAGAAATATCAGGTGAGTGCCGTTTCAGCAGTAGAGTACCAGAATGGAACAAAGATGTTTTCCTTCCCCAAACAGAAGATGGGAGGTGATACGATTACACCCTATACAGCGATGAAACTGCAACAGTATTTAAGAGGTGTGGTGAACTCTCCTGAGGGGACGGCTCCCTATCTCCAAACGGCGGCCTACACCATTGCCGGTAAAACGGGAACGGCCCAAACAGGTAAGTACCGCGGTGAAGAGAAGAAAGAAAATGAATTGTACAATAAATGGTTCGCTGGATATTTTCCTTTTGAACATCCTCGATATGCCCTGGTTGCGGTTAACATGGATGTAAAGCTGGATGAAGGTGGAATATATCCGATATATAAGGATAGCGTAGACGCCGTTTATCATCTTGAAAACAATTGAATGAATTGTACGAAGGTCCTGGGACTATGATCCTTTTCTTCTTAGAGTAAATGAAACCGTCATAGATGGATAATGTTTCGCTTTATTCTTTTCCTCCTATCATGTTAAAATATTTAGGATAATAGGGAGGGAACGCAATGTCGAAATACCAATCTCGATTAGATAAACGATCCAAAAAGAATACAAATAAAATCTTGAACATTATGATCGCGATCGTCCTTTTATTGATTGTCGTTGTTGGCGCCACGATCGTGTTGGGAGGCGGCGATGAAAAGGCGTCATCTGATGTTTCGGATTCGCAAACCAAAGATACAGACAAAAGTGATACGAACGATAAAAAAGATGAAAATGCCGTTTCCCTAGAAGAGGACAAGAATACGGCGGAAGATAAAGAAGATGAAAAGCAAAAAGAAGATGAAGAGAAACAAAAGGACGAAGCTACTGATGAAGAACAGGACACTGTTAAATTAGAGGGTGAAGATCAAAATGAATTAAAAGTGGAAGAAAGTGACGAACCCAATGTAGAGAAAACAATGGTGCATCCTGATTGGAAACCGATTGGAACCGAGCAAACGGGTGAGCACGTATCCTCTTATGATTTGGGATCTGTCGACTGGCAGGAAAAAGTGAAAGCCACTTCTTATGCAACAGGCATTCCTGAAGAGAATATGACGGTTTGGTATATCGAAGGAAATGGCGGTCCTCAGAAATCCATGGCAACCGTTACAGCCAAAGATACCAAAACGCCATACAGAGTGTACCTGCAATGGGTGGACGGCAAAGGATGGCAGCCTACCAAAGTGCAGGAATTAGTGGAAAATGATAAAGATTAATAGGTGATGAAAAAGGCTCTTCCAAATGGAAGAGCCTTTTTTGATGAATCATTTTTTCACTTTGAAATGTACCGATGCGCTATACAACCTCCTGCCATTTTCATCGATGGATACGGCATGATTTACGTGATGAACGCTAAGCATGATCGCTTTATTATGCTGGATTTGTTCATCCACCTTCTTTTCAAGGGTACGTAAGCTATCTGATTCAAAAAACTCGACTTTATCTTCTATTAAATCGAATGAAATATTCATACGGTCTTCCTCCTCATTTATCTATCATCGTCAGGTTTGTCCTCCTTATTTTAGAGCCGGAACACGAAATTTACAAATAATATTTGTTGAATTCATCAAGGGAATATGATAATTTAATAACAGTTTTACATTTAATTCATAGTATGTTTATAGGAATTATAAACTTAATGCATCAGAGGTGCTAAACATGGGGAGAGAATTTTTGGATTTGTTCCAGGATTGGGCAGATTCTTATGACGACACAGTGACCGGTAAGGATGTTGAATATCAGGCAGTATTCGAGCATTATGAATCCATTCTTGATGAATTGGTGTCACGTTCAGCCGGAAGAGTCATTGAATTTGGTCCTGGAACGGGAAACCTGACCAAACGATTGTTGGAAGCGGGACTGGAGGTCGTTCCTTTTGAGCCTTCACCTGAAATGAGAGCGATAGGGATGCAGAAGCTCGGTGAACACGTTACATTCATGGATGGAGATTTCCTCGACTTTTCTCTAAAAGGAGAGGCAGATTCCATTGTGAGCTCATATGCATTTCATCACTTGACTGATGAAGAAAAGGGAAAAGCTTTCCGCATATATGGAAAGCTCCTTAGAGAAGGTGGTAAAATAGTATTTGCCGATACGATGTTTGAAACGGATCAGCACTATCAAGCCGCCATATCCCAGGCAATCAATCAAAAGTATCATAATCTGGCTGAAGACTTAAATCGGGAATATTATACAACACTGGATGTTCTTAGAGAGTTATTACACCAGAATGGTTTTTCAGTCACATTTAAGCAGTTGAATACCTTTGTGTGGATTATGGAGGCGACTAAACAGTAGAAAGAGGTTTTAGCAATGAAAATCGCCATCATCGGAGCAATGGAAGAAGAAGTGGCCTTACTGAGAGAAAATATTTCAAATCCTGAAGTCGAAACAATCGCAGGGTGTGAATATACAAGTGGTACCATGAGTGGGAAAGAAGTGATCTTACTACGGTCAGGAATCGGTAAAGTGAATGCAGCCATGTCAACAGCTGTTTTATTGCATCATTTCAAGCCAGACTGCATCATCAACACTGGGTCAGCAGGAGGATTCGATCCTTCGCTAAATGTTGGTGATGTCGTCATCTCGACAGAAGTAAGACATCATGATGTGGATGTAACGGCATTTGGATATGAATATGGCCAGGTGCCACAGCTTCCGGCAGCTTTTAAAGCAGACGAGAGCTTAATGAAGACAGCCATTGACAGCGTGAAAGAACTTGGGGATGCACAAGTGGTGTCAGGATTAATCGCAACGGGAGATTCATTTATGAACGATCCTAAGCGTGTCGATGCAATCCGTGACAAATTCATTGATCTTCAGGCGGTTGAAATGGAAGCGGCAGCCATTGCTCAAGTCGCTTATCAGTTCAATGTACCATTTGTCATCATTCGATCTTTATCTGATATTGCAGGTAAGAAATCAGATGTTTCTTTCGAACAATACTTAGAAAAGGCAGCGCTGCACTCGGCCAAAATGGTCATGAGCATAGTAAAGTCCGCTTAATAAAGGGATTATAAGGCTGACCCGGATTTCCTTCCATCCTCATTCATTCATATGGAACGGATGTGTTCAACGAACATGCCATACATATGTATGTGAGAATGGACGGGCGGGTCAGTCTTTTTTTAAAAGGGGGATTGAACAGATGGATGTGTATGGAAGTGTGCATGATCTGATAGGGAATACACCAATTGTCGAACTTAAGAACTTCCCGTTAAAGAATGGTGTTCGCCTCTTTGCCAAACTGGAATTCTTCAATCCTGGAGGCAGTGTAAAGGACCGTTTGGGGATGGAGTTATTACAGGACAGCATCCGTAAAGGGAAAATAAAACCTGGCGGCACCCTCATTGAAGCAACGGCAGGGAACACTGGGATCGGTCTTGCCCTTGCGGCTGTAAATTCAGGATTCAATGTGACGTTCTGTATACCTGAAAAATTCAGCATTGAAAAGCAGGAGCTGATGAGAGCATTGGGAGCGAACATCGTTCACACCCCAACCGAGGAAGGAATGAAGGGTGCCATTTCAAAAGCAAATGAACTGGTACGGGAAACCCCGAACTCTTTCTCCCCACAGCAGTTTGGCAATGCGGCCAATCCTGAGACGTATTTTAAAACGTTGGGACCTGAACTATGGAAACAGATGAATGGCAGCATTCATACGTTTGTTGCAGGAGCGGGGACAGGTGGGACCTTCATGGGGACTGCCCGGTACCTGAAAGAAAGAAATAAGAACATTAAAACCGTCATCGTGGAACCGGAAGGATCCATCTTGAATGGTGGGCCATCAGGGCCTCATAAAACCGAGGGAATCGGCATGGAGTTCCTTCCACACTATATGGATCCTGGCTATTTCAACGGTATCCATACTGTGATGGACGAGGATGCTTTTAAACGAGTACAAGAGCTTGCCCTGATGGAAGGGCTGCTTGTGGGAAGTTCTTCAGGTGCAGCGCTGCATGCTGCATTACTGGAAGCGGAAGAAGCAGAGCCGGGAAGCCATATTGTTACGATTTTTCCAGATTCCAGTGAGCGCTATTTAAGTAAGAAAATATATGAAGGAGGACTCTAATCATGAAAAAGAAAACACAACTCATTCACGGTGGTATCCCTACAGATCCTCAGACAGGTGCTGTGTCCACTCCCATCTATCAGGTGAGTACGTATAAGCAGGATGAAGTAGGAAAGCATAAAGGCTTTGAGTATTCGCGTTCAGGAAATCCGACGAGGCACGCCCTTGAAGAGTTGATTAAGGATCTTGAAGGCGGGAATAAAGGGTTCGCCTTCGGATCTGGAATGGCGGCTATTACAGCGATTATGATGCTGTTCAACAGCGGAGATCATATTGTCATGACAGACGATGTGTATGGGGGGACGTACCGTGTCATGACGAAGGTGTTAAATCGCGTCGGAATACAGTCCACCTTCGTTGATACGAGCGATATAAACAATATTGAAAGTGCCATTCAGCCGAATACAAAGGCTGTTTACATTGAAACTCCTACAAATCCATTATTGAAAATAACCGATATCAAAGCGGCAGCGTCTTTAGCCAAGAAACACAATCTGTTGACGATTGTAGATAATACGTTCAGCACGCCATATTGGCAAAATCCCATCAGCCTAGGAGCAGACATCGTTCTTCACAGTGCAACGAAATACATCGGGGGACACAGTGATGTAGTAGCAGGGCTGGTCGTTGTGAATTCTGAAGAGCTTGCTGAAGAGTTATTCTTTGTGCAGAATTCCACAGGAGGGGTTCTCGGACCTCAGGATTCATGGTTATTGATTCGAGGGATCAAAACGTTAGGGCTGAGAATGGAAGAACATGAGGAAAACACAAAGAAAATCGTCGAGTATCTGACGTCACACCCGAAAGTATCAAAGGTTTACTATCCGGGACTCGAAAACCATCCGAACCATGACATTGCCAAGAAACAGGCATCCGGCTTCGGCGGCATGGTTTCCTTTGATGTCGGCAGCGAAGAAAATGCTGATCGTCTCCTCACGAACACCAAATACTTTACATTAGCTGAAAGCCTTGGGGCGGTTGAAAGCTTGATCTCGGTTCCGGCCCGCATGACTCACGCGTCCATTCCGGCAGAGCGCAGAAATGAGCTTGGGATCACAGACGGATTAGTACGTATATCTGTCGGCCTTGAAGACGTGGAAGATCTGATCGAAGATATTGAAAATGCCCTTTCCAAGTAAATCGTTTACTGGCAGAACTGGTATCAATTACATGACAGGTTACATGGATCGGTATGTTACCATAGAATGAGAGTTTACTAGTTCTAAAGTAGGTGATTGCACATGAAGAACGCAAAAAAGAGAACCATACAGCAAAAAATGAACGACTTCAAGCGATTTGGTTTTACGTTACTTGCGCTCAGTGTCTTTATGTATTTAGGGGTCATTATTCCAACTGAAACCGTTACACCAGGTAAAATGATCACCCTCATGACAGGGACTGTCGTTTTACTCGGATTGTCACTACTATTTTTTACAAAGGCCATTAAGTATAAAAATGATCTGCAATCAGCAGATGAATAAATCACGTAAAGCGGGTTCTCATTGAGGACTCGTTTTTTTGTCTTAAATAAAATAAAGTGGAAATTTGTAGAAAAAACAATGAGGAAAGTGGTTTACTTTCAAATGGAAATTGGATATACTAACCAATGTAAGGAAAAAATCACAAAAGGGAGGTCGAAGAACATGATCATGCTTATTGATAATAGAAGCACAACTTCATATTGTTTTCATCATTCGACCGCTTGTGGAATGCTTTACGCTTAATTTTACATCTATTAAATGACAGCCACAGGGAGAATGCAGGTCCCTGTGGTTTTTTGTGCCACAAGGACCGGTCTCTTTGTGGCTTTTTAGTATGCCCTGCAGCTTTCTCAGGGATTTTGAAAGGGGTGATATTTATGACACTGAATCTTTTATTTATAACGGTTACGTTTAATAAGAAAGAAAAAACGTTTGAAGAAGCGGCACACAATGAAGTGGTTTCAAAGTCTTTTGAAAATGTAAAAACGAAGAACCAATACATGTCGCAATTATTCTAATGTATGAGATCAAAATAGGGAGAGGAGAATGAGAAATGATTTATGTACAGGAGAAAATGATGAATGCGCTATGGGTAGAGAAGGACACTGCCTAACGAAGTGAGAGGTGGGTGGAAAGATGTTTTTAAATATTATTGTCTGGTCCGCTTTCTTCCATAAAAAGAAGAAACGGGATGAAAAATAGCATGAAGAAAGAGGATGCCTTATTGAGGGGTCCTCTTTTTTGTGTGATCACTGAACTCTTTAAACCTTCCATACAGCCGTCACATATCTGTCAATCTTTAGTTATAAGTTGTTCACGAATGGGAGGGGAATCACCGGATTTTCGTGATACATTATTAGTAAGGAGAGCAAAAACAATGGCTACTCAAAAAGGGAGTGAAATAAAGATGTTTTCAATGATAATGGGTCTTATCGTAACATCTGTGATCGGGTTAATCATTGCCGCAGAAGTGAGTGTTGAATAGAGAGTAAAGAAAAGCGATCCGGTAGTGGATCGCTTTTCTTTAAGATTTGTTCCGTTTTTCTTTCTCTTCCCGGTAAAATTCATGAAACATCTTCATCAATGCTCTTTTCTCTATACGGGATACATAACTTCTCGATATCCCTAGTTCCTTTGCGATCTCCCTCTGGGTTTTTTCCTCTTTCAGATCCAACCCGAACCGCCCCACGATGACTTCCTTTTCCCTTTCATCCAGGACACAAATGTATTTTCTAACCTTTTCGAGCTCCATGCTTAATTGAATCGTATCGATGACATCATCACTTTCAGATTTTAAGATATCAATCAAGCTGATTTCATTTCCTTCTTTGTCCTGGCCGATGGGATCGTGAAGAGACACATCTTTTTTTGTTTTCTTGAGGGCCCTGAGGTGCATGAGGATTTCATTCTCGATACATCTTGCCGCGTACGTAGCAAGATTTGTTCCCTTTCCTTCAGAATAACTCTCGATTGCCTTGATCAGTCCGATGGTCCCGATGGAAATTAAATCTTCTGGGTCTTCGCCTGTGTTTTCGAATTTCTTGACGATGTGAGCAACCAGTCGCAGATTATGTTCAATGAGCATATTACGCGCATGCTCATCACCTTCTGCCATCAGTCTTAAATATTTCTTTTCATCCGATGATGACAGTGGTTGAGGAAAAGCATTATTCTTAACGTAAGAAACGAGGAAAATTAACTCCTTGAAGAAATACCCCAGTGCTGTTAGAACTCCAGACATGTATACACCTCCATGAGGACTTAAATGAGGACTTAAGCCTATACTCATTCTTATGAAATAAAAGGGGTGTCCTTGCATGTCCCTGGAAAGTAATCAAAGAAAAGGCTAAGTTTCTTTTCCAGAATCATACTAATTATCGAAAAATGCCTATACGCTCTTTCCCTATGTACATATACTGGTAGTAAACGTAAGTGAGGAGGTATTGTAATGCCGTATGGATACCCTTGTTATGGACCAGTCTATCCAGGTTACTATGGCGGAGGGGGATTCTACTTTGCTTTAGTGGTTGTATTACTAATCTTACTCTTCCTATTTGGTGGATGGTGGTACTATCATAATTGCTGATATGATAAGTACGTACCTGATATTGAAACAGAGCCCTGTTCAAATCTGTGAACAGGGCTCTGTACATTTTTTATACCTTTCTGAATGTGAATGGACTGATCATTAAAATGGAAAGGATGATCGTCATGGACAATACCAGTACACTTGAAACAAAGGGGATGGCGAAATAGCACAAAGTGAGTAAACATCCGGCTACGGTGATGGGAAGTCCGGTAAAATAGCCGTCATTTTCTGAAATGTTGAAGCGTGCCAGCCGAAAAGCTCCGCATCCGATGTAAAATATCGTAAAAAACATTCCGGGCACATCAAATTGATTCAGGACGGCAGTGTACAGGAGCAGTGCAGGTGCAACACCGAACGAAATGAGATCACTCATTGAATCCAACTGTTTCCCTAACTCGGATTCAATGTTCAGTCTCCTTGCAACCATCCCGTCAAAGCGGTCTGTTAACGCGGCAATGAAAATTAACAACAGGCTTAAATTCAGTTGGTTATGAAGAATAGAGATAATGGCAAATCCACCTAATGACAAGTTGGACAGGGTAATGAGATTGGCCGTTTGTGTTTTCAGCTTTTTGAAAGTTTGATCGACGACTTCGGAGAGAAACAAGCATACCTCACTCCTTAATATTAAGTTTGCTCAAGATTGAACATAATTCCTGACTCACCTACAGATTGGATGATTGGCAGCAAGGACAGGATAACCACTATCTGCCGGTGAAAAAAGATTCTTATACATATAGTATATAAGATTGTTTTATTATATACTTATTAAACTGTGAAAAATCGTTTTTTGAAAATGGAGAGGAAATAGCATGAAACAATCCATCTATCGTCTATTTATCGAACTGACCAATAAAAAGTGGTCCTCATTTATGATCAGGAAATTTGTCCAGTCCCCGTTGAGCAGACCGTTTATATCATCCTTTATCAAAACATACAACATAGATATAAATGAAATGGAAGGTCAAGTATCTGACTATAAAACATTGCACGACTTTTTTATTCGAAACCTTAGGGAAGATGCAAGGGTTGTGGAATATAGCGAAAACCATGCGGTAAGTCCCGTAGATGGACTCATGGCCAGTACCGGCATCATTTCAGATGAACTGGAAATAGAAGTGAAGGGAAAGACGTATTCCATTCTTGATATGCTTGGCAGTAAAGAGAAAGCTTCTGATTATGGCGGGGGGAGAATTCGCTGTATTTTATTTGAGTCCTGCGAATTATCACCGCATTCACAGTCCCATAACAGGTAAGGTCCTCGGGAGATGGTCACTCGGGCAGCCACTCTTATCCGGTTAATGAGCTTGGGTTATTATACGGTAAAGAAGCACTTTCAAAAAATTACCGATCGATTACGGAGCTTGGGCACGAAAAGGGAAAAGTGGCAGTTGTAAAAGTAGGGGCCATGTTTGTCAATAGCGTTGATTATGTTCATGAGCGGAAAGAATGGAAGCAAGGAGAAGAGGTTGCCTACTTCAGCTTCGGTTCCACTGTCATCCTTTTATTTGAGAAGGATCGCTTTCAATTTTCACGGAATAAAGAAATACCGAGAAATGTTACAGTCGGGGAAACGATTGGCGATTTCATTAAGTAAAAACAGGACGGATTTGATACAAATCCGTCCCGTTTCATGTTAGTATTCTACGATGTAGCTTTTATTTTATTTGTAAGGGATCGACGGTGAATTTCCATTTCGATGAGGCGAATGAATTCTGTATTGAGTTTCAACTCCAACGCTTTGAAATAAGAATCAATCAACAGTTCGTCCGATAATTTCCTCATAAATGCCACCTCCAAATCATCATCATTTTTGTGTATTTCGATTAAGGGTTCTTATACGTTTTTTAGTAGTAATTAAACTTTACCAAAATTATTTTTTTAGAACAAGCGTTCCGTTATCCACAATTCCTGGTGGATAAGTTGTGGTTAACTTGTATATAACTGGTAAATATGCGGTTTCTATGTTCTGTATAATGTGAATAAGGTTATCCACAGATAGGCATGGAATAAGAAAATTGTCGAAAAATATTTATTCGCCTTGGGAATATTTATTGAATTCCTTGAATATATGTGATTTTTTTTGAATCTATAGGAGAAATTGGTTATCATTAATCTGTTATAGGTTAAAAAGAGACTATAGAAGGAATTGTGTTGAACAGGGACAATGGATGTGTACGAACAAGACATTGACAAGTTTAAACACTTAAAACTATATAATTGATAGAAATTCGAGGTGTAGCAAGTGATAAAGCAATTTTTACCCGATGAACAGGTCCAGGATATTTTTAGTATACGTCCGGAATATTTAAAAGAAAAAGGAATTAAAGCAATCATTACAGATCTGGATAATACCCTGGTGGAATGGGATCGTCCCAATGCCACCCCTAAATTGATCCAGTGGTTCAAAGAGATGCAGGAAAACGGAATCCTAGTGACGATTGTATCCAATAATAATAAAAACCGTGTGGGAGCATTTGCCGAACCTTTGGGTGTGCCATTTATCTTCCAAGCCCGTAAGCCGATGGGACGGGCTTTCAAAAGGGCCATCCAGGAAATGGGTGTGAAAAAGGAAGAATCAGTCGTGATTGGAGACCAGCTGTTAACGGATGTGTTGGGAGGAAACCGAAGCGGCTTCCATACCATCCTGGTTGTTCCCGTCGCCCAATCAGATGGGTTCATTACAAAATTCAATCGTCGAGTGGAACGCAGAATAATGAAGTTCTTCAAGCGGAAAGGCATGCTTGAGTGGGAGGATAAAAAGTGAGTCAAGTTGTATGTATAGGATGCGGTGTTGAAATCCAGACAGAGAATAAGGAAGGCATGGGGTATGCACCTCCTTCAGCTCTTCAAAAAGAGGAAATCATTTGTCAACGTTGTTTTAGATTAAAGCATTATAATGAAGTTCAGGATGTCCCGTTAACGGATGACGACTTCTTAAAAATTCTAAATGAACTTGGTGATTCAGAAGGATTGATCGTCAAGGTCGTTGATATATTTGATTTCAATGGGAGCTGGCTGCCTGGATTACACCGTTTTGTAGGAGCCAACCCCATCCTGTTAATAGGAAACAAAGTGGACCTGCTTCCAAAGTCGGTGAAACATTCCAAATTGATTCACTGGATGAAGCATGAAGCCAGCCAATTAGGATTGAAACCTATAGATGTCCAGTTGGTCAGTGCAGCAAAAGGGCAGGGAATTAGTGAAGCGATCGAAGCAATTGAACACTACCGCAATGGAAAAGACGTGTATGTTGTTGGGTGTACAAACGTAGGAAAGTCAACGTTCATAAACCGGATCATCAAACATGTCTCCGGTGAACAAGATGTGATTACCACTTCACACTTTCCTGGTACGACTCTGGATATGATTCAAATCCCATTGGATGATGATCATTCACTCATTGATACGCCAGGGATCATCAATCATCACCAGATGGCTCACTTTGTTGATAAACAGGATTTAAAAATCATAACCCCGAAAAAAGAAATCAAGCCTAGAACGTTCCAGTTGAATCCGGAACAGACCCTGTTCTTCGGTGGACTCGCGCGCTTTGATTTCATGGCAGGGGAGCGTCAGCCTTTTACATGCTATTTCTCAAATGAGTTATCGATTCACCGAACGAAGATTGAAAAGGCCGATGAACTCTATAAGAACCATGCAGGTGAATTATTGCAGCCGCCAAGAAAAGATGACATGGATACCTTCCCTCCACTCATCAGGCATGAATTTAGAATCAAAGAAGCAAAAACGGATATCGTCTTCTCAGGATTAGGATGGATTACAGTGAATGAAGCCGGAGCGACCATCGCTGCCCATGTGCCTAAAGGCGTCAGTGTTTTCCTGAGAAAATCATTAATCTAGGAGGGGTTCTGTGGCTCTGTATGGTGTTATAGGGGACCCGATTGCTCATTCGATGTCTCCTCTGATGCACAATAGTGCATTCAGGGAGTGTGGGATCGATGCTTCTTACGTTAAATTTCACGTGAAGAAAGAGGAGCTTTCCGAGGCGATTGGTGGAATAAAGGCGTTAGGGATTAAAGGGGTGAATGTGACGGTTCCTCACAAGGAACATGTCATGCCCCTTCTCGATGAGATTGATCCCCTGGCAGAAGCAATCGGTGCTGTGAATACAATTGTCAACGAAAACGGGAAATTGATCGGTTATAATACAGACGGTCTTGGATTTGTTGAAGGCCTGAAGAATATAGCAGGGGACAATCTAGAGAATAAAACGATGCTGGTGATCGGTGCTGGCGGAGCTGCAAGGGCTATTTACTATTCCCTTGCTTCTCTTGGAGTGAAGCAAGTGGACGTGACCAACAGGACTGCACAAAGGGCAGAGAAGATGATCGAAGGGTGCTCTTTCAACATCGATTCTGATTTCCTCCCCCTTCAATCAGCAGAATCCATGTTGAATCAATACGATGTCATTATCCAGACCACCTCCATGGGAATGTACCCCCGTGTAGAGGAGGTTCCTTTGAAGATTCCCCATTTAAAAATGGGGAGCATCGTCAGTGATATCATCTACAATCCTTTGGAAACCGAATTATTAAAACAGGCAAAACAAAAAGGTGCCCTTACTCAAAATGGTCTTGATATGTTTGTGTATCAGGGAGCCCTTTCATTTGAGAAATGGACAGGAATTTTTCCATCCTACTCCACAATGAAAAATACCGTTTTACAACAACTAGGAGGTCAACATGTTAACAGGTAAACAAAAAAGATATTTACGTTCAGAAGCACATCATTTAAATCCTGTCTTTCAAGTAGGGAAAGGCGGAGTGAATGAAAATATGATCAAAACCATCGGAGAAGCCATTGAAGTGAGAGAATTGATGAAAATCAGCATTCTCCAAAACTGTGATATGGATAAAAAAGAAGTGGCGGACGAATTATCCAAAGGTGTAGGAGCCGAGATTGTCCAAATAATCGGAAATACGATCGTCCTTTACAAGGAATCAAAAGAAAACAAGCAATTAATCCTGCCACGATAAGGGTTGACATAATGAAAAAAAAGGTAGGACTCTTGGGAGGGACATTCAACCCTCCACATATGGGGCATTTGGTCATTGCGGAGCAAGTGTTGAAGAAGGCAGGGTTGGATGAAGTCCGATTCCTTCCAAATCATGTTCCCCCGCATAAACAGGCGGATGAGAGTGTGTCGGTAGAGCAGCGCGTATTCATGCTGCAGCAGGCGATCAAGGGGAACCCCTGCTTTTCCATAGAACGAATCGAATTGGAAAGGGAGGGGGCCTCTTATACCTATGACACCATTAAGCTACTAACCGAGAGGGAAGAGAACACAGATTTTTCCTTCATTATCGGCGGGGATATGATTGAATATCTTCCGAAATGGTATCGCATCGAAGATCTTCAAAGAATGGTGAAATTCATTGGTGTCAACCGTCCTTCTTATTCCCGTGAGACTTCTTTTGATGTACAGTTAATCGATGTACCGTCCATTGACATTTCTTCCTCCTACATCCGGAATACAGTGAAAAAGGGACAATCGGTCCGCTACCTCGTCCCTGATGAAGTGTATCGATTCATAAAGGAGGAGAAGTTATATGAATAGGGAAAAAGCCTTGGAAATCGTGAAAAGCCATTTGACCGAGCATCGCTATATACACACATGTGGTGTCATGGAAACAAGTATAGAGCTTGCTAAGCGGTACGGAGCAGATGAGAAAAAGGCAGAACTAGCTGCCATTTTTCACGACTATGCAAAGTTCCGTGACAAACAAGAGATGAAGAGAATCATTGTAGAAGAGAAGATGCCTCGTGAACTTCTGCTGTATCATAGTGAACTTTGGCACGCACCGGTCGGAGCGCTTCTTGTCAGGCGCGAGGTAGGGATAGAGGATGAAGATATATTAAATGCCATCCGCTATCACACTTCAGGAAAAGAAGAAATGACCATCCTTAATAAAGTGGTTTATTTAGCCGATTACATCGAACCGAACCGCCAATTTCCAGGGGTGGAAGAAGTAAGGGAACTTGCCAAAGGATCGCTCGATCAGGCCCTGTTAAAGGCTCTTCAAAATACGATGACGTTTCTGATGAAAAAAAATCAAGCAATTTATCCGGATACATTCCGCTTTTATAACGGATTAATTTTAAATAAGGGGAGATGAAGGAATGGAACAAAATTTAGTTGAATTAGCGTTTAAGGCCGCTGATGATAAGCGTGCTGAAGATATTGTGGTATTAGATATGAAAGGGGTTTCCTTAATTGCAGATTACTTCCTGATCTGTCACGGAAATTCAGACAAGCAGGTACAGGCCATTGCCCGTGAATTGAAAGACAAAGCTGAAGAACAGGGCTACACAGTCAAACGTCTGGAAGGCTTTGATCAGGCGCGTTGGATCTTAGTTGACCTGGGTGATGTAGTCGCTCACATTTTCCATAAAGAAGAGAGAGGCTACTATAATCTTGAACGATTATGGGGAGATGCATCCTTCGTCGAAATTGAACAAGGTGAGACCCATTAAATGAGTTATGAGCGTTTTGCTTATGTTTACGATTATTTAATGCAGGACGTCCCGTACGACGGCTGGCTTGAGTTTTTCAATAGGCAGGCTGACACTTATGGAATCGATGGAAACCGTGTCCTTGATTTAGCATGTGGCACGGGGGAATTATCCCTGCGCCTTGTCGGTGAAGGATACGATGTAACGGGGGTGGATCTTTCTGAAGATATGCTGCATGTTGCGAAAGAAAAGGCTTTGGAAATGAACGTTAAGCTTCCCCTTTTTCAACAGGACATGTCCCAGCTCGATTCACTTGGTGAATACGATGTCATTACGATTTTTTGTGATTCTCTCAATTACCTAGAGGATGAAATGGATGTGGTGAATACATTCAATCGTGTATATTCTCATCTGAAACAAGATGGCTTATTTCTGTTTGATGTACATTCCATCTTTAAAATGACGCAAATATTCATCAATCAGACGTTTACCCATACGGATGAACAGGTCTCTTACATATGGGATTGCTTCCCGGGGGAGCTGCCGAATAGTGTAGAGCATGAGCTGACCTTCTTCGTTAAACTTGATGAAACGGGTCAGTATGAAAGAGTTGAAGAGCTTCACAAACAGCGCACGTACCCGATTTTGACCATAAAGGAATGGTTAAAGGAAGCCGGGTTCGAAATACTGAATATCACTGCGGATTTTAGGAATGAAGCCCCTTCTGACCATAGTGAAAGAATTTTCTTCACTTGTTTGAAGAAATGATGGAAAGCCGGATTGCATCCTCCTTAAAAAAGGATGGACCGGCTTTTTGTTTTGCACTCCGCACAAAATAGAAAAAACCTTACAAATGGGAAGGAAAAAAGAAGGAAAAACAAAAATGTTGTCGAAATATAAAAAAGGAGCCTCTCTAGACTCCAAATTGAGATTTCGTCCCTTCAATATCATCCACGAATTTTTCTTGTGTTGCTTCGAATAACTTCTCGAAAACATCCCCTAATTCTCTTTCCATGACTGAAATACCAATACCCGTCACTCCGCCTTTTACACACACCTTCTCCTGAAGAGTCGGTAATGTATAAACCTTCTTCTTTAATAAATCCCCAAGACCAACAAGCATTTCGGATGCCAGAACGGTAGCCGTTTCCCTGTCTATGTCTGTCACTTCCACCGCAGCATCAATGAATCTCTGCGTGACATAACTGAAGAACGCCGGTCCGCAGCTGACAATGTCAGAAGCCACCCGTGTTACATGTTCCCCAATCACGACAGGTGTGGAAATATGCTCGGCAAGTCTGGTTAAATCCTTCCTCCATTTATCTGAACACCGACTTCCATATGTCAAAAGTGATACCCCGCTCAATGCACGGTTGGTGATGCTGGGTATAAATCGTGCGCAGGAACTGGACAGCAAGGATTCTAACTGATCTACGCTTACGGGACTGGTTATGGAAACGACGCATTTGTCTTTTGTGAAGCATTTCTTATTCTCCTGAATCACATCAAAAACATCGTGTGGTTTAACACAAATGAAGATTAAGTCGGATGATGCGATCACTTCTTCATTTGAATGGCTTACATTCAGTTTATTCCATTTTTCCTTTATATCCTCGGCTTTTTTTAAGGAACGATTGGTGATATAAAGATGTGAAGGAGAAATCGCTTTTGATTCAATGAGAGCTTCTATAATGATTTTCCCCATGTTCCCCGTTCCAATGATACCTATTTTCATATGCAGCCCTCCTTCTATCACACTCTCTCCTAAAACTTATGAATTCCTTGCAATGAATATTCCATTAGAGGTGATTTCCTGTGCAGACCATAATTGAAAAGTACCGGACGATTCTTGTGATTCTTGTGATTTGTGGCATTGTCTTGATTGCATATGTATTAAAAACTTCTTCTCCTCCTATTGAAGAGGATTCTATTGCAGCAGTACCTGTACAACAAAAAAAAGAGCCTGAGGAAGTGAAAACGGTCGATAAAGTGTATGTAGATGTGAAGGGGGAGGTCGTCAGGCCAGGGTTATACGAAGTAAGACAAGGGGATCGATTGAAATTCGTCATCGACCGTGCCGGAGGGTTCACTGAACAAGCGGATAAAAAGGTTATTAATTTAGCGGTGAAGGTGGCAGATGAAATGATGATCTATGTCCCTCGTATTGGAGAAATTGAAACGCCTCCGCAGATTTCAGCACTCAACGGGTCAGAACCTTCCAAAGATAAGATCAACATCAATACTGCTTCCCAGGAGGAATTCGAGACCTTGCCAGGTATCGGACCTGCTAAAGCTTCATCCTTCGTTCAATACCGGGAAGAAAACGGGCCATTTTCATCTATTGATGACATTAAGAATATTTCTGGGATCGGTGAAAAAACATTTGAAAAGTTAAAAGAATATATTTCCGTTCAATGAATTGACGAACAATAGCCAGTCTATATACACTTAAACAAGAATCAAGGAATATGAAAGCCAAAAAATAGAGGGGAGAATGAAGATGGGAAGAATCGCCTGGCATCAATATTTTATGGCTCAAAGTCAACTCCTTGCCCTAAGGAGTACATGTACACGGCTTGCGGTAGGGGCTACGATCGTACGTGATAAGCGCATCATTGCAGGAGGCTATAACGGGTCCATTGCAGGAGGGGATCATTGCATAGATGAAGGGTGCTACGTCATTGACAATCACTGTGTGAGGACGATCCACGCTGAGATGAATGCCCTGTTGCAATGCTCAAAATTCGGGGTGGGAACACAGAACGCAGATATATACGTCACTCACTTCCCATGTTTACAATGTTGTAAAGCCCTTATTCAAGCAGGGATTAAAACGGTGTATTATGCCAAAGATTATAAAAATCATCCCTATGCCGTTGAATTATTTGAAGGCCGGAGTACATGTGGAGAAAGTGTCTTTTCATGAAAGCAGCATGGATGTTCATCATAGAGAAAAAGCCTCTTTGATGCTTCGAATGATGGAAGACTTGAGAAAGCAGGGCATGGAAGATGACAAGATTACTCATTATGAACAAGAATACATAAAACTCTTTAATGAATAAGGGAATATGCCTTGATTTGGCGATTTCAGCATTGTCAGGGACGCTATTGGCACTTCAATTTCATTGGGGTGCTGCTGTTCTTTCCCTGCATATTCTTTCCCTCATCCTCAGAAAGACGACCTACATTGGTCTTTATCTCTGCTTCGCGGTCCTATGTTTTTCCTTTCTAAATGCCACTATTCAAGAAAAAAAGACAGAAGACCGATCTGTCACCTCAGACTGAAACGGACGTTTTCCAATTCGTCATCGAGGATATCCCCAACATAGACGGAAATACCTTTGTTTCCCTTGCCCGAATAAAAAATGAGAAGGTTCTTGTGCGCCATTTCTTCTCAACAGAAACAGAAAAGCGGCGGTTTCAAGGAATAAAAGCCGGTTTCAGTTGTGAAGTGAAAGGAGAACTTTCAGAACCGAATGCGAATAAAAACCCAAACTTGTTTCATTATAAAAAGTATTTATCCCATCAGGGTGTTTATTGGATTCTAGATGTAAAGCGGTTCGATAAATGTGAAGATCAGAGCACGTGGAAACACACCCTGATCCATCTGAGATTCAATGGACTGAAAAAAATCGAAAGAGAATTTCCACCTTCAACGGCAGGGGTGACCCAGGCGTTGATATTCGGAGAAACAGGCATGATCTCAGAAGAAACGATGAAGGCATTCAGGGAATTGGGTGTCGTTCATTTGCTGGCGATTTCAGGGCTTCACGTCGGGTTGATTTTTACGATTCTTTACTACTTTTTATTAAGGATCGGTATAACAAAAGAAGCGGTTACATGGATAGCGATTGGTTTTCTTTTAAGTTATATCATACTGACAGGCGCATCTCCATCTGTTATCAGGGCATCTTCCATGCTGATTGTAATCCTTTTAAGCAGGAAAGTTGCAAGCCACCTGCGCGTCATCGACAGTTTTGCAATCGTACTGCTTCTATGTATAGTATTCGAGCCATTTTCTGTATTCAATGTGGGGTTTCAGTTGTCCTTTATGGTGAGTTTTTCACTGGTGGTATCCTCTGCAGCTATAGCGAAGACTACTTCATCCATGGCACAGTTATGGAAGGTGACACTTGTCGCTCAGCTATCTTCCTTCCCTATCATCATTTATCATTTTTATGAATTCTCTGTAATCGGCTTCGTTACAAACCTGCTATACGTCCCGCTTTTCTCTTTCATTGTCCTTCCTCTCTCTATTTTCGTCTTTTTCATATACTCCATTGAACCTGTTGAGTGGTTGATGCTAGTCTATACAGAACTTTTAGATGGTATCCAATGGATCTCCACCTTCACTGCATCATTTCCTTATAGCACCATCGTCATGGGAAGACCATCCTTCCTCTTCATGCTTGTCTATCTCATACTGCTTTTTAGTGTGTTCGTTCTCATGGAACAACGGCACTTTTGGCTTTCCGGTTTGTTCTTCCTTCTTTGTCTATCCATCCATCTTCTGATCAACACCTATAATCCCTATGGGGAAGTCGTCTTTATAGATGTAGGACAGGGGGATGCTGCGTTGATCAAACTCCCATACAATCGGGGGACTTACCTTATTGATACTGGAGGGGAAGTGCAGTTCCAGAAGGAAAAATGGGAGGAGAAAATCAATCCCTTTTCTGTAGGAGAAGACATTCTTGTACCCTTCTTGAAAAGTAAAGGTATTTCTTCCCTGGACGGGCTGATTTTAACCCACGGGGACATGGATCATATCGGGGGAGCGGAAGCGGTCATTGCAGAGATGAACGTGAAAGAAATCTTAATCAGCCCTAATAGCGAAGAAAAACAAGGAATGAAGAACATTGTAAATGTCTCCAGGGGAAAAGGAATTCCTGTAAAGGAAGTGAAGGTTCCATATCATTGGGCAGGTGCCCATAATGGGCTGCACATCGTTTCTCCCAAGGACGATACTTACGAAGGGAACAATGATTCCATTGTGTTGTATGGAGAAATTGGTTCTATGAAATGGCTGTTGACCGGAGATATGGAAGAGCAGGGGGAAAGAGAGTTGATTGAAACATTTGATTTGCAGGTTGATGTGTTAAAAGTGGGCCATCACGGAAGTGATACAAGTACGTCAGAAGAGTTCCTTGATGAAATCAATCCATCTGTGGCCGTGATCTCTGCAGGAGAAAGCAACCGTTTCGGACACCCTCATAGAGAAGTGATGGACCGATTAAAGAACAGGGGAATCGTCATCTTCATAACGGGGGAGAATGGAGCGATCACCTACCGTTTTCGTGATAGACAAGGAACGTTTTCAGCCCACCTGCCATAGGATGTAAAACAAAACAAATTAAGCGCTAATGAAAAAGAGGCAGACCGATTGTAAAGAATCAGGCATTCAACCCATCCGTATGATACACAAGTACCATATATGGAAATTGAATAAACCGGAATCTTTTGATGGTCTGCCTCCTATCTTTCATTAAGAGCCAATGAACTTAATAACAGTTGCAATAACGAACATCGTAGCAAAGAATCCAAAAGAAACAATAAAGCCTACGCCTGAATCTACTGCATCATTTCTTTTTGATTGTACATTCTTTTCAAATTGATTCACAACTACCCCTCCTATTTCTATTCTAGTATAGAACATCGCCTGTAAAAAATCTATACTTCCCTTTACTTTTTCCTTTACTGACAAGAGTTGTCACCTATAAGTTCCCCATCGTGGGTGACACTAATCATTACAAAGGAAATACCGCCTGACGGATAAGGTTCCTAGGTCTTCTCCGTCAGCGTTAATATAGATATAGGGGGTGTCCTAACAGACGGATGTCCCCTTTACCACTTGTCAAAACCAAAAAGCTTTTTTACCATAGAGTAGAGAAAAGATAATGGAGAGTGCTGACTTGGTTATTGATGCATGGAAAAAAATAGAAAAATCTCAATTCGCACCCGTATACTTAGTTTACGGAAATGAGTCATTTATTATTAATGAAACGAAACAAAGGATTGTCTCGAGCTCCCTTTCGGAGGAAGAGATGGATTTTAACTTTTCAAGCTATGACATGGAAGAGACACCTGTGGAAGTGGCGATAGAAGATGCAGAAACGTTTCCGTTTATGGGAGAGAGAAGGGTCGTCATCATCCAAAACCCTGTTTTTTTAACAGCTGAAAAAACAAAGGGAAAGGTTGAGCATAATATTAAACGATTGGAACAATACATACAATCACCTGCGCCTTATACTGTTCTGGTCATTGCAGCTAATTATGAAAAATTGGACGAGCGTAAAAAAATCACCAAGTCCTTGAAAAAACTGGCAGAAGTCATAGAAGCCAAAAAGCTGAATGAGCATGAGTTAAAATCGTGGGTAAGGGAAAGAGCCGCGTCAAATAGCGTTCAAATCGACGAGAGCGCCATTGAATCATTGCTGGCGCTGGCTGGAACCAATCTGATGATGCTTACACAGGAGCTGGACAAACTTTCCTTATACGCAAGTGATACCAACAGAATCGACATGGAAGTGGTTGAACGCTTAACAGCCCGCTCCCTGGAACAAAATATTTTTGCACTGGTGGATAAAGTTGTTCATAGAAGGATTGATGAGGCACTTAGAATTTATTATGATCTGCTCAAGCAAAACGAGGAGCCGTTGAAAATCTTATCGATACTGGCAGGCCAGTTCAGACTTATTTACGGAACAAAGGAACTGTCAAGAAAGGGATATGGGCAGCAAAAAATAGCATCTTATTTAAAAGTCCACCCTTTCCGGGTCAAACTTGCAGCAGGACAGGCAAAACATTTCAACGATAAACAGCTCGCGCACATCATCGAATTGTTGGCACAGGGAGATTACGAAATCAAAACAGGAAAAATCAAAAAAGAACTGATGATTGAAATGTTCCTATTTAAACTTCATGAAAAGAGTTTTACATGATTTACAATTAAAAAACCCACCCGGCTTTAAAGCCGGGTGGGTTTTTTAATTAGTTCGCTTTTTTCATAAGGCGAGACTTATGACGATCTGCAGCGTTTTTGTGGATAAGACCTTTTTGAGCTGCTTTGTCTAATTGACGTACCGCTTCTGTCACTAAATCTTTTGCGTTATCTGCGCTGTTTGCAGTCGCAGCTTCTGCTTTCTTGATTGCAGTACGCATTGTAGATTTTACAGCAGCGTTTTGAGCGTTACGCTCGTTGCTAGTTTTTACACGCTTGATAGCTGATTTAATGTTTGGCATTCCTGTCACCTCCTATAAAAGGATCGAGATTCTATGTGACTCGATTTAAATTCCTAAACAATAAGAACAAATGATATTTTATCAAACGAACTATGATATTGCAATACTCTGTCGTGAAATTAAACGAGTGAATGAACCTATACCAAAAAGGTAAACATAAAAAAATAGCAGATAAGATCTTGAAGCGGAGGTAGAGTTCAAATGAAAAATGAAGAAATCGATTACAGTAAATATTCCGTTCGTACCGATCTTGCCGTCGAAGCAAGGGAAATGGTGGTCAATGATCAAGCGGAGGATACATCATCTATTCAGGGAGTCATGATTAAAGAGAAAGAAGAAGATGGAGTGAAAGTTTCCCTCGTCACCGTCACACCTGAGGGAGAAGAAAAAATCGGGAAAAAACCCGGCAACTATTTAACCATCGAGGCCCATGGGATCCGCCAGGAAGATGCAGAGCTTCAACAAAAGGTCGAAAAGGTCTTTGCAAAAGAATTCAACCATTTTTTAATGGAAAATAAAATCAGTAAAAATGCAAGCTGTTTAATTGTAGGACTTGGAAACTGGAATGTGACGCCCGATTCGTTAGGTCCAAGAGTCTGTGAGGATATTATTGTCACGAGACATTTATTTGAACTGCATCCGGAGTCAGTGGAAGAGGGGTATCGACCGGTCAGTGCCCTTGTACCTGGTGTGATGGGTCTGACGGGTATCGAGACGAGCGATATCATTTTTGGTGTTGTGGAGAAATCCAAACCCGATTTTATTATCGCTATTGATGCACTGGCTTCCCGTTCCATTGAACGCGTCAATTCCACCATTCAGATTTCAGATACCGGTATACATCCGGGATCGGGTGTAGGGAACAAACGAAAAGGGCTGGACCAGGAGACGTTAGGCGTTCCGGTAATTGCCATCGGGGTTCCCACCGTACTGGATGCAGTAACGATTGTGAGTGATACGGTTGACTTTCTATTAAAGCATTTCGGGAAAGAGATGAGAGAAGGAGGGCGCCCGTCCAGATCCCTCGCACCAGCAGGACTAAGTTTCGGTGAGAGAAGGAAATTAACAGAGGAAGATCTTCCTGAAGAACAGCATCGTCAAACGTTTATGGGGATAGTTGGAACTCTGGAAGATCAGGAAAAACGAAAACTGATTCATGAAGTATTGACTCCCATCGGCCATAACTTGATGGTCACACCTAAAGAGGTGGATGTGTTCATGGAAGACATGGCAAATCTTATTGCAAGCGGGCTGAACGCTGCACTCCATGATGCGGTTGATCAGGAGAATACGGGGTATCAGACGAGATAGATTGCAGATGAAGGAAGCGCCTCAGGGACAGGAAAGGTCCTTGAGGCGTTTTTGGATTGCTGAATATGTGAGGCAGTGGTTTCAGATCTTGAATATACTGGCCCCTCAATCGGGTCGTCTTGAAAGAACGTGTACCTGATATAGGTTCATTTTCACTTACAGGCAAAAAGATGACGGGCTTCCTAATAATAATATGCTGCTGAACCTTTCAATAAGAGGTAAAAGGCTGGATTTTTAGCAGAAAGGGGTTACTCGCCATGAACATCGTCATTCCCTCTCTTGGAAACCCCACCCATATCACTATCCTCCAGCTATTGATCTTTAATTCAAATACTTCACCCATCTACCAAAATAATAGATTCTGCCGTTTAACTTTCATCCAAAAACCTCATACTGACTATTAAATATAGTTCTACCATCTCTATCAATGTCATACATTGTACTAGAGTAGATTGAAGGAAAGGGTGAGAGAATGAGGCCGTATAACTCGTCGAACTATGTAGTAGCGATTAATATGTCAACGATACTGAGAGGAATGTTGATCTTCGTTGTTGGTATGCTTGCCATTTTTTCTGTAACGGGCATCCTCACTTCCCTGAATCCTGAATACAGAATTACTTCGAATTCACTTAATGAAGCGGCATCCAATGTGAAGGGTGAGGCACTATATAAGATCCTGGCAATGGAAAACAGGTCATTCAATCAGATATTGACGGAAGAGGAACAGGCTTTACCCAGCTTGACCTCCATCTTCTTTCAAGTAGCTACCAATGTAAGCTTTGAAGATCCCCGCAGCTTATTGGGGAGAGAGCTTCCAGGGTTCTCCATTTTCGATGGAGAGATTCTGGTAGCTGGGGAAGGGACGGATTTCACGAATATGCCCATGGAATCCGTGCCACCCCCTGAAGCTCTTGAAGCAGGAAATGAAGCCCCCCTCAAAAACGTGGACGGACTCAAAGAACCCCATCAAAAAAGTGGAGATGTGTCCCCTCCTTTATCCACAGGGAATAAAAAAACGGTTCACCTCTACTTTACCCATACCCGTGAATCCTATCTTCCCTATTTGTCTGGGGTCACAAATCCTGATTCAGCCATGCACTCAAAAATCAATGTCACCAAAGTGGGGGATATGGTGAAGAAGAACTTAGAGGACCTTGGAATCGGAACGAGCATTGATAAAACCGATGTGATAAAGAATTTAAACAATAAGGGGTTGGATTACTGGGCTGCTTATCAGGAGTCACGACCTTTGGTGCAGGCGGCCATGACGAGCAATAAAGACTTACTGTATCTTGTTGACATCCACCGGGATTCCCAGCGAAGGGCCATCACGACGGGAACCATCAACGGAAAGTCCTATGCCAAGCTTGCCTTTGTCGTTGGTGAAGAACATCCGAACTATGAGGCGAATTTAAAGGTGGCAAAGGAACTTCATACACTGCTGGAATCTAAATACAAAGGGATCTCAAGGGGAGTCATCGCCAAAAAGGGGAGCGGGACGAACGGGAAATTCAATCAAGATCTATCAGGTAACGCCATGTTATTGGAGTTTGGCGGAGTCGATAATACCTTCGAAGAATTGGAACGAACCGCCCAGGCCTTTGCAGACGTATTCGCTGATTATTATTGGAAGGCTGAGAAGGTGAATCACTCACCAGTCATTCCGGCTCTAAGTCAATAAAGAAAAGGATGAACGAATGATGATCAAATTCTTCTTTAAATGTGGACTGCTGCTGTCAGCATTATTTATCGGGGTCCTCCTGGGAATGCAATATGCCAACGAAGGGATTGTGGAAATGAAGGGGCACGAACCCCAAAAGTTCACTTCACCGGTAGGGGTGAGTCAGGACGATGAAGGAAATGTAGAAGCCTCATTCCTTGGCCATGAAGTAGAATCCAAATCTCTGAGCGAAAAGAAAGCCGAGTTGGAAGACATGAAAGCCTTTAATGTATTTTCTTCCATCGGGAAGGCATTGGCGAATACCATTGAAAGTATCACCAATGAAATAGTGAACTTTATCGCTTCGTTGATATAGTGGTGAGAGAAGATCGGGAATGGTTCCGGTCTTTTCTGTTTTGTGAAAATCGACAATTCCGTATAGCCCTTCAGTTTACATTGAATAATATATAGTCTACTGCTATAATTCAAAATAGTGTACATGTGTGGAAATAACAGGAGTTGAACGTATAATGAACCGTGAAGAGAAATTAGAAAGACAATCGAGAATTAGAAACTTTTCCATTATTGCTCATATAGATCATGGGAAATCTACCCTTGCCGATCGTATATTGGAGAAAACGAAAGCATTGACGGCACGTGAAATGAAAGAGCAATTACTAGATTCAATGGATCTTGAGAGAGAGAACGTGGAATCACCATCAAATTAAATTCAGTGCAATTAAAGTATCAGGCAAAGGATGGAGAGGAATATATCTTCCATCTGATTGATACACCGGGACACGTCGACTTTACATACGAAGTATCTCGCAGTTTAGCTGCTTGTGAAGGTGCCGTCCTTGTAGTGGATGCTGCTCAGGGGATTGAAGCACAAACATTGGCAAACGTCTATCTTGCACTAGATAATAACCTGGAGATCCTTCCAGTCATCAATAAAATCGACCTTCCTGCAGCCGATCCGGAAAGAGTTCGCCAGGAAGTGGAAGATGTCATCGGTCTGGATGCATCAGAAGCGGTCCTCGCTTCAGCTAAAGCGGGGATCGGGATCGAAGAGATCCTTGAACAGGTTGTTGAGAAGGTTCCGGCACCCCAGGGAGATCCCGATGCTCCATTAAAAGCCCTTATCTTTGACTCATTATATGATGCCTATCGAGGCGTTGTTGCCTACATCCGTGTGATGGAGGGGAGCGTCAAAGTAGGGGATAAGGTTCGAATGATGGCAACCGGGAAAGAATTTGAGGTAACAGAAATAGGAGTCTTCACTCCGAAAGCGACAGGCCAAAAAGAACTGACGGTCGGAGATGTTGGTTACTTAACGGCAGCGATCAAGAATGTCGGGGATACCCGAGTGGGTGATACGATCACCCTGGCGAAAAATCCTGCAGAGGAAGCATTGCCGGGTTATCGCCGACTAAATCCAATGGTTTATTGCGGATTATATCCAATTGATTCAAACCGATATAACGATCTGAGGGAAGCCCTGGAGAAGCTTGAATTGAACGACTCGGCACTTCAGTATGAGCCGGAAACATCTCAAGCACTCGGGTTTGGGTTCCGCTGTGGATTCCTTGGACTTCTTCATATGGAGATCATTCAGGAACGTATTGAACGCGAATTCAAGATTGACCTGATCACAACAGCACCAAGTGTTATTTATCATGTTAAATTGACAGATGGTGAAGAAGTGAAAGTGGATAATCCATCCATGATGCCAGATCCGCAAAAAGTGGATCATGTGGAAGAGCCTTACGTAAAAGCGACGATCATGGTTCCGAACGATTACGTCGGTGCCGTCATGGAGCTTTGCCAAGGGAAACGTGGTCATTTCATCGACATGCAGTATATGGATGATACACGTGTAAATATCATTTACGAAATCCCTCTCGCTGAAATCGTGTATGATTTCTTCGATCAACTGAAGTCCAACACAAAAGGGTATGCTTCCTTTGATTATGAGCTGATCGGTTATAAAGAATCCAAGCTTGTGAAAATGGATATTCTTTTAAACGGTGAGAATGTGGATGCACTGAGCTTTATCGTTCACCGGGATTTTGCGTACGAACGAGGGAAGCTCATTGTAGAGAAGTTAAAGGAGCTCATTCCGAGACAACAATTCGAAGTTCCGGTCCAGGCTGCGATCGGACAGAAGATTGTTGCAAGGTCGACGATCAAGGCGATCCGGAAGAATGTATTGGCAAAATGTTACGGTGGGGATATCTCACGTAAACGTAAACTTCTTGATAAACAAAAAGAAGGTAAAAAGCGAATGAAATCCGTAGGGAATGTCGAAGTTCCTCAAGAAGCCTTCATGGCCGTCTTGAAAATGGACGATACGGACAAGAAGTAATAGTATGGACGATAAAGGGGGAAAGTGGCTTGTATGTGCAGGCACTGCTTACCCCCTTTTCTCTATGAATGCCCCTGAGGAGGGATAGATTTGGTAAGATCAGCGTATATTCATATACCTTTTTGTGAACATATTTGTCATTATTGTGATTTCAATAAAGTTTTTTTACAAGGACAGCCAGTGGATGGGTATCTACTAAGCTTAGAGAACGAAATCAAGCAGAGAGTCAGGTTGGATTCAGGGGATAAGCTGGATACCATCTTTGTGGGCGGCGGAACTCCTACCTCCCTAAACGCGAATCAGCTTGATACATTATGTGAAACGATCACCACCCACTTACCCTATGAACATGGTGAATTCACGTTTGAAGCAAACCCGGGCGATTTAACAGAAGACAAGCTCCGTGTCTTAAAAGATCACGGTGTGAATAGGTTGAGCTTCGGGGTCCAGTCATTCAATGATGAGCTCCTGAAAGGAATCGGCCGCACCCATAAAAGCCAAGATGTCTATACGTCAGTGGAAGCGGCTCAAAAAGTCGGGTTCTCAAATATCAGTATCGATTTAATCTACAGCCTGCCGAAGCAAACAGAGGAAGATTTTCAGGATACTTTGAAGAAAGCACTTGATCTCGACCTCCCTCATTACTCTGCGTACTCACTGATTGTGGAGCCTAAAACGGTCTTCTATAATCTGATGAGAAAAGGGAAGTTGTCCCTGCCTTCGCAAGATCAAGAGGCAGCCATGTACGAAATTTTAATTGAAACGATGGAGAAATACGGGATCAATCAATACGAAATCAGTAATTTTGCCAAACCTGGGTTTGAGCAAGCACAACCTCGTGTATTGGGACAATAATGAATATTATGGTTTAGGAGCAGGAGCCCACGGATATATAAACGGGGTACGTTATTCCAATTACGGTCCACTAAAAAAAATATATGGATCCACTTGCAGAAGGCTCCCTGCCTACCATCCAAACCCATGAGGTAACGAAAGCCGAAATGATGGAAGAAGAAATGTTCCTTGGGTTGCGCAAGGTAGAGGGTGTAAGTCAATCGGTCTTCCGGGATAAATTCGGCTGTCGTATAGAATCGATCTTCGGTTCGTCCATAGAAGAGATGGAAAAGAGGAAGTTGATCACAGTAAGCGAAGAACGGGTCTCCCTTACGAAACAGGGACGCTTTTTAGGGAACGAAGTATTCCAATCTTTTCTGGGTGTAATCTAATATATTGACATCCCTTTTCTGATTTGATAATTTATTAATTAGATTTAGCACTCATCAGAAGAGAGTGCTAACAGGGGTGATGAATGTTGTTAACAGATCGACAACTTCTAATTCTTCAAGTCATTATTGATGATTTTATCCTATCAGCTCAGCCTGTAGGTTCCAGAAGCTTGTCCAAAAAGGATGAGATTTCATTCAGCTCAGCCACGATTCGTAATGAAATGGCTGATTTGGAGGACCTGGGTTTCATTGAAAAAACACATACTTCTTCAGGCCGGGTTCCTTCTGAGAAGGGTTATCGTTATTATGTGGATCACTTGCTTTCTCCTCAGAAGTTAAAGAAAAATGATGTTCATGCATTACGCTCCATCTTTACTGAGCGGATTTATGAACTGGAGAAGGTGGTCCAGAAGTCTGCGAAGATCTTATCCGAGCTGACAAATTACACGACAATCGTATTAGGACCCGATTTAAAGGAGAACAAGCTGAAAAAGATTCAACTGATTCCACTGAACAAGGATACAGCCATTGCCATCATCGTGACGGATAACGGACATGTTGAAAATAAACTGTTCCAGATCCCGCCTACAATGGATGCCGCCGAGCTCGAGAAGCTCGTGCTTATCTTAAATGACCGGTTAGCCGGTGTTCCGATCAGTGAATTGAATGATAAAATTTTCAAGGAAGTCGCTCTTCTGCTAAGAGAGCATATCCAGAACTATGATTTTATCCTGCACTCGATTACGGATTCCTTTAATCCATCGGTCACCGATAAGCTGTTCTTTGGAGGGAAAACCAATATACTTAATCAACCTGAGTTCAATGACGTCCACAAGGTCCGAATGCTCCTTGAAATGATAGAACAGGAAGAGAGCATCTACAACCTGATTCGTCCTTCCGCTACAGGATTGAATATTAAGATTGGGAAAGAAAATGATCATCTTGCCATGGAGAATTGCAGTCTTATAACCGCTACTTATTCGATTGGCAAAGAACAGTTAGGTTCCATTGCGATTATCGGGCCTACCCGGATGGAGTATTCCCGAGTGGTAAGTTTACTGAATTTCTTCTCAAATGATATGTCCAAGGTTCTTACGAAACTGTATCAAAGTGAAGATTAGTGGACATATTGTATAAAGGAAAATAAGGCCCGGAAGCCCTTATTAGCGCCTTCCGGTGTCTTCGAATGTTCGTACATTTTTAAGGAGGTGAATGTTATGTCTGAAGAAACGAAACAAAAACAGCAAGAAGCGAAAGAGGAAAACAGCGAGGTCGTTGAAGAAGTATTCGCTGAAGAGCCTCAAGTGGAAGAGCAGCAAGAATCAGATGAGCTTTCACAACTGGAAGAAAAGCTGAATGATTCTGAAAACCGTTATCTTCGCCTAAGGGCAGATTTCGATAACTTCCGCCGTCGTGTAAATGTAGAGAGCGAAGCGAAGGAGAAATACCGTGCTCAGGGACTTATCACGGATATCCTGCCGGCACTTGATAATTTCGAGCGCGCTTTAAATATAGAAGCAGATAATGATCAGACGAAGACCCTGCTGCAAGGAATGGAAATGGTTCACAGAAGCATTGTGGAAGCCCTTAAGAAAGAGGGAGTAGAACCGATTGAAGCGGTAGGTCAAGAATTTGATCCTCATTTGCATCAAGCTGTCATGCAAATTGAAGATGAAAACTTCGAGAGCAATGTTGTAGTCGAGGAATTCCAGAAGGGCTACAAACTGAAAGACAGAGTAATCCGTCCTTCAATGGTGAAGGTCAATCAATAATAAACACATTACATATACAAAATAGGGAGGTTTCTTACTATGAGTAAAATTATCGGTATTGACTTAGGTACTACTAACTCATGTGTATCAGTTCTTGAAGGTGGAGAGCCGAAGGTCATTGCAAATGCAGAAGGAAACCGCACGACTCCTTCAGTTGTTGCGTTTAAAAATGGAGAAAAACAAGTTGGGGAAGTAGCGAAGCGTCAAGCCATCACAAACCCTAACACAATCATTTCCGTGAAACGTCACATGGGGACAGATCACAAAGTAGAAGCTGAAGGGGAAAGAATATACACCGCAAGAAATTTCAGCTATGATTCTTCAACACTTAAAAGCATATGCAGAAGACTACCTAGGGGAAAAAGTAGAAAAAGCGGTCATCACAGTACCTGCTTACTTCAATGATGCTGAACGTCAAGCAACAAAAGATGCCGGTAAAATCGCAGGTCTTGAAGTTGAACGTATCATCAATGAGCCAACTGCTGCAGCGCTTGCATATGGCTTGGACAAAATGGATCAAGACCAAACAATCCTTGTCTATGACCTTGGTGGAGGTACCTTCGACGTATCCATCCTGGAACTGGGCGACGGTGTATTTGAAGTTCGTTCTACTGCCGGTGACAACCGTCTTGGTGGAGACGACTTTGACCAAGTGATCATCGATTACCTGGTAGCTGAATTCAAAAAAGAGAACGGAATTGACCTTTCTAAAGATAAAATGGCTCTACAACGTCTAAAAGATGCGGCAGAGAAAGCGAAGAAAGATCTTTCAGGAGTGACATCAACTCAAATCTCACTTCCTTTCATCACAGCCGGAGAAGCGGGGCCTCTTCACTTAGAAGTGACTCTTTCAAGAGCTAAATTCGATGAAATTTCTTCAGACCTTGTAGAACGTACAATGGGACCAACTCGTCAGGCGATGAAAGATGCCGGTCTGTCTGCAAGTGAAATCGATAAGATCATCCTTGTTGGTGGATCGACTCGTATCCCTGCTGTACAAGAAGCAATCAGAAAAGAAACTGGTAAAGAGCCATCTAAGGGCGTAAATCCGGATGAAGTTGTAGCAATGGGTGCAGCGATCCAAGGTGGAGTCCTTACTGGTGACGTGAAAGATGTTGTCCTTCTTGACGTTACTCCACTATCACTTGGTATCGAAACAATGGGTGGCGTATCAACGAAGCTGATCGAGCGTAACACAACGATCCCAACATCTAAATCCCAAGTATTCTCAACTGCCGCTGATAATCAGACAGCTGTTGATATCCATGTACTTCAAGGTGAACGTCCGATGGCAGCTGATAACAAAACGCTTGGCCGTTTCCAATTAGCGGACATTCCACCGGCACCACGCGGAGTGCCACAAATCGAAGTGAAATTTGATATTGATAAGAACGGTATTGTGAATGTAAGTGCGAAAGACCTTGGAACAGGTAAAGAGCAAAACATCACAATCAAATCTTCAACTGGTCTTTCTGAAGATGAAGTAGAACGCATGGTGAAAGAAGCAGAAGAAAATGCCGAAGCAGATAAAAAGCGTAAAGAAGAAGTTGAACTTCGCAACGAAGCCGACCAACTTGTTTTCCAAACGGAAAAAACGTTAAAAGACCTTGAAGGCAAAGTAGAAGAAGATGAAGTGAAAAAAGCGGAAGATGCGAAAGCTGAACTGAAAGAAGCAATCGAGAAAGATGATTTAGATCTTATCCGCGAAAAGAAAGATGCATTACAGGAAATCGTTCAAAGCTTAACGATGAAGCTGTATGAGCAGGCCCAAGCGGAAGCTCAAGCTGCACAAGGTGCTGAGGGCGGAGCATCTAAAGAGGACGATGTAGTCGATGCTGAATATGAAGAAGTAAACGACGACAAGAAATAATAAAGTATGAAAGAAAAAGTCAAAGTCAGGGCGGTTCTTGGCTTTGACTTTTTCTATGATTGAAAGAGACCTGAGATGATGCTTTCATCCGATAGATAAAATCAATCGTAACGAATGTTGAGTTTTTATTGATAATAGGCGAAGCTCAATGTTAAAATAACCTTTATGCAAAGGATTCGGGAGTGGTGTTTTAATGAGTAAACGGGACTATTATGAGGTTCTTGGGGTCGGAAAAGACGCCTCAAAAGACGAAATGAAGAAAGCATACCGCAAGCTCTCTAAAAAATATCATCCGGATATTAATAAAGAAGCGGATGCAGATGAAAAGTTCAAAGAAATATCGGAAGCTTACGAAGTATTGAGTGATGATCAGAAACGGGCTCAATATGATCGCTTTGGTCATACGGATCCTAACCAAGGTTTCGGCGGAGGCGGAGACTTTGGCGGAGGCGGTTTCGGTGGTTTTGAAGATATCTTCAATACGTTCTTCGGTGGCGGCGGCGGCCGTAGAAGAGATCCGAATGCACCTAGACAAGGTGCCGATCTTCAGTATACGATGTCCCTGACATTTGAAGAAGCGGTATTCGGAAAAGAAACAGAGATCGAGATTCCGAGAGAAGAGGAATGTGACACTTGTCATGGCTCAGGTGCGAAGCCTGGAACCAAGGTTCATACATGTTCTCACTGTAACGGATCGGGTCAATTAAATGTGGAACAGAATACACCTTTCGGCCGCATTGTGAACAGACGCGTTTGTCACTACTGTAACGGTACGGGTAAACAAATTAAGGAGAAATGTTCTACTTGTGGCGGGGCAGGTAAAGTACAGAAGCGCCGTAAGATTTCAGTTAAGATCCCTGCTGGAATCGATGACGGGCAGCAGCTGCGTGTCACCGGGCAGGGCGAACCAGGAATAAATGGAGGACCGGCTGGAGACTTATACGTTGTGTTCCATGTCCGCTCACATGACTTCTTCGAGCGTAATGGAGATGACATTTATTGCGAAATGCCTGTGACGTTTGCACAAGCGGCATTGGGTGATGAAATCGAAGTCCCTACTCTGCATGGAAAAGTAAAGCTTAAAGTACCGGCAGGCACTCAAACCGGCACAAGATTCCGTTTGAAAGGTAAGGGAGTGCCGAACGTACGTGGATATGGTACAGGTGATCAGCACGTCCAGGTGAAGGTGGTAACCCCTTCTAAATTGACGGATAAGCAAAAGCAGTTACTAAGAGAATTTGCTGATATAAGCGGACAGGTGCCGGACGAACAGCATGAAAGTTTTTTTGATAAAGTAAAAAAAGCCTTTAAAGGCGAATAACTCAGAACGGAGTTGGTAGATCAATGAAATGGTCAGAAATTAGTATTCTTACTACGAATGAAGCAATTGAGCCGATTTCAAACATTCTTCATGAATCAGGAGCAAGCGGTGTGGTCATTGAAGACCCCGCGGAATTAATGAAGGAAAGAGAAGATATGTTTGGTGAGATCTACCAACTCAATCCTGATGATTACCCGGCTGAGGGTGTATTGGTGAAGGCATATTTACCTGTAAATAGTTTTCTCGGGGAAACAGTGGATGAAATTAAACAGGGGATCACGAACTTAGTCACCTATGATATCGACATTGGTGAAAACAAAGTGGAGATTTCCGAAGTGAATGAGGAAGAATGGGCAACGGCTTGGAAGAAATATTACCATCCCGTAAAAATTTCCGATAAGTTCACGATTGTTCCTACCTGGGAAGACTATACTCCTGTCCATAGTGATGAACTCATCATTGAATTGGATCCTGGCATGGCATTTGGAACAGGTACTCACCCTACAACGGTTATGTGTATCCAAGCACTTGAGCGGATCGTCAAAGAACAAGATTCGGTCATCGATGTGGGAACAGGTTCAGGTGTATTATCGATTGCTGCTGCACAGTTAGCAGCAGACAACGTAAGAGCGTATGACCTTGATGAAGTAGCTGTCCGTTCCGCCAGATTGAACGTGAAGCTGAATAAAGTCCAAGATGCTGTGACGGTTGAGGCGAATAATTTATTGAATGGCGTCAACGGGCAAGCCGATGTGATCGTAGCGAATATCCTGGCTGAAATTATTTTGCGCTTCACACAAGATGCCTTTGAACTAGTGAAACCGGGTGGGTACTTTATCACCTCTGGAATCATCCAGCCTAAGAAGCAGGAAGTACGTGATTCATTGGAATCCGCCGGCTTTAAGATCGAAGAAATCATGGTCATGGAGGACTGGGTGGCGATCATTGCCAGAAAGCCTTTGTAATCTGAAAGTAAAAACAGTGGAGTTGAAGCTGAATGCAACGATATTTTATTGAAGACACATATCGAGAAAATGATCCGGTAATGATTACGGGAGACGACTACCATCATATGATCCGTGTCATGAGAATGAAGGAAGAAGATGAGGTATATGTCGTTTTCAAGGATCAGGCATCAGCGATTGCCCGTATTGAAACGATTTCCAGTGACGCAGTGGAGTTATCAATAGTAAAATGGGAAACATCGACGAAAGAATTGCCAATTAAAGTAACCATTGCGAGCGGACTGCCGAAAGGGGATAAATTGGAGTTGATTTTCCAAAAGGGAACCGAGCTTGGAGCCACTCAATTTATCCCTTTTAATGCCGATCGCTCCATTGTGAAATGGGACGAAAAGAAAGCAAAGAAAAAGGTAGAGCGCTGGGAGAAAATTGTCAAGGAAGCCGCGGAACAGTCTCACAGACTCCTTGTTCCCCAAGTATCTGCCCCCATTTCATTGAAACAATTAGTCCAAGAACAGTTTGATTATAAACTTATCGCATATGAAGAAGAGGCCAGAGCCGGAGAAAAAGGAAATCTTTCAAAGGTATTGTCAACGATCGATCATGGACAAAGTATCCTGGTCGTATTCGGTCCTGAAGGTGGATTGACAGAAAAAGAAGTAGAGATGTGTAAGAGCGAAGGTTTTATCCCATGTGGGCTGGGCCCAAGAATCTTACGGACGGAGACTGCTCCATTGTATGTCCTCTCAGCCATCAGCTATCAATTAGAACTTATGAGGTGATTGTAATGCCATCAGTAGCGTTTCACACTCTTGGGTGTAAAGTGAACCACTACGAAACAGAAGCCATTTGGCAACTATTCAAAGAAGAAGGATATGAACGTGTAGAGTATGATTCAATCGCAGATGTATATGTCATCAACACGTGTACGGTAACGAATACAGGAGACAAGAAAAGCAGGCAGGTCATTCGTCGTGCCATCAGGAAAAATCCTGATGGGGTCATATGTGTAACAGGATGCTATGCCCAAACATCTCCTGCTGAAATCATGGCCATTCCCGGCGTTGATGTCGTGGTAGGAACACAAGATCGAAGAAAGATGCTTACGTACATCGAAGAATACAAACAAGAACGTCAACCGATCAATGGTGTCACCAACATTATGAAGAACCGTGTTTATGAAGAATTGGATGTCCCTGCCTTCACGGATCGTACTCGTGCTTCTCTTAAAATCCAGGAAGGCTGCAACAACTTCTGTACGTTCTGTATCATTCCGTGGGCCCGTGGGCTGATGAGATCCCGTGATCCGGAAGAGGTCATCAATCAAGCTCAACAGCTTGTAGATGCCGGATACAAAGAGATCGTCCTGACAGGCATCCACACTGGCGGATACGGTGAAGATATGAAAGACTACAACCTTGCCATGCTCCTTAAAGACCTGGAGCAAAAAGTCAAAGGTCTGAAGAGAATCAGGATTTCTTCCATCGAAGCCAGCCAGCTCACAGACGAAGTCATTGAAGTGATCGATCAATCCAACATCGTTGTAAGGCACCTGCATATTCCACTTCAATCGGGGTCCAACACAGTCCTTAAGAGAATGCGTCGAAAGTATACGATGGAATTCTTTGCAGAGCGTTTGGAAAAGCTTAAGAAGGCTCTTCCGGGACTTGCTGTTACATCAGATGTCATTGTCGGTTTCCCCTGGCGAAACAGAAGAAGAATTCATGGAAACCTATAACTTCATCAATGAACATAAGTTCTCTGAATTGCATGTGTTCCCGTATTCTAAGCGGACTGGAACGCCTGCTGCACGCATGGACGACCAGATTGATGAAGATATCAAGAATGAACGTGTTCACCGTCTAATCGAACTTTCGAATCAATTAGCGAAAGAATATGCTTCCGGGTTCGAAAACGAAGTGCTGGAAGTAATACCTGAAGAGATTTATCAAGAAGATCTATATGTAGGATATACGGACAATTACCTGAAAGTCGTATTCCCTGCAACAGAGGATATGGTTGGGAAGCTTGTAAAAGTGAAAATCACCAAGGCAGGCTATCCATTAAACGAAGGTCAATTTGTACGTGTCCTGGAAGAATCAGAAGAAAAAGCCGTGATCTAATGGAAGAAGGCACCTGAATGAAAAGGGTGTCTTTTTTTTATTTTTCTACAATAATACTTTATAACTACTGTCTTTTTGGTGTAGAATCAAATTATCTATTGATTAGTGTAGAAGAAGGTTGTAAACTGTTATTGTTAATTAAATAAATGAAATAGGTCTTTTTTTTAAATTGATAGTGCAAACGATTGCATTAAATGTAAGCGTTTGTATCTTACTATACTTTGATGAGGTGTTATGATGAAAAAAGCATGGCGTAAAGAAGCAGTAGGATATCAAATTTATCCAAGAAGTTTTCAAGATTCAAACGGTGATGGTATCGGCGATCTGCAAGGAGTCATCCAACGATTGGATTATATAAAAGAATTAGGCATCGATGTAATCTGGATTTGTCCGATGTATAAATCCCCAAATGATGATAATGGATATGACATCTCTGATTATCAGGATATCATGGAGGACTTCGGGACGATGGAAGATTTCGACCAACTTCTTAATGAAGTCCATAAGAGAGGGATGAAGCTGATCATCGACCTTGTACTTAACCATACGAGTGATGAACACCCTTGGTTCATCGAGTCCAAAAGTTCTAAAAACAGTCCTAAGCGGGACTGGTATATTTGGAGAGATGGAGTGAAAGGGAAAGAGCCGAATAACTGGGAGAGCATTTTTGGTGGATCTGCCTGGGAGTATGATGAAGAAACGGATCAATATTTCCTTCATGTATTCTCTACCAAGCAGCCGGATTTGAACTGGGAAAACGAAGAAGTCCGGGACGCCCTCTATGACACGGTTAACTGGTGGCTTGACAAGGGGATCGACGGATTTAGAATCGATGCCATCAGCCATATTAAGAAGCGCCCGGGTCTCCCTGATATGCCGAATCCGAAAAAGGAAAAGTACGTCTCTTCTTTCGATATGCATATGAACCAGAAAGGAATCCACACGTTCCTGCAAGAATTTAAAGATCGGACATATGGAAACTATGATGTCATGTCTGTTGGAGAAGCAAATGGTGTGAAAGCGGATGAAGCAGAACTATGGGTTGGAAAAGAAAACGGTAAGATGGATATGATCTTCCAATTTGAACATCTTGGTTTATGGGACGCTGAAACCAACCCCGACTTGGATATTGTGGAATTAAAGAAGGTACTGACACGCTGGCAAAAAGGACTTGAAGGCAACGGGTGGAATGCACTGTTCATTGAAAACCATGATAAGCCCCGCGTTGTTTCCACCTGGGGGAACGATGAAGAATATTGGAGAGAAAGCGCCACTGCCATGGCAACCATGTATTTCTTAATGCAGGGAACACCGTTCATTTATCAGGGTCAAGAAATCGGAATGACCAATGTTCAATTCCCATCCATTGAAGATTATGACGACGTAGCAGTAAAGAACCTTTACCGTCTGAAGCGAGAAGAAGGGGTATCACATAAAGAAATCATGGAAATCATCTGGGCATCTTCCCGTGATAACAGCAGGACACCGATGCAATGGTCTGATGCTGAGAACAGCGGGTTTACAAATGGTACGCCGTGGATGAAAGTGAATCCAAACTATAAAACCATCAATGTTAAAGCACAGGAAAATGACGAAAACTCCATTCTGAATTTCTATAAGAAAATGATCCAACTAAAGAAGGATGAAAATGTTTTCACGTACGGAATCTATGACCTGCTACTTGAAAAAGACAAGCAAATCTATGCGTATACCCGTACTGGAGATGACCAATCCATGATTGTCATTACAAACCTCTCCACTAAAGAAGCCGTTTGTGACCTTGATGAACTCACCGTTTCTTCTCAGAATCTTCTGTTGAACAACTATGTTGTGGACAGCCATAAAGAGGTAAGTACATTCACTCTTAAACCGTACGAGGCGAGAGTATATCGTTTACACTAATAGAAAGTGCACCCCCGAATAAAGTTCTAAACCATTCAGGTTTGGGGTGCATATCATATAATTGACAATGAAAATGGCGTGCAAACTGACAACAGTTTTGACACGCCATTTTTTTGATTTATGGAGTTTGTTTGTCCTGGAAATATAAAACGAATCTTATGGTGCTAAAGCACCCGTTAATGCAATAAGATTTTAACTTTCTAAAATTGCGTCTCCGTTGGTCAAAACGGGTTTTCACCTTTTACAAAAGGGATAAAAACTACATAATTGGCACCAATAAAAACCAACCAAAAAAAGACCGATTTAAGTCGGTGTTTAAAAAGAATACTATCTTTAAACAAAAATAAAGCAACAATTAACGTGTACAAGACAAATAGAATATAAGACATACCAAACCAGTTCACCCATACATCCCCCATTAACTTAATTCCAAAGCCTTCGTAAATGGGTTCTAAAATATAATCTGTGAAAAGTTTACCCATTACCAAGATGGTAATAATTTCAATGATTCTGATTACAACTATTTTCAATTCATTCAAAAGTAGTCATCTCCCGATTATTATTTCTTAATTACATTTTATTCCACCTTTTTTTAAAGGTATGTCCTTATATATTAAATGACCTTGTTTAACTAAACTGCTCCGTTAGAGTTCAATAAATTCCTTAATTGTTATTAATAACAAACTAATTTAAATGACGGTTAAATTGTCACCCAAAATGACAGGATAAATGACAGCCTTTTTATGATGTACAACAACTATTGTCTTTTAAATTTATTATGTCATTTCATATGTCATTATTCTATTAAATATATCAAAAACCCTTTATTCAAAAAGGGAATTGGCATAGGTCAATCCCTATGCCAATTAATATGTCATTTCATTAAGATGCACCTCAAAACGGAACGGTTTAATAAAGTTCCGTGGGTGTTTTTATTTGTTCTTTTCGTAAAGTGTGCTGCTAGTTAAAAGAAGAAAATAGAAATGAATCACTCACGCCCCTGGGGAAACAGAGACCTCTCCGTGTAATCAACGATTACTCTCCTTATAGCGGCAGCAACGTTTTTGAAAAATACCTTAAGAAAAGAGATTGAAAAAATGAAAAGGTTTTCTTTTTTTTGGAGATGCTAATAAGAAATACTCGTCTTTTTCTCTTTGATTTGTTATGATAGGAGAGGTACGGACAACTGCTAAAGGAGAGATAATGAATGACTAAGAATATTGCAAGTATGATTGATCATACTTTACTTAAACCAGAATCAACGAAAGACCAAGTAGAAGTACTTTGCCAGGAAGCGAAAGAATTCAAGTTTGCTTCTGTGTGCGTTAACCCGACATGGGTTCAATACTCAAGTGAATTATTAAGCGGTACTGAAGTAAAAGTGTGTACCGTAATCGGATTCCCGCTTGGAGCTTCTACCCCTGAAACGAAAGCATTCGAAACGAAAGATGCAATCGAAAAAGGTGCTACTGAAGTAGATATGGTCATCAATATCGGCGCACTAAAAAGCGGTGATCACGAGTTAGTGAAACGTGATATAGAAGCGGTTGTCGCAGCTTCTAAAGGAAAAGCACTTTCAAAGGTAATCATTGAGACGTGTCTCCTTACAGATGAAGAAAAAGTGAAAGCCTGTCAACTGGCTGTAGAAGCTGGAGCAGACTATGTAAAAACATCTACAGGCTTCTCAACAGGTGGGGCGACTGTAGAAGATATCGCTCTTATGAGAAAAACAGTGGGACCAGATATCGGTGTGAAAGCATCAGGTGGGGTTCGCTCTGCTGAAGATGCACAGGCAATGATCGACGCAGGAGCTACGCGCTTAGGAGCAAGCTCAGGTGTGAAAATTGTACAAGGTCTAACAAGTGACTCTGACTATTAATAAGAAAGATGCTGAACGGGGATGACCGTTCAGCTTTTTTTTGGTAGATGAATTCTTTCTATAAAACGGGCGAATCGATTGGCGAAAGGAAGAACAAGCACCGAGCATAAAAGATTGAATATGACACTGGCGTGAGCCAATTGCAAGTCCGGTTCACTTGCTAAAGCCTTCACCGACCATGCCAGTAATGGGATAAACGGAACAAAAAGGGCAACCCCGATCACGTTCAGCCATATGTGGGCGTAAGCCGTCAATTTTGCTTGTATACCACCACCGATACTTGCAATAAAAGCGGTAATGCAGGTTCCTACATTCGCTCCCAGCATAATGGTGATTCCAGCGTGCAGATCGATGGAACCAACAGCCAGAAATCCCATTGTCACTCCTGTCACGACAGTGCTGGATTGAATGATGGCCGTTAATACACAGCCGATTCCAAGAGCCAGCAGAACGTGCTCGTTTACCTCAACGATATATGCACGCAAGGATGGATGGGTCGTTAGAGGAGTAGCAAGCCACTGAATAGCGCGGATGGACGTAAAGATTAGTCCGAACCCGATACATATCATTCCCGTACTTCTGATAGATGGGGTGCGGGAAAAATACAGGATGCATCCAATGACCATGGAAGGGACGATAAGGTAATTCATGTCCATTGTGAACATCTCAAGGGTGAACGTCGTTCCAATATTTGAACCGAGCATGATTCCGATCGTCTGCCTGAAGGGTATCAAGCCCGATGAAGCAAGGCCGACAGTGAGGACCATTACGGCAGAGCTGCTGTGTATAAAGGCTGTCACAACGGTTCCCGTAAGGACACCCTTACCAGGGGTTTCCGTTAAATAATGAAGCCATTTCTTTATTTTCTGATTGGCAATATTAAAAAGCCCTGACCGCAGCCAAGTCATTCCAAGCAAAAAACATAGTATAAAAAAAATAAACGCGATGATATGTAGAATCATGAATATCCCCCCCAAACCAGCAGGCTTTTTACAAATGTATGGGGGAAATGAGTGAGACATGCCTAATTACAGTAGTGATTTATGATAAATTGTTGACCTATTGCATATCATATATTATAATGGCAAAGTACATGGATTTCTTTACAAAGTAAAGAATTCATCCAAGAAAGACATACACTTTCTGTCCCCTTGTGACAATGATCCAAGGGCAAAGCCATAACCTATTGGTGAAGTAAAGGACGTTCGCTTAAGCTTGCGTCTTAAGAAATTGGTACAAACCATTTCTTGACTTGAACATGTAAGTGTAGTGTGTTCGGAGGGAGGGAAAGAGAGATGTCAAAAACAGTTGTTCGTAAAAACGAATCGCTTGAAGATGCTCTTCGTCGCTTCAAACGCTCAGTTTCTAAAACAGGAACTTTACAAGAGTTTAGAAAGCGCGAATTTTATGAAAAGCCAAGCGTAAAACGCAAAAAGAAATCAGAAGCTGCAAGAAAGCGTAAGTTCTAAGAGAGGGTGAAAGTATGAGTCTTCTCAATCGTTTAAATGATGATATGAAACAAGCGATGAAAAATAAAGAAAAAGAGAAGCTTTCTGTTATTCGTATGCTTAAGGCTTCACTTCAAAATGAAGCGATTAAACATGGGAAACAGGAACTCTCTGAAGACGAAGAGTTGACTGTCCTTTCTCGAGAAGTGAAGCAACGGAAAGACTCCCTCCAGGAATTTCAAAACGCTGGTCGTGACGACCTCGTTGAAAAAATTCAAACAGAACTGACTTACGTCGAAATATATATGCCAAAGCAGCTTTCAGAAGAAGAAGTCTCAGCCATTGTTCAAGAAACAGTAACTGAGGTAGGTGCTACTTCTAAAGCCGACATGGGCAAAGTGATGGGAGCAATCATGCCTAAATTAAAAGGGAAAGCCGATGGAGCTCTCGTCAACAAACTTGTTCTTCAACATCTATCATAAGATTAAAGAAACCGGGAAGCCCAATGGCTTTCCGGTTTTTTTATTTTTGGCAGGATGCAGGCAATGGTGATGGAAAATAAGCAGGTGAAGGTTGAAAATATGTGCGGGGAAGTTGATAATGAAAGGAGGAGATGATCATAAAGTCCCCTTATCATCAACATACGTCACCTCATTTGATGATGATGGACCTTGTGCTGTGGTAGTCGCGCTTTTTGGAAACATTTTTAAAAAAGTTGAAACTATCTTAGCGGGTCATCCGTACATAGGGTATCAATGAATATTACCTGAAACGAGGGGGTTGCGTTGAAAAAAGGTTTACTTCTATTTTTCATGATGATTCTTGGATTAAGTTGTTTACAGCCCTTGTTGAGCTTCGCTGAGAATGAAAAGAACGTATACGTCATACCCATTCAAAAAGAAGTGGAGAAAGGACTGCATGCTTTTCTGGAGCGGGCAATAAGTGAGGCTGAAGAAAACAATGCTGAATTGATTATTTTTGATATCGATACACCTGGGGGTCTGGTGACGGCAGCCGGTGACATTGGTCAGCTACTTGACGGGGTGGAGACGAAGACGGTTGCCTTTGTCAATAATAATGCTTTATCGGCAGGTGCATTCATTTCCCTTCACGCAGATGAAATCTATATGGTTCCCAATGGTCAGATCGGTTCTGCCGCAGTGATTGATCAGGCAGGGAATGCCGCCGATAAGAAAGCTCAGAGCTACTGGCTTTCTGCCATGAAGAGTGCAGCTGAATCAAACGGCAGAGATCCTCAAGTGGCTTTGGCAATGGCTGATGAATCAGTGGTGATCGAGGAATTGGGAATTGAAAAAGGTGAATTACTGACCCTGGGTTCAAAGGAAGCGGAGCAGGTCGGCTATTCAGAAGGAACGGTCTCCAATTTGAATGCACTATATGAAACCCTTGGCGTAGAGAGAGCTTCCGTTGTAAATGTGGAAGAGACCTTCGCCGAGAAGCTGGCACGGTTTATTACCAATCCGGTCGTGGTGCCAATCCTTCTGTCGTTGGCGAGCCTCGGCCTGATCGTTGAGTTGTACTCACCTGGTTTTGGGATTGCCGGTTCTATCGGATTGATTTCCCTTGTATTATTCTTTTATGGACATTTAGTAGCGGGGCTTGCGGGATATGAAACCATCATTCTTTTCCTCATTGGGATTGCTCTTATCGTGGCGGAATTCTTCCTCCCTGGGGGCATTGCAGGGGGTCTTGGAATCGGTGCGATTCTCGCAAGTATTATGCTGGCAGGGGGCGATGTAGTGCAAATGGGAATTTCTCTTCTTATCGCTTTATTTATTGCCGTTGCCGCAATGATCATATTTGTAAAGGTGTTTGGTAAAAAAATGAAACTATTCAACAAAATCATCCTCAAAGATTCCACAAGTACCGAAAGTGGATATGTATCAAACATTAATCGATTGGAATTGATCGGTAAAGAAGGTGTAACGAAAACACCTTTACGGCCGTCTGGAACTGTAATTGTCGATGATGAAAGAATTGACGCCGTGACAGAGGGTGGATTCATTAAAGCCAATGAGAAAGTCAAGATCGTGAAAGTGGAAGGATCAAGGATTGTTGTAAGAGACATTTCATAATTATTCAGGAGGTAAAAGAATATGGTTATTGGACCAAGTACGATCTTATTGCTCGTCGCCATTGTGGTGGGAGTCATATTGCTAGCCGTTTTATTTACATTTGTACCAGTCATGCTGTGGATTTCAGCGATTGCAGCGGGAGTGAGGATCAGTATCTTCACCCTGGTGGGGATGAGGTTGAGACGTGTCATCCCGAGTCGTGTCATCAACCCATTAATCAAAGCGCATAAAGCCGGAATCACGGTCACCATCAATCAGCTGGAAAGTCACTATTTAGCAGGAGGTAATGTTGACAGAGTGGTGAATGCATTGATTGCGGCCCACCGAGCGAATATCGAACTTACCTTTGAACGCTGTGCGGCGATCGACCTTGCAGGACGTGACGTACTTGAAGCGGTTCAGATGAGTGTTAATCCTAAAGTGATTGAAACACCTTTCATTGCGGGTGTGGCCATGGATGGGATTGAAGTGAAAGCGAAAGCACGTATTACGGTCCGTGCAAATATTGACCGACTGGTCGGGGGTGCCGGTGAAGAAACGATCGTTGCCCGTGTAGGGGAAGGGATTGTATCGACAATCGGTTCATCTGACAACCATAAGAAGGTTTTAGAAAATCCAGACCTGATCTCTCAGACGGTACTGTCAAAAGGTCTGGATGCAGGTACGGCATTTGAAATCCTCTCCATTGATATTGCGGATGTTGACATCGGCAAGAATATCGGGGCAGAACTCCAAACAGAACAAGCGGAAGCAGATAAGAACATTGCACAGGCTAAAGCTGAAGAAAGAAGAGCGATGGCTGTTGCGAATGAGCAGGAAATGAAAGCAAAAGTAGAGGAAATGCGGGCGAAGGTTGTGGAAGCAGAAGCCGAAGTACCACTTGCCATGGCTGAAGCATTGCGATCAGGGAATATCGGTGTGATGGACTATATGAACTTAAAGAATATCGATGCTGATACAGAAATGAGAGACTCAATCGGGAAACTAACCGGGGATAAACAGGATCCGAAGAACTCTAAAGATAAGTAATTTCCCCCTGTGAGAAAGGAGTTTTCTCCATGGAAGCTTTTATCATAGCGATACTGATCGCTCTCATATCGTCGATTTTCAATAAAGTGAAAGAGACTCCTCCAAATAAACCGGTAAGGCAAAAACCGATTCAATCGGAGTCCTCTTCCCCTGTCTCGACTCAGCCTGAACAGCAGGAAATAGAGAGAGAAAGATCGGCGAGGAGAGAGCCAAGAGAATTTAAAGAACCATTGAGAGAGGCTGCTTCATCGATTCAAACCAGATTTGAAGAAAAGAAAAAAGAAGCAGCGTCAGTGAGCCTGGAACAGAGAGAACGATACTCCCGTAGACTGGAAGCTCATCAAACAAGGGCTCAGAATATACGAAAGAGAGGTTCCTCCCTCTCCCTTGATTTTAAAAAGGAAGAGGATATCGTCAAAGGATTTATCTTTTCGGAGGTATTTGGACCTCCAAGATCAAAAAAACGGCACCATCAAAAATAAGAGTGATGAAACCCCTTTTCATTTCATAAATATGAGATGAAAGGGGGTTCTTTTTTTATGGCTAAAAGCTGGGTACAACAGATGAGAAAGTGGATGACACAAAAGATGGATCTACCTGAAGATGTCATGATGGACCTTCCTCGCGTCACTATGATTGGACAAATCCATATTTATATAGAAAACCATCGAGGTTTGTTGACCTTTACCGATCGAGAAGTAAGACTTCTATTAAAACAGGGTCAACTTTTAATAAAAGGTGAGCAATTTGTCATCAAGATGATACTCCCTGAAGAAATTCTCCTGCAGGGAAAAATCGTTGAAGTGACCTATTTAGAACAATGAGGGGGGAATGATTTGAAGAATCAGTGGGTTACCTTTTTGAAGGGAAAGGTATTTGTAAAAATGGAAGGCAGGTTAATCGAAAGAGTCATTAATCAATTGCTCCGGTCAGGTATCATGATTTGGAATGTAAAGAGAGCGGGTACAGAGACCATCACATTTTATCTATCCTTAGAAGATGTACATAACTTCAGAAGAGCGGTTCGGACATCAGAGTGTAAAGTGACGTTTCTAAGGGGTCAAGGGATTCCCTTTCTCTTCAAGCGCTCCCTGAAGAATTCAGGGTTCATGATTGGTGGACTTGCTTTCTTCGTCATCGTGTTCCTGCTCTCCAACATGGTGTGGGATATCCAGATAAAGGGTGCGTCACCCCAAACAGAGCATAGTATTCGAAAAGAGCTCGATAAAATGGGGGTGTCCAGGGGACAAATGCAATTTTCCCTCCCTGATGTGGAAGATATTCAAAGGGAGCTATCGTTCAGGATGGACAATATTACGTGGGTAGGGGTGGAATTGCAAGGGACAACCTTCCAGTTTCAAGTGGTGGAAAAGAATGCTCCTGAGCCTCCTGAGACCTCAGGGCTTCAGCACATCGTCGCAAAAAAGAAAGCCATCATCACTCAGATGTTTGTAGAAGAGGGTGATCCCCAGGTGAACGTAAATGACTATGTAAGCGAAGGTCAGCTCCTGGTATCCGGATTGATCGGCCATGAAGACAATCCTAAAGGGGTGGCGGCCAAAGCGAAAATAATGGGGGAGACATGGTACAAATCTTCAGTGGATCTGCCTTTGAAAACGCAATTTGTCGTGTTTAGCGGCAATGAAAAAAGGAAGCATTATGTAGGGGTCGGGTCATTTGCCATTCAAGTCTGGGGATTCGGTAAGAATGAATATAAACAATCGATTACGGAAGAGAATCAAAAGAATCTACGCTTCCTCAAATGGGATCTGCCTGTATATTATATGGATAGAAGCATAAAAGAAAAGGAAGATGTGGAAAGAACGTATACAAAATCAGAAGCTGTAAACGCCGCCAAAAAGCTTGCAAGGAGTAACTTGGAGTCTCAGTTACCGGAAGATGCGGAAATCACTGGTGAAAAAATTTTGCAAGAGAAGGTTGAGAATGGTAAAGTTAGGGTAACAATTCACTTTAAAGTATTAGAAGACATTGCGGTAGGACAACCAATTATTCAAGGAGACTAACGAATGCCAGATGAAATCTTAATGAAATTACAACTTGAAAACCCAAATGAAGCCATTGCTTTGTTCGGTGTTTCAGATTCTCACCTAAAATTGATAGAACAGGAATTAAACGTTTCGATTGTAACAAGAGGCGAAGAATTGCTGGTTTCAGGTAAGGAAGAAGATGTAAGTCTAGCTCTTGATGTTTCAGATCGACTCGTAGCAGTGATACGAAAGGGAATTAATATAGGCCAGAGAGATGTCCATTATGCATTGGAAATGGGCAGGCAAGGCACACTTGAATATTTTACAGACTTGTATAATGAAGAAATTACGAAAAATGCTAAAGGCAAACCCATCAGGGTCAAAACCCTGGGGCAACGTCAATACATCCAGGCCATCAAAAAACACGATATGGTGTTCGGGATCGGCCCTGCTGGTACAGGTAAAACGTATTTGGCTGTTGTGATGGCCGTGCATGCTCTAAAGAACGGCCAGGTGAAAAAAAATCATCCTTACAAGACCGGCAGTGGAAGCAGGGGAGAGTCTCGGTTTCCTGCCGGGTGACTTGAAGGAAAAGGTTGACCCTTATCTGCGTCCCCTTTATGACGCGTTGCATGATGTCTTTGGTGCTGAGCATACAGCCCGGTTGATTGAAAGAGGGACCATTGAAATCGCTCCTCTTGCTTATATGAGAGGTCGCACACTGGATGACGCCTTTGTCATTCTTGATGAAGCCCAAAACACCACGAAAGCTCAGATGAAGATGTTCTTAACCAGACTTGGGTTTGATTCCAAGATGATCATCACGGGGGATCGCTCTCAAGTGGATCTGCCGAGAGGAAGCGAATCAGGGTTGATTTCTTCTGAAAGAATATTAAAAGATGTAAAAGGAGTATCGTTTATTTATCTTGATCAGGCGGATGTGGTCCGTCATCCGTTGGTTGCAAAAATAATCGATGCATATGAAACAATCGAAACGTAATAGGATATAGAGATTGATCCTTTGTATTCACCTAGCCTTCAGTAAGGTGACGCATGCAGGGATCAATCTTTTTTATTGGGTTAAACATAGATAATTACATTAAAAACTGTTATGATTTTACATAATTGCTAGATTGTTTTTTTCTCATTTTCCTGCTGGATTAAATCGTACATACATAACAGGGGGTTCTTTATGCAAACGCACCCATTTCTATTCAAAATAAGGAGCTTTCTTAGCTACCGACTATTTACCAATCTCTTATTTGTGTTGCTTGGCATCATTGTTTTCGGTGTCCTATATGGAAATGTAAAACCGAAAACCCTGGATATTAACCTGTATGAAGAAGCCCCTACAACGATAAGGGCTCCAAAGAAGTTCATCGATAAAGAGGCAACTGAGAAGAAGCAGCAAGAGGCGAAGGATGAAGTCGGGAACGTATACACCCCTAAAGAAGGGGCGATCGACAACTCCATTTCCTTACTCCGTTCCCTCATTGAAAGTGTAAAAGAAGTAAAGAATGAATCTGCTCCTCAGAAGGCTGAATCAGAGGAACTTAAACCAACAGCCCAAGTGGATATCAATGAGCAGTTGAAGCTGCTTAAAGCAAAGCTACCTAAAGATAAAAATAACAATGTAACCAACCAATTGAATGACTCTGTATTAAAAATCCTCCTGCTGGCCACCGATGAAGATTTGGAGAGAGTGGAAACAATTGTTTCCACTCAAATGAAGATCATCATGCAAAACGGTGTAAAAGAAGAGGAATTGAGGGAAGCGAGGTTAAACTTAGAACAAAGGATCACAGACTATACGTTTATAGGCGAACTATCCAATGCCGCTGTTAAACTCGGGAACGTTGCTCTTGAGCCGACCTTATATTTCGATGCAGAGAAAACCGATGAATTAAAGAAGCTTGCCGTAGCCAATGTGCAATCGGTAGAAATCATTGAAGGAGGGGTCATTGTAGAAGATGGGGAGCTGATTACTCCAAAAGAATACAGAATCATGAAATCGTTAGGGATGGTCGAAAATACGTCCTCGTTTAAGCCGTATATTGGGCTCGCCCTTTTTGTACTCGTCGTGATCAGTTCACTGTATTATTTCTTCTACACTCTGGAAGTGACAGAAGAAAGGAAACAAAATTATCTTATCTTGACCAGCATTGTGTTCGTCATCTCGCTTTTGATCATGAAGATTGTAGGTTTGATCGAGCAACTGGATATCCATGATATTTCCTTTATTTTTCCAGCTGCTTTCACCGGGATGATCCTGCGGATATTATTGAATGAACGGATAGCCATGATGATGGTGTTCATTATGGCAGCTTGTTCGAGTATCGTTTATCATGACCGTTTCTCAGGTTCCATCGATATGGAGATTGCCATTTACACATTATTCAGTGGTGTATCAGGTATCTTGTTTCTCGTTAGTCGTAATCAGCGCTCGAATATACTCAGGGCGGGAATCTATGTCTCGTTGGTCAATATATTGATTCTGGCGTTTTTAGTTTTACTAAGCGGAACATCCTATTCCACCAGCGAGTATGTGTATTATCTGGTATTTGCACTGGTCTCAGGGATCAGTTCTTCCATCCTGACGATCGGATTCCTGCCCTTTTTCGAGGCCGGGTTCGGAATCCTTTCTTCCATGAGACTGGTGGAACTGTCCAGTCCAACTCAACCTTTATTAAAGAAGCTATTGACCGATGCTCCCGGCACTTATCACCACAGTGTCATGGTAGCAAACCTGGCAGAAGCTGCCTGTGAATCCATTGGGGCGAATGGCCTCCTGGCAAGAGTAGGGTGCTACTATCATGATGTCGGGAAGTCTAAAAGACCTCATTTCTTCATCGAAAATCAATTAAATATGGAAAATCCCCATGACAGGGTATCCCCTGAAACGAGTAGGGATGTCATCATCAGTCATACCTCGGATGGGGCAGAAATGCTAAGGAAACACAAGCTTCCAAAGGAGATTGTCGATATTGCCGAGCAGCCATCATGGAACGACCTTGCTGAAATATTTCTATTATAAGGCAAAGGATCAAGGGAAAGATGTTAAGGAAGAAGAATATCGATACCCGGGTCCTAAACCCCAAACGAAAGAAGCTGCCATTATCAGCATCGCCGATAGTGTCGAGGCGGCTGTCAGATCGAAGAAATCACCTACACAAGGGGAGATTCAACAGCTTGTCCATTCCATCGTCCAAGACAGGCTTCAGGATGGTCAGTTTAACGAATGTGATATCTCTTTGAAACAATTAGAGACGGTTAAAAGGTCCCTCTGTGAGACCTTAAATGGGATCTTTCATCCGAGAATTGAATATCCGGAACTAAAAGAAAAAGGAGAAGAAGAATGACATTATTGATCGACTTTATAGATGAAACAGAAAAAGTAACCGAAGAAGAAACAAATCTTGTGCAAACAATCCTGAACTTTGCAGCACAAAAGGAAGAAGTTGAAGATGACAGTGAAGTGTCGGTTACATTTGTAACGAATGAGAGAATCAGGGAAATCAATCGGGAATATCGTCATAAGGACCAGCCGACGGATGTCATTTCGTTTGCCCTTGAAGAATTGGGAGAGGATGAAGTCGAAATTATCGGTGCTCAACTTCCCCGGATTCTCGGAGATATCATCATTTCCATCGACAGGGCGAAAGAGCAGGCAGAAGAATACAATCATTCATTTTCCAGGGAACTGGGGTTTCTTGCTCTTCACGGATTCCTGCATTTACTAGGATATGATCATATGGAAGAGGAAGACGAAAAGAAGATGTTTCAGAGACAGAAGGATATCTTAGATGAATATGGACTCAAAAGGGAATAAATTCGGACTGTTCAGGTTCCTGAAATCCTTTGGATATGCAGCAGAAGGGATTAAATCTGTCTGGTCCTCCGAGCAGAATTTCAGAATCCACTCCTGTGTAGGGCTTGTTGTTTTCATCGCAGCGTATCTTCTTTCTGTTTCAGCGATGGAATGGATCGTCCTCGTCATCCTGGTGTTTGCAGTGCTTGCCCTGGAGACCATGAACACTGCGATTGAAAAGGCAGTCGATCTTTCTCAATCAGGCTACCATCCATTGGCGAAAGCGGCAAAGGATCTTGCTTCGGGAGCTGTTTTACTTTTTGCCGTCGGAACTGCCATTGTGGGGGGGATAATCTTTATCCCCAAGCTGCTTGAGCTCATTTTGACTCGTTGACGGGCTTAGAAAAGATGCGAATAGGTGAAAAATGGAGGCTGAAGGGAAGAAATTGCAGGATTTCTTCCCTTCAGCCTTTAATTCATTTGAAAACGTTCTTCTACTTGTATAGAATATATGAGCATAGGACAAAATCGATAAATAGTTTGAATTATCTAACTATTTTATTACAAAATGATAACAGCCCATTTTCTTTTGGTGAAGTTGTAGTAAAATGAATATGTAAGGTTAAAGGAGAGTTACACAATGAACGCAGAACAATTAATTCAAGAAGCCAAACTAGCTAGAGAAAAAGCATACGTACCTTATAGTAAATTTAAAGTTGGAGCTGCCCTTCTGTCAAAGGATGGCAAGGTTTATCACGGGTGCAATATTGAGAATGCAGCCTATAGTATGTGTAATTGTGCTGAAAGGACAGCTTTGTTCAAAGCATATTCCGAAGGCGATAAGGACTACTCGATGATCGCAGTCGTGGCGGACACAGCAAGACCTGTACCACCTTGTGGAGCATGCCGCCAAGTCATTTCAGAGCTATGCCCGAAAGAAATGAAAGTCGTGCTCACAAACCTTAAAGGCGATGTGGAAGAATTAACCGTTGCAGAACTATTACCAGGAGCTTTTTCACCGGAGGATTTAAATGAGTAATAATGGCACTAATACAGGATACAAATCAGGCTTTATCTCCATCATTGGACGACCTAACGTCGGGAAATCCACTTTCCTGAACAGGGTAATCGGTCAAAAGATTGCCATCATGAGTGATAAGCCTCAGACAACACGAAACAAAGTTCAAGGAGTATGTACGACGGATGACGCCCAGATGATCTTCATCGATACTCCGGGAATTCACAAACCGAAACATAAACTGGGAGACTTCATGATGAAGATTGCTCAGAACACTTTAAAAGAAGTGGATGTCATATTGTTTATGGTCAACGTGGAAGAGGGGATCGGAAAAGGGGACCACTTCATCATTGAGAAGTTGAAAGGGGTTAAGACGCCCGTATTCCTCATCTTGAATAAGATCGATCAAATCCACCCCGATGCGTTATTGCCCATGATCCAACAATACAATGACCTGTTTCCTTTCGCTGCTACGGTTCCGATTTCAGCTCTTGAAGGGAATAATGTGGAAAATCTTTTGCAAATCATCAAGGAGCAATTACCAGAAGGGCCACAATTCTATCCGGCTGATCAGATAACGGACCATCCTGAACGTTTCATCGTTTCAGAACTCATCCGTGAAAAGGTTTTGCACCTTACTAGGGAAGAAATCCCTCACAGTATTGCTGTCGTGATCGATAAAATGGAACGTAAGCAGGATAAGGACCTTATCGATGTAATGGCGACCATCATTGTGGAGAGGGATTCCCAAAAAGGAATCATCATTGGAAAGCAGGGATCCATGCTTAAGGAAGTTGGAAAGCGCTCCCGTGTAGACATTGAGAACCTGTTGGGTACAAAGGTTTACTTGGAATTATGGGTCAAGGTCCAGAAGGATTGGAGAAACCGATCTGCCAACCTCCGTGACTTTGGATTCAGTGACGAAGAATATTGATTGACGAATTTACAATATTTAGACCACATTTTTTAAAGAGAAAATGCTCATTCTAATCACAAGAAAGCTTATGAAGTCTTGCTAGTTTAAATCCAGAAAGGTGGGTTTTTTATGTTAGACTTAACATGGAAATTTTTTTCGCAGACAGGTAGTATAGATACCTATTTACTTTTTAAGGAGCTAGAGAAGGAGTCGGTTGACGATCCCTATAGCTTTGAAGAAGAAACAGCGGAAGTTGATTTTCCTTTAACGTGATAAGTGTGTCATCACCCGGGTGGATGGAAGTCGGGAGGTGGCTGTATGCTACAGAAGTGTGAAGGAATCGTTATCAGAACGAATCATTACGGTGAGTCGAATAAAATTATTACCATATACACACGGGAATTTGGAAAGATCGGATTGATGGCTAGAGGGGCGAAAAAACCCAATAGCCGTCTATCCGCCATTTCACAATTGTTTACATACGGTTATTTCCTTTTCATTAAAGGAAGTGGGCTGGGTACCCTTCAACAGGGAGAGATGGTTGAGTCATTAAGACATGTAAGGGAAGACTTGTTTAAGACGGCTTATGCCACTTACGTCGTGGATCTTCTCGATAAAGCGACGGAGGACCGTAAGCCGAACCCTTTTCTTTTTGAATTACTATATAAGACCATTCAATATTTAAATGAAGACCATGATCCTGAGATACTCATGCATATATTTGAAATGAAAATGCTGCCTGTATTGGGATTGTATCCTCATCTAAATGGATGTGCAGTGTGCGGGGAAGCGGACGGTGAATTTTCCTTTTCCTTTAAAGAAAATGGATTCATCTGTCATCGCTGCCTAAGTGAAGATCCTCATCATATGCCGATCTCACAAAGCACCGTGAAGCTTTTGAGGTTGTTTTACTATTTCGATATCAATCGATTGGGAAATATCTCGGTAAAAGATGAAACAAAACTTCAATTGAAGCGGGTAATCAGGACTTATTACGATGAAAATTCAGGTTTAACATTAAAATCCAGAAGGTTTTTAGACCAGATGGATAACCTAAAGGACTTATTCTAGTTTATTTTAGCTTTGCTGCTTGTGATTATATAAAAGGACCCATTCATTTTGTGGAATGGGTCCATTTTTTTATTTTCGTTCCAATAAGAGAATTTCTTAATGTGTGTTCACATTTTGACACAATAATCAGGGAAAGTGGCCGAAAAACGTAAATATAGACCAATAAAACTCGGAATGTACCATAACATGCTCTTTCCTGCAGGGTCGTCTTATGCTTGTCGCCTCTGGGCAAAGCCCCTCCGCTTTAGGTTCTGCCAGCTCCGGCGGCTAGAGGCTCGAGGTCATAAGTCAACCCTGCCAAAAAGGCAAAGAGCGCCTTTCCGGCAGGGTCGTCTTATGCTTGTCGCCTCTGAACGAGCCGCCTCAGCTTTAGGTTCTGCCAGCTCCGGCGGCTAGCCCCTCGAGGTCATATCTAAAAAATCCCCAAAGGCAAAAAGCGCCTTCAGGGATTTTCCAGATATGCTTGTCGGGGCTGAACGAGCCGCCTCCGCTTTAGGATTCTGCCAGCTCCGGCGGCTAGAGGCTCGAGGTCATAAGTCAACCCTGCCAAAAAGGCAAAGAGCGCCTTTCCGGCAGGGTCGTCTTATGCTTGTCGCCTCTGAACGAGCCGCCTCCGCTTTAGGGTTCTGCCAGCTCCGGGGCTTAGAGGCTCGAGGTCATAAGTCAAACATACCAAAAAGGCAAAGAACGCCTTTCCGGTATGTTTGACTTATGCTTGTCGCCTCTGGGCAAAGCCCCTCCGCTTTAGGTTCTGCCAGCTCCGGCGGCTAGCCCCTCGAGGTCATATCTAAAAAATCCCTAAAGGCAAAAAGCGCCTTCAGGGATTTTCCAGATATGCTTGTCGGGGCTGAACGAGCCGCCTCCGCTTTAGGGGTTTAAAACTTAATTTTTTCCTGTAAGAATGCTTTTACTTCTCTGATGGGCATTCTGACTTGGTCCATCGTGTCACGGTCACGTACGGTTACTTGACGGTCTTCTAGTGAGTCAAAGTCAAATGTGATACAGTATGGTGTACCGATTTCGTCCTGACGACGGTAGCGTTTACCGATTGATGCCGTTTCGTCGAAGTCGATCATAAGATCTTGTGACAGTTCTTCATATACTTTGAATGCATCGTCAGACAGTTTTTTGGAGAGCGGCAGGACGGCTGCTTTAAACGGAGCCAGTGCCGGGTGAAAACGTAGCACTGTGCGTGAATCGTTTTCAAGCTCTTCTTCTTCGAAAGCATCGCAGAGGAATGCAAGAGTTACACGGTCTGCTCCCAGGGAAGGTTCGATACAGTATGGAACATATTTTTCATTTGTTTGTGGATCCATGTAGTGGAAGTCCTCATTTGAATGCTCCATATGACGCTTCAGGTCAAAGTCTGTGCGATCAGCCACGCCCCAAAGCTCTCCCCAGCCGAATGGGAACTTGTATTCTATATCCGTCGTCGCATTACTGTAGTGAGATAATTCATCTTGGTCATGATCGCGCAAGCGCATATTATCTTCACTCATACCAAGTGTTAATAACCAGTTTTTACAGAATTCACGCCAGTAAGAGAACCACTCCAGGTCTTCACCAGGTTTGCAGAAGAATTCCAGTTCCATTTGTTCGAATTCACGTGTTCTGAATGTGAAATTTCCAGGTGTAATTTCATTTCGGAAACTCTTTCCGACCTGTGCAATACCAAAAGGCATTTTCTTACGCATGGAACGCTGAACGTTTTTAAAGTTTACAAAGATTCCTTGTGCCGTTTCAGGGCGTAAATAGATTTCATTTGTAGAAGATTCCGTTACACCTTGGTGGGTTTTGAACATGAGATCAAATTGGCGGATATCGGTGAAATCGTGGCTTCCACAATCAGGACAGGCAATATCATGCTCTTTGATGATTTCTTCCATTTTATCGAAGGAAAGGCCGTCAACGATCATGTCGATTCCTTTTTCTTCAAGGGCATTCTCGATGATTTTATCAGCACGATGACGTGTTTTACATTGCTTACAGTCAATCATTGGATCGTTGAAGTTTCCAACGTGACCGGAAGCTACCCAGGTTTGGGGGTTCATTAGAATACTTGCATCAAGACCCACGTTATATGGGGATTCCTGAACGAATTTTTTCCACCAGGCTTTTTTAATATTGTTTTTTAGTTCTACACCTAACGGTCCGTAATCCCATGTGTTAGCGAGACCACCGTAAATTTCCGACCCAGGGAATACAAATCCCCGATGCTTGGCTAAATTCACTACTTTTTCCATTGACATAAAAGTCACTCCTTTTTCATCATATATGTAACTAAAATAAAAAAGCTCGTCCTTAGGCAAATAGCCTAGGGACGAGCTTGATACTCGCGGTTCCACCCTAGTTGATACACATGTTCATGCATACCCACTTTTACATGTAAAATAGCTCGGGATTGCCGTTTCCTTGCTTTCCAGGCTTTCACCATCCCTGGTCGCTTACGAGCAGCAAGTACTTATTGATCCTTCATAGCAATATTGGTTGTAAGATGAAGACATTTTATCATGATAAAGAAATAATTACAACAACTGATCAAGGTAAGTGAAAAGATTTGAAGTTTAAATCAAAAAAAGATACTCTGTGTTAAGTGAAATTTAAAATATAGTGTTGACACAAATGAATGATAATATGCTCTTTTCATTTTCTTTTAATAGTATATAATATTTCATATAAAGTATAACATAAATCCTTTGTCCGTTAGGTGGTGAGTAACAATCGAACTTAATAAGCGTCAAGAACATATCTTACAAATAGTGAAAGACAACGGACCCATTACTGGAGAACAAATTGCCGATCGATTAAACCTGACCAGAGCGACACTAAGGCCTGACTTGGCCATCTTAACCATGGCAGGCTACTTGGATGCCCGTCCAAGAGTGGGTTATTTCTATACAGGTAAAACCGGTACACAGCTATTGACAGAAAACCTGAACAAAATATATGTTAAAGATTATCAATCGATCCCTGTAGTGGTGAACGAAAATGTATCGGTCTATGATGCCATCGTCACAATGTTCCTTGAGGACGTTGGAACGTTGTTTGTTGTGGATACGAATACGTATTTAGTCGGGGTTCTTTCCCGGAAAGATCTTCTGAGAGCCAGCATCGGAAAGCAGGAACTCAGCACCCTTCCGGTGAATATCATTATGACACGTATGCCTAATATTACGGTCTGTGAGAAAGATGACCAGTTAATAGGCGTAGCCAAAGATTTGATTCATAAGCAAATTGATTCCGTTCCTGTGGTTAAGAAGACGGAAAAAGGCGACTTAGAGGTCATAGGAAGAATTACGAAGACCAATATTACGAAAGCATTTGTAGCATTAGCAGATGAATATTAGAAGGTGGTGAACGATCGTGAAAGAACCGATCATCTATGTTGTATCCGACTCGGTAGGTGAAACTGCCGAACTAGTCACAAAAGCTGCGATTAGCCAATTCAATGGTTCCAATACGGTCATTAAACGCTTTCCGTATGTAGAGGACTTAGAGCATATCGATGAAGTGATCTCCCTCGCAAAATTAAATCAGGGTCTCATTGTTTACACTCTCGTAAAACCGGATATGCGTGCATATATTAAGACAGAGGCGGAAAGGGAAGAATTATACGCCTTTGATATTATCGGTCCACTGATGGATAAATATCAATCAGCTTACGAAAAAAAGCCATTATTCGAGCCTGGTACAGTAAGGAAGCTTGATGATGATTACTTTAAGAAAGTAGAAGCGATAGAGTTTGCCGTAAAGTATGACGATGGAAGGGATCCACGGGGCATACTCAGGGCAGATATTGTATTGGTGGGTGTTTCCAGGACTTCGAAAACGCCATTGTCACAATACCTTGCACTGAAGAGGATCAAGGTTGCCAATGTCCCGCTGGTACCTGAAGTCGATCCACCTGAAGAATTGTTTATGGTTTCGCCTAAGAAGTGCTTCGGATTAAAAATCAGCCCCGAGAAGTTAAATACGATTCGTCGAGAAAGGTTGAAGTCCCTGGGTCTCAATGACCAGGCCAGTTATGCCAATATCAAGCGAATTGAAGATGAGTTGAAGTATTTCGAAAAGATTGCGGACCGGATTGGTTGTCACGTGATCGACGTAACCAATAAAGCTGTTGAAGAGACAGCCAATGTCATTACCAATATCTATCATCATTCAAACGATTAACGAAAAAGAATGATTCTGTCCTGTGTTGATGGGCTAGAATCATTCTTTTTTGGATCATAGTGAATTTTTGATAAGAAAGCTTACTTTTAATGAGTTTTTATAGTGGTCAAACTTGTCCGATTATACTATAATAAAAAATTGTGATAAAAATATTTAAAATAGGTTTAGACTAAACTCTTAAGGAATAAACTAATTATTGTGATATGTCAAGTCTCGTCTCAATTAAAATTCGACAATTTTAATCAATTCTCATGGAAAGTTCATAAAGAGAGAAGGAAAATACGGAGTGATGTAGAATAGTTAGTAAGAACGAACATAAGCCCACTGTATATGTAGATGCAGATGCTTGTCCTGTAAAACAGGAAATCATTAAAATCACAAGAGGTTATGGCTTTGAGGTTGTCTTTGTTGCTTCCCATGCCCATAGGAAAAACACGCCTGATCAAGGCAGATGGGTATATGTGGATAGTTCCAAAGAAGCGGCTGACCTGTACATTATGAATCATGTTCAGTCAGGAGATGTATTAATCACCCAGGATATTGGATTGGCGTCCCTGGTCTTACCAAAAAAAGTTTATGCCATCTCTCCCAGGGGAAAAGCCTACAGGGAAGAGAGTATAGTAACCGCACTGGATTATCGATACGTCGCAGCAAAAGAACGTCGAAAAGGAAATTATGGTAAAGGTCCCAAGCCTTTTACAAATGAAGACAGAGAAGCATTTTGTACTTCTTTCAATAAAATCTTGTCGGAAATTGCAGGAGAATCAGAATAAGTACAGAATGGATTAAAAGGGTAAATAAAACAGGTGATAAATCGTGTCTGAAAGAATCCCTGAAGATAAGTTGAATAAAATTTTATCGTCAACCGATATCGTAGATGTTGTCAGTGACTATGTACAACTAAAGAAGCAGGGACGCAATTATTTTGGTTTGTGTCCGTTTCATGGAGAGAACACTCCATCTTTTTCTGTTTCACCTGATAAACAGATCTTTCACTGCTTTGGATGTGGAGCTGGGGGGAATGCGTTTACGTTTCTAATGGATGTGGATGGCTTAACCTTCCTTGAAGCAGCGCAAAACCTCGGGTCCAGAGTTGGGGAAGAAATCTCCATTCAAACTTCTTCTTCAGAAAGGGAGCTCCCTCCCCAGGAAGATGAAAAGCAAATGATGGAGGCTCACGGGCTATTAAGTAAATTCTACCATCATCTCCTTTTAAATACAAAGGAGGGTCAGGAAGCTCTGGAATATTTACTCTCCAGGGGCTTTACAACTGAAAGCATTACAAAGTTTCAAATCGGTTGGTCACTTCCAAGCTGGGACTTCACGGTTAAATTCCTTCAAAAACGAGGCTATTCCCTTGAGTTGATGGAAGCTGCCGGCCTTCTCGTGAGAAGGGAACGAGATAACTCGTTCTTAGATCGCTTCAGGGGAAGAATCATGTTCCCCATTGTGGATACGAAAGGGAACACAGTCGCTTTTTCAGGAAGAAGCATCAATTCAGATGATGAACCGAAATACTTAAACAGTCCAGAAACGAAAATCTTTAATAAAAGCAGCATCCTTTACAATTATCACGGCGCACGATCAATGATTAGAAGAAAACAGCAGGCCATTCTGTTCGAAGGATTTGCCGACGTCATCTCAGCAAGTGAAGCCGAGGTGGAAAATGGGGTTGCCACAATGGGTACCTCGTTAACAGAACAGCAAATCGGGCTTCTTAAACGCTTAACAGATTCTATCGTCATTTGTTATGATGGCGATTCTGCTGGAGTGGAAGCGGCTTTCAGGGCCGGGAATCTCCTTCACAAACATCAATTGAACATTCGTGTGGCAACAATACCTGAGCAAATGGACCCTGATGACTACATTTCCAACTATGGCGCAGCAAAGTTTCAACAAGATGTAATAGGGGCCAGCTTAACGTTCATGGCATTTAAACTTCGATACTATAAGCTGAATAAAAACTTAAATGATGAAGGAGATCGCCTTAAGTATATAGAAGACATACTTAAGGAAATTACCCACCTCAGTAAGGCCGTTGAAAAGGATTATTATTTAAGGCATTTAGCCGATGAGTTCGATTTGTCTTTAGAAGCTCTTCAACAGCAGCTATCAGAACTCGAAGGTCCAGGTACACGAAAGTCTAAACCTTCTAAACAGATAGGTATGCAAGGGAATTTCACCAGGCAGACTCAGACTAAATTATTACCCGCATATCAAACGGCTGAGAGAAGATTGATTGCCTATATGCTGAAGGACCCTGCCATCGCTTATAAGGTTCAGGAGTGGCTTGCAGGTACTAACCTTAATATTGATGAACATCAGGCTATCATTACTTATTTATTGGGTTATTATGAAGAAGGTCTACCTCCAAGCTCAAGTGCTTTTATCGGGTATCTCCCTGATGAGAGACTTAGACGGATCGTCACGGACATTGAAATGATGTCTTTAAGCGAAGAATGTACCGATCAGGAATTACTGGACTATGTCAATCAGGTGTTAAAACATCAAAAGATGTTGAAGATAAGAGAAAAAGAAGTGGCAAGAAAAGAAGCAGAACGATTAAAGGATTATCGGAAAGAAGCACAAATAGCAATGGAAATCTTACAGCTACGTAAGTCTCTATAAAGTTTTGTAAGGAAGTTGGAAGGAGGGGAACAAATGGCTGAAAAGTCAGCGCGTTCCAAACAAATAGCGTCAGAATTAACTGTTGATCAGGTGAAAGAATTTTTAGTGAACCAAGGAAAGAAAAGAGGAGTTCTCACATACGAAGATATCGCCGATAAATTATCGGGGTTTGAGTTAGATTCCGATCAAATGGATGAATTTTACGAACAATTAGGTGAACAAAGTATCGAAATCATCAATGAGAATGATGAAGATGATGATCCAGGTGCCACAGAGTTAGAAAAAGAAGAGGAAGAAGAATTCAACCTTAATGACTTAAGTGTTCCTCCCGGAGTCAAGATCAATGACCCTGTCCGTATGTACCTGAAAGAAATTGGAAGAGTTGACCTTTTATCTGCAGAGGAAGAAATCAACCTTGCCAAGAGGATTGAAGAGGGCGATGAAGAAGCAAAGCGACGCCTTGCTGAAGCGAACCTTAGACTGGTTGTAAGTATTGCTAAGCGTTATGTTGGCCGTGGCATGTTATTTTTAGACCTTATTCAAGAAGGGAATATGGGTCTGATCAAAGCAGTGGAAAAGTTTGATTACCGTAAAGGATACAAGTTCAGTACGTATGCAACATGGTGGATTCGCCAGGCCATCACCCGTGCCATCGCAGACCAGGCGAGAACCATCCGTATCCCGGTTCATATGGTCGAAACCATCAACAAACTTATTCGTGTACAAAGACAGTTATTGCAGGATTTAGGTCGTGAACCGGCGCCGGAAGAAATTGCAGAAGAAATGGATCTGACACCTGAAAAGGTTCGGGAAATCCTTAAGATTGCACAAGAACCGGTTTCCCTTGAAACACCGATTGGTGAAGAAGATGATTCTCATCTGGGTGACTTCATTGAAGATGCAGAAGCACAATCTCCTTCAGAGCATGCCGCTTACGAACTTCTAAAAGAACAGCTTGAAGATGTATTGGATACGTTGACTGACCGTGAAGAAAATGTTCTTCGTCTCCGCTTTGGCCTTGATGATGGAAGAACACGTACACTCGAAGAAGTCGGTAAAGTCTTCGGGGTGACACGTGAGCGTATCCGTCAGATAGAAGCAAAAGCTCTTAGAAAGCTTCGTCATCCAAGCAGAAGCAAGCGATTAAAGGACTTTTTGGAATAGAATATGTTGCTGCCTCTATAGTACGTAGAGGTAGTTTTTTTTGTCTAAAAAAAAGGAGATTCAGCCTTCTTTGACGAAAGTACATAAAGGATTCAACAAATAAAGGTGTGACAACATTGAACACAGGAAAAGCTTCAAGAAAAGAAGTGATCGTAAATGAAATTCAACTTTGGAAGCAAACCAACATGCTTCCAGAGCATTATTGTGACTATCTCCTTGCATTATATACCGGTGGTGAGGGCATGGATCCGTATGTCAGGGAGGATAACAAAAGAACATTCATTCTCACAGACTTTTTGTTGTCCATCGGTGCGATAGCGATTTCATTATTTGTCATTTATTTTACTGAATTGTCAATCGTTTTGCAAACAACGATTTTGGCAAGTTTTGTCGTATTATTAGTAGGATTAGGAATTTATTATACTAGAAAACAAAAATCTCCCTTGCTCATCTACCTGGCTTCAGCATTTATATTTCTTCTGGTATCTATTGAAGCAACGGATGTGTTCATGAATGGACGTTCTACACCTATGTATATAACCTTGTTTTCGAATTGTTTACTGTGGGTGGGTGCCGGATTGAAATGGAAGTCGGCCTATTTTACTTTTTCAGGTGTGGCAGGAACGGTTCTTCTCCTTGTCTTTATATCACTATAACTTCTGAAAATTTAAAAGTTTTTTAAAGTTGAGAAAATTCACCATCACCTCTTATAATAAGGATGAGAGCGCATTCACAACGTGCGCTGACAATGTTTGAAAGCGCTATTATGGAGACGGAGACAAGGCTTTCAGTCATCAAGTTAAACAAGGGGGATAAGGATGAATTTCGACTTAACACAAGAACAGGCAATGATAAAAAAGACAATCAGGGAATTTGCTGATGAAGAGGTGGCTCCTGGAGCTTTAGACCGTGACCGTTCAAAGGAATTCCCAAAAGAAATTTTTAAGAAGCTTTCAGACCTGGGAATGATGGGGCTTCCGTTTCCCGAGGAATATGGAGGGGCAGGTGCCGATACGGTCAGCTTCGCCATCGTCACCGAAGAGCTTAGCCGTGCCTGTGCTTCAACCGGTATTACGTACTCTGCTCATATCTCACTGGGAGGAGCGCCCATCAACCTATTTGGTACTCATGAACAAAAAGAGGAGTACTTGACCCCCATCTGTACAGGGGAATCATTCGGTGCTTTCGGTCTTACTGAGCCCAATGCAGGTTCCGATGCAGGTGGAACCCAGACCACAGCTGAAGACAAGGGTGATAAATGGGTCATCAACGGAAATAAGTGTTATATAACCAATGCCAGTTATGCCAACCATCTGGCCTTGACCGCTATTACGGGGAGAAACAATGGAAATAAAGAAATCAGCGCAATCATCGTTCCAACCAGTGCCAAAGGCTTTTCGGTAATCGATAATTATGAAAAGATGGGACTTCATTCATCCAATACGACTGAGTTGGTTCTTGAAGATGTAGAAGTTCCAAAAGAAAATCTCTTAGGGAAGCAAGGGGAAGGATTCAAGCAGTTCCTGGTTACCCTGGACGGAGGCAGGATCGGTATCGGGGCCATGGCTGTCGGTGTTGCCCAGGCTGCATATGAGAAAGCACTGCAGTATTCGAAAGAAAGAAAGCAATTTGGCAAAACCTTATCACAATTTCAGGTTACTCAATTCAAACTCGCTGATATGGCGATGAAGATTGAACTCGCAAGGAATATGGTCCATAAAGCAGCGTGGTTGAAGGATCAAGGCAGGGCATTTTCAAAAGAAGCCTCCATGTGCAAGCTCTATGCATCTGAAATTAGCATGGAAGTCGCGGATGAAGCGATTCAGATTCATGGCGGATACGGGTACATGAAAGAATATCATGTTGAAAGATACTTAAGGGATGCAAAGCTTCTGGAAATCGGAGAGGGGACTTCAGAAGTCCAAAGGATGGTCATTTCAAGACTTATTGGGTGTCAGTAAGGTTGGCGATACAAAAAGACCTAAAAGAGCTCTATTCGTCCCCAAGAGGGGAGTAGGGCTCTTTACCTTTACATCCAAATGGACCATTTTCAACAGGAAATGTGTCTAATTTATGAGAAAGATGGAAAAATTAATTGATAGTACTTTTACTTTGTCGTTTTTTACAGTAAAATATAAAGTGTTGAAAAGAGCATTATTTTTTGGATGTTGTACATAAGGGAGGTTAAAAACATGAATCGTAATCCAATTATTCCATTTGTACTTATCATGGCCCTTGGAATTGGTCTTGTTTTCTTCTTATCTTTGGAGGGTCTTAACAACGCTGACGAAAAAGCGAAAGAAGAAGGCCACGGGGAAATGGAAGGTAAAGAAGGTGAACAAGCTTCCAGCGGAGAATTCGATCCGGAAGCTAAGTACAAAGAATCTTGTCTATCTTGTCATGGTGGAAACTATGAGGGAGGCGCCGGTCCTGCTCTTAAAGGAACAAAGCTTTCTAAAGATGAGATCAAGGACACTCTTAAAAACGGTAAAGGGATCATGCCTGGTGGTCTGGTAGCAGATGAAAATCTTGATGCTATGGCAGACTGGATCAAATCACTTAAATAATGAATGTTCGAAAAAGGTTCTTTGTCTTTTAGGCAAAGGACTTTTTTTATAGAGAAAAGTTGGTTAGAATGATTATCGTACATGCTTGACCCAATAATAATGATTAAAGGTGAATACATGAATATACAACAATTATCAAAACGACTCGAAACAGTTGTGTCTTACATACCTGAACATTCTAAAATCGCTGATATCGGTTCTGATCATGCCTATCTGCCATGCTATGCAGTCAATAAAGGCATTGCGTCCTCTGCCATTGCGGGAGAAGTAGTGGAAGGTCCCTTCCTTTCTGCCAAGAAGCAGGTTGAAGATGCTGAATTGACCCGAGAGGTAGAAGTAAGGTTTGGCAATGGCCTCGAGGTGATAGCTCCAGGGGAAGTGGATTGTATCACGATAGCCGGTATGGGGGGCGCCTTGATTGCTTCCATCTTAGAGGCAGGAAAAACAAAGCTGACCAATCACCCGAGGTTAATTCTGCAGCCGAATATAAGTGCCATTTCCATTCGAAGCTGGCTGATGGATAACGATTGGGACTTAATCGGGGAAGAAATCCTTGAAGAAGATGATAAGATATATGAAATACTGGTCGCTGAAAAAGGGAATCCTAAACTCCATTACTCAGAAGAGCTTGAAAAAGAGTTACTGCTTGGTCCTTTTTTGATGAAAGAGAGGAAAGCCCCATTTATAAAAAAATGGAATCGGGAGCTTAAGCAATGGAAGAATATCCTTGGAAATATGGAAAAGGCAGAAAAAACAGGTGCCCTGGAAGAACGAAAACGTGAACTTATTGAGAAAATCAAAATGGTGGAGGAGGTTCTGAACCCGTGAAGACTGTAAACGGTCATGAGATCATTCAACTGTTTGAGCAATTTTCACCCAAACATTTAGCAGAAGAAGGAGATCCCATCGGTCTTCAGATCGGTAAGCTGAATGAAAAAGTCGAAAATGTGATGATCACCCTTGATGTATTGGAGAATGTAGTGGATGAAGCCATTAAAAACAATGTGAAGTTAATCATTGCTCACCATCCACCTCTTTTTCGACCATTAAAGGCTTTGCATACAGACACGTATCAGGGACGCATGATTGAGAAATTAATCAAACATGATATAGCCGTATATGCGGCTCATACGAATCTAGATGTAGCCCAAGGGGGAGTGAACGACCTCCTGTCAGACAGGCTGAACTTGAAAGATACGTCAGTTCTTGTTCCCACCTATCGTGAAGAGCTGCGTAAATTAGTAGTGTACGTGCCAAAAGAAGATGCAGGGCGGCTTCGGGAGGCCCTGGGCAATGCAGGAGCCGGAAGTATAGGGGATTATTCTCATTGCACCTTCTCAACCGAAGGGCAGGGGAGATTTCTTCCAGGAGAAGGTGCAAATCCCCATATTGGAAGGCAGGGGAGCATGGAAGAAGTGGAAGAAGAGAAGATAGAAACGGTGTATCCTCTTTCAATAGAGAAAAAAGTATTGAAAGCGATGTTTTCCCATCATCCTTATGAAGAGGTTGCCTTTGATATCTATTCCCTTAAAAATGAATCTCCTGCCTTAGGGTTAGGACGGATAGGGAAATTACAAAAGGACATGAGCCTGAAGGAATTTGCTTTATTCGTGAAAGAAACGTTTGGGATGGACGGGATCAGAGTCATTGGAGATGAGGAAGCCAGGGTCAGTAAAGTAGCGATTCTCGGAGGAGACGGAAATAAGTTTATCGGGAAGGCGAAGAGACAGGGTGCAGATGTCTTTGTCTCAGGCGATATCTATTACCACACTGCACACGATGCCATGATGATGGGGCTGAATGTTGTAGATGCAGGCCATCATATCGAAAAAGTCATGAAAGATGGAGTGGCTGGTTACCTCGCCAAGAAATGTTCTGAAAAAGGGTACATCGTCAATATTTTCGCGTCTAAATCAGACACAAATCCATTTACGTATATGTAAAAATGAAAGCCCCCTTGTAAATACCAAGGGGGCTTTCACTATCGTTATTTTGTTCCCATCTTTGCTTTCCTGACTTTTGGGAGAATTTTATTCAATGGAACATTACGCTCTCTTACCCAGGTAGACTCATCATTTGGATCAAATGCCTCCAGGAATTTGATCACTTCTTTTACGATCGGTGTCGGTGTCGAGGCACCGGCTGTTACGGCTACGATGGTGGCATCTTTGATCCATTCAATATCCAATTCGCTGATGTCAGAAATACGATGTGCAGGCGTACCTGCGATGTCCTTGGATACTTGTGCAAGCCGGTTGGAGTTATTGCTCTTTGGATCTCCAACGACGATGAGAACATCTGCATCTCCAGCTTGTTCGGCCACCGCTTCTTGACGAACCTGGGTAGCCAGGCAGATTTCTTTGTGAAGCTCTACATGGGGATACATTTCCTTAACTTTGTCCATCGTATCGAGTACATCCCATTGGCTCATGGTCGTTTGGTTTGTTACGATGATTTTATCGTTTTCAATCGAAAGCTTCTCAACATCTTCTGCTGTTTCAACAAGATGCACGATTTCAGGTGCCACACCTACGGCTCCTTCAGGCTCAGGATGTCCCTTTTTCCCGATATAGATCACGTCATAGCCCTCTGCTTCTTTTGCACGGATAAGGTCATGGGTTTTCGTAACGTCTGGGCATGTGGCATCGAGTGTGACAAGCCCTTTTTGTTTGGCTATTTCTTTCACTTCGGGAGAAACGCCGTGAGCAGTGAAAATGACGGTCCCTTCATGGACCTGCTCGATGATTTCTTTCCGGTTGCTGCCATCTAGAGTGATGATTCCATCTTCTTCAAAAGCGTCAGTCACATGTTTGTTGTGTACAATCATGCCTAAAATATAAATTGGACGAGGAAGCGATTTGTCTAATGCAGCATTCCTGGCAATGACCATGGCATCTACCACACCATAACAGTAGCCCCTCGGAGTGATCTTAATAATTTCCATCTATGAATATCCTCCTACATGAGAAAAGGTTTTGTATTCATTATAAAGGAGAACGGCCTTCATGACAAAGAGAACGGCATAAATAAGAATCTTTCCCCCCCTTCATACCTGAAGAGAAGCTATGGATTTTATCCGATATCGTAAGCCAAGAAGTTGATCAGAGGGGCGGATGACCGTCTATTGGAGGTGATTGTATCTGCTCCTTTCTTTAAGAAAGGCAGAAAGAAATCCCTGACAGGTCATTCAGTACTGTTAGGGATCTGGGCTTTAGATATACAGTTTTGGTTTTGATTGTGATTCATGCTTTTTAGTTTCAGCTGCAACCACCGGATCACCGTTATCTGAGACTTCTGCCTTCTTTTTTTTCTTCTTTTTCTTCTTAGCCGTTGACTTGATTTCAGGAATTTCCATATCTTCTTCTTTTTCTTCACTTTGGACATCTTGATCAGAAGGGGAGGTTTCGTCGGGCATATCTTTTAAACCCCGATAAAGCTTCCAGAGTGCTGGGATGTTCTTGACCATAGGACCGTATTGTTGGAACATTGGTCCAAGTTGTTGAGCTGACTGAAGCACTTGCTGCGTGTTGGATAGAAAGGAATTCAGGTTCCCCGGGTTCATCAAGCTTTGGAGTATTCCGCCGGCTGCCTGGGGTGACCGCTCAAGTCCCCCTGTCCCTTGGGGAGAATCACCCCTGGAGAACTGCTCTAATAATCCTCCTGCGGGTTTTTGATTATCCCCTTTTTTAAGAAGCTTAGCTAATAATCCGCCTTTTCCTGGTCCCCTGTTTCTTCCCCTTTGATTCATTCCCAATTTGAACCCCTGATTCTGGCTTTGTCCCCCAAATTGAAACGGTGGTGGTTGTCTTTGTCCGAATCCAAAGTTATTTCCTCCAGATTGTTGCATTCCAAACCCATTCATGCCCCTTTGTTGTCTCATCCCGAAAGGATTTCTCATATCCTGGTTTCTCATTCTTCTGGGTGACATCATGACAGCCCCCTTTCATTCGAATAAATTTAGCGTCACTATAGAGTATGCAACAGCAGGAAAAAGGGTATTGATACAATATCATCTCAAATGAAGGTGAAATTCTCATAAAGAATTGTTAATAGCCTCCTGCATTGGAAAATAACCTCTGCCTTTATCTGGCGTCTACCAACAAAGTTTATGAAATGAGCCGATTAAAATAAGTATGAACTAGATGTTTTATCAAAAAAATATTATAATGGTTAGATGTTCTTTAAAAATGACGCTTACTAAACTGTTATGTTATGAAATATCACTACATAAAGTTCCGTAATTTTTATATAGATTTGTGGTGATGATGTGTTCGACATGGTATTCATCCCCATGACAGCGTAAATAAAAGGATATTTTGATAAAAGGAGATGCAAAGAATGAAAAAGAATTTATTCCTGCAATACGGATTCCAGTCCTTCATTAATGAAGCTGTTGAAGAACTGGGATTCTACGAACCAACAGAAATCCAGAAGAAGATGATTCCTTTGATTTTAAAAGGGCAAAGTGCCATAGGACAATCTCAGACCGGAACGGGAAAAACCCATTCATATCTGTTGCCGGCAATTGAAAAGGTGAGTGCGGACTCAGATCAGGTACAGGCCGTGATCACTGCACCTACAAGGGAGCTTGCTCAACAGATTTATCAAGAAGTCTTAAAGATCACTAAAAATAGTGAGATCGTTTCCCGTTGCTTTATTGGAGGTACGGACAAGCAGAGAACGATTGAAAAATTGAAAAATCAGCCTCATATCGTCGTCGGAACTCCTGGACGAATCAATGATTTAGTGAAAGACCAGGCTTTATTTGTTCATACAGCCGGACTGTTGGTCATCGATGAAGCAGATCTTATGCTGGATATGGGATTCATTGAAGATGTGGATCAAATTGCCGCGAAGATGCCCGAGAAACTGCAAATGCTTGTATTCTCTGCGACAATTCCAGAGAAGCTTAAGCCTTTCTTGAAGAAATATATGGAAAATCCACAATATGCACATGTGGAGCCGGAGCAGCTATCCGCAAAGAACATTGAACACGTGATTGTTCCTCTGAAGAGCCGGGATAAAATCAATCTTCTATACAATATTTTAGTCGATATCAATCCCTATTTAGGAATCGTATTCACCAATACGAAACAAAAAGCGGATGAAGTGGCAGATGCACTGCTTGCTAAAGGGTTAAAGGTTGGCCGCATTCATGGAGACCTATCTCCGCGTGAACGTAAGAAAATGATGAAACAAATCAGAAATCTGGAATATCAGTACATCGTGGCGACTGATTTAGCAGCAAGAGGGATCGATATTGAAGGTGTAAGTCATGTTATCAACTTTGAACTGCCTCAAGATCTTGATTTCTATGTTCACCGGTCAGGGCGTACGGCTCGTGCCGGGAATAGCGGTATTGCCTTCACCATTTATACACCATCTGATGAAGATGCATTGAATCGCTTGGAGAAGCTGGGAATCAGCTTTTTCCACCGCGACATTAAAAGAGGGGAATGGTCTGATCTCCCTGCCCTGAACAAGCGTAAGAAGCGCCAGAAATCGAATGTTGATGAAATCGATGAAAAGGCGAAGTCCATGGTCCGTAAACCAAAAGCGGTCAAACCAGGGTATAAAAAGAAAATGAAATACAAAATGGATCAAATCAAGAAGCGGGAAAGAAGAATCAAAAATAGGAACAAATAAGTGTTTGCACGTGATTCATTTGTACACATTCGATACAATAGACAGAGATTTTCTTAGGAGTTGAGAAGAATGGTTAAGATTGGATCCCATGTTTCCATGAGTGGTAAAAAGATGTTATTGGCTTCAAGTGAAGAAGCCGTATCCTATGGGGCTAATACGTTTATGATCTATACAGGCGCACCCCAAAATACAAGAAGGAAAAAAATCGAAGACTTAAACATTGAAGCGGGTCTTCTTCACATGAAAGAAAATGGCATAGAGGACATCATCGTGCATGCCCCCTATATCATCAATATTGGTAATACAACGAACCCTGCTACCTTCGAATTGGGAGTCAATTTCCTTCGCTCGGAAATGGAGCGGACGGAAGCTCTTGGAGCAGGACAAATCGTCCTGCACCCAGGGGCACACGTAGGGGCAGGTGCAGATAAAGGCATCGAGAAGATCATTGAAGGGCTGAATGAGGTATTAACCAAAGATCATAAAGTCCAAATAGCATTGGAGACCATGGCAGGGAAGGGATCAGAATGTGGAAGGTCCTTTGAGGAATTAGCTCAGATCATCAATGGTGTAGAGCTGAATGACCGCCTGTCAGTTTGCTTCGATACTTGTCATACCCACGATGCAGGATACAATATTGTGGAAGACTTTGATGGAGTATTGGAGGAGTTCGATAAAATCGTAGGGATTGATCGATTAAAGGTTCTCCACATCAATGATAGTAAGAATGAACGGGGAGCTGGAAAGGACAGGCACGAGAATCTAGGATTCGGTCATATTGGTTTTAAAGCATTAAACTATATCGTGCATCATCCACAGCTGCAGGAGGTCCCTAAGATCTTGGAAACTCCTTATGTAGGGGAAGATAAGAAGAATAAGAAACCTCCTTATAAATTCGAAATTGACATGCTTCGTAATCAAACCTTTGATGAAGATGTTTTAACCAAAATTTTAAATCAGTAATGGGTGGAGGAGGTCATCCCTCAAGATGTGAGGTCGCCTCCTCTTTCTTTCCTATCTGATAAGTTGCAAGAAAAGTTGATTGATTTCCTTTGCCTTTGCAGGTCCGATCAGCCTGGCTAATTTTTTCACCAACCTGCTCCGCTGGCCATCATCAAATATATTGATGTTCTTTCCTTTAACGGTCGACACTATGCTTGTTGCCTGCTGGGACGTTAATGAAATGTTATATTGTTTTGCATACTTAAATAATTCTTCATTTGTGATATTGTTGATTTTGTGATTGATCACATTTTGTAATAACTTCATCTTTATCACTCCTCAACTGATACATATGTAACTCTCAATCAGATCGTGACATTTTTATGATAAAAACTTATAGAACTCTTTACTGCTTTATCACCGGGAAACCTATAAAGCTTCCAGTATATCACCCGGTTTTTAAGCTGGAGAGAGTGGCAGGTTAGAATATCATTCAAAAAAATAAAGTGAAAGGAATGGGATTGAGTATGAATCAAAGAGTACATAAGAAAGAAAGTCCTCTTCATTTTATTTATCGTTTGATCTTTATTTCAATAGGTGCAGCATTGGCTGCCGTATCCATCGAGTTGTTCCTTGTTCCGAATAATATCATCGACGGAGGGATCATTGGTATCTCACTGATCTTGAACTTTCTGATTTCTGATACCATTCCATTTTTAAATTTTTCTACGCTTTTAGTTTTGTTGAATCTTCCATTTATGTATTCAGGCTATAAACAAATCGGAAAAACATTTGTGGTTTCTTCTTTATTTGCCATTGTTGCCCTGGCTATAATTGAAAGCCTTCTTCATGATATCGATCCGTTTGTAACGGAAAAAATATTAGCGACCGTATTCGGAGGGCTGATTCTTGGAGTGGGGGTCGGCCTTGTCATCAGGCACGGCGGATCCCTCGATGGTACTGAAATTCTTGGAATTCTCCTCACCAAGAGGCTTCCATTCTCTGTAGGGGAATTTGTGATGTTCATGAACATCTTTATATTCGGATGGGCTGCGTTTGTGTTTGGTATTGAGGAAGCCATGTACTCTGTTATGACTTACTATATCGCGTTTAAAACAATTGACACGGTCATACAAGGTATGGACGAAACAAAGGCGGTAATCATCGTGTCTGATCATTATCTGGATGTGTCTGACGCAATCTTACAAAGGTTGGGGAGGGGCACGACCATGTTAAAAGGACGCGGGGGATATACAGATAATGATAAAGAGGTCATTTATGTCGTAGTCACGAGACTTGAAGTCACGAAGCTAAAATCGATTGTTTCCGATGTGGACCCTAACGCCTTTATCACAATCATGAGTACGCAGGAGACAAAAGGGGCAAGATTTAAATCGGCGATTCATTGATATCTTTAAAATGGACTGTTCACCCAGGTGGCAGTCCATTATTGTGATGAAACGTTCTGATCGATTTACAATTGTTCATTCATCCTGTATACTACCCTATGTACTTTTAAATCGTAATGATTCTTATAAAGAGAGTTGATTAAAATGGATCATGCAAATCCAGTAATAAAAATAGAGAATGTTACCTTTCGTTATGAACGTGAAAGGGTACTTGAAAATATTAATCTCAGCATTCCAAGAGGTGCATTCCTTGGAATCGTGGGTCCGAACGGTTCAGGTAAATCGACATTACTGAAGCTTGTACTGGGCCTCCTGCATGCAAAGCAGGGGAACATCGAGCTTTTTGGAACCCCTCAGCATAAATTCAAACAATGGGATCGTATCGGATTTGTGTCCCAGAAGGCAAACAGCTTCAATACAGGATTTCCAGCCACGGTATATGAAGTGGTTGCAAGCGGACTCGCCAAAAAAGCTGGATTGTTCAGAAGGATCTCATCAAAATATAAACAGGATGTTCATAATGCCATCGAATCTGTTGGGATGGGGCCTTTTGCAAAGCGGAATATTGGGGAGTTATCAGGTGGTCAGCAGCAAAGGGTGTTTATTGCAAGAGCCCTTGTCAGCCAACCGGATATCTTAATACTTGATGAACCGACAGTGGGGGTGGACAGTCAAAATGTCCAGAATTTCTACGATATGTTGGAAAAATTAAACAAGGATCTAGGGATAACACTCGTCCTTGTCACCCATGATATCGGCTCGATTTCGAACAAGGTGACTCATGTCGCATGTTTGAATAAACATTTACATTTCCATGGCAAAACAGAAGAGTTTGAAAAGCTTAAAGAAAATGAGCTTTCCTCTTTTTATGGTCATGATGTACATTTTTTAAATCATGAGCATGAACATCATCATTCATGATCGATTGGAGGGAAGAACATGATACAAGCAATTTTTCAGTATGAATTTCTACAAAATGCTTTTCTTACGGGGATCCTCATTGGAATCATCGCACCATTATTAGGGGCATTCATCGTCGTCAGGAGGCTTTCATTGATTGCCGATGCCTTGAGTCACGTAACGTTATCAGGAATTGCTGCGAGCCTTTATTTAAGTAAAACGGTGCCTGTTTTCTCAGGACTGAACCCACTTTATTTCGGTATGGTTTTTTCTGTCATGGGGTCTTTGTTCATAGAACGTTTACGTATGTTGTATAAACATTATCAGGAACTGGCAATCCCTATCATCCTTTCCGGCGGGATCGGGATAGGGGTCATTTTCATTTCTCTCGCAGATGGATTTAATACGGATTTATTCAGTTATTTGTTTGGGAGCGTCAGCGCAGTCAGCAGAGGAGATTTATATTTAATCGGGGGAATCAGCGTGCTGGTCATCAGTGTGATCTTCCTCCTGTATAAAGAGTTGTTTCTTCTTTCGTTCGATGAAGATCACGCAAAGGCTTCTGGCATCCCTGCAAAGGCGATCCACTTCATCTTTATGGTCATGGTCGCACTGGTGATTGCCGCATCTATGCGTGTCGTCGGAATCCTCCTCGTATCATCTCTTATGACGCTGCCGGTGGCTGCAAGTATCAGGATTGCCAATGGCTTTAAACAAACCATCGCTTTCTCTGTGTTATTTGGTGAAATTTCGGTTATAGTCGGCCTAATCAGTGCCTTCTATTTGAACCTTGCCCCAGGCGGGACGATTGTCATGACAGCGATATTGATCCTTCTTATTACCATTATGATGAAGAAAATAAGAATGAGCCATTCTTCTAAAGTTGAGGTGTAGAAAGTGAATGTTACGGAAGCACTGGACCTGTTAAAATCAAAAGGATATAAGCATACAGGAAAGCGGGAGCAGTTACTTGAGTTATTTTCTAGCTCCAATAAATATCTGACGGCAAGGGATGTCCTCGAAAACATGAAACCTGATTACCCTGGTCTCAGTTTCGATACGATTTATCGAAATTTAAGCTTGTTTGTTGAACTTGGAATTTTGGAAGAGACAGAACTATCAAGTGAAAGGCACTTCAGATTTACGTGCGAAAGTCATCACCATCATCACCACTTCATTTGTATGGGATGTGGAAAAACGAAGGAGATTCACACCTGTCCCATGGAAGCATTAAAAGAGAATTTAACCGATACAGGATATGATATTTCCGGTCATAAATTTGAGATTTACGGTAAATGTCCCCAGTGTCAGTAAAGAGATCCTTTTTGGGGGTCTCTTTTGTTTTTTTAAAAACAGCGTTTAATCAAGTGGAAAAGAGGGGAAAAAGGGAATAGGAATGTTATTGAATCGCTTAGGAGAGAGATAGCCATGGATACTGTCCCATTTACTCACTGCCCGACAAATAAAAAAAATTGTGTTAGCACAATCGACCTCACCTCATATCACCGGATCGCTCCAATTCCTTTCAGCGGCAACGCAGAAGATACGAAAGAAAGGATTCGAAAAGCCCTTAATGAACTCAATGGAGCAGAGATCAAGGAAGAAAAGTCACATTACTTACATGCGGTTTTTACTTCAAAGTGGATGAAATTCAAGGATGACCTGGAACTCTATATTGATGAAAAGACCCATCTCCTTCATATAAAGTCAGGTTCACGACTTGGCTATTATGATTTCAAAGTCAATCGGAAGCGGGTTGAACAATTTAAAGAGAAATTTAACAACCAGTAGTAAAAGCCCCTGAATGGAGGGGCTTTTTTCTATGATTGCTTATGAATCCATTGTTTAACCCATTTATCTGCTTCATTCCAATCATTTATACGGACAACACCGTCAGGAATCGGCTTTTGATTGTAGGGTGTGTTGAATAACAGTACTGGGATGGACAGTTCTTCAGAAATCGCTACAGCATTATCGTGCTTATCTTCAAAAAAGATATCCACTGCATGTTTTTTTGCAGTTGCGATCTTATCATGAGAACCGATTAACTCGATGTGATGATACATGAGATCCTGCACATTGAACCAGTCCTTGGTCACTTCTATGAGATCTGATCTTCTTGCACTGATAAAATAAAGCTCGTGTTCTTCCTTCCACTGGTCCAAAATTTTCTTTGCGCCTGGAGCAATCGGAGAGTCCCTGTAGATGACAGGTTCTGCCTGTTTGAACCATTTACCGAAGGTTTGAGGGGAGATATCCAGGACTTCCGTCAATTCGTATTGGGTAATATCTTGTAGGGTTAACTTTAAATTAAAATGATCATTTATGTGAGGCAGTAATGATTCAGGTGATGTAACTGTCCCGTCAATATCGATTCCAAAGCGTTTCATTCTTTATCATGCTCCTCTTTATTAAAAACTCCCTCAATTTTATCACAATCCTTACGTGTAGATAAACGAAGATTAAAAAGCTTTTAGACGATGTCACGTTTCTCCGCAGGATAATAAGATTTGGGGAGACTCGGAATCTGCAGTCTAAACACCGCTTTACGGGTAAACAGCACTAACAAAAATGACAAACATTAGCATAGTAAAATAAACGAACTGACACACAATAAGAATGCTCCCAAACACAGAAAGTGAGGGATTGCTGTATGGGTGAAGAACGACGCGAGCGAGAATTGAACAGCGTTGATCGAAATCTACAAGATATCGACGTGTATTACGACAATCCGGAAACAGATGTGAGCAGGGAATATCGTGAAGAATCAGCAGCTGAAATAGCTGCTCCAATGAATATCAGCCGCGACTTTGAAGAAGATGCTGCAGAAGATACGACAACATCCGGTCGTGTGTTAGGTTACTCGGCACTTACCCTTTCCATTCTTTCCTTATTTATTCTCCCGGTGATCATGGGAGCGGCAGGGATTGTGTTGGGATTTGTGGCCAGAAGACGTGGAGCAGAAATGCTCGGTGCCTGGGCAATCGGAATTGGGGCCGTATCGATAATCGTCGGATTATTTGTACTGCCGTTCTTTTAAAATAACGCTTTTTCTTGAAATTGGGAGCATTTCAAGAGATGAAAAAAAGAGGACTGATATCCATCAGTCCTCTTTTTAATGCCTTATACTTCCTGTTCTTTTTTCTCTGCTTCCTGCTTGGCAAAATATTCTTCTGCAATCTTGTCGATTTCCTTCTTCAGTTCTTCGACCATCGTCTCTTCGGGGACTTTACGGACCGTCTTTCCTTTTCGGAACAATAGTCCTTCTCCGCGGGCCCCGGCAATACCTATATCAGCTTCCCTGGCTTCACCTGGACCGTTTACTGCACATCCAAGAACTGCGACTTTGATGGGGGCTTTTATGGTGGAAATATATTCTTCCACCTCATTGGCAATAGAAATCAAATCAATCTCGATACGGCCGCATGTGGGACATGAGATCAAAGTAGCTGCATTTGAAGCTAATCCAAACGATTTCAAGAGCTCTCTGGCTACTTTAACTTCTTCTACAGGATCGGCACTCAAGGAAATGCGCAGGGTATTTCCGATACCGAGACTTAGAATCGCTCCGAGACCTGCAGCACTCTTAACGGTTCCTGCAAACAGTGTACCTGATTCGGTGATTCCAAGGTGTAGGGGATAGTCGAATGCTTTCGCCGCTTTCGTATATGCTTCGATGGCTAAATTCACATCAGATGCCTTCATGGACACAATGATGTCATGAAAGCCAAGGTCCTCAAGGATCTTAATGTGATGGAGGGCACTTTCCACCATGCCGTCAGCTGTCGGATAACCGTATTTTTCCAGTATCTTTCTTTCAAGGCTTCCGGCATTCACCCCGATACGGATAGGGATGCCTTTTTCTTTTGTTGCTTTGACGACAGCCTCCACTTTTTCACGGCGGCCAATATTCCCAGGATTGATCCTGATCTTATCGGCACCACCTTCAATGGCTTTTAAAGCTAGTTTATAGTCAAAATGTATATCGACAACAAGTGGAATATTGATTTGCTTCTTGATTTCAGCAATCGCGTCTGGAGCACGTTCGTCTGGACAAGCTACCCGAACAACCTGACATCCTGCTTCTTCTAGACGGTGAATCTCTTTAACCGTCGCTTCAACATCATGTGTCTTTGTAGTGGTCATACTTTGGATAACGAGTTCATTGTTACCGCCAATCGTTAAATCTCCGACTTTGACCGGGCGTGTTTTTGAACGATGTATAATTTCACTCAAGTGTAATTCGCTCCTTTAGAAAGGTTCTAAAAACTTTCGTAATAAGTAATACGAAGCTATTGTAACAGTGTTTTGTGTGAGATGACAAGAAATAGGCGGTTTTTTTTGATGGGGTGGTCATTGGTAATTCGGTATCTTGTATATCTTCCCAATTTGAATCTTCGCTGGGGGCACATCATTTAATTCTTCAAAATCTGTGATCACACGTTCAATGGAGACAGGAAGCGAACCATCTAGAAGGTCTTCTGCAAGACTCAGGACAGTATCTCCCGGCTTGATTTCCATTTCCACATAAGGGATGGAAGAAGGGTCCTCTACTGTATGAGGTTCTCTTGATGGGGCGGGTTTCTGATCGTTTTGGATTGGCTGTGCTGTGGTGACTGCTGCATCATGATAAAGAAGTCTTAATGTTCCCTTATACAAGTCATAGTAAACACTGTACAGAAGAATGATGACACCAAAGAATACCGCCATTCTTTTCATACTATTCTTACCTCCCGTTTTAAATAGGATGTGAACTGTGAAGGGGCGACAAATCATGAATTTCTTCCAATGAATGTTCTTATTTTTACTATTTATGTACGACAAGTGACATTTGCCTATTTTTAGTATTCGGCATTCTCCTCGTCCTTTCCTACCCATATGGGAATTCCTTTCGAATCGTCTTTGGGCAGAACAGACGATGTGGGACTTTTTTTTCTTTTCAGTAGGCGTCCTAGTGAATGGTATGGGGGGGACTTTATCCCTAAATTTTGATAAATCTTTACAATGGCTTTACATTCCCTTCATCTTTCTTTGGGAAAATGATGATTGGAATGATTAGGGAAGGGTGTATAATTTTGTCGAAAGTACAAAGCCTTAAACAAGATTTTCTCCGTGGTGCGAAAAAGGTACGAAAGGTGAAAAGGATGTATCCTTTTGCCAAGAGCTTGTCATTAAAAAACCGATTATTGTTCATCATCCTATTTCTTGTTGCCATAACCGGCTCTACAATCGGAGGGCTTACCTATAACATGTCAAAACAGGCCACCATCCATCTGATGGAACAGCGGTTGGACCGGGAAGTGACATCGATGAGTGATATTGCCCAAAGCATGATGCTCACTTATGTAGGGAAGCAGGAGCAGTTTGAGAAAGAATTGAACGGAGTCATCAAGAAACAGGATACTGCATTGATTCAGGATAATATTGGAGCACAATTTTATCTTGTTAAAGATGGCGGTGTTGTTCCATTTTCAGTAAGTTCAAGTTCAAATTTGCCATTCGATAAGCCTGTGATTGACAGGATCCAATCCCTCAAAAAAGGGACGATCCAAACAACCATTCAGGGAGAGAGGTATACGCTGGCATTCCATTCAATCCAAGAACTACAAGGTGTTTACCTGATTGTGGTCCCTCAGGATGAATATATGCAGGACATCCAATCAATAGCTACCTTTACGGTGGTTATGATCGTTCTTAGTGTTGGAATTGCCTTTGTGATTGTCTTATTGTTTGTGAACAGGCTGACATCTCCCATCGCACAGCTTCGTGAATCAATGAAGAAAATAAGGGAAGGGGATCTCGCTGTCACTGTATCCGTAGAAACGACCCTGCCGGAAATCGTTTCACTCCAAAAAAGTTTTGACTCCATGATTTTAAAAATGAAACAATTGATCCATAATATCCATCAGACAACCGACAGCTTAGCATCGACGGGGACACAGCTTCAAACGTCTTCCTCGGAACTATTGAAAGAGAATGAGGAAATGGTGGAAACGGTCAGGATGGTAAAGGTAGGGGCTGAGCAAACGGCAGGTTCATCCGAAGTAAGTGTCAACCATTTTCAAGAAATGAATATGGTAGTTAAATCCATTTTCACAAAGATGAATTTCGTTTTTGAGAAAACAAAGGATATGAATGAATCGGCGGGAGACGGTGAGTATAAAGTGGATAAAATGGTCGAGGGTTTAAACCGGGTATCCAGTGACTTCAAGGAGATGAAGAAGATCATTCAGGATGTTCATCACCAATCATCCTCCATCGTTACCGTTATTTCACTAATCAATCAAATTGCTGAGCAAACGAAACTTCTTGCCCTCAATGCAACCATTGAAGCCGCAAGGGCAGGAGAAGCCGGCCGTGGTTTTGCCGTTGTAGCCAATGAAGTAAAGAAACTGGCAAATCAATCATCAGACGCTACGAAAAATATCAGTGAAACGATACATAAAATGCAGTCAATCTCTTTCAACGCTTCCAATCAATTCGACGAGTTTTTCGAGGAGTTCCAACATTTCGTTTTAGAAGCAACAGATACCAGGGATTCATTCGATCTGTTAAAGAATGAAATAGATGATGTCAGCGGGGATTTGCAGAATATGAAAACGGACTTAGGATACTTGGAAGCTGCCCTCCCTAAGATGGAATCTTCAACAGAAGCATTCTCGGCGGTTTCCCAGGAAACTTTAGCTGGAACTGAAAAAATGTTTGCGGCCTTTGAAGAACAGCACACGAAGGTGAAAGACACCCATGAAATTGGGGAGCAGTTGTTGATCGCCTCTAACCAATTAAAGCAATTAAGCAGGCAATTCAAGATATAAGGAAAGTGTTCTGGTTATTCATAGAAGATAGTAAAGAACCCCCATCTCGATGTCGAGAAGGGGATTCTTTCTTTTTTTTTTTAAGATCGCATTTTCCTTTGAGGAATTTCTTTTACGACTAAGTAGAGAATAACGGTAATGACAAACCAATCCAGTACCGGGGCAGCAGGAATATAGGTTTGCAGTAACTCCATCAGGGTAAAGAACAAGGTGGAAACCGTTGCAGAGTATGCGGTGATCCGAAAACTTTGCCGGTAGTTAACATTACGTTTAAGGACATTGGCAAACGTAACACCGATAATGGCGAATAGTGTAACCTTTAAGAACATCATACCTGAAGTAAACAGGTATAGAAAAAACAAGGCAACGGGAAGGAGAATCCATTTCATGCCGATCAAGGAATCCAATAGTTCAATGAATCCATCCTTCGTCAGGGTTGTACTGCCGAATAAAGTGTAGGAGGAAGATTGCACATTTCCCTGATTGATGACAACAAAGCTTTCTTTCAGAAAGGCAATCGTATTTTCATTTTCGTCAAGGCTTTCCTCCTTGCGTTCACCCGAACTATCAAAGAGAATGGTCACCCCGTCTCTTTCAATCAAAATCGGTTCTTTAAGAGCTGACTTCAACGAACCGTCTTCAATGGTGAAGTCTGGAAATTCATTTGCCACCGACTCCCTTACATTGTCGATAGCACTTGTGGCAAATGAAATAAACTGAGCAGCTACCGGAATGATGGATATGAGTGCCAGTAAAAAAACGTAGCGGATCGTCTTGCCAATTCCCTGAAAACGGAATGTAGCCATATCTTTTGGGGAATAGATACTTTTAATCAATTGTTGGAATATATTCATTCTCATTCTTAATTTTCTCCTTTCATGCATACCCTTTCTATTTTATGCTTGTCCATCACCTTCATCAAGTTTCAAATCTTTGAAATAAGAAATCAATAATAATAAATATAGTTTGTAACACAAATGTAATAAAAGGCGACTTTTATTAACCTATTGTAAATTTCGTGAAGAAACTATTTACCTTTGCCCAGTTATATATTAAAAATGATATGGGGTTTTTGTTGTTAAATGTCGAAAATTTATGTAGGGGTTGAAAAAATGGAATTAAATTGGCAAGAGATGTTGTTTCAGTTCTTTGGGGGATTAGGTATTTTCCTCTTTGGGATTAAGTATATGGGGGATGGACTTCAAAAGTCTGCAGGTGAACGGTTGAAAGAAATCTTGGATAAGTTCACCACCAATCCTTTCATGGGAGTTCTTGCAGGTATTTTTGTTACGATCTTAATCCAATCCAGTAGTGGTACGACAGTTATCGTAGTCGGGCTTGTAAGCGCAGGCTTCATGACCTTAAGACAGGCAATCGGTGTCATCATGGGGGCGAATATCGGTACGACGGTAACAGCCTTCATTATCGGGATTGATCTTGGTGAATATGCTTTGCCGATCATCGCTGTCGGTACGATCATGCTCTTCTTCTTTAAGAGCAAGAAAGTGCATAATTTTGGTCAGATGATTTTCGGATTCGGTGCATTATTCTATGGTCTTGAATTAATGGGCGGCGGAATGAAACCACTTCGTTCACTTGAAGCCTTCCATGATCTCACGGTTAGCATGAGTACAAATCCGATTCTGGGAGTAGTGGTCGGTACCCTATTTACCGTCATTGTTCAAAGTTCATCTGCTACAATCGGTATCTTACAAGAGCTATACAGTTCTGACCTGGTGGATATCCAGGCAGCACTTCCTATTTTATTCGGAGATAATATCGGTACGACCATCACGGCAGTATTGGCTGCATTAGGTGCATCGGTTGCAGCGAGACGTGCAGCGGCAGTACATGTACTCTTTAACCTAATTGGATCGACGATCTTTATCATCTTATTGCCACTTTTCACGAAGTTTGTTCTGTTTTTACAATCTTCATTTAATCTGAATGAGCCAATGACAATCGCTTTTGCACACGGATCATTCAATATTACGAATACGATCATTCAATTCCCGTTCATCGCTTTACTTGCGGTGATCGTGACGAAGTTGATTCCTGGGCAGGATTCCCTGGTTGATTATAACTCTAAGCACTTAGATCCAGTGTTTATTGAACAATCACCGTCAATCGCTTTAGGCCAGGCGAAAGAAGAAGTACTCCGTATGGGGAAATTCGCTGTTAAAGGATTGGAAGAAACAAATGAGTTCTTAAAATCAAAGAATTCAAAGAATGCAGAAGCTGCTTATCAGATTGAAGGAGCAATCAACAATCTTGATAAGAAGATAACGAATTATCTGGTCGATTTATCCTCGTCTTCTCTATCTGAGATTGAATCAGAGAGACATTCAATCCTTATGGATACTGTAAGGGATATTGAACGAGTTGGGGATCATTTTGAAAATATCGTTGAACTTATCGAGTACCAACAAACCAACAAGGTTAAAATAACAGAAGATGCTATGAATGACCTTGAAGTCATGTTCAATCTGACCATTGAAACAGTCGAAAAAGCGCTGAAATCCCTGGATCTTAACGATACAGATATCGCAAGGGAAGTAGCTGAAAAAGAAGATCAAATCGATAAAATGGAGAGAAAACTCCGGAAACAGCACATTCTGCGTATGAACGAAGGCAAATGCTCCGGTCAAGCAGGCATTGTGTTTGTTGATATCGTCAGCAACTTGGAACGCATCGGTGATCATGCAGTAAATATTGCCGAAGCGGTTCTGGGAGTAGAGTAATCTTTCTGACCCGTTTATTCAAACGGGTCAGTTTTTTTATCATTTATGAGAGGTGTTGGAAGATGGAAATAGTGTATTGGAGTATCATTATTGCATTGATGATCATAGCTTTTGTTGGATTGATCTACCCGATCATTCCAAGTGTCGTATTTCTGGTGGGCAGCTTTATTCTATATGGTGTATTATTCAGCTTTGAGCCATTCGGCTGGTTATTCTGGACCGTGCAGATATTGTTTGTGATTCTTCTGTTTGGTGCCGACTACTTGGCCAATCTTGTAGGAGTGAAGAGATTTGGAGGGACGAAAGCCGGTGTGTGGGGAAGCACTATCGGATTATTGATTGGGCCATTTGTCATCCCCGTAATCGGGATCCTCATAGGGCCATTCCTGGGGGCCGTCATAGGTGAATGGATCGTTCACAGGGCTAACCTTAAGACTGCCTTCAAAGTTGGCGTCGGGTCAGTCGTGGGCTTCATCTCCAGTGTGTTCACAAAGGGAATCATTCAGATTGTCATGGTCATTTATTTCTTCGTTGTTATCTGAAATCCAGGATGCCTCAATGATTAAAGATGAAAAAATAGGGGACTTTATACTTGTAAGAAAATGATGAGTTGGAAGGCAAAATATTTGAAGATATATAGTAGTTTTGGTAATCTTATACTGAAACGGCCTGAATTCATTGTTCAGGAAACTATACATAGGGAGGAATTTATAATGGCTTACGAATTACCGCAATTACCTTACGCATATGATGCATTAGAGCCTCATATCGACAAGGACACAATGAACATCCACCACACGAAACACCATAATGCATATGTGACGAAAGTTAACGATGCACTGCAAGGTCACGATGATTTACTAAGCAAATCCATTGAAGATCTTGTTTCTAACTTGGACGCTGTTCCTGAAGGTGCTCGTACGGCAGTTCGCAACAATGGTGGCGGTCACGCTAATCACTCTCTATTCTGGACGGTATTATCGCCGAATGGTGGAGGCGCGCCATCAGGGGAACTGGCGGATGCTATCTCCTCAAAGTTCGGTAGCTTCGATTCATTCAAAGAAGAATTCGCAAATGCTGCAGCTACCCGCTTTGGTTCAGGTTGGGCTTGGCTTGTTGTAAACAACGGTGAGTTGGAAGTGACAAGCACACCAAACCAGGATAGTCCATTAATGGAAGGCAAGACTCCGATTTTAGGACTTGACGTTTGGGAGCATGCCTATTACCTTAATTATCAAAATCGCCGCCCGGACTACATCGGTGCTTTCTGGAACCTAGTGAACTGGGATGAAGTAGCGAAACGCTATTCAGCTGCTAAATAATACTAATGTATCAAGAGAGAGGTTCTCATAAGAACCTCTCTTTTTTTTGTATAACTTCCCTCCATTTTTCACAAGATAGGGGTACGTTAAAGGGGAGTCAGTCATATGAGTAGCTACAAAAAGTTGTTAGGAGACATTGATTTAACGAAAGACCTTACACTGCTGCTATTGATAGGCGGGTTATATTCTTTAAGTATCGCGCTTTCAAACACTTTTGTGAACATCTACTTGTGGAAGCAGTCGGGCGAATTCATTGATTTAGGCATCTATAATTTAACCGTTGTCGTCTTCCAGCCACTTACGTTCATATTAGCCGGAAGGTGGGCGAAGAAAGTCGATCGGGTCATTGTGTTACGATTCGGTGTTATTTTTTTGGCGCTATTTTACATATCAGTACTCGCTTTTGGGGAGGCTGCGGAAAATTATTTGGTCGTATTGGGAGCGTTGCTTGGAATCGGCTATGGTTTTTATTGGCTGGCATTTAATGTGCTCACATTTGAAATTACAGAACCAGAGACGAGGGATTTCTTCAATGGCTTCCTCGGTACACTCACTTCCGCAGGAGGGATGATCGGCCCGATTCTAGCAGGTTTCATCATATCCAGATTTGCTTCGTATACGGGCTATACGATTGTTTTCGGGATATCCCTATTGCTATTTGCAATAGCTGTCATCTTGAGCTTCTTTCTCAAAAGGAGGCCTGCATCGGGACGCTATCTATTCCTTCGAATCCTCGAAGAAAGAAGGAACAATGTGAACTGGCGCCATGTTACGAACGCACATTTTTTTCAGGGACTGAGGGAAGGAACTTTTATCTTTATCATTTCGGTATTTGTGTTCATCAGCACAGGGAGTGAGTTCGCAATCGGAACGTTTGGACTCATTAATTCCGGTATTGCCTTTATCGGGTATTACATTGCATCCCGGGTGATAAAGAAGAAGTATCGCAAAAGAGCGATTCTCCTCGGAGGGATCCTCCTGTACTTAGCCATCTTCTTGATCGTTTTTGACGTAACCTACACAAAGTTACTGTTGTATGCAGGGGTCATTGCCATTGCATACCCTATTCTCCTCGTTCCTTATATATCCATGACATATGATGTAATCGGAACGGGATGGAATGCTGCTGAAATGAGAATTGAATACATTGTCGTCAGGGAGATTTTCTTGAACTTAGGCAGGATTGTGTCGGTCGTAGCCTTTATCATTGCCGTCACCTATTTCAATCAGAAGGAAAGCATTCCGATTCTCCTTTTAATGCTTGGAGCGGGCCATACCCTCATCTATTGGTTCATCAGGAAAGTCGAATTGCCCATATAGGATATTTAAGCAAGGAGAGGGAAAGATTTCCTCTCCTTGCTTATGTGTAGATAATCCCATTGTTTTTCTATAAAATAAGGAGGGATGGATAATATAAAGAATCTTTTACATAGAGGAAGGGTTGGAACGATTGAAAAGAAATAGGAAAAAAAGAAAGACGCATGTTCCCGTACGGATGAATTTGCTGTTTTTTGCCGTGTTCTTATTATTTTCCCTACTTGTTCTCAGGCTGGGTCTCGTTCAAATTGTGAATGGGGAAAGCTACAAGAAAGAAGTAGAGAGAACCGAGGATGTAGTCGTCAATACAGGAGTGCCAAGGGGTAAAATGTATGACCGGTACGGCAATGTCATCGTCGATAATGTTCCTTTAAATGCAATTACTTATACAAGGGCAAACAACACGAAAGTGGAAGAGATGCTGGAGGTTGCTGAGAGGCTGTCTGATTTTATACAGAAAGACACGAAAGAGGTAACCGAACGAGACAAAAAAGATTATTGGATACTAAATAACAAAGAAGAAGCAGACAAAAAGGTATCAGAAGAAGAAATAAAAAAACTTCAAAATAATGAAGAACTGTCTGAAGATGAGGTGAATGCGAAGGTCTATCAATTAAGGCTGGAACGCATCACGGAAGAAGATCTTGATTCACTGACTGAAAAAGACCTGGAGATTATAGCGATTTATCGCGAATTCTCAAGTGGTTATGCTTTAAATCCACAAATTGTGAAGAACGAAGGAGTCACACCTGAAGAGTTTGCCGTCGTGAGTGAGCACCTGAGTGAGCTTCCAGGCGTCAATACAACAACCGACTGGAAGCGCTCCTATGTATTTGATGATACATTAAGGACGATTCTCGGCAACGTATCCTCTTCCCGTGAAGGACTGCCTGTAAATCTGGTTGATTCCTACCTGGCAAAAGACTACAACCGAAATGACCGGGTCGGAAAAAGTTATGTTGAACTACAATATGAAGATGTCCTTCAGGGGCAGAAAGAACAAATCAAAAACGTCACCAAAGGCGGCAGTGTCCTGGAGTCCATTCTCGTTCAGGAGGGTCAAAGAGGGAAAGATATTGTCCTTACAATCGACATGGAACTGCAGCGTGAAGTCGAGAAGATCATTGAAGAAGAATTGAGGAAGCAGATTGTAAACCGGAGCGAGTCTCCCAATCTGGATCGCGCCTACGTGGTCATGATCGACCCGAATACAGGTGAAATCTTGGCAATGGCCGGGAAACAGTATGTGAAGAATTCAGAAACAGGAAAGTATGAGATGAGAGATGCTGCCCTGGGGACATTTACATCCTCTTATGAGGTCGGTTCCGTGGTCAAAGGGGCCACGGTATTAACAGGGTACATGACAGGGAACTTGACTCCAGGTGAGGTACTAGTGGATGAACCGATAAAAATCGGAAACGACAGGCCGAAAACCTCCTGGTTCAACCGGTCGGGGAGAATTCCCATGACTGATTTATTCGCCCTTGAGAAATCCTCTAACTCCTATATGTGGAAGATTGCATTCAGGATTGCCGGGAGAGAATACATTCCGAACGAAACGATGATCAATAATCCACAGGCATTTGATGTGCTTCGAAACCATTACGCCCAATTTGGTTTAGGTGTGCCAACCGGGATTGATCTACCAGGGGAGTCTTCAGGACTGACCGGTACAGACACCACTCCAGGTTTCCTTTTGGATTTAGCGATCGGACAGTTTGATACGTATACTACGATGCAATTGGCTCAGTACATCTCCACGATTGCAAATGATGGTTATCGTGTGGAGCCGCATATTATGAAAGAAATCCGGGAGCCGACTAACGACCAGGATAGCCTTGGTCCGATCCTGTTTGAGAAGGAGACGAACGTGCTGAATCGGATTGGAGCTACTCAGGCTCAAATCGAACATGTTCAGAAAGGCTTCTACCGGGTATATCACTACCCTGATGGAACAGCGTATTCTCAATTTAAGGATGCGCCGTATAATGCCGCAGGGAAATCTGGAACGGCCGAGACATATGTAGATGGTGAGCTGAATTACAATACTACTTTAATTGGATATGCTCCATTTGATCAACCGGAAGTTGCCTATGCCACGATGGTTCCCTCCTCTCACATACAGGCAAGCGGAGTAGCGGATCCATACGTTAACAAATACATCTCTAAACGCGTAATGGATAAATATTTTGAACTAAAGAAGAAGCGTGCTAAAGAGGTGAAGGACCCGGCTTCCGTAGAGAAAAAAGTCGAAAATGCAGAAGAGGCCGAAGAGCAGATGAAAGAAGAAAGAGAAGAAAATAATTAGGAATTTGTAAGCTGATTACCAAGGTGTACATCCTTGATAATCAGCTTTTTTTTGTGATGGGAAAAAAGTCTTTTTACTCAAAGGCAATTGAATAGACCTTCATTCATTCTTCCATTCAAAGTTCAATACGAAAATCTTTTTTTCTCGAATAAGGATACATAAATTGTCGGATGCTTGCAGATACTAGGTTCAATAACGATCTAAAGCCAAGTTTTTCTTAAAATGAAACCGTCACTGTGATGAAAAATGTCGAATTTACAAAACCTTTACAAACGGTTAAAACCGAATTAACACTCATCTATTAATCTATTACTCGTAGGACAAAACAACCAAGTTTCTTAGGGGGAATTTAGGAATGAAAAGCTTTAAGTATCTAGCAATGTCAGCCATGGTTGGTTCAGCTCTTTTATTAGGGGCATGCGGATCAGGAAATGGAGCAGAAAATGGTTCAGGTGAACAACTATCAGGTAGCGTAAAAATGGATGGTTCATCTACAGTCGCTCCTATCATGGAAGCTGTTAACGAAGAATATGCTGCAATGCAGCCTGATGTGAAAGTATCAATCGGTGTTTCCGGATCCGGTGGTGGATTTGAAAAATTCATCGCAGGTGAAACTGATCTTTCAAACGCTTCACGTCCTATTAAAGACGAAGAAAAGCAAAAGCTAGAAGAAGCTGGTATTGATTTTACTGAATTCGAAGTTGCTAAAGACGGTCTTACAATCGTTGTGAATAAAGAAAATGACTGGGCAGAAGATATGACAGTTGAAGATCTTCATAAGCTTTGGGTTGAAGATGGAACAACAAAGAAATGGTCAGATATCAATCCTGAATGGCCGGATGAAGAAGTGAAATTCTATTCCCCTGGTACAGACTCAGGAACATATGATTACTTCAATGAAGCAGTCTTAGAAGAAAAAGATATGGTGAAAAAGAACATCCAGCTTTCTGAAGATGACAATGTTCTTGTACAAGGTGTAACAGGCGATAAAAACGCCATCGGATTCTTCGGATTTGCTTACTACCTTGCGAACAAAGATAATCTTAAGCCTGTGAAAATCGGCGGAGTTGAACCAAACAACGAAACAATCGAGAGCGGGGAATACACTCCACTATCACGCCCATTATATGTATATGCGAAAAATTCTTCTGTCAAAGACAATGAAGCAGTTTATGATTTCATGAAGTTTACAATTGAAAACTCATCTGAAATGGCAGAGGCAGTAGGATATGTAAGTCTTCCTGAAGAAAAGATCACGGAAGCTACTGATAAATTAGAAGGTCTTAAATAAGTTAGAATCGTGTTTTAAGTCAAAATGAACAGATGAGAAGCGATTTCTTGCTTCTCATCTTGTCATGTGGATGAAAGGGGTTTGCATTAAATGGCTACAAATTCAAAAGGATCATCATACTCTGTTGCAGAGATGATATCAAAAAATAGTGGGAAGAGCTTAAATCGATCTGTCGAGAAGTCTATCCCATGGATCTTGTTTGCAATAGCCGGGGTTTCCGTATTAACCACCATAGGTATCGTTTTTACTCTTATATTTGAAACATTCACGTTCTTTTCCAGGGTATCGGTATTTGAATTCATTACAGGAACAGAATGGTTTCCTTTTTCCATTCAAAACCCAAGCTATGGAATCCTTCCATTGATCTCAGGAACAATGAAGATCACAGGGATTGCCGTACTGGTAGCAGTGCCGATCGGACTGGCTTCAGCCATTTATTTGAGTGAGTATGCAACAGATCGTGCCAGAAGATTCATTAAACCGATATTGGAAGTGTTGGCCGGGATTCCAACGATTGTATTTGGATTTTTCGCCTTAACATTTGTCACTCCATTTTTGGAGACATTCATTCCTACCTTAAGTATCTTTAATGCACTAAGTCCAGGGATTGTAGTTGGGGTCATGATTATTCCCATGATTGCATCACTCTCTGAAGACGCCATGTCGTCTGTTCCAAATTCGATCCGCGAAGGTGCACAGGCATTAGGGGCAACGAAGTTGGAAGTTGCACTTAAGGTTGTCTTACCAGCTGCTGTATCGGGGATTGTTGCATCAATTGTCCTTGCTATCTCCCGTGCAATCGGTGAAACCATGATTGTAACGGTAGCTGCAGGAGCTTCTCCTAACCTGAATTGGAATGTCACTGATTCCATTCAAACCATGACAGCGTATATTGTTCAAGTGAGCACAGGGGATGCAGGTTATGGAACAACGATCTATTACAGTATTTATGCAGTAGGTTTCACACTATTTTTATTCACATTAGGTATGAACCTTCTTGCTCAATACATCTCTAAGCGATTCAGAGAGGAGTATTAATCATGAAGTATATCAATCAAGAAAACGTCCTAAAAAAGATGTCCTCGAGGTTAATGGTGAACAGCATCTTTAAAGGCCTTTTCTTCCTGGCAACCTTATTTGGCTTAGCTGTGTTATCTGTATTATTATATCGGGTATTCACTCAAGGAATTGGTTATTTAGATCTTCAGTTTTTACAAAGCGTGGGATCAAGGTTCCCTGAGAAAGCTGGGATATATGCTGCCTTTATCGGGACGATTTGGCTAATGTTCGTCGTTGTTGTCGTTTCGTTCTTACTGGCAGTGGGAACGGCCATTTATTTAGAAGAATATGCGAAACAAAATAAAATCAATAAATTTATTAAAGTGAACATTTCAAACCTTGCAGGAGTACCTTCTGTAGTCTTCGGTCTCTTAGGGTTAACGATCTTTGCCCGGGCTTTCGCTCTTGGTCAAAGTGTATTGGCAGCCGGGTTGACGATGAGTCTGTTAATATTGCCTGTCATTATCGTTGCCGCACAGGAATCTATCCGCTCGGTTCCAAGGGAGCTGCGGGACGCATCCTATGGTATGGGGGCTACTAAGTGGCAGACGATTACCAGGGTTGTTTTACCCGCTGCAATACCGGGAATATTGACAGGGAGTATATTAGCTTTCTCCCGGGCAATAGGGGAAACCGCACCACTTGTGGTTATTGGTGTACCAACGATCTTATTATTCACACCAGGTTCCTTATTGGATACATTTACAGCACTTCCAATGCAAATCTATGACTGGACAAAACGTCCACAGGCAGATTTCCATGATGTAGCAGCTGCAGGAATCATTATCTTATTAGGACTACTCTTACTGATGAACTCGATTGCTGTGTTGATCCGCAATAAGTTTCAGAAGAGATATTAATAGGTTTTTTATTGGATGAAGGAGGCTTTCGAAATGCAAACGATTAAAACGAAAGAAAGTAACATGGTTGATCATAAACAAACAAAAGAAGCGGTATATAAAACGAAGCAATTGAATTTATGGTACGGTACGAATCATGCGTTGAAGAATATCGACCTGGATATTATGGAAAATGAAGTCACGGCTATCATTGGACCATCAGGGTGTGGGAAGTCAACGTATATCAAAACATTAAACCGGATGATCGAATTGATCCCAAGTGTCAAGACTTCCGGTGATATCATCTATCGTGATCGAAACATCTTTGACAGTAAATACCGAGTTGAAGAATTGCGAACAAAAGTAGGAATGGTCTTCCAAAAGCCAAACCCATTCCCGAAATCCATTTATGATAACATTGCATATGGACCACGCATTCATGGAATCAAAAACAAAAAGATCCTGGATGAAATTGTTGAAAAAAGCTTACGCGGTGCAGCCATTTGGGATGAAGTAAAAGATCGCTTGAATCAAAATGCATATGGTCTTTCCGGTGGGCAGCAACAACGTATTTGTATTGCCAGATGTCTTGCAATCGAGCCGGATGTCATCCTGATGGATGAACCTACGTCTGCTCTTGATCCGATTTCTACATTAAAAGTGGAAGAACTGGTTCAGGAATTGAAGACTGAATACAGCATTATTATTGTTACTCATAATATGCAGCAGGCTGCCCGGATCTCCGACCGCACAGCATTCTTCCTAAACGGGGAAGTAATTGAATTTGACCGGACAGATAAGATCTTCTCTACTCCATCTGATAAACGTACGGAAGACTATATCTCTGGCCGCTTCGGTTAATTCGCATAAAAAAAAAGGATTAATGCCGACGGGTGTTTAATCCTTACTATATCAGAGCTAAAGTGTTGAAATAGGAAGGGGTATTATCATGGCAGTAAGAGGACAATTCGATGCGAACTTAAAGGAACTCCAAACAAAACTTATGGATCTGGGGAATATTGCAAGAATCTCCCTTGAAAAAAGCATTGTTGCGCTGGAGGAAAAAGACGTGGATACAGCGCTTGCGATCATTGAAGGCGATCAGAAGGCCGATGACCTGGAAGAAGAAATCAATGATCTGGCCATCCTGACAATCGCTAAGCAACAACCGGTGGCAACCGACTTAAGAAGAATCATCGTGGCCATCAAAATTGCTGCAGACCTGGAAAGGATCGCAGACTTTGCAGTGAATGTAGCCAAGTCAACGATCCGTATAGGAAATGAACCACTGATTAAGCCGATTCATCATATTAAAGAGATGCATGGCATAACGTCTGAAATGATTAAACTGACGTTAGAGTCTTTTGTAGAGGAAGATGTGGCTAAAGCGAAAAGAATCGCTGATATGGATGATAAGGTCGATGACTTATACGGCGAAACCATTGTAGAGCTTCTGACACTTAATAAAGAAAAACCGGAATTCACGGCTCAGATCACCCAGCTTTCATTTATCTGCCGTTACCTCGAAAGAGCTGCCGATCATTCAACGAACATTGCAGAAGGCGTATTCTATCTAGTAAAAGGCCGTCGATACGATTTGAATGAGTAGTTGATACAGGAAAAAGCTGTCCACATGGACAGCTTTTTTCTATGTGATCATTCATATCTTAAGTTGGAACTGCCAGCTAAACTTAGAGCTTTGAGATCAGTTGCAGAACCTCTGCTTTTGAGAGTGCGGATTGCTTGGCGATTTGGTCGACAGATAGTCCTTGTTGATGTAAAGCAATCACTTGATTTTTGACAATCTCATGTATGGGTTTTCTGGAAGGGAGCGACGTTTTTAACGGTGCATCCCCATTCATCATCAGCTCTTCTTCCAGTACTCTGATTCTTTTTTTTAACTGATAATGTTCCTGAAGAACATTCATTGATAACTCTTCCATGTCTTTTTCAATATCAAGATATCGATCCCGTTGGAAAAACGAGATGATCAGTAATAGAACAGAAATACTTACTAACCCAATGAATAGTAAATCCACTATCTCACCTCTTACAGTATTATTCTCCTTTAGTTATAGCATAGATGAAGGTTTATCTCTATAAGAGTCAGGATAAAATTGTGGGTTAATCCAAGATTTTGTCGAATGATAGCAGGCGATAATGAAAGAATCTTGTCGTTCATAAAATGTAATCGCTTTATTATCATTTCAGGATAATAAAATTCAAAAAAAATGCAACATGAATGCCTCTATCTCCACGTTTAACAAGATACGACAAAATGCGTTTATTGTAGGTTTTTGAATAGGGTGTTACGATAAAATCATAGATAATTGTCATAATATTTAGATTGAGTTGATATAATATTTGTTTACTCTTTAGGAGGAATTGCTTTGATCACAGAAATCATTCGATTAAAAGAACAAGGAGTGTCATTCAGGAAAATCGCCAAGGAACTTGATACCACCGTCGGCAAAGTTCAATATCAATGGGTGAAATACCAAAAAACGCTCGAGAGCCAGCCTGTAGGCAACGTTACCAAGGTTGAAATGCCGAAGCCGGCGAAGAATAAGAAACGAGTGGGAAGAGCTTCATTTGGAAGGAAAATGCCCGTGTATCGCGGAAAAAATCCAAGTGCGACTGAGTTATCAATCATGTTCTCATCATCTTCCAGGATCTACTGCTATTGGACTATCACACAAGAATGGATCCGTCATGTGAAAAGTCACTTCAAAATGGATCCAGAGCCTCAACCATTTGTCCTTCGTTTATATGATATTACGTCGATTTCCTTTAACGGGCATAATCATCACTCGTATTCAGATTCATATGTGCCATATTCGGAGAGTGACTGGTTTATAAACGGTCTAAAAGAAAACAGGAGCTATTGCATGGAAATCGGGCTGCGTTTACCATCCGGTGACTTTGTTGCATTCACCCGTTCCAATGTTCTCCATACCCCAAGGACCTCCCACCATCAGGAATCCCATAGTATGAAAGAGTTGGTTGAATATGAGCAGGGGTTAATCAGAGAGCCGAAATGGGTGGAGCATGTGAGCACTTATTCGTATTATGTAATGAATCAGGAGGAAAAGGTATGAAAGGAACGTCGTCAGTGATGATCTATCCACAATTTAACGATATGGCTATTTCCCAATGCAATGAAAGGGAAGAGCTTCTCACTTCCATACTCATTGAAAATAGTGCGCTTCTAGATCTTCTCAAGGGCAATGAGCAATCCTCTATCCCAGTGGTGGTCAATCCTCTCATCTTCTCACTTTTCATGAGTGAAGAGTTTAAAGAGAAAGCTCAATCCATCATTCAAGCCAACCTTTTACAATCGGAACCCCAGGAAAGAAGCAAATGGCAGTTGATCTATTCCCAGTGGTCGACATGTGAAATGAATTTCGTACAAGCATATAAGAGTTTGGCAGTTGAAGGAAAGGTCACTGTGATCCCTACTACGGTCAGTACATTCCCATTAACGCATTACCGGACTCCGAGAGCGATTGAAACACAGGTGCGAATGAGCACTTTATTATTTAAGGAACATTTTCAAATGATACCAAAGGTTTTTTGGTTGCCGCGTGCAGCCTATGTGCCCGGAATTGATTTGTACCTCACCAAGCAGGGGATCGAGTTCACCTTCATTTCCTCATTTTCATATGAACATAGTGAAAAAGAGAATAACAGCAGTGTTCTTAGAACCCCAAGGGGCTTGAAGCTGATCCCGGTATCCGAGACAGGAGAAGACGGTCACTCTCTCTCGATTGTCTTCATTGGGGATCGTTCAAACTACGAAGGAATTAAAACGAATGAGCATGCACATTCACTAGATGAGAAAATAGAATCCCCCACGGCACTATCGAGGGTAGGATTCGGATATCTCGGGATGGAAAAGCAAACCCCGATCCTCACTGACGGGCAAATGAAGAATTTACGGATTGTTCATCGGATGGAAGAAAGACTTGAGGAATTGTATTCATCTGGTGTGGCGAAAGAATGGACACATCAACTGATGCGCGAGTGGATTTCAAGCCTTGCAAATACGAATGAAGAAAATGGCATCTCGTCCATTCACTTTGATTCCCTATTCGAAATGGTCGTGGAAAAGCAAATAGATGAGCATCTATTTCTTCATCGTAAGGGGATTGTCCCGTTTCCAACTGATGATATATTAGAAAAGCTGTTTGAGACAAAGCCCGGGAGTGAAGGGGAAGACGAGAAGCACGATTCTGTTCTGGTCCTTTCATGGGAATATCCCCCGAATATTGTAGGAGGGCTCTCGAGGCATGTGTATGATCTGGCGAATAACCTTGTGAAAAAAGGTAAAAAAGTACACGTTCTGACGACTAAGGCCAATGATGCCCTCTCCCTTGAAAATATGGAAAGTGTAACGGTCCACAGAGTACATCCGTTACATCCGTACGAGGAGGATTTCTTTAAGTGGGTATTCGATTTGAATCAGGCGTTCATTCATTACGCCCATGATTTGATAAAAGATGAAAGAATCACACATATCCATGCCCATGACTGGATTGTATCCACGTCAGCAATGAAGTTGAAAGAGTACTATTCGATTCCTCTTATTACAACCATTCATGCAACGGAACATGGACGGAACAAAGGGATTTATACTGATTTGCAACATAAGATTCACCGTGAAGAGCAGCTTCTCGTTGGGGCATCAGATCATCTCATTGTGTGCAGTGAGCATATGAAAGAGGAAATCAAAAGCTTATTTACAATAGAAGCGCCGATAGCGGTGATACCCAATGGTGTTGAATTAGAGAAGCTTGATCAATCTTCACCATACAGCCTTGAGCAACCTTCTACCCCATATTTTTTCTCCATCGGGCGGATGGTGCATGAAAAGGGGTTTGACACGATCATCCGTGCAGCCACCCAGTTGAAGAAGGAAGGGTATAACATCTCCTTTATCATTGCAGGGAAAGGTCCGATGTTAGAGCATTACCGTCAGATGGTGGCACATGAAGGTTTAGTTGATCGTGTCTCCTTCATCGGCTACATTTCCGACAGGGAGCGTAATGATTATTTGAAGAATTGCTTGGCAGTGATCTTTCCAAGTCTCTATGAGCCATTCGGTATCGTTGCACTGGAAGCGATGGCCTTTAAGAAAGGGGTAGTCGCGTCCAATACAGGAGGACTTAAATCAATTGTAAAGCATGAACAGACAGGCTTATTATTCGAGCCAAATCATGAACAAAGCTTATATACCCAATTGGTCTCATTAATCGAAAATCCTTCAAAATCGGAACAACTGGGGAATCTCGGCTTTAAAATGGCCAAATCCATGTTTGGGTGGGATCGAATCGCTGATCAAACCATCCACGTATATGAAGACGTACTTCTTCAATCAAAAGTGGAGGGCATAAAAAAATGAAGGCCGTGATATTGGCAGGTGGAGAAGGCAAGCGATTAAGACCCTATACAATGTCAATTGCAAAGCCGATGGTTCCGATTTTAAATAAGCCAATTCTCGAATATAGCATTAACCTCCTGAATTCGTATGGAATTAAAGATATATTGATCACTACCTGTTATAAAAGTGAAACGATAAAGGATTATTTTGGAGATGGAAAAGATTTTAATGTGAACATTACTTACCTGGAGGAAAAAAAGCCGCTTGGGACTGTGGGCGGCATCTTCCTTGCCAGGCACCGGCTTCGTGAACCATTTCTGGTATTGAGTGGTGATGCGTTCACCAATATACCGATTGATAAAGTCATTGAATTCCATTACGAAAAAAGAGCCGTCATGACGGTTGTATCAAAAGAAGTATTGAATCCGAAAGAATATGGGATTTGTCATACGGATCACAATCGGAAATTGGTTGAATTTATTGAGAAGCCAGTAGAATGGGCGGGCAATGAAGTGAATACTGGGGTATACGTATTAGATCCACTTCTTCTTGATCGTTATGCTCATCTTGGGGCAAGGGATTTCGGTCAGGATTTCATTCCTCAGCTGCTATTAAACAATGAGGAAGTATATGTCTTTAAGACAAATGCATATTGGAGGGATATTGGAAACCCGGAAGAATACAAAAGTGCCCGTGATGACCTCATGAAGGGGCAGTACGCTCCTCCGGCGATTAAAAAAGGATTCCACCATTCGGCTGATTATATGGAGCCGTTTATTACAAGGCTGCAAGTAAGTTGTCCAAATGGAAAGAAACCCTTTGTCCTGTCCAAGTTAATGGAAACGGTTCCTTCATCCTCCAATCAGAAGGAAATCGTTTTTGATCATAGGGACGGGGGAAGAACCAAAATCATCAGTGATCCGAAAAGAGGTTTCCTCATTTATTCCAAGGCTGACAGAAGAAATCTGGCAAGGGAGCTTGCGAGATATTACGGGAAGAAAATAAAAATCTGGCAGAAGGTGTAGAGGCTTATGAAGGAGAACCGGAATGAAAAGTTTCAAATCCAAGGAATAGCCTGGAGCACGAATAAAGAATATGTACCTCTAAACTCTGAGAAACTGCCCAATCTTACCGGTATAAGTGTCTCTGTTCAGGAAGAAGCAGAAGGCTGGGGAGAATCACTGGCATTTGAATTAATAAATTCTACAAAAGAATGCAGGGACCTCAAGGTGTTCTTTCTCATTGAATGGCTCGGTTGTAAAGAAGATGGGGTTGGTGTCCTTTCCTTTTCAAAGGACACCTTCTGGAATTACAGTGGAAAGCTCGTTGCCATCACCAACATTGTTTCCAGCGCTGACTCAATCAAGAAATCCATCTATCCCCTTAATTTGAAAGGCTTGCATCTATGGAAGAAATCCTTGAATAATGGAAGCCTCTACTACTATCCAATTACGGGAGGCCTTAATATGATGGTATATATGCTTGACTTCTCATTCAAGCCTTTTGAAGTGAAACAGGGAAAAGTATATGCTATTGAAGGGGCTGTTAAAGAAGAGGTATCAAATTTAAGCGATAGAATAAAAAACGGACTAGCATTTCCAAAAGAAAAATGATATTATAGAAAAGTCGTATGAATAGTAGAAGATGTATATGTTTGGAGGGAAATTAATAATGCGTGTAAACATTACTTTAGCTTGCACAGAAACTGGTGAGCGTAACTATATTACTACTAAGAACAAGCGTAACAACCCAGACCGTCTTGAGCTAAAAAAATATTGCCCGAAATTAAAGCGTGTGACTCTTCACCGCGAAACGAAGTAAGCAGCCGGATTTTATCCGCTGCTTTTTTTTATACTCATAATTGCCTGATCATCGCATTTACATAGAGAATCCATTAATATTAAGCATGGGGGGATTTTATGTCTAAAAAAGAATTACGAAAACTTCAGCTTCAATCATTGAAGGTAATGGATCATACAGAGGTTCAGCAAAAGTGCTTCAGAATAGAACAGTCACTCTTTGAATCTCCTGAGTGGAAGAACAGCAACACCGTTGCGGTGACCATTTCAAAGCCCCCGGAAGTGGATACATGGAATATCATCAAACGGGGATGGGAAGAAGGGAAAACAATGGTTGTTCCGAAATGTTTTCCAAAAAACCATGAATTGGTGTTTTATGAGCTTCATGATTTCGATCAGCTCGAGCAATCCTATTTCAATCTGTACGAACCAGATCCCGATAAGTCAACGGCCGTAAATAATAAAACGATAGAATTGATCATCGTTCCAGGTCTTGCTTATACTGAAACCGGCTATCGTCTGGGGTTTGGCGGGGGGTACTATGACAGGTTACTGTCAGCCTATTCAGGCATAACGATATCCCTTGCCTTTGAAGAACAAATGGTCGGCACATTGCCCATTGAATCCTTCGACATGCCGGTTGGAACCATTATAACGGACAAAGGACGTATCGATTGTGGCGGCTGATTACTTCATTGTTCTCCTCTTTATTTGCACTGTCTCGGTAGCAGGATGGAAAACCGGTAATTTAAGTCCGTCAGGCGCAGTCATGGCTGTTATGATTGGCCTTGCAATCGGATATTCCTATGGCTTTGAAGGACTGTTTTTATTAGGTGTATTCTTCCTGTCATCAAGTATTTGGTCTCGCCTTTTCAAGAAGGATAAGGTAGGGATTGAAGATCGTTTAGCTAAAACGTCCAAGAGGGATTGGCAGCAGGTACTGGCTAACGGAGGCCCTGCAACCCTTTTTGCCCTATTATTCAGTATTACTGGCAACGAAGTCTGGACGTTGGCCTTCATAGCATCCATTGCCGGCGCAAATGCTGATACATGGGCTTCAGAAATCGGGCCTCTCAGTCATAAAAGGCCCATCTCAATCAGAACGTTCACGAGGGTCCCAAAGGGGACGTCCGGTGCAGTATCCCTTATCGGTACAACTGCGGCTGTCTTTGGGGCTGCCCTTATTGCGTTGACTTCATGGACCATCCTGGATGAAATGACTATCATTCTCTTTTCACTTCTCAGCCTTTCTGGTTTTTTAGGGAATATGATGGATACAATTCTTGGAGCATTCACACAGTTGGAATACCGGTGTCGGGTATGCGGTTTTCAAACTGAGTCAGTCGTTCATTGCGGACATCCAACTGTAAGAACAAAAGGAAATGCATTTATGAATAATGAGTCGGTGAACGCATTGTCCAGTCTTTTTGCCGGAATGATGATGCTGGTCTTCTATTGAATACTGTTTGAAAGCATCCTTCCTAAAACTTTGATGGATAAGCCTCCTGCTAATGATCCAAACTACTAGCAGGAGGGATCATGATGAACGGATGGACAAAATGGTTAGTACTGGGCGGGCTGGTTTTTCTATTGATTCCAAACAGGTATAGAGTGTTAAATCTGATTCTCGGTAACTTTTTTATCAGGAAGTTTGCTGTGAGAATAGCGATGGGAATACCAGGTATCCGTATGAAATTCATTCAGGGTGCATTCAGGGGATGACACCAGAAAAGACTGTAAGGGGGGCGATCTTTCTTACAGTCTTTTTGTTTTACAGTTGAAGAGGAGGTTGGGTATAGTAAGGGGAGACAAGGATTTCTTACAATAGAAAGTAGTGGATGATGTGGATTTACGATATCATTATTTGTTTTGGAAAATATCGCATTTTTTGGTTGAACACAAACATTACCGAATCCTCAACCTTTCGTCCAATCAGGATGAAATATGGCTTGAAAACACCGGTGTTAAAGAAGCAAACGTCATTCGAGTGATCCTGAAAGATTTAGACTGGGGAAACTGGGTTAAGCGGGATATGGAGCTGGTTTCCATCAATGGGGAGAAAATCAGGAAATCCCTCGGAAAAAGGAAGCTTCACGTGAAAAATATCTATGTATCAACGTTTCCCCCTGTAGATGCTGAACCTGATTTATTCCAGAAACCCCTGAACTATCAAAAGACGACCGTCCAGCCCCTGCTTCTTAATGGAGACCAAGGTGCTGAATGGCTTAAGGGTGACCCTTTCTTTAACGAAGGAGAATGGGAGATCCCCCCTGAAGTGATGGACGCTAATGTAGAGTGGATAAAATCCATGACCATGACCTCATCTTCCAGGCAGATCCAGAAAGAAAGAGCGCTGTTTGAAAAAGGAAAGCCCTTCTTTACTTATTTCTTCATTGCATTTCAAATGATCATGTTCTTTATTCTGGAACTGAACGGTGGCAGTAAGAATCCTCAAACCCTGATTGAATTCGGTGCAAAATACAACCCCCTCATGATTGAAGGGGAGTGGTGGCGACTGGTAACCCCGATCTTTCTACATATCGGGATACTGCATTTATTTATGAATACACTTGCCCTCTTTTATCTCGGTACAGCCGTGGAGAAAATGTTCGGTCGCATCCGGTTTATCATCATTTATATGGTATCGGGAGTCGCGGGATCCTTGGCCAGTTTCCTATTCACTTCCAATCTATCTGCAGGTGCAAGCGGGGCTATCTTCGGGTGTTTCGGTGCACTGTTGTACTTCGGGGTCCTATATCCAAAGATATTCTTTAGGACAATGGGCACCAATATTATTGCGGTAATCTTATTGAATCTGGTCTTGGGGTTCACCATCCCTGGAATCGATAATGCTGGTCATATCGGCGGATTAATAGGAGGCTTCCTGGCGGCCGGCATCGTCAGCATGCCGAATGTTCTCCGTCCTCTCCGACAATTTCTCTTTCTGTTGGGAAGTACCCTGCTTACCGGAATCCTGGTGTGGTGGGGGATCGGAACAGACCCAGCTTCCTGGGATGTAGATACGGTAAATGGTGTCGCTCAGGAAAAGATTTCAAATCAGCAATGGGAGGAAGTCGAGGACATTCTTATACCTGTGATAAAGGAAGGATCACCGAATGCAGAGACCTATTTCTATCTTTCCTATGCTGAAATCAAATTGAATAAACCAGAACAAGCGAAAGGTCATCTGGAAGCTGCAATTAGTGAAAACGAAGGATTTCATGAAGCTCATTACAATCTTGCTTTGATTCTGATTGATTCAGGTGACATGAAGGAAGCTTTTGTTCATGCAAAAAAAGCCTATGAATTGAATAGGCAGGAAGAAAAATATGAGAAACTATATCATGAATTAAAGGAACGCTCTTAAAGGATAATCTGTTGTTTAAGTAATGAGGTGTCACCATTTCTATCAATTAGCAGTACGAGCACCTCCTTTTGATCGTTTTTCACTAATATTAGTGGGATGGCACTGTCGATTGACTCAATGACAGAGCCGTCCTCTTTTTTTATGCCTAAATAATAGTTTTTATAAAGCCCTTCCCACAGGTTGCCGATAACGCGATCCCACTCTTGCTGAGTGAAACCCTCTAAAGGCTGATTTTCTAATTTAGGAAGTTGAGTCAGTGGAAAGGATGTATAGTCTTCAAGAGGGATTTCCATGGAGTCAAATGCTTTCTCCCACAGGTACTCAAGCTGTTGGGTGCTTACTTTATCCAGGATGTTTTTCCATTCTTTCTCAGCAGGCGTACTTGGTTGACGAAAGGCATTTAACGGGCTGAAATTTGAATCAATCACATACAATTCATCTTCTGACATCTTCTGGGCACTTGTAAATTCTGTTTCCGTTTCATGAATCTCAGAATAGTGAAAAGATACTCCCTGGAGGAGACTGCTTTCTTTACCCTTTAAAGTCGATTCCTCTACAATTTGATCCGTATCCTGTTCCCACTCATTCATGAGACCTTTCAATCTGCCATTCATGAATAAGAAACCGACATCCTGACGTAAATAGGCAGGTGTATCAAGCTTGGAAGACACCTTCCAATCAACTTCATAATGATCATTTTTCTTTTCAGGCTTCAGCATCAGAATCGTTGTGGCAGATTCATATTTGACATTTTCATTTATAGGGAAAAATATAATGCTTTCTTCTGTTTTAGGCTTGTAAATATATTGAATCCCCAAGCCGACGATGCACATGATGATAAGGAAGGGAATCGCTTCTTTTAGCCTTTGATTCATTACACTCACTCCAGTAGTCTGTCCATTTAGTACATAGTATGAAAAGCCGGGGATCAATATGATAGGATGTATGTTTTCGGGCTTCCTTGTCTAGGATGGTGAATATGGGAAATCATGTAAAGTTATTGGGAGTGAAGGCTATTGACCAATCAAAAGAAAAAGCCTGTCTCTACTCAGATTGAAGAAAACACCAATTATCTAAGGGATACCTTAGCTGTAGACAAAAGTTTTGATGTCATTCAATTGGATCTGGAATATGCTGAGAGAAAAATGGCGATGTTTTTAGTGGATGGCTTTGTTAAAGATGATATTATGCATTATCTTATGAAGCTCTTGTCTGGACTTAGTCCTGAACAACTGGAAGAAGATACGTTAGAAAAGTTGTTGAAGACATACATCCCATATATAGAGATTGAGCAGGTAGATGACTTGAACCAGGTGATCGACCTGGTATTGGCCGGACCGACAGCCCTTGTGGTGGACGGCATTGATAAAATCATCGTGATCGATGCTAGAACGTATCCTGTCAGGGGTCCTCAGGAACCCGATATTGAACGGGTCGTCAGGGGCTCGAGGGATGGATATGTGGAAACGATCGTATTTAACACAGCTTTGACGAGAAGGAGGGTTCGTGATCCTTCCCTTCGAATGGAATACATGCAAGTAGGGAGGAGGTCCAAAACGGATATCGTCGTCAGTTATATAGAAGACATAGCGGATCCTGAACTGGTACATAAAATAAAGGACGCTCTTTCAAAAATCGATACAGATGGCCTTCCCATGGGTGAGAAGACATTGGAAGAATTCATCGCAGGACGCCACTGGAATCCTTACCCTCTTGTCCGCTATACGGAGAGGCCTGATACCGCCGCTGCCCATCTGTATGAGGGGCACGTCATTATCATGGTGGACGGCTCACCTAGCGTACTGATTACACCGACAACTTTTTGGCATCATCTTCAGCATGCGGAAGAATACAGGAACAAGCCTTCAGTTGGGGCTTACCTGCGCTTTGTAAGGTTTATCGCAGTATGGAGCTCTATATTCTTATTGCCGTTTTACTATTTATTTGCCATCCATCCCGAACTTTTACCGGAGGGGCTGAGTTATATAGGTCCGAATGATGTTGGGGAAGTGCCTTTATTTCTTCAATTCTTAATCATAGAAATCGGAATCGATATTCTGAGGATGGCCGCCATTCATACCCCTTCTTCATTGGCAACGGCCCTGGGTCTTGTAGCTGCCTTGATGATAGGTCAAGTGGCAGTAGAAGTCGGACTCTTTATAAACGAGGTCATCCTTTATCTAGCGATTGCAGCAATCGGTACCTTTGCAACGCCAAGCTATGAACTGAGCTTAGCCAATCGATTGGTCAGAATCTTTTTATTGATCTGCACGGCGTTATTCGGGGTATATGGATTTGTGATCGGGATCCTGCTGTGGATTTTGATGCTGTCGAGAATGAATTCCTTTGATATTCCTTATATGTGGCCATTTATCCCGTTTAACTTTCGAGCATTCCGTGACGTTTTCCTCCGTTCGCCAATGCCGTTAAAGAACAGACGACCGCGGTTTCTCCATCCAAAAGATCCCGATCGTTGAATGTTATAATGAAAAGCTTTCCTTGATGGTTACATCGTTAAGGGAGTTTTTTTTTGTTCTTTTCTCAAAGTCGTTGTTTTTTCATTAGCACTTCAAGGCCCTGTCGATTACATTCTACTGGATGGCGAGGGGGATGTTCCTTCTTCTGAATAGCAACAATGTTTACGAACAGAGTCCATATAAAAGAAGTTGGATTCATTACACTGATATTCCAAAGCTTCATATTGAGAAGATGTGGATTTTGACTTATACTTTAAGGTGAATGATAGAAAGCAGGGTGTATGATATGAAAACGATTTATGATATCCAACAGTTGTTAAAACGATATGGGACCATCATATATGTTGGACATCGTCTTTCTGACCTGCAATTGATGGAAGGCGAACTTAAAGAACTTTACCAATCCCAGCTGATCGACCCCAGGGATTTTGAAACGGCTTTGTTTTTACTGCGACATGAAATACAATTAGAAAAAGAAAAACAGGACAGGTGATACAAATGACAGAAAAGTGGCTGGTTGGTGTAGACTTAGGAGGAACAACGACTAAAATCGCATTTTTGAATAAGTACGGTGAATTATTACATAAATGGGAGATCCCTACTGATAAATCTGATAACGGTAAGAATATCATCGTTGATATTGCCAAGGCGATCGATAAGAAGCTGGAAGAATTAGATCATTCCAAAGACAAGCTGGTCGGCATCGGCATGGGTGCCCCGGGACCGGTCGATATGGCTAAAGGGATTATTTATGAAGCGGTTAACTTAGGCTGGGAAAAGAATACACCGTTAAGAGACCTGCTCGAAATGGAAACAGGCTTATCTGCTGTCATTGACAACGATGCAAACTGCGCAGCGCTTGGTGAAATGTGGAAAGGTGCAGGTGACGGAGGAAAGGATATCGTATGTGTGACGCTAGGTACAGGTGTTGGTGGAGGAGTCATAGCCAATGGGGATATTGTGCACGGTGTGAAAGGGGCAGGCGGAGAAATCGGACACATAACCGTTGTTCCTGAAGGTGGATTCCAGTGTAACTGTGGAAAGACTGGTTGTTTGGAAACGGTTGCTTCTGCCACAGGTGTCGTCCGCCTAGCAAATGAAAAACTCGATGCTTCAGTGCAAACGTCTGTCCTTCACGGAATCAGGGAATCCAACGGTGCCGTGAGCGCCAAGGATATTTTTGATGCTGCAAGAGAACATGATGAACTAGCCCTTGAAGTCATTAATCAACTAGCCTTCTATTTGGGACTGTCACTTGCGAATTTGGGGAATGCCCTGAATCCTGAAAAGATCGTCATCGGCGGAGGAGTCTCTAAAGCGGGTGATAGTTTATTAGGACCGGTAGTGAAGTATTTCGAACAATTCGCATTTCCCACCGTACGTACATCAACAAGCTTAAGCATCGCTACTCTTGGAAACGATGCCGGAGTGATTGGTGCAGCCTGGTTAGTTAAGAATAAGATCGTGTAACAGAACTGTGATGAAAAAATTTCCTACTGATATATTTTAGAAAAAGATGCTGATGATTCATATTTGAGTCATCGGCATCTTTTTCCTTTGAAAAATGAAGCAGAGGGTACTTTTCTCAATTTACCAATGAATTCGGTAGTCTTTATGACATAGGGACATTAGAACCGTTTTGAAAAAATATAGTTATATTGAAACTTTTAACGGTTTCAATCGTCTAATAGTATGGGTAAGAGAATAAGACTAAAAGAATCATTATACACCCACAATATGTTAGGTGGTTTGACGTTTTGTAAAAAAAGTATTAAGATATTCCAAGGTTGCATGTTTAATATTACCTAATTTTACCAAAAATATTAAGATTGTTACATACGAAGGAACCGTTTGTAGCAAGGAGGTTGAATCAATGAAACGAAAAAAGACACCAAAGGCTTCTCTAGTGATCATCAGCTGCATTTCTCCTTTGGATCAAGACGTATATTGTCTATAAAACTAGCTTTGATATAAAGATAGAAAGTACTCTGCAGGAACTGATCCTCTTTATTAACCCACTAAGTTTCTTGCTGTTTATCTTCGGAATAGGGTTGTTCCTTAGGAAGGATAAGTCGCGCACCAATTACATTATTGCTGCAAGCTTCGTCCTCTCGCTCATCCTATACGGAAACGTTATTTTCTATCGATTTTTTGACGATTTTTTGACACTCCCTGTACTCTTTCAAACAAGCAATTTTTCCGATTTAGGCACAAGTGCAAGCGCCATAACGAGCTGGAAGGATTTATTCTATTTCACTGATGTGATGGTATTGATCCTTATCATCAAATTAAAGCCAACATGGTTTTCAATCCAGAACTTTAGCAGGGCTAACCGCCGTGCATATTTCCTGGTTGCCACTGCACTCGTATTTTTCAACCTCGGCCTGGCCGAATCAGAAAGACCGCAACTGCTCACAAGAACCTTTGATCGTGAAATGTTGGTAAAGAATATCGGAACGTATAATTACCATATATACGATATTTTCCTCCAATCAAAGTCTTCCGCACAGCGGGCCATGGCAGATGGAAGTGAGCTGGCACATATCGATAACTATGTCCGGGCAAGTTACATCGAACCGCATAAAGGGATGTTCGGTGTGGCAAAAGATAAGAACCTGATTATGGTATCACTTGAGTCCCTTCAGAGCTTTGTCATCAATGGGGAGATGAACGGTCAGGAAATTACGCCATTTCTCAATGAGTTCATTGGTGAAAGCTACTACTTTGACCATTTCTATCATCAGACTCAGCAAGGGAAAACCTCTGATTCAGAGTTCTTGCTGGATAATTCTCTTTATCCGTTAAACCGGGGAGCGGTATTCTTCACTCACTCAGGAAACGAGTTTGAATCCATGACCGAAAAACTTGGAGAGAATGGGTACTATACCACGGCTATGCACGCAAATAATAAAAGCTTCTGGAATCGTGACATTATGTATGATTCCCTTGGATATGAGCGTTTCTACTCATTACCGGACTATGAAGTAACGGAAGAGAATTCGGTTAACTGGGGTATGAAGGATATTCCATTCTTTGAGCAATCTGTAGAGCATATGAAACAGATGCCTCAGCCTTTCAGTACAAAGATGATTACTCTGACGAATCATTACCCTTTCACATTAGATGAAGAAGATAAATTTATTGATGCTTACACTTCGAAAGACGGAACAGTCAATCGTTATTTCCAGACAGTCCGCTACATGGATGAAGCCGTAAAGAATTTCATAACGGACTTGAAGGAATCAGGAATCTATGAGAATTCTGTCATCGTCATGTACGGAGATCACTACGGTATATCTGAAAACCATAACAAGGCCATGAGTGAATATTTAGGTAAGGAAGTAACGCCATTTGTCAGCACACAGCTGCAACGGGTTCCAATGATCATTCATATTCCGGGACAGGAAGGGAAGACCATTTCTAAAGTCGCCGGACAAATTGACTTGAAACCAACGATCTTACACCTTTTGGGTATAGAAACGAAGGAAGACATCCAGTTCGGTTCAGATATCTTCTCCAGTCAGCATGAAGATCTGGCTATCCTACGTGATGGGCGATTTATTACCAAGGATTACGTTTTCGCCGGTGAAAAATGCTGGAACAAGGAAACGGAAGAATCAACCGACATGAAATACTGTGAGCCTTATATAGAACGAGTGAACGAGGAATTAGGATATTCGGATAAGATCATTAATGGAGACCTTCTTCGATTTTATGGTGAATCTGACGATCAAAAAGAATAATGAAAAACAGAGCTTGCGAAGAGATTCGCAAGCTTTTCTTGTCATGAAATATCGAACCATTCATACATGTAAGTAAGGACATATGAATGGGGAGGTACCTGTATGAAAGTGAAAGTTCGAAGTGGCGATTCCTTTTGGTATTACAGCCAATTGTTTTATATCCCAATCGAATTGATAATCGATTCAAACCCTGCTGTTGATCCTGATGGATTAAAGATTGGAACAGAGATTGAAATCCCTGGATTTAGGAGAGAAAGCTACTGGATACAAAGTGGTGATTCCTTTTGGACCCTTTCCCAGCAAAGGAATATAGGAGTGGACGCATTACTTCTTTTGAATGAAGGTGTCAACCCTAACAGTTTACAGATAGGTTCGATGATCTTTCTTCCATTACGGGTCGTTTCACCGGTAGTAAATGGAAAGCAGGCATACAGTTCAGAGTTGATGGAAGAAGATATGAAGAAAATAAAGGAGATTTACCCTTTCGTTACATTAAACTCTGTCGGGGAGAGTGTACTGGGAAAAGACCTTCTTGAAATGAGAGTCGGTAACGGGGAGAGAAAGGTTCATATAGATGCATCGTTTCATGCAAATGAATGGATCACTACGTCCATTTTGATGACGTTTCTAAACGATTACTTACTTTCTCTAACGAATGGTAACCTCATGAGGGGAATCCAGACACTTCCTGTATATGGAGTGGTCACCCTTTCGTTTGTCCCTATGGTCAATCCTGACGGAGTGGATCTCGTGTTGAACGGACCACCGAAGGGAAGGAAAAAAGAACTGTTGGAAATCAACCGGGGGAGTAATGATTTCACAGGATGGAAGGCCAATATAAGAGGGGTGGACCTTAATAACCAATTCCCGGCCAAATGGGAGTTGGAAAAAGAGAGGAAAGAAGAAAAATCTCCTGCCCCAAGAGATTTCCCAGGATATAAACCTCTTTCTGAACCTGAAACCATTGCTATGGCCAAACTTGCTCAAGAGGAAAGGTTTGACCGGCTGTTAGCCCTCCATACTCAGGGAAAGGAATTCTATTGGGGATATGAAGGGTTGGAGCCACCGGAAGCAGCAAAGCTTGCAGCTGATTTCAAAAGAGTAAGCGGATATGAATCCGTCAGGTATGTAGACAGTTATGCGGGATATAAGGATTGGTTCATTAAGGAATTTAAGAAAGCAGGGTTTACCATCGAGCTCGGAAAAGGAATAAACCCCTTGCCCCTCTCTCAGTTTGATGAAATTTATCAGGATATGCTCGGCATCTTTCTGGTATCCATATATCGATGGTACTGACAAAGTTCAAGGTGAAATGTAGGACCTTGATGATACTCCATGAAATTCGACGAAATCATAAACAAACACTCGAAAGTTCTTTGCACAAGTTCCATAAATATCTATTGTAGAAAATGAAAATCAGGAGTAAAATAAATCATCATCCTGTTTAACAAAACAAAAGGAATATCCGATTGTGGTGACTCAAATGGTGTGTGAACATCTGGTCATCACTTTTTTTGAATTTTTGTAATGTTTTTTTAACAAACTTGAAACATTTTCCGCTTTTAAACGTACTAATTAATATGGAATTTATGAAGGGGGGAGAAGGATATGAAACAGAAAAAAGTGAGTGTCTTACTATTTTTATTACTGAGTATTCTTTTGTTGTCTGCATGTCAACCGGAAGAGACCCAGACTTCTCCCCCAGAGAAAGAGAAACCAAAAACAAAAGAAATCTCTGCAGGCACTTTTTCTTCAGAGCGCTTTGTTGAGAATATAGGATGGCTTTCAGATACAGAGATTCTATCAGTTCAACTTGGAGAGGATGGGAAACCTTCTTTCTACATCTATCATTTATACGATGGAACAAATACAAAAATTTATGAGATTCCTTCTTCTTTCGTTGGGGCGAGCATATCACCAGATAAGGAAAAAATATTGATCCATTCAGCTCCTGTAACCTATTCAGCCAAGGTAACCATTATCGACAGGAAAGGTCAGGAGCTGTTTCAGGAGGATGTGCCTTCGTATGAATTAACACATTCATGGAACCCATTTAACGAGAATGCTTTGTTAATCACCAGCTTCAGTGAAGATTGGAGTTTTCAGGTTTACTCCATTGATTTAAAAAAGGCTGTTATGGACCCTATAGATGCTGAACAGCCATTTGTTCAATGGAAGTCGGAATCTTCCATCCTTTTTCAAGATTGGAATGCAGAAGAGATAAGTGTTTCAGCTCCACTCATGTCCCGGAATGTTTTCAATGGAGAAAAGGATATGATCGTGGAATCCACTATCCACTTTAAACAGTTTACTAATTCTCTACTATCTGTCACTCCCCTGGAGGAGGATGGTCCGTTTACGTATCGATTCATCACTTCAAGTGGTGAGATCCAGTCCGAGTTCACGGCCGATCTCCTGAGCCGCTATTCTGACTGGTTTGTTCCTTATTATGATATGATAGAAGAGAAAGGTCGTTTGATTACTTTCACTGCAACTGAACCAGGCTCCTTTGATATGTATACAGGAACATTCTCTTTAAAGGAGTGGGAAATTTCATCTGGAAATGAAATCCTATTGGTTGAGGACCTGCCTTTAGAGCCGATACAGTGTTCACCAAACGGGGAATATTGTTTATATGGTAATCAATTGGAGAAAGTAATCGATTTGACGGACTCAACCATCATTCAGCTACTGACAGAGGAAGGGGAAGATATGTAATGGCCATCGTAGATGTAACCGTTATACCGATTGGAACGGAATCTCCAAGTGTAAGTTCCTATGTTGCGGATTTACATACCATTCTTAAGGGATATGAGAAAGAGGGGAAAATCCGTTTTCAACTAACACCCATGAATACAATCATAGAGGGCGAACTTCCCGTTTTGTTTCAGGTCATTCAGGATATTCATGAATCACCTTTCCAAAAAGGGATTAAACGGGTGGCGACAAACATAAGGATTGATGATCGTCGTGATAAGAAAACAACAATGGAAGGAAAGTTATCTTCCGTTCAAAGTAAATTGAATCAGTAAAAAAGGAAAAAGGAGAGTAACCAAAAAGGTTTACTCTCCTTTTTCCTTTAATAGAATCATTATTCTTCGCTTTCTACCAGCACTGCACTTTTGTCAGGATAGGTCTTTTCTATATGCTGTTCACCCCATTCGCACAGCATATCAAGAGGACCCTTTAAGGACCATCCGTATTCTGTTAATTCATACTCCACTTTCGGTGGAACCTGGTTATAGATAATTCGATTGATGACACCATCTGCTTCTAGCTCCCTAAGCTGTTGAGTCAACATCTTTTGTGTAATTCCAGGCATTAATTTTTTTAATTCACTCGTCCTGCGCTTACTTTTAATCAAATGGCAGAGTATGACTACTTTCCACTTTCCTCCGATAACTTCCAAGGAGGCTTCTACAGGTATATTATATTTTTTCATTTATGAACCTCCAGTTCCTTTTGTGTATGATCATACGTTCGTCTTCCTGTATGCAAGTACCATCGTATTTCCTAATCGCTTTTTGATTTTATCATATCCATTATAGCGTACCCATCCAAAAGGTCCATAAGGTACTTTATGGTGCCTGTGTTACGTAAGAGTGCCCTTAAGTGATAGTAAAAAGCCTGCCGTTAAGAAACGACAGGCTTTTTACTATCACTTATTTGTCTTGATTAATGACCGCCTGGATAACCAGAGTGAAGGACTGTCATAATTGTAAACCAACCAAAAACACCCAGAGTTGCCAATGAAAATAAAATTCCCATTGCATTCTTATTTTTGAAAGTGCTTACTACTGAAAATAATGCTAATAATGTAACCAATGCTGTAATAATTACAAAACCCATTTATATGACCCCTTTCATTGATATACGTTTGATGCTAAAGAATATTATATGTACATAAATGCACGCATTACCATTTTATAATTTTTTCCTCTATTTGTCGAGGTCAAAAATTTGACGCTTCCATGACCTTACGTTTGCCAAGTTTAATGACGTGAAAAGTTCTGATACAATATTGTTATCATAAGCGGAGGTGTAAATAATGAAGTGGAAACAAATCCCTTTGGGACCATTGCAAACCAATTGTTATATTATTTGGAATTCAAAAAAAGAATGCTTAGTCATCGATCCAGGCGGAGAAGGGGAGAAGTTGATTCAATGGTTAGACAGCCAGACTTTGAGCCCCGTTGCCATTCTCTTAACTCACGCACACTTTGATCACATTGGAGCGGTTGATCACGTGAGGGAAAACTATAATGTTCCAGTTTATATCCACGAAAAAGAAGCTCAGTGGTTACTGGATCCAGCCTTAAATGGATCGCAATTATTTATGATGAGTGAACTGATTCGATTGAAGCCTGCAGATTACATATTAACAAGTGAGAAAAAACTAGAAATCAAAGGGTTCAAGCTTCAATTGTTGGAAACGCCCGGTCATTCTCCAGGAAGTATTTCTTATTATGTGCAAGATAGTGGAATCGTATTTGCAGGAGACACATTATTTATGGGAAGTATTGGACGATCGGACTTGCCAGGAGGGAATCATAAGGAGCTATTGGCGAGTATTCATGACAAATTGTTAACTTTACCAGAGAATACAACTGTCCTGCCTGGACATGGTCCGGAGACGACAATCGAATCGGAGATGGATTCGAATCCGTTTTTAAATGGATTTTAAATAAAAAAATTCCCTTTAGCAATCATGCTAAAGGGAATTTTTTTTAATGTCCTCCTGCACCCGGAGTCATCATAAAGGTCGTCCAATAAGTAAATCCAGCAAAAAACACTGTTAAGTAAGCACCGAAAATGTAAATATACATACGTTCGGACAGTTTTAAATAGCTTAGCATAATGAAGAATCCTGTTTGGCCTAAAAAGATTAATGATGTCGTTGTCATATCACCAAGATAGAACATCACAGCAAAAATACCAGTCCAAAATCCAAGAACTCTGTACATACGATCCATATGTAACCCTCCTTTGCACCCTAAGTCCATCATTCAATATTATAAATGAATACTACCATAAAAGTAAATATCCGTTTGCTTCTAGTTTGTGACGATTACGTGATATCTACACGTAGAACAGTGATTTATCATATTTTCCTCTTGTTTGAATTCTTCCACAGAGTATAAAGTTTCAAACATTCCTTTAAGTAATGCGTTGTGTAAATCGCATACTAACATGTGTTCCAACTGAACACTTTCTTTGAAAGGGCAATGATCATAACGGAACTTAATAGAATCAAATAGAGTATTCGAATCATCCAGTACAAAACCGATCGATGACGCGATCTCGCTTAATATGTCCTTTTTATCAGATGGATTCAACCCGTCTATACATTGTTTATGGAGACTCAGGTGGTCGTGAACCAAACGCTGACCGAATTCATATCCGGTTTCCACCAGAACTGAATAACCTTTCTCACCAAGTTTGGCAAGAGAATTGATGGCAAGGTCGCTTAGTAAACGGAAGTCTCTTGGAGGAAATGATAATTGAACGGCTTCTTCCGAATGGATGTACCGTTTCCCTGGCCTTCCCCCTTTACCGGTCTTTACATATTCGGATTTCAATACCCTGATTTCTTCCAATTTGGAAAGGTGAAGTCTGGCAACGTTCGGATGAATATGAAACTCTTCAGCTATCTCTTGAACCGATACCTGTTTTTTTCTCTCAGTAATGTACAAGTAAATGGAATACCTCGTAGGATCTGAAAGTGCACCTGTAACCTTGAGTGTCATATCCATACATGAAACACCTCATTTTCATTGTTTATAGTTCCATTATAAGCCTGGTGGGAGAGATTGGATATGAAAGGGAACCTTATCCTGACTTGATTTGTGGAGTGTTTAAAAAAAGTTCACAAATTCCCGGGGGATATTACTGTACAAAAGTTATACATTTAATATACAATATGTTTAACAATTCTTATACAAGCAAGTTAAATTTTAAGGAGGTCAACAAATTGAATAACCTGACATTTTTTACTTATCCAAGCTGCACCTCTTGCCGAAAAGCTAAAAAATGGTTGACTGCACATTCCGTCAACTTTGATGAAAGACATCTATTTAGAGAAACACCTACACATAAAGAGCTCATGGAGCTATTATCCCTGACAACAGATGGACTTGATGAAATTTTGGCCACCAGAAGTCAAACCTTTAAAGATTTAGGGAAAGACGTGAACGATCTACCCCTTTCAGAAGTGATCAAGCTAATTATAAATGAGCCTAAGCTCCTTCGCAGACCACTATTGACAGATGGGAAAAAACTGGTCGTGGGGTATAATCCAGAGGGTCTGCAGAGCATGACCAATAAAAACCGAACTTTGAAAAAAAGCAGTTAACAGGAATCAGGTTGATTGAAAAAGGCAGTCACTTTTTAGAAAGTGACTGCCTTTTTCAATTTGTTTCGAGGTGGACAGGAAGTATCTATAAGGCTTGTCGCCTCTCGGCAAAGCCCTTCTGCTTTTCTGCTATCCAGCTCCGGTGGCTAGCGCCTCGAGGTCATAAGTCAAAGCTGCCAAAAAGGCAAAAAGCCGCCTTTTCGGCAGCTTCGTCTTATGCTTGTCGGGGCTGAGCAAGCCACCTCCGCTTTTATTACTGGGCTAGCTGGATTCGAACCAACGCATGTCGCAGTCAAAGTGCGATGCCTTACCGCTTGGCTATAGCCCATCAATGTGACCACTTACAATGAATAGTATGTCAATCTAAAAAGTACTTATACACGATTATCAAGTTTTTTTATTAATGTAAGAAAAAGCCTTTTCAATCATAGAAAAGGCTTCAGTATCATAGTTTTTTATTTGCAAATTTTTACGGTGCTGTATTTAATAAATAATTTTTGACCAACATAAATTTTATTAGGATCACTGATGTTATTGTTTTTCATAATAGATGTGACAGAGACACCGTGTTTGGCTGCAATCTCTGAAAGAGTATCCCCATAGACGACTGTATGGTATATTTTAGCATACTCACAACTGGATGCCTGACTGCCTGCAGCATCTGCAGATGCAGGTTGAAAACCTCCAATTCCAGTTAATAAACCGAATGATAGAGCAGAAGCGACAATAACTTTACCTAATTTTCTCATCTTTTATCTCCCTTATATGGTATTTTATTACAATATTAAAATACCGTTAATTGTAAAATATGTAAAAATTAATATTTTGTTGAAATCGGCTGTTATTTTTATATTTTTCTAAAAATTCTCACCAACCCTACTATTTTACAATCTTTTTATTCTTCTAGTAATAAAATAGTGAATAGTGCTTTTTTGTGATTTTTTTGTTGAGATATGGGTGAAAGGGAGGTGTGTGAATGAATGTTGTCGTATATAAAAGGGGTTTCAAATACCATGTAGAAAAATTTTTTAAAAAAAGAAGGGATTTGTAATTTTGTGTCGTATATCTTTTAGTAGGTAAAAAGAAAGGTGGTGCCAATATATATTTCACTCAGTAGAATCCTTATCTGAAGTCATGATTGGAGAAGCTTTCGGCTGTGAAGCGACAGATGTTCATTTAATTCCGAGAACGGAAGATTACCTGATTCAATTTAGAAAGTTCGGGGTTTTGGTTCCTTACGAGACCATCGATCCCGATCAGGCTGAACGATTGATAGCCCACCTGAAATTCATGGCCTCCATGGATATCGGAGAAAAACGAAAGCCTCAAAGCGGCTCCTTCAGTTTAACCATCCGTAACGCACCTCTATCCCTCAGAATCTCAACGTTGCCGACCACTCATCTAAAAGAAAGCCTTGTCATTCGCATACTCCCTCAAACCTATCACATTCCCATCGAAAAGATGTCCCTTTATCCTTCATCCGCCAAAAAACTGCTCGCTCTCCTGATGTATTCTCATGGTCTGATCCTCTTTACAGGACCGACAGGAAGCGGGAAGACCACAACTTTATATTCCCTGGTCCACCATTGCTCCGTTGCCTTGAACCGCAATGTTATTACTCTCGAGGATCCTGTAGAGAAGCAGCATGAAGAAATGGTACAAATTCAAGTGAATGAAAAAGCGGGGATTACGTATTCCACTGGTTTGAAAGCAATATTGAGACATGATCCCGATATCATTATGGTGGGGGAGATTAGAGATAGGGAGACGGCGGAAATCGCAGTGAGGGCCGCATTAACGGGACACTTAGTCATTACGACCATGCATACCAGGGATGCAAAAGGTGCGATTTATCGTTTGATGGAATTAGGAATCGAGTGGCATGATATTGAACAAACGTTGCTGGCTGTCTCAGCCCAGCGATTATTAAAGCTGGTCTGTCCCGTTTGTCATACGGAATGTGGAGGAAAATGCCTTCCTGGTAAAAACGTCTACAGGGCCTCAGTCTATGAAATTCTAACTGGGAGGGATTTAAAAGAAGTGTTGAAGGAAGCGAAGGGAGAGTGTGGATTGTATCGGTACGACACACTTCAGACATTGATCAATAAGGGGGTGGCACTTGGATTTGTTTCAGAACTTGAATATAAGAAATGGGTACATGAAGAAAAATGATGAACAAGGAAAGTTCCTGAAAAGATTAGGCAGTCTGTTGCAAAAGGGTTATACCTTCTCTGAAGCCATCGATTTTCTCTTACTCCCAAAAGAAAAAAATATGATGAAATTAAAAAAGAGAATGATTGGATCACTCCAAAAAGGAGATTCCGTTTCCTCGGTCATGACTAAACAATTAAATATCCCTAAACATGTCAGTGCCCAGATATTTTTCGCCGAGCATCACGGCCAGATGGGCCATACGCTTTCTGAAGCAGGAAGCTATCTCATAAAGCGCAGGAAGACGCAGCAGAAAATAAAGCAAGTCATTCAATATCCCCTCATGCTCGTCATCATTTCGATTCTGATGATGGTATTACTTCGCAAAGTACTATTTCCCAGATTTCAGTCCTTATATACTTCAATTGGATACGAACCCTCAACCAATCTGACCTATCTCTTACAATTCATAGAGAACTTTCCAGTCTTCATCAGTATATTCACCATCATGCTCGTGGCTTTTGTCTTTCTGTTCATTATGTTTAAACGTAAGATTTCTCCTATCAGGATTTCTATAACCATGTGCAGGATTCCTTTCATTTCTACTTATATAAAGCTTGGTCATGCCCATTTTTTTTCGAGAGAGTTAAGCTTTCTCTTGAAAAGTGGAGTTTCAATCACAGATTCACTTCTCATTATGGAAAGTCAGGATTTCCGTCCGACACTACAATACACCTCTAAGCGATTGATCATTGGGTTGAAAGAAGGGAAGCCGTTTCATGATTGCATTTCATCCCTTCCTTTCTTCAAAAAGGAATTGTCATTTGTTGTCCATCACGGACATTCCAATGGCCGATTAGCTGAAGAACTTCATCTCTATAGTGAGATGTGTCTTCAGGAGTTAGAGGAAAAAACGAGTGCATCACTCAAATACATCCAGCCATTGATCTTTACTTTCGTAGGACTATTCATAATGGCGATCTACTTCTCAATCATGATGCCCTTATTTCAGATGATGCAGGGGATATGAGTGAAAGGGAGGTATAAGGGAGGTGTTTGGAAAGATGTAAGTATTCCATTTATATTGTGTGAGAGACCACTCCAACCATGAGAAAGGCAACCGGACAATTTTATCTCAAGGAGGAACACCATGCTCAAAAATGAAAAAGGATTCACCCTGATTGAAATGATGATCGTTTTGCTCGTGATATCTGTCTTGCTGTTCATAACGATTCCAAATGTGACGAACCAGAGCAATTCGATTAACTCCAAAGGCTGTGAGGCATTCATTCACATGGTGGAAGGCCAAATCGAGGCGTATAAAATGGATGGAAATTCGCTTCCTGTAACAATGGACACACTTGTTTCAGATGGGTATCTGAATGATGATTATAAGGCGTGTCCGGATGGTAGTGCTATCTCCATTGATGCTGAAGGAAAGGTGACTTCCAATTAATGAAGGCTAGTAAGGCGGAAGCGGGATACACACTCATGGAGATGCTTGTGGTCATATTGATCTTTATGACTTTACTCTCATGGGCCAGCTTTTCCATTCTTCCAATGAAAGAACAAAATGATCAAGACCTGTTCCTTTCCCAGCTTCAATCAGACCTCTATCACATCCAAAGTCACAGCATCAGTCATGAAACCCCTGTTACCCTGACCTTTTATCCCTCATCAAATAAGTACGTAGCCCGAACCATTACAAGACAAACCGTACTCATAAGGGAGCTGTCTCCTCTTATAAAGATCTCAACCAATAGCCTGATTGACATCACCTTCTTTCCAAATGGGAATACCAACCGATTTGGAAAGGTGAATTTTAAAATGGGGGATACCATCCTCCAACTAATGTTTCAAATCGGACAAGGGAGATTTTATGTACAAGAATACTAACGGATTCTCACTACCTGAAACGTTGATCGCATTCGCCTGCATCATGATGATTGCTGGTCTCTTCTTTCCGTTCCTGATTCACTATTCTTTTCAACTGCAGAGACTCCAATATGAAGTGGAGGCATTGAAATTCCTTGAAGAAGGAGTGGAGAAGGCAATCGTCAGCCAGGAGTATATTGATGACACAAAAAAGTTTAATGGTGTGAAGTATGAGTTCAGTTGGGAAGGTGGGGAAAATGGAGAAGCGTGCGTGCGATATATGGAAAATAAAGGTGTTGAAACCAGTGAAGTTTGTATTTCGAAGGGGGAATGACGAAGGGTTTACATTGATAGAGGCTCTGTTAAGTTTTACAGTATTTTGCATGATATCACTTAGCATACCCCTCATCATGAAGTGTTTTCATACCATAAAGAGTGATCTGATTCCTCCCCATTACTATGAATGGAATCTATTTCATGAAAGCCTGAGAAATGAATTGTGGAGTGGTGACAGCGTCTTGGTCACACCATTTAGAATTTCATTTACAAAGGGGGCGGATACCATTTCCTACGAAAGATATAATGACTCGATCCGAAGGAGGGTGAATGATAAAGGACATGAAGTCGTATTACAGTCAATCGATTCATTCAGCTTCTCATCTATTGAGGAGGGGATGCATATGGATTTGGAGTTCGTTGGCGGAGAGAAAGTGGAGGGAGATTTTTTTTACTTTACTAAAGAGGGATCACCTGAACAATAATGGATTTATTTTACCCTATACGCTGCTCCTTTTAATGCTTATTTCATTATTGGGTCTTTCCGCCAGGGATCTTTTTATTACTAAGTATCAGTACTTAACAAATATGAAGAGCATGTATGAGAAAAATGTCAGTGTGTCCCACGCGATTCTATTAGAGATGGAGAGTGGGGAGGTTGCTTCGAGGCAGTTGAGAGGGGACTATGGTGAAATCGGTATACAGAGCGAGATCATGAACCCCGAGGAAATAAAGCTTGAAGTGACGTTTAAACGAAATGGTAAGGTTTTTCTTCCAACTACGGTTGTGTATAATAAGGGAACAAAACACATCATACGTTGGGAGTAGAAATATGAAACCGATTTACATTATTGGATTTATGGGAGTAGGGAAAACCACGATCGGTAAGGAGCTTGGAGACAGGCTTCATCTGCCGGTCATTGACATGGATTCATACATTGAGGAGAGAGAGAAGAAATCCATTAAAGAGATTTTTGATCAGGACGGGGAGCAATACTTCAGGGATATCGAAGCCGGTGCGCTTCTTGATTTGACCAAACAAGAAGCCATTATCACGACAGGTGGTGGTGTGGTGGAGAGGAAAGAGAACAGGGAGGTATTACGTCAACAGGATCTTGTCTTCCATCTGACAGCTTCTTTCGAAACATTATGGGACAGGCTGGAAGGAGATGGTGACCGCCCTCTCGTCCTGAAAAACTCAAAAGAAAATTTAAGGAGTTTATTTAATCGCCGTTTACCTCTTTATGAAAGTGGAAGTTCCATTACCATTCAAACAGATCATAAAACAACTGATGAGGTGATAAAGGAATTACTCCAGCATCTAGACGTGGATGCTGTATAAATTTCTTAATAACAGGGCATTCTGATAAAAGCGGAGGGTGGTGCTTTTATGTCAGTGAATGACTATGTTAAGTTTATAACACAAACATTTGTCCAACATTATGAAAAATCACCTCATGAACGTAAAAAGATAAAGAAGCAACGAAAGAATGACCGTGAACCATTCCTCTTCAGATGGTTCGGGATCATACCTTATGCATTTATGCATCTATTCAAAAAAAATAAATAGGTTGATAAAAGACTGTCCCTTGGACAGTCTTTTTTGGTTTTGGAGCAGAAGTGTATCACACCTGCTCCATGCAATGATTAATGGATATTCTGTAAATAAAATATCCCGCCATTAATAATATCTATGGAAATCTTTGGTTCATATTGTTCCTTTAGAGCTTGTTGTTCCAGGAAGTAGGATTCAGGTTTTTCTTCCTGATCCCCATAGAAATGATCCAATAATTGTATATCCTCCTCCCAGGTCTTCCTGGCTTGTTCTGCCCACTCAACCGGTTCTTTTTTGATGTCCTCATAAAGAAACATTTGAATACGGTTCACTCCACTCCTGGGCTTAATGATCGGTGTCAAAGTGAAAGAGAAATCAGGAATCTTTGGTGTCAGGTTTCTGACCATCAATGACGAATGAAAATCCTCCTGGATGACTCCGTTAATCAGGTTTAAACCGATACTGCGAATACTGTCTTTCTTCAGATTGGATTGATAGGAAATTTTGATATTCAACCCCAGCCATGGAATTAGTGGGGTTTGTTGTCCACTGGGGGTTTGCCGGTTTTCATATAAACGTATATATCCTGCAAGATTTCTTGTGGAATGGAAGATTTGGTGCAGCCTTGGAGAGCCGAAGTGGATGGACTCTCCCTTCAAGTCTTCCGGTACTTTGTCAGGATTGGTTATAAGGGATAATGTCATGGGATTTGGGGTACCCCCGGTCTTTTCAAGATAATGCCAGTAAAACGGACGATTCATCAGCTCCTTGTCCAGTTCAATCGTGAGCTGGACCGTCATATGCCCGTCTCCATTTGCAACAAGGTCACATCCGTTCGCAACGAAGTATCTCTCAAGAAATTGATGAATTTCGTGCTGATGCATTTGATTTCTCCTCCTTTAATTGTTCGGCAAATTGAATCATGCTTGTTAAATTCTCCATTTTAATCTTCATTTCACCCTCTGTTCTGGATGAAGACATGATATCGGTCACATGTTCTTCAAAGTCACGGAAATCCAGGCGTGTAAGAATCTCGTCCAAATGACCGATCACACGTTCAAATAGGTTGATTTTTTCATATAGAAGCTTTAATACATGTTCTTCAACGGTATTTTTAGTGGCGAAATTGTAAATATGAACATCTTCTGTCTGTCCGAGACGGTGTACACGACCGATTCGCTGTTCCAATCTCATAGGATTCCAAGGCAGGTCAAAGTTAATCACGTGATGACAGAATTGCAGGTTGATCCCTTCCCCTCCTGCTTCTGTGGCAATCAGTACTTGTGCATGCTTCTGAAATAATTCACGCATCCAGTCTTTTTTTCCGCGTTTGAATCCTCCCCTGAATGGAACAGAACTGATTCCGTGCTGCTTTAGGAACCATTGCAGGTAGAGTTGAGTTGCCCGGTACTCTGTGAAAATGATTACTTTATCATTAATCGTTTGGATGATTTCAAGTGCTTCCTGAGCCTTGGAGTTCATCGTCACGTTCTCTACTTTTTTCATGAGTAATCCAATGGCATTTTCAAAAGAGGACGATGGATTTTCCTTCTTTTCCAGCATGTTTTTTAGGGTATAGAATACTGCTTCTCGAGAGCTGCAAGCTTCTCTTTGAAGGGTCAATAGTGAGAATGAGCTTGAACTCGTCCAGGCATCATAATCCCCTTTAAGCAGATCGATGCTGTTATATAAGTCCCTTTCGGCATCGTTGAAGTCGATTAACACAGTCTTAACGTGACGCTTTGTCCACTCGATGCCCGTATCGCTCCGTCTATTCCGGATCATCACTTTATTGATGAGGCTCTTTAAATGTTCATCCTCCTGAACCGTACGATCTCCTTTCTTATATCTGTCAGAAAACCCCGATTCATTTCCGAGATGTCCCGGCTTCAGGAGAGATACGAGATGAAAAATCTCTTCTACACGATTCTGTATGGGAGTCGCTGTCAGGAGTAAACAGAATTTTTTCTTTAGATTTTGAACAAATTCATAGTTTTTTGTTTTGTGATTCTTAAGTTTGTGAGCTTCATCAATAATCACCAAATCGTAATCCTGCTCATACACTTTTTCTCTATGAGGGCTGCGCTTGGCAGTATCCATGGAGGAGACCACGATGTCGCATTGATCCCATACATAACTCTTTCTCTGAGGCACAGCCGGTATAAAAAATTTACTGTTCAATTCATACGCCCACTGCGAGACGAGGGAAGCAGGAACCAAGATCAATACTTTTTTCACCAATCCTCTAATCATGTATTCTTTCAATATTAATCCAGCTTCAATCGTTTTACCCAGTCCTACCTCATCTGCAAGGATCGCTTTTCCGTTCATATTTTCGACGACTTGCCTTGCAGCTTCGAGCTGATGGGGAAGCGGAGTGACATTTGCCAAATGTTTTGGGGCCTGTAGGCCTTCAAAGTTCGGAATTGCAAGGTGGTGTTCAAATTCGACGGCTAACTTGTAAAGCTCCCAATTTCCCCAGGGACCATCGTTTTCGATTAGATTTTCCAGCCCCCCGCCCCATTCTTCATCAAATAAAACCTCAACATTCATCTTAAAAACATCTCCTTAATTCGTATAAAAATGATTGCTCAAAACTCGTATTTAATGGTAGGATGAAAATAGATTTTCTAATGTTTAAAAAACTCGAAAATCCGAACATTCACATTTACAACATTTCTTCTGTGTATTTCTAGTATGACCAAATGTTTCAAGGAATATTGGCGAATGATAACAAGGGGAGAGACTGTGCATACAGCGCCGAAGGAGCAAGCACGTAAAGTGTGAATCTCTCAGGCAAAAAGACTCTTGTTGGACGCAACTCTGGAGAGTGTTTCCGTAATGGAAACCACCAAAGGGGAAAGCCGTTCATCGGTAAACTTTCAGGTGCAAGGACAGAGAAAACTTCTTTATGAAAAGGGGTTTTTCTGTCCTTTTTTCATGGAATAAAACTTGGTTAAGGATTATGCATGTAAGGAAGATAAAGGGGGAAAGGTCATGTCAGAGTTAAAACAAACACCTTTATACGAAGTGTACAAAGAGTATGGGGGAAAGACCATCGACTTCGGAGGCTGGGCTTTACCAGTGCAATTCTCAAGCATAAAAGAAGAACATGAAGCGGTGCGAACCCGGGCTGGACTATTTGACGTTTCTCATATGGGAGAAATTGAAGTGAAGGGCGAAGGGGCTCTTGATTACTTACAAAAAATGATGACAAACGATGTCTCCAAATTGAAAGACGGAGGGGCACAATATACGGCTATGTGCTACGAAGACGGTGGTACGGTCGATGACTTATTAGTTTATAAAATAAAAGATCACGATTATTTGCTCGTGGTAAATGCAGCGAATATAGAGAAGGATTTTCAGTGGTTAAAAGACCATGAAGGTGATGGAGTAGAGGTCACCAACATCTCTCAGCATATGGCGCAATTGGCATTACAGGGACCTCTTGCAGAAGAAGTTCTCCAGACGATCACACATGAACATAACCTGGGAGATATAGGGTTCTTTAAATTCCAGACGGAAGTGAATATAGATGGTAGACTTGCCCTTGTTTCCCGAACCGGCTATACAGGGGAAGACGGATTTGAGATTTATTGCGATGCAGCTGATGCAGCTCCTATCTGGAAGACAATCCTTAAAGCAGGCACAGAATATGGGGTCCTTCCATGCGGGCTGGGTGCACGTGATACATTGCGTTTTGAAGCCAATCTGGCCCTTTACGGACAAGAATTATCTCAATCGATCACGCCGATAGAAGCGGGTATCGGTTTCGCCGTAAAGGTTAATAAAGAAGTCCCGTTTATCGGCCAGGAAGTTTTGAAACAGCAAAAAGAAGAAGGAGCTTCCCGTAAAATAGTGGGGATTGAAATGGTGGATCGCGGTATTCCACGTCATGGCTATAAAGTGTATGCAGGTGAAGAAGAAATCGGGGAAGTCACGACCGGTACGCAATCTCCGACTCTTAAGAAAAATGTAGGTTTAGCCTTACTTAATAAAGAGTTCACTTCCCTGGATACGGAAGTGCTCGTGGAAATAAGAGGGAAAAAGTTAAAAGCAAAAGTGGTAGCGACACCTTTTTATAAAAGACCAAAGAAATAGGGGAGGAATGACGGTCATGAAGCATCGTTATTTACCGATGACAGAGCAGGATCAAAGGGAAATGTTAGACAGCATAGGAGTAGCAAGCGTTCACGATCTATTTGAGGATATTCCCGAAAAGGTTCGTTTTAAAGGGGATTACAAAATCAAACAAGCGAAGTCAGAAACGGAATTGGTAAAAGAACTGACTAAAATGGCAGCAAAGAATGCCGACCTGAAAAGCCATACATCCTTTTTGGGAGCTGGGGTATACGACCATTACATGCCGATTATCGTGGACCATGTATTGTCTCGCTCTGAGTTCTATACAGCTTATACGCCTTATCAGCCGGAAATCTCTCAAGGAGAGCTTCAAGCCATTTTCGAATTCCAAACAATGATTTGTGAATTGACCGGCATGGATGTTGCCAACTCTTCCATGTACGATGGAGGAACGGCACTTGCAGAAGCCGCGATGCTGAGCGCAGGTCAGACCCGCCGTAAAAAAGTACTTGTGTCAAGCGCCGTTCATCCTGAATCCCGTGATGTTTTACGGTCATATGCAAAAGGCCAATATATTGAAGTGATTGAAATTCCTCATACGAATGGTGTTACAGATGTGGAAGAATTAAAGAAGCTGATGAATGATGAAATTGCAGCGGTCATCGTCCAATACCCTAACTTCTTTGGACGTGTAGAAGAGCTGAAAGCCATTGAAGAAGTGACTCATGCTGAAAAAGCGATGTTTGTGGTTTCTTCCAACCCGCTGGCGTTAGGTGTACTTACACCTCCAGGACAATTAGGTGCCGATATTGTCATTGGGGACGCTCAGCCATTTGGTATCCCGAGTGCCTTCGGAGGACCTCACTGTGGATATTTTGCCGTGAATAAGAAACTTATGCGGAAAGTACCTGGGCGCTTAGTGGGACAGACTGTGGACGAGGACGGGATCAGAGGCTTCGTTCTTACCCTGCAAGCCCGTGAACAGCATATCCGTCGGGATAAAGCCACATCGAATATCTGTTCCAACCAGGCATTGAATGCACTGGCGGCATCTGTTGCCATGACGGCTCTCGGTAAACAGGGAGTCAAAGAAATGGCCATGCAAAATATCCAAAAAGCACATTATGCGAAAGAGGCTTTTAAAGCAAAAGGATTTGAAATCGCATTCGAAGGGCCGACGTTCAATGAATTTGTCGTGAAGGTCAATATGCCGGTTAAAGAAATCAATAAGAGGCTTCTACAAAAAGAGATGATAGGCGGTTACGATTTAGGACTGATGGATGACAGCTTATCTCAGCATATGCTGGTAGCAGTTACAGAACTTCGCAGCAAAGAAGAAATCGACGCATTCGTAGCAGAATTGGGGGATTGTCATGAATAAGCAAGATCAACCTCTTATTTTTGAATTATCTAAAGAAGGCCGCACAGGCTATAGCTTGCCTGAAATGGATGTACCGCATGTGGAATTGTCCGACCTGATACCATCCGATTATATCCGTTCTGAAGCACCGGGGCTTCCTGAGGTGTCAGAACTGGATATCATGCGCCATTATACAGCATTATCGAAACGTAATCATGGTGTGGATTCTGGCTTCTATCCACTTGGATCCTGTACGATGAAATACAATCCAAAGGTGAACGAAAACGTAGCGAGATTGAATGGGTTCGCCCATATCAATCCTCTGCAGGAAGCTGAAAGTGTTCAAGGGGCACTTGAACTTATGTTTGATCTTCAGGAACATTTGAAAGAAATCACGGGCATGGACGAAGTGACTTTGCAGCCGGCTGCAGGTGCTCATGGGGAGTGGACCGGTCTTATGATGATCCGTGCCTACCATGAAGCAAACGGCGATACCCGCCGTACGAAAGTGATCGTACCCGATTCAGCCCATGGAACCAATCCTGCCAGTGCAACGGTTGCCGGCTTTGAGACAGTCACGGTTAAGTCAAATGAAAATGGGCTCGTTGATTTAGAAGATCTTAAGCGGGTAGTCGGAGATGATACTGCAAGCCCTTATGCTGACAAACCCGAACACTCTTGGTTTATTTGAAGAGAATATACTGGAAATGGCTGCAATCATCCATGAAGCAGGTGGTAAGCTGTATTATGATGGGGCCAACCTAAATGCAGTCCTGTCAAAAGCGAGACCGGGAGATATGGGATTTGACGTAGTACATTTAAATCTTCATAAGACATTTACCGGCCCTCACGGTGGAGGTGGTCCTGGAAGCGGACCTGTAGGGGTTAAGGAAGACTTGATTCCGTACCTGCCAAAACCGATCCTTGTGAAAAATGGAGACCAATTTGAATTCGATTACAATCGCCCTGACTCCATCGGCCGGGTGAAACCTTACTATGGAAACTTCGGAATCAATGTCCGTGCCTATACGTACATCAGAACGATGGGGCCGGACGGTCTGAGAGCCGTAACGGAAAATGCCGTCTTGAATGCAAACTATATGATGCGTCGCCTTGCACCTTACTTTGACCTTCCATTCGACCGTCATTGCAAGCATGAATTTGTCATCAGTGGAAAGCGTCAGAAGAAGCTTGGTGTCCGTACGTTGGATATCGCGAAGCGTCTGTTGGATTTTGGATACCATCCGCCGACCATCTATTTCCCGTTAAATGTGGAGGAGTGCATGATGATCGAGCCGACAGAAACAGAATCGAAAGAAACCCTTGATTCATTCATCGATGCCATGATCCAAATCGCGAAAGAGGCAGAAGAAACGCCTGAAATCGTCCAGGAAGCTCCTCACACAACCATCGTGAAGCGTATGGATGAAACACTGGCCGCAAGGAAGCCGATTCTGCGTTATATGAAAGAAAATTAATCCGAAACCAGAAGCCCCTCCGTCATTCACGGAGGGGCTTCCATGATGGAGGAAAGTAATCAAGCGGTCTGATGTGCATCAACGTAAGGATGGAAAAGGTTATCATTTCGCTAATTTTCATCCGAAGACTCACAAAATGGCAATTATGATTATGAGAATCTATATTTCATAACGAATTGTTCTTGAACAGAGTAAAGAAGGATAGACATAAAAATGAAATTCAGGCCGTGTATAGACATTCGATCGTGACAAATTATATTTGCAGGGTGATAAGTCGATGATAGGAGTAAGTATAGCAACGAAGTGGGAATATGAAGCGACATTAGAATATTTCGGCATAAAAGATAATGAACGTTTCGGTTATCCTTATGGCGAGTATTTCATACGAACAATGAATGAGACCGAACTTGTTTTTTATAGTACAGGTGTAAGAAAAGTAAATGGTGTTGGTGGTAATCAGTATATGATTTCTACATTTCATTTAACGAAAGTAATCGTTGCTGGAACATGTGCAGGAATAGATGATAAGTTTAGTAACTTGGATATTGTTGTACCCGATGAAGCCGTTCAATATGATTGCACAGTAAAAGAAGTCGAGCCTCTGATCAAGCAATCCTTCATAGTCGATATTGATTTATCAAAATATGGAAATGATTTTTATACTGGAACAATTGGTACCGCCGATAAAGCAGTAGTTATGTGGAAGGACTATATGGAACTTAAAGAAAACGGAATAACAATAGCCGATACAGAAGCGGGTGCAATTGCTTATATCTGTAAGAAGAATGATGTTGAATGTATTATTATTAAAGGAATATCTGATTTTCCAACAGATGAAAGAAACGCTGATAAATTCGAATCAAACATGGAACAAATGAATGTTTATTTAGAAAACACACCCAAAGTGATGAACAAAATATTTGGAGAATATTTAATAAGGTTTATATAAATAAAAAGTCAGGGGCTTTAGTTGAACAATAGGCCATTAGAATATTAAAAACGCAGAGGATGCTAATACCTCTGCGTTTTTCTGTGTGAATTCGTTGTCAATATGCGATTTGCCTTGATAGTACCTTGTGAATGTAGTTTTTCTACTCCACAACCGAACGATTGACGCCGTATCGTCGATCACTTTTCACCTTATTTTTTATGCTTTACTTTGCCTGTCCACTTTTTAAAGCCGCCCTGCAATTGGTGAAGATCGCGGTATCCTTTGCGGTGCAGCATTTGAGCTGCCCGGCCGCTGCGAAGTCCGCTTTGGCAATAAAGGTACACGGGTTGATCCGAACGGATTTCCTTCTGTCTCATTTTGATCTGGGACAATGGAATATTTCGTGCACCCCAGGACATGACCATTATTAAATTCATTTGCTTCACGAACATCTATCAATTGAGCTTTGCGATATCCTGCTCGAAATTCTTCTTCAGTCAATGTATTGACAATTCTCTTTTGATAGAAGAACGTAAAGAGGGAATAGATAATGATTCCACCTAATACGACTAAAAGTATATATAATCCTTCCATCATTCATGCTCCTTTCTACAAATGCGCTACCTTCTATTATATTCATCCTTAAGGTGATAATCAAAACATATTTTTAAATTTTAAAGCAAACTTTCCAATCAGTTTTTCTTTGTTTTTTAGGTGGGATTTGATAGACTGGTATCGGACTTAATGGAAGCTGTTTGACTACATAATCCAATCTAAACACAGTAGACGTAAATGAGGTATGTGACATGAAAAAGGAAACGTGGAGATTCATTGACTCAGGAAATTGTTCCCCTTCTTATAATATGGCCCTGGATGAGGCCCTGCTCGATTGGCATAGTGAAGGAAAGATTCCTCCGACGATCCGGTTTTACGGGTGGGACCCTGCCACCCTTTCCATTGGGTACTTTCAAAAAGTAGAAAAAGAAATCAATATGGATGCCGTTAAAGAACACGGGCTTGGTTTCGTGAGAAGGCCGACAGGAGGACGCGGGGTCCTTCATGAACATGAATTGACGTACAGCGTTATTGTTTCAGAAGAACACCCTGAGATGCCCAAAACGGTCACGGAAGCATACCGTGTCATTTCCGAAGGGATCTTAAAAGGATTTCAGGGCCTGGGTCTCGATGCCTATTTTGCAGTTCCTAAAACGACGGAGGAACGAGAAGGGTTGAAAAATCCGCGTTCTGCCGTTTGTTTTGATGCACCAAGCTGGTATGAGTTAGTGGTTGAAGGCAGAAAAGTGGCAGGAAGTGCCCAAACCAGACAAAAAGGGGTCATCCTACAGCATGGTTCGATTCTATTGGACCTGGACGAGGATAAGCTGTTCAGTCTGTTTAACTATCCTTCCGACAGAGTAAAAGAGCGGATGCAGCGTGCATTCAAGAACAAGGCGGTTGCCATGAACGAAATCAGCTCTCAAACCGTCACGATGGATATGGCAAAGGAAGCATTCAAAAAAGGTTTTGAAGAAGGATTGAACATTGACCTGGAGCCATATGAACTTTCTGATGAAGAAACACAATATGTTGTGTCTCTTGCGAAAACACGCTACGAATCTAATGGATGGAATTTTAAACGCTAAAAAAGTTTTAGAGGAAAAAAAGCGATGATTGTCGCTTTTTTCCTGTTTTACCAACTATTCCGTCGTTTCGATTTATATCAAGTTCTAAATTAATAGAAATGGACAGCGTATCATATTGTTTTCTATTATTTACTCCTGTTTTCTATTCTTAATAAAGTATTATCTGTTTGACAAATAAATAAGCTGTTGACCTAAAACACAATATATGGTGTGTTGTATTATTTTTTGCACACAATATGTTGTGTTTATTTATTGCTTTTCTAGTAGGGCTGTGATATCGTATTAGTTGTTAACAGACATCAACGTAAATAACATAAACTGAAACATTTGAGATAGAAGGAGTTGTCTTTATGACTGTTGCGTCGAAAAACACAATGAAATTAAACACCGAAAGATTAAATAAGGATATCGGATTATTTCCTCAAGTTCATCCCATTACCCCAGATATGAACACTACACACAAAGGTGTATCCCGTCTTGTCATGATTGATCGCTACTCTTTCAAAGACACGGAAAAGATCACTCTTTCTGAGGGAGACTTTGTCGTTCTTACCATCAAAGAAGACCCTAAATTCCCTGCAAGAGGATTAGGTTATATCACAAGCATCGATTGGGAGACCAAAAAAGCAGATGTTTGGATCGAAGAGGAATACAGAAGTGCCATTGATAAACCGGAAGAGATGGAGGCGGGTATCGTCTCAAGGACACTCGATGTCATTGAAAAACCACTGGAAGTTTACTATGAACAAATAGCGAAGCGTAACGCAACAGGCTTGGCAGAAGTGGAAGAAACTCCTGAAAAGAAACAGATCTGGTTTGAAAAGTTTTATCATGAATTAGTGAATATGCATTTTGTTCCTGCAGGACGGGTGCTGTATGGTGCGGGTGCCGGAACGGATGTTACGTACTTTAACTGTTACGTGATGCCATACGTGCAGGATTCCCGAGAAGGAATTTCAGAACATCGCAAGCAGGTGATGGAAATCATGAGCCGAGGCGGGGGAGTAGGAACGAACGGATCGACCCTTCGCCCGCGTAATACACTGGCAAAAGGTGTAAACGGAAAATCTTCCGGTTCTGTTTCCTGGCTGGATGATATCGCCAAATTAACGCATTTGGTTGAGCAGGGCGGTTCAAGACGCGGGGCACAAATGATCATGCTTTCTGATTGGCATCCCGATATCATCGAATTCATCATTTCAAAAATGCAAAACCCGCGCATTCTACGTTATCTACTGGAAAATACAGAAGATGAAACCATTAAGAAGGCTGCACAGGATAAGCTGAAATTCACACCTCTGACAGAACAAGAGGAAGCGATGTATCAAGGCATCCTGAACTACAGACAAATCCCCGGCTATGGTGGATTTGATGCCAAAATCCTTAAGAATGCAGAAGAAAAGCTGCGTACAGGCGGAACGTACAGTGTCCATAACTCAGAGTTCCTGACTGGTGCTAATATATCTGTTTGTCTGACAAGCGACTTTATGGAAGCCGTTGAAAACGATCAAGAATATGAGCTGCGTTTCCCTGATGTGGAAAGCTACAATGAAGAGCAAATGAAATACTACAATGAAGAATGGCACAATGTCGGTGATGTACGGGAATGGGAAAAGCTCGGATACAAAGTACGTACGTACCGCAAAATCAAGGCGAAAGAGCTTTGGAACCTGATCAATGTGTGTGCAACATACTCCGCTGAGCCTGGAATCTTCTTTATCGATAACGCAAATGATATGACGAACGCAAAGGCATACGGTCAGAAGGTGGTTGCTACGAATCCATGTGGCGAACAGCCCCTTGCCCCTTATTCCGTATGCAACCTGGCCGCCGTCAACCTTGCTCAGTTTGCCAACAAAGAATCTAAAACGGTTGATTTTGAGAAATTGAAGAGAACAGTTGAAGTCGGTGTTCGCATGCAGGATAATGTCATCGATGCGACTCCTTATTTCCTCGATGAAAACAAGAAGCAGGCACTGGGAGAAAGACGTGTTGGTCTTGGAGTGATGGGACTTGCTGACTTGTTGATTTATTGTGAGAAGGAATATGGTTCTGAAGAAGGAAACAGGCTTGTGGACGAGGTCTTTGAAGTCATTGCTACAACCGCGTACCGTGCCTCTGTTGAATTATCCAAGGAAAAGGGAAGCTTCCCATTCCTTACTGGAAGTACAGAGGAAGAGACGAAAGCGTTACGTAAAGCGTTTGTGGAAACAGGCTTTATGAAGAAGATGCCTGAAGATGTTCTTGAAGATATAGAGAAGTACGGCATTCGAAATTCACATCTATTAACGGTTGCTCCGACAGGTTCAACGGGAACGATGGTAGGAGTATCTACAGGTCTTGAACCTTATTTCTCATTCACGTATTACAGAAGCGGCCGTCTTGGTAAATTCATTGAAGTGAAGGCAGATATCGTTGAGGATTATCTGAAGCGCAATCCCGATTCGGATGCAGATAATCTTCCGGAATGGTTTGTTTCTTCCATGAGCCTGGCCCCGCAGGCACATGCTGATGTTCAATGTGTGATACAGAATTGGATTGACAGTTCCATCTCGAAAACGGTGAATGCCCCTCGTGGTTATACGGTGGAACAAGTGGAAAAGGTGTATGAGCGACTTTATAAAGGTGGAGCCAAGGGAGGTACGGTGTACGTGGACGGAAGCCGTGATTCTCAAGTCCTTACCTTAAAAGCGGAAGAAAATAGCTTTGATGACGAGCTTCCAGAAGAGAAGCATGATATACCAACTTCCAAGAAGCCAATCGTATTACTGGATACCATTCAGGATGTCAGGTCAACCGACGTAACCATTGGCTCTGAAGTGGGTAATACATGTCCTGTCTGTCGTAAAGGGACCGTAAAAGATATGGGTGGCTGCAATACTTGTACTAACTGCGGTGCACAGCTGAAGTGCGGACTGTAATATAAGAATATGGATAGGAGTGGACATGGTCCCCTCCTATTTTTTTTAGTCTAAAATCCTCTTTTGTGAATTAAAGATGTAGTAAGAAACAAAAGAGGAGTGGAGCCTGTGGACATCGACGGCGTTTTTTCAGGTGGAGGCATAAAGGGGCTCGCTTTAATTGGGGCGTACCAAGCAATAGAAGAGAAAGGCTACAAGTTAAAAAGACTGGCAGGGACAAGTGCCGGTGCTGTTATTGCAGCTTTTATTGCTGCGGGTTATTCAAGCGGGGAGCTAGTGAAAACGATGGAAGACATAGATTTTCATAAAATGTTAGACTCAAATGCGATCATCTCCCTGCCAATCCTAAAATGGTTTCGTGTTTACTATCGCTTAGGTTTATATAAGGGGGGCGGCATTTGAGAGCTGGTTGGAAGGAAGGTTAAAAGCCAGAGGCATCTACACGTTCGCAGATCTTCCACCGAATTCTCTCAGGGTGATCGCTTCAGACCTTTCAAATGGAAGATTATTAGTCCTGCCTGATGATCTGGATAAATATGGAGTGGCAAAGGAAACCTTTCCTGTTGCCAGGGCGATACGAATGAGTGCAAGCCTGCCTTATTTTTTTGAGCCTGTGAAATTACGGTCTTTGGAGGGAACAAGTTATTTGGTGGATGGCGGGGTCCTCAGTAATTTTCCTATGTGGCTGTTCGACCGTGAAAATGTGAAAAAGGTAAGGCCTGTTATCGGGGTGAAATTAAGTCATGACCTTGTCGGGAAACCGAAGAAAAAAATCAAAAATGCAATTGATATGTATGAAGCCCTCTTTACTACGATGAAGGACGCACATGATTCAAGATACATTTCCAGGAAACTCGAGAAAAACATCATCTTTATTCCAACTGAAGGTGTACTCACGACAGATTTTGAGTTGTCATCGGAAAGAAAGACAGAGCTCATTCAATACGGAAAATCGAAAGCTGAAGCATTTTTGCAAAAGTGGACCCACTAAAAAAACAATCGACCCTCTAAAATGAGGCTCGATTGTTTTTTTTATTCTTTTTTCCTTCAATGACGGTGAGATTGGCATTGGATTTTTTCCGCATCGACCGTTTTTTTGAAGCATTTGTTACTTGGGATTTGCTAGTGGACTTTTTCTTATGCCGCTTCTTCGATTGTTTGGCTGCTTTAAGAAACGCTCTCTGCTCATTGCTGTTTCCAGCCCTTCTGCCGCTGAACCATCTTCGGTAGACAAAGAATATGATCCCGACGACCGCTGCTGTCACGAGCAATTGTTTTACAAGCCCAAAAGGATTTAAAAATAGGGAAGTCACGAGTCCAACTATCGCTAACAATAGCAAAGTGAAAACAAAGATATTACGAGCGTTCAACAAAGCCACCTCCTTACCATACATTCCATGTTTAAATGATATCTATACTTATTATTCTAGACAATTCCCTTATTCTTTAACCGCAATTCTAATCAATTTTGTGTGAATAATGTTCTTATTTTCTGAAATTGGATAGGTAATTTCTATTTTACTAAAAAATGAATAAAAGCACTAGAGGAAGGGGTTAAATATCCTTTTTCATCATCGTCCATTGTTTGCGGTTCCACGCTTCTTTGAACATGTAAATAAGCAATTTCATGCAAATGTTTAATGGAATGGGACATACTACGAATGGAGGTGTTACAGATGGCGGAACAAAAAGGACAACACGAAAAGATACAAGATGGGACGGAGGAAAGTAAGGAGGATTCCCGTTTAGAACAAAATCAGGGTGAAAAGCCCCTTTCGTTCATGGCAATGGTTGTTGTGACTGGATTTATAGGAGGTCTGCTGTGGAGCGCAATTGCCTACCTTTGTTACTTCTTTTCATTTACCAAAATCGAACCTAATATCATATTTGAACCATGGGCGGTGGGTGACTGGGTGGATAAATGGATTGGCATCGTTCTTTCCATTGTAGCATATGGTGTGATATCCATTGGTGTAGCCCTTATATATTATGGTGTATTACGCAGATTTAAGTCCATGTGGGTTGGTGCGGCATATGGTATAGCGTTGTATTTAGCTTTCTTTATCATTCTTAATCCACTATTCCCGAGCATCAAATCCTTAAAGTCCATTGATTATCACACCCTGATCACAACCTTTTGTTTGTATATTTTATATGGCGTCTTTATTGGATACTCCATTTCGTATGAAGAAAACGAGTTGAGACACCAGAATGAGAAAGAAAGATCAGGGGAAGTTACACATTAATGATTCCTCATTTTCAGACAATTGAGTAGGTACGGGTATATGGTTTGTGTTAGAATGTTCATGATGAACATTCTTTTTTTTAGGGGTTACATATGATGAAAATCTTGCTTTTGAATGGTCCAAATTTAAACAGGCTTGGAAAACGTGAACCCGATATCTATGGACATGTGACCCTGCCGGAACTTGAGGGAAAGCTTGCGAAGCAAGCAGAAGATGAAGGATTCCAACTCTTCTCAGCTCAATCAAACCATGAAGGTGAATTGATTGATTATATACATAAGGCTGAAGATCAAGGGGTTGGCGGGATCATTTTGAATCCCGGTGCATTCACCCATTACAGCTATGCGATAAGGGATGCTGTGGCGTCTGTTTCGGTACCTGTAGTGGAAGTGCATATTTCGAATATCCATGCCAGGGAAGCATTTAGGCATCAATCTGTTGTGGCAGCTGAATCTGTTGGACAGATTATCGGGTTTGGGCTTTTTGGTTACGATCTGGCTTTACAAGCGATCATTAAGTATATTAAGGGAGTGGAAATGGATGAAGATTGATCGATTACGAGAGACTTTTACAGAACACGATATTGACGGGATTTTACTAACTAGCACATACAACCGGAGATACATGACGAACTTTACGGGTTCATCGGGTGTCGCTCTAATTTCCAAAGAGGAAGCATTATTCATAACCGATTTCCGTTACATCGAGCAGGCGAGTGAGCAGGCTTCCGAATATGAAATTGTCCAGCATACTGGACCAATTCATGAGGAAGTAGCGAAGCAAGTGAAGAAACTCGGAATTAAAAAGTTGGGATTTGAGAAGAATTACGTGACCTTTAGTGCGTATGACAGCTATCGTGAAGTGTTGGATGCAGAACTAGTACCGGTATCAGGACTTGTGGAAAAGTTACGCTTGATTAAGACACCTGAAGAGCTTAAGATAATTAAGGATGCGGCGGATATTGCCGATGCAGCTTTTAAGCATATATTAGATTTTATTAAACCGGGTGTGACAGAATTAGAAGTTTCCAATGAATTAGAATTTTTCATGAGAAAAGCAGGAGCGACATCATCCTCTTTTGATATCATCGTTGCTTCAGGTAACCGCTCTGCCCTCCCTCATGGGGTGGCAAGTGATAAAGTCATCGAAAAAGGTGATTTTGTAACGTTGGATTATGGTGCATACTATAAAGGATACTGCTCCGATATGACACGTACGTTATCTGTTGGGGAACCAAGCAAGAAATTAAAAGAGATCTATGATGTAGTCCTTCAATCACAGCTTCTTGCTATGGAACAAATCAAGCCTGGAATGACAGGTAAAGAGGCAGATGCGATCGCTCGTGATTACATAACAGAGAAAGGTTATGGAGAGTATTTTGGCCATTCATTAGGACATGGAATCGGTCTTGAAGTCCATGAAGGCCCAGGGTTGTCCTCCCGCTCCGATGTGGTTCTAGAGCCTGGAATGATTGTAACGGTTGAACCAGGTGTCTATGTTCCAGGTGTAGGCGGGGTACGGATCGAAGATGATACACTCATAACGGAAGATTCCAATGAAACATTGACACACTCTACTAAAGATCTAATCATTCTACCATTGTAGTCCCGACTGGGGTCTACTGAATAATAGGAGGAAATAAACATGATTTCAGTAAATGATTTTCGTACAGGATTGACCATTGAAGTAGACAACGGGATTTGGCGCGTCATTGACTTCCAACACGTTAAACCGGGTAAAGGAGCAGCATTCGTCCGCTCGAAACTTCGAAACCTGCGTACTGGTGCGATTCAGGAAAAAACGTTCCGTGCAGGTGAAAAAGTAGGGAAAGCACAAATCGATAACCGTAAAATGCAGTACCTGTATGCAAATGGTGACATGCATGTCTTCATGGACAATGAAAGCTACGATCAAATCGAACTTCCTGCTGCTTCCATCGAAGAAGAATTAAAATTCCTGAAAGAAAACATGGAAGTATCGATCATGATGTATGGTGGAGAAACGCTGGGAGTGGAACTTCCAAATTCTGTTGAATTAAAAGTTACAGAAACAGAACCTGGTATTAAAGGTGACACGGCATCTGGCGGTTCTAAACCAGCTACAGTAGAAACAGGGTTAGTGGTTAACGTTCCGTTCTTCGTCAATGAAGGCGACACGTTAATCATCAACACGACTGACGGATCATATGTATCACGTGGTTAATTAAGATGAAAAGCCTGAAAGGGAGGACTCCCTTTCAGGCTTTTTTTGGTTTCTCCGCAAATTCCACCTTTTATCTCAAAAGAGATCACTGTATATCCAGACGAGTTACACATCCCACTGCCTAATTCAAGCTACCTTGCCATCACTCTTCAAAACTCCCAATCTCCATACTAAAGCTTTCTACTCTTCTGTCATAATCTTAACTCAATAGAATACATTGTATTATCGGGAAGCATGTCCGAAGGATTCATTTTGGCGCCCATACATTCCAAAGTGGAACAAGACTAGGAGGTACCAGCATGGAAGAAGTTCTAGCCTTACTACCCAATACTATTTCTGATAAAGTCCTGACCCTTCCCAAAGATTTAATTGAACGAATAGAAGAGATCAGGGTTCGTACCAACCGTGTGCTGGAGGTCACAGCAAGGGGGAAGCCGTATTTTCTTTCGTATATCGTCACAGGGGAAGATAGTGAACAATTCATCAACAAACTATCACGACACTCTTTTTATACATTGGAAGAAGAACTGAAAAGGGGCTATATCACGATCGAAGGCGGACACAGAGTCGGGCTTGCCGGAAAGGTGATATTAGAAAATGGAGTGGTGAAAGGTATCCGGAATTTGTCTTCATTCAATATACGGATTGCGAGGCAGAAGGTCGGGATTGCTCAATCCATTTTTCCGTATGTTTATCATGACCGCTGGAAGCATACGATGCTCATCGGTGCCCCTCAAACAGGGAAAACAACATTGCTAAGGGACCTTGCCCGTATGATTTCAACAGGAGTGCCGGAAAAAAATATCCCCCCGTTTAAAGTGGGGATCGTGGACGAACGATCCGAAATAGCAGGATGTGTGAACGGGATCCCCCAGCTTTTGTTCGGTCCCAGGGTGGATGTGCTGGATGCGTGCCCCAAAGCGGAAGGAATGATGATGCTGATCCGATCGATGAGTCCGGATGTCCTGATCGTTGATGAAATTGGACGCGTGGAAGACGGTCAAGCTATTCAGGAAGCCATTAATGCCGGTATCACCCTTGTCATGACGACTCACGGATCTGCCTTTCATGAGGTTGCGAAACGACCTGTCATAAAGGACATCGTAAACCTGCAAACAATCGAGCGGTTTATTGAATTAAGGAGAGGCGATGATCCCGGCAAGGTTCACGAAGTGTGGGATGAACATGGACAATCTCTTCTGAAAAAAAGTGAGTGTGAGGTAAATGATTAAACTAGTTGGTGCTGTTTTCATCCTCCTGGCCACTTCCTGGGCAGGGTTTGAAGCGTCTAAATATTTGACCGAAAGACCGAAGCAGCTTCGGTTGTTGAAGGTGGCCCTTCAGTCATTGGAGGCGGAAATCACATATAGTCATACCCCATTACATGAAGCGACGAGAAAGATATCCAAGCAGCTGCAAAAACCCGTTTCGTGGTTTTTTGAAACGTTCTCGAAAAGATTAACCGAGAAGGAAATATCGGTAAAGAAAGCATGGGAAGAAAGTCTGGATGATATTTGGAAGTTAACCGCTTTTAAAGCAGGAGAATATGAGATCTTGAAACAATTTGGGGAAAACCTTGGCAGGCACGACATGTTGACGCAGCAAAAGCATATACAACTGGCTCTAAAGCACCTCGAGCGAGAGGAATCGGAAGCAGTAGAGAAACAGAGAAAATATGAAAAAATGACAAAAAGTTTAGGTTTCTTGTCAGGCCTATTGCTGATCATCCTATTACTTTGATTATATTGAGGTCATTCGTTTGTAAATACCGGTCGCTTACGAGAACGGCTTTTAGAAATCAGGAGGGAAACGATTATGGGAATTGATGTGGATATTATATTCAAAATTGCAGGGGTAGGGATCGTAGTGGCCTTTTTGCATACGATATTGGATCAGGTCGGGAAGAAGGAGTATGCCCAGTGGGTTACCTTGTTTGGATTTATCTATATCCTGTTTATGGTGGCTTCCATTGTCGATGATCTGTTTCAAAAGATTAAATCTGTCTTCTTGTATCAAGGATAGGGGGCGTGCGCGATTGAAATCATCCAAATTGTCGGTATAGCACTGGTCGCCACTTTTCTGGCTTTAATCGTGAAAGAGCAGAAACCGAATTTTGCTTTTTTGCTAATTGTGTTCGTAGGATGTTCGATTTTCTTATTCCTGATCGATCAGATTTACTCCATCATTCATATGATTGAGAAACTGGCCGCAAATGCCAATGTGAACATGGTGTATGTAGAAACCATTCTGAAAATTATCGGCATCGCCTACATAGCTGAATTCGCTTCTCACATTACGAAAGATGCCGGACAAGGTGCACTTGCTGCAAAGGTTGAATTGGCAGGGAAGATCTTGATCTTAGCAATGGCTGTACCCATTTTGACCGTGATTATTGAAACCATTATCAACATGATCCCGACTGGATAAGCGAAACGTTAAGAGGTGGAAAAATTTGTTGCCATACTATCGGATATTCGTCATAGCACTCGTGATTTTTTTCATAGGAGCATCCAGTGGACAAGCAGAAGACGGAGACAAACAGAATCCCGCCGATCCCACTATTCAACAGCAGGTGATCGATCAGCAACTGGACAGGTTGGGGGTCGAAGAATTAAAGGGGTTCTGGAACGACATCGTGGATCAGTACGGAGGCTATCTTCCTGAGAGTCAAAAAGGCAGCCTGATTGATTTTATAAAAGGGGATAAAGAATTCTCCTTTAAGGCATGGTTCAGCGGGATATTCAAATTTGCCTTCCAGGAGCTTGTCATGAATGGGAAGCTTTTAGGAACACTGATCATGCTCACGATTTTCAGTATGTTTCTTCAATCCCTGCAGAATGCATTCGAAGGAGGGAGTGTAAGCAAGGTTGCATACAGTATTGTGTTCATGGTGCTGATCATCATTGCTCTAAATAGTTTTCATGTGGCAATTGATTACACCAGGGATGCCATTTCCACCATGGTCCATTTCATCATCGCCCTTATTCCCCTTCTGCTTGCCCTGATTGCTGCTTCTGGAGGGATCGCATCTGCAGCCTTCTTCCATCCCGTGATTATTTTTTTAATGAATACAAGTGGTCTGTTAATCCAGAATGTTGTGCTGCCTCTTCTATTCCTGGCTGCCCTCTTAAGTATTGTCAGTACCCTTTCCAGCCACTATAAAGTGACGCAGCTCGCACAGCTGCTTCGAACGTGGAGCATCGGGTTGTTGGGAGCGTTCATGACCGTATTCCTTGGCGTCATATCTGTTCAAGGTGCAACCGCAGCAGTGACAGATGGAATCACGATTCGGACAGCAAAATTTGTGACAGGGAACTTTGTGCCTATTATCGGGAGGATGTTCACAGATGCGACTGATACGGTGATCAGCGCCTCTGTCCTATTGAAAAATACAGTGGGAATAGCCGGTGTGGCCATTGTCCTCATTATTGCAGCCTTTCCAGCGATCAAAATCCTCATGATTGCGTTTATATATAAATTAGCCGCTGCCCTTCTTCAGCCATTGGGGGGAGGGCCTGTGATCGAATGCCTCGACATTATTGCAAAGAGTGTAATCTATGTCTTTGCTGCACTGGCCATCGTATCCTTCATGTTTTTCTTAAGTCTTACAGTCATCATAGCTGCGGGAAATATCACGATGATGATGAGATAGGGGGGAGGGAGTACCGTCATGTCATTTCTTACCGAATGGATTACTAATATTATCATTTTTGTGCTCTTAGCCACTGTCATTGACATGCTTCTTCCCAGTTCCAACATGCAAAAATACGCAAAAATCGTGACCGGCTTATTGTTGATCACCATCATTTTGACTCCTTTGTTTAAATTAATGTCCACTGATATAGAAGGAATGATCACATCAATGAATTTAAAGGGGGATTCTCAGAATAATTCTGTGGGAAATTTAATAGAATTGAAGAAAAAAGAAATACAAGCCTCACAACGTGCATATATTTTAGAACAAATGGCTGTCCAGATGAAACAGCAGGCGGAAAAGGAGATGATGGATGAGCACGGAAAATTCATTGAGACGATAGTAGTAAAGGCTGATGATTTGGAGAATGTCCCGGACAGCATCACAGAAGTGACAGTGATAGTGAAAGAGAAGCAAGATAACACCACGATTGAAACCATTCAAAACGTGGAGATCGATACGGGAGCTGAACCGAGAAAGAATATGAAACCTGATGAGAGTGTGTCCCAAATGACCTCCTTACTTGCAGAGAAATGGAATCTTACACCAGACAAAATAATCATTACAGTTGAAGGGGGGGCTGGCAATGAACTTTAATAAGGGTCCGCTTAATGCCTTGAAGGAATGGTTGTCAAAAGAAAACGCCCATTCACCGCCAAAGGATAAAAAGGGGAAGAAGTTTCAGTATTTTCTCATCGTATTGCTATTAGGTGTCGCATTTATGCTTATCAGTGATCTTTGGAGCAGTAGTGAGGGACTAGAAGTTTCTAAATCTGTGGACGAAGTTGCACCTGAAGAAATCGCGACATTCGGGTCCAGCCATAAGGAGTCGGATGGATCCATGCGGGGATATGAAGATCAATATGAGAATCAATTGAAGGAAGCGCTGGATCAAATAGTCGGGGTCGGGGAAGTGCATGTTGTCGTCAACGTAGAAGCAACTGAGGCAAAAATATACGAAAAGAATGACAAGACCCAGTCCCAGAGGACGTCTGAGGAAGATAAGCAAGGTGGAAAAAGGTCCATAGAGGACAAATCACAAGAAGAAGAAATGGTCATCGTTATGGATGGAAACAAAGAAGTTCCCATCGTGAAGGAAACTAAAAAACCTAAAGTGAGCGGTGTCCTTGTAGTAGCTAAAGGGGCCGATAATATACAAATCAAAAAATGGATCATAGAGGCTGTTACCCGTGCATTGGATGTACCTAGTCACAGGGTATCGGTACTGCCCAAAAAATAAGGGGGAAATGATAGATGTTACTTAAAAAACAAACGGTGTGGTTATTAACGATGTTGAGTCTTGTGATTGTGCTTTCAGTGTATTACATTACATCTCCAACCCAGCAAGTGACGGATATGGCATATGAAGAAAAGGAAGGTAAAGAGCAGGCAAAGGACGGGGAGAAAGCAACGATGTCCGGAACGGAAATGGAAGTCGTTACGGACGCTGCCGGTAATGAAATGTTTGAAGCTTTGAGAATTGAAGTATTGGATCAGCGGGAACAGCTTCGTGAGGAATTGGAAGCGAAAGTAGCCAATGCCGATGTATCAGCTGAGGATAAAAGTGCAGCCTACGAAGAAATGGAAAACTTACGAGAGTTGGCTATGACTGAATCCGTATTGGAAACGATGATTAAGACAATGGGATATAAAGATGCGTTAGTCAGAGCGAACGGGGAGAACATCCGTATTACCGTGAAATCCGATAAAGAGCACTCAACTGCAGATGCCAATGAAATCATCCGCCTTGTCATGAGCGAAGTGGGACAAATGAAACCTGTAGCAGTAGAGTTCCAGCCTTCAAACTAACCTGAATAAACACCACCGGAGGAATCCTTCCGGTGGTGTTTTTACGTTGAAGACGCAATCAAAAGAGACTCCTTTTGATATACCCATCAACAATCAGATAAAAATCTCCTCTATTATTTTATTTTTTACCTGAAAAGGTCTAGAATAGAGAGTAGGATTGTATGCGCTTTATAGATTGGCAGTAATCGCATATTGAATTTATACGTGGTATTATCGTATGATATTAGTAGCTAGTCATAATTTTTTAAAACTATAAGAGGGGTGTCAAACGTGTTAAAAATCCAAGAAATCCGTGAAATAATCAAACTCGTAGATCAATCCAGTGTTGATGAGTTTACATACGAGCATGATGGTTCAAAAATAAAACTGAAAAAGAATAATGGTGTAACTGTTACCGCACAACCACAAGCCGTTCAGGCGGTAGAAGAAAAGAAACCTGCAGCGGTGCCCGAGGCTCCTGCTCCTGTACAGGCTCCGTCTGTAAGTAAAGATGAAAAGCCAACTGCTGAACCAAAAGCAGAGGATTCAAACTTACATAAAATCACGTCTCCAATGGTAGGGACGTTCTATCAATCATCTTCACCGGAAGCCGGCCCATACGTTAAGGTGGGAGATAAGGTGGATGAAAGTTCTGTCGTTTGCATCGTAGAAGCGATGAAGTTGTTTAATGAGATCGAAGCAGAAGTCAAAGGTGAAATAGCTGAAATCTTGGTAAAAGACGGTCAACTAGTTGAATATGGACAGCCGTTATTCTTGGTCAAACCTGAATAAGGAGCGAAATAGATATGATAAAAAAGGTATTAATCGCCAATCGAGGAGAAATTGCGGTACGTATCATTCGGGCATGCCGGGATTTAGGCATCGAGAGTGTAGCCGTTTATTCTGAAGCAGATAAAGAAGCTCTTCACGTTCAATTAGCTGATGAGGCTTATTGTATCGGGCCGACTGCATCAAAGGACAGTTACTTGAACTTCACCAACATCATCAGCGTGGCAAAACTGACCGATTGTGATGCCATTCACCCAGGTTATGGATTTTTAGCCGAAAACTCCGACTTTGCAGAGTTATGCCGCGAATGCAACATCACCTTCATTGGTCCTTCTCCTGAGGCCATTTCAAAAATGGGGACGAAGGACGTGGCACGTGAGACCATGAGGGAAGCGGGCGTTCCTATCGTTCCAGGTTCAAAAGGAATCGTCAAAGACGCAGAGGATGCTGTGCAGCTTGCAGAATCCATGGGCTATCCTGTCATCATCAAAGCGACTGCAGGCGGTGGAGGAAAAGGGATCCGTGTTGCAAGAAGCGAAGAAGAGCTGATAAAAGGGGTCACCATCACTCAACAGGAAGCCATGACGGCTTTCGGAAACCCTGGTGTATACATTGAAAAATTCATCGAAGATTTCAGACATGTGGAAATCCAGGTGCTAGCTGATAATTTTGGTAATGTCATCCATCTCGGCGAGCGTGATTGTACCATTCAGCGTCGTCTTCAAAAATTGATCGAAGAAACGCCTTCGCCTGCATTAACAGAGGAAAATCGTGTTAAAATGGGAGAGGCAGCAGTTAAAGCGGCCAAAGCGGTTGATTATACTGGTGCAGGCACGGTAGAATTTATATATGATTACATCAATCAATCGTTCTACTTTATGGAAATGAATACCCGGATTCAAGTAGAACATCCTGTCACAGAACAGGTAACAGGGGTTGACTTGATCAAGGAACAAATTCTCGTGGCTTCAGGGGAAAAGCTTTCTCTCACACAGGAAGAAGTGACATTCACTGGCTGGGCTATTGAATGTCGTATCAATGCAGAGAATCCTGAGAAGAATTTCATGCCATCAGCTGGACGGATCGAAATGTATCTTCCACCAGGCGGTATTGGCGTAAGAGTCGACTCAGCTGCATATCCTGGTTATATGATCCCTCCATATTATGATAGTATGATCGCTAAAGTGATCACCTATGGAGCGACACGGGAAGAAGCCATTTCAAGAATGAAGCGTGCCCTGAGTGAATTCGTGGTTGAGGGTATACACACAACCATCCCGTTCCATCTGAAATTATTAGAACATGAAACCTTTGTTGGTGGAGAATTTAATACGAAATTCCTAGAGAAATACGAAGTAATGAAATCCTAGTGTGAATTCAGGAGGTGCCTTACATGGCGGAAAATCAAAACCTTTTACAAATGTCTCACGGTAAAGACGGCCTTGGGAAGATTGAAATCGCACCTGAAGTGATTGAAGTGATTGCAGGTATTGCTGCTTCAGAGGTTGAAGGCGTATCACAAATGCGTGGCAACTTCGCTACAGGTGTTGTTGAGCGTCTCGGAAAGAAAAACCACGGTAAAGGTGTAAAAGTGGAGCTGGCCGAGGAAGGTATCATCGTGGATGTGTACTGCATCATGAAATTCGGTGTAGCGATTCCGACAGTCGCTCAAAAAATTCAGGACAACATCCGTCAAGCCCTATTGAACATGACTGCTTTAGAAGCAGACGAAGTAAATGTTCATATCGTTGGCGTTCAATTCGAAAACCAAAAATTCGAAGCTGAAATTGAAGAAGAAATGTAATGGTATTGGGGACGGTCCTTTCGGGGGCCGTTTTTTTGTTGGACTCGAACAGTGGAATAAAGAAGATCGTATACAAAGCGCATTTACAAAGTGAGTTCTTAAATATATAGGGAAGATTATACAACTTGATAAGATATGGATGGATGCGGATAATTAAAGCTATCAGTTGATAAAAAAACCATCGAAGTCGATAAAAAATAAAGTAAAGTCGATAAAATATAGACTAAAGTCGATAAAACAAGCTTCACAATCGATGATAACAAGAATTTCATGTTGATTTTGGTGGTAGCTGTATATTCTAACGCTTCTTAAATATGAGGGAACATTGACCAAGCCGCCTCTGCTTTTCGATTGTCCAGCTCCGGTGGCTAGCCCCTCGAGGTCATAAGTCAAATCTGCCAAAAAGGCAAAAAGCCGCCTTTTCGGCAGCTTCGTCTTATGCTTGTCGGGCCTGACCAACCCACCTCCGCTTTTCGATTGTCCAGCTCCGGCGGGTAGTCCCTCGAGGTCATTTATGAAAAATCCCCAAAGGCAAAGAACGCCTTCAGGGATTTCCCATAAATACTTGTCGGGCCTGACCAACCCACCTCCGCTTTTCTTTCAGAATATTGATTTTTTTACATAGGCGTGCGTATTGCCCTTGGTTTGTGCTATTATCAAAGGTATGAAAATTGATGGATTAAAAGGAGTAAATATAAGATGAAGAGAAGAGTTGCTCGTGAAAAGGCCTTACAAGCGTTATTTCAAATAGATATGAGTGGAATTGAACCGGATGTGGCGTTGACCAATGTTCTGGAGGAAGAAGAGAAAATGGATGCATATCTTCAACAACTTGTTCTTGGCTTTATTGAAAATCAGGAACGCATCGACGGTCTCATCCGTGAAAACCTGGAGAAATGGTCTTTTGACCGCCTGGCGAAAGTAGATCGGAACATTTTGCGACTGGGAGTGTTTGAACTGCTGTATGTGGAAGATGTTCCGAGCAAGGTAGCGATTAATGAAGCTGTTGAAATTGCCAAGATCTTTGGGGATGATCAATCCAGTAAATTTATCAATGGACTTCTGTCCAAGGTAAGTCAATCTTAACAATGTTAGGGGGCGCGTGGAATGTCAGCTTCCATAATTGATGGCAAACTCATTGCGAATTATTATCGGGAACAATTAAAGAGTCAGGTTGAAAAGCTGAAAAAACATGAGGTCACTCCGGGATTAGCAGTAATCCTGGTCGGTGATAACCATGCCTCTCACTCCTATGTGAAGATGAAGAGGAAAGCATGCAGCAATCTGGGGATCCATTCAGAGCTCTATGAATATGAGTCCAGTTTAACCCAAGAAGAACTCCTGAATAAAATCGAGGAGCTAAACGAACAAAGCCATATTCATGGGATCCTTGTTCAACTGCCTTTACCTGAACATATCAATCCTATCACTGTGATTGAAACCATATCTCCTTCAAAAGATGTGGACGGGTTCCATCCTGTTTCCATCGGTAAAATGGTAACGAATCAAGATACCTTCTATTCCTGTACGCCACTTGGGATCATGAAGATGCTTGAATATGAAAACATTTCCATAGAAGGTAAGCATGTCGTAATATTAGGCAGAAGTAATATTGTCGGTAAACCGGCCGGTCAATTATTCTTGAACCGAAATGCGACGGTAACGTACTGTCATTCTAAGACTCAAGACATGTCGTTCTTCACAAAACAGGCTGATATCATCGTGTCTGCCGTAGGGAAGGCAAATTTAATCCGCCCGGAAGATATCAAACCGGGAGCGATTGTCATTGACGTCGGGATGAACCGTGATGAGGACGGTTCACTTTGTGGGGACGTGCATTTTCCATCTGTAAAGGAAAAGGCAGGCAGAATCACACCTGTTCCTGGAGGTGTAGGTCCCATGACCATTACAATGCTCTTGTATAACACAGTGAAATCTGCGGAATGGACCGTCATGAATCGCCAAAATGGATAAAAAATAGTACACTATAGATAACATAAATCGGAAGGGACGGCTAATCGCTGGTCCCTTTCCGTATTCCTACATATAAATGCTATGATAAATTGCAAGGAACAAAGGAGTCATGGAGCATGGAACTCGATCAATCCCGGTATTTAACGGTACAAGCTCTGACAAAGTACATAAAGCGCAAATTCGATAAAGATCCCCATTTATCAAATTTATTCGTTCGCGGTGAAATCTCCAATTTTAAAAGGCATTCAAGTGGACATATGTATTTCACTTTAAAGGATGAGAAGGCACGGATCTTGTCAGTTATGTTCTCAAGTAACAACCAATCCCTGAAATTCATGCCTGAAAATGGGATGAATGTGTTAATCAGGGGAGATATCTCCGTGTACGAATCAGGGGGACAATATCAGATTTATGTAAAGGAAATGCAGCCTGATGGAATCGGTGAGCTTTATCTAGCTTATGAACAGTTGAAAGAAAAACTTGATAAAGCCGGCTACTTCGAGCATGGCCGCAAACGGTTCATCCCAAAGTTCCCGAATAGGATTGCTGTGGTCACCTCCCCGACTGGAGCAGCCATCAGAGACATTATCACCACCATAAAAAGGAGATATCCGATTGGAGAAATTCTTGTCTTTCCCGCATTAGTGCAAGGAGAACAAGCGGGAGGATCGATTGCGGAAGCAATAAGAAAGGCAAATGATCTCGGGGATATCGACGTAATGATCATCGGTCGTGGAGGCGGTTCGATAGAAGAATTATGGGCCTTTAATGAAGAAATTGTAGCGGATGCCATCTTTGAGTCCCGGATTCCTGTCATTTCTGCAGTCGGACATGAAACAGATTTTACGATTGCCGATTTTGTTGCCGATCTTAGAGCACCGACCCCGACGGCAGCCGGTGAATTAGCGGTGCCGCATATTGAAGATCTCCTTGAGAGAATCATGAATCGTAAATTAAGGCTGATTAAATCGTTCAAAACCAAGCTTCAAAGGGAACGAAGCCGACTTGATCATTTAACGAAGTCCTATGCTTTAAGGAATCCACGTAACCTGTATCAACAAAAAATAGAAACGGTTGATCGACTGACCGATCAATTGGAGAAAACGATAAGCCTGCATGTGAAACAAAACAGGGATCAATTGAAGGGACTTCATTCAAGGCTTCAACGCGTGCATCCTTCTCAACTTATAACTATACAACAAGAGAGAGTCTCTTTTATGAAGTCCCGGTTGGACAAACAATTCAAGCAGGTTTTGAAAGAAAAGAACCATCGTTTTCGATCTTCCCTGTCCACCCTGCACGCCCTTAGTCCATTAAAGATCATGGACAGGGGATATAGCCTGGTTTATCAGGATGAAGGCACATTAATGAAATCAGCGAAGCAGGTCAAGGCTGGCGATCGCCTCGAGGTTAATGTGAAAGATGGAAAAATATATTGTGAAGTTGAATCCGTTGAGGAGCGTGAATAGTATGGCAAAATCTAAAGAAGAGCTATCATTTGAAACGGCTATGGAGCAGCTGGAAGAAATAGTGGAGAAATTGGAAGAAGGAGAAGTCCCTTTAGAAAAAGCTCTGGAATTTTACCAAAAAGGGATGGATTTATCGAAATATTGTCACGATACTCTGCAAAAAGCTGAGAATCAATTGACGAAAATGATGACAGATGAAGGGGAAAAAGCCTTCGATCTGGCTGAGGAGGAATAAAGGGTGAATCCTCACTTTGGTCTGAAAGAATTTCAACAAGAGCATTCAGAACGGATTATCCGTCATATGATCGAGAACGTAGAGAAAATCTCTATGCCACCCATTTTGAAGCAAGCCATGATTTATTCTTTAAAGGCAGGGGGAAAAAGAATTCGTCCCATTCTTGTCCTGGCAACCATCAAAGCTTTTGACAAAGATCCATTGCTGGGATTGAACACGGCTTCGGCACTGGAAATGATCCATACCTATTCCTTGATTCACGATGATCTTCCCGCAATGGACGATGACGATTTAAGAAGAGGGAAGCCCACCAATCATAAAATATTTGGAGAAGCCATGGCCATTTTGGCAGGGGATGGTTTACTGACGTACAGTTTTCAACTGATCACAGAGGACAAGAACCTTACCAGTGATATGAAGGTGAGGCTTATCAGTCTTCTGGCAAAATGTGCTGGACCTGAAGGCATGGTTGGAGGGCAGGTAGCCGATATCGAAGGAGAAAATAAGCAACTTACGGTTCAAGAGCTTGAAAGCATTCATGTCCGTAAAACCGGTAAGCTGCTTATATTCAGCGTTTTATCAGGCGGAATCATTTCCGGGGCGTCGAACGACCAACTGGCATTACTTGAGCAATTTGCCCATCATATCGGCATCGCCTTTCAGATTCAGGATGATATTCTGGATATCGAAGGCTCCGAAGAAATAATTGGCAAGCCGGTGGGTAGCGATGATTCTAACCAAAAGAGTACATATCCGGGTCTCTTATCAGTATCGGGGGCTAAGGAAAAGCTTCACTTCCACTTGGACGAAGCATTATCCTCACTTCATCAACTGCCCATTGATTCCAGTCTTCTTACTGAAATCGCCCATTTAATCGTTGTCCGGAATCATTAGAACATTCTATGTTTGAGCAAATTATTTAACATATGTTATAATAGGCTTATAATGAAATATTGGGTGGTGCAGTATTCTAGTCAGTCCACCAATCCTGAAGGTGGGCCTAAAAATCCACTAAAGGGCACATCGATGAAGTTCCTGGAATTGGCTTGAGGCGCCCAGCTTTGGGTCATATCTGGGAGTAAGGCTTGAGGGCGATCCACAATGGCATGTGGGCGTTGACCCTTAAGCCGCGGAGGCTTTGTTTCTTATGCTGGCATAAGCATATGCAATAAGAACAAAGTATGAACCTGCGATGTGACGATTCACTAGCAGCGTAGCCTGCCTTGAGTGAAGAGAGAGGGGATTATGGTTACAAGGTACACATCAGTTGGCCATTGATATGTGCTTTTTCGCCCATATGAAATCCTCTTTGCAAAAGAGGCTAAGGATTGTGTTAAGGACTGTTGAGGAAAACTCCTAGACTGTTCATATTTGGACATATAAAGAGGATTATAGTGCGGACTAAGTGGTAATCCAGTCTAGCTTGTGGTGACGCGGCTAAGTCGGGTTTAATGGGAAACCGCCGGTATGGCAACATCCGGTACCCGATTGGGAAAACCTACTGGACCTAAGCTGCAATTTTTACTCTTTATATGACCATCCAATTACATAGTGATAACTATTTACACGATAGAAACGGTGTGTTTAAACGATAATGAATGAAACAATGAAAAACTCAATAAAGTGGAGTGTCAGCATTGCCGTTATCACATTTGTGTTAGCGGCTATTTTTTCAGTTACATCCAATATGGTTTTAAATGGGGTCGCATGGTATGCAGGGCTGGTCGTTGTACTCATCATCGTCTTCATCGGAATTTTCTTCGATATGCTGGGGATTGCTGCAACGGCCGCCGATGAAACACCTTTTCATTCTATGGCGGCCAAAAAGGTGTACGGTGCCCGTTATTCCATTAAAATCGTCCGGAACGCCGATAAATTCGCCAGCTTCTGTAACGATGTCATCGGTGATATTTCAGGGATTATAAGTGGTACTGCGTCAGCAATTGTCATTATTCAACTGACCATCTCTTTTCAACTTGAGGGAGGATCTTTAAAGGAATATATTGTAAGCGTTACACTGACAAGTTTCATCGCTTCCTTGACCGTAGGAGGCAAAGCACTTGGAAAAACGTTTGCTATCACCTATTCTAAGGATATAATATTTAGAGTTGGTAAAGTTCTACAATTTGTCGAAGATCGATTTCATATTGTGTTGATGAAAGACAAAAAAGATAAAACAAAGAAAAAACGTTACAAGCGAGCGAAACAAAATATTTAGTGATGAAAGTGAGTGGACCCCATGGATTTATTATCAATAAAGGAGCCTTCTTTTCTTAAAAATATGACGAATGAAGAACTGGAAGAGCTCAGTCAAGAGATTCGCCATTTCTTAATAGAGAATCTATCTAAGACTGGCGGTCATATTGGTCCAAATTTAGGGGTGGTCGAATTAACCGTAGCCCTTCATAAGCATTTCACAAGCCCAAAAGATAAAATCCTTTGGGATGTAGGTCATCAATCATATGTTCATAAAATCCTGACCGGTCGTGCCTGTCAGTTTGATACATTGCGACAGTATAAAGGGTTATGCGGATTTCCTAAACGAAATGAGAGCGCGCATGATGTATGGGAAACGGGTCACAGCTCTACTTCACTCTCTGCAGCCATGGGAATGGCCATTGCCAGGGATGTCAAAAAAGAAGATTCATTTATCATTCCTGTCATCGGGGATGGAGCCTTGACAGGTGGTATGGCTCTCGAAGCACTCAACCACATTGGTCATGAAAAGAAAGATATGATTGTTGTATTAAATGACAATGAAATGTCCATCGCTCCAAATGTAGGTGCCCTGCACAGTGTTCTTGGTCGCCTGAGAACCGCCGGGAAATATAATTGGGTCAAGGATGAAATGGAGTACATCCTGAAACGGATCCCGGCTGTGGGAGGCAAATTGGCAAGTACTGCCGAGCGGGTCAAGGACAGCCTGAAGTATTTATTTGTTTCAGGGATGTTCTTTGAGGAGCTGGGATTCACCTATCTTGGACCGATTGACGGACACGATTATCATGATCTATCCGAAAATATCCAATATGCGAAGAAAACCAAAGGCCCCGTCCTTTTGCACGTCATTACAAAAAAGGGAAAAGGATATCATCCGGCAGAATCAGATAAGAAGGGCACCTGGCATGGTACGGGTCCCTATAAGATCGATACGGGAGATTTAATCAAACCTATAAACGCGCCGCCTTCTTGGAGCGGTCTTGTAAGTGAGACCGTCAGAAAGATTGCCCGTGAAGATGAAAGGGTTGTCGCGATTACCCCGGCCATGCCGGTTGGATCCAAGCTCCTTGGCTTCGCCGAAGAATTTCCGGACCGTATGTTTGATGTAGGAATTGCCGAACAGCATGCAACCACCGTTGCGGCTGGCCTGGCTACTCAAGATATGAAGCCTTTTCTTGCCATTTATTCAACATTCCTGCAACGAGCTTATGATCAGGTAGTACATGATATCTGCAGGCAGAATCTCAATGTGTTCATCGGGATTGACCGTGCAGGACTAGTCGGAGCCGATGGGGAAACACATCAAGGAGTATTTGATATTGCTTTTTTAAGGCATTTACCGAATATGGTGCTTATGATGCCGAAAGACGAAAATGAAGGTCAGCACCTTGTCAAGACGGCTCTTGAATATAATGACGGTCCGATTGCACTCCGCTATCCCCGTGGAAACGGGTATGGGGTACCGATGGATTCGGAGCTGAAAGCCATCCCTATCGGAACATGGGAAGTATTAAAGCAGGGGAAAGATGCGGCAATCCTTACATTTGGTACGACGATTCCAATGGCAATGGAAGCAGCTGCAGAGCTTGAAAAGCAAGGTCTTTCTGTACGGGTCGTCAATGCGAGGTTCATTAAACCCATGGACGAAATGATGCTGAAGAGTATCCTTGAAGAAGAAATGCCTGTATTAACGATCGAAGAGGCAGTTCTTCAAGGCGGTTTCGGTAGCGGTGTTCTAGAGTTTGCACAAGAGCATGGATTCCATAACGCCGTGATTGACCGCATCGGGATCCCTGACTATTTCATTGAGCACGGCAGCGTGAAAGAATTATTGAACGAAATCGGCATGACAAAAGACAATGTCGTTGACCGTATCTTAACCATTACACCAAAAAAACAAAAAAGGGCTTAATAATGAAAGTAAAAAAACAACGCGTAGATGTACTCCTCGTAGAACGGGGATTAATTGATACAAGAGAAAAAGCAAAACGAGCTGTCATGGCTGGTCTGGTCTACTCCAATGAAGTAAGATTGGACAAGCCTGGAGAAAAAGTGAGTGAGGATATCCCGCTGACGATGAAAGGGAAAGGAATCCCCTACGTGAGTCGTGGGGGGCTGAAATTGGAAAAGGCCCTGAAGGTTTTCCATGTAGACGTAAACGGCAAGGTGATGATCGATATCGGTGCGTCTACTGGAGGGTTCACCGATTGCGCCCTCCAAAATGGAGCTAAGATGTCTTATGCTCTAGATGTAGGGTACAATCAGCTGGCCTGGAAACTCAGACAGGATGAACGGGTGGTGGTGATGGAAAGAACCAACTTCCGCTATGTCACACCAGCTGATCTCGCTGGGGAGATGCCAAGTTTTGCATCCATCGATGTGTCCTTTATATCCCTTTCCCTGATCCTGCCAGTCCTGAAGACACTGTTAGTGCCCGGGGGAGACTGTATTGCCTTAATCAAGCCGCAGTTCGAAGCCGGTAAGGATCAAGTCGGGAAAAAAGGAATTGTGAGGGATCCGTCGGTTCACAAGATGGTGATCGAGAAGATCATGACACTTGCTACTAGAGAAGGTTATCATATCGCCGGCCTTTCGTTTTCCCCTATCACAGGTGGAGACGGGAATATCGAATTTCTAATACACCTGAAATGGTCAGGTGATGAAGGTGATGGGGATTCCCTTTCAAGCATCAATCCTGATGAAGTAATCGAGGAAGCCCATAATCAGTTAAAAGCGAATACTCAATAAGGGAAAAGCTGCTCTTCTTTTGAAGGGTGGCTTTTGTTAATGTGGAAAGGGAGGCGGGAAGATTTTTGAAAATAAAATATGAGAATTGAAAACAAATGTATGATTTTTGAAATGATAGTAGGATATTTGAAAAAAAGGTGTTGAGAAGTGAAAATATACATCCGAAACATCCAAATTTTCTGTCCGATCCTACCGATTCAGAGATGGAACGCACCACTTTTTTCTCCATTTTTATGAAAATGCCTCAATCTTTCATATTATTCCAATGGTTCACTGCTTAATGGTCCGGTCATAAGCTGATTTGGCCCAAAAGTCTAAGAACGTCTTTTTTCAGTCAATCCAACTTAAACTTGTCGCTTCCTGAACAAGCCGACTTCACTTTTCTTTTTTATTGTACTTCCATACAAAATAGGCTAACATAAGCGTAGAGGTATATTTATACAGGTTTTAATCGAAAGTAAGAGGTGTATGTTCTATGATGAACAAAGGACAAAGACATATCAAAATAAGGGAAATCATTACGAATAGAGACGTGGAAACGCAGGATGAATTGGTGGAGAGTCTTAAGAATGCAGGTTTCAATGTGACCCAGGCAACTGTGTCAAGGGATATCAAAGAACTGCATCTGGTTAAAGTTCCGTTAATGGACGGCCGATACAAGTATAGTTTGCCTGCTGATCAGCGCTTTAATCCTCTTCAAAAACTTAAGCGGACCCTGACCGATTCGTTTGTCAAAGTCGACCAGGCAGGGCATATGCTCGTGATGAAAACTCTACCTGGTAATGCCAATGCCATTGGTGCATTAATCGATAATTTAGATTGGGAAGAGATACTTGGAACCATCTGTGGAGATGATACTTGCTTGATCATCTGCCGCACGGAAGAAGAAACAAAAATTGTTGCAGAACGATTTTTAGATATGTTGTAAAAAAACAAATACATTAACGGGCTGATTCAATTTCAGCCCTTCATACAAAATCCAATAGGAAGCTTTTCTATATCTTTAGGAAAAGTTCCTTTTTATTTGAGGTGAGCGTTTTGCTACAAGAACTATCAATCAAAAATTTCGCCATCATCGATTCCCTTTCCCTTACGTTTGAAGAAGGTCTGACTGTGTTGTCCGGTGAGACAGGAGCTGGGAAGTCCATTATCATTGATGCCATTCATTTACTGGTAGGTGGAAGGGGATCCTCGGAATTCGTTCGGCATGGGGAGAAGAAGGCTGAAATTGAAGGGTTATTTATTCTTGATAATGAAACTCATCCTTGCTATGAGAAGGCGGAGAATTTCGGGATCGATATTGAAGAAGGCATGATCATCCTTCGCAGGGATATCTCAAGCGGAGGGAAAAGTGTGTGTAGAATCAACGGGAAGCTCGTGACAATCGCGATCCTGAGGGAAATCGGAGCTTCCCTTATTGATATTCATGGGCAGCATGAGCATCAGGAACTTATGAATGAAAGCCTGCATCTTTCTTTGCTGGATCAATTCGGGGGAAAAGAGATTGCTTCCGGTCTCTCGAGTTATGGGGAAGTGTATAAAGAATACCTGTCGATCTATAAGCAGCTATCAAGACTCAATGAGAATGAGCAGGAGATGGCACATCGATTGGATCTTATTCAGTTTCAGCTGAAAGAAATTCTTGATGCAAATCTGCAGATAAATGAAGATGAGGAGCTTTTGGAAGAGAAAAGAAAGCTGATGAACTTCGAAAAACTTTTTGAAGCTCTGCAGACTTCCTACGACAGTATTCAGGGAGAGAGGAAAGGGTTGGACTGGACAGGCCTTGCCATGAGTCACCTTGAGACAGCTGCCGAGGTGGATTCTCAATATGAAAAAACCCTGGAATCGGTTTCGAATGCTTTCTATATGCTTGAAGATGCTGCTCACCAAGTGAGGGGAGAGTTAGACCAACTGGAATTTGAGCCGAATCGTTTAGATCTTATTGAGGCAAGACTGAACGAAATCAATGGTTTAAAGAGAAAGTATGGATCTTCTGTAGAAGAAATTTTGACTTATAGTTCAAAGATTGAAGAAGAAATAGAAACCATTATGAACAAAGATTCCCATGTGGAACATTTGCAGAGTAAATTGCAGTCACTCGAGAAAGACTTATCATTAGAGGCTAAAAACCTCACCCAGACAAGAAAGCGCTGGGCAAAAAAATTAACTGTAAGCATTCACGAGCAATTAAAGCAACTATACATGGATAAAACGAAATTCGAAGTTCGTTTTGTGAAAAGTGGGGAGAATGAATCGTTTTCCTTCCAACATTTTAAAAAGGATGGCTGGGATACCGTGGAATTTTACATATCAACCAATCCTGGTGAGCCCTTGAAGCCATTATCCAAAGTTGCATCAGGTGGAGAACTTTCACGCATTATGTTAGCCATGAAGACGATTTTTTCTAAACATCAGGGAATTACCTCTATTATATTTGATGAAGTGGATACAGGAGTAAGCGGAAGAGTCGCACAGGCGATAGCTGAAAAAATCTATCAGGTAGCCATTCATTCCCAAGTGATGTGTATTTCTCATTTGCCTCAAGTAGCTGCCATGGCAGATTGTCACTTGTTTATTTCAAAAAAGCTGTCTGGTGGCAGGACGAGCACAATGGTAAAGCGACTTCAGGAGAAGGAGAAAATCCAAGAGATCTCCCGAATGATATCAGGAGTGGAAATAACAGATTTAACACTGGAACACGCAAAGGAATTGTTACAGTTAGCAGGATCCATAAAAGAATCATGAAAAGCTATCCAATTGGGGTAGCTTTTTTTCATGATTACCAGTTATAAATGTGGCTTTTAAAGGCAAAATTAAGACTGTAGCCAATAGTTAGTGTGTGTGGATTAGAAGCGAGGAGAGTGAATATATTGAGTTTAGATTGGTTAAGGAAATGTCTGGGTGGAATTCTCCTTGTTTCGCTTTGTCTTATTGGTTTTTACGAACCGGTTCAACAATTTATCAATACACCGAACTCTGTAAGGGTAATGGAAGGGGATCAAGTTGCTCTCCCTAAGGCTGCATCCGTTACGGCGATGGGTTCGTCTAATAATCAGCATGTTCAATTAAAAGAAGAAGCGGGTCAGCTCTCCATTCAAGGAAGTTCTGTAGGTAAGGAAGAGGTTGTCTTTGAATTAGCTGGATTACCCATTAAGAAAGTCGATGTAGAGGTACTGAAAGATTTCAAAGTGATCCCAGGGGGGCAATCCATCGGGGTAAAGTTAAATACAGTCGGGGTGTTAGTCGTAGGCCATCATCTGGTGGAAACGGATTCGGGTAAGATGTCACCCGGAGAAAAAGCCGGAATTCAAGTAGGGGACATGATAACAGAGATAAATGGTAAGAAGATTGAGGAGCTTGCAGATGTTGCGCCTTTTGTCCAGAAGGCAGGGGAAGAATCCGATTCTCTTGACGTTGTGATAAAGCGTGAACAGAAGACTGTAAAGACTCAATTGCTTCCACTAAAAGAAAAAGGGGAAAATAACTACAAATTAGGCTTGTATATACGTGATTCTGCAGCGGGCATAGGTACAATGACGTTCTATGATCCCAGTTCCAAGAAATATGGTGCCCTTGGCCACGTTATTTCTGACATGGATACAAAGAAACCGATTGTGGTTGAAAACGGTGAAATCGTTCACTCAGAAGTAACGTCCATCCAAAAGGGGACAGACGGTAAACCGGGAGAAAAATTAGCCAGGTTTTCATCTGACAGAAATGTTATTGGAAATATCACTCGCAACAGTCCATTTGGCATCTTTGGTGAATTGAATCAGTCCATCGATAACGATTTGATGGATAAACCCATGCCGATTGCTCTATCCCATCAGGTGAAGGAAGGACCTGCTAAGATATTGACAGTGGTGGATGGGAAAGATGTTGAAATATACGATATTGAAATTGTCAGCACCATTCCACAGAAATATCCGGCAACAAAAGGGATGGTTCTGAAAGTGACAGATCCAAAGCTGCTGGAGAAAACAGGTGGAATTGTTCAAGGCATGAGTGGAAGTCCAATCATTCAAAACGGGAAAGTCATCGGTGCTGTTACACATGTTTTTGTAAATGACCCCACGAGCGGATATGGGGTACACATCGAATGGATGTTGAGTGAAGCTGGAATCGATATTTACAAAAAAAATCATAACCGAGCCAGTTAAAAGGAATGAACCCTCTCTAAAGTACCTAATCGGTGCTTGTAGGAGGGTTTTTTTAGTGACGCTTGGCTGAATGCATCTATATACGTTTGCCAAAAAGCACATACTCTTGGTAAAATAAAGATTATTCGACAAACAAGCTCCGGAATATCGAATAGGGTCGAAATACAAAGAAAACTTTAGAAAATCAAAGAAAAGATAATATTTTTCATGTTTTTTTCAAAAATAAAAGGAATTTAGGTTGCATTGTCGAAAAAGTAATTTAGAATAAAAATAAAGAGATGAATTAAAATGGATTGAGGAGGAAACCTGTAGTGAAATCGATTAAAGTATGTGTGGTGGATGATAACCGTGAACTAACGTCATTATTGGAAGACTACATTGCTTCACAAGCAGATATGGAAGTGGTAGGAATCGCTCATAATGGCCAAGATTGTTTAGATTTGTTGGAAGAAGTGTATCCGGATGTCCTGGTTTTGGATATAATCATGCCTCATTTGGACGGACTTGCAGTGCTCGAACGACTTCGTGAAAAAAAGAGCATCCCTAATGTCATCATGCTGACTGCTTTTGGTCAAGAAGATGTAACGAAGAAAGCCGTCGATCTAGGAGCATCGTACTTTATCCTAAAGCCATTTGATATGGAAAATCTCGTGAGTCACATCAGACAAGTCAGCGGTAAAACCAACTCAATCATCAAAAAACCTTCCTCATCCAGAATGAATACAGAGCAGAAACCAAGAAATTTAGATGCGAGCATCACCAGTATCATCCACGAGATTGGCGTCCCTGCACATATTAAAGGCTATTTATATTTAAGAGAAGCGATTTCAATGGTTTATAACGATATCGAACTCCTTGGATCGATCACCAAGGTTCTTTACCCGGATATTGCCAAAAAATACAACACAACAGCATCCAGAGTGGAACGGGCCATTCGCCACGCAATCGAAGTGGCATGGAGCAGAGGGAATATTGATTCCATTTCTTCTCTATTTGGATACACAGTAAGTATGTCAAAGGCAAAGCCGACAAACTCAGAATTCATCGCCATGGTCGCTGATAAGCTTCGCTTAGAACATATGGCTTCATGAAAGGGTAAGGACTAGTGCCGCCATCATATTTAACTGAATAATACAATGGTAAAACCCTACGGCCCGAAGTGGATGCGTAGGGTTTTTTTGTTTAAGCATGGACATCCGGTCATGTCTCCGGTTTCTCAGTAACAATCGCCCCTTTTTTTCAAAAGTAGGAGTACGCCCTTGCGGCTTGTCCATTCATACATAAGATATCATGTAACGAAAAAGCAGCGAAGAGGGAGGTGAGACAATGGGATGCTTCCGTGATAGAGATGATGATTTCAGAGTTCCTGTAAGAGCCTTTATTAGAGGAGAAGATTTCTGTAGAGCTGTACGCCGTTGTGACAGAGACGATGTAAGAGGGATTGAAGATCGTCGTCGCCGCAGAAGAAGATGTTGTTGGTTTTAATAGTTGTAATCCTTACGATTGAACAAAAAAATCCTGAGCTTCTCAGGATTTTTTTTAAAAGGTTCATTCTTTGAGGAGACATGAAATAAGTATATAATGGGAGTAGACAGCCATTTCATGGAGATTCCATAGAGAAGGTACATACTGAATCGGATTATTTTAAGAAAAGGGAGTGCACATATGACATTAATCTTTGCACACCGCGGCTCGGCGGGAACACACCCGGAAAATACGATGGAAGCATTTTATGAAGCTGAAAGAGTAGGGGCAGACGGTATTGAATTGGATGTTCAGCTGACACAAGATGGTGAAATCGTCGTGATCCATGATGAAACGGTTGACCGTACCACAAATGGGAAAGGGTTTGTTAAAGACTACAGGCTTATCGACATTCAAAAGCTACAAGCCAATTATAAATTTAAAAGTAAATTGTTTAAAAAAAATCGTGTCCCCTCTTTAAGGGAAGTTTTCGAGTGGTTGAAGGGCAATGATTTACTTTGTAACATTGAGCTGAAAAACAGCATTATGGATTACGAAGGCTTGGAAGAAAAAGTGATTCAATTAATCAGGGAGTTCGGATATGAGAACCGTATCATTATTTCTTCATTTAATCATTACTCGATTGTGGCATGCTACCGAATGGAGCCTGCAGTTGAAATTGCCCCTTTGTACTCATCCGGTTTATATATGCCTTGGATTTACGCACAATCCATCAGGGCGAAAGCGATACATCCGAATGTAAAGGCTGCCCCCGATTACATCATTGAGGAATCCATGAGAAACGGTATAGCTGTCAGACCCTATACGGTAAATAAGATTAACCAGATGGAGAGATTGATGAAAATAGGGTGTTCAGCATTTGTAACGGACTTTCCTGAAAGAGCAGTGAAGTTAAGGGAGCATAAAAGAAGCTAGCGTAGGGACACTGCGCTAGCTTCTTTTAGTGAATCGGGACTGTACTTTATTCCGTTTTCGGTCACGGTGCAGGACGAAACCGGCAATAAAACCGAGACCGCAAATAAAGAATAGAAATCCTATTACAAATTGCAGCCATAAATAAGGTATGGGAGACTGCAGAATCCCGAATAACATATCTCTCATCAATTTAATCCCCAGTGCGGCCATGGCACCAGGAATCAACATAATAATAAGGGCGATAAGACGAATCATAAGGTTAAGAACTCCTTTTTTATTTCCATACTCAAATTCTAACTCCATCTAGAAAATTGTCAAGCTTCATAAAGTAGTGTAACATGATGGGTGTGAAGAAAATTGCAGGTATATATAGTCGGGGTGAAGAATGTTGCAAGAAGTCTTAATTGTAGGTGGCGGCAAAGGTGGAACGGCCATCTTAAGAATCCTGAACGAAGCTTCCGTAATGAAAGTGATCGGTGTGGCGGATCTGAATGAGAACGCTTCAGGAATCTTGTTGGCTAAAGAGCATGGAATACCAACAGGTACCGAGTGGGAGGAATTTCTGGATGATTCCGTAGACATCGTCATTGAAGTGACTGGTGACCAAAAGGTGTTTGAGGATATCAGGGAAAAGCGTGGGAAGAATACGGTCATAATCCCTGGTAGTGTCGCCTTCCTGATTTCAAAGCTTCTTGAAGAAAAGGAAGACCTCATTCATCAACTTACGAGTGAATCGTTTAAAAGAGATCTCATTTTCAATTCTACAGACGATGGAATGGTAGGGATAGATATTCAAGGCAATGTGATGCTCTACAATAAAAGTGCAGAGCGAATGATTGGGATGGATCAGGATGCTGTTGTGGGGATGCATATTTCAGATGTGATTCCCGAAAGTAAATTAACCACCACGATTGAGACGAGAAGAACAGAAGTCAATCAGGAAGTCGTCTTGAATAATGGTCTGGAAATTATTTCCAATCGCATTCCCATGATAACGGATCAAGACGAAATCATAGGTGCGTTTTCTGTATTTAAAGATATCACAGAAGTTGTAAACCTTGCGGAAGAAATAACCAATCTTAAAGAAATCCAGACCATGCTTGAAGCGATCATCCATTCCAGTGACGATGCAATATCCGTTGTAGATGAAGAGGGGAAAGGGATATTGATTAATCCTGCTTATACAAGGATCACGGGGCTATCAGAGGATGAAGTCATTGGTAAACCTGCGACGGCAGACATTTCTGAAGGGGAAAGCATCCACTTGAAAGTCCTGCAGACGAGAAGAGCAATCAGGGGAACAAGGATGCGTGTAGGGCCGAAGCGGAAAGAGGTTATCGTGAACGTTGCCCCGATTATCGTGAACGGTAAGCTTAAAGGAAGTGTAGGGGTGATTCATGATATGTCTGAAATACAGTCCCTCACTCAGGAATTGGACCGGGCAAGAAGGATCATCCGCACGCTTGAAGCGAAGTATATGTTTGAAGATATCATAGGGGATTCTGAGGAAATGATGATTGCGGTGGAACAGGCGAAACTGGGTGCTAAAACCCCTGCGACCGTTCTTCTCCGGGGGGGAGTCCGGAACGGGCAAGGAATTATTTGCACACGCCATACATAATGCCAGTAACCGTAAGTTCAATAAATTCCTCCGGGTCAATTGTGCTGCGTTATCAGAAAGCTTATTGGAAAGTGAATTGTTTGGATACGAGGAAGGGGCTTTTTCAGGAGCGAAGCGAGGCGGTAAGAGGGGCTTGTTTGAAGAGGCAAATAATGGGAGTATCTTTTTTGGATGAAATTGGAGAACTGAGTGCCAATACTCAAGCGAAGTTGCTCCGGGTCCTGCAGGAAAACGAAATCGTCCGGGTAGGAGGGACGAAATCAATTCAAATCAATGTACGGGTCATTGCGGCAACAAATGTCAACCTGGAAAAAGGGATTGCTGACGGGTCATTCAGAGAAGATCTTTACTACAGGCTGAATCGAATGCCTATCCAGATTCCTCCATTACGTCATCGTAAATCTGACATTCCCCTTATTTCAGAAGCTCTGATTACGAAGATCAATCAGGACTATGGCAGAAATGTTGAAGGAGTAACAGAAGAAGCGATGAGTAAATTAATGAACTATCACTGGCCTGGTAATGTGAGGGAGCTTGAAAATGTGTTAGGCAGGGCCATTATCTTTATGAACTACAGTGAGGTTAGGATTGATAGCAAGCACTTGCCTCAACTGGAGAATGTATCGAAGCGAAGTGTTCAGGCAGTTTCTTCTGAATCGCCGGACACAATAAATGATTTGGCAACCCAGGTTGAACAATATGAAAAAAAGATAATCCTGAAGGTTTTAGAGCAGAATAATGGTAACAAAACTGCAGCTGCCAAAACACTAAATATATCGGTGCGAAATCTGTATTATAAAATTGAAAAATATAACATTGAAATAAATAGCATGAAATAATTTGCGCAGTGTGAAATATATTGCATGCTCGAATACGTGATAATAAAGCGGTTTCAATGGTTTGAAAGTTGGCACGGTTCTTGCATGTGTTTTATTGGGGACCAAATATCAAACAATAAAGGGGTTGAATCGACATACATGAATCTACAATCTTTAGTGGAAAAAGCAACCCATATAGAAAACTCCACTGTAGCGGTTGCAGCTGCAGAAGATAGAGAAGTACTGGGGGCTGTCTCAATGGCAGTTGAAAAAAACATGGCCGAATTTTTATTGTTTGGCGATAAAGAAGAAATCTCCTCTCTTATTGAAGAGGTCGCACCTCAGCTTCGATCACATAGCAGTATCAAAATCATACACGCGTTCTCTTCACAAAAAGCAGCTGAATTAGCTGTAAAGGCTGTCAAGGAAAATGAAGCGGGTGCATTAATGAAAGGGAATGTTCCGACTGCTGTTATATTAAAGGCAGTGTTAAACAAAGAATGGGGCCTTCGTACAGGTAATGTCTTATCACATGTGGCAGCCTTCGAAGTGGGAGGATTCGATAAGTTAACATTCGTAACGGATGCGCAATGAATATCTCGCCTGATTTACAGCAAAAAGCTCAAATTATTGAGAATGCTGTCGAGGTCGCCCGGTCAATCGGTGTAAACAATCCAAAGGTCGCTCCCATCACAGCTGTTGAAGTGGTGAATCCAGCCATGCAAGCAACTGTGGATGCCGCCTCTCTCACAATGATGAATCAAAGAGGGCAGATCAAGAATTGTACAGTTGATGGTCCTTTAGCGCTTGACAATGCAGTGTCTCCGCATGCTGCTGAACATAAGGGCATTAAGGGTGACGTAGCAGGACAAGCGGATATCCTGCTCGTACCGAATATTGAAACGGGCAATGCTCTTTACAAGTCTTTGATCTACTTTGCCAAGGCTAAAGTAGGTGCCGTCATTGCCGGAGCAAAAGCACCAATCGTATTAACATCCAGGGCAGACAGTGCAGAAAGTAAATTATATTCTTTGGCGCTGGCTATATGCTCTGCTTCAAATAAATAAGAGTACTAATCAAACTTAACTAGCTCAGGGGGAAATGATAATGAAAATATTCAGCTATATGGAAAAATATGATTATGAACAATTGGTATTTTGTCAGGATGAAGCATCAGGCTTAAAAGCGATCATCGCCATCCACGACACGACACTTGGACCTGCCCTAGGCGGTACCCGTATGTGGACATACGAGTCTGAAGAAGCGGCAATTGAAGATGCTCTTCGCCTTGCAAAAGGCATGACGTACAAAAATGCTGCAGCCGGACTTAACTTAGGTGGAGGGAAGACCGTTATCATCGGTGACCCTCGTAAAGATAAGAATGAAGAAATGTTCCGTGCTTTTGGTCGATACATTCAAGGGCTAAATGGACGTTATATCACAGCAGAAGATGTAGGTACAACAGTGGCTGATATGGACCTGATCCATGAAGAAACCGATTATGTAACAGGAATTTCACCAGCATTTGGTTCTTCAGGTAACCCATCCCCAGTGACTGCCTATGGGGTATACCGTGGGATCAAAGCTGCAGCTAAAGAAGCATTCGGCACAGACTCACTTGAAGGGAAGACGATTGCGGTTCAAGGAATCGGAAATGTTGCATACAACATGTGCCGTCACCTCCACGAAGAAGGAGCAAATCTGATCGTAACAGATATAAATAAAGAAGCAGTTCAACGCGCTGTTGATGAATTCGGAGCAAAAGCTGTAGATATCAACGAGATTTACAGTGTTGATTGTGATATCTTTGCGCCTTGTGCATTGGGAGCCATCATTAATGACGAAACGATTCCACAGCTTAAAGCAAAAGTGATCGCGGGAGCTGCGAATAATCAACTGAAAGAAACTCGTCACGGAGACGCGATCCATGAAATGGGTATCGTTTACGCACCTGACTATGTCATCAATGCAGGTGGAGTTATAAACGTGGCAGATGAATTATACGGTTACAATAGTGAAAGAGCGATGAAGAAAGTAGAGCAAGTGTACAACAACGTTGAGCGTGTAATCGAAATCGCGAAGCGCGATAACGTGCCAACATACGTAGCTGCTGACCGCATGGCAGAAGAAAGAATTGAAAAAATGCGCCGTTCTAGAAGTCAATTCCTGCAAAACGGACAACATATTCTTAGCAGACGTGGATAATTAGAAGAGATAACGCTTTACTTTGACTAAAAGTGGAGCGTTTCTTCCCTGTTAAAGCGAACACAGAAAGACAAAGGGGTTATCTATCATAGGGGAAATTTCTACGAACAAACATTACAATATAGCTACCCAAATGGAGGTAACAACAGTGCACGAAAACAAACATCGAATATTAGTCATTAATCCCGGTTCGACATCGACCAAAATTGGTGTCTTCGATGATGATCGTTCTATCTTTGAAAAGACGATCCGTCATGATGTAGAAAGGATTAATGATTTTCCAACGATCATCGATCAATATGAATTCAGAAAGAATACCATTCTTCAGGCTCTGGATGAAGAGGGGATTAACATCTCTAAGCTCAGCGCAGTTTGTGGCCGAGGGGGCTTGTTAAGACCCATCGAAGGTGGTACTTACTTAGTGAACGAAGACATGCTGAAGGATCTTAAAGAAGGATATTCTGGTCAGCATGCGTCGAATCTGGGGGGCATATTAGCATTTGAAATTGCCTCTGGATTAAATATTCCTTCTTATATTGTCGATCCTGTCGTAGTGGATGAACTGCAATCATTAGCAAGGGTTTCCGGATTTTCTCTCATTGAAAGAAAGAGTATTTTCCATGCTTTGAATCAAAAAGCGGTGGCAAGAAGAGTAGCAAAGCAGATAGGAAAAAAATATGAAGACTTAAACCTGATCATCACCCACATGGGTGGGGGAATTACCGTTGGTGCCCACCGAAATGGCAAAGTCGTCGACGTGAACAATGGTCTACATGGTGACGGACCTTTCAGCCCTGAAAGAGCAGGTACCGTTCCAGCTGGAGATTTAGTGGACTTATGTTTCTCAGGTGATTATTATCGGGATGAAATTATGAAGAAACTGGTTGGTCAAGGTGGTCTGGTCGGCTATCTGGGCACAAACGATGCGGTGAAAGTAGAGAAAATGATTGAAAATGGCGACGAAAATGCCAAAGCCATATACGAAGCGATGGCCTATCAAATCGCGAAGGAAATCGGCTCAGCCAGTGCTGTCCTGAATGGAAAGGTAGACGCCATTGTCTTAACAGGTGGACTTGCTTACGGTAAACAGTTTGTGAAAGCGATAAGTGATCGAATCAACTGGATAGCAGATGTTGTGATCCAACCGGGAGAAAATGAACTGCAAGCTCTTGCTGAAGGGGCTTTAAGGGTATTGCGAAAAGAAGAAACCTATAAAGTATACCCAGGTGAAGTGAAAAAAGAAGCGAGAGTATAAGAGCAAGGAGGACTCAAGATTGGCAGAAGAATATGATTTAGTCGTGCTAGGGGGAGGTACTGGTGGTTATGTAGCCGCCATTCGTGCCTCTCAACTTGGATTAAAAACAGCAATCGTTGAAAAAGGAAAACTGGGAGGGACATGCTTACACAAAGGATGCATCCCGAGTAAAGCCCTTCTTCGGAGTGCTGAAGTATACGCTACAGCTAAACACAGTGAAGACTTTGGGGTGAAAATCAACGGCGTAGAACTTGATTTCACAAAAGTCCAAGACAGAAAAGACCGGATTGTCGAGCAGCTTCATAAAGGTGTTCAACACTTGATGAAACAAGGGAAGATCGATGTATTTGAAGGGCTTGGACGAATTCTCGGACCGTCGATCTTTTCACCGATGCCGGGTACCATTTCTGTTGAAATGAACAACGGAGAAGAGAACGCCATGTTAATTCCTAAGAACGTAATCATCGCAACAGGTTCAAGACCTCGTTCTTTACCAGGTCTTGATATCGATGGTGAGTTCGTATTATCTTCAGATGAAGCGCTTTCACTTGAATCACTGCCGAAATCGATCATCATCGTTGGGGGTGGTGTCATCGGTATCGAGTGGGCCTCTATGCTGTCAGATTTTGATGTGGATGTAACGGTTGTGGAATACGCGGATAAGATCCTACCTACGGAGGATCATGAAATTTCCAAAGAAATGCAGCGCTTAATGAAGAAAAAAGGCGTCAAGATCGTGACAAGTGCAAAAGTGCTTCCTGAATCACTTGAGAAAAGTGAGGGGAACGTAACGATTAAAGCGGAGCACAAAGGAGAAGAAAAGTCCTTTACTGCTGATAAGATTCTTGTGTCTGTCGGTAGACAAGCGAATGTTGAAGGCATAGGTATAGAAAACACAGATATTAAAGTGGAAAAGGGATTCATCGAAGTGAATGAGTTCTTCCAAACGAAGGAATCTCATATATACGCAATTGGCGATGTGATTGGCGGTCTCCAACTAGCCCATGTCGCTTCTCACGAGGGTATTACGGCGGTAGAGCATTTGGCGAATGAAAACCCTCATCCGATTGACTACTCACTCATTTCGAAGTGCATATACAGCAACCCCGAAATAGCAAGTGTGGGAATCACAGAACAGGAAGCGAAAGATAAAGGGTATAACCTTAAAGTCGGGAAATTCAGCTTCAGAGCAATAGGAAAAGCACTTGTTTACGGAGAATCGGATGGCTTTGTCAAGATCATTGCCGATAAAGACACGGATGACATCCTTGGTGTGCACATGATTGGTCCTCACGTTACTGATATGATATCAGAAGCTGGACTTGCTAAAGTATTAGATGCGACTCCGTGGGAAATCGCGCACACCATCCACCCGCATCCATCCCTTTCAGAAGCCATCGGGGAAGCAGCGTTGGCAGTAGATGGTAAGGCGATTCATTCTTAAGAAGGCGAATCCTGTACTGGCCCGACAAGCACAATGGGGAAATCCCAAAAGGCGTACTTTGCCTTATGGGAATTATCCATTGTGACCTCGAGGGACAAGGAGGCACAGCTGGACAGAAAAGCGAAGCCGACTGCACTGGCCCGACAAGCACAATGGGGAAATCCCAAAAGGCGTACTTTGCCTTATGGGAATTATCCATTGTGACCTCGAGGGACAAGGAGGCACAGCTGGACAAATATCCATTGAAATTCAATATAAAAGGCAGAGAGACTTTCTCTGCCTTTCCAACCATTAGATTGTGTAGGAGGTAATTAATGATGGCAGAAAATCGTCATGAAGCGTTAGGGCTTTCCAATGAGAAAGTATTAGAAATGTATGAAACCATGCCGCTTGCCAGAAAGATCGATGAGCGCATGTGGTTACTGAACCGTTCAGGTAAAATTCCGTTCGTTATTTCATGTCAGGGTCAGGAAGCAGCTCAGGTGGGTCGCTGCCTTCGCTTTGGATCGTGAGAAGGATTATGTACTCCCATACTACCGTGACATGGGTGTAGTACTGACATTCGGAATGACAGCCAAGGAATTAATGTTATCAGGCTTTGCGAAAGCAGAAGATCCTAACTCAGGCGGACGTCAAATGCCTGGTCACTTTGGACAAAAGAAAAACAATATCGTAACGGGATCTTCTCCAGTAACGACCCAAGTGCCCCACGCTGTTGGGATTGCCTTAGCGGGAAAAATGGAAAAGAAAGATGTTGTTACGTTTGTGACATTCGGTGAAGGATCCTCCAATCAGGGAGACTTCCATGAAGGAGCAAACTTCGCAGGTGTACATAAGCTTCCTGTCATTTTTATGTGTGAAAACAATAAATATGCGATTTCAGTTCCCATCGAAAAACAATTGGCTTGTGAGAAAGTGTCAGACCGTGCGATCGGATATGGAATGCCTGGAATCACAGTTGATGGGAATGACCCGATCGAAGTATATAAAGCTGTGAAAGAAGCAGCGGATCGCGGCCGTCGTGGAGAAGGTCCTACCCTTGTTGAAACGGTTTCTTATCGTTTAACTCCTCATTCCTCGGATGATGATGACCGCAGCTATCGTTCTCCAGATGAAGTGGCTAAAGCGAAAACGAATGATCCGATCATCACGTTTGGTGCTTATCTGAAAGAAACCGGCGTCATGAATGATGATATCGAGAAAGAAATCAATGATCGTATTATGAAGCTCGTGAACGAAGCAACGGATTATGCAGAGAACGCTCCATATGCTGAAGCAGAATCAGCGATGAAGTATGTTTATGCAGAAGAGAAGTAAGGGGGAATTCAATCATGCCAGTAATTTCATATATTGATGCCGTAACGATGGCAATAAGAGAAGAAATGGAACGTGACGAGAAAGTATTCGTTCTCGGAGAAGACGTCGGGAAAAAAAGGTGGAGTATTTAAGGCGACTCACGGATTATACGATCAATTCGGTGAGGATCGTGTCCTGGATACACCTCTCGCTGAATCGGCTATCGCCGGGGTTGGAATCGGAGCAGCCATGTATGGTATGAGGCCGATCGCCGAAATGCAGTTTGCTGATTTCATCATGCCTGCAGTCAACCAAATCATTTCAGAGGCAGCCACGTATCCGCTATCGTTCAAACAATGACTGGAGCTGTCCAATGGTTATCCGTGCTCCTTATGGTGGTGGAGTACATGGAGCTCTTTATCACTCTCAATCCGTAGAAGCGGTTTTCGCCAATCAGCCAGGATTGAAAATTGTTATGCCTTCCACACCGTATGATGTGAAAGGCTTATTGAAAGCAGCTATCCGAGACGAAGACCCGGTATTATTCTTTGAACACAAACGTGCGTACCGGTTAATCAAAGGTGAAGTGCCTGAGGATGATTACACGCTTCCAATCGGCAAAGCAGATGTGAAGCGTGAAGGAGAAGATATCACTGTCATCACATACGGATTATGTGTTCATTTTGCCCTTCAAGCGGCTGAAAAGCTAGCTCAAGATGGGATTGAAGCACACATCCTGGATTTACGTACGATTTATCCATTAGATAAAGAGGCAATCATTGAAGCGGCATCTAAAACAGGAAAAGTTCTTCTTGTAACAGAGGATAATAAAGAAGGAAGCATCATGGGTGAGGTATCTGCCATTATTGCCGAAAACTGTTTATTTGAGCTTGATGCTCCTGTGAAACGTTTAGCTGGTCCGGACGTACCTGCTATGCCATATGCGCCTACAATGGAAAAATACTTTATGATCAACCCGGACAAAGTAGAAAAAGCAATGCGTGAGCTCGCAGAATTTTAATCACAGTGAATATCAATTAAACGAAACAGTAAGGAGGGTTCCTCATTGGGTATTGAAAATATGAAAATGCCTCAGCTAGGGGAAAGTGTTACAGAAGGTACTATTAGTAAATGGCTGGTGTCCCCTGGTGATACCGTCAACAAATATGATCCAATTGCAGAAGTGCAAACGGATAAAGTGAATGCAGAAGTACCATCATCGTTTACAGGTACCATTAAAGAATTGATTGCTGAAGAGGGAGACACTCTTGAAGTCGGCGAAATCATCTGCTCCATTGAAGTGGAAGGTGGCGGCTCTGCACCTGCTGAACAATCTCCGAAAGAAGAACCTGAAAAGGCATCGAAAGAATCACAGCAATCTGCACCAAATAAGAAGTCAACAAATAAAGATAGCGGAAATAAAGCAAGGTATTCTCCGGCAGTATTAAAACTATCTCAAGAACATGACATTGATCTGAACCAAGTGGAAGGCACAGGGAACGGCGGCCGCATCACTCGTAAGGATCTTAAGAAAATCATTGAATCAGGTTCTATTCCGAAGGCAGGAGATACTCCTGAAGCTAAGGCTGAAACACCGGCTCCACAACAAGCCCCTGTGAAAGAGGCGGCTCCGGAACAGCCAGCTAAGCCATCGGCACCTGCAGTCAATGTTCCTGTCGTACCTGGTGATATCGAAATTCCGGTTTCAGGTATCAGGAAAGCCATTGCTTCCAACATGGTTCGCAGTAAGCATGAAGCGCCGCATGCCTGGACGATGATGGAAGTGGATGTAACCAATCTCGTTGACTACAGAAATTCACTAAAGACAGAGTTCAAGCAGCGTGAAGGGTTTAACCTGACATTCTTCGCTTTCTTCGTGAAAGCTGTGGCACAGGCCCTTAAAGAATATCCACAAATCAATTCCATGTGGGCAGGGGATAAGATTGTACAGAAAAAAAGATATCAATCTTTCCATCGCTGTAGCAACTGACGATGCGTTATATGTTCCTGTAATCAAAAATGCTGATGAAAAAACGATCAAAGGAATCGCACGGGAAATCACCGAGCTTGCAGGAAAGGTCCGCAGTGGTAAATTAACTTCTCAGGATATGCAGGGAGGCACATTTACGGTAAATAACACAGGGTCTTTTGGTTCGGTACAATCCATGGGTATTATCAATTATCCCCAAGCCGCCATTCTTCAAGTGGAATCAATCGTCAAACGTCCAGTTGTTATGAATAATGGTATGATTGCCGTCCGAGATATGGTCAACCTATGTATGTCCCTTGATCACCGCGTACTGGATGGATTAGTATGTGGAAGATTTTTACAGCGTGTAAAAGAAATTCTAGAAAACACATCAAAAGAAAATACATCTGTTTATTAAGAAAAATAAGGACTGACCAGGGGTGGTTAGTCCTTATTTTTAGTTCGATGAGAATGGGAGGCCTCTCAGGACCCATTCATTGGAAGAAAGTGCTTTCTTCATTACTCATTCTACAGATAGATTGAAGTGATGCGGTTTTTTTTATATACTGAAATAGCATTAGTATAAACATTTTGAATTTTCTATGAGCGTTCTTGAAAATGATTTATGCAAATATGTAAACGATTACAATCATGCGCGTTGAAAGAGGGGTACTATGAAGCTTACTGATATGAAAGATCAATCATTCACGCCTTTAACACTTGCAGACTGGCAGGATGCTGCCGAAAAGGCATTAAAGGGAAGGGAAATCCATACTTTACATACAAAAACCTACGAAAATATTGAGCTCAAACCGTTATACACAAAAGAAGATCTGCCTGTAGTAGATCGAGTCGGTGCCTATATTCCGAATGCAGAGGGGAAGCTGGAGCCGGGTCCAAAATGGTTCATCGCTCAAATGATAAGAAGGACTTCATGGGAAGAACTCACTTCAGCAGTGAAGGAGGCACTATCCCGGGGACAAAACTGTCTTTCATTCTCTGCAAGGAGATTAGACTTTACCAATGGGTTCGAAACATTTATGAAGCATTTCATTGGTATGGACATGCCTGTTTTTTCCCTTGAAAAAGAGGCTGTCTACTCGTTGCAACGGTTGATGGGTATTCCAGAAATGTCGGGAATCAAAGGAGTAATAGGCTTTGATCCGCTATCTGAAATCCGGGAAGACGGTTTGGAAGACTGGTTGGGGCTGGTAGAGGAGGCAGATCAACACCTGCCAAGCCTGAAGACCATTCTGATCAATACTGCACCTTACCATAATAAAGGAGCCAGTGCCACACAGGAATTGGCCTATGCCCTTTGCGAAGGGGTTGCCTATATTGAAGCACTTCAACAAAAAGGGTGGACTGTTGAAAAGATTGCAGGAAAGATGCACTTCCATTTTGCTGTAGGCAGTCAATTCTTTATGGAAATGGCCAAAATCAGAGCCTTTAAGAGATTGTGGCAACAGATATTATCTTCCTATGGACTTTCAGAGCAAGTAAGAGCTAAATCTGTCAGTTGCAGTGTGGAAACCTCCCGACTTAACAAATCGGCCCTTGATCCGTATGTCAATATGCTTCGCTCTGGTGGTGAAGCGTTTTCTGCCATACTGGCAGGAATCGATTATCTTATCGTTGATCCTTTTGATGATGTGCATGGGGAAGTCAATCCCCTTTCAGAAAGAATTGCCCGAAATACCCAACTGATCCTTGGTGAAGAAGCCCACTTGGATAAAGTGGTTGATCCAGGAGGCGGGTCTTTCTATGTTGAGTGGTTATCTGAGGAAGTAGGAAAGCTTGCGTGGAAGGAGTTTCAACAGGTTGAAGCGGAAGGCGGCATGATAGTCTGTCTTAAAAATGGTTCGATCGAGGAAAAGATAGAAAGGGTAAAGGACTGCCGCATTCAGGATCTGGCCCGTAGAAAAAACTCCATGATCGGAACGAATATCTATTCAAATCTTGAGGAAACCTTTAAAGCCGCAGCACCAACAAAACATGAGCGATTGTCCCTTCCTTTTGAAAGATTAAGAGAAAGGGCATCTAGGTTGGCAGGTAAACCAACGGCAGGGCTAATCGGATTAGGCGAATTGAAATCCCATAAGCCACGTGCTGATTTTGTGAAAGGGGTTTTATCAACAGGCGGCATTCACGCACTTCAGAGTAAAGAGTGTTTCTCTAAAGAAGATGTTCTCCAATTTGTAGAAGAAACCCGCTTCCCGTACTATGTGGTTTGTGGGGCTGATGGAGAGTATCTCGATAAATTATCCATGATTTTAGAATCCATCCTCCAAATAGATTCTGCCAGTGTGGTCGACATAGCAGGGAGTATCCCTGAAAAAAACAGAGCTGATTGGGCCCGGATGGGATTGAATGGATCCATTTACTCTAAACAGAACTTACTTGAAAAACTGGATGAATTATTAACCATCTGGGAGGAGGGGAAAGACAGTGAAGAAGCCTGACTGGCAACATATCAACCCGTATTCGAATGAAGAAAGACCGAGGAAGGTTTCCTTGTCGGAAGAAACGTACGAGACGAATGAAAAGATCATGATAAAATCTCTTTATTCTGAGGAAGACACAACTCATCTTACTCACAGAGAAGATCTACCTGGTCTCGCTCCATTCACAAGGGGACCTTATCCGACGATGTATGTGAATCGTCCGTGGACAGTAAGGCAATATGCTGGGTTTTCGACTGCAGAAGAAAGCAATGCTTTCTATAGGAGGAACTTAAGTATGGGACAGAAAGGACTGTCCGTAGCTTTTGATTTAGCCACCCACCGTGGATATGACTCTGATCATCCAAGGGTTGTAGGAGATGTAGGGAAAGCGGGAGTGGCCATTGACTCCATTCTGGACATGAAAATTCTCTTTGACGGCATTCCTCTCGATCAGATGTCTGTATCCATGACCATGAACGGTGCCGTGCTGCCCATTCTAGCCTTTTACATCGTGACAGCAGAGGAGCAGGGGGTTTCACAGGAAAAGCTGTCCGGTACAATCCAAAATGATATTTTGAAAGAATACATGGTACGGAATACATATATCTACCCGCCTGAAACATCCATGAAAATCATTGCGGATATTTTCGAGTATACGTCCACTCATATGCCTAAGTTTAATAGTATCAGTATTTCAGGGTATCACATGCAAGAAGCTGGAGCACCTGCTGATATTGAGCTTGCCTATACGTTGGCAGATGGTCTTGAGTATGTCAGGACCGGGCTCAAGGCTGGGATTGACATCGATTCCTTTGCACCGAGACTTTCATTCTTCTGGGCCATTGGCATGAATTATTTTATGGAAGTGGCCAAGATGAGGGCTGCAAGGAGAATCTGGGCGAAAATGATGAAGACGTTCCATCCTCAGAATCCTAAATCAATGGCGTTAAGAACCCATTCCCAGACGTCCGGATGGAGTTTGACGGAGCAGGATCCGTATAATAATGTCATTCGTACCCTGCTAGAAGCCCATGCAGCGGCGATGGGCCACACGCAATCTCTTCATACAAATGCCTTGGATGAAGCGATTGCGCTTCCGACAGACTTTTCTGCCAGAATCGCCCGTAACACACAGCTGTATCTTCAAGAAGAAACAGGTATTACGAAAGTGATCGACCCATGGGCTGGCTCCCATTATGTAGAGACGTTAACAGATCAACTGATGGAAAAGGCATGGGCGCATATTGAAGAAATAGAAGAATTGGGTGGCATGACAAAGGCGATTGAAACGGGCCTACCAAAGATGCGCATCGAGGAAGCGGCTGCCAGAAGACAAGCGATGATCGATTCAGGGGATGAGTCCATCATCGGGGTGAACAAATACCGCCTTGAAAAGGAAGATCCGATTGATACGCTGGACATCGACAATACGATTGTAAGACAAAAGCAGATTGAGCGGATTCAAACGCTTAGAGAGGAAAGGAATGAAAGGAGGGTCATTGAAACCCTTGAAGCTTTGACTCACGCTGCGGAGACAGGGGAAGGAAACCTCCTTGAAAAAGCGGTTGAGGCAGCAAGGGCACGCGCCACTTTAGGAGAAATCTCCGATGCGATAGAAAAAGTATCAGGAAGACATAAAGCAACGATACGCAGTATAAGCGGGGTGTACAGCTCGAATTTTTCAAATGAGCAGGAAATCAATATCGTAAAAGAGATGACGGAAGAATTTTTAGAAAATGAAGGAAGAAGACCGCGAATTCTTATAGCGAAGATGGGACAAGACGGACATGACAGGGGGGAGCCAAAGTCATCAGTACGGCATTTGCCGATCTTGGATTTGATGTGGACATCGGACCGTTGTTCCAAACGCCTGAAGAAACAGCTCTTCAAGCAGTTGAAAATGATGTACATGTCATCGGTGTAAGTTCATTGGCCGCAGGTCATAAAACGCTTCTGCCCCAATTAATAAGGGAACTGAAGAAACTCGGCAGGGAAGACATCCTGGTTGTCATTGGTGGAGTGATTCCCGCCAAGGACTATGACTTCCTATTAAACAACGGTGCCTCGGCCGTCTTTGGTCCAGGAACGATCATTCCCGTGGCTGCACAAAAGGTGATAAAAGAAATTTATGAAGTGCTGGGCTATGAGGAAGTGGCTGAATAATGACTGAGCATCAGCCGGAAAGAAAGAAGCGGTTTGTTAAAAAGAGAAAAGAACCTGTTTCCATAAGTGAATTAAAAAACGGGATCCTGAATGGAGACCGCAGCTATTTAGCGAAAGCCATCACGCTGATTGAAAGCAATGCAGAAGAGCATTATGCATTGGGGCAGGAACTGCTGCAGGAGCTTCTGCCCCATACGGGTAAAAGCTTCCGGATCGGGATCACAGGTGTTCCGGGTGCAGGGAAAAGTACTTTTATCGAACAGTTCGGGGAAATGTTATGTGAGGAAGGGCTCCGTGTAGCGGTCCTTGCCATCGACCCCAGCTCCTCCATTTCCGGGGGGAAGCATATTGGGGGATAAAACAAGGATGGAACAGTTATCCAAGAACCCCCTTGCTTTTGTCAGACCCTCCCCGACCGCAGGAACCCTTGGCGGGGTCCATCGAAAAACCAATGAAACCCTCCTCTTATGTGAAGCAGCAGGGTACGACCTCATCATCATCGAAACAGTCGGGGTTGGACAAAGTGAAGTCATGGTAAGGCAGATGGTCGACTTCTTCCTGTTGCTCGTTATCACAGGCGCCGGGGATGAGCTGCAAGGAATGAAAAAAAGGAATCATGGAGCTTGCCGACGCCTTGCTTGTGAATAAAGCCGATGGAGAGAATAAGCCACTCGCTGAGAAAACCAAAAGAGAGCTCAACCAGATTCTTCACTTCCTGGCTCCGGCAACAAAAGGCTGGAGTTCCGAAGCATATACCTGTTCTGCTTTGAAAAATGAAGGATTGAAAGAAATATGGGATGTGGTTAAACAGTTCGAAAAGCAAACCAAGGCACAAGGTGTCTTTGAGGAGAGACGACTCTTTCAAAAGCAGGAATGGTTCCATACCATGTTGAAAGAAAGGATTCTCTCGGACTTCTTTTTTCATAAAGACATTAAGTCCTCCCTTCCCGGTGTGGAAAATCGGGTGAAAACAGGGGACTTCACGACTTCCCAGGCAGTGGAGGAATTGTTGAAACGATATAAAGAATCAATGTATTGACAGGAAGAATCAATTTTAATTGAAAGATATGGTTTGAAATTGGTATGATAGGGGTACATCTAATCCCTTCAATTTATGGAGAATGATTAAGTCATCGATAAAAGGAGAGTTCAAACATGGATATAGATTTCAATTTGCTAATGAATGATGTTGTCCGTCAGGCACGTCAGGAAATCGAAACAGCTGGTTATACCCAGCTGACAACAGAGGAAGAAGTAGATCAAGCTTTCTCAAAAGAAGGTACGACACTTGTGATGATCAATTCTGTATGTGGTTGTGCAGGAGGGATTGCACGTCCAGCAGCAGCCCATTCCATTCATTTCGATAAACGTCCGGATCAGCTTGTAACAGTTTTCGCCGGACAGGATAAAGAAGCCACTGCGAAAGCGCGCAACTACTTCACCGGCTACCCTCCATCTTCACCGTCCTTCGCTTTATTGAAAGACGGAAAGCTTTTGACGATGGTTGAAAGACACGAAATTGAAGGTCATGATCCAATGTCTGTAGTGAACAAACTGCAATCTTACTTCGATCAGTATTGTGAAGAAGTATAAGTGAAATAAAGAGCCTGTCAGGTTCCTCTCTGTATTCATGAGAGAACCTAGACGGGCTCTTTTTTTATATTGTCATAAGGAAAGGTGGATGATAGAGCGTATGGAAATATGCATAATAGTTGTATATTGTAGAATGCTCTCAGTTCTAAAAGCAGAAGATCCCATTGATGTAAACTCGAAAATTTTCAGAATAAAAAGATATTTACTAATAATTATAAAAAGTATTGCATAATAATTCATCTCTGTTAAAATACGAATATAGTAATTGATATGCAAAATATATTATATTTATACAAAACTTCTAGGAGGAACGAAAATGAAAAAGCTATTATCTTTTCTTTTATTAATGATTGTTTCTGCTTCCCTGGCTGCTTGTGGTGCTGGTGAAGAAGCAGATACCGCTTTAGGAGAATCCAAGAAATTAATCATGGGTACGTCTGCGGACTATAAACCATTTGAATATGTGGACACTGCCCACAGTGATGAAATCATTGGGTACGACATTGACTTAGCCAATATGCTGGCAAAAGAAATGGGACATGAAATCGAAATCAAGGATATGGAATTCAGTGGATTGATCTCAGCCCTTAAGACTGGTCAGGTGGACTTCGTATTATCGGCCATGACCCCAACTCCAGAGCGACAAAAGAATGTGGACTTCAGTGACGTTTACTACACGGCACAAGATATGATCATCTCCACTACAGAGGCTGGGATTCAAAGTGAAAAGGATCTTGACGGGAAAACCGTAGGCGTTCAACTGGGATCCATCCAACAGGATGCAGCTGAGGAACTTTCGAAATCAATCCAACTAAAGGTTGATACACGTGACCGCATCCCTGAATTGATACAGGATCTTCAAAATGGGCGTTTTGATGCCATCATCATTGAAAACACTGTGGCAAACGGCTATCTGGATAAACATGATGAGCTTCAAGGACATACGATGAATGTGGATGAAGAGGAGGCAGGTTCAGCCGTTGCGCTTCCTAAGAACAGTGAGCTTACAAGTGAATTCAATGCAGCTTTAAAGAAGCTCAAAGAAAATGGTGAGTTGGAGAAACTTGCTGAAAAGTGGTTTGACGGAGAACAGTAGTGTAGTGAAGGACTAACCTCTCATTCGGTTAGTCCTTCCCATTTATAGAAACAATCATACGCTTGGAGGAGACTGAAAATGCCGCTGGATTTTGAACAACTGGTTCCTTCCATTCCCTTTATTCTGGAAGGGTTGAAGGTCACACTGAAAATTGTAGGGCTGTCAGGGGTACTTGGATTTGCTTTCGGTATCGCTCTTGCCCTTTGTAAAATAAGTTCCATTAAACCGTTGATATTGCTTGCAGACATTTATACATCGATTTTTCGGGGGACGCCTTTGGTCCTTCAATTAATGATTATCTTTTATGGTTCACCCCAGCTTTTTGGAACACAGATTGAACCGCATACAGCAGCCATTCTGTCATTTTCTCTTAATTCGGCTGCTTATATATCAGAAATCATCCGTGCGGGAATCAATGCAGTGGAAAAAGGCCAAAAGGAAGCGGCAATGGCTCTCGGGGTGCCGTATCCATTGATGATGAAAGATGTGATCCTGCCCCAGGCGATTAAAAATATCTTGCCTGCACTGATGAATGAATTCATTACCCTGACTAAGGAATCTGCCATCGTTACCGTCATCGGAGCTGCCGATGTCATGAGACGGTCGTATATGGTCGGAAGTGATTTGTATTCCTTTTTCGAACCTCTTCTATTTGCAGGACTGATCTATTATGTTCTTGTCATGGTTCTGACCTTATTAGGAAAAGTCGTGGAAGGGAGACTGCGTACAAATGATTAAAGCAGAAAAAATTACGAAATCATTCGGAAAACTTTCGGTGTTGAAAGGGATCGATTTCTCAGTAAAAAAGGGGGAGGTTGTCGCATTGATCGGACCTTCAGGTTCAGGTAAATCGACCTTGCTACGCTGTCTGAATCAATTAGAAGAACCCTCTACAGGTGATATATACTTTGAAGATGAACTTGTCAACGGGAAGAACATCAGTAGGGTGAGACAGGACGTAGGCATGGTATTCCAACATTTTCACCTCTTTCCACATATGACCGCCTTAGAAAACGTGATATATGCTCCAGTGAAAGTGAAGGGTCTAAATAGAGCAGACGCTAAAAAACTGGGGACGGACCTCATGATGAAGGTCGGCTTAAAAGAAAAGAGCAGCGAATTCCCTGCCCGTTTATCAGGTGGTCAAAAGCAGCGTGTGGCGATTGCCAGAGCGCTTGCCATGGAACCGAAAGTGATGCTGTTTGATGAACCGACTTCAGCCCTGGATCCGGAAATGGTGAAAGAGGTCCTTGAAGTCATGAAATCTCTTGCTCATACGGGAATGACGATGATCATCGTGACTCATGAAATGGGGTTCGCCAGAGAGGTGGCAGACCGGGTCTTGTTCATGGATGATGGAAATATCGTGGAAGAAGGAGAGCCGCTTTCGTTCTTCTCCAACCCGCAAAGCGAACGTGGGAAGGAATTTCTTGAAAAAATAGTGTGAAAGCTGGAGGATGAACGGATCTCTCGTTCATCCTTTTTTTATGTTCCAGGGAATTATGGTATTCTAAAGAAGCTAAACTTGAAAGAGTTAGGAGAAAAAAAGAATGTTTCGAATCGGTTATCGAACACTTAAGACTGGGATTGGCACAGCAGCGGCAATCAGCATTGCACAGTGGTTTCAACTGGATAACTTTGTATCTGCCGGGATCTTGACGATTCTGTGCATTCAAAATACAAAGAAGAAATCGGTAAACGCATCTTGGAGCCGTTTCCTGGCATGCGTGATCGCCATGCTCATTTCTGCCGTGTTCTTTGAGTTTCTGTCCTATCATCCTGCCATCATAGGATTATTGTTACTCGTGTTCATTCCGATCACCGTTGCCTTGAACATCAAGGAAGGAATCGTCACCAGTTCCGTTATTATTCTACATATTTATTCAGCAGGGAACGTCACCCTGGGACTTTTTCAAAATGAACTCGGGATCATCGTGATCGGAATCGGGATTGCTCTTCTTATGAACCTCTATATGCCGAGTGTCGATAAACAAATGATTGAGTATCAAGAGAGGATCGAAGCAAATTTTTATAAGATGTTCTGCGAGATGATCAATTATTTACGAACCCATGACAGCCAGTGGGATGGCAAGGAAATAACAGAAACAGAACAATTGCTTAAAGAGGCGAAGACGATTGCATTTAAAGATGTTGAGAACCACTTTTTACGGGACGAGAACTTATACTATTTGTATTTTAAAATGAGGGAGAAGCAATTTGAAATTCTCCAGCGAATTCTGCCCATTGCCACCTCCATATCGTTCACAGTGGAGCAGGGACAGCGCATTGCCGAGTTTCTCGAAGAGCTTAGCGAACATATTCATCCGGGGAATACGGCTCTGTTTTACTTGAAGAAATTGTACGACATGAAAGTAGAGTTTGAGCAAATGGATTTACCAAAGACGAGGGAAGAATTTGAGACCCGTGCCGCCCTTTATCAGTTTGTTCAGGAAATGGAGCAATACCTCCTGCTGAAAAGCTCATTTAAAGGTATAAAGAAGGATGAAAATGAAGCAAGAGAAGTAAACTACACCTAAAACATGAAAAAGGTGATAGGATGCGTCTGCTTCTTGCTCTTATATTGTTCGCCTCTCCAATCTGGCCCCTGGGAAGGAACCCGGTTCCGGGAGATCCGTTTATCATCGTGAATAAGGAGAACAATCAACTGGCTTATATTGATGATGGTGAAATCAAGGGAACCTTCCCGGTGGCGACGGGGAAAACCATGAACCTCACTCCGGAAGGCTTGTTCAATGTCACGGTTAAAGCGAAAAACCCTTATTATCGTAAAAAGGATATTCCAGGGGGAGACCCAAGGAATCCACTAGGAACAAGGTGGATCGGATTTGATGCAGAAGGGACGGACGGAAGGATATACGGGATCCACGGGACAAATCAACCTACCAGTATAGGAAGGTACCTCTCAAACGGATGCATACGCATGAATAACCAACATGTAGAATCCCTGTTCGATGGAGTCCCCTTGGGAACCAAGGTCCTCGTTGTAAAAACGAAGAAAAGCTTCAATCAACTCGGGAGTAAACATGGGGCATTAAAATAAGGGTCAAAGCTCTCAGCTGAAGCCCTGCCTTCTCTCAACATTCGAAAGCCAAAAAAAAGGATCTGCTCGTCGACATGGTCGAAAAGCAGATCCTTTTTTTTGTTACTATAGTAAGAAAGTCAGACCGGCCATGATCGTCGAGGCAATCATGGCAAACAGCATGACAAATACAATTATTTTTTGAATTTTTTTATTACCCATTGTATCGCTCCATTCTCCCACCTTAGCATGAGATGATTTTCTACTCTATTTTATCGTGAATAGTGAGAGAAGACAACCATCCCGATAAAAGAAAACGCTTTATTTATTCGGCTGAATAGGAGGAAATTCGACAACATGTATGGAATACTATATGGGTGGAACATGTAAACAACAGGGGGATGATAGGGATGAAAAAGGTAGATCATATTGGAATAGCAGTATCATCGATAGAAAATGTGCTTCCATTTTACAAAGATACTCTTGGCCTTTCCCTTGCTAAGATTGAAGAAGTCGGTAATCAAGGGGTGAAGGTAGCATTTATGGATGGTGGAAATATTAAGCTTGAGTTACTTGAGCCACTACATAATGAAAGCCCGATTGCCACGTTCATCGAAAAGAAGGGCGAAGGCATTCACCATATTGCCTTTGGTGTTGAAGGAATTGAAGAACGAATCAAGGAACTCCAAACCAAAGGCGTCAGGATGATCAACGAAACACCAAAAACGGGAGCTGGAGGAGCTGCCGTTGCTTTCTTGCATCCTAAATCTGCTCACGGGGTATTATATGAGCTTTGTGATAAATCAAACATCAAGGGGGAGTTATCATAATGGATATTTATGAAAAGATCAATGAACTTTATGACAAGAGACGGGAAGTGGAACTCGGCGGTGGAGATGAAAAGATAGATAAGCAACACGAAAAAGGGAAACTTACCGCAAGAGAAAGAATCGATCTTTTAGTGGATCCAGGCAGCTTCGTTGAATTGAATCCATTTATCGAACATCGCTGTTCAGACTTTGGCCTCGATGGGGTTCAGGGGCCAGGGGACGGGGTTGTAACGGGCTATGGAAAAGTCGATGGGAAACCAATCTACTTATTTTCTCAGGATTTTACGGTATTTGGCGGTGCTCTTGGGGAAATGCATGCCAAGAAAATTTCTCATGTCATGGACCTTGCCGTGAAAAACGGTGCCCCTTTTATCGGACTGAATGATTCCGGCGGCGCAAGAATCCAGGAAGGGGTCGTTTCCCTCGATGGATACGGTCATATTTTTTATCGGAATTCCATCTATTCAGGAGTCATTCCTCAAATTTCCATCATTATGGGACCTTGCGCAGGAGGGGCAGTCTATTCACCTGCCATCACGGATTTCGTATTTATGGTGGACGATACAAGTCAAATGTTCATCACAGGACCTAAAGTCATCGAGACTGTCACAGGTGAGAAGATAAGCTCTGAAGATTTAGGGGGAGCCAAGGTTCATAACTCCATCAGCGGGAACGCCCATTTTCGGGGGAAAACAGAAGAAGATGTTCTCTTTGATGTTCGTAGATTATTATCCTACCTGCCGCAAAATAATGAAGAGAAGCCTCCGCGTATAGAGGTGGAGGAAGAAGATGATTATCGTGCAAATGTAACGGACCTGATCCCATTCGATGCCATCCGTCCATACGACGTTCGTATCGTCATCAATGAAATCGTGGATGAAGGGAGTTTCATGGAAGTTCAAAAAGAATTCGCAAAAAATATCGTCGTAGGATTGGCCCGCATGAAAGGGGAGGTTGTCGGTCTTGTCTGTAACCAGCCTAAATTCATGGCAGGGGGACTCGACATCGATTCATCCGACAAAGCCGCCCGCTTTATCCGATTCTGTGATTCATTCAACATCCCACTGATCACCTTTGAGGACGTTACCGGATTCTTCCCTGGCATTAAGCAGGAACATGGGGGAATCATCCGCCACGGTGCTAAAATCCTGTATGCTTATTCAGAAGCCACGGTACCAAAAATGACGGTAATCTTACGAAAAGCTTATGGAGGAGCATATGTTGCCCTTAATAGTAAGTCCATCGGGGCGGATTTGGTATTCGCATGGCCGAATGCGGAGATTGCCGTCATGGGACCTCAGGGAGCGGCAAATATCATTTTTGCGAGAGAAATAGCCGGAAGTGACAATCCTGAGCAGCTCCGTGAGCAGAAAATAGAAGAGTACCGTGAGAAATTTGCGAATCCATATGTAGCCGCGTCCCGGGGAATGGTGGATGATGTCATCGATCCTCGTGAAACCCGCATTAAATTGATTCAAGGACTTGAAATGATGAGAAACAAACGGGAAGACAGACCGAAGAAAAAACATGGAAATATTCCATTATAGGAGCGGTCATATTTGTTGAACCTCGTTATTCACGCTATACTAGAGGAGTGAATACATATTTGTGGAGGTCTGTTAGATGATTAATCATGAACGTTTACTGAATGAATTCCTGGAATTGGTCCAAATCGATTCGGAAACGAAAGAAGAAGCCGAAATCGCGAAAGTCTTAAAACAAAAATTCTCTGATCTTGGTGTGGATGTGTTTGAAGATGACACCATGGGGGAAACCGGGCATGGTGCCGGTAATCTGATTTGTACGCTTAAAGGGAATAAAGAAGGCGTCGATACAATCTACTTTACTTCCCATATGGATACGGTCGTTCCTGCGAAAGGAGTCAAACCGACACTTAAAGAGGATGGTTATGTATACTCTGACGGTACGACGATTCTTGGGGCCGATGATAAGGCGGGGCTTGCGACGATGCTTGAATCCGTTCGTGTTCTTAAAGAAAACGATATCCCGCACGGTGACATTCAGTTCATCATTACAGTTGGGGAAGAGTCCGGATTAGTCGGAGCGAAAGCACTGGATCCTTCTCTGGTAAAAGCGAAATACGGTTTCGCCCTTGATAGTGATGGAAAAGTAGGAAACATCATCGTGGCTGCACCTACTCAAGCAAAAGTAAGAGCGACGATTTATGGAAAGACCGCACATGCCGGTGTTGCTCCTGAAAAAGGCGTTTCTGCGATCACCATTGCAGCGAAAGCCATTTCCAAGATGCCACTTGGCCGTATCGACGAAGAAACAACAGCTAATATTGGGCGCTTCGAAGGTGGAAAAGCAACCAATATCGTTTGTGAACAAGCAGATATCCTGGCAGAAGCACGCTCACTGGTCCCAGAAAAAATGGAAGCCCAAGTAGAAAAGATGAAAACTGCATTCGAATCTGTTGCAGAAGAAATGGGTGGAAAAGCAGAAGTTGAAGTACAGGTGATGTATCCTGGCTTCAAGTTCAAAGACGGTGACGAAGTTGTGGAAGTAGCGAAACGTGCGGCGAAGAAGATCGGACGCCCAAGCGAGCTTCTTACAAGCGGCGGTGGAAGCGATGCAAACGTAATCGCAGGCTTTGGAGTGCCGACTGTCAATCTGGCAGTAGGATATGAAGAAATCCATACGAAGAACGAAAGAATGCCAGTCGAAGAACTGAACAAACTCTCTGAAATGGTTGTAGCCATCATCCAGGAAGTAGCAGGGGAATAGAAAAGCGGAAGGGGCTCGCCCTGGGGCGACAGGCATAAGCTAAATCGACCGGAAAGGCGTTCTTTGCCTTTTTGGTCGATATAGCTTATGACCCCGAGCCCCAAGCCCCTGGAGCTAGACAAAGAAAAGCGGAAGGGGCTCGCCCTGGGGCGACAGGCATAAGCTGAATCGACCGGAAAGGCGTTCTTTGCCTTTTTGGTCCATATAGATATGACCTCTAGAACCTAGCCGCAGAAGCTGGACACAGGGTATCAGCCATAGAATCAAATGTCCACAAACAAAGGGGATTCCTTTGTTCGTGGGCGTTTTCTTATTCCGAAACCAACACCAAATTATTTCGGAATATGGTACATTTGTAGTATACATAAGAGAATGTTTGAGAGGGGATATTTTGCTATGCCGAAAGTCGTTGTGTTTCATGCAGGAAAGGAAGAGTATTGTTTACCGATTGAGAACGTAGTATCGATTGAAAGAGTGGAAGAAGTAAGATCCATCCCACATCTGCCTTCATTTGTACTGGGGCTTGTCAAGGTGAGGGGAGAGCTGATCCCGGCTCTGGATTTAGCCGATATCCTATACAACACTTCTGTAGAGAATGCTGCCGGGATGTTTCTTCTTGTCGTTCACACACAAACGATGCAGGTTGGCCTGGTCGTAAAGGGAGCTAAAGAGATCCTTGAAGTTTCTGCAGATTCGTTCACGAATGTCGGATTACTCGCCTATTCCAAAACAAACTACTTTTCAGGTATCATCAACCTTGATGACTCGATGATCACTCAGATCGACCCTGATGTTTTAGTTGGGAGCCTGGAAGGTATAAAAGAAATAAAAGATTACGTGAACGAGCAAAAATCACTTCAAAACTAGACTAAGAAAGACGCGATTGATCATGAACTCACATTATCCCAAAAACGGACGAGTGATTCTACATGTTGATATGAATAGCTTTTATGCCTCGGTTGAAATGGCTTTTGATCCAACCTTGAAAGGCAAACCATTGGCTATTGCGGGGAATCCTGAAGAGAGACGGGGCATTATCGTCACATGCAGCTACGAAGCAAGAAGCTTTGGGGTGAAGACGACGATGCCTCTTTGGGAAGCCAGGAAGCTGTGTCCAAAGCTAATCATCATGCCCCCTAATTTTGACCGCTACCGCGCTGCTTCAAAGGGAATGTTCGATATCCTCAGGCAATATTCAGATTTAGTTGAACCTGTTTCCATTGATGAAGGCTATGTGGATATCACGGATTCTCGTGAGAAGGGCACTCCACTTCAAATTGCTTCACACATCCAATCTCAGATCAAGGGCAGCTCGACCTCCCTTGCAGCATCGGGGTTGCCCCCAATAAGTTCCTTGCTAAAACCGCTTCAGATATGAAGAAGCCCATGGGAATCACCGTCCTAAGAAAGCGTGATATCCCTCTGAAGCTGTGGCCCCTCCCGGTTATTGAAATGCATGGCATTGGACAGAAGACAGCGGAGAAGCTGCATTCGTTCGGCATCCATACCTGCCATGATCTTGCCCATGCCAATGATGTCCAACTGAAATCACTCCTTGGAATCAATGGTCTGCGACTGAAGGAGCGTGCCAATGGAATCGACAGGAGACATGTAAATCCGGATTCGATCTATGACTATAAAAGTGTTGGGAATTCCACTACATTGCCGAAGGATACAACCAATCAACACGAGCTTTTAACGATTGTTGAAAAGCTCTGTGCCAAAGTTTCTTCACGCCTTCAACAGAAAGACGTGCTGGGAATGACAATTCAGCTAATGATTCGGGATAAGTTCAGGAAAACCATTACGAGAAGCAAGAAGCTTGAGAACCCAATTTATAAAAAAGAAGATCTCTATCACTACGCTAAAGAGCTATTGTTAAAACACTGGGATGGGGACCCCGTACGACTTTTAGGGGTGACGGCTCAGGATATTGTGGAAAAAAGTGAAGCAACCGAACAGCTGGACTTATTTTCTTATAAAAAAGCGGCCGAAAAGGAACCGCTCTACAAAGTAGTATCTCAGCTTCAGGATAAGTTTGGGAAGGACTCCATCTCCCAGGGAATGAAAGCGAAAAACAAGAAAAAATCTTTTGACTCAAAACAGGATACAAGCTTCAACAAAGATTTTTTAAGGGAATGACTTGGGAGAAAGTGGACATCTTAAGACAGATCATACGACACTCAATCGGATTATTTGCATCACTTTTATATTCTTGTTAGATTGAAAGAGAGCGCTAAAACAGATAATAGCAACAATTGGATTCATTTTCTATTATGAGCCAAGCATGCCATATTCGATTTGAAAGTGAATGATAAGAGGTCATTATAAATGAAAGGAAGTCGATTATATGTCTCAACAACAAATAGGTGTCATTGGTTTAGCTGTAATGGGCAAAAACCTGGCATGGAATATTGAAAGCAGAGGATACTCTGTCTCTGTATTCAACCGTTCCCGTGAGAAGACGGATGAGATGGTAAGTGAATCCCAAGGGAAGAATGTGGTTCCTACATATACAATAGAAGAGTTCGTCCATTCCCTTGAAAAACCAAGGAAAATCCTACTGATGGTTAAAGCAGGAAATGCAACAGATGCGACGATCGAACAATTGAAGCCTTACCTTGAAAAAGGGGATATCCTGATTGATGGCGGTAATACGTTCTTCGAAGATACCCGTCGACGCAATCAGGAATTAAGCGATCTTGGTATTCATTTCATCGGTACAGGAGTATCCGGTGGAGAAGAAGGTGCTCTTACCGGCCCTTCCATCATGCCTGGTGGACAGAAAGAAGCGTACGATCTTGTTGCTCCTATCCTGAAAGACATCGCAGCGAAAGTGAATGGCGACCCTTGCACCACGTATATCGGTCCTGACGGTGCAGGCCATTATGTGAAAATGGTTCATAACGGCATTGAGTACGGAGATATGCAGCTGATTGCCGAATCCTACTTCCTGATGAAGAATGTTCTCGGCTTAAGTGCAGATGAGCTGCATGAGGTATTTGCCGATTGGAATAAAGGAGAGCTTGATAGCTATCTGATCGAAATCACGGCTGACATCTTCACGAAGAAAGATGAAGAAACAGGCAAGCCTATGGTCGATGTCATCCTCGACAAAGCAGGCCAAAAAGGTACTGGAAAGTGGACGAGCCAGAGTGCACTGGATCTGGGCGTTTCCTTGCCAATTATCACAGAATCTGTCTTCGCCAGATTCATCTCGGCCATTAAAGACGAACGTGTGAAAGCAAGCAAAATGTTAAAGGGGCCTGATACAACATCTTTCCAGGGGGACAAAAAAGCGCTGGTTGAATCCATCCGTAAAGCCCTTTACATGAGTAAGATTTGTTCCTATGCACAAGGCTTTGCCCAGATGCGCTCAGCATCTGACGAGTACAAATGGGATCTCCAATACGGGGATATCGCCATGATCTTCCGAGGGGGCTGCATCATCCGAGCACAATTCCTTCAGAAGATCAAAGAAGCGTATGACCGTGAATCGAATCTTTCAAACCTGTTATTGGATCCATATTTCAAAGAAATCGTGGAAAGCTATCAATATGCACTTCGTGAAGTCATCAGTGTAGCCGTACAAAACGGTGTACCCGTACCAGGATTCTCAGCGGCCCTGTCTTACTATGACAGCTACCGCACAGAAACCCTGCCTGCAAACCTGATTCAGGCTCAACGTGACTACTTCGGTGCCCATACGTATGAGCGAGTGGATAAAGAAGGTACGTTCCATACTGAATGGACGAAATAATTAAATGAAAATGCCCCTCTCCATAAGGAGAGGGGCATTTTGATTTTCAATGAATGAGAAGAGAAATTGAAAGAAAGTTTTCACCTGGGGATTGTCCAATATGGAGATGTTTGGAATAATTAGTATGTTAAGGATGGAAGAGTATCCGGAAATTCACTAAAAAAAGCTGCCAAATCTACCCGGACAGAAGCTGAATTCATTGGGATACGGATGAAACACATTGGAGGAATGAAGATGAAAGAAAATCTGCAAAAGGTGCTGCAAGTAATGAAACTGGGAGAAAAGTTAAAGAGTGAACTAAGGCACAGCTGGCTGTCAAATGGCAGACAGGAAAGTGTTGCGGAGCATACGTGGCGGGTTTCTTTGATGGCCATGCTGCTGGAGCCTTACTTAACGAAAGAAATGGATACGGCGAAACTATTGAAAATGATCATCATCCACGATTTGGTGGAAGCAGAAGCAAAGGACATTCCAGCTTTTGATACGTTGGACAATGAAGAATTAAAGAAGGAAAAAGAAATGAATGAAAGGAGGGCCATAGAGAGGATCAAGGAAATGCTGGATGCTACCTCAGGAGAAGAAATTTTTTCATTATGGGTTGAGTTTGAACGAAAGGAAACGTTTGAGGCGAAGGTTGCCAATGCTCTGGACAAGCTTGAAGCCCAGATCCAGCATAATGAGGCAGACATTGGAACGTGGCTGGATATCGAATACCGTATGAGCTTTATGATGGATAAACATACGGAGTTTGACCCTGTCCTGTTTCAGTTAAAAGGATTGATCGAGGAGGAAGCAGAAGAAAAATTGCGCAACTCGGGAATTCACGTCGATGAAATCAAGAAGGAGCTAAGTAACATTTAATAAAAGAAGCTTTAAGGCCAGGAGTGATGTTAGTGCAGACCATTGAAATAAGAAGACCGCGGATAGAAGACCAGGAAGGGCTGAATCAATTCTTTACTACTGTCATTAAGGATACCTTCGACAAAGAAGGGTTATCGGATTTGGTTGATGACATCGACTCTGAAATTGCAAGCAAGGACCACTATTTACAGAGTGACTTGGACAGTGAAGGAGTGGAGAGGTACTTTTTAATCGCTTGGGAGAAAGGTGGAGACAGGATCCTCGGCACCATTGAATATGGTCAATCCAGTGACCTGATAAACAACTGCACAGATGGGGCGTTAAAGGAGGTGTGTGAGATCGGAACGGTTTTTGTACATCCAGACTATCAGGGGCGTGGAATCGGGACGTTACTACTGAATGTCATGTTTCTTACGTTCCTCAATAGGGGAATCGAGACTTTTTGTTTGGATAGTGGATACTCGAAGGCCCAGAATCTGTGGATGAAAAAGTTGGGAAAGCCAGATTATTGTCTTAGACATTATTGGGGTGAAGGATCTGATCATATGATTTGGAAGAAATCATTGAAGGATACACCCATCATCTTTTACTAGAATATCAGCAGCTCGTGTTGAAGCACTTTAGGTAAGAATCTATATCTGCATTTTTTTAATAAAAGACTGAATTCTGCTTTTATGTATATTAAAAGAGCGTATAAAAAGGATGGTATAACGATCATGCCAAGGCTAGTAATTATGACTGTCGGTAAAACCCATAGCGGTAAAACAACATTTGCCAATAAACTGGAATCACAATTGACCAACTCTGTTGTGATTGATCAGGATAATCATGCTGAATTCCTCAACACGTTTTATAGAAAACTACTCTCAAAGAAAGGTTCGAATTCTCTTAAGTATGATGTCAGCAGAACGATCCTGGAACATGCCCTGAATGATACTTCATTTCACATCATTCTTTGCAATTCAAACCTCAGTAGAAGCGGCAGGCTGAAGTTATTGGAGGAATTCCATCAAAAGGAATTAACGACGATTCTCGTTCACTTTGACCTTCCGGAACGAATTCTTCAAGAGAGAGTCGCCACCAGTAATCGAAGTACAGACATTTTCAGGAGTGCCACTACATTTGAAGAGGTTCTGAGCCGGCAGCAGAATCATTCATTCTACAAAGACTCTGCTGCACCGGTAGCAGGGGAAGCAGACCATCTATTTGTCATTCGGCATTCTAACGATGTGCAGGCTGTCATTGGACAGGTCTTAGACGTTTCATCAGGATAAATCATCGCTATTTCCATTCATCCCTTGTGAGAAACAAGGCATCCTCCCAAAAGGGTGCCTCAATCCCTCACTTGTTTATTTCACCTGCCCGGTATTGACCAGTTGCATCTTTATATCAAGGTTGATATCCAGTTCTGGATAAACATCATCCCAATTGATCTTCTTCCAATCCTCATAAGTCAGTTTGTTTCTAACGTAGCCTCCGATGCCTATCGGGTCCACTTTCAATTCTTTGGTCAGTGCGATCAACTCATTGGATTTTTTCATTAAATAGTCATTGATTTCTTTTTCCATTTTCTTCTGTGCTTTCTCTGAGTCTGTTTGTTCGTCTCTGGTATATTCAAGGACACTTCCTTCAAGCTCGATCGATATATCGATAGACGTTGGCTTATGGTCTTGTATCTTTACATCCATTTTATACTTCGTTTTTTTGTAATCAAACATTAATTGATCAGGGAAGACATGCTCTTCATCAGGTGGAGCAATTTCAAAGCTGAATGTTCCTTTGGGTGTTTCTTTACGCAAGGCAAACAGTATACCTGAAAGAGTGGGTGAAAGATGATGAATATACTGGTCATCTTTAAAGAGTGCGTATCCATCAATCGCGATACTTTGTTCCCTTATTTTATAATAAGGCATGATGGGATCGATCCCATCATCATAATAATCTCTGATAAATTGATAGGTGTTATAGTTTACCTTTTCATTTTCACTATCCAATTTTTCTAGAAACGTACGCAAGTAAAGGGAGCTGTTTGTTCCTTCCGTTGGTTGATACTCCAACAACTCTCGGGCCGTTCCCTCTGCTACGGCAAAATAGACCCTCGGTCCTAAGCTTGGGTCGCGCATATAAGTATCCAATATATTCTTGATTCCGACCTTTGCTAAATGTTCCCCAAACAATGATACGGAAATCTGTCCACTGACAAATTTCATATTCGATCGGTGATTTAAACGAATTCTGGAATCCTTACTGGATTTTGCATTGACTGTCAGTATTTTGTTTTGATATACCCCCTGCTTTGTAACATTAGGATAATTGACTGTAACCGTAAGAGGATGCTCCCTATCGTCAGAAAGGTCGTAGCCTACGGCATCCAGCATCGCCAGTTTATCAATTATGTTCTTCTCGCACCCTGAAAGAAAAAAAACAAGGGCAACCAGTCCATACATTAATTTCATAATGTCACCTTTTTCTGCTTAACCTTATGGAGACCAATGAAAGCAATCAGCATAATCGGTAGTAGAATAGCAATTCCAATATCTAAATAAGTCAACCATTTCAGCCATTGATCCACTTCCCTGATAATATCGGGAATGAATGAAATAAGTGTTCCAATCATCAGCAGGGAGAAACTGATGAAGTTGGATTTGAGTTTTGGAAATGAGTGTGAGATTAACTCTTTACTCGCCCATAAGTACATGACCACCGTGATTAAGACTTTTAAAGCGAAAAGAGTGAAAATCAGGTTTTCTACACGCTCAACAAATGGGAACTTCACATATTCAATCAAGGTGATGACTGGATATAGATCATTGAGCAAGTATTCAAAGCTGAAGAATCCGTAACAGACAAAACTAACTGAAATGTAGATGAAGGACGTAATGGTATTTCCAAGGAATACTCCTTTTATAAAGTTTTTCTGTACGTAGGGAATGAGAAACAAACTTAATTCAAATCCGAGAAAAGCAGCAAAAACGTTTAATCCACCATTTAGAAGATCTTTTTCCCCTTCCATTATAAATGTTGTCATTCGTGTGAAACTGAATTCAGAAAGGTGAAAAGTGAGTAGAAGCATCGTCCAAATGGTCAAGAAAAAAAGAAGTACATTTGCCTTTCCGATTTCATAAATACATCCTCTCAGTAAGAAAAAACTCAATAGGAAGAACATCCCTACAAAGATGATGGATGGTGTATCCCTGAAAAACAACATTTTTAACATTAAGATATACTTTTTTGTCACTAATGTAGCCAGCAGGGTAAAAACCACGCTAATAAAAAGATAGAGAGGTACAAAGAGCCACTTTGGAAAAACATTCTCTATAATGATAAAAATGGACTGTCCTTTACCCCATTTATATACCAGCCCGATTGTTAGAATGTTGAGCATGACGATTCCAACTAAAAAGAACAGTCCGATCCATCCGTTTGTGCCAAAGGCTTCTGCAGATAACCTGGGGATACTGAACAGAGTGACCCCTGATTGAATCATGTATATGAGTAATGCAACTTGAAAGGGATGGAGTTTTTCCTTCATGAAGGATCGCCTACTTTTTCATCTTATTTATATCTTCATTACTAGTTCTCACCTGTTCCGGGCGGTCCTTGATGAACATGAATGGGGCCCTGAATATAGTGTCCAGCCAATCATTGAAGAAGGTCGGAGAGAATGGAATCATATAGGGGGTCTTTAAGGATGTTAGGGAGGTCAAGTGTATGATTAATATCCCAAGCCCAAACACCAATCCCATATTTCCCCATAACCCTGCCAATATAATGAAAGAAAATCGGACGATCCGAATCGACGCACTCATTACGTAGCTCGGTATGACAAAAGATGAGATTGCTGAAACAGCAACAGCAATGATCAATATATTACTCGTAATCCCCGCTTCCACTGCTGCCTGTCCTATGACGATTCCCCCTACGATCCCAATCGTTTGCCCAATTTTAGTAGGCAGCCGTGCACCAGCTTCTCTTAGAAGTTCGATGACCAATTCCAGAAAGATGGCTTCAAGCAAGGGAGGAAAGGGTACCTTGCTCCTGGATTCAATCAGGCTCGGCAGCAACTCCTGGGGAACCATTTCATAATGGAAGGTGGTAATGGATACATAAAGGGCTGTTAAAGCAACCGTTATAACAAAAGCAAACATCCGCAATAATCGGATAAATGTGCCGGTTATCCACCTTTGACTGTAATCATCAACGGATTGGAAGAAATCAAAGAAGCTGACCGGTGCACAAAAGACATAAGGACTTCCATCTACAATTCCGACAATTCTGCCTCCCAGTAGTTTAGACGCCGCCACGTCCGGCCTTTCAGTCGTGAAAAATTGAGGAAAGGGAGAGAGTGGTTGATCATCAATCATTTGCACAAGGATGTTCGTATCAAGAATATCTCTGTACTCAATATCCTCAATGCGGTCCTTTAAGAGCTTCAACTCCTCTTCTGGCGCAATATCTTCAAGATACATCAACGTTATAGGTGTTTTGGTGATTTCACCGGCGCTCAAGCTGACGGCTTTTAAGTGAGAACTTTTCACTCTTTTCCGAATAAGTGATATATTCACATCCGTAGATTCAATAAATGCCTCGTGGGGCCCTAAAATGATGGACTCGGTTTCAGATTCATCAATATTCCGCATTTCCCCGCCATTAGCTTTTAAAGAAAAAACCCGGTTTTCAAAACGAAGGACAACATCTCCATTTAGAACGGAAATCACGGCTTGTTTATTTGAAGAAACTTCTGTTAATTGCGAGGACTCTATTTCACGATGCACCTCACACGTTTCTCCTTTATTTAACCAATTCAATAATTCTTCTTTTATGATTTGCTTATCTACAAGGTTGTCGAAATAGATGAATTCGATCCCCTTGTCCTTAAAGTGGCGATGTTGAATATCCGCACAGTCCTTAAACTGTGCAAAAATATGTTTGAAATCCAGTGGATGGTTATCTAGTTCCGGTGGAGAGACTGGATGCCTGTTTTGAGCGGGTTTTTCATCTTTCACTATAAGATTCTTTATGAACGATCGTAATGGCATGGTCATTCCTCATTTAATAACAGTTGGTGGTATTTTTTCCAAAGCAGACATAATTATTCTTGGCATGATGGCTTCCTTTCCTTAATAAAGTTAAGTAGAAGCAGAAAGGGGTAGATTCTATGGGATTTGAAGAAATTACACCCTGGCAGGAGCATGAATTTTGGTTGGGGATATTAAAAGACCATGCCTATTTTATCCGTGATTACTTAAGCCCTGCTGAAGTCAAATGGGTGAATCAGGCTGAATATTATATCGAGTGGTTTGGAAACGTCGAGGAGGAAATGGTGAAAATCCCAAGGGATCTTCCTCCTTCAGCTCCTGAAATGATTCAGCTTTCAGAATGGGCACAGGATGTTTCCTACCAATATTATTCCTTCGAAGGTCATCTCCTGCATTTAAGACTATACAATCAGGTGAATTTAAATTTGTCTCCGAGCTATATGAATGGAACGTTGACAGAAAACCGGGAGTATTTACGAATATTAAAAAGTTATACGAAAGGAAAGGAGTATCAGGCCCTTTCCCTTGTGAATTTAATGGATATGTGGCTTGATGACCAACGGGGACACGCAACCCTTCTGGTTGATACGTTGGACAGTGCAGAAATTGACCTGATTGAAAAGGGGAACGCCCTGATGGTCCAATTTTCTCAGTTCATGGTGAAAAATGATATGTTCAAAGGATATTTAAACTTTACACAGCCCGGTTTCCCTGCCCAAATCCGATTTGCAGAAGATGTTTCAGTACAGGTTGTTGCATTTACCAAGCTGGTAGAGGAAGTATTGCAAATGTATGTGAAAGATGAGGTTTTGAATAATACCACACTCCGTTTTCTTGAGCATCACTTCCCTGAAGCCTGTTATTTCATGAAGAAGCTTTCATATTATGCTCCAGGGATTCACTATCCTGACTGTAAGCTGACTAAACCTACATTACGGAATGACGAAGATGCTTGAGGTTTATCTTCAAGCTTTTTAGATCTGAAGGGAGTATAGCATTGCCTGTGTACCCACTCAATCAAGTGGGGATTGTACAATGGAAAGTAGAAGGATAGGCAAAAAAATATAGGGAAACGAACCTTTTTCCAGATGAGGATTCGCTCTCTAATACCAAAACAAAAAGCGACTCCTATAAACTAGGGAGTCGCTTTCAAATTACTAACCGATGAGTTCATCAAATAATAGTACACGTGCCGGCGATGCGTCTGTGTTCTCGATCTTCAGCGGGGCTGCCACCATGAAGTATGGTCCTGCTTCAATATCCTTTAATTGAAGTCCTTCCATGATGATGACGCCGCTTCCCATTAAACTCCGGTGTGTAGGATGACCTTCCTGGGCTCTTTCGATACCAAGTGAATCGATCCCGACTCCGGCGATCTTCTTTTCGGCAAGATGAGTCTGCTGCATCTTCTGCCACATAGATGAATTCAAAATTGAACTCAGTGTCCCATGAATTCTTCGTTTTAAGAAGGATGAAATCATTTTCTTCAATTTCCAAGCCTTCTATATCTTTCAGAGTTATTTTTTCATCGGCTCCTGTCAAATCGAGTACTTTAACAGGGCGAACAAGTTGTTCGATGCCGATGGTTTCAATGGTTTCACCATCATTAATCATGTGAAGGGGGGCATCGACATGTGTTCCTGTATGAACATCCATTGAGATGCGGGATTCGGTTACATGGCCATTTGTATTCGTCTCGATCGTTGGTTGTTTTTCAGGCTTATTTTTATAAACTGGCATTCCATTAAAGATTGGGGCTGTCACATCATATATTTTCATTGTTAGCACACCTTCCTTAGCATTGATCTACGTCCAGGTTCTCAATTGGCCACCAGGAGAAGCCGTCTTTGGCAAGCAGGCTGTCGGCGGCTTGCGGACCCATTGATCCTGCTTCATAGTTCGGGAACTCACCGTCCCGTGTATGCTCCCATACTTCGGAAATCTTATCGACGAATGCCCAGGACAGCTTCACTTCATCCCAGTGAGTGAAATTGGTTGCATCTCCGCGCAGACAGTCGAATAATAACTTTTCGTAGGCTTCTGGAGTGTTCATTCCATCGATACTGTTGTTGGCAAAGTTCAACTTTACTGGCGTCGTTTCGATGCTCTCACCGGATTTCTTCACATTGAGGTGAAGGGTGATTCCTTCTTCAGGCTGGATGTGGATCACCAATAAATTCGGGGCCATCGGCTTATCCGGGTTATAGTACAGATTCATCGGAATATCCTTGAATTGGATGACGATTTTCGTTGACTTTGTTTCCATTCTCTTTCCAGTCCGGATATAGAATGGAACCCCTGCCCAACGGAAGTTATCTATCACCAATTTCCCTGCCACATACGTTTCCGTATTGGATTGATCGTCCACATTTTCAGCTTCACGGTAGCCCGGTACATCCTGTTGACCAACCATCCCGGGACCATATTGGCCACGAACGAAATAATCTTTCACTTCATCTTTTTCAAGAGGGCGAAGTGATCGTAATACACGGACCTTTTCACTTCGGATTTCGTCAGTCGTCAATTTAATTGGTGGTTCCATGGCCAGTAATGCGACCATTTGTAGCAGATGGTTCTGGACCATATCACGGAGAGCCCCACTCTTTTCATAGTAACGTCCCCGGTCTTCAACACCCAGCTCTTCAGAGGAAGTGACCTGGATGTTTGAGATGTAGCGGTTGTTCCACAGTGGTTCGAACATGGCATTGGCAAAACGGATGACTTCGATGTTTTGAACCATTTCTTTCCCAAGATAGTGATCGATTCGGTAAATCTGGTCTTCAGAGAACGACTCACGGATTTGGCTGTTCAGTTTTTCGGCCGAAGGAAGATCGTGACCAAATGGCTTTTCAATGACCAGTCTCTGGAATCCGTTCGTATCGGTTACACCTTGATCCTTCAGTTGTTGTGTAATCGTACCGAAGAACTCAGGAGCCATGGCCAGATAGAAAATGCGGTTCCCTTCCAGGTCATATGTTTCATCCAGTTCGTCTGATAGGTTTTTCAGCGCTTTATATGACTCGCTGTTTGATACATCATTCGGTTGATAGTAGAAATGAGAGACAAACTCATCAATGTTTTCGTTGCTGCCTAACGCATTATGTACCGATGTTTTGACGTGTTCTTGAAACTCTTCATTGGACCATTCCCGTCGCGCCACTCCGACAACGGCAAAGCGCTTCGAAATCTTCCCTTTTACGGAATAAATGATAAAGAGATGGATAGAGTTTTCTTTTGGCTAAATCACCAGTCGCTCCAAAAATCGTAATGAGAGATGCTGGTGTTGTTGATTTATTCAATGTCATGACCTCACTTTATCTTGTTGCTAGCTATTTACCCTGTGTCTTCTTATTTAATAACCTATACAATTACTTAATTTTAAAGATTAGTGGTGGATTTAGCAACTTATATGCTGATGACTTTTCACCTTGAAAATATGAAAGCGTTTTACCGGGAATCTCTACCTCATTATGGTGGCTTTATTTTTCATTCTTATAACTCATTTGTGCATCACCTGCATTCAACGGGCAACAAAAACGAAGGGATGAAAAGGTAAAGAAGGATTGAATGTGCTAAAATAAAGGCAGTATGGCTCATTTTGGGAGTGAACAAGTTGGAATTATTATTTTTAGGAACAGGGGCAGGGGTACCTGCTAAACTGAGGAATGTAACCAGTATTGCGTTGAAGTTATTGGAAGAACGTGGTGCTGTCTGGCTTTTTGACTGTGGAGAGGCGACACAGCATCAAATTTTACATACGAGCTTGAAGCCGAGACGGATTGAAAAGATTTTTATCACCCACTTACATGGTGATCATATATACGGGTTGCCGGGATTGTTGGGGAGCCGATCCTTCCAGGGGGGAGAGTCGAAGCTGACGGTATACGGTCCAAGAGGAATTAAAGAATACATCGAAGTTTCCCTGTCTGTCAGCCGTACTCACCTCCAGTATACCTTGGAAGTCATGGAGATTGAAGAAGGCATCGTTTATGAAGACGAAGGATTCATGGTGGAAGCCAGGGAACTTGATCATGCTGTACCAACCTTCGGGTACCGTGTTGTGGAAAAAGACAAACCAGGTGCTCTTCAAGTCGATGAATTGCAGAAAAGGGGCATTCAACCAGGTCCACTTTACAAGAAGCTGAAATCAGGCGAAACGGTTCAGCTGGAAGACGGATCAGAGGTCAGGGGATCTGATTTTCTCGGACCTTCGATTCCTGGCCGGGTTGTCACGATTCTCGGGGACACGAGGATGTGCTCGAATGCAGTGAACCTTGGCAGATCGGCAGATGTACTCGTCCATGAAGCGACCTTTAACGAAGATCAAGAGGAAATGGCCCGTGAATATTACCATTCCACGACAAGGCAAGCAGGAGAGACCGCGCAGGCAGCCCAGGCCGAGAGACTCTTTTTGACCCACATTTCCTCACGATATGCGAAAGAATCCTGGGAAGAACTCGAGAGGGAAGCAAGGAGCGTTTTTGCAGAAACGTATATAGCAAGGGACTTTCTCGAGTATGTGATCCCATTAAAAAAGTAGGGTGGGGAAAGAGATGAAGACGATTTATGTCATACGTCATGCGAAAGCAAAAGGGCAGCCGTTTCATGCACCTTTAACGGAAGACGGGAAACAGCAAGCCCTTGAATTGGCTGACTTCCTGGGGAAGAGGTCGATCGAAGCGGTTTATTCCAGCCCGTTTGTAAGGGCCCTTGAAACGATAGGCCCATTTGCCAAGCAGTCTGGATTATTGATTCAGGAAGATGAACGATTGGGAGAACGAGTGTTAAGTGACCGAGATCTTCCTGATTGGATGGATAGGTTAAAGGAAAGCTTTGAAGATTTCTCCCTTGCGTTACCCGGCGGAGAGTCAAACGGCCAGGCAATGGAGAGAGCCAATGCTTTTATAGAAGACATTCTGAAAAAAAGAAGAAGACCATGTGGTGTGCGTAAGTCATGGGAATTTATCAACACTCCTTCTAAGATTGTTTGATGAGAAATTTGGATACGATGAATTGTTTGCTCTGTCAAATCCTGATGTATATGAGGTGATAGTCGAAGATGAGGGGGCGGCTGTTCGACGGATATGGGTACAGGAAGAAGAACAGATAAGGGGGATTCAGGTTGAAAGCAATCACGTTTGACCATATATTTTATCAGGGACATGTCGTTACAGAGAATGATTTGTATGAACATATTCACTTCCCTGAGATGTTAACGAGGTATGACAGTAATTTTCTTGAATTCAAAAAACAGCCTTCCCTGGCTGAGTTTATGGAGGCGGCTCACTTTTTAAGAAGATTTCATCAGGCAAGGGGTCAGAAGCATGTGAAGTTCTATTTCCCCCCAGGACAGTAAACCTTCAGAGGAATGGATGAACTACTTTAAACAGGAAGGGTATGACGCTGGCTTTAATGAGCTGTACAGCATACGACCAAGTCAGTTTCCTTCGGTAGAAGCTAATCCAGATATTGAAGTGAAAGAAGTGAAAGAAGCTGAACTTGCGGCCTACCTTTCATTTCAATATGACCAGGATCTGGAATATGGAACTCTGTTTGCAGATCAAAAGGTCGATCAGCATAAGCGGAATTTCCTGGATCCGCGTTTCGCTCAGGTCCTTGCTTACTATAAGGGGGTGCCTGCAGGATCTGTGGATGTCATCATTGAGGACGATACGGCGGAAATAGATGGTCTCATGGTTCATGAGTCGTTTCAGAAAAAGGGGATCGGCAGCAGACTGCAAGCGTTTGTCATGAAAAAATTCCCGGATAAAACCGTGATTCTCGTTGCGGACGGGGAAGACACTCCGAGGTTGATGTATCAAAAACAAAACTATTGTTATCAAGGTTTTAGATATGAAGTACAGAAGGTGTTTGAGGATTAAATTCATTTGTCGCCGGGCTGAAAGGTACAACCAGTGAGAATGGGATCGTTGAATCATTTACAGAGCAGTCGAGGGTATCAAAAAAGAGTGTGAATGGCTTCAGGCCATTCACACTCTTTTTGATCACGATCACCAGCCTCGCCCGTACTGCTTAGGCGCTTCTATCTCTACACCCAATTCGTGTGCAGCCGTTCTTGGCCAGTATGGATCGCGCAGCAATTCCCGGGCAAGTAAAACAAGATCAGCCCGTTCATTCTGAAGGATTTCTTCTGCCTGGATGCCTGTTGTAATAAGGCCCACTGCTCCTGTATGGATATCAGCTCCGTGTTTGATCGTCTCGGCAAGCTTCACCTGATATCCAGGGAAAACAGGGATTCTTGCAGGAACCACGGCACCGGAGCTTACGTCGATGAGATCGACTCCCTGTTCCTTCATCCACCGGGCGAAGACTACGTAGTCATCAACGTCAAGGCCTTCTTCGTTATAATCCCTGGCGGAAACGCGAACAAATAGAGGTCCGTCCCAAACCTGGTGAATGCCGTCGATGATTTCACGGAGGAAGCGGTAGCGGTTTTCTGCAGATCCCCCGTATTCATCCGTACGTTTATTGGATAGTGGAGACAGAAATTCGTTGATGAGATAGCCGTGGGCCCCGTGAATCTCGATCACATCAAAGCCTGCTTTCCTTGCTCTTTCTGCTCCTTGGATGAATGCTGTAATCGTTTGTTGAATGTCATTCTTCGTCATTTCAAGAGGGATCTTCATATCATCGTTGAAGGGGATGGCAGATGGAGCGAGAATATCACCTTCGAGTACCGCTTTTCTTCCTGCGTGAGCGAGTTGGATCCCGGTCTTTGCACCTTGTTCCTTGATCAATCCCACTAACTCTTTTAAACCTTCAATCTGTTCATCGTCCCAAATGCCCAGATCCTGTGGGGAAATTCTTCCCTGGGGAGTGACAGCGGTAGCCTCCTGTATGATGAGTCCCACTCCTCCGACAGCACGGCTCGTATAGTGAGTGCGATGCCAGTTTTCTACTTTTCCATCTTCATTATGAGAAGAGTACATGCACATAGGTGCCATGACGATTCTATTCTTCAGTTCGACATTCCTGAGATTATATGGTTCAAATAGTTTAGCGTTCAACTTTGATCACCTTCCATGACATGATAGTTGTTTCGGGTCACTAAATAGTGCTTATAGGAATTATATCAACACTCATTTTATTCAGAAAGAAATGTGCCTTATCTTCTTTTTCTCTTCAGTTCCTTGAAGGTATAGAGTGTTCCACGCCATTCTATACCACCTCGCTTAAAAGTTAAAAATATGGCCCTTCCGATGGAGTAGATAAACAAAAGGGATGTTACTGGTAAGGCAAGGAATAGAAGGGGAGACTCACGGGTCATCCTCTTGATGACATTCACATAGGTGATGCCGATGAAGAGGATAATCAGCACACTCATGATTCGGATACCCGGATCACTTGACAACACCGTAATGAAAGGAAGCACGGTTGAAGAGAAGACCCCCAATATGGCGAACAAAACGAGGAGAAGAGAGTAATGCAGGCCGGCGAACGTATTTTTTTCCAGTCCGTTGAAGGCTTCATTCAATGATCGGTACCATTCCACTTCAAGTGACTCAAGGGCTGTGAGGAAGAATTGCCTCTTCCCATGTTTTTTCAGCTGGACCCCAAGCTGCAGGTCATCATCGGGCATATGCTTGATTCCTTCGTGAGTACCGATTTCCTCATATGCCGATCGAGTGATGAGATTGAAGGCACCGATGCCCATACCTGTCTTAGAGTCCGGATCGTTCGCCTTCCAGGGTCTTTTATAGAAAGTGAATCCGAATAAGAAGAATGCAACGAAGCTTTTCAGCCAAAAGGACCCCGACCGAATATGAGGAGCCAGGGTAAGATGGTCCAGTTTCCGGATTTGAAGATAGGACACCGCCCTCGACAGGATGGTGGAATCTTTAAAGATGACATCGGCATCGGTGAATAGAATGAGGTCTCCTTTTGCGAGCTCACACCCCTTATATAATGCCTGGTTCTTTCCCAGCCATCCCGGCTCCAGGAAATGGACATGAAGCACGCTGATTCGTTCATCCTTTTCCCCTAAAGCGTCCAGTTTTTCAGGTGTTCCATCTGTTGAACGGTCATTGACCAGGATCCATTCAACGGGATGATAGTCCTGTTTCAACTGTGACAGCACACTGTCTGTAATCGTTCCTTCCTCATTTCTTGCAGGAATGACCACGGAGAGGAGAGGGCGTTCAATTGGTGTATTCGAGTGTTCCTCAATGGAGGTAAGGGTTGTTAGGCCCCTCCACACATCCATCCCGATAAAAATCCAGACAATAAGAATAGAAGCAAGGTAAAGGTGCAGGAGGATCATGGTATCGACCTCGTTTTTGTTTTGATTGTATCAATGAAATTGGAAATGAGCGAGTAAGGGTGGTTTTTTCTACGAATGTCTTTTCAATTCCTTCCCAAGATATTCTGAACGGCTTTTCGCTGATGAGATACAGGTGAAAAATGCCTCTCTAACCCTGTATCCCTCCAGTGTGCTAATCCCTGCCTCTGTTGTTCCGCCTGGACTGGTTACGTTCTTTCTTAATTCTCTTGCTTCAAGACCTGACTGTTCAAGCATGGCACTTGCACCGGAGATCGTTTGGGTGACGAGGCTTTCAGCGAGTTCTTCCTCCAGCCCCAACTCTACCGCCGCATCCTTGAGTAACTCCGCCACATAATAAATATAAGCAGGACCGCTGCCAGATAGAGCGGTTATCAGGTCCAATTGTTCTTCCTCCACTATTACTGCTGTTCCGACTGATTGAAATAAGAGGGAAGTCCATTCTCTCTGTGAGTGGGACATGTACGGATTGAACGAAACCCCTGTAGCTGATTTTCCCAAGGCGGCACTCGTATTGGGCATCGCTCTTGCAATCGCTCCTTGGAAGGAAAGTCTGTCACTGATATGTTCCGTGGTGATCCCTGCCAAAACAGAAATGACAAGCGTATTTTTTGAGAGATAGGTCCTGATAGAGTCCGCTGCCTCATGGAAGTCTTTCGGTTTCATTGCCAGGATGACGACGTCGTATGGTAAATCTCGTTCCCCATGACGCACACCAAATTCAGCCACGATTTCATCTAAACGCTCTCTGTTAGTCCTGTTGGTTACATAGACTTTTTCATTCATCAGGACCCCTGCCTTCAGTGCCCCTTTCATTAAGGCATGAGCCATCGACCCTGCTCCAATAAATAGTGTTTTCATTTGTTTATTCCTCCTTCATTTTCCCCCAAAAAAAGCAGACCCTCTCATCCATAAAGGACGAAAGGGTCTGCTTCCGTGGTACCACCTTGTTTTGTCCATGACTCAATAAATGAAATGAACACACTTTAGTTCCAGGTAACGTTGGAAAAACGTTCTGCTTTAAGACGCTCAAAAGGCAGGTTCACAAATAGAGGGGATGACGGCACCTTGCAGCCGGTGGGCACCGATCTCTGACATCGTCTATTCGCTACTAGTCTTTATCATCGCTTTTACTGTATCGTTAAGTCAGGTGACTTTTCAATCGTAATTGTATATTATAGGTGATTATCGTAGATACATGGCTTGTCTGTCAAGTGTTAATTTCAGTAAGTTCAGTCTTTTTAAAATGACATTTGTTAGGAAAAAATGTACACTATTAAATGAAGGATCATTCATTTTTTGTGAATGTTCCAGAATTGGATGGCTGAGCGGGGAGAGCATCTGTTTTGCTGCCTGCCCTTTTATTATGAAGAATGTGGTGAATATATGACAACCTTTGTGAATGATATTGCAAAAATGACTCTCTCGACTCCTTTTGCCGTCGGAGATGTGAATGTTTATTTGGTGAAAAGTGATGCCCTGACATTGGTGGATGCAGGACCTATGACAGATACAGCCTGGTTTCAACTGACGGATCAGTTGTCCCTTTTAGGATATAAACCCCAGGACATTGAACAAATTGTTTTGACTCATCATCATCCTGACCATGCAGGTTTACTCGATCGTTTCTCATCTCATGTGAAAATTATCGGACATCCGTATAACAAGTTCTGGCTTGAACGGGATGATCATTTTCATGAAGTGTATGACCGTTTCTTCCTGCAATTGGCCACTGTATCGGGTTTGCCGCAGGAGTATTTACGTGCCATCCCTAAATTCAAGGCCCCCTTGAGATTTATGGGGAACAGAAAACTGGATATGGATATAAACGAGGGAGATGTCATTCCAGGAATGGAAGAATGGAAGGTCATTGAAACTTTGGGGCATGCCCAGAGTCACTTATCCTTTTACCGGGAGAGTGATGGTGTTTTAATAGCGGGAGATCATTTGCTTGCGAACATTTCTCCCAATCCACTCATTGAACCGCCTTTTGATGGGGAGTTCATACGTACTAAACCGTTACTTCAATATAATGCCTCTTTGAAAAAGCTGCTCGATATCCCGATTTCCCTTGCCTATACAGGTCATGGTGACAATATCAGGGATGTCCATAAGTTAATTCCGAAGAGACTTGAAAAACAGGATGAAAGAGCACGGGGGGTGCTAGAGATGCTTAAAGGAAACCGCCTGACCGTATTTGATATTTGTAAGACATTATTCCCTTCCGTCTATCAAAAAGAACTTGGCCTGACTCTATCTGAAACGATCGGCCAATTAGATTATCTGGAATCCTTTCCCTACATAAAGAAAGAAATGCAAGATGGGGTTTATTATTATTTTGCCTAGAAAGATGGGAATCTATATGAACAGAAGAATAAAAGGAAAGACCATTGTCATCACCGGTGCCTCTGGGGGGATCGGTGAACAGATGGCGATCAAAGTGGCAGAAAATGGCGGGAATCTCGCATTGATTGCCCGTCGCGTCCATCTGCTTGAATCATTAAGACAAAAGCTTATGACTGAATTCGATTGCAAGGTGAAAGTATATCCGTTAAATGTGACGGATTACGACCAAATCCCGAGGACCTTCGACTCTATCCTGAAGGACTTTGGTGAGATTCATGCCTTGATCAATAATGCAGGATACGGGATTTTCCAGGAGGCCCACGAAACTTCATTCCAGGATGTGAAGGGGATGATCGACGTGAATGTTCTGGGCCTCATGGCATGTACGGGAGAAGTACTTCCTCACATGCGCCAACAAGGGTCGGGACATATTATCAACATTGCCTCCCAAGCAGGGAAATTCGCTTCTCCAAAGTCCAGTGCATACTCTGCCTCAAAGCATGCTGTGCTCGGGTATACGAACAGCTTGAGGATGGAAGCCAAAAGATATGGTGTGAACGTAACGGCAGTCAATCCCGGCCCGATAGCCACAGACTTTTTCTCCATTGCTGATGAATCGGGGACATATGTTCAGAACGTGGAAAAATTCATGCTCGATCCGAAAGAAGTGGCTCAAAAAGTGGTGGATGCCCTTTTTACAAGCAGAAGGGAAATAAATTTACCGGGATGGATGAATCTAGGCAACATCTTGTATCAAATTTTCCCATCTTTTGTAGAAAAAGTAGGAAATAACCTTTTTTTCAAAAAATAGTGAAACCTTTACATGAGTGTATTCGTCTAATTTAATAAGGGGGGAGTCTATGAAAAAATGGTTGACTGTTTTGCTGCTTGGTTTCTGCTTTCTATTTACTGGCTGCGGGTCGTCCACATCTGTCAATTCTCAGTCCAGCGAAACTTTCATAGGCTTTGTTACCCAGCTTGAAAGCAATCAGGTACTGATCAATGATGTCTGGTTTTCTTTCGATGAACGAACCGTCATGAAAACTGACAGGGATAAAAAACTACATAAAGAACAAATAGAGATGGCTAAGAAAGTGAGGGTGACGTTCAAGGGGGGGCTTCAGGAATCATTTCCCCGCAGAGCTTCTGCAGAACGATTGGTTTTCCTGACGGACAAGGAAAGTGAAAACGAAGAAAGCGCCGTGGAACTTGTTATGAAAGATCCGCGATTTTCTCAAGTTGTCATACAATCCATCGAAAAAAATCCTACCGGCCTATATTCATTGCGGTTCAAAGATCGTTCCATTGATAGAGATGTCCATGTCATTGTGAATGTGGAAAATGATAGAGTGATTGTCCCGATACATACCTCCACTAAATGACAAAGAAAGAAGCGTTGATTATAGACCAACGCTTCTTTCTTTGTTTTCATTTGCCTTTATTCTCTCCAACTGATCAAGAATCGCCTTTGTCACCAGTGGCGGATTCTCCATGTGGATGCTATGTCCGTGAGAGGTTTGGATGACGGCTGGTTGATTTGTGAGTCTCTTTAATTTCTCCTGATATCTTAGCCACTCTTCTGACTGATTATTAGACTGGATGATGGTCATGGGAAGGTGAGGGGAAACGGGTTCGCATGCCGCGACCTGGCGTGCTGTCCTTTGGCTGTCCCGTAACTCTTTATATACGGCTTCATAAGCACCAGGCTTATAGCCTGTGAAGGGGTGATAGGGCTCCATCTCTTTGGCAATGAGCTTTCCCCCTACTTTCATGTTCAGTAGCCTCGGCAGGCCCGTAAAGGCACTATAATATGCGATCCTCATGAATCTCAAGCTTTTCTTTAGTGCTTTGATCCGGTCGGGATCTTCAGTTTCATACCTCTCTTCATGGACTGCATCCACCAGTACGATCCCTTTCACCCGTTCCTGGTGTTCGTGTGCAAACAGCCGGACATTAAGCCCCCCATATGAATGCCCTACTGCGACAAGGGGGGAGGTGCAATTCACAGCTTCCAAAATGGCTGTCATATCCTGAACATTTTCTTCTCCATCATGCAACCCTTTCCGCTTATCGCTCCAACCATATCCTCCCCGGTCGAAAGAAATCGTATGAGTGTGCTGACTCAGTTCTTCCTGCACATGATGCCAGTGCAGCGAATTTCCTGATAAGCCGGCATCCATGATCACTGTGATCGGTCCTCTTCCTTTTTCAATGACGTGAAATGCTCCTCGCCTTGTTTGAACGATTCTCCCAGGCGGTTTCCTGTAGTCTTTCTTCCTCAGTATGGAATTAAGTATGCTCGCTGGGAACAGCAGGGATGTGACTCCACATTGTATCCATTTATCCATGAATTTCTCTCCTTGTGTGCTGATTATCCATACTTCTGTAAGAATGGTGGAAAATCCTTCTGTTTTTAGAAGGACACTAAAAATAAACAATTTCTTTCATAGCTCATATTGGTGAAACGTCTGATCCTCAATCATTTGGTTTAACACATTTCACCTCTCTTTGGGGTTAAATGGGACAAAATAGGGGTATGCATCATGAAGCGGGCATGATTTTTAACGTCTAGAAATAATGTTTCAGAGAAAACTATGAGTATGGTTTGAAAAAGGATGTGGATGTATGATAGGGATTTTTTTGGCCCTGATTCCCGCAGTTGCCTGGGGGAGTCTTGTATTTGTAAGTGTGAAGCTTGGAGGCAATGCCTATAGCCAGACAGTGGGGATCACCATTGGGGCATTGTTGTTTGCTATCGGTGCTTTCTTTATTAAATCACCGGATATGACGTTATTTGTGTGGGGGATAGGGTTTATATCCGGCATTTTCTGGGCAGTGGGGCAAGTCAATCAGTTAGCCAGCGTTGCATTCATCGGAGTTGCCAAAACGGTGCCGGTTTCAACGGGGATGCAGCTGATCGGGACGACTCTCTTTGGCGTTTTAGTGTTTAAAGAATGGAACACAACCGAGACCATTCTCCTCGGAAGTGGGGCCGTTTCAGCTCTTATTATTGGTGTTGTGTTAACCTCATTCACCCAAAAATCCGAGGGTGGTGAAAGTTCTCAACTTCAAAAAGGTTTGCTTACTTTATTGCTGTCCAGCTGTGGATACATAGCCTATGTTGTCATTTTGCGATGGTTCGCTATTGACGGATGGGAAGCCATATTACCCCAGGCGATTGGAATGTTTATCGGGGCGGTCGTCATTACCTTCAGACATAAGCCCTTTACAAAATATACCGTACGCAATATTTTAACCGGTCTTATGTGGGCATCAGGTAATTTAGGGCTGCTCCTTGCCCTTCCGCGTGTGGGAGTGGCAACAAGCTTCTCCCTCTCTCAAACAGGAATTGTCATTTCCACCCTTGGAGGTTTGTTTTTCCTTGGTGAAAAGAAATCCAGAAAGCAGGTCATTCTTGTCATTGCAGGCTGTGTTCTCATCATTCTCGGCGGTGTCTTATTAGGCTTTACAAAAGAATAAACGAAGACCCTCTGAACTTTTGTGTTTGAAGAAGTGGCAGAAGGCGATCAATATGATCCTGACAGCTGCTTTCCAAGCGTCGGGGCTTGTGTGAACGGAAAAGGCCAAAATCAGAAGGGGATTTTGGCCTTTTGGCTGTCTTATATTATTCGTCAACAATGGTGATGATAGGAGGCTTTTCTAAGTATTTCATCAAGTTGGGAACGTCAGCTCCTACTGCTTTCCACTCTTCTGTGGCAAATGCTTCTTTCATAGCCGCTTTGTCTTCAAACTCGATCTCGGTTACCAGGTAGAGCTCTAAGTCCGTATTTTGATTCGATAACACTTTTTGCACCTTTGCATCTTTTACATGGGGAACCTTTCCTGCAATTGGCATATGGGAATTAACGTAATATTCCTCAAATCCCTCTTGATCCTTTGGTTTCTCATACATCACAATGACCTTCGCCATACTAGTCCTCCTCGTCAGCATTTGTCTTCAATTGGATTTTAACAATTATAGGAAAATACGACTATGTATTTCATAACAAAAATATCGACAAGGTTTGACGTTCATCTTTAGTGAAAGCTCCCGGTTACTATACTTGTCGCCCCAGGGCAAGCCCCTTCCGCTTTTCTTGATCCAGCTCCAGGGGCTTGGGGCTCGAGGTCATAAGCCAAGTAACCCAAAAAGGCAAAAAGCGCCTTTCCGGGTTACTCGTCTTATGCTTGTCACCCCAGGGCAAGCCCCTTCCGCTTTTCTTGATCCAGCTCCAGGGGCTAGTCCCTCGAGGTCATAAGCTAAATAGGCCCAAAAGGCAAAGAACGCCTTTCCGGCCTATTCATCTTATGCTTGTCGGGCCTGACCAAGCCCCTTCCGCTTTTCTTGATCCAGCTGCAGGGGCTTAGAGGCTTGAGGTCATAAGTCAAAACCACCAAAAAGGCAAAGAACGCCTTTCCGGCGGTTTTGCCTTATGCTTGTCGCCTCTGACCAAGCCCCTTCCGCTTTTCTTGATCCAGCTCCAGGGGCTAGGCCCTCGAGGTCATAAGCTAAATAGGCCCAAAAGGCAAAGAACGCCTTTCCGGCCTATTCATCTTATGCTTGTCGGGCCTGACCAAGCCCCTTCCGCTTTTCTTGATCCAGCTGCAGGGGCTTAGAGGCTCGAGGTCATAAGTCAAAACCACCAAAAAGGCAAAGAACGCCTTTCCGGCGGTTTTGCCTTATGCTTGTCGCCTCTGACCAAGCCCCTTCCGCTTTTCTTGATCCAGCTCCAGGGGCTAGGCCCTCGAGGTCATAAGCTAAATAGGCCCAAAAGGCAAAGAACGCCTTTCCTGCCTATTCATCTTATGCTTGTCGGGCCTGACCAAGCCCCTTCCGCTTTTCTTGTTTTTCTCTGGTTTTCCATTAATTTAAGTTGAAAGGGAACGTATATTCGTATAGAATCATAACTATACTATATAAGAACGTTTGTTCTATTTTTAGGGAAGATAGGGGGCGACTATATGACTGTCGATTACAGTGTGCTGCCACACCACAAGATTCTGTGCATCGATATGAAGAGCTTTTATGCTAGCTGTTCGGCTGTCATGGAGGGTCTGGACCCCCTTGAATGTCACTTAGCTGTAGTGGGGGACAGGGATCGCCAGGGAAGTATTGTATTAGCGGCGTCACCAAGGTTGAAGAAGGACTTCGGGATTAAAACGGGTTCCCGTATGTTTGAGATCCCGAAGGACCCGCGCATCCGCCTTGTAGAGCCCAAGATGGCTACGTACGTCAGGATTTCTACTGAGTTGACCCGATTGTTCCATCGCTACGTACCAAAGGATGCCATTCATACGTATAGCGTGGATGAAAGCTTTATTAAGATTGATGGAGCGACGAATCTCTGGGGGGACGCTGCGACCATTGCCCGTAAAATCAAAGATGATATGGAAAGGGAGTTTCAGCTGCCGTGCGCCATAGGGATTGGCCCCAATATGCTATTGTCTAAGCTATGCCTGGATCTTGAAGCAAAAAAAGAGGGGATTGCCGAGTGGACGTATGAAGACGTACCTGAAAAGCTATGGCCCCTGTCCCCTTTACGTGAGATGTGGGGGATAGGGGGCCGTTTAGAGAAGACCCTCAACCGCATGGGGATCTTCTCTGTTGGTCAATTGGCGCAGTATGACTTAGAGAAGCTGGAGGCCAAATTCGGGGTTATGGGCAATCAGCTTTATTATCATGCATGGGGAGTCGATTTGTCTGAAATAGGAGCCCCGATCATGGAGGGGCAAATCAGCTTTGGCAAGGGGCAGATTCTGCTCCGCGATTATAAGGAGAAACAGGAAATCAAACGGGTCATTCTAGAAATGTGTGAAGAAGTCGCCAGACGTGCCCGCACTCATCGCAAGGCCGGGAGGACGATCAGCTTTGGTGTGGGGTACAGTCATGAAGAGTTTGGAGGAGGGTTTCACCGGTCAAGGACGATAGATGAACCGACGAATATCACCATGGATTTGTATCGTGTTTGCCTGGAGTTATTCGAAGAGAATTATAACGGGAAAACCGTTCGGAAAATCAATATCGCCCTCTCGAATATTGTAGACGATGGAGCACTGCAGGTTTCTTTGTTCGAACCTGACCGGTGGGAAAAGCGGGAACTGGGATATGTGGTGGACCGCATCCGAAATAAATATGGGTCGGCAGCCCTTCTCCGGGCCGTATCCTATACAGAAGCGGGAACAGCGAGGCACCGGGCCAGACTGGTCGGTGGACATAAATCGTAACGAATGACAGGAGGTGGAAAGGGTGATCCGTGATCGAGGAAGAATCAAGTGGACATCCATGATGCTCCCGGAGCATGTGAAATTATTGAGGGATTGGGCAAAGGAAGATACGTACGAAAAGAGAAAAGAACTGGATGAACAAGAACTCGACAGGATGAATGAAGTGGTGGCCGAGGCCATGGAGTTTGGGAAATGGGTGTCTATTACACATTATGTGAAGCATCGTCATCAGCTTTTAATCGGAACCATCCATCACGTGGACTCTTTAGAAGGAAAGCTCCATGTTGTCGACCGTTTTGAGGAAGTATACTATATTTCATTGTCAAACATCACTGACATTCGTTTTTTTGAATGATAGCGGAAATGAAAAGAGAGGCCACACCCTAGGGAAGCCTCTCTTTTTATTCCATTTATTCTTCGTCCAATACCTTTTCTGCACGTACACAGGATTCGAATTTCCCTTTATGAGACGCGTCACAAAACGGCATATTTGCCGATAAACCACATCGGCAAAGAGTAAACACCTGCTTCGTTGGAAATACATTTCCGTCAGCATCAATAAGTTCCACGTCACCGCTTACGCGGAAAGAACCATTGTCATTCACTTTAATTTGAGCTTTTGCCATGAAAAACCACCCTTTCAATAAATTACAAAAGAATTCCCCTCTATCGATAGTAAATTGAAAACAGGAAAAATGCAATATTCTAAAGGAAACGAATGAAATGTGATACTATGGTGGAGTAAGGGAGGGCTTAGAATGAAAATCCAATTAACAAATGAAGCAACCAAAAAGATTCAAGATAAAATAGAGGGCCAAAGTGGCCACCTGAAATTAAAATACGATACGGAAGGTCCTGCGGATGTGTAGTGAGCGGCATCCCCACCCTGTGGTTTGTCCAACAACCCGATGAAGGGGATGATATGACGATAGAAACCAACAGTTATCCGGTTCTGGTGGAAAAGTCTAAAATGGTCTTTCTTGATGAAGAACTGAAAATTGACTTCTCCTCACAAAGTAATACGTTTCAATTAAAAAGCCCTGGACAGATTATAAATGGAAGAATGAACTTCCGGATGTTTCCGGGTAAATAATTAAACGCTCTTTTCGATTGTTGCTTTTAACATAATCTCTCCAATGCTCTGTCAGTTAGTAGGTGATAGATGGTGAGGGGACCTGCTCCGCCAGCAGCTGGCGTTCCGCCGAGCCTCCTAAGCTTAGCCGAACAGGGTCTCGGCACGTCTTTACTTACGGAGAAGTCTACGCAGTGGCCCTATCCATCTTTAAGAATTTGTAATGACGGAGCTGAATGTGCCAATGTATAATGAAATAAAAAATCAACATTTTTCTTCCTTAATAAAAAAGCAATCTTCTAATAAACTTTAATGAGGTTGTTTTAACATTTTGATATCGGATTCTATTTAGATACATGCTCAGAAAGCTGATTGAAGCGAGCATCCTGCAGCGGAAATCAACATCTACTTTCTTCTTCAAGATAGAGACAATGGTTGAGAAAAGAGCCTAATAAAAAGCATCGGACCTTACTAAGATCAAGGTCCGATGCTTTTTAGCGGCAAGAATCACCCATCAATTCCTCAAAGAGAAGGGCAACGGAAAGCCCGGTTTTCCACCCGTCCATCCCGTCCTCTACAGACCAGCAGGCAGATAAAACCGAATGACAGAAGCCGTAATGAATCAGCCGCTCATAAGAAAGGGAAAGGAGGGAAGCCATTGTATGGGTCCTGTAGCGAAGCAGTTCTAATGGTACATCCCATTTATTCCACTCATTCAACATAAACTGGATGCAGTCGTATTCTCTCTCTCCCACAAGCCCTTTAGGGTCAATGACCGTCCAGCCGGAAGAGGCTGAGAATAGAATATTACCTTGATGCAGGTCACCATGGAGAAGAAAGAGTTCGCCGGCAGTATCCAGTAGCTGAGGGAAGAGTCTTTCCGCTTTTGAGACGATTTCATCAGGAAGGGGACCGGCCCCTCCTTTGAAGCGTTCCCGCAACCGTGAGATCCCGTTCGACCAGGTCTCTACGGTAGGATATGAGTGTTGACTGGCAGGTTTATGCCAGAGGCGTTGAGCCACATGGGAAAACACCTTCAGCACCTCTTCTTCATCCTCGATAGAATGAAGGGGAGATCCAGGCAGCAGTCGATCTAAAAGGATCCATCCTTCTTCCTTATTGAAGTCAATGACCTCAACCATCCCCTTCCCCTGGAAATCTTGCAGCGCATGAAACTCATTGAGAAAATCATTATTAGGGTACCCGACCTTTAAAACGGCATCCCGTTCACACGCGATTACAGCAGGCACAACAAAGTTATGGCTTAATGAAAAGGGATCACCGTACGTTAGGTGGTATCGCTCCTTCAATGACTGCATGAGACCATCCACATAGGAAATCCAGTTTCCACCTGATTCTCCATACATCGTTTCCATTTTCACCCTGAAATCAGTTGGAATCACGACACATCATCCTTTTCGGTTAATACGAATTGCTTTAAAAAACGTTGAATCACTTCCTCGTATTGTTGAGGATTATCATTATACGATTGTGCATGGGTCCCGCGAAAGTCGAGAAACATTTCTTTCGGCCCCTGCTTCTTATCAAAAAGATCCTTCGTCATTTTAGGAAGGATATAATCATCATGTGAACTGTGGATAAATAGTACAGGTTTTTGAATGTTTTGAACAACTGAAATAGGTGATAAATCCCTCAATGTATAGCCTTGGCGAAGCTTCAGAGTGCTGTTGACGAGGGGGAAAAGGAATTTTGCAGGCATCTTCAGCTCCACGCTCATCCGATAGGCGAGCTGCTCCCCGAAATCAGAAAAGGGGCAGTCTGCAATATAGAAATCAGCCCGGTCTTCCACACTTCCAGCATAGAGGAGCAGAGTAGCTGCACCCATGGACTCCCCGTGAATTCCAAAGAAGACGTCCTCGCCTTCCCTTCGGATCAGTTCATCCACCACGGTCTTTAGATCATATTTCTCAAAGTAGCCGTAACTGGTCGTCTTCCCGCCGGATTCCCCATGACGTCGATGATCATAGATGACGGCATTGAACCCGTATTTAATAAAAAGGTTCATATACTTTATCGAATTCCATTTATTTTCCGTTACCCCGTGTGAAAAGATCATGAATTTATTATGGGGATGGGGCTTGACGAATACTGCTTTAAGATCATAACCGTATCGGGAGGGGAGCAGAACCTCTTCTTTAGGGAGAGAGTCATAGTGCGCTTCAATGAGCCTGGTCGCTTCGGTTTCACGTGACCGGATGAAGTCATCCTCTTTTTTTGGTAAATACATCAATCGGTTTGTAACATACACCCCGAGCAGACCCATGGACGAAAGGGTGCCACCGAGGATGGCAAGTGTTTTTTTCACCTTTATCACCTCAAGCAGAATCATTCTTACTGTCATTGTAGCAAAAAGAGGAAAAAGGAGGAATTTCTGAACGAAAAAAAGTGCCCCAAAAAGAGGCACGGTCAATCAATGATAGTTACGATTTAGCGTTTTGCCCTTTAGCAGGGTGGATGGCTTTTTCAAGTTCTTCCTTGGCCATCGGATTAGAAACCGTATCTGAATTGGGTTTGCCTTTTTGACTGAATCCTTTATCGCGTTTTTGACTCATTGCACTCATCTCCTTCAAATTTTATCTACTTTAGAATGCTCGAAGGAGATGAACAGTATTCACGATTGATTTAATTCATGCAGCCGGTAGTAACCGCTTTCGACGGGGCGGCTGACATGAGGTTCCACAACCTCGATGGCATGGGCAAGTTTCTCTAAATCAATCCCTGTGGAAATGCCCATTTGTTCCATCATGTATACGGCATCCTCGGTGGCCACATTCCCTGTTGCACCAGGGGCAAAAGGGCAGCCGCCGAGTCCGCCCGCCGAGGTGTCGAATCGGTCTATACCAGCTTGCAGGGAAGCAAAGATATTAGCCAGTGCCATCTTGCGGGTGTCGTGGAAATGGGCGGTAATCAGCGTGCCGGGCAATTCCTGTTTTAATAAAGTAAATAGATGAAAGGCTTCAGAAGGGTTAGCTTTTCCTATCGTATCAGCCACGCTTAATTCATCGACCCCCAATGAAACAAATTCCTTGCAAAGAGAAAGGGTCTCCTCTGGTAAGATCTCCCCTTCATATGGACAGTAGAAAGCAGTGGAGATACAAGCCCTTACGAAATAACCCTTTTCTTTCAGTTCTGAAATAATCGGTGCAAGGTCATTAAGGGCTTCATCTGTTGTCTTGTTTATGTTTTTTTGGTTGAAGGTATCGCTTACGCCTACAAAGACCGCGACAGACCTGCAGCCTGTTTCGTATACGCGCTCAATCCCTCTTTTATTAGGGGCAAGGACCAGATCCCTTGAATCCATGGTCATACAGGAGTCCACAATTTCACTGGCATCTTTCATTTGTGGAACCCATTTAGGGGAAACAAAAGAAGTCAGTTCCATTTCCTTGATTCCTGATTGTTTCAAACGAAGGATAAATTCTTTTTTTACATCCGTTGGGACAAAATTCTTCTCATTTTGTAACCCGTCCCTCGGACCTACTTCAATGATTGTTGCTTTATTAGGTAATTTCATAATTTCCCTCCCTCTCTTATTTTAAGAAAATTTCGACATATAAATCAATATAAAAATTTTTTGGCGAAATTAGAGGAATTTAACCGCTTACATAGAATGAGATAAAGTGGAACTACTTTTATGAGCAAGTGCCATACAAATCAATCAGTCAGAAGAGAAAGGGAGGAAGAAAGATGTCGAATGAAGTCGTCATTGTAAGTGCAGTACGAACGGCCATCGGAAGCTTTAACGGTTCTTTAAAAGGTATTTCAGCTCCGGAACTTGGAGCGATCGTGATTAAGGATGCCCTTGAAAAGGCTGGTTTAAATGGTAGTGATGTAGATGAGGTGATAATGGGGAATGTATTGCAGGCTGGTTTAGGTCAAAATCCCGCACGTCAAGCATCCATCAAAGCAGGACTGCCAGAGCATGTCCCTGCCTTGACCATTAACAAAGTGTGTGGTTCAGGATTAAAAACGGTTCATCTTGCAACGCAGGCCATCCTTTCAGGGGATGCTGACATCATTGTTGCAGGTGGAATGGAGAATATGAGTCAGGCTCCATATTTACTTAAAGGAGCTAGAGACGGATATAAAATGGGGGACCAGAAAGTGGTCGACAGCATGATTTCAGACGGCTTATGGTGTGCCTTTAATGATTATCATATGGGTGTAACGGCAGAGAATCTATGCGACCGTTATTCCCTTACAAGAGAAGAGCAGGACGAATTTGCAGCATGGAGCCAGCAAAAGGCAGGTGCAGCCATTGAATCGGGACGATTCGATGATGAAATCGTTCCCGTTCATATACCAGTGCGTAAAGGGGAGCCCGTTGTATTCGATCAGGATGAATTCCCCCCGTAAAGGATCGACTGCCGAGAAGCTTTCAGGCTTACGTGCAGCCTTTAAGAGAGAGGGCAGTGTGACAGCCGGAAACGCATCAGGAATCAATGATGGAGCAGCTGCAGTTGTGGTCATGTCAAAGAAGAAAGCAGAGGAACTGGGCATCACTCCACTGGTGACGATCAAAGGAAATGCCAATGCAGGTGTCGACCCGAGCGTCATGGGTATAGGGCCCGTTGCAGCCGTTAAAAAAGTCTTGGAAAAAACGAAGCTGACCCTGGAGGATATGGATCTGATTGAAGCAAATGAAGCATTCGCAGCCCAGTCACTAGCTGTTGATAAAGAACTTCAATTCAAGAAGGATGCCTTGAATGTGAACGGTGGGGCCATCGCACTGGGTCATCCGATTGGAGCAAGCGGGACACGGATCCTCGTGACGTTGATTCATGAAATGAAGAAACGGGGAGTAAAGAATGGATTAGCCACCCTTTGTATCGGCGGGGGACAGGGTGTCGCCACTGTGGTTGAACTTCATAAATAAGCAGCGGCAAAAAAGAGATTTGAGGAGGGAATGCAATGAAGCAAGTATACACTTCATATGATGAAGCGGTGGCGGACATCCATGATGGAGCCACGTTAATGGTTGGAGGATTCGGTCTGTGTGGAATCCCTGAAAAACTCATTCTGGCCCTGGTAGCGAAAGGTGTAAAAAATCTCACCGTCATTTCAAATAACTGTGGTGTAGATGACTGGGGGCTGGGTCTATTATTGAAGAATAAGCAGATTGATAAGATGATAGGTTCCTATGTCGGGGAAAATAAAGAATTTGAAAGACAGGTTCTGTCGGGAGAGCTTGAAGTAGAATTGGTTCCTCAAGGTACGCTTGCTGAGAAGATCCGTGCCGGGGGAGCGGGGATCCCTGCATTCTATACGCCTGCAGGAGTCGGGACACCGGTAGCAGAAGGAAAAGAAACCCGCACATTTAATGGAAAAGAATATTTGCTGGAAGAAGCCTATACCGCAGACTTCTCACTTGTACGGGCGTGGAAGGCCGACAAGATGGGGAATCTGATCTATAACAAAACAGCTCAAAACTTTAATCCGATGATTGCGGCTGCAGGTAAAGTGACGATTGCCGAAGTGGAGGAGCTCGTTGAAATTGGGGAAATCAACCCGAATGAAGTCCACACACCAAGCATCTACGTTCAGCGTCTGATTCAGGCCGAGCAGGAGAAGCGCATTGAAAGAAGAACAGTGAAGCAAGCATAGAAGGGGGAGTGGAACGGGATGGATCGTGCCAAAATGCGAGAAAGAATAGCAAGAAGAGCAGAAAAGGAAATAGAAGATGGTTTCTATGTCAACCTAGGAATCGGGATGCCTACACTGGTGGCCAACTATATAACAGAAAACAAGCAGGTTGTTCTTCAATCGGAAAATGGATTACTTGGAATCGGACCTTATCCAGGAGAAGATGAAGTCGATCCCGACCTCATCAACGCAGGAAAAGAGACCGTTACCGCGATACCGGGCTCCTCTTACTTTGATAGCTCGGAATCATTCGGGATGATTCGCGGAGGGCATATCGATATCGCCATCCTTGGTGGAATGGAAGTAGCCGAAAACGGGGACCTTGCCAATTGGATGATCCCCGGAAAAATGATCAAGGGGATGGGAGGAGCGATGGATCTTGTTCACGGTGCGAAGCGTATCATCGTCATTATGGAGCATGTCAATAAAGCAGGCGAAAGCAAGATCCTGAAAGAATGCACCTTGCCTTTGACTGGAAAAGGGGTCGTGCACCGTATCATCACGGACCGTGCCGTGATGGATGTCACGGAAGAAGGTTTACTGCTTCGTGAAGTAGCGAACGGATTCTCTGTGGAAGATATCCAATCGTCCACGGAAGCGACGTTGATCGTTGATGAGAACGTGAAACTGGAAGCTTATTGAAGCTGGAAGCCGGTTAAAAGGGGTTGACTCCTTTTGGCCGGCTTTTTTTACGCTGGATGATCATAAGTGGAAACGGAGGTATAGACGTCTTTTGGTTCATAAATTCAAGAAGAGTTTTAAACCCCATCCAGGGTTTAGTCAAACCTGAGGCAGTTTACCTTCGTACTCCCAAAATGGAGTGCATCGTAAACTTCATTAAGCCCGTCCTTTGACTAAATGTCCAAAAAGATTTATAACTATGACAGATAGGGGGAATCACTACATGTCCAAGAAAAAGAAACAGGAAGCAGAATTGACATTAAAGAATTCAATCAACCAGGATCTCTTCGAGCAATTGAAGCAAAAGAAGGCAGAGCTTGAAAAAGTAGAGTCTGTGAAGAAGGAAGAAGAACGCCTCCGGAAAATAGAAGACAAAAAGAAGCGCGAGAAGAACAAGAGCTTTGAAGAACTGTTGAATGAAAGCAATATGGATTGGAAGAATTACAAGGATTGATGAGGGATGTAAAAGTAGTGCCCCATCAAGCAGATTGGAAGGAAAAGTTCCTAAAGGAAAAGCGCACTCTGTCAAAACTTCTTCCAGACGCTGCCATTCATCACATAGGATCAACGTCTGTACCTGGATTAGCAGCTAAGCCGATCATTGATATTCTAATAGAAGTCCCGGAGCTTCGGAGCGTCGATGAACAGGGAGAGGCATTCAGTCAACTGGATTTTGTCGGGAAAGGGGAGAATGGCATCTCGAACCGTCGCTATTTCTATAAAGGAGAAGGTAATGAGAGAGCCGTTCATCTGCATATTTTCCCTTTTGGGATCGATCATGTGATCAGGCACCTGGCGTTTCGTGATTATGTCAGGGAGCACGACGGGGAAGCGCGGCAATACGGTGAACTGAAAATAAGCCTTGCAAAGAAGTTCCCACATGATATGGAAAGCTATATACAAGGTAAAGACCAATTTGTGAAGGATATGGAGAGAAAGGCGTTAAAGTGGTATGAAAAACATAAGGGGACAGGAAACTAAGAATCCTGCCCCGCTTAGTTACTTGCTTCTTCATCATCTGTGCTGCTCGTACCTGGATGTCTTCGTCAGCTGTTTAAGCATATCCACCTCTTCTATGGATAAATGAGGAGTATTGACAGCATCTATGTTCTCCTGAAGCTGTTGAATCGAACTTGCTCCAGGAATGACGGCAGCCACAGAATCATGAGCGAGGTTATATTGAAGGGCAAGGGCATTCATCGATCGGGTTTCCCCCATTTTACTGTGAATGGACTCGATTGTTTCCTTAAGTTCAGAGTAGGTATAGTCAAGATACCCATTTTCTTTCATACTGGAAGAAGCCTTGGTGAGCATCTTTTCAGAAAGAAGTCCTTTGGCCAGAGGCCCCCGGGCTAAGACGCTTACCTTGTTCCCATCCAGCAATTCCATCCACTCTTCAGGGCGGCGATCCAATGAGCTGTACTGCATCATCACACTTTGGATGGAGCCTTCCCTCAGGAATCTCTTTATCACATTCGGCCTGATTGAAGAGATGCCGTAATAACGGATCAGTCCTTCTTTCTTCAGCTCTTCAAATGCCTCGATTGTTTCGTCAAAGGGATCTTCGATCGTTCCGCCATGCAGCTGATAAAGATCGATATAGTCCACTTTCAGGCGGGTTAAACTGTCCTTTACGGCTGACTTGATATAAGATTTGGACGGGTCCCAGCGCCAGCCATCTTCAACGTCATCCCAGCGGTTCCCTACCTTCGTAGCCAGTATGATATCATCCCGTACGCCACGGATGGCGTTGCCCACAATCTCTTCATTTTGACCATAATCATATAAATCAGCAGTATCCAAATAATTGATCCCGTTCCCTATGGCATGTTGCACGATTTCCTTCGCAGTACTCTCTGCGGTACCAAGGGACATGCAGCCGAGCCCCATCTTTGATACATATAATTCTGAGGTTCCAATTTGTCTTTTTTCCATAGTATCCGTCCTTTCGACAATAGCACTCTCTATTATATTAACGAAAGTGATGACGAATAAACAAAGAAAACGACCGGTTTTAATGATTGGCTTCGATCCATTCCTTTACCGTGACATAGTGTTTATTATATTCCTTCAGCTTTGCCTGGATTTCCCACGCTTTTCCTGCCAGGATGATCCGGTCTTTTTCAGCAATCACCTTCAAGGGTTCTCACCTCGATCCTCGAATCAGTTATGGTAAAATGTATGAGGACAAGGTCAATGACAGAACAAGGAGAGTTGAATGATGAAAAAATTTGAAGAAAAGACGATTACAACAGAAACGATCTATCAAGGGAAAATCATTGATCTTCAAGTGGACGAAGTGGAGCTTCCCAACGGTAAGACCTCTAAGCGTGAACTGATAAAGCACCCTGGTGCTGTAGCGGTCATTGCGTTAACACCGGAAGGGAAATTGGTGATGGTGGAGCAGTATCGTAAAGCATTGGAGAAGTCCATCATCGAGATCCCTGCAGGAAAGCTTGAGCCGGGGGAAGAACCGGATAAAACCGCCTTACGTGAGTTGGAAGAAGAGACGGGCTATGGTTGTGAAAATCTGGAGCATCTGATTTCGTTCTACACGTCTCCCGGGTTTGCAGACGAACTGGTTCACTTGTATGTTGCTCACGATATTTATCCCATTCAGGAATCAAGAGAAACGGATGAAGATGAATTTGTCGAGCTGATTGAAGTGACAGCAGAGGAAGCCCAGCAGCTGATTAATGAAAAGCGGATTTACGACGCGAAAACCGCATATGCGGTTCAATATTTGCAGCTGCAGAAGCTGACCAAATAAGAGGGGAACAGGCCAGTCTAAAAAGCTGGCCTTAGTGGCTTGTTGACAGGAGAATAAAGCACATTGTCTTTCGAGGGGGCTTCATTACGAGAAACTGGAGGAGATGGATCACAAATGTGCATAAACTCAAATAACACGTGATGTTGACGCAAAAAATAAAAATACGACGCACTTGAACCTTCCATGGGGCACTCTTGAATCACGCGCCCCCCTCTGGAGTGTATGTTGATATCAGTATTAGCATTTACAGCTGAAAAGGTTGTAAGGTAACGGTTTTTTACTGTATATGGATCCCTTTTTTAAAAAGGCATGTTCTATTCACACCCACTAACCACTCCCAAACGCTGATCCCGTTTTTGAATGAAATCTCTGTTTTATTTAAGATCCCCGGGAATGAGGGAATAAACACATGTATTTCGAGGGGAGATACCATCTTCATCGAGATGATCATGCCGTATGATGGCTTCCAGCATAAATCCAAGTTTTTCAGGTACCATGCGTGAAGCAGTATTTCTCTCATCGCAGCGAATTTCCACCCGCCTGCAGGAAAGGTCGTGTAATGCAAAATGGGCAAGAGCCTTCACGGCTTCAATCATATATCCATTTTTTGTGTGTCCTGTGTGAAGCCAATATCCGATTTCCATTTTAGGCACGTCCCAATCAATGCGGTGAAGCCCTGTGGATCCAATGAATTTATCGGTTTCTTTCAAATAAACATGCAGGCGAATGTCGGTCTTCTTAATGAATTCTGCATAGGAATCCCGTACCCCGGCCTCCACCTCTTCAATGGATTGTTCTTTCCTGGCGAAAGGAAGCCATGGTTTTAATTCCTTTCTTGATTCTGAAATCGCCGTAAATACGTCAGGTCCGTCTCCAGGCATGCACGGTCTCATATATAGGCGGTCTGTTTCAATCCTATCTGGAAATTCAATTAAACTTGATTTGCCCATCATTTTTCCCTTCCCTTCCATAATAAGGTTTCTATGATTATACGTTTATCCAATTGGAAGTTCAATAGAATAGAATAAACTTGCCTCTCCCTTCATATAGATTAGTAATCGATATCTAGGAGGAGCACTGTGATGCGCAAAAAAATATCTAATTCAAATCCACTCATTCAACATGTACAAGCACATTCCTCGATCTATTTATTTATCATTACGCTGTTTCTTATGGGGATCATTTTTGGGGCAATCGTAGTGAATTCTTTATCTTTCGCCCAAAAAGAAGACCTGTATTTCTATTTAAGTAAATTCTTCAGTGAAATGGAAGAAGGCAGCATGACGTCAGCAGAAGAGCTCTTCCGTCAGAGTTTCCTTCATAATGTAAAGTACCTTGGGTTGATGTGGCTACTGGGAATATCCATTATCGGACTTCCTCTTATCTTCGTTCTATTATTTATGAAGGGGGTAGTGGTGGGATTTTCGGTTGGGTTCCTGGTGAATCAGATGGGATGGAGCGGATTTTTATTATCCTTTGTCAGTGTCCTGCCACAGAACATCATTATTATTCCGGCGTTTATCTTCATCGGGGCGATCAGCGCCAGCTTCTCCCTTACATTGATTCGGAAGATTTTCATGAGACAGACAACGTCCATGCAATTTCAAATGATTCCGTTCTTATCCCGGTACGTGATATTTTTTGTGATTGCCATCGGGATCGTCACGATCGCAGCCAGTATTGAAGCGTATCTTTCCCCAAATTTAATGGAAGCGGTTATTTCCAGATTAAAATAAAATAATTATTATATAAGAATCATTTCATTTGTTTAATTATAATAATTTTATTTTGCTTATTCCTCCCTTTTTGATATAATAGTAAAGACATTGACGAGGGAGGAGAGGACTATGGAAAGCCGCATTGAACGAATTAAGAAACAGCTTCATTCAGCCAGCTATAAGCTTACGCCTCAGCGCGAAGCAACGGTACGCGTGTTATTAGAACATGAAGAAGATCACCTCAGCGCCGAAGATGTATACCTCCTCGTTAAGGAAAAATCTCCGGAAATTGGACTGGCAACCGTATATCGTACGTTGGAATTGCTGTCTGAACTGAAAATTGTAGATAAAATCAATTTTGGCGATGGTGTATCGCGCTATGACCTCAGGCAGGAAGGGGCAGCCCACTTTCATCATCATTTAGTATGCATTGAATGTGGAGCGGTCGATGAAATACAAGAAGATCTCTTGGAAGATGTAGAGACGATTGTTGAACGGGATTGGAATTTTAAAATAAAAGACCACCGCCTTACCTTTCATGGCATTTGTTCCAGATGCCAGGATAAAGATGAGGATCCAGAAGAATAAGAAGATGTCTGAAAGCCTTAAAGACCCTGTTGTTGTTTCTGTGAAGAAACTCCCATACATACTCTTTAGGGCTTTTTTTCATATCATGACAGAAAATTTCACCGTTTTCTCTCCAAAAGGTATAAAACAGTTTAAAAACGTCATAGCTTGTATTAAAAGGCATAAGTACCGATGAATATGGAGGATGACGGGATGATAAAAGGTATTCAAATGGTGTGGCAAACCATTAAAGTATTTATCTTATTTACTGGATCAACGATTTTATTTTACTATGGTATTATGTGGATCAGTGAAGAATACGAGGGCTATCACAAATATGATGAACCTGAAGGAGCAGCAGTCAAGGTTTATTCCTCTGTTACCGAGGACGAAAGCCATTGGTATGACCGACTATTATTTTTTTATATGAACGGGGAGTAATGCAGTGTGGAACACCATATTCAAGATTTCATGCACTTTTTAATAGTAGAAAAAGGACTGGCGAAGAACACGATCGAGTCGTATCAGCGTGACTTGAAGAATTATGCACGATACTTAACGAAGGTAGAGGAAGTTTCGGAACTGAATGCCGTTTCGAGGATGAATATCGTTCAGTTTCTCGGACATCTAAAGAGCCAGGGGGAAGTCCTCAAAGACGGTGGCTCGCCATGTGGCATCCATCCGGTCTTTTCATCAATTTCTATTAAGGGAAAAGGCGACGGAACAGGATCCGACGGTTCATATCGAGACTCCTAAAACAGACCGGACCCTTCCCAAGATATTAACCATAGCCGAAGTGGAAGCGTTGCTCGAAGCCCCTGAGGAATCGACGCCCCTTGGTATGAGGGACAAAGCGATGCTTGAAATCCTCTATGCTACGGGAATCAGGGTCAGTGAGCTTATTCAACTTAAATTAGAGGACGTCCATTTGACCATGGGATTTGTAAGATGTATAGGAAAAGGGAACAAAGAGAGGATCATCCCGATTGGACAAACTGCTATGAATGTCCTTGAGAGCTATCTGGGTGATGCCAGGCTGAAGCTAAGGAACAAGAAGCACAAAGATGACCATTTATTTTTGAATCACCATGGAAAAGGACTGACAAGACAGGGGTTCTGGAAAAATTTAAAGGCACTTGCCAAGAAGGCAAATATAGAAAAGGACCTGACACCCCATACGCTTCGTCATTCATTTGCGACCCATTTATTAGAGAATGGGGCGGATCTCAGGGCGGTCCAGGAGATGCTTGGTCATGTGGATATTTCCACGACCCAGATTTATACACATGTGACGAAGACACGCTTAAAAGATGTCTATTCACAGTTCCACCCACGGGCTTAAAAGAGGAAGGGAGATCCCTTAAAGAAAAATAAGATTCTTTAAGGGATCTCCCTTGTTTTTTTGGATAGGGAAAAGTAGAATATAGATGTCAGACTTCTGACGTTAAATCCGGTCGATTGCTATTATGCAGTTAAGGGTAAGATACGATTAAAGAATGAAAATGTAACCGCTTTTTTAAAATGAGGAACAACATATAGGAGGTTTACTTGAATGAGTAACTATACATACAAACGGGTTCATTTGATCGTAATGGATTCTGTGGGAATCGGGGAAGCACCAGATGCTGAATTATTCAACGATAAAGGAACGGATACGCTTGGTCACATTGCTGAACATATGAATGGACTGAACATGCCGAATATGGGGAAGCTCGGACTTTCCAATATCAAAGAAGTGAAGGGTATCGAGAAAGCCGACAAGCCGTTAGCATACTTTACCAAGATGCAGGAAGCATCTGTCGGGAAAGATACGATGACAGGACACTGGGAAATAATGGGTCTTAATATAGATAAACCGTTTAAAACCTATCCGGATGGATTCCCGGAAAAATTAATTCAGAAGCTCGAAGCCGAGACAGGTAGGACCATCATTGGAAATAAGCCTGCGAGTGGAACCGAGATCATTGAAGAGTTAGGAAAAGAGCATATGGAAACAGGAGCTCTTATTGTCTACACTTCCGCCGATCCTGTCCTTCAAATTGCAGCCCATGAAGACATCATCCCAATTGAAGAACAATACAAAATTTGCGAAATTGCCCGTGAGATCACGAAAGATGAGGAATACCTTGTAGGCCGGGTCATTGCCCGACCGTTCGTAGGTGAGCCGGGTGCGTTCAAACGTACGTCGAATCGTCATGACTATGCGTTAAAACCTTTTAACCGTACCGTCATGAATGATTTGAAAGATTCGGGATATGACGTGATTGCCATTGGTAAAATATCAGATATTTTCAATGGAGAAGGGGTCACTGAATCCATTCGAACCAAGCATAATATGCATGGGATGGACGGCCTCATCGAATCATTCGACCGAGACTTCACAGGCTTAAGCTTCCTGAATCTTGTAGACTTCGATGCACTATACGGACATCGCCGCGATCCAGAAGGTTATGGGAAAGCGTTGGAAGAATTTGATACAAGACTTCCTGAAGTATTTGAAAAAATGACGGAAGATGATCTGCTTATCATTACAGCGGATCATGGGAATGACCCGACGGCACCAGGAACAGATCACACAAGAGAATATGTGCCGCTTCTTGCTTATTCGAAGCGCTTTAACGGAGGGAAGGAACTTCCTATCTCCGAAACCTTTGCAGATATCGGTGCAACAGTGGCGGATAACTTCAATGTGACCATGCCGAAATTTGGACGAAGCTTCTTATCAGATTTAAAATAAGCTTAAATGGACAGGAAATAGTCAAAGGAGAAGAGTGGAAAAGGGCTAAAAGGCCCACTTCCTCCTCTTCATGATGAACCAAGTTGAAAAGGAGTTATGAAAATGAATTATGAAAACATACAAAATGCGGCAGGTCATTTGAAAAATCAATACACAGGGCAGCCGAAAATCGGTCTGATCCTTGGATCAGGCTTGGGCGTGTTAGCTGATGAAATCCAACATTCGGTGAAGATCCCTTATAAAGAAATCCCAGATTTTCCTGTTTCTACAGTGGCAGGGCACGCTGGACAGCTTGTATTCGGTAAGTTAGCCGGACAGGAAGTCGTGGCCATGCAAGGACGCTTTCATTATTATGAAGGATATGGATTCGATAAAGTCACTTTTCCTGTACGTGTCATGAAGGAGTTAGGTGTCGAAGTCTTAATCGTGACAAATGCTGCCGGAGGAGTGAATGAGAGCTTTAAGGCAGGAGACTTGATGCTGATCTCGGATCATATTAATAATATGGGAGGAAATCCACTTATCGGAGCGAATGACTCCCGTTTAGGACCGAGGTTCCCTGATATGTCTGAAGCATATTGTAAAGAGCTCCGACATAAAGCGAAAGAAATCGCTGCACAGCTCTCAATCGACGTTCAGGAAGGTGTCTACGTGGGGAATACGGGACCGACTTATGAAACACCTGCAGAAGTTCGACTCGCCCGTACCCTTGGAGGAGATGCAGTGGGAATGTCGACTGTTCCTGAAGTAATCGTAGCGCGTCATGGTGGAATGAAAGTCCTTGGAATCTCATGCATTTCAAATATGGCAGCAGGGATCCTGGATCAGCCTCTATCCCATGATGAAGTAATTGAAACAACGGAAATGGTTCGTGCGAACTTTTTAAGTTATGTGAAAGAAATCGTAAAATCGATCTAATAGAAGGAAAAGAAGAATGACCAAGGGAGGAGTCCCGAGGTTTACTATTAAAAGAGCGGGTGAATACAATGAGAATGGTTGACTTAATAGAGAAAAAGCGTGAAGGAAAAGAACTCTCTACTGAAGAAATTAACTTTATCGTTGAAGGCTATACAGATGGAAGCATACCTGACTATCAGGTAAGTGCCCTTACGATGGCCATCTTCTTTAAAGATATGAGTGACAGGGAAAGAGCCGACTTAACGATGGCCATGGTTGAATCAGGCGATCAAATCGATTTATCTGCAATCGAAGGCATAAAAGTAGACAAACACTCCACTGGCGGTGTGGGTGATACCACGACCCTTGTTCTTGGACCGTTGGTGGCTTCCGTTGGTGTGCCTGTAGCGAAGATGAGTGGCAGGGGTCTTGGACATACGGGGGGAACCATCGATAAGCTTGAATCTGTTGAAGGTTTCCATGTGGAAATAGAAAACGATGAATTCATCCGATTGGTGAACAAGAATAAATTAGCTGTTATCGGACAGAGTGGTAACTTAACACCGGCTGACAAGAAACTTTATTCCCTGCGTGATGTGACAGCAACGGTGAACAGTATTCCCCTGATTGCAAGCTCCATCATGAGTAAAAAAATCGCTGCAGGAGCCGATGCCATCGTACTGGATGTTAAGACGGGTGCCGGAGCCTTCATGAAAACTCTTGATGATTCAAAAGATCTTGCAAAGGCCATGGTGAATATAGGAAATAACGTTGGCAGAAAAACGATGGCTGTCATTTCCGACATGAGTCAGCCTCTGGGCTTTGCAATCGGAAATGCACTTGAAGTGAAAGAAGCGATTGATACGCTGAAAGGTGAGGGTCCGGAAGACTTGACAGAGTTATGCCTGACTCTTGGAAGTCACATGGTATATCTTGCTGAAAAGGCATCGACTTTAGAAGAGGCAAGAGAATTATTGAATAAAGCGATTGAAGATGGATCTGCTCTTGAGAATTTTAAAGTTTTCCTTGAATCACAAGGTGGGGACCCGTCGTGTGTGGATGAACCATCCAAGCTTCCTCAGGCACAATACAAAATCGAGCTTGAAGCAAAGGAAGATGGGTATGTATCTGAAATCGTTGCCGATGCAGTAGGAACGGCTGCCATGTGGTTGGGTGCAGGCCGTGCAACCAAAGATTCTGTCATCGACTTGGCAGTGGGTCTTGAACTGCGCAAGAAAATCGGGGATTCAGTAAAAGCGGGTGAATCCCTTGTAACCATCTACAGCAATCAAGAGAACATTGAAGAGGTAAAAGAGAAATTATATGAAAGCATCAAGGTGACATCTGAACATGTAAAAGCACCTACATTGATTCATACAGAAATCACGGGCTAATCGCCTGTTGAAGAGAAGCCTCTGCCAAGGAAGGAATCCTTTGGCGGAGGTTTTTTTGTGAAGAAATCGGCAGTGCATAAACAGGAAGGTCAGAGATTTTTTTCACTGACCATTCGAAAGGCTACAGGCTGTTGTTTTTGTTCAGAAGAAAGGATGACAAACCTGTATCGTACTATTCAGCAAGGATAGGATCTTCCGTCAGTTAACCACCGGTATACACACTTTCACATGTTCCGGCTGACGGTTCATAATAACAATGGTTTTTATATTGACCGGAAAAAGGCTGGCTGTACCATGTTGGTGGACATGGAGCATATGGATTGAAATACCAGAGAGCATATTTCGCCGGATGTTGACTCCAATAGTCCAAATTCTTTTTCGCTAATTTTTTTTCAACGGATCTCGCTCTGTTATAAAAAAGATTCCCCTTTTGGACCGCTTCGAACGAATAATTTCCTCCCTGTACTTGAAAAATGACTTGTCGGATGCTTCTTACCTCTTTGAAGTCCAAACAATCCGCTTTGGCACGGTTCACGATGACATTGCCCACATAAAGCATCCCTTGCTTTCCTTCACCTTCCGCTTCCGCTCTCATCATTCTTGCCATCAGGGCAACATCTGCATCTGTGTATTTCACTCTTGGCATATTTTTCACCTCAAAAATAGTGTATGAAAAAAGCCTGCATTGATGTCATTTATTATAGATAACGCCTGACCTCATTCTCATTCATGATCATTTCTCCAAGGTGAAACCTTCAAAGTCCTTCTTATTTTATATACACCTGACACTTTTCTTTTTTACCAATGTTTGTATAAAAATGATGCAGTTGGAAAAAATGGGTCTATGAGTACTGATTTATAACGAGAATGGATTGGAGGACAGTTGAATGAAACGTTTTGTGTATATAGTGGTGACATGTATGCTTCTGGCATTAATATTTCCTTCAATGGGGTTTGCTCAGGAGAAGAAATCTGAATTGGCAGAGGCAGCGAAATCAGCTGTTTTGATTGAGCGTGATACTGGGACGGTATTATATGAGAAGAATAGTCATGAGAAGCTGGCGCCTGCATCCATGACCAAGATCATGACCATGGTGTTGATCATGGAAGCACTTGAAAAAGGTCAAATAAAATGGGATGACGAAGTCCGAACAAGTGAATATGCAGCGTCCATGGGAGGATCCCAGATATTCCTCGAGCCTGGTGAAGGCATGACGGTGGAAGAAATGCTCAAAGGGATTGCAATTGGTTCTGCCAATGATGCATCCGTGGCCATGGCTGAGCACATTTCAGGAAGTGAAGAAGCCTTTGTTGATGCCATGAACAAAAAGGTCCAAGAGCTGGGGTTGAAAGACACTAAGTTCAAAAACCCTACAGGCTTACCATCTGAAGATCATTATAGTTCTGCCCATGATATGTCCATGATGGCCAAGGAACTTCTTAAATATGAAGGAATCACTAAATTTACAGGTAGCTATGAATCGTATTTACGTGAAGATACAGAAAAGAAATTCTGGTTGGTGAACACGAATAAACTGGTCCGTTTCTATGACGGGGTGGACGGTTTAAAAACCGGGTTCACCAATGAAGCGAAATACTGTTTAACGGCAACAGCGAAAAAAGACAATATGAGAGTCATAGCTGTCGTGTTCGGGGCACCTACGCCTAAAGAGAGAAATAACGAGATAAGTAAAATGCTGGATTATGCCTTCAATCAGTATTCAACCAAGCCACTCTTTAAAAAAGGGGAATCACTGGCCAAGGCGGATGTGTCCAAAGGGAAAGAAAATAAAGTGGACGCAGTGACGGAAGAGCCTATATCCCTGCTTACACCAAAAGGTGAAAAAATGGATGGGATTGAACAAAAGATCACTCTATCGAAAGACCTGAAAGCTCCTATTAAAAAAGGAGACAAAGTCGGTACACTCGTGGTGATGAACAAAGGGAAAATAGTGGTGGAAAGCACCTTGGTCGCGAAGAAAAATGTGAATAACGCTAGCTGGTGGGAACTGTATAAAAAGTCCTTTGGGCTGTTCACGAAAGTCGGGAAGTAATTGCCTATTCGCGCAAAATGAAAATAACCACTAATTATGACGAATTCCTTCTAGTTTTGTCATGGGGAAGGAATTCACTAAAAGAATAGCGAAATGACTCACTATACGACAGAGAAGGAGGCTTTCTGATAGTGAGTCTTGCTATTAACTTAGAAGTCAAAAGAGATGTTTTGTGTATCCGTTTAAGTGGTGAGCTGGATCATCATACTGCCGATGAGCTCAGGGAAAAAGCTTCGAACCTGATTGAAAGTGAAGATGTGAAGCATATCATTTTGAATTTAGAGGAATTAGGTTTTATGGATAGTTCTGGTTTGGGTGTCATTTTGGGCCGGTACAAGCAAATCAAACAAAAGCACGGAGAAATGGTTGTTTGTGCGATCTCCCCTTCGGTAAACCGATTATTTGAAATGTCAGGGTTGTTTAAGATTATCCGTCTTGAACCGTCTGAAGAAAACGCATTACAAAGATTGGGGGTCGCCTAACATGAGGAATGAAATGAACATTCAATTCAGTTCTTTAAGCCAAAACGAGTCCTTTGCCAGAGTCACCGTTGCATCATTTATCGCCCAGTTGGATCCCACGATGGATGAGTTGACAGAAATCAAAACAGTTGTATCCGAAGCTGTGACCAATGCCATCATTCACGGATATGATAACAGGCCAAATGGAACGGTTTATATTTCCGTTGTCATGGAAGAAGATGGATTCATTGATATGACGATCCGGGATGAAGGGGTCGGAATCGGTGATGTAGATGAAGCCCGTCAGCCATTGTTCACATCCAAACCTGAGTTGGAGCGTTCTGGGATGGGCTTTACCATCATGGAAAATTTCATGGACGAAATAGAAGTATCCTCACACCCAGGTACAGGCACCACGGTAAGACTAAAGAAGCACTTGACCAATAGTAAAGCGCTATGCAATTAAGGAGTCGTGCCCATGGATGTCGAAGTGAAAAATGAAAAGGAACAGACCTTTTTGAAGGATCATGAGGTGAAAGAGCTGATAAAGCAAAGTCAGGCAGGTGACCAAAGCGCACGGGATTTAATCGTCCAGAAGAATATGCGCCTTGTGTGGTCAGTTGTCCAACGTTTCCTTAATCGGGGGTATGAGCCTGATGATCTCTTTCAGATAGGTAGTATCGGGTTGCTGAAATCAGTCGATAAGTTTGATTTAAGCTACGACGTCAAGTTTTCAACATATGCTGTTCCGATGATTATCGGAGAAATCCAACGGTTCATCCGGGATGACGGAACGGTAAAGGTGAGTCGATCCCTCAAGGAAATGGGGAACAAAATCCGCAAGGCGAAAGATGAACTTTCCAAGAAATTTGGAAGGGTACCGACCGTGAGTGAGCTAGCAGAGCATCTGGAATACTCGGTTGAAGAAGTAATCATGGCCCAGGAAGCGAGCCGGACTCCTTCTTCCATTCATGAAACAGTCTACGAAAATGACGGTGACCCTATTACCTTGTTGGATCAGATTGCTGATAATACTGATAATAAATGGTTTGATAAAATTGCTTTAAAAGAAGCGATAAGGGAGCTGGATGATCGTGAACGGCTGATTGTGTACTTAAGATATTATAAAGACCAAACCCAATCTGAAGTAGCAGATCGCCTAGGTATATCACAAGTCCAGGTGTCGAGGCTTGAGAAGAAAATTTTACAAACAATGAAAGATCATATGCATACAGAATCATAGGTGGAAATAACCCTGCCGTTTCAATGAATCATGTTGAAACGGCAGGGTTATTTCTGTATTTATATGACAGTTCCCAATTCGAAATGATTCATATTCAATGGCATGTAAGGCTAAAAATGGAACAAGCCCCATTCTTTCTCTGTCCAATATCCTTAGGCAGGAAAACCAGTCATTACATAAATAATGTCCGTTAACCCATACTATTGTTACGAAGGGAAAATCATGTTTTCAGGATGTGAACTGCATGGAAGGTATTCTTTATATACGCTTACGTCATCGAGTGCAGGTAAGGGAAGAGAGTAGGGTCAGGCTTGGGCAACTCGCTCAAGTCATAGCACCTGAAAATATTTTAGATGAGTTAAGGAACATTCCGATTCATCAGGTCAAAGCATCCGATAAGAATATCATTGTAGTGGATGTCATGAAGGTGATAAAGGAAATTTGCAAGAATTTCGGGGACCTGGATATCCAGACCATCGGACCTACACAAAGTATCATAGAAGTGATTTATGAGAAAAAGAAAGTCTCTCTTCCTCTCTTTATTGGAGTTTGGCTGCTTTTATTCATCGGTGCAGCCCTGGCAATTATGAATTTTCATGAAGATGTAAGCATGAGGGAGGTTCATCAAAGGCTGTATCACTTTGTGACGGGTAATGAAGATCCCCATCCCTTACTGTTTCAAGTTCCATATTCATTGGGGTTGGGTCTTGGGATGATTTTATTTTTCAATCACGTATTCAGAAAAAGGCTGAATGAAGAACCGAGTCCATTAGAGGTTGAAATGTTTAATTATCAGCAGGATTTAGATCAGTATGTCATCATGAATGAAAACAAAGAAAGTCAGAAGAGAATAGATGACCATTAATGTACTGATCACCATCTTTATTGGTTTTGCTGGTGGATTGGCAGTAGGTTCTGGGTTCGTTGCATTCTTAACTGTATTGGGGATTATACCCAGATTGACCCAATTAACAAAGACCATGAAAATGATACACCACTATGAACTCGCTGTCATTTCAGGAGCTCTGGCTGGGGGATTTATAAGCTTAAACAACTATACATTCCATTTTTCCCCATTCGTCCTGATACCTATCGGTTTGGCGAGCGGAGTGTTCATAGGATTGCTGGCAGCTGCTTTAACAGAAGTATTGAATGTTTTTCCTATTCTCGCCAAGCGGATTGGGATAGAAGGTCAAATCGTCATCCTTATCATGGCGATTGTGTTCGGCAAAATCACAGGCTCCCTCTTTCATTGGCTCTACTTGGTTCATCAATAAATAGTAAGGGGCAGGGGTTCGTATGGACAACAAGAGAAAAGTGATCCTGATAACAGACGGAGATGAATATGCCAAGCGGGCTATAGAGTGCGTTGCAAAGGAGTATGGAGGGCGATGCATCTCAAGTTCAAAGGGCAATCCCTCTGTACTCTCAGGCCCGGAAATAGTGAAATTAATAAAAAGTGCCAAGAACGACCCTGTATTTGTGATGTTTGACGATAGTGGATTCATTGGAGAAGGTGCAGGTGAACGAGCCCTTAAGCATGTAGCGAGACACCCTGATATGCAGGTTCTCGGGATCATTGCCGTTGCCAGTAAAACGAAGCAGGCAGAATGGACAAAAGTGGATGTATGCATTGATAAATTTGGTGAATTGACTCCATATGGAGTAGATAAATTTGGAGTACCTGAAATGGATGTGGGGAGGTTGACAGGTGATACGGTCTATTGCCTAGATGAGTTGGATGTCCCTGTCATCGTCGGGATTGGTGACATAGGCAAAATGGCGAAAAGAGATCATTACTCCCAAGGAGCCCCCATTACGAAGAAGGCTGTCGAAATCATCTTGGAAAGGAGCGGGTACCATGCCTGAGAAAACGAAGAAAACACCGATTCCAAAAGACATCGGGATTATGGAAGACTACATGAAAAATCATGTGGGGCTGAATAAGAGCTTCGATCTGGGTGTAAGGAAGCTCATGATCTTGAAAAAGGGCGTGCACATCTACTATATAAATGGCCTGACGGATGCTTCCTACATTATCCAAATCGTAGAGGAACTTGTTGAAATCAATGATCATGAACGTGCAACCAGCCGTTTATATGAGATTGTACATAATCGACTTGTTCATCAGTCGGTTGAGCCCGTGAAAACGATTGAAGAAGCAGTGGACGAAGTCCTGTCAGGGCTGATAGCTGTCATTGTTGAAGGCTACGAAGAGGCGATCATTGTTGATGTCCGCAGCTACCCTGGAAGACAGCCGTCAGAGCCGGATACAGAAAAGGTGGTCCGTGGGTCACGTGATGGCTATGTAGAGAACATCATTGTGAATACGGCATTAACGAGACGGAGAATCAGGGATCCGCGCTTAAGGTTTGAGATCTTTCGCATAGGTGAAAGGTCAAAGACAGACATTTCAATTGCGTATATCAAAGATGTGGCCAACCCAAGCCTGATAGAGGTCATTAAAAAAGAATTGAAAAGTATAAAAATCGATGGCTTGACCATGGCAGATAAAACCGTTGAAGAATTCCTTGTGAAACAGGGGTATAATCCATACCCGCTTGTACGGTACACGGAAAGGGCAGATGTAGGGGCCACTCACTTACTGGAGGGACATGTTCTTATTTTTGTGGATACTTCCCCAAGTGTCATCATTACTCCAACAACCTACTTCCATCACCTCCAGCACGCCGAGGAGTACAGACAATCACCCGCAGTGGGGACATTTGTCAGATGGACCAGGTTCCTTGGGATCTTGGCCTCGCTGTTTTTACTCCCGTTATGGTATCTGTTTGTGTTGGACCCTTCTTTATTACCAGAAATGATTAAATTTGTTGGACCGAATGAACAGACAAATATTCCAGTTATTGTTCAGTTATTCATAGCGGATTTCGGGGTTGAAATGTTCAGGGTGGCTGCCATTCATACTCCAACCCCATTGTCTACAGCCATGGGTTTGATTGCAGCCGTTTTAATCGGGCAAATTGCCATTGATGTAGGTTTATTTCAGCCGGAGGTCATTCTCTATGTAGCGGTTGCATCCATCGGGACGTTTGCAACGCCAAGTTATGAATTAAGTGCGGCGAACAAAATGGCTAGGCTGTTCCTTCTCATTGCAGTAGCGTTTTTCCACATCCCGGGTCTTATGGTGGGAACGACACTGTATATCTTATTCGTCACAAATATCAAATCGCTGAATACGCCATATTTATGGCCTCTTATGCCATTCAGTCCGAAAGCGTTCATGCAGATCCTGATTCGACGTTCTATGCCTGGTGCGAAAATCAGACCAAGCATTGTACAGCCGAGAAACAAGTATAAGCAGCCGGCAAAATCGTAGGAATATTGCAACAATTCTCATTCTGTGGTAAATTACGTTTAATCAGTAGAGTATTATAGAGGGGAATGAGGCGCTTCATGCATCTTCATGGATCATCAGAAATACAAAATGGTCATCTTATCATAGGCGGAGTGAGTACCGTAAAGTTGACAGCACAATACGGTACTCCCCTTTATGTATATGACACAACACTTATCAGAGAACGTGCAAGAGGTTTCAAAGAGACGTTTGAGGCCCTGGGAGTAAAGGCTGAAGTTGCGTATGCCAGTAAGGCATTTTCATGTATAGCCATGTTTCAATTAATGAAAGAAGAAGGATTATCGCTGGATGTGGTTTCAGGTGGGGAATTATATACTGCTTTAAAGGCAGATTTCCCCCCTGAACGCATCCATTTTAATGGAAATAATAAGTCCAGGGATGAATTGAAAATGGCCGTTGAAAAGAAAATAGGCTGCATTGTGGTGGATAACTTTTATGAATTGGAACTTGTGAACGACATGTCAAGCTCTGCCGAAAGTAAGACGAATGTTCTATTGAGAGTGACCCCTGGGATTGAAGCTCATACACATGACTATATTCTTACCGGTCAAGAGGATTCCAAATTCGGATTCGACTTAGGTAACGGTCAAGCTGAAGCAGCCATGAAAATGGCGATGAGTTATGAAGGGATTGAATTATTGGGACTGCATTGTCATATTGGGTCACAAATATTTGAAACGACAGGCTTCATTCTTGCTGCCAAAAGGATTATTGAAAAAGTTGCCCAATGGAAATCACAATATGATTTTGACCCGAAAGTAATCAATTTAGGTGGGGGCTTCGGAATCCGCTATACAAAAGATGATGACCCGATCCCTCCTTCGCAATATGTTAAGGAAATGATTACTGCTGTTAAAGACGAAGTGAGCAGATACAATCTTGAAATGCCTGAAATCTGGATTGAACCAGGAAGGTCCCTCGTAGGTGATGCAGGAACCAGCCTGTATAAATTGGGTTCTAGAAAAGAAGTCCCGAACATCCGTAAGTACTTAGCTGTTGATGGAGGCATGAGTGATAACATCAGACCTGCACTCTACAAGGCGAAGTATGAAGCTGTGATTGCCAATAAAGCAGATCATGCGCCTGAAGAAACGGTTTCAATCGCTGGTAAATGCTGTGAATCAGGGGATATGTTGATTTGGGATCTGCCGCTTCCAGAATCTGAAGCCGGCGATATCCTTGCTGTGTTCTGTACAGGAGCATACGGGTACTCCATGTCGAATAACTACAATCGTATTCCCCGCCCTGCAGTCGTGTTCGTCGAAGATGGAGAAGCAAGATTAGCTGTTCATAGAGAAACGTATGAGGATATCGTTTCCCTTGATGTAACCTTTAAGTGAGACAAATGCATAGTCTTCGAGAATCTTAAACTTAAAACTACTTTCTTGCATATTGCATTACATACTTTAATAAATCGCGATTTTACTATACAATAACAATGACTTAAAAGGGTGAATACATTACAGACAAAGGAGTCAGTTATGAAGATCGGCAATAAGGGATTGTTCGTGCTGTTATTGGTAGCGGGGATCATTTGGGGGATTATTTACTGGGTGTTCCTGGCCGGCAGCTAAATGGTTAAAGTTGATTAATAATAGTAAATTTAGTAAGATAAATAAACGTTCATAACAATTAAATTTTCAGTTTCTGTCTATGATATAAAATAAAAAAAGTAGACATGAACATAACGAGGGGTAAATATGTTAATTCGGTATAAAAAGGCGTTTGAAAAGATTGCAATGGGGTTATTATCTTTCATGCCAAATGAAAAGGATTTGAAGAAGCTTCAACACACGATGAAGCAATACGAAACTGAAGACAATTGGCAGCTCTTTTTATGGAAAGAAGAGGACATAGTAGGCTTAATTGGGGTATTCAAGACAGATAGTACATTAGAAATCCAACATATATCCGTCAATCCATCCCACAGACATGAGGGAATTGGAAAATCCATGGTCAGACAGCTCAAAGATATGCATTCGGAGTATGAAGTAAAGCCAAATTCAGATACCGCCTCCTTTTTTGAGAAGTGTGACGGGGATGAAGATGATGTAAAAGACGGGGAATGTTAAAAGAGGCCGGCCACCTGGCGAACAGGTGGTCAGCCTCTTTTTTTTCGTTCTAATGCCTTTTTTCGCTCTAAGATCACGTCTGTCCTGTCACGTAAGGAATGGCGATGGATGAGCTCATGATTCGATAAATCACTCGGAGTGCACCAGTTGAACCCGCTGTCCTCGCAAAGTGCCTGGACCTCATTTAAGAGTGAAGAGTCCGTTAAAGGGAGGTTGATACTCCTATAGGACTGATTGGTGTTTAATTCTTGGATGATAGCCTCCAGCATATCCTGAAGCCTGGCTGCGTCCATTCCGAACCGGGAAAGTTCCTTATGATTCGATTGTATATTTAGGACGGCTTTCTTGAAAGTACGGACTGCACCTGTAAGATTTCCCCTCCTATAATGATAAAACCCTACCGCAACCTGGATTAGCCCCACCCAATGAGAAGAGCGGTTCTTTGGATCCACCTCTTTCCAATATTCCTCCAATACTTCATGGCATTCGAAATAATCACGATTTCCATGGAAATACATTAAAAATTCTAAGTAAGGCTTCGGATAAACCATGGGATCCCCCTTTTGATGTAAGTAGTTAAATTGTAGCACATTCCCTTGGTGGAACGACAGATCCTCTCATTCATACAAAACTTTCTATTGGAGAATAGTGGTCAATCTACTATACTATTAAGTAGCTATCAGGAATGACTGCAATTAGAAATTTGGTGATAAAGTGGAATATAATGTAAAGATTGACGCTTTTGAAGGTCCTTTAGATCTTCTTCTGCATCTGATTAACTCCCCTGGAAATTGATATATATGATATTCCTATGGCTCAAATCACTGAGCAATATATGTTATATGTACATACAATGAAAAGCTTGCAGCTTGATGTTGCGAGTGAATACTTAGTGATGGCTGCCACATTACTGGCCATTAAAAGTAAAATGCTCCTCCCTAAACATGATGATGGACTTCTAAATGATGAGATTGAATTTGAAGAAGAAGATCCCCGTGACGAATTAGTAGAGCGGCTGATCGAGTATCGTAAATTCAAAGAAGCGGCCAATGAACTCAAACACCGTGAAGAAGAACGGGGGCAGGTATATACGAAGCCTCCAAGTGATCTTTCAGAATTCTCAGCTGAAGGGGAGCTGAAAAATAGTGATGTTCAAGTTTCTTTATATGATATGTTAGGTGCTTTCCATAAATTATTGAGGCGTAAAAAGTTGCAAAGACCTGTTCAAACCAGAATAACCAGACAGGAAATATCCATTGAGAAAAGAATGAATGATATCCTTCAAAGCTTGAGGAATGTAAAAAAGCGCACTTCTTTTACCAGTCTCTTTCCGTCTGATAATAAGGAGCATCTCGTTGTTACCTTCTTGGCGGTACTGGAACTAATGAAGAGGAACCAAATCATTGTCAATCAGGAGAAAAACTTCACAGAAATATTTGTTGAAGCGGGAAAGGAGGTAGAACTTGTTGAACAGCAGTAATTGGAAAGGAATACTGGAAAGCCTGTTGTTTGCAGCCGGTGATGAAGGCCTTTCTCTCAAACAAGTCTGTTCCGTTCTTGAAATCGGGGAGCGGGAAGCTATGGAGGTTATTGAAGAGCTGAAGGTAGATTATGAAGAAGATTCCAATCGGGGAATATATATGATCGAGATAGCGGACACCTTTCAATTGGTGACAAAAAAAAGCAATGCCGATTACTTAAAGAAATTGGTTGAATCACCCAATGTAAGCTTCTTGTCTCAAGCCGCTCTTGAAACGTTGGCGATTGTTGCTTATAAGCAGCCAATCACAAGGATGGAGATCGAACAAATCAGGGGTGTCAAGACCGAGCGTCCGATCCAGACGTTGACGTCCAAAGGACTGGTGAAGGAAGTAGGACGGGCAGAAGGGACCGGTCGTGCCTACTTGTTTGGTACGACGAAAGAATTTTTGGACTATTTTGGATTAAAAGGAATAGATGAACTTCCACCTTTACCAGAGAACATCGAGGAAGAATTCATGCAGGATGAAGCAGATCTATTCTTTGAAAAATTCCAGGAAACGATTGAGTCGAAAGAGTAAGCTAAATAGCATGTGCAACAGACTGGCAGGTACTCCCAGGAAGTTCCGTCCCTTGACGGAAGGATACCTGCTCCTTGAGAATCCGTCTCAATCACATAAAAACACAGCCTGGACATCAGGCTGTGTTTTTATGTGATCAGAAAGTTGAAAGTGTAATATCCTGATTTTCATTCATATTACCCCTTGTTCTGCATAGACTTGTACAAACACGTAAGAAATAAAGGAGTAGATGGGTGTGAATCGAAGAAAAGTGAAATTTTACATATATTATTTTATTATCTTTACCTTCCTGTTTGTAACCGTTTCAAAACAAGTTCAGGCCGCACCTTCTGTTAGTTCACACCGGGCGATTTTAATGGATCAGGAGACGGGCAGGATTCTTTTTGAAAAGGATGCTTACAGCCAAAGCCGGATTGCCAGTATCACAAAAATCATGACGGCGATCCTTGCTGTGGAGTCAGGAAAGATGGATAAGGAAGTGACGGTGTCCTCCAACGCTGCAGGAACCGAGGGATCTTCCCTGTACCTGAAAGCCGGGGAGAAGGTAAAGCTTGAAGATCTGGTGTACGGGCTAATGCTGAGATCCGGGAATGATGCAGCAGTCGCTATAGCTGAATATGTTGGCGGCAGTCTCGATGGGTTTGTATACATGATGAATCAAAAGGCGGACGAAATTGGAATGAAGGACACACATTTTTCCAACCCTCATGGTCTTGATGACCATGAAGACCACTTATCAACGGCATATGATATGGCCGTACTCACAAGATATGCAATGGAAAATGAAAATTATAGGATAATAGCAGGAACGAAGATTCACACTGCACCCAATCCAGATGAAAAATGGGACCGGAAATGGAAGAATAAAAACAGACTGCTGACAGAATTGTACAAACACAGTACGGGGGGCAAAACGGGATATACAAAACGTGCGAAACGTACGCTTGTATCGACAGCTTCCAAGGATGGAGAGAATCTGATTGCCGTTACCCTAAATGCTCCCGATGATTGGAATGATCATATTGCATTGTTCGAATATGGATTTAAGCAATATGATTACAAAATTGTCCTGGAAAAAGGGAAAATCGAAAAGATGGATGATGATATATATAAGGGTCGAGCCTATCTTAAACGGGATTCCGTCCTGACGCTTCAGGATGACGAAGTAGATGATGTAAAGGTAGAGTACAAAATGTTAAGGCCAAAAGAGGAATGGTTAAAGAATAAAAAGGTTCCTGAAGTAGTCGGAAAGGCTGTCGTATTTCTAGAAGGGGAAGAAGTGGACACCCTGCCCATATTCTATAAAGCTTCGGTTGAAAAGGATAAAGGTAAAAGCTGGTGGAAGTTCTGGGCATACTCATTCGAGTCCTTTATAGGAGTACGGAAACATGGTTAATCTCATTTGGGTCGGGATGACCATCATCGGATTACTATTTGCTGTGATAAATGGGAAAATGGAAGAAGTGAACGAAGCCATTTTCTCATCTGCCAATGAAGCCGTTACCCTCTGTATAGGGTTGGTCAGCGTATTGGTGTTTTGGTTAGGAATCATGAGGATTGCCCAGGAAGCAGGACTTTTGGATAAACTGGCCAGGCTTTTCAGACCCTTAGTGACCAGGTTGTTTCCTGAAGTGCCGGACAATCATCCTGCAATGGGGTATATATTATCAAATATGATGGCCAATATGTTTGGCCTTGGGAACGCTGCAACTCCACTGGGGATCAAAGCGATGGAGCAGTTAAAGGAGCTTAACGGGGGAAAAGACAACGCCAGCAGATCAATGATTACTTTCCTCGCGATCAACACATCAAGTTTGACCATTATTCCAACCACCGTCATTGCCATCCGGATGAAATATGATTCAGCTTCTCCAACGGAAATTGTAGGACCTACTTTGATTGCCACATTGTTGTCCACGATTGGAGCCATACTCATAGACCGTTACTTTCATTACAGACGTACCCGTCGAGAGGTGAAATAGATGCAATGGATATCCACTATCTCATTATGGCTGATTCCGGTTATGATCGGCTTTATATTAATTTACGGCACGTATAAAAAGGTCCCCACCTATGAAGTATTCGTAGATGGTGGGAAAGAAGGCATTAAAATTGCCGTATCGATTATCCCCTTTCTGATCGGAATGCTTGTAGCCATAACCATATTTAGAGAATCAGGAGCTCTTGAATTTTTTGTGAACCTCATCCGTCCCGGATTACTTGCACTTGGCATTCCCCCCTGAAATTGTGCCCCTGGCTATCATCAGGCCCATTTCAGGAACTGCTGCACTGGGTATGATGAGTGATATAGTCGCTACCCACGGGCCTGATTCCTTTATCGGGAGATTAGCATCAACCTTACAGGGAAGTACCGATACGACACTTTACGTATTGACCGTGTATTTCGGGGCGGTAGGAATCCGTAAGATGGGAGATGCCCTGAAGGTGGGTTTATTGGCTGACGTCGTTGGGATCATCGCCGCCATCTTCATCGTCACGCTCATGTTTTAGAGTGGGTTCCTAGTTAAAAATGAAACAGAAGGGTATAAAGAAATCGACTGAAAAGGTCGATTTTTCTTTATACCTTTCTATTTTGCCTGGATTATGTAATAATTCATGAAGACAAATGTATTGAAAATCAAATGAGGTGAAAGACCGTGGAACGATTACAGAAGGTTATTGCTCATAGTGGCGTAGCGTCAAGACGGAAAGCCGAGCAATTAATTATAGAAGGTAAAGTGAAAGTCAATGGTGTGGTAGTGAAGGAACTCGGAACAAAGGTTTCTAATTCCGATAGAGTTGAAGTGACTGGAATTCAGATTGAAAGAGAAAACAAAGTGTATTATATGCTTTATAAACCGAGGGGGGTCATTTCAGCTGTGACGGATGATAAAGATCGTCAGGTTGTAACGGATTTCTTCCCTGAAATACAAGAAAGAATCTATCCCGTAGGAAGACTGGACTATGAAACGTCAGGTATTCTTCTCTTAACCAATGATGGGGACTTTGCCAATGCCCTCATGCATCCAAGCAACGAAATTGAAAAAACCTATGTAGCAAGATTAAAAGGGATCCCTCCTAAATATAAGATCAGAGAACTTGAAAAGGGAGTTAAACTGGAGGACGGTATGACGGCTCCGGCAAAGGTGAAAGTATTGAGCATTGATAAGAAACAGGAAAAATCCATCGTTGAAATTACCATCCACGAGGGAAGGAACCGTCAGGTCCGCAGAATGTTTGAAGCTCTTGGATACCCGGTTCAAAAACTGAAACGTGAGCGGTATGCATTCCTGACTCTGCATGGACTGAATGCAGGCGAGGGAAGAGAGCTTACTCCACATGAAGTCAAACAGCTTAGAACCCTTGCAGAAACAGGAAGTATCAGGTAGGGGATAAGTTCGGAAAGTGTCACATATCCTTCATATAATTTACACTATCCCTAAAGTGATAAATGATATAATGGGAGAGGAATTTTACCCTGAAACCCAAGGTGTATTCCCCTGCTTATCTTGAAGGAATGATACATCACATTATTGCAGGGACTGATGTCTTAAGAACTCTCTTATGACGTCAGGCCCTTTGCTACTGTAAAGAGAGAAAAACATCTCCATTTAATGAGAACGATTTCAATATGGGAGGCAAACGCACATGGATAAGAAAAAACGCAGATTACTCCTCCGGACAATGATTCTCATCGTCCTGACTTCTGCGGTTGCATATACCCTGTATGCAAACTTTACGAAGGATGAAAGAGGGCAGTTAAAGGTAGGAGATCAAGCTCCTGATTTTGTATTGGAAGATATGGAAGGGAATAAGCATAAATTGTCCGACTATGAAGGACAGGGCGTATTCCTGAATTTCTGGGGAACATGGTGCAAACCATGTGAAAGGGAAATGCCCTACATGAATAATCAGTATGGGAAGTATAAAGATCAAGGTGTAAAGATATTAGCCGTAAATGTAGGGGAATCGGATTTTCTCATCAATCGATTCGTATCTAAACACGGGTTGGAGTTCCCTATATTAGTCGACAAAGAAGAGGAAGTTCAAAATGCTTATGGCATTGATCCGTTACCGACGACTTTTCTCATTAACCCTCAAGGTGAAATTGAAAAGATCATTACGGGTACAATGTCAGAAAAAGATATCATTGAAGATTTAGAGAGCGTCAAGCCTTAGCTCAGCAGTTTAACTTGATATAAGGAGTTTTAACATGAAAGAGATTAAATGTGTATGCGGTCATGTGAACCCGAACGGTACCGTTCTCTGTGAATCCTGTGGACGGGCATTGACGGATGAAGCGAAGAACGAGAAGCTTCATGACATGCGTTATGAGGGTAGTGCCAGACGTTCCCAGACATATAACAAGTCGATTGTAGATAAAATTTGGAATTTCTTCTCATCTGTCAAAGTGGGTGTGTGGTTAATTGTCATCACCCTTATCGCCTCGGCAGTAGGTACGATTTTGCCTCAGGAACAGTATATTCCTAATGGACAGCCCGCCAATGAGTATTATGAAGACGTATATGGCTTCTTCGGGGAATTATATTACACTTTAGGTTTTCATGATTTATATAGTTCATGGTGGTATTTACTTCTGATTGCATCGATTGGGGTTTCCCTAGTAATTTGCAGTTTGGACCGCGTGATTCCTCTCTATCGTGCCCTCAAGAACCAGCGTGTTTCAAGACATACCGGTTTCCTGAAGCGGCAGCGCATCTATGGGAAGACAGAAATTGTCGAAGTCAATGAAGCTGTCAGTAACATGAAAGAAAAATTAACTCTAAAAAAATATAAGATCCGGGAAGAAGAGGGAAACATCCTTGCAGAGAAGAACCGCTTTTCAAGATGGGGCCCCTATGTGAATCATATCGGTCTGATCATCTTCCTATTCGGAGGGATGCTTCGGTTTGTACCTGGTATGTATATCGATGAAACCGTCTGGATACGTGAAGGGGAAACGAGGGCGGTACCTGGAACCAATCAGGAATATTACTTAGAGAACAAAGGATTTACATTAGAGACTTACGATAAAGAAAATGACAAAGAAGTATTTGGGGAAGCGATTGATAAAAACGGAATGATTGCGAAGAATTTCCAGTCTGATGTGATCCTTTATAAAGAGTCGGGGGATAAACTTCCTGGACAAACGGCTGAACGGGTAGTGGAGAAAGAGGATTCAATCAAAGTGAATCACCCTCTGAAATTTGGGAACTTTGCCGTCTACCAGACCAGCTATAAGTTGGATGAATTTAAATCCATGTCCTTTACGTTTGATAATAAAGAGTCGGGGAAGAGCTTCGGTAAATTCACTGTCGATTTATTTGATCCCCAGGATACCTACTCATTTGAAGAAGGCTATAAAGTGGAATTGATGGGATATTACCCGGATTTCTCTGGATTCAATGAACAAGGAGAGCCGCAAACCAAGTCTCCTTTACCAAATAATCCTGCGTTCCTTTTTAAACTGTTTTCTCCTGAAAAGCCTGATGGAGAAGTGAGTTTTGTAGGAATCCAACAGAACCTGGAGCCACTTGGTGATAATGAGTATAAATTGTCCTTTGCCGGAGTGGAGACGAGAGATGTATCGGCGCTTACGGTTCATAAAGATCTAACTCTTTGGATCTTGGCTGTCGGTGGAGCTATCTTTATGATCGGTGTCGTACAAGGCGCCTATTGGCATCACCGGAGAATCTGGATTCGCCGTAGTGACGATGGTGTTATAATAGCCGGTCACACGAATAAAAACTGGCACGGACTAAAAAATGAAATCAACTTCATGTTAGAAGGTACTGGAATTCAGGAGCCTGAAGATCAACAACAAAAAGACGAAGCAAGGAGGAAAGAGGATGTCAACGACAACAATGGCAGAGTGGAGTAGTCATTTACTCTATGTATCTTTCATTATGTATTTGATTGCTACGTTGTTTTTTGGAGGAAGTATCCGCCAAAAGAATACAACTGAAACGAATCAGCGGAAATGGGGCTTAATTGGAATCGGATTAACCCTCTTTGGATTTACCGCTCAATTAGGTTATTTCTTTTTAAGATGGGGAGCGGCAGGACATGCTCCAGTAAGTAATTTATTTGAATTTACAACCTTTTTTGGAATGATGCTTGTCGGGGCATTCATCATTCTTTATTTCATGTATAAAACAACGGTACTCGGTGTCATTGCATTACCATTTGCACTTCTTGTGATTGCCTATGCCAGTATGTTTCCAAAAGAAATCAGCCCGTTGATCCCTGCCCTTCAAAGCGATTGGCTGAAAATTCACGTTACAACCGTTTCAGCAGGGGAAGCTATTTTATCCATCAGTTTTGTGGCTGGGTTAATCTACCTGTTGAAATCAGTACAGCATACAAAAGGAAGCAGACAATCGTTTTGGCTTGAAACCGTCATGTATTCTTTAGTTGTCGTGTTAGGGTTCGTAGTGGCATCAACTGCCTTTACCCTCGGAAATTATGAAGCGAACTTTCAATATGTAAATCAAGAAGGGGCCGAAGCCATTTCTGAATACACTCTTCCTGCCATCGTCGGTCCCAATGAAGGTGAATTATTGACAGATAATGTAATGGAACCACTTGTCGAAATGCCAGCTTTGATTAATGCTAAGAAACTGAATACCGTAATTTGGTCATTTGTAATCGGAACAGGCATTTATCTGCTTTTACGCCTGATATTCAGAAAGCGGATTGCTGCTAAATTACAACCGTTGGTGAAAAATGTAAATTTAGACCTGATGGACGAAATTGGTTACAGGTCCGTTTTAATTGGCTTTCCCGTATTCACTCTGGGCGGTCTCATCTTCGCTATGATCTGGGCCCAAATCGCCTGGACACGATTCTGGGGATGGGATCCTAAAGAAGTGTGGGCACTGATTACATTCTTATTTTATGCAGCCTTTCTGCATCTACGCCTTTCTAAAGGATGGCACGGTGAAAAATCTGCATGGTTAGCTGTCATCGGGGTTGCCATTATTTTATTCAACCTAGTGGCCGTTAACCTCATTATTGCAGGTTTACATTCATACGCATAAACAACGGACGGGAGGGAGCTGACTATAACGGGAATGATATTCTCTTTGAGTCAGCTTCTTTTTTCATATAAAATATAGGATAATATGGTTTAATTAGACAAAAGGGGGATATAGCCTTGGAGGAAAATATTCGAATCTTGGTTGTGGATGATGAAGACCGGATCCGCAGGCTTTTGAAAATGTATCTTGAAAGAGAAAATTATGAAATCGACGAAGCAGAAAATGGCGAAGAAGCCTTGGCTATGGCATTAGAAAATAATTACGATTGTATCTTGCTGGATATTATGATGCCAGGTATGGATGGGATCGAAGTGTGCAAGCACCTTCGCGAAAAGAAGGCGACTCCTGTGATCATGCTCACTGCCAAGGGAGAAGAAGTGAACAGGGTGCAAGGGTTCGAAGTTGGAACCGACGACTACATAGTGAAACCTTTTTCCCCACGTGAAGTGGTACTGAGAGTGAAAGCGCTATTAAGGCGTTCTTCAAAAACGAGTTTCATTCAAACCGATTCGAAAGCAAAGGACCTGATTGTCTACCCTCATCTGACGATTGATAACGATGCCCACCGGGTAACGGCGGATGGGAAAGATGTGAATTTGACGCCAAAAGAATACGAGCTCCTATACTTCCTTGCGAAAGCACCAGACAAAGTGTTCGATCGTGAACATTTACTCAAGGAAGTTTGGCATTATGAATTCTTTGGGGACCTTCGGACGGTGGATACACACGTAAAGCGTCTAAGAGAAAAACTGAATAAAGTCTCTGAAATGGCCGCCAAGATGATTGTCACCGTTTGGGGTGTAGGCTACAAGTTCGAGGTAACAAATGAATGAGGTTATGGCGCAGTGTTGTAGGGAAACTATGGCTGACCATCCTGCTATTGGTTTCCTTTGTATTGTTCATACTTACGATCCTTCTGCTGGAATTCTTTCAAAACTACCATGTCGATGAAGTTGAAAAAGAATTAACCAATACAGCAGAAAAGGTTGCAAGGGTCATTGAAAATCATAAAGATCTGGAGCTTGGATTGGAACTTGGAAAAGAAATCATTGATGATCCTGTCAATATCCTTATCTCTCTGGATCAGAATGAATCAATCTATTCCCAGGACTCGACGACTTTTGAAAAAGATGTTCACGACTATATTTCAGGTGATGAACAGCTTCAATCAGTCAAATCGAAGGAAATCACCATCAAGAAAGAGGTCGAATTATCTTCTGAGGTGACGGCGAACAGATATGAAAACGTCATTATAGTCGGGACACCCCTTCATATCAATCAAGAGGACGGCGCAGTATACCTTTATCAATCACTCGACGTCATTAAAGACACTACCCGTCAAACAACGAAGCTGATCTTACTGGCTGCAGGGATTGCCATCATATTGACCACCATATTTGCTTTTTTCCTCTCCACCCGTATAACGTCACCATTGCGGAAAATGAGAGAGGCGGCCTTTGAGGTGGCCAAAGGCAAATTCGATACAAAGGTTCCTATCCTGACAAAGGATGAAATCGGTGAACTTGCCACAGGGTTCAACCAAATGGGCAGGCAGTTAAAATTTCATATTAATGCGTTGAGCCAAGAGAAAGAGCAGCTCTCCTCCATATTGAGCAGTATGGCTGATGGAGTGATCACGTTTAATCGGGACGGGACCATTCTCATAACCAATCCACCAGCTGATCGGTTCCTGCAGCATTGGTATTATGAGCAGAATGAAAGCAGTGAGGAAGCGATTCCCACTACTGTAAGAGAATTATTGCAAAGCGTCGTCGTAACGGAAATGGAACAGACAGGGGAATTGAGTCTGCAGGGCCGTTCGTATGTAGTGATTATCAGCCCCCTATATAATAACAACAACATCCGAGGAGCAGTGGCGGTTGTCCGCGACATGACAGAAGAGCGGAGATTGGATAAATTGAGGAAAGACTTTATTGCCAATGTCTCTCACGAACTCAGAACACCCATTTCCATGCTTCAGGGATATAGTGAAGCGATCGTTGACGATATAGCGGAGTCTGAAGAAGAGAAGAAAGAAATTGCCCGAATCATCTATGATGAGTCATTGCGTATGGGGCGCTTGGTGAATGACCTTCTGGATTTGGCGAGGATGGAAGCAGGCCATATTACTCTCAATAAAGCAAGGATAGGTGTCATGTCTTTCACAGAAAGAGTGACAAATAAATTTATCGGGCTTGCCAAAGAAAAAAAGGTCTCCATATTCTTTAAAAGCGATGTTGCCATTAACGATGAAATCCAAATGGACCCGGACAGGATCGAACAAGTACTGACAAATCTTATAGATAATGCTTTGAGGCACACACCGACTGGCGGAGAAGTCATCGTGTCTCTTACAGGAAGCAAGGGCGGCTATTTGTTCAACATAACAGACACAGGCTCGGGGATTCCTGAAGAAGATCTTCCTTTCGTATTTGAGCGTTTCTACAAAGCGGATAAAGCGAGAACAAGAGGGAAGTCAGGGACGGGGCTTGGACTTGCCATTGCCAAGAACATCATAGAATCCCACAGGGGTCATATACAAGTGCAAAGCAAAGTCGATCAAGGGACAACCTTCACTTTCTTTCTTCCTTTTTAGCTAAGAATCGATGATTTTCATAGAAACCTGACGTTTTTTCTTGTTACATGGGAAACATTCTTTATTTGAGGTTGAATGAAGAGAATGTTGTTGAAATAAATAGAAATAAGATGAGCCAACAGTGAACCGGGGAAACTGTTGGCTGTTTTTGTTGCAGGAGTTGAATGGATATGAATGTGAGGATCCTGAGTGGCGGGGATTGGTTAAATATTAGTCTTTCTTTTTTACCAGGATAATACTATATTGATAGTGTGCGTAACTTTTTTACATACTTTACGACTAATAAATTGACGGGGAGGGGAACAAGTGGACTCCGTTTTTGAGAAGCTATACTCTGCATATCATAAAGATGTATTCCAATTTTTAGTATACATGGTTCAGAATAAGCAGCAGGCCGAAGATCTGGTGCAGGAAGTATATATTCGAGTACTTAAATCGTATGAGCGATTTGAGGGAAAAAGCTCGGAAAAAACATGGCTTTTTTCGATCGCAAAAAATGTAGCCGTCGATCATTTTAGAAAACAAAAGAATTGGAAGAACCGAATCTTCGATAAATTCGATTGGAGTCGGAATGAACTGCCGGATGATGGAGCGCTTCCTGAGGAAATTGCCGTCGCAAAGGAAGAGATAAAGGTATTATATGAATGCTTAAAGAAGTGTTCGACGGACTATCGCATGGTGATTATCATGCGTTACTTACAAGAGCTTTCGATCACTGAAACATCTGAAATTTTGGGTTGGTCTGAAAGTAAAGTCAAAACGACCCAGCATAGAGCGGTCAAATGGTTAAGAAATGAAATGAACCAGCGGCTTTTAAAGGAGGAGAGAGACATTGAAGAAATCAGAATGGAAAGATCGTGATATAGAGGAACTTGTGAGAAAGCTGCCTCAAATCTCTGATGATCGGACTCCTCAATCTATCTACGCGAATATAGAAAGACAGAATAAAAAACGCTTGATCTCATTTAATCGTGTCATTCCAACAGTCGCTGCCCTGGCAGTCATGTTCATACTAGTGATGTTAGCACCAAGCGTTCTAAATCAGTTCAATGAAGAGAGTATGGAAAAGTCGGAAATGAATTCCTTAGAGTCTTCAGATAAAACAACAGGGAATACGGCTCAAGAATCCGAACATCATCCGAAATTGGGTAATTCCGAAATGAAAGAGAGCTCTGTGCAAGAGGAGACCAGTCAGTTCAGTATGGCCGTTGAAGAAAGGGAAGGCAATCCCGTTGCGGCTGATAAATTATCCTTGTATAAGGAAGACCTGGAAGGGAACGATTTTTACTCTTACGGCCTGATTTCCCCCGAAGCAATACCTGTCCCCATCTCCGTAGTGGACGAACAGGGAGAAGAGGCGGATGGCTGGCTTGTGCGTCAAGAAGAGCTTGCGGGTAAGCTACCTGAAGGAAGCTGGGGAATGGAAGAATACCACCCATTGAAAGGGAATTTTGAGATGGGGGATAACAGGATTCTTTTCACTCTTGATGAAGGCCATCCTTACAGTGGGAGCAGTGCAGTGGAATATGCCTTTTATCACTCCCTGCTCTACTCTTTTCAATATAAGGATGTAAATGAAATCGTACTTCAAGAACACGACGGATCCGTTCCTCAATTCAGCAGTACAGGTGAATTCCCAAGAATTGAATTGAATGAAAATGTTCATACAGCTTATTATCTGTATTCACCCAATGGAAAGGAACGGTTCCTTGTACCTGACAACATCAATAGAGGAAATATCAAAAAGTCCATTCAAGCCATGAAAAACCCAGACAGAAACGTCTTCCAAAGCGTTATTCCGAAAAACATCAATATAAGCGTTTCGGATTCAGATGATGATTTAACCATTAACTTCTTGAATGAATTGGATATTGAAGCCCTCCATCATGACAGGGCTTTAGAGATGATAGAAGGCCTGTTGCTGACTAGCAAAAGCTCGGGATATGAGAAAGTTAAATTTGAAAATATTAAGCAGCAAAAATGGAATGGATTCGATTTTCAAGAACCCATTGAGACACCCATAGGCCCGAATAAGAAAAGGCTGGATAGGTAATGATGAAAGAAAGGCCGTAAACGGTAAAATCCGTTTACGGTCTTTTTTAGTGCTTCTACAGAGAATAATACCAGGATACTGTATCCATGCCTGTAAACTCTCATCATGCCTCAGCTATTGTGATGAGCAGCCCCTTGGAACGCCGCTATCCTTCATGGGAAATCAACTTCTACTTTCTTCATGACAACAGCAAAGTTTACGAAAAGAGCTCTTTTCGTAAGAATATTGAATAGGGCAAAATCATATAGTGTGGAATGCATGAAATGAAAGGGAGAAGGTAAGAATGGATGAATAGATGAAAAAGTAGTAGTGAAATATTGATCCAGTTACTGGAAAGGTTTTGCTTAAAAGGCTAAGGAGGACAAGCATGGTATTCGATTATATGCGAAGGTTATTGATTGTATTTCTGTTGGCGTTGTGTATGAGCATTATATTCTTCACTGGAAAAATAGCAAAAGCAGAGACATCTATAATCGCGGAGGATACAGCATCATGGATATTTCCAGTTGAGGGAGTGATTACAGATTCGTATGGGACGAGATCTGGAACTCATAAAGGGATGGATATTGGAGGAGACATCGGTTCTCCTGTGTATTCAGTCGCGAAGGGTACAGTCATTAAATCATATTTTTCCCCAAGCTATGGCCATGTGGTCTTTGTCAGGCATGATAACGGATATGAAACCGTATATGCTCATCTTAAAGACCGCTTGGTCGAAGAGAACCAAGAGGTGGGGCAGGGGGCTCAACTTGGGAGTTTAGGAAACACAGGCAGATCGACAGGTGCCCATTTGCATTTCGAAGTGCATAAGGGGGAATGGACGATCGATAAAGAGAATGCCGTTGATCCATATATGGTCTATGGAAAAGGCGAGGTAGGCCAGCTTGTGTTCGCGCAGGAGAAAGATCCTTATCAAGCATTGGATGTATCAAGTTCTCCTAAGGTTAATTTAACCAGAGGAGATCACTCTCATGGAAATACGGTAAATCATTCCGTACATAAAGGTGAAACACTTTGGAGCATATCGAGGCAGTATCATATAACCGTCGAAGATATCATGATTGCCAATGACTTAAAGGATACAAATTTAATGGTGAATCAATCGTTAAAAATCCCCGGGGCAGATAGGACAGGATATGTAGTGAAAACAGGTGACACATTATACTCCATATCAGTTTCGACGGGAATCGATCTCGATGTATTAGTCGCTTTGAATGGGTTGGACCTTAAGTCCCCCATTTATCCACAACAAGTATTGCTGATTCGGTAGCAGCATGTATCATTGATATTTCAACGATTTGCTATTTTTATTTCGATTTCAAACTGTTTACTTCACATAATCCCCATCATTATGTATAATAAAGGTGTACAAAAAAATAAAGATTCGTCTTCGGGGCAGGGTGAAATTCCCTACCGGCGGTAATGAAACAATTGTTTCTAAGCCCGCGAGCCTTTTGGGGCAGGATTTTTGGTGAGATTCCAAAGCCGACAGTATAGTCTGGATGGGAGAAGATGAGGGTTTATGCCAAACGTTTGGAAAATGGGAAGCTGAACGTTTATTCGGGTATGCCTTATCATTCTCCTAGATACATGTATCTAGGAGTTTTTTAATGCTACCTTGGCAGGAACAATCTTCGATATGAGATGAATCTCCTAAAGGAGAGAGAGTTATGAAGAAAATGAATACCCGCACGTTTGTAACAGTAGGTATGTTAAGTGCCGTATCCTATGTATTAATGTTATTTAACTTCCCAATTCCGCCATTTCCAAAGTTTTTAATGGTGGATTTCAGTGATGTGCCTGCATTGATGGCGACTGTAACACTAGGGCCATTGGCAGGAATATTAGTTGAATTATTTAAGAATGTGATCGATTATATTATGACAGGAAGCGATACCGGCGTTCCCATCGGTCATGCAGCCAATTTCATGGCTGGAGTGCTTCTGATTCTTCCGACATATTATATTTATTCACGTTTTCAATCGAAAAAAGGTTTATTGATTGGACTTATTACAGGAACCGTGGTCATGAGTATCAGCATGGGAATCCTTAACTACTTCGTATTCCTTCCAGCTTATAAGTACTTCATGAACTTCGAACTTCCTGCTGAAATCATCATTACAGGAATTGTCCCCTTCAACATGTTAAAAGGGATTCTTGTCACAGCAGTCTTCATCTTACTATTTGTACGACTACAAGCCTGGTTGACAAGACAAACCGCCATAAATAAAGCGGCGTAATGATCATATAAGTGTAAAACTCCTCATTCAAGGTGAGGGGTTTTTCGATGTCATTTTTCCAAAATAAAAGCTGAGGGAAATTCCCCTCAGCTTCTAAAACCACTATTCAAACTTAAGTGCATCTCCATCGAACGGCTCGTCGGCTACCTTGATGGAATCGGTAGGACAACCTTCGAATGCATCAATCATATCATCTTCCAATACATCGGGAACTTCAACCGTTCCCTGGTTATCGTCTAATGTTACAAATGCGATACCTTCATCATCATAGTCGTAAATATCTCTGGAGCAGCAGCCCCGCACGCTCCGCATGCAATGCATGTATCCTTGTCAACGATTGTATATTTTGGCAAAGAAAAAACCTCCCGAATAAATAATTCTATATAATTCATCATTATACACAATGTTAAATTTGTGAAAAATCACTTATTGTTTATTTTATAGAGGATTGAATAACTTTTCAATAGTTAGGTGCTTTCTTTTTATTTTTATCCTATTTATCAGAAACAAAACATGGTGAAAGACCAATTTCATGGTACAATATTTGACAATAACCTACATATGAAGGAGAAGTGAATTGACTTATCTTAACTATGTGATTTTATATTGCTTTTTACAGATAAATGGAGAACGCTCGATTTATTCTGTTTTTCATATCCTAAAAGGGAAAAAGTCTTCCCAATCGATACAGGATGCCCATATCTTTAATTTGCAGCCTTTTTTCCTCTCTTTACCAAAGCTTGAGAGAACGTACTTCTATGATAAGGTGAAGCAACTGGAGAAAGAGGAATTTGTCTGTGTCGATGAAAACGATAAAGCGACTGTCACTCCAGATGGGGCTGAAACGGTTCAACGGCATTTTCTTAATGGAGACTTCCCTTCGCATATGAACGGACTTGTGTTTGGTGATCAAGCTTTCCTTTTCTGGAAAAGACTTAGCTTGCTTGTTCAGGTTCTTTCAAATGCGAAAGAGCAGGAAACACACTATTTTCCTGTCCAACGAAACAAATCCGTTCAAGAGTGGGTGAAGGGTTATCTGAGAGCGAATCCTTCTATCAATCAACTTACTTCCGACTTACATAAGGAGATGCAGCGCCTGCTAAAGGAGCTTTCAGATACCTTTGATCCAAACATTCTCGTATCCCGTTTGTCGGGACACCAGGATTATGGGTGGACGGAACTTCAGATTGCAGATAAGTTTAAGATGCATGAAGAAGAAATCCGCTTCCGGTTTCTTGATATGATCCATGGTTTGTTAACTGTATTAGAAAAGGAACCTTCAAGATACCCTTTATTATATTCAATTGGCTTAAAAAGTGATCAACAGCAGAACCTGACCATCTCTACAAGTAAAACCTATAACCTCTATCAAAAGGGCCATACAATCGAGGAAATTGCCCGTATACGCAATTTGAAGATAAACACCATTGAAGATCATTTGATCGAACTAATATTAACTGATAATGGTTTTGTCATTGATCCTTTTTTATCCCGGGAGGAGCTTGAGGATGTGCTTTTAGTCATGAAAGAACGACAAACCAAAAGGTTAAAGCACATTAAAGAAAAACTCCCCCATTTATCTTATTTTCAAATACGGGTAGCAATTGCGAAGGCAGGTGAAAACCGTGAATTTGAAACAAGAGCTTAAAGAGAGGTTTGGATACTCCTCCTTCAGGGAAGGCCAGGAGGACATTATTCTCTCTGTATTTGATCAGCGGGATACCCTCGCTATGCTGCCTACAGGTACAGGTAAATCCCTGTGCTATCAATTACCAGGGTATTTGATGAGGGGACAAGTGTTGATCGTTTCTCCCCTTTTGTCATTAATGCAGGACCAAGTGGAACAAATGAAAGTCATGGGTGAAAAAAGGGTTATCGCTCTCAATTCCTTTTTACCTTTTGCTGAGAGAAAAGCGGCACTTGAGCAGCTTCATGTGTACAAATTTATTTTTATTTCACCCGAGATGGTTATGAACCCTGGTATCCTCTCATCTCTTCAAAAATTAGATGTTGAGTTGTTCGTAACCGATGAAGCTCATTGCATTTCACAGTGGGGACCGGACTTCAGGCCTGATTACTTGAAGCTTGGAGAACTGAAAGGCATGCTTGGGAACCCGACCACATTGGCCTTGACAGCCACTGCGACTGAAGAAGTCAGGAAGGATATTATTGACGTGCTTCAAATGGAGAAGCCAGTAGAAAAAATTTATTCAGTGGATCGAGAGAATATCGGTTTATTCGTCGAGAAGGTTCACAATCACAGGGGAAAATTGGATGCACTTTTAGAGTATGTCTCTACATGGGGTGGATCGGGTATCATTTATTTCACTAGTAAACGAATGGCCGAGGAGGTTGCTTTCTGGCTTGGTGAAAACGGGATATCCGGCGTTGCTCATTATCATGGAGGAATGGAGCAGGAGGACCGGATTTTAATTCAGCAGCAATTTTTATCCGATAAATTAAGAATCATCTGTGCCACTTCCGCCTTTGGAATGGGTGTGAATAAAGAAAACATCCGATTTGTCATTCATTTTCATTTCTCTCAGAGTATTGAAGCGTTTTTACAGGAAATTGGAAGGGCAGGAAGAGATGGGGAAAGCAGTGTATCGGTTGTTTTATACTCAGAACAAGACTTTTCGATCCCGTCTCAGCTGATTCAAACTGAATTACCTGATGACGCACAAATACAAGGGTTTGTAAACTTGAAAAAACAGGGTCTGGGTAAAGAAGTCATGGACCTGTTGCAGCTGTCAGATGTTCAAAGTCGATTCCTTACTTTTTATTCGGTTGAACTGATACAAGGAAAAGACGTAAGTGATGATAGATTGATAGAAAAAATGAAACAAATAAGGGATAATCGTTTACAATACAAAAAGGACAAGCTGCTTTCCATGATCAAATGGCTACAGGCACGCACATGCAGAAGAAAAATCCTCCTGCACTATTTCGATGAAGAACTTCAAAAGGAAAATGGCTATTGCTGTGATCAATGCGGCCATTCCCCAAAGGATTTCAAAAGCACGTCTCTCAAAGAGGGAACGGAGGAATCCTTGGAACCCACCTGGGAGTTAAGGTTGGAAAAATTATTATTAGGATAAGTGGTAACGATGCAGAAACAAGGAGAAATCATACAACAGCTTACCAAGGAACAATTAACATTTCACTTGTATTTTACTCAGTTCGTACTATTAACGATTGCATTTGGATCAGGTATATTTTTATTTGATCGGTGGTCAGATTTTTGGGGACAGTTTTACATGTCTCTGGATATATTAACGATTGGTCTGACAAGCGGTTTGGTGATCGTTGTTGTCGACATTGTGTTAATGAAGTATTTACCGGCTAAATATTACGATGATGGAGGCGTGAATGCACGAATATTCACGGACAGAAGCATTGGTGAAATAGCACTGCTCGCATTATGTATCAGCATCAGTGAAGAAATATTATTCAGGGGCGTGCTGCAATTTCATTTTGGACTGATCATTTCAAGCATAATATTTGCTATCATACACTTCAGATATTGGGCTCACTGGTTCCTGATTGTCAATATCGTCCTGCTCAGCTTTTGGATTGGTTTCATATATGAACTTACGGAGAATTTATTGGTAACGATCAGCATGCATTTCATGATCGATTTCTTACTAGGTTTATACATGCGTAAGAAAGGAAGACAAGGAAGTAAAGAAGGGATGTCTCATGAGTAAAGACCCATATCGAGATCAGGCAGCAAAATTAAAGAAAAAAATTGAACGTGTCAAAGTCCCGGAAGAAACAACAAATAACAAAAGGGAGCCTCTTCCGGCAAGAAGTGAACTGCATAGAAAGAAAAAGCAGAAGAACAAATGGAAGTTGAAATATCCACTGATTAGTTTGCTGCTCTTCTTTTTTATTCTAATGCCCTTGACGGTCTTCAGCATCTATTCTTATTTCGACAACAGGGATGGCCCTTTGTTGGTTATGTCAGAAGATGCAGGCGGCGTGGAAGAGGTACGTTACGATCAGGGAGACCCGACGAATGAAGAAAATGCTGGAGTAGAGGATCGGGAAGAAGTCGAGGCAGATGCAAAAGGCAAGAATATTGATGAAACCGACGAAGAGGTTGTTTCACCTGCCGCTAATGGAAAGGAGAAGCAGGCTCCTCCTGTTCAACATGAAACGGAAAATGAAAAGCGAGAGGAAGAAAAAAAGGAAGAACCAAAGGGTGAAGGAAACAATAATATTGTCTATCATACCGTTCAACCTCAGGAAACATTGTTTCGAATCGCCATGAACTACTACAATTCCCAAACAGGAGTGGACCGTATAAAGGAATGGAATAACATCCAAGAAAATGAAATACAGGCAGGTCAAGTTCTGGAAATCCCATTAGGTCAATAACTGCACCCATCCCTTGAAAAGGGGGGGTGCTTTTTTGATGCTTACAATTTCTTTACAGTTGGTCTTATTAATTTTTACATGGATGTATAAGAGGAGTTACAAAGAGTAGATAAAATAATGGTGAGCTAATGAAAAGGGGTTGGTTTGATGGATAGAATGATCTTACGGTTTAGGAAAGCGGATGATGTGCTGTTTTATCGAATCAATGGCAGTAAACCGCTGTTTCGTTCATTCTTTCGCTATGTAACTCATCTTGGTGGTGCGAAGGTTATTGTCACCTCCATTCTGATGCTGTTCTTTATGATTCCGTATTATCCAGTAATGGAGAAGACGGTAATGGCGGCAATGATTTCATTATGTATCAGTCACATTTTGATGGCCGTCATCAAAAAATTGGTTAAAAGAATTCGGCCGTATTTAACATTACCGGATGCAATGGTACACGGTTTTAAGTTCACTGATCATTCATTCCCTTCTGGTCATACAACCGCAATCTTTTCTGTTTCGATCCCATTTATGATTCAGTATCCACTTACGATGATCGCACTGTTTCCTTTGAGTTGTTTAGTTGGATACTCCAGAGTGGTTCTAGGGGTACATTATCCTTCAGATGTCATTGCAGGGGCGTTGCTTGCCTTCTCCACCAATTTGCTGGTTCTTTTGTTTATTTCATAAACCATTAGAATTCCCTGTAGAGAGGAGACGTTTACATGCGTGTGGCATTGTTTTCAGATACTTACTACCCCCAGGTGAACGGCGTCGCAAGGACGTTAAAAAGGTTGACGAATTATTATGAAGAAAAGGGGATCCAATATAAAGTATTTATACCTGATCTTCAAGAGAAGAAAGGGGATTATCCCAATGTACATTCCTTCACCAGTTTTCCTTTTTTGTTTTATCCAGAATGCAGGACAGCTATTGCAAATCCCAAAATGATTGAAAAACAGGTGCGGGATTTTTCTCCTACCGTGATTCATGTCACCACTCCCCTGACAATGGGCCTTTACGGGGTGCGTTGTGCAAAGAAGCTGAATATCCCTCTGGTCGCGTCTTATCACACCCACTTTGACCTGTACTTGAACTATTATAAAATGATGTGGGTGGCGCCGTTACTTTGGAAATACATGAAATGGTTCTATTCCCATGCGGATCGGATTTTTGTACCGTCTGCTGAGACGAAACTTCATCTGGAGAATCATGGATTCACCGATTTGTCCATATGGAGCAGAGGGGTGGATTGTAAAACCTATTCGCCGGCTAAGCGCAATCTTCAATTAAGGAAGGAAATCCTTAATGATGAAAAGAAATATATTTTCCTGTATGTAGGAAGACTGGCTCCAGAAAAGGATTTGGATACACTCGAAAAGACGATTAAATACCTCCCTCAAAAAATAAAGGATCAGGTTAAGTGGGTAATTGTAGGAGATGGTCCCATGATGAATGACCTGATGGAAAGAACAAAAACGGAAGATGTGGTCTTTACAGGGTACGTAACGGGAAATGAATTATCAGAATTATATGCTTCCTCAGACCTGTTTGTATTTCCATCAGCTTCAGAAACGTTTGGCAATGTGGTACTTGAGGCATTTGCATCAGGTTTACCGGCTGTGGTGGCTGATAAAGGAGGGGTTACAACGATTGTTGACCACGATCAGACTGGAAGAATAGCTGAAGCCCATCGGTATCAATCTTTCATTCATCATATTGAAGAGATAGTAAAGAAGGATCATCTTAATAATATGAAAAAAAATGTTCTTCAAATGGCCGAAGAACAGTCCTGGGACCGGATTTTTGATCAACTCATATCGGATTTCCGTGAAGTATGTTTTTACGCCAATCAGAGTCAAATGTCAGGTTGAAGGTTACCGTTCCCATCTGCCTGAAAGAGGTGTCGAGGATCTGAGAAAGATCCTTTTTTTAATGAGCTATTCTATCCAGAGGGACAAGTTCATAAACTATAGTAAAGGAAAGGAGATGGCAGCAATGGATGATTTCAAGAATGATTTCGGAGACCTGACAGATCGGGCAACCGGGCAAATGCTACATAATTTAATAGAAAGAAAACAGAAGTTTGATAAAGCCAAAGTATTGCATCTCTATATCTTGTGGACAACTGTGCTTGCCAGCTTCTTTTTTCTCTATTATGTAACAAAATTTGTGATCGGACCTTATTCATATTCGTTTGCAGCGATGTTTTCTGTATTTGTATCAAGTTCTTTTCATGTGTTTATCACGATGATTCTTGCAGGACTGTTCGGTGCTACAAAAATCTTATATGAAAAAAAAGAGAAAAAAGAGAAAGAATATCATGCATTAAGGTGTGAAATCATCGATAGAAGCAAAGATTTATGGAAAGAAGAAGCGTGGAAAAAAAGGCATCATGTTTACCAAAAAATGAAGAAAGATTGGGATATCAATTTGTTTCATGCAAGTAAATGAATGGAACAACTGGCTTGTTGAGCGTGAGTTGACATGATGATTGATTCCTTTCAGCTTTAAAGCTCCCAGACATAGAAAAGAACGAGCTGTAAATAAATAACCCATTCTTTTGCTGATTGTCGCAAGAAGGAATGGGTCCGGTCTCGTATCCTATTATTAAAAAAACATTTTTTTATCTCGTTCGTCCTTAAGGATTTCAACTGCTTCCCGGAAGCGCTGGGAGTGAATGATTTCCCTCTCCCTTAAAAAGCGGAGGCCATCGTTCAGGTCTGGATCGTCACTCATATTGATAATCCATTGATAAGTGGCCCTTGCTTTCTCCTCTGCCGCAATATCTTCATATAAATCAGCGATGGGATCCCCTTTAGCAGCAATATAGGATGTGGTAAAAGGAACACCGGCGGCATTTTGATAAAAGATCGCACCGTCATGATTGACATAATGGGGATCAAGACCTGCGTCCTTCATCTGCTGTGGTGTTGCATCTTTAATCAACTTATATACCATCGTTGCGATCATTTCCAAGTGAGCGAACTCCTCTGTACCTATATCCGTTAACAGTCCAATGACCTTGTCTGGGATGGTATAACGTTGATTGAGATATCTCAGGGCAGCGGCAAGTTCTCCATCCGCACCACCGTATTGTTCAATCAGGAATTTCGCCAGTTTAGGATTGCAGCTGCTGACCCTGACGGGATATTGTAGTTTCTTCTCGTAAACCCACATACATTCTGCACCTCCTTATTGATTATACTTGCCATGGCCAAGGAGCATCCTTCCAATCCCATGGATAATTTGAATAACTGTACCCAAAATTGGTCAAAGGACCAAATTCCTTTTCGAATTTCTTTTTAATCTGTTTTCTTGTTTTCATGTACATATTGTATTGAGAGATTGCATCATAATCTTCAGGATGTGTATCCAGGTAAAGCGTTAGGTCGAGAATCACGAAATCAACGGCTTGTAATTCTTCCAACACTTCATAATAATGTGGGGGCACCTGTTTCATGTCTTTTACTCTCCCTTCATCTTTTCATAGGGGCTGTAATAGGGATCGTAAAACACTTTCCATAAAGTGCCCTTTTGTAATGCTTCTTTTGGTGAGTATTGCTCCAGATTAGGGGGTTGAAATCCTAGGTATAGATTAGGAGGTGTTGAATATACCTTTCGTGTAATGGGCTTGCAAGGATCAAATGGACTTACATAAGGATAATACGATTTATAATATTCATTCACCATAATCCCTCCTTCATAGAAAATCCTTCGTAACAACATATGAAGAAGGTAAATGGAACATGTTAAATAATTTTCATTCACAAGAATGAAGGAAAATTGACTGGAAATGTCGAATAAATAGACGTAGGATACTAATAAAGAGGTGGTCAAATGTTTGTTAAAAGTGCCATGATACCAAAGCATAAATGTTATGTGGTAGATGAGAATGATTCAATCGAAAAGACCCTAACAGTATTGGAACATCACAAGATTGATGGAGTGCCTGTACTCTCAGGTGAAGAATTTAAAGGGGTCGCAACCCGCTACAATATCTATCAGAGCTTTTTTCTTTCTGGAATGGATAAGGAAGCCTTTCTAAAAGAAAGAAAGGTTCGTGATATTATTGCAGGTACTGACAAATATATAACCGATAAAGAAGTATTCGAAAATGCATTGGTAGAATTAAAGGATTCACCGATCCTTCCAGTTGTGGAAGACAATCATAAGTTCCTGGGATTGATTACTCGCTTTGATGTACTCGACCAGTTCCGGAGTGCTTTTGGTATGGATCAAAAGGGAGTCCGAATCGCATTTTCTTCAGTGGAAACGGAAGGCCGGATTGCACGTCTCGGGGACATCATCCAGCAGTTCTCTGAATCGGTTATATCCCTTGTTACGTTTGATGAAACCGATAAATTGTTAAGGCGCATCGTCTTAAAAGTGGAAAAGAAGGATAATATCGACAAATTTCTAAATAAGTTGGAGAAATCAGGATTCCGCATCCTCGATATTCAGGAAGATGAATAATTGATTGAAACCCTGTATGAAATAAAATCCCTCTCATAAGATTTATGGGGGGGATTTTTTTGATCAATGTTATTGGTAAACTGATTACTTCGTTTATTTTGGGGTATCTATTCATTAAATGGTTCCCAGGAGAAAAACTGCTGAACAGTCCCGAATTCATTGTGGAGTTAGTCTTAAACCCGGTCCCATTCTTTGCTTCAATGATGTCCTTAATGGTAGGGCTGATGGTCCAGGGAAATTTACTGAAATTTGAATTCGATGTCATTCTAAAGTTAAGTCGTGGTAAACTACATAAAGGTTTAGTCGTCATCCCTTTTCATATTGTGATCATCTATTTATTAAGCTGTCTCGGGATGTGGCATACAATGATTTTTTCATTTTTATCCTTTTTCTATGGTATCATTTCTATAGATTTTCGCCGACAAGGAGGCCATAATGCTTGAATTAGGTGCATTTATAGTAGCGGGGGGAGTCTTGCTCCTCTCTTTCATGCTGTATGAAGCGCATAGGGACGTTGTAAAGATCCAAAAAGTGAAGCTTCATGATTTTCCTGATCATCTGAAAGGTCTTTCGATCTTTTTTATTTCTGATATACATAAGAGGAGAGTTTCCAAAGAACTGATGGAAGAAGTGAAAGGCAAAGCCGACCTGGTCATAATTGGAGGGGACCTCTTGGAAAAAGGGGTGCCATTTTCAAGGGTTGAAGAGAATCTTGACAATCTCCTTCAGATAGGAAATGTCTATTTTGTTTGGGGCAATAATGATTATGAGAGTAACACCGACAGGTTGAGGCAGATTTTTAAGGAGAAGGGAATTATAGAAATCGTAAATGACTGTACGAGGATTGCTGTACATAATGGGATGTTCAACCTGATTGGAGTGGATGATGACAGTACGCAAAGAGCATGCTATCCCTCTTCCATAGAAAAAGCTTCCCCAGATGAATTTAATCTTTTAGTGACTCATGATCCCGGACTTGTGAAGCAGGTACGAAAAGAAGATGGAATTGACCTCGTGTTGAGTGGTCATACACATGGGGGACAAATTCGATTGTTCGGCTGGGGACTGTATAAAAAAGGAAGACTTGAAAAACTTCCACAGACCACCCTATTAGTAAGTAATGGTTATGGAACAACGGCCCTGCCACTGCGTCTCGGAGCACCTCCCGAGACTCATCTATTGATAATCGAAAAAGAATGAATGGACATTCGTTATTCATTACCTATACAAAGTTTACACAAAACAGTTTCTCGATTATAATTTTAGAGAGAAGAGAATTACTTGGGGGACTATTGATGAGCAACCAAAAGAAATCAGAAGGTAAATATAATATAAAAGCTGTGTCCACAATCTTAGGGATTCAGCCAGGTACTCTAAGGGCTTGGGAGAGAAGATATCAGATCATTGCTCCTGTCCGAAATGAATCTGGTCATCGTCTGTATACAGAACAGCATTTAAACATATTGAAATGGCTTGTCGAAAAGGTGGATCAGGGATTTACCATCAGTCAAGCAGTCTCGTTATTAGATAAACAAGAGCTTGAAGAAAATGAGATTTCAGCAACTGAACAAAAGGACCGCACTCAGACCATTTCAGATGATCTGTTAAAGGCGCTGTTAAGCTTTGATGAAACAAAAGCTCATGAATTGATTAACCAGTCATTTGCTGTTTATACGATTGATAAAGTGGTAATCGATATCCTCGGCAGTTTATTGGTAAGAATCGGGGATTTATGGGAGAACGGTAAAATAACAACGGCCCACGAGCATTTCGCCACATCGATCCTCAGATCCAGGATTGGCATCATCATGCACTCCTTCCCCCATAATGGGATCTTACCAAAGGTTGTAGCGGTGTGCGGTCCAGGCGAATGGCATGAATTAGGTTTGTTAATCTTTACATTATATGTGAGAAGAAAAGGATTTGAAGTCATCTATTTAGGCTCAAGTATAAAAGAAAATGACATAGATGTTGTACTGGACGAAGTGGATCCTAAGTTTTTGTTCTTTTCATGTACCCTTAGGGAGAATGTAGACAACCTTCTGTCACTTGTTGCTACTTTAAAACATGAACGGCAAGGTGTTGAAATCGGAATCGGAGGATTTGCAGTTGATCACCTCCCAAGAGAAAAGAAAGAGGAATTCGAGGAACACATTGTCGGACAAACTAAATCTGATTGGGAACTATGGCTGAAAAGTAAATTATAAGCAGATTATGCACTGTTTTCTGCCCCTCACATAGTATGGTCATAAATCGTCACACTCTGGGGGGTACGAAAATGAAGCTGGAAAGAATTGCTGACAACAAAATAAAATTTTCAATAAGCGTCGAAGAATTAGAGCAAAAAGGCTTATTCGAACAAGACCAATGGAAGGATTCCTATATGTGGCATGATCTTTTTGAAGACATGCTAGACGAGGTCCAGGGGAAGTTCGGAATTGAAACACAAATGGAAATCACAGTGGAAATTGAATCTTTTGATGAACAGGAAATATGCATGATCCTCACATTAGAGTCAGAAGAGGACTTTTCTGATTGGGAAGATGACCATAAAATCATGAAGTCCATCAATGACCATGATGTGCTCGTTTATTTTGATGATTTTGAATATATGCTGGACCTCCTTAAACGCATGAGGGAATCGAACAAAGTGAATCATTCCCTTATACAGTTAAGCATATATTACTACAATCATAACTATTACTTACTTATTGAAAATCTGGTTGAAAGTGAAGGCAAAATCTTAGAGGCTATTTGCAGTGAATACGGTGAGCGTACAAAACTCTCCAAGCACGTCCTCATGGAATATGGCCGTGCTATCCTACTAAAGGATTCCATCGATAAGATTTTGTTTTATTTTTAAACCAAATAGGATCTACCTGAACATTACCCCCTTTCAGATATTAAGGAAAATAATTCATATTGCACTTCCAAGGTGCTGCCTGGAGGTGTTTTTTTATTTTCGTCATGTGGCTGAGATTCCTACCCAAGCCCTTCCGCTTTTCATTGATCCAGCTCCAGGGCTTAGAGGCTCGAGGTCATAAGTCAAAGCTACCAAAAAGGCAAAAAGCGCCTTTCCGATAGGTTCGTCTTATGCTTGTCGCCTCTACCCAAGCCCCTCCGCTTTTCATTGATCCAGCTCCAGGGCTTAGAGGCTCGAGGTCATAAGTCAAAGCTACCAAAAAGGCAAAAAGCGCCTTTCCGGTAGGTTCGTCTTATGCTTGTCGCCTCTACCCAAGCCCCTCCGCTTTTCATTGATCCAGCTCCAGGGCTTAGAGGCTCGAGGTCATAAGTCAAACCTACCAAAAAGGCAAAAAACGCCTTTCCGGAAGGTTCGTCTTATGCTTGTCGCCTCTACCCAAGCCCTTCCGCTTTTCTTGTATGATAGCGTTTTCAAAAAAATCCTCTATTTTTACTTTTCCTTCTTTGCAAGTAGAATTCAAACGTGTATACTATGTCATGAAAGCGGACGAGATTCCGTTAAACAGTGAAGTATTTCGGGAGGTTTACATATATGGTAGCCGATAAGGGGAAAGAAAATCACCAGGCATCTGATCAACATGATGTATTGAAATCGACACAAACGGTTATTCATCTTGCACTTGATAAATTAGGTTATTCACAGGAAGTATTTGAACTATTAAAAGAACCTGTACGCATGTTAACAGTTAAAATACCAGTCCGTATGGATGATGGAAAAGTAAAAGTTTTCACGGGATACCGTGCACAGCATAATGATGCAGTTGGACCGACAAAAGGTGGGATCCGCTTTCACCCTAATGTTACTGAGAAAGAAGTAAAAGCGCTATCTATATGGATGAGTTTGAAATGCGGGATCGTGGATCTTCCATATGGCGGAGGAAAAGGCGGGATCATCTGTGATCCAAGAGATATGTCATTTAGAGAGCTTGAGCGATTGAGTCGTGGGTATGTCAGGGCAATCAGCCAGATTGTTGGACCTTCTAAAGATATACCTGCACCGGATGTTTTTACAAACTCTCAAATCATGGCGTGGATGATGGATGAATACAGCCGGATAGATGAGTATAACTCCCCTGGATTTATTACTGGTAAGCCATTGGTTCTAGGCGGTTCCCATGGTCGTGAAACAGCGACTGCAAAAGGCGTGACGATTTGCATCCATGAAGCAGCGAAGAAAAAAGGGATCAAGCTGAAAGGGGCCAGGGTGGTTGTTCAAGGCTTTGGTAATGCAGGGAGCTTCCTTGCGAAATTCATGCATGATGCGGGAGCAAAGGTGATTGGAATTTCAGATGCCTATGGCGGCCTTCATGACGAAGATGGTCTGGATATCGATTACCTGTTGGATCGTCGCGACAGTTTTGGCACGGTGACCAAGTTATTTAACAATACCATCACCAATGAAGAACTATTAGAGCTTGATTGCGATATCCTTGTACCTGCAGCCATCGAAAATCAGATTACAGAAAAGAATGCACATAACATCCGGGCGAGCATTGTGGTGGAAGCTGCAAACGGTCCGACTACACTGGAAGCTACAAAGATTTTGACTGAACGTGGGATTTTATTAGTGCCTGATGTATTGGCATCTTCAGGTGGAGTGACGGTGTCTTACTTTGAATGGGTACAAAATAATCAAGGGTATTATTGGTCTGAAGAAGAAGTGGAAGAGAAGCTTGAAAAGATTCTCATCAATTCATTTAATAATGTATATGAAACTTCCCAGTCCAGAAGAGTTGACATGAGACTTGCGGCATATATGGTAGGCGTAAGGAAAATGGCAGAAGCATGCAGATTCAGAGGCTGGATTTAATACAGATAAAGGATGAGATGGTTGACCTCTCATCCTTTTTTTAATAATGAAAAGTTGATTAAAGTTTGAATCAATCAGGGCTTAATAAATGAGCACGTACCATCTCATTAATAAAGAAATACCTGTATCACTCCATAATTTCAGATGCTACAAGAAATAATAGGAGAGTAAAGGAAAAATATTGAGTGCTTCCTTTTGACCAAAACACAATAGTATTCCATAATAATTAGATAAAGAAAATCTTAACATCTGAAATGCCAAAACGTAAGTCACCATTCAGATAGAGGAATTGAAGGAGTGTCTGAATTTGAAAATGGAAGAATGCATCATTGTTGGTGGGGGACCATGCGGGTTGTCCGCTGCGATCAATTTAAAAGAAAAGGGAATCAATCCCTTGATCATTGAAAAAGGGAATATCGTAAATGCCATTTACCATTATCCCACTCACCAAACGTTTTTTTCATCCAGTGAGAAGCTGGAGATTGGGGATGTTCCATTTGTTATTGAAGAGCATAAGCCTCGACGGAATCAAGCTCTTGTCTACTACCGGGAAGTCGCGAAAAGGAAGGAATTAAGGATCAATCGATTTGAAACTGTTCAAAAAGTCGAGAAGAAGGCAGACCATTTTACGGTTGTCACTTCGAAAGGAACCTATGAGAGTAAATCTATTGTGATAGCGACAGGTTATTATGACAACCCCAATTATTTAGGGATTCCAGGGGAGAAGTCGGAAAAAGTATTCCATTATTTTAAGGAAGCACATCCTTTTTTTGACACAGATGTAGTGGTCATCGGAGGAAAGAATTCAGCCGTTGATGCAGCCCTTGAATTGAATAAAGCTGGAGCAAGGGTGACCGTGATCTATCGTGGAAGTGAGTATTCAAAAAGTGTGAAGCCCTGGATCCTGCCAAACTTCGATGCCCTTGTCAGAAACGGCGAAGTAACGATGGAATTTAACTCATATGTAGATGAAATCACAGAGGATTCTGTCCTATATAGTGTGGATGGTGAGAAAAAAGTAATCAAAAATGACTTTGTGTTTGCGATGACTGGATATCACCCTGATCATAGTTTTCTTACGAAAATGGGGATAGATATAGATCAAGAAACCGGAAGGCCTTTTTATCATCCTGAAACGATGGAAACCAATGTAGATGGTGTATATATTGCCGGGGTCATCGCTGCAGGAAATAATGCAAATGAAATTTTCATTGAGAATGGACGTTTGCACGGTGGATTGATTGCGGAAGCCATTACATCTAAAGTGAAATAACCAAAGAAAGAGGCTCATCACAAGAGCCTCTTTCTTTGGTTATAGATAGGTTAAAGGCTTTCCTTTAGTTTTTGAAAATCGATTCAAGTTCCTTCATGTCACTGGTTTGGGAAAGAGCGACCATCAGCTTGATCCTGGCTTTTTGGCCGTTAAGGCCGTTTGAGAAGATGACCCCTTTTTCTTTCAGTTGTTTACCCCCTCCGGAATAGCCGTAGATGTCCTGGACAATTCCGTTAAAACATCTTGATACTAATACAACGGGAATATTCGCTCTTAACAGTTCATTGATTCCCATCACTGTATCGGGTGGAAGATTTCCTTGCCCTAATGCTTCAATGACAACCCCGTCGTATTGCAAGTCTTTAATGGCGATCAATAGACCTGAATCCATCCCGGCATATGCCTTGATTAATGTGACTCTCTTCGAAATATCACAAACCTGATAGTGTTCATTTGACGTTGGCTGATGATGGAAGAGAACCCCTCGTTTCGTTACAATCCCGATTGGTCCATACTGAGGACTTTGGAAGGTTGAAACGTTGCTTGTATGAGTTTTTGTTACATTTTTAGCCGAGTGGATTTCGTCATTCAGGACGACCAGAACGCCTTTGTGTTTAGATTTTTCTTCTGCTGCAACACGAACGGAAGATATGAGGTTGTACAACCCGTCTGCACCAATTTCATTACTGGATCTCATTGCTCCCGTCACGACAAGGGAGACAGGAAGAGAGAGGGTAAGATCCAAGAAATAGGCGGTTTCTTCCAATGTATCCGTTCCGTGAGTGATCACGACACCATCAAAGGGTTTATCCTTATATTTTCTTTCAATGATCTCTTTCAGTTGTTTCATATGCTCCGGTGTAATATGGGGAGAGGGGAGATGGAATGCTTCTACAACTGTCAGGTTTGCTATATTTGAGACAATCGACGTTTGTACTGAGAGCGGATTTTCCTTCCCGGGAGTCACCGCCCCTGTTTGCTCGTCTTCCATCATAGAGATGGTGCCTCCAGTATGTATGACCAAAATATCTTTCTTCATCATTCATTCCTCCAACCAATTAAATTCCTGTTTCCATTCCTACCTTATCATGATACGATTAAGAAAACCGAAAGAAAAGAGGACTTTTTTATGCTGGTGATTTTATCAGCGGGTATAGCACCAGGATTAGCATTGCTAAGTTACTTTTATTTACGGGATGAATATGAGGCAGAGCCTATTACACTAGTGTTCAAGACCTTTATGTACGGCGCACTTATTACGTTTCCTATAATGTTCTTACAGTATGTGTTAGAAGTCGAAGGGGTCATTAATACAAATTGGTCGACGGCATTTATTTCTTCCGGACTTTTTGAGGAATTCTTTAAATGGTTCATTTTAATGTTCGCGATCTTTCAACATGTTCATTTCAACGAGCCTTATGACGGAATCATTTATGGAGCCAGTGTATCACTGGGATTTGCCACAGTTGAAAATATTTTGTATTTGGTTGCCAATGGAGTTGAGCATGCATTTGGAAGAGCGGTCCTTCCGGTTTCAAGTCACGCATTGTTCGGTGTCATTATGGGATATTATTTAGGGAAAGCCAAATTTTCTTCCAAAGAAGAAAGACAGAAGTGGCTTTTCATTGCGATTTCTGTACCCATCCTGCTGCATGGGACATATAACTACATCTTCCTGTCTGGTAATAATTGGATATACTACATGATTCCATTTATGTTTTTCCTATGGTGGAATGCTTTAAAGAAAGTGAAGAGTGCCCATCGTCTAACAGAAAAGAAATATACAGATGTGGATTTAGAGAAAGAAATTGTTTGAAGGACGCTTTCTTTTTGAAGCGTTTTTTTTGTTATGGTTTTAGCTAGGCTGGGACATGGTTAAGTCCACTAGATACACAGCAGTTGATTTCCGTAGAGACTTCGCTTTCTGCTGGAATAGTACAGATTAAAAAAAAATCCGAACGCACTCGACCTTCAATTGGAATTTCGAGTGTCCGTTTGGATTTTTTACTAAACATTCTTTCCAAGTCTAGTCCGGCCTACTTGTAGGCGGCAGCAAGATCAGTTTTGGGTGCCTCTTTCCGCTTCACTTCATCAATTTTATTCACAAACATTTGAAACACTTTTCTTTTTTCATCCAACTCTCGTATGTATTCTTTCAATTCATTGTACTTCTCTTCGAAAGGCTTGTGATACATTTCCCTGATATTATCGATGATTTCCTCATTCACTGTGGATTGTATGACTTGTTTTGTTATCCCGTACTTATACGAATACACTTTTAGTTCCTTCTTTATCTCTTCGTAATCAGTGTTAATCTGATCCAAGACCTCTGAAATATCATCTTTCCATTCATCTAATGACTTTGCTACATAATCCTCCATCATAACCTCCCCTTCTGATTCCGGATCTTATAGAAAGAATCTTCATTTTATTATACCTTTTGATAGTTACAATGCTTTTGCTGATTCATTACAGTGTTTTATCAATATATTTTGTTCCTATTTTAGGTTTATCCAGCCATAACGAATGAAGCCATGCGGTCCTCAGCCAGTCCGCTCAAAAAGTCACAAGGGGTCTTTCCGTCAAGGTTTCCCGAGTGTTTGTTACCTTGTCAAGCTCGTACTTCCGACTTTTTATGATTCACTTGTATAAAATGGGAGCCACTACAAAAACTAGGGTTAATGTTAATTAGAGATATGGAGGTTAAAGCATTATGAATAGCCGTTTCAAATTGATTTCAACTTCAGTCGTCATGGTGCTTATGTGCTCTCTTTTTATGATTTCCTCAGAAGGAGAGAAGGCAGACGCTTTTACAAATCAGGTGATACAGCATGGGGCGACAGGTGAGGATGTAATTGAGCTGCAATCGAGACTGCAGTATATCGGATACTATAATGGTGATATCGATGGAGTGTTTGGGTGGGGTACATATTGGGCTCTCAGAAACTTTCAATATGAATTCGGCCTAACCATTGATGGCCTGGCTGGACCTGAAACAAAAGAAAAACTGGTGAAAGCTTCAAAGTATAATAAGCAATTCGTGAAAAAACAAATCGAAAAGGGAAATGAGTTCAGTCACTATGGCGGAACAGACTTAAGTAAACAGAAAGCTCCTGGTGATGGGGGAGCCAAAGGGAAAGCCGGTGAGCAAGCCGCTCCAGGGAAGGCTGAATCAAAACCGACCCCATCAAAACCGACAGCAGTGAATACTCCTAACGGGTTCTCGCAAAATGATATTCAATTGATGGCAAATGCTGTATATGGAGAGGCGCGGGGAGAGCCGTATGAGGGGCAGGTCGCAGTTGCGGCAGTCATTCTCAATCGAATTGACAGCTCAGCATTTCCCAATACGGCGGCAGGAGTCATTTTTGAGCCGGGTGCCTTTACAGCTGTTGCTGATGGACAAATTTGGTTAACACCAAATGAAAAAGCAAGAGAAGCGGTTTTGGATGCCATTAACGGCTGGGATCCCTCTTCTAGTGCACTCTATTACTTTAACCCTGTGACAGCAACAAGTAAGTGGATATGGTCACGTCCACAAATCAAAAAAATAGGAAAGCACATATTCTGTAGTTAAAGAGGTGAAGTGAATTGCTACGTGTCATACTAATTACGGTACTCGTCCTTGGGGTTGCAGGAACCGCTTTCTGGGGGTATCAAGAGCACCAGGAGAAAAATGCAATCTTAATCAATGCAGAGAACAACTATCAAAGAGCATTTCATGAACTAACTTATCAAGTGGACCTGCTTCACGATAAGATTGGATCGACTCTAGCCATGAATTCAAGAAAATCACTGTCCCCGGCCCTTGCAGATGTTTGGAGGTTAACGTCTCAAGCACATAGCGATGTAGGACAACTTCCATTAACGCTGCTGCCATTCAATAAAACAGAAGAGTTTTTAAGTAATATTGGAGATTTCAGCTACCGTGTAGCCGTGAGGGATTTGGATAAGAATCCTTTGACGGATAAAGAATACAAATCACTAGAAAAGCTGTATGAACAAAGTGCTGATATCCAGAATCAGCTGAGAAAGGTTCAGCATCTCGTAATGGAGAATAACCTTAGGTGGATGGATGTGGAACTTGCCCTGGCAACAGGGAAGGAACAGGCGGATAATACCATTATCGATGGTTTCAAAACCGTTGAAAAAAATGTCTCAGGTTATGATGAAGCGAATTTCGGGTCGACGACCTTTGTAAATACGGAGAAGAAGGACCAGAATTTCAGAAAAATAAAAGGAAAAGAGATTTCCAAGGATGAGGCCGTTTCTATATTAAGGAAATATTCAGGGATTAGTAAAAGTACAGATGCAAAAGTGACGAAGAGTGGAAAGGGTTCTGACTATAAATTTTACAGCGTAACGATCGAAGACGGGAAAACCCACGCAAGCATGGATGTTACTCAAAAAGGCGGATATCCAATTTGGTATATCAATAACCGGAAAGTCAATGAGCCTAAAATCAGTTTAAATGAAGCAGCAGATAAGGCGACGGCTTTTCTAAAGGATAACGATTTTGAAAAACTTGAGTTATTTGAAAGTGCCCAATATGACAATATAGGTATTTTCACATACGTTACGTCCTTGAATGGGGTGAGGATTTACCCGGACGCTCTTAAAATAAAAGTAGCCTTGGATAATGGCCAGATCGTCGGGTTTGTTGCAGAAGAGTATTTGAAGAACACCCATGACAGGGAGATTGGAGAACCTTCTATCACCCAGGCAGAAGCTAGAGAAACAGCCAATCCTAATTTAAAAGTAATGGAAGAACGTCAAGCGGTTATCGTAAATGATCTCAATGAAGAAGTGTTATGCTATGAGTTCTTGGGTATGTTGGGAAAAGACACCTATAGAATATTTATCAATGCAGACACCGGAGAAGAAGAAAAAGTGGAGAAACTGAAAAATGCAGAACCGATCTATGAAGAAGTTGTATAATTAACAGGGACGGACCTCACAAATTGAGGTCCGTCCCTGTTTTTAAGATGGGTCCCCTTCCATAACAGAGCAATAAAAAGGTATGGAAAGGGCGGGGATATCATGCCATAATATAGATACATAAAATGGGAAAGTGGGAATTTCGCACTATGATAAAAGTAGGTACCACATTACAGTTGGAACCGATACATAATGATACATTTGAAAGGTATAAGTGCCGTGTCGTCGAGATGGGCGAAGAGGGCCTCTATATTGATTACCCCATTCATACTAAAACAGAAAAAGCCGTGTTTTTAATAGATGGAACCCAGCTTAAAGCAAGCTTTATCTTTAATGAGCAGACGGTGTTTACGTTTGAAACAGAAGTCATGGGCCGTAAATTATCCAAAATACCAATGATCCATATTCATTACCCAGGTGAAGAAGGACTGGAGAAGATTCAAAGAAGACAATTTGTCCGTGTGGAGGCTAATGCCGATATTTCCTTGAAAATGAATGAGGATTATCACCCGACGATCACTGAAGATATCAGTGCAGGGGGCTGTGCGATTGTGGTGAAAGATGGGATGGAGCTTACAAGTGGCTCTGTCCTTCCGGCTATCATCGTCCTTCCCATGCAAACGGGTGAGCACCAGTACTTAGATATCAAGGGTAAAGTGATTCGTGTGTGGGAAAAAGGGAGTAAAAAAGTTGCAAGCCTTGAGTTCGTTCATTTATCTGAAAATCAGAGGCAGCTTATTTTACGCTATTGTTTCGATAGGCAGCTTAACTTAAGAAAAAAAGGGTTGATTGAATAAAATTCCAATTTTTACACATACTTTTTCTATGATTAGGAAAAGGGTGAGGGCAATCAAAACCGTAGAACGCATTTTAATTAAGTTAGCTATTATACATTTCATTTTACTCATTGCGATACAATTTGTATTTCATGAATTAAACATCCTTCCTGAAATTCATAAAATTGTTTTTTATGAAGGTGTCGAAAAAATCGAATATAGTGAAATAGTTGAAACCTTATCAGGTAAAGCAGGTGAATAGTTGCCTGCTCTTTTTAGATTACATATGACTCCCTTAGACCGTACTGTACTCAACCATCCTGTTTAACACGATGCCGGGAAAGAGTTTAAATAAAGAATCTTCAATCCCCAGGCGAATGTATGTTAAAATGGGTAAGAAAATTATTAGGAATTTAAGTAGGTGGATTTGTTGAAAAAATTAAGAATTGCAATCGATGGTCCTGCAGCTGCGGGAAAAAGCACCGTGGCGAAAATAGTCGCAGGAAAATTGACTTATCTTTATATTGATACAGGGGCGATGTATCGTTCTTTAACATATAAAGCACTGAAGATGAAGGTGGACCTTCATGATGAGAAAGAGTTACAAGGTGTATTGGCAGATACAATCATAGAGCTGGAGCCGTCGGATCAAGGTCAACTTGTATTCCTTGACGGTGAAAACGTGACCGAGGAAATCCGTCAGGACTCTGTTACTAATTCGGTATCCCATGTGGCCGTCCATTCTCTAGTCAGGGAAGAAATGGTGAAAAGACAGCAGCAGTTAGCGAAGCAGGGTGCCGTCGTGATGGATGGAAGAGATATCGGGACTCATGTGATACCCGATGCGGAAATAAAAGTATTCTTATTGGCCAGCGTCGAAGAAAGAGCTCAAAGAAGACATGAAGAAAATGTATCTAAAGGATATCCCTCTGATCTTGAAAGGCTGAAAGAAGAAATTGCCCGCCGGGATAAGATTGATTCAGAAAGAGAGGTCGCTCCCCTCAGAAAAGCGGACGACGCCATTGAAATAGACACTACCTCCCTGTCGATTTCAGAAGTAGTGGATCAAATCATGTTATTAGTAGAAAGGAACGGTTAGTGTGAACTTGTATTCCTTTGCTAAAGGCCTAGTTAATTCGATTCTCTCCCCCCTCTATCGCATTGAGGTGAAGGGTTTGGAGCACTTTCCGAAAGACGGTGGGGTTTTACTATGTGCCAATCACATCGATAACCTGGACCCTCCCGTCGTAGGGATATCGGCTCCAAGACCCGTTTCGTTTATGGCGAAAGAAGAACTGTTCAGTGTGCCGGTATTGGGTAAACTTTTGCCAGGACTTCGAGCGTTTCCCGTTAAGAGGGGTATGAGTGACCGGGAAGCTCTCAGAAGAGGTTTACAGGTTCTTAAACAGGGAGATGTTTTAGGACTGTTTCCAGAGGGTACTAGAAGTAAAACAGGGAAGTTAGGCAAGGGACTGGCAGGAGCAGGCTTTTTTGCCCTCCGTTCCGATGCAGCGGTTGTCCCGTGTGCGATCATCGGTCCATATAAGCCTTTCAGGAAATTAAGGGTCGTATTCGGACCACCGATCCCCATGGAAACGATCCGGGAACAAAAATTAAATGCAGAGAAAACAACTGAAATAATCATGCAGCATATAGAGAAACTGTTAGGTGAGCATGAATAATATAAGGTTTCTTGCTTGACAAATAGGCGTATTTATTAGAAGTTAGTAGAAAGAATATTTTAAAATTGTGAAGTATTTCAATAATCAAAAATCTTTGCAGTCATGGATTAAGGAGGAGTACATAATGGAAGACATGAATGGAATTGAAGTGAAGAATCTTGAAATTGGTGAAAAAGTGAATGGAACAGTCACTAAGGTTGAAGAGAAGCAGGTCTTAGTTGACGTTCAAGATAGCAAGGTGGATGGCATCATTCCAATTAGTGAACTCTCAAGCCTTCATATCGAAAAAGCTTCGGATGTAGTCAGTGAAGGGGATGTACTGGAGTTAATCGTGACAAAAGTCGAAGAAGAGCTGCTGGTTCTTTCGAAACGAAAAGTGGATGCTGAGAAAGCTTGGGAAGAAATGAAGGTTCGTTTTGAAAACGGTGACGTCTTTGAAGCGGAAGTCAAAGATGTGGTGAAGGGCGGACTCGTTGTCGACCTTGGAGTCAGAGGCTTTGTACCAGCTTCATTGGTAGAGGATTATTATGTAGAGGATTTCTCAGACTATAAAGATAAATCCCTGACATTCAAAATCGTTGAACTGGATCAGGAGAAAAATCGTTTGATCCTTTCTCACCGTGCTGTGGTCGAGGCCGATAAGCAACAGCAGAAAAAGCAGCTGCTCACTGATATTGAATCCGGAGCTGTGCTTGAAGGAACAGTTCAGCGCATAACGGATTTCGGAGCATTCGTGGATATCGGCGGAGTGGACGGATTGGTCCATATTTCTCAGCTTTCACACGAACATGTCGAAAAGCCTTCTGACGTAGTGGCTGAGGGACAAAAAGTGCAGGTCAAAGTTCTAAGTGTCGACCGTGACAATGAACGAATTTCTTTATCCATTAAAGAAACACTGCCTGGACCTTGGAGTGATATCTCCGGGAAAGCTCCTAAAGGCAGCGTTCTTGACGGTGTTGTTAAACGCTTGGTATCCTACGGGGCATTTGTCGAGGTATTACCTGGTGTAGAGGGTCTTGTGCACATCTCCCAGATCTCCCATAAGCACATTGGTACTCCCCATGAGGTTCTTCAGGAGAACCAGAAGGTACAAGTGAAAGTACTAGACGTTAATGAAAGCGAGCAGCGTTTATCACTAAGTATCAAAGCTCTCGAGGAGAAAGAGGAAGAAGTAACGGATTACGAAATGCCTGAAGAGAATACCGGTTTCCAATTAGGTGAAATGATTGGTGACAAACTAAAAGATCTGAAGTAATGGTGATGAATTGTGACAAGAGCTAAGAGAAAGCAGGACCATATTAATTATGCTTTATCAACTGGTCAACAGAGAAAGACAGGTTTTGATCAAGTTGCTTTTGTCCACCAAAGCTTACCTGATATAGCAGTGGATGAAGTTCATCTGCAGACTCAAATTGGCGAACTTTCATGGGGTTCGCCAATTTTTATTAATGCTATGACAGGTGGCGGTGGCGAAAAAACTTCGAAGATCAATGAAGAATTAACGATTCTTGCAAGGGAAACAGGTCTTGCCATTGCGGTAGGTTCTCAGATGTCAGCGCTGAAAGATCCCTCTGAAAGGACGACGTATGAAATTGTTCGAAAGCTCAATCCAAACGGGATTGTTTTGGGGAATTTAGGCAGTGAGGCAACTGTTCAACAGGCAAAAGATGCCGTAGAAATGATTCATGCAGATGCCTTGCAAATCCATTTAAATGTCATTCAGGAATTGACCATGCCAGAAGGAGACCGGGATTTTAGAGGTGCAATGGATAGGATACATACGATTGCTGAGAATCTGAACGTACCCGTCATTGTTAAAGAAACCGGGTTTGGCATAAGCAGCGAGACTGCACAGACCTTGTCAAAATCCAATATTTGTGCCATAGATGTAGGTGGATTCGGTGGCACCAACTTCTCAAAAATCGAAAATCATCGCAGGAAACGAATGCTCAACTTCTTCGATGATTGGGGAGTGCCCACCGCCATATCGATCATTGAGAGCCATGTATCATCAAAGAAACCCATACTGGCTTCAGGTGGCATCCAGAATAGCCTGGACATCGTCAAGTCTCTGGGGTTAGGTGCATCTGCTGTAGGAATGGCTGGGGTCATACTTAAGCAGCTTTTGGAAGCGGGTCTCGAGAATACAATTGAAGAAGTGAACAATATCCATTCGGATATCCAGTTCTTAATGAGTGCGCTTGGCTGCAGACAGATTAGGGATTTGCATCAGGTACCCCTTGTACTATCGGGTAATGTCTATCATTGGCTTAACGTGAGGGGTTTAAATCCGGAGGGGTTTAGCACTCGAACCCTTCCTAAGTAAGAAGAACGAATTCTCTTTTAAGAGGATTCGTTCTTTTTTTCGTGCACTGGCATCTCATCTGCCTATTTTTTTGCTTTTTCCCGTCCTTCAAGGCCGGTAGCTCCGTTGTAATGCAGTCCCTGGTCACGGTCAGATTCTACTCTTTTACTTTGTTTCAATTTCTTTTCCTGACGATCTTTACCCACTGTAAAACACCTCCCTTTCTTATTTTTTCTTTGAAAAGTTGATTCATACATGAATGAGATACATAAACATTTTCCATAATGTAGATAATAGGAAGGAGTGGGTGAATGTGGATGGGATTTTATATTTATGGCTGCTATGGGCAATTTGGATTTATACGACATTTATGATGAATAAAGAACACCCTAAACGTTTGCCCTATTCCTTTATGTGTCTGGTCTTATTGATCACGTATCCTTATGGTGTACAAATCGGACAGATGGAGGTCGCGTTACCGGTTATTATAGTTGGTCTCATTTGTATCCATTATTTTAGGTATCTTAGTCTTAGAGCGAAATTATATATGCTTCTAGCCATCTTATCTACAGGGATGTTGTATGCAGGGATTGGGTTGGTGGCGATTTATGATCCGGTCATTATGTTTATTGATCAGAACCTTATCATTGCCTTTTCCATTGTATTACTAATTTATATCTTCTACAGTTCTTCTTCATATCTCCTTCGGATCACTTCAATAACCGGAAGCAGTATAGTGGGGGAAATCTTTATGGGCATCCCGTTGAACAATGTGGGATTATCGTATCCTATCGGTGGTCCCCAATCTCTTGATGTACTGGCTATTTCCATAGGAGTCCTAATGATCATAAAGTGGTTGGGGGGAGATAAACCTGTTATTCAACAAGGCACAAATAAGCAAGGGGGAAATGAAAAATTTATGAATGAGTATGTATATCCAGTCATCTTTGGAGTAGTGGTGGGAACATTAACGAGAATTTACATGCTGCGTACAGATTATCGTCAATATCCCACTTATTTACACGGGAAAATTATACATATCGCACTTGGATTTATTGCCGCCGGCTTGGGGACCATTGCGATCCCTGCTTTGCTTGAAGAGAACTTCACGGCGATCACCTTCTTGACGGTTGCCGCTTCCCAATTTCGAGACGTGCGAAATATGGAAAGAAACACCTTGACGGAGCTGGACGCTTATGAGCTTGTCCCAAGAGGTGCCACATATATTGAGGGGATTGCCATCGCTTTTGAAAGTCGGAATTACCTGGTCATTTTCACTTCACTTTTAGCGACGTTAGCGTTTATCGTTTTTAATTTTTATGTGGCCCTTTTGATCGGCCTGGTATGTATGGTCGTATCTCATAAATTGATGGCAGGCGGAAGGTTGAAGGATATAGTAAACATTGAATATGTGAAGCCGCATTTTGATGGTGCAGGACTTTATGTTGATGATATTTACATTATGAATATCGGACTGAAAATTAGACAAGAAGAAATTTTGAAATACGGAATGGGTTTCGTCCTATCACCTAAATCATTCGATGCAAGATCTACGATAGCCAATCTTGGTCAAAGGCAGGCGATCCTTCATGACATGTCTACTTCTTTAGGGATATTTAAGGATTCAGGGACCCCTGCTTTGACTCCACTGGCAAAGAGGGATCTGGATGATGGAAGAGTGGGTGTATTTCTCCTTCCCCAACGAAAGGATATAGAGAAGGCGATTGTCATTCTTGGGCAGGTGCCCACCTTGGAAAACGCCATAAGGATGCCGTCTGAATCAAAAGCGAATCAGGAGGGGAGCCGGTTAGAATGAGTACATCGATACAGAAGTTTATTCTTGCAACGGTGACGACATCACCTGAAAAAGTACCGAGCGGAACAAGTGTCTTCTATTGTAAAACAGATGAAGAATTGCAGAAAATCTGTGCGAACTTAGAGGCGATCCTGGATGGCATTGCTCATGAACTGGATGAAGGACTATTTATCATTGTAAAACACTGATTGCTAGTTTCCTCTTTTATTGATAAAATAGTTAAGTTAGGGGGGACTGTCCCATAAGGAACCATACCTTAAGGGACGGTCCTTCTTATGCATCATTTAAACTGTGATGATTGAAAAGGCTTAATAAGAGGAAATGTAAGAATGGGACAACTTTTTTCTTACAGAAAGGGTGAATAACGTGACAAAACCGGTAGTAGCAATCGTAGGGCGTCCAAACGTTGGGAAGTCCACGATCTTTAATAGAATTGTTGGAGAGAGAATATCGATTGTTGAAGATGTTCCTGGTGTAACAAGAGACCGTATATATAGTTCTGCTGAATGGCTGACACATGAGTTTAATATCATTGATACTGGTGGTATTGAATTGGGGAACGAACCATTCCTGGATCAAATCAGACAGCAGGCGGAAATCGCCATCGATGAAGCAGATGTGATCGTTTTCTTAACGAACGGCAGGGAGGGTGTGACCGCCGCCGATGAAATCGTTGCTAAAATTCTTTATCGTTCAAAAAAACCTGTCGTATTAGGTATTAATAAGATTGATAATCCTGAAATGAGAGAAATGATTTATGATTTTTATTCTTTAGGATTTGGAGAGCCCTATCCAATTTCCGGTTCACATGGACTTGGGCTGGGTGATCTTCTTGATGAAGTTGTCAAAAACTTCAAACATGAAGATGAGGAAGAATATGCAGAAGATGTAATCAAATTTTCTTTAATCGGACGACCGAACGTCGGAAAATCCTCCTTGGTCAACGCTTTATTAGGTGAAGACCGAGTTATAGTGAGTAACGTAGCTGGGACGACAAGAGATGCGATCGATTCTTCCTACACGTATGATGGACAGGACTATGTCATCATTGATACGGCAGGGATGAGGAAAAAAGGAAAAGTTTACGAAACCACTGAAAAATACAGTGTGCTAAGAGCCTTAAGAGCCATTGAACGTTCCGACGTCGTCTTATCTGTCATCGATGGAGAAGAAGGAATCATCGAACAGGATAAAAAAATTGCCGGATATGCTCATGATGCAGGCCGGGCTGTCGTCATCGTTGTGAACAAATGGGATGCGGTTGATAAAGATGATAAAACCATGGACAAATGGGAGAAGAACATCCGTGAACATTTTCAATTCCTTGATTACGCTCCGATTGTTTTCCTATCTGCGAAAACAAAGAAGCGTATTCATACTTTACTCCCAATCATTAATACGGCAAGTGAAAATCACGCTATGCGAGTACAGTCAAGCGTGTTGAATGAAGTGGTGATGGATGCTGTAGCAATGAATCCAACCCCTACCGATAATGGAAAACGACTCAGAATCTACTACGCGACACAAGTGGCGGTCAAACCACCAACTTTTGTTGTATTTGTGAATGATCCAGAATTAATGCATTTCTCATATGAACGTTTCTTGGAAAATAGAATACGTGATGCATTTGGATTTGAAGGAACTCCTATTCGTATTATTGCTCGAGCTAGAAAATAATAAGGTGGGTGTAAAAATGGAAAATTCAAAGAACATAACGGTTGTAGGGGCAGGAAGCTGGGGGACGGCTCTTGCTATGGTCCTGGCTGATAATGGTCTTGAAGTCAGATTATGGGGGCATAAAAAAGAACAAATCGATGAAATCAATACCAGGCATACAAACGAAAAATATTTGAAAGAGATCGAACTTCCAACATCCATCCGTGGGTATCATGATCTAAAAGAATCATTAGCTGGCGTTGATACAATCATCCTCGCAGTCCCTACGAAAGCGATCAGGGGAGTATTGGGTCAAATTCAAGAGGTTCAAAGCGCGCCGTTAACCGTTGTTCATGTGAGTAAAGGAATTGAACCTGATTCACTCTTGAGAATCTCAGAGATAATCGAAGATGAAATGGATCCTGCTAACTTACATACAGTGGTAGTATTGTCCGGACCGAGTCACGCAGAAGAAGTGAGTCTAAGACACCCGACCACTGTGACGGTTTCATCTAAAAATATGGAGGCTGCAGAAGAGGTTCAGGATTTATTTATGAATATGAACTTTCGAGTCTACACCAATCCTGATATGCTGGGTGTTGAAATCGGGGGTGCCTTAAAGAATATCATCGCTCTTGCTGCGGGTATTACAGACGGGCTGGGATATGGGGATAATGCCAAAGCGGCACTTATCACGAGAGGTCTTGCGGAAATTGCCCGTCTGGGAACAAAAATGGGGGCGAACCCATTAACGTTTTCCGGGTTGACGGGTATCGGTGACCTTATCGTTACATGCACCAGCGTTCACTCAAGAAACTGGAGAGCAGGTAATATGCTTGGGAAAGGTCGAAATCTGGATGAAGTCCTTGATAACATGGGGATGGTCGTGGAAGGGGTTCGTACGACGAAGGCGGCTTATCAGTTAGCTGAGAAATATGATGTAAAGATGCCGATTACAGAAGCCCTTTACAATGTCCTTTTCAATAAAGTGGAAGCGAAACAAGCGGTTGACCACTTGATGGGCCGCGGAAAAACAAATGAAATGGAAGACCTGGTGAATATTCTTGGAGAACGATTGACCTGATCAAACGAATGATATGTAAATCTTCTACATTTCTCTTAAACAAATGTTATAGAAGATGAATTTATCATCAAATAATAGGCATTCGAGGATGCGAACGCTGTTCCTTCTGCATACACTGTCATGAATATATACAGCTTTGCCTATGGATGGGTAGGTCTCCCTTATCTGGAGCTCCTCTGGTATTTTGACGTCTAAGATGTTGGAATGCTTGAGAAGCTCTTTTTTGACGAATGAAAATCCAATCATTTCTAGTTTTTCGAGTGAAAGCACAATCTGCGTGAGTTGCTCCTACATGACCGCATATCTTTCTCCCTGGAGGAAAGAGTGTCATCCTCCATTCAGGTATGTAACAGATTCATGAACAACCATACTTTTTCATTCATTCATAAAAATCTTATGATATAATACATTCGATAACAGGAGGGATGTACTTTGGATTCGATGATGAAGATGTGGATTTCGTTTGCATCAATGGGATTCATGTTTTTTGCCATATTAACGATTTATTTTAGCCGGTATAAGCTCAAGCAAAAATTCTTGCGATTTATTACAGCATTTATAGCTTATATCATGATGATTACTGGTGGACTTATGATGATCTATATAGTATTCAGCGGACCCACTAATTAGGTGCCGCCCGATTGAAAGGACGTTTTTAGATTGAAGCGCATAAGAATAACGGCATTTATTCTAATAGTAACCATGAGTATACTTTCCGGATGTATGTATCCTGAAGAAGAGCTTAGTCAAAATCAGATTCCTTATGAGACCCAGATAAAGGCCGTTCAGGATGCAATAGAAACCTATCAAGATAGTAATGGAGGTTTGCTTCCGATCAAGACAAGGGATCAGGATACTCATATTTACCAAAAATATCCAATAGATTTCAGGAAGTTGTCACCGGCATATTTACCTGAAATCCCTGGGAACGCGTTTGAAAACGGAGGGATTTTTCAATATGTCTTGGTGGACGTTGAAGAGGATCCGAAGGTGAAAATTTTCGACCTTCGATTGGCAGAACAAATAAGAGGTTTAAAAATCAGGATCCAAGCCCAGGATTATCCTCCTTTTAAAGAAGAAATTTCAAACAATGTCTACACATTGAATTATAAAGAACTGGGTTACGATGGTGAAGTGTACGTCAATAGTCCTTATTCTTCTAAAAACCTCCCCCTTGTCATTAATGGGGACGGGGATATATTTGTCGATTACTCAATGGACTTATTTGAACAACTTCAATCTGGAGATAAAGAATATCATTCAGATGAAGATATCCGTCATATATTGGTGGAAGATAGCTTTTTCGTACCTGCATACTCCCTACCTTATACTGTCGATGAAAATAACGAACCTGTCTTTATGACAAAATAGGCATAACCCTTTCCTTGCAAAATATATTGTAAGGGAAGGGTTATTATTTTTATGTCATCCTTTATAGGGTTATTTCATCAAAACAAATGATCATAAATGCTAAGACATAATAAATTTTATACTTTTAATCATAAGGGGGGAAAAAAAGCATATTAATAGTCATAAGTCATTGGGACAACATCATAAATATAGAATGTGAGACACAGAATACACGGATGAAACATCCCTGGAATATAAGATGGGAGGGAATCTCTTGGAAAGAGTCGATCTATTTAAAGACATTGCCGAAAGAACAGGCGGAGATATCTATTTAGGTGTGGTAGGAGCAGTTAGAACAGGAAAATCAACATTCATCAAGAAATTCATGGAACTTGTCGTCCTTCCTAATATCGCAAGTGAGTCAGAAAGGGCAAGAGCACAGGATGAGCTGCCTCAGAGTGCAGCAGGCAGGACCATCATGACGACTGAACCGAAATTCGTACCAAATCAAGCCATTTCCGTTCACGTGGATGAGGGGCTGGAAGTGAATGTGAGATTGGTAGATTGTGTAGGATATACAGTCCCGGGTGCAAAAGGATATGAAGATGAAAATGGGCCTAGGATGATCAATACACCATGGTATGAAGAGCCTATTCCGTTCCACGAAGCGGCCGAAATCGGGACCCGGAAAGTCATCCAGGAGCATTCCACGATTGGAGTGGTTGTAACAACCGACGGCTCCATTGGGGAGATTGGAAGAGGGGACTATATTGAGGCAGAAGAAAGGGTCATCGAGGAACTGAAAGAAGTAGGTAAACCTTTTATCATGGTCATTAACTCAGCAAGACCTCATGCACCTGAGACAGAAGACTTGAGGGTGAAGCTTCAAGATAAGTATGACATTCCTGTGTTGGCCATGAGTGTAGAGAGCATGAGGGATTCAGATGTTCTCAATGTACTTAGAGAAGCTCTGTTTGAATTCCCTGTACTTGAAGTCAATGTCAATCTTCCAAGCTGGGTGATGGTATTAAAAGAAGAGCATTGGCTGAGACAAAACTATCAAGAAGCCGTGAAGGAAACGGTCAAAGATATTAAACGACTCCGGGACGTAGATCGTGTCGTCCATTTCTTCAGCGAGTTTGATCATATTGAACGTGCAGGTCTGGCCGGTATCGATATGGGTCAAGGTATTGCAGAAATCGACCTGTTTGCACCGGATGAACTATATGATGAAGTCCTGAAGGGAAATCGTCGGGGTGGAAATCAGGGGGAAAGATCATCTCCTGGAATTAATGCAGGATTTCGCCCATGCGAAAGCGGAGTATGATCAAATCTCCGATGCTTTAAGGATGGTGAAGCAGACCGGATATGGCATTGCAGCCCCATCATTGAATGACATGAGCCTGGATGAACCGGAAATCATCAGACAAGGGTCGAGATTCGGAGTCAGCTTAAAAGCTGTAGCTCCTTCCATACACATGATCAAGGTGGATGTACAGTCTAAGTTCGAACCGATAATCGGTACGGAAAAACAGAGTGAAGAGCTGGTTCGATATTTAATGCAGGATTTCGAGGATGATCCGCTATCGATCTGGAACTCCGACATTTTCGGTAGAAGCTTAAGCTCCATCGTGAGAGAGGGAATACAAGCCAAGTTATCTTTAATGCCTGAAAATGCAAGATACAAACTGAAAGATACGTTAGAACGAATTATCAATGAAGGATCGGGTGGATTGATCGCCATCATATTATAAACATTTTTGACCTTCCTAGGAAGGTCTTTTTTTGTGTGACTCCTTGATAGTTCCTATTTTCACCTTTTTTCTATCAGAATTTTACATGGGGATACAAAGTATATAGGAATAGATTTACGGACGGAACGGGGAATTCCAGTGTAGTAGAAAGAGGCTGTAAGGTCTTGGTATATAAAGATTCAAGGGGTAAGGGTATAGATTGAAGACTGAACATCTAGGGTGAAATTTCTCTGTGAATGTTTAGGGGATCACAAGGTTGGGAAGAAGAAAGAGTAGCTGAAAAGGTATGAGTATAAGTTGCACGCTATAAAAAGAAATGATAGGTTGATTAGACAGCAGGAATATACGGTGTGGCGGGATTCTATTACATTTTTGTTTCAAAAAGAAAAGATTCCCATTATTTCTTGATTTATTCTTGCTAAGGGCAATCTATTGTGATAATCTTTTAACAGAATTGTTGTTGAATATTGATTCATCAACGTTTTCAAGCGATTTTTTCTACTCTTTATGTATAGAATTCGCTAAAGTTGTTTACTAATGATATTAAAGTAAATGAATCATGACTGAGACATTTCCTTGGGAGGAGGTGAATGGCATGAACAAGACAGAACTAATCAATGCTGTTGCAGAAGCTGCTGAGCTATCTAAGAAGGACGCTACTAAAGCGGTTGACGCTGTTTTCGATACAATTCAAGATTCACTTGCAAACGGTGATAAAGTACAATTAATCGGATTCGGTAACTTCGAAGTACGTGAGCGCGCAGCCCGTAAAGGTCGCAACCCACAAACAGGTGAAGAGATCGAAATCTCAGCTAGCAAAGTACCTGCTTTCAAACCAGGTAAAGCGCTTAAAGAAGCTGTAAAATAATTACATACTTTGAGCGTTACGGAAGGGTCGCATTTATGCGGCCCTTTTTGTATTTTCCCTCCTGTCGGATGTAATGGCTCAGTCCTTGATTTAAAGTTTATAAGATAGTATGGGTTATTTTTTTTGGTAATATGTAAGAAAGTTTCTACTTAACGGAGATTATCAACATTATTATAAAACTTCTAAAGCACTAGTCTTTGATGACTTTATGGCCTTGTGCTAATATTAACAATGTTACTATTTCTTTAGTTATCTTAGGAGGAAAATATTATGGCACAAGTCAATCATGGCCAAATAGAAGAAGCAGTTCGATTAATATTAGAAGCTATTGGAGAGAATCCTAATAGAGAAGGTTTATTAGATACGCCTAAACGAGTGGCGAAGATGTACGCAGAAGTATTCTCGGGACTCGATCATGACCCGAAAGAATACTTTGAAACCATATTCAGTGAAGATCATGAAGAATTGGTACTTGTGAAGGATATTCCTTTCTATTCCATGTGCGAGCATCACCTTGTTCCTTTTTACGGGAAAGCACACGTCGCCTATATCCCGAGGGATGGTCGAGTGGCTGGTTTAAGTAAGCTTGCAAGAGCGGTAGAATCTGTTGCGAAGCGCCCTCAGTTGCAGGAAAGAATCACCTCGACGGTAGCAGACACGATCATGGAGACACTTGAACCGTATGGTGCAATGGTCGTTGTAGAGGCAGAGCATATGTGCATGACCATGAGAGGTGTGAAGAAGCCTGGTTCAAGTACTGTGACAACGGCTGTGAGGGGCTCTTTCAAAGAAGACGCTCAGGCGAGAAGCGAAGTTCTTTCTTTTATCAAGAATTAGGAGTGGCTAATGATGAACTCAAACGATTATATTGTCATTAAAGCAATTGAAGACGGTGTGAATGTGATCGGTCTTACCAGAGGGACAGATACCCGATTTCATCATTCAGAGAAGCTTGACAAGGGAGAAGTGATGATCGCACAGTTCACTGATCATACGTCTGCGATCAAAGTAAGAGGGAAAGCAACGATCGTCACTAGCTACGGTGAAGTGGAAAGTGATAATAAGAAATAATTCTCTAGCCGGTAAGGGTAGGGGGATCGGGTGGGACGGACCTAGAAGAGTGAAGCTTCTTGGTCGTCCCCTTTGTTATAGTCAGCCATATATAGGGGAAGACTCGTTCCCTATTGTGGGGATTTTTATGGTATAATATCTAATGCTGAAATTTTTAGACTGATACATAGTAGAAATGGGGATTAAAGGGTATGAAATTCATTGATTGTAACCATCAAGCGAATATCATTCATCAATACATAGAAGAGCAGTTGCATCACTCTTACCTTAAGGAGTACATCGATCAACCGTATATCGATCGTGACCGGATTTATTTTCTGCTCATGCCTTTCATTAGTGAAGGGCGGACCGTGAATGAAGAAGTGATTCAGTGGATTTCGACTGCCATGTTATTGCAGATAGCCCTAGATACCCATGAAAAGGTTACAACCTCTGATCGCGATTCCTTGAAGGAAAGGCAGCTGACGGTACTTGCAGGAGTATACTTCAGCAGCCTGTATTATAAGATTCTCGCACAGTCAAATGATGTAGACCTGATAGCATATTTAGCGAAAGCGATTAAAGAAATAAACGAAAGCAAGATCTCTATATATAAAGAGGAGCACGAAAACTTCGAAGATCTGATACATCGCGTGAAGATAAGGGAATCAGCGATCGTTTCCAATTTTTTTCATTTCTTTAAGGACGATAAATGGATTGGGATTGTTGAAGATTCCCTCCTTTACAAGAAGCTTGTTCAGGAGAAGATCAGCCTGAAGCATTCAGAGATAACGAGTTTTATCAAGGCTCTATCCACTTTAACGATACATTCCGATGAGGATAGCCCGGCGCTACTTTCAAAAAAGGACGAGACCAGTCATCTGCTTTCTAAAATAGATGGGATTATTGAAGTGACGAGGAAGTCGATTCAAAGTCAGTTAGAGAACATCGAACCTGTCACCCCCTATTTTAAAAAGCTGATTGTTGAGCTGTTGCCTTTTACAGAGCCAGAACCAATGACGAAACTATACGCGGAAGAAGGGTAAACGACATGCAGGAGTCAAAAGAACAAAAGGTCCATGGGGTTTTTGAAAAGATTTATTCCAATTATGATAAGATGAACTCGGTAATCAGTTTCCAACAGCATAAAAAGTGGAGAAAAGAGACCATGAAACATATGGATGTGAAGCCTGGTTCTAATGCTCTTGATGTTTGTTGCGGTACGGGGGATTGGACACTGGCCCTGGGTGAAAAAGTTGGTGAATCAGGTAGAGTAGTAGGTCTTGATTTCAGTCAAAACATGCTCTCCATCGGTGAAGAAAAGGTAAAGCAGTCCCACTTGAATAACATCGAACTGATCCATGGAAATGCCATGCAGCTACCGTTTGATGATAACACCTTTGACTATGTCACCATAGGCTTCGGTTTGCGTAATGTCCCTGACTATCTCCACGTATTAAAGGAAATGAACCGAGTGGTGAAGCCTGGGGGCATGGCGGTTTGCCTTGAAACTTCCCAGCCGACCATGTTGGGATTTAAACAGCTTTATTACGCATACTTTAGATTCGTGATGCCCTTGTTCGGAAAGGTTTTTGCCAAGAGCTTCAATGAATATTCATGGCTTCAGGAATCTGCAAGGGATTTTCCGGGAATGAAGGAGCTTGCAAGGATGTTTGAAGAAGCCGGCTTTAAGGATATTCACATAAAGCCTTTCAGCGGCGGGGTTGCCGCTATGCATTCCGGCAGAAAGTAAGAAATTCGTAAATTAGGTGGAAAAACTATGAAGCTAAACAGGATGTATTCGTTTCTGAAAACGGATATAGATGAAATTGAAAAGGAACTGGAAGTAGCGATTGAGTCGGAATCCCAACTTTTAAAAGAGGCATCCCTTCACCTTCTCCAGGCTGGCGGGAAGAGAATCCGTCCGGTCTTTGTCCTGCTGTCTGCAAAGTTTGGACAATATGATATTAACACCGTGAAAAATGTGGCAGTCGCCCTGGAACTGATGCACATGGCTTCCCTGGTGCATGATGATGTCATCGATGATGCCGAGCTTAGAAGGGGGAAACCCACTATTAAAGCACAGTGGGATAATCGCATTGCCATGTACACTGGAGATTATATTTTTGCGAGAGCCCTTGAGTATATGACCCATATAAAAGTCCCTGAAGCACATCAAATTTTGTCGCATACTCTAGTGGAGTTGTGTAAGGGAGAAATTGCCCAAATTGAAGATAAGTATAGATTTGATCAGAATTTGCGGAATTATCTCCTGAGAATAAAAAGGAAAACCGCTTTACTGATCGCAGTAAGCTGCCAGCTGGGGGCCATTTCATCCGGTGCGCCTAAAGAAATTCACCGACGTCTGTACCGCTTTGGTTATAATGTGGGAATGAGCTTTCAAATCACCGATGATATATTAGATCTAACTGCGAGTGAGGAAGATCTGGGGAAACCAGCAGGAAGTGATTTATGGCAGGGGAACATCACCCTTCCGATTTTATATGCCATGGAGGATCCGGCTTTAAAGTCGAAAATTGAACAAGTCACTGAGTATACAACACCTGATGAAATGAAAGAAGTCATTTCGTCCATCCTGGCAACCGACGCGATTGAACGGTCCCATAAGCTTAGTAGAATGTACTTGGATAGAGCACTGAAAGATCTGGAACACCTTCCTTATAACAGGGTGAAGAAAACCCTTAAAAATATCGCGAACTTTATAGGCAAGAGAAAATATTAAGAAAATTTAAAATGGAAACGTTGCCAAAACCCCCAATCAGTGTTACTATTTTCGTGGGATGTCCCTGGGACTTCCATACATACATATTTAGGAGTGGGGAAGATGGAAAAGACATTTTTAATGGTAAAGCCTGACGGTGTACAAAGAGGGTTAATCGGTGATATCGTATCACGATTTGAAAGAAAAGGTTTTCAATTAGTCGGTGCGAAGCTTATGAGCATTTCAAATGAACTTGCTGAAGAACACTATGGTGAGCATAAGGAAAGACCATTCTTTGGTGAACTTGTTGACTTTATCACTTCCGGGCCTGTATTTGCAATGGTTTGGCAAGGTGAGAACGTTATCACGACAGCTCGTGGGATGATGGGTGCTACAAATCCTAAAGATGCTGCTCTTGGAACAATCCGCGGAGATTATGGTCTTACAGTCGGTAAGAATATCATCCACGGATCTGACTCTGCTGAAAGCGCTGTAAGAGAGATCGGCTTATTTTTCAATGAGGAAGAACTGGTTGAATATTCTAAGTTAATGAACGAGTGGGTATACTGATTCTGCCTTTCGTTTCTTATTAAGGAGCAAGTCGTTTAAGGGCGGCTTGCTCTTTTCTGTGGAATGAAATTTAACTTTTCTTTTAATTGTTCGATATACATAATATAGCTTTATACCTTTATTGTAGCAAAGAGAGTGTGGATCCTAATGTCAAATGATTATAGTGAATTTATTCTAGGAATCAAACGAAAAACAGGAATTGATCTATCCCTATACAAAGAAGCTCAAATGAAAAGGAGGTTAACCGCCCTTTATGAAAAAAAGGGATACGGAAATTTTCAGGATTTTTTCAATGGATTGAACAGGGACAAGGAAGCGATGGAAGAATTCCTTGATCGAATGACGATTAATGTATCAGAATTTTATCGTAACTACCAGCGATGGGAAGTACTGGAGTCAAAAATCCTGCCCAGGCTCTTGAAGGCGAATCCCTCACTCAAAGTATGGAGTGCCGCCTGTTCCACCGGTGAAGAGCCTTACACACTTTCCATGTTGCTGTCAAAGCATATCCCATTATCCAGTGCCTCCATCACTGCCACAGACATCGATAAAAATGCTATTCAGAGGGCAAAGAACGGTGTCTATCCGGAGCGGTCCTTAACTGAAATGCCCGCGGAAATGAAGAACAAACATTTCACAAGTGCAGGACCATTGTTTAAACTGAAAGACGAAGTGAAGAAAACGGTGATCTTCAAACAGCATAATCTCCTGTCGGACCCTTTTGAGGGAAATTATGATTTGATTGTATGCAGAAATGTATTAATCTATTTTACAGAAGAAGCTAAGAGCATCCTCTATAAAAAATTTAATGCTTCCTTAAAGACTGGTGGAGTTCTATTTGTCGGCAGCACTGAACAAATCTTTAACCCTGGACAATACGGTTTTGAAACCGAAGACACATTCTTTTATAAAAAAATCTAAACATGGCGGTGTCGATCTGCATATATTGGGTGACTGTTTAATTCCTAAGTTGGATGAAGGAGTACAGACCTTACAATATGACAGATTCACATCGCTTTTTCATTTACAGAAATAAGATTATTAGAAAATTTTAAACTTAAGGACTAGGAAAGAATATAAACTCTATGTTATATTGGTACATAATTCTTTAACGAGTTGAAGGGGGAAAGTAAATGAGATACTTAACATCAGGAGAATCACATGGACCACAGTTAACAACCATCATTGAAGGGCTTCCGGCAGGAATGCCGTTAGAGGCAGAAGACATAAACGAGAATCTTGCTAGAAGGCAAAAAGGCCATGGCCGTGGACGGAGAATGCAAATCGAAAAGGACCGCGCGTCGATTGTTGGAGGGGTAAGACACGGTCATACTCTAGGCTCTCCATTAGGGCTTGTTGTGGAGAATAAGGACTGGACACACTGGACGAAGGTAATGGGAATTGAACCTCTTGAGGATGGCGGTGAAGATGAGGTCAAGAGAAAGATTTCAAGACCGAGACCTGGTCACGCCGATCTTGTAGGCGGAATGAAATATGGACACAGGGACCTGAGGAACGTACTTGAGAGATCATCTGCAAGAGAAACCACTGTAAGGGTTGCCGCAGGTGCCGTAGCAAAGAAGCTTTTAAAGTTATTGGGTATTGAAGTCGTTGGGCATGTTCTGGAAATAGGTGGAGTTAAAGCTGAGAAGCTGCAATATGATTCTATTGAGGAGCTTAGAGATATTACTGAGGAATCTCCTGTAAGGTGCCTGGATCAAGATGCTGCACAAAAAATGATGAACTTGATCGATGAAGCCAAGCAAAATGGGGATTCTATCGGCGGCGTAGTGGAAGTGATCGTAGAAGGGATGCCGTCAGGGATTGGAAGTTATGTCCATTATGACCGTAAGCTCGATGCGAAGATTGCCATGGCGGTCATGAGTATCAATGCATTCAAAGGCGTCGAATTCGGTTTAGGTTTCGAAATGGCGAGAAAACCTGGAAGTGAGGTCCATGATGAAATTGCATGGAGTGAAGAGAAGGGGTACTACCGGAAAACCAATCGTCTAGGAGGGTTTGAAGGGGGGCATGACAACTGGCATGCCGATTCGTGTCAAAGGTGTCATGAAGCCGATCCCTACCCTGTATAAACCGCTGCAGAGTGTGGATATCGAAACGAAGGAACCTTTCAAAGCCAGCATCGAGAGATCGGATAGCTGTGCGGTGCCTGCTGCAAGCGTGGTAGCAGAAGCTGTCGTCGCCTGGGAGCTTGCCTCTGCCATCGTGGAACAATTCAATAGTGATCAATTTAAGAAGCTTCAAGAAGACATCGACAGACAACGTCAAGAGTCAAAGGAGTACTGATGAAATGAAACAGGTAACCATTCAAACCGCTTCAAAAACATATGAAGTGAAAATTGGAGTGGGGATGACGGATAACATTGTTTCGTTTATAAAGGAGTCTTATCCCAGGGTATCCCAAGGTATGGATCATTGCTGATGGGGACGTATACAAGCTTCACGGAGAAAAGCTCACGGTTGATTTAAGTCAATCCTTTGAAGTCATCACATTTAAGGCACCTAAAGGGGAAAGAGCAAAGAGCTTCACGGTCTATGAAGAAGCCATTACACACGGACTTCAAAACCATGTGGACCGCCAGTCCCTTGTGATTGCTTTCGGGGGAGGTGCCATTGGGGATCTTGCCGGTTTCATCGCATCCACCTATATGAGAGGGATCCCTTTCATCAGTGTGCCGACTACGATCCTTGCTCATGACAGTGCAGTCGGAGGGAAAGTGGCTATCAATCATCCACTGGGGAAGAACATGGTAGGGCAATTTTATCAGCCTGATGGGGTGTTCTTCGATTTAGACTATTCTGTCACGTTGCCTAAGACAGAGGTCCTTTCGGGATTTGCTGAAGTGATCAAGCACGCCTTCTTATCCAATCGGGGCTTCCTGAACGAATTGAGAGATTCTTTTCATTCCCCTGAAAAGCTGGATAAGACGTTCTTGACGGACTGCCTGATAAAAGGGATCCAGGTGAAAGGGAACATTGTATCAAAGGATGAGAGGGAGTCCAATATCCGTGCCTTTCTAAACTTTGGTCATACGTATGGACACGCTATTGAAAGTGCCAGCGGATACGGGAATCGAACTCACGGTGAATCGGTGATGATTGGTATGATCTTTGCATTGTATTTAAGTGAAGCGTATTCTCCATTTTCATTTGATTTACAGGAGTTTACAGAATGGGTCACGTCACTTGGCTACAATTTGAAAGTTCCATCTCATCTCACCTTTGAGATGCTCTATGAGGGAATGCAGCATGATAAAAAGTCACAAAATGGAAAGCCGGTTTTTGTGTTATTGAAGGAAATAGGGGATCCTTATTTGGTCAATGTATCAATAGAGGATTTAAGACGTGCGGACGAGTATATCCGTCAGTTATAAATTTAGACCTTAATGGAAATCGATTGAAGAAAAAGTAGAGAAGAACAGGGGAAAAGGAGAGTGGAAGAATGATCAGGGGAATTCGAGGCGCCACTACAACAGATAGTGATAATGAAAAGGAAGTTCTCCTTTCGACTGAAAGTCTCTTAAAAGAAATGATTTTACATAATGGGATTGTCCCAGATGACGTGGCATCTGTATTTATTTCCGCAACAAGTGACATCACCAGCGTATTTCCCGCTAAAGCATTAAGGAATCTGACGGACTGGAAACATGTTCCTGTCATGTGTATGCAGGAGCTTGATGTCCCGCATGGCTTGCCTTTCTGCATAAGGGTGATGATACACTATAATACTTCAACACCTCAAAAGGATATCCAACATATTTATATGAAAAATGCGGTCAGTTTACGCCCTGACTTAAAAAATAGTTAGCCTCTTTTTAATGAAACCTGAAAGGAAGTTAAATATGAAGTGGAAATCTCAAATTCAAAATCTTAAAGCATACCAGCCTGGTAAGACGATGGAGGATGTGAAAGAATTATATAATCTTGAGAAGGTCGTCAAGCTTGCATCAAATGAAAATCCATTTGGCTGTTCAAAGAACGTTGAAACGTTTCTCAAAACCAACGCCTATTCACATGCGATTTACCCGGACGGCTATGCGAAACAATTGCGTATGAAGGTGGCCGGACAGCTTTCTGTGTCCCCTGGTCAGCTATTGTTCGGAAATGGTTCAGATGAAGTGATTCAAATCATTTCACGGGCAATGCTTGATGGTGACAAGAGCACAGTCATGGCTGTGCCTACGTTTCCACAATATAAGCACAATGCCATTGTTGAAGGTGCGGAAATAAGGGAAGTCCCCCTTGATTCAGCAGGTAGACATCAGTTATCTAAGATGCTTGAAGAAGTGGATGAAACCACCTCTGTCGTTTGGCTGTGTTCCCCTAATAACCCGACAGGTGAATATATTCGGAGAAAAGAGCTGGTTTCTTTCCTAGATGAAGTTCCTTCCCATGTATTGGTCGTATTGGATGAAGCCTATTATGAATATGTAGTCGCCGAAGATTACTATGATTCACTGGAATTATTAAAAACGTATCCTCAATTACTTGTTACCCGGACATTCTCAAAGGCATACGGACTAGCTGGATTCAGGGTAGGATTCGGAGTTGCAAATGAAGAGGTGATCGGAAAGTTGGAACCGATCCGTGAACCATTTAATAATAATGCCTTAGGGCAAGGCAAGCTGCAGCTGCAGCCATTGAAGATCAGACATTTATCATGGAATGCAGAGAGCATAACCGGAAGGGCCTGGAACAATATTATCAGTTTTGCGAAGAACAAGGTCTGAATTATATTCCTTCACAAGCAAACTTCGTGTTAATCGACTTCGGTGTAAGCGGTGATGAAGTATTTCAATACTTAATGAGTAAGGGATACATTGTCCGGTCCGGAGAGGCACTGGGGTATCCACACTCCGTCAGGGTAACCGTCGGCTCCCGAGAACAAAACGAAGAAGTAATTGAAAAAATGAAGGAATTTTTACTCACTCAAAACAGGGTGGGATAAGCAATGGATGGTCGGGAGGGCTTCGCTTGGCGGGCCTTTTCCGACTTTTTTCAAATCATATGAGGGAGGCCGTTATGGAAGGAACAGTATTGGTCATTGGCATGGGATTAATCGGAGGGTCAATAGCACTCTGTATAAAAAATGAACATCCCGATGCCAGGATCGTAGGACACGATGTGAATCAGAAAGAAGTAAGGCTCGGAATGTCACTTGGGATTATAGATGAAATGTCTCTTTCTTTACAGGAATCGGCTGAACAAGCGGATCTTATTATAATATCCACTCCGGTATTTCAAACAGAAAAGATCATTGAGCAATTTCAATCCTTTACTTTAAAAGAATCCGTGATCATTACCGACACGGGGAGTACGAAAGAACAAATTATGAAGTGTTCTGAAAGGCTGACTGAAAAAGGGATCCAATTTATAGGAGGGCATCCCATGGCGGGTTCCCATAAAAGCGGAGTCGCTGCCGCAAAAAAAATCTTGTTTGAAAATGCCTTTTATATGCTGACTCCCGGTCATGGAACAACGGACAAAAATGTGGAGGAGCTTCAAGAGTGGCTGAAGGGAACCCACGCTAAATTCCTGGTAGTAGATCCAAGGGAGCATGATGAGTTAACGGGTACGATAAGTCACTTTCCTCATATTGTGGCAGCTTCCCTTGTTCATCAAGCGAAAGCATCCTCTGTACAGCACCCTTACTTGAGAAGACTTGCTGCTGGAGGGTTCCGTGATATCACAAGGATTGCCTCCTCAAATCCCACCATGTGGAAGGATATAACGCTTCAGAACAGAGAGGTATTGTTGTCAATCCTCGATCAATGGAAATCAGAGATGGATGAAGTGATGAATATTATTGAAGAGAACGATTCAAAAAGGATCCTTGATTATTTCAGTGAAGCGAAAATCTTTCGGGATGATTTACCTATTCTGGAAAAGGGTGCTATCCCTTCGTTTTATGATTTATTTGTAGATGTTCCTGATTACCCAGGGGGTCATTTCAGAAGTGACAGCTTATCTTGCAGGGGAAAACATAAGCTTAACGAATATTAGGATCATGGAAACGCGAGAAGATATTTACGGAGTATTAGTCATCAGCTTTCAAACCCAGAGGGATAGAGAAAGGGCATTAAACTGTTTGAAGGAAAATACAGACTATGAATTATTCTTAGGATAAGGGTGATAAGGATGGAAGAAAAAAAGAGATTAGTAAATCCCAACAGAGGGTTGATCGGGGAAATTCAGGTTCCCGGGGATAAATCCATCTCTCATCGGGCAGTTATGTTCGGCTCTGTTGCTGAAGGTGAAACCGTTATACATAACTTTCTCATGGGGGAAGATTGCTTAAGCACAATCGATTGCTTCCGAAAGTTAGGCGTCGATATACAGGTTGATGATGGAGAAGTGAGAGTAAAAGGGAAAGGATGGGATCACTTAACAGAACCTGATCGTATTCTGGATGTGGGAAACTCTGGTACGACGACCCGGCTGATAATGGGGATACTGGCAGGGAGACCATTTCATTCTGTCCTCATAGGGGATGATTCCATCGCGAAACGCCCGATGAAGAGAGTCACCGGACCCTTAAAGGAGTTCGGGACGGTTATAGACGGCCGTTCAGAGGGGAATTTCACCCCTTTATCGATTCGTGGAGGGAATCTCAAGGGCATACGTTATACATTACCCGTAGCCAGCGCTCAAGTGAAATCGGCCCTTCTATTAGCTGGGCTTCAGGCTGAAGGTACAACTGAAATTCAAGAACCCGAGAAGACGAGAAACCATACGGAAAATATGATCATTGAATTCGGGGGACACATTGAACGGCAAGGAGATACAATCAAAGTAAAGGGCGGTCAGGTATTGAGGGGCACGGAGATCTATGTGCCAGGGGACATTTCGTCTGCAGCATTCTTTATGGTGGCAGCTGCAATCATTCCTGACAGCAGAGTGCTGTTGAAAAATGTCGGTCTTAATGAAACCCGGGTGGGAATTATTAAAGTCATGAAGCAGATGGGGGCATCCATTGAGATTACAGAGAAGTCCAATACGGGAGAACCGTTGGGAGATATACTGGTGAGTTCTTCGGATCTCACAGGGATAGAAATCGGTGGGGACCTGATTCCGACATTAATCGATGAAATTCCTGTCATCGCATTGCTTGCTTCCCAGGCGAAGGGAAAGACGGTCATTAAGGATGCAGAAGAGTTAAAAGTAAAGGAGACTAATCGGATCGACGCCATTGTTCAGGAGCTTGGAAAGCTTGGTGCCGACATCCTGGGTACCGAGGACGGGATGATCATAGAAGGGAAGACCCCTTTGCATGGTGGAAATGTTCATTCATGGGGGGATCACCGGATTGGTATGACACTTGCGGTAGCTTCTTTAATAACGGATTCTGACGTCTATCTTGAAGGGGCAGATGCAGTGAATATTTCGTATCCTGCTTTCTTCGAGCATATTAACCATTTGTTAAAGGTATAATGTGAGTTAACTCATTCAGGGAGGTGTTTGGACTGGATTTCAGTCTTAACACCTCCTGTTTTATGTGAATGTAAAGCATGATTTCATCCATTCTTTCATAGCTTGTCTATAAAGGAAGGTGAAGACGCTTTGAGTACGTATATCATTGAAGATGCGAATTGGGTTAAAGATTCCAAAACCACTCAAACTTCTATTCTTGTTGTAGACGATAAAATATCGGCCATTAGGGACAGCTTTGCGTATTACCGCTACATGAGAATGGATGTTTCATCTTTCATGATGACTCCTGGACATGTCATGTGTGATTTAGAGCTGCCGAAAGGGTCTGAGTTTCTCTCAACCAAGAATTATTATTTGGATGAATTCATCCAAAAAGGATGTACCACTGTACTGACCGCATTCAATTTGTCATTCGAATGTGAGTTTCTGACTGAATTAAAAGCCCGCAAAACCTCCCTGCTAAACAGTCCCCTTGACTATGCCATAGGGTTGAATACATCTGCAAAACGTATTACCCCCGGACTCATCCAGTTATGTAAGAGACACAAAGTTCCTGTCATCTGGATCGACATCAATGAACTTGAGTCATTCAAGAAAATCCCCTGGGGCTGGATAAAAGGCTTGTTATATGATTACCCTATTACTTTTGTCCCTTTTTTTTCGACGAGTATAGACAAAAAACTAAAAATGAAGCATCTTAAAATATGGCAAAATACGATGAAAAAAGAGAAAATTCCACATCTTTCAAGTGAAATTCCACAAAAAAAACCGCTGAGTTTAGATATCCTGAAGAAAATTGGAATATATCCCCTTAGAGGAAATTTTTTAGTGGGTGGAGAAATAAGTTATAACCTCTATATGAAAACGGAACGGGAGGAAGGGACTGAGCCCCAAGCGTTTCAAACTGACCATCATATGCTAAAATGTACTATGAACAGAGGTAAGTATCATTACTTAAATGATAAAGGCTATTTCTATCCCGGGACCGGGGAAGAACTTGTCATTCACACACCCGGGTACTTTATTTAAATCAATATAAGCTTTTTATAGAAAGGGATTGACCATGTCTTACGCAAAAAAAATGTTAACTTCTTTGGAAGAAGGAAAGTTGGAAGAGGCCAAGAAGCAATATAATCAAGTTATAAAGTTTGGGAGTCATGAAGAAAAATTCAGCCTGGCTGAAGAATTACATCATTTGGGCTTCCTCGAGGAAGCTAAAGAGCTGTATGAAAATCTTCTTGAGTATTATCCAGGAGAGGGAGAGCTTCTTATAGAACTGGCTGAAGTTCTGGTGGAAATGGACAATGAAGAAGTAGCAATCGAAAAGCTGTCAGAATTGGATGAGAATGACCCGATCTATCCGAGGGCACTGCTTTTGTTGGGAGACCTTTATCAAATGCAAGGATTATTCGAAGTGAGTGAGCAAAAACTTCTGCAAGCCAAAAAGCTTCTTCCCGATGAGCCTGTGATCGAATTCGGCTTGGGGGAATTATATTCAGAAACTGGCAGGTTCCTCGAGGCCATAAGGCATTATGAAGCTCTCATACAGAAGGGAACCACCTCACTTGGCGGCACGAATGTCCATCAGAGGTTGGCAGAAGCCTATAGTGTAGGCGGTGCCTTTGAAGAAGCGTTGAATCATTATGAAAAGGCCATTGAAGAGCATCTTGAAATCAATACTCTTTTCGGATATGCCTTTACTGCATATCAGGCTGGGTTCTACGAAAAAGCCATTGAAAAGTTTGAATCTGTTAAGGAGCTTGATCCTGAATACCACTCGGTGTATTTATTGTTAGCAAGGTCGTATGAACGGGAGGAAAAGCTCCAAGAGAGTCTTGAGGCCGTCCAAGAGGGAGTCAAGCAGGATGAATTCAACAAGGAGCTCAATTTATTCGGGGGTAAAATCTCACTGAAACTTGGATTAGAAAAAGAGGCAGAGGCTTTTTTAAGGGAAGCCTTAGCTTTAGACCCTGGGTATTTAGAGGCAGCCTTGGTCATCAATAAACTGTTCTTTACCCAGGATCGTTTTGAGGATGTCCTTGAAATTGCCCAAATGCTGACGGTTGAAGGGGAGGAAGATCCCCAGATCAATTGGGATCTTGCGAAAGCCTATGAGGGGCTTGAACAATATAATCATGCATTAAACCAATACCGTATTGCATATACTTACTTTAAGAATCACCAAGAGTTTTTACTAGAGTACGGACAATTTTTAGTAGAGGAAGGACTCAGGGGTGAAGCAGTAGAAGTATATAAACACCTGATTGAAATGGATCCTTCAAATGACGAATGGCAGGACTTGGTCGAAAGATTACAAGACTGATCGGCACCATTGGATTTGACTTGAGTTGTGAGCGTATTTTAAATGTCTAAAAGGAAGCAAATCTTAATTAAAAAGGATTCTGCAGAGGAGGGAAAACCATGACCACCCCTGTTTCTGTCAACGAGAAGAAAGAATTTATCCGCTGGTTTTTAAACCGATATCAATTAAAAAGAAGAGAATGCGTATGGATACTTAATTACCTGATGAGCCATGATCAATTGATGAAAAAGGTTCACTTTGTAGAAGAGTCCCAGTACTGTCCAAGAGGCCTTGTAATGTCCACACATTGTGTGGAGGATGTGCCATTCCGGTTCTATAAAGAGAATATCATGACAACTGATGCTGAAAAGTCATTTCACGATATCCGATTGAATAAGGACGAAGATATTTATATTCAGTTGAACTTCAGCAAGGCAAATTCAAGTTATCAATTTGCGGCAGTTCTCGAGGAGAATCCGTTCATGCCAAAGTATCTATTGATTAATGAAAAAGACAGACTCGTCGCAGAGCAGTTCCTTAAAGATAGTTTGCAAACCTTTCAGCGCGACCGTCTCCTTAAGGCAATCGACGAGGCCCTTGATACGGGGGATGAAAAAACCTTCAAAAAGTTGACGAAGGAATTGAATAGCCTGAGCTAAAAAAGCGAATGAAGAGGTCGACTCCATCTCTTCATTCGTTTTTTTTGTTGTATATTAATAAGATTAAAGGTTCCGGAGCATACTATTTCAAAAAGTGAAATCGCTTTTAAACGAGTATCATAAAGTGATATGATGGGGAGTGAAAACAGAAAGAAGAAACGAGGGTAATTTGAATGAAATGGAACGTAAAAGATATCGGAGTCTTTGAAACTGAAAAGGAATACATAGATACTGCGGTCATCCCGATTATTCCTGTTGATTTCCATAAGAATATGAAAGCATCTGCGGCACAATCTGAATTTATCACACTGCTCACTTTTCATCTAGAAAGGCAATTCAAGGGCCGGATGATCATGACACCTCCTTTCACATACGTTATGGCTTCACCAAGAGAGGAAGAAGCTGCAAGATTAAACAGGTGGGCGGGAGAATTAAGTGACAGCGGGGTGAAACATACGTTCTTTCTCACATCGGACAGCGAGTGGAAAAGGGCAGAGGAAGAGTTGCATGACCGCTTGATTTGGGTGCCTTCCATTCCCCTTGAACATTTGGATGAGCAATACAAGCATTCCATCATGGAAGATCAGGTGAAGCAGCTTCTAAATGTGATTGTACAAAAATGGCAAAAAAATTCATAAAAACTTCACATTGTATCCATCATTTACAATAGAGAGTTATTGACCTTATATAGAGTTTAATATATCATAGTTATGTCCTAGTTTTATATTTGTGCGAAATATGTCCGATGGACTTACCTTACGATAGAGGGGGGAAAAGGATGAGCAAACATCGTGTATCTAGACGTCAATTCCTTAACTATACACTTACGGGTGTAGGCGGTTTCATGGCGGCAGGAATGTTAATGCCGATGGTTCGATTTGCGGTGGATCCAGTATTAAAATCATCAGCTGCTGGAGATTTCAAAGCAACAAAGCAAAAAGTGTCAGAATTAACAAATGAACCAGTACGTGTCGATTTCTCTTATGAACAAAAAGATGCGTGGTACACATCAGAAGTAACACAAACTGCATGGGTTTATAAGAACAAAGAGGGGAATATTGTTGCTCTTTCACCAGTATGTAAACATCTTGGATGTACAGTCAACTGGGCGGGAGACAAAAGTAACCCTAACATGTTCTATTGCCCTTGTCATGGTGGTCTGTATGAGAAAAACGGAAACAATGTTCCCGGTACACCACCGACAGCACCGTTGGATGTATATCCGACAAAAGAAAAAGACGGTATTTTATACCTTGGACAACCTGAACCAAATAAATATGTTAAGTAAGGGGGCGTAATCTGTGCTGAACAAAATCTATGATTGGGTTGACGAGCGTTTGGACATTACGCCTTTGTGGCGCGATATCGCGGATCACGAAGTACCTGAACATGTAAACCCGGCGCATCATTTTTCAGCGTTTGTTTACTGCTTTGGTGGATTGACATTCTTCGTTACCGTAATTCAGATTTTATCTGGAATGTTCCTGACAATGTACTATGTTCCGGATATTAAAAACGCTTGGGAATCTGTGTATTATCTGCAAAATGAAGTTGCATTTGGACAAATTGTCCGCGGAATGCATCACTGGGGAGCTAGTTTGGTTATCGTAATGATGTTTTTACATACACTACGTGTCTTCTTCCAAGGTGCATACAAAAAACCTCGTGAATTGAACTGGGTTGTTGGAGTTCTTATTTTCTTCGTCATGTTGGGACTTGGTTTCACTGGTTACTTATTACCGTGGGATATGAAAGCGCTATTTGCTACGAAGGTTGGTATTGAAATTGCAGCTGCTACACCATTTATCGGTGAGCAAGTGAAGATCTTACTGGCAGGGGATTCAACGATCATCGGTGCACAAACACTGACAAGATTCTTCGCCATCCATGTATTCTTCCTGCCTGCAGCATTGCTTGGATTGATGGGGGCACACTTCCTGATGATCCGTAAGCAGGGTATTTCAGGACCACTATAAGATACGAACTTAAATTTATAAACCTTTAGAAGGAGGGGGACGCTATGCATCGAGGAAAAGGGATGAAGTTTGTCGGGGACTCGCGTGTACCTGCAGACAGAAAGCCGAATATTCCTAAAGATTATTCGGAGTTCCCTGGAAAAACAGAAGCTTTCTGGCCAAACTTCTTACTAAAAGAATGGTTAGTTGGAGCTGTTTTCCTAATCGGTTATCTATGTTTAACGGTTGCACATCCATCACCGTTAGAACGTGTTGCCGATCCAACAGATACTGGATATATTCCATTACCTGACTGGTATTTCTTATTCTTATACCAATTACTTAAGTACACATATGCATCAGGACCATATAATGTTATTGGAGCGTTCGTTATTCCTGGTATCGCATTTGGAGCACTTTTACTTGCACCATTTATCGACAGAGGACCTGAACGCCGTCCGACGAAACGTCCGTTTGCCGTAGGATTCATGTTACTGGCACTTGCAGCGACATACTTCCTGACGTGGGAATCCGTTGTGACTCATGACTGGGAAGCAGCGAAAGAACAGGGTAAGATTCAGGCTGAAGTGGATATTGACAAAGAGTCTGAAGGTTATAAGATCTATGCAGATCAGAAAAATGGTTGTATCAACTGTCATGGTGAAAACCTACAAGGTGGGGCAGGACCTTCTTTAGTTGCTACGGGTCTTTCACCTGAAGAAGTGGCTGACATTGCTAAAAACGGTCAACCACCAGGCATGCCTGCAGGGTTATTTAAAGGAACAGATGAAGAGCTGGATAAACTGGCTGAATTTATCTCTGGTTTAAAAGAATAAGAGTGAAAAAGGGCCGGCATTTGTTGGCTCTTTTTTTTCTACTTTGAGTGAAAGGTTGATACATATGGTCTGGATACTGTCCATCCTGAAGAATAAATTGTTTCTTTGGTTACTTCTCATAGTGAATATTATCGGAACATTGTACGGCTATTATTGGTATATTCCCCAACTGCGAAATACTCCCTCACAATTTTTGATTTTCGTTCCGGATAGTCCGACAGCCAGCCTGTTTTTTTGTTTCGTTCTCATAGCATACCTACTGAATCGTAGCTGGCCCCTCGTTGAAGCGCTAGCCATTATCACCCTGTTTAAATATGGGGTTTGGGCGGTGGTTATGAATCTCTTGACATTATGGGTTTCAGGAGATTTACCGTGGGAAGGATATATGCTTATGGCATCACATGGGGCAATGGCGATACAGGGAATCCTGTATTCTTCCTTCTATCGAGTGAGAATGTGGCATATTGTGGTCGGGGGAATCTGGACGATCCATAATGATATCATTGATTATGTCTACATGCAGTTTCCTGTATACTCAAGGCTGGCCTTGTACATTCAACATATCGGGTATTTTACATTCTGGTTAAGCATTACATCCATTATATTGGCTTATTATTTTACACAGAAAACAAAGCGTTTAGATATCCACCCCCTCACATAACTGTTTTTTTGGTCTACTCTTGTCCATCCTTTCATAAACTCTATTAGTAGTTTTAGGGGGGACAAGTATGAAATTATTACAGTTAGCCGTTACCATTTTCGTTTTTCTAGTCTTCATTCCTGAACCATTATATGCAGTTGAATCGCCGTCTCCGATCAATGATCTCGATGAAATTGCAGACCAGTCGCTGCAAATGACAAAGGCTGGAAGATATGAAGAGGCAAAGCAGCTTTTGCATTATTTTTCAGATGAGTTCCAGTCTTTAAATGGTCATCAGTCCTTTTCTATGGATGAGCTTAGAATCCTCACCATCTCACATAATCTTGCAGTCGAGAGTATAAATCAAGCTTCTGCTGATATGGAGCAAAAGGTGAACGCGGTCACTAAGTTCCGCCTTGTCATGGATGCTCTATGCAGCAAACATCAACCACTTTGGGTTGAAATGGAAGACCCGATCATGGAAGCCTTTAAAGGATTGAAATCAGCTGCAGAGAATCGTGATGCCGGTCAATACCACACTACGTTGAATTTGTTTTTATCGAAGTATAATATTATACAGCCGAGCATCAAATTAGACATTCCTGTAGAGCAGGTTCAATCATTGGATGCGCGTATCTCATATTTGGACCATTATCGTCAAGATGTACTGGAAGGAGCAGAAACCATGAATGAGCTCACGTCTTTGGAAACGGACCTGGAGGAGCTGTTTGAGAATAATCAAGAGGATGAAGCGGATCCTTCTCTATGGTGGGTGATCATTTCGACGGGGAGTATTATCGTTTCCACATTATCTTACGTAGGTTGGAGAAAATATAAGGGACAGGCTGAAGCAAAGAGGTCAGAACGGCAAAAAAATTGACATAACCTTTGTATCGCTATAAAATTTAGATAATTAATCATCTGGAGGTTATCACGATAATGGCAGGATTTTTACTTTACTTCTTACTCATCGCTCTTATTCCAATCGGAGCTCAAATGCGTGTCAAAAGGACGTTTAAAAAATATTCAAAGGTAGCCACTACTTCCGGTATGACGGGTAGGGAAATGGCAAGAAGGATTCTGGACGAAAATGGTTTGCACGATGTAAAAGTCGTAGAAGGCAGAGGGTTTCTGAGTGACCATTACAATCCAATCACTAAAACGGTTGCTTTGTCACCAGATAACTACCACGGTCATTCTGTAGCCGGGGCAGCTGTTGCAGCCCATGAAGTGGGACATGCGATTCAGGATGCAGAAAGCTATGCATTTCTACGATTCCGTCATGCCCTTGTACCGGTAGCGAACATTGGCTCTAACATGTCCTGGATCTTCCTGATGATCGGGATTTTCACACAAATGACAGGAATGTTCCTTCTTGGAATCATTCTGATGGCAGCAGGGGTAGTGTTCCAGTTAATCACTCTTCCTGTAGAATTCAATGCCTCTTCAAGGGCCATGAATCAAATTGTTTCACTTGGTCTTATCCGTAACGAGGAGGAAAGACATGCACGTAAAGTGTTGAATGCAGCCGCCATGACATATGTAGCTGCAGCAGCGGTGGCTGTCATTGAATTGATAAGACTCGTATTGATCTTCACAGGGATGAATGGTGAAGATTAACCCAATGAAAGAAGAAGCTGCGCTCGATGTTGGAGTGCAGCTTCTTTTTTATGTGTGTAAGCAACACCCCCCCATAGGTGTGGCCTATGGAGGGAGAGTTCACACTTTTAATCATGCAGTGGGTTTTTATCAGCATCTAAAGTAAATCCTTCACCGAGGACGTCGTGAACCACCGTTACAGAAACGAAAGCGTGTGGGTCAACGCTTGTGATAATGTTTTTAAGGCGGACAATCTCATTTTTACCAACAACGCAGTATAGCACTTCCCGTTCCTGTTTGGTAAAGGAGCCGTGCCCCCTTAAAACAGTAACACCGCGATCCATTTGTTCATTAATGACACTAGCTATTTGTTCGTGATTGTCAGAAATGATCATCGCTCCTCTGGCAGAATATGCCCCTTCCTGCATAAAGTCAATGACTCTTGCAGCGACAAATACAGCTACGAGTGTGTACATGGCTTCCCTGTACTCCAAGTAAGTGATGAGTGATACCCCGATGACGACGGCGTCAAACATAAACATCGTTTTTCCCATGCTCCATCCGATATATTTATGGACAAGTCGTGCGATGATATCAACGCCTCCAGTGGTACCGCCATATCTAAAGATGATGCCAAGTCCAACTCCAATAAAGACTCCTGCAAATAAGGCAGCCAGGAAAAGATCGCCTTCCAGGTTTATTGTCATTTGGTACCTTTGGAAAATCCATAGAAATACCGAAAGACTAACGGTTCCGAGTACAGTATAATAAAAAGCTTTCTTCCCGAGAAGCTTCCATCCTAAGAAAAATAGGGGTATATTTAAGGCTAGGTTGGAGTAAGACGGATCGATGTCAAATAAAAAATAAAGGATAAGTGTGATTCCGGTAAATCCGCCTTCTGCCAGCTTATTCTGTATATTGAAATGAACAAGTCCAAATGCAAAAATAGCTGACCCCAATAGGATGAATAGTATATTTTTAAAACGTAATCCCAACAAGTGTCATTCCCTCCTTCTATTCGTATTATCTCGTTGACAGAGACATTATATAAGAAGAAAATCGAACTGGCAACGAAGAGTTGATGATTCAAACGTAATATTTGTCAAACGGGAAGGATTTAGCTAACATGATAGGAGATAATGAAGGAGTGAGGCTTCTTATGAAAGATCATAAGACGATGGATCAAGTACAAAAAGAAGTGGATCAATACATAAGCCAATTTAAGGAAGGATATTTCAGCCCGTTGGCAATGGTGGCGAGGCTTACAGAGGAACTTGGTGAACTGGCCAGGGAAGTGAATCATTACTATGGGGAAAAGCCAAAGAAAGATTCAGAGGTTGAAAAAACGATCGAAGAAGAGCTGGGAGACTTATTATTCGTTGTCATCTGCCTGGCAAATTCATTGGACATCAGCCTGGAAGAGGCTCACAATCGTGTAATGCACAAGTTTAATACGAGAGATAAAGATCGCTGGACAAGAATCGAAGGTGGGGATGAAGATGGAACAAATTAACGTAACCATTGCTGGACCAAGAGGACGAATGGGGAAAGAGGCCGTTCAGTTGGTTAAGAATACTGAACATTTCAACCTTATTAGTGTGATTGATTACAAAGAGGAGATCAATATTGACGTACCCGTATATGCTGAAATCGAAACATGCTTCCAACATCAGACACCGCATGTATTGATTGACTTAACAACTCCCGATGTCGGCTATCATCATACGAAAACAGCTCTGGAGTACGGTGTCAGACCGGTCGTGGGGACGACTGGGTTTTCTGCAGACGAACTAGCTGAATTAAAGACCTTGGCGGAATCAAAGGGATTGGGATGTATCATTGCTCCCAATTTCGCCATTGGTGCGGTACTAATGATGAAATTCTCACAGATGGCAGCGAAATATTTTCAGGATGTCGAAATCATTGAACTACATCACGATCAGAAATTGGATGCGCCTTCAGGGACTGCTGTAAAAACAGCCGAAATGATCAAGGAAGTGAGGGAGTCGAAGCTCCAGGGGCACCCTGATGAAAAAGAAACCCATTCGGGAGCAAGGGGCGCGAACGTAGATGGTATGCATATCCATAGCGTGCGTCTGCCTGGCTTGGTTGCCCATCAACAGGTGATGTTAGGAGCAGAAGGTCAGACCTTGACGATCCGTCATGACTCATTTAACCGGCAAAGTTTCATGTCGGGGGTAAAGGTCTCCGTTGAAACTGTCATGAAGCTGGATACTTTGGTTTACGGACTGGAAAATATTTTAGACTAAAGGGTGGATATAATGAATATTGCGTTAATAGCTCATGATAAGAAAAAAGATGATCTTATTCGTTTTGTATTGGCCTATAAGCCAATAATTGAAAAACATGCTCTTTTCGCTACTGGAACAACAGGAAAGAGAATGATAGAAGAAACGGGTTTATCCGTCCACCGTTTTCAGTCCGGACCACTGGGAGGAGACCAGGAAATAGGTTCTTATATTGCCAATAACAATATGGATCTCGTCCTGTTTTTTAGAGACCCGTTAACAGCTCAGCCTCATGAACCCGATGTATCCGCATTGATCAGGCTCTGTGATGTGTATAATGTTCCGCTGGCCACCAATATGGGGACTGCAGAAGTGCTGGTGAAAGGATTGGGCCGGGGAGATATAGAGTGGCGGAGTGTGTTAAAGGAAAAGGAGGGGTAAAGTGGAACAGCAAATAGACATCCTTGCATTCGGAGCTCATGCTGATGACGTTGAAATCGGTATGGGGGGCACCCTTGCAAAATATGCAGCAGAAGGAAAGAAGATCGTAATCTGTGATCTGACAGAAGCCGAGCTTTCTTCAAATGGAACCGTTTCATTGCGTAAGGAGGAATCCAGGAAAGCTGCAGACATCTTAGGTGCCTTTAAGAGAGAAACCCTGGATATACCTGATAGAGGGATTTACATAACAGAAGAAAACATTCAAAAAGTGGTCGAAATGATTCGAACATACAAACCAAGAGTGATATTTGCTCCTTATGAACAAGACCGTCATCCTGATCATGGAAATGCTTCCAGGTTAGTCAAGGAAGCTTTTTTCTCAGCCGGTATTAGGAAATACCATTCCTCGATCCTTCCACATAAAGCAGATCATCTGTATTTCTATATGATTAATGGTTTTCACAAGCCTCAATTTGTCGTAGATATAGAGGAATTTATGGATACGAAGATTCAGAGTTTAGAGGAGTATTCCAGCCAGTTTACACAAGGGACGGAAGGAGTGCGTACTCCTTTAACGGATGGATACATCGAAGCGGTTGAAGCAAGGGAGCGGATGATGGGGAAAGAAGCCGGGTTACGGTATGCGGAAGGTTTCTTCTCCTACAGGACTCTTATATTGCATCACGATTTGTTAGGAGAGTAATGGGATGAAAATGAAAATAGGTATTACCTGCTACCCCACTGTCGGGGGCTCCGGTGTAGTGGCAACGGAACTGGGAAAATTATTAGCAGAGAAAGGCCATGAGATTCACTTTATTACGTCAAGTATTCCATTTCGATTAAATAAGATGTATCACAATATCTATTTTCATCAAGTGGAAGTGAGTCAATATTCTGTGTTTCAATACCCCCCGTATGATTTAGCACTGGCAAATAAAATGGCAGAGATCATCGAACGTGAAGATCTTGACATTCTCCATGTGCATTATGCGATTCCACATGCAGTCTGTGCCATTTTGGGTAAACAAATGTCCGGTAAAGACGTAAAGATTGTTACCACCCTTCACGGTACGGATATTACCGTCCTTGGATATGACCCTTCTTTAACGAAAGCGATCCGTTTCGGGATTGAAAAGTCTGACGTGGTGACTGCTGTTTCTTCTGCATTAGTGAAGCAGACCAATGATTTGATACAGCCGGATAAGGAAATTCAAACGGTGTATAACTTTATCGATGAAAGAGTATATAGGGCGGTAGATTCCAACCACTTAAGAAATGAATATGGGATACTTGATAATGAAAAGGTCTTGATTCACGTTTCCAACTTTCGGGGTGTGAAAAGAGTACCAGATGTGGTCTCTGCATTCAACCTTATCCAAAATGAGCTTCCGTCTAAACTTCTCCTTGTTGGGGACGGACCAGAAATGACGCTGATATGCAAACAGGTAAGGGAGCTAGGATTAGAAGATAAAGTCTTGTTCCTTGGAAAACAGGATAATCTTGAAGAACTTTATTCAATCAGTGATATTAAGCTTCTCCTTTCAGAAAAAGAGAGCTTTGGATTAGTTGCCCTTGAGGCGATGGCTTGCGGTGTACCGAGTATTGGAACAAATGTAGGCGGTATTCCTGAAGTGATCAAGAACGGTTATAACGGGTTTATTTGTGAAATCGGCAATGTTGCTCAAGTTGCAGAAAAGTCACTTGAGTTACTTAAAGATAAAAACCTTCACAAGGAACTCTCAGAACATGCCTTACAAACCGCCCGTACAACGTTTCATTCCAGTAAAATCGTAGAGCAGTATGAACGTATCTACAAAGATCTTCTATTATGAAGCAGGGGGATACATAAACCGCAGTAAAGCAGGTGTAAAAATGTTACCGACAATTTTCCAGCAAGGGATTCCCGTATTGAAGAAAATTGAAAGGGCTGGTTACGAGGCCTATTTCGTCGGGGGCTCTGTCAGGGATCTTTTCCTGAACAGGCCAATCAATGATGTGGACATTGCCACTTCCGCCAATCCTGAAGAATTGAAGGAAATATTCCCGAAGACCATAGATCTGGGCATTGAACACGGCACCATCCTTGTCTTTCATGGAGGAAATGAATATGAAATCACTACTTTCAGAACTGAATCGGCCTATGCTGACTTCAGAAGGCCTGATAAGGTAGAATTCGTTCGATCATTAGAAGCAGATCTTGAACGCCGTGATTTTACCATGAATAGCATGGCTATGGATGGGGACGGAAAGGTATTTGATCCTTTTAATGGCAGGGTGGACATACATAATAAGGTGATCAGGACAGTAGGATCACCAGAATTAAGATTTTCTGAGGACGCTCTCCGCATGATGAGGGCAGTCCGCTTTGTCAGTCAATTGGGTTTTGAGATCGAGCAGGATACACTACATGCATTAAAGGACCACGCTCCGTTACTAGAACATATTGCTGTGGAAAGAAAGACGATGGAATTCGAGAAAATCTTAGCAGCTGAATGGAAGCGGGAGGCACTCCTTCTTCTTGTGGATACAGGATTATATCGTGACCTACCTCACTTGGCTGTAGTGAAGGAAGGACTGGAGGAGGCAGCAAGCCTTCCTCATCTAGAAACATTGAATAAGGACCAAATGTGGTTAGTTCTTTTAACCTTTGTCGGGAGCACTGATGCCCAAGCATTCCTGAAAAGCTGGAGAATTCCCGGGAAGATGGTCAGGGAACGATCAAAGGAGCTTGAAATCCTATCATTGAGAAGGAAGACCGGCTGGTCCAAGTCTTTGCTCTATCGAGCGGGTCTGGAAGCAGCCATAAATGTTGAAAGGGTATATGAATGCTTGGAATCAAAAACGTCTTCTGGTGTAGAAGTTGTGAAACAAGACTACCGATCATTAGCCATAACATCAAGACAACAGCTTGATGTAACAGGAACAGACTTGATGATTTGGGCTGACCAAAAAGGCGGTCCCTGGATAAAAGAATGTTTAAATGAAATTGAAGCTGCGGTGATAGATGGCAGAGTCAAAAACGAAAAAGAAGCGATAAGGAGGTGGCTTAAATCATGCAATCAACTATAAAAAAGAAACTACTTCACGCCTTGTCGGAATCCGATCAGGAATTTTTATCGGGACAAGCACTTGCGGATATAGCAGGTTGTTCGAGGACGGCTATTTGGAAGCATATTGAAGAACTTCGTAAAGAAGGCTTTGTATTGGAAGCGGTCAGGAAAAAGGGTTATCGAATCATCGCCACCCCTGATAGCGTGACTGAAAGTAAGATTCGTTTGGGGTTGCAAACAAAAACGTTGGGACGGGTCATCCGCTATGAAGAGTCCGTTGAGAGTACCCAGCGCATTGCCCATGTCCTTGCAGGGGAAGGAGCACCAGAAGGAACGCTGGTCATTGCAGACGAACAAACAGCCGGAAGAGGAAGGTTGATGAGAGAGTGGCATTCATCAAAAGGGACAGGGATTTGGATGAGTCTGATTCTAAAACCCCTTCTGCCACCGCAAAAGGCTCCACAGTTCACCCTCATTACGGCTGTTGCCGTCGTTCAGGCTATTGAGGAAACCACTGATCTGCATCCGGAGATCAAGTGGCCAAATGATATACTCATTGATGGAAAGAAAGTGACGGGAATATTAACTGAACTTCAAGCAGAGTCGGATAAAATCAATTCCATTATTATCGGCATTGGAATGAATGTGAATCATACGAAAGAACATTTTCCTGATGAACTTCAGTCCATTGCAACCTCACTGTCCATTGAACAAGGGAATCTCCTGTCCAGGTCAGATATCGTTCAAAAGGTGCTGGAACGAATCGAGTCCCTTTATAGTATTTATATGAACGAAGGTTTCACTCCAATCAAGCTGCTGTGGGAAAGCTATGCCATCAGTATCGGAAAGAATATCCGTGCACGAACCATCAACGGAACAATTGAGGGGAGAGCACTGGGCATAACGGAAGAAGGCGTTCTAAAGATTGAAGATTCAACCGGAATGGTTCATCAAATCTACTCAGCGGATATTGAAGTGAATAATTAAGTGAAAACGGGTAGGATGACAAAGGAGTACATCCAACCCGTTTTTTTATGGTATAATCTCATTGGGCAGTATCCTCGGAACTGCACCTTTATTGTACGAACAGCCTAAATACTACAATTTCTGCCTTGATCCATTGCGGACTGGGACAGAGGGTCGAAAACAATGATACGAATCACTTAGGATCCTTCTGTCGTTTATTCAGGAGGTTTTTTTATATTCGTCATGAAAGTGCTTTCATTGAGTTTCGTCGCCTCTGACTGAAAAGAAGGAGGACATTATGAAACAAACAACTGATTTTCTTAAGATGAAGAAGGAAAAACAAAAGATTTCCATGCTTACTGCGTACGATTTTCCAAGTGCGAGGATTGCGGAGGAAGCGGGTATCGATGTCATTTTGGTAGGTGACAGCCTTGGTATGGTCGTGTTGGGGTATGACTCCACCGTGCCAGTAACAGTGGAGGATATGATTCATCATACAAAAGCTGTACAAAGAGGGGCAAATGACACCTTTATCGTGACAGATATGCCGTTTATGTCCTACCACCTTTCCAGGGAAGAGACCCTTACTACAGCGGCCAGGATCCTTCAACAGGGAGGCGCCCATGCCGTTAAGGTAGAAGGAGGAGACCATGTGATCGATCATATCCAGTCCCTTACTTCTGCAGGTGTACCCGTAATGGCACATTTAGGATTGACTCCTCAATCCGTCGGTGTCCTTGGAGGATATAAAGTACAGGGGAAAACAGCCGACACTGCCAAGAAATTGATTGCCGATGCCTTGAAATGTGAAGAGGCCGGAGCTTTTGCTCTTGTATTGGAGTGCGTGCCGAAGCAAATTGCCAAGGAAATCTCGGAGGTTTTAACAATACCCACTATCGGTATAGGGGCGGGGAATGAAACTGATGGACAAGTATTAGTCTTTCATGATCTGGTCACTTATGGAGTGGATCGCGTGCCTAAGTTTGTTAAGCAATACAGCAACGTGTCAGAAACCATTCATAATAGTATAAAGTCATATATAGATGAAGTAAGAAGAGAGAGCTTTCCAACGGATGACCACTCTTTTCACATGAGGGACGAAGAATTGGATGCACTGTATGGTGGAATCAAGAAATGAAAGTGATAACGCATATACATGAATTGCAGCAATCGATACAAGGAGTCAAGAAGTCAGGATCCTCTATCGGGTTTGTGCCTACCATGGGATATCTTCATGAAGGGCACTTGAACCTGGTGGACGAAGCTCGGAAACATAACGATACCGTTGTGATGAGTATCTTCGTGAACCCCTTGCAGTTCGGTCCCAATGAAGACTTCGACAGGTATCCCCGTGACGTGGAAAGAGATACAGAATTGGCAAAACAAGCCGGGGTGGATATACTTTTTATACCCGGGGCAGAGGAAATGTATAAAAGGAAGCTGTCTGTAGCGCTGCAAGTGTACGATCGTGTTGACGTACTGTGCGGGAGAAAACGGGAGGGGCATTTTGACGGAGTAGTAACCGTATTGACTAAATTGTTTCACCTGACCCAGCCTGACAGAGCCTATTTCGGATTGAAGGATGCCCAGCAGGTGGCTGTTGTAGAAGGGTTGGTCAGCGACTATTTCTTCCCTGTAGAGATCGTGAGGGTCCCGACAGTCAGAGAAGAAGATGGACTGGCGAAGAGCTCGAGAAATGTGCATCTATCCGAAAATGAAAGAAAGGAAGCTCCTGCACTTTATGCAAGTCTTGTAGAAGCAAAAAGACGCATAGAAGAAGGGGAACGTAACCCTGAATCCATTATCGGAATGATTTCAACATACATCAACGAGAACACCTCAGGAACGATCGATTATGTGGAAGTGTATTCTTTTCCTGAGTTAACGGAACTACCGAGGTTCCAAGGGGAGGTCATCATTGCAGTGGCAGTCCAATTTCAGCATGCCAGATTAATTGATAATATTATCATCAGAGTGGAATCAGAGGAGGATTTACATGTTTAGAACGATGATGAGTGGTAAGATTCATAGAGCGACAGTAACAGAAGCGAACTTAAATTATGTTGGAAGTATAACCATCGATCAAGAGATTCTAGATGCAGTCGGTATGATGGCAAACGAAAAGGTTCAGATTGTAAATAACAACAATGGCGCGCGTCTTGAGACCTACATCATCCCGGGTGAAAGAGGAAGCGGTGTCATCTGCTTGAACGGAGCTGCAGGAACAAGGCTGGTGCAGGAGGGGGATATCGTCATCATCATATCCTATAAGTTGATTGCTGAAGAAATGGTTCATGACCATATCCCGAAAGTAGCCATCATGGGTGAAAATAATCGTGTCGTTGAAATGATCGGTACTGAACCAGAAGCGACAATTCTATAAGACAAGAAAGACTTCTAATAGTTCATTAGGAGTCTTTCTTTTTTATATAATTTGTTTGTATGACAGTTCAAAATGAAAGCAAAAGAGGCAAAGAGCGCCTTCTCGGTCCATTGATCTTATGCATGTCGGGTCTGATCAAGCCGCCTCCGCTTTTGGTGTCATCCAGCTGCGGCGGCTAGACCCTCGAGGTCATAAGCTAAATGGTCCAAGAAGGCAAAGAGCGCCTTCTCGGTCCATTGATCTTATGCATGTCGGGTCTGATCAAGCCGCCTTCGCTTTTGGTGTCATCCATTTTGAATTATGGTACACTTATTTAGAAATCATAAGTAACATGAAGGATTTATATAAAGGCAGTGAAAAAAATGTATCCATTCAAACTGGTTGTTATCGATCTTGAAACAACAGGAAATTCTCCCAAAAAGGGAGAGAAAATCATCCAAATATCAGCGGTTATTATAGAGAACGGAAGTATCATTGATCAATTCACATCTTTTGTTTGCCCCGGAAAACCTATTCCTGCATTTATTGAGGAATTAACGGGCATCAATGATGAAATGGTCAAGGATGCCCCCGGGTTTCATGAAATTGCACCCAAAATACTTGAGTTGCTGGATCACGGCGTTTTTGTGGCTCACAACGTTCAATTCGATCTTTCATTCCTTCAAGGAGAATTGGAAGAAGCAGGATATAACCCATTCACGGGTCCTGCTTTCGATACAGTAGAATTAGCTAAAATTGCTTTACCTTCTGCAGATAGTTTTAAGCTGACTGAACTATCCAATTCATTGAAATTAAGTCATGTAAGGCCCCATCAGGCAGATAGTGATGCATATGTGACAGCCGAACTTCTTCTTTATTTTATGGAGGAATTGTCAAAACTGCCGTTAGTCACACTGGAGAATCTGTACAGTCTTTCCAATCATTTGAAAAGCGATCTCTCATTATTGTTTGATCGTATCGTGAGCCATAAACAAAAGCATGTGGAGGACTTATCACCACTATTAGAGGTGCATCGGGGGCTTGCGATCCGCAAGAAAGCTGCACCAAAGAATGCTGCTTCAGCTATGGAAGATCTCCATTATGAGGAACCCGATATTGAAAAACATCTTGAAAAATATGTTCCTTTCTATGAGAAGAGAGAGCAGCAGATGGAAATGATGGAAGAGATTCAGGCGGCATTTCATGAATCCCGGCATGTGGTCATAGAAGCAGGAACAGGAGTTGGAAAATCTCTGGGATACTTGTGGCCGGCGGTCATGTTTGCCAAGGCTTCCCATGAAAAGGTGGTCGTTAGTACATATACGATTCAACTACAGGAGCAATTGCTTCATAAAGAAATTAAATTATTGGAAAAAATAAGCCCTGTTCCATTTAGCACTGTGCTGTTAAAAGGTAAGAATCATTACATAAACCTGTTTAAATTTGAGCAGTCCCTTCGTGAAGATGAGTCACAATATGATGTCGTTCTAACCAAAATGCAGATACTGGTCTGGCTTACGCGAACGGAATCAGGTGACATGGATGAACTGAATCTGACATCCGGAGGTCAATTGTTCTGGAACCGATTAAAGCACGATGGCTGGCACTTGCCTCATGCAAAGGATCCATGGATCGGGAAGGATTTCTATCTGTTTGCCAGAAAGAGAGCACAAGAGGCGGATATCATCATTACTAATCACTCCATGCTTCTGACTGATATGGTGAACGAAACCAATATGCTTCCTTCATACGACTATTTAATCATTGACGAGGCGCATCATCTGGAGAAATCAGCTAGACAGCACCTTGGTGTTGTGATGGATTATATTTCAATTAAATTCGCTTCGTCCCAATTAGGGACTTTGGACCAAAAGCAGTTATTTTATCGCCTCGATCAGATTATTTCCAGTCATTCGGTTGATGTCAAAACTCACTCATTTGAATTGGATTCACGTATTAAGCAATTCTATATTGATCTTGAGGAAGCCATCGGGGTAATGACAAGTGTTTTCTATAAAAAAGCAAAAAAGAGAACCGGTGTCCAAAAAATCCAGCTGAGAATTACGGATGAAATGAAGAAGAGCAGCTATTTCCAACCTGTGATCATGTCCATGGAACGGGTGGTATCAGGGATGAAATATGTAGAAAGAGAATTTGAGGAGATCCTCCAATTAATCAAGGATAAGAAAATCAAGCTTCATGATAAGGAAAAAGCCTTGATTGAAGAATTCTACAGCTTTCTGGTGGATTGGACAGAATTGAGGAAGGATATTCAGAAAGTTTTCTTATCTGATCTGAATAACCATGTGATATGGCTGGATGGTGATACACGATCTTTGCCAAACAGTCTTTCTATCCAGGCTCAACCTGTTACTGTTGACCGAAATCTTCAAGATGAGATTTTTGCCAAGAAGAAAAGCGTTGTCCTAACTTCAGCCACCCTTACTGTAAGCGGTTCTTTTCATTATTTCTTAAACGAGATAGGACTTGGGGACGGGGGGGATCAAGCAATTACAACTTTCTTCTCCATTTGATTACGATGAAGTTTCAAGATTATTCGTGCCCACAGACGTTCCTGAAATCCAGCATGTTCAGAGCGATGAGTACATTGAATCGATAAGTTCCCATTTGATTGGAGTGGCACAGGCCACGAAAGGTCGAATGCTCATATTATTCACTTCTTACGATATGCTGCGGAAGACGTATGAACTGATGAAAGAAAGTGGTTTATTGGAGGAATATGTCTTAATGGCACAAGGAATCACATCAGGGAGCCGAACAAGACTGACAAAGAATTTCCAGCGGTTTGATAAGGCCATTTTATTCGGGACAAGCAGTTTCTGGGAAGGTGTAGACATACCCGGAGAAGATCTCTCATGTCTTGCTATGGTCAGACTTCCCTTCTCACCACCCGATGAGCCTGTCAATCAGGCAAAATCGGATATCCTGAAGGCTCAGGGGAGAAATCCATTCTCTTCCCATTCTCTTCCAGAAGCGATAATCAGGTTCAAGCAGGGCGTTGGGAGGCTGATCAGGAGAAGCAGTGACAGAGGAATTGTCATCGTATATGACCGGAGGGTTGTGACAACAAGATACGGTAAGGCTTTCCTGCAGTCCATCCCTTCAATGAAAGTAAAAGAAGGTGACCTGTCCGATTTGGTTTCATGGATTGAGGATTGGCTCTAAAGATGAAACTTCAGTGATAAATTTTTCTCTTTAACGCAACCTAAAGAGTAGATTTGAAACTGGGGGGACTGAACATGAGAGTGAGTTTCACTGTACTGATATCTTTTTTCTTAGTCATTTCGAATACGCATGGGATGAGGGTGCCCCAGGTGGACTTAAATGTGTCACATGAGGAATATGCGATTAGTTTTCTTCCGGTTCTTAAAGGGGAGATAGCTGTTCTTCATTTGGCTGGCGGAGATAACTATCTAATTAATACCGGGCCTGAGGCGATGAGAAATCAGCTGTATTATTATTTGAATCAGCTCCAGATTAACGATATCAAGGGAATGATCATCACAGAAAAAAAATGAAGTTCATAGTGAGATGATAGCGGAACTCTGGAAAAAGTATTCCATTGAGCAAATAATCGTTGGTCAGTCGCTGGAGAATGCAATACCTGACAATGATGCGTACAACATTTATACCCTCCGTGACAATCAGTCGTACTCATTGTCAAAAGAATTAGCATTAAACGTCATACATGAAGGAAGTGGGGATGGTGAAGGGCTGGACTTTTCCATAACGTTTTTTCATCACCGTTTTTTATGGTTGAGCTCACAATCCGCTCATTCTGAAGAGGTATTAATGACCAAACCTTTAAAGAACGTGAACATTGTAAAAATTCCGTTGCACTCCAAAGCGGAAAATATATCGCACAGACTGCTGAAACACATCGACCCGCAAACGGCTTTACTGTACCGATCCAAGGAAAGGCTCCTCAATGGTGAAATGCTTGAAGCCATCAACGAGGCTTGGATTGACCTTTATTTGACGGGACAACACGGTCTGATTTCCATCAAACTTAATAAAAGAAACTACGAAGTGTTGACGTTTGATCAAGAAGATGGTGTATTCAATGAAAAGGAAACGGCACGTTGAACCACAATAAAACAAGGCTGACAAATGCGTCAGCCTGAGTGTGTGGATTAGAATATAGTTTTTATGATAAGCTCTACCATATTAGCCACCAATGTTGTTATAATGTGTGTAGAGTTCTTACGTATAGTATGCCGTTCTTCCCGCATCACTATAAGAAGAAAAAAATGTTTTTAGTCAAGTTAGGTAAAAGGAGGAGCACAATGGAAAGCCGAATTGAAATTCTTTCCACCGTCCGAATTGAATATACGGATAACCTGTATAAAGTGGTTGATACACTGAATAGAACGTTAAAAAAAGATGATTATATGTTTGGTTTAGCCTTAGATCCGGAAGATCAAAACCAGGCAGTATTAACAATTTATCGTACATAAAGAGTGATAGTAATGAAAAAATGGATAACGATTATCTCACTATTGACCATCGTCCTTGGGATAACTGCTTCAGTCATACTTTACCAAGTTTCCAGGAACCCATTGGATATACAGGCAGAGAATGCTGAAAGCAGAATAAAGGAAGAAACGACTATCGTTGAGATAGAAAAAACCAGTTTCTACAATGGATCGGATTCATACGTCGTTGTGACGGGAAAGAATGATCAAAACGAGAAGGTGATAGCCTGGGTACCGAAAAAAAATGGGAAAATCATCGAAGAAAAATGGGCAGATGGTATTTCAAAAGATCAGGCAATCAATAAACTAAATGATGAAAAGCAACCGAAAAAATTATTATCGGTCCGTTTAGGATATGAATCCGTCGGACCTGTTTGGGAAATGACCTATTTAGATCAACAAGACAATTTGAATTATTTCTATCTGCTGTTTTCTACTGGAGAATGGTGGAGGAAAATTGAAAATTTATGATCAGGGGGAATGCGCCAATGAAATTTACGTTAGCGGACAGAGTAAGTGCTTTAACACCATCGACGACTTTAGCCATCACGGCAAAAGCTAAGGAAATGAAGTCACAAGGGATTGATGTGATCGGATTGGGTGCCGGAGAACCGGATTTCAATACACCTGACCACATTATCAAAGCCGCGTATGAATCTATGACGGAAGGACACACAAAGTATACTCCTTCAGGCGGAATGGCTAAGTTAAAAGAGGCCATCATCCAAAAGTTCGAAATGGACCAGAAGATTTCGTACAAACCTGCTGAAATTATCGTAACAAGCGGAGCGAAACATGCTCTTTATACATTGTTTCAGGTACTCTTAAACAATGGGGATGAGGTCATCATCCCGACTCCATACTGGGTGAGCTATCCGGAACAAGTAAAGCTTGCAGGAGGAACTCCCGTTATTGTAGAAGGTAAAGAGAGAAATGAGTATAAAATAACACCTGAGCAGCTAAAAGAGGCGATCACTTCAAAAACGAAAGCGGTCATTCTCAACACACCTAGTAATCCAACAGGCATGCTGTATTCCCGGGAAGAATTACAAGCAATCGGTGAGGTTTGTCTGGAGAAAAACATCCTGATCGTCTCAGATGAAATTTATGAAAAGCTTGTATATGACGGGAACACACATACCTCAATTGCCGAATTATCCCAAGAATTTAAAGAACAAACGATTGTGATTAATGGAGTGTCGAAATCACATTCCATGACGGGATGGAGAATCGGATATGCGGCAGGTAACGAGACGATCATCAAAGCGATGACGAATCTTGCCAGTCATTCCACCTCGAACCCGACGACGACATCACAATTTGGAACCGTTGCTGCCTATTTAGGTGACCAGCAGCCGGTGGAAGATATGAGGCAGTCATTTGAAGAGCGTCTAAATATTGTCTTTGATAAACTGAACAACATCCCTGGATTCCATTGCTTGAAGCCACAGGGTGCGTTTTACCTATTCCCGAACGTGTCGGAAGCGGCTGAAAACACGGGCTACAACAATGTTGACGAGTTTACGAAGGCCCTGCTTGAAGAGGCGAAAGTTGCGGTTATTCCCGGTTCAGGTTTTGGTGCTGAAGATAATATACGGTTATCTTACGCCACCAGCCTTGATTCGTTGGAGAAGGCAATCGCGCGCATGCATGATTTCGTTGTGAGCAAAAGCAAATAATACATGGTTTGCAGACCGGCTACCAAACGGTCTGCTTTTTCCTTAAAATCATCCTGTTTCGTTCCAATCTGTTGCGGCGGGATAATGGTAAATGTATAATAAATAACGATACATAAGCGTCTTAGTTTTTTTGGAGGGAAAAAATCGTGAAAACTACTATATCTCAAGTAAATAAGTTTGTAGGTGAAGAAGTAACCATCGGTGCCTGGCTTGCCAACAAACGTTCAAGTGGAAAAATTGCCTTTCTTCAGCTTCGTGATGGAACAGGATTCATTCAAGGTGTTGTCGTGAAAAGTGAAGTGGAAGAAGAAATTTTTCTAAAAGCAAAATCATTGACACAAGAATCCTCTCTATATGTTACAGGAACGGTATCAGAAGACTCCCGTTCTCCTTTCGGATATGAATTGCAAGTGAAAAACGTAGAAGTGATTCACGAAGCAGTTGATTATCCCATCACCCCAAAGGAGCATGGAACAGAGTTTCTAATGGATCATCGTCATCTTTGGCTTCGTTCCCGTAAACAGCATGCAGTGATGAAAGTACGTAACGAAATCATTCGCGCAACATATGAATTCTTCAACAAGGAAGGATTTGTAAAAGTAGATCCTCCGATTCTGACGGGAAGTGCTCCGGAAGGGACGACAGAATTATTTGCCACTAAGTATTTTGAAGAAGATGCATATCTTTCTCAAAGTGGACAGCTGTATATGGAAGCAGCTGCCATGGCGTTAGGAAAAGTATTCTCTTTTGGACCTACCTTCAGAGCGGAAAAGTCGAAAACACGCCGTCATTTAATTGAGTTCTGGATGATCGAACCTGAAATGGCATTCTACGATTTCAAAGATAATTTGGAAGTTCAGGAACAATATGTTTCTTATATCGTACAGTCTGTACTTGAAAACTGTAAGCTGGAACTGGACCGCTTAGGCAGGGATACTTCTAAGCTTGAGCAAATTAAAGCACCATTCCCACGAATCACGTATGATGATGCGTTAAAATTGTTGCATGAAAAAGGATTTGATGACATTGAGTGGGGAGATGATTTCGGTGCCCCTCATGAAACGGCCATTGCTGAAAGCTACGACAAGCCGGTGTTTATTACCCATTACCCGACTTCCCTGAAGCCTTTCTATATGCAGCCTGACCCTGATCGTGATGATGTTGTACTATGTGCTGACCTGATTGCGCCAGAAGGATACGGTGAGATTATCGGTGGCTCAGAGCGTATCCATGATGCAAAATTAATGAAGAGACGCATTGAAGAACATGAGCTGGCAACAGATGCGTATAAATGGTATCTGGAATTAAGGGAATATGGATCCGTTCCCCATTCAGGATTCGGTCTTGGACTCGAAAGAACAGTCGCTTGGATCAGCGGTGTGGAACACGTAAGGGAAACCATCCCATTCCCGCGTCTGTTGAACCGTTTATATCCATAAATTTAAAAGCGCCGACCCATTGCTTAACCGCAATAGTGGTCGGCTTTTTTTGTAGGAATGACATATAGAGTCTATTTTGCTTTCAGAATCACAATTAGGGTTACTTTTCCAATTTTCCTTCTAGTTGTTTTCCATGTCCACATATACTGAACCATGATATACTAGTGGGTGAGGTGTACTGAATATGGATTATAAACGATTAATGGTGTCCTGGATTGAAGAGGGGACACTCAACATTCCGCATTTATTATTATCAAATTACAACGCTCTGGGTTTGAATGAGTCAGAATTTGTATTGCTTTTGCATATATACGGACATTTGGAGAAGGGAAACTATTTTCCTACACCAGAAGAGCTCTCAGAGCCTATGAGTATTTCTTCTGAATACTGTTCATCAATATTAAGAAAGTTAATGCAGCAACAATTTTTATCGATTGAAGAGGGATCTTCAACTGATGGTATCTTATTTGAGAAGTATTCTCTCAATCCTTTATGGGATAAAATGGCTGAGTTTGTGATCCAGGATTCAAAAATGCAGCAGATGAAGAAATCCATGGAAGAAGAAGCAGATATATACACAACATTCGAGCAGGAATTTGGTCGTCCCCTTTCTCCACTGGAATGCGAAACGCTGGCCATGTGGTTGGATCAGGATGAACATAATGCCATCATCATTAAAGCTGCATTAAGAGAATCCGTCATCTCCGGCAAGCTCAATTTTAGGTATATTGACAGGATTCTGTTTGAATGGAAGAAAAATGGTGTGAAAACCATAGAAGATGCACGCAACCAGAGCCAGCGCTTCCGTTCTCATCAGAAGCCTGCTGCTGCCAATGATTCTGCTGCTTCCACAAAACGAAAATCAGTACCATTTTATAACTGGCTTGAACAATAAATCGTAAAGGGCTGACTCTCCAATGGAGGTTAGTCCATTTTTTTGAAATACTCAATGGACAGGTTGGAGGAATTAGGATATATGCTGAATAAAAAACAAATAAGAATCTGCTTAGATGAAATGAGAGAAATGTTTCCGGACGCCCATTGTGAGCTTCGTCATGAAAATCCGTTTGAACTTGTCATCGCTGTCCTTCTTTCAGCACAATGTACGGATGCCCTTGTAAATAAAGTGACAAAAAGCTTGTTTGAAAAATATAAACAGCCTGAAGATTATTTGAACGTCTCATTGGAAGAGCTTCAACAGGATATCCGCTCCATTGGTTTGTATCGGAATAAAGCAAAGAACATCCGTAAATTATGTGAAATCATACTCATGGAACATGGTGGAAACGTTCCTGAAAGTCATGAAGAATTAGTGAAATTGCCGGGGGTGGGAAGGAAAACAGCTAATGTCGTCGTCTCGGTCGCATTCGGCATACCAGCCATTGCCGTCGATACCCATGTAGAAAGGGTAAGTAAGCGACTGGGGATTTGCAGGTGGAAAGATAGCGTATTGGAAGTAGAGAAGACCTTAATGAAAAAGATCCCTGAAGAAGAATGGTCTGAAACCCATCACAGGTTAATTTTCTTTGGAAGATACCATTGCAAGGCCCAATCCCCCCAATGCGAGGTTTGTCCACTTGTGGATTTATGCAGGGAAGGTCAAAAGAGGTTGAAGAAAAAGGGAGGATGATCAAGATGAACCTGCCCATTCCTCCACAGCTGAAAGATTCGTTTTTCTTTCCTGAAAATGCGGTAAAAGTGGATCCATCCCATCTGAATGCACATGCTCCTTTCTTTAATTATGAACTGATTTACTACAATAAAAAGACAGTTCATACGATTCCATGGAAGGAGCCGGAATCATTTATTGAAGACATTCTCGTGAGGTGGGGTAAAGAAAAGGAGCTTCTTGCTTCGTTATTTAAAGAGCGATCAATGGATACACTGGATGCTATGAAAAGAAGCATTGCATTATTTTATATGCTTTTGTACTGGAGCAATTCTCAACCGGTAAACCTGAATCAGGAGGATTCCCGTCTTGATGACCTTTCCATTAAGCCAGTAAATGTAATAGAACGAATGATGTTTATAAGGGATAATCCAACTCTATTTCATGCATACATTCAATTATCCCAATTATTCGAGGAACAGCATAAACAATATGCTAAGGCATTGGCACTTGAGAAGACTAAGAGAAAATTAAAAAGGCAATGAGAGGTTCTCATTGCCTTTACCATTAATCCTGATCTCTGCGGTTTTCTGATTGGATGAAAGGTTGATTCGTCGTACCTTCTCCAGTACCGCCGGTGCCTTCGTCTGTCCCGGAACCTTCACCGGTCCCGCCGGTATCTCCATCCCCGGAATCTTCATCTTCTGACGGTGGATTCGTTCCCTCGTCCTCACCGGTATCTTCACCTTCTTCACCGGTGTCTTCACCTTCTTCATCGGAATTGTCTTCATTCCCGTTATTATTTCCGTTACCGTTACCCTGATTCTCATCAGTGTTTTCATCTGGTTCCTCCTGCTCTTCTGATGCTTTAACATCGACGTTCACTGTTGCAGGATTACTGCGCTGCTCTCCAGAGATAGCTACAACTTCGAAAGTGAAGGTACCTTCAGATTGAATGTTTTCAACATTTAATCCTTTCTTATCCGTGGTAGTCAACACTTGTTTCGCTTCACCATTGATGGAAACAGACACTTCAAACTGTATATCCTTCTCTTTTCCATAATCCCATGAAAGAGTGATGGTTTGATCTTTCTTGTTGAATTTTCCTTTCAGATTTGAAGGAGCCTCAATCTTATCGAATTCCTTTGAAACTTTTGATGGTTCTGTTCCCCTGACAAAGAGTTCGGTAATGACCCTGTCATCAGGTGTATACTTACTAGGAAGTCTAGGTGGATTGCTGCCCAATTCTACCTTGGATTCCACGACACTGTCAGGCTTGTTGAAATCAGGTGTGTCTACACCATCGTGAACATAGCTCATCAGATCACTGACAATATATTGTGAAACCCTGCGGTCAGTAGGGGATAGTGGGATCGATCGAGTCTTATATCCCGTCCAGACAGCAGCCGTATAGTTTGTGGTATACCCTACAAACCAGGAATCAGGGGCATCCGTCTTAGCGATTCCATATTTTTCACGTTCATCCTGAGAATAGTTCGTCGTACCTGATTTTCCTGCCATAGAGAGACCTGGTACTTTGGCATACAGGCCTGTTCCCCTTGGATGGTCAATGACACTTTTCAGCATGTCTGAAATCATATATGCCGTATACTCTTTCATGGCTGGCTTTGGTTTATTATCGTTTTTGATTTCTGTTTCACCATCACGTAATACCACTTTCGATACCGTGTGAGGTTTGTTATAGATCCCTTCATTACCAAATGCAGCATAAGCACCTGCCATCTGTACGGAGTTCACTCCTGGGGACACACCGCCGATAGAGGCAGATTCATAATAATGATCGAACTTTAAGCCGAGTCCATTTACGAATTCCTCTGCTTTTTCAGGGCCTACTTCCTGGAACGCTTTTAGGGCAGTGATATTCCGTGAATCCCACAGCCCTTCACGGATTGTGATAGGACCTTTGAACTTGCCGTCATAGTTATTGAGTTCCGTTCCGTCAGAATAGCTGTAAGGTTCATCATCCAAAATATGATAGGTCGACCATTTTAAATGTTCAATGGCCGGAGCATAGTCGATTAAAGGCTTGATCGTTGATCCAGGCTGACGTTTTGTGTCAATGGCAAAGTTAAATCCACGTTGAACATTTGGATCCTGTTCTCTTCCTCCGCCGATCGCCCTGATTTCTCCGGTCTTCGTATCCATAAGGGTGACTCCCGCCTGAAGAGGCTCATCGGCACCTTCGGGATAAGAGAAGCTTGTATTTTCCCCTGCCAGAATTTCCTCCAAGCGTTTTTGGGCATCCGGGTCAACAGTTGTATAGACCTTTAAGCCGTCAGAAAACAGATTATAGTCTCCCATCTGTTGAACTTCGTCTATCACAGCATCTACAAATGCAGGATACTTATTCCCATTTTTCTTTTCAATCTCTTCTGCTGAAACAAGTCCTTCTGTGATTGGTATGGCTTGAGCTTCCTTCTTTTCACTTTCGGTAATTTTCCCATGCTGTTCCATTAAAGACAGAACGATGTTGCGTCGTTTTTCAGCTTTTTCAGGGTATTTAAAAGGGTTGTAATTGTTTGGACTCTGAGGGAGACCGGCAATCAGGGCAGCTTCATGCAGTTCAATGTCTTTTATATCTTTACCGTAATAATAATCTGCAGCTGTTGCCATGCCATTTATCCCGGCAGACATGTAGACTTTATTAAAGTACATTTCAAAGATTTCTTCTTTTGTATATTCCTGCTCGAGCTTAAGGGCAAGCCAAGCTTCCTGAGCCTTCCTCTTCAAGGTTTTCTCGGGACTCAGGAAAGAACCCTTGATCACCTGCTGGGTAATCGTAGAAGCACCTTCTGAGCCGAAGCCGCCTGTTACATTGGCGATGACGGCGCCCCCTAAGCGGATCAGGTCAATTCCATTATGTTTATAGAATCGATTGTCTTCCGTTGCAAGTACTGCGTCTTGCATCATTTGAGGGATGTCATCGAAATTTGCATACTCACGATTTTCTTTTCCGACAGTCGTAATCAATTCCCCGTTCATATCATAGATCTCTGATGCGATGGGATCCTTGAGTAATTTTTCATCAAGCTTTGGCGCACTGGAAGCATAATAAGCAAATAATCCAGCACCGGCAAGCATTCCGATTATACCGATAATGAATAAAGATATAATGACGCGTTTAACCATAGAGCCTTTTTTCTTGCTCTTATTGGATTTTGACTTTTGTTGGGCCAGGCGTTTTTCTTCCCTTGACTTATATTGACCAGCCATTTTGTTTCCTCGCTTTCAATCTTCTGTGTTTTTAGTATTGTCTAAGATTTAAAATATACTACTGATATTGAGATAAAGTATAGATTAACTCATTTTTCATGAACTAAAAATATATCTGATGAACTATTTTTAAATAATCAACCCTGGGATGAAGTCCCAAAGGGACAAGTACTCCCGTTTCTTCCATTTCTTCCCGCTTGATTGATTTCCGTCCTCCTGTGATCATTCGATCCCAATAAAACCTAAGGGCTTTGTAGGGAAGTAGGAACACTTCTTCAGAAGCAGAGAACCTTATTAGAACAAAAGTGATGCCATCTTGATTATGGACCCTTTCCATATGGACGATTTGGTGCTCGTGAAAGTTTTGAAGGGGGGAAGGACGTTTTGTTTTTCGTCTCTTTCGCTTCAAAATCGATGTATCTTCCTCTGTACACACCGTTATAATCGGTTGTCGACGGCTGCTTAAAATAAGCTTCCTTAATGACAGCAGCCACTTCTAGAAGGATAATGTACATCTACTATTTGAACGGGTGTGGGCTTTTTATGAATAACCGCTTTGTGAAACGTTAAGTAATATTGATTCGTTTCATTGATATCTTCCTCGAGTGTCATGCCTCGATTGCTATACGATAGTTGTTTCGGTTTCGCATTCGATTTTTTTGAGGGTAAAGATGCTTCCACATATTTCTTTCCATTGGGATAATGGAATTTCATGGTAATTCACCTCGCAGACTAATCTATATCATAACAGAAACCACTCCATTTTGTGTGAATAATTGTTTACAAATCTCCTCAATCTATTTCTAAAGGAGAAAGGGGGTAAGAAGGATGAAAGGAATCAACAATACTTATCGCTTTTTACCCTATATATCTGAACCTAAACGTACAAATGAGTGGATTAAAGAAGTAAATCAGCTAGTGGATTTATATAATCAAGATAATATAACAAGAACGATGGCTTATCAAAAATTTTTCCTGCTTCACCCTGAAATAAAGTGGGCGTTTCTTGCATCGGTTGTGTCAAGGAATGCGGGTTGGAATATGACTGATCTGAAGGGAGACATCTTTTCGTGCCTTTTGAATGGTCACACCGCTGATTTACTATTTAAGACGTATGAAAGAGCAAATTGGTCGATCTTTCAAGATGCTTTCCCTCAACTTCTCCTCTATCACTATTCGACGCTGTATAAGAGGAAAATGTTTCATTTAATGAATGAGTTCCATATTTCAAGCTTTATGGAAGAGGAGTGGAACCGGTTTTGGACAGAGAGGGATGAAGATAGACTGGTCCACTCTCTTATCATAAACGAACAAAACCTCATCCAAGAGCCTGTCATCAATCATGGGGTCTATAAGAAGAAAGTGTTTGGATCGCCCTTATTCCTACTAGAAGAACATCTGCATTTCAGTTCTGTTTTGTTTCCTACGTTGGATGGACAGCTATTTGGAGCGAGTGTACACGGATTCCGTAATCTTCACAATAGAATTGAATTAGGGAAACGATTATTTTGTTTATTATTTCATCCGGAGTATCATGCCTCTTTTTTAAAGTTTGCTTTAGCAGTCGGCCATACCGGGTCCAGAAGAGATTATGAGAAATTCTGCAAAGAAGCCCCCGAAACGAATACCCCGATGCTCCGTGAGGTTTATGGGAAAGTGGCTCATCATTGGGTGCGTTATACGGACTGGTCGAGGAACATCAATGTGGATGGGGCATGGTACACAGAGACTGACCTACCAAAGGAGATCGAATTGACACAATGGTTTTTTCAAAAGCAAAGGCAGCTTGAAAAATTGGCAAAAATGAAAGGGGTTTTTAATAAATTCCTGAAGAGGAAAAAAGGACCTGCACGTTGAAACGTGCAGGTCCCCTTAGGTCTAACCCACCAAGGTGTGTAGGTTCGCCATAAGCCAGTCGCCCCTTAAGCGAGCCGCCTCCGCTTTTTATGAGTCCAGCTCCGGCGGCTAGGGCCTCGAGGTCATAGGTCAAACCCACCAAAAAGGCAAAGGACGCCTTTCCGGTGGATTCGCCCTATGCTTGTCGCCCCTTAAGCGAGCCGCCTCCGCTTTTTATGTTGCAGGGCGGTTTTCTCCTTGAAGTTTAGGGTTGCCTTTTGATGCTTTGGTTTCGACTGAATTTGTTGTCTGCTTGGTTTGTTTGTTTTTCTGATTTTTCATTAGAAACACCTCCATTTATAGTATTTTGAGTTCCTTCGTCTTTTATTCAAAGCTGTCGAAACTTACTTAGGAGAATGTCCTTTTTGCGCTTTCTTTGGCGAAACGCTTCTAGTTTTGTCAAGGGGGAAGGGAAAGGCAAATCAGCATAGAATTACTGTATTAATCCAAAAAAAAGGTGGGAGAATTCACATGCTTCCAAAACAAGATATTATGTTAAAGTTAGCTGAAATTGAAGAAAGCCTCAATCAATTAGAACAAAGTCTGCATGATCGAATCTCAATTGAAGAGGAAGAAGGATTGAGTAAGCTCTCGGATCAGATTCAAAAGATAGACAGTCAAATCAGCTTTGTTGAAAGAAAGACAGGCTCTAAAACGGTTCTTATGAATAATAGGGATAGCTCCTTTGTCTTACAAAAACTTGAATTATCCTTCAAGACGTCTTAAACTGACCTTATAAGAAAGTAGCAGAGTGCTACTTTTATTTTTTGTCTACATTTTGCATGGAGGGCTTTTTTTGAACGAATTGAAGATCGTAACAGAAGAGCTTCTCGTCCTGGCCGAGAAGATGATGAATGAATATAAAACAAGGCGTGAATCGGGTGAAAAAGGGGACTTTTACACGGAAGTGAAGCCTTTTGCCGATGAAGTGAAAGAGAAGAATGATGCCTGGAAAGAACTTTCCATGAGCTGGATTAAAGATTATAGGCCTAAACACCTTCATTTACCACAAATCATAAACACTTTTGACAATATCGAAATGCTGTCTGTTCATTGCTTTTTTCCTGAATCCAGTTATAACCGGTTCATTAGTCATTATCAATCAGTCTCGTACGTTCTTGGGACCCAGTTGGATGAACTCAATGAAAAATAAGAGGCTGCCATATGGCAGCCTCTTTCTTATGGGGTGGAAATGGCGCTTTCTTCTATTGTATAGATTTGCTTCGCTAACTCTTTATAGTGGAGAAAAGAAATCTCATTTGAAATATAAAGTTTTTTGGCCAATGTAAGAAGTTCTTGTTGATCTGTTGCTTGATATTGTTTACTACTTTCATATCTCTTCAGCAGTTCACTCAGGTTCATCTTGATTCCTCCCAATACTTATATTTCATCCTATACGAAGCTCTGTTTTTATCCTATCATAGAAAACGCTCTCTTAAAGTTGTAAGAATAGTTTAACTTCCGACATTCTTCTTATGAATGTCGAAATCTCTGTATAGGTCTTTTCACCATTCCATAAGCGCCTACATATTGTATAGTAACGATTAAGATGCAGGGGGGACTAAGTATGATTTCTTCACCTAATTCAAGACGGATGCGCCATTATCATCCTCTTTACCATTCACAACCAATGAATATGGCACCTGTGATGAACTATCATTCTCAAGGAATGAGACCTCCTACTTATGGATCTTTTCAACAGAATTATTATCCTCTACCTGAAGCCCAGAATCCATTACCATCCTATCCTTTGAACCAGTATCAGCAGATGAATGCGCAGCAGATGAACCAGCAGCAAATGAATCCATATTTTGATAACCCTCTTCAACAGAAGGAATACAACCCGTATCAAATGAAAGCCATGGAACAGCAGGCATTTGCCAATCCATATCCGAAAGCTTCGTTCATGGCTAAGCCACAGTCAGGGGGAGTCAGTTCCATCATGAATTCATTCAAGTCACAGGATGGATCTTTGGATTTTAATAAAATGATGAACACCACAGGACAGATGATGGGGGCTATCAACCAGGTATCATCATTGGTAAAAGGCCTGGGGGGGAATATTTAATCTTTAGTGATAAAACGGTCAATATTCATAACGCTAAGAAGAAAGCCCATGACCAAAGTATGGTTCATGGGCTTTTTTTGTTGCTCAGGTGTTGAACCGTCAACTGAATGGCAAAACTGAAAATCAATCAATCGAAATGCGTTTCCCGGTTTCTTTCATCACTTTAACTGTTAATAATCCATCTTTATGAGAAGCTTTTACATTTTTTTCGTTGACCATCCTTGGGAATGGTATGGTCCTGGTGCTCTTTTTCATGGATTGCTTCCTTCTGATCACCTGATTCTGTTCATTCTCCTCGGAGAATTCTTCTTTATTGGTTACTGAAATGGTCATGAACTGAGGGAACACTTCGAGATGAATCTGTTCTTTCTTTACACCTGGCAGTTCTGCAGTCACAACATAATGATGATCTGTTTCCGTTAAGTCAACAGGGAAGGAACCAAATGGGTTAGATGATGATGTGAAGAACTCGTCAATGCTTTGAAGCATTCCTTTCATAGGTCTTTCATGAAAAAACTCGTTCATGGAATGCATCAGGTCACCAAAGCCTTTTTTATCGTTGGACATGGGTATGCTCCTTTCAGGCAAACGTATTCATACTAGTGTATGAGGAGGGGGTGAAAATGTGCAATTGTCCTATGATAAGACAGGATTTATTGAGGAGAAGGAAACTCAACATTCTTCTCTGCACGAGCTCGCCACTTATGTATGGAAAACGATGGCAGGTTGGTTCTGTTTTTTTTACTTTAGTTTCGAACATAGATTCGGTAAAATGAAAAGAAGAGGTGATCCTGTCTATGTTAAAGAAAAACAACCTTCAACAGTTGATCGAACATTTTAAGAAAGACCGTGACTTTAATCAGCAAATCATACATTGGCAGACGATTGATGAAAAAGAAGCCCAATTCGTAGATTTGCCTGACACTATAAATGAAAAAATAAAAAAGGCCCTTCAAAAAAGAGGGATTGATAACCTTTATACACATCAGCACTCTGCCTTTCAGCATGCTATGGAAGGAAAGAGCTTTACTGCGGTGACCCCGACAGCATCCGGAAAAACTCTTTGCTATAATCTTCCTGTTCTTCAAAGTATCATGGAAAACCCGAATGCAAGAGCATTATATATCTTTCCTACTAAGGCATTGGCTCAAGATCAGAAAAGTGAACTGAATGAAATCATTTCAGAAGCAGAAGCTGCAATTAATAGTTATACATACGATGGAGACACTTCTGCAAATATTCGTCAAAAGGTGAGGAAAGCAGGACATATTGTCATAACGAATCCAGATATGCTCCACTCGGCCATTCTTCCCCATCACACGAAATGGGTTTCACTCTTTGAGAATCTGAAGTATGTAATTATTGATGAACTCCATATTTATAGAGGGGTTTTTGGGTCCCATGTTAGCAATGTCATCCGGAGATTAAAACGGATATGCTCGTTTTACGGTGCTTCACCGGTTTTTATCTGCACCTCGGCAACCATTGCCAACCCTAAAGAATTGGCAGAGCATTTAACAGGTGAAGAAATGAGTTTAATCGATAATAACGGAGCTCCCAGCGCGAAGAAGCATTTCGTTTTCTATAATCCCCCTGTTGTAAATAAGCCGTTGAATATAAGGAGGAGCGCGACTCTCGAGGTAAGGAGGATTGCCGGAGAGCTGCTGAAGAATAAAGTCCAAACCATCATATTCGCCAGGAGCAGGGTAAGGGTTGAAATTATCTTGACTTACTTACAGGAATTAGTGAAGAATCAATTAGGTGCAAAGTCGATTAGAGGTTACCGTGGAGGATATCTTCCGACTCAAAGACGGGAAATAGAAAAGGGTTTACGTTCTGGTGAGATTTACGGAGTCGTCAGTACGAATGCTCTTGAATTAGGTGTTGATATCGGTCAATTGCAAGTGTGTATCATGACCGGGTATCCTGGAACCATTGCAAGTGCCTGGCAGCAAGCAGGAAGGGCAGGCAGAAGGCATGGTGAATCCCTTGTCATCATGGTGGCCAGTTCCAGCCCGTTGGATCAATATATCATCGAGAATCCTGATTACTTCTTCGAGCAAAACCCTGAAACTGCCAGAATCAACCCTGATAATCTGATCATATTAATCGATCATATCAAATGTGCTGCTTACGAACTCCCCTTTAAAGATGGAGAAAGATTCGGCAGTCATGATATAGGGGATATATTAGAATTTCTAGTAGAAGAAAGAGTGATTCATAAGAATGGTGATAAGTGGTACTGGATGAACGATGTGTTTCCGGCACATAACATCAGCCTTCGTTCAGCTTCACAAGAAAATGTCATCATTATAGATCAAACCGATGTCTCCTCTGCGAAGGTGATAGGAGAAATGGATCGTTTCTCAGCGATGACGCTGCTGCATGATGAAGCGATTTATTTACATCAAGGAGTACAATTTCAGGTTGAGGAACTGGATTGGGAAGAGAAGAAGGCGTATGTAAGAGAAGTGGATGTAGATTATTTCACTGATGCCAATCTGGCTGTACAATTAAGGGTGCTTGAAACAGACAAGGTGCGGAATGGGGAAACCTACGAAGTGGCGTTTGGTGACGTAACCGTTCAAGCCATGGCAACAATCTTTAAGAAAATAAAATTCGATACTCATGAAAACATTGGATCTGGTCCCATCCATCTCCCTGAAGAGGAGCTTCATACGAGCTCCAGTTGGATTTCCTTGAAGGATACTGCAGCCTTTAGTCAGGAACGTCTGGAAGAAGGTCTCATCGGGGCTGCACACAGCCTGAAATCAATCATTCCTTTATTTGTGATGTGTGATCCAAGTGATATTTTTGTGGTACCTCAAGTAAAGGCTGCTCATAATGAACAGCCTACCATCTTTATTTATGATCGGTACCCCGGGGGGATCGGATTAAGTGAGAAAGTCTATGATCAGATGGAGAGAATACTCCTTGAAACATCTAATATGATTAGTAGATGTTCTTGTCAGACTGGTTGTCCATCCTGTATTGGAACGGATCATTCACTGGAGACAGCCAAATTGGATGCATTAAAGCTTCTTCACCTTTTCCTTCATTAAAAGAAGAAGGAGGACAAAAAATGACTCTGAAAAATAAATTATCCAGAATGAAGAAACATATCATCAGGGAAGACGAAGCGGTAGAGAATAATGTACAGCCTTCCGCTAAGCAGCGGATAATGGAAGAGATTCCATATATGGATTTGTGGAAACAAAACGATTCGACTTCCTATTATTTCGACGGTGATTACTGTCTGGTCAGAGAGAAGCGATATTCCATCGATCATCAGCATGGAACATACACGTTTAGGGATTTCATTAAAGCCATGGATGCCTGGCAGGAATTCAAAGGGGAGCATCCCTTGTCTTCTAAAGGACTTAATCATGACGAACTGTTCTTTTTTGACACAGAAACGACCGGTCTGGGTGGAGGGGCGGGTAATACGATCTTCTTATTGGGACATGGCATTGTGACGGAAACAGAAGTGATTGTAACCCAGCACTTCTTGCCTCAACCGGGAAGTGAAATACCTCTTTATCACAGCTTTTTAAATCAGGTAGACTATGACACACTTGTGACTTATAACGGAAAAGCGTTTGATTGGCCGCAGGTCAAGACAAGGCATACCCTCATCAGGGAACATGTCCCGAAATTACCCTCATTCGGACATTTTGATCTTTATCACGGATCCAGAAGAATCTTCAAGCATAAGCTTGAATCTGTCAAACTGGTCAATGTAGAGCGGGAGATCCTTGGATTTAATCGAGTAGATGATGTTCCAGGCTATTTGGCTCCGATGATCTATTTCGATTATATCGAGCGAAAAGATCCGGAAGGTATATTTAAGGTTATGACTCATAATGAACAGGACATTTTATCATTGATTACACTTTATACTCATCTGACCTTCCAACTGTTGAATATCCGGAAAGGTACCGGTGCCGAGCGATTCGAAGTAAGCAGGTGGCTTGAGCATACAGGGAACAAAGAAATAGCAAAAGAACGGTACCAGGAGATAATCAAAGAGGACGGTCTTCCAAACTTTAAAGCGATGCACCGCTTAGCTTTCCAATACAAGAGAGAGAAAAAAGAGGATAAGGCGATAGAGTTGTGGGAAGGGATATGGAAGGATGCACCCGAACCCATTAGTAAAGACGCATTACTGGAACTGGCTAAATTGTATGAACACAAAATGAAAAACCACCATCTTGCCCTGAAAAGATGTGAGGAACTTGAAGTATTACTGATCGATAGAAATGACAGTCTCAGTGAAAAAAATACTGTTTTATTAGAAAGTCTCCATCACCGAATGAAACGTCTGTCCAGAAAATTGAACCGTAATACAGATCATTCATCCGAGTGAATAGAGGATATATAATATTTACAAAAAAAGTGATTCAATCTCCTTATTTTCATATTGAGAATTTTCAAAAGTAGCTGTAAAATAATTAATTGTGTTGAAAATTTTTATTATTTAGATGGGATGATGAAAATGAACCGTGCGATCTTAATTTTGTTCTTTGTCGTCATTGGTTTAACGGCTTTTGTATTTAGCAATTATCCGGAAACTTTATATAGTTTTATGTGAGATGACAAATTGTTTTCCTGAAAATAGGTATTTTCATTAGTACATGTACCCTCTCCCTTTCATAGGCTATTAGTGTACCAACTAAGAGATGAAAGGAGAGCGTTTCTATGTATAAAGGACCAAGACCTAATCAAGTACTTCCTGCAGTCGTGCACCCGACTAAATGCTGTGTGAAACATACATGTACCGTCTATGAGGTGCCACACATTCACCCTACCCACACTACAAATGTGAATAATGTCATGTATCAACATAAACATTATTTCCCGCAAACACAATCACAAGTGGATAGTGTTTCCAATCAACAATTCAATTGTGGTGGTGGACCAGGTGGACCTCCAGGTCCAGGCGGTCCAGGGTTTGGACCAGGGTTTGGGCCAGGTGGACCTCGTCCTCCATACGGACCTTACGGCATGGGGAGATAAGTCTGAAAGCTGAATGATTACTTCTAAGGGATGCCTCTAAAGATTAGTTTCCAGTGGAGGTTGGTACGATGTATCAACCTCCAACAGATACTTACCTATTTAGAGACATCCTTTTTTATGATGGAATCAGTTCAATGCTTCACTGACTTCATCATTCATAAAATATGTTACAATAGACTGTATAGAATTGGGGCACACTAAGGATCGAAGAAGCTTGTAATCCCATGAAAGAGGACTGAAGGAGTTTTACAAATGAGTAAGGTTGCATGCATTACAGGATATAAATCCTTTGAATTGGGAATTTTTAAGTCGGATGACAAATCCATTTACTACATAAAAGAAGCCCTAAAGAAAGAATTGTACACATTATTGGATGAGGGCCTTGAGTGGGTGCTTATAAGCGGACAGCTTGGGGTTGAACTCTGGGGGGCGGAAGTGGTGTTTGAACTCCAGGAAGAGTATCCGGATCTTAAACTCGCAGTATTGACCCCTTTTCTCAATCAAGAGGAAAACTGGAATGATGAGAATAAAGAATACTATGAATTCATTCTATCTCAAGCAGACTTTGTCGAGTCGATTTCGAAAGAGCCGTATAAAGGTCCGCAACAGTTTCGAAACAAAAATCAATTATTCCTTCATAAATGCCAAACAGTAGTGATACTTTATGATGAAGAAAAAGATGGCTCTCCTAAGTACTTCTATCAAGAAGTGAAGAAGAAGAAAGAAACGGATCCAGCTTTTGAGGTAAGGGCGATAAACTTCCATGATTTGCAGTGGGTTGTCGAAGAAGAGCAGTGGAAAAATGAGTAGCTCATCATTCATCACCCATGGACCGATCGGGAAGGGATAAGTACCCCGAATAATAAATATAATTGACAAAATCATGGTTATTTGAAAAAATGATAGTGATAAATATAGAGGTGAATATGATGATCTCAGATAAAGTGAAATTGACGGCTAAGGATATTCTCGAAAAAGAATTCAAAAGTGGAATGCGTGGATACAAGCCGGAAGATGTTGATAAATTTTTAGATTTAATTATTAAAGATTATGAAACCTTTCATCAGGAAATAGAAGATCTGCAACAAGAGAATTTGCGATTGAAGAAACAGGTAGAGGGAGCAAGCAAACAGCGGTCCGCTGCTCCGCCGCAACAGACGGGTACAACGAATTTCGATATTCTTAAACGTTTGTCCAATTTAGAAAAACATGTGTTTGGGAATAAATTGTATGACTGATTTTCCCAGTTGAATTTTTCTAAAACCTACAGTATAATTAGATATTGCTGATCCTTAATGGTGTTTGGGTAATCGCTGCAACGTAATGTTGTAGAGGAAAGTCCATGCTCGCACGGTGCTGAGATGCACGTAGTGTTCGTGCCTAGCCAATTCATAAGCTAGGGCAGCTCATCTTGAGTTGACGGCAGGGAAAACACCTAAGTCCTTCGGGATATGGTGTGACTACCTTGAAAGTGCCACAGTGACGAAGTCCTGTTAGAAATGGCAGGAGTGGAACGAGGTAAACCCCACGAGCGAGAAACCCAAAATTAGGTAGGGGAATCCTCTCGGAGGAATTGAACGAAGAGAGGGACAAAGGAATATCCTTTGTAGATAGATGATTACCACCCGAGTACGAGACGAAGAGTCGCTTGCAGTACGACGGAACAAAACATGGCTTACAGAACACTATTACGGGATAAAGAGCAAAATGGATTAAATAATGCAAGTGACTGATACATGCAGGTAATACACTGCTCTTTTGTATCAGTCCTTTTTATTTTATAGGAAACAAGACTATACTATCTAAATAGAGATGATTCTTATGAACGAGGTGGCTATTATGAGTACATATACGTTAATTGCAACAGCGCAATGGGCTTGGAATCCATCGTTGCGAAAGAAGTAAAAGACCTGGGGTATGATTGTCAGGTGGAGAACGGGAAAGTCATCTTCAAAGGGGACGAAACGGCAATTGCAAGGGCCAATATGTGGCTCAGGACAGCTGATCGGGTCAAAATCCTCGTTGGGGACTTTAAAGCGTATTCATTTGATGAATTATTTGAGAATACGAAAAAGCTTCCTTGGGAGAATTTCCTGCCGGTCGATGCAGAATTCCCGGTGCAGGGAAAATCCGTCAAATCTAAGCTATACAGTGTCCCTGACTGCCAGGCCATCGTAAAAAAGGCGATCGTTGAACGTTTGCGTACAGCGTACAAACGGACTTCGTGGCTAGAGGAAACAGGTCCATTGTTTAAAATTGAAGTCGCGATCCATAAAGATGTCGCAAGCATCACCTTGGATACGAGTGGACAAGGACTTCATAAGAGGGGATACCGCATAGGTCAAGGTGAAGCACCTTTAAAGGAAACGTTGGCTGCCGCCCTGATTCAACTTACGACATGGAATCCCGACCGTCCTTTTGTAGATCCTTTCTGCGGGTCTGGTACTATACCTATTGAAGCGGCCCTGATCGGTCAGAATATCGCTCCTGGATTTAACCGCGAGTTTCTGTCAGAGAATTGGCCAATGATGCCTGCTGATGTGTGGGAGAAAACACGTATGGAAGCAGAGGATATGGCCAACTATGACCAGCCTCTTGAAATATTGGGAACTGATATTGATCATCGAATGGTCGAAGTTTCTAAAGAGAATGCACTGGAAGCAGGGCTTGGAGAGTTGGTGAGATTCAAGCAAATGCAAGTAAGGGATTTCACCTCGGAATTGAAGTACGGCATCATTGTCGGAAATCCTCCTTACGGTGAACGGATAGGAGAGCGTAAAGAGGTAGAGAAGATGTATCAAGAAATGGGCAGGGCCTTTGAAAAGCTCGATACATGGTCTGTATACATGATGACTTCTCATGAGAATTTCGAACAATGCTATGGTAAGCAGGCTACAAAGAAGCGGAAACTGTTCAATGGATTCATCCGAACAGATTACTATCAATACTTTGGGCCGCGTCCTCCAAGAAAAGCATAACTACATGTTCATAAATAGTATGAAAAAATGGTGATGTTCAGAATATCCCTCTCATTTCCCGCGTATAATAGTTCTATCATTTTAAGGGAGTGAAAGAGGATGAACCATTCTTTCATCGATTACCATAAAATCTATCAGGCTATCCAAAGTTCCATTTCTTCCATTACAGGTGAAGAAAATGAAACCGTTCAGCTCTGCAAGAAGCACGGAAAAACCTGGATCAGGCTTTCCAATATGAAATGCTAAGAAAGAAAAGAATATACGACTGAGTACACTCTCACGAAGGGACATCCATACAAGTGGTAGATCCACCCCATTGTATGGAGCGTCTCTTTTCTTTTGAGCGGTCATATACGAAAATGGCCCTATAGAGAGCTGTAGATAAATGACGATTTTTTACTTTTCATTTGAAGAGAATTCTAGTAAATTAGAAATATTGTGTTTCATAGGAGGTCCCCATGAGAAGGAAATTACCATTTGAACTAACGAAGGAGCAATCCTTTTATGAAGCGTTATCCGATTGGGTCGGTGACGTGTTTTACGATTTATTACCTGAAAAGGGATTTGATTTGCGTGATGAACAGGTGTTCATGGCCTTTCAGCTGAATCAAGCCTATAAAAATAAACAAGTCATGTTTGCTGAAGCGGGTGTAGGTACGGGTAAAACCCTTGTATACCTCTTATATGCGTTATCATACGCAAGATATACAGGTAAACCCGCTATCATAGCATGTGCCGATGAAACACTCATTGAGCAGATTGTGAAAAAGGAAGGGGACATAGAGAAGCTTGAAAAGGCACTTGATCTGGATATAGATGTAAGACTGGCAAAATCCAGAGAACAATATCTATGTATAAAAAAACTGGAAGAAAACATGTCGCATAATGAGACTTACGAAGATATGTGGGAAGAATTACCTGGCTTTGTCCATGAGAATGCTTCCATGAACAGCTTTAGACATTATGGTGATAGAAAAGAGTATCCATTTCTGTCTGACGATGAGTGGAATCATGTTGGCTGGGATTCTCTTCAGGACTGTATGTCCTGTGCCTATCGTCATCGATGTGGTCTAACTCTTCACCGGGAGCATTACCGTAATGCCGGGGATCTCATCATCTGTTCCCATGACTTCTATATGGAGCATATCTGGACGAAAGATTCCCGCAAACGGGAAGGGCAGCTGCCGCTTCTCCCCGAAGCAAGCTCTGTTGTATTTGACGAAGGTCACCTGTTGGAATTTGCGTCTCAGAAGGCGATGACCTATCGTATGAGAATGGAGACTCTCGAAGGTTTACTGGAAAAGCTTTCGGCATCGGATATGCGCGAGGAAACTTTGTATATCATAGAAGATATCATGTTGGATAATGAAAAGTGGTTCGAACTCCTTGAGGAGGAATCTGCAGGTGAGACTGGTTCAGACCGCCAATATATCTCCCGGTCCAGCGCAATATTACAGCAAGGAAGAGCGTTAACGGAGAAAATCGAACACTTATTAAACGAACTTGTTTTTGAGTCTGAAATGTATGTAATGGATGATTACCTCCTAAAGGTAGTGGAAGAGTATCTCGAGCAGATTCAATATTCATTGAAACTTTTCCTGGATGATGAAAAAGGGATCTACTGGTTAGAAACATCAGAGGAAGAACATACTTTTGTCGTTATGCCAAGATTAGTGGAAGAGATATTGAGAGAACAAGTATTTTCTCAAAATATTCCTTTTATTTTCTCTTCTGCGACCTTATCGTATAATCAGGATTTCTCATATGTATCCCAGTCCCTGGGGATACAAAAATATGAGAAATTTTCAGTAGAGTCCCCATATGAATATGAAGAGATGATGAAAGCATTTCTGCCTCCGTTAGAAGAAGGCAGAAGGGCTAAAAATCAGTATGCCTTTGAGATGTTGGAGAAAAATCAAGGGAAATCTTTGATTCTTTTCTCTACAAAGGAAGAAATGAATGCTTTCAGGGAGTTTCAAGTCCATCAGGGGGAACAGGACTGGAAAGTAATTTATGAAGGTGACAGGGAAATCAGTGAGACGGTGCAACAATTTCAGGAGGAAACGACCACAGTCCTTTGCTCATATCATTTATGGGAAGGTTTGGACGTTCCCGGCGAATCCCTTTCACAAGTCATTATTTACTCCCTTCCATTTCCTCCTAAAGATCCTGTGTTCGATGCGAAACGCAATCATGCAGGAGATCCGTTGGAAGATGTGGATATCCCTTACATGCTCCTGCGCCTGAGACAAGGAATCGGCCGCCTCATTAGAACAGGGGATGACAGAGGAGACATTCATGTTTTGATGTCAGGTGAAGAAGAAGCTTATAAAGGAATGATAGAATCGGTTTTACCAGTGGGAATCGAAGTGTTGAATCCATAGATTGTATGAAAAGCCGCCTGAACAGGGCGGCTTTTTGTGATGGGGTAATGGATAATCAGGAAAGTTGATATAGCCAAAACTTCTTACATGTCATTACAAACTTACACTTTATCTTTTGGCGTAAGATTGCACTTTCTTTCGATTATTCCCGCCCAAGTTGCCAGAAAAATATGATAAAATGGATTGAATGTTAAAATGAGGGGGCTACTTTAGAATGAGAGAATCCATAGTAGAAACAAAAGACCGTTTTCTCGATTATGTTAAGAAGATGTCTGCATACAATGAAGCACTGGGACTGATGTTCTGGGATTTACGTACAGGTGCGCCTAAGAATGGGGTAGAACAGCGATCAGAAGTAATCGGTATGTTATCTTCCGAACTTTTTGCCATGTCGACCTCCAACGAAATGGCCGCTTATCTTGCAAAACTTTCATCAAATTCAAGTGAATTAGATGTCATGACACAAAAGCTTTTAGAGGAATGTCAAAAAGAGTATGATCGCAATAAAAAAATTCCTGCCTCTGAATATAGAGAATATGTCGTATTGCAGTCGAAAGCTGAAGGAGTTTGGGAAGAAGCGAAAGAAAAAGCGGATTTCACTATGTTCCAGCCGTATTTAGAAAAGCTTGTAGCATTCACCAAACGTTTTATCGGCTATTGGGGCTACGAAAACAATAAATATGACACACTTCTGGACATGTACGAGCCAGGGGTAACAGTAGAAGTCTTGGACAAGGTATTTGGTGATCTTCGAGATCAGATTGTACCCCTGGTACATAAAATCTCCGAGTCAAATGATAAACCACAAACCGATTTTCTTTTTGAACACTTTCCTAAAGATAAGCAAAAGGAATTCAGCTTGAAAATACTTGAACAAATGGGGTATGACTTTAACTCGGGGAGATTGGATGAGACCGTTCATCCGTTCGCCATCGGTTTGAACCCAGGGGATGTAAGGGTAACAACTAAATATGACGAAAAAGATTGGCGGACGGCTGTTTTCGGCACGATCCATGAAGGGGGACATGCCCTTTATGAACAGAACATCTCAAAGGATTTAACCGGTACACCATTATGTACAGGAACATCCATGGGTATCCATGAATCCCAATCGCTTTTTTATGAAAACTTTGTCGGAAGGGATTATGGTTTCTGGAAGAAGAATTACCCACTCTTGAAAGATCATTCTACTGGTCAATTCAATACGGTTGAACTTGAAGACTTCTACCGGGCGATCAATGAATCTAAACCTTCTTTGATTCGAATTGAAGCAGATGAATTGACGTATGCGCTACACATCATTATCCGTTATGAAATCGAAAAGGGATTGTTTAATGATGAAATAGAAGTGAAGGATCTTCCGGAAATCTGGAATGATAAATATGAAGAATACTTAGGTATCCGCCCTACTCATAACGGAGAAGGTGTTCTGCAAGACGTTCACTGGGCCGGCGGCAGCTTTGGTTACTTCCCTTCATATGCACTTGGATATATGTATGCTGCACAGTTTAAGCGGGCTATGTTGAAGGATATTCCTCAATTTGAGGAACTGTTGGAAGAAGGAAATCTTGCTCCCATTAAAGATTGGTTAACAACCAATGTACATCAGTGGGGTAAACTGAAAAAACCGTTGGAAATTATCAGGGAAGTCACGGGTGAAGGTCTAAATGCTCAATACCTGGCTGATTACTTAACAGAGAAATATTCCAAGGTATATGGCTTTATTGAACTGGAATCTTGATGGCGGATTTCATGGGTATGAAACTTGCATCATGAGCATTCATGAAAGCTCCCTATTGGTAAGAAGATGTAAGAAAAAAAAGAAAGGAGGCTGCCTGAGAGGGCAGCCTCCTTTCTTTTTTTAATCATTTCACACGAAAGATAAGATTCTTATGCTTGTCGGCCCTAATCAAGCCGCCTCCGCTTTCGTGATGTCCAGTTGCAGGGCTTAGAGGCTCGTGGTCATAAGCCAAGTAACCTAAAAAGTCAAAGAGCGCCTTTTCAGGTTACTCGTCTTATGCTTGTCGCCTCTTTCAAAGCCCTTCCGCTTTTCGTCTACCACAATCTGAATCCTTTGGATGCAGGAGGGGCGTTTTGGATCATGTCGATGAATGGAACGGTATAGGCAACAAGGATGAGTGCTGCTAAGATGGTTAGCCAAATCTTCCAGTTTTCGAGTGCCATCGGTGTTCTCTCAGCTGCCTCTGCTTTCTCACCGACAGGGAATTCCTCTTCTCCTTTAGGTGCAAAGAATGCCAGGTTGATAAAGATGTATAAAACCAGGATGATTCCGATAAAGAGAATCGTTCCCCCTATGGCTTGGGCAATTTGGTATGGAATCCATTCAAGGGCTTGTGGAGCATCCCCGTAAGTGGAAAAGGAAGATCTTCTCGGTGCGCCGAGTAAGCCTACAGCATGCATGGCACCTGACATGATGCCCATACCTACAGACCAGACGATGGCCTGCACGATGGCCAATTTGTTCATGGCTTTCGTCAATACACGTCCTGTCAGGTGAGGGACGAGCCAATAGGCAATTCCAAAAAAGGTTAGGACAACAGAGGTGGCCAAGGTTAAGTGAAAGTGTCCTGTCACCCAAATGGTGTTATGCACCACCTGGTTCATCTGATTCGATGCATTGATCAATCCGCCTGCACCTGCAGGGATAAATGCAACCATCCCGATAAATGGCACTGTAAAGCGGGCGTCTCCCCATGGTAATTTCTTGAACCAACCAAATAAGCCGGTAGCTCCTTTTGATCTGCCATACATTTCAAATGTAGCGAACAGTGAGAATGCAGTCATCAGAGAAGGGATGACAACCATGAACGTAAGAACTACTTGCAAAAACTTCCAATATGCATCAATTCCAGGTTCCACCAACTGGTGGTGAAATCCTACCGGGATTGAAAAAAAGAAGGAACAATATAAAGGATAGCCGGGCTAACGAATCGGAAAAGATTTTTCCTCCGATGATCTTCGGAATAATGACGTACCAGGCCATATAGGCAGGCAGCAGCCAAAAATAAACGAGAGGATGACCAAAATACCAGAATAGTGTTCTGCTTACGAGTACATCTACACGCTCGACGAGACCAAGTGACCATGGAAGGAGCTGGAACAAAACCGTTCCTGCCACGCCAATGGTGGCGACAATCCATAAGACGGTGTTGATGATGGCCATGAATGTCAATAGCGGGCTTGGTTGTCCAGGGTTTTCCTTTCGCCATTGTACATATTTGATGATCATGCCTGCTCCACCCAGCCAACTTCCGACGACTACGAATGTCAACCCCAAGTAGAATATCCAGTGTGCCTGTAAAGGAGCATAGAATGTATAAAGTACAGTTGCTTCATTTAGTAGGATCATAACAGCAGCCATGATTGTCCCGATCAGCATGACCCAGAATCCTAACCATCCATATAAGCGGGATTTACCAGAGTAGGTACCGGAAGTGCGGGAAATAGCAGCATGCTGGAACCCTAGTATGAAAAACGTGGTCAATACCAATCCCAGTAACACACCGTGAACCGTTAATACCTGGTAATATCCTATCCCGGCAGGCAGGGTGAACCTTCCTGATCTAACCAGAACTTGTAACAATCCAGCAAGGCCACCGAGAGCCAGGGCAATAAATCCAACATAAATATGAGCCATTGCCAATGAAGCATCTTTTTTGTCAATCTTTACAAACCGTTCCATTTTAATCAACCACCTTGATCATAGATTTCATGGTGTGATGCCCTACGCCACAGTACTCATTGCATACAACAAGGAACTCACCTGTTTTATCAAGAGTCGTTGTATATTCACTGATAAATCCTGGTTCAAGCATCATATTTATATTTGTCCCTGCCACTTCAAACCCGTGAACGACATCCTTTGTCGTGGCGATGATTTTCAATGTGGATCCTTCAGGTATTTCAATCTCTCCTGGTGTGTAGTTAAATGCAGATGCGACAAAAACCAACTCGTAATCCCACGCTTTGCCTTCGACTTTCTTCAACCCAGGTTCATTAAATGGACTGATTTTATCCACTTGTTCAGGATTGACATAAGCTTTTGCACTCGGAGGCTGATGTCCCTGATGAAAAGCACTGATTCCCAGAATAATTAAAAATATGATAAGAGACCCTGTTCCTAACGTTAACCACCATTTTTCATAACGATGCATGTGCATATAAATCACTCCTTCAAAATTAAAAACGACTTAAAAACAAGATGAATACCCCAATCCATGTGATGACCAAAAACCCGCCTAAAAACATAACCGATGTAAATGTTCCTCTTAATGAGTTGGATTCTTCAACCTTCACCTCGGTTTTTTCATGCAGTTCCGGCTTTGCCATATTTCTCATTCCTTCCATCTATTGGATGCTTGCTTCGTTATCACTATCATAAAGGTGGAAACTCAATGAATCTGTGATAAATGTCACACTACACGGTAAAAATTGTGAAATAAATGTGAAGGACAGTGAAAATCGGTCTTTGTTCAGGTGAACATGAACGAACAAACGGCATAGATTGTAAGAGAACGAAAATGAAGGAGGGTATAAAGTGGAAAAAGTATTATTGTAAACAATGCTGCCAAATCTTTGCGGAAAACAAAATCTGTCCCCAATGTCAAATCCATGTTGAAGGAATCATCCATATTCATGTACAGGATGGCCAGGGAAATAAGCATCAACGCTAACATTTAAGATAAGAATCCACCTGTGTTAATATAAAGAAGATTCAAAAAAAAGAGTAAGGCGGTGTGAAGATGTATTTACCATCATTTTCATTGCAAGGAAAGCTGGCTGTGGTGACGGGTGCAGGTCGCGGGATTGGACGGGCCATCAGTATAGGTTTAGCTGAAGCAGGTGCAGATGTTGTACTTTTGTCAAGGACGAGGGGCGATTTAGAAAAAACGGCCAGTGAAATTGATGGACTGGGGAGAAGGGCTTATGTTTTGCCTGCCGATGTAACTTCACGTGAGGAGATTCAGCAAGCGATTGAGTACATAGAGGAGCAAAAACGCTCTATTGATATATTGATCAATAATGCAGGAATGAATATTCGATCGACTGCACTTGAAGTGACAGATGAAGAATGGCAGACGATTATGGATACCAATCTCAAATCGGCCTTTATGATGTGCCAGGAGGTTGGGAAGCATATGAAGGAGAATAAGCAGGGGAAAATCATCAATATCTCCTCCGTCGCCGGACATGTAGCCCTGCGGACCGGGGTTGTGTACGCTTCAACGAAAGCCGCCATGATCCAAATGACAAAAGTATTAGCTGTGGAATGGGGGCAATACAATATCAATGTGAACAGTATCGGTCCATGGTATTTTAAAACTCCCTTAACGAAAATGCTGTTACAGAATGAAGAATACGTAAACGATATTATGGCTGTAACACCTTTAAAAAGAATCGGTGAACTGGATGAACTGGTAGGACCAGCAGTGTTCCTTTCATCGGATGCATCGGCGTATGTGACCGGCCAAACACTTTTCGTAGACGGAGGAATGACGATTCACGGCTTTTAATTTTAGTAAAGAAAGAGCTGTTCCCAATAAAATGGGCACAGCTCTTTTTTTTAGATGTTAAAGTGATTTTTCGAACATAAGGATGATGGAGAAGTTTCCTGCATTTTCCAGTGTGAGGGGAAGTCTCAAGGCTTTATCGAACCCGTACATGTTTGATTGACCCACAATGATCGTAGGTGGGGTGATATCGACTGTATAACCAGCCCTCGTTATGATCGTTGCGAGATTACCGGCAATCATATTTCCTACTTCTCCTGCAAATGATTCCAGCATCGGACCCTCCAACGGCATTCCAAACATTGAAGCACCCAGACCTTGAAAGCTTTCTTGTTCACCGTCTATGATCATTCTCACTTTCACATCTCCTGTAATCCCGATAAGTACCCCAATCCCATTCTGACTAAAGGGTTCGGTCAGTAATGTGGGTTGTATTGTTTTTATACTCAGGGGGATAACGCTTTTAATCGCTTCAATCGAACTATTCAGTATATCTGTGACACTTTTTGTTTTTATTGAAATCATGTCGCTTCCTCCACTATATTGTCACTGCTATCATATCATATCTACCATTACGAAAGGATGATTTAGTAAGAATCATTTCATACTAAAGTACTATTTATTGTATATATTATTTTTAGGTCTCCATACATGTTTTGTCTGTTGGTGGAAATACTACCCATACATGGAAGTGTAAGGAGTGTGTGTAAATGCCTAAAATCGTTTCAGTTGAAACAGAGATCCCCCCTGTGAAAATTACACAAAAGGAAGCGGCTGCATTTGCAGAAAGATTGTTTTCCACTAGTTTTAAAAATATCGGCCGTCTTCTCACAGTATTTGAAAATGGTGAAATCGACAGTCGTTATTTTGTTAAAGATATCGACTGGTTTTCTAAGGATCATACTTTTCAAGAGAAAAATGAAGAATTTATCCATCATGCTGTTGAATTAGGGAGTAGAGCTGTTAAGAAGAGCCTCGCCAGTCATCAGCTTGGATTAAACGATATCGATGCCATCATCACCATCTCAACTTCAGGTCTTGCTACGCCGAGCCTGGAAGCGAGGATCATGAACCAACTGCCCTTCTCTTCACATGTAAAGAGGATCCCGATTTGGGGATTGGGTTGTGCTGGTGGAGCAAGTGGTCTTTCAAGGGCTTATGAATATTGTTTGGCTTTCCCAAAAGCAAACGTCCTCGTTCTTTCCATTGAACTTTGTTCTCTTACTTTTCAGCATGGGGACCGCTCCAAGAGCAATTTAATCGGTACATCCCTTTTTGCCGATGGGGTCGCTTGTGCTGTCGTATGCGGAGATCAAAGTCCGATTCTAACAGGCATCACCCATCCGTTGCCCTCCATTTTTGCCACTCAATCAACGCTGCTTCAGGATTCATTGGATGTAATGGGATGGGAAGTGAAGAATAATGGTTTGTATGTTGTGTTTTCTAAAGATATCCCTACCCTAGTGAAGAACTGGCTCCGGCCAAATGTCGAGGGATTTATCAATGAGAACGGTATCCAGCTGCAAGATATTAAGCATTTTGTTGCACATCCGGGTGGCAAGAAGGTCATAGAAGCGTATCAGGAATCTTTAGGGATGGATGAAAGGATGATGTCCGAATCAATGAAGGTGTTAAAGAGGTACGGGAACATGTCATCTGTCACCATCTTGTATGTGCTGAAGGAATTTTTGAATAAAGGCTGTAACCCTGGGGATATAGGGTTGGGCACTGCCTTAGGACCGGGATTTAGTTCAGAGCTGCTTTTGATGAGGTGGGAATGATGCTGTATTTTATTCTGTTTTTCTTTGTATTGATATGTCAAAGGCTGGTGGAACTCTTCATTGCCAAATCGAACGAAGAGTGGATGAAAAGGCAGGGAGCAAGGGAATACGGGAAAGCCCACTATAAAATGATGGTCACTATCCATATAGCATTTTTCGTCTCACTGTTAATTGAAGGGGGATTCTTTCATAAAGGGGTCAATCCTTTTTGGCCGCTCCTTTTAACTGGTTTTCTGCTTACTCAGTTAGGACGGATATGGGTGATGTCTTCCTTAGGCAGGTATTGGAACACCAAGATCATCGTGCTTCCTGAAGCGGAAGTTGTCTCAAAGGGTCCTTATAAATATTTGAAACACCCTAATTATCTAATCGTGACAGTGGAGTTCTTGATTGTTCCCTTACTTTTCAATGCTTATTGGACCCTTTTTATCTTTGCCTTATTGAATCAATTCATCCTCGCTGTTCGCATCCCTCTGGAGGAACAAGCCCTTCGAAGTGAAACTGATTATGAAAGGATTCACCTTCAAACGAAAGGATGGTTACCCATCATCAAAAAAGGAAAGTAATTTTCTTATTGAAAATGATTATCGTTTTTGGTAAGATTCTAATTGAAGATGAAAATTGTTCTCATTTATTTTTTTGCAAAGGGTGGAGAAAAACATGGTGTGGTTTTTGATACTGATTACCGTAGTAGCGTATAGCTTCATGATGAAGCATGTTTTATCAAATGTGATGAAGGATACAGCTCAGGCAAAGGAAGTAACTTCATACCGGACAAAGCCTTTTGTACATTCAAACTTGATTGCTACAGATACAACGCGATAGATACATAGCCCTCTTCCTTTGAAGAGGGCTTTTTTTTCCCCTATTCCTTCCTCTCTCATATACTGATACCGTCCTGAATTTCCCCAATCTGAAATCATTTCATAGAGAACTTGGTGCAAATGCGATAAAATAAAAACGTTATCATTTTTCTGAAAACAGAAAGGAACTAGTTCAATGAGCCAGATAAATCATAAGAACGATCAATTACATAAAACTTTGCACCAACTTACAGCCTATCATGACGCTTTTCTTCAGAACGGTGATGAAGAGCGTGCTGCAAAAATAGAACGGCTAGCAGAAAAATTACACAAAGATGAACTGATCTTAGCATTTTGTGGCCATTTTTCAGCGGGAAAGTCAACGATGATCAATCACCTGATGGGAGAAGAGATCCTTCCGTCCAGCCCCATTCCAACTAGTGCAAATCTGGTAAAGGGTGCATCACGCAAATGAGGATTTCGCCAAGATCCATTATCACCATTCCCAACCGGTATACTTCGAGGCACCCTATGACTTCTCCACCATTAAGGATTTTTGTAAGAACGGTGAGGAAGTATATTCTGTTGAAATCGGGAGAAGCAAAAGCAAGATGCCGGAAGGAGTATCCGTATTGGATACCCCGGGTGTAGACAGTACGGATGATGCACACAGACTGTCAACGGAATCTGCCATTCATCTCGCTGACTCGGTCTATTACGTCATGGATTATAACCATGTACAATCCCAGGTGAATTTCGAGTTTACTAAAGAGATGGTCCGACATGGTGTCAAGCTGTACCTTATCGTGAATCAGATTGATAAACATCAGGACGAAGAATTGGCATTCAGCGACTTTAAAGAAAGTGTCAGGAGTTCATTCGCCGCTTGGGGCGTTGTGCCTGACGGTATGTATTTCACCAGTTTAAAAGAGCCGGATCACCGTCACAATGATATTGAAAAACTACAGTCCCTGATAGAAGAACAGGTGAAACAAAAAAGTGAACTGATCGAAGCGTCTGCAGAATCGGCTGTCTCCCAGTTACGGTCTGAACATGAGAAGTGGTATGAAGAAGAACTCGATAAAATAGAGGAGAAAGGAAGGGCATATCTGACAGAGGATGAGTGGGCAAGTAAAGAGTCCCTCCTGGATACGGAAAGAAGGTTGATCGATGCATTAGCTAAAAATGATGTCAAATCAATAAAAGAACATTTCGAGGAAGAGAGAAAGGAAATTCTTAAAAATGCCTATTTAATGCCTTTTGAAACGAGGGAATTAGCAAAAAGCTTCCTCGAGAGCAGACAACCGGATTTTAAAGTAGGGTTTCTATTTTCAAAACAGAAAACGGAAGATGAAAAAGCCATCCGAATCAGTGAATTTAAAAAGGACATCAATAAGAGGATTGAATCTCAACTAGAATGGCATTTGAAGACACTGGGGAAAACCATTGTAAAAGAGTACAGTCCTTCTTCTGAACACGGTTTAAAGTGGGATCAATTATTACTTGATGTGGAGGAATCTCATCTTGTTGAGTTAATTAAACCTGGTGCAGGAATAACCAGTGAATATGTGCTCCAATATTGTAATGATCTTTCAGAAGAACTTAAGAGAAAAGCAAGGAACCATACAAATGACTTGATAGAAATGACACTGAATTCCATACGGAGCTCCTCATTACATGAACGTAAACATTTAGAGGAAGAACTTAGAGCATTACAAGAGAAAACAGCCATCATCTATCAGTGGAATGCATTAAATGAAGAGAAGAATCTTCGACTTCGTAAATTAATGTCCGTCAAAGTGGATCAAACACAGGCGGAAGCTGTTCTCGGCCAATGGATTGACAGCTGGAAAAAAAAGAGATGGCATGTACACCCTTGCGTCCGATATGAAGATGGTTCAGAAAGAAAAAACTTCTTCTGTCAGGGATACTGTGATTACTCCTCATAAACGGGAGCAGCCACACTTCCTCTCTGGAAGAAGTTATCCACCGGTTGGATACGATGACCGCGGTATTCAGAAGATACAAGGGCTTCTCCAAAGCCGCAGATCTATTGGAAGGAAAGAAAAAGCGATTGTCTAACCAGTCCTTCACCATCGCTCTATTCGGTGCTTTCAGTGCGGGGAAATCATCTTTTGCCAATGCACTTTTAGGGAAAAAGGTCCTTCCTGTAAGTCCAAATCCGACAACGGCTTCCATCAATCGGATCAATCCGGTATCAAAAGATGGAGTTCACGAAACCGCTCATGTACAAATGAAAACCTATGAACAATTGTATCAGGACATCGTTCATTCTTTGTCCTTTTTTAATCGGACTGTATCAACATTGGATGAAGCAATGGAGTTGATACCTTCCTTAACGAGTGACGGAAAAGGTAAGGAGAATGTACATCTTTCCTTCCTGAAGGCTTTTTATAACGGATATCCTGATTTTAAATCCAGTTTGGGTATGAGAAGGAAAGCAAACCTGGAAGAATATAAAGGTTTCGTAGCGAATGAAGCACAAGCTTGTTTTGTTGAGTCCATCGATCTCTATTACGATTGCGAAATCACAAGGCAGGGAATCACTCTGGTGGATACCCCCGGAGCGGATTCTATAAACGCACGTCACACGGGGGTAGCATTTGAATACATCAAAAATGCTGATCTCATTCTCTTTGTGACTTATTACAATCATGCATTTGCCAAGGCTGACCGGGAGTTCCTCATTCAATTGGGGAGGGTGAAAGACACATTCGAATTGGATAAAATGTTCTTTGTCGTCAACGCCATCGACCTTGCGAAAGATGAGGAAGAGAAAAATGACGTGATGGACTATGTGGAATCTCAGTTGAATCAATATGGGATCCGTTTTCCGAGGATTTTCGGAGTATCCTCTCTCCTGGCCCTTAAAGAATCAGAAGCACACAGATCAGGAATCGACCCGTTTAAGGAGGAATTCCGTTCATTTATACAGAATGAGTTAGTGAGTATTAGTATTGAGTCTGCTATAAGTGAGTGGGAAAGGGGACTTCAGCGCTTTAACCAATTTTATCATACAGCTTCAAGCGATAAAGCGATTAAGCAAGTTCGCAAACAACAGTTACATGATGCCCTTGGAAAGGTTAACGCGCTGATTGATGCGAGATCATGTACACCTCTTGAAGTGGAAATGCAGCAGGAATCAAAGGAGCTGGTCTACTATGTCAAGCAAAGAGTGTTCTTCCGGGTATCCGATTTCTTTAAGGAAGCCTTTCATTCAGGCCTATTCCTGCAATACCCCGACCATTCTCAAGCAATAAAGGAAGGGATGAAGGAATTCCTCACGAGTGTCGGATTTGACCTTGCGCAAGAAATGAGAGCCACATCTCTACGTATTCAGCAATTTATTCAAAAACAACTGAAAGAGCAATGGCTGGCACTTGAAGAGTTGATTCAACAAGTGGAGAGAGAAATTGTTTTATCTCCACTGGATCACCTGAATGATCGTACAATAGAGTTTGAAAACGGTTTTAATCCAACTGACATCAGTCCATATGAACAGGCCTTTTCATCCTTTAAGAATGCGAAGCATTTCTTTGAAAAAGGTGGGAAAAAAATAGTGCAGGAAAAAGTGGAAGCATTGCTTTCCGAGCCGGCTGCCGCCTATTTGAAACAGGAGAGGGAACGTCTTGATGCATGGGGTTGTTCATATCTGGAAAGAGAGTTCCAAATTCTTAAAGAAGAACTGGTAAGTCAAGTCGTGGAACAGATCCATTCCCATTTAGACGCTTTAGACGCTACGCAGGATTTGAACAAACTTAAGCAGGATTTGGAGAAGCTTGAGCATATCCAATCTTAAAAGAGAGCAGGTGGTCAATCTTGGACAATCCTTATCATTGTTGTGCTACGTGTATCCACATAAAAGGAGTGAAGATAGATGGGAAGACCTCCTATCTTTGTTCCCGTCTGGGATATGAAACAAAAACGACCTATCAATTCTCGTGTTGGGAACCAAAGGAGCAAGTACTGACATTGATGAAAAAGAGAGGGATGATCTCTTGAATGCAATTGTTGATATAGAGTGGCTCAAGAAGCATATCCGTGAAGATAATCTAAGAGTGATTGATTGCCGGTTTACTCTGAATGATCCTGAAGAGGGCCGTAAACGCTACAAAGAGGATCACATACCTGGCGCCGTTTTTTTTGATCTCGAAAAGGATCTATCCGGGTATGTGAAAAGACATGGTGGACGTCATCCTCTACCGAATATGAAGAACTTTCTAAGAAAAGTGGAGGAAGCTGGCATTAATAACCAGACAACGGTCGTCATGTATGACGAGAAGGAAGGAGCTTTTGTCGGCCGTTGCTGGTGGTTATTCCAATACATCGGTCATGAGAAGGTATATATCTTAAATGGGGGGTTACTCAGCATGGAAACAGGCTGGGTGCAGCACGGAATCGGCAATACCTGAGTATCATCCTAAAAGCTATGATCCAAGCTTTAACGACTCCATTGTAGCTTCCCTTGAAGAGGTAAGAGGTATTTCAAGGGGGGAATGGAAAGGGAAAGTTAATTGATTCCAGAAGCAAAGAAAGGTTCCTTGGAAAGGAAGAGCCGATTGACCGCATACCCGGCCATATCCCCGGTGCAATAAACCTTCCTTGGACCGATGGTGTAAAGAACGGGTATTTCCTGGAGGGCAAAGGCCAGGAAGATCGGTTCACACAGCTGGGCAAAATGGAGACATTGATTGTCTATTGTGGTTCAGGAGTCACGGCCACTCCCAATTTCATTTCTCTCAAGGAATCGGGATTTAAGAATGTGAAACTTTATGTGGGAAGCTACAGCGATTGGGTATCTTATGATCATCATACAGTAGATCAAGAATGAAGAAGAATAGCTGGTTGGAAATGGTTCATCACTTTTCCAATCAGCTATTTATTCGTATATGTTATACTTTATAGAGTGGACTGAACGAAGATCAAGAATAAGGAGTGCATAGAGTGAATACTAAGAATGAGCATTTATTATTAATAGATGGAATGGCGTTATTATTTCGATCTTTTTTTGCAACAGCAGTAACGGGTCAATTCATGATGAACTCGAAAGGGCTTCCTACAAATGGTGTCCAAGGCTTTATGAAGCATTTATTGATGGCAACTGAACATGTGAAGCCTACACATATCATCGTATGTTGGGATATGGGGAGTCAGACTTTCCGAAACGATGTTTTCAATGATTATAAATCGAACCGTAATGCTCCTCCGGTTGAATTGATTCCTCAATTTGATCTTGCCAAAGAAGTGGCAGAAGGTTTTAATCTTTACAATGTGGGTGTTGTAGGCTATGAAGCAGATGATTGCATCGGAACCCTGGCGAAGCTCCATCAATCGGACCGTAAAGTTTCTGTTCTGAGCGGTGACCAGGACTTACTGCAGCTGCTTGATGACAACATAGATATCATGCTCCTGAAGAAAGGCTTTGGGAACTATCAAACGTATACGAAAGACATCTTTGTGGAAGAGAGAGGCATTACTCCTCAGCAATTCATTGACGTAAAAGCACTGATGGGAGACACAAGTGACGGGTATCCCGGGGTAAAAGGGATCGGTGAAAAAACGGCCCTGAAGCTTATTCAACAGTATAGAGATATATCAGGTATTCTTGCTAACCTGCATGAGTTGACTCCTTCTCAACGTAGAAAAATCGAAGAAGATCTGGACATGCTTCATGTTTCTAGGAAATTGGCTGAAATTCATTGTGAAGTTCCATTATCGGTATCCGTTGAAGAAGCCAGATGGAATTACGTATCATTGGAAACTCTCTCACTTGTGGACGAGTTGGAATTAAAAGTTCTCAGAAGGTTCTTAGTAGGATCGAATGTAATGGCAGCTTCAAGTTAAAATCATAGCAGTGTCAGGGTTTTCGTTTTGACCCTGACACTTTTTTGTTATTTAGTGTTCTTTCTTTTGGCTGCATCTTCTAATGTGCTCTTCGGCTCCATGGCGAATTCAGCATCTTTTGAAATACCTTGTGGATTGACGCTTTTAGCACTTTTTCCTTTGTTTTTATTATTTCCTTTTGTCATTTCGAAACCCCTCCTTCATAGTGGTCAATACTATTTTGGCTTTGTTTGATACAAATATCCTATGTGTATCGAAATTTAGGACAAGCTATTGATAAGGGAGGTGTAAGGGTGAATAAAGGGATTGTAACAGCATTGATCAGTATAGCATTAGCTCAAGGATTGAAAATCCCATTGCACTTTTTGAAAAACAAGGAATGGAAGCCTGAGTTGTTTTTCCAGACCGGGGGAATGCCAAGTTCTCACAGTGCGGGGGTTTCATCTTTGACGACATTTATCGCTTTAAAGAGAGGGGTAAGAACCATCGACTTTGCTCTTTCCTTCATCTTTGGCCTGATTGTCATGTATGATGCCCAGGGGATTCGCAGACAAACAGGAGAATTGACTCTTAAAGTAAATAGCCTGGACGAGCTTGTCCGAAAGGCTCATGAACATGAAACGGTAGAATTTGAAGAAAAAAAACCAAAAAGACTGAAGGAAATGCTTGGACATCAGCCCGGGGAAGTAGTGGGTGGTGCATTACTTGGATCACTGCTTGGCTTCATTGGCTTCTTGTTTTCCAAAAAGGATAGGCAAAAGAAAAAATTTTCTGTAAGATAAAAAATAGACAATGCGTTGATAAGGTGAGGAGAAACGTGAAAAAGACAACAGAGGAATTTCTCATAGATCTAGAAAATAAAGGTTTTAAATTTCAACAAGACGCAATCGGCTTCATTTATTTTGGCAAAAAATATACGGATGCCCCGGATGAACTGGTCAACTATGCCATCGAAATCACTCTAAAAGCACAGAGGCAGTTTGACAGCAGCTTTTACATGTCAATATTGGAACGGCTTCATTCCCAAAAAATCACCTCCAGAAAAGAAGCATTAAAATGGATGGTCAGTCAGGGATTGGCATAGAAAAGCGGAGGCAGTCAGGAACTGCCTCCGCTTTTTGTTATGATAGGGTGAGGAACGTGTCGGCCCTCGAAACCCTCATACCCTGCCGCCTCCCCCAGTCAAAAAAAATAGAGCCCTAAGGGGACTCCTATTTCATTTCAACTGGATGATCCTTGTTCATCTTTTCTGAAATCCAACGGACGATTGGGAGTTCTGCGAAAAGCATCCCGATTACGATAAAGGCGCTTCCTGTAACAGCCATTGTTCCCAAACGTTCCCCTGTCCATAAAAAGGAGCAAATGGCTGCAAAAACAGGTTCCAGGGTGAAAATGATCGCCACTCGAGACGGAGTGGTATATCTTTGTGCATAGGTCTGAGTGATAAATGCCAGCAGGGTAGCCAATAAAGAAGTGATCAGTAAAGCGCTCATGACACCATTATGGCTCAAGCCCCCATTCAACAGCACCAATTTAGGGTTTTCGAAGAGGAATGCACCTACTGTTGAGAGAATGCCCACTGTACATAACTGAACTGTCGTTAATAGAAGAAGCGAAGATCTCCTGGTGAACGAATCAGTATAAATGATATGAAGAGCAAATCCAAATGCACAGAGTAGTACGAGAGCGTCTCCTATATTGAAAGATTGAGTATGACCTGACATAAGCAAGTACAGGCCAGTCTGCTGCCATAACAGACCCCATGATGGCTCCTTTGGATGGAAAGCGTTTAAAGAAAATAAACGAAAAGAAGGGAACCATCACGACACTCAACCCTGTTACAAATCCTGCCTTGGAGGGTGTTGTGAAAAGAAGACCCAATGTTTGGAACGCATATCCAATAAACAAGAATATTCCTAATATGATTCCGTACAAAACGGACCGACCGTTCATTTGAGGTCTTTTGAAATACAAGAAAAAAACCAGTGGTATAGTTGCCAGTAGAAACCGAATACCATTAAACATAAATGGGGGGAGGAATTCAATAGCTGATTGCACAACCACAAAGGTAGCCCCCCAAATAAAAGCGACACCGATTAAGGATAAATCAGCAAGTCTAGCCAATTACATGCTCCTCTGGTTCAGGTGAATGGCTTTTCGTGCCAGTTCATCCGCTGCTTTATTTTCCTTGCTTGGTATCCATTTTACGAAGAAAAGGTTTATGCCTTTGGACATGTTTAAAATATCTTCGAGCAACTGCCTGTATTGAGGGTTACGTACAAACTCTTTCTCGATGGCATGGATGACTGCCTGAGAATCACTTTTGAGCCACACTGTTTCAGCCTGTTTTTCAATGCAGATTTCAAGAGCTTTCTTGCAGGCGGTAAATTCAGCCTCATGATTGTCCATGGTGCCCAAGGGAATGGAATGTGTTTCGATTTTCCCGTTATTTTTTATAAAGACACCCGCACCACTCGGTCCAGGGTTTCCGGCACTTGCTCCATCAATATGTACTTCAATCATCTTCGTTCCTCCTTACATACACCGGAAGTTTACTATAATACTAGCACAGACCATCCCGAATCAGGAATCTAAATTCAAATTGGGGATGGTCTAAGGATCCATTAAAGAATGACCCAAGCCAGAGTCCATCAAGAAGTGTCCATTTGAAAGAAACTGAATCGATTTTATTCCGTGGATCAGGCGTATTTATTCCATGTTTTTAGGAAAGCGTTTTGCCACATAACCAAATGGGGTATCCAAAATGGATATGACCCATTTAAGGAGATAGGTCGTGATGAAGATTTCAAACCATACATCCATAGGGTATTCACCTAGAAATGCGATGCTAGTGAATACCAGCGTATCCAAAAGCTGACTCGCCATCGTACTTCCATTATTCCGAATCCAGAATTGTGAGTCGGCAGGGAATTTCTCCTTTAAATACGAAAAGATGTATACGTCTGTTAATTGACTGATAAGATATGCCGCTAGGCTTCCTAGAGCGATCCTGGGAATGATTCCAAAGATCGTAGCAAGAGAGTCCTGAGCGAAATCTTCAGGATGAGGTTGGAATACTAACACAAGCTGCATAATAATAGTCATGACAATTAAAGTGAAGAAACCAAGCCAGACCGCTTTTTGAGCTTCCTTTTTTCCATATTTTTCGTTTAGGATGTCTGTCACTAAAAAAGCTGTACCGTACATGGCGTTCCCCAAAGTAGCGGTTAAACCGAACATTTCAATCGTTTTGACTACCTGCAAATTAGCCAGTATCGTGGAGATCCCGATCCATACAAATAATCCGGTGCGCCCGAACATTCTATACATAATCAAAAGGAAAGAGAACGTAATGAGTACAAAGACTAATCCAAACCATATATTAAACATATAATGTCCTCCTAATATACATGTGTAAATGAAACAATAGTCCTCATTATACAAATAATAACGTAAATGAACAATATTAGAAGAAAAAGGAGAGAATCAGAATGGAAATGAAAATCAAATTTAAATATTCAAGTAAAACAGCATCAAACATATGGTTTGAATCTACTTATTTTCCTAGAAAAGAAACGATGATCCACCTTGACGACCTGATGAAAACAGGAAGGGTTCAGGACGTAGAAGTAATAGATGAGATGGGGAATTCATGGTCCAGGAAGGAATTCCTTAAATTGAATAAACAATTAGAAAAAGAACCGGAGAATGTCCAGGTGTATTTTGACGGGGGGATTTGATAAAGAAGCCTTACTTGCCGGGGTGGGGATTGTCGTCTACTACGATAAGGGGGGAGAGTCTTTCAGAATAAGAAAAAATGAAGTGATGGAGGAAATTGACAATAATAATGAAGCAGAATACGCAGCATTACATATTGCGTTGAAGCTCCTTGAAGAAATCGGTGTGAGAAATTCACCTTGTACGATCCACGGAGATTCCCAGGTGGTAATCAAACAATTGCAGGGGGGAATGGCCATGTTTGGAAGAGGGCTTGAGCCGGTGGCTCGATCGTATCGAAACCCTGATCAAAAAGCTAGGGTTGAAAACCAACCTGATCGTACTGAATAGAAAGGACAATAAGGAAGCAGATAAGCTGGCCAATCAAGCGCTGGGAGGGACAAGCGTCCACAGTAACAAACGGATAGAATAATTTTTCTCCCTATTATATACTCTATAAATAACAACACACATTAAGTCCTTGAACAGCTTAGGAGTGATGGAATGAATCGAAAAGAAGTGGTGGATAAAGTGGATGAGCTCATAGATACTTACTGTGATGACTGCTTACTTAAAGCACACTTTCGAAAGGAATATGGAAAGACATATGCTCACCGCTTTTGTATAGAAAAATGCACAATCGGAGAACAAATAAGAGACTATGGGCAAAAATTGAATTAAAAAATAAATGGCAGCAAGTCGCAGATGCGACTTGCTGCCATTTGGCATGCTATATTGTTCGGACAATTATAGTTTAACTACGTTTGTTGCTTGAGGTCCGCGATTTCCTTCTACAACATCGAAAGAAACTTCTTGACCTTCTTCTAATGATTTGAATCCTTCACCTTGAATCGCTGAGAAGTGAACGAATACATCGTCTCCACCTTCAACTTCGATGAATCCAAATCCTTTTTCATTGTTGAACCATTTTACTTTACCATTTTGCATTTTCGAATCCTCCTAAATCGTTCAAGCACGTCTGTGCCTCTGGAAAATGATTTTCATGAAATGTAATCGATTCTTCGCTTCCTTCATAGAAAGGACGTTAATCGTACACTTCAATGATGTCTTAACTATACAATATGGAGAATTTCGAGTCAACATTCCTCCAATTCCTTGAGGAAATAGTTAAATAATTTTGAGTATATGTATTGACAAATATTGAGTAAGGAAATAAAATTTGCACTAAGGAAACTTTTGTTGCATCAAGGAAACTTTTATTATCTAATAAAAAATAAGTTGCTCATGTAAAAAAAAGTGAACTTATAGAAGTTTCGTGAATAGGGTAGATGTAGTAGAAGTGAAAAAAATGAATGGAAACAGAAGGGAGATCGAATATGACTACAAGGTTAAAGGTTTTAGTAGGAATGATTATTATTTTAGCAGCAGGACTCATCCTTTCAGGGTGCGGAGCTACAAAGAGTGGTTCTTCAAACGACAAAATCGTTGTAACAACAACAATCGGACAAATTGGAGATGCAGTAGAACATATAGGAGGAGAACATGTAGAGGTCCACAGTTTAATGGGCCCAGGTGTTGACCCTCACCTATATAAAGCAAAACAATCAGATATAGGTAAGCTTCAGGAGGCAGACATTATATTCTATAACGGTCTCCATTTAGAAGGGAAAATGCTTGAAATCTTTGAAAAAATGAACAAAGAAAAACCTACTTATGCAATAGCTGACAGCATACCTAAGGATAAACTAAGGAAAGATCAGGAAGATAAAACTGCAACGGACCCACATGTCTGGTTCGATATCGATTTATGGAAAATGGCATTGGAAGAAGTACGGGATGGTTTAATTGAGAAAGATCCCGAGAATAAAGAAGACTATATCAAAAATGCTGAAAAATACTTTGAAGAACTAGATGAGCTTAAAGCATATGCTACAGAAGAAATGTCTAAGATTCCGGAAGAACAGAGAGTGCTTGTGACAGCACATGATGCATTTAATTATTTCGGTGCAAAATATAATCTTCAAGTAATGGGACTTCAAGGTTTAAGTACAGATGCTGAGTATGGTCTTGCAGATGTACAGTCCCTTGTAAATACGTTGGTGGATAGAAATATTAAATCCGTTTTTGTAGAGTCAAGTATTTCAGAAAAATCGATCAATGCCGTTATCGCTGGAGCGAAAGATAAAGGGCATGAAGTTAAAATAGGTGGAGAATTATTCTCCGATGCAATGGGGAAAGATGGTACAGAGGAAGGAACCTACATCGGTATGTATAAGCACAACGTTGATACGATTGTAGAAGGATTGAAGTAAAGTGTAGGAGGGAAACCATGAATTCAGTCGATATAAAGGGATTGACCGTTGCGTATCATCGGAAACCGGTATTAATGGATGTAGGCTTTTCGGTACCGAAAGGGAAATTAATCGGTATTGTCGGACCCAATGGTGCAGGGAAGTCCACCTTGATTAAAGCCATTCTCGGTTTGATCCCAAGCTCATCAGGAGATATTAAAATCTTCGGGAAATCCTATTCCCCTAAGAGCAAATTAGTTGGATATGTCCCTCAGCGCGGATCTGTAGATTGGGATTTTCCCACGAATGCATTGGATGTTGTCTTGATGGGGAGATATGGCCACCTGGGCTGGTTTAAGAGACCGACCAAAAAGGATGTACAGTTCGCAATGGAATGCCTGGATAAGGTAGGGATGACTCAATATGCGTCGAGGCAGATAAGTCAGTTATCGGGTGGACAGCGCAAAGGGTTTTCCTTGCCAGGGCACTTGCTCAGGAAGCAGAAGTCTATTTCATGGATGAACCATTTGTCGGTGTAGATGCTGCAACGGAAAAAGCGATCATCTCCTTGTTGAATGAATTAAAAGAACAAGGGAAGACCGTTCTGGTTGTACATCATGACTTGCAAACCGTTACGGAATATTTTGATTGGACTCTGTTACTGAATAGAAAGACAATAGCTTATGGTCCAACGAAAGATGTGTTTAATGTAGAGAATTTGCAACTAACTTATGGAGGTAAATTATCTTTCTTGGAGAAGGATAAAATGTTAATCCATCCATAGAAAGAGGTGAAAATGATGGGGCATTTATGGCAATCGATCGTAACTGACGGCAACACACAATGGGTGTTGCTCAGCACCCTGTTATTGGGGATTGCAAGCGGTGTTTTAGGAAGCTTTGCCCTTCTCAGGAAGCAGAGTTTAATAGGTGATGCTGTTGCCCATGCGGCACTTCCCGGCATCTGCTTTGCATTCATGTTTATTGGGGAGAAAAATTTCTTTGGACTGCTGATCGGTGCAGCTGCCACAGGTCTTCTGTCAGCCTACACGATTCAACTGATAACGAACACAACGAGAATCAAAGAAGACACTGCTATTTGCTTGGTATTATCTGTGTTCTTTGGATTGGGTATCGTTCTTTTGACCAAGGTGGCTCAAATGCCTACAGGCAACCAGAGCGGCTTGGACGATTTTATCTTCGGGCAGGCAGCTTCCCTTGTGGGGAGAGATGTTCAACTGATGGGAATGACTGCGGTGACTTTGATCATCATTACGTCGCTGTTATTCAAAGAGTTTAAGGTAAGTACCTTTGACCCTCAGTTTGCCAGTGGTATCGGACTGCCGGTTGGATTTTTGAATTTTTTATTTGTTTCTCTATTAGTCCTGACAGTCGTCATCGGCATTCAAGCGGTGGGAGTCATCCTGATGGCAGCCATGCTTATCACTCCTGCAATAGCCGCCAGGTATTGGACAGATTCATTACGGACAATGGTGTTTGTTTCAGGTATTGTAGGAGGCTTATCGGGAGCTATAGGTACGATGATCAGTACCCTTGGGAAGGGGTTATCCACGGGGCCGTTCATTGTGTTGACTGCAACAGTCATCTTTATCGTATCGATGTTGTTCTCTCCTAAGCGCGGGGTGATCTCGGTCATGTTGAAAAGGTTTAAGAATGATGACAGACTCGCTGCTCGCTTTATCCTGAAAAAGATGTATGGGTCTGGAATATATATGATCGGTGAAGAACAATTGCTTCAACAGAGCAGTATTTCGGGTCTTAGGTTTTCCCGTGTTACGAAGCTTCTGATGAAAAATGGATATTTATCCAAAGAAAATGGAAAATTGAAGATAACGAAATCAGGCTTATTAAAAGCAGAGGAATTCAGTTTTGTTGATCAAATCATGGAGATGAAGGAAATGTACCCAAGTGAGTTGGGTTCTCTTGATATTCAATGGCTTGAGAAGGAAGAAAGAGAAACCTTATCAAATGAGCAACTTACAAAACTGAAAATGAAAATGTCCGATATCTATACACAATACCCTTTCCTAAGTGTGAAAATGTCTGGTAGAAGAGGGGGGCAAGGGTATGAGTTATGAGCTATGGATTCTTCTAACTGGAAGTTTAGTAGGACTATCGTGCGGTATCGTAGGATGCTTTCTAATTTTGAGAAAGATGTCTATGTTAGCTGATGCAATCAGTCACACGGTTCTCCTGGGATTGGTAATGGCATTCATTGTCAGCCAAAGCATGAATGGCTTCTATATGTTGATCGGTGCAGTAATCGCAGGCTTGCTGACTACTTTTATCGTTCAATTACTGAATTCCAGCGGGATCCAGGAAGATGCTGCAATAGGGGTCGTGTTTACCTCCTTGTTCGCAGTCGGGGTTATTCTCATTTCCCTGTTTGCCAAAAATGTCCACCTGGATGTGGAGCATGCCTTGATGGGGGAAATAGCATTTGTTCCCTGGAACACATTGTCGTTGCCTCTACTTGGTGACATTCCCCAATCAGTCGTCATGCTGAGTTCTGTCTTAATCATGGACATCATCATCATCTTCGTCCTATATAAAGAGTTTAAGCTTACCTCTTTTGATCCGAGTATGGCTGCTGCCATTGGGATTCCTGTTTTAGTGGTTCATTATATTTTGATGGGAATGGTTTCCGTTACCACTGTTTCAGCATTCGATAGTGTTGGGGCCATACTGGTGGTGGCGATGCTCATTGCACCAGGAGCAACAGCTTATTTACTTACAGACAGATACAAAGTGATGCTGCTTTTGAGTGGGGCTATCGGTGTGTTTGATAGTATCATCGGGTATTACGGGGCCAAGATGTTTGATGTATCGATCTCAGGTGCAATGGCTGTAGCTGCAGGCCTTATTTTTCTACTCGTATGGGTGCTTTCGCCCAAGTACGGGATGATATCGAAGTTCCTGCAACAAAGATTAACAGAGGAGTAATCTGAAAGGCTTGGGTTGTATTCATTCTGTAGTTATAGTAAACTTTTAATGATATTTATGGGAATTTGGAGGGTACAGGATGCCTACACCAAGTATGGAAGATTATATAGAACAGATTTATATGTTAATTGAGAACAAAGGTTATGCAAGAGTATCAGATATTGCGGAAGCTTTATCTGTTCACCCCTCCTCGGTTACCAAAATGGTGCAGAAGTTAGATAAGGATGATTATCTCATTTATGAGAAATATCGCGGACTTGTTCTCACTCCAAAAGGAAATAAAGTAGGGAAGCGTTTAGTATATAGACATGAGCTGTTAGAACAATTCCTTCGTGTAATTGGAGTGAAAGAAGAACATATTTATGAAGACGTGGAAGGGATCGAACACCATCTGAGCTGGGATTCAATCGATCGGATTGGAGATCTCGTTCAATTCTTCGATGAAGAGAAGGACCGTGTAGAAGACCTGAGAACAATCCAAAACCGCAGTGAATGATTGAGGGGACAGTGAGAAAGTCCTCATACAGCCAAAAAGGACTTCATGATACAGCATGGAAGTCCTTTTTGGCATTTCAGTCTTACGTTACCCTGTGTGGTCCATCACTCTTAAAAAATGGAAGGATAGTCATTGAAGCTCCCATCACCTACAGACATACTCGATAGTTCTGTTTCTCCCCATTCATTCTCATTGAGTGATACCCCTTGAAGTAATCCCTCAGAGGCTTCCAAAACTGCTTTGCGATAGGAAATTATTCGGCCGGAAGTGGTTTGAAAACTGATAATGTCACCATGGTAGTTCCGCTGAACTTTAGAGATCTCTTCCACTCATCTTCACCTTCCTTGTTCTGAATATAGGACTAGTATGAACCAATTTACATAAAAACATAATCGACATGGTTTAATGATGTTTTTACAGAAATCCTTCATTACAAGCAGGATTCTAGATCCCTGAATGAGAATAAAGGATTATATCGAAAGAATAATGAGGTGTATATATGAAGAATTCAGAATGGCATAGCAGTGCCAGGACCCTCTGGGAAGACAATGCGGATCATTGGCATTCCAAAAGTGTAGAGATGTGGACAAGTGGAAGCAGAAAAGCAGTCATCCCCTTTTTCACAAAGCATATTGAGCGTGGACATCGGGTAGCAGACTTAGGATGTGGAGATGGGTACGGTTCATATTTGCTATACGACAAAGGCTATGTGGTCACAGGGATGGATTTCTCTGAAAAAATGGTCAGGATTTCTAAGAAACAAGAAAGGGAGTCATTATCTTTTGTACAAGGAGATTTGCGTCACCTCCCTTTTAAAGATGAACAATTTCAAGCTGTAATGGCCATTAATTCAGTGGAATGGACAGAAAATCCCCTTCACACCCTGAACGAAATCGAAAGGATAGTTTCTCCTGGAGGATATATATGTATCGGCCTATTAGGTCCGACCGCTCACCCGAGGGGAAATGCCTATCCCCGCCTGCATGGAGAAAATGTCATATGCAATACGATGATGCCGTGGGAGCTTGAAAGGCTGTCAGGTGAAAAAGGCTGGAGGAAAGTTGATGAAGAATGGGTTTATAAAAAAGGAGTAAAATCGACTTTAACAGAGGCCCTTTCCAATGAGTTAAAGCAAGCTTTAACGTTTATGACACTGTTTATGTTTCAAAAAGAATGCTCATGATCGAACCCACATTTAGGTTCGATCATGTTTTTTCATATTCATTCGCTTTAACTATGTATATCTGCCGTAAATAAACCCCAAGATCCAGGTGTGGAATGATCTGTCCCTCCCTTGGTTTTAGTTGCGCTTGAAGAATAGCTAAGGAGACTAGAGAAAGGAAAGCATCGATGCCTACACCTTATCGGCTGTGTGAGAATGGATCCTATTCATTTTCTTCTTTCAATAAGTGTGTTATTCCTGTGGTCGTGTTGAAGGATATCCTCTACGATTCTTGTACAGGCGTACTTTTTAAACAATGAGGAAACGATCGTTGATAACGAATTGATGGTATTTTGATCATAGAGACATCGATAAATGCGTCCCCGGGTGCCGGTTTATAAATGATGATAGGCAGCTTGAAACAAGCAGCTTCCCTTAAAGAAATCCGAAAATGTGGATGTTCCCCTCAAAGTGAAATTTCTTCAGCTGTGTATATAGTTGAGTTTATCAGTTCCATAGTAGAATGCTTTATAGAAAGGGCTGCCGAATCTGGAAAATCCTTTTATCAGTAAATTCTTCGCCAGGGAATGCATAGCAGGGTAGGCTTCTCCATATAGATCGCAGATGTTTACACGTGTATATCCCTTTTTCACAAATGTTTGCGCCAAAGCTTCAGCAGTTTGAATATGTCCTTCTCCAAAGTGTGGAGTCAAAATAAGAATCGACTTTTCTCGAAGCAATCTTATTCCCCCCTAAAGGCAATAATGGTGAAGACATAAAACATAGTGTAAAATGAAGTGACACTACAATTCAAGGTTACAATACGATTGTAAATGAAGTTTAAGAGTAAACATAATTTTTGGTTAAATATAGTAGGCTGATGCCAAATTCTTATTACATAACTAGAAGGTGAAACCAATTGACAACTACAAAGAACGATGTGAAATCAGATATTGAAATTGCTCAGCAATCCATTATGGAACCGATTGTGGAGATTGCAAAGAAAATCGGTCTAACAGAAGATGATCTTGAATTATATGGTAAATACAAAGGGAAGATCACCTATGAAGCGATACATAGATTAAAGGAACATGATAATGGGAAATTAATCCTGGTGACTTCGATCAACCCTACTCCTGCAGGGGAGGGAAAGTCAACGGTGACGGTCGGACTGGGAGATGCCCTAAATCAATTGAACAAGAAAACCATGATTGCTATGAGAGAGCCATCACTTGGTCCCACATTGGGCATCAAAGGCGGTGCTACAGGAGGAGGCTATTCTCAAGTTCTTCCCATGGAGGATATCAATCTTCATTTCACTGGTGATATTCATGCTATTTCCACTGCAAATAATGCTTTGGCAGCATTAATAGACAATCATATTCATCAAGGGAATGAGCTCACTATCGACCAGAGACGTGTCGTGTGGAAACGTTCCCTTGATATGAATGACCGCGCCCTGAGACAAATCATCGTAGGGTTAGGCGGACCGACTCAAGGAGTTCCCCGTGAAGATGGATTTGATATTTCAGTAGCATCTGAGATAATGGCTGTCCTTTGTTTATCTCAAAGTCTGGATGAATTAAGGGGGGCGGCTGTCTCAAATGGTTGTCGGATACACCTATTCAAAGAAACCGGTAACGGTTGGAGATCTGGAAGTTGAAGGTGCTCTGACTTTGCTATTAAAGGATGCCCTTAAACCCAATCTCGTTCAAACGATTGAACATACACCAGCCCTGATTCATGGGGGACCATTTGCCAATATCGCTCACGGATGCAATAGCGTCATGGCCACAAAAGCCGCTTTGAAACTGGCTGATTATGTCGTGACGGAATCAGGATTCGGGGCCGATCTAGGAGCTGAAAAATTCCTGAATATTAAGTCCAGGGCAGCGGAAATCGCCCCGGATGCCATTGTGCTTGTGGCCACGATCAGAGCTTTGAAAATGCATGGTGGGCAAGGGAAAGCCGACCTTAAAACGAAAAATCTTCACGCTCTTCAAAAAGGATTGTCGAACTTAAAGAAACATATGGAGACACTCGATCAATTCAATGTTCCTTATGTAGTAGCTGTTAACCGGTTTGTGACAGATAGTGCAGAAGAAATCGATACTCTAATCAAGTGGTGCGAAAACATGGGTGTGAAGGTTTCACTCACCGATGTATGGGCCAAAGGAGGCGAAGGTGGAAAAGACTTAGCCGAAAAGGTGTTAGCTGAAATCGAAGAGAACACCAAAGAATTCTCTCCCCTATATGATCTCTCAGATTCACTACAGTCAAAGATCGAAACCATTGCTAAAAACGTGTACGGTGCTCATGAAGTAGACTACACAGCCAAAGCACGAAAGCAACTGGATCAGTTTGAAGAAGAAGGATGGGGTGTGCTGCCCATCTGTATGGCGAAGACACAATATTCACTATCGGATGACCCCTCAAAACTCGGTCGACCACTGAACTTCACCATCACGATACGGGAATTGAAACCAAAGATAGGTGCGGGATTCATAGTGGCACTTACCGGAGAAGTGATGACTATGCCACAGGGCTGCCGAAAAAACCGGCTGCTTTTGGAATGAATGTTGATGATGAAGGCAGGGCAATAGGATTATTTTAATAAAATATGAAAGGAGAGGAGCGGGGTGTTTGATCCTACAGCCTTTGACAACTTAAAGGTAGTATTTGAAGGGGCAGTTTACGATCTTGATTTAACAGGTGATATCCACATTCTCGATCGGAAGGACCTGTTTGATTTTGCACACTATGAACGCTGTTACCAAATTCACTATTCATTACCCTACAAAGAATCTATTTCAATAGAATTCCATTTAAAGGCCGATATGGGGCACTTCCTGGCTGAAAGGAAGCTGATGACTGAAAAAAATACTGCTGGTGCAGACGTCCTCATCATCTATAAAGGGGGCGTGAGGGTCATTCAAAACCAAAAGAGTCTGGAAAACGCGTGGGGGGAAGATAAACAATGGGAATGGAAAGAAGTGATCTCTTCTAAGAATCCCCCGTCCTACGAAGGAATATTGACTTTTAATCGGGTTATAACGGAAGAAATGGTAGATGATGTTCTTCAAATGATTACATTCTCCGTTGAGACACTCCAACAATTTGACCGAAAAGACTTCTAGTCCTGTTAAGAAACCATACATTTAGGTAAAAGGGGATTTTTACTATGAGAATAGCATGGGTAACAGATAGCACAGCATATGTACCGAATCATTCCAGCAATGAAGAAAATGACATCTATGTTGTCCCTATGAATATCCTGTTTGGGGAGAAGGAGTTTCAGGACGGCATAGACCTGTCTCCGGAAGAGTTGTTTGCGAAGCTAAAGGCAGAAAAGGTGGAAGTGAAGACATCACAACCTTCCATCGGAACGTTCAAAGAATTATTTGAACAATTATCAGAGAAGTATGACCATATTTTTTCCATTCATGTTTCTTCCCATTTCAGTGGAACATATTCTTCTGCACATCAGGCTGCAGAACTATTAAAGGAAACGGTCCCGAACATTTATTGCATTGATTCAAAGGTCATTTCCAATCCTTTAACGGAATTGATCTTATATGGTCAACGATTATGGATGGCAGGGAAAGCCCCTTTGCAAATAAAAGAAGCGATTGAAGAGAGAGTCACGACAAGTGAAACCTATGTAATGGTGGGAAGTTTAGAGCAGCTTCATAAAAGTGGAAGAATGGGAGGTCTTTCATTTTTCCTCGGGAGCGTCCTGAAGGTGAAGCCGATGCTTGCCATTGAGGATGGAAAGCTTCAAGTGAAGGATAAAGTAAGAAGTATCAGTAAGGGATTAACCAGCATGAGCGGGCAGCTTGAAAAGGCATTGACAGTGGGGACCGTAAAGAAAGTGTCCATATTACACGGTTTAAATCGACAGGAAGCATTGGCATGGATGGAAAAGTTACAAGAAATCCATCCCGGGATAGAATTTGGGGCATACCCTTTAGGGGCTGTCATCGGAGTACATGCAGGTGAGAACACGATAGGTATAAGCTGGTTTACTGAAAACGATTGAATTTGATATAAGAAGGAGTGATGTCAAGATTCCGGCAACCACTCCTTTTTATTCTGAAAAACGGACGATATTTGGTACAATGAAGGAGAAGGTGAGAAGATGGACAGGCGCGAGCTGGACCAAATCATAGACTATTTAAAAAGAGAATACATAGGTGAGTCGACTGGCCATGATTGGTATCATTTAGATCGTGTGAGAAGACAGGCTCTTGAGATTGCAAGGGGAGAGCAGGTTTCCCATACATATATTATTGAACTGGCTGCATTGCTTCACGATGTGCCGGACGAGAAGTTTGTCGAAGAAGAAGAAGGCAAAAGAAAGCTGGATCTTATCCTATCGAATCTCTCCCTTGATGAAAGTGAAATGACGTTACTGAAATCAATCATCTATTCGATTTCGTATAAGGGCGGCCATGAAGCAGCATTGACTTCCCTCGAAGCAGAAATCGTAAGGGATGCAGATCGTTTGGATGCAATTGGTGCCATCGGTATCGCAAGGACGTTTGCTTATGGTGGAAAAAAAGGCAGGCCGCTTTATAATCCGGAATATAGCGTCAGAACTGAAATGACCCTGGAGGAGTATAGAAATGGAGATAGCTCAAGCCTCCATCATTTCCATGAGAAATTACTGAAATTAAAAGACTTGATGTGTACGGATACGGGTAAGGCACTTGCAGAAGAACGCCATGAATTTATGATCCGTTTCCTTGAGCAATTTAACAAAGAATGGACTGGTCAAGAATGAGAATGTTTACAGCTGAGAATCTTTCTAAAACATATGGAGAGAAAACCCTCTTTAAAGAGATTTCTTTTTCCATTACAGAAAAAGAGAGAGTCGGACTAATAGGAGTGAATGGTACAGGGAAATCAAGTCTTTTGAAACTGATTGCAGGAATGGAAGAATACGATGACGGTGAAATCGTAAAACCGAATGACTACCATATTTCATACCTTCAACAGGAACCTGACTTCGACGGAGAGTTGACTGTACTTCAACAAGTGTTCCGCGGTGAAGCCAAGATCATTCAGGCAATGAGGGACTATGAACTGGCTCTCTTGAAAATGGAGAAACACCCTGAAGACCCGATTGTCCAAGAGAGATTATTCGAAGCGCAGAAACAAATGGATATCCTTAATGGCTGGGATGCAAGCGCAAATGCAAAAGCGATTTTGACTAAATTGGGCATTCAGGATTTTTCGAAAAAAATGAGTCAGTTATCAGGCGGTCAAAAGAAAAGAGTGGCCCTTGCAGGAGTACTCATTGAAACCCCTGATCTACTGATATTGGACGAACCTACCAATCATCTGGATTATCAGTCCATCAAATGGCTGGAGGATTACTTGGGTAAGTATAATGGTTCTGTCCTGCTGGTTACTCATGACCGTTATTTCCTTGATAAAGTAACGAATCGAATCTTTGAATTGGACGGGGGCAGCTTGTATTCTTATAAAGGAAATTACGCTTCCTTCATTGAGGCCAAGGCGTCCAGGGAAGAAGCCGAACGCCAATTTTCCGAAAAACAGCAAAATTTATACCGTAGAGAACTTGCCTGGATGAGAAGGGGAGCAAAAGCCAGGACCACCAAACAGAAGGCCCGCATCCAACGATTTGAACACTTGGAAGATACGATGTCAAAAGGTCCTTCTAACGATCAGGTTGATATCGCGATAGGTGGGAACCGATTAGGCAAGCAGGTATTCGAATTCAAGAATGCGACGAAACGATTTGAGGATAAGCAGATACTAAGAGAGTTCTCTTTCCTGATTAAGCCCAAGGATCGCATCGGAATAGTGGGGAAAAATGGAAGTGGTAAATCCACCTTCCTCAACCTCCTTGCAGGAACGGATGAACTGAACCAGGGGGAATTGATTAAAGGACAGACGGTTAAGGTTGCATACTATACACAGGGGCATGAAGAACTTGATGAGAATATGCGCATGATCGAATATATTAGAGAAGCAGGAGAGTATATAACCACTGATAAAGGGGAGCAGATCTCCGTAACGTCCATGCTCGAGAGATTCCTATTCCCCATGAGCACGCATGGCACCTTGATCCGGAAGCTTTCAGGCGGTGAAAAACGAAGACTGTTCCTGCTCAAGTTATTGATGTCTAAACCAAATGTACTTTTACTTGATGAGCCAACCAACGATTTGGACACAGAAACCCTGACCGTCCTCGAGGATTATATCCAGGAGTTCTCTGGGGTTGTGATCACCGTGTCCCATGACCGTTACTTTTTGGATAAGACTGCTGAACAGCTGCTGGTCTTTAATGGAGAAGGAGAAATTGATTTTTATTTCGGGGAATATACAGAATACCTGGAAAAGAACGAACAGAAAAGTAAAAATCACTCTTCAGAAAAAAAGACAGAGTCTAGCCCAGTGAAAGAAGTAAAGGAGAAAGAGAAAAAAAGACTCTCCTATATGGAAAAGAGAGAATGGGATGAAATAGAAGGTAAGATGGCGGATATCGAGCAAAGAATCGAAGAAGCAGATGCAGAACTTCAAAAGGTAGGCAGTGACTTTGAACGTGCCCAGCAATTAATGAAAGAGAGTGACGAGCTTAATGAAGAATTGGAGAGACTCATTGAAAGGTGGACCTATCTCTCCGAATTCGCAGAATAAGCCTATTCATTTAAGGCACGGCGGATACTGTGTTAAAATGAAACACATGAACTGTCTAAAGAAAGGGGTAACAATCTTGAGGATATTATCAATTGAACCTACTCCCAGTCCCAATACAATGAAAGTTCTTCTTGATCAGGAGCTTAAAGCCGGGAAGAGCAATAACTATAAAAAGGATGGAGGGGAAGGTGCTCCACCTGTGATCAAAGAAATCTTGACCATTGACGGTATAAAAGGGGTCTATCATGTCGCCGATTTCTTAGCGGTTGAACGAAATGCAAAATTTGATTGGCAAGAGTTGCTGCCACAAGTAAGAAAAGCATTTGGCGAAGATACTTCAGAACAGGAAAGTCAATCTGTCATGGAGGAACACTTTGGTGAAGTAAATGTTTCCGTACAACTGTTCAAAGGCATCCCCATGCAGGTAAAGGTTACGGATGGAGAACAAGAGAAACGGTTTTCCTTACCTGGTCCATTCATTGAAGCCATAAGTAAGGCTCAAAAAGAGGGGGATAACGTCGTTCTCCTTCGAAAGTGGAAAGACTATGGCATCCGCTACGGGGACTTGGATGAGATCGGTACAGGTGTCACGGAAGAATTAGTAGCCGCGTATCCTTCTGAAAGACTTTCCTCCCTTGTAGAAGATGCAGAAACAACTGATTCAAAGGGACCCCTCCTATACAAGAAAAAGCAAAAGGTGACCGTTTCAGACTTTGATGCTCCAGACTGGCAAACGAGGTATCAGAAACTGGACTCCATGGAGGACCCAACCTTGGATGACTTGCCTCTTCTGGAAAAAGCCCTCGAGGACGAAAAGGTATCGATCCGGAGGCTGGCTGTCGTTTATCTAGGGATGATTGAAGATGAAAAAGTGCTTCCATTACTGTTCAAAGGATTGGGGGATAAATCTGTCACTGTTAGAAGAACAGCAGGTGATTGCCTATCTGACTTAGGCTTCGAGAAAGCCATTCCAGAAATGATTCAAGCTTTAAAGGATAAAAGTAAGCTTGTTAGATGGAGGGCTGCCATGTTTTTATATGAAGTCGGAGATGAAACTGCATTGCCCCATCTAAAGGAAGCTGAGAATGATCCAGAATTTGAAGTGAAACTTCAGGTGAAAATGGCCATCGAACGAATAGAAGGCGGCAGTGAAGCAAAGGGTTCTGTTTGGAAACAGATGACAGAGGCGCGTAATCAATAAAAGAATGAAAGGGTTGAATACAGATGTCAATGGCATATGAAGAATACATGAGACAATTGGTCACACCGATGCGACAGGAACTAACACAAGCAGGCTTTAAAGAGCTCGGTACTGAGGAAGAAGTGGTGGATTTCATGGAACAGGCAGAGGGAACGACATTGGTCGTTGTCAACTCTGTATGCGGATGTGCAGCAGGATTGGCAAGACCTGCTGCAACCCAATCCGTCATGAATAACGAAAAGACACCTGATCACCTTGTAACGGTCTTTGCAGGACAGGACAAAGAAGCTACTTCCAAGATGAGAGAATACTTCGATGGATACGAGCCGTCCTCGCCATCCATGGCTCTATTAAAAGGCAATAAAGTCGTTCATTTTATCCCCAGGGGAGGAAATTGAAGATCACGACATATCTTCTATCATCACAAACCTGGTTACAGCGTTTAATGAGAATTGCTAGATGGACACCACAAAAGAAACGGGTGACGAAGTCATCCGTTTCTTTTTGTGGTAGGATAAGTAAACAAAAGAAAACGACAGAAAGCAATTTGCAATAATAAAGGAGAATGTTTATCTTGTTTGTCACAACTTGTGGAAGACCAAGTCAGGAAGTCATACAAAAAGCCCATCAAGCTGCAGCAGTGCTCGATATCCCCTTTATCCCGAGAAAAAAAAGATCGATTATCCACCATATGAACCAAAACAATCAAGACTGTATGGTCGTTGGGAAAGACCGATTTGAACTTCATAGTACAGGAGAAAATGAGGAACCGTTCTTTTTTTCATCCTAACTCGGCTTCGTTTCGGATCAAAAGAGTCATAAGAGGTGAAAATGATCCTCTCATTGAAGCGACAGGTCTTGAAGAAGGTATGAGCTTTCTTGACTGTACGCTTGGACTTGCGTCAGACAGTATAATCGCGAGCCATATCGTTGGAGGAAATGGAAAAGTGGTAGGGATCGAAGCGAACAAATATATTGCCTATATTCTCGAGCATGGTCTTTGCAGCTGGACATCCCCGTTAAATGAATTAAATAGCGCCATGAGCCGTATTAAGGTCATCACTGGGGAATTTCAGGAAGAATTAAAAAAAATGCAGGACCAATCATTTGACGTGGTTTATATTGATCCTATGTTTGAAGAAGCTTTAACGGATTCACACGGGATAAACCCCATCCGACATTGGGCGAGCTATACTGGCTTATCAAAGGACGGTATCGAAGAGGCAAAAAGGGTCGCGAAAAAGAGGGTTGTATTAAAAGAGCATTATCAGTCACCGTTATTTGAAGAGTGGGGTTTTTCTGTCATGAAAAGACCATCAGCCAAATTTCACTTTGGAGTTCTGGAAGTCTAAGCGACTTACCAATAAAACAATAAAATAGACAGGCCTTATCTGCCTGTCTAATCATCTAAGTATCAATCAGTAAATCCCAGTACAACGAAATAACCCAGTAGAAGTAAGTATCCAATATTGATCATAAGTCCTGTATCCATCTAGTTATCCTCCTTACAAAGTATCCTCTTTAATATACTACCACATAAAGATTTTTATATCCTACAAAAAAATGAAACCTTTTTCACTTTTTCTTCGTAAGAAATAGTATAATAATAGACGTAATACATACGAAAGGACGTTATTTATGTCACTCTGGCTTAAGAAGTCGTTTTTCATCCTGCTGTCAATCCTGACATTTGGACTTGTATCCCCTTCACAACCCTTTCTGAATGAGCAAAATCATGCCATGGCAAAAGGCAATGGAAAGCCTTCATCTGTTGAATCTGCTCCAGAAGAAGAACTGGAGGAAGAGTCTTCTTTTTCCCGCGAGGATTTCATGGAAGAGATGATGATGCAGGCAGAGAAAAACGCTTATGAAAAATTCGGGACAAGAATCCAGCCTGTCATCGAAGACGAATTCAAGTCTTTAATCCTACCGAAAATCGAAAAAGCGATAGCTGATTCAGCGGCTCAGTTTCCAGAAGAAGACTTAACGTCACTTACCATCTCAGAAGTTCCACAATATGCGAAGACAGAAAAAATCTTTCATATCTATGACCAACGATCCGGTGAGGATGTAATACGATTTCATGTAAGAAGAGATCATCCTCCGAAAGATGGATATTACTTTAATTTTCACTACCATACAGCGCATGATCAATTTCAGGCGCACCATGATCTGGGGAGTATTTATTGGGATAGGAATACTCCACCTCAGTGGATGAGTGTTTCTTGATTTCATTGATTATACCGGTTAAACCGAGGCAGGTACGCAGATAAGCGTGCCTGCTTTTTCTTTCGGAAATGGTGGCCCTTTTCACCTGCTCCCTATTGGAAATAATCTCTCATAAAATCACATCTATCATTATGTTAAAATAGTAATAACAACGATGATTCTTTCTAGATAGAAAGGAGGAACATGAAGTGAAACGCACCTTCTTCATCCTCGCTGTTTCCTTTACTCTTGTGATTCTATGGACTCAATCGAAATCGAATTACAGTGGGATCCTCTTAAAGCATTCCCCTCTAAAAACACAAGTACAACTTCAATCCAGTGAACAATTAGAAAATATCATTCTTTTGCCTCATTCTTCCTTCGATCAAACAGCCGCTCTGGAAATGATTGAGACATTAGATCGTATTCCTACTTCCCTATTAGAGTCTGCCCATTCAAAGGAGATTAAGATTAGGCTGTTTGAAAATAACTTAACCGATTTTTCTACAACGAGCCACTTGAAAGGAGTGACCCCGAGAGGGTACACTAATAAAAGTATAACGTGGGATGATGTTCCGGGAATCGGGGGTTCGAAGCTTGTATTGGTGAAAATCGGTCATAGTGATAAAGGTCAGGGGCATAATTCATATAACTTAGAGCTTCATGAACTCGCTCACAGCATTGATCGCTACGTCCTGACTGACCTTTCCTATGAATTGGAGTTTTTACCACTCTGGAAAAGGGAAGCCCCAAGGCTTTTCCCGGATGAACCCTATTTCCTTCAATATAAAGAAGAATATTTTGCTGAAACATTCGCTATGTATTATTTAAATCATCACACTAGGATTCTACTAAAACAAAAGGCACCGGCAACGTATCGATTCTTCAAAGAACTATAAATTATAAAAAGGTGTGGTCAAGGTGAAGCAATATTTAGACTTATGCAAGCATGTATTGAATAATGGGACAAAGAAGGAAGATCGGACAGGGACTGGAACGATCAGTACATTCGGGTATCAGATGCGATTTGATTTAAAGGAAGGTTTCCCTCTCCTGACTACAAAAAAACTGCATGTGAAATCAATCATCCATGAACTCCTCTGGTTTTTAAAGGGAGATACGAATGTTGAATATCTTAAGGAGAATGGAGTACGGATCTGGAATGAATGGGCGGATGAAAACGGAGAGCTAGGCCCCGTATACGGCCATCAATGGAGGTCCTGGACGGGAGCAAATGGGGAAACGATCGACCAAATCACAAATCTGATCAATACGATTAAACATAATCCCGATTCAAGAAGGATGATCGTTAGTGCGTGGAATGTGGCAGATGTTGATCAGATGGCCTTGCCTCCCTGTCATTGCTTATTCCAATTCTATGTAGCTGATGGGAGGTTATCATGTCAGCTGTATCAACGCTCAGCTGATGTATTCCTTGGCGTTCCTTTTAATATTGCTTCATACGCTCTATTAACGATGATGGTTGCCCAGGTATGTGATCTTGAACCGGGTGAGTTCGTCCATACGTTCGGTGATGTCCATATTTATCAGAATCATCTTGATCAAGTCAATTTACAGCTTTCCAGAGAGCCAAGGTCTTTACCTTCATTAACGATCAACCCGGAAGTAAAAGATATTTTCGGATTTTCATTCGAAGATTTCAAGCTTGAAGAATATGATTCACATCCTCATATTAAAGGAGTAGTGAGTGTATGATTTCTTTTATATGGGCGATGGACAGGAATCATTTGATAGGGAAAGATAATGGATTACCATGGAGGCTTCCTGAAGACCTTAAATATTTTAAGAGGACGACGGAAGGGCATGGAATGGTAATGGGAAGGAAGACCTATGATTCGATCGGCAGGCCATTACCAAACAGGGAAAATATCATTCTGACAAGGAATCCTCGTTTTCAGGCAGAAGGATGCCATGTCATGCATACTGTAGAAGACATTTTGGATTGGGCTAATGAAAGAGATTCGGAACTCTTTATTATGGGTGGAAGAGAAGTATATAAGCAGTTCACCCCTTATGCAGAAAAATTATATGTGACTGAGATCAATCATGAATTTGAAGGGGATACGACGATGCCAGCCATCCCTTGGGAGGAGTTCAGCTGCGTTTCCTCGGAAAAAGGAGTAAGGGATGAAAAGAATCCTTACGATTATGAATTCAAGATCTATGTAAGGAAATAGATCATTAGACTATGGGAATGCTTAAAATCGTTTTAGCATTCCTTTTTTTATATCCTCTTTGCGGGCGTTCCTGTATAATGAATGGAGGAATTTCAAGGGGGATTAACCATTGTTTAGAATGATTTATGTGTTGGCTTATATGTGTGTATATCTTATTTATAGCATTCCTACCCTTCAAAGAGTCAAAAGGCTGGGTTCAGACGTCCCAGTTGAAGAAAGGGACCGGATCATACACAGTCTGCCAAAAAGATGGTCCAGAGGGATTATGAAAAGGACAGGGAGCAAAGTATATCTGAGGGGACAGCACAATATACCTCAAGGACCGGTCCTGTTTGTGGCGAATCATGAAGGGGACTTCGACATTCCAGTATTGTTGGGGCATTTACCGAAGCCATTTGGCTTCATTTCAAAAATAGAGGTGAAGAAGCTCCCCATCATCAGGGAATGGATGACCATGATTTCGTGCATTTTTATTGACCGTAAAAATCGAAGGCAAGCGATACGCTCCATACGTGAAGGAAGTGTGTTGTTAACTGAAGGTCATTCGCTGCTCATATTCCCTGAAGGTACAAGAAACAAGGGAGGGGCACTCAATGAATTCAAGACAGGTGGAATCCGCATGGCTAAAGAAGCCGGGGTTCCCATCGTCCCGGTGGTTATCCAGGGAACTGCTGCCATGTTCGAAAGCCAGTCCCGAGGAATCAAGCCTTGTGACATTCATGTAGAAATCTTACCGCCCCTGTCATCCAACTACGTGGCAGACTCCGACGTGAAAGGGTTATCCCGGGAGCTTCAAGGAATCATCCAAGCCTCATTGGACCAATTGAAGAGGGTGTCATAATAAAAGGCTAGCCATTCGGCTAGCCTTTTATTATAGAGATATGGATCTTATACATAAAGCAGTATACAGAAATACATGAAGCTGCTTCCCGCTAAAACGAAAAGGTGCCAGATTGCATGATTATATGGAAGTTTATTCCAAATATAAAATATAGCTCCAATGGAATACATAATCCCTCCTGCCAGCAATAACCCGAATCCGGCACTGGTAAGACTTGCGTATAATGGTTCAATGGCAATGATGACGAGCCAGCCCATCAATAGGTAAAACAGGGTGGAAACAACCTGGAATCGTTGAACGAAATAACATTTAAATACAATCCCAATTATGGCAAGTCCCCAGACAATCCCAAATAATGTCCAGCCTAATGCGCCTCTCACGCTGATGAGCATAAACGGTGTATACGTTCCGGCTATCAGGATGTAAATAGCTGAGTGATCCAGGATGGCAAATAGATTTTTTACTTTTGAAGGCTTGAAGCTGTGCAACAACGTTGAAAATAAATATAGAAGGATCATGGACGCACCGAAGATGGAAAAGCTGACAACATGCCAGGCAGTCCCTTCCTGAACGGCGAAAATGATCAACATGACCAATGCAGGTATGCTCAATATCAATCCGATACCGTGGGTAATGGCATTGGCAATTTCTTCTTTCCAATTGGAAAAGTCAAAATCGTACGTCAAAGGGAGTTCATCCTCTCTACTTTTCTTCTCAAATCATCCGTTAATGACAAATCATATATATACCCATGATAATCCTCTTGTCGGCAATGTGCAAACATTATCCTGAAGGGTTTGAAGTGTAACGGCCGGATTAGGATTTCTGGCTATATTGATGTATATTCCTAAGTAAAGAATCCTTCAGTGAGGTGAAACAGATGTGCGGAAGATTTTCCTTGTCGACCCCTTTGGAAGAATTAGTAAAACAATACATGATTGACGAATTAATGGATGACTTTGAGCCGCGTTATAATATCGCACCATCTCAAAAAATCCTTTCCCTTCTTTCATATAAAGGAAAAAGAAGAGCAGGAGGAATTTCCTGGGGTCTCATACCACATTGGGCTGATCAGAAAAAATGGAAGCCTTTGATAAATGCACGCAGTGAAACGCTCCTGGAAAAACCCAGCTTCAAATCCCTCGTCCACTCAAAAAGAATCGTCATTTTTGGAGACGGCTTTTACGAATGGAAGCAGGAGAAAGGTCAAAAGACGCCAGTACGATTTCAATTAAGGAATGGAGACCCATTTGTATTTGCCGGATTATGGGATCGGAATGAAGGTGTTTCTACCTCCACGATTCTGACGACAAGGGCAAATGAACTGGTTGAACCGGTTCATAAACGGATGCCTGTCATATTAACCGACCCGGATGATATTGAAAAGTGGCTTAATACAGAACAATACTCATTTGAAGAAGCTTCCAGCGTGTTGAAACCTCTTCAGGGTAATTACATGAACGGGTACCGGGTTTCAACTATCGTCAATTCTCCAAAGCACGATTCATCTGATTGTACTGTTCCTGTTTCATCGATTTTTTAAAGAAAAAATATTCTCATTTTGTCACGATTAGACATTATACGCATCTTTAAATAGGGTATAATAGGAGTATAAACGGGTGAAAAAGAGGATTGATACTTTGCTGACAAAAACCATTGAGTTCAAATCAAAGTATGGACGGAAGGTCAAAGTCTTAGAAGTTCCTGTCATGAAGAAAGATAACCCGCTCTATCTCAAGGTTAATCTTAGGTTGCATCAACTGATCACAAAAGCTGCAAATCAAAATGAGCCTAAGACCATTTACAGCTTTAGGGAACATTTAAAGAGAACGACTAAATGGTCGGAGTATGAAGAGATTTATCAATCAGAAGAGTTAAAGAATAATGCATGATTCTCATGGGAACTGGTCTATTAACGTGGAGTTGCGTGAGACCAGTCCTTTTATATGTCTACGGTTTATCAATGATAAGGGTGGCGAAATCCTTACAATCTATTTAAATCCTTGGCATTTAACGTTATAATACAAGTGATATGGGAGATAGGATGTGGCAAAATGACCAAAATTAAGATTGTAACTGATTCGACAGTAGATTTATCAGAAGAGCTCGTAAAGGAATTGGAAATACATGTAGTTCCTTTATCCATCTCGATCGACGGAGAGACATATTTAGATAGAGTAGATCTTTCACCACTAAGCTTTCTGGAAAAAATGAAAGCATCAAAAGAATTGCCTAAAAGTTCCCAGCCCCCTGCAGGAACGTTTGTTGAGCTTTATGATGATTTAGGAAAAGATGGTTCGAAAGTTTTATCCATACATATGACAGGTGGTATGAGTGGTACAGTACGCTCGGCCGAATCGGCTGCAGACATGTCTTCTACGGATGTCACGGTTGTAGACTCACGCTTTATTTCTAAAGGACTTGCCTTTCAGGTAATAGAAGCTGCTAAGCTTGCAAAAGAAGGGGAAAACCATTGAAGAAATTCTTCTGGTCTTAGATGAGATCAGAGAGAAAACAAGTTTGTTTGTGGTTGTTGACACCTTGGAGAATCTTGCGAAAGGTGGAAGAATTGGAAAGGGACGGGCTATGTTAGGTTCCTTGCTGAATATTAAACCGATTGCTTCCTTAGATGGAGGCGAGTACACTCCCGTGGCGAAGGTTCGCAGTCATTCACAAGTTGTGAAGTATTTAACGACACAGTTCCTGGAAGATGTAAAAGGGAAAACGATTCGTGGTGTGGGACTAGTACACGCTGATGGGCTGGAACTGGCTCAAAATCTTAAAACCAAGATCATCGAGAAGACGGGTTATGACCAGATCGATATTGTGCCAACAACACCAATCATCAGTACACACACCGGAATTGGTGCAATAGGCTTTATGTATTATACTGATTGATTCCTAACCAGAAGGCGACAGGGGGATATCCCCCTGTCGCTTTTTTTATCAAAAAAAAGACAGCAAACATACAGCTGTCTTGGATCGTTCAAGAAGGCATCGGGGTGGGGGTGGGTTTGGCGTAGCCTTCTTGATATCGCTCGTCGATGTATTCCCTGATTTCATTTATGGATTCACCATTCTTGTATTTTACAATCGACTCTGCGGCAATTTCCAGGCACACCTGACATCTCGTTCCGTGATCATCCCAAACGACTTTTTCCTCTTTTATTTCGTGGACAAAGCAATTCATGCTGCTCTCATGTCCAGCTGAATCACCGCATCCGCAATAACAAGGGATATATTGTAACAGTTCGGTATTTTGAGCAGCAGAAGAATAAATGAGTTTCATCATTTCGTCTTTTTCGTCCAGAAATGAAGGGAGTATATCGGCGGAAGCTGTTTCCTCCCTGATATCCCCGTTTGGAGCTATATGATCCCCGTGGACATCTTCCTCCTGATGACTTGCACAGCCTGCAAGAGCTCCAAATATTCCTATGACCAGAGTGAAGTACAGTAAGACATTTTTCTTCATAGATTCACCTTTCCTATGCATGTATATGTGTATTGTACCATTCTGGCAAAACAGATTTGTGAGATTTGTTGATGATTTTATGAATTATTTTGCTCCCTCATACTCATGTGAATCATATCTTAGAAGTATAATAGGTAAGGTGACTCATTCTGCTTTTTTTCATGTAATCAAACCCTTTCTTATTTCTAAAGAAAAAGGAAGTGAGCGGACTTGTCAGATAAGAAAAAAGTGTTGGTGATTTCCGACTTCGGCATCGATGATATAGTCGCAGTATTATACGCTTATTATAGTGATACAGTTGAAGTTGTAGGAATTGTCTCTGACTATGGCAATGTTTCTAAAGAAAATGCATTGAAAAACGTCAAATTTCTGGAAAGCATCACTGGAATTACGGATATTCCGGTGATAGGCGGCGCGGTCTCTTCTCTGACAGGGATCCCACCACAATTTTATCCTGAGATTCATGGTGAGTATGGATTAGGTCCCATAAGTCTTGAACATTTAGAAATCGAAAGTACGGAAATAAGCGAGAATTTTTATGAAATCAATGCCATAATCGACAAGTATGAGGGTGAATTATATATTTTTTCTGCCGGCAGATTGACTTCCCTTGCTACAGCCTTTGTTCTTTACCCGGAAACGATGAAAAAGGTGAAAGAATTTTATGTGATGGGCGGAGCCTTTCATGTACCAGGGAATGTGACGCCGGTAGCGGAAGCCAATTTTTTTTGGAGACCCGTATGCAGCTAATATCCTTATTCAACTGGCACCAAAAAAAATTCATCTTATCCCTTTAGATGTTACGATGTATGCACTTATTACACCAGCCATGATTGATGCCCTTCATGAATTTTATCTGAAATCAAATGATCAGGTCGGTCAGATCATAAAGCCTATTGTGGATTATTATTATGATTTCTATAAGAAGACGTATCCTGACATATCGGGTAGTCCTCTTCATGATTTATTGGCTATATGGGCCCTGGCGAATAAGGACAAAATGATATTTGAAGAGATTCCAATCAAGGTTGCCGTCAATACAGGAAGTACATTTGGTCAAAGTATGGGCGATTTCAGACTGTCAACAGAGAAAGCTCCGTGGCCAGTCCATAAAATCGCTAAGCAGTTCAACTATGGACAATTTATCAAGGAGGTATTTCAGACCTTCAAATCAGGTCCAAGTCGATAAATGTCCCACAAACATTTACATGTTCATAATGATTTGTTTACAAAGGTTTCATGACTATACAAGCGTGATATAATAAAATTAAATCGCAAGCGGGGTGACACAAATGAAAAGAATAACGATTATCATGCTCGCTTTTGTTTTTTTTCTGTCGGGATGTTCGTTAGAAGATGCAGCTAAGCATATAACAAGGGAAGTCTCCATGTGGGATAAAGATAATCCGAACGAATCCTTTATACCTAAGAATTTAAAAGTCGTTTCAGTTGGTGACTCACTGACACAGGGTGTGGGTGATAGTACCAAAAAGGGAGGATACGTTCCTTACCTGGAGAAGCATCTTGAATCATTGGATGGAGTAAAAGATGCAGAGTTTCATAACTATGGGGTTAGAGGGAATCGTACCGATCAATTATTGAAGAAATTGAAAAAGGAAAATGTGAAAACATCGATCGAACAATCGGATTTAGTGATGATCACGATTGGTGGAAACGATGTAATGAAAATTTTCCGGGAAAATTTATCACACTTGAAGTTAGAGGTGTTTCAAGAAGAAAAGCGTCTATATCAATTGAGGCTACAAGAGATCATCGAGACGATCAGGAGCTATAACCCTGATGCGGGAATTGTTCTGACTGGGTTATATAATCCCTTCAATACCTGGTTTTCGGATATTGAAGAAGTCAATCAGGTGATTCATGATTGGAATGATGCCAGTCGTGAAATTCTTGCAAACTATGACAAAACGTTATTCGTTATGATTGAGGATTTATTTATCGATGCAGGTGATACATTGTTATATGAAGATTACTTTCATCCAAATGATGAAGGGTATAAGATGATAGCAGACCGAATGTTTATAAATCTGACAAATGGGGAAACATTAGCTACATTGACAGATCGATCGATACCTGTCGAGGAAGAGGAGCAGCCGTCATGAAGAACAAATGGAAAATCGGTTTTTTTGTTCTTTTAGGTGGGGTATTATTAGGATTAGCCATCATTGCTTCAATGATTTTTATGCCGATTAAAGATGATACACTGCCTAAGGACATCAAGAACACGAATCAAGAGGTAGGATTTAATGTTGATACCAACAAAAGGGACTTAAACCTTATTATTGAACATTATATTGAGGAAGAAGGAATAAAGGGTCCTGTAGATTATTCGGTAGAGTTAAAGGACGATGTTGAACTGAAGGGATCGGTTCCAGTCTTTACATCAAATCTGGATTTCAAGTTGAATTTTGAACCCAAAGCACTTGAGAATGGAGATATTCTCCTCAAACAGAAATCCATATCGGTTGGTCAATTGAATCTGCCGGTTTCATATGTAATGAAGGTAATGAGAGATTCCTATAACTTTCCAAATTGGGTAAAGATTCAGCCAAACGATGAAATGATTTATGTTTCATTACAGAATATGAAACTAAAGAGTGATATTAAAGTAAGAGCAAAAGAATTCAACTTGAAGGAAGATAATATCTCTTTCAGGTTATTAGTCCCGGTGGACCGTGCTCGATAAAGAAAGGTGGCCTTTAGGCCACCTCTTTTCATGTTGAAGAACAAATCATAAAACCGTGTATAGACCTGATTACCCCATTAATAGAATCGCTTCTAATTCAGGACTGCCGTTGGCCAAACCGACTGCTACGATAGTATAAGCCTGATTTGGGCTTAACTTTACATTAGGCACACTCAGTACACTATTCTTACTTCCTGCCACCCTTGCTTCAAGATTGACCGTCATAGGAGTCAATCCTAAATAGTCGCTGGCTTCTTTAAAAGACACACGAGGAAATATGACATCTCCGCCTTTTACGGCAATATCTACTGCAGGTGCGTCTGGAGAAAGATGGATGAATTTCACCTTTGTTTCTCCGCTGGGAACCGTGGGATCATCTATGAATGGCAGCAGTTGGAGTTTTTTGACAGTACCGGTTGCTGCCAGTGTGTAAACTTTACCTGGATCAATTTTCACTTTTTTACTGATGACTGTCGTTACGCTGGTACCAGCTGGATATATGTCGATGTGATACTTCCCGGCCGGCAGAGTCAAATAGTCACTTACATCTTTAAAGGCAACATCCCTTAACACGCGATTACCATTCACGTAGACATCCACGTTGGGTGCATCGGGGACAGCATGTAATATCCGAACATAAGAGGGCTGTGCAGATGTAGTGATATCAGCCCGTTGAGCCTCTAAAGCCATCCTCATGTATTTTAGATGTTTTTGATAATAATGAATATGCATGGATGGATCAGAGTACTTATAATAGCCCGATAGTAAGTCACATGGCTGCTTTATTTAAATATTTGTGTTGGCTCATCCGTATCTCTCCCTTATCTTTACTGACACAATAGAATATGCGCTTGCAATAAAATTGGTGAAAGAACCTATTATTGAAAAACGTTTCATAAAATATACTATTCTTTCTTCGTTTGAAGTAATTGAAATGATGCTCCATGTACTCACTTTTAACTGATGGGTGAGGCTGGTTGACCAGAGAATTGATTTTCTCTGCGGGAGGATCACCACCAGCCCCGCACAAAGCAACTTCTACTTTCTTCTTCAGAATAGCAACAATGGGTACGAAGAGATCCTTTTATAAAATTCTGAAATATCCCTTGCATATTAGATGAAAATAATGGATAATGAAGTTACAAATTGAGAAAGTGGGTGATGACATATGAACTTATTATCTATGTGGTATCTAAGTAAACACAATAGGCTACAAATCAGTTCTGTGCGTCAACTCACTTTTAACGGGAACGTCTGATTCTTCAAACATGAAAAATCCGTTGGCGTGCAGGACTGCGCAAACGGATTTTTTATTTTGGGAGGAACTAAATTGAATAATAGACAATATGTATTTGAAATGATGAAGCACCTTGAAGAGGATGGACATCTGTTAGGAAGAGTTGTGACCGAACAAAAGGGCGCATTTATGGTCATGACCGAAATAGACGATCTTTTAAGTAAGATTTCAGGGAGGCTGAGATTCCAAACGTTAAAACGCGAAGACCTTCCTGCCGTAGGAGATTGGGTCCTTCTTAGCGAAGAGGGGGCTGTCATAGAAAAAGTTCTGCCAAGAACAAGTAAATTCTCGAGAAAAAAAGCCGGAAATGAAGCTGAGGAGCAGATCATTGCCGCAAATATTGATACAGTCTTTATCCTCTCGTCATTAAATGATGACTTAAACATTAAAAGGATCGAGAGATATTTACTGCTATGCTGGGAAAGTGGTGCAAATCCCGTCATCGTACTTACGAAATCAGACACTTGCGACAGGATTGAAGAGAAAAAGAGGCAGGTTGAGAATGCCCTCTTTGGTGTCAAAGTGTTGACGATCAGCGCTGTAAGTCATGAAGGAATCGAAGAGATACAGCCATATTTACAGGAAGGCAATACGATAGCCTTTGTCGGTTCATCTGGTGTGGGAAAGTCCACCCTGACTAACCTGCTCTTAGGAAACACTGTGCAAAAAACAAAACAAATCAGGGAATCGGATGATAAAGGTCGTCATACAACGACCCATAGGGAGTTATTTTTATTGGAAAATGGTGCTTCCATCATCGATACACCAGGTATGAGGGAGATTCAGTTATGGCGGGGGCAAGAGGGACTCTCCACACAGTATCAAGATATCGAGGACCTGGCCTTTCAATGCAGATTCACTGACTGCCGCCACGAGGGTGAACCAGGGTGTAAAATCAGAGAAGCCATCAAGAATGAAGAGCTTTCCGAGGAGCGTTTCGAGCATTTTCTCAAGTTGCAACGAGAAATCGCCTATATGGAGAGAAGAGGGAACAAACGATTGGAATCTCTAGAACGTAAAAAGTGGAAGAACATCGGCAAACAAAGGAAATTTAAATAATAGAGCGAAGATTGACCCTTGCAGGGTCAATTTTTTTTTGGATAAATGAAAGAAGCTTAATGTTTTACCTTTATAACTTGTATGCGTTAAAATTTCTTACAAGGGGAATAGTGAAAAAGAGTGAAGTGGAAAGGATGATGATCATGTCAGACGCTTTAAATTATGAAATCGCCACGTTTGCCGGAGGGTGCTTTTGGTGCATGGTAAAGCCATTTGATGAACAGCCAGGTATCGGCAGTGTCATTTCAGGGTATACGGGTGGAAGCGTTGCGAATCCAACTTATAAGGAAGTATGCTCTGAAACGACAGGTCATTATGAGGCCGTTCAAATTGAATACGATCCAACCGTATTTCCTTACGAAGAATTATTAAAGGTTTATTGGCAGCAAATCGATCCTACGGATCCTGGAGGACAATTCTTTGACAGGGGACACTCGTATAAAACAGTTATTTTCTACCATAATGAAGAGCAAAAGAGGATGGCCGAAGCATCCAAGCTGAGACTTGGACAATCGGGGAAGTTTCAAAAGCCCATCGCAACGGAGATTCTCCCGGCAAAGGAATTTTACCCTGCAGAGGAATATCATCAGGATTATTATAAGAAGAACCCGGCTCATTATAACCGATACAGCAGAGGGTCGGGAAGAGTAGCGTTTATTGAAGATCATTGGGGGGAGAAAAAATGAGCAGAGAAGATTTAAAGAAAAAGCTGACATCGGTACAATATGAGGTCACCCAAAACAATGGGACAGAGCCACCTTTTAGAAACGAGTATTGGAATACCTTCGAAGAGGGGATCTATGTGGATATCATTTCGGGGAAACCTCTCTTCAGCTCCAAAGACAAGTATGACGCCGGCTGTGGGTGGCCAAGTTTTACAAAGCCGATTCATGAAGAGGAAATTTCAGAAAAAGAAGATCGCAGCCACTTTATGGTGCGGACAGAAGTAAGAAGCAAGGAAGCAGACTCCCACCTCGGTCACGTTTTTGACGATGGTCCTGGTCCGACAAAGCTTCGTTACTGTATCAACTCTGCAGCCCTGCGATTCATCCCTGTTGAGAATTTAGAGGAAGAGGGGTACGGAAAATATAAAAAAATATTCTAATATAACAAAGTGTTGTGAAAATATTCACATATATGCTAAAATGAATTTTCCATGTTTATATTGAATGGCATCTGTGTATATAAGAGATATAGGAAGGTGAATGAAAATGTTAAAAAAGCTTTTTGGCAAAAAAGAAGAGGCACCTAAATTAGTAAAAGCAGTTTCACCAATGACTGGTACATTAAAACCACTTGAAGAGGTGCCTGATCCGGTTTTTTCTCAAAAGATGATGGGGGACGGTATTGCCATCGAACCTACTGTAGGTAAAGTCGTTTCACCTGTAGATGGAGAAATCATGCAGTTGTTCCCAACTAAGCACGCTGTTGGAATCAAGGCGAAAAACGGTGCAGAGATCCTTATCCACATCGGTCTTGAAACAGTATCAATGAATGGAGAAGGCTTTGAAGCGCATGTTTCAGAGGGATCCAAAGTCAATATGGGTGACCCGTTGATCACGTATGACTTAGACCTTGTAAAAGAAAAAGCTAAAAGTACTATTACACCGATTATCTTGACCAACGGAGATGACATGGCCGAGTTGGTGAAAAAAGATTTATCATCTGTTACTGCAGGACAGGATGAGGTATTAGAAATTTCATCAAATAAATAATAGTATGTATGAAAGAGACCGGCCATAAGGCCGGTCTCTTTCAGTATTTATCTTTAGAGGGCATGTGGGCGTTTGGAAAAATACCCCCTTCATTCACTTTCTAGGCATACTATTCTCATTCTTTGTAGTCATGCCCCCTGACAGGATAAACTTCATCGCTTCTTCGGATTTAATATCCAGGATTTCAATATCCCTTTTAGGGATCAGGAAGGTGACTCCTGCTACCTGAAACGTTTGAGGTATATAGACTGCTACATGATCTTCCAGGTCATGATGTAAATCTGAAAGGTTATCTGTAGTAATAAAGCCGAGACACTTCAATGTGGTTCCAGGCATTTTAACGAGAGCCACTTTGGAGAAAGACTTCTTTTCTCCTAAGAAGGAGTGGATGGTGTCCTTGATGACCGAATAAATCGTTTTGACAAAAGGGATTCTATGTAAAATGACGTCTGCAATCCGAATGATCGTTCCAGTAAAGAACTTTGTCGACAGCCATCCCAGCACAGTCAAGAGAATTACGGTTGCGATAATTCCAATACCCGGAATATAATTTTCGTCAAAGTACGGCTTTAACAGATTACCTAATAGTCCATCTAGAAATAAAAACATTTTGTATACGACATACGTGACGATTCCCATTGGCACGATCGTCAGTACACCGTTAATAAACGATTTAACAAACCATTTCATATTCATTTCTCCTATCTTTGCTTTCAAACATATGTCTATTATATAGACTGGCTTCAGTACAGAAAAGGTGTTCCATAAAATAAATTAGGCGAATGCACAAACCTTTTCTAGGTGTATGACATAGAGTGTATGGTAAATAAATAATTCTTGAGGAGTGATAGGTATGTATGGATATGGATATGGTTGTGATCCATGTTATCAAGGTGGATATGCTTATCCCGTTGCCGGTGCTAATTGCTTTGCGTTGATTGTCGTATTATTCATTCTGTTAATCATCATTGGAGCCGTTTGCTACTGCCCAAAGTGATACCAGGGTTAGCCGGGAAATAAAAGAGCCGTCATGTGACGGCTCTTTTTGCATTAAATTTTAAAACTAGAAATCAGTTCCTTTAATTTCTCTGCTTGTTGTGAAAGCTCTGAAGCACTGGCTGTCACTTGTTCCATGGCAGCGGAGCCTTCTTCGGATGCAGCCAGCGGTGGTTTCTGTATTTGAAGCGGTAGCTTCGGCAATTTCATTGACTAGGGCAAACGAAGTGGCGACTTCCTGGCTGAGATTAAGAGTCTCCTGAATATGACCAACCATTTCTTCCACTACAACGGTTGTTTTTGTGGTTTGGTTAAGAATATCTTCAAGTGAGGTGTTTGTTTCGTTTGTGATTTCTACACCTGCGATGACTTCTTTTACTCCATCAGAGTTCTGCTTTATGATGACATCAACTTCTTCTTGAATGCTGTGTACAATTTCGGTTACACCTTTTGCTGCTTGTCGGGACTGTTCGGCCAGTTTCCTGACCTCATCAGCTACTACGGCAAACCCTCTTCCATGCTCCCCGGCCCGTGCTGCTTCAATAGCAGCATTCAAAGCAAGAAGATTGGTTTGTTCAGCGATGTCAGTGATGGTTCCGATGATCGTTGTGATTTGAGATGATCGCTGACCTAACGCTTCGACCGTTTCACTTGTATTTGACATGGTTTCTTCTATGCTCAGCATTTTTGACGAAGAGGCTTGAACGGTTTTTCCGCCTTTTTCAGCAACCACTCTCATATCATGAGCAGTTACCTTAACGAGCTCTGCCTGATCAAATAAGAAACGTGCGGCTTCTTCAAGACTGTTCATTTTACTCAATGACTCTGACATCCGGCTGGTGGTTTGATCGCTTCCCGCTGCAATTTCGGTAGATGTTTCTGCAATGGATGTAATGGTCCGGGACGTTTCTTCAGCGGAAGCCAAAAGTTCCTGGCTGCTGGCTGAAACATTCTCGGCCATTTCTGAAACTTGTTTAACAAGGATTGCAATTCCAGCAATAAGTTGATTCGTATCAGCTGCCAAATCTGCAAGCTCGTCCTTTGATTTTACATGGATCCGTTTTGTCAAATCCCCGCCTGCGTTCGCAATTTCCAGAATAGATCGGCTGATTTTCTTGGTATTTGTCTTGATTGTATGAGATAAAATGATCCCGAAGAAAACAGCTAAAATGACGGCAAATGCCGATAAGCCAATCGTTATGATTTTAGATAAATAAACTTGCTGATTTAATGAATCGATTCGATCATTTAGATCTTTTTCCTGGTCGATTACAATCATATCTACATATGAACGGATTCCGTCAAGATATTTCTTACCTGTACCGGACTCAACAAGAGTGGCAGCCTTTTCAAGCCCTTTATCCTTCCTTGTATCGATGACACGGTCGACAAATTGAATCCAAAAACCATATTGTGCCTCGATTTTATCTAGTTTATCAAGTTGCTCCTGATTACCCTGTAATAAGGTATTCAACTCTTCTATATGATTTTCAACGGACCTTTTTCCATTTTGATAGGGTGCTAAAAAGCCTGTAGCCCCAGTAATGACAAACCCCTGTTCACCAATTTCAATTTCATTCAATACCTTGGATAAATCCTTTACCTTCGTATCAACCTGCATATCGTATGTAATCAACGTGTTGATCTCTTTTTCCAGCTTCATCATATTGAAGTAAGAAGTAGAGGCAAGGATTAATAGGACGATGGTCAATAATCCGAATGACAGGATGACTTTACCCCGGATTGTACGAAAGTAAGTAAAGAGACCTATACCTTTTCTGTTACTCTCTTTCTTACTCTTTATTCTTTTTGTCTGTTTTTCTTTTGTCTTTTTCACCATTTCCCCCTCCTGAAGATAAGCAAAAAGTAGCATCAAAGGATGAACTTACCATTATTTTATACATATCGACCTAATATATCTAGTCACTTTGTACATTTTCTGTCGAATTTTTGAGAATCTTATTATATTTCAATCAATGATATCTTGTTAACGACTGAAATACAGTCGTTCTATATCGGTATAAGCTTCATCTAAGAATACTTTCGAATGATTCTTTATCATAAAGAAAAAAAGAAAAGAAAGATTGTGCTTTTCATACATATGAATAGTGATAGGGAACTCTTTATGAGCAACGAGATGATCGAATCGAAAGAGAGTACGAATCTGATTCTTTCAGGAGGGGGATTATGCCTCATTCGCATTTAATAAAACCATTGATTGGGGAACACTATCCGACCATAGATTACGGAAAAGGTGTTTATTTGTACGATACTGATGGACGGGAGTATATCGATGCTTGTTCAGGAGCAGTAACGGCCAATGTAGGACATGGCATGGAAGAAATTCTTCAGTCCATTGTAAGTCAAGGAAATAAGGTTGCTTTCGTGTATCGTTCTCAATTCAGTAATCAGCCAGCTGAGGATTTAGCAACGTTCCTTCATGAGAAGACAGGCTATCCATGGAGTTTCTTTGTAAATAGCGGATCTGAAGCTGTTGAGACGGCCATCAAGATAGCTATTCAACACTGGCAGGAACAAGGAAGACCGATGAAAAGAAAGATATTATCCAGATGGCTCAGCTACCACGGTATTACTTTCGGTGCATTATCCGCCTCAGGTCATCCAGCCCGCAGGGAACGCTTTGATTCTTATCTTGGAGACTGGCCTACAATAGAACCTCCTTATTGTTCTCACTGTCCTTTTGGAAAAACGTATCCATCATGTAATCTTGTCTGCGCATCCCAATTAGAAACGATGATTATGAGAATAGGGGCAGATAATATCGCTGCTTTTATGGCAGAGCCGATCATCGGTGCAGCAGGAGGCGCCATTACCCCTCCAAGAGGATACTATGAGCGGATAAAATCGATTTGTGAAGAACATGAGATTTTGTTTATTTCAGATGAAGTCATGACCGGATGTGGAAGGACAGGGACCTTTTTAGCGTTAGATCAGTGGGGGGGTGAAAGCCGACATTGTAGCGATTGGTAAAGGTCTTAGCGCAGGATATGCTCCCATTGCTGCCACCCTTATAGCTGACAACATTATGGAGCCAATCGAGAATGGATCTAAAATGATCATGAGCGGCCATACATTCAGTGGAAATCCTATGTCGGCAACAGCGGCACTTGCTGTTCTTAAACTGATTGATTCTGAGAAGATGATTGAAGGTGTCCATTCTAAAGGAACGTACCTGAAAAATCTCATTGAAAAATTAAAAACGGAATTTTCTTTTATTCAGGATGTAAGAGGCAGGGGGCTGCTGTTAGGAATAGAGTTTACATCCCTTGGAGCAGCATTTACATCGTCCGTTGTTCAAGCAGGGGTTGAAAGCGGGATATTATTATACCCCGCGGCTGCCGGCATTGACGGGAGGAAAGGATCTGCTATTATGGTTGCCCCCCCATTGAACAGTTCGAAAAGGGAACTTGAAGAAATGGTTAAAAGACTTAGAAGAACCTTTCAACTGGTACTTGAAAATGGGAAGGAGAATTAAATATGTCCCGTATTCACAATAAAACAAGCAGCTATGAAAGCATAAAACATTTTTTCTTCGATCACATGACCCTGATGTTTGGCGGATTTGGAGGAGTGGGTTCCCCGCCAACAATCTGTAAGCATTTATTGGATTGGGGTACGAAGGATATCACCTTGATTGGAAACGATACTGGTTTTCCCCATATCGGCATCGGACAGCTTGTGGCAGCAAACAGAGTAAAGAAAGTGATTGCTTCTCACATAGGTTCGAACCCCATTGCTGGACGGTTAATGAGTGAAGGGAAACTTGAGGTTGAATTCTCTCCTCAAGGAATATTGGCTGAGAGGATTCGTTCAGGTGGAGTCGGATTGAAGGGGATTGTAACCGAAATAGGTGTGGATGATCCCTATCTAAATAAAGGAAAAGTCTTACTGGAGATAGGAGGCTGCCGCTATTTATATGAAGAAGCACTGGTTGCAGAAGTAGGGATCGTTTATGCCAAAAAGGCTGACACATTCGGAAACCTGATTTATGACAAAAGTGCCAGGAATACGAATCCACTTGTGGCTATGGCGGCAGATATTACAATTGTAGAAGCCGAAGAAATTGTGGAAGCAGGGGAATTGAATCCTGAGGAAATCGTAACGTCGGGAGTCTTTGTAGATCATATTGTATTGTCTAAAGGAGTCGACTGGAAATGGGCATGGGAAACGGAGTGAAGGATAAATTAGCAAAGCGGGCAGCTATGGAAGTGAAAGAACATATGATTGTCAATTTAGGAATTGGAATACCTTCTCTAGTTCCGAATCATCTTTCCCCTGGGTTTCCTGTTATCTTTCAATCGGAAAACGGGATTATTGGGATAGGACCTGCACCAGGTAAAGGGTGTGAGGACGAGAACCTGTGCAATGCAGGAGGGTTTCCGGTTTCATTGGTGAAGGGAGGGAGCTATACAGACAGCTCCATCGCATTTGCCATGATTCGACGAGGAAAGGTCGATCTAACGATTCTTGGTTCTCTGCAAGTCAGTGAAAAAGGTGATCTTGCCAATTGGATCATACCAGGAAAAAAAGTTCCTGGTATGGGAGGTGCTACCGAACTTGCGTCCAAGGCGGAGAAAGTCATCGTGCTCATGACTCATTTAGATAAAAAAGGGGGAAGTAAAATCGTAAGGGAATGTACCCTTCCATTAACGGCAAGAGCATGTGTTTCTATGATCATTACAGACAGGGCTGTTTTTACCATTGAAGATGGTCGATTAATACTAAGAGAGATCTTTAATCCATATACTCTTCAGGACATAGAAGAGACAACAGAAGCTTCATATATCCTGAGCCCTGCTATCAAATATATAGATTAGGGGGAACCACTATGGAATATCACCGTCTTATCAAGGAATTAATAGAAGCGAAAAAGAAAAGTACCATCAAGCTCCTGCAAAGATTAGTCCAGGAAGACAGTGTAAGGGGAAATGAATCCAAAGCCCAGGCGATTGTCATCGAGAAGTGCCGGAAACTTGGCCTGGAGTTGGATATTTGGGAAGTGGAAGAAGAGGAAGTGAAAGATCATCCTTTCTATCGTTGTGACCGTGATCATTTCAAAGGTAACCCAAATGTAGTGGGTGTCTTAAAAGGCAGCGGAGGAGGCAGGAGTCTCCTATTAAATGGACATATCGATGTGGTACCTGAAGGTGAAAGGGAAGGATGGACCAATGACCCATACAGTGGAGTGATCGAAGACGGAAAGCTTTATGGAAGAGGATCAACGGATATGAAGGGGGGATCGGTTGCTTTACTGCTTGCACTTGAAGTGATAAAGGAATTGAATGTCCCCCTTAAAGGTGACATCATCTTTGAAAGCGTCATTGAAGAGGAAAGTGGCGGAACCGGAACCCTTGCGGCCTTATTGAGAGGGTATAAAGCTGATGCTGCCATTATCCCCGAACCAACCAATATGAAGCTTTTTCCTAAGCAGCAGGGGTCCATGTGGTTCCGCATAAAAGTAAAAGGGAAACCGGCCCATGGAGGAACAAGGTATGAAGGAGTAAATGCGATAGATAAAGCTTACACTGTCATTCGCGCTCTTCAACATTTAGAATCCTCAAGGAATGGGAAAGTGGAGGACCCTTTGTATAGCAGTATACCCATTCCGTTACCAATAAACATCGGAAGGATTGAAAGCGGAAAATGGCCATCTTCAGTCCCTGACCTGGCTGTCATTGAAGGGAGGGTAGGGGTTGGGCCGTGGGAAACGATGCCTGAAGTGGAAAAGGAAGTTGAAGCGGTCATTTCAAACCTGAACAAGGTGGATCCATGGTTTGAACATCATCCAGTGGAAATCGAATGGTTTGGTGGAAGATGGCAGCCTGGAGACCTTCCATGCGATCATGAATTAGTTAAAAGCCTCAGCCATTATATGAAACAAGTGTTGCGGACCACTCCAATAGTTGAAGCCTCGCCATGGGGAACGGATGGCGGTATTCTTTCCAAAGGTGGAGATATCCCGGTAATCGTATTTGGTCCAGGTACTACAGAAGTAGCTCATGACAAAGACGAATATATTGAATTGGACAGAATCTACCAAACTGCTGAAATTCTTTCCTTATTCATTCTGGATTGGTGCAATAAAAAGAAATGATTATTTTTTATGGGTAAGGAAATAAATGGTGGGCTTCAAGGAAACGTACCCTCTTCATACTATCTATCTCAAGTACAACTCACTGAATGAAAGACAGGGGGTTGTTCCTTTTTTATCCTTCTATGTTTCATAACTGAGCTTCACGCTTCATATGTTGGTTAAAAAGGGGCTTATTTGAATGCAAACTTACGAATATATCAAACAACCAAAACTTGAAGCTGTTGTTTATAAAGATGAATACAACAGGCGTCTGCGGGTGGATGAGTTTAGGGGAAATGCAGGGTTGTTATGGGAGTATATTAAGAGACAAACAGGATCGAATCTTTATGAAAAGGTGATCATTAAGTCAAAATGGGATCAATCTCTCTTTTTTTTGGAAAGGGGCTTCATCCTGGAAGGGGGAGTAAAAGGGTATTTTGACGGAGATAGAGTTCTTTTCTTGAGTAATTTTTTAACAAATGAAAGAAGGAACAGCTCATATTGGAGGGATGAGGATGTCATTCTCCAAACCGTTCAGGCACTTGAAAGTCACGAGGTGCCGTGTTCCAAACCAATTTCTGTTGCGACTGAGGAGCATGCTTCTCAGTTAGCCGATCTGTATCGGGAAGTGTTTAAGCTTTATCCTGTTCCATTACACAATCCTGAATATGTAAAACAGTCAATGGAGAGTGGGACAATCTTTGTATACATCGAAGAGAATGGCCGAATAATCAGCGCAGCTTCAGCCGAAGTGTCATCAACCTGGAAAAATGCAGAACTCACAGACTGTGCTACACGTACTTCCCATCGCAAGGGAGGGTATATGAAGCACCTTATACGAAAGTTAGAAGCTGAATTGCAGGAGCGGAATATCTACTGTGCTTATACGATAGCCAGGGCACTTTCTTTTGGGATGAATGCCGTTTTTCAGCAGCTTGGGTATCGGTACGGGGGAAGATTGGCGAATAACTGCATCATCTTTGACAAAATGGAAGACATGAACATTTGGCAAAAAGATTTGAGTGAAGTGTAAGTGTTGATTATCCTGTTCCCCAGTAATCCATACTGATTAAAATCCATTAGATCAAAAGAAGTTTATTTGTTTTCCTTTCCTGGATCTACAGCGTTTTATTAGCTTCAATAATGGATTCTGATTGAAAGATATTTTTGTAAAGTGGGTGGAGAAAATGAAAATGAATCTCTATAAACCAAAAAGAGATTGGAAAGAAATTGAACTATGGAAAGACGTAACAGATGAGCAATGGAATAATTGGTTATGGCAGCTCACAAATACCATCAGAACCCTTGATGACTTAAAGAAAGTGGTGAACCTGACTCCCGAAGAAGAAGAAGGTGTCAGGATTTCAACTAAGACCATCCCGCTTAATATTACCCCTTATTATGCATGGTTAATGAACGAGGAAGACCCCCGCTGCCCTATTCGGATGCAATCTGTTCCTATAGGTCAGGAAATTCATAAAACGAAATATGACTTGGAGGATCCTTTACATGAAGATGAAGATTCTCCTGTTCCAGGGCTTACTCACAGATATCCGGACAGGGTATTGTTTCTTGTAACCAATCAATGCTCGATGTATTGCCGTTACTGTACGAGAAGAAGGTTTTCAGGACAAATCGGAATGGGTGTACCAAAGAAGCAGCTCGATGCAGCCATTGAATATATCAGGGAGACACCAAGTGTAAGGGACGTCCTTCTCTCTGGGGGAGATGGCCTTTTGATAAATGATCAAATTCTCGAGTACATCTTAAAGAACTTAAGAGAAATCCCACATGTTGAAATCATCCGGATTGGCACGAGAGCACCTGTCGTGTTTCCCCAACGGATTACAGAGAATCTGTGTCAAATACTAAAGAAATATCATCCGGTTTGGTTGAATACTCACTTTAATACATCCATCGAAATCACCGAAGAATCCAAGAAAGCGTGTGAGATGCTCGTAGATGCAGGGGTTCCGGTAGGGAATCAAGCGGTTATTCTTGCCGGTATAAATGACAGTGTGGGAATCATGAAAAAGCTCATGCACGATCTTGTCAAGATTCGTGTACGTCCATACTATATTTATCAATGCGACTTATCAGAAGGGATCGGACATTTCCGGGCACCCGTTTCCAAAGGCTTAGAAATTATTGAAGGGTTACGGGGACATACATCAGGCTATGCAGTCCCGACTTTCGTGCTGGATGCACCCGGAGGTGGAGGGAAAATTTCCTTGCAACCAAATTACCTCATTTCCCAAAGTGCTTCAAAAGTCGTAGTCCGAAATTTCGAAGGAGTTATCTCCACTTATCCGGAACCAGAAGAATACGTGCCAGGAAGGGCAGATGACTACTTTAAAGAAGTGTACCACGATGAGGAAATCAAAGAACCTGCCATTGGGATCGCAGGTTTGATGAACCAAACGCATTCTTCTCTTACACCTAGTGGATTAAAACGGTTGGAGCGAAGAAGAGAATATGAGGAAAACCCTGAGCATAATTCCCTTAAAGACTTCAGAGGCAAAAGGGATCAGCTTAAGGAAAAGAAGCACAAAGCGATGCTGTCGAAAATGAAGCAGGATAAGAATGAAGACAAGGAAGAAAAATCCAATGGGTAAATCCTCATTGAAACGATGCGACTGGTGTGAAGAAAAGACGGCCAATGATAGTCAATCCAACGTTTTTTGGGAACTTCCCGATGGCTCACGAGCGATTCAGATCACAGGCGTCCCAAGCGTTTCCTGCAGCCATTGCGGAATGGAATATCAAGAAGAGGCGGTCATCAACGAAATTGAGGATCAACTCATGTTGATTGATACCAAATCGATCGACAAAGTAATCACCTATACAAAATTAATGGACCATCCTCGATTTTTGAAAAAAAATTACTTTCGATTCTAGTCCAGGATGTTTCATGATTGAGAATCTTCTATTAGAAGCAAAAACTTTACGAATTCATCTTCTTCCGCTATCCTTTTAGAAAAGAAAAGACAGGGATAGGTGGAAAATATGAAAAAATCCTTTTATCATTATTTAATGAAATACAGGCAGCCGACTGCCAGGGATGAATTAACCCGATTTGCCAATTCAGCTTATGATGACCATAGCTTTCCTAAACAGTCTCAAGCTTATCATGAGGTCAGTTCTTATCTTGAAATGAATGGCTATTATCTTGAAAGTATGTCCATTTTCGACCTTGCATGGGAGCAGTATCTATTAGATGAAAAAGAATAGACTAAATATCTCTATCTACCGGACTGACATATGTTCTCACTATGTCGGTCTTTTTTTCTCCTTAGAAAAAGAGTGATGCAATCGTGTATACCGATATGGTTGTAATTGCATATCATATAAAAAAGGCGATTAAGGGTGAGGGGAGAATGAAGAAACGAAAAGAGCCTAAATTTAGAGTTGGGGAAACAGTAGTCGTAACGATTTATGGTACAGTCGGTAAAATTACTGATATAAAAAAACTCGACGGGGAGTTTTTATATGAGGTAAACGAAAGTGAAGGACTATTCAAGGAGAAGGCATTAGAATTGCTTGATTCTTATGAAGGATACATTTTTGAACAGGAACAAATAGATATAGAATATAAATTTCTATTTGGCGATCTTGTCATGGTCAAGGGATATGATGAGGATCTCTTTAAAGTGGTAGGCTTCAGGACGGAAATTTGGCGCTATAAAGATGATGCCTGGGAAGATGTCATTTATGAGTTAATGAGAATCACAGATGGCGAGTGGCTGGAAGCAGACGAAGAAGAAATCACATTAGTTGCAGATGAAGAGCAGGCAGAAGCCTTTATCAAGAAATATGGATTTGTATTTCCACAAAAAAAAGAAGGCAAGACAAAATTGCTTCATTCATCAACGTCCCCTAAACCAAGCTGGATTGATCAGCTTCTTGATCATTATAATGATTACAAAGCGCTGTATTTGCTTTTTCAGGATACAAAATATAAGAATAAGATGGATTATGTGCTTGAGCAATTAAAAAAGCACACTAATTCCCAATCCATCGTTAAAGAGAAGGAATAAGCCACATGATATACAGGAAAACAGGGACACTTATGATTAAGAAAGTAAGCAGTACGATCCGGAGTATCCATTGCATCGAAGAAACGATCCATCCCTCACCATTTTCTAATTCTTTTATGATGGTTCTTGTCTTTTGAGTGAATGCGTTTAACATGATATCTCTCCTCTATCTTTGATGATAAAGTGTATGCTTGTCCTTCATCTCTTATGAAAACTTTTTTCTTCAAGCATAACTGTAGGATTGCTGTCATAAATTGAGAATCAAAGGGGGCGATCACATGCGGGAGATAGAAGTCTTTATCGACACTGAGGAAATTGCAGAGTTCTTCATGAAAGAACTCATTCAAAGAGGGTATATACCATCAGAAGATGAGCTGGAAGAAATAGCGGATATCACATTCGAGTATTTGATTGCCAAATGTATCATTGATGAAGAATGGGAAGAGGATGTCTAGGATCTTTTGACCTATATTATAGGAACTTGGCATAGGGGATTGACTCTTGAGTGTCATCCATGTTTTGCAGATTCTGTAAAACATGTGAGGCACTTCATTTTGAGTCAATCCCTTTTTAAGTTCATGAGAATGGAGGTTAACATTCTCCACTTTTTGGTCATGGAATATTCGCCGGGTATGAAGAGTGTCAGCAGAGGTTCCATTACATCAATTGACTGATCTGTAAACCAGTCAGCTGGAGAGATTGAATAAGGGTGCGCATCATCCCAAACGGATCTGAGTGTGGGGCTATACAGCCGTTTGTTTTTATTTTCACTTGAATAAATATGTGGCCAATAATCTTCTCTTGATCCGCTATGAGGATGTTTTAAGGCAAATGAGTATGCAGTTGGAAAGACTTTCTCGTGAAATAAAATACTGTACAGTTTCTTTCCCAACTGGATTCTGGATTTAACCTGTTCAAAGTGAGATACTGAAAGACCTGCAAGAGAGCAGGGGGAGCGCTTTCCATATGGAAAAAGAATAGAAGTGAATTGTAAGCGATCCTGGAATAAAAAAAGCCATTTTTCTATTCCCATGTTTTTTTGATTTGATACGATTCTCCTTTGAATCATATGCTGTTCGTTCATAATCAGTCCTACGGTTAAAGCCCGTTTATTTCCAGATGTAAGATAATCCTTCCAAATACCGGTCATGAATTGGGAAATGTTGAATTTTCTTAAGAGGTGGAAGGAGGAATTCCCGGTTTTTTTCCACTGTTCATACAGTAATAATTGTGGATAAGCATCCTGAAAAATAGCTGCATTACAAAGGTCCAGAAAGGAAAACAACGCTTTTTGTTCGTTTTTACTCAGGATCTGTGAAAGCAGGTTACTACGGAGGTCCGTCATAAGATAACCTGCATTTCTTGAGACCATATGAGCAAGAAAAGACCAGGGGATTTCAGGGTTTCGCTTAAAGAAATCCAGGTAACATGTGGTTCGAGTCATGTTATTAAGATTAGCACTCCTTACTTTTGTCTCTATGGATTCATAGAGTGTAAGATCGTGAGGAAGATAGATGACGGGAGAAGGATCCCCGATTGAGTGATCGTAAAGCACATCTATGGATTCCTGTGTAAGGAGAGGTATCGTTTCTTCGTTGGTCCCGATTTTGAATAGCTTTAACAGGCTTCCAATGGATGAGAAGGTCAAGTGGTCCCTCTCCTTTATGAATTTTTTTGTATATGAAACTATTTTCTAACCAAAACGTATATAGTCTTAGGAGTGAGGATGATATCTATTGGGAGGTTTGGTTATGTTAAGAAAATTATTGAAACATTTGTTAAGTTCCAAGTATCATGGCCGATACAGCTCGAGTGATGCCTGGAAAAAGTATAGAAACCCAAAGCATAAACATTTTGGACATCATCATTATAAGAAGCATAAAAGTAAAAGCTTTTTCTCCAGCTTTTTTAGCAGTTAGGACTGAGGTGGATTGAGAGATGGTGCATGCTCTTTTGCGCAGGCTGATTGATGGTTTCGAACAAACGTGGAAACCGGGTGAAATCATTGAAGGCTATCACATAGTACGTTTAGTTGGAAGGGGAAGCTATGGCACCACATACTCTGTTAGCGATCCATCTAACAGCAAAGAAGCTATTTTGAAAAGAATACGCCCTTACAAAAAGTTATTTTCCAATCACGTCCAATATGTTCAAAATGAAATGAATGCACTGGCAACTTTATCTCATCATCAGTTTCCCACCGTATATACATCTGGAAAGTATAGAAATACCCCTTATTTCATAATGGAAAGAATGAAAGGTCAAACATTTGAAGAGTTGATTTTTAAAGAAGGAAAAACGTATTCGGAGGAAGAATCAGTTAAGCTAGGTATTCAATTAGTCACCCTGGTAGAATGGATCCATGAAAATGGTTATGTTCATCGAGACCTGAGGATTCCAAATATTCTGATGCATGAAGGGACGCTTCATGTCATAGACTTCGGGCTAGCTGGTGTGATCCGTCACTCAACTAAAAGAAAGTCGAATATGCATAGGGATTATATGAGGGAGCTGTCGCCACAGAGTGATTTCTATGCACTTGGCCATTTCCTTTTATTCCTGCTGTATTCATCGTATGAACCAGTGGCGAAAAAGGAGAAAAGCTGGGAGGAAGAATTGGACATTCATCCTGATACCAGGGCGATGATCAGAAGGCTTCTGCAAATTGACACTGCATTCAGTGATGCAGGAGAAATTCTGGTGGAATTATCCAAAGTTCTGCAGTCTATCCAAGAAAGTTAATCGAGGAGGAAGAAATGATGTCATTTTTTAACAAAGTGTTTGCTTCGATTGGTATCGGAGCGGCAACGGTAGATACGAAGTTAGAAAGATCAAGTTATCATGCAGGGGAATCAGTAAAAGGTATAGTTGAAATTACTGGGGGAAGTGCCGAGCAGAACATTGATTCCATTTATTTAACTCTCTATACTACATATATCAGGGAATCGGATGACAAGAAGTACACAGATTACGCACCTATTCAAAAAGTGCAAATTTCAGAGCCATTTACCATCAAGGAGAATGAAAAGAAAGAGTTTCCCTTTACCTTTACCTTACCATTTGAAACCCCAATTACGTACGGTAACACAAGGGTTTGGGTAGCCACCGGGCTGGATATCAAAAATGCAGTCGACCCTAAAGACAAGGACTATATTGAAATCGTCCCGAATGAACTGACAAATGCGGTCCTAACATCTGTTCAGGAACTGGGCTTCAGAATTCGTAAAGTGGAATGTGAAGAAGCACCACGCCGGTACAGAGGCCGCTATCCATTCATCCAGGAATTCGAATTTGTTCCTGTAGATGGTCAGTATCAGCGGAAGTTGGATGAACTTGAATTGGTGTTTATGAATCAATCTGAAGAGCACGTGGATCTGCTTCTGGAAGTGGATCGACGGGCAAGAGGATTAGGGGGCTTTTTAGCCGAGGCGCTTGAAATGGACGAATCCATGGTGAAGCTGTCGATTCGACGTTCTGATATCCCCCACCTTTCATCTAAACTTCAGGAAGTGATTAATCGATTCGCTTAATCAGCCGATTCGACAAAGAATCCTATCTTTCTTTGAAGGATTCGACAAGGTGGATGTGTAATAGTATGAGTACAACATAATGACGGAGGGGTACTCATGCCTTTACTTGAAAAAATCATTCGTCCTAAGCTTTTGAGATCGACTTATGACGTGACCATTTTCCAAACGCCTAATTATGGAGAGGATAAAGGTTATGAAGAGGTTTATCGTATCTCCATGGAGGCAAATAATCATCAAGAAGCTTTGTATGAGACATTCAGAATGTTTAATGTGCCGGATTTAATGCCTAAAGATTATCAAGGCAGATATATGGCGACACGTGATATTATCTTTATCGATGAAGGACGGAGAGGCCACTATTATTATCGCCTTCAGTCAAACGGGTGGAAAAGGGTGAATCGGATTGTGATTCACTAAGGCTGTAACCAAGCTGAAAAGGAAAGAATCTCCAAAAGGGATTCTTTCCTTTATTTTTTATCTTATAAGTGATTGCCTGGACCGTTTTTCCGTTTCAGGGCTGAATGTTCCTTGCCGTTCGCATTGTGTTCAGCATCCAGAGCTTCTTTTGGAATATGATTATTCTTCTTTGGAGCATTGACCCGGTTCCTGTGTTTTTTACCCATATCAATCTTCCTCCCCGTTATGATTTAAGTCTTTCAGTCCTCGAAGAGTTAGGTTGTGTTCCCGTCCGTCTAGAAGGATTTGTTTCATTTGCGTGCTGCACAGCCTGTTTCAATTTTTTACTCATTTTCTCTTTGGACATCATAATCACTCCTTCTGAAATTAGTTTGACCTGTGACAGCGCTTCCTATCCTTCCATTTTCAAGCGTTGCATAAGAAATGAAAAAGGATTACAATGGTGTTTCAACACTCTTGTTAGGAGGAAAAGAAAAATGAGTATACATATTAATGCAAAAGAAAACGAAATAGCAGAAACGGTTCTATTACCAGGGGATCCACTTAGAGCAAAGTATATTGCCGAAACATTTCTTGAAAATCCAACATGCTATAACGAAGTCCGAAATATGTTTGGGTATACAGGAACATACAAAGGAAAAAGAATCTCTGTTCAGGGAACAGGGATGGGTGTTCCTTCCATTTCGATTTATATTAACGAACTAATGCAAAGCTATAACGTAAAGAACTTGATCAGGGTGGGTACTTGTGGTGCCATCCAAAAAGATGTGAAAGTTCGGGATGTCATTCTTGCCATGACCTCATCAACCGATTCACAAATGAACCGTTTGACCTTCAATGGAATCGATTATGCACCAACGGCTAATTTTGATCTGCTTAAACGTGCCTATGACGCCGGTGTGGAAAAAGGTCTAAATTTAAAGGTAGGTAATGTATTTACAGCAGATATGTTCTATAATGACAATGCTGATCATGAAAAATGGGCTCAATACGGTATACTGGCAATTGAAATGGAAACATCTGCCCTTTATACGCTAGCGGCTAAATACGGACGTAATGCCCTTTCTGTCCTTACAGTAAGTGATCATATTTTAACTGGAGAGGAAACAACTTCAGAAGAACGTCAATCAACGTTTAACGAAATGATCGAGGTGGCTTTAGAAGCGGCTATCAACGAATAAATGGATTAGAAAGCATGACAATAAAAAAACTGCTTATCAACTGAACGGTTATAAGCAGTTTTTTTATTGTGATGTTTATCCTGCATACATGGATCTTTAAACGTGATAAAATGTCAAAAGAACAATAATGAGAAACTGGGTGAGAATATGAAGAAAATCATCTTGGTTACTGCTGCTGCCCTGCTTATTCTAACTGGTTGTGGGTCTATACAGGAGTGGTCACAAGATTTGTTTGGTGAAAAACAGAAAGAAGAAATGTCAGGAAAGAATAATGATTCAAATCAGCAACCTTCCGAACATACAGAAGATGCGAATCAACATTCTGATGAATCGAAAGATGCGGAGACAAGTGAGGAATCTGTTCCTCCTGAACTTCAATTAGAATCTCAATATTTTAATGAGGTAAAACTGGTGGATGGGAAACAGGTCATTCAAAATCCTGATAACCTATTAGCACTTGTCAATAAGGAATATGCTTTTGGCGACTATAAGCCCGATGACTTAACACGCCCCAACGTACCTTTTGTTTTCGGAAATCAGGAAATTGAAAAGGCATATCTTAGGAAAGAAGCTGCCCAACAGCTTGAACGGCTATTTGCTGATGCAGAAGCCGACGAGGTTTATCTAACAGCGATTTCCGGTTATCGTTCCTACGAATACCAGGAAATGTTACTGGAAAGAGAGATCTCACAATTCGGGGAAGAAAAAGCAGTCATGGCTGTTGCCCCACCAGGACAAAGTGAACATCAATCTGGTTTGGCAATCGACATTTCAAGCAAAAGCAATGATTTTCAAGTGAACATTGAATTCGGAGATACAAAAGAAGGGAAATGGCTTGAAGAGAATGCCCATGAGTACGGATTCATCCTCCGATACCCTGAAGATAAAGTGGAAGTAACACAATATCAGTACGAACCATGGCATTTCCGATATGTAGGGCAGGAAGCTGCAAACGTAATCAAAAAAAATGACTGGACTTTGGAAGAATACTTTAAAAACGTCAAAGAAATATGAAAGTGGCCGGAAGATTATCCTTCCGGTCATTTTCTATTAGTAGACATGTTTTTATATGGTGCAACAGTAGAAGCATTTGGTAAAGGGTGTGAATATTTGGCAGGAATTTGCAGACATTATGATTAAAGGCTGGATTTTAAGGTGGTACAGACTAATGACACCAATAAAAATTATTCCTAAAAAGAAGAGACAAAAAAAGAATCCGCGATATATAAGAGATGAGCCTGTTGAAACCATTGATAATCTGAGCGGCCCCGAATATAAAGAAATTCAGACAAACCTGGATATCAATATCTCTTACCTGAAAGAAGTATTTGGAGAGAGTGCAGATCTTGTAACCCGGAAGCTCCATCCACATCCGGATGTTTCAATGGTCATTGTATATATGGAGGGATTAGCAGGATCACAGCAGGTACAAGACAGCGTGATCAAGTCACTGTTGGACTGGTTTGGTACTACGAAGGTGATTGAAGACCCTGGTGCCCTGATTTCAAGTATCTCTGATACAAGTTTGACAATTGGGGATATTACCCAAACGGACTTATTTGAGGAAGTGTTTTCCAATGTTCTCTCAGGAGAAACGGCTATTTTTATCCAAGGGTATAACCAATCAATCATCGCCAAGACGAAGGATCCGACTAAACGGAACGTCGGGGAGCCACAGACACAGAGTGTTGTAAGAGGACCCCAGGAAGGGTTTACAGAGGACATTCGGACGAATAGTACATTGATCAGAAGAAAAATAAAAAATGAGAATGTGAGACTAGAATCGAAGACTGTAGGAAGATACACGAAGACAGAAATAAACATTATGTACATCAATGGGATCGTAAATCAGACCATTGTGGATGAAGTGCGGCGGAGAATAGATGAAATCGATATTGACAGTATTCTTGAGAGTGCATACATTGAAGAATTGATCCAGGACAGCACCATCTCACCATTTCCAACCATTTTTAACTCAGAGCGGCCCGACGTGGTTGCAGCAGGGATGATCGAAGGGAGGGTCGCCATCTTAGTGGATGGAACTCCTTTTGTCCTTCTAGTACCAGTGGTGTTTCCGCAATTCCTTCAATCATCAGAGGACTACTATCAGCGGTCGGACTTCGGTCTCATGAGGATGCTCCGATATGCAGCCTTCTTTCTGGCACTGCTAAGTCCATCCATGTTCATCGCGATTAAAACGTTTCACCAGGAATTGATACCGACACCATTAATGATTACCCTGGCTGCCCAAAGGGAAGGAGTGCCCTTTCCTGCGTTCGTGGAAGCTTTGATTATGGAGTTGACTTTTGAAATCTTAAGGGAAGCCGGGATACGGATGCCAAAGGCAGTAGGGCAGGCCATTTCCATTGTCGGTGCCCTCGTTATCGGTCAGGCGGCGGTAGAAGCCGGGTTTGTGACCCCTGCCATGGTCATCGTGGTGTCTATTACAGCCATATCCACCTTCGTCTTTCCAGCTTATAATCTGGCCATCGCGGTTAGGGGATTAAGGTTTGCCTTTATGATATTGGCTGCTTCGTTTGGGTTGTACGGGGTGACGGTAGGATTGTTTTTGTTAGTCATCCATTTATGCAGCTTAAGATCATTTGGTGTCCCCTATATGACGCCAATTGCTCCATATAATAAAACGGATCAAAAAGATGCCATTTTCCATTTGCCATTAAAGTGGTTAACGACACGTCCCAGGTTAATCAATCAAGCAAATTTGACAAGGCAGCAATCGAAGAATAAATTTCAAAAAAATTAATGGTGAAAGGAGGAAGTAAGCAGGTGAAGCATGTAAAAAAGGTTGCCATTGTTTTTCTTGCCATCATCCTGCTTACAGGTTGCTGGAATCGAAGGGAACTTAACGAGTTGGTCATTGCACTGGCAATCGGAGTGGATAAAACAGACAATGGCTATTCCTTTACCGTTCAGTTGATAAACCCTACTACTTCTTCACAGGCTACGAAAAAAGGAGCCGTTGGAGCCACAGTAAGATCCACTTCTGCCGAAGGGGAAACGTTATTCGAGGCATGGAGGAAACTGACGAAATTAACCCCTAGAAAAGTATACTTTGCACACGTTCAATTATTGGTCCTTGATGAGGAATTGGTAAAGGAAGGTTTGAAAAGTCTCCTTGATCCTCTGATAAGGGATCACGAATTAAGAAATGATTTCTATGTTGTCGTTTCCAAGAATCAAAGTGCCAAAGACGTACTGTCTATTTTAACATACATAGAACCTATCCCGGCTCTTTCGTTAAAATCAATGATTACTTCGTCCAATGAGCATTACGGAAGCGTGACCGCCTATAAATTTGATGAAATGCTGGAGGACTTAAGTACCAAAGGGAAAGAACTAGCCATTACAGGAGTTATATTGGAAGGTGATCCTCTAGTGGGGAGAACTTCAGGGAATATTGAATCTTCCATTCCTGAAACGAAAGTGATCCTGGATAATTTAGCCGTATTCAAAGACGATCAATTGGTCGGGTGGTTTAATGAGAAACAGAGTAAAGGATACAATTATTCACAAGGGAATATTATAAGCAGCACAGAAGTCTTGAATTGCCCAGGTAGTCATGAAGGGAAGCTGACGGTGGAAATCATCCGGACGGATAGTAAACTCACAGCAAGGATCGATAAGAAATCCCCGGTCATTCTGAGTGAGATTGAAGTCGAGGGCAATCTTGTCGATGTGGAATGTAAATTGAATCCGTCCGATTTACAAGTGTTGGAAAGCATACAAAATCAACTGGCAGACAACATCAAATCGTCCGTTGAAGACAGTATCAAAGTGTCTCAAAAAGAGTTTCATTCCGATATCATAGGATTTGGGAGCGCTCTCCACCGCAAAGAGCCATCATATTGGAAGAAGCATCAAGATGAGTGGGATGAATTATTCCCTGACATCCGTTCAAAAGTAAACGTTAAAGCAAAGATTCATAATACAGGAACGTTAGGTGAGGCCCTTGAGGACTAGGAGGTGAATCCAGTGGTAAACGTCTTAATCATACTATCCGTTTCCTTCATTATGTTCTTCGTTGATTTTCCTCACCTTAAGAAATCCAGGAAAGAATTGGCGGTGTATGTATCAATTATCCTGTTTGGGATAAGTTTATTTGTAGCAGAAGCTTTTCATATAGAGGTCCCCAACCCACTGGAGGCCATCATTTTCGTCTTTAAGCCTGTAACAGATTGGATCAATAAACTGTTTAAATAAGGAGTATGAAACATGGATAACCAAGTAGAAAAAATATCCTCTCGACAATTCCAGCTGCTGGTTTTGTTTTTCGCGATAGGAAGTTCAATCCTGTTAACCCCGCCGGCTTTGATTAACGCAAGTCTGCAGGATGGCTGGATATCAGGAATCATCGGTGTTGCACTTGGTTTATCGGTTATCTATATATATGTTTCTTTAATTAAACTCAATCCTGGTCTCTCTTGGTTCTCTATCCTGGAAAAGGCATTTGGGACACTCGTAGGCAGGGTGATTTCCATTTTTTATTTTCTTTTTCTCTTTTTTCTGACCTGTGAAGTATTAAGTAACTTAGGGGATTTCATGGTCACTCAGATTATGGTTGAGACACCTAAAATGTATATCCATATGCTCTTTTTGATCCCGGTGGCATATGGAGTGAAGCAGGGGATTGAAGTGATTGCCCGTTCTGCTGAAGTGATATATCCCACGTTCATCATACTTTTAGTATTCCTGGTGATTTTTTTAATACCGGAAGGGCAATTGGTTAATTTAGAACCCATTTTGGGAGAAGGAATGAAGCCTGTCGTAAAAGGGGCATTGTCTACTCTCACAGTTCCTTATATGGAAATGTTTGCACTAATATTGATTTCAACCTATGTAGTGGAACAAACGAAGATTGGGAAATCCTTTTTAGTCGGAGGACTAGCAGGAGGTATTATTCTGATTTCATTGACATTCCTTATTATATTGGTGTTGGGATATTCTTTTTCCTCCCATCTGCCTTATCCAACCTATGTGTTGGCCAAAAAAATAAACATCGCAGACTTTTTGCAAAGAGTGGAGGTGGTGGCAGCGGCTGTATGGATCATGAGTTTATTTTTTAAGGTTCTGATTTGTTTTTATTCTACTGTGTACGGATTAGGAGAAATCTTACACGTGAAAAACCATACTGTTTTGATCTTTCCGTTACTTGTTCCGATCTTATATTTTTCTGTGACGATCTACCCTGATATTGCTTTTTTTACCATGTTTGTAAATGAAGTCATCCTCTCTTACACCCTGTTGTTCGGTCTGTTTATCCCTCTGTTGGGCCTATTTTCCTTGAAAATAAAGAAAAAACTTCATTCTAAACAATCAGCTTAATGAAATGTATGCCTGGTATAGGAGGGGCTGGAGTTGAAATCAGATATGATCAGAATTACACCTTATCAACTTTATCTATTGACCCTGATGTATGCCATTGGCAGTACGATTTTATTGATCCCGCCTGCACTGATTAAGGCACAGAATGATGGGTGGATATCGGGATTGATTGGAACAGCGGCAGGGATGTTTTTATTCGTTCTTTACTATATCATTTCGAAGAAACACTCCTACAAAAATATGTTTCAAATTCATGACGATGTACTTGGGCCAGTTGCGGGTAAAATAGTGAACACTATCTATTTTTTGTATTTTTTCTTATTGAGTGCCCAGGTCTTGAGTAATCTCGGGGATTTTTTAGCAGAATCCGTATTGAAGGTGACCCCGAAGGAATACATTCATCTGTTATTTCTTATTCCCATCCTTTACGGTGCCAGGCAGGGGTTGGAGGTGATAGCAAGAACGACAGAAACCTTATACCCTACGTTCATCATCTTATGTTTGATTTTCTTTATGTTTATCATCCCTGAAGTGGATTGGCATCATCTGGAGCCCGTTGCCCGTTCCGGCGTGAAACCCATATTGAAGAGTTCATTGTCCATTTTTTCATTACCGTACTTGGAAATGGTTATATTCATGATGATTCTTCCCCATGTGAACGAAAGGGATCATGCTCTTAAATCCCTGTTGAAAGGAGGGGCTGTAGGAGGGGCTATCCTTATTATCATTACGGTATTGATCATTGGTGTATTCGGACATGATTTATCATCACATTATATTTATCCCACCTTTTTATTAGCCCAGAAGATAAATGTGGCGAACATATTTGAAAGAGTAGAAGTGATCATTGCTGCTGTCTGGATCATCAGTTTATTCATCAAGCTGCTTCTCTGCTACTATGTTACCTGTTTGTCATTAACCCACCTTTTCAAGTTTAGAAGTGTTAAACTGAGTGTCTTTCCACTTGGTGGCATCACTTGGTATTTTTCCATCATCATCTACCCCAATACTGCTTTTTTTCAACAATTCATCCAGGTCGCGTTAATTTACAAAATGATTGTAGGTTTCCTATTCCCCCTATTGCTTCTTTTTTTCCATTCAAAGAAGGCATATAAACAAGGAAGTTTAGACGTTCAGTGAAAATCAATAATGATTTACACCATCCACTCATACAACAGTAATAGAGGGTGTCCAAGCTACTGTAAATGGGGGAAAGGTATGGGGAGAGATTTCGGTATCATTGTGTTGGGCAGTGTTTTGGTAGGGATAGGCATCAATTTATTTTTTGTGCCCCATCATTTTCTGGATGGGGGAATGATAGGGATAGGACTCATTTCACATTATTGGTTCGGGTTCAAGCCAGGCCTGACAATGATCATTTTAAGCATTCCTCTCTATATGTTAGCGTTTTTTATGGATAGAAGACTGTTTTATAATAGTATTCATGGCCTATGGTTATCATCTTTGATGATCGATGTTATTTATCAATGGAAAGATGCCTTCATCCTTCCACCCATGGGCAGCGCATTGTGCGGAGGTGCCTTTGTAGGTATAGGCATCGGTATGATGTTAAGGGGGAATTCTGCGACGGGTGGCACGGACTTATTGGCACAGCTGATCGGCAGGAGTGTAAAGATGAACGTGGGAAAAATCATCTTTGTCATTGATGGCCTTGTGTTAATGGTAGGCTGGCCGGTGATAGGAGTCGAATCGTTTTTGTATTCATTATTGGCTGTCAGTACAGTAGGTTTTTTTACAACACTATTGACACATCATAATCATGACAGCGGATTTTCCTTTCGTTAAGATGGAAAAGCTGATAGAATAAAGAAGCTATGGGCACAAGATTGCTCATAATGACGATTCATGATATTCTAAACGGAAATTCGCAAATGGAACATAGCAACGAAAGTGGTGGAAGCTTTGGAACAAGATCACACGGAACAAGAAAATCAAACGAGCTTTATAAAAATTAAAAAATTCAAATTTGTTATGCTTCTTTTCTTCCTGGTGTTTGCAACTGCTGGAATTACAACATTTGCACTTGCTTTTGGAGATGAAAAAGCAGTAAATGTAGGGGTACCAGAACGTTCAGAGTTTCAGAAACTGTATGAAGCTTATGACAAGTTAAATGAAAATTACTATAAGGATCTTGACCAGGACACCTTGGTGAACGGTGCTATTAATGGAATGCTGGATAGTATTGGCGATCCTTATTCTGATTATATGGATGTAGAAGAAGCAAAGAAATTCCAGGAAAGCATCTCTTCTTCATTTGAAGGAATAGGAGCTGAAATCCAGGAGAAAGAAGGATATATATCCATCGTGTCTCCAATTAAAGGCTCTCCTGCTGAGAAAGCCGGTTTACAGCCGAATGATAAGATCACGAAAGTGGATGACAAGAGTATTCAAGGAATGTCCGTAACCGATGCAGTTCTTCTGATACGCGGTGAAAAAGGGACAAAGGTTACTCTGACCATCCAGCGGCCAGGTCAGGAAAAGCCCATGCAAGTGACCATCACAAGGGATGAAATTCCGATTGAAACCGTGTATGCAGAAATGAAAGAGAATGGCGTTGCTGAAATCCAAATTACAAGCTTCTCGGAAAATACCTATAAAGAATTAACCGAAGCTTTAAATGATATGAACGATAAAGGCATGAAGAAACTGGTTCTTGATTTAAGACAAAATCCAGGTGGATTACTTGATCAAGCTGTTAAAATTTCCAACTTGTTTGTACCTGAAGGCGAAGTATTATTCCAAGTGGAAGACAGCAATGGGAAAGTGGAAAAATATATTTCAGAATCCGGGCAGAAGATAGACATTCCAACAGCCGTTCTGATTGATGGAGGTAGCGCAAGTGCTGCAGAAATCTTGGCAGCGGCTGTGAATGAATCAAATGATATTCCTCTTGTAGGCACAAAGTCCTTTGGTAAAGGAACGGTGCAAACAGCAGAAAACTTCAAGGATGGCTCCAATATGAAATTTACAACTGCCAAATGGTTGACTCCTGAAGGCAATTGGATTCATGAAAAGGGGATCACACCGGATATTGAAGTGAAGATGCCGGAATATGCACAGCTTCCTTATATCAATCCTGATGAGGAACTTAAGGAATCAGACCTATCAGATCAAGTGAAAACAGCAGAACAAATGCTCAATGCCCTTGATTTGAATCCAGGAAATGTAGATGGATATTATGATGAAGAGACGACAAAAGCGGTTAAGCAGTTCCAGGAAAAGAATGAATTAGACGTTACCGGAACGTTAAATGCAGAGACGACCTTAAAGCTCATGTCTAATCTACGTGACAAACTGAAAGAAAACGATCCTCAAGTGAAGAAAGCCATTGAGGAATTGAACAAAAAAAAACTAAGAGCATTGGAAGATCTCAGGTGATGCTGCCTGGGGTCTTTTTTTATTGGATTGTTATTACTCGTATAGAATCGTGAAGCTTTACCGACAATGAGAGTATATATGAGGTGATCTTTATGAAAAAAACGGTGCTTCCCATGGCATTACTATTTTCTGTCGTCTTTATTGTGAGTTGTTCACCTTTCTTTCAAGATTGGAGACAACAGACAAACAGACAAGGCACGTCAACAGAAAAGCTTTTATCAAATGAAAAAGATGAACCCTTTTTTTCTTTGCTTCCAGATGAAAATAAAGCACCGGTTAACGTACTGTTAATTGGATCGGATCAGAGGGAAAACGAACCTGCCCGTGCGGATGTTCTGATGGTTGCTCAATATACTCCGCAATCATCTGTCATGAAAGTCGTGTCCATCATGAGGGATACTTACGTGAACATACCGGGATACCATAAGAGTAAAATTAATCATGCCTATTCATGGGGTGGGGAAGAGCTTCTGGCTGAAACGATACGTGAGAATTTCAATATAGATGTTCAGCATTCCATCAAAGTAGACTTCAATCATTTTATCAATGTTATGGATCTTGTCTTTCCTAATGGAGTAGAAGTCACAATAACTGAACCGATGATTAAACATTGGAAATGGTCAAAGGATTCCGGTAGACAACAATTAAAAGGAGAGGAAATATTACAATACGTGAGGTTTAGGGGGGATATTGAGAGTGACTTCGGCAGAGTGGAGCGACAGCAGGAAATTATGGCATTGGCAGAAAAAAGTCTGAAGGATCAGATGGAGTCCGGCGAAGGGATTACAACCGCAATTTCCTTAATGAGAGAAGGCTTCAAGAACGTTGAAACCTCTACCCCTATCAGTGAAGTGATTAAGTATGGCTTATCATTCATGATGAATCCTTTACAAAAAGTAGATACACTGCGTATTCCCATTGAAGGAAGCTTTACGGATCTTTCCACCGTTCACGCTGGTCTCGTACTAGACATGGATGAAACGAAAAATCAAGAAGCCATCGAACACTTCCTTAAGTCCGTTGAGTGAATTACCATGAGTGGAACTCAGAAGAATCAAGGTCCAGATAAGACTCGATCTTCTTCATTTTTCTTATAATCAAATCATGTAAATAGTTCTTGTACTTACGGTCTTCCGCATGACTATGTTCATGATGAAGAACTTTTAGGTGTTCAAGGTGCTCTTTTAATGTACGTTCATCGCTGTCAGAACCACCAGACTGGACCTTTCGAAGAATGACATCCACCAATTTGTCGTGTGTGGCTTCGACCGTCTTTGTTCCCTGCCTCGCATAGATGGCTCCATAGCGCAGTTCACCTCTTGTCACAATGGATGTGTAAGGGACGTAACGAGGGTCATAATCGATGATCAGAACCTGAAAACGTTTTAATTCCAACAAGGGATGCAGACCTTTAGGAAAAATGAAATCTTCCGTTCTATAGCGAAGAGATTTGGGAAGCAGGTGTTGAAGCTTATTATCAACGTCTGCCTTATCTAAAAATTCCTCATCCGACAATCCCTTCAAGTCCAATGACCCATCGTCATCCTGCATTACACCTACAATAATGCATCCACCACCTGTATTGGAGATCGCCAAGATATGCTTAGCCATCTTTGTGAATTCAATCCAATCTGATTTAAAATCCACGTAATCCGTTTCACCAGTATTATGAAATAACAAATCCTTCAACGTTTCATGAGAAGGATTTTTCAAGAAGTCTCTCAATTTAATCGGAACAATCTTCTCATAGTACATTGGCAACCCCACCTTTAGCGTGTTCGCGGTGAATGATTTCTCGGAATGGACACTTTTGATCGATGTTCGAATACAGGATCGATACATTTTTGATAAGGACAACACATTCTGTTCCTGTTTATTTCATTCTATGCATGTAAAGATAAGAAATCACGTAAAGGTTGCTTCTTTTCTTACTGGTGTTCTATGCTATATTATGGTTTGGAACTTTCATTCATTGTGTTCATACCCACTTTCTAATAAACTATGGATAGATCTATAGAAAGGAAGATACCATGAAAAAAGATGTTTACATACTTTCCGGATTTCTTGGTAGTGGTAAAACGACGTTATTGAAAAGTTTTCTGCGTGCTTTAAAAGAACAAGATAGAAAACCGGCAGTTTTAATGAACGAATTAGGCAATGTATCCATAGATAGTGATGAAGTCGAGGAAGATATGGCATTAAGGGAGTTGCTTGACGGGTGTATATGCTGCACCATTTCAGAGAAGCTTGAATCCCAGCTTCAAGAGTTACTTATGAACGAAGATTTTGATGTATTAGTGATAGAGACGACTGGAGCAGCTCATCCTGTTGAAGTTGTCGATTCCATTCTATCGCCCCTGTTTGCCAATCAATTTGAATTTAAGGGAATTGTCACAGTAGTGGATGGATTACAATGGAAAAACCGGGATCAATTCAGCCCGGCGGTTCTCCATTTGATGAGAGAACAAATACGTCACGCTCAATATATTGTCGCGAATAAAATGGATTTGCTAACAGAAATGGAACAGGGGAGATTCTCTTATGAACTCCAACAAATCAACCAACATGCAAAGGTATATTTAACCAACTACTCTAAGGTAGCATTGAAAGATTTATTCGCATTGTCAGTTGAAAGCTCGTTCGATTCATATGAGAAAGCATCCATCGGTGAACAATTATCCTTACAGGCAGTGATATATACCTTTAGGGGAACGGTTAATGGTGAAGTATTTGAAGAATGGCTCCAAAATCAGCCGGACGGCATATACAGAATGAAGGGTTATGTTCCATTGCAGGGACGCAAATATCCAACCCTGTTTCAATATTCATATGGTATGCCCCTTTTCATGCCAGGGGATATGAATTATCCAACCAATTTTGTCATAATAGGAGAAAATTTACATAAGTCAGAATTAATACGTTCATTAGAAGAAATAGACATAATCGAATAACGGTATATGGGGAGAAACGTTTATGGTTTTTCTTTTGTTTAGTATTGAACTTATTTTTCTTATCAGTGGAATTTATGGGTTGAGTATTTATGAGTCTAAACTGCAATTTATGATCTTTATCGGGTTGATTGCACTCAGTGTTGTCATGTTTTTGACAACCGTTGTGTACTATGAAAGGAAAAAGCATAAAAAGGATAGGTCTTATGATTGTTGGGACTGTGGCATGTATTCACCGGATTGTCTACCTTCACCACCTGTGATGAAACGGTTGGATTGTGATTCACCTAATTGTGACTGCACCCCTGACTGCTCCCCGTAGGAGGAAAACGGAATGAAAGAAATCCTGAACTTTATGCCATGTCACAGATTGCCTGAACGTTCACTATTCGTAAGGGGGGTGCAATTCCCCCTATGTTTCAGGTGTATGGGCATCCTCATAGGAATGCTTTTAGGTGCACCGATCATTTGGATGTTCTGCCCAGGGTTGGTTTTCAATCATTTGATTTACGGAGGGCTTTTGATCATACCACTTTTAGTGGACGGATTCACTCAGCTTTGGAAATGGAGAAAAAGTACGAATCTTTTACGTTTGCTTACTGGAATGTTGTGTGGAACAGGATTATCGGTTTTTATCATTGTTTCTTCCAGGTTGGGAGTAAAGGTTATCATGATGATGACGGGCTCATAACATTGACACCCGGGAAGAAAAAAGATAAAATTAAAAAAGTTAACTTAGTGAATTATTTATTGAGTTTAAGAAAGGTCGTTTTTTAGTGGGAAAAGAATTGTTCGAGTTAGAGGGCTTATTTAGGTCCGTATTTAGAATGATGCGATCTGATATTCGAACCATCTTTGGGGAGTTCATTTCCAATGGAGAATTTAGAGTCCTTCAACTCATCAGGGAAAATGGAGCATTGAAATCCTCCGAAATTTCTAAACGTATGGAAGTATCGGCAAGCCACATTACATCCATTACAGATACCTTAGTAGAGAAGCGCTATATTACGAGACAAAGATCGAACGAAGATCGTAGAGTGGTAGAGTTGGCCCTTACCCCTCAAGGCATTGAAGTCCTGGTCCAATGTGAGGATAAGAAGTCTCAATATTTCCAGGAATTATTTCAAACGTTTGATAAAGAAGAAATACAGCACTTAATTGAACTGTTTGAGAAATTATTGCATTCATCCAATCGTAAATAATGTAAAGATGTATCTTGCACATGGGGTTGACCAGACGGTCGCCCCCTCCATTTTGTCCATTTACTTAAGTAGGTTAACTATTCATAAATTCAATATTAAGGGAGGCATAATATATGGAGCATTTAGAACAACGAAAAAAAGTAATGATTATGATAGCCATCATGTCAGCTATGTTATTCGCTGCATTAAATCAAACGATTGTAGGAACTGCCTTACCAAGGATCATTTCAGAAATAGGTGGAATTGATTATTATAGTTGGGTATTTACAATTTTCATGTTAACGAGTTCGGTCACTGCCATCCTGGTGGGGAAATTATCTGATATGTATGGAAGAAAGCCGTTTATTCTTCTTGGAATAGGTGTCTTTATGGTTGGTTCATTCTTGAATGGTCTTTCCTCTTCCATTTTTCAATTAATCATATTCAGGGGTATTCAGGGATTTGGGGCCGGGATGATCATGTCTACCGCATTTACGGCCGTAGGCGACCTGTTCTCTCCAAGGGAGCGGGGCAAGTGGCAAGGGTTAATGAGCAGTGTATTCGGCCTTGCGAGTGTATTTGGCCCGACCTTGGGCGGCTGGATCGTTGATAATGCAGATTGGCACTGGGTATTCTGGGTTTTCCTTCCTGTAGGATTCATTGCTTTTGGTATGATTTATAAGATGTTCCCTTCACAGACGCCAAATAAAGGGCTGAAAGTGGACTATCTAGGTTCGATTATGCTTACTTTGACCATTATCCCGTTACTATTGGCATTTACGTGGGGAGGAAATGAGTATGAATGGGTTTCCCTGCCGATTATAGGGTTACTGTCAGCGACGATAATCTCATTTGTGTTATTTATCATTACGGAAACGAAAGCAAGTAATCCAGTTCTGCCTCTTCATTTATTTAAAAATAAGGTGTTTACATTATCTAATATCATCGGCTTTATTCTGGGAGCAGGAATGTTTGGAGCCATCATGTATATGCCGTTCTTTATTCAAGGAGTCATGGGGACATCTGCAACAAAGTCAGGCTTGGTAATGATGCCGATGACATTAAGTATGGTGATAGCAAGTACAGTAGGTGGTCAGATGATCACAAAGACAGGCAAATATAAGTTCCTTGCCCTTATAGGATTATTGGTCATGAGTATTGGAATGATCCTCTTATCTTTTATGGATTCCAATACCACCAATTCAACAGCTCTTGTAAACATCATTATTGTAGGGACTGGTCTTGGATTGAGTTTCCCTGTGTTTACCTTAACCGTTCAAAACGCAGTCCAACATAAATTCCTCGGTGTGTCCACTGCTGCCACTCAATTATTCAGGCAGATTGGAGGAACGATTGGTGTGGCTATCATGGGTACAGTGATGAATACATCCATGTCATCCAGAATGACGGAGAAAATGGCTGAGGTGAAGGATTTACCATTACACATGACTCCCGAAACCAGTGAAGTATTCAAACAACTCCAGGATCCTCAAAACATTATGAACAGTGAAAAGTTGAAAGAACTGCAATCAACCTTACCACCTGAATATCAGGGGGTTTACTCCTCGATATTGGACGGTGTCAGGGAGTCATTAAGTTTTGCTCTGACGAATGTCTTCTTTATTGGAGCGGTCATCCTTCTCCTTGGATTGGTTTTAACGTTCTTTATGAACGAAATCCCTTTAAGAATGTCGAATAAAGACATAGCCGATGAAGAAAAAGATTCATCGCTTAAAGAAGCGTCCAATCATTGATTGATTCCCACTTAAATAAAAAGAAGGGTAAAAGTGCTGTCTCGAATTTCGAGCCACTCTTTTACCCTTCGATTCATTGCACCGAACTTTCTCCGAATTTTTTAAATGTCATTTCATCTTCCACCAGTCCGCAAGCGGCACATTGAACTTTTAACTCCGGCCCATTGTATGCGAGATGAAACGGTTCGAGTTGCCCTTCTTCATAATTTTGAACTACTTCTCCCGAGGCTGGATCAAGTTTCACACTCTGAGATACTTGTTGTATAATGTTAAATCGGGTACGATTCGTCTTGCAGCTTGGACAGCGATAGGGTGTAGACATGAACATCACCTTTCCTCTTTTTTAATAGTATGCTTTGGAATTAAACTTTTTATGTAAAGGTAGTTGGGACATGAGATCACAATCATTCGATGAATTATTAGAGGCCTACAGGAAGGTTTGGAAGAACAGGTTATTAGAAACGGACGGTTCTACTTCAGAAGAAATCCTCAAGGAAACCGTTTTATATGAATTACTTGACGGCAACAGTCATCCAAGAGTTCGTAAGTCAAAAACTGAAAAATATTTATCCGCTACGAAGAGAATCATTGAATCGGAACTGACTAATGATGAGAAAGTGGCATTGGTACAAATACATATTGATATGATCGAGAGAGGGGTAGAATAAGGGCAGGTTGACATCACATCTTACATAAACGTACATAGAATGGATGGCAGCAGTAAAGATTCATGACGACGTTCTTATGGTTGAATTATCTATCGTAACCATTTGAGCATTTTCCTTCCTTATATACCTGTGTATGTATATAATGATTTCTAGATTAGTGTAAAGGATGATGCAGGTATGCTATTGATAAGCTTACTTATATTTAGTGTCCTATCTTATATGATGTACTATCGTTATTTTCCTGTAAGAATAAAGCAGTGGACTTCCCCCGAGGTATCTTCCCGTCATGTCATTGTGGATGTGAGGGATTATCAAGATTCATCTAGGGGAAACTGCCCTAACATCGTGGCAATTCCATGTGGATATATTAAAAGGCATTCACATGATATCCCTGATGGTCCCATCTTGGTAATGGGGAGCAATCCAATTGAATGTAATGTAGGAGTCAGGCAACTAATCCGTCATGGATTTAATGTAGAAGGATATTTAATGATTGAATCTGACAAAAAATGTAACGAATACCTATCATTAGGATAAAATTACAGTCTTCGTGAAATGTTACTGTAACATCCGTTACAAAATGAGGGTCTTTAAAATGTTGTCAATATTGATATACAGGTAATTATTAGTCTTCAAAACTAATTATTCTAACGTTGGAAATGAAAGTTAATCAATGGTAAAGTCCCATTCATCCTACTAGAATCAGTGATTACTATTGTGCTATAGTGAAATTGGTTTTCAAAACAGAACAATTGATTCCTCTTTCCCAACTTTTCCCGTAAATGTAACAAAAATAGGGTGGTATGATGAATGTGCAACAGGGAAAAACACATTCACTAAGGAGGAATTCATTTTTATGAACAAGAAAATGATTATTTCAACTGCAACAGCATTCACTCTATTAGCAGCACCGTTTGCGGGAGGTAAAGCTGACGCTGCAGCACCATTCCCGACAGATAAGGTTGCACATCAAGTGAACGCATTTATATATAGTGGTAATCAAGAAGATGTAAATAAATTTGTACAGGATACTCTAGCAAAATATCAAATTGATGGCAAGAACATCAATATTCAAGAGCTGTTAAAAGGGCATGTACCTCAAGGCCAGGCCGCTCCTGCGCCAGCTGATGCAGCACCTAAAGCAGAAGCCCCTGCTCCTGAACAGAAGGAAGCACCTAAAGCAGAAGCTCCTGCTCCTGAACAGAAAGAAGCACCAAAACGAGAGGCTCCAGCACCAGCTCCTGCGCCTGCAGCAAATGAGCAGAAGCAGCAGCAGGCAAGTGAAGAAGCAGGTCAATTGAGTCAATACGAGCAAAAAGTAGTCGAGTTAACAAACCAAGAGCGTGCAAAGCAAGGTCTTCCAGCTCTTAAAGTAGATACTGAGCTAAGCAAGGTTGCCCGTGAAAAATCTCGTGACATGCAGGCGAATAACTACTTTTCTCACGATAGCCCGACATATGGTTCACCATTTGATATGATGAAGCAATTCGGCATTCAATATAATTCTGCCGGTGAAAACATTGCTATGGGTCAGACTACTCCAGAAGAAGTAGTACAAGCGTGGATGAATAGTGATGGTCACCGTAAAAATATCTTAAGCTCTAACTTCACTCACATCGGAGTGGGTTATGTAGAAAACGGTAACTATTGGACTCAGCAGTTCATCGGAAAATAATCATGCATCTTCATAACACCAGTCTCTCATATTGAGGGGCTGGTTATTTTTTATTGATGTTACATAAGCTTAGTGTTAACGATTAACATGGAAATATACGGTGGATGATGGTAGAGCATGAATTCTTTCGTTCTCATGGTGTAGGAACGTTCATTCCCTCAGACGTACAACCTTATATAGTTGGTGATCGATGCATATTCGTAAGCGTCAAATAATCCCCGCATACTTTTTACACGTTACTCATGTTATTGGATGGTAATTTGGTTATCGATAATAACCGAAGTGAGCGTTCCATTAAGCCCTTTGTCATCGGAAGGGAGAATTGGATGTTCTCCAATACACCGCGAGGTGCTCGGGGAAGTGCCATCATGTATAGTGTCGTGGAAACAGCCAAAGAGAACAGGTTAAGTCCTTATCATTATCTTCTGTATTTGTTTGAGACACTACCGAATATCGATCTGAAAAATAGAGAAGAAATCGATGAAGTCTTACCTTGGTCAACGACTCTTCCGTCCACTTGCAGAGTGCCGAAAAAAGGACTTCACTAAACGTAAGCCCAGAGAATGCATTTCATGCCCTGGGCTATTTGACGTTTACGTTGTTCCAGAGAATAATCTTCTGCGTAAACTAAACGATCTGTTAGATTTCACTTTTGTTTTTGATGAACTTAGGGATAAATATTGTCTTGATAGGGGTCGAAATGCTATCGACCTTATACGCATGTTTAAATATTTATTGTTATGAGGATGAGAATGCCATTTAGTTATTAAAAGAGATGGAAATTTTATGATGAACGAAATTTTGATTCTTTTCATTACTATTCAAACATTTTTATTTATGTTTATGAGTTTTTTTACTATGGTAATTGTCAGAATGCATTATGATATAATAGGTCATTAACAGCTAGTATTTGATCTTTAGAAAGGACCTATCGTGATGAGTAAAAAAATAACATGGCTAGTCACTGGAATTATAACGGCAATATTAATTTGTGCGACAATTATCGGTATGACTCAACCGAAAGATGCGGAACCAATAGAAAAGGTGCAAAGGAAGGATTGGAGTAAATATCCAGGTCTGGAGCTTGAAACAAAGACGAAGGAAACGGACCTCTATACCTCTTCCATTAGTTATCTCATTACAGAAGATAAACAAATCAACAAAACCATTAAAGACTGGATTTCTTCAGAGAAAGAACAGTTTATGAATCAGATGTATGAGAATAAGTCCATCCTGAATACAGATCACAGGGCAAATATAACAATCACGGTCGATACCCATCAGATGGAAAAACATCTGTATAGTGTAGAATTTACAAGCTATCAATTTGCTGGGGGGAGCAAACGGAAGAGAGAAAAAGAAAATCTTCAATATTGATACATCTTCCCAAAAGTTACTCACGATTCACGACATGGTAGATGGTGAGGAGAATCTTGATCTATTACGAAGAAAGATTAAAGACCAGTTGAAAAATGATAAAAATCTCTCACCATACGTATTTGAAGAGTATCTGGAAAAGGCGTTAGAAGATCCGAATGATTGGAAATGGTCGATTGATACGAATTACTTTCGCATGTATTTTGATGAATATGAGATTGCAGCAGGTGCCTGCCGGGGGGATAGAAGTGAAAATCCCTATGAAGGAAGTGCAATCGCAGCTTTCAGTTAACATACAGGGAGAACCGACGGAGCATCAGAGTTCAAATAGTACGAAGGAAAATGGAGAAAGAAAACCTTTAGATCCAAATGGCAAATATGTGGCCCTTACCTTTGATGACGGACCTAGCCCTAAGGTGACCCCTGATATACTCAAGACATTGAAAGAGCACTACGCCAAAGCCACCTTTTTTATGCTGGGTAGCCAAGTAGACTTTTATCCGGATCTTGCGAAAAAAGTGTCTGAAGATGGCCATGAAATCGCCAATCATACATTACATCATCGAGACTTATCTCAACTTGGGCAAGAACAGATCGAACATCAAATTAAGGAGTCAGAGAAGATCATCACTAAAGCGACTGGTCAGGAGAATTTGCTGATAAGGCCTCCATACGGTGCTTATAATGATAAAGTGGAGTCAGTAGCACAAGCAGCGAACGAACCGCTGATTCTTTGGTCAGTGGATTCCTTGGATTGGCAAAGTTTGAACGAACAAGATGTGATTACCACCGTAGAGCATGAAGTTGTACCGAATTCCATTGTTCTTCTCCATGATATCCATCCCTCCACTGGCAAAGCATTGCCGGAACTGCTTTCGGCATTGGAAGATCAAGGATATGAATTTGTAACGGTATCACAACTATTGACATTAAAGCAATTTGACGAAAGTAACCCAGTTTTCGGTGCAGTGAAATAGAAAGAAAGAAGCGTCTCGTTTTGATAAGAGGGCACTGAAAAAGTCCTTTGAAAATAAAAGGTATCATTCTCTAAAAATTTCAGAGAATGATACCTTTTTTAGTTGTATAATTAGATTATCAATTTGAAACGGGTGGCTATTATGATTCAAAAACAACAATCGATGACTTTCAGTCCTTATATAGAGATTTATAACTTAGTTGTTCCAAGAATAATCTTCTGCGTAAACTAAACGATCTGTTAGATTTCACTTTTGTTTTTGATGAACCTAAGGATAAATATTGTCCTGATAGGGGTCGAAATGCTATCGACCCTATACGCATGTTTAAATATTTATTGTTAAAGACTATCTATTTATTTCTTCTATCACTATGATCTACGAGGAAGCGTGACCAATGTCGTCTATTCTGACGCCAAACAAGTCAAAGGATACGATTATGACGACTTTGGAAACCTTAAAGAAGATGGCGATAAAGGGTTCAAAAACGATGTGAAGTTCACAGGGGCGGTACATGACAGCTCAACGGGTCTTTACTACACGAATGCTCGGTACTACAGTTCAGAGACCGGCCGATTCATTTCTCAGGATTCCTATTCTGGAAACGTATTCGATCCATGGACGCAGCATTTGTATGCCTACACCAGCAATAACCCGATTAATTTTGTGGATCCGACAGGCCATTATCATGTAGATCCCGACGGGAATAAGATCTTGCCAACAGGTAAGTAGGCAGAAAAGTATGGTAAGATAACTCCAGCCTCTAAAGCTGGTGAAATGGCAGGAAGAAGGGTAGTTAGAGAATGGAACCCGTCAACTGGTCTTAAGAGAACATGGCATGAACCTGTAGGCCATAATGGTTTGATTAGGCAGGTAAGGCCAGATGTTAAATTTACTGGTGGAACAAAGGTTCATTTCAGATTTGATAATAGTGGAAATTTTATCGGTAATTGGTGAGAAAATGAGACAACCAACTAAAGAAGAGATAATTAGTAAATTAGAACTTATTTTAAAAGGAACAATATCTAGAGAAGAAGTTGCGGATTGGGCATCAGAATATTTAATGCAGGATGAACTCAACATTACAGATGAAATTGTATGGGAGTTACTTCAAATTGTTTCTGGAGTGGACTTAAAAGATAGCCCAGATGAATATTTACACGTAGAACAAGATATTAAGGATTGGATAAACAAATATACTATTAGATAATGGATAAACCTTGATTGGCTATTCATCATGAAAAAAAGAACAATAAAAGCCGTCACGACTACAATTCCTTCTACTTCAGCGCTAACAGCAGGGTTTTTGCCAATGAGCCAACCAGTTGCCGCAGAGGCGCCAGAACAAAACACCAAGGAACAGCAGGCTAATGAAATTCTGGATGAACTTTACAATTCATCATTTACAGGAGAATTCCCAGGTGTAGTGGAAGGGCTAAAACTGAATAAAAGCACTAAGGAAGATGTGTTTAATTTACTTGGGCAGCCAACAAAGGACAGTACTGGCGATTTTGATGTTTATTATGCCAATATGGGACATCCTGGATATGCGTTCAGCTACGCTGATGACGGGACTATTAAGGAAATCCGATACTTAGGTACAAACATACAGCGTCAAACAAACCTTGGTGGTATCACAGAGGCAAAGCTTCTTCATGAACTGGGGGTCCCTGATAGCATCACCCCTATACTCGACAGTCGTGAATCAAAGCTCCTTTACACCGTCGGGGAGTATCACCTAGAATTCATTATTGGGAATGACCCGCAAGTGGATACGGATCAACGGACGGTTACACATGTGAATTTAGTAAACTAAATATGTCTCAAAAAGGACTCTTAGCTTATAGATAGGTGTAACAAGCTTGTCCTCTTTTGCATACGATATACGGGACCTTCAGTTAACCCTACCATCTTCAACTGCTCGGACAAAAACACTCTTTTCTAATAAAGGGTGTTTTTGGGGGCACACTCCTGAAGAGGTGCTACATATCTTATATTGACTCCAAGAGTTAACATATACTCATTTACCAGGAGGGCTCCTTTCGCGGGGAAGGTGCTCTCTTGGGTTTTACATAGACATTTAAGTCATGTATATAATCATTTTTTTGATCTAGTATACATATAGACTATTTTCCGACACTCACCTTTCCACCTTCCTAATATTAATCAATCTCTAAAATAAGTATATTTCATACCAGAGCCTATTATTAGTAAATAGATTATCTTAGTAGATTTACCCAATCATATATATATAAATCCTCATATACTATCGTATTGATGGAAAGAGGTGAGAAAAATGGCTAAATATTATTATCAACAAAGACGTCACCACAATGGTGGTAAAGATAAAGTAGAGGTAACAAGTTATGCAGTTCCTGTAAATCGCAGTTTGAATTTCGTAGTAAATGAACAACAACGGATTCAAATTTGTGCGGTTTCATCTGATCCAAATGATAACTTAGACGCACAAATCTTAGTAGCGTTAACCAATCCAGATCAAGCAGAAGATGTTCAAGTCATATTTGAATCGACAGGAGAACAAGTGCAATTTACTGAACAAGGGAGTTTTATTTTTACTCCTGTTTTATTAAACACATGTTCAAATTTACTCCTGACATTTAAACAACCAGGTCAGTATACCTTTGATATTGCGCTTGAAGAAGAAGTTACAAATATTAACTTAGCCACAAATTGGGAAACTATTAATGTCCTAGCAGCAAATAATGCTTAATATATAACCCTACATCAAAGGATGTAGGGTTTAGTTGTTACTAGTAATAATATTAAATAGAAATGTCTCTATTTTACATAAAGCACATTTGCGGAACTCTTCCAAAATTCTTGTGTACCCCAGTGGTCTAAGATAAATGTATTCAACTTTTGGGAAAGTTGATAAAGTTCTTGATCATTCTTCATGGCAGAACATCCTCATAATCTTTTCAATCAGTATGGTTGAATAAGGAATTCTCTATACCAAATCCGGACATTGTGAAATCCTCACAATGAGAAAACAATACCGTACTATAACTAAATTCAATAAAGACACAATCTCAGACACACCTGAGGGGTTCAAGTAATGAATCTGTTTATTGTTTGCACCTTTTTGCGTCCACGCATATTCCAAAAATGGATGAAAGGTTGTACCTGGGCACTGGGGGATAACCGTCTTGAAGTACGACTTTTTCATTCTGAAATGTCCCATTTAAGAGCTTACATTTGCAATTCAGCATAATCCTTCTTACTATTGAAGTATAACGCGTACGTGGAGTGAGCCTTATGAAGGAAAAAGTTGTACTTATAACAGGAGGATCCAGGGGGATCGGCCGACGGACTGTGGAGGAATTTTCAAGTCAGGGCTATACCGTGATCATGAACTACAGGCAGGACGATGTATTTGTTAGAGATCTTGTATCTCAATTACAGGATAAATATAACAATCATATAATAGCGATTAAAGGTGATATCTCTGTACCTGAAGAATGCGAACGAATGGTGAAAGAGATCTGGAATGTAGTCGGAAGTGTAGATATTTTAATTCATAATGCCGGCCCTTACATAAAAGAACGGAAGTCATTTGCTGACTATACCCCTGAGGAATGGAATTACATAGTAAACGGAAATTTAAATAGCGTCTTTTATTTATCCAGGCTGATCATCCCTAAAATGCGGGAAAAGAAATGGGGTAGAATCATTACGTTTGGATATGACCGGGTTGAAACAGCTCCAGGCTGGATCTATCGTTCTGCTTTCGCTGCAGCAAAGGCGGGCCTCGCATCCTTTACGAAAACCATTTCGATAGAAGAAGCTCCAAGTGGCATTACAGCCAATATGGTATGTCCGGGGGATATTGTAGGGGAGTGGAAGGAAGAACAGATCCACAGAGCAAAGGAATACCATGATGACTCAACCCCGGTAGGCCGTCCTGGCACAGGGGAAGACCTTTCGCGGATCATATTTTTCCTTAGTAAAGAAGATTCCGATTTTATCACCGGCTCCATTATCCCCGTAACAGGAGGTAAGGATGTTCTAGGGAAGATATTTCATCAGTGAATTGATCAACAGACACGGCAGCAAAGATCAGCCGTGTCTGTTGGTTTCAAAATGGGTTTATTCACTTTTAAAGTGATATTGTTTTCGAAACTTCTTTTGTATGGACACTAATCTTGCTGACAACGTTATGGCTCCTGCAGTGAGGCCTGATGTCAATCCCAGCCAATAACCATAAGGACCAAAGGCAGTATAATTTGCCAGTGCATACCCCAAGGGCAAGCCAATCACCCAGTAGGAGACAAGTGCCATCATAAAGGTGATGTTAACATCCTTGTATCCTCTGAGAGCCCCCTGCACTGGAGCTTGTATGGCATCCGACAGCTGAAAGAACACGGCGTATAATAAGAAATGAGCCGTCAATTCCAAAACGTATGGATCATCCGAGTATAAATATGAAATTTCTGATCGAAACACAAGCAGTATCACACCATACATAACTGCCAACAGCAAGGCGAAACTAACACCCATCCAACTGTAGATTTTAGCATCCCGGAGGCGTTTCGCCCCTACCTCGAACCCTACTACAATGGTTAAAGCCATGGAAATGCTGAGTGGGATCATATATAGAAAAGATGCAAAATTGATTGCTGCCTGATGAGCTGCGATTACTACTGTATCATAGTTGCTCATTAACAGGGTGACGGCAGAAAAAATGCTCACTTCAAAGAAAATCGATAAGCCGATGGGTACACCGATTAAAAAGAGCTCCTTCCACTTGAAGAGGTTGGGTTTATAAAGGGTTTTAAATACTGAGAATTCATTAAAGGGAGCTTTAGTATGTACCACCCAAAAGGCAATGAGTGTGATGGTCCAATAGGTGATGGCTGAGGCATACCCCGCACCCACTCCTCCAAGTTCAGGGAAACCAAATTTTCCAAATATCAGCAAATAATTAAACAGTACGTTTATGGGAAGGGAAAGCAATGTAATGATCATCGTGACCCGTGTCATACCAAGGGCATCAATAAACGATCTCAAAACATTATAGATGAATAACGGGACCATCCCAAATGAAAGGGCGATCAGATAATCCCTGGCTACGGAACGTACCCCGGTTTCTATATTCATTCCATTTAAAATGGGATCAAGAACAAGTGCTCCGGCAGCCATGATGGCAAGTGATAAAGCTATGGCAGCATACACACCTTGAAGTACAGTTTGAGGAACATCCTTACGGTTGCCTCCTCCAATTAATTGAGCAACGATAGGGGTGACAGCGAGAAGAATGCCGCTCAATCCTGTAAACACCGGTACCCAAAGAGAAGAACCTATGGCGACTCCAGCAAGATCAATTGGAGAATATCTTCCTGACATGATGGTGTCAAAAAAAGTTCATCGCAAACATTCCCAGCTGAGTGATGAGAATGGGGATGAGAATAATCAATAATTGTTTTATTTTGTCTCTTATCGTATTCGTTTCTCTCATGGAATGAACTCCTTTGAATAGCGTCCTTAAATGTATGATAAATTCACTATCATACTGTACCATATTTTTGAGTAGAAGAGAGTCAATATGCATTGAAATGGTTTACACTTATTAAACCAATGATTTCTTAGGGAGGAAAAGAATGATTAAACAGTGGCAGGATTTGATTTGGATTATTTTTTTAATATGGTACGGCGTTGGGATCATCCTCGTTTCTCTAGACTTGCTTCCTCCGGCCCTTCAATGGGCAAATGCCGTTTTTTTATATCTGGCTGGTTTTTTGGCTATTCTTTATGCAGTGAAGAAATTCAAGGGAAGGTTTGGACTGGTGGTTGCTTTATGTATCATGCTCCTGACGATTGTTGCAGAGTCGCTAGGCGTTCATAATGGTCTGATCTTCGGGTCCTATCATTATGAGAAGGACTTTGGTTTTCAACTGTTTGGAGTGCCGGTCACGATTGGCTTTGCCTGGGTAATGGTGATATTCACAAGTATGGCCCATTATGAATTTCTCCTTAAAGGGCCAAAGACGTTTATGGGTGCCTTGAAGTATAGTGCGGTGACCTCTCTTTTAGCGGTGACGATGGACTTGATTATCGATCCTGTCGCGTTTAAAGGAAGACAGTATTGGATATGGGATCAGGATGGAGTGTATTATGATATTCCGACTCAGAATTTTTTAGGCTGGTTTTTTGTTTCATTCTTCATTCAATTTTTCCTTTACTTCTTATTGAAACACGTTGATGTACCTGTCAAATGGAGCGAGCGGATGAGGCTGCTTTATGTCCTGGTCATCCTGATGTTTATAGTGACGGCCATGGTAGAAGGGTTATGGATCGCCGTCATGGTTACATCCGCATTTTATGGGGCCTCTCTCATTCTAAGAAAACGATTGGAGAAAGTAGTATGATTGAACCTAGAAAAAGCCCGGGATTTCAACACATTCTTTCCCATTATCTTACTTATCAGCTCAAAAAACATTTTTATCGTATATGGATCGATGATCAAAGGAAGGAAGGAAATGCCTCTTCAGGACATTTGGTACTTGCGAATCATTCGAGTTGGTGGGATGGATTGATGGTCTTTTATTTGAATGACAAGGTAATCAAAGAAGACAGCTATGCCATGATGAGTGAACAAGGAATGGAGGATTTCCCATTCTTTCGTAAAATAGGGGCATTCTCTGTTAACCCTGAATCGCCAAAAGACCTAGTGAAATCCTTAAAATATGCTGAAAAGTGTCTCCAAGAGAAAAAGACCGTATGGATTTTCCCCCAGGGCAGGGAAGAACATCTTGAGAAAAGGCCCCTTTCATTTATGAGCGGGCCGGGTTTCTTAATCGAACGTAATTCAGAAATTAAGATTACGATGGTCACGTTTTACTACACCTTTCGGCATGATCAAAGACCTGAATTATTTATCCAGATAAGTGAAACAGCAGTCGATGCAACTCAGCAGCATTCAAGAAAAGTCCTTACAGACTATTTAAGGACAGTGATGGAAAATAGGCTCGAAAACATAAAATCCGATATCATTCATGGAGACATTTCAGCCTATCATTTGCTGCTTAAAGGATTTCCCACCAACAGCGAATGGCTTAGCTTTTGGAAAAGAAGGAAGCAGGGGTGAAAGGTCAATGAATTATTATATCCTGATCACGATCGTCTTTGTCCTGATTACGTTCATCAACCTTTGCTTTCTGCCGAGACTTTCACGTAAAGAATCATCAAGTGAACTTGTTTCTGTACTCGTTCCCATGAGGAATGAAGAAAGGAATGTCAGAGGATTAATCGGGAGCTTAAAGAAGATTACCTATTTACCGATCGAATTCATCATACTGGATGATGGTTCGACGGATCGAACGTCTGAACTACTCTCGGAACAAATAAATGGGGATGAGCGTTTCACCGTTGTCAACGGAAAGCCCCTTCCTAAGGGGTGGGTAGGAAAAGTCCATGCATGCAAGGAGCTTAGTGAGCATGCAAAGGGTACATATTATTTATTCCTGGATGCAGATGTCAGGGTGTCACCTTCCATCATTGAGAAAGTATTATTCCAGATGAACCGCTACAATGCAGGACTTGTAACGGGTTTTCCGCAATTCCCCATACCTACTTTACTCAGTAAACTGCTGGTTCCTTTTCAACATTTCCTGGTATATTTTCATCTCCCGCTTGCCGTCGCCAACCATACAACGAAAAAAGCATTCACGGCGGCTCACGGTGCGTTCATGTTCTTTAAGAAGGAAGCCTATGATGAGTGTGGTGGTCATGAAGGAGTGAAATCTTCACTATTGGAAGATGTTCATATTGCGAGGAGATTGAAAGAAAAGGGCAGGAAAGTGACCATTGTCAACAATACCCATGACGTAACATGCCATATGTACAATTCAAATAAGGAAGTATGGTCAGGTTTCTTGAAGAACATTTATATTGGTTTAGGTAGAAACCCAATGTCAGTTGCAGTGCTTTCTCTATTTTATTCTATCTTTTACATACTGCCCCTTCCTTTGGCCGTTTACGGGTTATTGTCAGGGGATTGGAGATATTTGGTTCCACTTTTGGCTATATGGTTGCAAACATTCATGATTGATCTTGTCTCGAATCAAGCCAAGTGGCATTTTCTTGTCATGCCCTTTGCTGCAATATGTTTTATCATCATAATGTGGGCATCCATGCTAAGGGGATTGAAGAAGCAGGGATATGTCTGGAAAGGAAGGACTTATTCATGAAAAAAGTCATTATCGTTGGCTGCGGATTAGGAGGTTTAGCTGCAGGGATCTCACTTCAAAGTAAAGGGTATCATGTCACGATCTTTGATGAAAACCTCCACCCAGGTGGAAAGATGATGCCGGTTGAAATAGACGGATATTCCTTTGATTTTGGACCCAATACCATCACGATGCCTGAAGTGTTTCAATCAGTTATCAATGATGCTGGAGGGGACGCCTCCAAGTATTTTCAGTTTGAAAGATTGGTCCGACATACTAAAAATGTCTTTCACAATGGAAAGGTACTGTATCAATCAGCGGATCCCATGGAAATGAGGAAAGAACTTGAAAAATTCGATCCTTATGGCGCAGCTCATTACAAAGAGTACTTAAAGGAAGTAGGAAAGCTGTACAAACTGGCTGAGAACGGTTTTTTCTACAGGGTCTTTGGTTCATGGAGGGATTATCTTGCACCTCAGTTAACCGCAAGCTTTATTAAGGTCCGTCCCTTTGAAAAGATGGCTCATTTTCACCGCAGGTTTTTTAGGGATGAGGATGTGTTGAAGGTGTTCAATCGTTATGCAACGTATATTGGATCCTCTCCATTTTCCTGCCCTGCGACCTTTTCGTTGATAGGTCACCTTGAAATGGAAGAAGGGGTGTATTATACGAACGGCGGAAACACGAAGATAGCGGAGGGTTTCTATCAGTTTTTTAAGGAATTGGGTGGTACTGTCCATTTGGGGGAAAAGGTGAAGGAAATCGTAGTGAATGGGAAAAGGGCAGTGGGTGTTGTGACCGGAGAAGGAGAAAGGTTATTTGCCCATGATGTGATTGTCAATGGTGATTTTATCACGGCTACTAAAGACCTGATCAAGGAGAAGGATAGACCAAGCCATCCTGACAGAAAATTGGATTCTTATGTACCTTCCATCTCCGCGTTTGTGATTTTGGCAGGATTAAAGACCTTTCAGGAATCCGTACATCATCATCAAGTATATTTCACAAAGGATTATGAAAGGGAATTTAAAGAGATTTTCAGTAAAAAACAGCTGCCTAATGATCCAACAATCTATATCAGTCATTCAGCTGCGTCAGATCGGAGCGTTACAAAAGGTAGCAATCTGTTCATTCTTGTGAATGCCCCGGCCGTTAAGCTGTCTGAAGAAGAAGCCCTGGAGTACAAAGAAAAGATTTATCAAACCTTAGAAGAAAAAGGGCTCTCGATACGTCAACAATTGGAAGTGGAGAGAGTCTTTACGCCAGATACGATCAAACGGAAATTTTCTGCCTATAAAGGGTCCCTTTATGGCCTGGCTTCACACCGGATGACCGAGGCCTTTCTTCGTCCTTCCAATGTCAGTAAAGATATTGAACACCTTTTTTATGTTGGGGGGACTACCCATCCTGGTGGAGGGTCCCCTATGGTGACAATCAGCGGAAGAAATGTCGCGGCTTATATTCTGGAAAGAGATGGGATTGTAGAGCAGTGAAAATGATTCATTATAATAAATAACGTTATTGTCAAATTTTCATAGTTCTATGTTCAGGACATATTTGATAAAGTGTATAATGATGAGAAGAAAAGAGTTAGGAGTTTGTACATATGAGTAAACGTATAGTATTTACAGGCGGTGGATCGGCAGGTCACGTCACGGTTAACACAGCACTGATCCCACACTTCGAGAAAGAAGGATGGGAGATAACGTATATAGGATCGGAGGACGGAATCGAAAAGGAAATGATCACAGAACAATTTCCCCATATTCCGTATGAAAGCATTTCTAGCGGGAAGCTCCGACGCTATTTTTCTTGGAAAAACTTTTCAGATCCATTTCGTGTCATGAAAGGTGTAGTAGACGCATTGACCGTCATCCGAAAGACGAAGCCGGATATCATTTTCTCCAAGGGTGGATTTGTTTCCGTTCCCGTTGTCATGGCTGCAAAATTGGCAAAGGTTCCTGTTGCGATTCATGAGTCCGATGTGACCCCCGGCCTCGCTAACAAATTGGCGGTCCCTTTTGCCACCAAAATTTTTACGACGTTCCCTGAAACCGTCCACTCCCTGCCCGCTGACAAATCTTTATGTGCAGGAGCCATCATTCGTGAGGAACTGTTCTCTGGAGATGAAAGTGAAGGGAAGAGACTGACAGGGTATTACGAAGAAAAGCCTGTCTTGATGATCATGGGGGGAAGCCTTGGTGCGAGAAAGGTCAACGAGGCGGTAAGGGGTAATCTTACTGAACTGTTATCCCGATTCCAGATTATACACATCTGCGGGAAAGGGAATATCGATGAAGCCTACACCCAGAAAGGCTATCGACAATATGAATTCATTAAAGGAGAGCTCCCTCACTATTTAGCCATGACTGATTATGTGATCTCTCGTGCAGGATCGAATTCAATCTTTGAATTCCTTGCATTGAAAAAGCCAATGTTACTGATCCCACTTTCACGAGAAGCGAGCCGTGGAGATCAGATCCTTAATGCCAACAGTTTTGTCAAAAATGGATATGCTTTAAAACTTGAAGAAGAAGAGCTGAATGAAGAGACTTTCCTCAAGAAGGTCAAAGAATTGCAGGAAAACAAAGAAACCATGATCCACAACATGGATAAAGGCCAAAAAGCCTATACCATCCAAGACATGTATGATGAACTTTCTTCCATGTCAAGATAATGAGTCATTGAATTCCCCTCGTGGCATATAGTATATAAATGGTGAAGGGGAGAAGGAAAATGGCTTATCAATTTTCAAAAGGATGGTATCTCCGGGAGCTTAAGAAGATGGGAATCAACTATCATCCACAAGATAAAAGAAAATTGGAAAACTATAAGACCTATGTAGTCAGGAATCTATATTTCCAAATGGTAGATAGAAATAAGTAATCATTTTTAGCTGCCGGTAGTCAGTGCTTTGAGGCTGACTACCGGCAGCTTATTTGTTACCGAACCCTTAACACAAAAAACGATCTCCTCTTTGGGAGATCGTTATGTTTAAGCTTCCATAGCCTGCTCTTCTTCCGGGAATTGTTGAAGTTGATATAGATAAAGTGTATAGAGGTCTTTCGGGATTTCATACAGATCGTACACTTCATCTTGAGCATTTAATTGTGCATAAAGAGATTTTCTTGATTCGTTCGCCTTTATTACATAAGGAAGTTTCTCGGCAGCTTTTTGGGAGCGGGTATTCACTTTACGGATTCGCATGAAGATCGTCTCCATACCAAGTTCAAAGAAAAGCTCTGAGAAAAATGCATCCTTCGCTGGCTGATTATAGCCTTTTCCATGATACGGTTTGCCGATCCAGGTTCCCAGAAATCCTGCGTTTTCCTGAATATCGAATAGATTGATCGTGCCGATCGGATTTCCCCATTCGTCCAAAATGGTACGGGAAATGAGCTCCCCACGTTCCTCTGCTTCAATCGTTTGTTTCGTTAAGAATAAGAGCTCATCATAAGAATGAGCTTTCTGACGCACAAAAGGAAAGACATCCGGGTGCACCATAAGGTCATATAACTCATGACACTCATGTAATTCACGTTTCTTGATCATAGTAGACCCTCCTAGAGGGCAGTCTACTTGCGTACGATCCCACCCTCGAAATTTTTAAAAGTTAACTAAAAAATTTCGGGGTGGGAATCGAACCCACTAAGACCAGTCAAGAAACTGGTGGCGCACCTTTTGCCTTCCCTTCATTGCATTCACCCTATATAAATGACCGCATTTAAGAACAATGTTATTGGAAATAGATTATCCATCTGTATCATATACGAAATATCTCAAAAAGGAAATAGGTAAAATGCTAAATTTTAATGAAAATTTTTAACAAATTTCTACACATTTTGATATGCGATTTCTCCGTTCACCATCGTTAGGACAGGCTTGGCCATAAAGTGGAATGGATGGTGGCTCCAAAGCACCAGATCCGCATCCTTGTTTACCTCGATACTTCCGATACGGTCAGATACACCAAGGTTTCTGGCAGGGAGGATCGTGATGCCTTCAAGAGCTTTAAATTCATCCAATCCTTCGCGGACCGAGATGGCGGCACACATATTTAGATATTGTATAGGTGTATAGGGGTGATCTGTGGTGATAGAAACTTCGACACCGGCTTCCGTCAGTTTTTGATAAGTGATCCAGCTTTTGTTCTTCAGTTCGACCTTCGACCTTCTCGTAAAGGTTGGACCGACAGAAACCTTTAAGTGTCTTCCTTGCAATTCGTCTGAAATGAGATGTCCTTCTGTACAATGCTCGATTCTTAAATCCAAGTTGAATTCATCCGCAAACCTTACTGCAGACAGGATATCATCTGCACGGTGTGCGTGGATACGGACCGGGATTTCACGTTTTAAGGCAGATACTAAAGGTGCGACCCTGAGTTCTTCCGGTTGATCGCAATATTTAGCTTGAAAAAAGGCTTCTCTGAGCATCCCCATTATACCCATCCTGGTTATGCTATCATTGTTTCCTGTACTATGAATACGCTTTGGATTCTCCCCGAGAGCAATTTTAAGTCCGGAGATCTCTTTTATTAACATCGATCGAATCGTAGTGCCATGGGTCTTGATAACAGCTGTCTGTCCACCTATGACATTTGCGCTTCCCGGCATGACGTTAACGGTGGTGACACCATATTTCAAGGCATCCTTAAAACCTGGATCTAAAGGATATACGCCATCAAATGCCCTGATATGGGGTGTCATAGGTTCGATGGTTTCATTGGCATCATTCCCTGCCCAACCTGTTCCCTCATCATATAAACCTAAGTGGGTATGGGAATCGATGAAGCCGGGCAAAAGAAATTTCCCTTGGCAATCATAGACTGCAGCGTCTGGATAATAATCTTCACTTTGTGTGTTGATCTGTTTGATTTTGCCGTCTTTTATGAGTATGGAACCGTTATGAATGGGTTTTGATGTAATGGGATAAATGGTTGCATTCTTTAATAATATGGAATTCATGGTTCTTCCTTTCATGGACATTGTTCTTTCCTAATTTTAAACAAAATCCAGGGAAAAATGAAGCTAATCCTTCCTTTTGTTTCTCCAATTGGAAAAAATCAGATATACGAAGGTTGCAAACACCGCTATCAAACTCAAGGGCTTAATATAGCGGATGCCAATCACTTCGATATGTTTCCAATGTGTCCCCAGTTCCATACCGATGACCATGAATAATAATGTCCACGGAAGCATGGCAGCAAAGGTATAAAGGGTGAATACAGGAAGGGGCATCCGGCTGATGCCTGCCGGGATACTGATGGCATGACGGACGACAGGAATGAACCTTGCGGTGAATATGACGATGGTACCATGTTTTTTAAACCATTTCTCAGAAGAAGTCAAATGCTTCTGATGAATAAGAAGGTATTTCCCGTATTTTTCAAAAAACGGGCGGCCCCCATAATAACCAAGCCAGTACAGAAATAATTGTGCAAGAGTCCCTCCGATGACACCGCTTAGAAATGCGCCGATAAAGGAAATTTTCCCTGCACTCACCATATATCCAGCATAACTTAAGACAAGTTCACTGGGGATCACTTCCACCATGAGAGCCACGGCTATTCCGATATATCCAAGTTCTGTTAATAGGGTAAGGATGTGTAAAATCCATTCGTGATTCATCATTTTCCTCCTACATGACTCCTGAATATTGAAGTAAAAGAATCAAGAAGCCTAATGCCCAGACATAATAGGAAAACATCTTCAGGGAGTGCTTTTTAAGAAAATTGACCATTGAGACGATAGCGAAATAGCCGAACAACGCTGCACTGATTGTTCCAATGGCTAAACTCGTGAAGGATACCGCTTCAACATGTCCTCCAAACATTTCCTTTCCTTGGAGTATAATTCCACCCAGTATGGCAGGTGTAGAAAGAAGAAAGGAGAAATAAGCTGCCGTTTCCCTGTCCAGTTTCCTGAATAAACCTGCCGCGATGGTTAATCCGGATCTTGATAATGCAGGGAAAATCGCTGCAGCCTGGAAACTCCCTACCACAAGCGCGTCTGTGTAAGAGAGATCATCGAGTTTTTTATAGCCATTCTTCACCCCATCTGCCACAAACATGATACATCCCGTTGCAAGGAACTCCCATCCGATGGTGGAACCTGACTTCGAAATAGAATCAAAAAAGTCTTCGAACAATAAACCGACCACTACAGCCGGGATCGTCCCGATGATGAGTATCAAAGAAAGTCTGCTAAATGGGTGTCTCACTATGTAGAGAAGTTCCTTCTGGTACACAACCAGAACAGCGATCAATGTTCCGATATGAAGCATAGTATCCAGGAACAGCCCGGCTTCCTCCAGTCCAAAGGTGAGTCTCCCAAGATAGAGATGTCCTGTGCTTGAAATGGGAAGGAACTCGGTTAAACCTTGAATGATTCCCAAAATAAAGGCTTCAATTTTAGTCAAATCCACCACTACCTTTCTGAAAGTCCACATAGGACAAACTTCTCTTCTACACATATATTCCTTTCATTCGCATTTCATGAAGAATGTCCCCATATTGATGAATATCTTTTTGAGCGTTTCAATAGAAATAGGAGATTTAATGAAACTTTCATGCTTCATGTACGTAAATATAAAGGAGGAATAAAACATTTGCCGCTTGCCCGGAAGAGGGTGAAAGGTGAAAAGGAGGAAACCGCATATGCCTACAAAAGATGAAAAAATGATGGCTGCACTTATTTATATTTTAAGCTTCTTCACAGCATTCATTGGACCATTGATCATCTGGCTGATGAAAAAAGAAGAGTCGGAATTTGTTGACTTCCATGGAAAGGAGTATTTCAACTTTCTCATCTCTTACGCTGTCTATGGTTTGGTAAGTACCATTTTGATGGTGGTGTTGATTGGATTCGTTCTGGCGCCTATCGTCGGAGTCCTTGCTCTGATTTTTACGATCCTTGGAGCGATCAAAGCCTACGAAGGAGAACATTATAAAATTCCAACGGTCTTTCGATTACTTAAATAAGAAATGAGAACCCACGGTTAGCTGTGGGTTTTTTTTATTAGGCTCTTTTCGTACACATTGTTGCCTTCCGGCAGCGATAATCAAGTTTCTGAGCAAGTGTGGGAAAAAATTCACAACAAAAGATTAGTAAACAACCTGAATTTAAGGGGAATGGAGATTGCATTCCTCTTTATTAACATGGTTCATTTACTCAGATGCTACAAACCTATCATACGGCATATATTCATTCACAAAGCCTTGCAGAGCTTATGTGAATAAGCAAAAAACTATGTGAAAAGAGCTTTTTATCAAATGAAACTTTTTGAGAAATGTATGAACGAATTTCATCTTTCTCCGTCTTATCAGTGAAAGTAAAAGGAGGAATGGAACATGAACGAAATACAAGAAGCTTTACAATCCATAAATTGGGGGATCGTAGCTCCTGTCATCCTCATCCAACTCATTCTCATGGTGACAGCGTTGGTTGATCTCATCCGCATTAAAGAAACAAATGGACCGAAATGGTTATGGGTCCTCATTATCCTGTTGATCAATATCATCGGTCCGGTGGTGTATTTCATCTTTGGAAGGAGACAAAATGGATGAACGTATTGGAGGTAGATTCTATAGAAAAGAAGTATAAGGATAAGCATGCCGTCAAGAACCTTTCGTTCGATCTGAAGAAAGGCCGCTGCGTAGCACTCATAGGGCCAAATGGCGCAGGGAAAACCACTACACTGAATATGCTTGCAGGGTTGGTCACACCGACTAACGGTTCGATCTCAACAGATGAATCTCCCGTGGATATCAGGGAAATGATCGGTTACCTTCCCCAATATCCATCCTTTTTTGAATGGATGGCGGGGGAAGAATACCTCCAGTTTTCCGGTGAAATCGCTGGAATGACCAGAAAAGACTCTCGATTGCGGAGTGAAGAGCTTTTAAGCCTGGTGGGTTTGGTAGAAGGGAAACGTCGAAGAATCGGTCAATATTCCGGTGGAATGAAGCAGCGTTTAGGGATCGCGCAAGCTCTCATTCATCAACCTGCCCTTTTGATCCTGGATGAACCGGTGTCCGCATTGGATCCTTTCGGAAGAAGAGAAGTGCTGGAGCTGTTAAAGGAGTTGAAGCAGAAGATGACCATCCTGTTCTCCACCCATATCTTAAATGATGCAGAACAGGTGTGTGAGGACGTGTTATTTCTGCACGATGGAGTGCTGATCGAACAAGGTTCTCTTGATGAGGTGAAAGCAAGGCGGCAGACACCAAGGTTGAATGTATATTTTAACGGGGAATGCGAACAGTATGTACCGCTTTTGGAAAAGTTCGAATGGATCGTCCGTCTTACAACTGAAGGAAATCGAATTTCCTTGGAAGTACGCGATCTGGAAAGGGATAGAGCAAGATTATTCTCTTTGATCTCGGAATATCGCTGGGGAGTGACTAAATTCGAAACCAGTGAACAGAGCCTTGAAGATCTGTTCATGGAGGTGATGAGAAAATGAAAACCGGCTGGGTATTATTCAGGAAAGAATGGCTTGAACTAACAAGAAATTATAAATTGATTTGGATGCCCATTGTATTCATATTATTGGGATTAACAGAACCTTTAACGGCCTATTATCTGCCTGATATTCTTCAATCAGTAGGGGACCTGCCTGAAGGAACGGTCATAGAGATTCCGACGCCTTCATCAGAAGAAGTGTTCGTGTCGACGATCAGCCAGTTTAACACGTTCGGCATCCTATTGATTGCATTTGGTTTTATGGGGGTGATCGCAGGGGAGAGAAAGAGCGGTAACGCTGTTATGGTTCTTGTCAAACCAGTCTCATACGTTGCTTACATTTATTCCAAGTGGTTTGCAGTAGTGGTCCTTGTCTGGATTTCCTATGGACTAGGCATGATTTCAAGTTGGTATTATATTCATCTATTATTTGACGGGATTTCGTTCACTGCATTCATGGAAGGTTTCTTGGTGTACGGTTTATGGCTGACTTTTATTTTAACAGTGGTTGTTTTCTTTAGCAGTTTAGTGAAAACACCGGGGATTGCAGCGTTTTTCACAATCTCTCTATCTATTTTCCTGACCGTTGTTTCAGGATATTTAAGGGAGAGGTTCAAGTGGTCCCCCGGTCAGCTTTCCAACTATGTAAATGAGATTATCCTACACAACACATGGCCCGATCACTTGACAGGCTCCATCGTCCTCACAATCCTCCTTAGCCTGTGGATCCTCTTCATTACACCATATCTCTTTCGGAGAAAAGAATTGAGCTGACTATAAAGGTCAGCTTTTCTTTCATGGGGGACGGACCTCGAATTCCTGAAAAGGATTGGAATGCTTTATGTCGAATAAAGGTAATAGAAGGAGTGGAACTTCGAGGAAGTAAGAAAGAAACCATAAAGATAAAGAGAATAGACTGATTCAATAAGCTCAAAACGTTCTGAAAGGAATCCAGGTGTATGACCACAGGCTCATCCCATTATAGAATGGGTTATGATAAAGATGATAAAAAAGGGGCAGTGGATCTACCCAAGTAAATTTTTTTAGCTGAAGGGGAGGTATATAAATGATGATTCAAAACACTGGCCTCGTTCTAGAAGGTGGAGGAATGAGAGGAATCTACACAGCCGGGGCTTTGGAATATTTTTTGGAAAACGGGATTGAATTTCCGTATGTAATCGGTGTGTCTGCCGGAGCATGTAATGCAGCATCGTTTTTATCAAAGCAGAATGGCCGCAATAAAAAGGTGAATGTCGATTTCATCCGTGACCCTCATTATCTTTCCTGGAGAAATTACTGGAAAACGGGTGAATTATTTGGAATGGATTATGTGTTCAATGAAATTCCCAATAAGCTTGTCCCCTTCGATTATGAGGCCTTTCACTCAAATTCCACAGAATTTGTTGTAGGGGTAACAGATTGTCATTCGGGGGAGGCGAGGTATTACTCACGTAAAGACTATGGTAAAGAGCTTCTCACCATTATCAGGGCTTCAAGTTCCCTACCATTTGTCGCACCAGTCGTTGAATATGAATCCTATCACCTTCTCGATGGTGGAATCAGCGACCCTGTCCCAATTGAACGAGCAGAACGGGATGGATTTAAGAGAAATGTAGTGATCCTGACGAGAAACAGAGGCTATTATAAAAAGCCCTCTCGATTTTCATTTCTTGTAAAAAGAAAGTATTCCCAGTATCCTGAATTACATAAAACGATGATGAACCGGTACTTACGTTACAATCAAACAATCAAGGATTTAGAAGCGAAAGAAATGAAAGGGGAGGTCCTGATCATTCAACCTCAACACCCCCTTAAAGTGAGCCGGATTGAAAAGAATCCAAAAAAGCTGGACGAGTTATACTGGCAAGGCTATCAGGATGCAGAAGCCAAAGTGAAGAAGATGGTGGAATGGAATAACAATTCTCCAGTCCACTCTTAAAATAAAGCCACCGGATAGGAAATATCCGGTGGCTTTATTTCTTTCTCCAGGTCTACTTTAGTAATTTTCACATACATATGATAGAGATTCCTTGAAAGGACGAGCATCCTATGAACCTTTATCAAATCTACAAAAATGAACAATATACGCTGCTTTATCGAAGTACCATGTATTTTCTAATAGGAACTGGAATGCTTGTTGTGACTCAACAAATATATTATTTTCCCTTGTTAATCTTTATACCTGCCTGTTCAAACCTTTACCTTTCTTATTGCCTGAAGAAGGAAATAAAGAAAGCAACACGGTTGTTCTATGAAACGATACCAGTGTCAGAGCATGCATTAGTCGGTGTGCAGACGACAGAAGGATCTTACTACTTAAAAACGAATGGATGGTCGGAATACTTCATTCAGAGAACTTCTTTGATTAACAAACCAAAGCACTACCTTTTCCACCGAAAACATAAACAGCCTCTGGTATTTTATAAATGGAGCAGAACGTTAAAAATCGATCATGGGCAAAAGGGAAAGATTTTTCGATTGAAATATCAAAGTTCTACAGCTATTGAATGGCAGAGTGACGAGGGTGATACGATCATCATGTATAAAGCCAATAAGAGATGGATCTTGAATTATAATAAAAAAAATTTTTTATCACTGCATAAGGGATATCTTCCTCAAACGGTTCAGCAATTGTTCGATTATCACCACAGCTATGTTTCATTTTATGAGACATATAGTGAGGAAATGGACTGGCTTCTGATCTTTCTTTGGTTTGTGGACAGCGATTATTTTTTGACGGGATAGACATCCTTTTCCCGTTCATGGACAAGCTATTAAAGAATGAATATGGAGGTGAGAAGATGAATGCTGCATACAAACCTTGCATAGCTGCATTACAAAAGTGTGTGGAGGCATGTAACATATGTTATCATGCATCACTTAAGGGAGAAAGGGAAATGATGCCTTGCATAGAGCTTGACCGTGAATGTGCAGATATATGCACATATACCATAAATCTCATGCAGCGGAGCAGTAAATTTGTTCATTCATTTTTGGCCATCTGTGCAGAAATATGTGATGAGTGTGGCACAGAATGCAGGTCCCATGGCCAGGAACATTGTCAGGACTGTGCCAAAGCCTGTTTTGATTGTGCAGAAGAGTGCAGGAAGCTGCTGGCATGAATAAAAGGGATGCTTCTGTATATGGGGGCATTCTTTTTTATCGTTGTATTAAAATTAGAACAAAATAATTTATTTAGCACTCCTCACATGATTTTATTGTATAAACTATGATAGAATAATGATAATCGAATAGGTTTCCTTCGGGGCAGGGTGAAATTCCCTACCGGCGGTGATGAGCGAATGCTCTCAGTCCGTGACCCGGCTAATGAAAATTAGACGGTGGATTTGGTGAAACTCCAAAGCCGACAGTGATAGTCTGGATGGGAGAAGGAACGGTAGTGTTTACATGATTCAGATAGGGAAAGTCCATTATTTCGCTGTGGATTTCATTTCCAAATCGAGTTCTGTAAATGCTCTATTTAGTCATGCCAAATTGCCCCCGAGTAAAAATACTTGGGGTTTTTTATTTTAGAATAATAGTGTTGTGAGAAGGGAGGTAACATGTTGAACCATTCACCTTATATGAAGCTCGCCCTCTCGCTGGCAGAGGCAACCAATGGCCAAACCTCACCCAACCCTGCTGTTGGAGCGGTTGTGGTGAAGGACGGAGAAGTCGTTGGTATGGGTGCACACCTCAAGGCAGGTGAAGGACACGCAGAAGTTCATGCCATCAGAGCTGCAGGAGAGAAGGCGAAGGGAAGTGACGTATATGTCACCTTGGAACCGTGTTCCCACTACGGGAAAACACCTCCCTGCACGAAGCTTCTGATCTCGAGTGGAGTGAAACGGGTCCATATAGCCTGCACGGATCCTAATCCCTTGGTAGCAGGAAGGGGAATTCAGCAACTGAGAGACGCAGGCATTGAAGTGATGATTGGGGAGCTTGAGCTTGAAGCCCTCGAATTAAACAAGCATTTTTTTCACTTCATACAACACGGCACACCTTTTGTTACCCTCAAGACGGCTGTTACCCTGGACGGGAAAACCGCCTCTGACACAGGAGATAGTAAATGGATCACTTCAGAAACTTCAAGAACGGACGTCCACCATGATCGTCACCGGCATGACGCGATATTGGTTGGAGTCAATACCATCATGAAAGATAACCCACACCTTACCACCCGTCTGCCCCAAGGTGGAAAAAACCCCATTCGAGTTATATTGGATACATTTTTACGTACACCCCTGCACTCTCATGTAGTGGAAGATCAGGAGAGTAAGACAATCATATTTACGGGTAATACCGTCAATGAAGATCAAAGGCAGCCTTTTGTAGAAAAGGGATGTGAAATCATCAGCACTTCAAATGAAAGGGTTGACATTCACACGGTTTTAAAAGAACTCGGTGAAAAAAATATTCTCTCCCTTTATGTAGAAGGCGGGTCAACAATTCATTCCTCTTTCTTAATGGAAGGTGCGTTTCAGGAGTTGATTATGTACATGTCTCCCAAGATTGTCGGAGGAGAGTCCGCTTACACCAGTTTTGGAGGAGAAGGATACCCGACCATTGCAGAAGGAATGAAGATGGAGATCAAAAGCATTGATCGTGTAGGGCAGGACATTAAAATCGTTGCATTCCCACAAAAATCAGTTTGAAAGGGGGGGAAAGGATGTTTACTGGAATAATTGAAGAGATTGGCTCTATTGAGCGCATGAAAAAATCTTCCTCTTCTATGGAACTAACGATAGCAGCAAGCAGCATTCTGGAAGATGTTCATATCGGAGACAGCATCAGTGTGAATGGTGTCTGTCTCACGGTCACTTCATTCAATTCAAGGCAATTCCAAGTGGACGTCATGCCCGAAACCTTTGAAGGTACGACGCTTAAAACCCTTTCGTATGGATCCAAAGTAAACCTCGAGAGAGCTATGGCCGCAAACGGTCGTTTCGGAGGTCATTTCGTTAACGGTCATGTAGATGGGATAGGTAAGATCCTGAGGATAGAAAAGGTTGAAAATGCCTGGTACATGGACATTGCCATACCCGAGGAACAGATTCATTTATTTATCATGAAAGGCTCTGTCGCCATAGACGGCACTTCACTGACCGTGTTTTATGTGAAACATCATTCCATTACGATTTCGTTAATTCCCCAGACCCGTGGAGATACGGTTCTTGGCAGTAAGAAAGTGGGGGACTCCGTCAACATTGAATGTGACGTAATGGCGAAATATTTTCACCGGTTCTACGAAGCAAAGGAGCAGTCAAAAAGTAATTCAAACAGCCTCAGTTATGAATTTTTATCACAAAATGGGTTTGCTGACTAATAGGGAGGGATGACCCCATGTTCAATAAGATTGAAGAAGCCCTGGAAGATCTCCAGGCAGGAAAAGTCGTTATCGTGGTTGATGATGAAAACCGTGAGAATGAAGGAGACTTTGTTGCCCTTTCTGATAAAGCCACCCCTGAAGTCATCAATTTCATGGCGAAAGAGGGGAGAGGGTTAATCTGTGCCCCAATAACGGAGGAGCTCGCACAGAAATTAAAGCTTTCACCCATGACCATGTCCAATACAGATCCTCATGGGACGGCCTTTACGATTTCAGTAGATCATAAATCTGCCACTACGGGCATCAGTGCATTCGAACGATCGGCCACGATAAAGGAATTACTCAACCCTTCATCACTACCTGAAGACTTCAAGAGACCCGGTCATGTATTTCCCCTTGTTGCCAAAAAAGGCGGAGTATTGAAACGGGCAGGGCACACAGAAGCAGCCATTGATTTAGCTGTTCTGTCAGGTGCACAGCCATCTGGGGTCATCTGTGAAATCATGAATGAAGACGGTACGATGGCGAGAGTGCCTGAATTAATGCTTTTAGCAGAAAAATGGGACTTGAAGATCATCTCAATCGAGGACCTGATACGATACAGAAGGAAAAAGGAAAAGCTCGTGACAAGGGAAGTTGAAATTGAACTTCCAACCGAATTCGGAAACTTCAAAGCGGTTGCCTATACAGAAACACTCACAGGAAAAGAACATATCGCTCTTGTAAAAGGGGAATGGTCCGAGGATGAAGATGTGCTCGTACGGGTTCATTCAGAATGCCTGACGGGGGATGTATTCGGTTCGAACCGTTGTGATTGCGGACCGCAACTTGCCACGGCACTGACTCAAATTGAAGAAGAAGGAAAAGGAGTCCTCCTCTATATGAGGCAGGAAGGCCGGGGTATCGGATTAATTAATAAGCTTAAAGCATATAAGCTGCAGGAACAGGGCTATGATACGGTGGAAGCAAATCATAAACTGGGATTTGGGGCTGATTTAAGGGAATATGGAATCGGTGCTCAAATATTAAGGGATTTAAGGATCAAAAGGATCCGGTTACTCACCAATAATCCCAGGAAGATTGCCGGAATCAACGGATATGGTTTGGAAATTGCCGATCGTGTGCCGATTCAATTGCCAACCAAATTTGAAAATGAAAAGTATTTAAAAACAAAGCACGTTAAGCTGGGTCACTTGCTGAAATTTTAATTCAACATTAGTAGGAGGAATATACAATGAAAACAGTTTATGAAGGTAATTTGGTAGGTTCTGGATTGAAAGTTGCGATTGTCGTTTCACGTTTTAATGAGTTTATTACATCAAAGCTATTGGGTGGAGCAGAGGATGCGTTAAAACGCCATGGTGTTGAAGAAGGGAATGTAACTGTGACTTGGGTTCCGGGTGCATTCGAAATCCCAATGATTGCAAAAAAGCTGGCACGTTCAGGGAAATATGATGCTGTGGTGACATTGGGAACCGTCATACGCGGAGCAACCGCTCATTTTGAATACGTAAGCGGCGAGGTAGCAAAAGGGGTTGCCAATCTCAGCCTGCAGGAAGATGTCCCTGTCATATTCGGTGTGCTGACAACCGACACCATTGAACAGGCGATCGAACGAGCCGGAACAAAAGCAGGAAACAAAGGATGGGAAGCAGCCGTTTCAGCCATCGAAATGGCCAACCTCATCCGTGAAATTGATCAATAGGACCACGGTAGCCAATTCTCCTTATGGGGATGGTTTCTTCGTACAGAGAACATGTTTCCTTCCATCAAATTGATATTGGCAAACATTCGCCTTTTTGCTAGAATAGTATCTTGTGGCTCCCCTTCAATTGGAGGAGCGGGTAGGGAGAGGGCAGTTTTATAGGAAGATTATATGAAAGCACGTGGAGGTATTTTTCAGTTAAAGAATCATGGTACTTCGATGAAGCAGGAGATGATGGCCGGAGCAATCGGATATTTTACGATTGTCTATATTATCGCTGTAAATGCTTTGATCCTTTCTGAAGCTGGAATTCCATTTGAAGGAGCGGTCATGGCGACCATACTTGCTTCCTTCGTTGGGTGTTTGGTCATGGCCTTTTGGGCGAATGCACCAATTCTTCTGGTTCCAGGTATGGGGATCAATGCGATGTTTACATTCACTCTGGTAAAATCTTCAGGATTGACTTGGCAAGAGGCTCTGGCTGTGGTGGTGATCTCAGGAATACTCTTTATGATCATTGCATTTACAAAGCTTTCTAAAGTATTATCAGAAGCCATCCCCAAAACATTAAAGGAAGCCATCACGGTGGGGTTAGGGATGTTTTTAATGTTCATCGGTCTTGAGAAAGGCGGTCTCATCCAGAGAGGAGAGAGTGCCATTATCATGATAGGTGACTTTGGGGAATTAAAGGTGTTGGCAACGGTGCTGACATTCCTGGTGACGATTTTTCTTTTCATCCGTAATGTTAAGGGTCAATTTTTATGGAGCATTGCTTTTGGGACCATGCTGGGATTCATCTTTGGAATTGAACCATCCGTTCAATCCGGTTCCTTCCATCTGAGTGAATACAGTCAGGTGTTCGGTCAAATATCCTTTGGAGCCATTTTGGACATTCCATTCTGGATCGCAGTCTTTTCCGTAACGATGGTCCTGGTATTTGAGAATATAGGACTCATACATGGGCATACGGATATGGTCGACCAGCCTCATAAATACTCTAAAGCGTTTCAAGCGAATGCTTTTTCTGCCTTTACATCTGGATTCTTCGGAACAAGTCCGACCGTGTCCACGGTGGAAAGTGCTGCAGCTATGACAGCAGGTGGACGCACGGGATTAACTTCACTGACTACTGGAGTATTGTTTTTGGGCTCAGTGCTGTTTATCCCATACCTTAAGTGGATTCCGGACCATGCCATCGCCCCGATCCTCATCATCATCGGCGGCTTGATGATTCAGAATATACGACATATGGACTTACGTGATGTAACAGAGGCGTTTCCTGCCATCTTCATCATAGCGATGATTCCTTTCACGTACAGTATCGCAGACGGAATTGCCATCGGCTTTATTTTGTATCCAATTTTGAAATTGGCTACGGGTAAAGCAAGAGAAGTATCTATACCCCTATATATTATTGCGGCTTTGTTCCTTATGAACTTCTTTGTTCATTCGATACATTAAAGCAGTAAAGAGCTCAAGTGAAGATGTTCATCAGAACGACTGATGACATCTCTGCTTGAGTTTTTTTGTCTTATAAGGAAGTCCATAATACATGGACTTTCTACATGTTTGTTGATATTATTATACTAATTAATGAAACTTTTGAACTATTTTCCGTCAGGAACAGCAGGGGTGAGTGGGATGAAAGTATTTGTAGCGAGACAGCCGATTTTCGACAGAAATGGTGAAACGGTTGCCTATGAATTACTTTACAGAAACAATGAGATGAATATATTTCCTAATATAGATGGTGACGAGGCAACAGCGGATGTCATTATTAATAGTTACTTGAACATAGGACTTGAAAGTTTGTCTGCAGGTAAGCCCTGCTTTATTAATTTCACTGAAAATCTTCTGGAACTGAGGGTTCCTACCTATTTCAACCCAAGAGAAATAGTTGTGGAAATACTTGAAAAGGTCATTCCAAGTCCTGAGATTCTCTCCGTCTGTGTCGAATTGAAGGAATTGGGGTATAAGATCGCTTTGGATGATTTTGTCATGAATGAATCGGATCCGAACTACTTTAAACTGATGAAGCTTGCTGACTATGTGAAGGTTGATTTCCTTCATACAACCGAGACCGAACGGGGAAATCTCCAAACTCTGTCCGGTTTATTGGGGTACCAACTATTGGCAGAGAAGGTGGAGACCCTTGAACAGTATGAGGAAGCATTAAGGAATGGATACCATTTTTTTCAAGGTTACTTCTTCAGTAAACCTAAAATCATTGCTACCCGTGATGTTCCGACATATTTTCATTCATATTATTCGATCATTCAAAGCCTGGAAATGACAGAACCAAGCATTGAAGTGATAAGTCAATTGATCGAACAGGATCTCTCTTTATCCTATAAGCTCCTAAAGTTAATCAATTCACCTTCATACCGTCCTAAACATAAAATTCATTCCATTCGTCAGGCGATTGTTCTCTTGGGACTTCTTGAAATCAAGAGATGGATATACGTCCTCGCTGTCAGGGAACGGATAGGGAAAAAGAAGAAATTGGAGAATGAAGTGATTACGTTATGTTTGACGAGAGCTAAGATGTGTGAGTTATTGGCAATGAAGTACAAACGTCCATCAATGAAGTCGAGCTTTTTCCTTACAGGTATGTTTTCATTAATGGAAACGATATTGTCAATGCCTATCGAAGTGATCCTCAATGATCTGCCATTGAATGATGATATATGCCAGGCCTTAACGGGAACGTCCAATGACTTAAAAGACATCCTTGATCTGGTTACGGCATTTGAACAGGCTGATTGGACACTGATTGAGAGGAAATTGGAAGAGCTGAACCTCTCCAAAAGTGATGTGGTAGAGAGCTATCAAGCTTCATGCAAGTGGACAGAAGGTCTCTTACATCATGAAGTAGAAGAGATGAGTTAATTACCAGACCGGTTTATATTCACCTGGAGTCAAGTATCTCCTTTGGGGCTTAATATATCGTTTCAACTCAACGATAAGTAATCGCTGCATATGTTTGGTTGTTATTTGCTTGGCTACATCTGCAGGGAAAGGGTAAATACCGATTTGATTGAATCGTACGCGGAAGAGACCTTCATACAAGAGGTCTTTTTTTTCGTTCAGGATACGGGCGAGTACAGTAACATCCCTCGATTGATATTCGTCACCCGATTCTTCCACCTTATGAACTTGAAAACGGAAGTGTATGTCTTCTTTCATGAATCATCACCTCTTCCATTGTCTCTGAACGGAAGGGATAATACAACTTTAAAGTTGTATGAAAGACGACCATGTGCGATAAATAATCAAAATATTGTGTGGGAGGATTGCGAAAAGAGCTTGTTTGTGGCAAGCTAAGACTATTAAGAATAGTTTACTAGTAAATTAGCGTGGAGGGATTCACGATGAACTTGAATCTGATTAAATGTCATGGCTCCGGAAATGACTTTATTCTTATTGATGAAATGACCAATGGATACGAATTTACTGAAGAAGCAAGACAAAATCTGGCCCTTTCATTATGTGACCGACATTCGGGTATTGGAGCAGATGGAATACTATTCGTGCTGTCCAGTGAACATTGTGACGCACAAATGAGGGTATTCAATGCTGACGGATCAGAAGCATCCATGTGCGGGAACGGCCTTCGTTGTGTAGGACGCTATGTGTGCGAGCTTTTGGATAAAACATCGATTGTGATACAGACGATGAAAGCGGATCTGCGTGTCTCTGCCCAAAAACCTATTTATGAAAATATCCCGACATATAATGTGGAGATTTCTCCTGTCTATTTTGAATTGGATAAACTGCCGATGAATCTGGATCGTGTGTCGTTGGTGGATGAAACTATCCCGGAAATTTCAGATCGATTGACGTTTACTGCCCTCGCAGTTCCCAATCCACATCTTATCAGCGTTGTCAGTACGGAACAGATTCTTTCAAACGAACAGAAAATGATTGCTGAAACTGTCAATGGACCCAATAATCTGTTTCCAGATGGAGTAAACGTGAGTTTTGTTCATCCATTAGATAAAGGGGCGATATACGTTCGGACCTTCGAAAGAGGGGTAGGGTTTACAAATGCCTGTGGAACGGCTATGTCTGCTTCGAGTCTGGTTACATGCTTACTCAATCAGAACGAGTTTGGTAAAGAGATTGATGTATATAATAATGGTGGGAAAGTAAGAGTCATCGTGAACCAATTAAGCGATGGAAAATACAATATGGAATTGATCGGGAATGCAACGTATCTTTATCAAGCCCAAATCGAACTATCCATCTCCCATCCTGAAAACTATCGTGAGGTTTCCAGGCAGGACTTTACTGAAGAAGGTGCATATGAACTTCTTCAAAACCATGCCAAGACGATTGTAGATAATAAAGTATTTATGAGTGCGTGACATATTTGAAAGTGAGAGGGTCTCCCAAAGTTACTCTTTTGGGAGGCCCTCTTTTTCATGGTCTGAGTTCTTTAGAAAGTGAATCACTTGTTCAAAAGGCTGAAGCTCTTTCACTGTATTGTAACCCGTAAATGGACAACCCATTTCCCTGAACCTTCGCATCACTACTTCGATGGTGAACTGTTCTGGATGAAGGTCGTCATTCACTTCGTACCACCAAAGAGGTGTGGCAACTAAAGCCTCCTCATTTCCTCTTAAAGAATAAGGAGCAATGATGGTCTTGCCTTCTCCGTGCTGAATATAGTCCACGTACAGCTTTCCTCCCCGATTCTTCTTTAATCGTTCGATTGTAAAGTCATCAGGGTTATTGGTAACAAGGTAACGAGCTATAAATTCAGTGAACAAGCCCGTTTCCTTCCATGTATAGCCGATTGGAAGAGGGATATATACCTGAAGCCCTTTGTTCCCTGAGGTTTTGACAAAACTGTGCAGGCCCAACCGGTCGAATAGTCCTTTCATCATGCCGGCAGCTTTAACAGCAAGACCAAATTGATCTCTGCTTGGTGGATCAAGGTCGAAGACTACTTCATTGACGTATTCCTCTTCCGCTTTTTGCGAGGGAATGTGAAATTCTAACGCCAATTGATTTCCAAGCCAAATGAGGGTTTTAAGATTGTTGCATAGGGTATAATGAATTCCTTCCAATTGAAACGTCTCAACAAATGAAGGAGCATAATCAGGTGTGTTTTTTTGGTAAAAGGACTCACCAAATATCCCGTGGGGAAAACGAATACACGTTAAGGGGCGATCCTTTAAAAATGGCAGGATAACCACTGACATTTTGCGAAGATAACGAATATAGTCAAGCTTGGTCATCGACACTTTTTTAAACAATTTTTTGTTTGAATGAGTGATTTCTACATCATTGGGAAGGGACCCTTCATCCATCATGAATTGCTCAAAAGTGCAGGCTTCAGGGGAAGTGGAAAACAGAAATTGGTGAAAATGAGGTTCACGGAGTTGATCATCATACCAATTTAAATACACTATTTCCACAGTGATCGCTGGATCAATGAAATACATGGAGTTTTCTTTGCTTGTAAAATTCATTTTGATTGATGCTTTCAACGTTTTTTTTTCTTCTGGGGAAAGCCCAAAGTGAAATGAACCAATAGGACGTATGGCATCTTTTTCATATACCCCAATATGAAAGTAATCATTATTTTCATCAAGAGAAGTGATAAAACACTTGCATTTTTTCCAATTTTTTCTTTTTATCCAATTCGTACTTCGTTTTCCTTTTTCCCACTTACTCATCTTGCGCTTCGCGACAACACCTTCACCCTCTTCATTCTCTACTAATTTCCATAGTTCCCCCCTTATCTTCGTAACACGGAACCATCTGCAGGGAAAATGGAAGATCAGGGGATGGTTCCAGAGGCATTTGAAGAAGGGTGAATAATTCTTTTAGCTTTTCTTTTCTCATATAGTAAGGCTCGTCCACCAACGTATGATCCATGTATTGGAGTAAATCAAAGGCGAGGAACGTAACTGGTCTTCGTGCTGCTGCATCATTGATTTTCTCTTCTTTACGCATTCTTCCCCTTACTTGCAATTCAAAAAATTCACTGCTGTTGGCTGAACGTAATAAAGTAACCTCACCATCAAGTACGATAGGGACAGGGAGGTTCGTTCCTTTCAGTAAAGATTTGATCTGTTCGTCAATTTCCGGAAAGTGTGGTAGCAATTCCTTGCCGTTGCGACTTTGAAGGCTTATACGCTCATGAGAAAGAATGGAAAGAATCCCTCGAAATCCATCATATTTCACTTCATAAAGCCAATCTCCATTGTCAGGAAGTACTTCGTGTAGAGTAGGAAGCATAGGTTTCATGACTGTTCCCCTTTTTTCTACTAGTGTGGCCACATATGAATGGATTTATTTCCAGATGTTTTAGGGGATGAAGAGTGTTTGACAACTAAATGCTAAAGATAAGTGATTAGTTTATGTGAGGGAGGGTATTTATATATGCATACGATATGGAAAGGCTCTATTAGTTTCGGCTTGGTGAACATCCCCATCAAACTTCATTCGGCCACTGAAGATCGGGATATTAAGCTCCGATCACTTCATAAAGAATGCCATACACCGATTAAATATGAGAAAGTGTGTCCTGCATGTGAAAAAGAAATAGACCATCATGACATCGTGAAAGGATATGAAGTGACCAAAGGTAAATTTGTCGTACTTCAAGAAGAGGAATTAAAGGAACTGAAGGAAGAGAACGGTGACAAAGCAGTAGAGATTGTAGACTTTATAAAAATGGAAGAAATCGATCCGATTTTCTTTGAACGGACTTATTATGTTTCACCAAATGATGGTGGGAAGAAAGCCTATTCCTTGTTAAGAAAGGCTCTTCAGGAATCTGGGAAGGTAGGGATTGCCAAAATCACCATGAGGTCGAAGGAACAGTTATCGATTGTCAGAGTGTATGAAAATACCCTTGTAATGGAGACCATTCACTATCCAGATGAAGTCAGAGGCACAGGGGATGTCCCAAACGTCCCTGAAGAAGATGAGATAACAGATAAAGAACTCGAAACAGCTACGATGTTAATTGAACAACTGACTACGGATTTTCAACCACAGAAATATAAAGACCTGTATCGTGAACGCTTAAGTCAATTAATCGAATCTAAGCAGACCGGGGAAAAGATCGTCACAGCCAAAGAAAAAGAGCCTAAAGAGAATGTGACAGACTTAATGGCCGCACTTCAAGCTTCGATTGATTCGTCAAAGCCCAATAAGGCCAAGACCACGAAAAAGAAAGCGACTTCAAAGAAAAAAGCCCAATAGAACGAAAGTCGTGTGTAAAGAGAGGGACTCGTTTTGGAGGAGAAACAAATTAAGCAAGGAGTATTTATTGGACTCGCTCTCGCTTGCCTGTTCGCATTTACATGGGGATTTGTAAGCATTGTCGATGAATTGCAGGAAAATGAAATTGAACAATTTGATAATGGTGTATTTGAGATTGTGAGGGGGAGTATTTCCCCTAGTCTGACGACTTTTATGACATCGATCACCTTTTTGGGAGGGGTGATGGGGATTTCCATTTTCACCATCATCGTCGTTGCCATTCTATTGATTTTAAAGAAATACCCCCTTGCTTTCTTTGTAGTCATAACCATTACTACTGGAGCTGGATTTAATTGGCTCTTGAAATGGATCTTTAAAAGGGAGCGCCCGGATATCGAGGCCCTTATCGAACAAGGGGGCTATAGTTTCCCAAGCGGTCATTCCATGAGCTCGTTTATTTTCTATGGGACCCTGGCGTTCATATTGTTCCGTGCGTTGGACTATAAACGTTATAAGTGGGGAAGTGTCCTAGTGGTTGGTGTGATGGTCTTTCTCATTGGGATAAGCAGAGTGTATTTAGGGGTGCACTATCCAAGTGACATATTGGGCGGTTTCACTGCAGGAGGAGCATGGTTGACGCTTTGCATTGTCATCTATGCATATTTTTATAAAAGAAGAAACTAGGACATAGTGGAGTAATAGTAAAGAAAGCGCTCGTAAATGAACGAGCGTTTTCTCTCTTTTATTCAATACGTTAAAATAAATTAAAAATGTAAGGTCCGATAGAAGCTGCATAAAGAAGGATGTAAATGCCGATGAAATAAAATACGCCTCCAAATGTGCCCCAGTCAGGATCTCTCCCCATTTTCCAGAGGAAGGAAGAAATGACGCTGATAACGATTAATAGTACATATTCACTTCCAGAAAATATTAGGTAACCAGGAGCAGAGGAGTAATAGTAATCTCCCATGGCTTTCGTAATGAAGGTGATAGGCATGACTAAAAATACAATGATGCAGGCGTATTCAACCCAATTGATTTCTTCCTTTTCAAATATGTTCGGTTTAAACATATAGAGGAGAATGAGTATGAAAAGGGATGGCAGAACCCAATAAAACGAAACCAAAATGGTTATTAAACTGCTGAACAGCATTAGAATGGCATTGTTAACAGCTTCTTTTACACTACGCTCTGACCATTCAGTGCTCTTCGAGATAGCGGATGCTTCCTGTGAAGCCCCGAATAATTCATATCTGTCACCATCATAATCCAACCAGGCGATTCTTTTATCCGTGAGTTGAAGGGGAAGATATGAAAAATACTTTGTTGTGCTGACAGGTACAGCCTTTAATTGAGTGGAATCTGCAAAAGATGCCTTATATAGACTTATGGCGTTATCATCTCCGACACGGTGCCCTTCAGCTGTGAAGAGTATGGATTCTTCGCCTTCAAGTGTAACGAATTGTGCAGACCTTAGGCTTTGAAGTTTGCTCCCGGAGATTTCATTTATAAACTCCATTTTTACAGGCTTCAAAATGGATGTTCCTAACTCATCAACAGGTGCCTCGAGTTTGAAAATCTTATAAGACAACGTCTATTATCCGGGAGATTTATCAATAATAATATCTCTATAATCTAAAGTAACGAGCTCAAAGTCACACCTTTCCTTACTTTAAAAGAGATAATTGTCTTATCAACTTACTTTTCTCATCATTGCTTCAATAGGTCCCCTCTTAAAAATTTTTCTCCACCAAGTTGAAATGACTGTAGAAAAAAAGAAAGTATATCAACGCAGTGGTTACAGCGAGTGGTAAGGTGTTCTCTGCCAGTCCTCCAAACATAAAGAAAACAGCCAGGACGAGAAAATGTGCAATATAGAGGGTAAGGGCAAGCTGGCCCGTGTACACAAATGCTTGAATGACGGCTGTTTCTCTCCATTTTTCAGAAATCATAACACATAGAAGGATTACGATGATCGCAGTACTTGTGCTGGAGATCATATATAGCAGGGTCGGAGGCATCGGTTTCGTATCGAATAAATAATACGCAATCTCAAGTCCCACTGCCGGTTCAGACAGTTTGATAAGAGTATAGGAAGCAGCTTCTGTTAAGAGAAACGCGATGAGTGATATAGACATCATTTTTTTCCGAAGTGTAGAGTTTTGAACATTGACCCTTCCCAACCACATTCCAAACAACAGAAAGGCAACCCAGGGGAAAATGGGGTGGTACCCGTTAAAGAACAGGTTACTGATGAATCCTTTCCAAGTCCAAAACGTCTCGTAGTATTTAAACGTCGTATCCCAACCATATTCATAGTTTAAAAGAAGTTGAGAAATCTGTGAGGTCAGAACGATCCCAACTGCGGCGATAATTAATTGTCTGGAGGACGCCACAATGAAGAAGTAAGCAATGAACATATAAAAGGCATAATAATGAAGGATGTCCGCGCTCCATTGCATGAGAAACAGAATCATCCCGAGAACGAATAAAAACAATGAACGTCTCCATATCATCTTCCGATATTTCTTAGAGGGAGTACCACTCATCCGTGCTTTCTTAGTCATCAAAGATATACCGATTCCTGCAAGTATCACGAAAATGGCCGATGCACGGCCTTCAAGTAAACCAGTCATGGTCTTTAACCATTCCGGCCCATTTTCTTCTGCATTCATTGATATCTTATAATTGACGATCACCATTCCTAATATGGCTAAGGCACGAGCCATATCGAAGCCAATGATTCGTTTTGCTGATTCCTCCATTTCCATTCACCTCATTGAAAAATACTTTTTACAGAGAAAGCCCAAATTGCAGTAGGATTAAAGGAATACTCTTCGTTTGAATACTTGTCTAATCCGTCCACTATGATGGTCAAAAATTCCGCCTTCGTTTGAATCTCAAGCCCCGAAAGTAATTCATAATCACGTGCTAATTGTAAGAGAGCCACGAATCCATTCAGGAATTCATCTAAAACCTTCTTTAGTGCCTGAGCGTAATAAGAATTCCGAGTGCTCAACACATAATACTCGTTCATGATCTTGTTGTAATAGGGATCTTGGAGTTGTTTGTTCATCATGCTCACACCATCTTCTGTGAGCTTGGTCAGGAAGTTCTCTTTCGTGTATTCCTGATGATTGAAAAAGTTGGTGAATTTTATTTCTTCAATGATGTAATCAAATAGTGTTTGAATGAGTTTTTCCTTTGAGCTGAAATAATAATAAATAGCGGGCTTCGTTATCCCTATTTCTTTCGCAATAAGAGACATGCTTGTTTGATCGAATCCTTTCTCAGCAAATAGCCGATAGGAAGTATTGAGAATATTTGTATATTTTTCTGACATAATGGACGTCCTTTCGTTATTTACTTACTGGTAGGTAAATAATAGCTTGCTAATATAAAATTGTCAATATCTTCATTTTTTATAATTTTTCAATGGTGGGTTTTTGTCTCTCACCAATGAAAAGAAGGATATTTCAAACATATATTGAATGGTATGGTGGTATAAATTTGTAACAAGGGAGAGAACAATGACCGTATTTAGTGGAACGTTTGAGAGTTCTGACATCACACTTACAATTAATAAACAAGGGGAATCTTATCGCTGTAATTTAAAAAACAAGAAGGATTATCTTGAAATGAAACATGGGGTTGGGACGGAAGTAGGGAATCATCTTGTAATGGCTACTTTCAATAGTTGTTCGAACTTGATAGAGCAACCAATTATAGGAGTATGTATCTATACACCAATTGGTGATCAGCGTTCGTTGACGGCACTATGGACTACTATCAACGATTCTTACTTGGGTTCAGGTATAGCCATTAAAAGTGATAGGAGTCCACAGCTTGAAGGTAAATATACTGTCAGGTATTTTGCACCTGAAGAAGACTCGGTCACTCTGGATGTTTACATCCATAAAGAGATAGATACCTATTCATTAAGTTGGTATTTGGGAGAAAAGCAGATCAACCAGGGAGTCGGAATTCGATTGAATGACCAACTTTTTATCGCTTGGGGAGACATGGAAATTAAATGTGAATTGCATGTATTTTCATTTAATCCTAACGATAAATACTCTCTGAGATGTATTTCCATTTTATCGAATACCACTCTTTTAACGGAAAAGACATTTGTACGTATTGTAACGTAAAGGATTTTGTTTAAAATAAAGCTTCCTAGTGCTTAGTTATTTGCTTTTAACTACATTAAACTAGAAGTATCTTTAAGTAAAGGGCGGGTAAAGAGTAGAATCATATCAAAACTAGGGGAATTCTTAGACAAAAATGATATAACAATTAGAGAGTTTTCTCTAGAATCTGGCGTGAATGAAAATACAATGAATCAATTGTATAAAGACCCAAGTCATTTTCCTAGATCTAAAACGATTAAAAGAGTAATGGATGTCGTAAGTAGGATTGAACCCGAAGCGCAGGTCAGTGATTTTTTTGATATCACGATGCCAGAAAAAAAAGCCTTACTTTATCTGGAGAGAGATAGATCAATTAGAAAATCCCCTTCCATTTGGAAAGGGATTTTTAATGTTATATCTTGCTGCCATTCAAAACCTATCAAAACATCCTATGTAGCATGTCCCCACATTATGAACAAAGGAAGACCTCTCCAGGAGATAAGAGGTCTTTCTTCATTTCGAAGAGGTTGAACAATAAAGTGTATGTTTCAAGCAAACAGAATATACAAAAAAGAACCCACTTTAATGTGAAGGGGGGCTTTCCATTGTAGTCAGCATCTTACCAATCCTTTTCCCTCCAGTCCTCTACAGTAAACATCTATATTTACTATGTTTAATACAAAGATATCCAGAAAGAGGGGATGTTTTAACCATTTAAAAATAACGAACTATTCCGATAAACATATTCGAGGTGAAGGCAATGGATAGAGAGCTAACAAATTTAGGGAAATTCTTAGAAAAATACGAGTATACAAAGAGAGAGTTTTCTCAGGAATCTGGCGTGAATGAAAGTACAATTATTAAATTGTGCAAAGACCCAAGTCATTTTCCAATACCTAAAACAATTAGAAAAGTAATGGAGGTCGTAAGGAGGATTGAGCCTGACGTTAAGGCCAGTGACTTTTTTGATATTAAGGCACCATAAGAATTCTCTCCTGCTCAGGAAAGAGATAATTTAATGTAAAACAAAAAAGAGCCCCCTTCAATGTGAAGGGGGTTTTGACATGGAGTCAATATTTTTGGTGATTATTAGTATTATACAAACCGTGTTTCCTTATTCCAAAAACTTGGACCCAAAAAGCCTCCTTCCTTTGCAGTGCAGGAAGAGGGTTTTTAAATGAGAGGTCTCCCACTTGTGATTATGTTCTACAAACTTTCTAAACTCCATCTAACTAGTATAGTTTGTCTAAGCTTATACCCTCATTTAGGCATTACGCCACTTCTTGTTGTTTAGGATGTTCACCGTATTTAGTTCGTTCAGGGTTACTATCGAGACATGTAAAGATGATTAGAACGATGCCACCAACTAATGGGATAAACATAAGCAACTGCCACCATCCACTTCGACCAGTGTCATGCAAACGTCGAGCCGTGACAGCAAGTGTTGGAAGAGCGATTGCAAAAGAAAACAAGGATAGTAACAGTTCCTCTTATTCCGAGTACCATTTCTATAATCAATGCAAATGTAATAAGGGAAGCAATTAGAATAAACATCCAATATTCCTTACGTCTAGCTCGTCTACTAAACCCAACATAAATTTTTAACACTTTTAAAAACCATTTTATCTAATTCCCCCCTTAATAAGACCTATGAAATTATTCCATAAACCCAAGGAATGTCTATAGGTTATGCATGCGAACAAGGGGATATGGGTTTAGTCTTATGGTAAAAGAACACAGAGAGAGCGGAGGGTTTCCCAGACATCAGTCAGAGTTCCTCTTCTTTGGGGATCAAAGTTCTTTCTTTAGGGTAATTTCTATTCCTCTCCTAAACTAGTAAAATAATGAACTATTACCTTATTTTACGTTTAATATAGTCCGAAAACAGGATTCCATTTGAACTACAATCACGTATAATAGGTGATTGTCAGTGAAAAAAATGGAAGGGGAACCATTAACATGCGAAAGAAAATGAAAGCGTTTTTAACGATTCAGATGATAGCTGTGATGATTCTAGCATCGATGCCTATGTCTGTATTCGCAGAGGAATTTAAACGATCCTCACAAGAACAGAAAGAACCGAAGATAGAGCTGATATCTGAGGGAAAGGAGTACTCTAAAACAGAGGTCGTCAACGAAACAGAGTACAAGGATCTAAAACCTGGCGACGAAATTGTGGAGGAACGGACGGAAAATTCGAAAGTCTTTTACTCCGGGGACAATAAGATTACGAAAAACATCTATTTCGAGCCCATTCATAAAAAGAATGAAAAGAATGGAGAACTCGAAGAGATTTCTACTCATTTAGTAGAAGATGTTTCAGATGAAAATGAGGTAGAAACAGAAAATGCCAATCTTCTTTCATCCTTCCAAAAAAAGATGAAAAACGGGAAGTACGCAACGTTTGAAGTCGATGGGCATACCATCACCTACTCCATATTAGGAGCCTCTCAACAGGGAGAATCCTCGATTAATCCACAGGACGTCAACGCATCGTACGAAGAAAATCGCATTCTACATAAAAGTATTTTTCCTGATATCGATTTACGAAACGTTGCGCTTGGGGATGAAACAAAAGAAGATATCATCCTTCATTCTTACAAAGGATTCAACACCTTTACCTTTCAACTTGATACTGATTTAAAGGGAGAATTAACCTCAAATGGGGATATCAATTTCTCGGATCAGAACGAGAGGCCTATCTTTACGATCCCTAAGCCTTACATGGAAGACTCTAACTATGATGATCATAAAGGAGAAAACGCTCGATCAGAAAACGTAAAATTACGTCTTACTCCAAATGAGGGAGGGTATGTACTCACTATCGAGGCAGATGATGAGTGGTTATCTGATCCTGATCGTGTCTATCCAGTCTACATTGATCCGTCGACGTCACTTGGAACCACCACGGATACATTTGTCATGAGTAAGTATCCGACAACCAATTACAATTCTGGGAAATGGGATAGCTCACAAGGACAATATGTCCTGAAAATCGGAGAATATGATTCCACCACCGGAATGTGTTACGCCTTTCTAAAACCTCAAACGGACGGCCTTACTCCCCAAAAAGGGTATATGGTGGATAAAGCGACGTTGAATTTATATGTCACCCATGCGTATTATGCCAATTCACCGAACGGACTGTGGATTGACCGGGTCAATGGAAATTGGTCCTCGTCTTCATTGAATTGGAATAATAAACCGAGTTCGACTAATTTAACGAGTGTAAATGTTGGTCGTGACCAATGGGCAAAAGCAGATGTCACTCAAGTCGTCAAAGAATGGAACAAGGGAACGCGAACGAATTATGGGTTCAAGCTCCATACAAACGGAAATAAAATGACCCATTGGAAAAAAGTGGTTTCGGCATCTAATAGTAGTTATAAACCTTATGTATCGGTGACCTATACTACTCTTGGCGCGGCGCAACTGCCAACGGCGAAAGCGTATTCGAACGGAAAGAATACAGGGACCGGCTATTTTGATTTATCCTGGAGTAAAGTAACCGGTGCTACTGGATACAAGGTGGCCATTTTCAATGGAAAAGAGTATCAACATTTTGATGTGAAGAATACGACCAGTTGGTCCACAAAAGGAAAGAAGATCTGGCCAACACCAGCTGAAATTGAACGTGGAACTTACGGTCTTCACCGTGATGGCAAAGGGACCGAATTCCCTAACGACCCGAGAAGTACCTATGTAGCGTCAGGTGGGAAGTACACCAACAGTCATAACTATTGGTTTCGGGTCATCGCATACAATTCTGAATTCAATGTAGAGACGGATATCTCATCACCGGCGATGCCTACGCTACCGGATAGTACGCGTCCACATACACCACGGACACCAACGGTGACGATACAAGATGGTCCCGTCAATAGTGGAGATAGTGCCAGTGCGATCTTGTCATGGAAAGAGGTGTCAGATTTACCTTCCGGTATTGAATCGGGGATTTCATACTATGAGGTTCAAAAAAGCATAAATGGGTCGTGGAGCTCAGCTGGTAGTGTGAAACATACGGGAGCAAATACGTATAAACTAACGCTGGATGATTTACCAGATGACGCCAAGGTAGCGTTCCGAGTAAGGGCGTTTGATGCAAAGGGAAATGACTCTGGCTATGCCACATCCAGTGATTATAAGACGAAGGATCGAACGAGACCGAGTACCCCTGTTTCTCTGAATGTTTCTCCGTCAGTGTGGAGCCCAGCCAAAACGTATACTCTTTCGTGGACAGGCATCACGGATAATCAATTATTGGAAGCCATTGAATATAAAGTAGATGATCAACCATGGGATTCTCTCGGCGTGAATAGTGAGAGTGGATCGGCCAAGATTCCAGTTGAGCTGAAGGATGGCATCCATACCGTTCAAGTCCGTGGGAAAGACCGAGAAGGAAACACCGGACAACCGAAATCGGTGAAGATTTATAAGGACACTACGGCACCTTCTATCTCATTCGTATCACCAGCTGAAAACGATATGATCAAAGGAATAGAGGATATCCATGTTCGGATCGTAAATCCGATCCCGCAAACCAATTTTACGAACTTGATACACAATGGTGATTTTGCGCAGAGGATGGAAGGATGGACAGAAAGGCGCTCCTATGATTCAGGAACGACATCCGTAGAAGATGCATCGGGGACGTCAAAAGATGTCATGGTGTTAAAGTTATCCCCCGTGTCGTCAAGTCCAGGAACAGAGTTTGGATTGCTTGCGATGACATATGATGTAAGCCTGAAAGCGAATACGACGTACACGTTAAAGGGGAAAATCAGAACAAATCTAAAGGAAGCCAATGCATTCTTTAATGTTAAATCGTTGAGTAAAGATGGGAAAACGTTACAATGGAACGACAGTCGAAGCACTCAATTAACAGGTGTTCATGATTGGACCAATCATGAGCTGACGTTTACGACTCCTGCAAGTACAGAGAAAGTCCGTATTTACTTGGAAGTTGATCATCGTAGTGATCGAGGACAAGGGTTAGCTTGGTTTGATGGCATTTCTTTAACCGAAAAAGGGAAGGACGTTAATTTTATTCAAAATGGTGATTTCTCATCGGGATTAGAGGGATGGACGGAGACGAAAACAAATAATATTGGAGAAGCTCAAGTAGTAGAAGATCCAACGGTCCTTTCCCTAGGCGATGGGGAAAAAGAGACCCTTTCCATTAAAATTAAATCTGATTCAACAAGCCCTGGATCAGAGATGGGGTACTTGGCGACGACATACGATGTCACGGTTAAACCGAATACCACCTATAAAATAACCGGTATGATCAAAACGAATTTGGCCAATGCGAATGCGTTTTTTAACGTGAATAGCCTGAAGAATGACGGAACGTCATTATCATGGGATGATACCCGTGATCGCCAATTAACCGGTGTTCATGGTTGGACAGAGCACGAACTGGTGTTTACGACACCAAAAGATGCCACAAGAGCTCGACTTTATTTAGAAGTCGACCACAGGAATAAAGAGGCCTCTGGAACGGCTTGGTTTGATTCTATCCGTTTTGAGGAAGTAGATCAGTCGTCCAGTGCGAGACCGTATTCTTGGACATTGTCCTATGGAGAAGGAACGACCCCCACTAAGTATACGACACTGAAAACGGGGACCACCTCACTAAATGACCTTACCTATGCATGGAATACGTCGGACCTTAAGGAAGAAACGGAATACACACTCCGATTGTCCGCCAAGGATGAGGCCGGCAATACTGGAGAAAAAACTACGCACGTGATTAAGGCGAAGGATACGACGAGTATCGCGCCAGCGATTCAAGTAATTAACCCGATTCATGAGGGGATTGTCACAGACGCTCTTCAAAAGGTTGAGTATCAAATCAAAAACCTTAGTATCAATACCCTTTCTCAAGCCCTTGAGGGATTTGAACAAGTCGATGTGTTTATCAACTCAACGCTTGTCAAACGCATGGGTCCATCTGAAAAGACCACGACATTCGATGCGACGGCGTACCAAGAGGGGAGTAAAAATCAACTCTACCTTCGAGGGAAAGACGCTGAGGGAGCGTATCACTATAGTACATTCTCTTACCGGACACAGGGGATTGTGGACGGGTTTGAAGGAGAAGAGTTTATCGGGTCCCTATCGAACGTCGTTCGAAAAGATCAACAGGTGATGATCAGTGGATCAGCAAGATCAGGATCGATCGAATCCGTAACGAAATCGTTCTCAGGGAATATCAGTACCGTTCACCTTTCGACGGTGGAAGAAACGCCAAGTGGAACCTCCATCACGTATAAAGCGTCAGCTGATGGCGGACACACGTGGGAAGAGGTTCATCCTAATCAAACCCATGCCCTATCCCATACGGGATCGACGTTGACCTTACGGGCAACATTGAATGCGTCCTCAACAGGTGTGTCTCCTGTGCTGGATTCATGGGATTCTGAAGTCGTTTACGTCAACAAACAAGGAAATGCCTTCAACGTTCAGCTCATAGATGTCCCAACGAATCTAACAGCGACACCAAACGTGAACTACATGACCTATTTACGCTGGAGCGTTTCTTCAACAGAAGGGGTGACGTATTCGATTTACAGAAGTTCCACACCAGGTTTCACTCCTTCAAAGGACACACTTGTCGCAGAAGGCGTAAAGGACTCGTATTGGAATGACTTTCAATTGCATTACGGTCAAACGTTTTATTACCAAGTAGTGGCTGTCAAGGAGATGAAGGGGAAAGAGCGTCAAAGTCTCCCTTCAAATGAAGCGTGGGCGAAGAGCGTTGATAAGGATGAAGTACAAAAACAGTTAGGTCTTCAAGACTTTTGGGGATATAGCTCGTTCCCAACCGCAACCGGTAACGGCTATGTCAATATTAGTAGTGGAAATCTAGTGTATCAATCATCCGATTTTGTATCCGTATCACCGCAGCTGGCTATGGTGATGAGACGCAGCTTCAATAGCCAATCGACAACGAAAACACCTTTAGGCTATGGCTGGGACTTCTCATTTAATACAGCCCTAATGAAAGAATATGATGAACAGGAACAAGAAGTCGGTCTCATTTTAAAAGACGGAGATGGCAGCCTTCATCGCTTTACGAAAAAAGCAGATGGCGGATATGAAACACCGCAAGGGATCCATATGACGTTGACTAAGCATACAGATGGTTCCTATGAAATCTTACGGAAAGACCAAATCAAGTACCTGTTTGATCCACAAATGAAGCTGATCAAATTAACAGAACCGAACGGAAATGCCTTGACCTTTGTTTATGACTCGATTCGAGGGAATCTAAAAATCGTCATCAATAACATCGGGGATAAAACGTATCTCTTTTATGATCACAAGGATCGATTAGAGAAAGTCGTTGATCCTGCCCTACGGGAGTACCACTTTGATTATAAAGATTCTTCTGATCGCTTAGCGAAAGTGTATCAGCAAATAGGCAATGTGACATACGCCGAAGAATATAAGTACGATGACAACAATCAAGAATTACGTGGGATCGTTGATCCCGAAAAATATGAAACCAAACTCCAGTACAAGAATGGAAAGGTATTAAAGGTCACTGACCCGATTAGTGACTATTCTACCTTCGCGTATACAGAAGGTTCAACGACCATCACATCTGACAAAGGGAAAACGGTGTCGTTTACACACAATCCGAACGGAACGATCACATCGAAAACGTATGAAGATCAGCACAAGGTGAACTATGAATACAATGATGACCTGTTGGTTGAGCATATGTATTACGACAATACGATCGATGGGGTGAAAAAGACCCTTCACCATCGATATACCTATGATGATCGTGGCAACCTCTTGACGAGCAAGGACCCACTTGGGCATGTGACTGAGTATAAAGGCTATAACAAGATGAACCTGGTGAAAGAAATCATCGAGCCTGTCCGTGACGGAGTGACAGCGAAGACCACGTTTGAGTACGATGACAGAGGAAATCTGAAGGCGACCACGGATCCTGAAGGACGAACGATTTCGTATACGTATGATGATGTTGGAAATCAAGTCACGATGACGAATGAGTTTAAGCAAACCACGTCCTACGACTATGACGCAAAAGGGCGCATAAAGAAAATCAACGAACCACTCGGAAAAATTACGGAAATCCTTGAATATGACACGCAAGGAAATCCCGTGAAAATCAAAGATCCGAAAGGATTGATTACGACGAGTGAATACGATGTATTGGATCGTCTGGTTAAAACGGTGGATCCCAAAGGGTATACCGTCAAACGAACGTACGACTGGAATCACAACCTGAAGGATATTTCAGATCAAAAGGGGAACCTGACTCAGTTCAAGTACGATAAGGTGGGGCGCCTTACAAAAACCATTTATGCCAATGGAGATACAGAAGAAATTGAGTACCTCGTAGATGCCAAGCAAAACGAAAAAATCGTCTATACCGACGGGGAAGGACGAACGAGCACAGAGTATTACAATGAAGTAGGACAGCTCGTTCAAACAGAAGCCGAAAACACCACGACACAGTTTGCCTATGATGACGTGGGCAATATGACGAAAGTGGCTGACGGGGAAGGGCGAGTTGTTGAGTCCATCTATGATGAACTGAATCGCCAAACGAAAGTGATTGTCGACCCATCAGGGAAAAAAGTGGTCACACAAAGTCAATACGATGAACAAGGGAATGTCGTCAAAGGCATTGACGGAGAAGGGTATAGTACCTCTTATCAGTACGATAAGATCAACCGCCTAAAGAATGTGACGAAACAAGTAGATGGAAAGCAGCTCGTTACGTCGTATGAGTATGATCTATTAGACGGTACATGGGTGAAAAATAAAGTCACGGATGCGCTCGGTAGACAAAAGACCACCTACTTGGACGCATTGGGACGAGTCCGTAAGGAAGTCAATGAAGGAACCACATCGGACTCCTTGAAGATGGAGCAATCGTTTGAGTATGACTTGAATGGGAACCTGACAAAAACCATCCACAATGATGGATCGACGGTCCAGCAAGAATACGACGAACGCAATTTAATGAAAAAAGTGACCTACGGTCCGAAGCACTGGACCCGGTTCGAATACGATGAAAACGGGAATCGCGAACTCATGGTCGATTCGAAAGACGGCAAGACGACGACTTCTTCGTATGCATATGATCCAAAAGACCGTTTGAAAGAAGAAGTCCAAAATGGCTTGAAAATTGAGTATCAATACGATCGCAGTGACAACGTGACACGCGTCTCCTATCCAACCGAAGAAGGGGATCAACAAAAAGACATCGATTACCAGTATGACGAATACGATCGCCTGGAGTCCATTTTGGTGGAAGGGAAGAAAGCGCAGGATTTCTCTTACAATCAAGCCGGACAAGTGGATCATACCAACAACTACTTGGCCTTTGACACCGGTGGATCCTCGTTTGTGAAAGTCGATTATGACTACAACACGTTAGGTAAAACGGAAACCATCCGATACACCAAAGATGGTCAGGTGAAGATGGAAGAATACCAGATGGACTATGATCAACGCGGGTATATGAAGACCGAAACGACCTATACACACTTTGATGATCAAGAGAAAACCATCGAAAAGTCCTATCAATACAATGAAGCCGGACAACTAACCGAGTCGAAACAAGGCGACAACATCACGACCTACGCCTACGATGAAGTCGGAAACCGAAAGGCGATGAAGGAAGGAAAAGACAGCTTTGTCTATTCCTATAATCAATTCAACCAATTAGAAAAAACGACTAAAAATGGATCCCTTCACGCAACATACGTCTATGACAAGCGTGGAAATCAACAAAAAGAAATCGTGAAAAAACAGATCGATAGCGTCTTAAAAGACGTGACGACGAATTATACGTATGATGATGCGAACCAATTGGCTCAAATCGAAATCCTAACCCCAGGGAAAGACACGTCCAAGGTGAAGAACTGGTATAATGGAGACGGACAACGAACACGCCGGGATGCCGATGGAACCATCACCAATTACGTGTATAATGAGAATGCGGTTCTATATACGGCCGATGAAAACAACCGAAAAATGACAGAAAACCTTCTGAACCCTGATGGAGACATTGTGGCGTCCAAACGTTTTGATGGAAACTACAAGAATCAGTACTTCTTCTATCACTATGATCTACGAGGAAGTGTGACCAATGTCGTTGATTCTGACGCCAAACGAGTCAAAGGATACGATTATGATGACTTTGGAAACATCAAGGAAGTGGGCGATAAAACGTTCCAAAACGATGTGAAGTTTACCGGAGCCGTGCAGGATACCTCAACGGGCCTTCATTATATGAATTCCCGTTACTACAGTTCGGACACGGGACGATTTATCTCCCAAGACACGTATTCTGGGAACGTATTCGATCCATGGACGCAGCATTTGTATACCTACACCAGCAATAACCCAATTAACTTTGTGGATCCGACAGGCCATTATCATGTAGATCCCGATGGGAATAAGATCTTGCCAACAGGTAAATACATTGCCGCACCGAGTAAACCAAGTACTAGTTACCGAAGTACGCCAAGTAGCCATAAACAGAGTAAACCGTCCGCCCAGAGAGCGAAAGCAAAGGTACAGGCGAAATCGTCAGGATCCTCTTCCAAACGGAGATCCATACAAAATTGGGTTCAGAATGGCCTAGATCTGGCAGGAAACGTCCCCGGTCCATTGGGAGCTGTATCCGATGGGGTGAATGCGCTGATCTATCTTGCGGATGGAGATTATCAAAACGCAGCATTAAGTGGGGTTGCGGTGTTACCAGGTGGAAGTATCCTAAAAAATGGTATTAAGGCTGGGCGAACCTCTAGTAAGTTTCTTAAGGGTACGGGTAAAGGTAGATGGTGGCATCCTAGCTATGTAGATGATTTAAGTAGTAGTCAAACTTTACTAGGAGTGAAAAAATCTCCAAAAGGTTTATCGACTTTAGGAAGTTCAACGAGGGAAAATGCATTAAAGGCAGGGAAAGCATGGGTCGGTGATGGAAGTGCGAATATTTATGACAAGAAAACAGGAGATTTATTAGGCTATAGTAGCAAAGATAAAATGAGAGCATTCCGTATACAGTATAAATCAAAAGAACAAATGTGGAGAGGTAACTATACGGAAAATACATTTACTGTTGTTGGTGGTAAAACTGAATTAAGGAATGTTCATGTAGATATTTTAGATTAAAGGAGGGATATGATGTTAGAAGTAAAAGCATTAACAAAGGATTTTGAGAGTTGGGGAGAAGACTATGATGATTTTTATATCTCATTTGAACTTGATGTAGGAGAGCACGATGTTGCGGGCGCATCAGATTTATTTACTTTTAATATAGTGAGTCCAAAGCGGTTAGGTACAATGGCTGAGAGCACAGGTGTTGTAATTGGACATGGTAATTTTATCATGAGCGATTTTAATATCCAAAATGTTGAAGATACAGTAGATAAAATCATAAACAAATGTAGAGATGATAATTCAGAGGAATTTATAAAAAACCTATCCAGATACTTTAGGTTACAAGGGTAAATTAATGTTTGAAAATGGTAGAATTCATAACTCATGAAGGTTATACCATCATGGAATATTAAAGTCACAGTTTAAGTAAAGAAGAGTATTATAAGTTAGATGATGTGGCATATTTTAAGACAAGATAAAAATACAGTAATGCTGGAATGAAGAGCACGATAATATGTTATAATATCAAACAACAAACTCAAAAAGAGGTATGAACTTTTGAAAAGCACTTGATTGTCAACTACAGGCAACAAGTGCTTTTTACTGTAGTACTTAGAAATTTATAATACATACATGTAGTTAGAATAAGCTTATGACTCAAAAGTAGACTTATGAGATTGGTTGTAATGACAATGAAATAAAACGACTACACTTACTACTCGATTTAACTTGGCATACGAGAAGGGCAAAGCCCGTAATGACACAAGGGAAATTATGTTAGGTAGACATTTAATGATGGTGATATGAAATTCATAACTCATGATGGTTGTACGATCAGGGCATTTTGTTTTACTACTTGGTTTGTGAAAAAAATACGATAAATAGGCGAGGTGACATTTTACATGGAAGGGGTAGTTATGACAAGGAATAGCTAACAAACTAACGAGAATGACAAAGCTCGTGGCGATAAACAATAGGGTAACGTGAAAGTGTGTTCTGTCATTGCTTTGGCTTATTAATTTTAAGTTGTATTTTTACTAGAGACGGTCGTACAATACTCGTTAAAACGTTACATAAATTTCAATTTCCGTAACGGGAGGGTGAAAAGTTGAACGTTGTTAGGTATATACGAGTTTCCACTCAAGGACAAGCCAAAGATGGATATAGCTTGAAATACCAAGAAGACGAAATTAAAGCGTACTGTGTTGAAAACGACCTAAACTTGATAAGCATTTTTAGAGATGAAGGAATCAGTGGCGCAAAACTGAATGAAGAAGCACTAGAAATAGACAGGGTGGGCTTACAGGAAATGTTGGCTCACCTTTCGTCTGTCCAGATTGATTAGGTGGCAGTGCTGAACACAAGCCGATTATGGAGGTCAGATATTGTAAAGGTGCTGATACAACGAGAGTTGGAGAAATATGGCTGTGAAATTAAAAGCATTGAACAGCCATTTTACAGCATTCATAAGAAAGACCCTAACGACTTTTTGGTCAACAGGTTAATGGAGTTATTAGACCAGTATCAACGGCTTGAGATAGCGATGAAGCTAACAAAAGGAAGAAATAAAAAGGCGAAGGAAGGAGGTTATGCAGGAGGACGGGTAACATTTGGTTACACAAAACAAAAGGGTGAAAAGGAACTCAAGATACATAACGGTCAAGCGGAAGTAGTTAAACGGTTGTTTGAACTTAAACAGATACATAGAAAATGGTCATTGTCTAGGTTGGCAGAAGCATTAAATGATGAAGGGCATCAGACAACACAAGGTAAAGCATTTACGAAAGTACAAGTGAAACGCATTTTAGATCGAGAAAGCTTTTATCAAGGGGTTTATACATACGGACAAATACAAGCAAATGGCAAGCATGAAGCAATAATTTAATTGCTTACTTAAAAAAGGGACTCACTTTCTTATAAGTTACTATGTAACGCTGAAAATAGATAGGCTTTCGTTCCAATGCGCACCCCAAGGTGAACGCTCGAACTAAGGTTGCCGGCATTTTCATTCAATAATTGACAACTGAATAGGAGGATGAACCATGCATGAAAAGCAGAAACACATTTATGTGGGTGTAGACTTACATAAACAACACCATGTGGCGGTGATCATTAATTGTTGGCAGGAGAAAATAGGTGAAATAAAGGTTGAAAATAAACCGTCCGAATTCCCCACGTTTTTACTGGATGTTGATAAACTAATGGAAGAAGGGTTGACACCTGTTTTTGGCTTGGAAGATGTTGGAGGCTATGGACGATCGTTAGCAAAGTTTTTAACCGACCATGAACAAGTGGTCAAAGAAGTCAATCCAGCTTTGTCATTCGCAAAGCGAAAAAGTCACATGACGACACAAAAGAGTGACAGTTGGGACGCAGAATGTGTTGCACGCATACTTATATACAAGCTTGACCAATTGCCAGACTCAAAACCACACGATTTATATTGGTCGATACAACAATTAGTCACTAGAAGAAACGCATTAGTTAAGGCACAAGGTGCTTTAAAGAACCAGTTGCACATTCAATTAAGCCATCATTACCCGAGCTATAAGAAGTTTTTCTCCGAAGTGGATGGAAAAACAGCATTGGCATTTTGGGAACGATACCCGTCACCTTCATGTTTAGACGGTGTTAGTGTAAAACAGTTGACCACTTTTTTATTTGAAGTTAGCAACAATACTTGTTCTGTGAAAAAGGCGAATGAGATTTTGAAGCTAGTAAAAGAGGATGGGAATACAACAAAAGAACATCAGGAAACACGTGACTTTTTAGTAAGAAGCATCGTCAGAGATATTTCCTTTAAAAAGAAGGAAATGAACTATGTGGAAGGCGAATTAAAACAGTTAATGAGCTTACTAGATTTTCGATTGGAGTCCATGCCTGGCATAGACCTCGTAACAGCCTCTGCATTAATTGCAGAGATAGGTGATGTACGACGCTTTCCTAATGCCAACAAATTAGCACGATTTGCAGGGATTGCGCCTGTTTACTTTGGGTCTGGTGGAAAAGGCAAGGAACAAAAAAGCAAACAGGGAAATCGGGCGCTACACGCTTTATTTTACAACCTCGCAGTGCAACAAGTGCAAGTAGCAAAAGGAAGTAAACTGCCAAGAAACCCAGTGTTCCAAGTATATTGCCAACGAAAGCTTAAAGAAGGTAAAACAAAGGGACAAGCATTGGTTTGTATTATGAGAAGGCTTGTGAACATTATATATGGCATGATGAAGTACAAAACTACCTACGAATTGCCGATAATGAAAGAGCAGGAAGTAGTTTAATAAGGTATTAAATTGGTTGTTTTTTAATTTTTATATTTTAAGATTACAACATAGGGTACGGGTAATTTTGTTAAGAAGAATGGTGGTTCAAATACTAACGACTTTATATCAGGTCATTCACAATAGCATATGTATAATCCAAATACAATTTCATCTCCAAAGAAAACACAATATGGTAAGGATATAAATGTTTCAGAATTAAGAAGAGATACTATGCTTAAACCAGATAGTGTTGATTACGATGATATTAGGAATACAATAGCATACAAAAAAAATATGATTTTAACATCAGTACTCCTGATACTCCAACAGGACAACACAGAGTATTTATAAACCTTAATAATCCTAGTAGACACTCGCAATTTCCTTATTTTAGACGAAAATAAATTGGGGGTCTGAAAGTATGTATGAAAGAGTTGAAGAGCAATTAAATATAAAGCTTCCAGTTGAATATGTAAATAATTATCACAAGAAGCTGAATAAGTATAACCAGCTGTTTCTACCTGATGATAAAGAAATCGTGAGAATTAGAGAATATTGTTCTTTAGAAAATGAAGAGGATGAAAATTATTTACTAAATGTATACGGAAGAAATAAGAATATGCTCTTGGATGATTTAATCCCTTTCGCTATTACTGAATATGATGATTATATTTGTTTTTATTACAATAAAGGAAGGAATTATGAACCCTCAATTGTATATTTTAGTTATGATTTAGCGTATGAAGATAGACATGAAGCTATTTTTTATATTGCGAATAGTTTTCAAGATTTCACTGGTTTGTTGAAGTAAGGTATTGAGTATTTAGTAACTTAAACGAAATCATTGAGTTAACAAAGTTTTCAATTGGATATGGAGATTTTATCCTAGTTGCGGAAAATTTTAATTTTGGTTTGTCTGTTGAACGAACGGAATATTTTTATGAGTTAAGTGTTTGGGGACTATCATAAGGAGAAATATGAGAACCTTGATTGGCTAAATGTCTTTCAAGGTTTTTTACTTTAATTTATATTAATGGAGACGGACAACGTGTTCAGCGGGATACAAATGGGATCATCACGAACTATGTGTATGATGAGGATGCCGTCTTGTATACAACGGATGAGAATCATCAGAAAACCACAGAGAACGTATTGAATCCTGCCGTTGATATTGTCGCATCTAAGCGCTTTGATGGAAACTACAAGAATCAATATTTCTTCTATCACTATGATCTACGATGAAGCGTGACCAATGTCGTCTATTCTGACGCCAAACGAGTAATGACAACTAAAAATAATGGAACAAGTATAAGATTAAGTCAGGTAAAAGAGGTGGGCATGACCGTCATCTATCCTTACTTGTATAATGGCACTGCCGGTATCACCGATATATGCTTGGAGAATGTCTCCTGAAAAACGGTAAACCTCTGTCACTGATAAATCATCAGGGTCAAGAGAGAATAACCTGTCGTTATTCCAATAGTAGATAGTATTCTTTGTTGTGCTGATATCAGTTGCTTCCTCTGCTAGTACGGTTTCTTCTTTTTTCTGTGTAGAAATGATCTGACCTTCTTTGAAATGAATGACCATATTGCCGTCTGTCCAAAAAGGATACCCTCGCGTTACACTTGTTTCCAGTGTCGATCCCTTGCTGGAACCCATTGGATCCTCCAAAGAAAATCCGGTAATTTTCCCATTACTTGCTAAGAATAAAGCTTCTTCACCAAGGAATGAAACAGGTCGCTCCTCAGAGGTATAATTCAACGGCATGGACCTGCTCCAATCTGGATGGGGCTGTTTTTTGACTTGCAGCAGCTGGTGGAAAAAAAGTGCCCCGATTAACAGAACGATTAACAGTAATGGAATACCAAATGCCTTCAATTTCGCTCTCAACTAATATCTCCCTCGATTCTTTCTCTATATGGTGTGAACATCATTGTGGTTCAATTTAGAATTTTACCATAATTCACATTGGAGAACACCAAATATTTCCTTTCTAAGTGATAAGTTTTTTCTTGACTTTTAGCAGCGGAGAAATTACAATGATATTGAAAATCATTCTCATTTAAACAAAAGAGTTCCCCCTCTTTCAATAGAGAGAATGGTTTATGAAAAACCCCCTTTAATCATATACAAAGGAGAGAAGCCCAAGTCAGTAACTTGGGCTTCTCTCCTTTTATGATTGCAATTGATTGCCCCTTGTCGTAAATTGTTAAAGAATGTATGTGTAAAGGAAGGAGCAGAGTAAGTGAATCATCAAGAAGATAAACGGTTCAAGGTTGCCCGGTTTGAGGCACTTATTGGGATCGCACTCGTTCTTATAAACTTTTTATGGTGGTATGGTTTTGCATTTGGAATGGGGGGGCAGGCGGTTTCAGATTATGAATGGATTCTAGGTATGCCCTCATGGTTTTTTTATAGCTGCATAGTTGGTTTTATTCTTATGGTCTTTATCGTGATGATTGTCGTAAAGTACCTGCTTACCGATATTCCTTTTGATGAGGAGGAAGATCATGAATAGTATGGCATTGATTCCCTTATTTGCTTTTTTAGTCTTGATCTTTCTAGTGGGGATATTTACGGCAAGAAAAGTAAGCAGGGCCGAATCCTTCGTTCAGGAATATTTCTTGGGAAGCCGCCAGCTTGGTGGATTTATTTTGGCTATGACCATGATTGCCACTTATGGAAGTGCAAGCAGTTTCATCGGAGGTCCGGGAGCAGCATATACATATGGTTTATCATGGGTTCTATTAGCCATGTCACAGGTTGTAACGGGTTACTTTGTCCTTCTCATCCTTGGAAAAAAGTTTGCGATAATGACCCGTAAATACAAGGCTGTCACCCTTATCGATTACTTGCAGGGCAGGTATGGGAGCGGTAAAATCACGATACTGTCAGCCGTAAGCATTATCCTATTTTTATTCTCAGCTATGATAGCTCAATGGGTGGGGGGAGCACGGCTCATTGAATCATTAACAGGTTTATCCTATGAGAGTGCCCTTTTCCTGTTCGCTGTTGCCGTTCTTGTTTACGTTATCATCGGGGGCTTTCGGGCTGTAGCGATCACTGATGCCGTCCAAGGGGTGGTCATGCTTGGGGGGACCATCATTTTATTGGTAGCCACCATCATTGCAGGCGGTGGCATGGAAAAAATCATGTTGGAATTGCAAGCAGAAAATTCTAATCTGTTGACGCCATATGGACCGGATGGAGAATTGAGCGCCAGGTATATTTCTTCATTCTGGGTTCTTGTGGGGGTTGGCGTTGTCGGTTTACCTCAAGTGGCAGTAAGGGCCATGAGCTATAAAAGTTCGAAGTCCCTGCACAGGGCATTAATAATCGGCACGATTGTAGTCGGTTCAATCATGCTCGGAATGCATTTAATAGGGGTGATGGCAAGAGCGGTGATACCCGGGATCGAAGTGGCTGATAAGGTCATGCCCCTTCTTGCATTAGACGTTCTTCCGCCATGGCTTGCCGGAATCGTCCTGGCTGCACCCATGGCCGCCATCATGTCAACTGTCGACTCCTTATTATTGATCGTATCCTCGGCCATCGTGAAAGATGTGTATATGAATTTCATCAACAAAGAGGCGAAAGAGAAACAGGTCAAAACGATAAGCTTCTGGGTGACCGGTGTAACGGGGGTGCTTGTTTTCTTAATGGCGTTAAGCCCTCCTGAATTAATTATATGGCTGAATCTGTTTTCATTCGGTGGTCTTGAAGCAGTATTCATTTGGCCTATTGTACTTGGTTTATATTGGAGAAAAGGGAACGCACATGGCGCCATGGCTTCAATGATTTCAGGACTTCTATCGTACGTCCTGTTTCACAGTTTCGCACCTAATTATCTGGACATGCACACAGTCATATTTCCGGTCATCATTTCCTTTTGCATGTATGTACTGGTTTCATTATCAACTCAACAACAATCTCGACAAGATGGATGGGGTTAACCCATCCATCTTTGTCATTGTGAAGATAATAAAGTACATTGGATGGTAGTATCAAGAAAAGGATGAATGAGACTATGAAGAAATCAGTTGTCATCATTGGTGGAGGAATTGGCGGACTCACAGCTGCTGCCCTTCTTGGGAAGGCAGATTATGATGTACTGGTGTTAGAAGCTTCCAGGGAATGGGGAGGATGCGCAGGTAAATTCCAAAGAGGGAAAGCCTTATTTCCTGTAGGGGCGACTCTTGGCATGGGCTTTGAAAATGGGGGGATCCATAACCGGATTTTTAACTATTTGGAGGTAGAACCCCCCTCATTCTCAATTGCTTGAAAGGGTCATGGATATTCATCTTCCGGACAAAACCCTGAGCTTTCACCGAAATAGGAAAGAACATGTCCATGAATTAATGAAAGCCTTCCCTGAAATCTCAGATAATCTGACGCGATTTTATTCAGAAGTATACAAGGTAGCGAAAGAAATCAGAAAGCTTATGATTTCCCTTCCGGCCCTTCCGCCTAAAACCATAGGAGAATGGAAGGGGCTCATCCTTAGCTTACGACCTGGATCCATTAGACTTCTTCCTCGACTTCAACAGACCATGATCGACTTATTGGAGAAATGTAAGCTTCACGACCACCCTTCCTTTAAGCATTTTATTGACGGCCAGCTTATTGATAGTATGCAAACAACCAGCGATCAGTGTTCATCAATCCTCGGGTGCCTGGCTCTGGATATTTATCACGAAGGAGCCTATTACCTCGAAGGCGGGCTGTTTCAAATTGCCCACACTCTTGTTAGGGCCTCAGAAACTTTTGGAGCTAAGCCGATTTTAGGCAGAAAGGTAGTTGGTATTAATTGTGACCCTCAGGATCATAAGTGGGTAGTCGTTGACCATAGAGGAAGTGAATACCGTGCAGACCATGTTATATGCAATATTCCTGTTCAGTCCTTGAAAGGTCTGTTTCCTTCACACTATAGACAAAAACTAGCAGTGTATTTAGAAGGCAAAGAGAATGAAGCATTATGGGGAACCATGTCCCTCTACATGTTACTTAAAGAAGAATCAATACCAGAACATTTTCCATTGTACTCACAAATTTGCACCAGTAAAAATGGAAATATGACAGAGGGGGACCACCTTTTCCTTTCATTATCCCATCAAAATGACAGGAAGCGTGCTCCTGAAAGGTTTCGTACCCTAACCGTATCAACCCATACAAAATTGGAAAAATGGAGCACCAAAGAAAAATATGACTCTTATAAAGAAAGACTTCAGGAAATGATGGTTCGTTCCATAGAGACGGTCCTTCCTTCGATTAGGAATGGTATGGTGGAAGTGTATCCCGGGGCACCGAAAGCCTGGGAACGATTTACAGGCCGGCCTGGAGGCATGGTCGGGGGATTTCCCCAAACCATCGACCATGCCCTATTTAATAGTCTTTCCCATAGGACTTCCTTGAAGAACATCTGGATGTGCGGCGACTCTGTCTTTCCAGGTGCGGGAACCATAGGCGTATCGGTCAGTGCCTACCATGTATTTCATTCCATTACCGGAAGAACTTTGCCGGCTTAAGCAGGTTTTTCAGCGGTGCAGGTCGAATGAAGAAATGGGGTGATGAAATGTTTAAACTGACAAAGTATGGGAACGCAGCCACTTTTAAAGAGAGGGTCTATACGCTGCTCATGGAAAATGAAGCAGCCAATAACCTGCCACTTGGATTATTGAACAGTATGATATTGAGTGATAACTACAAAGATCCATTGCTTTTGTTAGTGGAAGATGAGAGTCACTCGGTGGTGGGATCATTTATTATGACGCCTCCTCATTATCTTGTCAGTACACTTAAGGTGGGAAAAGAGGATATTCAGGGAATTGTCGAACAGCTTCAAGGTTTTTGTGAAGCGAATGGAGTAACGTTTCCCGGTTTTGTTGCAGAAAAAGAAACTGCACTTCATTTAACACATGCATGGTGTCATGTTACCGGAGATCGTTTTGAGGTAAAGATGAATCAGCGTGTCTATCAATTAAATGAAGTGAATGATATTCCAATGAGTGAAGGTGAAATGGTGCCGGTACAGAAGGGGCATGAACAAATCCTTGCCCGGTGGATCTATGGGTTTGTCAAGGATACCGAAGTTCTTCCCATGAGTTATGATGAGGCCTTGGAGAGGGCGGGGGATATGATTGAAAATGAATCCTATGTGTATTTTTGGCAAGTGAATGGAGAACCGGTCTCCATGGCAAGGGGAGGAAGAAGAACGGAAAATGGCATAACGGTAAACTTTGTATACACCCCCCTAAATCAAAGGAAAAAGGGGTATGCTTCTTCTGTCGTAGCGGAATTGAGCCGGTTATTACTCAAGGATTATTCTTTCTGCACCCTCTATACGGACCTTGATAATCCTACTTCCAACAAGATCTATAAAGAAATCGGTTACAAGCCGGTTTGTGATTCCTTGATGATATCGATTGCATGAACCGCTTCATGAAACAGTGAATAATATTTTATATAAACAGTTGACATTGGAGATGAAAGGGATTAGTATAATAGACAATTAATTAAATGAGCGAACGGCTTTGACGAAGAGGAGTACCTTTGATCGACACTAAAGAGAGCTGGTGGTTGGTGCGAACCAGTGTGAACGATCTTAGGGAATGGACTTCCGAGCTTCCAAACCGAAATCATGGAGAGTAGGCTTTGGCGAATGTCTTATCGTTACAAAAGACGCGTATTCAAGCTATAGCTTCGATACGATTGAGTGGACTGTTTAGGCAGTCAACAAAGGTGGCACCACGGGTATCTCGTCCTTTACATGATGTAAATGGATTTGAGATGCTCTTTTTTTTATAACTAAATACTGATAAATCGTAGAGTAAGAGGAGTACATTCAAGTGATGCATGACAGAGAGCCGGGGATGGTGAGACCTTGGCATGATAGCTTGTCTGGAATGGACTTATGAGAGACGGTCTGAATAACAGTAGGGCTGTACGGAATTCCGCCGTTAAAGGGATAGAGTATCGGGTGAAAACGCCCCGTACTTGAAACAAGAGGGGATGTCGTTTGTGCATCCCAACAAGAGGTGGCACCGCGGTCAGCATCGTCCTCTATGAACAGGTTTTTCTGTTCATAGGGGACTTTTTTTTATTTTTTTATTGTAAATAGTAAACTGGAGGATTGGACACGATGAATCAGCTAGCAGTGAATTATGTAGTGAAAGAATTAAACGGAGATATCTTTACACCCATATCCCTTTTTCAATCATTAAAGGGTAAAAAGAAATTTTTATTGGAAAGTTCATTGAAGCATGAACAATCCGGGAGGTATTCCTTTGTGGGAAGTGATCCATTTCTTGAATGCAGAGCGTATGGAAATACCGTTCATTTACAAAAAAACTCGACAACTGAAAGAGAAATAATAGAGGGAGATCCCATTGAAATCATACAGGGACTTATTCCTTACCACGATTTGAAGGATGTCCCGTTCCCTTTTGCCGGTGGGGGAATCGGGTATCTTGGTTATGACGTGATCAGGCTATATGAGGAAATCGGGATAACCCCACAGGACGAATTGGGGATGCCGGATATACATTTAATGTTTTATGAGAAAGTCATCGTTTTCGATCATCTTGAGCACAAAGTCTTTATTGTCGCCATGAATGATTGGACAGAAGAAACGAAGGAATGCCTTGATGGAAAGGTACTAGAAGTGGAAAAGGAGCTTTCCAGTGTGTACTTAGAAAGTCATAAAGAAAAACTCAGTCGGCTTTCATTTCATTCTCAAACGTCGAAAAGTGAATTCATGAAGAAAGTAGAGACAGCAAAAAAATCGATCCGGGAAGGAGAGATATTCCAGGTCGTACTGTCCCAGCGACTGCAGGCCGCCTTTTCTGATGATCCCTTCTTATTTTACAGGTCTTTAAGAAAATCAAATCCATCACCCTATATGTTCTTTATCGATTTCGAAGAGTACGTCGTGTTGGGTGCATCACCCGAAAGCCTGTTGAAAATTCAGGGGAGGGAGATCACGACAAACCCTATCGCCGGAACACGGCCTAGAGGGAAAACACAACAAGAAGATGTGGAGCTTGAGAGGGAATTACTTACAGACGAGAAAGAGATTGCTGAACACCGGATGCTGGTGGACCTGGGGAGGAATGACTTAGGCAGGGTATGTGAGATCGGCTCCATTTCCCTTTCCAAATATTTAACGATAGAAAGATATAAATATGTTATGCACATCGTTTCAGAGGTAAAAGGCGTATTGAAAGAGGATGTTACCCCACTTGAGGCATTAACAAGCTGTCTGCCGGCAGGTACTGTCAGCGGGGCGCCGAAGATCAGGGCGATGCAAATCATCAATGAGTTGGAAATCAGAAAGCGGGGAGTATACTCGGGAGCCGTCGGCTATATCGGGGTGAATGGGAATCTGGATTTTGCCCTTGCAATCCGGACGATGGTCCTTAAAGATAAAACAGCATATGTTCAAGCAGGTGCCGGAATTGTTTATGATTCAGATCCAGCCAGCGAGTATGAGGAAACGATGAATAAAGCAAAATCATTACTGGAGGTGACGGGATGATTCTTCTTATCGATAACTATGATTCCTTTACGTATAACCTGTATCAATATATTGAAGAACTTGGTGAAGACGTCCTCGTGAAACGAAATGATGAAATTACTTTGGAAGAGATCAAGAAATTGAACCCGTCGGGGATCATTTTATCTCCAGGTCCGGGGAAGCCGGAAAATTCGGGGGTCTGTATCCCGATTATACAGAATCTTCACGCTAGTGTGCCGATTCTCGGGGTATGTTTGGGTCATCAGGCAATTGGAACGGTATTCGGTGCAACAATCGAAATAGCCGGCAAAGTCATGCATGGTAAAACTTCCCTGATCAAACACAGTGGAGGAGGATTATTCGATTATCTGCCTCAGCCTTTGGAGGTCATGAGATATCACTCCCTGGTGATTAAGAAAGGGACGCTGCCTCCACCTTTAGAGACTGTGGCCATGGCCATGGATGATGGAGAAATCATGGCGATCAAGCATATGAAGCATCCATTATTCGGGGTCCAGTTCCACCCGGAATCCATCGGGACGAAGACAGGGAAGAAAATCATTCAGAACTTTATAAATGAGATGAGAAAGGAGAATAACCGTGAAACCATATCTACAAAAGCTATCTAGCGGTCATTCCTTAGAAAGAGATGAGATGAGAAGAGCAGTTCAGGAAGTCTTCCTTGAAGAGACGACAGAGAGTCAGATTGCCTGTTTCCTAACCCTTCTGAAAATGAAAGGGGAAACGGTTGATGAAATGACGGCTCTCGTGGAAGTATTGAGGGAGAAAGCAATGCCGGTTATGAGCACCATGCCGGATGTAATGGATAACTGCGGCACAGGAGGGGATGGATCTCAGAGCTTTAATATCAGTACAACAAGCGCATTTGTCCTTGCCGGCGCAGGAGTAAAGGTAGCGAAACATGGGAACAGAAGTATATCAAGTAAAACAGGAAGTGCGGATGTATTGGAACATTTAGGGATCTCCCTCGATTTCCAGTCCCATGAAATTGAAAAGCTGCTGAATGAATCCAATATAGCCTTTTTATATGCTCCATTCGTTCATTCAGGATTGAAAAGGGTGATGAACATAAGAAAGGAAATGAAGATTCCAACTATCTTTAATTTGATTGGCCCCCTGACCAATCCGGTCCACCTGGAGACGCAGCTGGTGGGGGTTTACAGAAGAGATAAATTGGAAACGGTGGCCAGAGTATTACATGAATTGGGCAGAAAGCGCGCGATTGTACTGAACGGGGCCGATTACATGGATGAAGCCTCTTTAGCCGGGGCAAATCACCTTGTTCTCCTTGAGAATGGTGAACTGACTTCACTCACTCTGACAGGAGAAGATGTAGGACTACCACATTATTCAATGGATGAGATTAGAGGCGGGGATGCCAGAGAGAATGCCAGAATTCTACAGGAAGTATTAGAAGGAAAACCTGGGGCCTATACCGATACAGTCCTCCTCAATGCAGGAATTGCCCTCTATGCACATGGGAAAGCCTCCACCTTTACAGAAGGTGTGAAGCTTGCAAGAGAAAGCATCGAAAGCGGCCGGGCCAATGAAACCTATCAATCCGTGGTTCATTTCAGCCGACAACGAAGAAAGCAGGTGATTTAATTGTCTACCATTCTGGAAACGATCATTGAAGTGAAGAAAAAGGAAGTGACACAGTTAAAGAATGAAGGATATGCATCCTACCAACATGGAAGTGTACCACCTCCATCATTATTCCAAACCCTGAAGGCGGCATCAAGACTGCAGGTCATTGCCGAAATAAAGCGGGCATCTCCATCAAAAGGAGATATACGAACAGAAGTGGATCCTGTTGTTCAGGCAAGGAAATATGAAGAAGCCGGAGCCTGTGCCATTTCAGTGTTGACCGATTCTCAATTCTTTAAAGGGAGCATGGAAGATCTGGCAAATGTTCGCAGAGCCGTCAGTCTCCCTATTCTGTGTAAAGACTTTATCATTGATGAAATACAGATCGACCGTGCAAAGGACGCCGGGGCAAATGTCATCCTTTTGATCGTAGCGGCTTTAGAGAATGAAAGACTGCGAGAATTATATTCATATGTTGCAACATGTGATCTGGAAGTGTTAGTGGAGGTTCATCATGCAGAAGAAATGAAGGCAGCGATTGAGTTGGGTGCAAACATGATTGGTGTGAATAACCGTAACCTCAAGACCTTCGAAGTAGATCTTAACGCCACTGAAGAACTCGGAACAATGATCAAGGGGAAGGATGTCGTCTTCATCAGTGAGAGTGGCATAAGGAATGAGGATGATTGCACAAGGGCAGGAAATGCAGGAGCTAACGGTGTTCTAGTGGGTGAAACCTTAATGAGAAGTCACGATCCAGCTGCTAAACTGAAGTCTCTTCAAGTAAGTAAAGGTGTGGCGAAATGACAAAAGTGAAAATATGTGGAATCAGAAACGAAATGGAAGCTCGCTGGGCACTTGAAGCCGGCGCTGATGCACTGGGGTTTGTGTTCGCAGAAAGTAAAAGGAAAATTGATGTAGAATCTGCAGCGCATATATGTGCTGGACTCCCATCTGAAGTGATGAAAATAGGCGTGTTTGTAAATGAAACGAAAGAAATCCTCGAAGAAATCTATAGGGACGTGAATCTGGATTATGTTCAGCTCCATGGAGATGAATCGGCAGATTTTTGTCATGATCTCGGTCTTCCCTATATCAAAGCGATTGGAGTAAAGGAAAAAGAAGATTTAGTGGGAGTTGGACACTTTGGTGGTGGATTGATTCTGTTGGATAGTGGAAATGGACCATACCGGGGAGGCAATGGAACGACGTTCGACTGGAGTTATGCCGATGCTTCGACCTACCATCAACAGATGATCCTTGCAGGAGGGCTTACAGCGGAGAATGTCAGGGAAGCCATTACGAAGGTCCGCCCCTATATGGTCGATGTTTCAAGCGGAGTAGAGACGGAGGGAAGAAAGGATCGGAAAAAGATTCAATCTTTCATCCGGGAAGCGAAGAGTTTGTAAGGTCTTAATTGAACTGAATGGAGGAATGTAAATGATTTACGCACAACCAGATCAAAAAGGGTTATTTGGACAATTTGGAGGAAGGTTCGTCCCCGAATCCTTGATGAAGGCCGTTCAGGAATTGGAAACGGCTTATGATGAAGCGGTACAGGACCAAGAATTCCAAGAGAAGTTTCAAAACTATTTAAAAGATTATGTGGGAAGGGAAAATCCACTCTACCTGGCTGAAAATCTAAGCAGACAGGTGGGAGGAGCAAAAATCTATTTAAAGCGTGAAGATCTAAATCATACGGGAGCCCACAAGATAAACAATACAATCGGCCAGGCACTCCTGGCAGAACGCATGGGTAAAAGAAAAATCGTCGCTGAAACAGGAGCTGGACAGCACGGTGTCGCCACCGCTACCGTATGCGCACTTTTAAACCTTGATTGCGTCATTTTCATGGGGGAGGAAGATATCAAGAGACAGAAGTTAAATGTTTTTCGAATGGAACTTCTAGGTGCGAAAGTCGTAAGTGTGACACAGGGAAGCGCCACATTAAAAGACGCAGTCAATGAAGCCTTGCGATATTGGGTGGCAAATGTCGAAGACACTCATTATATCATGGGGTCCGTATTGGGGCCCCATCCGTTTCCCAAAGATGGTTCGGGATTTTCAAAGTGTCATAGGGAAAGAAACGAAGCGTCAATTTATTGAAAAGGAACAGCGTCTGCCAAAGGCCATTGTAGCCTGTGTTGGCGGTGGAAGTAACGCAATCGGCATGTTCCACCCTTTTTTAGAAGATAAAGAAGTGGATTTATACGGTGTGGAAGCAGCAGGAAGCGGGGTTGAAACCGATCAACATGCAGCCACATTAACGAAAGGGTCTGTCGGTATCCTTCATGGAAGCATGATGTATTTGCTGCAAAATGAGGAAGGGCAGATACAAGAAGCACATTCCATATCAGCAGGCCTCGATTACCCGGGAGTTGGACCGGAACACAGCTATTTAAAGGAGATTGACAGAGTTCAATATACAGCTGTTTCTGACGTGCAGGCGCTGGCCTGCCTTTAAGCAATTATCCCAGACGGAGGGGATTATACCTGCACTGGAAAGTTCCCATGCCGTAGCGTATGCAGTGAAACTAGCGGCAACCATGGAGAGTGAAGAATCAGTGGTGATTTGTCTGTCCGGCAGAGGGGATAAAGATGTAGAGCAAGTAAAGGAGTTACTGGGAGGTAGTCAACATGGGTAAATCATTTCTAGATAACAAGCTTCAAGGAGAAATGGAAACTGGAAATAAATTGTTCATCCCTTATGTGATGGCTGGAGATGGAGGGATTGATTCCTTAATTTCAACTCTCAAAATGCTGGAAGATGCCGGTGCGACTGCGATTGAAGTGGGGATCCCTTTTTCAGATCCCGTAGCCGATGGGCCGATTATCCAGAAGGCAGGAAAACGTGCCCTGGAAAAAGGAACGTCACTTCAAAACGTTTTTAACCTGCTGAAGAAAAGGAGAGCAGAAATAGGGATTCCAATACTATTCATGACTTACGTAAATCCTGTTTATCAATATGGGGTAGAACGATTCTTTCAGGATTGTGCTGTTGCAGGGGTGGACGGTGTGATCATTCCTGACCTGCCACTTGAACATCATGATTTAGTGAAACAGCCGGCAAATGAAAATGAGATCGCCATCATACAATTGGCAACACTGACGAGTCCAATAGAAAGAATCCGGAAGTTGGCTTCCGTGACAGAAGGGTTCCTTTATGCGGTTACAATCAACGGTATTACCGGAACGAGAGAAGGATTTGAAGACACCGTTTCAGATCACTTGAGCAGGCTGAAAGAAAACAGCCCCGTCCCGGTACTTGCGGGCTTCGGAATATCAACACCGGAACATGTGAAGAAAATGAGTGCGAGCTGTGATGGCGTTGTCGTTGGAAGCAAAATCATCGAACTGATCCAGCTTGGGAAGTTAAATGCCATCAAAGAATTAATCGATGCAACAAAATCTTCTGCGCTTCATTCGTGAAGATGGCAGAGATATTTGTAAAAGCTGGATTAACAGATTCTAAAGGAGTGTTAAAAAAAGGTAAATAGTCTTCTTTTTCTTCTGAAAGTCAGTATGATAAAGATGTAGTTGAACAAAGCATCATAACAGGAGGCTATTTAAAATGAAAAAATGGTTATTAATGTTGATGACAGCTCTATCAGTAGTGACATTTGCAGCCGGATGCAGCGGCGACTCCGAGGAAGACACAGGAACGGAAACGGAAGAAAACATGGAAGAAGAAAGCGGTACAGAGGAATAATCCATGACAGTCAGCCCTTATGGGGCTGGCTTTTTCATTTATAGAACGGTACATAAAAGAATAAAAACCTTGTATATACCGACTATTTCTATTAATCTGACAATACAAGACATATTCGATAGTGAGGTCAAAAGGATGACGATACCACCTAGATTAACGATGGGTGACACCATTGGCATCTGTTCCCCGTCTTCTCCTGTGGCAGCTCATTGCCCAAAGAGACTGAAGCGGGGAATGGAAGAACTTAAGAGATTGGGCTTCAATGTGAAAGTGGCGCCAAACACATTAAAATTACAAGAATATATGGCAGGTACCATCGATGAAAGAGTGGACGATCTTCATGATTTATTTAAGGATAAAGAAGTAAAAGCCATCATCACTACCATAGGAGGAACCTGTTCTCACCAGCTCCTGGAACATCTTGACTTCGGACTGATTGAACAAAATCCGAAGATCTTTTTAGGATACAGTGATATAACGGCTCTGCATCTAGCTATCTATAAGAAGACAGGACTTACCACTTATCTGGGACCGGCTGTTCTTCCCCAATTTGGCGAGTTTGGCGGGTTATTGACGTATACGAGGGACCATTTCTTTCAAACGTTCGTAAAAGGTGAAAGGGCGAAATATGACTCTTCTCTCGATTATGTAATGGAACATTTATGGTGGGATGAAGAAGATGTTCGATTAAGGGAGAAAGTAAGCAATGAAGGGCCACGGGTTGTAAAAGCAGGCAAAGCGGAAGGGAAGATTATCGCTGCCAATATGGGAACCATGCTCCTTCTGGCAGGGACCGAATACTTTCCTGAATGGAAGGGATCCATCTTATGTATTGAAGATGATCCGGATGAAACCCCGTCATCCATCGACCGCTACTTAACCCAATTAAGACATATGGGGGTTTTGGCGGAAATCAATGGGCTAGTCGTTGGAAGGTTTCATGATCATGTGGGTTTTAAAGAAAATCAACTAGCTGAGATCTTATCCCGTGTCACGGAAGGATACGAAATTCCTGTCGTCACAGACCTTGACTTCGGCCACACGGACCCCATGTTCGTTCTGCCAAACGGAATACAGGCAGAAATAACAGTAAATGAAAAACAAATCGATTTTCGCCTGAAAGAAAATCCGGTATCTTGAGGGGGAGTTCACTTGATTGAAAGAAAACTGAATACGGTTTTCATCCCGGTCGCAAACCTGAAAGAGTCTGTAGATTGGTATGGGGAGGTGCTCGGATTTGAAAGGGATCCGGAGCAATATCAACACATCGATAAGCTGCCGGTGTATACTTTCCAGATGGGTGAAACATCTCTTACTCTTGAAGAAGAGAAGGGATATACGTCATCTGCTTCCAGCGTCCCTCTATGTAATTTTCATACGGGACAAATTGAGGAAGTAAGAAAAAGCTTTCAAGAAAAAGGAGTAAGAATAGAGTCGGAACTCACTACATTTGTTGATTTTTCTTATTTCAACTTCAGGGATATCAATGGGAATTTACTGATGATTTGTACAGGGTAGAAGAAGGCTAACAGAAATACATGAAACCTCCTGAGGGCTGTTTTCTTCAGGAGGTTTTTTATTCCTTATTTTACGCATTTTACACAGACCGTTAATGATGGCCTTACTTTCTTATAGGAAAGTGTAATGTCTTTGAAGCCCGCTTCATGAAGGGCGTCCGAAATCCTTTCCCCATATTGTATCGCCCTGCTGTCCCTCTCTTCTTCACCTCTTGGTTGAACAGTAATAACCAGGATGCCGCCTGTTTTCAGCATGTCGTATAGATGTGACAGCGATTTTTTCTGATTATTCCACAATGGATAGTTATTGACGGAGAAGATACGGTCATACTTGGCGTCGTTTATACGGAAATGACTGATATCATGGACGAATAGGCGGGCTCTCCCTTTTTCGATGAAGGTAGCATTTTTATTCCATGCAGTATCCTTCATCGTTTCAGATATATCCACCCCATCCACAGAAGTTCGAGGGAAACGTCTGCATATGTGATGTATACAATATCCTGGTCCATACCCGACTTCAAGGACACGGTCCCCGTCTTGTATAGATAATTGCCTGATGGACCAATTATTTATTTTGCGGTTATCAACTTCCATTATTTTTCCGACAAACCAGCCGAGTACTCCATTCGGGCGTTTGAACTGCTTTTGGAGGGAAAACACGGGTGTCACCTCTTTTCCAATCTTTTGTATTCAAAAAAAATCATGTATATTCCTCTTTCCACCAATTCAATCACGTCAAACGTAAACATTCTGTTGCAAAATGTAGAAAAAATGGCATAATATACTTAAATATTATTGGCGTTGAAGAGAAGAGTACGTAAGGGTGTCCCCTATCAGAGAGCTTCGGGAGCTGAAAAGAAGCAGGGTGACACGTTATGGAAGATGATCTCTGAGCATTCTATTCGAACCACTTTGGTGTAGGGTAGGACGGGTGTGGGCATCCGTTATCATTGTCACGGTATAAGAGTATGAAATACTCCGTACTTGCTGAGATAGTCTTGTGTGAGCAAGCTATAAACTAAGGTGGTACCACGAGTTAAACCCCTCGTCCTTAGATGTCGATTGATATCTGAGACGAGGGGTTTTTTATAATGTTTGAAGGAGGAAAAGACATGACGATTTTGATAGGCGGTGCATGGCCATATGCAAATGGCTCATTACATTTGGGGCATATCTCGGCACTGTTACCGGGGGACATCATTGCAAGGTATTACCGTTTGAAGGGTGAGGATGTCCTTTATGTATCAGGGAGTGATTGCAACGGGACACCAATCGGTATTCGGGCAAGATTGGAAGGAACTGGTATAGAGGAAATTGCTGATCGATATCATGAAGAGTTTCTCAGGTGTTTCCATGGTTTAGGCTTTAGTTTTGATGAGTATACAAGAACGGATGACACCCACCATCATCAGGAAGTTCAAAGCATCTTTACGACTCTATATCAAAGGGGATTGCTTTATGAAAAAGAAGTGGAACAAACCTATTGTGAACACGATCGGCGTTTCTTGCCTGATCGGTTTGTGGAAGGCACATGTCCTGTCTGTGGGGAAAGAGCGAGGGGGGATCAATGTGACCATTGTTCAACCGTGCTGGACCCCACAGAATTAGGAACTAAAAGCTGTACCCTGTGTGGTCATGAGCCTGTACTAAAAACGACCGTTCATTTATATTTTGCACTTTCAAATTTTCAAGAACCACTACAGAATTATTTGGAGGAAAGCAGCAGCAGATGGAGGGATAATGCTCTTCAGCTTACGGGGCGTTATGTAGATGAGGGTTTGCATGACCGACCTGTGACCAGGGATTTAGAAAATGGAGTGGCCGTGCCCATCGACGGGTTTAAAGATAAGAAGATATATGTATGGATAGAAGCGGTAAGTGGATATATAACTGCTTCGAAGAAGTGGGCAGAAAAGCATCAGCGTGACTGGAGGGATTTCTGGCAGGAATCCACCACATCCTATTATGTTCACGGTAAGGATAATATCCCTTTTCACAGTATTATCTGGCCGGCAATCCTCATGGGCATCGGGGAAAGAAATCCCCCGGACTATATTCTGTCGAATGAGTACTTGACCCTTGAGAAGAAGAAGATTTCAACGAGCCGAAATTGGGCGGTATGGGTCAATGACCTGCTGGGGAACTATCATCCAGATTCAATTCGTTATTATCTTACAATCAATGCACCGGAAAAAAGGGATGCGGATTTTTCCTGGAGAGAATTCATCTATAGTCATAACAGTGAACTTCTAGGAGCTTTGGGGAATCTTGTGCAGCGTACGTTAAAATTCTATGAAAAAGAATTTGGTGGGAATCTAACCCTTTCGTATGTATCGAAGGAAGTAGAAAGCAAGACAGCGAATATATTCCAGTCAGCAGGTCAATACATTGAAGGAGGATATGTCCGAAAGGGATTAGAAGAGATATTTGAATTCATTCGATGGTCTAATAAGCGTTTTGATGAACAGGAACCGTGGAATGTTATAAAGGAGAATCGGGAGGGAGGAAAGGTCATACTTGAAGAATTTCTGTACGTCATATGTAATCTCAGGAATCTCATACAGCCCTTTTTACCCTTCACTTCTTCAAGATTAACAGAACAGCTTGGCATACTGGGGGATTCCCATTGGAAACCCTTTGAGCTGCCTTTGGATATTACGATTGATGCGAGAGCCCCATTGTTCAGCAGGATAGACCCTGATCAAATTGAAATTGAACGAAATCGATTGATTAAAGGGTCTCAATGAAATCTAAAAGGAGAATGACATGAAGATCGTTGTCACAGCCGATACCCATCTACCTAAAAAAAGCAGAGGACTCCCGGAGGAACTGAGGATCGATCTCTTGAAAAGTGATTTGATCATTCATGCCGGAGATTTTCAAACGATAGAGATATATCAACAGTTGAAGGATTTCGGTGAACTGATCGCCGTAGCCGGGAACGTAGATCATCCGGATCTTAAGGAACTGCTTCCACAAAAAATGATCATTGAGAAAAAAGGGCTGAAGATCGGTTTGGTGCATGGAGACGGGGCGGGGAAAACGACAGAGAAAAGAGCATTAGAAACGTTTCAGCACGATGATGTAGGTGTGATTATCTTCGGTCATTCCCATATCCCGTTTTCCCGTTATCAGAATGGGATTTTCCTGTTTAATCCCGGATCTCCTACAGATAAGCGCAAACTCCCTTACTTCTCACATGGAATCCTGACAATTGGGGATTCGTGGAAAATAGAGCATAAATTCTATGTATGAACAATGAAAGAAATCCGCATCCGTCAGGCCTGGGTGCGGATTCACATCTTATAAAGGGAATCGGTAGTAATCCTGACTATAAAAGGTTTGGAAACCGCTGGACTCATAAAGTTTCAGTGCGTGACTGTTATTTGCTGCTACATCAAGGAAAATGTCATTGGTATACTTGGACTCCTTCAAGACAACTTGAGACAGGGCATTCCTGCCTATGCCTCTTCCTTGATAGGATGGAAGAATGGCAAATCCGTAGATGAAGCTTTGGCCGTTTGTTCGCTCTACTCTGATTTTTCCTACTGTTTCATTTCGATGATCGATCATCATATTGCCTTCACCTGATTCTTCAAGCAGTCTCCTTGTGTAGGATTCAGCGTCAGACCTAACTACTTGAAAGCACTTTTCATCAAGATCAATGATCGTCCCTATATCCTTCTCAGAAGCAGTTCGCAACTGAACATCACTACTGGTTGTCATCAGTTGTGATTTTTTCCACTTCATTTCAAATTCCGTGAAATCATAGACAGCTTCCATTTTCTCTAATAACGCTTTTCCTGAAGTGGAGGTGCCTGGAGAATTAAGCAAAAGCTTTTGAACCGGTCGGGATTTAAGGGACAAGATGGCTTCTTCGAATAAAGCTGGAAATAAAGATTTTCCACGGAAATCCGGATGAACCATACCACACAATTCATACGTTTCCCCAAACCCATACAGCCCTAAAAATCCAACCAGTTGATTTTCATGATAATGAAAGAAATCATCAAGGCTGTCTGTTCGGCTATTAAGCATATCCCAATTGAGTTTTAAATTGATTTCATCATGTTTTTCGCAAATTCCCTGTAAGATCTTAATGTCTTCAAGCTTTTTTGAAGTAAGCATAAGTCATCCCCAATTAGTAGAAATGTAGTGTGTTTCCTTATTTGATTTTATGGGACTTACATTGATTAGACAATAGAAACTTTCGAAATTTTCCATATCCTTGAATGGATTTCTAGAAAGAATAATTGGGGTCATGCACCCATGCATGACCTCTTAATCCTTTTCCTGTATTCGCTGTATCACCTCATGGAGCTCGTCAGGCTTTAAAAATTCCAATGGGGAAAATCCTTTTTCAAACATGACCGACTCACTTTCAATCATCAATACATACCTTCCGTTCACTTTAGCCAAATGAACGCTGTCACCAAAGTCAGATAGAAGGGCTTTCACCGAGACATGGTCAAGCTTCACTTTCAGCTCTACTTCAGGTGAATGCTCGACGATTTGGCTTGTCGCTTCAACTACCTGTTCTGTCGTGAATCTTTCCTGAAGTTCCCGTTTTGGGCTGATGGCCCATTCTTCAACGGCTTCTTCAAATTCAACCCGTTCATCGCTTTCTTCGGCGTATGTTTCAGAAATATGTTCCTTTACCATTCCGTAAACTTGGGATTTAACGATTTCAGGCATGGACTTTTCATATTCCACCCATTTCAGGAAATCCTCAAAGTATCTGGCGTGTGATGCTTGGTGGATTTTGATTTCGGCTGAATCCATCATCCCTTCTTCCGGCATATATGGGTATTGAATGGATTTCATGTTTTTTGTCGTGATGGCCATTTCCACGTTATGTATCAATGTCGCTTCGTCGGTAATAGTCGCTACCTTCGGTTCGAAGTCACATTTCATGATAAACACAAACGGATCATCAAAAAACTTCGTTAACTTAGCAGTTGCAACCAGGAATGCACCACCTCGGATTGCACTTGCTTCCAGATACATCTGAACGATTTGATCACATGCCTCCCGAAAGACTTCTTTGTTCTCAGCATATCGTGTGCGGTGAAATAAATTAAAGTTCGGATTCGAAGTCAGCTCATGTCCAGGCTCCACTATGAACCGTCCAATCTTGGTCGGGGCAGATTCTGACTTTGAATGACGATCTACTTTTCGTTTCACGATTTTGGTCAATTCGCCATCAAGGAAGTTTTTGAGGGGACTTTCTTCATACTCTGTCCCGCTTAACGTTTGAAAATGCTTATGCCGTTTATCGGCTTCTTCGCCTTTTCCTTCAATTTGGATTAAATAGAAGGAAAGGTTCTGAATAGTAAAATCCATGTATCAATCTCCTGACCTTATAATATTCGTATTTTTAGATGTTCCTCTATATACTCATTGTTCAGTATAGAAAAGCTTAAAAGGTTCGTCAATCGAGTAATGAAAGTCCATTCAAGTGAGATACTAATGGTGTGAATACATTTAGGTGGTGTGAGATGTGAGGAATGATTCATTTTTATCTTTAGTAAAGAAAGGGAACAAGTCATCTCTTTTTGCTATGGTGGGAAACGGAATACTTGCCATTGCAAAGGGAGCAGCCTATTTCATAAGCGGGAGTGGGGCAATGTTTGCCTCGGCGATGCATTCTTTGGCTGATGCAGTAAATCAGGGTTTTGTGTTTGTTGGAAGCGTCCTGGCTGAAAAAAAGCCAACTGAGAAGTTTCCAACAGGATTCGGAAGAGTCATTAACCTTTTTTGTATGGTTGCCGTTATTGTCGTTTCGATTATGGCATATGAAACGATACGGGAAGGGCTCCATTTAGTAAAACATCCGGCAGATGTGAAGGGAATCTGGCTGAATGTGTCTATATTGTTATTGAATATCCTGATCGATGGAGTCATTCTCATTAAAGTAATGAAAGAAATCGGACAGGAAGCAAGAGCGGAAAGCACAGGTTTACACATTTTCTCGAATGCTTTTAAACATGTGAAGCGTGCATCACCACCGACAAGACTGGTGTTTTATGAAGATTTGGTCGCGGTGACAGGAGCTGCCCTGGCATTAATTGCTGTATTGGTATCCTATTTTTCCACCTTTCAGCTATTGGATGGAATCGTCACTATCGTCATAGGTTTCCTCATGGTGGGGGTGGCTTTCAGGGTAGGATATGACAATATGATCGGTCTCATAGGAGTGGCAGCACCTAAAGAAGTGGAGGACCGTATAGCAAGCGTGATATTTGAACATGAAGCCGTAATCGACATCTTTAAGCTGAGAATCACTCAGGAAGGCCGGTATTATCATGTTGAATCTTACCTTGAACTAAAAAAAGGGATTACCACTTTCAGAAGCGGATGATATTAAGTTTTCCATACAGGATAAATTGATGAAAGACCCGGATATTGCAGACGTAACGCTTGGAATCCTTGAGGATCATGGGAATCAGGAGTGGAAAGGAAGTATACCAGAACGTCATTAGTGAACAACCTGCCGGGATTCCCCGGCAGGTTGTTTTATGGCTTGGTGGTGCCAGGGAATGGGTTTTACCAGCAGGTATATCCATCAGTTAAGCAGGAGAACGTATCACTTGGTCTTGAAACCTGTTCATACTATAATAAAGAAAATCATAGAATAGATTATCTTGGAGGGGGGATAAAATGGACATCAATAACATCCTGAAGCGTTTCAAAGACAGATCACCCAAGGTGCTTGGGAGTGAATCGTTCACAGAATACGCCATATTACTGCCTTTGATTGAGGTCAATGAAGAAACTCATGTTTTGTTCGAGGTCCGTTCCCTGAATATGAGAAGACAGCCCGGGGAAATATGTTTTCCGGGAGGACGTATCGACCGGAAAGATTCTGACGAGAAAAGTGCCGCCATTCGTGAGACAACTGAAGAACTGGGTATTCATCCAGACGTTATATCCGAAGTGCACCCACTTGATTATATCGTATCTCCGTTTGGGACAATCATCTATCCGTTCGCAGGCAAACTAAATGTTCCTATAAAAGACTTAAGACCAAATTCATCCGAGGTGGAAAAAATATTTACGGTTCCATTATCCTTCTTTCAGGAGAGTGGACCCGATGTGCATTCGATTAAATTTAATATGGAACCTGAAGAAGGCTTTCCTTTCGGGCAAATCCCAGGCGGAGAAAATTATAACTGGCAAGCGAGGCACATTAAAGAACACTTTTACTACTATGAAGACAAGGTGATTTGGGGGCTTACTGCAAGGGTACTTCATCATTTTGTTGATCTACTCTCGTAATAAAATTCTAAAGTATTGTGACAGGAAGCTTGACCCTGGGGCTGAAGTCACCCCTTCCTCTCTCTAAAATCGTTTTCGGATACAGCCTTTATAAACATAGCTGCACATTTTTTTATCCCTATGATGGAAAAGAAATTCTACATTTACCTATACGAATTGACATTACTTTTGAATTCATACTTTTTTCGATAGTTGAACTTGTCGGAGAAAGTATTTTTATTTGTGAAATTGTAGCAAATTGAAGTGTTTGTCATGATTCATTAGGAGGTAAAGAATAGTAAGCAAAAAGGAATAATGAAAAGGAGAGGGGAAGTAACCATGATTATTCGGGCAAAATGCTGGAGAATGTTAAGTGTCCAGGAAAAGATGTTTATACTTAAGGCTGTCTGCAATAAGCATCTCAAAAAGCAGTGAATCACAATTCTTTTATTTGCTTCTTAGTAACTTCCTCATGCCGCCAGATTGTCAAGCTTATTCATGTCAACTGGATGCTCCGAACCTACAATACAACTATTAAAATTCATAAAATGATCGTATTCCGTTAGCGGTTGGTGGTCAGGTCAAAACGACTTACAGATGGATTTATATGTCTTAATGTAAGTTGCTCTTCGTATGTTTCATTCGAATAAGAGTGACATGGCAACGTTGATCCAGCCGCCAAGTGATTTTTATATTCCTATTGAGAGTTCATGAGAGCGGCAGCAAGCATCCCTTCTCTTCGTTTCTATACATCTTCAACATCCATTATCCACCTCGATTCTCCCTTGGTTCTTTCTATGACAATCAACTCCCATCGTTTCTGTTACTATTCCATGACAATGGAGGAGAAATCAATTGTTCTGGCGCTTCTTATAGAACATTTGATAAGATAAGAGAGCACTTACATATAAGGAGGACATCTTTGTGAAAGGAACAAAAATCATCATCATAGCGGGTATACTCATGACCGTGCTGTTGAGCGCATGCAACAGGAATGCTGCTGATATGGTCGTAGACGGTGGAGTGACCATCGATGAAAAGACAAATACCGTGACATTTCAAGGATCACTTACAGACAAGCAGCTTGAACCGGACACTCCATTTCAGGTGCGTTTCTACCTGGAAGGGAAAACGGTCAGGAATGCCCTTGGAACCGATTTGGTGTATGTTGACGGGGAATTTAAAAGTCATAAACAGGGGGAAGCCTCGGAAACCATTGAAGTACGGAAGACGATCGACATAAAAAAGCCTGAAGAGATTGACAAATTGGTAAATGAAATAAAAAACAAAGAAGAAAAAGCGGTCACCATCGAAATAATAAATGATGCTGGCAGAATCGATGAAGAGGTTCTGCATAGCGTTTCAAAGGAGTAGGGAGACAGGGTCCCTACTCCTTTGTGTGTATGAAGGCTATCGGTTATGGACGGGTCTCTTTAAAGCATACAAATCATCTTCAAGAAGAAGCATTTTATCCATTAATACACTTTTGGAATCCTCTACCCCCTGATTATAAAGGAAGGGGCCGATTTCTTTCATGAAAAAGTCAAACCAATTTTCAGCACCTAAATCCCCGATCTCATCCCCGGTCTGTTCATAGTGAAACGTCTGGATTCGTTCAATCATCGTGTCTTTCTGTTCTTTCGGTATCTTTGTATACATTGCTATTCCTCCCATTCTGTTTCTTCCATCGTAACATAACCGGCCCTATGACAGGAATGAAGCTTAAAAAGTTAAAATGTTTGACTCCATAAATGTGTTTCATCGTATAGGATGAGAGCCAGACAAGAACTAAAAAATCGGCAGTCATAACACTTACAAGCTTTGAATCTCGAAACGCGATCCCATAATCACTCAATGAAAATCCACCAAGAAGAAAAGAGAGTGACGCAACGGCCATCAGGATAAGGAGAATGTTGAAAACGTTGGAACGTAATGTTTTATGAAACAGAGAAGGAGCACTTTGAGATGGGACGGTACCAGTCTTTCTTAAGAAAAAATACGGAAGAAGGCTGAAAGCTCCTAAAATGAATGATCCTAATACAAATGGCCAGGCAGGAATTTTCCCCCGGTCATCGGGGATCAGCAATGATGCGAACAATAATGGAAAAAGGCCGAGAAAATAGAACACGGTTACCACAAGAGGATCAACCGCATCAACATCCCCTGTCACCAACTGTCGTATGATGGGGTCAGTCGAAAAGCCTTCACCAGGTGCCAGAAACAGTGCATATAGTATGAGACCAAGCCATATCCAAATCATCTTATCCCTCCTCTGGAAAATTGTATCAAAGAAGCTCCTCTTGATGATATATGGGTGTGTCCGTTTCCTGATTGGAATGTGTCGATTTGAGAATCTTCGAGGGAAACGGCCATCATCAATTCCTTTGTCTATCAAATAGAACCGAAAATGATCAAATAAAAATGGATAACGGTGGAAAACTAAAAGCTTACAAGAAACTTAACAGTAAAAGGAGAATGAGTATGTGGCAGGAATTTAAAAAGTTTGCCGTTAAAGGGAATGTCATTGACCTTGCCGTTGCGGTGATTATTGGAGCCGCCTTTGGAAAAATTGTCAAATCCCTGGTTGATGATATAGTCATGCCCTTTCTTGGTATTTTGCTTGGCGGTATTAGTTTGACGAATTTAAAGCTTAAGGTTGGAGAAGCGGTCATTACCTATGGTGTATTCCTGCAAAACGTAGTCGATTTCTTTCTTATAGCCTTAGTCATTTTCTTTATAGTAAGACTGTATAAGCGCATGGAGCGAAAAGAAGAAGTGAAGGCAGAGGTGAAGGTTGATCAGAAAGAGGAGTTGCTCAGAGAGATACGGGATCTGTTGAAAACATTCAATCAAACCACCAAATAATGGTTCATTTGAAAAAAATAATAAAGGATATTCCCGTTATTTATCCAATATAACATGATAGATAAGGGGGAGTATAACGATGGATAAGGAATCAATTTATTTGATTAAAGAAAAAGATGGGATGAACAAAGATTTCGCTTTGCTTCTTTCCATGATGGATTATGTCAGGTTCACCTCATTGAACGAAGTGGAAGGGGCAGGGGTTGATTTACTTGATTATCGCTGCCACGATGAAGCAAATTCTATCGGGATGCTTCTTGCTCATTTCGATGCCGTAGAAAAGATTTATCAGGCATTGACGTTTGAGAATGTAAGTGACGGTGAAATCGAGGAATACGCTGAATCTTTGGAACCTGCATTAAGCCTGGGTGGCCAGGCAGCAGAGAAGATTAAAGGGAAAAAGCTTGAATATTATCTTGAGAATTTAAAAGTCACAAGAGAGAGAACGGTTGAGTATTTCAAGCAATCTGATGAATCCTGGCTTTATGAAGAAAGTGATTGGTGGAATGGAAAAAAAGGCAATAACTTTTTTAAATGGTTTCATGTATTTGAAGATGAGATCAATCATAGGGGACAAATACGAATGATAAAGAAACTATATACAAAGGAACTACTATCAACCAGTGTAGAATAAATCGGTGTTGCATTTTACAAATAGCCCCATTTATTTCTTGAGTTCTGTATTTGAATCTGTTATAGTAAAGATAGTTATTTTTGTTCGGTTAATATGCATGATTGAAGGACATTCGTCTTGAATCTTAATCAGAGCAGGAATATAAATATTTTTACGTGCAACTGCACTAGGAGGTACTTGTTTTATGTTACAAGGTAAAGTTAAATGGTTTAACGCTGAAAAAGGTTTCGGTTTTATCGAAGTTGAAGGTCAAGACGATGTGTTTGTTCACTTCTCTGCTATCCAAGGTGAAGGATACAAATCATTAGAAGAAGGTCAAGACGTTACATTTGAAATCGTTGAAGGCGCTCGTGGACCACAAGCTGCTAACGTTCAAAAGTAATTCAATAATGAATGTTCAAACAGAGTACGTCATCTGACGTACTCTGTTTTTTTGCGTCTCACTGTGGAGACAGAGTAAACTCTTTCTGGTTTTTCAACTACAGTTCTGTTACTCTACACCTATATCATTTATCTCATACTGGAGTGCTGAAATATTTTGTGGATTCATGCTAAGAAATTTTTTATGTTTATAGGAGTATTTATCGTAAGCAATATTATCCTGTCCATTATCACCGGCCTGATTTTGACTTATATGTATGAAGAAAGTGGGTATCAGGGCTCTCCGATAATTGGAACACTGATCAATGTTACTTCTGCAGTCATAGCCATTTTTATAGCCTATAAGCCGCTTAAAAAAAACGAGCGAACCTAATGGAAAGAGACTAGTCAAAAGACTAGTCTCTTTTTAAGTATTCATTTTTTATGCTATGTGATTATTTGTTTTGTTGGTTTTGTTGTCTAGCTGCTTTTCTTGCTCTCAGCAGCGTTTTGCTCTTGAGCAAATTCTGCTTCATTTTTTTGTTGCTGCTGGTTCTTCTGTTGTTTATTGTTGTTGTTTGCCATTTTTATCACCTCCGTCTACTATAATGTGCCCGGAAATGAAAAATAGATACATATTAAATGTTAGAGTGAGAAGTAAATGTATTCGTTTATTTTCTTGAAAAGTTGGTGGCCATCATTCTGTTTTATACGATGGAGATCCCCGTCCCTTTCCAATTACTTACTAGTTTAAAGTGATAGAAGGTGGGGTATGAATAAGTCCATGCATTTATTTTCTTTACATACATCTACTTGTATATGGAAGCGATCACAATGTTTTAAGGAGGAAGCCAGTTGAAGAATTTTAGACCGATGTTTTGGATTGCCATTACCATGGGCATAATCTTTGTGGCTTGGGGTGTTATTTTCCCTAAGTCAATGCTTGAAATTATGTCCAATACTCAAGGAGTGTTACTGGACAAATTTGGCTGGTTTTATCAGTTCTCAGCCACATTCTTTTTTCTAATCGCCATCTTTTTTGCTTTTAGCAAATATGGTAAGATCCGCTTAGGAAAAGACGCTGACAAACCAGAGTATTCCACACTGACATGGTTTGCCATGTTATTCAGCGCGGGAATGGGGATCGGACTTCTGTTCTATGGAGTTTCAGAGCCGGTTTCTCATTATGCAAGTCCTCCATTTGGAGAAGCCGGTACCATTGCATCGGCTCAAGTCGGTCTGCGCTATACATATCTTCATTGGGGATTCCACGCATGGGCGATATACGCCGTTGTCGCCTTGGCCCTTGCCTATTATAAATTCAGGAAAGACATGCCTGGACTAATGAGCGCTACTTTATATCCTGTCATAGGGGACAGGGTCAAAGGGCCGATTGGGTATATTGTAGACATCATTGCAGTATTTGCAACGATTTTCGGTGTAGCGATTTCACTGGGAATCGGTTCACAGCAGATCAACAGTGGACTGAATTATCTAATGGGAACCCCGATTAACTTTCAAGTACAGCTCATCATTATTGGAATTGCAACGGTGTTGTTTATCACCTCTGCGTCTACAGGGTTATCGAAGGGAATTAAATATTTAAGTAATGCCAATATGGTGTTGGCGGTAGTATTATTCGTCCTCTTTCTCATATTAGGTCCAACCCAATTTGTACTGGAGCTGTTTCTGACCACCTTTGGGAGTTATATTCAGAACCTTCCTAGCATGGGGCTTAGGTTTTCACCGTTTAATGTTGAGGATAATCAGTGGGTAAAGGATTGGACAATTTTTTATTGGGCATGGTGGATCTCGTGGACACCATTTGTAGGTACCTTTATAGCAAGGGTTTCAAGAGGAAGAACGGTGAGGGAATTCATCATTGCCGTCATTCTTGTGCCTACCTTCGTCTGCGCTCTCTGGTTTGGGGTTTTTGGCGGTACAGGATTGTATTTTGATTTTGTGCAAGGTGTAGATGTAGCCGGTCAAAGCTTAGAAACAGCTTTATTTTACGTATACGACCAATTGCCTTTAAGTGTTATGCTTTCCATTATTTCCTTATTCCTGATCATCACCTTCTTTGTCACCTCCGCTGACTCGGCTACATTTGTGTTAGGGATGCAAACGTCGAATGGAAGCCTGAATCCTCCCTTCTTTGTAAAGTTCAGTTGGGGAATTGTATTAGCTGCCATTGCGGCGATCCTGATGGGAACTGGCGGGGTAAGCGGATTGCAGGCGGCCACCATCATCACTGCATTACCTTTAGGGATCATCTTATTTGTTATGACCTATGGGCTGGTTCTTTCATTCCAAAGAGAAATAAGAGAGAAAAAAAGGAACAGAACAGCTGATATAAAGAAATGATGGCTTGAATTACGGATAAATGGGACCCTTCATAATAAATGAATGGTTTCATCCAAGGGTCTAAATCAGTGAAAGAAGAAACAGCAGCTCATTCAGCAGGGATGAGATCTGCTGTTTTTTTGTACAAGATGATGTAGTGTATATTCTTTTCTAGTCGTAAAAGATTGAAGGAAATCAACTTCCACTTATACAATTCTGGTACGATGTATGTAGCAAATAGTTTGAACTAAGGAGAAGAATGATATGAAGCAGATCATAGCAATGGGAGGGGGCGGATTTTCCATGGAACCAGAAAATCTCCTTCTCGATCAATACATACTGAATCAGGCTGGGGGATCAAGGCCGAAGATTTGTTTTTTACCTACTGCCAGTGGAGATGCAGATGGATATATAGAGCGTTTTTACAACTCCTTTAGTACACTTCCTTGTGAGACTTCCCATTTATCACTTTTCAAATTACCAACAAAAGACTTAACAGGTTTCATTTTGGATAAAGATATTATTTATGTTGGGGGAGGGAATACCAAGAGTATGCTCGCCCTATGGAGAGAGTGGGGGGTGGATGCGATCCTGAGGCAAGCCTGGGAAATGGGGATCATAATGGCAGGGTTGAGTGCAGGGTCAATCTGCTGGTTTGAAGAAGGCATCACGGATTCCTATGGTGAAGGTCTGGAAACCATTAACGGCATGGGCTTCATAAAGAGTAGTCACTCCCCCCACTATGATGGGGAAGAAAACCGCCGCCCCCTTTATCATTCATTTATTCATCAAGAAAAGTTGCAAGCAGGATATGGTGTGGATGACGGGGCAGCGTTACACTTTATAAATGATAGGCTTTATAAAGTAGTGTCTTCCAGAAAGCACGCTTCTGCCTATTGGGTTGAGAAGAGAGCTGAGGGGATCCATGAAAAGGTTTTACCTAAAGAATATCTTGGATAAGGAATTGATTTTGTTGAAACTGCATACTCCCTAATTCCTCCACATAGGTATAGTGATGAGTCTTTTTAAAGGGAGGAGAGCATCATGAGGCAAGATAAACGAAACACACCGAGTGAATTAGTAAAGAAGACGTCAAAACAAGCCAGCGAACTTGTGAATAAAACTGCAGACACCGCTAATGATATAATCAAGAATGTTAGCGGTAAAGGGGGATTGGTTGGGAAAGTGTCCGACACCTCTGCTGATTTTGTCAAGAATGTCAGCAATACAGGGAATAAAGTAGTAGGAAAAACAGTAGATACTGCAAGCAAGGCAGTGAAAAATGCATCCGATAAACTATTTAACAAAAAGTGACACTCGAGAAGCATATTCCATATTAAAATGGAAGTGCTTCTTTTTTATTCACCTCCTCAAGCTGGTATGCTGATACTGGATGGTGAGAGAGTTAAAAATGATGGGGGATGGAAAAAATGATACGGTTTCAATTGATATCAGCGGGGGATACATACAGAATCCGACAACAGATCTTAAGACCGGCTCAATCGTTGGAGGAATGTCAGTATGAAGGAGATTTAGACCTAAGTTCCTTTCATATCGGAGCTTTTGATGAACATGAGTTGGTCAGTGTCGGCTCTTTTTATCAGGAATCACAGAATGGATTGAAAGGGAAAAGGGCTTACCGCTTAAGAGGGATGGCCACTTTACCCGAATACAGAGGAAAAGGCATTGGAAAGCAACTTATCGAATACAGCGAAGGTATCCTAAAAGAAAGAGGCTGTGACTTGTGGTGGTGTAATGCCAGGATCTCGGCGGGTCCTTACTATGAAAAGCTGGGTTTAAACCAAATGGGGGACATATTTGAAATAGAGCCCATCGGACCGCATGTGATAATGTATAAACATATATAAATGACGGGGAAGATGATGAATCCTCTATTTACAGCTTGTTATTGCCTGCAATCTTTCGCACTAAAAAGACAACCGGATATAGCCGGTTGTCTTTTTTCTTTCCTCAATCGTTCTGAATGGTAGATCTTCTCAGTCTAATGAATTTCACCAAATTTAACACAACGGTTTTCGTCACTGCGTAAAATGGCACGGCCAGAATCATTCCCAATATACCGGCCAGGTTCCCTGCTACAAGTAATAAAATGATAATGGTGGCCGGATGTGTGTCCAAGCGTTTCCCTAGAATAAGAGGGGAGAGAAGGTTTCCTTCAATTTGCTGGGCAATTGTGACAACTACCACAACGAGTATGGCTTTGGTAGGTGAATCAAACAATGCAACGATGATTGCCGGTGCAGCACCGATAAAAGGTCCGATAAAAGGAATGATATTAGTAACGGCACCAATCAGAGCCATGACCAATGCATAGGGTAATCCAATGATCAAATACCCTATAAACGTTAGTGTCCCTACAAATGAGGCTACCGTTAATTGCCCCTGTATATAGGCAGCAAGGGTATCACTTGTATCCTTTAACGTGTTGATTCCTTCCTCACGGTACTCAGATGGCAGAAACTTCGAAAGGGCCTTAGGGAATTTATGACCGTCCTTGAACATGAAGAATAGTAAGAATGGGACAGTCACAATCAAAATGGTAATACTGGTCAAAACACTTAATAATCCTTTTAAGGCGGTTGTAATATTATCTGGGAGTGTATTGGCGAAATCAACCAACTGATTTTCCACATCTTTAAGGGATACATAATCTTGACTCATCATCCATTTGAACTGCTCAGTTTGAGATAAGTATTCGATAAAATTCCTTGTTTGACGTGCATACTCAGGCAACTCGTTGAACAACCCAGTGATTTGTCTTGTAAGCACAGGGGCGATATTTCCTATAACCAGCACCATTACACCGATGATGGCAGCATAAAGCACGATGATGGCGATGGTCCTCGGCAGTCTTGCTTTTTCAAGAAGATTGACGATTGGATTTAATAAAAAGTACAAAAAACCTGAAATGATAATTGGAAAAAATAACGTTGAAGCAAATACAACAATTGGCTCGAATAAAAATGATATCTTTGTTGATACATAAATAATGGTAAGTATAATCAGAATTTGTAAACTCCATGAATACATCTTTTTCTTGGACAACCCATTCACCTCTACCTATCGACTAGTTTGTGTGATTAAGTATATCAAAAACAGAGACGTAAACCCTACTACTATGTACAGAAAAAGGGGAAATGTTTGTGAAGAATAGGATTATGGAAGAGCTTAAACGCATTGAAGAAGAGGAAAAAGTGAAGGTTTTATACGCCGTTGAAGCTGGTAGTCGGGCATGGGGGTATCACACAGACCGGAGTGACTTTGATGTGAGGTTCATTTATATTCGGGAAGTAAAGGCATATCTGAATCTCCAAGAGACCAGTGACGTGATTGAAACATGCACTCATCAAGGCCTTGAATGTAGTGGATGGGATCTGAAAAAAGCACTTAAACTTCTCCGTAAGTCGAATCCTTCTTTATTGGAGTGGCTTACACCAGAAAATATATATTGGGAGCATTCGTCCATAGAGAAAATACGGAAAATGAGGGATATTGCATTTTCCCCGGACCGATGCATCATTCATTACTTTCACATGACTAAACGCAATTTCGAGAAGCGTTCAAAAGACGGGGCGGCCATTCCTAAAGAATGGATGACCATCATCAGGCCGTGGCTTTCTTATCAATGGATCATAAAGTACCGTACCTTTCCACCTAACGAGATCTTCAGGATGCTTGAACATCTTCCCGTTAATGGAGAGACAAAGGACACGCTTATCTTCCTCATCACATCAAGAGTGGAAGAAAGAAAGGTATCAGATTCTTTCATGAAGAATCTGGAAGTCAGTATCCATCATGATGTAGTAAAGATGGAGGAACTCGTAGAAGGACTGATCATAAATGAAGCTGATTTATGGGATGAACTAAATCAAACATTTTTTAGCATGTTGAAAGAGGTATGGGGTGGTGCGAAGCCAGAGTGGTAGCCCAACAAATGGGGTTAATAAGAAAATGAATCTATTTTCTTTCATGATCAGTAGAATGGCCAGCCTTTAAGAAAGGCTGGCCATTCTAAGAAAATAATCATGAAACGATCTTTAAGCCAATGATACTACCAATGATACAGAAGATAAAAAACACTCTCTTAATGTCTTTTGTTTCCTTGAAGAATATCATTCCAATCATAACAGCACCAGCAGATCCGATCCCGGTCCATATCCCATATCCTGTACTCACAGGGATATCAAGGAGAGAAAGTGACAATAAATAAAAGCTCAATGCACCTGCAAGAAAGCTTAGAAGGGAAGGGACAAGCTTTTTGAATCCTTCCGACAGCTTCATGAATGTGACCATGACTACTTCAGAGAATCCTGCCAAAATCAGTAACATCCATCCCATTAGTATGACCTCCCTGCATCATTTTCCTCTTTGTCACTCATCTTCAGACCAATTACACCAAAGATGAGCAGTGAGATAAAAACAACCTTCAACAGGCTATATCCTTCATTCAGAAACACCATACCCACAACAGCTGTTCCAGCGGCACCTATGCCTGTAAAGACGGCATAAGCAGTACCAATGGGCAATAATTTCATGGAATTAGAGAAAAAATAAAAACTGATCAAAATAAGAACCGATGTGATGATGCTTGGGCCGGGTTTAGTAAAACCCTCTGAAAGAGATAAACCGGTTGCCCAGCCAATCTCCAAAACCCCGCCTATAATGACGTAAATCCAACCCATGATGCTACTCTCCTTTACGACTTGAAATCCCCAGTTCATATACCTTCCAAGCCGATTCAATTCGTCGTTGAAATATTTCCTCTGTGTAATAATGATGCTCTAAAAAAACACCATCAACTAAACACAAAAATGAGGCAACAAATTCTTCTTCCTCAATGTCATGAAATAGATTTTGGTTCATTCCTTCTCTATAGATGGATACCAAAATCGAAGACGTCACCTCTTCAAAATAGATGAAATGCTCTTGGATAAGTTCTTTAAACATTTCAGGCGGAAAGAATGTTACTCTTTTCCATAATAATGCTTCCTTAGTCGTCATTAATCTGTGACAAAACAGGTCAAAAAGTGTACGTATATTCGTTAGCGGTTCTTCGGGATCCATATTCTCCTGAACGCTGTGATATGCCTTTACTTCAGACACGTTTAAATCTTCAAGCACTTCCACAAATAAATCCTCTTTGCTTTTGAAATGATTGTAAATGGAAGGCTTTTTTATGCCGACAGCGGTGGCAATTTCCTGCAAGGAAGTATCCTCATATCCTTGCTGGCCGAATAAATCTAATGCTGCCGCTTTAATGAGTTGTTTGTTGTCCGATTTCATATTGACTTCACTTCCTTCCTAACTAACTAACGGTAGGTAGTCTTATTGTAGTCCTTTTTCTATCCAAATGCAAGCTGGATGATTTATCCATTTCTATAGTGTTTTCGAATGAATGGGAGAATTCCTTCATATAATCATTTGTTGATCTTATATGAAAGGAAAATGATCCAAATGGTGAACGTACGTGTTAAAGTAATGATACTGGGAATCCTGCTTGTTTTATTGATGGGACTCTTTGTTCTGAAGATAGTGGTTATTAGCCAGAAAGAATGGGTATTGATTGAGGAAAAGTACTTTCCGGTAAATGGGAATAAAGGTTCAAAAGGGATAAAGACAGGAGAGGTCATCGATGAAAAGAAAAGGTATCCTTCATGTTCTATGAGATTTGACAACGGGCGAACGTACAAGGTGGATTGTGACCAGTATTTGGATTTCAATGTAGGAGAGAAGGTCAGGATCATTACAGTTGATAACGAATATGCAAAACTGAGAAGAAAGTGATCTGTTTCAATGGGAAGATACGTTAATAAATGAAAAAGGGGGAGAAATGAATGAACAGTCGTGATCTCGTACAATATTATATCGTTAACAAGGATATTAACATGTCAAAAGGTAAAACGGCAGCACAAGTGGCACATGCTGCTACGCTTACTACGTTGACTATGATGTCATCGGATTCACCTTTTCTTAATCGTCAAACTGACTTCGTAGAATGGGTGCAGACGGGGATGAAAAAGATTGTCCTGAAGGGTAAAGCGGAAGAGCTGGAGAAACTGGAGAAGAAAGGATACTTCAGCATTCATGACAGCGGGCTAACTGAAATTAAAGCAGGATCCCTGACGGTGGTAGCGCTTCCGCCAATGGAAAAGCATGAAGCGAAAGAGCTTATTGGGCACCTGACTCTTTTAAAAGACTAAATGAAAAGGAGGGATTCCATTGTTTTCTAAAGTGGATACAGTTCATATTATAGTAGCCGATTTAAAGAAGTCCGTTCAATGGTATACAGAGGTATTGGAGTTTGAGCAGGTTTTTGACTCTGGTCAATATATTGTGTTTCAAATAGGTCAAGCAAGTACCACACTTACGATTCAAGAGGGAAAGGTCCGTCCCTCATCCATTAAGCCGATTCTTTTTTCTGATGCGTTGGAAGAGACACGCTTAAAGCTTGTAGAGAAAGGTGTGAACGTGGGAGAGATAGAAGAGGATGGTGAGGTGAGCTTCTTTGAATTTTGGGATTTAGATGGAAATGGATTTGAGGCTTGCCAATATATGAATTTCTAAATCAAACCCAGATTCGTGATAAGAGATAAATGAAGGTAGGAGATGGAACTGTGGGATACATAGAAGAATTAAGAGAGATGGTTGGAACGCGCCCTCTTATTTTTGTAGGGTCTGTCGTATTGGTGTTTAATGAAATGCATCAGGTTCTCCTTCAGCAACGGAGATTTCCAAGTGGTTCATGGGGTCTGCCCGGTGGATTGATGGAATTAGGGGAATCAACTGAAGAGACAGCGAAAAGAGAGGTGAAAGAGGAAACGAATCTGGAATTAGGTTCATTGCACTTGTTCAACGTATATTCTGGAAAGGATCAGTACATACAATCTGAAAATGGGGACGAATTTTACGTTGTCACCACAGTGTATTCTACAAATGAATTTAAAGGGGAAATGAAAGCGGAAAGGACTGAATCCATACAGTTAAGATTCTATGATCTTGAGGATTTACCAGAATCAATGGTTAGTAGCCACAAGAGAATGATTCATGACTATAAGAAACATTTCCCATCAGGGGAAGGACATTGTTAAAGCGGAAATACGGGACACGGGAGGGATGGTCTCGTATATTGGAAAAAGAAGTCTCCATTCAATATACATCTTCAGGAGAACGAAATGGCTATCTTTCCCTTGTTACATTCAAAAAGGTCTCTCATCCCCTTTATGCAAGATATGAAAATATTTCCATATGTATTGCGAATGATGGATTCTCATGGCTGCAATTCTTTCCTGATCAGTGCCACTATTCCATTACTGCTATGCTGAACAAGGAACAAGCTGTTATCCAATGGTATATTGATATCACCAAAGAAAATGGATATGATGCCATAAGAGGACCATGGATGGATGATTTATATTTGGACATCATCGTTTTGCCTGATGGAAATATGATTACAAAAGATTTGGACGAATTGCAGGACGCTTATAAAAATGAAGTTATTTCGAAGGTGGACTACTTGCTCGCTAATACGGAATGTGAACGACTCGTTCAACGTATTGAACAAAAAAAGCTGCACTTGGAGAAATTGACCAGGGAACATTTAGCCTTCTTCCGTTCATCAGTTTAGGTGTAAGGTGGTCCTGTTTGAAAAAGGGAAAGATGTGATTCGCCATTTAAAGACAGGGATACAAAAAAAGCTGATTCACTATCTCAAGTGATCAGCTTAATCATAAGTCCTTTATTTCAATGTATCAAGATACGCATAATATGCGGCTAGTTTTTCGTTGTTGTTTGCTGCTTTCCCATTCCTTTTTGATGATTTCCCTATTGCAAAAAATTCATTATGAACAGGGAGCACGTGAACGGTAACAGCTGGACGTCCTCTATGCCTATTATCCCGTGGTACGTGAAGCATGGAAAATCGTTTCATCATAATGCCTCCTTCAAGGAGAGAGGTATTCTACTAATTGATGTTTCAAGCAGTCCCATATTCGTTTAACCATACCACACCCGAAGATTTAATTCAACTTTCTGATTAGGATGTTACACTCTTTTGGAAATATTGGGGTTAAGTATGTAGCCAATCACTGTATGGTTCAAAAGGAAGAAATCCGGCACTTTCTAGAGAAAGTCAAGCATCGTTCTAAGGAAAACTACCTTTATTTACGAATAGAGCTCAATTATAATAAAATGATAAGGTACCCCCATGAGTGATAGCTTTCATTCGTATTCTATGATAAGAATGTATATGGCCTTTTGACATTCTGAATGAATAGACAACCTGGGAGGTATTTAAAGGTATGAATATTGATGATGTACTAGAAGATACCACGGAACTTGGACAAGAGGATATTAAACGCCCAATCTATCGCGTCGATATTGATAAGCTTCTGGATTTGACGAGTGATCTATAAGGGAAACTAACTATATAAGGAGAAAAGGCAAGCCCTCGAATAAGGGCTTGCCTTTTCTTATAGTGGCAGGGAACTCCTGATTTATTCAGTCGTCTCCTGCCACTGATTGAAATCTAGTCATGTCTTTTATGTTTGTTGAGTAACTCTTTAAGAAGGTTAATAATTGTAGCTCGTTCGCTTTTATTGAAAGATTGTGTCCAACGTGAGATCAACACTTCTTCCTCTCGTGAAAAGTCGCGTTGTAAGCCATCCAGAAACACTTCCTTAATTTCGTCTTCAGCATACTGTGGATTGATAGATTCATGTTTCATCGAAATGCCTCCTCCATTTTTCTTATCCATTTTCCCCTGAATAATAGATTCAAACATACAAACTGTTTGCGTGGGATATCGTGGTTATGCATTGATGAGATTAAGGCAAGAATAGAGAGAAAAGATAAAGGAGAAATCGATGTCACTCCCTTTTTTCATTACCATATTTATCGTACTTATCTACATTGTTCTGTTTATGGATAAAAAGCTTTCCTTCACCACAAATTCCATACAGTTCATGGTGTTATCGATTATTTCAACGAATTACCTTACCGTAATGACCAATAAGCTAGAATGGATTAGAGCTTCAAGGGACGTCACCCAATTCATCAGCTTACTCATTAATCGTGAATGCATATTGCCCTTGGTTGGAGTGGTTATGGTTAACAGGTATTTGAATTCTGACTCAGTAATTCATAAATCCATTCTCTTCATTAGCTTATTATTTTTTATCACCTGTTTAGATCTTCTTCATCTGCATTTTAAAACAATAGATTATCCCCAGTGGAGTCTATTAAATACCGTTATCATGAACAGTGTTTATTTGATTATTTCAATTGGGCTGGGAAAAGCGCTGTATGCACTGCAGAAAAAGGAGGTTAAAAAGGGTGGACAGAATTTATGAGAGGTCTTTTGACTTAAACGAGTGGTTTATAATCATTAGTCTCATGACCCTCCTTTTATTAATATGGATCACCCCAAAAATATTTTCATTTCTCGAAGGATTAAGTTACTTCATTTATGGAATAGCGATTGGGATGTTTTATGATCATACAATCAGTATCCCACCTTGGGATTATTATGACGTGAATGATCGTTCAAGCTACCAGGCCATCGATTTTATAAGCTATATCATGTATGGGCCTTACAGTTATTTTTTTATTTATATCTATAAGAAGTTGAATATCAAGGGAATCATGAATCTTGCATATATCTTAATCTGGACAGCCTTTTCAATACTGATGGAGTGGATCACATTAAAAATCGGTATTTTTCACTTTGAGAAAGGGTATGAAATGTATTGGTCCATACCTATTTATATGGCGGTTCAGAGTATCCAACTTCTATTTCATCATAAAGTGAAGAAAAGTAACTGAAGGAATGGAAAAAAACCAGTGGCCAAGAGGCTACTGGTTTTTTGTTAGTTGGGAAGGAGTGCATTATCCTGAGTAAATCCAATATCTTCGAGTGCCAGCTTTAAAGTTGCACTTGTTTTCAAATCATCGAAGGTAATCCCCAGATTTCCAAGGGTATGGGCCACTTCAGGGCGAATACCTGTCAATACGGATTGAACACCCATCATTTTTAATGCATGGATGATCTGATAGATATTATGTGAAACCATCGTGTCCATAATGGCCACACCGGATATATCTATGAATAAATGGTCTAACTGTAATTCTGAACTTCTCTTTAAAGCGGTTTCCATTACAGAGCTTGCTCTGTGGGTGTCTATTTCACCTATTAGAGGTAATATTGCAACCTTGTCAGCAATAGGGACAATCGGGGCGGAGAGTTCATCCATAGCCGTATGAATAAGGGCCAGCTGATCATTTTGCTGCTTTATAGCCAATTCATTGAACATGTATGTAATCTCATCCAGTAAGGGATTGATTCTATTGTTGGCTTGTAGCATGAGGGAGGCCGATATTTTATTGTCTTTAATTTGTTCGCTGAAAAATTCCCAAATCGCTGTACGGTACTTGGATAAGATTTTTAAGACCTCATTCAGGGATATACCGTGTTCAATGACGGCTTTTCCAACTTTCTGTGACCATTCATTTATTTTAATAAGAGAATCATTTCGATCTTCATATAGTGATTCTCCAAGGGTATGAATTAATTCATTCCGCCGCTCTGACACTTCTTCCATCGTCATTCCTGAGAATTTAATCTGTTCTGAATACCGCAGTCCTTGATTTTCGTAGACCATATGAGTGATTTCAGATTTATGAGAAATAATCTCTTGTCCTAAATATAGTAATTCATCTTCCATCTTTTCAGCCAGCTCCTTTATTTACAGGTGATTTATTTGAACTTTCGCAATAATCTCTTTTAATGGTAGTATAGTATAACATAGAAAACTGTAGAATTATACCTATACGAAGTCAGAGTATCTTGAAACGGTCATTACTGTTTATGTTAAAAAGAAGGAGTAATTGAAGTGACACATCTATGTTTAGTAAGACACGGGCAAACAAATTGGAATCTTCATGGGAAATTACAAGGTCAAACAGACATACCATTAAATGAAAACGGGAAATTGCAAGCAGAAGAATGCAGAGAATACTTAAAAATGGAAAAATGGGATGTACTCATAACCACTTCATTGATGAGAGCAAGTAAAACGGCGGATATTATCAATGAAGCCTTGGACCTGGACATTGTTTTAATGGATCAATTCAAGGAACGCTTTTTTGGTTTAGGAGAGGGCTTGTCCCGTGAAGAAAGAGAAAAGAATTATCCGGCCTTTATCTTCCCTGAAATGGAAACATACAATGAACTGGTAGATAGGGTGCAGGGAGGATTGAGGGAGATACAGCTTCAGTTTCCTGACAAGAAGGTACTTGTGGTGGCTCACGGTGCAGTCATCAGTGCAATCTTAAGAGAGTTTCTTGAAGAGGAGAAGAAATCGGAGCACTTGAAGCTGTTTAACGGGTGTCTCAGCCATTTGCATTTCAAGAATAACCGTTGGTCCGTACATTCCTATAATGAAGTTGGTCTTTTATCGGAGCATGCATAAAGCTGGAACTTCTCTTACAGATTCTACTATAATTATAAATGAAATGAGAAAAGATTGGTGTGATTGGTTTGGCTGTCATATTGTTTGATGGTGTTTGTAATTTCTGCAACAGCAGTGTACGCTTTATTATCGACAGGGACCCTGAAGGTATATTTAAATTTGCCTCTTTACAAAGTGAAATTGGGAAACAATTAATTAAGGAACATGGCATTTCGAGAAACACAGACAGCATTGTGTTGATAGACGGAACTAAAGCTTATGTCGAATCAACAGCTGCTTTAAAGGTATGCTCCCAATTAAAGTGGCCCTGGAGGATCTTCCGTGTCGGGATGGTCATCCCGAAAATAGTACGAGATAAGGGTTACAGATGGGTGGCCAAGAACAGATATAGATGGTTCGGCAGGCAAGAATCATGTATGGTGCCACCGCCAGATAGTAAAGACCGCTTTTTATAACAAAAAGACTTGATGGAAAATGGATTTCCTCAAGTCTTTTTATTTTATTCACTTTGGATTGTTTTTACGGATACTTTTCTTCTTGACCGGGGACCATCAAATTCACAGAGGTAAATGCCTTGCCAGGTCCCCAAAAGAAGTACTCCATTCGTCACGATGATTGTTTGGGAGTGGCCAACTGTACTTGTTTTTAAATGGGCAACTGTGTTTCCTTCTCCATGAAGGTCCAGAGTATGTTCCCAGGGGTATAACTCATCCAATCGCCGTAGAACATCCGTTTGAACATCTGGATCCGCGTTTTCATTCACCGTGATCCCGGCTGTGGTATGTAAGGATTGAACGACCACGATACCCTCTTTGATACCCGCATTGGTTATAATGTCTTGTATATATGAGGTAATGTCAATCATTTCATCCCGTTTTTTCGTATCAAACGTAAGTGTAGTAATCATGGTTACAGTCCTTTCTGTGTTTGGCTTTTTCCTTCCTATTCCTCTTAATCGTCCTTCTAAAACTAATAGTTTTCATTCATGATCGCTTACTGACTTTCAAGGGGGATCACACTGATCACCCTTGAAACTTCCCGTTCATCGATTTCCTCTATTACGATTTCTGTTACGTCTGTGTGAAAGCAATCAGACCATTTCTCATACTCTCTTACAGCCCTGTGGAATTCTTCCATTATACCAATCCGCCCTACAGTAATATGAGGGGTGTAAGTATTGAACTGGTTTCGGAAAGGATGCAGCAATCCCTTATATAGTTGATCGTGTAAATGGATGATCGAGTCATTTCCTTTTTTAACATTAAGAAATAAATATTCGTCGGATGCCCCTGTGATTTCCTTTAATACAAGAGGAAAGGGATTCATCTCAGAAGCTACGTTGCATACGTGTGAAATGATCTGACTCTGGGGTATGTTAGAAGTAAATGGGAAAACGAGTGTAATATGAGGTGGGATTTTATCCCATAAGGGATCGTGGACCTTTCTGATCCTTTGTATTTCTTCTGATTCAATTTCGGGGAAGATATGAATGGCTCGTTTCATCGATTTTACTCCTTTGATCCACACGTGGCTTCTTGTTTTCTTAAGAACGTGTGTTTTTCTCGGTCAAATGAAGCTCTGAAGCATTTTCCATCAGTCGTTTTGTATAAAGCTTCATACACTTTCTCTTGATTATTTGTAATATGAGTTTGAATGATGCCAATGATGATGGCATCGGGAGAAACTTTATGTAGCGCCGATTCAATGCTTGAGTGTAAAATGAACCGCTGATAGCCATATAGAATAATAACGCAGGCAACGAGCAAGAGGAACATCCAGCGGAATCCTTCTAGTAGTAAAGTCTTATTCATTTGAGATTACTCCTATCTTCTGAACGATGGATTATTTCTATAACCTGGTCCTGCACGTGAATAAGGCTGAAGACAGCGCTTATTCACGTAAAGTTGAATATAATCGTTTAGCGAGGTTCAAAGCAGCAGTATTGTCTCCATGGAGACAGATTGTGTCCGCTTTAATTGAGATTACCTCCCCATCAGCAGTGACCACTTCCTGTTTGTCCACCATTCGTAACACCTGCTCTTCTACCTCCTGCTCATCATGAAGAACTGCATTGGCATGGGAACGGGGGGTGAGGGAACCATCCGATTGATAGGTTCGATCAGCGAATACTTCATGTGCAACCTTCAATCCGATCTCTTCTCCAGCTTTTGTCAGCTCACTTTGAGACAGTCCGAATAAGGTCAGCCCGGGATCAAGGTCATATACGGCTCTAGCAATCGATCCAGCGAGGACGGGGTCCTTTGCTGCCATATTATATAGTGCTCCATGGGGCTTTACGTGGGATAAACTTCCTCCCTGTGCCTTTGTAAAACCGAGAAGGGCTCCTATTTGATATTGTACTAGGGCATAAGCTTCTTCGGGGGTTACTTTCATTATCCTTCTGCCAAACCCTTGCAGGTCGGGCAAACCCGGGTGAGCACCTATCTTTACATTATTCTCCAGTGCATGCGTGACCGTTCTCTTCATAACCAGTGGGTCTCCTGCATGATATCCGCAGGCAATATTAACAGAGGAAACGAATTTCATCATTTCTTCATCTTTTCCAATCGTATATGTACCAAAGCTTTCTCCTAAGTCACAGTTTAAATCGATTTTCATTGTTCCATCCTTTCATCCATATGAAATGAATTGTAACATTCAGAATTCTTATTCATCATATCATACATCTCATTTGGATGCTTTTCCTGACTGGCTGACAGAGATAAAACCTCTTTTTCCAATCAGATATTGATTCTTATCATCAATTCATGTTTAGATGTAATCAAATCGTTCCTGATTTTTATAAAGTAAAGGTATGAGGTAGGGGAGGTATCATAGAACATGTACCTTTTCTAGGGGGGGAGGAATCGTCTCCTGTTTAAGTGACAAGGTAGCATTGCTGAAAGAGGCAGAAGGGTGTCTCTGCCTCTTATTCTATGTACTAATTCTATTGTGAATGGGTGAGCTTGTGTTTTACCTTATGGTACCAAATTTTTATCCTTCCATCGCTTACCATCTCTTTCTCTTTCTTAGGGTGGTAATGAATCACTCTTGTTCGTAAATAGAAATATATAATTTCTTCAATTAGGATGAAAAGTATAAAAAGAGATACCGAAATGATTAACCAATTCATGCATTTTCCCCCTTTCGATTACGGTCCCTAACAAGTTTATGGATATATCTACCACATTATGAATCGAATGAAACCTGGCTGAATCAAAAAAATGTTTTCTTTTATAAGGAATACCGGTAAAAGTAAAAACCGGAGCATATTTACAGCTCCGGTTTTTTTCGAGATGATTTCGTTAAGCCTTCTTAGTGGATATCACATGTGGGGTATTTCCCTGCACTTTAATGAAAAGCATCCCTACGAGACTAGATAGTATACTGAGGACAATGAATGTGATAAAAGTATGAAAAGGTTCAATTAACGCCACTAACGGAGGACCTGCAGCGACACCTGTAAATCTCATTGAACTGTAGATGGAGGTAATGGTACCGCGGTGTTCTTTTTCTATCCCTTCTGTTATCAATGCATCCAAACATGGAAGGGCTGCACCCATTCCGATACCGGCAACTGAAAATATGATTAAGATCATCCATTTGCCTTCTGTGAAAATCAGCGGAATGAAAGCCACTGAACTCAAAAGGGATGCAAATACGATGACCCATTTCATCTTGTCTTTCCCTTTTCCAATCACTTTCCCAGTAATATAAGAGGTCAGGCATAAAAAAAAGAAGAGGGATGGCCAAATATAAACCTTTCATCACACCATCCATTCCATAAGCTTGTTCTAAACGGGTCGATAAATAATATAAGAAGCCGAATAATGTGAACATGGATACGATTCCAATTATAAAAATTCCGAATATCCATTTCTTTTCCCTTCTAAGGATCACTCCCACTTCATGAACAAATTCCTTAATGGTCTGTTTGGCTTCTCCTTCTTTTTGTCTGATAGGTACCTTTACAAGCAAGACAATCAGTAAAATGGACAGAAGTGAAAATACGGGGATAGAGAAGAATGGAATGAACCATATCCAGGCTGCAAATAATGCACCAAGTACAGGGCTCAATACTTTACCGAACGTATTGGATGTCTCTATTAAGCCTAAACCTTTGGTGATTTCATCATCATTTTCATACAGGTCACCTACCGTTGGGATGACAACCGGGAAGGCTCCGGCTGCACCAATTCCTTGAACAACCCTTCCTATAATGATGAAAACGTAGGCGTTTGTACCGTAAATGGAAGCGAATCCACAGATGAGACCTCCCATTCCTGCAATGATCAGACTGGGGATCAGAACTTTTTTTCTTCCGAAACGATCGGATAAGTAACCGGCAATGGGAATACAGAGAATAGCAAAAATGGAATACACGGTTATGATCAAGCTTGATTGAAAACCCGTAATGGCAAGCTTTTTTTCCAATTGGGGAAGAACAGGGATCAACATCGAATTCCCCAGAGTCATTACTAAAGGAATAGAGGATAAGGCCAATATATCTAATTTTTTTTCGCTTCCCATCTACTTGCACCTCATTTTCATTTATACAGATCTTATTTTCTTCAAGACCATCATTTTCATACCTCCACTTTAATTTATTATAAAATTATTATGTAAACTGATGTCTCTAACTGAAATATTACCCGCTTCTCATTTGATTTTAATGATGATGGACGAAAATAAAAGGGGGTATGAATCATGTGGATTCGGATTATTCCTATTTTTTTGTTATACGGCCGTTAAGTTGATGTACTGTCATATCAGGGCATTGAACTCTTTCAAGCCTTTAATGATTTTATTTTCGATAAAAGTAAATTAAAATAATACGTACTAAGCTTTGAAGCAGGTGATGTTTGTGAAACGGATACTCGTCATAGAAGATGAAAAAAATCTATCCAGGTTTATTGAACTGGAACTTAAATACGAAGGGTATGAAGTAGCTCTTGCCTATGATGGCAGGGGGGGACTTGAGAAAGCTTTAACTGAAGACTGGGATATCATCCTACTGGATCTTATGCTGCCAAAGTTAAACGGTCTTGAGGTTTGCAGGAGGATCCGCCAAGTGAAAACCGTCCCCATCGTCATGATTACAGCAAGGGATAGTGTAATGGACCGTGTATCAGGATTAGACAGCGGCGCAGATGATTACATTGTAAAGCCATTTGCCATTGAAGAATTGTTGGCAAGGTTGAGGGCTTTATTCAGGCGGGGGGAAGAGTGAGGGAGCAGGTTCAACCACCTATCATTACCGAGATATCACCGTTCATAAGGAGTCACGGCAAGTATTTAAATTTGAACATGAAATCGAAGTGACCAAAAGGGAATATGACCTTTTACTTGCCTTTTTGGAAAATCAAAATATCGTTTTGACACGTGAAGTCCTTCTTAATAAAGTGTGGGGATATGATACAGAGGTGGAAACGAATGTAGTGGATGTTTATGTGAGATATCTTCGGAACAAAATTGATTCTCCTGATGAGGAGAGCTATATCCAAACGATACGTGGTACGGGATATGTGATGAGGACATGAAAACATTTTTCAATCGTTTTAAGCCCACTTCCCTGAAAGTAAAGTGGGCGTTAGCAGCTGGTTCTGCCATATTCCTTGCCTTTTCCTTATTCAGCTTTTTTCAATATCATGCCATCAGCAAGTGGATGATTGATGAAGAAGAAAATAATTTTGGCCGGGTCTTGGATGAAATCACCGTTTTCTTTAAACAGAGAGGGCCGAATATACTGCTCCAGGACATTTATGATAGCAGGGACTTGATGAAACAAATAGCTGAAAAGGACCAGACGATACGTATTTTAGACCGGCAGGGTAATCAAGTCCTGGAAATAAGGGGAGAAAACGATTCAGCCTTTTATGTATCATTTCAACCTGTCAGAGAGAAGTCTGTTCTACTGCTTGAGTCTGAGGGTAAGCAGATGCTGATTGGGAGATCTCCTATCCGATCAAGTCAATTCAATGGGTATGTGGAAATGATCCAGCCATTGAATCGATACGAGAATATCATGCAAAACCTTTTTTTGGATGATGACCATCACTGGGATATTAGCCCTTTTAATCAGTGCTGTTATCGGATATTCCATGGCCAGAAGTTTTGTCCGTCCCTTGAACAGCCTTTCTGAGACTATGAGATCCATCGAAAGAAAAGGATTTCATGAAAGAGTAGAGATTGTGAAGGCCCATGATGAAATCAGTGAACTATCACAGATCTTCAATAAGATGATGAGTCAAATTGAGAAGTCGTTTCAGCAGCAGCAGCAATTTGTCGAGGATGCCTCACACGAATTACGAACGCCTATCCAGGTATTAGAAGGGCACCTTGCACTATTGAACAGATGGGGTAAAAAGGATCCCACAATACTAGAGGAGTCTTTACAAGTGTCATTAGAAGAGCTTGAAAGAGTCAAACGCCTCATTTCAGAATTGTTGGAATTATCAAGAACGGACAGAGAAAAATTTGACTTTCAGAACGCTCAGGCCCATGCTCAGAATGTTGTCGATAAGGTGATTCGAGACTTTCAATTCCTTCATCAAGAACATGAATTTTCTTGTTTGGATGAGTTGGACCATGAAGCGTCTGTCTTCATATTGCCCAGGCATCTTGAACAAATCTTGATCATCCTGCTGGATAATGCTGTTAAGTATTCAGAAAAGCATTCAAAGATCGAAGTGAAACTAATGGAACATGAAGGGGAAGTGGTGATCGAGGTAAAAGACGAAGGGATAGGTATTCCCAACGAAGACTTACCGAAGATATTTGATCGTTTCTACCGAGTTGATAAGGCAAGAAGTCGAGAAAATGGCGGGTATGGCCTGGGCCTTGCCATCGCATCAAAGCTGATTCAGAAATATGACGGTGAAATAACGGCCTTAAGAAACCAACCTGTAGGAACCATCATACAAATTTCTCTAAAGTCCTCTTAATAAACCATTTTTCCAGCTTAAAAGACGTCTCAATATTTATCAGAGACGTCTATTTCGGTATATTGCATATCAATGTTTTTCGGTATTTTCAGCTCCAGTATTCCATCTTTGTATTGAGCTACAGCACCCTTCTTCTTTACCAGGCAAGGGAGAGTGATGATCTGTCTTTCTCCACTTTCCGGTATATTCTCAATAATGGCCTGATTGGATGTATGGAATATTTTTAATTTCTTCATCCACTCTTCATCGGGAACTTGAAACCGGATATAAATATCCTCAAAGGACTCAAACACGTTCGCGGGTATTGAAGATGAGGAAGGAGTTGGCTGACCTCTTTTGGAATTCCCCCCCTGATTGCCGGCAGGGTTCATAAAAGGATGTGCCCCGCTCATCATATCATTTGGATTCATCATACTCTCCCAGCCACCGGGAAACATTTTCTTCATCATTCCTTGAATATAGGAATCCATTTCTTTCGGATTCATTTGATTCAATTGATCTTTCATGTCTTTATTGAAAGGGAATAAACTCCACGGGAACATGTGAACCACCTCACTTTCATCTCTATTTAACAACCGCTTTGACGTTACATTCTATGCAGGATATAGGCGAAAAGTTCATATAGGGGGTAAAGGAAGGATGGATAAATATTTAAAAGGAGCGGACCTTCGTCCATCACGCAGTCTTCCTCTATCATTCTGACAATCTTATAATTTATAAAAAATGAAGAAAAATAACAAAAAATATTTGGTTTTTTTTAGTAACAGTAGTAAGATGGTTTATGAAAAAAGCACCCTTATGACAGGGGATAAGAAGGTGAATGAGAAAGCGCTTAATAAAATATTATTTCAGAATAGTCGATCAAAAAAAGTGGTTTTCTTATAATTTATTATGGGAATATAAGTAATATTCCTATGCCATCAGCGGAAAACAAAATTTTAAGAAATTTGTCATAAAGACTTTATCTTACTACTGCACAGTGATAAAATGTCCTTGTAAGCGTTTTAATGTGTTAAAAATTACTATTCTTGCATAATGAAATTCTGTTTTAGACATGTAAGAATACATGATACCCAAATAATACTAACTGGCAAAATAGTTGGAGGTTTTTCACAATGAAAAAGCAATCGGCAAAAGGGGAACCGTGGCAATCGTTTTACGGACCTAATTTAGGCTATGTTATGGAGGTGTATGAACAATTCCTTGAGGATCCAACGGATGTAGATCCTGAATTGAAGGAATTATTCGAACAATGGGGCCCACCTACAGCTGAAGACGTACAAGTAATCGCAAGCGCTCAGCACGGGGATACATCATTTACTTTACCTGCTCAGCCGACTGCATTGAGCAAAGTGGTAGCTGCTGTCAAACTGGCAGATAATATTCGTACATATGGTCATTTAGCTGCGGACATCAATCCCCTTAATGACAGGAATAAGGACACGAGAAGGATTGAACTATCCGAATTCAATTTATCCGAAGATGATTTAAAGCAGATTCCTGTCGATTTCCTATGTCCGAATGCACCTTCCCACATCAAGGATGGTTTACAGGCAATCAATCATCTAAGACAGGTTTATACTAAAAAGCTTGCTTTCGAATACGCCCATGTCCATGAGCTTGAAGAAAAGAATTGGCTAAGGGAAAAGATTGAATCCGAGTCCTATTTCACACCGCTTTCTAAGGAAAAAAAGCTGTCGTTACTAAAACGGCTTGCCGAAGTGGATGGATTTGAAAAGTATATACATCGTACCTTTGTAGGTCAGAAGCGTTTCTCTATAGAAGGACTTGATTCCATGGTCCCCCTACTGGACGAAATGGTTCGTTACTCAGTAGAATCAGGTGCTAAAACAGTTAATATTGGGATGGCACACCGTGGACGTCTAAACGTACTGGCGCATGTCATCGGTAAACCATATGAAATGATCTTTGCAGAGTTTCAGCATGCACCAAGCAAGGATTTGATTCCTTCCGAAGGGTCGATCGGCATTACATTCGGGTGGACAGGTGATGTGAAGTATCATTTAGGTGCTGATCGGGAAATCTCACCGCTTCAGTCATCGACTGCAAGGGCACGGGTGACGCTGGCTAACAACCCAAGCCACTTAGAGGTTGTCAGTCCGATTGTTGCCGGTTATACACGTGCTGCCCAAGAAGTTCGTGAAGATCGGGGTTACCCTGAGCAATCACCTGAATCCTCTTATGCGATCATGATACATGGAGACGCTGCATTCCCTGGACAAGGTGTTGTAGCTGAAACATTAAACATGAGTCAATTGCGCGGATATAACACAGGTGGATCCATCCACTTGATTGCAAATAACATGATTGGATTCACAACGGAGAGCCGTGATTCAAGGTCTACCAAATATGCATCTGATACTGCCAAAGGTTTTGAGGTTCCGATTGTCCATGTCAATGCAGATGATCCAGAAGCTTGTCTTGCAGCTGCGGTGCTTGCCTATGAATATCGTAAAACATTCGGAAAAGACTTTGTCATTGATCTAATCGGTTACCGCCGCTTTGGACACAACGAAATGGATGAGCCGATGGTAACAAATCCATTAATGTACTCTGTCATTCAGAATCATCCAAATGTTAAGAATCTCTATGCTGAAAGATTAATTTCAGAAGGAATCGTCACTGAAGCTGAAGTGGAAAAAATGGATGCAGATATCGAAAAGGAATTAAAAGCTGCCTACGATAAAGTCCCGGCTAAAGACGATGATCCCGATACTGTTCTTGCTCCGCCTGAGTATGTAGCAAATGGTTTACCGAACATTAAAACCGGTGTTGATTTTAATAAGCTGGAGGGGTTAAATGCAGAACTTCTTCAATGGCCTGACGGCTTTAATGTATTCAAGAAATTAGAGCGTATTTTGCAGCGTCGCAGCCAGGTATTTGAAGGGAAAGGGAAAATTGACTGGGCTCATGCTGAAACGTTGGCGTTTGCCTCCATCCTGAAAGACGGGACCCCGATTCGTTTGACCGGTCAGGATTCAGAGCGTGGGACATTTGCTCAACGTCACCTCGTTCTTCATGATGAAAAATCGGGTGAGGAATACATCCCTCTTCACAACCTGAAAGACAGTCATGCTTCGTTTGTTGTTCTAAACAGTCCTCTAACGGAAACGGCCGTTGTTGGGTATGAGTATGGATACAATGTGTTTGCTCCTGAGACGCTGGTTCTATGGGAAGCGCAGTTTGGGGATTTCTCCAATATGGCACAGGTGATGTTCGATCAGTTTATATCAGCCGGCCGTGCTAAATGGGGCCAAAAAACGGGTCTGGTCATGCTGTTGCCCCACGGATACGAAGGGCAAGGGCCAGAGCATTCCAGTGCCCGCTTAGAACGTTTCCTTCAATTGGGGGGAGAATATAACTGGACGGTTGCCAACTGTTCTACAGCCGGTCAATACTTCCATATCCTAAGACGTCAGGCAGCCATTCTGCAAAAAGACGAAGTGAGACCCCTGGTCATCATGACGCCTAAAAGCCTGCTCCGTAATCAATTTGCAGCTGTAACCGCCGAAGAACTGGCCAATGGAGAATTCCATTCAGTCTTGGAGCAAAAGGGTCTTGGAGAAAACCATGATTCAGTGGAACGGGTTGTATTATGCAGTGGGAAAATAGCCATCGACTTGGAAGAAAAGCTGCAGGATGTTGATGATAAAGATTGGTTACACATTCTTAGAGTAGAAGAAATTTATCCTTTCCCTAAAGGTGATATATCAACCATTCTCGAAAGGTATCCAAACTTAAAAGAAATGGTTTGGGTTCAGGAGGAACCTAAGAATATGGGGGCATGGACATTTGCAGAATCAAGACTGCGTGCCATTGCACCAGAGGGTGTAGAAGTACACTACGTCGGTCGTCGCAGACGTTCAAGTCCATCTGAAGGTGAACCAACCGTACACAAAAAAGAACAATCACGCATTATCAAAGAAGCGTTAACCCGATAAGAAAGAGGAGGACATCACAGTGGCAGAAATAAAAGTTCCAGAATTAGCAGAGTCAATTACAGAAGGTACAATTGCTCAATGGTTGAAACAACCAGGGGATTATGTTGAGAAAGGTGAATACATCGTTGAGCTTGAAACGGACAAAGTAAATGTTGAAGTGATTTCAGAAGAGGCAGGTACGATTCAAGAACTAAAAGCCGATGAAGGAGATACTGTCGAAGTTGGGCAGGTTATTGCAATTGTAGGTGCAGGGGGTGCGCCGTCTTCCACTACTGAAGAGAAGGACGAATCAAGCGCTCCTAAGCAAGAAGAGAAGGACGAAAAGCCGACTCAAGCTGCCCCAGCCAAGGAAGACAAAAAGAATCGTCCTATCGCCAGCCCTGCTGCACGTAAGCTGGCACGTGAAAAAGGCATCGATCTGTCTGATGTACCGACTGATCCACTTGGACGTGTTCGTAAACAGGATATTGAAGCTTATAGCCATAAGCCTGCTGATACTCCTTCAAAACCTTCTTCTGAAGAGAAGAAAGCTCCTGCTAAGAAAGATGATGGAAAGCCAGTGGTACGTGAAAAAATGTCCCGCCGTCGTCAAACCATTGCAAAGCGTTTAGTTGAGGTTCAACAGACCGCTGCCATGCTTACAACATTTAATGAAATCGATATGAGTAAAGTAATGGAGTTGCGTAAGCGTAAAAAGGATAAATTCTTTGATGATCACGATGTCAGACTTGGATTTATGAGTTTCTTTACCAAAGCAGTTGTAGCAGCCCTTAAAAAATTCCCGTATGTGAATGCAGAAATCGATGGGGATGAGATTGTTCTCAAGAAATTCTATGACGTTGGGGTAGCAGTATCTACTGATGATGGACTTGTGGTACCTGTTGTAAGAGATTGTGAACGTAAAAACTTTGCCGAAATCGAAGGAGAGATTGTTGAACTTGCTACCAAAGCAAGAAACAATAAGCTGTCACTAGGAGATCTCCAAGGTGGTTCATTTACAATCACGAATGGAGGAGTATTCGGTTCATTATTGTCGACACCAATCTTAAACGGTCCTCAAGTGGGTATTTTGGGAATGCATAAAATCCAGCTTCGCCCTGTAGCCATTGATAAAGATACAATGGAAAATCGTCCGATGATGTACATTGCCTTATCATATGATCATAGAATCATCGATGGAAAAGAGGCAGTCGGCTTCCTTGCAATGGTTAAAGATTTACTTGAAAATCCAGAAGATTTACTTCTCGAAGGGTAATGGTCCTGATTGAATAAAAAAAGATGAATGTTTGGCTGGTTCACATAAACCTTCTGGTTTGTGAATCAGCTTTTTTTTTCACGTTTTTTTACTAAGAGAATAAAATATGTATAAAGAAAATAAAGTTTACTTAAGGAAACTTTCGGACATACAGAAGAAAGGGGGATAAAGATGAAGAATTTCAATTCAAAAAAAGTGATTCAATACTCATATCTGTTTCATAAAATCGGGATATTAGATAACGAGCAATTAAAACAAATTGAGGAATACCATGGGTCTAATTATAAAAAGCGCTCAAAATGGGAGTAAGATTCATGAAAAAAGACAGACTCAGATAAAAGTGAGTCTGTCGTAAAAATTTCATCTCGTGGGGGTGAGATTTAGATTTAGGTTCAAATTCTGTTTACATTTCCATTTACGATTTCCTAAAAGGTTTCAATCCACGGTTACGAATTTCTTTCTTAAGAAGCAAAATCCAGTCTTGATCATTCCCTTGTTTCTCAGCATCCCGATAAGCTGCCACCAACTGTTCATTACTTAAGATTTTCATGACCAACCTCCTAGGATTGTTTGAAATATAGAATTTTCTATATTTTCTATTTATTCTACATAGAAACTATACATTTGAAAAGGGTTTTTTCACAAATTACTTCTAAAGTATTATTTTTAGGGAATTTGTTGAAATAGGTTTAGAAAGTCCGTTTATTGTCTATATATATAAGTTTGGATGCAAATGATTTTGTTGAAAACTGTTGCATTATGTCCGCTGTTTTCTGTTCTTTTAAAGACTTTTTTGCGTGCCTCCTGATCCTATATACTAAACAATGTTTCAATTTACATAAGGAATAAGGCTTGTCATATCCCCTTCCACCATTCGTGAAGGATAAAACATCTACGATGATGGAGGAAAGATGCGTCTGGAATTAGTTTGAAAATTTTAATTTTTGTGATAATATTACACGCATAAGGAACTGAAATTTTACCTCTTTGATTCCATAAACTGAATGGTTCCAGCAATACTTGAAGATAAAGGGGGATATTCATTTGTCGGATATTTTACATGCTACTGTAGGGGACTTACTTGAAGAAAAGGCTCGAATTCAACCTGATGTCGATGCAGTCGTTTATGCTGACAGGGGGTTAAGATGGTCTTATCATGAATTTAACCAACTGTGTAGACAAGCTGCAAAGGGGTTCATGAAGCTTGGTATTCATAAAGGAGATCATATCGCAATTTGGGCATCTAACACACCTGAATGGCTGGTCAGCCAATTTTCTACAGGGAAAATGGGGGCAGTGCTTGTAACCGTTAACACTAATTATCGGACCGCTGAATTGGAGTACCTTTTAAAACAATCAGACAGCCAGACCATTATCTTGATGGAAGGATTCAGGGGGGCATCGTATATTGATATGCTTTATGACATTTGTCCTGAATTGCGAACGTCCAAACCCGGAGAGTTGAAGAGCTCAAAGCTCCCTTTTTTGAAAAATGTCATTGTATTAGGGGAGAGATCTTATCCCGGTACATATAGCTGGCAGGATATTATGGATAGAGGGCAGGAAGTTCCTGAACGTGAATTGGAGGAAAGGCTCGCGAGCCTTTCACCTGATGATGTTATCAATATGCAATACACATCCGGTACGACCGGGTTTCCCAAGGGCGTCATGCTTACTCACTCCAATATCGTAAACAATGGCTATAATATTGCGCAATGTATGAGGTTGACGAAGGAAGACCGATTATGTATCCCTGTTCCATTCTTCCATTGCTTCGGATGTGTGCTGGGAAATCTCGCATGTGTTTCAGTTGGGGCTACAATGGTGCCGTTACAGGAATTCGACCCTGAGAAAGTCCTTCAAACTGTACAGGATGAAGAATGTACAGCTCTTCACGGGGTACCTACCATGTTCATATCAGAGTTGAATCTTCCAGACTTTGAACGATATGACCTGTCACGTTTGCGAACGGGGATTATGGCAGGGAGTAACTGCCCAATCGAAGTGATGAAAGGGGTAATGGATAAGATGGGTGCAGGTGAAATCACCATTGCCTACGGACAGACAGAATCTTCACCGGTTATAACTCAGACGCGTACCCATGATCCAATCGAGTTGAAGGTTGAAACAGTGGGTAAAGCTTTGCCAAATGTGGAAGTGAAGATTGTGGAACCAGGATCCAGCAGGGAAGTTCCAAATGGAGTTCAAGGGGAACTTTGTACCCGGGGATACCTCGTCATGAAAGGGTATTATAAGAATGAAGAGGCTACAAAATTGGCCATAGACGATGAGGGCTGGCTTCATACTGGAGATTTAGCCGTCATGGATGAACATGGCTATTGCAGAATTACTGGCAGATTAAAAGATATGATCATTCGGGGCGGTGAAAATATTTATCCGAGAGAGATTGAGGAATTTCTATATTCCCATCCAAAAGTGTTAGATGTTCAGGTGATTGGCATTCCTGATGAGGTATATGGTGAAGAAGTGATGGCTTGGATCATATTAAAGGAAGGTCAAACCGCTACACCCAATGAAATCAAAGAATATTGCACAGGGAAAATATCACGACATAAAATTCCAAGATATATAGAGTTTACTGACTCTTACCCTATGACTGCTTCAGGGAAAATTCAGAAATTCCGTCTGAAAGAACAGGCGAAGGATGCAGCTCTGCCTAAAAGTCACTAAGAGATTGAAAGCGTTTCCTGTTTAAGGAGGACATTCCTGAAGAAAAGGGAGTGTCCTTTTTACGTTGGATAAAGAGTACAATAAGAGTAAGATAAAACTGAAATTTCAGAGATTATTTGGTAAACTATAGAAAAGAAGCTTTTGCGAACTGAACAGTAATATCATTATGTAAACAACGAGAGGGGAAAGTCGGTGTACGTTTTTGTTTATGGAACATTAAGAAAGCACGAAAAGAATCATTTTGTACTAAAGGGCGCAACCCTGGAACGTGAACAGGCTTGGGTGGACGGTGTTCTCTTTGATACAAAAAGAGGATATCCGGCACTCAAAGAAGGCATGGGGATCACATATGGCGAAGTATATTCTATTGACACTGATATTCTGGCAGATTTAGATGAACTGGAGGATTTCATTGAAGAACGTGATGTGAACCTTTATTCTCGAAAGCTGAAAAGGGTCAACACAGACAAAGGAACTCAAGAAGCTTATGTGTATTATTCCGAAAACGAAGAATTGTTTAAGGAAGAAATTCCTTCTGGAGATTGGAAAGTACATCGGTTTCTGAATGATCAGCCTGAGAGGGTCCTTTACTTTGCGTATGGATCTTGTATGGATGATGAGCGTTTTAAAACAGCCAAAGTCGACCACCATTTCAAAGACTGCCTGGGTGCAGGAGTGTTAGAGGGATACTCCATGAAGTACCTATTCAAAGTTGATGATGGGGGCAGGGGGGATATCATTGAAGATGGCGGGATAACAGAAGGGGTAGTATATGATATACCCCAACAAGCAGTAGAATACTTGTTTACAAGAGAAGGGGTGGCTCCAGGGTGGTACAGAGCAGCTTTCATAGATATCCAGATTGGTGGAACGCATCATAAGGACGTTTTAACATTTATCGTGAAGGATAAGTTTGAGGAAACGTGCCCCCCTGAACATTACGCTAAAGAAATTCTTCGAGGGAGTCACCCCCATGTAAGCTCATCTTATCATGCAAAGTTGCAGCAACAATTATTAACAATCGGAATGACAAATGAGCAGGTGAAGAACCTACTTATCATGGACAAATAAATGATCTATCCGGGGGATGTCATGAAGGCAAAGGATAAAACAGTATTGAATGCAATAGAATCCCATCATTGGGATTACCCAGACCGTTTGATCCCGATTGAAGTGGACAGTTTACACCGTGACGGGATCGTGGCGATAAAGAATAATCAATTGAAGAATGTGTTTGCCAATAAGGTTCCTCAATTCATTGCGAAGAATACGGATGATCTCCAAGAAAAGTGGAAGGTGATTGAGGATTTCTATGGAGAGTCCCCATACAGTCTATGGATAAGAGAACCGCTTATCAAAGGGGAAGAGGATTTCCTGCTATCCCATTTCGGTGTTGTGGAAGAACGGTACGAGGGACTTGTATTTGATGTGGTTCGTGAATATACAGTACGTCCCTTGAACCACACAGTCATTACGGTTAAAGATGACGAGCACATAAATGATCTTGTGAAAGTCAGCTCCTCGATCTGGGGATACGAAGAGTCCGAATGGCCGGTTATCTTTAAGCAAAGAAAAGATTTCGTCAGTCGATGGGGGACTGATGGCGGCTTCACTCTGGCATATAATAAAGAAGGGCGTCCCGTGGGATATGCTAATTATCGCTTCAGCACTGATGGCAATGTCCTTTACCTCAATGGCGGCGGTGTACTTCCCGAAGAAAGGAATAAGGGGATCTATTCTTCACTGGTGTCCCATCGGCTGACAATGGCTTATGAATCCCAGTGTCGCCTCGTCACCTGCCAGGCCAGAATCGGTCACTCTGCACCCATTCTGAAGAGACTTGGCTTCCAATTGTTTTCAACCTATCAATATTGGGTAGTGGATAAAAAAGCGTAGCCCCTTAAAGAGAAACCTTTTCATACCATTAGAGAGACATTTTGTTGAAAGGGCTTGCGGAGCACATGTACAAGAAATGGTTAGACATTTCTTGATGCCGTAGAGGAATGATGAATATTTAGACGCTTCGGATGAAATGAGGTGGTGGCAGGTGGAGACTTTACTGGAATTGGTGGATCAGTTTGGATATATAGCCATGTTCCTTTTCAGCTGGATTGTATTTTTGGGTTTACCGGTACCTAACGAATTGGCTGCAGCTCTGGCAGGGTATCTATCTGAGTGGAGGCATTTTAATCCGTATACCTCTTTTTTCTTCATGTATAGCGGGTTGATTTCTTATGGAATCTTTGGCTTTTTGAACGGCAGTTATTTTGGGACAAAAATCATCTCACGATTTGTGAAAGGTGATAAATCAAGGAAACTCATTGACAATGGTGAGTATTGGATAAATAAGTATGGACCATTTGCAATATCGTTCAGCTATTTCATTCCAGGTATACGATTATTTATGCCTTACATTGCAGGAGCGTCAAAAGGTATTTCTTTCATTAAATTCCTTCTATATGCGATTCCATCGTCTCTAGTATGGGCACTTGTATATTTTCAGATTGGACGTTATTTTCCAAGTGGTTTACAAGGACTCCTGGAAGAAATGAGCGTGAAAGCAGGGATTTTTTTCTCCATCTTATTCCTCGTTATAATAGGATACAGTGTTGTGTTCACGTTAAAAAAGACCTCTTATATCTCTAAATGGAAAAAAGTACGATACCGAAAATAAAAAGACTGATCAAGGAGTCCAACTTCTTAATCAGTCTTTTTTGTCCCGATCTTCTTTCATAATCGTAAAATAGTTCCCCAAAACCCCCATTGCTTTAATGGTTGTCCTAGAGCCATTCTGATCCTCGTATATTTTTCCTACTGTGTTAAATAACAAATACCCGTTTTTAATATTTGAGCCAGTTTCTATCAGAATGGAAGAAGAATCATTTCCCAGTTTCTTCGTACACGTCATCGATCCCTGACAATCAATCTTATACTCATTCAGAAGCCATGAGTAAAACTGATCTTCGCTTGGCCTATGGGTGCTCATATAAATGAATAGAATCATGATGACGAACAAGCCTATTTTTTTAAATCCATGTCTCACAATAATCGAACCTCTCTATCAAATTCCTACTATAATATACCATATTTCTATATAAAAAGAGGTAGGATTCAGAATAATAATCATCAAAAATCATGGGAAAAGAGGAATACTTGATGAATACTACAATGACAATCCGTTGGATATAGGGTTCATGATTACATGTGTTCAGTTTGTAGTTGAACTTATAGCTGTGTAAGAATATACTATTAGCATAGTACTTACATAGAGGAGGGTATTGTCTTGATCCATCAAACTTGGACGGAAAGCACTACTGGAAAAAAAGTAAGATGTGTACATACAGATGCAAAGAAATATACAGTTGCAAATGTCTTAACCATCGGGAAAGAATACGAAGTGAAAAACGAGTCTGAAGAATATTACTTCGTCATTGATGAAAGTGGGAAAATGGGAGGCTTCTACAAAGAATACTTTGAAGAAGTGTAAGTCTTTCATGGAGCTGATTTCTTTAGCAAAACGTGAAGAAATCAGCTTTTTTAATGGAGATTTCCAATATAAATGAAATGGGGAGAAAAGAATGAATCATTCATTAAAGAAGCGAACCCTTTCATTGGAAGACCGGTCACCGATCATCCGGCTCTTCAATCTTTATGAAACGAAGGTATATGGAGAGATTCAAACGAGTGAATGCGAGATTCAAGAGATGATAGAGTCACTCCCTGAAGGTGATCGAACAGGGCTTTGGCAAAAGGGGCAATTAGTGGCTGTCTCCATTCTGACCGAAAAAGATCACCGGTTACCCTCTTTAATTCTCGCTCTTCCTAATACACAAATGAAGATGTATATAGGAGAAATGGTAGCAGAGCTTCTTATTTCTGCAAGGAGGAAGAAAAAAACGATTTCAGACTCAAAAACCATTATACTCTCTGCGAATATCAAGGAAGAGAAAGCATCGTATGAGGAATTCGGTTTTTTACCCACCCGCTATTGGTTTGAAATGAAAAAAGATTTAAATGATCTACCGATTGTATCATCCTCTTCTTCTTACCGTATAACCAGATTCAATCCAGATACTGAGACTGTGAGTCTCCATGAGGTATTTGAAGAAGTATTCTCAGATCATTTTGATTATCATCCTTCAAGCCTGGAGGACTTTAAGAAGCGCTTTCTCCGCTCTTCCTTCAATCCAGACCTCTGGTTTGTATTAAAAGAAGAGAAGGAACTTGTTGGTTTTGCCTTTTGCACAGTTAATGCTGAAACAAAACTAGGAGAAATCACCCATTTGGGGGTACGTAAAGAATGGCGTCGTAAAGGACTTGCACATGATTTGCTGTATCATTCTTTCTCAACGTTAAAAGGGGAGGGAATGGTTTCCGTGGCCCTCCTTGTCGACAGTGACAGCTATACTGATGCAACCATCGTATATCAAAAAGCAGGCATGTACGTGAATCGCGGCTTTACAAGATATGATTTAGAGGTATAGAATTTGAGAAACACCCCTATAGCGGGTGTTTTTTAAATTTTCTAGATTATTGTAGGCTTAGATAAAGCCAAAAGGCAAGTTTACCAGCATAAAACAAACAGAGCCTTTGCAGTGTAAGGGTTTTTACATGTAGAATGTCTTATATGTGAAATGGAAAGGATGTCAAAACATGAATGTTGAACGTTTATTACCAGAAACGGTAACTCAGACAATAAACGAAAGAAGACAGTTATTCTCTTCAACTGCCCACTCCTCTTTAATTGGAGAAGGCGGATATACGGCAAGTGAAGACCATATTATCGAAGATAGTATCATCTCCCTCTCCATGGGTAAAAATCTTCTCCTGAAAGGACCAACAGGTTCAGGTAAAACGAAGCTGTCCGATACCCTGTCATCCATCTTCTCACAACCGATGCACAGCATTAATTGCTCGGTGGATTTGGATGCAGAAGCATTGTTAGGGTATAAAACAATCAGCGAAAAAGATGGGAAAACCACCATTGAATTCATCGAGGGTCCTGTCATTCAGGCGATGAAAAATGGCCATCTACTTTATATTGATGAAATTAATATGGCCAAGCCTGAGACCCTGCCGATATTAAATGGGGTGTTGGATTACCGTAGAAGCATCACCAACCCATTTACAGGGGAAATCATAAAAGCTTCACCTACATTCGGCGTAGTTGCCGCCATCAATGAAGGATATGTAGGAACTGTACCATTAAATGAAGCGTTAAAAAACCGGTTTGTGGTCATTGATGTACCTTACATTGAAGGGGAAACATTAAAGAGTGTCATTCAAAGTCAAAGCAAGCTCTCTGATTCAAAGCTCATCACCCAATTTGTAGACCTGTCATCAGATTTATTGGTCCAAGTCAAAAACGGCCAGATTTCAGAGGAGGCGGCTTCCATCCGAGCTCTTTTAGATGCTTGTGACCTTGCAGTTTACCTACCGGCAAAAAGGGCTATACAACGGGGGATTGTTGATAAATTGGAAGATGAAAGAGAAAAAGCAGCTATTCAGAATATAGCAGAAACATTATTTGAATGAGGGACATGTAATGCATCGATTTATTCAATTCAATGATGAAACCATAGATTCTTTTCTTGTGATGGAAATGACCGATCTAACAAAAACCCTTTCCAAAGATGCAGATATGACTTTGAAATATGGACCGTTTTCTTATCTTGATTATAAGGAATCAACGGTATATGTCAGTCATTTCTGGGATCATCGAAAAAAAGAGGAAGAAGTACACGGCTTAAAAAGTGATATCTATTTAAGGACGGTTGGTAATCTCCATGAAACCTCAAAGGAAGAGGTAATCGATTATATCAATAAGGTGAAATCAACTTCTGTTCCTCGATTTGCCAAACAGTTATTTGTCATCGGGGAAGAAATCCGCTTGGAAGAAATTTGCAAATCCAAGCGTCCAGGAACTACGAAGTCTTTTGAAATAAGACGGGAATTATATCGTCAGCACTTTGAAGCACAGCTTACAGTAAACTTAACGAAAAGTGTTTTTACAGATGCACTATTCAATTCCTTATTCCTTCTGCTTCATGCACAATCCCCAATGGTTGAACCAGTCGGGATAAATGAAGATATCGATTTGGCTATGCCTTTTCTTCATCGGCAAGTAACACGCTTATTCGAAACCCGCTCGACGGAAGATGTGGGGAAGGTGTGCTTTGAAATGGTGGAAGTAGTAGATGAAATCGTTAGAAGAGATATGTTAAATGAATACTTCCACTTACCGGAAGATGTGTATCATATGGAGGGGCCTTCTCCTGATACCTTCGAAGATTTAAAGAGAAAAGATCCCCTTCAGAATACAGATGTGCTGGAAGAAGAGAGTACAGGAGAAGAAGAAGTGATGGATGAAGAATTCCGTACCTGGCACAGAGAAACGAGCGACAAAGGAGAATCCTTTCTACAATTTGATCTTGATCAAGGCTCTCAATCGGACCTGATGGGGGAAGGTGTACGTGAAGGTGACGATGGTGACCAGGCGATGGCTATGGTACAGGGTTCGGCCCAGGAGACGGAGCAGGAGCAGTACCAAAATGTCAAAGCACAGGAGCGGGAGAAAGAGAATCTTGGAAGTGGTGAAAGTGCCCTTGGTAAAGATAATAAGTTTGCCGTCCCTCATTTCCTGACTCCTTCCGTCCCAACCATAGACGAGAAGCATGGGTACAATCATAATAAGAGTTTAATCGCTCCTTATCAAAAGAAACTTCAAAAAATGATCGAAAAGACATTGGAACACAAGAGAATTCAGCCTCGAACTGATTTGCACTTTGGCAGACTGAACAAAAAGTTATTACGTTTTATAACAGACGATAATCCAAGACTGTTTTATAAAAAGCACAATCCGTCTTCTGAAATTGACGCTGTTTTTTCACTATTGGTAGACTGTTCAGGTTCCATGTACGATAAAATGGATCAAACGAAGCTTGGCATTACGTTATTTCATGAATCATTAAAATCTGTCCGGGTTCCACATGAAGTTGTAGGTTTCTGGGAAGATACGAACAAAGCTACCAAGACCAGTCAACCAAATTATATGAATCCTGTGCTGAATTTCAACTCGTCTCTGAAGCCTGGAAGTGGTTCAGAGATCATGCAGCTCCAGCCAGAAGAAGATAACAGGGATGGATTTGCTATCCGTTTAATGACAGAAAGAATTCTTAAACGGACCGAAAAACAGAAATTCCTTCTTGTCTTTTCAGATGGTGAGCCTGCAGCAATGGATTATGAACAAAATGGGATTGTTGATACTCATGAAGCCGTATTAGACGCAAGAAAACAGGGGATAGAAGTCATCAACGTCTTTTTAGCCAACGGTGAAATTGATGAGGGACAAAGAAAAACCATTCAGAATATTTACGGGAATTTCAGTATCCTTGTTTCAGATGTAGAAGAACTTCCTGAAGTGTTATTTCCTTTATTGAGAAAGCTTTTGTACAAAAGTATCTAGATGAGATGTGAAACCGACTGCTTGTTATACATGCAGTCGGTTTTTTATGTGAGGATGAATACAAATCAGACTTTAGGATGAGTCAGAATCAATCATCCATCCCATCCAGATTCCTTTTAACTGGAATATACTGAAAGTACCAGAATGAAAGGAGTTGTGGAAGATGAACAATCTTTCTGATATGAATGTCGTCATTGATGAATACCATAGACTTAATCACAATTTGAATCAATATGGGTGGAAGAGAGAGAAAGCCTATAAGAAGAAATATTTTTCGCACTGGTTAAAAAATCTGTAATGATTCATATGTTTCATGTCCGAAATGGGACATATTTTTTTTACACTCTTTTCCCGGCTATTGTTGCATTTACCATCATCTCTGCACTATTCTTTCAGTTAGTAGGGGCTGAAGGGTAAGGGGAACTGCCCCGCTTTCAGCTGGTGTTCGGCTGAGCCTCTCCATCTTGAAAAATTCGTAGTGATGTAGCTAAATGTGTCAATCAACAATGTTTACGAAAAGAGGCATTTCTTAATCGCTCATAAGCTGATGTAGAGAACTCAACATACAACAATAAAAGAAGCTAACGAGCCTTTAATGGCCGTTAGCTTTTTACTTCTTAAAGAAGTTTGAGACCTCGATGTAGTTCCTGTATCATTCCATTCATCTGTTACTTCCTGATCTCAATCAGTTTTTGCTTGAGGTCGTTTTCCATCGTGACCATCTCCTGTTCGGCCTGCTGTCTCTTCTGTCTGCCTTCAGCTTGAATAGCCAATGTTTCCTCGATGGTGGAAATAAGATTTTCCTGGGTTTTCTTTAATGTTTCAATATCTATGATTCCCCGTTCATTTTCCTTTGCCGTTTCGATGCTGTTCGTCTTTAGCATTTCTGAATTCTTCAATAGAAGATCATTAGTGGTACGTGATACTTGTTTTTGTGCAGCTACAGCCTTCTGTTGATTCAGTAGGGTGAGAGCGATGGCAATCTGATTTTTCCACAAGGGAATAGCTGTGAGCACAGAGGCCTGAATCTTTTCGGCAAGTGCCTGATTGGTATTCTGAATCAAACGGATTTGCGGTGCTGATTGGATCGTCATTTGACGGCTTAATTTCAAATCATGGATACGCTTATCCAAGCGATCAAGAAATTGCATCGTGTCATTTACTTCCTGGTAAACCAGCTCATCATCCGTTTCCTCTGCTTTTTTACGCAATGATGGAAGAAGGGTATGCTGAATTTCATCCCGTTTGATTTCAGCTGCGGCAATGTACATATTAAGGGCTTGAAAATAGTCCCTGTTTTTTTCATATAAGGTTTCCAGTAGACGATTGTCATCGAGCAATGTTTTCTTCGAATGTTCCAGTCTGACTGATATTCGATCAATTTGAGAACCGATTTTTTGATACTTTGATAAAACTTCTTGTAAAGATGAAGAGACTTTACGGAAGAACCTTTTAAACACGCCTCTTTGTTTCGTATTTAGTTCATCAGGATTCATTTGCTCGAGCTTCTTCATTAAATCACTTAACACATCACCTATCGGACCGATGTCTCTTTTTTGAACATGTTCAAGCATGGAGTGTGAGAAAGTGGAAAGCTGAGACTGTGCGGCAGTACCGTACTTTAATATGGCCTCATAGTCTTTGTAATCAATCTGCTCAGCGAGATGCCTGGCTTTTTCTTGTTGCTCTTTGGGTAAGCGGTCAAGTAATAAAGGAGACTTTGTTTGGTCTTTGACAAGGGGGACTTCCTCCCCAAATGGATTGGAAATCAGCATATCCAGTTCTGATTGTTCATTTCGTTGCTCCATATTCATACCTCCTAAAATCTATTTTAAGTCTTTTTTATTCGACAAGTGTTGATTGGCAAAGTTTAGTTCAAATTGTAAAGTATCCATATCGTTTGCTAGAACATTTTGTAAATCTTTTTCCAATGAAACTGTGAGGTCGTCCAAGGTCGTCCGGGTTTGTTGAAGAGATAAGAAAGCTTCTTTATTTTTACCTGGTTGAGCAGCAAGGAAGGTATATTTTTCAGATATTTCAACAACGGAATCCAGATGGTAGAAGAAGAAGGATTCCGCGGAAAAGAATCGTTTCGGTTCTTTCTTCACTAATTGATAAATTCTTCTGCTCAAACGGTTCAGTTCAAGGATCTGCTTGAAGGCACCGAGTGATCGGACTTTTAACTGTTGCTTCTGGAGCCGTTTTACTTTTTCTTTGGCTTCTTTTAAATTCTTGTTTATATAGCGAAATTCCTGTGAGGAAAGTCCATTTTTATTAAGCCACCATCTCTTCTGAATACCCTTGGTGATGAAGAAGACCAGAATACCGGTCCCAAGACTTGATAAAAATGTAAGTGGAAATCCTATATCAAATAGGAGTAAGTAGGGGATAAAGCTACTCGTCCCAACAATGAAAGAGATGACCGATCTTACTGAAAACTGAAGAAATGTATTCATGTTCATCTACCCCTTAATAAAGATGCTTACCATTAAGTACGATTTACCATGACAATAGGTTTCATATTGTCTGCTTTTATTCTAATGTAATTCAGGGCCAAATGGAAATATTCGCTACATCTATGGGCGAAAGGAGTATGTCAGGAATTGACATCATTCTTTCAATTTCTTAACATTTCTCACATTCTTGATTAAAAGAAATGATTTTTTGGTAGAATGGGTTAGTACAATGACAAGACAGGTGTGTGGATATATGAAAAAATGGTTCGTTGTGCTGGTACTGTTCCTCTATTCTGCTTCCATGGTAACAGCGCAGGAAAGTAATGTAAAAAAACCAGAAAATTTATTTAGCGATTCAGCTATTATCATAGATTCTAAAACAAAGAGTGTGTTGTATTCAAAAAATTCGACTAAACGAATGAATCCTGCAAGCATTACAAAAATTGCGACAGCGATTTATGCCATAGAGCATGGGAACCTGAATGATCAGGTTGAAATAAGCGAGAAAGCAAGTAATGCAGAGGGATCCACTGTTTATCTGGAAGCAGGGGAAAGAGTGTCCCTGGAGCAGGTGCTGCAAGGATTGATGGTCAACTCGGGGAATGATGCCGCAGTGGCCATTGCTGAACATACTGAGGGTTCCGTCCAGACGTTTGCAGAAAAATTAAACAAGTATTTGGAGGAACGGGTGGGGGTGAAGGATACCCATTTTGAGAATCCTCATGGATTGTTCGGCAAAAATCATTTTACCACAGCGTATGACATGGGATTGATTACAAGCTATGCCTTGAACAACAATGATTTTAAAAGATTATTTAGTTTGAAGTCCATTGATTGGTCTACTGAAGGATGGAATACCACTCTTTACAATCATCACAAAATGGTGAAAGGAGAACTTCCTTATCCGCAAGTGACCGGCGGGAAGAATGGATTTGTTGATGAATCCAAACATACTCTGGTGACTTCCGCTGAGAATAAGGATCTTTCTATTGTAGTTGTTACGATGAAGGCCCAGACTAAAAGAGCAATCTATTCAGATACAACGAAACTACTTGATTATGGACTAAATAACTTCATCCGGAGCTATATTCCAAAGGATACGGTCTTTCAATTTGAGGGGGCTTCTTTTAAGGTTTCTGAGGATTTTCAATATACTCAGCCTGAGAATGGAAAGTTCACTGAGAAACTCGACAGCGATGGGGTGTTGACGCTGTATAATGAAGATCAAGTAATAATGAATACAGCCAGACTGATTCCTGAGAAGAACTCTTCTGTAAAGCAGGAAGAGTCAATTGCCTCTCGGGAAAGTACTGGATTCTTTAACAAATGGGAGTTAAATCAACAACAATTGTTTTATCCGTTCTTTATTTATCTGATCCTTCTTTTCATCGCAGGGATTTCCATCTTTCGAATAGGGTCATTTAATAAATAACGATAAAAAAGGGCCAAAGAGGCCCTTTTTTATTGGCTTTCTTGCTTTTTCAATCCTTTTGGTTGATGGTAAAGATTCTTACCTATCACCGTTTGTAAGATAAGGAACGCCCCTCCGACCGTCCAATAGAGAGGTAAGGCAGCTGGTGCATTAAATGAAAAGATGAAGATCATTATGGGTGAAAGATAACTTATTCCTTTCATTTGAGTCACCTGATCTGCGGGAATAGTCATCAGTGCAGTCCTTGCTTGAACTAAATACACCAATCCGGCGATCACGGCCATGGAAAAATCGGGCTGCCCTAGATGAAACCACAAAAATGAGTGGCTTGCTATTTCAGATGAAGACCGGATCGCGTAGTATAACCCTATCAGAATCGGGGTTTGAAACAAGAAAGGGAGACAGCCCGTACTAAGAGGGTTTACTTCGTGTTTCCGGTAAACCATCATCATCTCATGCTGCAGGTGCATCTGTTCGTCTTTCGTTTTGGCTTCTTTCATTTTTTGTTGAATTTCACCCATCTCAGGCTTCAGATTAGCCATTTTGCCTCTCATTTCCTGCTGTGCCTTATACGTTTTAAGCATGAAGGGGAAAAGAACGATTCGAATCAGAAGGGTGATGATCATGATAGCAAGCCCAAAGTTACCACCCAAATAGGTACCTATTTCATGGATGAGGAATGAAAACGGGTGTACGAGATAGTCATGAAAGAATGCTCCATCAGCTGTAGCGCTTTGGCATCCTGATAATGTCAATAGTACGAAGATTAAAATAAATGAAATGTTCTTCAATGATGATTCCTCCTCTGTTAATTTGCTTCTTATTCACAAACTTTCAGAAGCGGTTTCATCATCATTATCGTCAGGATAAAATTGTAATTTCATACATGTAGTAAATCTGATTACGTTAGGTATAATGTTGATCGCTGAAACAGACAACGTTAAAGGAACGGTTCCTTCAGCATTGTGATCATAAGGTTGTGCAGAAAGCTGAAATGCAGGAGGGAAGCGATGCCATATGAACGTGATAAAGAATAAGAGTACAAGACTTAAATGCAAAGGACTTAAGAAAAAGTCCATCAAGTCTTGTATAATGATAAATGTCAATGGTTGCGGCTCCTTTATTTACGTTTTATACATATAAATCAGTTCAATTATACAGCTTACCCATACAATGATGCAGTTAGCTTTACATACGGTTTCATAGGCAAAAGGTTTCAAAAAATATCTGAGGAAATTGGGATGATGTCCAAAATGAGATACTTTTTAGTCGGAATTGGAGGAACAATGGGGAGTGTATCCAGATGGAGTGTCAGTTACTTCCTGACCATTGAAAGTGGTTTCCCTTTTGCAACACTGACAGCGAATCTTCTGGGAAGTTTTCTGTTGGCATATTTTTATTCCAAATGGTCCGCAAAAAATGAAAAAGCATATTTATTAATAGCTACTGGGTTTTTGGGCTCTTTTACAACTTTCTCCACGCTGAGCATTGAGTTATTGGCCTATTTGATCGAAAAACAATGGGTTTCTTTCCTCATATATTTTGCCTTCACTTCCATGGGGGGCCTTCTATTTGCTTGGATTGGAATTTTGATTGGCAGGAAGAGAGGGGGGCTTGTGCATGGGGGTTAATCTAATTCTAATTGCATTCGGAGGCAGTTTAGGGGCCATTGGACGCTTCCTGATGGCCAATGCCATTAAAAATTGGAGCAGGTCCAGTTTTCCAAAGGCAACCTTATTTATCAATGCATTGGGATCCATGTTATTAGGGTTATTGATCGGTAATGGTTCCGGGGAGGACGCAATGTTCTTTTTAGGAGTTGGTTTTTGTGGATCTTTTACCACCTTTTCCACCTTTAATTGGGAAACATTAAAGCTTCTTCAAGACAATCTCAAATGGGGCCTTATCTATTTCTTTGGCAGTTATATCATTGGGTTGGGATTTGGGGTGGCAGGCTATATGATTGGTCTTGTATTTAAGTGATCATCCATGGCACCTTTCAAAAGGGATCTAAAGCAGAGCCAACGGAAGCGCTTTAGATCCCATCATATATTCAACATTGTCAGTCAACCACAATATAGGCAATCATAGGTCCATTACGATCTATGGTTTCATGAGTCTCACAAATCAGTCTATAGGTACCTTCTTTTGAGAACGTGACGTTTATTACGGTTTCTTCTCCTTTTTTCACCATTCCTCTAATATCCGTACCTTCAATATAAAAGGGATGTTCCATCCCATTCACCCCGTAGATCCTCAATTCCACCGGGATGTCTTTCTCGACTACAATCGTCCCTGGGTCCCATCGATAGGCTTCCAGCTCTTTTCCGGAAACGGTTTCTGACTTGAATTCTCCGGTGACGAGCTGGAAGACTTGTTTCTCGCCCGCACTTTCTGAAATTGAAACAGTAGGATAAGAATTATTAGAGTTCAAGGCCCATATCGTCCCGACTGTTATGACCATAATCGTTACCAGTATAGCAATGATCGAACCTTTTCTTAATACAATAAAATTCAATTGGATTCCCCCCTAAGTCATGTGTTCAAGCAAACGTTAATCATTTTCTAATTAAGCCTATGCTTGTACAGGGGAAAACTTGCTCATGATCATAAAAAGCATGTATCAAATAGTTTTCTTTCTGTGGGATTTTATGTACAATTTGGTCATGGATTTAAGGAGGGTGAAGCATTGAAGGTTTCCTGGAGAGTGATGACAACAAAAAGTGATGCAGAGCCTTGGTGGTTTTTTGAAGGCTGGCAAAAAGATATCGTTCATGAATGGACATATCATTCGAAGGATGAAGCTATGAAAAAGTATCAGGCGGAAGTAAAGCGTCTTAGTGCATTATATCCCAATTCAAAGGCCAAAAGATTGAATGCCATTGCGTTTTGGAACCCTGAAGAAATATTCTTTTGTGAAGCTTGTGATGATGATTTACAGGTGTATCATGGATTGATTATTTTTGAGAATGATCGTCCAATGGAAATGGATGACGAACTGGATCTCAAGAAAATTGGCGCACATATTGATTGGGACTAAAAAGGGGTCTAACCACAGTTAGACCCTTTTCAATTTAATCAATGACCCCAGTACGAATGATTGTATTCTTTACTTTAACGTTGAAAGAGGCCTGTTTGTAAATGTCTTTCCACTTTTCCCTGCTTATTTTCTCGTGTCCCCTCTTACTTTTGTACACCATCCCGAATCCTATAGGGTCTGTTCCTTCTGATTGAAGCATCTTAATTGTTTCTTTCATTCTATCTTCGATATATTGGCCGATTTCTTTTTCCAGGAATCTCAGGGTTTTCGGATCTGATAGGTTCATTTCCTCAGACATTTCAAGCAATCGTGCTTTCATATTCAGCTCTACGTTAAATTCAGGAATATCCTTGGCTTTGTCTTTTATCTTGTAAAATGATTTGATACTATCAATCATGATGTAAACACTTTCTTCCTCCTCCCCGGAATGAGAGTTGGTTAAAAAAGGCTTAAATTTTTCAAGTGGCAATTCAATCTCAATCGTACCTGCTTTAAAGTCTTCCATAAGCGAACGGATATAGAAGATTTTGTCTTTATCCAGTTCCTTAATGAACTTATCTTCTTTGAATAAAGCAAAGCCCTCAACACCAACCTTGCCGTCAGATGCCTTAAATAAAGGGAGGATGGGATCTTTCCCTACACTGCCATAATCTGTGATGAATTCTTGGAGGGTAGGAGTAACGAGCAGCTCTGATTCGACGTTTTGCCGGACTAAGTTATAAAGGTACGTTCCCATGTTGGATGTCTTTTCTTCCATAGGAAAGGAAAGGATCTCTTCTGCCGAAGTATCAGCGATAGCCAAATATACCATATTCCCAATCGATGAATCCCTCACCAATGTATCAACCAAAGGAGCTATTCCATTCTCCGCAAGCTCACGTCCGTAAACGGCAATCCTGAGTTGACCTGAAACCAACGTATGATCCGTCTCCAAATTTTGAGATAATAGTATACCTTTGGTGGTCTTGGCTGAGCTGGTAAGAATCTTTTCCACATCATCCATTGCAGGGTTAAACTGGTATAGGACCAATGTTCCTTTGATCTTTTCACCATTACCCTCGTCATACCCGACAGCTGTTATCAAACCAAGCTTCTCAAGATATTTATTCTCTACACAACTGCTGAGAAGCAATGTTGAAATGATAAGGAGGAGGAATAATCTATTCATAGATTCACACCTTTTTTCTTTTTACAAAGTATTTAAGTTTAACGAGGAGAAACAAGAAACAAGGATACACAAATGAGAGAATAAAACTGATGGTTCCGACTTTATCCGTAATGGTATTCATGGTGAGACGGTCGCTTACAAAGAGTGATAATATCCAAAGAAGAATGGCAAAGATGTAAATGGCCTTCTTTTGGGAGAAATTGAAAACCCTCTTCATCCCACGTGAACATGCCCAGAAATATAAACAGATGTTTGGTAGGATGACGAGCATCCAAAAGGATACCGCAATAAATTCGAATCGTTCGAGGTTTGGAATCCTTACTATTTTGAACATGGAAAGTACGGGCCAAATGGTCTTTTCCAGGGCATCTTCCGAGAAAAATCCGATGCTAATAACGGTTACGAATGTAAAAAGTAAAGTGGAATACCCGACACCTATCAAGGAATATTTCAAGACCTTTTCTTTTTCCTTAATATAGGGGTAGATGAATAATAAGAGCTCAAATCCAACAAGAGTAAAACTGGATTTATATACCCCCATCATAATTTCCTTATAAGAAGAGGTCCACACAGGTAGGAGGTGTGTAATATCTATGTTTTTCACAGGGGTGTAAAACATGAACAAAAGCCAGAATGAGAAAATGACCCCAAGGAAAGCAACCCCGACAACGACCCGTACGCCACCTAATACCCCATAGACCATTAAAAAAATCAACAACCCCATTAAAAGCCATGTTGGCATTTTGGGGAATATCCACGCTTGGACCATTTCAATATAATTCATCAGAATGACATAGGTGACACATAGGTAGTAACCTATATAGAGGATATTGAAAGCTTTGCTGACCCATTTTCCATAAAGATCCATATGGATGCCGTATAGATCAGCGCTATTATAGGTTTCAAGCATTTTTACCATGATTGTGACGACTATTGACACAACCACTCCAGCAATGATAATGGAGATCCATGCATCCCGATTCGCTTCCACAAAGACCACACGTGGTAAGCCTGCAATTCCTACACCTGTCTGAGCAGAATGTAAAACAAACATGACTAAAAAAGCATTCACCATTAACTGCCTATTCGGATTTAGATTAATATCCATTCATTTCATCCTTACTGATCAACGTCTTTCTTTTGCTTTGCTTTCTTTTCAGGGATTCTCCCCTGATCTACTGGATGATTCGTAACGGGCCTCTTGACTAAGTACTGATAAGGCAGGCGGAATAAACTATACTTAAAGTCTGCGAACCTAAAAGGGTATATCGGTGACAGATAAGGTCTCCCCAATGTCGTCACTTTCAGCAAATGAAGGAGGATAAAGCAAAAGCAAAACATAATCCCGACCCCACCATATAGGCCTGCCATGATGATGATGGGAAACCGGATGATTCTTACAGCAGTTCCAATCGTATAGCTTGGGGCCGTAAAAGATCCCAGTGCTGAAATGGAAATGATAATGATTAAGATGTTACTGGTGAAACCAGCTTGAACCGATGCTTGCCCGATGACGATCCCTCCCACAATTCCCATCGTCTGCCCAACCTTAGTGGGCAATCTTGCCCCTGCCTCTCTTAAAAGCTCTATTATGAATTCGAAAAGAAGAGCTTCAAAGACAGGCGGAAAAGGAACGTTGGATCTTGACTGCCCGAGGGAAATCAAGAGAGCGGATGGTATCACTTCATAATGATACGTTAACACCGCTACATAAGCGGGAGTAAGAAGGATAGAAAAAAAAATCGCAATGAACCGGATCAATCTTAGAAATGTCCCCATATTCCATCTCATGTAAATATCTTCCGTCGATTCGAAGAAATTTATGAAGGTGGAGGGACCGATAATCGCTGTAGGACTTCTGTCAACCAGTAAGCAAATCTTCCCGTGAAGGAGAGAGAGGGTACACCGGTCTGGCAACTCTGATGTCATCAATTGAGGGAAGAATGTAAAAGAGTTGTCTTCAATCATTTGGGCAAGCACAGTCGAATCAATAATACTGTCAATTTCAATATCCGTGATGCGCTGTCTGAAATTATTGACGTTTTCTTCCTCTGCAATATCCTTGATATAGATCATCTGAACTTTTTTCTTTGTTCTTTTTCCAATTGTAAAAGTTTCTACACACAATTTAGGATCGTTGATATTTGAACGGATCAGGTTCAAATTCTTCGTGATGGATTCTGTAAATGCTATTTTAGGACCGAACACAAGGGATTCTGTTTCTGCCTTTTCCAAACCTCTTGTACCTTTGTCGGCAACATCAGCTAAAATACCGTAGGAGTCATTTTCCTTAAAGACATAAGCAGTTCCGTTCACAAGATTATTCACGACATCGTTTATCTGATTGGTAACCGTAATTTTTGCGATATGAATCGTATTGTGGATAGAGTGGTAGTCGATCTCACCTGAAAGCTCCTCCAGTGGTTTGATCAGACTATCCTGCATATAGGCTGTATTGATTAAATCGTCAAAATAGACGACTGCAATCCTCACATCATCAATGCTAATGGTTCTTACGACTAAATCCTCGCTGTTGCTAACCAAGGAGAGTATCTCTTGATGAAACGTTTCGATATCAAAGCTGTGGGGATATCCTTTATCTATCTCTTTCTTCACATTTTTTCGTCTAAACACACAACTCAACACCCTAAATCTCGATTTACCATTTAGGCTTCCCACCAAATCATTAATTACTCACTTGTCGTTGTACTTTTCATTTATAAGGAAATAGATTCATTCATACATAAAAGGTTAACTTGTGGGGGAAGGTAGTGATGGAGGTGAAGAAAATGAGTAAAAAGAAAAAAGATCCGTCAAAGGCTGTATTAGGTTCCTCTCAAGTGGAAGGACAAGGTGTCACGAATCGTGAATTACCAGGGGGAGTAAAGGTTGAGTCTTCCAGGAGCAGATCGAAGAAATAGGACTTCATTACATAAGCTGAATATTTCCTTTACTTAGGAGTTCGTATATTAAAATCGAGTGAAGTATGGTATAATGGAAATAATCGTAGATATGGTTCCCATTAATCTGGCTACACATAAATGTCCACATACTATCTGCCGAATCATTAACCACAATCATTATTTTTTCCTGTTAGAAAGCATAGCAAGGAAATCCTACTTACCTAAAAGGAGGACGTTCAATGGCTTTTGGTCGTAGAAATCAAGTCGAGGAAGAAATCAAAACAGAGGAAACAAAGATTTGGGCTTGTTCCGCTGAAGATTGTAAAGGCTGGATGAGAGATAACTTCAAAAGTGAAGATACACCTAAGTGTCCACTTTGTAAAGAAGATATGGTGACTTCCACTAAAGTACTGCAAGTGGTTGACAATCCCCATCCAACCATGAAATCATCCTAATGGATTGTAAAGAACCAATCAGCTGATTGGTTCTTTTTTATGTTTCTACCGTTCTACAGGCTATTGATATTTAACTCTTTTTTTACTTTTGAATAGTATGTATTGTATGTATGTATTAAAGGAGGGAGCACCATGTCCAATAAGAAAGAAAAAGAAGCCAAAAACACTTCCACAGAGGGGAAAGATACTGTTTGGGATAGCTTTTGGAAACTGGCAAAGCCTGTTGAAGTGAATAAAGAAGATAAACCAGTCAAGTGGTTCTGACTTGATGAAAGATCGTACACATATGGTCACAGGTGTACGATCTTTTTTTGAAGTGACTCCCAATCCTGATGAGGTACGGACTCGGTACAATCATATTGGTATGAACCTGAGTAAATAAGAAATCAGCTGCTAAAGGGAATATGGATGAAAACTTACATCCTTCCTCTTGGCATGTCTCCTGTTCTTTAATACAATGTAGGAATAAGTATGATTTTGGAGGTAAGAATGTGATTGCAGAAGCAAAACAGGTCTTAAAGCAATACTTCGGTTATGATGAATTCAGGGATGGTCAGGCAAGGATCATTGAATATATATTAGATGGGAAAAACACAGTGGGGATCATGCCTACAGGCGGTGGGAAGTCCCTGTGTTATCAAATCCCCTCTTTGATGCTCGATGGAGTGACCCTAGTAATTTCTCCACTCATTTCCCTTATGAAAGATCAGGTGGATTCATTAATACATCAAGGAATTCCAGCTACATATATCAATAGTACCCTTTCTTCCAATGAAGTAGAAGAAAGGATGGAAGAAATCTCTTTAGGCGGGTATAAGCTTGTTTACATTGCACCTGAAAGATTGGAATCTTTTGGATTTATCCGTTTCCTCAACACCTTGCCGATCCCCCTTGTCGCAGTTGATGAAGCCCATTGTTTATCCCAGTGGGGTCATGATTTCAGACCGAGCTATTTAGGGATATACCAAGCAGTGAAACAATTGCATTCAAACCCAACCATCCTTGCTCTTACCGCAACTGCCACCCCCCCAAGTGCAAGCAGATATTCTACATCACTTACACATTCCGGATCAATTCAAAGTATTAACTGGGTTTCAGCGGACAAACCTTTATTTTCAGGTGGTAAAAGGGGAAGACAGGAAGCGTTGGGTAGAAAAATATGTTCTAAAGAACCATCAGCATTCCGGGATTATTTACTGTGCCACTCGTAAGGAAGTTGAGAATCTCTATCTATTCTTGGAGAAGAAAGGGTTCTCCGTAGGTAAATATCATGGCGGGATGTCTGACACATTAAGACAGGAGCAGCAGGAAGCATTCCTGAATGATACGATCTCCATCATGGTGGCAACCAATGCATTTGGTATGGGGATCAATAAATCAAATGTACGCTTTGTCATTCATTATCAAATTCCCAAAAAATATGGAAGGGTATTATCAAGAAGCAGGCAGGGCTGGTCGTGATGGAGTGGACAGCGAATGTATACTTCTATTCTCCCCTCAGGATATCCAGACCCAGCGTTATATTATCGATCAGAATATCGTCAATCAGGAATTGCATGATAATGAAATGCAGAAGCTTAGGGACATGGTCGACTTCGTACACACTGAAGCATGCTTACAGAATTACATCTTAGCTTATTTTGGTGAACATACAGATGAAGAGTGCGGCCATTGCAGTAATTGTTTGGATGAAAGAGATTCAGAGGATGTAACAAGAGAGTCACAAATGGTACTGTCATGTATGTTGCGGATGAATGAAAGATTCGGAACGTCCCTCATCAGTGGTGTCCTTACAGGATCAAAGAATAAAAAGATCCTGGATTGGGGGTTCCATCGACTTTCCACATATGGATTAATGAAGGAGAAGTCCCAGAAGGAAGTCGGACTGTTCATTGATTATTTGATCTCAGAAGGAGTCATTCAAGTCGAGGGGGGCAGCTTTCCCATACTTAAGGTTTCGTTAAAAGGCAAAGAGGTATTAATGGGAGACAGGAAGGTTTCAAGAAAAGTCCAGCCGACAGTTTCGGCCATCATTCCCAAAGAAGATGGTTTGTTTCAGTCGTTGCGAAACCTACGTAAATCCATCGCTGAGTCAGAAGGAGTTCCACCTTTCGTTATTTTCTCCGATAAGTCTTTACAGGACATGTGTGTGAAGTTGCCAAAGAACCCGGATGAATTTTTGTCTGTCAGTGGCGTAGGGGAAAACAAGCTGACCCGATATGGAGATCTGTTTCTACATGAAATTTCAGCTTTTTTGAAAGATCATCCTGAACCTGCTGTAGAGGTGGTCAAGCCATCCAAGCCTCGAAAGACCAATCATTCTGACAAAGCCTCCTACATGATTAGCTATGAGATGTTCAAAGATCATATGGATATAAAGAGCATTGCGAAAGAGCGTGGAATGAGCACGTTGACGATTGAAAATCATCTTATCCGTGCCTTTCAGGAAGGCGTCATGAATGACTGGTCAATCCTGTTCTCAGAAACGGAGGAATCCCTTATCGAATCAGCGGTTTCAAAAGTGGGCTCCGAGCTTTTAAAGCCCATTAAAGAAGAGTTGCCGAACGAAATAAGTTATTTTCAGATTAAAGGGTTTTTGGCTAAAAATGGGCAGGGTTGACCTGTCTTGAAATAAGAGATGAAAAACGCAGATGCCAATTGAGCATCTGCGTTTTTTAATATATTAAGCTTTCATTGCTGCCTTCATTTCCAAGAATTCATCGTACGTCGTTTCTTTATCGATTAAACCATCTTCCGTAATCTCGATAATGCGGTTTGCAATGGTTTGAATGAATTGATGGTCATGAGAAGCGAAAATCATGGCACCTTTGAAGTTAATCAAACCGTTATTCAATGCCGTAATGGATTCGAGATCCAAGTGGTTCGTCGGTTCATCCAATAGAAGAACATTTGAACCGCTCAGCATCATTTTCGATAACATACAGCGAACTTTTTCTCCTCCGGAAAGGACACTCGGCTTCTTCAATACTTCTTCTCCAGAGAATAGCATCCGCCCCAAGAAACCTCGAAGGAATGTTTCGCTCTCATCCTCAGGTGAGTACTGACGCAGCCATTCCACTAGAGAAGGCTCGTTTCCTTCAAAGTACTTGGAGTTATCATTAGGGAAATAAGCTTGAGTTGTAGTGACTCCCCATTTAAATGAACCACTATCTGGTTCCATTTCCCCTGCAAGGATCTTGAATAAAGTCGTTTTAGCAATCTCATTTACACCGACCAGCGCGATTTTATCGTCCTTGTTCAAAATGAAGCTCACATTGTTTAGAACCTTCACTCCATCGATCGTTTTCGAAAGACCTTCTACGCGCAGTACATCGTTGCCGATCTCACGCTCTGGTTTGAACTGTACATAAGGATAGCGGCGTGAACTTGGTTTGATATCATCCAATGTGATTTTTTCCAACGATTTTTTACGGGAAGTAGCCTGTTTTGACTTGGATGCATTTGCGCTAAATCTCGCAACGAATGCTTGAAGTTCCTTGATTTTTTCTTCCTTCTTTTTATTCTGATCCTGTGCCATTTTAAGAGCTAATTGACTGGACTCGTACCAGAAATCGTAGTTTCCAACATAGATTTGGATCTTTCCAAAGTCAAGGTCGGCAATGTGTGTACACACTTTGTTTAAGAAGTGACGGTCATGGGATACGACGATGACTGTGTTCTCAAAGTTGATCAGGAAGTCTTCCAGCCATTGGATCGCTTGAATGTCCAAGTGGTTTGTAGGCTCATCCAGTAACAGGACATCCGGTTTGCCGAAAAGTGCTTGAGCTAATAATACTTTTACTTTTTCTCCACCAGTCAGTTCGGACATTTGCTTACCGTGAAGCTCTTCATTGATCCCTAACCCTTTTAAAAGAATGGCAGCTTCCGATTCAGCTTCCCACCCGTTCAATTCGGCAAATTCGCCTTCTAATTCAGCAGCTCTCATACCGTCTTCATCAGAGAAGTCCTCTTTCATGTAGATGGCGTCTTTCTCCTGCATGACTTCATATAAACGGGAATGCCCCATAATGACTACTTTTAAGACTTCATATTCTTCATATTCGAAATGATCCTGCTTCAATACAGCAAGACGCTCGCCTGAACCCATTGATACATGGCCGGTCTGAGCTTCGATTTCACCTGAAAGAATTTTTAAGAATGTAGATTTACCTGCACCGTTTGCTCCGATTAGGCCATAGCAATTCCCTGGAGTAAACTTTATATTCACGTCTTCGAATAGTTTTCTATCACCAAAACGTAAGCTTACATCTGATACTTGAATCATGTATAATAACCCTCCTAATACTCAATCTAAAAGATTATAACATGCTAGGAGGCTAAAAAGATAGAGTGTTAGCAGGAACAGACTCAAATATACCCTGGGTGATAAGTGAAGGCCTTTCCATTTTATGAATTGCTATGGTAACGTTATAAAAAATGAAGGGTGATGAGTAAGAATGAAGAGGTTTTTGAAACGGATGAAGTTTCTCATGAATTTTCGAAAGTCGTTTCCTTTTTTGGTTGATTTTTTTCGTTCAGGAGAGGTTTCACTTGTGAAGAAGATTTTCGCTGTCGGGCTGGTTGGTTTCTACATATGGCTGCCACTTGATCTGATTCCCGATGTCTTTCTCTTTTTTGGGATTGTTGACGATTTGGCGGTATTCACCTTCATCCTCCAGCTAATGGTGAAGATGGCTCCTTTAGAATTACAATATAAATACGGACTAACGAAATTCAAATAAGCAAACCGAAAACAGCCAAAAATGGGCCTGGGTTTTCGGTTTTTTCTTTTGATTTTTTCTTTTGAATCCACTACACTATAAATACAATAATTCCAATCTGAAAGGTATGAATTAAAATGGGTAGTGCTTTAATCAATACAATACCAAGACCCCTTGTTCAAATGAACCAATGGTTTATCGTTTTATCGGTTTCCATTTCGTGGTTATTTCAATCTGAATTATTCTTGCTTATTCCCTTCGTAATAGGACTCTCAGGGCTTCTTTTTCGCTTCAATCCCGTTATGAAGATAGGAAAATATTTCTTAACAAAAGAATGGTCATCTTATCCTCCAGAAGATGCTGATCAGCAGCAGTTTAACAATGTTATTGCCGTGATCTGTCTTGGAGCAGCGGTCATGAGTGCTTTGTTTGATTGGGGAACAGGTTTTTATTTATTCTCAGGAATGGTATTTCTGGCAGCATCCGTCGCTCTTGCCGGCTTCTGTATTGGCTGCTTTTTACGATTTCAATGGAAAAAGTTCCAATATAACAGGTCGCTTCAATAGCCTATTGACATTGAGTTCCATTCGTCGTAAACTAGATATGAATTTAAATACTGTATATTAGAGGAGTATGTTATATGTTAGGTGTCGTTCTTAACTAACCGTGAAATGAATACGGACATTTTGCAGGCGGTAGTCTTTTAACAGGCTATTGGATAGGCTTATTTCATTATGCCCCCAAAATGTAGTTAAGAACAATGGTCATAGCATACTCATACCTTTATTAGGAGAGCTGTGTCTTTGTGCACAGCTCTTTTTTGTGCACAAATTAGAAAATCTGTGTTGTCGTTCCTGAAAGTTGGACGACACACGTTTTTCGTCATCACACAGCCCCCGTCAGGTCTGGTATACGAGTGAAGAAAGGCCACAATGGACATTGTTCGTTGTGGCCTATTATTGTATATGGAGGAGAAAACATTGAACGAAAAGACGTATCTAACATTAGAATTTAACAAAGTGAAAGAAGACATATCACAGTTTGCCCTTACAGTAGAAGGGAAAAAGGAACTAATGAACCTATTCCCATCCACTAACAAACGACAGATTGAAATGCGTTTGGATGAAGTAACAGAAGCTGTAAGAATTCTTGAGAAAAGTGCCAGTATCCCGATTCATGCATTGGAAGGTGTCGAAAACATTGTGGCAAATTTAAATAACGGTGTGCCTTTGAGACCGGATCAGCTTACAAGTCTCTATTATTTCCTTGATGCATGTAAGAAACTGAAAAGATTTATGGAAGATAAAGAGTGGGTTGCACCAAGGGTATCTTCCTATGTATATTCTATTGAAAATATCCCGGAAGTGGGGGAGGAGATCAATCGCTGTATACGCAACGGAAGAGTGGACGATTATGCCACAAAAGAGTTAGTAAGGATCAGAAAGCAAATGGGTATTCAAGAAGAACGATTAAAGGATAAGATTCAATCAATCGTAAAGTCTTCCAAGTATAAATCGTATCTTCAAGAATCGATTGTCAGCCAGAGAAACGGCAGATATGTTCTCCCAGTCAAAAAAGAATACAAGGGAAAAGTGAGAGGAGCCGTATTGGATGCATCTGCTTCGGGTTCTACTTTCTATATTGAACCTGAGGAATTAAGCATTCAGCAAGACCAGCTTCTTTACTATAAATTAGATGAAGAACGTGAAGTGGAGAACATATTGTGGACTTTGACAGGGTTGGTTCAGCAGTACGAGCCTCAATTAAAATTGGCAATTGAAACGATGATCCATTACGATGTATTATTTGCAAAAGCAAAGTATAGCCGGTCTATGGATGCCGTAGGTGCCATAGTAAATGAAGACCATAAGATCTATCTTAAAGAGGCAGTACACCCCCTGCTCGGAAACCAGGCAGTACCATTATCCATCAGAATGGGGGAGGACTTTCATGCCCTTGTGATAACGGGGCCTAATACGGGTGGAAAAACGGTAACGATTAAAACCGTAGGACTTCTCACTCTAATGACCCAATGCGGCCTTCATATTCCGGCGAGTGCCGGGAGTGAAATCAGTATCTATGAGAAGATCTTGTTAGATATCGGAGATGGTCAAAGCCTTCAGCAGAATTTAAGTACATTCAGTTCCCATATCAAAAACATCATCGATCTATTAAAGGAGACAAATGACCGAACGCTCGTGCTGTTGGATGAGCTGGGTTCTGGTACGGATCCTCTTGAAGGCATGGGATTGGCAACGGCCATATTGTATCAATTGTATGAAAAAGGAGCCACTATACTGGCCACAACACATTACAGCGAATTAAAGCATTTCGCAGAAGAACATGAAGGCTTCTTGAACGGAAGCATGGAATTCAATATTGATACATTACAGCCAACGTATAGGCTCTTAGTGGGTAAAGGAGGCGAGAGTCAAGCTTTTGCCATTGCATTAAAACTTGGGATGCATCCTCAAATCATTGAAAGTGCCCATGAAATCACCTATAGGGAAAAGAAGAACTATGATCTAGGTGAAATGGACTATCATGAGAAAAAGGAAATGGATAAGCAAGTCATCGTTAACAAGTATAAAAACAGGGTCCGGAGCAAAACGCCACAAAGAGAAAATGCCAGTCCGCTATTTAACAAAGGAGATAATGTGAAGGTGTCAAGCAGCGGGGAATTCGGAATCGTGTATGAAGGACCGAATGAGAGGGGAGATTACATGGTCCAGATCAAGGGTGAGAAAAAAACCATCAACCATAAACGGCTAACCCTTTATGTTTCCGCTCAAGATTTATACCCTGAAGGTTATGACTTTGATATTATCTTCAACAGTAAAGAAAACCGGAAAAAAGATAAGCTGATGGGTAAGCGTTTTGTTGAAGGTTTAACCATCGATCATGAAGATTGAACACGAAAGAGGCTGGGACAAAAGGATGTATGTCTAAACGAAACCCGAACTACATTGCCTGAATAAAGGCAATGTAGTTCGGGTTTTATACTTATCGAAATATACCTAAGATTTACCTAAGCTTTCAATTCTATTCAGCGGTTGATTGGAGTGCAAGACGTAGACTCCTGCGGGAAGCTAATGTGGGGCCTGTCCAGCGTCTAAGCCCCTCGCTTTCCTACCTGGAGGCTCTCGGGCTACCCGCGGAAAACGGAGTCATGCAGGGAATGGCGGTATAAAGAGGCTTCATTGAAATTGTTCTGAGTTTTTTAGTTTTGACCCAGCCTCTTTATCCATTTCTACAGCCAAGAAAAGAAGACAGAAACATGACAAGTGGTCCCCTGTTCAACGTATAAGGAGTCCTCATGAGCGTAATCATCCATCTGCCTCCAACCAAAGACATCATATCCTTTATGAGGAGCGAAATAAACGTTTATACGATCGGCCTTTGTATAGGATGAATGTGCTTTGGGGAAAGTAAAATTGAATAACATATAGGAGGTAGTCAATATGAAAAAATCTCTGTTGATTTCAATTTTGGGATTCATGTTTTTCAGTCTTGTTACGGGTTGCGGTATGGGAAATGATATGAATGAAGCAGGACAAGAAATGAATAACCGGAATTTAGAAAAGGTTAATTACAAAAACAATCAGGCAAATCGGGATTATGTAAATCACCGGGAGTATATCAATGATGGGAATATGAGAGAAGATTATTCACTGGCAGAAAAAGAGGCGAATAAAGTGGCCAGTCTTAAAGAGGTAAGACGTGCCTATGTGCTGACAACAAATCAAAACGCGTATGTAGCGGCAGTCCTTGAAGAAGGAATGAATGGTAACGTTTCAAATGCATTGGAGAAAAAAATCTCCGATCAAGTGAAAAGTCAAAACAGGAATATAAATAATGTTTATATTTCAACAAATCCTGATTTCACAGACCGTATGAGGGACTATGCAAACAAAGCGGAAAACGGAAAACCGGTTGAGGGTATTGGAGAAGAATTTGCAGAAATGTTGCAAAGAGTATTTCCAGACAGAGAATAAAGAAAAAGCCGGACATTGTTTCGGCTTATCTCTAGTCAAATGAGAGTCTTTACAGGAGTTATTTATTATTGTGGATAGTTAAAAAAGAGAGTGAAGACTATTAAATGAGGTCTTCACTTTCTCGTTTTATATAAATGATGGTTCCCTGCTTAAGAGAAAGCAAAGTAACCGATGAATAATGCACACAGAAAGTACATGATTGGATGTACATGATTCCATTTCTTCAAGGAGATCATCGCCAATGGATAAAGGACGAAGCCTAAGGCAATACCTGTAGCAACACTGAATGTTAAAGGCATCATAATGATGGTGACAAATGAAGGGATGACAATTTCAAGACGGCTCCAGTTAATATGCCTCACTTCTGTTGCCATTAATGCACCAACAATAATTAAAGCCGGTGCCGTCACCTCTGGGGTGATCACAGATAATACTGGTGAGAAGAACAGAGCAATAGAGAAGCAGAATGCGATCACAATGGAAGTAAATCCAGTTCTTCCGCCAACAGCCACACCTGCAGATGATTCGACGAAGGAGGCCGTAGTGGATGTCCCGAAGAGTGCACCTGCGACTCCTGAAGCAGAATCCGCTAATAAAGCCCTTCCAGCATTGGGTATCTTGTTATTCCTCATGATGCCTGCCTGACTGGCAACAGCGATTAAAGCCCCTGCCGTATCAAAGAATGCTACAAATAAGAATGTGAAAATAACGGCTATTATTTCCAGGGTAAAGATATCACCTAATTGAGTGAAAACCACTCCAAATGTAGGTTCAAGGCTTGGGACCTTTCCTATGATCGATTGGGGCACATCAATGTTTCCCGTGAGCATGCCCAAAATGGTAGTTGCGACCATCCCATAGAATATACCACCCCTGACCCCTCTGACAAGCATCATTAAAGTGATCACAAAACCGAACACTGCAAGGAGGGTACCGGGAGAAGCCACGTTCCCCATCGATACGAACGTTTCTGGATTCGATACAACAAGCCCGGCATTTTTAAACCCGATAAACGCTACGAAGAACCCGATTCCCCCTGCGATGGCATATTTTAAATCCTGAGGAATGACGTTGATGATTTTTTCCCTTATTTTCATGACACTTAATATCATAAAGATGACCCCTGCTACAAAGACTCCCGTCAGTGCAATTTCCCATGGCACACCCATTCCGATACATACTGAAAAGGTGAAGAATGAATTCAACCCCATGCTGGGTGCTATTCCTATAGGGAAATTTGCGAGAATTCCTATTAACAGCGACCCGACAATGGCAGACAGTGCCGTTGCTGTAAAGAGAGCACCTTTATCCATACCTGCCTGACTAAGGATAATTGGATTTACAACAAGGATATAAGCCATAGAAAGGAAGGTTGTTATACCTGCTAACGTTTCTTTTCTATAAGTCGTTTCCCTTTCGTCAAACTGAAAGAATGTTTTCATATAAAAACCCTCCGATGATAAAAATAAAAACGCCCCGGTCCAAATTAACCAGAGCGTTATCCACAGGATAAAATAATCATCTTACTTTATCTTGTAGACAAGCCATTTAAGGTAGCTGGTAGAAACGTTCAAGCCATATTCTTGAACTTATACAAGGTGTATGCATTTTGCTATAATTGAATTAGAAGCATCATAACAAGTTGCTATCATTCGGTCAATGGGACCTGCAAATGTTCGTGTATTCATTATTTTCTAAATTGATGGTTTATTATAAAAATCGTTCTATGGACTATACATTATCATGAAAAAAAAGCTATATTTAGTGAATACAAATGTTGAGTAGAGAGATGACTAAGTTAATACTTAATGAAATAGGAGGAACCAGAATAATGTCTTCTTTAAAACCGGGAACGGTAGTGGATTTATTCGTTGATCATGAAGTACCGTACGGTTTCTTTCTGACGAATGAAATAGATCGTGTATTGCTGCATCATTCTGAAATAACAGAAGAAATTCACGAAGGAAGTACTGTGAAAGTATTTCTTTATCATGATAAGGATGTTCGCCTAACAGCGACAATGCGGATTCCTAAAGTCCAGGTGGGTGCTTACGGATGGGCTGAGGTAGTGGATAAGCGGGAAGATTTGGGGGTTTTCGTAAACATCGGCCTCCCGAAGGATATTTTAGTATCGGCAGATGATCTTCCTAAGTTTATGGAACTATGGCCAAACCCGGGTGATCAGCTGTTTTTAACTTTGAATAGGGATAAACAGGACCGCTTATACGGGCGTCTGGCAACCGAGAATATTATTGAACAGGTATCCAGAAGGGCTTCAAATGAAATGATGAAGGCCAAAGTGAAGGGAAGAGTCTATCGATTATTGAGAGTTGGAACATTTTTCCTGTCTGAACAAGGATATCGGTGCTTCGTTCACGAAAATGAACGTAAAGAAGAACCCCGATTGGGTGAACTTGTTGAAGGCAGAGTGATCGATGTGAAGGATGATGGAAATTTGAATGTATCCTTCCTGCCATTAAAACAGGATAAAATGCAAGACGATGCAGATGTAATCCTTGACTATTTGGAAGAAAGAAACGGGGCTATCCCTTTTTGGGACAAGAGCCAGCCTGATGATATAAAGGATCGGTTTAACATGAGCAAAGCTTCATTCAAACGAGCACTCGGTAAGCTTATGAAAGAAAACCGTGTATACCAGGAAGAAGGATGGACTTATTTAAAGAAGTAAACGTCCTTTCTTTTCCAAAAGTGTAAAAGACATCAAAGAGTGCTGACCAAGTGGTCAGCACTCTTTTAACTATGCTACATTCCGTTTTGTTTTCCCTTGATCTTTACAGGTCTAATGGGCATGAGTGTTCCAATAATAGCAATGAAAGCACACCCGATCAATACAGAAGAGTAACCGGTTACAGCAACTGCTGATAAAAACCCGAATACGATAAGATCCAATGCTGAATCGACAATGGATAGCAGGGAAATGGTTGTCGCCCTGATCCCCGATGGGATGTATTCGTTGCTTAATTGAGAATATATCGGGTAACGGATCGCACGAACAAGCCTTAATACGAAAAAGGAACCCAAAACAATCCATAATGATGAAGTGAACACAGCTGATAAAAGTAACCCTGTTACGGCTAAAAAACCCGATATGGTCATAAGCTTTACTCTGGATATCTTTCCGGTCATCCATCCAATGGAGTTCGATGCAAGAAAACCCACGACTGCCGAAAGGGCATAAAAAACACCGATTAAATAAACGGGCAACCCTGCATCCTTCATCAAAGGCTGGTCGAAGTATTGGTAAACAGCTCCTGCGGGTATGAAGACCAATGTTACGTTCAGAAACATCAGCAAAAGTTCCGGTGCCTGCCGAATTACCTTCAGCCCGCTTTTAACTTGAGAAAAAGGATTTTCTTTTTTGAAAGAATCCATTGAAGGCTGCTTGATATTAAGAGCGAAGACCACCTCTATTAGATGGAACATCAGGCCAAGTCCGATCAGCAGAATAAACTGGCTGTCAGCCAGGTCTTTAGCCAAATATGACCCAAAGATCACAGCAATCAGCATACTGATAAAGGTAGCAGATTGTATTTTCCCCATGGCACCGTCCATCCGGTTTTCTTCATTGGTTTCCTTTAATGAGTCGTAGATAAGTGCTTCATCTGCTCCTGAATAAAAAGTCACGCTGAATCCATTAATAAAACTGTACAAATAAAACACCCATGGTTCATATGCAAATAAAAGCAGGGAAATACTGAAGATCTTAAGGACGGAACCAACTAAAAAGGATTGCTTTGCACCGTAACGGTCAGCAAACATACCGGTTGGAAGTTCTCCAATCAAAACAGCTCCACTCCAAAACATAAGCACGATCAGGATTTGGGAAGAACTTAATCCCCTTTCAAAATAAAACAAAGTCAAGACTGGTTGAAGAAAACTCATCGTACCGAAAAACGAAATCCAAAATAACATCCTGATATTATGGGATGCAAGTGTATGTTTGTTCATAAATGTCTCCTACTTCCTGAAAATGTTGATAAATACCCGGAAGAAGGAGCGTCGTTTCATATTCTAGAAATCCTGAACGTTCACTCCTTCTTGAAATAATAAGAACGTTTTGAATGTTTTTTGCATGGTATTTCCTCCTTGTGTTTGATGGCTTAAGTTTAGCATAAGTCTAAGGAATCATTATGGGGAAATGTTCGACATCATTCTACATAATGAAGAGAGGTGTATACGTTGAAGAAAGTTTTGTTAGACGTTTTACAGGCAAGAGGAAGTTATTATGAGGTTGGATTGCAGTTGGGAAGGGAATTAAGGGAATCTCCCCTGTATTCTCATCATTTAAAGCGTCGCAAGAGGTCTTTGCATCAATACAAAGTGGATGTAGGAGAAGCGGAGTCATTGATCCGTCGTTACTCACCTGGTTTGTGGGATGAATTGGAAGGGTTGGCTTGTGGTTTACAATGGTCCATAGAAGATACTGTTCATGAATATTCGGGGTTTCAACAAGACTGGGGCGAATCAGGGTGCTCATCTTTAGCGAGTAATGGTATCTATGTGAGAAATTATGATTACCATCCGAAGACTTACGAAGGCAGACTTCTGCTTGTTCAGCCTTCTGGAGGGTTTGCATCCTTAGGGTTCTCAGGCAGAGGGATAGGCCGGCTTGACGGACTGAATGAAAAAGGGTTGGCAGTTGGTTTTCATTTCGTTAACCGTCTCAACCCCGGAAAAGGATTGATATGTACAACAATCGCAAGAATTCTTCTTGACACTTGTGAAAATACAGAAGAAGCTATAGAAGTATTGCAGAACCTTCCTCATCGCCACTGCTTCAATTACTCATTGTATGATCGATCCGGCAAGGCTGCTGTTGTAGAGGCATCTCCCAGAGGGGTTGGAATATACCATCATACAGCGTTAAGCTGTACGAATCATTTCCAGATGAATCACATGAGACGAGACAATCGTCGTTATCTAAATGATTCGGAAAAGAGATTGGACTGGCTGCGTTCCAAGCAGGGAACGGGACTGAACATGAGGGAAGCATTAGATTTATTCAATCATGGGGACAGTCCGATATTTAAACGGGGGTACGATTCATGGGCCGGAACCATTCATACATGTGTCTTTCATACAGATACCCTTCAATGCTTGATCGGCTTTGGGGAGAGCTCTGAAGGAGTGTTCATGGATTTTAGTGATTGGATCTCAGGGAAGCCTTTAAGGATTAAAAAGATAGTGGGCAGATTTATGACGGATCAACCCTTTGTATTCATGGAAGAGAAAGAGTGATAAAAGGAACCGAGCAAATCAAGAATTCTATGGCATTTTATCGTGGAGGACTTCCTCGGTTCTTATTCATAAAGTGTTCAAATTATTATCAATATATTCATTATTTATAAAATGATTAAATGTGATGTGAGTTCGAATCCCCTGTTATGCTTGTTTCAACAATAGGCTGGCACTGCAGCATTAACCGAGTGATCCTTAGTCGGTTGTAGCGTTGTACAAGGATAAGGAGGAGGGTATCATCTGCAGCCAATGAGAAAGTTCTGCACGCTTCAACTCGAGAAGTAAGGTAACACGCCCCTGTTGAGATGAGAGATTAATTTCATTTTTTCTTACCCCGCCTTGAAATCATCCTCCTGCATCAGGCAGTTTCTTTTTCCACTTTTTGATTTTTAAAACCCTGTGTATCCCGCTTTCCCTTCCAAGCTTATAAGGGTGAAGTATAGGGGAAATCTTCCAAACTTGATTCGGAGTCAGTCTGGACGTTATGAAAGAAACCAAAAGGTGGATCCCTACCCACGCGAGCATATTAACGAAAATAATCATTTCATCTTTTCGTCCTTTCCTTTCTCTACAAAAACATACCGATCCTTCCACTTCGTCTGTTTAGTAAAAAACGTATTCCAAACAGAGTGTAAAAAAACCATAATAAAAAATAAAAGGTGGATAGGAAATAAGAGCGTGTCCAAAAGAGTGAAGTTCCCTATTCTACTTACAATGACATATAAATAAAGACTCACTAATGAGTATTCAAGCATATAACGATATGGGTTTCCTGCGATCATATCAGGAGACTGAATGATAAATGAAATGAGAAAGGCAATCCATATAGAAATAACGGTCAATAATAGAAGATTCGTTGATCTTGCACCTGAAGCGAAGCTTTTTGACCATCCATGGAATACCTCAGCCAACCCGTTCTCATACATTCTCATGGAGATGGCTCGCTGCCCACTCACAGCTTCTACGGATTCCCCACATGCCTTTGCACGTCGGCATAAGGAAAAATGCTCCACCATGTCGCTTTTGATGGCTTCGTGTCCACCGATCCTCCTGTAGACATCTTTTGAACAAAGGAAGCACTGACCAAACCCTCCTGCAGGCTTAAACAATCCTGCAAGAAGATGGGTAACGTTTGTGAATGCGAAAATGATGAAGTGAAAGATCATAGAAAGGGTTTCATAACCGCTGTTCATCTTGTGATAAGGATGAATGCTTAGCACACCTTGACAATGTTGGCGTTTATAAGTTTCGCATATCCTCAACAGCCCTGCCTTCTCAAACCATGTATCACAATCTACGAACAGCAGGAATTCACCTTTTGAAGCCTTAGCTCCATTCCAACAAGCCCAAGACTTCCCTTTCCATCCCATGGGGAGAGGGGGAGAATCAATGACGATCGCTCCGAATTCTTCACTTATTTCCCTTGTCCGATCCTTTGATCCATCATTCACAACAATCACTTCTAGTGGCTGAATGAATTGATTTTCAATGCTTGACAGCAGCTTTCCGATCGTTCCTTCTTCATTCCTGGCAGGGATGATGATGGAGCATTTTTTTACTAGAAAGCTATTTCTTACATGGATCGCCTTATTGACCAATGGAATCCGGAAGAATAGGAATGCCGTAAATAAGATTGTTCCTAACCAAACATACATTTTGCTTCACCTTCTATTTAAGATCGATTTTTATCAACATCTTAACCATTTTAGGGATGGGTAATACGTATTGTGAGATGGTGCAGGGTTTTCATGCAGAGACTTCTTTGATTGATCAGGAAATAAGTGGTTTTGAAACTTTCTAAAAATGGGCACAATGAAAAGCTGAATAAGGGTTTCAATCTAGTCAAGACGATCGTTCTCGTAAGGAGGAAATAGAAATGAAAAAGAAAGTGTTAATCGTGGGTGGCGGTCTGGGCGGTATGTCGACTGCTATCCGTCTGTCGTCTGAAGGATATAATGTGACCATTTTGGAAAAAGGTGAGAGACTCGGCGGGAAATTAAATAAAAGAGGGGAAAAGGGCTATTCGTTCGATACAGGCCCCTCCATTCTTACGATGCCTTGGGTATTGGAGAAAGTTTTTGCACATGCCAATCGCGATCTGAATGATTATATTGATATCGTAAGGGTTGAGCCGGGCTGGCGAACATTTTTTCATGACGGGAAAGAACTTGATGTTTCTTCGGACATTCCAACCATGCTGGAGGAAATGAAAAAGACATCACCAGAGGATGCCGGAAACCTATTTAATTATTTAAGTTATTGCAGTAAAATGTATGAGCTGACAATGAAAAGCTATTACAAAAAGAGCATAAACGGCCTGCAGGATTTACGAACCATGCATCCTGTAAAGGAATTATTGCAGATGGATCCCATGAAATCAATGGATGCTGCCAATCGCAAATTCATCAAAGATAAGTACTGGCAGCAATTATTTAATTTCTTAATCATGTACGTAGGGTCTTCCCCATACCATGCACCCGCCATCATGTCACAGCTTACACATGTACAGTTAGGCCTTGGGGTTCATTATGTTAAAGGAGGAATGTACAAGATTGCCGAGGCAATGGCGAAAGTATTGGAGGAGTTGGGTGTAGAGGTCCACTTGAATTGTGAAGTGGAAGATATCCTTACATCTGGAAGCCGTGCTGAGGGAGTCCGTACGAAAATAGGAGAGGAGCTTAAGGGCGACATCGTCATATCGAATTTAGAAGCCATTCCTTGCTACAAATCTCTTCTTGGGGATCATCATTCCTCCCAGAAGGAAGTAGATGAGTTAAGTAAGTATGCGCCTACTGTGTCAGGTCTTGTTTTACTTCTGGGTGTTGATCGGAAATATGACCACCTGGCACATCATAATTTCTTCTTCAGTGAGGATCCCCGTAAAGAGTTCAGGCAGATATTCGATGAAAATAAATTGGCGGATGACCCAACAATCTATATAGGTATTTCATCTAAGTCGGATCAGACGCAGGCTCCAGAAGGAAAAGAAAACCTTTTTGTACTGACTCACGTTCCACCATTGAAAGAGGGAGAGGACTGGTCCCAATATAAAGAGTCCTACCGACTTAAAGTGCTTGAGAAGCTGGAGAAAATGGGAGTGACCAACTTACGGAACCATATTGAATACGAATATTCATTCACCCCGAATGACCTTCAAAACCTGTATGGTTCTAACGGTGGATCAATCTACGGTACAGTAACGGACCGAAAGCTGAATGGAGGATTTAAAATCCCGAATAAGAGCAGAGTGCTTTCAAATATGTATTTCGTGGGAGGGTCGACACATCCAGGTGGAGGTGTTCCGATGGTATCGCTCTCAGGACAACTGACGGCAGAATTGATTATAGACGAACAGGTGAAGGTCAATCGTTATATTGGATAAAGAAAGCCGGAGGGGTGGCTTGGCTGCCTTCCCTCCGGCTTTTCATCTCATTCCTTCAATTGGGCATTTACAGAATCAGAATTATTCACCTTTGCATCCTCTTTATCCGGGTAAGGATCAAAGAAATTCACTACTTTTCCTGGACCTTCAATCCCTATGACGGTCTCTTTATCTTCTCTGAAATCGTCTTGTTTCTTCATATCTAAAAACTCCTTCCTGCCAATTAGTTTGGCGAAAGGAACTCATTTCATTCTCCGGACATACACCGAAATTTGTCATCATCCACCTGACTACTGTTTATTGCCAATGATCTTCTATAAATTCGTCACGCCCTGATTTAACCCGGTCTTCTTTATATTCAGCTGGATTCTTTTTATAGAATTTTTGATGATAGTCTTCAGCGGGATAGAATGTAGATGCAGGAAGGATTTGGGTGACAATCGGTTTTTTAAATCGGCCACTTTCCTCTATTTGTTTCTTCGTCATCTCCGCTTCTTTCTTTTGACGTTCGTTATGGTAGAAAATAGCTGTGCGATATTGATCACCCCGGTCATGGAATTGACCTCCATCATCTGTTGGATCAATTTGAGGCCAATACAGTTCCAATAATCTTTCATATGGGAAGAGAGAGGGATCGAAGGTGATTTGAACAACTTCATAATGTCCGCTGTTACCAGCTTTAATCTCTTCATAGGTCGGATCTTCAAGATGACCCCCTGAATAACCGGATACCACATCCACAATACCCGGCAATTCATCAAATGGTTTTACCATACACCAAAAACAACCTCCGGCAAAAGTGGCGATCTCAATCTTATCACTCATTTACAAAAACCCCCATCATATGTCGCTCTAAAGTAGTAAAGCAATAGCATGAGAAAGATTCTATCATGAAAGTGAAGAGGCGACAATCTTTTAGTTCGGCTCTTATAACCATTATGTTATATCATGCTGTTTTAAACAAAGTGTCTCCATTTCTTTGTCCACTAGAATGTACATTTGAATTCGAACAAGCCCCCTCAGCTTAGGGGAAGGTCGTACTTTCAAGGGGGATAACTCGGTACCATCTCATTGCCGTTCACTATTTTTTACACACAATTGATAGATTAAGCATGCAGGCTCAAACCTACCTATCATTCAACAAATTTTTCAAAAAGGAATTCACTAACCAACCGAACTTGTGTATAATTCATGTGAACGGAACAATTACATACGATATGAGATTAGGTGAAGCTGAAGTTCAAAGAAAATTTTAGCTTCTTAAAAGGGAAGTTGGTGTAATTCCAACGCGGTCCCGCCACTGTAAATGGAAGTGAGCTGTGTGAATGCCACTGTACCAAAGGGTATGGGAAGGTGCAGCAAACAATGACCATGAGCCAGGAGACCTGCCTAATGTCTTTCGCACCAAATCTACGCGGATAGAAAGGTGTAATGTGCATGTTTGACAAAATGAATCATATCTATGCATCTTACACAACATCTCTGGCCCCGCCGGAGATGTTTTTTGTCTGACTAAACGTATCGTCACAGGAGGAGAAAAAGCATGAAACACTCGATCAAAGTCATATTCGCACTCTTACTTACTTTTGGGATCCTATCAGGTTGCGGAGCCGAAAGTGAAAATGTAAAAAAAGAAAAAGAGAATGAAGAGGTCAGTAAGGAACAATCTGATTTTCCCATTTCACTAAATGACGCCCTTGATAATAAAGTGACGCTTGAGGAGCAACCTAAGCATATTGTGTCATTGATCCCTAGTAATACAGAAATACTATTCGAGCTCGGTTTAAACGAGGAAATTGTAGGAGTATCGGATTTCGATAATTATCCCGAAGAAGCAGCTGATAAAGAGAAAATCGGTGGGATGGAGTTTAATGTGGAAAAAATCATCAGTCTAGATCCGGACTTGGTTCTTGCTCATGAATCCACCGCTATCTCGGCAGAAGAGGGGTTAGATCAGCTCCGAAATGCCGGTGTGACAGTATATATTGTCCAAGATGCCACTAGCTTTGAGGAAGTATATACCACGATGGAAAACATTGGGGTTCTCGTTGGGAAGAAAGAGGAAGCAGAATCCATCATTTCCCGCATGCAAACGGACCTTGAATCCATAAAGGATGAGACAAGTAAAGTAACGGAAAAGAAACGTGTGTATGTGGAAGTTTCCCCTGCACCGGACATCTATTCGACTGGAAAGAATACATTCATTGATCAAATGCTTACACTTGTGAATGCTGAAAATGTAATGAGTGACCAGGAAGGATGGGTACAGGTGAATCAGGAAGCAGTCATTGCATCTAATCCGGACACCATTATCACAACCTACGGATATTATAGCGAAAACCCTAAAGAACAAGTGATGAACCGGGAAGGATGGAAAGATGTGAATGCAGTTAAGAATGATGAAGTACGTGACGTACATTCAGACCTGGTCACACGTACTGGTCCGAGATTGGTTGAAGGAGTAGAGGAAGTTGCAAAGTCGATCTATCCGGAGTTATTTGCAGAATAAAATATGGATAACATACGGACTGGCTATAGTGTTCTTATTGATGGCAATCCTTGCTGGTATATCCATAGGTACTATTTCTGTACCTGCCAAGGATATATTGTTGATCCTTGGAGCAAAATGGTTCGGTTTCAGATTACCTGATGAAATCGATCCAATGTATACAAACATTGTATATTCTATCAGATTGCCCCGGGTGATACTCGCACTACTGGTTGGAAGTTCACTGGCCATCGCCGGTGCCTCTTTCCAAGGCCTTTTGCGAAATCCATTGGCAGATCCATATACATTGGGAGTATCTTCAGGAGCATCTGTAGGGGCTGTTATTACATTGTTCTTTAATTGGAGCATTCCGTTCATTGGGAAGTTTACACTTCCCTTTTTCAGTATTGTCTGTTCAATTATAACTGTGTTTATTGTTTTATGGTTTGCACAAAAAGTGGAGAGGACCATGAAAGTCGAAACCATCATCTTGACGGGAATCATATTCAGTTCATTCTTAGGATCCCTCATTTCCTTAATGATCGCCCTGACAGGAGAAGAGTTAAGGCAAATCATCGGCTGGCTGCTCGGAAGCGTTTCGATGAGAGGGTGGGACTATATAGCGATAATATTCCCCTTTTTCATCATGGGAGTAATCTTATTGATCTTTAACGGTAAAGAATTGAATGGCATGAGCTTCGGAGAAGAACAGGCACACCATATCGGGATATCTGTACATAAGAGGAAGCTCATCATATTGATCGCTGGAAGCATCCTGACCGGAGCTGCGGTTGCCGTTTCAGGGACCATTGGATTCGTCGGTCTTGTGATCCCTCATTTTCTTAGAAGAATCGCAGGTCATGATCATCGGCATTTACTTCCCTTGTCGATCATTATAGGAGGTGGGTTTCTGGTGCTGGCAGATCTTATCTCAAGAACCATTATTGCGCCGACAGAACTTCCTATCGGCGTGATAACATCTTTGATTGGCGCTCCTATGTTTGCCTATATCCTATTAAAGAAAAGAGGTCTTACATCATGATGGATGTCAAAGGTGTCTCAGTAGGATACAGCGAAAAGAAAATTGTAGAGGACATGAACTTTCACATAGACAAGGGAGAATTCTTTGGAATCCTCGGTCCTAACGGGAGTGGAAAGACCACACTGTTAAAAGCGATGACAGGACTTCTACCCTTATTGGAAGGAAACATCACGTTAAAAGGAAAACAACTTCATCATTACTCTTCAAGAGAATTAGCCACACATGTTGCGGTACTTCCCCAGATTTCGACGGAAACCTTCTCATATGAAGTGAGGGAGACTGTGATGCTGGGGCGTTATGCACACCAGAAAGGGTTTTTAAAGGGGATGACTGAAAGGGATACCGAAATCGTTGAGAAGGTGATGGAACAAACTGGAATTGCTTCTTTTCAGCACAGGTACCTCCATGAGCTGTCTGGAGGGGAACGGCAGCGGGTATTCCTTGCCCAGGCCCTTGCTCAGGAACCTCAGGTCCTGTTGTTAGATGAACCTACAAATCACCTGGATCTTGCCTATCAGAAATCCCTATTGGATTTGATCAAACAACAAACGGTAGAAGAAAAACTGACTGTTATTGCTATCTTTCATGATTTAAATCTTGCCAGTCTTTACTGTGATCGACTGCTTCTCCTAGAGAAAGGAAAAACAAGACTTCTCCATCACCCCGAAGAGGTCCTGAAGGAGGAACATATTGAAGGAGTGTATCATACCAAGGTCCAAAAGCAGGCTCATCCACTGGTTGCAAAACCTCAAATGGTCATTGTCCCGGAAAAAGGAGATAGAGATGTAGGAGCCCTTACGTTAAATGAGAGTCTTCTCGAAGTGAGTGAAGAGTATATTCATTTTGCTTCTCCCCGCCCTCTCAAATGTATGTCTTCTGGAATCATCGGGGCTGGAATTGGCTGGTACCAGAACTTCATTAATCGAAGAGTCCCCGGGGATTATGATTGCTCAGATTATCAAAAGGACATGAAAGGGTTCATTTCGAATGAAGGCCTTGACCCTTCTTTCTGTATTGGAATGATGACCGCCCTCCCATTACATCATGTGGTATTCGATCAATTTGAAGGGAACGGGAAATCTGTTTTTGTCGTCGTCACGGCAGGTGTGGGGAATGCCATTGATGTGTCAACAAGTTATCGGTATGAGACCGGTTTTAAACCGGGCACGATCAATACATGGGTGTTTATCAACGGCAACCTGTCAGATGAAGCTTATATAGAAGCCCTTGTAACCTCAACAGAAGCTAAAGTGAGGGCACTTCATGATATGAACGTGAAGGACAGAAGGACTGGACAGTTAGCAACAGGCACTCCCACTGATAGCATCCTGATAGCTTCCAGTCAAAATGGGGAGCTTGAACCATTTGCCGGGTCGATTACACCAATAGGGAAGTTAATAGGACGTGGGGTGTATGAGGTAACGAAAAAAGCCGTCAAACGGTATTGGGATCACATGAGGGAATGATGGAGAGGGGGAATGAAGATGGGGACCCTTTATTTTATTTCCGGAGGGGTCAGAAGCGGTAAAAGCTCATTTGCTGAAAATTGGGCGATCAAGCAGAAAAAGAAAAGACGTTCATTGATTTACCTTGCGTGTGGGGTCAACACAGATCCCGAGATGAAACAAAGGATCATCAAACACCAACAGGATAGGAAAGAGTCCGGTGGAGAATGGCTGACGATCGAATGCCCAGAATCCATTGAGAATATCATAGCTCTAATCCCGCGACAATCTGTTGTCCTCCTCGACTGCCTCACGACCCTTCTGACAAATGAGATTTATGTCAATGGGAATCAAACGGTACAGGAGATTGAAGATAAAATCTATCAATCTATCCTTCATTTACAAAATAGAGTCGATGTCTTGCTTCTTGTCAGTAACGAATTAGTTTATGATCTTCCCATGGATTCGAGCACTCTATTATTTCAGAAACACCTTGGTTCTTTACATAGAAGGTTGGTGTGCATTGCATCTGTTGCAATTGAAATGACCTCAGGGATTCCTGTTGTGAAGAAGGTCACTTCAAGTGAGGGGGTGGGCATTCCATGCTGTTGATGAAAAGTTTTTTCTTGAACCTTCAATTTTTCACGATTGTACCGATCCGAAGAGAAATGAGAATGGGGAATAGGGAGTACAAGTGGATGGTGCGGACGTTTCCCCTTTTAGGATTATTTGTAGGTGTCATTCTCTGGGGAGGATATAGCATACTCCATTCCTATACACAGATGACCACGTTGGGATTATCTTTTTTCATATGGGTCCTGCCAATCGTATTAACTGGAGGTATCCATCTTGATGGTTATATGGATGCGAGTGATGCTCTTTTTTCCTATCGTGACAGGGAGAAGCGTTTGGACATCATGAAGGATCCCCGTGTGGGAGCTTTTGGTGTTTTGTCAGTGGTGGTGTTGCTTTCCTCACGATTCTTATTTATATATGAAACTGTCCTCCATACCGATTCTGCTTTAACCTTCAGTATCATCCTGGTATTGATCCCATTCTTTAGCCGCATAATGATGGCTGCGATTCTTGTTTTGATCCCCCCGGCCCGGAATGCAGGGATGGGGTATCATTTCAGCAAGAACTTGAAGGTGATGGATTTAAGCTGGGTGATTGGTGCCTTGGTGCTGGCTGGGATTGGCAGCTTTTTGTTAGGAGCTGTCTATTATTATGCATTATTCACTGTTGTGACTCTAGTAGTATTCTGGCTATCCTACACTAAGTCTCTCAAATGGTTTGGGGGGATGAACGGGGATACAATCGGAGGAAGCGTAGAGGGAGTGGAATCGGTTTTATGGATGATTCTCTGGTTTCATGCATTCTCTGCTTATTAATCCTTGGCTCCCAAGGGTGTTCACAGAACTTTTGGAGGAAATGGGAGCTTGAGCTCGATGGATGGTATGAATTGGTACAGAGGACAGATAGGGATTGGAGGAATCAAATGTGTACTTTGTTACAGGAGGCTCATTTAATGGAAAGAGCAGGTGGGTGAAAACGCATTTCAATCTTTCGAAAGCGGATACAACCTGGCTCTCTTTGTTTGAGGGAAACATTCATCAATTGAATGAATGGAATGTATCCAAACCTTTCATAGTGATTGAGGGGCTTGAATATGGTGTTCGGTCATCGCTGTTAATGAACGAGCCAGACTTTAGACAATCTTTTTCAATGATGCTGGATTCATTAAGTCGATGGGAAGAAGAACATTATGAGAGGAAAATAATCTGGATAGGTTCTGAAATCGGGAAAGGAATCGTTCCCATGGATAAGTTCTCCAGGGGGTTGGAGAGATATGACAGGGTGGGTATATCAAGACCTTGCGGCGATGTGTCAACAGGTATGGGCGGTTTGGTACGGCCTGGCAACACCACTTAAAGGATAAAGGAGAAGGTTACTATGCAGCTTTACACAAGAACTGGTGATAAAGGTCAAACGAGTTTAATCGGTGGAAGAGTAGACAAAGATGATATACGGGTTGAAGCATATGGAACATTGGATGAAGTCAATGCATTTGTCGGGCAGGCTATGTCAGAACTGGGTGAAGAGCACTTTCAGGATATTGTAGAGGATCTGGAGACGATACAGCATGAGTTATTCGACTGTGGTGGGGATCTATCTAACATTTCTAAACACAGACAACTTAAATTACAATCCCGATCGGTCCAGGTATTGGAAGAGAAAATTGATCGTTTTACGAATGAAGCGCCACCCCTTGAAAGGTTCATCCTACCTGGAGGTGTGAAAGCTTCATCTAGTATTCACATAGCAAGGACGATTACAAGAAGGGCAGAGAGAAAAATGGTTACTCTTGCAAAAATGGACGGGGAATTTCCGGTTGTGACATTACAATATATCAATAGACTATCCGATTACTTTTTTGCGTTGGCACGTGTGATCAATCATCGCAGTCATGTAAAGGACGTGGAATACATTCGAAGCGGTGCCGTCTTTACATCACGTAAAGTGCAGAAGAAGAATGAAGAGTAACCTTAAGATTCTACTGCTGCTTTCGTTGTTCATGGCGTTTTCCGCAATTGGTGGAATGGTGAAGTTCCCAGCTGTGATCGGTACGGTCGCTCTGGATAGTATGCCTGCACTATTGATTGCCTCCCTATACAATGGAAGATGGGGGGCAATCGTAGCAGTGGGGGGACACCTTCTGTCAAGCTTATATGCTGGTTTCCCATTGGGGCCCTTTCATCTGTTGATAGGGATTGAAATAGGAATATTTGTCTGGCTATTTGGTATTGTTTTTTCAACCGGGAGACGAATACTTGCTGCCACACTGTTTTTAATAGGGAATGGTGTAGTGGCAGGGATTCCTTTCGTCTTTATACTGAGCCCATCATTTTATTATACAATCGTCCCATCTTTATTAGTAGCATCCTTTATTAACCTGACCCTCGCCCATTTTCTATATCCCCCTCTTGTGAAGAGGGTTCCAACAGAGGCCAGCATATGATTCAGCATCGCGATGTCATTCCTCTCTCGATCTCAGACGAAGAAGAGTTGATTCTCGCGTCTGACTGCAGTGGTGGGATTGGTATGAAAGAGGCAGATGGTGTCACTGCCGATCCGGAAACTGTAGGATATTATTGCTTCCGGGTGGCTGTCATGGAATGTCTGTCTGTGGGCGCACAGTTGCAGGCTGTTCAACTATTGAACTTTACTAGTGAGGATGCTTGGGAAGAGTATACGAGAGGTGTGAAAAAAAGGCTTGATGGAATTGGGATTGGATGGCATCCCTATTACCGGGAGCTCAGAGTCGAATATGATCCTTCATCAATCAGCTATTGGCATTACATGTATCGGAAAGAGAAAAAAGCTTCGGCATTCCTTCCCTACGGCAGCAGATCTGGCATATGCACTGATCGGAACACCTCTTGTAGGAGATGAGGTAATAATGCAACATACGTCAGTTGCTCCACTTTCCTTATTTATGAGGTGTGTTCATCACTCTTCCGTCATAGATATTCTTCCTGTTGGCTCTAAGGGAGTTTTTCGAGAGCTTTCTCTATTAATAGAGAAACCTGTAAGGAGGGGAGGACATCACTTCCTCGCTTAATTTAGACAAATCCGGCGGCCCGGCTACTTCCTTTATCATTTCGTACAACAAAGAAGATGAGATAGATGTGAAAAAGTTCGCCATCCCATTTTTCCATCCACTTCATTTGCCATATTAAATAAGAACAAATCAATACTTTTATGGATAATTGTGATAAAATGAATGTTCAAATAGGATGGAGAAATGTGTCAGTATATCCAAGATTCTGTGATTGTCAATTTTATTCGGATAGAGTACCATTTCGCTATCATCATTGATTCATGAATGTCATAAAAGAAGGTGAAAGAATGGATTCACGTATAAATCGCAAAGCGAAAAAGAAAAAACGCGGAAAAAAAGTGATTTTGGTATTATTGTTACTCATTTTAAGTTTGCTTGGATATTCTGCGTATCAATTTTATAGCGGATATAAAATGGCTGGAGACGACCAGCTTCAACAAGAATATACATTCAACGGTGTTAAGGATAAAAATGGAAAGGTCAACGTATTATTACTGGGTGTCGATAGCAGAGGCGAGGAGAAATCCAGAACAGACACGATGATGCTTGCACAAATAGATCCTAAAACAAATGAAACCAAACTTGTTTCTTTTATGAGAGATATATATGTAGAGATACCTGGATATCAAAATTATAAGCTTAATACAGCTTTTTATCTTGGTGGACCCGAACTGCTTAGAAAGACAATCAAACAAAACTTTGATATAGATATTCAATATTTTATGGTTGTGGATTTCAAAGGCTTTGAACAATCCGTAGATGTTCTTGCACCTGAAGGGATAGAGATGGATGTGGAGAAGGCCATGTCAGAAAACATCGGTGTTTCCCTTCAGCCCGGTGTTCAAAACTTAAATGGTAAGGAGCTGTTAGGTTATGCACGCTTCCGTGCTGACGCTCAGGGAGACTTTGGACGTGTTGAAAGACAGCAAAAGGTCATAAATGCTCTTAAAGATGAAGTATTATCCATTGGAGGAGTCACGAAGCTTCCTAAAATGGCGGGCTCCATTCAACCCTATATCCAGACCAACATGAGTAAGTTTGATCAAATATCCCTTGCGAAAGATATCCTGTTGAGTAATAGCAGTGATATGGACAAGCTCACTGTCCCGGTGGAAGGGTCATACGGATTTAACAGCTACAGCGGAGTGGGTTCCGTCCTTGAGATTGACTTTGAGGAAAACATCCAGGTTTTAAACGATTTTCTGAATGGTAAGAGTTCCGAATGATTTCATTGCATAAAGAGTAAGAGTCCGACAAGCAGCGAATGCTTGTCGGACTTTTTTTATGATGGAACATGGGCAACTGTTCCCCCTTAGTGACACTGGATTTCTGAAAGATATCCGGTGTGGGGACAACCGTGGTTCAAATGTAAAAATTCTGATTATAGGCTTTCTCAGTCAATCTAGAGCCTTAAGAAGGAATCTGAATAACATAAATAGCAATGATAGCGCTTCCACTATCTATTTCGCCTGATTCCTTACTACTTCCTTTATTGCCCTTGATATCATTTACCAGCATGTTACGATTATAAGCGTTGTGAACAAAACGCATGTCAAACAAAGGTTTTTGACACAGGATTAAAGATCGACACACATGAAGTTAAACCCTTTATATTAATATGAAAAATATGAAACTTATTAATGAATGAACGATTAAAAACAAAAAGGTAAAAGTGATGTTCATAAGATTATCTAGATGGATTGGGAGTGGATTTGATTGTTAAAAGATAAAACGATTGCTTTTTTAGGTGCAGGAAATATGGCGGAAGCCATGATTTCGGGGACAGTCCAAAGCGGGAAAATCCCAGCTGGCCAAATAATTGTTTCTAACAGGAGCAATCATGAAAGACTTCATGAAATGAAATCGAAATACGGTATCTCAGCTTTAACAAAAAATGATCTACCCTTTGATGAAATAGATATCCTTATCCTGGCCATGAAGCCTAAAGATATCGATAAGGCATTGGATTCAATCAATCATCTTGTAAGAAAAGATACAGTCATTATGTCGGTTCTGGCAGGAATCACCACTTCCCATATGGAAGAGCAATTGCCAGCCGGTCAGCCTGTTATCAGGGTCATGCCCAATACTTCAAGTATGCTGAAAGAATCGGCTACTGCTATAAGTGCAGGACGGTTTACCTCAAGGGAAGACATGGAGAATGCTGAAGAGTTATTATCGAGTATTGGTGAAGTGTTCGTGATTAATGAAAGCCAAATGGACATTTTCACTGGAATCGCTGGAAGCGGTCCTGCTTACTTCTATTATTTAATGGAACATATAGAAAAAACAGGCGCAGAAGCCGGATTAGATCCTGCATTAGCTCGTAAGATCGGGGCTCAGACCATATTTGGAGCAGCGAAAATGATGCTGGAACGAGAAGAATCACCAACTCAACTAAGAAAAAATGTAACGTCCCCAAATGGTACTACAGCTGCTGGACTCGATGCACTGGCAGAGTTCGGCGGAGGTAAGGCTATCTCTGAAGCTGTCAAGGGAGCAGAAAAACGATCCAAGGAAATCAGCTCTTCCTTACAGTCCAAACAATTAGTCACAAGCTAATACACACATCGATTTAAAAACACCTCAACTAAACAATACCAAACCTGCAAGAAATTTAAGTCCGTCCCTTGATAAAGAAAGAGGGACGAGGGACGGACCTTTTTACTAGGAGTGATTGAATGTCCCAAAATAATCAGAAGAAACGTATCGTCATTAAGATTGGAAGCAGTTCATTAACAAGTTTACATGGAGAGATGAGTCGCCGAAAGCTTGAGCGCCTGGTTGATGAAGTAGTCCGTTTAAAGGATGACGGCCATGAAGTACTACTGGTTTCATCAGGGGCCGTGGCTGCCGGCTATCGTAAACTGGGTTGCTTGACACGTCCAAGCTCCCTGCCAGAGAAGCAGGCAGCTGCAGCTATCGGTCAAGGACTATTGATTGAAGCATATTCCGATCTGTTAATCTCAAACGGATACGTAGCTTCACAAATTCTCATCACTCGTAGTGATTTTTCAGATGAAGACCGATACAACAATGCAAGAAACACCATTAATGTCCTTCTTGAAAGAGGAATCATTCCAATTGTAAATGAAAATGATACAGTAACAATTGACCGACTGAAATTTGGAGATAATGATACCCTTTCTGCAAAAGTTGCTGCATTGGTGGATGCTGATCAACTCATCATTCTGTCTGATATCGATGGGTTATATGATTCGGATCCAAGGAAAAATCCAGATGCTAAACTGCTGGAATGTGTAACGGAGATTACCGAAGAGATCGAAGATATGGCAGGGGAACCGGGAAGTGCCGTTGGAACCGGTGGGATGAGGTCTAAGATCGATGCATTCAAGATTACGATGGCCTCAGGCATCCCCGCATTTCTTGGGAAGTCAGGAAACAGCAATATTATTTATGACGCTGTTCAACATACAGCCAAAGGGACCTACTTTGAATCCGAAGAAGATTCCGTTAATCTTGATTCGAAAAAGCAGTGGATCGCATTCAATTCAGGCCCAGAAGGTGAAATCACCATTGATGCAAGTGCGAAAGAACGTATTTTAGAACAAAAGGAAAGCCTGACGATAGAAGACATCTATGCAGTAAATGGTCGATTCGATAAAGGTGCGGTTGTAAGAATTCTTGATCATCAAAACGAAGAAATCGGGTTGGGCATGGTCAATTTCCGCTCTGGGAACCTCAAAAATCCAACTAACATTAAGTCCGATCAAATTGCAGTTGAAATTGATCACTTAGTGTGCCACGTAGAAGTTCCGATTCCAGTAGGTGTATAATACAAGAAATTTTCTTTTTTGTATCATTCCGTTCAAGGATGAATGGTAAATATATTCGATAAAAGGATTGAAAACGTCGATTTTGACTTTGAAAATAATCAGGAGGTATTTGATGACTTTAACTATTGAGAAAACTGATGTGAAAAAGCAAGCAATACTAGCCAAGAATGCGGCAAGAACTCTAAGTATGCTGACGACGGCTCAAAAAAATAAGGCTCTTCATATCCTTGCCGATCATTTAGAAGGAAATTATGAATATATTCTGGAGCAAAATGAAAAAGACCTTGAAAGAGGCCGGGGAAAAGGTTTTGAAGCAGCATTTATGGATCGATTGTCCTTAAGTAAAGAACGGATTAAGGATTTTGCAGATGGTCTGCGTCAAGTGGCTGAATTAGATGATCCTACCGGAAAAATCGTATCTGATTGGACTCTTGAGAATCAACTTCAAGTGCAAAAAGTGACGGTTCCACTTGGTGTCATTGGTATGATCTATGAAGCCCGCCCGAATGTAACGGTTGATGCAACAGGGTTGGCTCTGAAATCAGGAAATGCCATTGTCTTAAAAGGTGGTTCAAATGCCATTACATCCAACAAAGCCATTGTTGACGTCATGCATGAAGCATTGGAAAAGACAGATATCCCGAAAGAAGCAGTACAATTCATCAATACGACAGACAGGGAAGCAACAAGTCAACTATTTACTATGAAAGAGTATATCGATGTCTTAATCCCGAGGGGTGGTGGGGCATTGATCAATGCAGTTGTCAATCATGCGACTGTACCGGTACTGGAGACGGGAGTAGGGAACTGTCATATATATATTGACAAAGAAGCACAGGTGGAAAAAGCACTGAATATCCTCATCAATGCCAAGACAGACCGCCCAGCTGTATGTAATGCTGCTGAAACGGTTATTCTTCATGAAGACTGGTTTAATGAAAATAAGCATGCTTTTGTCGAAAAGCTTAAAGAGTTCAACGTGTCCATTCATGGAGATGCAAGTGTAGTTGAAGCCATACAAGACGCGAAGCTTGCTGGAGAAGAGGACTGGGCAAATGAATATCTCAGTCTGGATATTGCTGTGAAAGTAGTTTCTTCATTGGATGAAGCTGTTGATCATATTGAACAATACGGTACAAAGCACTCTGAAGCCATTGTGACAGAAAACCATGACACGGCGAAAAAATTCATGATGCTTGTGGATGCTGCCGCTCTATATCATAATGCGTCTACCCGTTTTACGGATGGTGGAGCATTAGGATTCGGAGCTGAGATTGGTATTTCCACCCAGAAATTGCATGCGAGAGGACCGATGGGCCTACCTGCATTAACAACCATCAAATATATGATGCACGGAACAGGCCAAACGAGATAATATTATTAATAAACGCTTGAGGAAGGGTACCGACCCCCGAAAGTTAGAGTTAAAAATCTAACTTTCGGGGGTAACGACCAAGTCCTCAAGCGTTTTTTTCGTACCATTTATGGTCCGGGATGTATTTCTTCCCCAATAAATTCTTTCAATCCCCGAATGGTGTGAACTTCCTGCTTATAACAGATTTTCAATAGTTTTTCAAAAATTTCTGCTGTCATGATGGCATCATTCAGAGCATGATGCCTAGCCCTATGGTCAATGTCGAACATCTTTACAAGCACGTCCAAATAACAATCATCCTTGTCCATTAATCCATTGGCAAGTGAAAAAGAGTCTACATACTCAGGGTTAAATGAAGGCAGCTGCCATTTGTCGATCCGCTTTTGAAGAAAGTTAATATCAAAACTCGCAGGATGGGCAACAAGGATCGTTCCTTTACTGAATTCTAAAAAGCGCTCCAGTCCAACCGGAAGGGTAACTCCATTCATAAAGTCTTTGCGCCTAAGGCCCGTAAACCGCTTCGTATGTCCGGAAACAGTTTGAAGGGGGTCGATCACCTGATAGAATGTGTCCTGACTCTGAACCTCTCCTTCTTTAACCTTGATTGCACCAATGGAGATGATTTCATCTCCGACCTCTGGAAAAAAGCCGGTTGTCTCTAAATCAAAGATGGTAAAGGTACAATCAAACAAATGTTTTTGTTGAAGTGTTGGTTTTTCCTCTTCGAATTCCTTAAGTGTCCGGGATAATTTATGATACGAGAGTTTCTCTTTTTCTTTTTTAACCTGGAAGCGAAAAATGAATTGCTGCCATAAGTAATATTTCAAAATGCGGTACCCCACATTGATTCCAATATTATTCATCAAACCACCCGGTTCCTGTTAAAACTGATTTCCATCACCTGCTGAAGTCGGTTCGCGATTTGTATGGATTCCTTTAACTTTTGACGATCCTCTTTCGAAAGGGTGCGCACATCAATATCGTTCGTTAAGGGCTTTCCTTCTTTCAGTTCAAGAAGGTTCTGTTTTGTCCTGAGAGTGAGGAGAATATGCATGGCTGTTTTCACATTTTCAGCATCTCTTGGATGGAAGGCCTGCATCTTCTTTAATGCCTGGACCCTCTTAATGGTATTGACTTCCTTGATTCCGTACTTCACGGAATGGATTCGAATCATATTGACGATTTGAAGGAGTCCCGATTTTTTAATATTGAACAAATGATTCCTTGGTTTTAGATTTACCCGTCCGAGTGGACCGACAGGGAGTTTGAAACGTAGGGCGTCTTTTCTTAATAACTGTTGCATATTAAGGGACCGTTTCGATTTTTCCGCTAAATACGACCTGATTTCTTCAGCAATGGAGTAATCTCCATAAATAGGACGGAAATCATAAAACATGGTGATGTTTTGTACCTCCTGGGCATCCATTTCATAAAGCCACTCATCGATTGCTTTTTTCCAATCTGTATAGGATCGTTTCCATTTCTGCTCTTTGGCCATGATTCCCCCTGTGCATTCTGGAAAACCGCATGCTGAAAGCTTATAATTCAGTTTTTCTGTAAATGCCTGGAAATAGGCGTCGACTCTATTAAGGTCTGACAAGTGATTATAATCATCGAGTATGATGCCATTATCCTGATCGGTATGGAAGCCTTGTTCACTTCTACCTTGACTGCCCATAACGATGAAGCAATAATTGATGGGAGCGGAACCAAGGCCTTCCTGGCGCATTTCTCTTTCCGTCAGTTGAATGATCTTGCGATGAAGGCGATCATTATAGTTTGATATCACTTCACAAATATCGTAGCCGAAACTATCCTGCAGGAGCAGATCGTGGATGAACTGTTGAAAGGTGATGCTTTTCACCGTGGCAAGCTCTACGAGTTCATCGTTGCTAACAGCCTTTTGAATCCGGTAAGACAGGTCCAGATAATTGGAGTCCTGAATGTTAAGAAACGATGTACTGGTGAGAACGCCCACAACCACATCATTTCGGATGATCGGTACGAAATCCACCTCTTCATGTTTAAAGTAAGAAAGTGCTTCATAGGCAAAGGATTCATCACGGATCCAAAAAGGTTTTTTCTTCATCCAGTCCTTGACTGACTCACTGAAACTGGGATTTCCAACATAAGAAAGGATTTCTCGCTGAGTAAGAATGCCGTGCATTTTATTCTTATGATCGACTACGACTAGACCATATGTATCTTCTTCCTTCATTTTCTTTGCTGCATCAAGAACCGTTGCATCCTCATGGATGAAAGTGGGGCGATCCATTAATGTATGGACCTTGGTACGAAACAGACTGATGTTTTCGTCGTCCTTATCAGTGGCAGATTTCGATTTGATTTCATCGTACAGTGTTTTCATCCTATTTCCGATGCTTTCGAAAATGATCTTTGAGAAGTCATTATTCTTGGTCATAATCTCCAATAGTCGATCTTTTCGGATTCGGAATACTGTGCAATCTTCCATTGCCTGTACGGAGAAAGTCATTTCCCCGCTTGTAAGCATAATCATGATTCCGATCAAGTCCCCAGGGTAATAGAACCTTAGGGAATATTGCTTCCCGCTGGAACGATGCAGTACATTTTTCGCAAGTCCCGACACAAGGAAATAAATATCAAGTTCTTCTACTGTTTCATCTTCATGAAAAAGGAATTCACCCTTTTTGAAGGTTGTGTATTTAGAACCGGAAATAACGTAATCCAATTGTTCAGTGGTGAGTACATCGAAGGGATAGTGATCCCGTATAATTTGTAACAATTCCTGCTGGTTCATCCAATACCTCCCGTGCTCATTCGTCCCATAGTACTTTATCATAGAATTCCCCATATTGAAAACGGTCAAACAGGCATTGCTGTTACATTAACATCTTATGAAGGCTGTAGTATTTCAGAGTCTCCTGCGCTTCAATGTAGCACCCTTTTTTCGTCAGAATGGGATTAGGAAAGAGCCTCATGGATATCCATGAGGCTCCTGAAAGACTTACTGATTTGAGATGATGAATTCGGCAGCTTCCAATAAATTGAGAAATGTGTGATCGGCATTGTTTGAAGGAGGGGAAGAGGCTCCCAATAAGATAGTCAAGCATCCAGCTTTGCGGCCGGCTTCAATATCAACCTCTCGGTCACCTATCATATAGGAATGGTGGAAATCCACATCATATTTTTCGGCCAGGTTTAAAAGCATACCCGCTTCAGGCTTTCTGCATTCACACCCCTCATGTGGTTTGTGCGTGCAGGAGGAAACTTCCTGAATGAAACCGCCGGCTCTTTGAATTTCGTTCACCATATGATCGTGAATGGATTGGAGTTGTGCGTGTGAAAGATACCCTAATCCGACTCCACCCTGATTGGTAACGATGAATAATAGATATCCGGAATCACTCAGTAATTTAATGGCTTCCAGAGCACCATCCAGGAAATAAAATTGATCAGGTCGATTAACGAATGTCACTCTCTTCGTTTTTACCTCATTGATTACTCCGTCACGGTCAAGAAAAATAGCTTTTTTCATCAACAAACCTCCTTATTCGATATATTTCACCAATCATCATAAGTGTATGTCGTATTATGCGGTTTCCGAGGAAATAATGACAGATTATTCTGTCATTTATAGAAAGGATCACAGTATTGAATGATCTTACTGATTTTACAGGAGGGACGGACCTTTCAAAGGTCCGTCGTCCCCCCCACAGTTATAACTTTTTAATAAAGGCGACTTTAAGGTAATCACTTTGTTTGTATTGAGTGATGGTTTTAAAGTCTTCTGGAAGGGTGTATTCTTCTACTATTTTGTATTTTCCATTGGATTCTTTAAAGGCAGTGTCAATAAAGTTCTTGAACTTCTTCATATTGAAGGTACTGCAATTAGTGGATGCCACAATGACTCCGTTCTTTTCAGTGATGGCAATGGCTTCTTTCAATAAATCTTTATAATCCTTTGCAGCCACTGAACGTATGTTTCTTGGATCGGGCAAAGCTGGGTGGATCAAGGATCACAAGGTCAAAGGTAAGTTCCTTCTTCACTGCATACTTAAAGTATTTAAAAACATCTTCGACTATGATATTTTGTGCTTCGTAATCGATGCCGTTAATACTGAATTGTTCAATTGTTTTACTTAAACTGCGATTAGCAAGGTCCACACTTGTAGTCTCGACTGCACCGCCAAGGGCAGCGAAAACAGAGAATGCTCCAGTGTAAGAGAAAGTATTCAAAACACGTTTCCCTTCAGAATAAGAGTCCCTGATCCGTTTTCGTACTTCGCGCTGATCAAGGAATACACCCACCATTGCCCCGTCGTTTAAATAGACCGCAAATTGCACGCCATTTTCTTTGACAAGGAGGGGAAATGTAGGCCGGGTTCCTTCGACGAAATCATCTTCTTCCACATATTTGCCTTCCTGTGCAAAACGTTTCTTCTGATAGATCCCTTTGTAGTCTGTTAATTCCTTTAACGATTGCAGGAAATCTTCCTTAAAGGAGTATGCCCCTTTTGAATACCATTGAACGAGGTAATAACCGTCAAAGTAATCAATGGTGATGCCCCCAAATCCGTCTCCTTCTCCATTAAAAAGCCGAAACGCAGTTGTATCTTCATCATAAAAGAAGTGAAGGCGTTGATTAATGGCAGTTTGAAGTTTTCTGTAGATAAAGTCCTTATCGATTGCTTCTTGTTCCTTAAAGCTGAAGAGCCAGCCGATTCCTTTGTTCTGTATGCCGAAATACCCTTTTCCGATAAAATCATTTTTATCGTCGACAAGCTTCAAAATGTCTCCTTCTTGTAATTGGTCAATAGGTGTTGTCACATTTTCTTTACTAAGGAGGGGGAGCCCTTTTCGGAATTGTTGTATGTATTTAGGGTTTGCCTTAATGATTCGTTCTTTTGTCAATTTACTCATCCTCATCCTCAGGTATAGTCTTGTGTAGTATAGAACGTATAGGAAGTTTACGCAACTACACAAAAAAATCCCCACACAGATTTGGATGCGTCTGAGTAGGGACGAGGGTCATTTACCCCATAAATAATCACCAACAAGCCGGTCTACCTTTATCGTTTCGTGTAGACCGCTATGGGAAATGGATGGATCGTATACAATCCTCGATTGAAAGTGGTTTTTTTCGAAAAGTGATTGACTGGCTACAGCACTTTGAACATTTACCACATCATCACCAGAACCTGCAATGGATAATACCTGTATATGAGAAGGTATGAAATGACGGTTCCTATACAATTCCTTCAAAGCGCGTGAGTCAGGCTTCAAGTCGATCACGGCCGCGCCTGTATTGATTTGATCATAAGATTCCTTCGTCACTCCCTGGAAGGGGGTGGCAATCGAAATGAATTTATGTGTTTTAGGTACAAAGGAATGATCTTTCGTATTTTCAAAGTATTTCGCAGTGGCAAGACCTCCCATAGAGTGCCCAATGATGTTCACTGTTGATATGTCAAATTGATGATGTAATAGCTTCATGGCATTTTCAAGCCAGATTGCCTGCTTTTCCAATGAAGCACGATTATCTTCAAATACGACTTGAACGAGTGGGGGAGAAGCAGGGGTTGTGGATAAGAATCCTTTATAGTCCACACTCCCATTCTCAGACACATAGATCTCCAACGTTTTTTGGCCCCAGCCATGCTCGTCTTCAAATCGTGCCAACATCGTCCGGAAGGAATTATAGGTTCCTTTGTATCCGTGTACAAAGACTGTAGGGTATTTTTCTTCAGCGGTTAACGGCTTTTCACTGGACTGTACATTCGTCGTCCGGAAAATGATATATATAGTAAAGAAAGTGAGAATGATGCCACTCCATAAAAAACGATGTTTATGATTGATTGACAAGAAAATCTCTCCTTATTAAAAGCTATGCTTCTATTGTAAAGGAATCGTAAAGTATTGAATATGTTAAAAAAGAAATTTATTTGTCATATTAAATGTAATTTTTTCCATTTAAAGAATCCTTCGGTCTGTGTAAGAAAATTTTCTTTCAATAAAAAAAGACTTAAATGAAATCATTTAAGCCTTCGGGATTATTCTTCCTTAGGTTTTCAGTTTTTAACCCAATCACCGGATTTAAATATGGGTTCGATGGTACCATCTTCCTTCTCGCCGTCAATGTCCAACTGATCCGATCCTATCATGAAATCGACATGAATCATGCTTTCATTAAATCCAATTTCCCTAAGTTGTTCAGTCGTCATCGTTTTACCATCTTTTACACACACAGGTAAAGCCCTTCCGAGAGCAATATGACATGAAGCATTTTCATCGAAAAGTGTGTTGTTGAAAATGATGTTTGTGTTAGAGATAGGTGAATGATGTGGAACCAACGCTACCTCACCTAAATAGGAGGAGCCCTCATCTGTTTCCAGGAGATTCTTCAGGGTTTCATAACCTTCCTCAGCTGAAAATTCCACCACTTTACCGTTTTTAAACGTCAGTGAGAAGTCTTTAATCAATGTCCCACTGTAGTTTAGCGGTTTTGTGCTTGAAACAGTTCCATTTACACCATATTTTTCAGGAATGGTAAACACTTCTTCTGTAGGAAGATTCGGGACAAATGGAGTTCCTTGATCATTCACGAACTGCGCACTGATCCATTTGGTTTGTGGATGGAATTCAATGGTAAGATCGGTTCCAGGACCTTTGTAATGAAGCTTTTTGTAATTTCTCTCATTTAAATGATTCGCGTTTTTATTCAACTCACTAATATGAGATTCCCATAGTGAAACGGTGTTCTCTTTGTCTGTTCTCGTTGTGTAGAATATATTTTCCCATAATTTATCGATTGCTTCATCTTGTGACAATTCCGGAAAAACAGTTCGAGCCCATTCTCCTGTTGGAAATGCAGCTATAAGCCAGCTTATTTTACCCCCTCCGATATATGCGGAAAAGTCCTGCATGGCTTCGGCGGAAGCCTTGTTCAAAATCGAGGCTTTTTTGGGGTCGATATCCTTTAATAACGCAGGATTCGGTGCTACTAAATTTAAGAGCGCTACGTTGTTCTCCGCCATTTCGATATAGCCTTTTGCTTTCCAGTGTGGGAATGCCTTCAATCCTTCTTCAGGAGATTTTTCTAAACGGATTCTCTTTAACTCTTCATCGTAGAAATCGGTTAAAACATTCAATGCTCCCTCTTCATATGCCTTTTCGGTTACAAGACGAACAAATTTATACGCTGTAATGGGTGCAGAAATCAGCAGTTCCTGATTCTTTTGGAGGTTCAGTCCAACCTTTATAATTAGGTCTGCATACCTTTCTAAATTTTGTTCAAATGATGGATTCATTTTTATTCCCCCTTAATATGTATTCAACCATAACTATATCTCTTTATTCAGAAAATTTCATGTAAATATTTATTGCTATTAAGTGATATTGCATTTAAAACGGTGTCCCGTAATGGTTATCAGCCTATTAGGGAAGAGGATCTCATTGTGGTCGTAGGGACTTTTCCTTTAAGGATCGTAGGCAGAAAGTTCATTTCACAGATGGGAGTGGAAAGGGATGTCATCTTGATTGGAACAGAGTCATTCCTCCTTACAGTGATACACCTAATAAGCTTACATGAATAGAAGAGGACCGTTCCTACAAAGGGCCGGTCCCGGTTTGTATTATAATTTACTTGAGAATGGTGGGAACTCTTCTTCGTTGCCATTGATTACGACAATTCCCGAAAGGGCCAAGGCAGTAATACTTGTGATCAGCATTAGTTTTTTCAATGTATTCATCCTTTCACCTCCTATAAACGTAACATTTCTTCATAAATGACATTTGCTTCATTTAGGTGAAATGCAGCAGATTTATATCTTCTAACCCCCTGGTAGTACTGACCAAGAAATTTAGAATACTCAGCATATAATAAATGAGACCCGTTCTTCTTAAAGAAGGGTAGGGTATGTTCTTTCATAAAGGCTTCAAAACCTTCCGGGTATTCATTCAATGCGTATTGATAATAGGACAATTGATAGAATTTCTCAGGGAACTTTTCTTTAGAACAAAGCGCAAGTCCTTTTGGTAACCAGTATCTCACTTCTGGAAAATGTTTTTTCTTGTAATATTCCTTGACCAGGGAGAGAATGGAAAATAATTTGCCTTCCTCATTTGAATCTTTCAATTCGATACTACGCAAATAATGTTTGATGGCTTCATCACTTTTGTTCATGCATGAATATAAATATCCCAGATTCTGCTCCACCTTTGAATGTAAAGAGGTATAGTTTATGGAATGTGAGATGAAGTTCGCCCATTCATAATGCTTCTTCGCCTCTTCGTTATACCGTATTCGCCGGTAGGTAATCCCTAAAATCAAATGGACTTCAGCGCATCTTTTTTGATAGTAGACCCCCTGGAAAATAGATAGTGACTTTTCACCATAAAAGATGGCAAATCGGTACTTACCTAAACGAGTCAAAACCAAACTGAATAGATAATATAAATCTGCCCGTTCCTCCTCGTTGATCACATTTCCCAGAACATAGAAAGATTCGGCTTCTTTTAATTCTAACTGGGCTTTCTCATATTCATGCACTAAGTAATAGTAGTTGCCTTTATATTTGTGAAAGTAGAATTTCAGCTTATCTGACAACTCTTTATAATGTGGGTGGATCTGCAACATTTGATCCAATGCTCTTTGAAAATCCCCTTGGATTAATTGAACTCGAAAGCAGAGAATTTTATAAAATAGATGAGGAATGATATCGTCCGTTTGTTCTAGATCCTTTTTGATAACCTCATTGAGGGCATTTGCTTCTTCTGTGTTATTCCACAACAGGGCATGGTTCCAATCCTCCAGGAGTTTATTCAAGTGGACTGGGGTGTCAAGAAGATTGTTCACACCCAAGCGGTCACAGAGTAACTTAATGATGTCGTTTGAAGGAGTGACTTGATTGTTTTCCAGTTTGGAAAGATATGATACGGAGATAATCCCTTTTGATAGGTCTTCTTGTGTCAGATTTTTTTTTTGTCTGTGAAAGCGGATTTTAGAACCGATTGTCATAAGAACTTTCTCCTCTAACTCTCTTAAATGACCCATTTTTTTCATGATGGAATATTAAAATAGTAACACATGAAAAGATAAAATGTTTAGAATATTCCTATAATTATATTTTTTATAGGTATTTTGGATTGTGTTTCATTCTCTCAGTTGGAGGATTCATGGATGGCTTTCCTTTGGTATAATAAATCCTGTGAAAGGATAAGAGGAGGTAGTTCACATTGATAGATTTAAGAAGTGATACAGTAACCAAGCCAACGGAAGCGATGAGAAAGGCAGCTTTTGAAGCTGAAGTCGGGGATGATGTGTATGGGGAAGATCCTACAATGAAAAAGCTGGAACAGGAAGCAGCGAATCTATTAGGTAAAGAAGCCGCCTTATTTGTAACGAGCGGAACTCAAGGAAATCAGATAGCTGTTTTAACACACACCCGCCCCGGGAATGAAATTATACTGGAAGCTAATTCACATATATTTTACTATGAGTCAGGTGCTGTTGCTGCTTTGGCAGGTGTTCAGACACGTACCATCCACGGAATCAGAGGTGAGATGGATCCTGTCGAGGTAGAAGAGTCCATACGTATAGAAGATCAGCACTTTCCCGAAACTGGGCTCATTTGTTTAGAAAATACGCATAATCGTGCAGGTGGAGCAATCGTGTCTCCAGAGAATATGAAGGCGATTCACGCACTGGCTAAAAAGCATTCTATCCCTGTTCATATGGATGGTGCACGACTCTTTAATGCTGTGTCTGCCAGCGGAAAGAATGTCAGTGAGTTCACCGACCACTGTGATACAGTGCAAGTCTGCCTGTCTAAAGGGTTGGGTGCGCCTATAGGTTCAATTATCGCCGGAGATCATACCTTCATAAAGCGTGCACGAAAATGGAGAAAGAGGTTAGGGGGCGGCTTGAGACAGGCAGGTATGGTAGCCGCGCCAGGATTGGTGGCCTTGACAACCATGAGGGACAGGTTGGTGGAGGATCATGAAAAAGCATTAATATTGAGGGAAACCCTTCAATCCTGTGAAGGGATTGAGGTCATCAATAATGTGGAAACTAATATCGTGGTTGCAGATGTGAAGGAAAGGGGAATGACGTCGGATCAATATGTTAAGAAGTTAAAGGAAAATGGAATCCTGGCAGTTACATTTGGGCCTACTCTTGTTCGTTTTACCACTCACTATGATGTTTCTATGAATGATATGAAGGGGGTTACTGAAAAATTGAGGAACCTTTCTTAATACAGAGGGTAAACCTTGACATAAGGAACGGAAGAGCTGTTGCCCTTCCGAATTTCTTACTCATTTTGATCCAGTTTTTTTCCGTGATGAGGCTGCGGATGCCACCTCATCATGTAATCATTTTCTTTCAATTTTTGATGTTTCGCTTCCATCATCTTAAGAACCTTGTTCCCTTGTTCTTTTGAAAAGATGCCATACTCAACATATTTGTTGACAAGTTCTTTCTTTGTTGAAAACAATTGTTCATGCAATTTGGAAAGCTCTGCTTTTTGCTCTTCAGTGAGTTCCACCTTTTGATCGGAAGGTGTCACCGGCTCTCCTTCTGCAGCGGCAAATGTACCAAAACTCAAGCTGATCATAAGGACAACCAAGACAGATACCATCATCTTTTTCATTATTATTCCTCCATTCCAAGTTTTCTTTTCTATTGTTTGCGGAACACTAGAAGAATATGTAAGGATGAGAGAATAACGATCGTGATGACATATTTGAAACAAAGAATATGAAAGGTGAATGAAGGATGATTAAACAGTTTTTGTCCAGTATTGGAATCGGGCATGTTAAAGTAGATACAATCGTGCATAAAACCGAAATTTCACCTGGAGATTTCATAGAAGGCGAAGTCGTTTTGGTAGGAGGAATGTCTGATCAGCCTGTGAATGAAGTTTATCTATTGCTGCTTGAGAAGTACGAGGAAGACAAAGAAGACAGCGACTTCCCTTACCATGAAAAAGATGTAGACACCATTATTCTTAATGATATCGGTACAATTAGAGCAGGTGAGGAAAAAAGGATTCCATTTTCGTTTCCTACATCTTCAGAACATCCTAAAACAACGGAAACAAACAAAACCATATTGAGAACAACGGTAGATATACCTCAAGCTGTGGATCCGACTGATGAAGATAGTATATTCGTACGTTAATAGTTTAAAGAAAAGAAGACAGATTCTGCGTTGAATCTGTCTTCTTTTCATTTAGTGTGAAAAAGAGATATTTTACTCATTGAAATCCATCATAACCCACTGTAAAATATAGTAAGCGTATACATTCTAAAAATTCAGAATTTAAATGTGTATGAATTTATTGGAGAGGAAGGAATTCGATGGGTGGAATATGGTTAGCGGTTATAGGGGGGCTCGTATTTTTATTAGGCTATAAATATTACTCCAAGCTCATAGCTGAGCGTGTGTATCGTCTGGACCCGACTTATGTCACGCCGGCACACCAGTACAAGGATGGTGTAGATTTTGTACCTACCAATCGGTATGTCCTTTGGGGTCACCACTTCACTTCAGTTGCTGGTGCTGCTCCCATTGTAGGGCCGGCAATCGCCGTATACTGGGGATGGCTTCCGGCTTTTTTGTGGGTCATTTTAGGGACCGTGTTTGCTGCGGGTGTTCATGACTTTGGAACGTTGGTTCTATCGGTTCGGAATAAAGGACAATCTGTCGGTTCTCTTGCGAACAAATTAATCGGCAAAAGAGCAAAAGTACTTTTCCTATTTATAATCCTCATTCTGGTATTAATGGTAAATGCAGTGTTTGCCTGGGTCATTGCAAATTTATTCATTACTTTCCCAGCTAGCGTGATCTCTGTGTTCATACAGATTCCGTTGGCAGTATGGATAGGGTATTCGGTTTATAAACGCAATGGCAGTATGCTTCTGCCATCAGTCATAGCGCTTGCCGTTATGTATGCATCAGCCGTCATTGCAAGCCGGGTGGAGTTTTTGCAAATTGATTTAGTCCGGTATTTAGGTGGACAAGAGGCAACCGCATTTTTTGGACTAAGTTCTACGAGCATGGCTTTCTTTGTGTGGATAGTCGTTCTGATGGTTTACGTTTACATAGCTTCCACTTTGCCTGTATGGAAGCTTTTACAGCCGCGTGATTATATCAATTCCCATCAACTGATTGTCGGTCTCGGATTACTTTACCTGGGTCTTCTGTTCACTAACCCGGAGATCACAGCACCGATGACAAACAGTGCTGCCGATGTTTCATGGTTCCCCTTATTATTTATCACGATTGCATGCGGGGCCATTTCCGGATTTCATGGGCTTGTATCTTCCGGTACATCTTCCAAACAATTGGATAAAGAAACGGATGCCCGATTTGTCGGTTACCTTGGAGCAGTGGGTGAAGGAGCACTTGCCTTGATTGCAATCATTGCATGTATCACATTTTTCCCGAATGTGGAAGAGTTTCAGGCGACGTACAGTGGTTTCGCTGCAGCAAGTGGAGCTGGATTGGGGGTTTTCATCAAGGGGGCAGGACAACTTGCCACAGGAGTGGGCATCCCTGCCGACATAGCCGCGACGATTGTATCAGTCATCATAGTGAGTTTCGCTGCCACTACATTGGATTCCTCTGTTCGTCTCATGCGATACATCATTGCTGAGCTCGGAGAAGAGTACAAGGTCAATCCACTGACAAATGCTCACGTTGCGACGACGATTGCCGTTGTTTCAAGTCGCTGCTTTAACATTATTGCCACAAGGCCCTAAAGGATTCGGCTCAGGAGGATATCTGCTTTGGCCATTATTCGGTACATCGAATCAACTACTTGCGGGAATCAGTTTACTCCTCATTACGATCTGGCTAAAACGACAAGGAAGGAACTATTTCGCTACCTTGATTCCCATGCTGTTCCTAATGTTCATGACCCTGTGGGCGATGATTCACCAGGTGGTGTTCGAATGGTCAGGTGCCGGTGATTCAGAAGGAAATATGCTGCTATTCATCTTTGGCAGTATCATTCTTATCTTCACAATGTGGATTCTCATAACAGTCTGCTGCTTCACTTTCTAAAAAGGGGGACGATCCCTCACAGTTCTCTGCTTAATCAATTGAAAGGGCGACTCAGGACCGGGTCCCCTTTTTCTATTTATATAGAGGGAGGGTTCAAAATGGTGGAAATCATGATGATTCGTTCAGAGCTTGAAGTCGGGATGGGCTGATGTGGTGGAGTCAGTGGTGACGGGTTCATCACAATGGAGCAAGATTTTACTCATCATCAGAAAGAAAGAGTTTCACTGGGAGAACTTTACCGTGAATCTATCGATACCTATGGAGAGAAGGTATCGATTATCTATTGCGATCCTAGAAATCTCTTATCCATCTTTATTTATTTTATCAGGCAGGCGGGACGAAAAAAGTTGCCGCTCCATAAAGTTGCTTTTAGTATCCTCTTTCATATTAAAAGGGAGGCCATTTTTATCAATGGTCACTTTCTTAAAGAAAAACGGGAGTATCACCCTGCCATTCAGAAACATTTATAAGGGGATGATCAACAATGGATGTATCAATGAAAGACAAGTTCAAAAGAATCGTACAGCTGTACGATGACATGATCCGCCTTCCTCACAAGACGGAGATTGCCCGGGAATTGAGGGATGAGGAAGATTTATTCTTATTGCTCCTCTATTCCGACATGCTGGGTTTGCCGAATCCTGTCTTTTATTACACATTGGAACTCTATCCATATATAGTAGAAAAATTTCACGATTGGCATTTAAGAATGGGAATGGAGCACTCACCTTTGGATGGCATAAGATGCTGTTAACAAAAAGGGAAGGGAGACAAATATGCATGATGTACAGCACCAATCAATTGTTTTTGTAGGGGGGAAAGGAGGAGTAGGGAAATCAACTTCTGCATCTGCTCTAGCCTTAATGTTTGCTAAAAAGGGAAAGAAAACGTTAATCATTTCAACTGATCCTGCTCATAATCTAGGGGATATATTTCATAGGGAAATCAAGGAGAACAAAACACAATTGAAAGAAAATCTATGGGGAATAGAAATCAACCCAACTTCCGAAACCCAGAGATACATCGATGGCGTTAAAAGGAATCTAAAGGGAATGGTTAAATCAAATATGATCAATGAGGTACACCGTCAGATCGATATGGCTGCATCTGCACCAGGTGCGGAGGAAGCTGCACTATTTGACCGGATGGTATCCATCATCCTGGAAGAAGCAAATGGTTTCGACAAAATCATCTTTGACACGGCACCTACCGGTCATACGATTAGGCTTCTATCTCTTCCGGAACTGATGGGGGTATGGATGGACGGGATGCTGGAAAGAAGGAAGAAAACAAACAAAAACTATTCACAGCTACTTAATGATGGTGAACCGGTTGAAGATCCCATTTATGATGTGCTCCAAAAACGGCGTGAGAAGTTTTCAAAAGTCAGGGAGATCCTCCTTGATTCCAAAAGGACAGGATTCATTTTTGTCCTCATACCTGAAAGACTTCCAATATTAGAAACTGAAAAGGCTGTTGAATCCATGGGTAAACATGGATTGAATATAGACGGGTTGATCGTTAATAAGGTCCTCCCGAGTCTGGCGGATGGAGAGTTTCTTCAGAAAAGGAAAGATCAGGAGAAGCTTTACTTACAACTTATGAAGAAGAAGTTTACAAATCAGTCATTTTATCAAATTCCTCTACTAGAAGAAGATATCTGTACCCTCCATCACCTGGATGAATTTGTAGGCCATTTAGATGAACAAATATTCAGTGGAGAAGGTTGTATTTAGGTTGTCTCCCTTCTCAAAATGATCGTAAAGCAATGAGCTCTAATGGTCATTTTTACATTCCTGAAGGAATCCCTTCCTTTTTTGTCGAAAAGATAATGTGAACAAAAAGGACGAGGGAGTGAAACCCATGAGTAGTGATTGGAAACAAGTAACGGGAATTCTTCCGTTGAAGAAGAGAGAAGAAACGCAGAATCGATGGCTGTTCCATAGACTGAATACTCTGTTACCGTCCTTGATGAAAAAGCATGATGTTGACATGTGGGTTGTCTCTTCACGAGAATATAATGAAGATCCTATTCTTAAAACTTTATTCCCCACCACTATTGATTCTTCGGGAAGATTGACGATTCTCGTGTTTTATCTTGATGAAAATCAACAAATGAAAAGATGGGTGCTTCACCCTAATCCGGGCTTTGAGCCATTTTATGAACGTATTTGGTCACCGGAAGAATACGATCAATGGGAATGCCTCAAAAGACTTGTAGAAAGTCATGACCCTGATTCAATTGCATTAAATTACTCATCCACCTTTGCCGCATGTGATGGAATAAGCCATTCTTTGTTTGAACATATTAGCATGCTGTTGGATGAGTATTCCCATAAGTTTGTGTCAGCTCAGCAAATCATCGTGGACTGGCTGTCGGTAAGGACTCCAAAAGAGCTTACTGCCTATCCTTCCATAGCCGAGCTGGCGAGGTCCATAGCAGGAGAAGCTTTATCCCAAGGAGTCATTCATCCAGGTATTACAACGACTGAAGATGTAGTGGATTGGATCAGGCAACGGGTCTTGGGGTTAGGACTTGAAACATCTTTTTACCCTACAGTCGATTTGCAGCGAAAAGGTGCAGATATGGACCGGTTGGAAGGTGAAATCATCAGGTGTGGAGACATCGTGCACCTGGACTTTGGTATCCGATATCTAGGATTAGCAACAGATACTCAGCAGCTTGCCTACGTTCGCTATCCTGGTGAGGAGGAAGCACCAGAAGGACTTCAATCAGCCTTGCAAACCGCTTTAAGGTTCGAGGACATTATATTCGAAGAAATGAAGGTAGGCAGAACAGGAAACGAAGTATTTCACCGTTCAATGAAAAAGGCGAGGGATGAAGGGATTGAAGCAATGCTTTATTCTCATCCAATAGGAAATCACTGCCATGAAACAGGTGCTTTAATCGGGTTGTATGATCAACAAAGGGATATTCCCATTAGAGGAGATCTGCCTATCACATGCAATACATGTTATGCCATGGAGTTTAACATCAGGCAATACGTTCCTGAATGGAACCAGTCGGTCCCTATCTACCTTGAAGAACCCGTCGCATTCATAAAAGAGCGATTGGAATTCATGGCTAAGAGACAAGTATCATTCTACCTTATATAAACCGAGTGAAGAGTACAATCGAAGGATTGTACTCTTTTATATAACTGTATCCTTCTAAAGAGAATTGTGCTTTATAACATCAGTAAGCAGAATGAGAGATCTAATGAAGATGCATACATCGTAAAAAAAATAAGAAAACCACTTGACTTTATACCTAGTGGGGTATAATATAGTGAATGTAGCAAGAAAACAACAAGCCAACAGGAGGTGTCTGGATGGAATACAACTCACAAATTAAGAATCGGATTAGACGTGTTGAAGGGCAGCTCCGGGGAATAGTCAGAATGATGGAGCAAGGTGAAGATTGTAAAGATGTTATGACGCAGCTTTCAGCAGCCAAAACAGCTCTAGACCGTTCGGCAGGCTTAATTGTCAGTATGAATCTTGTCGAGTGCGTCAGGGATTCCAGGGAGTCAGGTGAAAGAACAGAAGATCTTGTACAAGAAGCAGTGAATTTATTAGTGAAGAGTCGATAAGAAAATAGGTTGACATCTTTTTTTATATCACATAATATACCCATATAGGTATATAAAGAATGAGGAGGCATCACGAAATGATGAATGCAGATAAAGTACTTGATGCAAAAGGGTTAGCTTGCCCAATGCCGATCGTGAAGACACGAAAGGCGATAAAAGAAATAGATTCCGGTCAAATTTTAGAGGTGCAGACAACAGATAAAGGAGCAAAAAGTGATTTGACGGCCTGGGCAAAATCTACGGGACATGAATTACTTGACTCAAAAGAAGAAAGTGATGTATTTACATTCTGGATTAAAAAAGGATAAATTTTTTTAAGGGGAATTATACCCCTTATGGTAAATAGGAGGAGATACAATGTCAGAAAGAAAAACAACCAATATTATTCTCTTTAGTGGAGATTATGATAAAGCGATGGCGGCCTATATCATTGCAAATGGAGCTGCGGCTTACGACCATGATGTAACGATATTTCACACATTCTGGGGATTGAATGCTCTAAGAAAAGAAGGAATGGTACCAGTGAAAAAAGGCTTTATGGAAAAAATGTTCGGGGAAAATGATGCCCCGTGGTGCAGATAAAATGGGATTATCAAACATGAACATGATGGGCATGGGTCCAAAAATGATCAAAGGAGTCATGAAGAAGCACAATGTAATGCCATTGCCCGATTTAATAGATATGGCCAAGGAACAAGAGGTGAAACTCGTGGCTTGTACCATGACAATGGATTTATTAGGCTTGCACAAAGACGAGTTATTGGAAGAAATAGAATATGCCGGAGTAGCAGCGTATTTGGCTGATGCTGAAGACGGTAATGTGAATTTATTCATTTAATTTTTTTGGAGTTAAATATACCCTATAAGGTAATTGGAGGTTTAATGAATGAACACGATTGAATCAAATTTCGTATTAGATGCAAAGGGATTAGCATGTCCCATGCCGATTGTAAAAACAAAAAAAGGCCATGAATCAATTAGAAGCGGGCCAAGTAATTGAAATTCAAGCAACTGATAAAGGATCAAAGGCCGATCTTCAAGCGTGGGCAAAAAGTTCCGGACATGACTATCTGGGCACGATTGAAGAAGGAGACGTCCTCAAACATTTTGTCCGTAAATCAAGTGGTGAAGAGACTGTTGAGCGCAAACATGAATATGTGGCAGATAATGAGACATTGTCAGCTAAACTTGGCGATGAAAATATTATCGTATTGGATGTCCGGGAAAAAGCCGAATATGCGTTTAAGCATATTCCAGGCGCTGTCTCTATCCCATTTGGTGAGCTGGAGACTCGTGCAGGGGAACTGGATAAAGAAAAGGACATTTATGTGGTTTGCCGAACTGGGAATAGAAGCGATATGGCAGCGCAGCTGCTTGTTGAAAAAGGGTTTGAAAAAGTGATCAATGTGATTCCAGGCATGAGTGATTGGCCAGGAGACGTTGAATCTGCTATCAAATAAAGTGGTTCTTATATAAGGAATTTTAAAATTTAGGAGAGGGGAAAACAATGACGGTTAAAGCAATGAAATCAAAAGAAGTAGCTCAGAAAGTTATGAATAGAGAAGAGTTATTCATCTTGGATGTCCGAAATGAGGATGCCTTTGAAGATTGGAAAATTGAAGGTGAAAAATTTGAGTATTTTAACATCCCATACTTCGATCTCTTAGATGGAGTAGATGGAATAATGGAAAAATTACCAGAAGATAAAGACATTCTTGTCGTGTGTGCAAAAGAAGGTTCTTCTATTATGGTCGCGGAGATGCTCTCAGATGAAGGGAAAAACGTTTCTTACCTTGAAGGCGGAATGAAAGCGTGGAGCGAACATTTGGAACCTGTCAAAGTGGGAGAATTATCAAATGGCGGAGAGCTATATCAATTTGTACGATTAGGTAAAGGGTGTCTATCCTACATGGTCGTGTCAAAAGGTGAAGCAGCAATCGTCGATGCTACCCGTATGACTGATATCTTTATTGACTTTGCAAAAGAAAAAGGTGCAACGATCACAAATGTATTTGATACTCACTTACATGCTGATCACATTTCTGGTGGGCGTAACATTGCAGAAGCAACGAATGCTACCTATTGGTTGCCTCCAAAAGATGCTGAAGAAGTTACCTTTGAATACGCTGCACTAGAAGACGGGAATAAAGTAGTGATTGGAAATACAACCATCGAGATAACGGCTCTGTACTCTCCGGGGCATACCATTGGATCAACGTCATTTGTTATTGATGAGAAATATCTATTATCAGGTGACATCCTATTTGTGGATAGCATCGGACGTCCAGACCTTGCAGGGAAAGCAGAAGATTGGGTTGCAGATCTACGAGAAAGTCTTTACAAACGGTATAAAGACCTCTCTATGGAGCTTACGGTTTTACCCGCTCACTTTATGATTATTGAAGAATTAAATGAAGATGGGTCTGTAGGTGAAAAACTGGGAACATTGTTTGCAAATAACCACGGGTTAAATATTGACAGTGAAGAAGAATTTAGAAAACTGGTATCTGAAAACCTTCCACCTCAGCCAAATGCTTATCAAGAAATTCGCGAAACGACGAATATGGGTAAAGTAACACCAGATGAAGAGAAACAGCGTGAAATGGAAATTGGACCTAACCGTTGTGCTGTTCGATAAACTAATCTTTAGAAATAAACAAATGGGAACCTACCTAGGAGGTTCCCGTTTTATTAGAAGAGGAGGAACAACACGATGGATTTGGCATTTATTATTACAATCTTTCTAATCGGATTTGTCGGCTCGTATATATCAGGAATGGTAGGCATTGGCGGCAGCATCATTAAATACCCCATGCTTCTTTATATCCCGCCATTGCTTGGGGTTGCAACTTTCAGCGCTCACGAAGTCTCGGGTATCAGCGCAGTTCAAGTATTCTTTGCCACACTTGGTGGCGTTTGGGCTTACCGAAAAGGAGGCTATTTAAATAAAACGCTCATCACTTTCATGGGTGTAAGTATTCTAATCGGCAGCTTCATAGGTGGATATGGTTCGAAATTCATGAGTGAGTCCGGAATCAATATTGTGTATGGAATTCTTGCATTAATAGCAGCTATCATGATGTTCATTCCTAAAAAGGGCATAGATGATATAAAGATGGAAGATGTAACCTTTAACAAGTGGTTAGCGGCGATACTGGCACTGATTGTAGGAATTGGGGCAGGGATCGTCGGAGCGGCAGGAGCATTCCTATTAGTACCGATTATGTTGGTGGTTTTAAAGATTCCAACAAGAATGACAATCGCTTCCTCCCTTGCCATCACGTTGATTTCTTCAATTGGATCAACAGTAGGTAAGATATCAACTGGTCAGGTGGAATATATACCGGCAATGATCATGGTGATAGCCAGTTTAATTGCATCTCCATTAGGGGCTATGGCAGGCAAGAAGATGAATACAAAAATTCTTCAAATGATATTAGCTGTGTTGATTTTAGCTACAGCTATTAAAATTTGGCTGGATATATTATAAAAAGATATAGTTTAGTTCTAATCACGTGTAAACCTTCTATTTATAAGGAAGGTTGCAGTGAAAGGAACTAAACTTTTTTTGTATGGTAAGAAGTTTTAATCATTAGTACTTAGCAGGGGTCAAAGCATGTATGATAGAGTAGTAAGAGGCTGTATGTAACTTTTTTTAAGTGTTGATCGTCTAATGGATAAGGGGAAATAAGCCTCTGGATGGATGAACTTATTCATAATGACAAGTACAATGGATGAATGGGATGATCGCTTTACCATCCATAAAGAAAGAAGGAGAAGGTTTTATGAGAAAAATGACTATAGCTTTGCTTGTTACACTCATGGTGGGATTCTTCGTTCAGCCAGTATCTGCTGCAGATAATGATAAAGAAAGCATCAATGAAAAATTTGGACTTCCTATCGTCGTATATGGAGAAACTCTTACTGCCGAACAGAAGAAAGAGGTTCAAAAGCAATTAGGACTAGATGAAGGAACAGAAGTTGATGAGTTCACGGCGACAGGAGAAGACTTGGTGAAATACATTGAGGGTGAAGACCGAAATGCACGAATGTTCTCATCTGCCATGATCACACGTAAAGACAAAGGAGAAGGTTTAACAGTGAATATCGTTACTCCGGATCATATTACGGAAGTGACTAATTCAATGTATTCCAATGCTCTCCTCACTGCAGGAGTTGAAAACGCCGTAGTGGATGTTGCTTCTCCAAAAAAAGTGAGTGGACATTCTGCATTGGTGGGAATTTATAAAGCATATGATGTGAGCGGAGAGAAGCTTGATACGGTACGGATGGAAGTTGCAAATGAAGAATTGAATGTCGCGACAGAACTTGCGAAGGAATCGGGCATTGATAAAGAAGAGGTCAGTAAGCTGTTAACTGAAATCAAGAAGGAGATTGCCGAGCAGGATCCCGCAACGAAAGAAGAAGTGGAACAAATCGTTGAAGAGAAGCTGAAGACATTGAATATTGAACTGAGTCCAGAGGATCGTCAACTATTAATAGATCTCTTTGAAAAAATGAGGTCACTTGATATAGATTTTGATAATGTGCAACAACAATTGGATGACTTAACGAAAGAGATCCAGACGACAATTAAGGATTTAGTGAATGATGAGGGCTTTGGGCAGAAAGTATCCGATTTCTTCACAGGATTAGTAGAAGCAATCGCTGCTTTCTTTAAATCGATTAAAAATATATTCAGCTAATTCAATCCTTTATAAAAAACAGACTGAGTTCACTATACCGGGACTCAGTCTGTTTTTATATATCAAGTAATGGAAATAGAAGATACACAGTTGTTCCTTTCCCTTCAGAACTTTGAATGGAAAAAGAGCCACCGTGCTTATGCATGATTTCTTTCGCAATGGACAAACCTAGACCATATCCACCAGTATTCCTTGTCCTGGACAGATCCGACCGGTAGAACCTTTCCCCGATCTGAGAAAGTGATTCTTCAGGAATGCCGATCCCGGAATCCTGAATTTTCACAACGGCCATCCCATCTTCCTCATAGGATTGAATAAAGATGGGACTTTTTTCAGTGGAATATTTCAGGGCATTGTCTAAAACATTATAAAAAACCTGCATGACCCTGTCAGGGTCACCATTAATAATACTTTCTTCATTTAACTGATGATTGATTTCGATTTTCTTCATTTTCGCCTGAGAGAATATAAGGGTTAATGTATCCATGATTAACTGAGAAAGGACGATGGGCTCGATATCTAAGGAAAAAGATGAATCTTCTAATTTATTCAATTCCAGTAATTCAGTGATCAACCTCTGCATCCGGATTGATTCTTTTTGAATAAGATGAAGACTTTCTTCCATTTCTTCAGGGTTCGTCTGCACCCTGTCGGTCAATGCCTTAGCATAACCTCCAATATAGGTAAGCGGGGTCCTTAGTTCATGGGCAACATTGGCTAGGAACTGACGTTTTCGTTCTTCTTGATGTTGAAGTGATTCGACCATGCTGTTGAAGGTAAGCGCAAGCTCAGCCATTTCATCTTTAGAGTGAACATGGAGCCTGCCTGAAAAATCCCCCTTTGCCACTTTATTCGAAAACAGCTGCATTTCCCGTATAGGTTTGAAAAGTGACCCTAAAGAAGATTGAATGACCAAGAACAATACAAAGTAAAACATGACTCCTGTGAGTACCAAAATAGGGATCCCTCTGCTAAAAACCTCAGTCATTTCAGCAAGAGGGATATAAATGAGCAAATATCCCATTAATTTCTCTTCATTCATCAGAGGGAAGATGGCACCTATCACGTTGCGATTAAATTCCTCTACATACCCCTCCTTCATGATCCGGTTCCCTTTGGCCAATTCTCGTTTGTCTTCGTTAGTGATTAAAGATTTCTGGTCAATCAGGTATGGAAAACGGATCGTTAAATCGTCAAGGTCCTCTACAACAGCTACTTCGTAAGGAGAAATGACGTTGTACCAGAGGATTTTATCCTTTACACTTCCGCTCACGTCTCCATAATGATAATGGTCTGCTGTTCTCTGTCCTTGGTACAGGAGGGATTCTTTAACGGTACCGATATAGAGATCCTTGTACAGAAAGTGAATAAATAAAAACGAGAAGACGATCGTTAACAGCAAACTGCTTAATAGAAGTAGAGAAACTTTTTTATTAAGTGTCAGGTTCGAATTTTTCAAGACGATTCCTCGAACTTATAACCTAAGCCCCACACGGTTACAATCAAATGCCCGAAGTTCTTTAATTTAAGCCGCAACGTTTTAATATGTGTGTCTACTGTTCGGTCGCTTCCTTCATAGTCTCTGCCCCAAACCTGATCAAGGAGTTGTTCACGTGTATATACTCTTCCATGATTACGGGCAAGAAAAAGAAAGAGTTCATATTCCTTTAAGGTTAAGCGAGGAGAAAGGTCATCTACAGATACGGTCCTGGATGCCAAATTAAACGATACTGGTCCATACCGTTCAATCATCGGATGGTGACTGGTTTGATTTCCATAAGATCTTCTCAGGATCGTTTCGATCCGTGCAACCAGTTCTTCTGCGTTAAATGGCTTAACCATATAATCGTCACTTCCAAGCTTGAGTCCTTTCACTTTATCTAAATCATCTCCCTTTGCAGACAGGAAGATAAAAGGAACCTGACTTCTTTCCCTGACCTCTTTTAATAATTGATAACCGTCCATGAAGGGCATCATGATATCCACAACCATGATATCTACTTGGGTTTTTTTCATTTGATCAAGGGCATCAAGACCGTTTTCTGCATCGATGCAGAAGTACTGCTCATTATTCAAATAAAGTTTGATCAGTTGTCTCATGTCGGGTTCATCGTCAACAATTAAGACATTCCATTTTTTCAACTTGAATCACTCCTATCGATTCTGCACAGACACCTCATCAGCTATATTATAGACGAAAAAAGTGAATTTTTTATGATATAAGATACATTAACCACACATAGTGACTTTACTCGTTTCAGACAGTGATGCAAAAAGGTTTGCGTATAAATCCATTACAGTCACTACTTTTCACGAAACAGGGACATAAGCCCTTCCCTTTTATCCGGTCTTTAATAGGCTAATAAAGAGGAGTGAAAGAGAGATGTATGAGAGGAGAAACATACAGAGAAAGAATTTATTGAGCTTATTAACTTCCACTAACGGACTTCCAAATCTTGGGACTGGATATGACAACAGTTTACCTAATGGATATCTAGGGTCAATGCCACCATTGGGGGGGCAGGGGGGGAACAGTCCCGTGGCGGCTTATAATCAGTTTCCATCTGCAACAAACACCGTGGGATACGGTCAGCAGGGGTATCCTCCACCACCTGGATTCCCACAGGCAGGGTATGGACCACCTCCTTATGGTCCAGCAGGTGGATATGGATTCGGTATTAATCCACTTGGCGCAGGGTTAATCGGTCTTGGGATTGGGTTCCTTGGAGGACAAATTGTGAATAGTCCTTTTAAAGGTTTTAAGGGACCGTATAAACGCTGCTTCTACTATTTATAGATAAATGAAACCGACTCTTGGATAGGGTCGTTTTTTTTTTTTTTGTAAATTCTTTTCTCCCTAAAGAAGGGTGTAGTGGAGTGAGAGAAAAGTCTTGACTAAATACCTAACGGGGTATATTATAGGTGCATACGGAAAAATGTGAGCAATCACAACCAAAACGTTAAAATGAGGTGTTTTTTTGGATTATATTGGATTACTTATACTGGTTCTACTTGTTTCTATGTACATGGTGTTTAAGAAACCCGGTAAAAATATTAAACAAATCTCCATTCAGGAATTAAAGCCTTTATTACATGACAACTCAAGGCAGTTTATTGATGTACGGACCCCTGGAGAATTCAAGCAAAATCATATTAGACAGTTTAAGAATATGCCTTTACAGTCATTATCGAAAAGTGCCCACAAACTATCAAAAGATAAAGAAATCATCGTAATCTGTCAAAGCGGGATGAGAAGTGCTAACGCCTGTCGAGTGCTTAAACAGAAAGGATTCACATCGATCACAAATGTTAAGGGTGGTATGAATTCCTGGTACTAGTATGACCACTCATCGCGAAAAATCTGAAAGTGAGGCAGTCATTTTGAAAACAATTTCATCAGCTGAATTAAATAAACGCATATCATCAGGAGAAGTTGTGAATATTATCGATGTTCGTGAAGCAGCAGAGTTCAGGTCCCGGAAAATCCCCAATAGTATGAATTTTCCATTGGGGCTATTGGAATTTCGTATGAATGAATTGGATAAGAATAAAGAATATATAGTGGTGTGCCAATCAGGGGGACGAAGTAGTCAAGCTGTTAAGTTCCTGGAGTATCATGGTTTCCATGTAACAAATATGAATGGCGGAATGAATTCATGGGAAGGAAAAGAAGAGTAAACGTGTTCCTTCCTCTCTTGAATGTTGTTGAATGCATCCGAATACCCCTGTAGGTTTAAAAAATATAAAATGAGGATAATGTATTTAGGACAGGATATAAAAATGTAAGGGAGGAATTCATTATTTCTACAGTAAAAGAATTGACAGCGAAAGAACTAACTAAAAAAATAATGAGCGGAGAGGGCATGTTCATCCTGGATGTTAGACCCAAAGATGCTTTCGATGATTGGAAAGTAGAAGGGGAGAACGTGAAAATCATCAATAAACCCTTTTCGGAACTGAAAGATAATCTTGAATCGGTTCAATCAGTTTTACCAAGTGATGAGGATATATATGTTATTTGTGCAAAAGGACATTCTTCAACCAAAACAGCTGAAATGCTGGTTGAAGCGGGAATGGAGAACATCTATTCCGTTAAGGGTGGTATGCAGGCTTGGAGTGAACATTTAGAACCAATTAAAATTGGTGACGTATCAGGCGGAGCGATTTATCAATTTGTCCGTATTGGCAAGGGATGTTTATCTTATGCGATTGTGTCAAATGGAGAAGCAGCTTTCGTTGACCCCAGCCGCCTTTTGAAGCCTTATAAAGAATTTATTAGGGAGCATAACGTATCAGTTATGGGAGTCCTTGACACGCACCTCCATGCAGATCATATTTCCGGGGGCAGAGCTTTAAGCAATGATCACGATTCACCATATTATTTACCTCCCAAGGATGCAGCGGAAGTTCAATACCACTATACAGAGTTAAATGAAGATACAATCATTGAAATCGGCAATACGACGATAAAGGCTTTGTATTCTCCGGGGCACACGATAGGCAGCCACATCTTTTATTGTCGATGACAGTTATTTGTTAACGGGGGACATTCTCTTTATTGATTCGATTGGAAGGCCAGATTTGGCAGGGAAAGCCGAAGATTGGGTAGGGGATTTAAGAGAAACACTGTATTCAAGATACAAAGATCTTAAGCCTGATCTAACGGTCTTACCTGCACATTTCATGACCATAGACGAGATGAATGAAGATGGATCCGTTTCCCATCCTCTAAGTAACCTTTATAAGGAAAATCATGGATTGAACATTGAAGATAAAGAGGAATTTAGAAAAACCGTTACCGAAAACCTTCCTCCACAACCCAATAGTTATGAAAAAATCCGTGAAACGAATATGGGTAAGGTGGATCCCGGAGAAGATGAAAAGCGCGAAATGGAAACAGGCCCAAACCGTTGTGCCGTCAGGTAAAGAATGAAAGAATAGGTGCCGATTTTTTTCTTAATGACAAAAATCATCCCTCCAGTGATTGGAAGGGATGATTTCTTGAATTCAGCAGCAACCAGAGGTGACGAGGGCATGAAGGAGACGAATGAATCTAAATATATACAGCAGCACTTAGCCAATGAACGTACGTTTCTGGCCTGGATTCGAACGGCTATTGCCATTATCGGGATTGGTTTTTTAACAACAAGCTTGCATTATAACTCACTTCAAGGAAATCCTGTTCAAGATAAGATTGCTTTAACTATCAGCGGCGTTTCTATCGTCATAGGTTTAGCTGTCATTATTGGATCAACCTTACATTATTACCGGACAAGAAAACATATCAACACACAAACATTTGTGTCCGCAGATGCTTTCATAAAGATGATGGCTGTTGTGGCTACAATTGTTCTTTTATTCGTCACGGTTTATTTTTTTTCTCTTAGGTAAAAAAGCTGAACGCAGGTGGAGTTTGATCCCTGCGTTCAGCTTTTTTAATCTTGTTTTTTCTCGTTATAATACTGTACAGATGTCATGGCTCCTTCACTTACCATTGAATTATCTTCAATATTTGAAGGGTCTGGGTTGCCTCCTTTTTCAACAGGTAGGTCTTCTTTTCTTCTCTTTTTAAATTTAGTCACTAAACCTTCTTTAACATTATGGAGCTGATTTCGTTTCTCTTTCGAAGATAAAATCCATCCCAATGAACCCGCCGTGACTGTAGCACCTACAAGGAAAGTTTTATTGAGTTTCATATTTACTCCTCCTGATCATCATAATTGTTTGTATAGTATGTTCATCCTTTTCCCGGCTTACATGAAAATAAACCTGGCTGGCGATTTCATATCTAACCAGGAGTGGACAATGCTAGCATTCTAGTTAAAAATAAACTTAGACGGTATGAAATGGAGGATGAGGTATTTGAAAGGAATAACAAGTAAGAGCGTCATTGGATTTATAGGGACAGGTGTAATGGGAGAAAGCATGGCATGCCATCTACTCCATGCAGGGTTTCCCGTGGTCGTTTACAATCGAACGAAAGAGAAAGCATTAAAGCTAATTGAAATTGGTGCAAAATGGGCGGACTCACCAAAAGAAGTGGCTGATGTTTCAGATACAATCATTACAATGGTAGGCTACCCCTCAGATGTAGAAGAGATATATTTAGGTGAGAACGGTCTCCTTCATCATATAAAAAAAGGATGTATTGCTATAGACATGACTACTTCCTCTCCTAAATTAGCAGAGGAAATCAACTTATTCGCTCGGGATAAAGGGATCTACACTTTGGATGCTCCTGTTTCAGGGGGAGACATAGGTGCCAAAGAAGCAAGACTTTCTATCATGGCGGGGGGGAGACAAGGGGGCTTTCGATGCCGTGATCCCCCTGATGGATCTACTGGGTTCTAATGTTGTGTATCAAGGAAAAGCCGGGGCAGGTCAACATACGAAAATGTGTAATCAGATCACAATTGCCTCGAATATGATGGGAGTAAGTGAAGCCCTGCTTTATGCCAAACGTTCAGGCTTGAATCCTGAAACTGTGCTGAAGAGTATCACCTCGGGAGCAGCTGGGAGCTGGTCACTGAGTAACCTGGTCCCGCGAATGATTGATGAAGATTTTGCTCCAGGGTTTTATGTAAAGCATTTTATCAAAGATCTTAAAATCGCCCTTGATTCAGCCCAGGGGATGGAAATCAAAACCCCTGGTTTAGAACTGGCCCTTTCATTATATGAAGAGTTAGCTCAAAGCGGAGAGGGGGAATAGCGGAACCCATGCATTGATTAAATTATTGGAAACACAATAAAGAGGCTGTAATAAAACTAAAAAGACCTTCACATAAACACGATCAATTTCAGTGCACTTTCTTGATACAGGGAATGATTACCTTGCAAGACTCTGCTTTACGGGGGTAGTCGGTGAGCTTGTCCCTGTTTTACCCCAAAAACAATAGGAGGTGCCTGCAAAATTGGCCAAGAGTCTACGGCTTTCACTCCAAAAATGAGATATATGTAAAAAAGTATAAAACCCGAACTATATTTCCAATATGCAGGTAATATAGTTCGGTTTTTTTAGATATTCATGCTTTTGACCCAACCTCTATTAAATCTTCCCTATATTGTCAGGATTTTTCTGAATTCCAGATAGGTTTGGAAGCCAATTGGCCGGGACTCCTTCACCTGTTTTTCTTCCATATTTTATGGCTTCCAGCACTCTTAATATCTCATAGCTATTCCGACCGACCTCAGGCGGATAGATCATTTTTGATGATATCATGCCTTCAGGGTCGATGATGATGGTGGCTCTGAACGTTGCGCCTGCTCGTTCATTTAACACCCGATAGGCTTTACTTATTTCATGATTTCGATCACTCACTAAAGGAAATTGCACTTTAGATGCAGAAGGGGATACTTCAGTGAACACTTTGTGAGAGTATACACTGTCAGTACTTATCCCGAGAACTTCAGCTTGATTTTCTTTAAATCTGGGGTGAATAGCAGCGACCGCTGCCAGCTCTGTTGGTCAGACAAAGGTAAAATCACTCGAATAGAAAAATAAAATGACCCATTTACCGCGATATGATTCCAGGTTGATTCTGTATATCTTCTTTTGTGAATGATCGTACGCATCAGCAATAAAGAGAGGAGCAGGATCATTGGTTTGTGCACAAAATGGCATGGAGTTAACGTCATTTCTCATTTCAGGATTAAAAGGATAGAGTGGGTTATACATTCAATCACCCTTTTCTTTAAAAGTACTAACAACATATGTCCGTTCCCCGGCCTTTATGTTACGGTCTAAAGTTGTTTCATATCACATACATGCCTTCTAATTGGGAACAATACAAGGAGTATTCTTCCCAATTAGAAGGAAAGGTGAATCTCTTGACTAAAAAGTCATTTAAGCAATTTTCAACAGTAATATACACATTTGGTTCAATTATGACAGTAATTGCGTTTCTTGTATCTTTTTACCAGACAAAATCAATTATTAAAGCCATTAAGAAATATAGTCCATATAATTGAAGTTTATTGGTTGCAATATCTATCTTTAACCTAGACAATAAAACTAACAATGAATAAGGAGTGGTCCTGTTGAAATTAACGGGTAAGAAAGTGATTCAATTAGTAAGTGCAGATTTCGAAGACTTGGAGCTGTGGTACCCTGTCTTGCGTTTGCGTGAAGAAGGAGCAACTGTACATATAGTAGGTGAAAAGGCCGGTGAAGAATACATTGGGAAGTATGGGGTTCCAATTGTTTCAGATTATGCCTTTAAAGATATCAATCCAAAAGACTATGATGCAATCCTTGTTCCAGGTGGTTGGTCACCTGATAAGCTGCGTCGCTATGAGGACGTCATTTCAATGGTCCAGTCAATGGACAAGAGTAAGAAACCGATTGGACAAATCTGTCATGCAGGCTGGGTGTTGATTTCAGCCAAAATCCTCCAGGGTGTTAATGTAACCAGCACACCCGGTATTAAAGATGACATGGAGAATGCCGGTGCAACCTGGGTGAATGAACCTGTCGTAACAGACGGGCATATCGTTTCAAGCAGAAGGCCGCCTGATTTACCGGATTATATGAGAGAATTCATTGAAGTGCTGGGAAATTAGCAGAATCATCCTATCGAAGACCGGGATGGAAAAACTCTTTGTTTTTCTCATGTACCGGTCTTTTTTTCGTTCACTTCTTTTTTTCCCTTTTATTACGGTCGTGCACCCGAGCAAAAAAAGTCTGCTTAACAGATTGATGGGTCGTAATGGCTGCACCTGTTGCAATGAACCCATTGGCGATACCATTGAAATCAAACCCAAGGGTCCAACCGCTGGCAGCTACACCCGCCAGTAATAAGATCCAAATGATCAGCCAATCTGGAACATGGGGGGTTCTTTTCAATGCATACCCCAGCACCCATAATACAGGAACAAGCACAGTGACTTGAGGATCAATGGAAATACCGCTTAGGAAGTTCTCTATCATACACTTCACCCCTATAATAAAAATATGACTTCCTTATAGCTTATTCGAAGCAGGTAGTGTTTCATGACAGCCTGTATTAAAAATGAGTGAAAGTGATGGTATAGGTTAATTGTCTAGTTATCATAGTGAGCGATGAAGGGAAAGGATAATGAGGGGTTCAACATTTCTAGTCGATATTCTGTTTGAAAATCATACCTTTAAAGTGACATAAGAATTTTTCAATGATATTATATTGTTTGACCTATAATAAAAAGGAGCTGTTAGTAATGACGAAAAAAGGATACATACAATTTCAGACAGGTGAAAAAATCGAATTTGATTTATTTCCTAACGAAGCACCAGGAACAGTAGCGAATTTTGAAAAATTAGCAAACGAAGGGTTCTACAACGGTTTAAGTTTCCATCGTGTCATCCCTGGTTTCGTAAGTCAAGGCGGATGCCCTAATGGAAACGGAATGGGTGGACCTGGATACACGATTAAGTGTGAAACAGAAGGGAATCCGCATAAACATGAAGAAGGTTCACTTTCAATGGCACATGCGGGGAAAGATACCGGAGGAAGCCAATTCTTCATCGTGCATGAGCCACAGCCTCACCTAAACGGTGTTCATACAGTATTCGGTAAAGTGACGTCGGGAATCGACATCGCTAAGTCAATGCGAAACGGCGACGTAATGGAGAAGGTAGAAGTTTTCGACGCTTAAGGGAAGAGGGACGGACCTTATTTCCAGTCAAAAGATCATGATCAAGCAAAAACAATAGTTGAAATGACTTTGACGATATTGTAATATATTAATACAGGCTGCGTTGTACGTAATCATAACGAAGTTTTAACCTTTAAACTGTAATAGGGAGTTTTACATCGAAGTTGGAATGTCAAGCCTCCACGACATGAGGACGACAGGAAACCTTCTGCAAACACCCACTTTGAGGAGTGGTGGTTTAAAACTTTCTTATATCTCATTACGGCAAATGTGGCTCCTAATAGCAGTATCTCAAGCCAGTTCCCAATCGGGGGCTGGCTTTTATATGCCCAAATGCTGTTGAGGTCATTAAAAAGACCGGATCTCAAGGAGATCCGGTTTGTTGATTATGTATCGAGGCCCCTCCCGTCCGTACATGGTTAAGTGTCCCGCAACAAGCGAATGTTCGGGAGGGGCAGTTATAGTGTAACACGGATGAATCCTATTTTGCAAAATGAATTAGTTCAGAACGCCATACCTTGTAAGGTACACATCAATGTCTGTGAAATCATGAACTTTAACAAAAGGAATATCTTTCTCTGACAAAATTGACTGAAGTGCTTTCATTGCAAATGTGACATCTGCCACTAATGCAGGATGACTGTCGGGTTCACTATCTCCTGCAAAATAAATCGTTTCATATTCCTGTTTAAGATCGGTAAGAACCTTTGATTTGTCTATCCCATATCTTTCAGAGTGATGTGGATGATGAGGATCAATATTCAAGTGAACATTCTTCTCCTTATAATAGCCTTGATTAGAATACACTTTAACATCCTTGATTCCATGCTGCCGCAGGATATGATGAATATAGTAATCTGTCCCTGCACTCAAAATGTAAAAGTCTCCACCTTGCTCCTGAACTTTACGGATGAAGGAAGGGACGTGTCCATCAATTTCGAGAGAATGGATGTCTTCGATGATTTGTTTCTCGTCTTGGTGTATGGATGTGAAAACACTCCGTAAGAAATCGATATCCTTTAGGTCTCCAGCTTTCCATTGTTTGAATAATTCTTGTCCCTCTGCAAAGTATTTCTCCAATACCAGATGATAAAAATCCTTTTTAGAAATCGTCCCGTCAAAATCAGAAACAAATGCCCATCTTTTCATACAGACTCCTCCTCATGACTAGTCCAATCGATTGTATCATGTTAGATGCGGAGGAGGAAGGGGTCTATTAATAAACCATAACAATATTATGTAAACTATTAGGTGGTGAAAAAATCACCCCACTGTAATGCAAGGTGATGTGGTATTATTATTTCATACTATAAATGAACCCCTTCAGTACTTCTGGAGTCCGTTTCGCTTCTTCAACTGCGTGGTTGATCGTGGTCTTTTTGTTTTCTATATCTTCCTGAATTTCTCCCTGAGTTTCTTGTAACTGATTTGCTTCCGCTGTCATTTTATCCATACCGGCTTGAATTCGACCCACCGTTTGATTCATTTCATTTATGACGGGTCTCGTTGTCTTGACTGTCTTCATGAGTGCTGTCCCCAGCATGACCAAAGCAATCACCATTAACGCAATACTAGCATAAACCACCCACATGTCACTTTCACCTCAATATACTTTGTTTTTAGTTATATTCCCTAAATGGGATGAAAATAACGCGGGAAAATTAATTTCACCTGCTGTTTACTATATTCTACATAGCTAGTAATCTAATAGATAAGTTTAACCATTTAGAATAGGGAGTGATAGATATGATAAAGGCCATTATGTTTGATCTGGATGATACGTTATTATGGGACTCAAAAAGTATTGAAGAAGCTTTTAAAGTAACCTGCCATTATGCTGAAACGAAAGTCGGAGTTGACCCGGGGGCTTTAGAGCAAAGTGTCAGGGAGAATGCGAGAAAGCTGTATGCGAATTATGATACTTATGAGTTTACCCGGAATATTGGGATTAATCCATTTGAGGGATTATGGGGGGACTTTTTAGATGAGCATGATGAGGGATTCCGTTTGATGAAAGAAATCGTCCCTGCTTATCGGAAAAAGGCTTGGACCGATGGATTGCAATCATTGAATATCATAAATGAAGAGCTTGGTGAAGAATTATCAGAAAGGTTTCGCAAAGAAAGGAGAGAGAGACCTTTTGTGTATGAAGATACGTTTCAAGTATTAAATGAAGTGAAAGGGAAATTTAAACTATTGCTCTTGACGAATGGGTCACCGCATTTACAAAGGACAAAACTTGATAAGACCCCGGAACTCGTCCCTTTCTTTGAAGAAATTATCATTTCAGGTGATATTGGAAAAGGGAAGCCTGATGCGGCCATGTTTCACCATGCATTAGAAAGGCTGAATCTTGAAAGGGATGAGGTCGTCATGGTAGGTGATAATTTACATACAGACATTCTTGGGGCTTCTAGTCTCGGGATAAAAACCGTATGGATCAACCGCCGCATGGAAAATTCTAAAGAAATTGTCCCTGATTATGAGATTACCGAGCTTCATGAAGTTCTTGGAGTTGTAAATAACATGGGTTGATTTAGAGAGGCTTCAAAGTGAAGCCTCTTCTCTTATCTATTCACTACAGTCATAATCGTCTGCCGCTTTTCATACTATTCACGGATGACACGTAAGAAGGAGAGTTAGGATGAATGGAATAGGAATACACCAAATAAGTGTTCATACGCCCCAGTCACGTGTATGGGAATTCGTCAGTGATCTGAATGCATGGGCTCATCTTGTGCCTGGATATATTGAGCATACAATCCTTTCAGTTTCTCACTCAGTGTGGAAATTCAATGCTCATTATGGAGTTGTGAAAAAAAAGGTACATGTTCAAGTTGAGATTACAGAATGGATGGAACCGGTTCAAGTGAAATTCAAGTTAAAGGGTGTGAATCAAACACTGACGGGTGAAGGGTATTTTAAAGCAGAAAAAATAAGCAACACCACCACTGATATGACGGGATATTTAAAGATTCAATCCACAAGTGTCCTGGCAGGCTTCTTGGAATCACTATTTGATAAAATGATTCATAATCTTACAAAGGAATTGACTGAAGCAGTTGCTGATGCAATACAGAGAAACAACAAATAACCGGCATGCCCATTTCATCTTGATGGCATGCCGGCTTTAGTTTCGATTCATCAGTCATTCATGCCAGCTAAATATGCTATAATGAACTATTTGTAAGCAACTGAATTGTTAGTTTAAGTAAAGATACATACACTATAGAGTACAAAGTATAAATCGCCTAAACGGTTAAAGGGGTCTTACCATGCAAAATCTTCACCTGCTTCAAGAAGAAGCAATAGAGGAAACCAAACAAAAAATAGAAGATGATATAACCAGTTTCTTAGAGAAAAGAGACGACTGTCCTTCTTTTCATGAGTATGTTTCAGAAAGAAGCGCATTCTTTCATCAAATCTGGACGAATATATGGCTTAACAAAGTCACGAACGATGTTCTTCGAAGCCATAAGAAGGCTTTCTTAAGAAAGAGAGGCTACGATATCGAAGGAACAGACAAAAAATGGATTAATAAGTTGTTCCGTAACGAGATAAGAGATTATGAGCCGTTCCACATACTAAATTGGCTTAACGAAAATCAACCTTCAGACCGGGATTGGGAAGAACGCCATAAACGGGTTAGGGAAAATTATCTGAAAAGAAACGAAGAAAAAAAACAGGCTGCCCTTCAAAAAGAAATCCGGAAAGATATTCTTGCCTTTATAAACAAGGAGCTGGAAGAACATGAGCTCCAGTGGTATGTGGAGCTGCGATATCTATTTTCGAAGAAAATCGTACATGATATGACGACGAAAACAAAGTATGGTCAAACAGAACCATATATGTTGGAAGAGAAATTAGAAGCAGAAGGAAAATTTACAAGAGAATCCTTTACAACTGTTTCTGATTTTCTTAAGGAATATACCGGTTCCATACATAAGAAGAGTGAGCACTGGGACGGTCATGTATGGCAATATGAAACCTTTCTTTATCCCTATGAGAGGTTTGTCTACTACCATTTAGAACAAATTGTTTATCGTTCATTACTAAATCAAATACCGGAACGATTATCGTCCGATTACGTCACTGTATTCGGACAACCCTTATCAGAGGAGCGCTTAAGCAGGCTGAGTCATCACACACTCCTGACTCTGAAAACAGCTTTCTTCACCAAAATACAAAATGAAGATGTTGCTGATCTTTTTGAACTTGCCGAAAAGCCATTTGATGAAAAGACACACGTTACCATCTACAAAAGGGATCTAGAAGAACGGGAGAAGAAAAAGGCTGCTGAGTTAGCTGAATTAAAGCGGAAGGAAGAAGAAGAACAGAGGATGATGGAAGATATTTTTGGACGGGAGTATAGTCCTTCGTTTCGTGGAGATATCAAGTATATCCTCCATATCGGCGAAACCAATACAGGCAAAACCCATCGCGCCATCAGCAGGATGAAGGAAGCCGCCACCGGGATGTATCTGGCACCACTCAGGCTTCTGGCTCTGGAGATATTTGACACATTAAATGCAGAGGGAGTACCTTGTCATCTGAAAACCGGAGAAGAGGAAAAAGAAGTTGCCGGAGCTAAACATGTGTCTTCTACCGTTGAGATGTTCTATGAAAAACACGAGTATGAAGTGATTGTGATTGACGAAGCTCAAATGCTGGCCGATCAGGACAGAGGCTTTTCCTGGTACCGGGCCATTACAAAAGCAAGGGCGAAAGAAGTACATATCATCGGGAGTGAATGTCCGTGACCTGCTGATGGAGTTATTGGGAGAAGGAAACGTTCAGGTCCATAATTATAAGAGGGATATCCCCCCTTCAAGTTGAATCGAAAGAATTTCAACTCAGGCATGCCAAAAAAGGAGATGCACTCGTTTGCTTTTCACGTAAGAAGGTCCTGGATACGGCTTCAAGATTACAGAATAACGGTCACAAAGTAAGCATGATCTATGGAAGTATGCCACCTGAGACCAGGAAGAAGCAGATGATGCAATTCATTCAAGGGAAGACCAATATGATTGTAGCTACAGATGCAATCGGAATGGGTTTAAATCTGCCGATCCGAAGAATTGTGTTTCTTGAAACAGATAAATTTGACGGAACGAGAAGGAGAAGACTGACATCACAGGAAGTAAAGCAGATTGCAGGCCGTGCAGGCAGAAAAGGAATATATAATGAAGGAAAAGTGGCTTTTACGAAGGATATTAAAGTCATGAAACATCTGTTAAATCTGCAGGACCCTTCTCTTCAAACGTTTGCCATCGCCCCGACAAGTGGTGTATTTGAACGTTTTCAGCGATATTATCATGATCTGGACATGTTTTTTTATTTTTGGGAGAAATTCGAAAGTCCTTATGGAACAGAGAAAGCGGCCCTGTTGGAAGAAAAGGAGCTGTATGAATTAATCCGTGGCACCGATATTGAGGCTAAGCTTACGTTAAATGATCTGTACGGATTTTTACATCTTCCTTTTTCCAAAAAAGAGCCTGAGCTAACCGAGCAGTGGTTAGAGAGTATGTATGCCATTGTAAACAGAGAAGAACTACCTGATCCCCCTGTAAAAAGCAGAAACCTTGAAGAAAAAGAGGTTTCCTATAAGGCTGTGGGACTGCATCTCTTATTCCTCTATCGCATGGGAAGACAAACAGAAGCTTATTATTGGGAGCGGATTCGAAGCGAAATCGCCGATGGAGTACATGAAAGCCTAAGAACAGAGGTCACCTCCATGACCCAGACATGTAAACAATGTCAAAAGAAATTGCCTCCTGGCTTTGGATTTCCCATTTGTGACCGATGCCACCGGACAAGGGTGAAAAGAAGAACAAGAAGGAACCCGCCTCATTCCTGATTCCCTTGAGCAAATCATATGGAAGATGAGTGGATTTATGGTACGATCGTTAACGAGTGAATAATGTAAAAGAGGTGCGATTGATGAAGATTGAAGTTTGGTCAGATTATGTATGTCCATTTTGTTATATAGGAAAACGCCGTTTAGAGGAAGCACTGGAGCAATTTCCTCAACGTGATCAAGTGGAGATTGAGTTTAGAAGCTTCGAACTGGACCCAAGTGCGCCTGTTGATACGGACATGAGTATCCAGGAACTTCTGTCAAAGAAGTACAGAACTTCCCTTGAACAAGCACAAAATATGACTGATAGCATGACGCAGCAAGCAGCAGAGCGGTTGGTCTCGATTTTCGCTTTGATACCAGTATACCGACAAACACCTTTGATTCTCACCGCCTGACAAAGTACGCGGAAACAAAAGGAAAAGGGGAAAAGCTTACCGAATTGCTGCTACATGCTCATTTTACTCTTTCAAAGCATATAGGTGACAAGGAAACCCTGGTGGAGATAGCGAAACAAGCTGGTCTGGACGGGGAAGAGTCAAAAGCAGTACTTGAAGGAAGTGATTTCTCCCAGGATGTCCGATCCGATGAGGAAGAAGCGAGACAAATTGGTGTGCAAGGTGTTCCTTTCTTTGTGATCAATCGGAAATATGCGATTTCAGGTGCTCAACCTAAGGACGTTTTCTTAAATTCCATCCAAAAAGTATGGGAAGAGGAAAATGAATCTTCATCCCTTCAGCAGCTTGGGACGGATGGTATGGCATGTGATGAAAATGGATGCGACATCCCTGAGAAGTAAAGGTTAATAAATGAAAAAGCAAGTGAAGACCTCACTTGCTTTTTCATATTTATAGATTCGCTTTAATTGCTGAAGAAATTTTCTGTGAAATATGGCTGATTTTTCTCGTTAAATGCGACTCCCACACCAAGTTGCTCATATTGAGGTTGGAGGATATTGTCCCTGTGACCTTTTGAATTCATTAATCCCTCGTGGGCAAAGATTGAACTAAGTTGACCGTAGGCTAGATTTTCCCCTGCTGTACGGAAAGCAATCTGATCTTCTTCCATGCGGTCGAAGGGGGATTGCCCGTTTAAATTTGTATGACTGAAGTAGTCCTGTTCAGCCATATCCATACTGTGTTTCCTGGCAGTATCCTTCACTTGATCGTCCCAGGCTAGGATCCCCAACCCTTTTTCCACGCGGGCTGCATTGGTCAGGTCGAAAAGCTGGAATTCAAACCCTTCTTTTAACTCGGTACTACCCTCTGAATATAAATTCTTCTTTCGGGATTCCAGGCGTTCATCGATAATTTGAATGGCGGTGACGGTATCATCTTCGTGCTTGTCATAAAACACCGTCACATAGCTTCCATCAACTTGAAAGACTTCCTGTTCTCCATTGTTCTGGAGCTGGAAAAGGGTTAACCCTTTCCGGATAGTGGTCAATGGCTTTCCAAGCTCATCCTGTACCACCTGTTTGGAAACTCCCATCTTTATTCCTGATGAGGAAGAAAGGAGGGATTGATTTGTATAAAGGCCATTCACTGCATCATTTTCATCATAAGATACCATAAGGAAATTACGGTACTGTTGATGATAAGCATACCATGCTCCCCCATATTCATTCGTCGTCTTTCTCATTGCTTCACCGAGTTCCTTCTCAACCGCCTCTTTTGGATCGCCCAATTCAATATTATGGACAGAGAACATTTGATCAGTCGGTACACTTAAAGGGGGCTTCTCTTTAGGAATCTCTTCAGTTGATGTATCAGATGGCGTTTCCAGATCCCTGAATGAGTCATCCAATTCAATAAGCAGAAGGCTTACTTCATTATAGATTCGATCAAACGTGTCTTGAACTTTAGGACTGTTTTTGATTTCCTCTAATTTTAAAAGTACAGATTCGAATTCTGTAGCACGGACTTTTTCTTCCCAAGCAGGTTTGGATACATAGGCAATTCCAATCAATAGGATAATAAAAAATAATCGTCTCAATGATGACACCCCATTCTACTTTCCATTGTATCCAATTTGGTGCATTTGTAAAAAGAGAAATGCTTATCCACTAGATAGTACCCAACCTGAACCAATTTCAATCCAAGGAAGCTGTTTTAGTATGGACGGCTCTGGGTAACATAATAGCATAAGGTTCAGAAGACAAACTTACATATAAGGGGAAATACACGATGAAATTATCACATGAAGAACGCATTCAATTACATGAATTCAATAATTTGACGAAATCTTTAAGTTTTAATATGTATGATATTTGCTATACAAAGACCCGGGAAGAGCGTGAGGCGTATATCGAATATATTGACGAGCAATACAATGCAGAAAGGTTAACGAAGATACTGACACATGTTTCGGATATCATCGGTGCCCATGTATTGAATGTTTCAAAGCAGGACTATGTGCCCCAGGGAGCAAGCGTGACGATCCTGGTTTCAGAAGGGCCGATTGTGGAAGTTCCCACCGAGCATTTTGATGAGTCACCCGGACCATTACCATCAGCCGTTACGATGCATCTGGATAAAAGCCATATTACGGTCCATACGTATCCTGAGTATCACCCACATGAAGGGATCTCTACTTTCAGGGCTGATATCGATGTTTCGACATGCGGGGAAATCTCTCCTCTGAAAGCACTGAATTATCTTATTCACTCCTTCGACACGGATATCATGACCATGGATTATCGGGTGAGGGGATTTACGCGTGATATTAATGGGAAAAAATTATTTATCGACCATGATATCAATTCCATTCAGAATTATATTCCAGAAGAAATTAAAGATGAATACGACATGATTGATGTCAATGTGTATCCGCAGAATATTTTCCATACGAAATGTAAATTGAAAGAGTTCGATTTAAACAACTATTTATTTGGGTATACAAAGGATGTACTGGATGAAAGTGAAAAAGATGAAATCACAGATAAAGTAAAAATGGAAATGGACGAAATCTTTTATGGTAAGAACATTCCGAAAGCATGATACTGAAATGAGCATCTCCCAACCGAAATGAAGAGGGAGGTGCTCTTTTTGATTGTTGTCTCCAATAATAAACAGATTTCCCTCATCCTATGGGATAAAAATGCTATATTCTCATTATTGCGAATATAGATTTGGGGAAGGGAATCCCATTGGTCATGAAGAATAGGTAAATATACTTGAAATTCAAGAGGAGGTAACAAGGGATGAATTCACATGAAATTGAGTATGTATTGCATGGAGATGATATGCAATTTGTTGAAATAGAGCTGGATCCCGGCGAAAGCGCTGTAGCAGAAGCTGGTGGAATGATGATGATGGAAGACGGAATCGGGATGGAAACCATTTTCGGTGACGGCTCACAAGGTGGCAGTTCAGGAGGATTCTTAGGTAAACTTGTGGGTGCCGGAAAGCGCATATTAACAGGTGAAAGTTTATTCATGACCGTGTTCACCAATGAGGGGATGGGGAAAAAGCATGTCTCCTTTGCTGCCCCTTATCCTGGGAAGATTATTCCTGTCGACTTAAGTGAGTTAGGCGGGAAGGTTGTGTGTCAGAAGGATGCCTTTCTTTGTGCAGCAAAGGGAGTATCAGTCGGAATCGATTTCCAAAAGAAGTTAGGTACCGGTTTCTTTGGAGGCGAAGGGTTTATCATGCAGAAGCTTGAAGGAGACGGGTTAGCTTTTCTTCATGCTGGGGGAACGATTCATAAGAAAGAACTTCAGCCAGGAGAATTGTTACGGGTCGATACGGGGTGCCTGGTGGCTATGACCAAAAATGTCGACTATAACATCGAATACGTCGGAAAAATAAAATCAGCCTTCCTGGGGGGAGAAGGGTTATTTTTCGCCACGGTTCGCGGCCCAGGGACCGTATGGATCCAGTCACTTCCATTCAGCCGACTGGCAGAAAGGATTTATGCGAGTGCACCTCAGGGCGGGGGCCGTTCCACAGGTGAAGGAAGTTTACTTGGGGGAATTGGTGACTTCCTAAACGGTGACGATTAAAGAGCAGAATAGCTTATAAAACACTTCCATCCCTTGGAAGTGTTTTTTTATTCAGGTTCGCAGTAGGCATACACCTATTTCTATTCATCATCATACGTTAAAGAAATGATGTAGAAAGGGTGATTGCATGGCAGGAAAGGTTCGGCATTATTATGCTGGAGGGAATACGGCTAAAGGTTTTTACAGTCTTTATGATTCCGTTCTGGAAGGATTGGGAAGATTATATATATTAAAAGGTGGTCCGGGTACGGGTAAATCCTCTTTGATGAAGTCTATTGGAGAACGTTTTGAGGAAAAAGGATTAGACGTGGACTATTTACATTGTGCTTCTGATAATCAATCCATCGATGGTGTCCTTCTTCCGGAGTTTGGAGTGGGAGTTGTTGATGGAACAGCGCCTCATGTGATAGAACCGAAGGCTCCGGGAGTCATCGAGGAATATGTAAATTTAGGGGTGGCCTGGGACTCTGAGGAACTTTCCCGTCATAGAGAAGTGATTCTTGAATTGAATGATCATATTGCCTCCCTTTTTAACAAAGCTTACACAAGCTTTGCCGCGTCCTTGAGAGCACATGACGAAATTGAGGATATATATATTTCCAATATGGACTTCAAGGAAGCGAACGAATTAACAGATGAGTTGATATCCCTCTTCTTTCATAATCAGAACTTGTCTAAAAGCCCGGCAGTTAAACATCGGTTTTTAGGAGCGGCGACACCCGAAGGGGCAGTAGACTTCATTCAGAACTTAACAGAGGATGTTCCCAAACGTTACTTCATTAAAGGGAGAGCAGGTTCAGGGAAGTCGACGATGTTAAAGAAAATTGCTGCTGCCGGAGAAGAAAGAGGTTTCGATGTAGAGGTCTATCATTGTGGATTTGATCCGAATAGTCTTGATATGTTGATCATCCGGGAGAAAGGAATCGCCATTTTCGATAGTACCGCACCCCATGAATACTTTCCAGATCGGAATTCTGATGAAATCATCGACATGTATGAAAGATGCATCACGAAAGGGACAGACGAGAAATATGCTGATGAAATTGAACGGACGACACAAGGTTATAAGGATAAAATGAAAGAAGCCGTCTCGTATTTGAAAGAAGCGAAAAATCAGCGTCAACGACTTGAATCCATCTATGTAAATGCCATGGACTTCTCAAAAGTAAATTCCCTGAAAGAAGACATTTTTCAGGGAATGAATGAATTTATTCATAGATAAAAAAGTCAAAACAGTAAGAGAACAAGGATACCTGAACAGTGGGCTTGCTATTGCCCTTGTATTTCATATATTTCCAAAACGCTCTCTTCACAAAAATGATGTTTTTTTAACGTACGTTCTCCCCGAAGATGAGGGGAACTGCTCTTGATCGGGACGCCAGTATATCAGTTGGTGATTCGAAGTTCCCCTCAACATCTTTAAGAGTGAAAGGTGAAAGAGCTAAATGAGCATTACAACAAAGAGCAAAATATCTGTAATCACAACAGAAACTGCATCTGGATAAGATGAAAGAAACTCCCTTTGAAATCAATTGCTCCCTAACGAAAGAAAAAAAGTGAAAGAGGTTGGGGACAGAAGGATTTATACCTAAATAAAACCCGAACTAATATTCCTGCAAAAAACGGAATATAGTTCGGGTTTTGCGTTTATTGAAATACACCTAAGATTTCAATTCTATCCAGAGGTTGACTGGAGTACAAGATGCATACTCCTGCGGGAAGGGAAGCATATGTGAGACCTTATCAGCCTCTGAGCAAAGCCATTCCGCATCCCTATCAGGAGGCTCACGGGCTACCTGCGGAAAGCGGAGTATTGCAGGGAAATCAATAGAGGTATAAAGACGCCTCACTGGAATTGTTTGTGTTAATGTGAGGGTTTTTAAGTTATGTCCAAGCCTCTTTTTGTGCGATAATGTCGGAATGCACTTGAAACTATTTTAGAATAATAATCGAAAAATGACATATTATTTTAGGATAATAAAGGATCAGGTGCAGCTTTATGGTACGATAATTAAGAGAAATGTTTTATAAAAAGGGGTTAAATAAGACAAAATGAATCTGGTGTCCTGGAATGTAAATGGTATAAGAGCATGTGTGAAAAAAGGATTTTTGGATTATTTCCAACGGGTGGATGCAGATGTTTTTTGCCTGCAAGAAACAAAGCTCCAAGACGGACAAATTTCGTTGGATTTAAAAGGTTATCATCAATATTGGAACTATGCGATAAGAAAAGGGTACTCTGGAACAGCCGTATTTACTAAAAAAAAAGCCATTGTCGGTTGCATATGGAATGAACGGTGATATTGAACCTGAAGGGAGGATCATCACATGTGAATTTGATTCTTTTTATTTGGTTAATGTGTACACCCCTAATTCCAAAAGAGATCTTTCAAGGATTGGTGAACGTCTTGAGTGGGAGGATGCGTTAAGAGAGTATCTTCTAAAATTGGACAAGGAGAAACCTGTCGTTCTCTGTGGGGATTTGAATGTCGCGCATGCTGAAATCGACTTAAAAAACGACAAGTCCAATCGAGGAAATTCAGGATTTACGGATGAAGAGCGGGAGAAAATGACCATTCTTCTCAGGGAGGGGTTTGTCGATAGTTTCCGACATGTCCATCCTAAAAGGGAGGATGCATTTAGCTGGTGGTCTTATATGAATCATGTCCGTGAACGGAATATAGGATGGAGAATCGACTATTTTATCGTTTCGAGCCGGATCTCCCCAATGATTAAGGAAGCTCAGATTCATTCGGAAATCCTCGGCAGCGATCATTGTCCTGTATACTTAGAGTTAGAGTAGTACATACAAGAAGTAGACCATATGATAATGGAGGGTTAAGGATGCTTTCAAAAAGATTACAGCAATTTATTGATGAGTCGGATGGTAAGGTGGCATTATTTCAACTGGAAAAAGAATATGCAGTTAAGCAAGGGTTAACAGGAACTGATAAGATTCATCCCCCGTCGTCTGCTTCGCGGTTTGAGGAAGCTTACATTGAGCGAAGCCATAAGGAAACAGAAGAATTGATTAACGTTGAGTCTTACCAATTTATTGAACAACAATCGATCAGTTACCTGAAGGAACACATAGACGAGTTCATTTTCCTTGAATCAGCGTGGTTCGAAGTGATCGGAGTGGATGCTGTTTCATTGGAAGTGGACGATGTGTTTGGAACATATGATGCGATGCTTGGATTAAAGTTACAGAAAAAACAACGTGATCCTATCGAGAAATACCTTGATGAAACCCTTAACGGAAATACTTCCTATGATTTGTTATTCAATGGGGAGGACGGGTTGTGGGATCTGAACTTCACCTTAAATGATCACCCTGATTTTCATGAAGGATTAACCATGCTGGCAGCCTATGAGCTCGTATATGATTTCCTTTTTCACCTTCTGGAGTCAGTGGATGCAGGGTGAAATGACCCCCCCCTTCGTATTACCGTGTACGAAGGGGATTTTTTTTGCTTCTTACCGGTGGAGATAGATGGTATAGTAAAATGAGAAAATTTGGTAGAATGTGCAAATGCAATGAAGAAAGATGTATTTACTAATTTTTTTGAGTCGGAGGATGGGCTTGTTGGCGATTAAACTCTCAATTATCTTTTTTTGTATGGTAATAGTGTCTTTATACATCATGAGAACATACCGTAATTTGTCTTCTGTGGAGAAGGAGAAATTAAAAGAGGAGCTTAGGAACCCAGTCCCGCTTCTCTTGATTGCATTGGTTTATATTGGTATTATGGCTCTTTTTATGGGGATTTTTTTAGATTTTGATGTCCTGAAATACATTGCGTTTGTTTTGATGGGGTTTGGCTTGGTGTTCATTGGTGCAGAAGAATGGAAAGAGGATTTCAAGAGAGGGTTGCTGATCGTAACCGCTGGAAGCGCTGTCCTTTTAGTAACAGGGTTGCATTGTGTCGGAATGTTCTTCTAAAGGAAATCTGGAATATGATACATCTTGCTGCTATGAAGCTGTGAGTTTCTGCAATAATAGTGAAGGGTCTAAAATGGCGGTGGAACACAGAAAGTGTTTCACCGCATATACTGCCTGTTTCAATGATTAAAAGGGTCCCCCTCATTTCCGTTTGCGGATCTCTTCTGTCACCACCTGTGCGAGATCATCGTTTCCAAACAGGGAGAGGACACCGAGTAAGGTCGTATCAGGGATTTCTTCAGATTCTTCTTTAGGTACAGTTAAGTCGATCCCCTGCAAAAGGGCTGGATTAGCATCTTGATCGGGATAGGCCTTTCGGTAGAGAAAAGCCGGATCAAGATCGTGGTTAACGCACCACTGAGCGAAAACGAGAATCATCATATGCTCGTCCTTCTGATAATTTTGAATGATTTTTTCCTGCATTTCTTTAGAGTTCATTGAATTCTCTCCTTAAATCGTATCTCTTTCTATTATAACGAAGATTATGCAGCAAGCCCATTCATTTGGTTAAGAGTGATGAGAGGAATACGTTTTTAAAATCCACCGGTTTAGGTGTATAATAGGGTGATAAACGAAACTTGTTTCACATTGAAAGGAAGTCAGAGAAATGAACATTACAAGGCATACTGCAGAGGAACTTAAAGATCCTACCGGAATCCTTAGCGGAGAGCGTTATGAAGTTATACTTGATATTGAAGTACCCGAGGATGATGAACTTTACAGCGAGCAGGGTATATATATAAAAGCCATTTTTGTTCGTGACGAGAGCGGTTCCAGGATCGTACAGTCGACCATAGTTGAAAGAAACACTGAAGCATATCTTGATTTTGAATTAGAAGAAGATGAAGAAAGTCTCCTTCTTTCATATTGCATGGAAAATATCAGGTAAACGAGTTTTAACCTCAACATTCGTATCATTACGAATGTTGAGGTTTTTTTATTGGTTCATTTTTTATCTCACCATAAATATCCCATATTAACCCTTTGTCTCTGGGAATGCCGATCATTCTGATAATTTAGAATTGGCACGAAAATTGCATGATAATGAATGGAAGACAGATTAATAGAAGGGGGAAAGATTGATGAATGATTATTGGGGTAAAGCAAAGAATTTATTTATTATGCTGACCGTATTTACAGTTATCATCAGCTTGGCAACCAGCGCATATGCCAACGAAAACAAGAGTAGCATCAAGGGGAATCTAGTGATTGTAGGAGGAGCTTTAGGCAGCAGTAACGCGGCTGTTTACGAAGAATTCATCAAATTGTCAGGAGGGAAAGAGAAAGCAAAAATTGGTATCGTTCCTTCTGCTTCAGGCTCTCTGAAATCATCAAATCAATTCAAAAGAGATTTGATTTCGTATGGTGTAGATGAAAAATCGATTGAAATCCTTCCTCTTTCAGCTCACGATTTTTCAGGTTCAGAGGAAGACGAAAGCAAATGGAAAAATAATGCTCAAGAAAGAAATAACAGAAAGAATCAAGAAGCTGACAGGAATTTGGTTTGTCGGAGGAGACCAGCTTAAGATCACAGAGGCATTGGTGAAGAAAAATGGGAAAAACACGAAAGCATTAAATGAGATGTGGAATATTTATCGAAAGGGAGCCGTCCTGGGTGGGACAAGTGCCGGAGCGGCCATCATGAGTGATGTGATGATTACAGGGGGGTGACAGTCTAGGAGGGCTTCGTCAACAGTTTGTCACTGAAGACGTATCCCATCCGGATGAAGAATATGCACCTGTCTACATTGAAAAAGGGCTGGGATTCTTTCAATGGGGAATCGTAGATCAACATTTTAATGAAAGATCACGATTAGGCAGACTGGCTGCATCAGCCATCCGCTATGAAACGGACAAAGCCCATTTTGCCTATGGAATTGATGAAGATACGGCGATGGTGGTGAACAATGAAAAACAGACCATTTCAGTAGTAGGCAGAAGCAACATTACGGTAGTGGATGTATCCCGATCAGCCCTCACAGGGAAAGAAATAAAGAACATTGATCTCAGCTATCTCTCTCCCGGAGATGTACTTAATGTGAAAGAGAACGAATTCAACATAAGTGAGGATAAGGTTGAAACAAAAGGCTATGAATATTATCATTTCAAACCACTGCCCGCCACTGGAGTTCTATCATCCTATGGAACATTACCCCATTACCTGTCGTATTCCCTTGTGGACAATGAGGCTGTAAGAGAGGTTTACAGTTATATATATGATAGTGATGGAAATGGTTTTGAACTGAAGTTCAGGCAGACAGATGAAACAAACGGGTATTGGGGTTATCAGGATGGACAAAAGGATTCTTACTCCCTGTTACATGTGGAAATGAATGTCTCACCTGTATCAATGAATGTTAAAAAGAATAGTCAGCTTTCAAAAGACTTTCATTCATCTTCATTAGAAGTATCTGAAAGTTCTTTTGACAGCGAAACCAAAGGAAGCCTGGTAATCGCAGGGGGGGCTTTAGGGAGTAGTAACGAAGAGGTATACAGCGAATTCATTAATAGGGCTGGTGTAAACGGGAAGATAGGGATCATCCCGGCTGCAAGTTCTAGCTTAAAGTCTTCACATGCATTTAAAGTGGATCTGACATCATACGGTGTGTCTGATGAAAATATTGACATTCTTCCACTATCGAATCATGACTTTAAAGGAACAGAAGAAGATGAGTCTAAATGGATGAATAATAAAAATAATCCAGATGTAGCAGAAAATATTTTGAACTATGATGCCATTTGGTTTGTAGGTGGAGATCAAACAGATATCACCCGGTCATTGTTAAACCAAGATGGATCAAAATCATTGGCTCTTGAAAATATTTGGAAGATCTATCGAGAGGGAGCCGTTCTCGGAGGAACGAGTGCAGGGGCTGCGATCATGAGCGATGTGATGATTGCAGGAGGTGGAAGCTTCGACACGCTGACAAATGGCTTTACAGATACGTATAACAGAATGTTCCAACAAGAAGGCGGACCTGGATATCTCGAGAAGGGATTAGGATTCTTCCCGTACGGTATCGTGGATCAGCATTTTGATAAAAAAGCACGATTGGGACGTTTGATAGCAGCCACCGCCGAACACGGGGAAGACAATGAATGGTCTTATGGAATCGATGAAGATACGGCTATGATAGTGGATAACGAAGCTAAGACCATTGAAATAAAGGGAAGAGGCGGTGTTTCAGTAGTGGATTTGAGTCAGTCAGACCTGTCACCATCATCTCATACGTATAAAAACATACATTTATCATGGATTACCTCAGGTGATCAATTTAATTTAAATACAATGGAATATTCCATCAGTGATCATAAGGTTTCTACCAAAGACTATGAATACTATGAATATAAAGCTCTTCCTCATACAGGTGTATTAACGCCGCATCCGTCCCTTGCAAATTATGTAAGCTACAGCCTCCTTGATAACTTTGGGCAGGAAGAAGTAAAGAGTTATAGTTTCGCTGAAGATGAAGGATTCGAATTGACGTTCAAAAAAGGAAATCAAACGGAAGGCTTTTGGGGTTATAAAGATGGGAACAAAGATGATTACTCTTATCTGAATGTGAAAATGGATATCGTACCAGTAAAAGTCTCGATTAAAAACCAATAGAATGGAAAGGAAAGCCTGGGTCCATAAACGCTCGGGCTTTTTTCCATGGGAATATGCCTATTTAGACCATTTGCCGGTATATATAAAAGGTAGCATTTGCTATACTAGTGATAATAATATGCTAGCAAATGATAACATATTGATAGAAAAGGGGGGCGAACCTTGTCAGATCAAGGGAAAATGCAGCTTAATGTAAGGGTTGATAAGGAAACATCAAAGAAATTGGATGAAATCGTTGAATACTATCAGCAAAATACGAAAATCGGAAGGGTTTATAAAGGGGATGTCTTGACGGACATTATTCACAAATCCTATGAAGTCATGCAGAAGCAAAAATCAATTCAAAAAAGGAAATATTAGCCTGTTTCATTTCCTTTTATCCGGTGTATTTAAGTGATAGCTTGTGAAGTGCCAAGGATAGGAATTTGAATGTACGCTCCTACATAGGGTTCGATCTTCCATGAAGAATTGGGTCGGAACAATTTATGGCTTTCAATGAAAGTTGGGAGATTTTATGTGATACTAAAGCTAACATTGTTTAAATACTGAATGTAAAAGAGGGTTTTGTCTTGCAAATGCCGAAAAAAATAATCAATATCCAAAAAGGGTCTGGAATCTCACCATATATATGGAGCATCATCAGCATTCTCCCCTTTTATTTTATCTTTCAATCCTCCTCTACGATTGAAATCGTGGTGGGGATATCCTTGACAGTCGTATTTTTTATTTCTTTACGATTTGCGTTTCTTTCAAAAGATTGGCCGGTGTATTTATGGACCTCGATCTTGATCGGGATATCCATCATTATGACCATTCAGTTTAATTTTATCTATTTTGCTTTTTACATTGCTTACTACAATGGAAATATCAAAAACAGGGTTGCGTTTCTAACCCTCTATATCATTCATCTGGTACTGACCACGGCATCTATCAATTATAATTTCGTCTTACAGGATGAATTGTTTTTATCACAATTCCCATTTATTCTTATTATCTGGATCAGTGTCATTCTATTACCCTTCAATATTTATAATCGGAACAAACAGGTATTGCTGGAGGATCAGTTGGAAGATGCAAATAAACGCATTTCTGACCTGGTCAAGCAGGAGGAACGTCAGAGAATTGCCAGGGATCTGCATGATACGTTAGGGCAAAAGCTTTCTCTTATTGGTTTGAAGAGTGATTTGGCACGGAAATTAGTATACAAAGATCCTGAGCAGGCCCGAAGTGAATTAAAGGATGTACAACAAACGGCAAGAACCGCCTTGAGTGAAGTCAGGACAATGGTTTCTCAAATGAGGGGGATTAGGCTGAAGGATGAAATCGTCCGTATCAGGCAGTTGTTAAAGGCCGCGGAAATCGAATTCGTTGTGGAAAAGGACTTTATCTTCCCTCATACTTCCCTGTTTCTGGAAAATATTTTAAGCATGTGCCTAAAAGAAGCCGTTACAAATGTGGTTAAACACAGCAAGGCATCATACTGTGAGCTCACCATCGAAGAAACAGACAAAGAGATGACCATCGTGGTGAAGGATGACGGTGTTGGGATTGGAGAAGAATATACACACTCTAAAGGCAGCGGCCTGATCGGAATGAGGGAACGGCTGGAGTTTGTGAATGGAAGTTTGGAGATTATTTCAGAAAAGGGTACCACTTTGGTTATGAGGGTCCCTAAAGTGATTAAACAGACTGACAGGGAGGGAATGGAATGATTCGGATTGTAATCGCTGAAGATCAGAGGATGCTGTTAGGTGCCCTGGGCTCGCTGCTGAGCCTGGAAGATGATATGGAGGTTGTCGGAAAAGCGGGCAATGGTGAAGAAGCCATTGCTCTCGTACACGAGCTTAAACCCGATATCTGTATCATGGACATCGAAATGCCTGAAAAAACGGGGCTCGAAGCAGCAGAGGAATTGAAGGGAGAAGAGTGCAAAGTCATTATCCTCACCACCTTTGCCCGGTCAGGTTATTTTCAGCGTGCATTAAAGGGTGGGGTTAAAGGGTATCTATTAAAAGATAGCCCAAGTGAGGAACTGGCCAATTCCATCCGACTTGTGATGGACGGAAAGCGTATATATGCCCCTGAACTAATGGATGATGTGTATGGGGAAGAAAACCCCCCTGACTGACCGGGAAAAAGAAGTGCTGGAACTTGTTGCCGACGGAAAAAACACTAAGGAAATCGCCGACGAACTCAGCCTTAAAACGGGTACCGTCCGTAACTACATCTCAACCATCCTGGACAAATTGGAAGTCAAAAATCGAATCGAAGCCATCACCCAATCAAGAGAAAAGGGATGGTTTAAATAATGGGACAGGGACGAACCTTGATGATGGAGGTTCGTCCTGTTTTAGCATGGAAATCATCAATTTTAATTCATTATTTATTATATTTATACATTTTTTTGCAGAGTCGTGAATTTATTTGCTGAAGAAATTTTTTTATGGATTTTAAATAGGGTTTTTTGTTGGTCTGTTCTATGATATCAATGGGTTTTTACTCATGATCAATCAGTGATAGATAGATAAAAAGTATTGACAAGTAAAAGAATCATGGTACGATAGCTTCGAATACAAAATTTAATTGGACGATCCACTAGGGGTGCCTTGTAAAAGGCTGAGATTAAAGTGTGACTTTAAGACCCTTTGAACCTGATCTGGTTGAGACCAGCGGAGGGAAGTGGTGTTTGATGGTCACGTAGAATATCCGTTTATTCCTATGATCTCAAGCCACTTTCTGTATGCTGTATGCATAGCGGGAAGTGGCTTTTTTTTATTGCCTGTTCGGGTCGTCTGGAAAAGGAGTAAGAGACAATGTCATTTTCTATGTTTTTAAGAAATGAAGTGAAAGAAATCTGGGAAGCAAGCTTTCAACATCCCTTCGTCAAAGGAATCGGTGACGGAACACTCCCCATTGAGAACTTCAGATACTACATCCTGCAGGATGCCTATTACCTCACTCATTTTTCCAAAGTGCAGGCTCTGGGAGCTGCGAAGGCAATGGATTTACATACTACATCACGAATGGCAGCACATGCTGTGGGAACGAATGAAGCAGAGCTCTCCCTTCATAAGAATTTTTCTGAACGATTAGGAATCACGGAAGTAGAAAAAAAGGGAATTTAAACCTTCTCCCACGGCTTATGCATACACATCTCATATGTATCGTTCCGCACAGCTTGGAGGTCTCGCAGACATACTGGCCACCATCCTTCCTTGTTACTGGCTCTATTACGAAATAGGAGAAAGGCTGAAGGCGTGTACTCCAGAAGAGACCATCTACCAGGAATGGATTGCAGCTTATGGCGGGGAGTGGTTCAGGGAATTGGTGGAGGAGCAAATCATCCGACTCAATGAATTAGCGGAAACGATGTCTGAATCAGACAAAGTAAGAATGAGAGAGAATTTTATCGTAAGCAGCATCTATGAGCTGCAGTTTTGGGAAATGGCATACACCATGGAAGAGTGGTCATTTCAATCTGTACTGACTTCGGGAAGCGAAGGTGATGTACATGTCTAGATTAAAATTGACGGACATCTTAATAACTGTGGTCATTTCAATTGGTTTCGGGATTATTTACAAGCTTTGGGGACCTCTCTATAATGTGTTAAAACCATTGGGGATACATGCTGATCAACTTATTTACGGGATGTGGTTTATGGCCGCAACTGTCGCATTTTTGATCCTAAGAAAGCCCGGTGTGGCACTATTAGCTGAGATTGCAGCGTCTTCCGGAGAATTTTTGATGGGTTCTGAATGGGGCCTTGAAGTACTCCTGTTCGGCATGATTCAGGGGTTGTTTGCAGAATTGGTCTTTCTATTGACCCGTTATAAACGGTATGACCTTCTGGTGATCTGTGCTGCAGCCGTGGGCTCTGCTTTCGGCTCCATACTCTTGGACTACTTTAAAGGGTATATGGGGGATTTGGCAGTATGGAATTTATCCCTGTTCATTGCCTGCAAGACTGTTAGGCTCCATTGTCATTGCGGGGATTGGTTCCTATTATCTGGTAAGGGCATTGGAGAACACAGGCGTCACAAACCTGGTCAGAAGAGCGGATCAGAAAGAGTTCGATGCATTGGATGGATAAGGGAGAGATGATGTAATGCATGTGGAAAATTTGCGCTTGAAATTCCCAAAATCAGAAAAATTGTTGTTTAACGATTTAGATTTGGCTATTCGCAGTGGAGAAAAAGTTTTGCTTTTAGGACCATCTGGATCAGGGAAATCAACCTTTCTTCATGTATTGGCAGGAATAATCCCACAAGCAGTTGATGTCCCGATGAAATGCTCTTCCATTGAACATCCGGATTCATGGGGATTTGTATTTCAAGATCCAGACTCTCAATTTTGCATGCCTTATGCAGATGAGGAACTCGCCTTTGTTTTAGAAAATGTACAAGTTCCCCGTGAAGAAATGCCGGGGAAGATTGATTTGCTGTTGGATAGCGTAAAGTTAAAGCTACAAGATCCACATACGAAAATCTCCACACTCTCTGGAGGAATGAAGCAGAAATTGGCCATAGCCTCAGTATTGGCCCTTGAGCCTGATACTCTGTTCCTAGATGAGCCCACTTCGATGTTAGACGTGGAAAGTACGAAATCCATTTGGGATATCGTCAAGGAAACATGTCAGGATAAGACACTGCTTATCATTGAGCACAAGCTGGATCACGTATTGGAAATCATTGATCGCATCATCCTATTCAATGAACATGGGAATATCCTGGCGGATGGATCCAAGGAAAACATTTTATCCAAATACAGGGACACATTGAAGGAGCTCGGGGTTTGGTATCCCGAAGCGTGGGAGGACCACTTGTCATCCCGCCCCCCTTCGGTGCTAAAGGTTCCGGGACCTATAAAATTAAACTTGGAAGACTTCAGGGGATATGTGAAAAAAGAAGTGAAAATACATATCCCAAAAGCGACAATCCATGTTGGGGACTGGATTGCCATCAAGGGGGAGAACGGCGCAGGCAAGTCAACATTCCTGCATAGTCTCATGCATTTTATTCGAACGACCGGAACTTATGAAGTGGATGGAATACAGGTAGGGGGGAAGGGATTTGCCTCCAGATTGTGCGTTTGTATTCCAGAACCCTGAATTTCAGTTCGTCACAAACTCTGTTTTTGAAGAGGTGGCGTATACCTATCGATTACAGGGGATGGAGGAAGAAACTGTCAAGAGAAAGGTTCACAGACTTCTGAAACGATTCAAGCTCTTATCTTATAAATTTCACCATCCCTATCATTTATCCATGGGCCAAAAGCGGAGATTAAGCGTCGCAGCATCCATCGTCATGGACAAAGGAATTTTATTGTTAGATGAGCCAACTTTCGGTCAGGATGCCAGCAATACATTCGCCCTCCTTGACATGCTCCAGGTATACCAAAAAGAAGGATATACCATTCTAATGGTAACGCACGATCAGATGATTATGGACCACTATGCAACAAGAAAATGGGTGATTGAGAAAGGAAAGCTTGTTCAAGATCTTGATAATGAAGTTGTTAGGAGAAAAGCACTATGAATCTAGAAATCAACTATAAGGATACATGGCTGCATCACTTAAATCCAAGCTTCAAGTTATTGGCCTTGAGCGGAGTGTTTCTTTTCATTCTATTTGTTCATCACCTCAACTGGCTGGTTTATTTGACCCTGCTTATTTCTTTCATGCTCTGGTTCTTCTCAGGGCTTCCTAGAAGGATCATGATACTTATGATCCTGCCATTTCTGTTTGTTTTTCTTTCCACTTCTTCATCGATGATCCTTTTCGGTAAAGGGGAGACGATATGGCTGAAGTGGGGATTGATACAGGTAACGGAAGAAAGCTTTTACCGTGGGATTCATGTCGGGGTCAGAGCCTTTGTATTTGCTGTATTGGGCTTATTATTTGTGATAACGACAAAGCCTGTGCTTCTCTTTTATTCACTTATGCAGCAGATGAAAGTAAAGCCTAAGTACGCCTATAGCTTTATGGCTGCTTTCAGGCTCATCCCCATAATGGCAGAGGAAATCGTCACGATCCGCAATGCCATGAAAGTCAGGGGGATAGATGAAAGTCGAAATCTGATCTACAAAATGAAATGCTACATGATCCCGCTCCTGGCCCAAAGCATCAGAAAGGCACACCGGATCGCCGTGGCGATGGAAACGAAGGGATTTAAAGGGGAAGGGGAACGATCTTACTACTATCGAGTGGGGTTTTCAAGATATGATGGATACTTTGTTGGCAGCATTCTCCTCATCATATTGGTCAGCCTTTATGCTTCCATCCACCTGCCCATTTTCCCCGTGGGAGATGTTCGTCATGAGAGGTGAATCCAAAGGACAACTTCATGTCATATCCACTGGGAAACAATCAATGGAACAGTTCGTGGAGATCTCGAAACACATTTCCCCATTTGTAGACCTGTTTCACCTGCGTGAAAAACGATGGACAAGTAAACAGATAATAGTGGCCGTTGAAAAGCTTGAGAAAGAAGGGATCCCTTTGGAGAAAATCCATATCAATGACCGTGCGGACATAGCCCTTATGAAGAACGCAGGAGGAGTCCAGCTTGGCCATCAAAGTGCCCACATCCATTTAGTGAAGAATGCCTTTCCCTCACTAAGATTGGGGTCGTCTGTTCATTCTGAAGGAGAAGCAGTGGAGGCATTTACAGGTGGAACTGATTTTTTGCTTTGCGGGAATGTGTATGCGACTTCTTCGAAACCTGGGAAAGCGGGTATTGGATTGGCAAGATTCAAGAGAGTGGTTCAGTCCGTACCTGTACCCACTATTGCGATCGGTGGCATCACACCTGAGAGAGTCGCGGAAGTCATGCAGACAGGAGCAAGGGGGATCGCGGTCTTATCAGGAATTTTTCTTGCAGGGGATCCCGTAAAGGCAGCCAGCTCTTATGATAAAGAACTGCGTAAGGAGGTGAACTGGTATGGTAAAGACATATGACGTACTGATTGTGGGGGGAGGAGTGATTGGCTGCTCCATCGCTTATCAGTTATGTAAAAGAGGAAGGAGTGTCCTCCTTCTTGAGAGGAATCAGCTCGGGGGAAAAGCATCTCAGGCCGCCGCAGGAATGCTTGGCGTCCAGACAGAATTACACGGCGGAAGCCCTCTATACAAGTTGGCAAAGGCGAGTCGGGATATGTACCCAGGATTAGCTGAGGAGCTAAAAGAATTAACAGGGATCGATATTCAATATGTAGAAAACGGGATGATTAAATTGGCGAAGACAGAGGAAGACGCGAAGGGTTTACTGGAGCTTACATCCATTGCAGAAAAAGAAGAAGGGCTTGAGTGGTTATCCCCTGGCAGTCTGTCTTTCTATGAACCTCATTTATCCAAGGACATGACAGGAGGTCTATGGATCCCGAAGGATGGAAATATATCAGCTCCGATGATTGTGCAGGGGTTGGGATTTGCGGCGGTTAGATTGGGTGCGGAAATAAAAGAATTTACGGACGTTCATGATTTTATTATAAAAGGCAACAGGATAGAGGGTGTTCAGACCTCCGCAGGTCCTTTTAGCGCAAAGGAAACGGTCATTGCGGGGGGCGCCTGGAGTCAGTCCCTGCTGACTAAGCTAAATGTTCCTTTTCAATCTTATCCAGTTAAAGGAGAATGTTTTTCTGTTAAAGCTTCACCCAGAATGGTGAAACGTACCATATTCACAGAGGACTGTTATATTGTTCCGAAGATGGGAGGCAGGCTTTTAATCGGTGCAACAGAGAAATCACATACTTTCGACGAAACCATTTCCATAGATGGATTAATGCATCTCATGAAGCTTGCGACAGGGATACTGCCCGATTTATCCTATGCAGAATGGGAAAAAGCCTGGTCAGGTATACGACCTCAAACTGAAGGGGGAATGCCTTTCATTGGGAGAAGTGAGGAATGGGATGGCCTGTCCGTTGCCACGGGACATTACCGGAATGGGATTCTTCTTGCCCCGATCACAGGTGAATTGGTAGCAGCCATGATTGAAAAGGACATTCCCTATCCACAGGCAGAGTATAGGAGGGGGTGAAGACAGTGGAATTGCGCTTAAATGGTCAATTGGTGACGGTTCCAGAAACAATAAGGACCATCGCTGATTTAATCCACCATCTTAAATGTGTAAATCGGTTGATAATCGTTGAACAGAATGGAATCATTCTTGAAAAAGGTCATCATGAAACAGCAGAAGTAAAAAACGGGGATACGATTGAACTTGTCCAATTTGTAGGAGGCGGTTAAGATGTTGAAAATCGGTAAGTATACCTTTCATTCAAGACTATTATTAGGAACAGGTAAATATCCTGATTTTGATATCCAGAAGAAAGCAGTAGAGGCTTCAGGAGCTGAAATACTTACGTTTACAGTCAGGCGCATGAATATATTTGAACCGGGTCAGCCTAATTTCCTGGAAAAACTGAACCTTGAAAACTACTCATTATTACCGAATACTGCAGGAGCAAAAACAGCACAGGAAGCTGTCAGGCATGCTCAATTAGCGAGGGCTTCAGGGCTATGTGACATGATTAAAGTGGAAGTGATCGGGTGCAATAAAACACTGCTCCCCGATCCGGTTGAAACATTGAAAGCGACAGAAGAATTAATAAAAGAAGGGTTTACGGTTCTTCCTTATACTTCTGATGACGTGGTTCTTGCAAAAAGGTTGGAAGAGTTGGGGGCCCATGCCATCATGCCGGGTGCATCCCCGATAGGGTCCGGGCAAGGAATCATTAATCCAGTCAATTTAAGCTTTATCATTGAACAGGCAAAGGTCCCTGTCATTATTGATGCCGGGATTGGTTCTCCTGCAGATGCAGCTCTCGCTATGGAACTCGGTGCAGATGCCGTATTACTTAATACGGCCGTATCTTCTGCTGTCGACCCGGTCAAAATGGCTCATGCCATGAGGCTTGCGATTGAGGCGGGCAGGTTCGGTTTTGAAGCGGGGAGAATCCCGAAGAAACGATATGCAACAGCCAGCAGCCCTTCAGAGGGGATGAGTGTTTGAGTGAGGATAGATATTCAAGGCAAATGTTGTTCAGTCCTATTGGATCAAGAGGTCAGAAAAGAATAAAGGAAAAACATGTGTTAATCATAGGTGCCGGCGCACTTGGAACAAGTAATGCCGAAGCCCTTGTGCGTGCAGGAATCGGGAAGCTGACCATTGTAGACCGTGATTATGTGGAATGGAGCAATCTACAGCGCCAGCAACTCTACAATGAAGATGATGCAAAAGAACGTCTCCCAAAAACTGTAGCAGCAGAAAAGAGGTTGCGGGAGATTAATTCGGCTGTTGATATTGAAGGTCACATCATGGACATCATGCCGGAAGAGCTGATCAGGCTTGTCCAAGGTGTGGATCTTATCATGGACGCTACGGATAATTTTGATACCAGGATGATGATCAATGACGTGTCTCAAAAATATGGAATTCCCTGGATTTATGGTGCCTGTGTAGGAAGTTACGGAGTTTCATTCACCATTATCCCGGGAATTACCCCGTGTCTACAGTGTTTAATCGAAAGGGTTCCCATAGGTGGACTTACGTGCGATACAGCCGGGATCATCAGTCCTGCCGTCTCCATGGTAGCTTCATACCAGACAACAGAAGCATTGAAACTGTTAGTGGAAGATTTTGATGCATTGAGTCAAAAAGTACTCTCCTTCGATCTTTGGAGAAATGAACATACGGAAATGGATGTAAGGAAGCTAAAAAGAGAAGGGTGTGCATCATGTGGAGAACAACGGATTTATCCTTTTCTAAAGTATGAAAATCAAACGAAAACGGCTGTTCTTTGCGGCAGGGATTCTGTTCAAATAAGACCATCATCACCACTGGAGGTGAATCTTCGTACTATTGCAGAATCTCTAAAAAGTAAAGGCGTCCAGGCGGATGTCACTCCCTACCTGGTTTCCATTCAAGTCCCGCCATTTCGGATGGTTCTCTTCAAGGATGGGCGGACCCTCATTCACGGCACCAAAGATATGAAGGAAGCAAAATCGATTTATCATCGTTACTTAGGTTGATTGGAGGCGGAAAAATGATTCAAAAAGCATTGACGATCGCTGGGTCAGATAGCGGGGGAGGAGCAGGTATTCAGGCGGATCTTAAAACGTTTCAGGAAATGAAGGTGTATGGCATGTCTGCTGTGACCGCGGTTACGGCGCAAAATACAAAAGGAGTACAAAGTGTGTATCCGTTATCATCGGAGACGGTCATAGAGCAATTGAACTCCATTGCAGAAGATTTGACGCCACAAGCGGTCAAGACAGGTATGTTGGTGAATGGGGATATCATTTCGGAAACAGCCGCGTTTCTCCATTCACACTCCTGGGATATTCTGGTGGTGGATCCCGTAATGGTGGCAAAAGGTGGAGCTCCGTTGCTGGAAGAAGAAGCAGTATATGCACTTAAGCATTTACTGCTTCCACTTGCCTATGTGATAACCCCAAATATTCCAGAGGCTGAGGCACTTACAGGCATGGACATCCAGAATGATGGTGATTGTATGAAAGCAGCAGAAGCATTATTCCATATGGGGGCAAAACATGTGGTCATCAAAGGCGGTCACCAATCGGGAGCCGAATCTTATCTGGCAACGGACATACTCTTTGACGGGAAGAGGTTTTATACGTATACAAGCCCCAGGGTCTCCACACCTCATACACATGGTACAGGCTGCACCTTTTCTGCAGTGATCACAGCCCAATTGGCGAAGGGTCTTACGGTCCATGAATCGGTTCAAACGGCAAAACATTTTATAACAGCAGCAATCAGCGACACTTTGGGTATCGGAACTCATCATGGTCCCACGAATCATTGGGCTTATCAGGCTGGAATGAAGATATGAATCTCCGCGAAAGCCTGGAGTTATATTTTATAATGGGGAGCCAAAATTGTGTGAAGCATCCCGTCCTGGTGTTGGAAGAAGCCATTGTAGGAGGCATTACGATGTTTCAGTTCCGGGAAAAAGGAACGAAAGGGTTAAAAGGACATGCGAGAGTGAAACTTGCCATTGAGCTTCAGACATATGTGCCGGAAATACGGTGTCCCATTCATCGTGAATGACGACGTAGAGCTGGCACTGTTTATCGATGCAGATGGCGTACATATCGGACAGGAGGATGCACCTATTGAAGGTGTGCGCCGGAAAATCGGGGGCAAGCTGCTCGGGGTTTCGTGCCATAATAGGAAAGAAGCCGGATTGGCTATGGAATCTGGTGCAGATTATCTTGGGGTGGGTCCCATGTTTCCTACGGATACAAAGCAGGATTGCAGAAAGGTTCGGGGTCCGGGAGTCATCCAGTCTATAAGGGCCGGGGGCATTGGCATTCCCCTGGTCGGGATCGGTGGAATACATGAAAAAAATGCCTCTCAGGTGTTGAAGGCAGGTGCGGACGGGGTTGCGGTCATTTCCGCCATTTCAAGGAATCCTTGCCGGACGGGAATGTTGGCGCGTGCAGTCCGTGATACCCTGCTTGAGTCGTGAGGGTTGTCCAATGGCAAAAATAATCCATTACGGAAACATATCTCTCCCTCTCCCATCATACCTATACAGTAGACCTCGGTCTGACTTGTATCATCATCAAAGATAAGAGGGAGGGGTAAGAATGAATGTTTGGTTTGTATTGTTAACTATTTTGGTGTTTCTTGTTCTCATTGGTGTTTTACTTTATATGCAAAAGAAAAAGTTTTCGTTTTCCAAACGGGTGTTTACGGCACTTGGACTTGGGATATTATTTGGCTTTGGCCTCCAGTGGGTATATGAGGCAGCAGATGAAAATCTGACCCAATCCATTGAGTGGTTCAATATCGTTGGGACCGGCTACATCAAACTGCTGCAAATGATTGTAATGCCTTTGGTATTTATCTCTATTCTATCAGCTTTCACTAAATTAAAGCGCTCTCATAACTTAGGGAAGATTTCCATTCTGATTATTGGATTGCTGGTAGGAACCACTGCAGTAGCTGCAGCTGTAGGTATTGGCACCACAGTTGCTTTTGATCTCGAAGCCATTCAGATCGATCAAGGAGATGCAGAAGCGGCAAGGGGTGCGCAATTAGAGGAGAGAGCGACTGCGCTGGAAGGTCAAAGTTATCCACAAAAAATTCTGGAGCTTTTACCTGCTAATCCATTCTTCGATTTCACGGGCCAAAGAGCAACCTCAACCATTGCCGTTGTGATTTTCTCAGCATTCATCGGAATAGCATACCTTGGGGTCCAGCGCAAGGAACCGGAAGCAGCTGCTTTCTTCAAAAAAATGGTCGAATCACTCTATGCTGTCATTATGAGGATCGTGACGATGGTGTTGAGACTTACTCCATACGGTGTATTAGCCATTATGGCTAAAACGGTGGCATTGAGCAATTTTGATGCCATTATGAAGCTGGGTGAATTTGTAGGTGCTTCGTATGTTGCCTTGCTGATAATGTTTGCCATCCATTTAATGATGCTGACACTTGCAGGATTAAATCCTGTGACATACATGAAAAAAGTATTACCGGTATTGGCATTTGCTTTTACGTCAAGATCCAGCGCAGGAACTTTACCTCTCAACATTCAAACACAAAAGAATCAGCTTGGTGTTTCAGAAGGAATAGCCAACTTTTCAGGATCATTCGGGTTATCCATCGGTCAGAACGGCTGTGCAGGTGTATACCCTGCCATGCTTGCCGTGATGATCGCTCCAACGGTAGGTATCAATCCGTTGACACCTTCCTTTATTTTTACCCTTATCATCATTGTGGCCATCAGTTCCTTTGGTGTTGCCGGAGTCGGGGGAGGAGCAACTTTCGCTGCGATCCTGGTACTTTCTGCAATGGATCTTCCGGTGGCACTTGCGGGTCTATTGATTTCTGTTGAACCATTAATCGATATGGGGCGAACAGCGGTAAACGTAAGTGGTGCAATGACATCAGGAATCATAACAAGTAAGGTGACGGGAGACTTGGACACAGAAACGTATAACAAAGAAATGGTTGAAGCAGAAGCATAAAGAGACGCTTCCCAAAGGTGAAACAGGATAAGTGCACTACTAGAATGGTGCCAGGGCAAACCCTGGAGATAAATAAAGATATCAGTACGTACGAGAAGCTACCAGGAAATGGCGTCTGGTAGCTTCTTTGCATTTGACTATGCTTATAAGGTGATTCGAATTTTTGTCCTGTAGGGATCACTACCTGAATAACGTAAGAATAAAGGATGATTTCAAGTCATTATAATTGAAAATTCTGACTATATTATTTACGATGATAGTGTACATACCAACCGGTTAGTATCTTGGGTATGTGAATGGAATTTCTGTAAGAATAAGGAGGCTGAATCATGCATGTAAAGGAATTATTCGATCTTTCAGGAAAGGTGGCCCTCGTCACAGGTGGAGGAAGGGGGTTGGGAAAACAGATCGCTACGGGATTTGCTGAAGCAGGGGCAACCGTTGTTCTATGTTCCAGGAATGTGGAAGCGTGTGAAATCGTGAAAAAAGAATTAGAAGGGATGGGCGTCCGTTCACTTGCAATGAGGTGCGATGTCACCAATCCCGAAGACGTACAGCATGTTGTAGATGAAACCAAAAAGAAGTTTGGAAGAATAGATATTTTAGTGAATAACAGCGGTGCTTCCTGGGGTGCGCCGGCAGAGGAGATGCCCTATGAAGCTTGGCAGAAAGTCATGAATGTGAACGTGAACGGCACCTTCCTCATGTCTCAGACAGTCGGGAAACTCATGATCGAACAAGGAGCAGGGAAAATCATTAATATTGCATCCGTAGCCGGTCTACAAGGGACAGACCCCCGCTATATGGATGCCATCGGTTACAGTACCAGTAAAGCGGCTGTCATACATTTCACGAAAGATTTGGCGGTCAAATGGGGATCACGGGGGATCCATGTAAATGCCATAGCCCCGGGATTCTTCCCGACCAAAATGTCCAAAGGTGTCCTGTCCCAGGCAGGTGAAGCCATTTTGGACGGAACTCCGCTAAACCGCTTCGGTAACGAAAATGACCTCAAAGGAGCGGCCCTGTTTCTTTCATCCAACGCATCTGACTTTGTCACTGGTGCAGTTCTAGTCGTTGACGGCGGCTCATCAGCCAAGTGAATCCTGAATGTATGAAAACCGGAAAGGAAGGATTTAATGGATTTCTCCCATTCTCCCAAAGTACAAGAATATCAAAATAAACTGTCACGGTTCATGCAAGAATACGTATATCCGAGTGAAGCTGTTTATGAACAGCAATTAAATCAACAGGAAAACAGATGGAGTGCCGTTCCTGCAATCATGGAAGAGTTAAAGGCAACAGCAAGGAAACAAGGTTTATGGAATCTATTCCTCCCTGAAAGCGAATATGGAGCCGGACTGAAGAATATTGAATATGCACCTCTCTGCGAAATAATGGGCAGATCCCTGATCGGGCCTGAAATCTTTAATTGCAGCGCACCTGACACAGGTAATATGGAAGTGCTGGAACGTTACGGGACACCAAGCCAAAAAGAGCAATATCTTCGCCCCCTCCTTCAAGGTGAGATCCGATCTTGTTTCTCTATGACAGAGCCTGACATTGCGTCATCCGATGCGACGAATATTAAAGCAAGTATTATAAGGGATGGTGATGAATATGTCATAAATGCGAAGAAATGGTGGTCTTCCGGGGCCGGGGACCCACGATGCAGCTTTACCATTTTAATGGGGAAAACCGATCCTACAGCAATTCGGCATGAACAACAATCCATGATCATCGTCCCTTTGAATACACAGGGTGTGAAAATAGAACGAATGCTTCCGGTTTTCGGATACGACCATGCCCCCCATGGCCACGGAGACATCACTTTTACGAATGTCAGGGTTCCTCTTGAGAATATGATCTGGGCAGAAGGAAAAGGGTTTGCCATTGCTCAGGGAAGGCTTGGTCCGGGACGGATTCATCATTGCATGCGTTTAATAGGTGCAGCAGAGCGAGCCCTGGAAGAATTATGTAAGCGCGTTCGGACGCGTGAAGCATTTGGGAAACCACTGGCTGGACAAGGCGTTGTACAAGAATGGATTGCGGATTCGAGGATTGAAATCGAGCAGGCGCGTCTTCTGACGATGAAAGCGGCTCATATGATGGACACAGTGGGTAATAAAGCTGCAAAACAGGAAATCGCCATGATTAAGGTGGTGGCTCCATCCATGGCATTGCGAGTGATTGACAGGGCAATTCAGGCATTTGGGGCAGCCGGGGTTTCAGAAGATTCTACACTGGCGGCACAATGGGCAAATGCCCGTACATTACGTCTTGCCGATGGACCCGATGAGGTGCACAGGGCACAATTGGCCAAATTGGAACTTCTAAAATATGATAAAGATTCTGCCGTGGTGAGCTAAAGAGTGAGGGCAGATAACGCTAAAAGGAGGGTGAACATCATCACCGATGGAATCGGATGAAAAGAATGGTGTCCATAGGGAATCTTTTTATTACCGTTGCACGCTGTATGTAAATGGTGGTGACCCTTTCAAAACAAAAACAGGAATGTGATATCATCCATGTGATCTTTTAACAGATTGAGAGGACTATTTATGAAAGAGAAACTGACAGATCATGCTATACGTTTATTTGATGAAAAAGGTTTTACCGTTACTTCCATTCAGGACATAGTAGAATCAATCGGGGTAACAAAGGGAACATTTTATTACTATTACTCGAGTAAAGAAGAGCTTTTACGTGAAATTCACATCCGCTATATAAATGAATTGTTGTCAAAACAGGAAAGTATACTTAAAGATGACGGTAAAAGCTACAGAGAAAAGCTTTTTGACATCGTCCATCTTTCCATAGTGGACATTAAGGAACAAGGGAGCAGCGCCAAAGTTTTCTTCAGGGAAATCAGGCATCTGAGTCAGGAAAGCCTGGAAATAATTGAGCCAAAGCGGGATATGTATCGATATAATATCGAAGCTCTTCTTGATGATGGTAAAAGGAAAGGAGACTTTCGTAAGGACTTTGACGTGTCGATTGTGACATTCGGAATACTCGGGATGATGAACTGGAGCTACCAATGGTATAAACCTGATGGTTCGAAATCTGGAAGGGGAAATTGCAGGGACTTTCGTCGAAATGATTTTAAGAGGAATTGAAGAGGGCTAAAAGGGAAGAGGAGTACAGACCTCCCCTTCATAGCATACTGAATGGTTGGTCTTTACGAAGGGAGAAGGGAATAAATAATGGAAAGCATCACGGTAACGAGTCGATTTTGCGAAACAGATGCATTAGGTCATATCAACAATATAACCTATTTTATATACTTGGAAGAAGCAAGAATTAAATTTTTTGAAGCCTTGGGATTCGAAATGGACACGACGGACTGGCGGTTTATTTTGGCTTCAACCAAATGTGACTTTGTTTCTCAAGGTTATTTTAATCAAGAGTTGAAGGTCACCACCTGCCTGTCAAAAATCGGTTCAAAGAGCTTTCAGTTAGAGCATGATATTTTGTGTGGGAAAACGGATCAACTGATTGCCAGGGGGAAGTGCGGTAATGGTTTATTTCGATTTTCTTCAGCAGCAAAGCCAAATGATTCCTGAACTGTTAAAGGCGCAGTTAACCGAACATCTGTGTCCGTGAAAAACTGAATATTTTAATTTCGGAGGGGTTAAATGACTGATCAAGCAGCGTATGAAACAGTATCGGTACGAAAGGGAGAAGAATTGGATAGGTCGAATATAAAAAAGTTCCTGGATGAACATTTTCCTGAACTGATGCAAGAAGAGCTTTTGATTCAGCAATTTTCTGCCGGGCACTCCAATCTTACGTATCTATTAAAAATGGGTGATTGGGAAGGGGTTCTGAGGCGTCCTCCTTTAGGACCCGTCGCGCCAAAGGCCCATGATATGAAAAGGGAATATCGTATCCTGTCGGAAATCCAACCTTTATTCGGTGTTACACCCGAGCCGTACGTATTCTCAGATGAAGAAAGTATTGTGGGCACTCCATTCTTTATCATGGAACGGAAAAAGGGTGAAGTATTTGATACTTCATTTCCTCCACACCTTCATGTCACACCCGATGTATGCAAGAGAATCTCAGAGGAGATGGTTTCTAAACTGGTTGAACTTCATTCCATCGATCCACGTCTGACAGGTCTTCATGAAATCAGCAGGCCTGACCATTTTATGGAAAGGCAAGTGCATGGGTGGGTTAGGAGGTACGAACGTGCGAAGACCAGCGAAATCCTTGAGGTTGGTCAACTGACACAATGGCTGATGAAGAATGTACCGAGCAATGCTGAAGCCACTATCATCCATTACGACTATAAATTGAACAATGCCATGTTCTCTTCTGACCTGAAGTCCATGGTGGGTCTATTTGACTGGGAGATGGCAACTGTAGGAGATCCCCTGGCAGATTTGGGGGTGGCCATGGGATACTGGATCCAATATGATGACCCTGAATTATTGAAATTCGGAATTGGTAAGCCTCCTGTAACGGTGATGGAGGGCTTCTACAGCAGAGCACAATTTATCGAAGAATATGCCAGAAAGAGTGGAAGGGATGTGGATCACATTCATTTCTATTTATCCTTTGCCTATTTTAAGCTCGCCGTTATCGTCCAGCAGATTTACTACCGGTATAAAATGGGCCAAACAAAAGATCCCCGCTTTAAGGATTTTGACCGATTCGCGAAATCCTTGATCATCCTGGGGAACGAGGCTGCATTAAATCGTCTTGGATAGATTTAAAAACGGATCATTTTAAGGTATCTATTAAAACGGAGAAATAAGACAAATTGTACAAGGCTGGGAGGTTGTATGTATGGGTGAACGATTTAAAGGAAAAGTAGCTTTAGTGACAGGGGGAAGCAGAGGAATCGGGAAATCAATCGCCAGTTTCTTTGCGGAAGAAGGTGCAAAAGTAGCCATCCTTGATGTAAATGAAAAAGCTTTAAGTAATGTGGGTGCGGAGTTAGAACAATATGATGTTTATATAAAAGTGGCCAATGTAGTTCAGTCTCAGGAAGTGGAGATGGCTGTCAAGGAAGTAGTCGATACCTTTGGTTCTATTGATATTGTCGTCAATAATGCCGGGGTCATCAGAGATAACCTGCTATTTAAAATGAGTGACAACGACTGGCAGACGGTCATGGATGTCCATTTGAAGGGTTCGTTTAATGTGGCAAAAGCAGTTCAAGAGTATATGGTGAAGAAAAAATTCGGACGGATCATCAATATTTCTTCTACCTCGGCTCTCGGGAACAGGGGACAGGCAAACTACTCCACGGCTAAAGCCGGGTTACAAGGGTTAACGAAAACCCTTGCCATTGAGTTGGGTCCTTTCGGAATCACAACGAATGCAGTAGCTCCAGGTTTTATTGAAACAGAAATGACCAGGGAGACGGCAAAGAGAATCGGAATCACGTTTGAACAGCTGGTAGAGGCTAGTCTTCAAGGGATTCCTGTCGGTAGAAGCGGACAGCCGGAAGATATCGCACATGCAGTGGCGTTTTTTGCAGATGAAAAGTCATCTTTTGTCAATGGTCAAGTGCTTTACGTAGCCGGAGGTCCCAAAGCTTAACAGGAGGAGAATGGTATGTTTCAATCTCATATAGGCAAGCGTTCAACATCCGTAGCAAATGATGTGGAGAGAGGGGCGGTGAGGAAATTCGCAGAAGCCATCAAAGATCCCCACCCTCTATATGTTGATGAAAAAGCAGGTAAACGATCTCGTTACAAGGACAATATCGCTCCCCCTACATTTCCCCGTGTGTTTGATTATGGAACGATTGAAGGGTTTCATCTTCCAAACATCGGGTTAATCCATGGGGAACAAACTTTTCACTATAAAAGACCACTTAAAGTTGGTGAACGTATTCACTGTCATACCGAAATAAAAGATTACTATGAACGTAAAGGCTCGGATGGAACATTAGGTTTCCTTGTGATAGAAGACATTGGTGAAGATCAGGCAGGGATCAGGATTTTTACGGCGGAATCCATTGTCATCATCACAGAAGCAGTAAGGGAGAGGTTAGGAAAATGACTGTACTATCGTCCTATCGTATCGGTGAATTTCTTCCCGAAGTTGAGTTAGAACCTGTTACGAGAATCGACCTGATCAAATATGCAGGGGCTTCGGGGGATTATAACCCCATTCATACAATAGATGAAGAAGCACGTAAACTTGGTCTCCGTGGAATCATTGCCCACGGAATGTGGACAATGGGCAATCTGTCCAAGCTTTTCAGTGATTACTATGAAGAAGGATATATGAGGGAGTATTCAGTACGGTTTAAAGGAATGGTCTTCCTCCACGACGTGATTACTTTAAGAGCAGAAGTAGTTGAAACAGGGATCGATCATGCACGTTTTAACGTTTCAGCCATAAATCAAGACGAAAAGAAAGTGATCGACGGGAAACTGACATTTCAGTTTTATCGTCATTAAGTAAATATAGTGTAGTAAAGTTTCGAATAAAGGAATAAAGATAAGTAGGATTGAAATTTTTCCACAAAATAAGCAGAAAGACATAAATCCGATAGAGAAACTCGGGTTGACTTTCCCTGGAAGTGTGATATTATTTAGAATATTAAAAAGAATAACTCTTATCCAGAGAGGTGGAGGGATCTGGCCCTGTGAAGCCCAGCAACCTACGTATTGTAAGGTGCTAATTCCAGCAAAATGTAAAGTCATTTTGGAAGATAAGGTAAACTTACCTGTACAACTTTCCAAAATGGGGGGTTGTTTTTTTCTTGATTTTTTTCTGGATAAGATGAAAATTGGGGGGATCATGTGGCGAACGATAATAATCATGAAGCTGGGTATGAGGCAGTCGTGGACAAAATCACTTCTATGTTGAAAACGATGAATTTCGGATCGATAACCATCGTGGTTCAGAATGGTAAAGTCATTCAGTTAGAGAAAAATGAGAAAGTCCGAATTAAATAAGCTGACTAGACAAACTAGAGGCGCATAGCTGGATAAAGGGGATCCCCATTATCTTGTTATCGCCTCTTTTTAGTTGGATAAGCATCAGGGAAAGGTGTGTATCATGTTAACCTATGAAACTTGGAAACAACCAACCTTGGATTTTGAAGTGGATCCGGTCTATAAAGGGGCATTGCACGTCCTGAAATGGGCCTATAACCATTACGGTGAAAGTGTAGTGTATGCGTGTAGTTTCGGGATTGAGGGCATTGTACTTATTGACCTCATATCCAAAGTACAACCCCTTGCGAACATTGTTTTCCTGGATACAGGCGTTCATTTCAAGGAAACGTATGAAATCATTGAAAAAGTGAAGGACACTTATCCGGGGCTGAACATACTCATGAAAACGCCCAGTCTGACTATCAAAGAGCAGGCAGATGCATATGGGGATAAGCTATGGGAGAAACACCCGAACATGTGTTGTCAAATTCGAAAGCTTGACCCATTGAAAGAAACCTTATCCAAAGGGAATGCCTGGATATCAGGGTTAAGAAGGGAACAATCTTCGACGAGGGCTGACGTTGAATTCATTAATAAAGATGATAAATTTCAATCCGTTAAGATCTGCCCACTGATTCACTGGACTTGGAAGGAGATTTGGAGGTATGCCCATAAACATAACCTGTCCTATAATCCCCTCCATGATCAAGGGTATCCGCATAGGCTGCTTCCACTGCACAGCACCGGCCATCGATATGAATGATCTTCGCTCCGGAAGATGGAAGGGGAAGGGGAAGACGGAATGCGGCCTTCATTAAAAAGGGGGAACACCTTTGCTTGAAATTTCGGCCCTCATCATCAGCTTGTTTTTTGCTATGAATATTGGTGCCAGTGGAGCGGCAGCATCGATGGGCGTTGCATATGGTGCGGGAGCGATAAAGAACATCAGGACAGCATTATGGATATGTGCCGCCGGTGTCCTGAGCGGAGCGGTCCTGGGGGGGAGGAGAGGTAGTAAAGACCATCAGTTCAGGGATCATTCCACAAAATGTATTGTCGATTAAAATTGTCATCATCATTTTGTTATCGGCGACGAGTTCATTGTTCCTGGCGAATGTAATCGGCATTCCGTTATCCACCAGCGAAGTCACAGTAGGGGCGGTTGTAGGAGTGGGGGTAGCCTATCAGGTTCTTTATGTAAAGTCTCTGATCACCATCATGTCATTCTGGGTGATTGTCCCGGTTGTCGCATTTGGGGTTACATGGCTTTTCGGTCTAGGTTTGGCTGGACTTGAAAAGCGAGGGTATCAATTTGAAAAAAGGTGGCTTGCTTACCTTTTAATTACCGCCGGATTCTTTGAAGCTTTCTCAGCAGGGATGAATAACGTGGCAAACGCTGTGGGCCCTCTGGTAGGTGCGGGGTTACTCTCACCTTCAAGGGGGGATCTTGATTGGTGGTTTATTTGTTGCACTGGGAGCCATTTTACTGGGAAAAAAGGTGGTGGAGACAAATGGAAAGAAGATCACGCAATACTCTAAAGCAGAAGGAATCGTCATTTCATCCACAGGAGCATTCCTCGTTATGTTGAGCTCACTCTATGGATTGCCGATCCCTCTAACGCAGGTTACGTCCTCTTCCATCATCGGTCTTGGAATGGCTAAAAACGGTAAACGTATGCTGCAAAAGAAGATTGTAAAGAAAATCGTAAAAATTTGGGTGGTTTCTCCACTGATTTCCCTCAGTATTTCATATTTTTTGGTTAAAATTTTTATCCATAGTGATGTCTACTCAATCGTTGTTCCTTTGAGTGTCATCATTGCCACTGTGGGGGGCACTCTCCCTCATGCGGGTCATGAGTGAAGAAAGGCGGTCCGTCCACGAAGATGGAGGCGGTATATAAATTTAATTCCGATTAAATCAATATGTTAAGGAGGTAATGGAGAATGAGTTTACAACCCCACGGTGGAGTACTGGTTCAATCCTATCTACCTAAAGAATCATTCGAGGACGTTCAACAGGAAATCCCACTGGATGAAATCGCAGTAAGTGATTTGGAACTCATTGCGATTGGTGCTTACAGTCCAATAGACGGATTCCTGACAGAAGCAGATTATAAGAGCGTTGTAGAAACATTGCGGCTTCAAAGCGGGTGTGTTTGGAGTATCCCTATTACCCTTCCCCTTGATAGAGTTCGAGCTGGTTCCGTAAAGATAGGGGTAAAGAGCAGGCTCGTATATAAAGGAGAAACGTATGGGCTCATTGACGTAGAGGATGTGTATGTACCCGATAAACTAAAAGAAGCCCTTCTAGTATACGGAACGGCCGATGAAGAACATCCTGGCGTAAAGAAATTATTCCAGCGGGGGGAAGTGTATATAGGAGGCAAGGTCACCTTGCTTAAGAGACTGACTAAGCCTTTTCAGAAGTATACATTTGATCCTGATGAAACACGAAAGCTGTTCCAGGAAAAGGGGTGGAAAACGGTTGTCGGTTTTCAAACGAGAAACCCTGTTCACAGGGCACATGAGTACATTCAAAAAACCGCTTTGGAAACGGTGGATGCCTTGTTTTTGAACCCATTAGTGGGTGAAACCAAGGCAGATGATATTTCAGCGGAGATCCGCATGGAAAGTTATGAAGTTTTACTAAAGAGCTATTACCCGGATGACCGAGTATTTCTGGGAGTCTTTCCTGCAGCCATGAGATATGCAGGACCAAGAGAAGCCATCTTTCATGCGTTAGTACGAAAAAACTATGGCTGCACTCATTTTATTGTCGGAAGAGATCATGCAGGTGTCGGTGATTATTACGGAACCTATGATGCTCAGAAAATATTTGATCAGTTCAGTGAGGAAGAAATCGGGATCATACCGCTCTGCTTCGAGCATAGCTTCTATTGTAAGAAATGTGAAGGAATGGCGACGACAAAGACATGTCCTCATGAAAAAGAACACCGCGTCATCCTTTCAGGAACGAAAGTGAGAGGGATGCTTCGCAGGGGAGAAATTCCACCTTCAACCTTTAGTCGACCAGAAGTGATTGAAGTGTTGATCAGGGGACTAAAACAGGAAACGAAACAAACGCTTTGAGGAGGTGCATCGATTGAGTGAAAAAAAAAGGAACATCGTTTGGCACGAAACTACCGTAACGAAACAGGAGAGATGCTCCCTGAATGGACACCAAAGCTTCATCCTCTGGTTCACCGGATTGTCGGCCTCAGGAAAGTCGACGATTGCCAATGCCTTGGCCCATTCCCTATTTCAACAGGGAAAGCAGGTGTATGTTCTTGATGGGGATAATGTTCGTCATGGATTGAATCATGATTTAGGATTTAACGAGAAAGATCGCAAAGAGAATATCAGAAGAATAGGCGAGGTCTCCAAGCTGTTCATTGACAGCGGGCAAATCGTCCTTACCGCCTTTATCTCCCCGTACAGGGAAGATCGAGATGTTGTACGTAAATTAGTCGGACCAGAAGAATTTATGGAAGTGTACGTTCATTGTTCAATCGAAACATGTGAAAAGAGAGATCCAAAAGGTTTATACAAAAAAGCAAGAAAACATCAAATTACTCATTTCACGGGAATCAGTGCCCCCTATGAAGAACCGGAGAATCCGGAAATCATTCTCGATACAGAGAAGAATACCATTGAAGAGTGTGTAGAGAGCCTGCTGTCAGAATTAAAACACAAACAATTGATATAAGGAGAGAGAATCATGGCGTATTCCAAATCATGGGAGTCAAATGAGAAATTGAACAAAACGGAATTATGGAAGCTTGAGAAAGATGGATTGTCAATCTTTGAAGACATTCCCCATTATGCCGAAAATGGGTTCTCTTCCATCCCGAAAGAAGAGTGGGATAAATTCAAATGGGCCGGCCTATACCTTCAGAGACCAAAGGAAGACGGGTATTTCATGATGAGGGTGAATGTTCCATCAGGGATCTTAACGTATGATCAGGCAAGAGCACTTGCTTCCATTTGTAAAGAGTATGGAAGGGACGTCTATGACATTACCACACGGCAGGCAGTACAGTTTCACTGGTTGAAGATCGAACAGATTCCCGATATATTCAAACGCTTGGAGGAAGTGGGACTATCTTCTGCAGGTGCATGCGGGGATATTACCCGGAACATTGTTGGAAATCCTCTGGCTGGTATCGATCCTGATGAACTATTTGATACAAGAGGTGTTGTGAAAGAAGTGTATGATTTCTTCCAGCATAACGAAGATTTTTCAAATTTGCCGAGAAAATATAAAGTCGCGATCTCCTCTAATGTTAACAATGCCTCAAATGCCGAGATCAACTGTGTATCTTTTGTTCCGGCAAAAAAATGGATCGATGGCAAGGAGGCAGTCGGCTTTCACTTGAAAATCGGAGGGGGATTGTCTGCCAGACCGTTTCTTGCACAGGAATTGGACGTTTTCGTTCTTCCTCATCAAGTGAAGGATGTCTCCATTGCCGTTACGACTATTTTCCGGGACTACGGTTATCGGGAGAAGCGGCATTTAGCCAGGCTTAAATTTTTAATGGCTGACTGGGGGCCGGAGAAGTTCAAAGAGAAGTTACTGGAATATGTAAAGCTTCTACCAGCGGGGACTAGTGCCGTAAAAGGATGGAACGCAGGATATTTCTATGGTGTTCATCCTCAGAAACAGGAAGGGCTCAATTATGTGGGACTGAATGTTCCTGTAGGCCGTCTCAATTCGGATGAAGTGTATGAGCTTGCAAGGATCTCCAAGAAATATGGAAACGGTGAATTGCGTAACTGCAATTCCCAGAACCTCATCATTCCGAATATTCCGGATGAACACGTGGAGTCCTTACTTTCCGAGAAAATCTTTGACCGGATTTCAACGAGCCCCCTATCGTTTATCGGATATTCAGTGTCTTGCACAGGTATCGAATATTGCAATCTTGCATTAGTGGAAACGAAGGAACGGATGAGACAGGTTGCCAATCAACTGGATCAAGAGCTTGAACTGGACGTGCCGGTCAGAATTCATATGGTGGGATGTCCTAATTCATGCGGTCAGCGCCAAATTGCTGATATTGGCCTTCAAGGAATAAAAATGAGAACAAAAGATAAGAAAATGATCGAAGCTTTTGAGATTTACATCGGTGGTACCCTTCAAGATGGAGGAAAGTTGAATGAGAAGTTAAAAGGAAAAGTGGAGGCAGAAAACCTGACTGAGGTTGTCAGGGAGCTGCTCATTCATTTCAAGAATACGAAGGAACCGGGTGAAGCATTTTACGATTACATCAACCGAGTTGGAACAACGACGCTACAGGAATCCCTGAATCAGTCACTTCAGGAAGCATGAGGGGGGAAATCAGATGAACTTGTATCGGTTTGAAGTCACCGCTCACGCATACGTTACGATTGTAGTGGTAGCCGCTGAATCAGATGAGAAAGCTTTTGATTTAGTTGAGATTGAACTCGAGAAGTATTTCTTGAAAAAGCCGGAGCTCTTGGACATCTCTCTTTATGAAAAACGCAGGATCCGGGGAAATGGTGCAGGGTTTGTTCTGCACGAACAGGAAACGATCATTAAACCGTAAGGAGGAAAACAATGGGAAAGGTATATTTGGTGGGAGCGGGTCCTGGAGATCCTGAATTGATCACGGTAAAAGCGCTGAAAGCAATCCAAAAAGCAGACGTCATTCTTTATGACCGATTGGTGAATAAAGAACTCCTCTCTTATGCGAAGAATGGTGCTGACTTAATCTACTGCGGCAAACTGCCAAACTATCATACGATGAAACAGGAGACGATCAATCATTTCCTTGTCCGTTACGCAGCAAGCGGGAAAGTGGTGGTGAGATTAAAAGGAGGAGATCCCTTCGTATTCGGAAGGGGTGGAGAAGAAGCAGAGGCATGCGCGAAAAAAGGGATTTCCTTTGAAATCGTCCCAGGTATTACGTCAGGAATAGCGGCTGCTGCCTATGCGGGGATTCCAGTTACTCATCGTGATGCCAGTTCAAGCGTTGCCTTTGTCACTGGACACAAACAAAACCATCAGCAGGAAGATGAAAAGTGGGAAAGCTTATCCAAGGGTATCGATACCCTTGCCATTTATATGGGTGTCAGTAACCTTCCTTATATTAAAGAAAAGCTTATCCAATATGGAAAAAGCAAGGATACACCAGTGGCCCTTGTCCACTGGGGAACAACAGACGTGCAAAAAACCGTAACAGGTACACTGGACACAATCGTCGATATGGTTAAGAAAGAGAAAATTGAAAATCCAAGTATGATCATCGTGGGAGAAGTGGTCCGTTATCGTGAGAAGATTCAATGGTTTGAAAAGAAAATGATCATGAGCGAGGCATTATAGATGAAGCGTGCAGTCTTGTACGTTTGCCATGGAAGTCGGATACCTGAAGCCTGTGAGGAGGCCGTCGCTTTCATCAAACGATGCCAGGAACATATTGAGGCAGATATCCAGGAAATAAGCTTTCTGGAACTTGCCTCCCCTTCCATTCAACAAGGATTTGACATCTGCGTGAAAAAAGGAGCCACTCACATCTCAGTCGTTCCTCTCCTCCTTTTGACGGCGGTTCATGCCAAAAAGGATATTCCTGTTGAAATTCAAAAATGCAGGGAAACGTATCCCGCAATAAAGGTGAATGTGGGGCGTCCCATTGGTGTTCACGATAAAATGGCTGAAAGTGTGATCAAAAAGATAGAAGATGCTGCTTTCATTGATTCGTCATCAGTTGCCATATTAATAGGAAGGGGAAGTTCAGATCCCGATGTCAAAAGGGATCTCAGTGCCATTGCTGACCTTGTTCTGAAGGGAACAAAGTTAAGGGAGGTAAAAACATGCTATTTAACAGCAGCCACACCAAGCTTCTCGGAAACATTGGAATCCGTAAGAAATACGGACTTAAACATCATTTTCATCCCGTATCTCTTGTTTACGGGGATGCTCATGAAAGGAATCGAAACCGATATCCGCGGAACGGAAAACGAGCAGATCATTTTGGGGGATTATTTAGGATATGACTCTCTCGTCGAAGAAGCATTTCTGGACCGGGTAAAGGACTCCCTTTGGAATAGAGGTGAATCACATGCTGCCTATCATGATTGATGTCAAAGGTAAACAAGTGACGATCATTGGAGGAGGAAGAGTAGCTTACCGTAAACTTTCTGTATTTTTGGGGCAGGGAGCAAAGGTTACAGTCATCAGCCCGGATGTGGTGGAACAGATCAGGCTGTTACACGAAGAGTGCAGAATACTATGGATCAAGAGAAAAATGATGCCTAATGATTTAACACAGGCGTTTATCGTCATCGCTGCCACGGATAAACAAAGTGTAAATGCACAGGTGAAGGCGTACTCTAAAGATAATCAGCTAATATGTGTGGCGGATGATGGGGATTGTGGGAATATACACATGGTTTCCTATAAGCAAAAAGGAAATTTGACCGTTGCTGTTTCAACCGGTGGAGCAAGCCCATTCTTAGCCAAAAAACTCACGGATCAATTTTTCCAGCCATTTGATGATGCCTATATAGAAAAGATCGATCACATTTCTCAAAAAAGAAAAGAAATCAAAGCCTCAGATGTATCTGATGGAGAGAAAAGGAAACGTTTAAAAGAACTGACAGAACGGATGTAAAGTGAGATGACTTTACATCCGTTCTGTCTTATTTTACGAACATTAACGAATGAATTCGTCTTATTGTTAGGAAATGAGTCTTTACAAATACGTAATCAGCCGGTATACTATCCAATATCAAATCAATATTCGTTTTCACTCATATAATAGCGGGGATATGGCCTGCGAGTTTCTACCGGATTACCGTAAATGATCCGACTATGAGTGAGCAATGATAGGTTCGTCTGTATGGACGCTCTTCCTCTAACCCAAAGGTCATTGTCTCACTCCTGTGTGAGCAATTTTCCTTTGGGGTTTTTTAGTGTCTACAACAGGTAAGGGAGTGTATGATTGATGAAGTTATTACAAAGCAAGATCAAAGCAGAGGGTCTCGTGCTCTCAGATACTGTATTAAAGGTAGATTCGTTCTTGAATCATCAAGTGGATCCGGAGCTAATGATGGAAATTGGGAAAGAATTTGCACGTCGGTTCCATGATCTGGGTATCACAAAAGTACTCACCATTGAATCATCAGGAATTGCACCAGGCGTGATGGCTGCTCTTCACATGAATGTGCCCCTTGTATTCGCCCGTAAGCGGAAATCTTTGACTCTATCAGAAGGTGTGCTGACTTCGAAAGTGTACTCATTCACTAAAGAGGAAGAAAATACCATATCGATTTCAGATACATACATTAAAGAACGTGATCGTGTTCTTTTGATTGATGATTTCCTGGCTAACGGACAGGCTGCCCTTGGATTGATCGATCTCGTGAAACAAGCAGGGGCGGAAGTAGCCGGGATCGGAATCGTCATTGAGAAATCCTTTCAACTCGGTGGGGAGATCGTCCGAGACAGAGGCTATAAGGTTGAATCATTAGCGCAAATCGGGTCTCTTACTAACGGTGAAGTACAATTTAAGAAAGAGGAGCAGGGTTTATGATGAAGGAACAGCCTCTCAAACTGGCATCACTCGGTATTCAGCATGTTCTTGCCATGTATGCAGGAGCGGTCATCGTCCCCCTTATCGTAGGAGGGGCTCTTGGACTGACGGGAGAACAACTTACGTATCTCGTATCCATTGATATCTTGATGTGTGGAATCGCAACCTTGCTGCAGGTGTGGAAGAATCGATACTTCGGTATCGGACTGCCCGTTGTACTGGGTTGTACGTTCACTGCAGTGGGACCCATGATCGCCATTGGAGGACAGTATGGGATTTCCGCTATTTATGGATCGATTCTTGTTTCAGGTATTTTCGTCGTTGCGATCGGAAGATACTTTGGGAAACTAGTGCGCTTTTTTCCACCTGTTGTAACGGGTTCCGTTGTGACTATCATCGGGATCACCCTGATTCCAGTCGCCATGAACAATATGGCTGGCGGACAAGGGAGTGCAGATTTCGGATCGTTACAAAACTTGTCTCTGGCTTTCGGTACTCTGTTATTCATCTTATTCCTTTACAAGTTCTTTACAGGTTTTGTCCGTTCTGTTTCCATTTTACTTGGATTGGCGGCAGGGACGGCTGTTGCAGTTATACTGGGAATGGTTGATTTCAGCGCTGTCGGTGATGCTTCCTGGTTCCATGTGGCGAAACCCTTCTACTTTGGGATGCCCACATTTGAAATAACAGCCATTCTCACTATGATCCTGGTAGCAACAGTCAGCTTGGTAGAATCAACAGGAGTGTATTTCGCTCTTGCAGACCTCAGTGATAAAAAGATTTCCGAAGAAGATTTAGCTAGAGGTTACCGGGCAGAAGGGTTGGCCATCGTACTTGGTGGATTATTCAACGCATTCCCTTACACCGCATATTCTCAGAATGTCGGCTTGGTACAGCTTTCAGGAGTGAAACGGAATAGTGTGATATACGCTACAGGGATTTTCCTGGTCATTCTGGGGCTTATGCCGAAAATCGGAGCACTTACAACCGTCATCCCTGCATCTGTACTTGGAGGAGCAATGGTGGCCATGTTCGGGATGGTTGTAGCCTACGGAATTAAAATGCTCAGTCACGTAAATTTTGGATCCCAGGAAAACCTGTTGATCATCGCCTGCTCTGTCGGAATGGGACTCGGGGTAACTGCTGTACCTGAGTTGTTCGCAGAAATGCCATCGGGCATCCGGATTTTAACGGATAATGGAATTGTTGCAGGCAGTGTGACAGCCATTGGGTTAAATATATTTTTTAATGGATTATCTAAATGGAAACTGAATGTTGTGGTGGATGAGCAGAAAGCTTCTTAGACATAACAATGTAAAAACCGTCATCTCGATTGATATAGGGATGACGGTTTTTTTACAGTTATATTTATCCATGAAAAATAAGAAGGAACTAACATTATATAATAAGTAAATGTAGTTTTATAGAGGTTAGAACATTTGTTCTGTCCAGAGGGATAAAGCAAGTTAGTATGAAAATAGAAGGAAAAAGGAGAAAAAAGAAGGAAGGAATTCAGTAAAGCCTGGAGAATATACACTTCCAGGCTTTATGGTTTGTTCAAAAATGAAAAATCAGACAGGAACAGAGGTACAGGCTATCATGCGAATTACTTATCTATTATAGATTTTCCATCAATCGTTTTGCGATTCGTTCATAATCATCCCGATCGATGCCTGGTGCGAATTCCTCAGGAAGATCATCCAGATTTGGGATAGGAGCTCCTTTAGGACTTCCCTGCTTCACAATCAGCCGCTCTCCATTTTCAGGATTTGTCCCTTTCCATATTTGAGAGATATCCGCATATTCCCCTACGTCGTTCCAAGTGTATAAAACGTTCGCCAATCCTTGTTCTTCAAATTTTCGGGCATGGTCAAATCTTGAATTTGCCAAATCGGGCAGAGGGATTAATTTCTTTACATCAACACCTGTAGCAATTTCCAGAGCTTTTGCATAGGCCAGAACATGCGTGCCGCCCCGTACGAGTAAATACCCGATCATTTCACGGGCTGTTTCATTTTCTGTCATCTCATACACTCTCATTTTATGTGTTCTTGCCCCAACCTCTAAGAAGAAATTATGAAGGAGGTCCAATACCAGATTCCCGCTATTAAATACATTGTCACCGGTCCAGGCACGACCCATGGAATCACCCGCCAAAGCGGTTTGGGCCGTGGCGATGAATTGGTACGTATTCCGGCTGTCCTTTCCTGTGCGTAAGGGAGTAACGTCAGGATCACCGGTATAAAAGGTATTTCCTCTAGATAAGAGATTGATGGCATTACTGACAAGCTCCACGTGACCGAACTCCTCGGCTGTGATACTGGCAACTAAATCATAAAATGGTTTAAGTTTATCTTTTCGACGAAAGTTAAAGGATTGAAACATATAATTGTTTAACGTAGACATTTCTCCAAATTTGCCCCCTAAAAGCTCCTGAACTGCTGCTGCTGCATTCGGATCCCCGTGCTCGGGAACCGGTAAGGCAATTAACATTCGGTTTTCCCGTTTAATCATTGTTATTCCCCCTTATCCTCTTGGAATGACCCAAACAATTTGAGCAGTCCGGATATAAAAAGGAGAGCCCCCTGATTTCACCACAATATGATCTGGCATAACGGTTTTAAGCTTTCCAGAAACAGTGCCTTGAGTGGTTTGAACGACTACCATGTTCCCCGTAATGCTGAGGAGTGTTTGGTATACATATGGATCAACTTGAGTGACATACGCCGGTGTCGATTGATTCATGCTGATTCACCCCTTATTCAGGATCTAAACTTTTTAAATATATGTATCAACTAAACTCTGTATGATGAGAAGGGGATATTTTTTAGTTTAAACTCATGCCATATCGATACTTTCTTTTTATGTTGTTGAGAGGAGGCATGCGTGCTCTCAGCTTAGAAACCTGAGGAATATTCAATTCGCTTTTTTGCTAATCGGTACCTAATAATGAATAGTCTCCTATAATCAAGGAAAGATAAAAGAAATGAGTCATTGGGAGCGGTCATGATGCGCAGTGGAAAACAGAATCGACAGTCATTTCACAGGTCAAATGAGAAGGTCAGCGCTTCGAATGCTCCTGTTAAACCACTATCGAACGAGTTAATTGTAAATATTGAAAACATACAAGAAGTGTTCGGTCATACTTCAGATTTACAGATTAGTCACTTTGTATTGGAGACACAGGCAGGTAGTTTGATGTATTTAGATGGAATGGTTGATCATTCGGTCATTGAGGACTTTAAGCTGTCTTTGGTGGATCTGCATTTGTATGAGGACATTTCAAACTCTTCCTTACCCGGCGATACAGGTGAGGTGGAATGTTTTGATCAAGTCATCAAATCGATATTATGTGGAGATACCGCCATCCTGATTGACGGTGTATCGAAGGGATTTGTTCTGAAGACATCCAGTCAGAAGGTGAGGGATGTATCAGAATCAACAGCCGAACAGGTTGTGAGAGGTCCCAAGGAATCTTTTACTGAAACGTTGAAAACGAATATCGCTCTCATTCGCCGAAAGATAAAAGACCCCAATCTTCGGAGGATCGAGAGGCATGTTGGTCGTTCTACCCAAACCGATATTTCCATTATGTATATCAATGGGGTGGCAGATGACAAGATTGTTGATGAGGTCCTTCAACGGATCGACCGGATTGATATAGATGGGATTTTAGAGGGGAATTACATTGAAGAATTAATTGAGGATCAAACATACTCTCCATTTCCCACCATTTATAATTCTGAACGACCTGATGTGATCGCAGCAGGATTATTGGAAGGGAGAATCGCCATATTGGTGGATGGAACTCCCTTTGCATTGTTGGTTCCGGCCATATTCGTTCAATTCTTCCATTCAGCTGAAGATTTCTATCAGAGGTGGGATATTGCGAGTCTCATTCGAATCTTGAGGGTGTTCAGTCTTTTTGTGTCTCTCCTTGGACCGTCCCTCTATATCGCTCTAAGTAGCTTCCATCAGGAAATGTTACCAACGAACCTGTTGATCAGCCTCGCTGCTCAACGACAAGGCGTTCCCTTTCCAGCACTAATTGAAGCGATTCTCATGGAAATCACTTTGGAAATATTAAGGGAGGCGGGAATCCGACTGCCCAAAACCATCGGACAAACCGTGTCGATTGTAGGTGCCTTGGTGATTGGGCAAGCAGCTGTTGAAGCAGGCTTTGTCTCTCCTGCCATGGTGATCGTCGTCTCCATTACTGCTATTTCCAACTTTATCATCCCGTCTTATAATATTGCCATTTCCATAAGGATTTTAAGATTTCTATTTATGGTTCTGGCGGCTACGCTGGGTTTATACGGGATCGCTCTAGGGTTATTTGTACTGGCCATTCATCTGAGCAGTCTGCGCTCCTTCGGGGTCCCGTTTATGTCTCCAGTTGCACCGTATATTAAACAGGATCAAAAAGATACTTTGTTAAGACTCCCGCAAAAACATTTATTGACCAGGCCGCGCCTAATCAGTCAGAAAAATATTGTGCGTCAAGACAAACAATCGAACAAAGGCAAAACAGGAAGGTGAACGAGATGAAATCAAGGCTTTTGAGTGTATTGATTACATTTTCATTAATCCTTAGTGGCTGCTGGAATAGCAGGGAGCTTGATGACATCGGCATTGCGGTAGCATTGGGATTCGATAAAGCAGGTGATGAGGTGCTTGTATCCGTACAACTCGTGAATCCCGCGGAAATTTCAAGTAAACATTCAAGTGGAAACAAAGCCCCTATCGTCGTATATCAGGAAACGGGGGAAACTGTATTTGAAGCTCTCAGGAAGATGACAAAGACCGTTCCTCTTAAAACATTCTTTCCGCATTTGAGAATGCTTGTCATCGGAGAGGACTTAGCCAAAGAAGGAATTGCTACATCTATGGATTTATTGGCGAGAGACCAGGAATTCAGAACTGATTTTTATGTGGTGATTGCAAAAGAAAATGAAGCCCAACAAATTCTAAAAATGTTAGTACCGGTGGAAAAGATCACGGCTCAGAACCTGTTCAATAAATTAGAAACGTCTTCAAACGTCTGGGCTCCCACCGTTGCCCTGAAAATCGGGACATTGATTGATGAGTTCATCAGTCCTGGCAAACAAGCGGTGATTACGGGGGTAAAGATCATTGGTAATCCGGAAGAGGGGACACCCTCAGCCAATCTTCAATCGGCAGATCCTCCTGTTCGATTGCAATACACAGATTTGGCACTGTTCAAAGAGGATAAACTGAAAGGTTGGTTAACTGAATCAGAAAGCAAAGGCTATAACTATATAAACGGAAACGTAAAAAGCACCATTGTAACCGTACCATGCAGTGAAAAAGGAAGTGTGGCCATCGAAATTCTGAAAACGAAGTCAAAAATAAAGGCACATTTCACCAAGGGGAAGCCCTCCATTGAAATCCTCCTTAAGGCAATGGGGAATGTGGGCGAAGTGGAATGCGGGATGAATTTCGAAAAATCAGAGACGATTAAATACCTAGAAAATCAAGTGGAGAAAGATATAAAAGGGAAAATGCAACAATCCATCAATACGGCTCAGGAAACGTATCATGTAGATATTTTTGGCTTTGGAGAAGTAATTCATCGGAAGAGGCCTTCCTATTGGAAGGATGTAAAGGAACAATGGGATGAACACTTCAACGATTTGCCCGTAAAGGTACAAGTAAGCGCACAAATCCGGCAAATAGGGAAACGGAATCATTCCGTAGTAAACAGAAGCGGGGAGTAAGAGATTATGTGGAAAATGCTTGGGATTTTAGCTGTCTTACTGATTTTTATCTATGTGGACGGTGTACCCCTATGGAAAAAACGTCGCTTTAAAGCTTTCTGGACATTTATCATACTATTGGGAGTAGGGACATGTTTATTGATTTATCAAAGTTTTATTGGACCCATTCCAACCCCATTAAAAGGGATTGACTTTATTCTCAAACCGGTGACTTCATCTTTTTATAAACTATTCGAATAAAGAAGGCGGGTACGAAACATGTTGGAGGAAGGAAAAATCAGCAGTAGGCAATTTACAGTGTTGGTTCTACTCTATACGATTGGAAGTACCATTTTAATCATTCCTTCTATCCTGACATCAACTGCAAAACAAGACGCCTGGATTTCTGGAATGATCGGGTTAGGAGTAGGAATTGCAGCGATTTTTTTATACACAGCACTGGCGTCCAGATATCCGGGTAAAAACTTTTCACAGATGTTGGAGCTGATACTTGGGAAGTGGCTGGGGAAACTCTTTTCTGTTTTTTATTTTCTTACGTTTGTCTTCTTGTTGTGTTTATTTGTACTGCGGGATATCGGGGACTTCATGGTTTCGGTGATGATGGTGGAGACTCCGATTCAAGTCATTCATTTAACTTTTTTACTTGTGGTCGTATATGCTGTAAGACATGGGCTGGAGTCTTTTTCACGAACAGCGGAATTATTTCTTCCATGGATTATACTCCTGTTTTTGATACTTGTTCTGGCAGTTGCTCCCCAAATAGACATCTTTAATGTTTTACCCATATTGGAATTCGGACTTAAACCAGTATTTAACGCCAGCTTTTCCTTTCTAACGTTTCCTTTTTTAGAGCTGGTTGTGTTTTTAATGATCGTCCCATATGTGAATACACAAAAGGTTCGAAAAGGCTTCATTTCCGGAACGATGATTGGCGGGTGCTGCCTTATCCTGATTTCCCTCCTGTCTATTCTGGTCACAGGGGTAGGTGAAACAACCGAAAGCATATACTCGAGCTATGATCTGGCCAAGCAAATCAATTTAGGGGGGTTCTTTCAAAGGGTAGAAGCCATGATGGCATTCATTTGGTTTACAACGGTTTTCATGAAATTGACGATCCTTACCTATATCGTTTCATTAGGGCTCGCGCAGACATTTGAATTGCATGATTATAAAATCCTCGTCTTTCCATTGGGGTTACTCATGTATGTCCTTTCCTTAGATTTATTACCCAATATCTCTTATTTAATCGAGTTTACTCAAACCATGCAGATATATGTTTTGCTCTATGGGGGTGTAGTCCCAATAATCTTATTCCTTCTGTCCTATTTTAGGCATGATCGTAACATGCTTGATTCCCTTAAGAAAAAGTGAAAGATGGAATTCCTGATTTTATTAAAAAGGCATGTATATGATCTTCGGTGACGCGGGTGAATGAGAACGATATACGAACATTTTTTTGAAGAATATTTGATATTGAGGGTGGAAGGCTAATGAAAAGATCATTCAAGAATTAATGAAAGAAGGGACGTTATGTCAAATTCCAATCTCATAAAATTAACTTCTTCAGAGATAGCTTCCTTATGGCAGGAATATATAAGCCATACACATAGCCGCTGTATGCTACTCTATTTAATTGCAACCACTAAGGATGAAGAAATCGTATCCGTATTAAAAGAGGCTTTTACAATTGTTGAAGAGACAAAAGAAGCAACACTATCGATTATAATAAAAGAAAACCTGCCAATACCTATTGGATTCAGTGACGAGGATGTGAATACAAAAGCCAAAAAACTGTTTTCAGATTCATTTTCACTCTACTATATCAAGAATCTATCTAGAGTGATGGCTTCTGCTTGCGGATTAATGATGACCATGTCCACTAGGGGGGATATTCGTACTCACTATGAAAAATGTACTGTTCGAGCCTTTAAGGTTTTTAACAGCGTCAGTGATGTGTTGCTCCAAAAAGGTCTTTATGTAAGACCACCACACATACAGCCAAACACCCAATCAGTTTACATAAAGGGAAAGCAATATCTGGATGGATATCGTCTGATTGGAGATGAAAGACATTTAAATGCCGTAGAAATCTCTCATGTATTCGGTAATCTGGAAGCAAATTTGACAGGCATCACCTTTACTAAAGCTTTTGGCCAGACGATTGAGGATAAAGAGGTAAGAGACTTCATGTCAGATTCTGTGAATATGGGGAAGGAGATCATAAGCAAGCTGTCAACGTTTTTAACTTCTTCTGACCTGTCTGCTCCTATGCCCTCTGATATCCATGTAAATCCCATTACGGAATCCGCTTTCTCCAACAAGTACATGATGTATCAAATGTCAACTATGATGGCATCAGGTATATCTGGATACGCCAGTTCGCTTGCCGCCAGTATGAGAAATGACTTAAAAACGGCCTACATGGAGTTTTTAACAGAGACATCTAAACTTGCTCGTAAAGGGGCGAATATCATGATAGCCAATCAATGGCTCGAACAGCCTCCACAGCCTGCAAGCTTGGACAGCGAATAAAACGGAAAGATTGTATGATCAATTCTATGAATGCCTTTCTCCTAAGCCCCAATGGCTTAGGATTTTTTTAGACCTATTCCCTTATGGTAATCTTGTCTGGAATTTAAATATGTAAAATGGTTCTGTCAAAAAGAGAGAGATTGTAAGCAGGAAGGGAGATAGGAGAGGGGATAGTTGCTATCAATTAGTCATCCATATGCTGAGTTTTTCTAAACATACTTCAATTTGAAAAAAAAGCCTATACCATTCTACTTATGCTTTCATATACTAGAGTATCCTTTGAAGAAAGGAGGTAGAATATGAATAGTAACTATCATAACTGTAGCTGCAATAAATGTAGTGGAGACAAGCATGATGATCATAGTGGCCATCATCAAGTGGATACGTGCAATTGTTGTGTCATCGGATTAGAGAAGACAATCAGAGAGCAATTCCGTTGCGGAGATACGATTGGTATCACTCGATTCGGAGATGCAGCGGCAGGTATTTTCGTCGGAAGATACAGAGGCTTGAAATATAGTGTAGTTGAAATTGATGATCTGCTTGTTCCGGGTACGACAAGTTTTGTTCCTTTATGTGATATCGAAAGTGTTGAAAGAGGCATTCAGTTCCAGGAGCCACCGATGCAAATTGAAAAAAAGTAATGCCATTTACTGATAAATTGAATTAATAGCTCAGGGGGGTTTTACACTCTGAGCTTTCATATAGGTCATCAGTTGTTAGGATTTATAGAGTGAATGTAGTACGATCATGTGTTTTCTCTGAAAATGGATGAAACACTCTTCAGTATGCTCATTTGAACAAAAGGTTTTACCTATCTGTGAACAGGGCTGAAATAACTGCCTATACGATTCTACTTTGTGTTTCATATCCTAGATTATCCTTAGAGTAGAAAGGAGGAAGAATATGAATAGCAACTATCATGACTGTAATTGCCATAAATGTAATGGGTACAAGCATGATGATCATCGTGACCATCATCAAGTAGATACATGCGATTGTTGTGTCATTGGATTAGAGAAGACAATCAGAGAGCAGTTCCGTTGCGGAGATACGATTGGAATCACTCGATTGGGAGATGTTTCTGCTGGGATTTTCGTCGGAAGGTTCCGGGGCTTGAAGTATAGTGTACTTGAAATTGATGATTTACTTGTTCCAGGTACGACCAGTTTTATTCCATTATGTGATATCGAAAGTGTAGAAAAAGGGATTCAGTTCCAGTATCAACCGATGAAAATTGAGAAGAAATAAAGCGATAAAAGGTTGATATCAATAGCCTAGAGGGTCTGGCTTTTATCTTAATAATCGTATAGCAGGGTTTTATCTGTGAGTAGTGAAAGATCGATGATGCTAATTTCTTCATGGATTCTGTACCTGCTGCAACAGGATATGAAAAGGCTGGGACAAAACTATAACAACCTCGCTTAAACATGAACCATTTCAGTGATGCTTCTTTATGCCGCTAATGATTTCCGTGCAAGACTCCGCTTTCCGCAGGAGTCTCCGTCTTGCACTCCAATCAACCGCTGGGTAGAATTGGAATCTTAGGTATATTTTAATAATTCAAAACCCGAACTGTTTTACCTGTTTTCAGGTATAATGGTTCGGGTTTTGTTTGAGTATAAATCCTTTTGTCCCAGCCTCACTCTATTGTGGATAGAAAATGAACTGTCTGCTCTAATTTAATTTAAGCGAAAGGTAAAATGAATATGTTTTTGAACAGAGAGTAATGAATAGAGATTTGGTACATCTCAAACTAAAAAATGTCCTTTCTGTCACTTTAGGAGATAGTTTGCACATCTATTTTAAAAACCCAGCTTCTCGAAGGAATAACTGGGTTTGATCTAGTGATAAAGAGGTTCCACTTTGTGCCGCAATAGCACCCGATCGTGGAAGGTGGTTCACCATTTGCTTACCACACAATAACGTCGAATGTGCAATAGATCTTTTGTTATTAACTCAATATAAATAACAAAAAGCTACTCATGGGGTCCCGCCTACAAACTACATACGCTAAGTAAATTTCGACATGGAAAAAACCGATTTTTCCAACCCTAAGGATCGGCTCTTTTCTCTTTGTGTGTTCTTTGTGGAGAATTTTTTATATTCCTACATGCTTCAGCTTGTCTGGGTTCCGGACAATATATATGTTGTGGATCATATTATTTTCGACATGAAACATCCCCACTGTATGAATACCTTCGTTTGAACGGAGAATAAGAGCAGGTTGCCCGTTAATTTTACTTATTTCAATATGTGAATTTCCATCAACCATGGAAGATTTTCGTACTGCACCAAACAGAAACTTTACAACGCGATCCCGTGCTAAAATTGGATTTACGGCAGCCAACACCTTGCCTCCTCCATCTGACACCAGTACCACATTTTGATCAAGCTTGGATATGACCTGATTCAGGTTTCCCTGTTTGAGTGCTATTATAAAATCATGAACTAAATCTTGAGAAGCTGCTTCAGAATGAACATCGTCTTCAAAATTAATCCCCATCTTTGCTTTTGCACGGCTGAATAATTTCCGGCAATTCACTTCACTTTTTTCAATGAGCTTTGCTATCTCGTGATAATCAAAACCGAGTGCCTCTCGAAGGACAAAAACGACACGTTCCGTTGGTGTAAGCTTTTCAAGTAGCACAAGTATCCCATAAGACAATTCATCGTCACGGATAACGGAGTCTATTGTATCTTCTGCAGATTTAGATAAGGGTTCTGGTAGCCATTCTCCAAAATATTGTTCTCGCTTCTTGCGAGCTGTTTTTTGTAAATCCCGACATCGATTCGTTACCATTTTACAAAGATAGGCTTTAGGCTCACCCAACTTATCCGAGGGAACGTCATATAATTTTATAAAAACGTCATGGACGACATCTTCCGCATCTGAAACCGATCCTGTCAGTTGGTAGGCGAGTTTAAACAGCAACATTTTATATTTTTCGTACATTTCCTGCACATTTTCACTTCCATTCTCTTTCTACAATTCACCGATTGTAGAATGGGCTACAAATATAACGAGCTGAGGAGCAGTTTTGTGACAAAATAAAGTATTTATTCTTAAAAAAATATTAACATATATTACAACTACTTTCTAAATATGGATAAAAATCATATGGAAATTTATATATAACTATTTTAATTGAACACCCTGTCACAGAATGAATGACTTACTCGTTATATAGGTGTTGATGGAGGAGAAATAATGGAAGCAGCATTACAAAAGGTTAGTTGCCTTCATAAGATCATCTAATACTTCATCTGATTCAGACAATTATTAACTAAGGAGGATTGTAAATAGTATGTAAACGCATCATTGAATGGGAAAGAACCAATCTACATGATTGAATAAAAAAGGAAAAGAGAGGTATACCAATTATGGCTGAACGTGTGAATTACATGAAAGAATCACCGGAATTTTCTAAAAAGTTGATGGAACTTAGCATGCAAGAGAAGGAAAGTTCAATTGAAGAATCAATCCGTCATTTAGTGCACATTAGAGCTTCACAAATGAATGGATGTGGCTTTTGCTTAGATATGCACGTCAAAGAAGCTAAAATCCATGGTGAGAGAGAGCCGCGTCTTTACCACACTACAATTTGGCGTGAATCAACACTATTTAGTCCACGTGAGCGTGCGGCACTAGAGTGGACAGAGATTTTGACAAAGATGCCTGAGCATGGTGTGTCTGATGACGTTTATGACCGTGTTCGTTGTCAGTTTTCAGAAAAAGAGTTATCAGACCTTACGTTCTCGGTTATGGCAATTAATGCTTGGAACCGTATAAGTATTGCGTTTAAATCGGTACCAGGTTCAGCTGACAAAGCGTTTGGATTAACAAAAGCTGGCCTAAGCTAAGAGTTATATGAACCCAATGTGAAATGGACCTCAGGAGGAAGCGGCATCATGGGCTTCTCTAGGTGTAGACACGATTTCTGGTGAGGGGCAAGACTAAGAGATTTTCATAATTCAATAGAACAGAAAAACCGGTATCTTTAGAGATATGGGTTTTTCTGTTTTTCTGATAGTAATATCGATTTAGAAAATTTCGGGTCTGAACCTGCTAAGGTGAAGCTTTAGGTATGGCATAAGCGATTAGTGGACAAGGGAGTAACGTTTACGATGGAGCCAACCGTAATGGGCGATACCACCATAGCTGTCTTCGACGATAGATGTGGAAACCTTATTCAGATGATCGAGCAGAAGTCATAAGAGCGTTGCCTTTCCTCTACGTGCTGTATTCAGTGTGCAGGGGGAAGGCCCTTTTTCTAATTTCGGTTTATTCTATGCAATATTGGGAATTCTTCTTAATAGGAACGAAAGAGGAGTGGACGTATGGAGTTAGATGGCAGAAAATTAAAAGACAGGGCTAAGGCTGCAATGAGTAAGTTCAAACACAATGTGAAGGGGACGTACTATTCTATTGCTGACATTCCCACAGCTTCCGTTCAGGAGTTGGCGGATTTCATTCAGATACACCCTGACACACATGAAATCAATAAGAGTCTGCTCGGCAACACCTATTCTTTTTTTAGACTGAACTTGAATAACTATCGGTTCTACTTAGAAACCACCCATGACCGTATTTTACAACTGAATGGTTCTTTAAATGGAAAGGAATTGGTTTCCTTTCGATCTTACCGGGATTCTGATGATAGACATTCACTAGTTAAATTGAGTTAAGAATAGAGAAATGGGCTTTCTTATAAGGGGGGCCTGTTTTTTTCGTTCCGGGAAAATTTCTGGAAAATATTGAAACGAAACAACAAATAAATCGTATCATTTTATAATCGGAAAATTGGATGGAGAAATTAGAATGAAAAAAAGGAGCTTCTTTAACCAAATGATGGTTCATTATTTGGTCATGCTGATGACTGTGTTCCCAACTTTACTTCTTAGCGGTATTTATCCGATTGCTTCTTTTAGAGATGTCGTGAACGTAGTTTTCCAATTTAATAAGGCTGGGCTTATCTTATTTTTGGCTACATATTTTATTTTTCAATTAAGGAATAGAGCTTGTATGAAAGCCCAGGACCAATAGGATCTAAAATATCGGTGCCTGCATTATATAGTAGAAAGACCAGGAGTGAAGAAATGAACAACTTTATGAAAGCATTAACCTATGTAAACGAAAGAGTTTATGAACCTAATCAATTAAAGATAAAATCGGTTCAAGAGGAAAAACAAAATGCACATTACGGTGCTGGTACTTTTCAATTAGCTTCTCGTTCAGTTCGATTTAGAGTGGCAAAAACAACACCTAATAAGGTAGGGCAATTTGTTGCTTTTTGGGAAAAAGACGAAAATGATAACAATCAACCATTTACATATGAAGAGGCCCCCGACTTATTGGTTGTTACTACCTTTTTAAGTAAGGATGAATGGGGACAATTTATTTTCCCGAAAGACATCCTTGCCAAACAAAATATTCTTAAAACAAGTGCTACAAAAGGGAAGATGGCCATCAGAGTTTACCCTGGTTGGGATACCCCAACTAGCAAACAAGCGATAAAAACTCAAAAATGGCAGTTACCCTATTTTGTTGATTTGAGTCATTCGAATCAATTACCCATAGGAAAAATAGTAGAACTGTATGCGCAATAAATGTGATTATCGGTGCCTGCCCCCAACACGGGAACGTTTTAGTGTATCGGGGGTCAGGTGCTTTTTTGAGTACTCATAAATAAAGAAAATTCGACACTGGGTCATGATTCTCGATTTTCTCGTATGATTAATCAGAAATCCGCCGCGTGAATCGTGGTTATACCCTTTTCCTGAGTATGGAGTAAATGTTTGAGAAATACAATTTAGTTCAAAAAATGTATAGGAAACGTCCTTTGTTTGCCATGGGGCGTTTTTTCTGACGTATTAGGAATAAGCGCTTATCGTTGAGGTGCCACGGTACCTGTCCCTGTGGTATCTCTTGACAATCACGTATTTAGAAGGGAATGGAAATATCCAATCCCATATCCAATACCTTAATAAGGTATTCATTATGTTGCTGAAATGACAGCACCATTTTTATGTATGACGGTTACGAAGACACCGGACTTTTTTTGAAAATCAGAAGAAGAACCATATGGGACTTTCAATGCGAATGTTTTACCATTTCTCTTAAATTCAACAGTGAATTTGTCAGATGCCCCAATAATTTCTGCTTCAGTTACCTCGGATTTTCCAGGTATAAGTAAGTTTTGACCTATGAGTAACATATCCATTTTCAAATCATTTGATTTAGCTAAGTCTTCTTGTTTTACTCCAAACCGATGAGCTACGCCCCATAAAGTGTCACCAGGAACTACGGTGTATATTTCTCCAACATTTGACTTGTTTTGTTCAACAGGAACCAAAATAGATTGTCCAATATTAATTTGATCTGAATCCAACCCGTTTACTTGTTTTAAATGAGCGATTGTTGTTTCATATTTTTTAGCTAATGAGTATAATGTATCTCCTCGTTGGACTGAATATTTGTTTTCATTATGACTTTCTAGGTGAGGCACCAGAAGCGCTTGACCTTCATAAATTTTATCAGACATTAATACGTTTTTTTCTTTTAGTTGATCGACTGTAACATCATATCTTTTAGCTAGACTATATAATGTGTCATGCTTTTTCACTGTATATTCTGCACTGCAAGCACTTGCATTTCCATTGGTGAGTATAAGAGCAGACAGTGCTCCTACAGTAGTGGCAATCGTTAATTTTTTGTTTCTTTGTTTAACTGCTTTCTTCTTTTCAATAGCTATTCTTTCTCTCCTACTAAGTTGAATTGTATTCAATTCTTCCATCTCCTTTGTCCTAAATACTATCGAACTAACTATATATGAGCCATTTGTGGGTGAGAAGGGTCTAATGTTGGAGTTACCAATACAATCCTTAGTACCCATTGTTTTCCTATGTTCGTTAATTTCCAGACGTCGAATATAGTCATTTAACCGCGAAAAATGACGAATCATAGTCACTGGGAGATTAGTAGGAGTTAAGGAGGAGGTTGAATTATTTGAATATAAAGACACAGAGGTATGATGATCAAAAAAAACATTGCATCCATATGGTGGAAGACAGTTAAATTGATTCACACTGTTATTAGTCATTGGGCTTGCATACAGCGGCAGCACGAGAACACTGTTCATAAAGGATCAATGTTCATTTTCGGTTCAAGAATATGATGAATCTTATAATAGCTAACGTCTCAAATTTCTGAATTCCCTAAAAAAGATTTTTAGTACTTTTAACTCGGTAAAAAAGAGGGATTTAAACTAAATCAATTAGTGTTAAGATGTTTTGGGATTTGTAGAAAAATGTAGAAATTAGTCTAATATTATCCAATGAATAATATTCTATTGAAGACTTATCTCCACAATCTTCTAAAACTGGATGCGTAGTAGAATTCAAATAATGAGTGGAACCATTTTAAATTTTATGAGGTGATCTACCTATATTGTATTAATGTATTTCATGTGAGGGGAGGGATAATTACTATAATGTATACTCAAATGAATAAGGATGATTAGGTAAAGGACAGTATGAATAAACACGAAGTTAAGGTTGTGAGTTAAATGAATAAAAAACCGCCAAATATGAATCGGGCAGGTGCCTTTTTGTTCTGTACTTTTTCACTCCTATTTTCAATAGTATTTGTTCGTTTTCTTTATATACAAGTAACAGGAGAAATAGAAGGGAAAAATTTAGTTGTAGAAGCATCTAATAAATATTTAGAGAATCATATATTAAAGGCAAATAGAGGAACGATATTTGACCGTAGCGAACATGTTCTAGCACAAGACACTCCTTCATATAAAATAATAGCGATTTTATCTGAGTCAGTAACATCTAACCCTAAAAAACCCAACCATGTTGTCAACAAGAATAGGACGGCTGATGTGTTGTCTAGATATATCAAGTTAGAAAAGACTGAAATTTACAAACTATTAAATAAAGAAGGGAAATTCCAAGTGGAATTAGGAGCTGTAGGTAATGGAATTTCTACCGAAATGAAAGAAAAAATTGAAAAGGAAGAATTACCGGGAATTACGTTTCTTACTATAAATAGACGGTCCTATCCAAAAGGGATGTTTGCTTCTCATACCATTGGTCTCACTCAAGCCGATGCGAAGAGGAATGGGAACACACAAAACGAGGGTATAATGGGCATCGAAAAAAGTTTAAATACATACCTTAGTGGTAAGGATGGTCAGATAAGATATGAAAGTGACTTTTGGGGGTATCTATTACCGGATTCAGAAAAGACCATCATTCCCCCAGTGGATGGTGATGATGTTTATTTAACCATAGATGGAAACATCCAAAAAATTTTAGAAGATGCATTAAATTCCGTTGATAACGAGTATCACCCTAGAAAAATGTTTGCCATTGTATCTGATCCCACTACTGGAGAAATACTGGCAATGGCCCAAAGACCATCATTCAATAATGATACAAAAGAAGGTATACGTGACAGTTGGTCAAACTTCATAGTTGAAACCTCTTTTGAACCAGGATCCACAATGAAATCATTCTCTTTAGCCGCTGCAGTGGATAGTATGGTATTTGACCCACAAGAATATTATAAATCCGGGCAGACTTTTGTAGATGGCTACCCTTCACCAATAAAGGATTGGAATAGAGGGAAAGGATGGGGAACAATTTCGTATTTAGAGGGACTACAACGGTCCTCAAATGTAGCTTTTATTAATCTGTTAGGGAAAATAGGAACAGATGAGTATTACACTTATTTAAAATCATTTGGATTCGGTAATAAAACAGGCATTAACCTTCAAAATGAAGCAAAAGGAATAGTACAATATAACAATCCAATCGAAAGAGCTACTACAATATTCGGTCAAGGAAGTACCGTGACAGCACTTCAGATGATCCAAGCAGGATCGGCGATTGCTAATGGTGGGAAAATGATGAAACCATATGTAGTTTCACGGATAGTAGATAGGGATTCAAACAAAATCGTTAAAGAATTTCACCCAGAGGTCATAAGGTCTCCAATTACCAAAGAAGCTGCTGATAAAACACGGGAGTATTTAACGTCGACTGTCACGTCCGATATAGGAACAGGGAGGAAATTCCAATTGAATCATTTTCAAGTCTCTGGTAAATCAGGTACTGCCCAGATACCAAACCCAAATGGTGGAGGATATTTAACTGCATCCAATGAATATTTGTTTTCATTTTTGGGGATGGCTCCAGCGGATGATCCTGAACTGATTGTTTACGTAGGGGTGCAGGAACCTGATTTACCACCAACAGAAATTGGATCAATACCTGTTTCAAAAGTATTTAATCCTGTGATGGGAGATAGCCTGATGTACCTTAAACGTATAAAGGCAGATAGCAAAAAAGAATTGTAAGTGGGTACTCTTATCTCCCTTACAGAAGTAATACAAAAGATGGCATAAGGCCTTTCCTTCTTCAAAAACGATGGATAGAGCTGGCTAGGATTCTCGTAAAACTCCTATGAAAAGAATTCATAAAAGATATAAATCATTATTTCCATGCCCTTAGTTGACTGGTAATGAAGTTAGTTTCATGGAAATTTCCCGATAATAGGCACGGATATCACTTAATCCAACAGTGTCATACAAGCTCAATCCTATAAAATCGGCATGGTCCCATCTATATTGAGTCTTATGATAATTCCAAACGCCTTTTTCAGACGTACTTTGTGCAGGTTGAGCCTTGTGTCCATTCGGATATTGTGAGGAAGGAACGCTCACTAGACCGTCGTTTGGCCACCATGAAGAACCAAGTTGATTATTTCCATATCTTCCAATGAAAAAGCCGGAAGGATATAATAGTGGATTCATTGAAGGGAGGGGGAGATTGTACCCTGTTAAGGGAGAATGAAATGTAGCATCCCCTGTATAAGAAAAATAATAAACATCTGAATACGTTTTCATTTTTTCGTTCAGCTCTTTTGCTCCTTCTATTGAGAGGTCATATTGACTTGTATCCTTTGTCTTCCAGAAAGGGCTGTTATACATTCGTTCTACATACGAATAAGTCGGTTCATTCACCTCTCTCTTCAAACCCCAATGATCCAGTTTGAAATCATAGTTAAAAGATTCATTAGAATGCTGGTCTGCCAAATTAACATATTTGTATACAAACCCTTTTAGAAAGGGCATAAAGTTTTCTAGTTTATTAGCAAAAGGGGATCCATCATGAGGAGTCGCCAAGGTTGTGATGCTATGAACCCAATCTTTTCCTCCATCGTAAAGACTGGACATTTGTTGAGCATGAGGATTCTTCTTATGAAAATCCTTTTCTTCTTTACTGCCAGATTTCAGTAATTCCAGCAACATTCTTGCAGTTTGTCCACCCATACTGTGACCTAGTAGATGTACTCGATTCTCCTCATCCCAATCCGTTTTTTCTCCAGAGTAATTCTTCCCGAAACGATGGTGATTATGTTGTAAAGAATGAGCAGCCCCATAGTCAACGGTACCACCCTTTATATAGGCAAATAATTCAGCTGCTCGATCCCAGTTACTTGATACAGGTCCCACTGCAGCTGTAAATGTTTCAAATCCTTGATTGTTTAAATCATTTTCTATATCATGAATTCCCCCCCAATAATAAAAATTAGACACTTCTTCTTTCCCCCAACCACCTACTCCATGTATTAGGAAAATTGGGTAATCATTGCCTTCAGATTCTCCGGTACTTGCATACATTTTCCTTTCTGGAAACAATAAAAATATCAAAACCAAAATGACGATCATCTTACTTAAATTAATCATAATTCCATTCTCCTTTATCTGAAATTTCATACTATTAAGATAGTATAAACGTATCTATAAGCCAATAGGCTAAGTGTCATGTCAGCCTTTAGAACGATAATGTCACTTAGTTCTTCGGGATTGATGTTGATTTGGACCATCCACTTCCTACACGACAAAGGTCAGATTTGAATATCTGGGCTTCTTTTTCGTACATAAAAACGCATGTAGGAAATTATTCTGTGATAAGTAGGTATAGTGGTCTTCAATCGAGGAGTTGAATGTAGGTCTTTTTTCTTGTTTCGACAAAACTTGATATTCTTTTAAGCATACTAACTTCACCGTTGGATGTTGGATATGTATAATCGGATTCAACATTATTAGTCATTTCATAATAATGTAATTTCGTAGGGAGGAGGGTGTCAGTTGAAGATCTGAAATAATGTTTGGAATAGTAGGTAATGAAATAACAAACAGGAGGAAATGAGAATGATGAAGAAGACTTTAATATCTGGTTTATTGGTAACGACGGTATCTGCTAGCTGTATGATCCCCGTAGGTGCATCGCCTGCAAATCCACAACAAGAATATTTAAACTCTATGACTCAAAACTCGATCTCGAACAACACCCTTTCCAACTCGATCCGAACGTTAGGATCTCAGACCCCGCTTATTCAAGCATATGGACTAGTCATATTACAACAGCCGGAAGTGAAGATTGAGTCGATGCCCAGCATAACAAATCATCAATTATTCGCCAAAAACAATGTAAGGGAATGGGTTGATGAGTACAACCCTAAGTTAATTGATTTGAATCAAGAAATGATGAGGTTCAGTTCAAGGTTCGATAGTTATTACAGCAAGCTGACTGAACTATCGGAGGAAATGAATGATGATCCACAGGCGAAAGAAAGCTTTCAATATGCTTTTGGTAAACTTCAGGCTCAAGCGCAAAAGATTGAGGGAAATATGGATATGACTTCATTGGAACTAATTCGTTATAATACATTGCTCATTCAAGATAGTGAAAATTTTTCAGAACGTGCAAATGCTTCGATTCAAGCTTTGCAAGGTGTAAATGGAAACATCCCACAAATTCGAGAAGAGATTAAACGAATTCAAGATGAAATACAAGCTGAGCTCACCATCATATTAAATCGTCCTCAGGAAATAATTAACGGGTCAATCAATATCGGAAAGCAAGTGTTTACAGTTACCTCCAATGGGGCTCAAACGAAAACCGTTGATTTTGTATCAATTGAACACCTTAGCAACGACCTGATCAACCTTTCTGATAGCCAAGTATCTGCGGCAGCTTTAACCATTCAACAAAAACAACAAGAGCTGATTCCATTGATACAACAGTTGTCCGAAACACAAATTCAAGCAACCCAGATTACTCTGATTGAGGATCAAGTTGATGGATTTACAGAAATGATTAACCGTCAATTAATGATATTGGACTTTTTGAAGACAGATTGGAAAGCATTCAATCATGCTATGAAAGAATTGATGAACATGACATCAACAGATGAACCAGTGGATATAAAGGCTTTACAAGAGAAATTATCACACTTTAAACACATGAGTGACGAAATGAACAAGCAAACAAATCAATTCGAAGATTTCGTCACGAATGTAAATGTTCGATAGTTTATGAATTTCAATAAGAGGGAGAGAGGAATATGAAAAAAATACCATTTAAAATAATGACGTTAACAGCTTTACTAGCTTTATCGGCAAGTAATATAGTCCCTGCCAAAGCATCGGCAACAGAAGCTGCTACTAAATCGAATCAACCAGTCGTGACCATAAACCATGAAGTTGAATACCCAGGTTATTCATTAGGACCCGATGGCCTTAGGGATGCGATGGAACGTACAGGTTCAAATGCCTTAGTAATGGACCTTTATGCATTAACGATCATAAAACAAGCCGATGCGAATTTCAATGGTATCACGACTGTTAATGAAGCTTTGAAATCAAGCATCGTCCATCACCAATCCGTTGCCAGAACGAATGCAAATTACTGGTTGGATGACCTTAAACCCAAGCTTATTTCAACAAACCAAAATATCATCAATTATAATACAAAGTTCCAAAACTATTATAATACCTTAGTTACAGCAGTGGATAACCAAAATAAAGAAACCTTGACAAAGGGACTGACAAGGTTGTCGAACAGTATTTCAGATAATAAAGCCAGTGTAGATGAGCTCATACTGGAATTAAGAACTTTCAGGGACAAAATGACCGCGGATACACAAAACTTTAAAGGGGATGCCAACCAAATCACGTCAATTTTGGCAAGTCAGGATGCAGGTATCCCTCTGATGCAAAACCAATTGACGACGTACAATCAGGCAATCGACAAATACAATGCGATTATTATTGGATCCTCTGTTGCAACGGCTTTAGGACCAGTTGCAATCATCGGAGGTTCCGTCGTTATTGCCACTGGTGCAGGAACACCTCTTGGGATCGCATTGATTGCCGGAGGTACAGCAGCAGTAGGAGGAGGGACCACCGGAATCATACTAGCGAAGAAGGAAATGGACAAAGCACAAGAAGATATCATGAACATTACTGGTCAAATTTCTCAGGCTCAATTACAAGTAGCAGGGTTAACCAATATCAAAAATCAAACTGAATATCTGACAAGTACCATTGACATTGCTATTACTGCCTTACAGAACATTTCAAACCAATGGCATACGATGGGATCCAAGTACAATTCGCTTCTTCAAAATGTTGACGCTATCAGTGCTGATGATTTGATTTTCATTAAAGAAGACTTAAGTATCGCGAAAGATAGCTGGAATAACATTAAAGAGTATGCAGAAAAGATTTATGCTGAGGATATCAAAATTGTAGATACACAAACTCTTTAATAGAAACAGTGGAGATCTTCTCGAAAAGGGGATCTCCTATTAAATGAGCAAGGGGAGTGTTTACTTTGAAGAAAGCCCGGATTAATAAACTGTTCTCATTTATTATACTAATGCTATTTTTGTCATATAGTCTGATACCACACCAAGCTTTTGCTACTGAAAATGGAACCTATTCTTTAGGTCCTGATAATTTCCAGAATGCCATGGAGAGAATGGCATCCAATGTGCTGATCATGGATAGCTATTCCCTTACGTTGCTAGAACAAACTCCTGTAGATTTTACAGGTTCAAATTTCATCAGTGAAAATATTAAAGACAATATCAGGGTCCATCAGGAAGATTCACGAATGAATGCCGACCGATGGACAAATCAACTTAAACCTCAAATGGTGGATGTAAACCAGGATATTGTTGACTATCAATATCTTTTTGAAGTACATTATCTTAATTTACTAAGTGCGATCAATATTCATGACACGGCTACTTTCGAAAAAGAGTTAGAAACATTATATGCCACCATTTTAGAAAATAAAGAAAATGCAGATAAACTGTTAGTTAATTTCATTGACTTACGAAATGAAATAGGAGAGGACATGCGTAATTTTAATGATGATCTCAATACAATTTCCAGTATTATTACGAGTCACGAAAGTGGGATTCCACTACTCCAGCAACAAATACAACAGCACAATGATGCCATCAAAAAGAACAAGGATATGATTGTTACCGGTGGACTCCTATGTCTGTCACTAATCGGATGTATTGCTGGAGGGCCAATGATTGCTTCAGCCAAGAAAAATATCGATTTTGCCAACAAAGAAATACAAAAGCTAAACAAGAGAATTTCAGATTCACAGGCAGCCATAAGTATGCTGACAACTATAAACAATCAGATTAGATACTTAAATGAGACAATAGATACCGCCATCACATCACTCCAAAATATTTCGAATCAGTGGAATACTATCGGCGCGAAATATAACAGTCTATTAAATAATATTGAAATATTAAGTCCCGATGATTATTCTTTTATCAAAGAAGACCTTAATATTGCAAGGGATAGCTGGGAGGACCTCAAAGAATATGCGGACATATTATATGAAGGAACTCAGAAAGTAGAGGAAGATTTACATTCAGTTGCAAGTTAAATGAAGTGATTATCAGAAATATCGATCGTTTGGTATACCTAAGACGTTTGTAGACGAATAAAAGCTTGCTCTCAATTTATGAGAAGGTGAGGCAGTACACGACTTAGGCAAGCTTCATATCGTAGTATGTTACGAGGGACAGATAAGCACAATATTAAAGCTAAAAAAAATTCAAGAAAAAAGGAGATAAAGTTCAAGCTGAAGCCCTTTTAAACAACTTGTTCCAATGTTGAGGATCCTCAACTCTTCTTAAACATTGAATCAACGTGGTGTTTCCTGGACCCCGGAGTAAAACAGTATCCTTTCAGTGAGGATGAATTAGAAGATAGTTCGGAAGAGGAGAAATTTTTACAAATCATTCGAATGAGAAGACAACTGGTGACAAATGTAGAACTGGTTGACGACAATGCTCTCCACTTACTCATTCAATTTGAAAACGATTATTCCTTATTTATAAGCGGAAATCATGGCGAATTTGAATGTTGGCAAGCAGGAATTTATGGAGAAAGTGAACTGATAAGTGCACTACCGGGTAAAGACTTGGCGATCTGGGCTCCGGATACTCTCCCCGAGTAGTGAATGCAAGTATTCCTGTTCGAAAAAAATTTGTCATCATCATAGGTATCACCCTTTTAAAGTCAACTTCCAATTAATGATTCAGGGTGCTTTGATAAGTTACTAGGCAAGTAGTAACAAGTGAACTCTCTAATCATATGAAATCGAGCATGTTAGATCTCATGCTCGATTTTTTGTAGATAAAAAGACCCTTGGATTACCATGGCCTTACTTTTGAAAAAAGCTCTCATCTGCAAGGAACCAAGGTACCTGTCCCTGTGGGTCCCTGATTTTTGTCGAATGTTCGTGATGAATGGAAAGGATTTCCCATAAGGATGTCGAAGAATTAGAGTAGACGCTTTTTCTTAAAGGAGACCTGGTATGGTAGAGACTGTCCATCATTTAATTTTACATGTGGTATTTATTCTATTTACGATTCTTGTATTTCAAATAGTTACGAGTGAATCGGACAGCGGCACAAAAGGTTTTCCCCTTAAGTTCTTTCTCATGAATATTGCTATCTTAGTGTTTACCATGACCTTCCCCGTTGTTTACTCTAGCGGATATGTGTACGATTTCAAAGTGATTCCCATTATCCTTGCCTTTATTTATGGCGGTAAGAGAGTGGGGGTCAGTACGTTCTTCGCCATGCTGGTGATCGGTTTCTTTACCCACCATGTATGGATTTTTTTGCTCGTGAATTATGCGATTTATGGTGTGTTGCTGGTCCCATTATCGAGATGGTATAGAAAGTTGACCTGGAAGAATAAAGTGCTCCTGATTTCGGTCTTTTATTTGTTCATCCCGGTTACAAGATCCCTGTATTTACTTAAGAACAATGAAGTAGGGCAGCTCCCACTTGTGGCAAGCTCTACCTTGATCATATGGATCACGCTGATCCTGACCATGTATCTGATTGAAAACCGGCTGGAACAAACCAGGATCAAAAATGAGCTCATGAAGGCTGAAAAGTTTAATGTAGTAAGCCAGTTGGCGGCTTCGGTTGCGCATGAAATCCGAAATCCCATGACGACTGTAAGAGGATTCATGCAGCTCTTGCAGAGAGAAACATTAACCAATCACCAAAAGAGCTTTATTGACATATCCATACAGGAATTGGACCATGCACAAGACGTCATCAATCAATACCTATCCCTTGCAAAGCCGCAAACGGAGGATTACGAGGTGTTCAGTCTAACCGACACCATGAATGAATCCGTTGACGTGATGTCTACATATGCTGTCATGAACAGCATTCAAATCTATCGAAACATCGAAAATGACCTGATGATCAAAGGGATAAAGATTGAGATGAAGCAAGTACTGCTCAATCTTCTGAAAAATGCCATCGAGGCGGTAAAAGAAAATGGAGAAATCACCGCGGCCGCCACTGTACATAAAGACGGCAGAATCATGATACTGATTCAAGATAATGGATCAGGGATGTCTCCGGAACAACTCAAGGTATTGGGAAGACCCTATTACTCGACCAAGGAAAAAGGGACGGGACTCGGTTTGACCTTCTGCTATCAAATCGTCAAAAGGTTGAAGGGTGAAATAGAGGTGGAAAGCGAGCGGGGAGTGGGGACGACGTTTCGGATTTTCTTGCCTGGGAATGTGTAGGGAAATGGCATGTTAATGAATAGGCTTTTATGATACATATTTTTTTGAGGTGGTTGTTTGTTAGTTGATCTTGTATTTATGATGATTGTGGTAATCTTGTTCTTTTATCAAATATTTATTAAAGCTGAGAAAGAAGATTCAATCAAGTTCCGTCCAGAGTCACTGTCCTCATTAGCAAACTTTTTACATTTAGGAGCGATGATTTCTCTATTTGCACACATTATTTTCGACATAAGCTGGGTTACATGGATTGGTGTTTATTCAGTCCTGGGCTTAATCCTTTGTCTTAAGCCGAAGAATGTAGCAAATGAAGGTGTAAGAAAAGTTGTGATCATTTTGCTGGTTCTTGTAGTCTTTAATACCATCAGAATTCCCACTCACCCTGACGCATTTCAAGACTACATTAGTAGTAAGGAGAAGTATCAATGTATACACTACTTTGAATGTGTGAAAATGACTTCCGTCACTACCTCTGATGACCTCTTAGAAACAAAGGTGGAGATTGTGCCCGTAGAAGGATACTCCTTTGATACATACTTCTTATTTGCAAAAGGATCTATGAAACTGGCAAATGAAGAGGAAATGAAGGGAGTTAACATTGGTGGATTTTGGATAGAGTATTGAATGTGGTGCATGCCACGGCACGTTAAAGCTTTAACGTGCCGTGGCATCGGCTACTGGTTCCTGGATGAAGGTCTCAGCAAGTGGAATCCGCCCCGGGATCTTGTTGACTTCATCGAAGGGGGGGATCTGCCTGTTTATGCAGGTTTCGGAAGTATTTATGATGAGCGGATGGATGAACCGACGAAGCTGGTCGTAGAAGCACTTCGGAAATCTGGTAAAAGGGGGATCCTCCGTATGGGATGGAATCAAATCGTTGAGACAGAAGCTTATGAAGATATGCATTTCGGGTGGGTGTTCCGTCTCTCGTCGTCCCACATGGAAACGATCAGTTTGCGTGGGGGAAACGAACGGAAGAATTGGGAGTTGGATCCGCGAAATTGACTGTTGATAATTTATCCGACGCTGTTCAACACATGCTGCAAGAACCAATTAAAGAGAATGCATATAAGTTAGGAAGACAGCTCCAACAAGAAGGCGGTGCTCTTGAAATATCAATCACTTTCTCAATAAAAAAATAGACTCAATAACAAATACTGATTCCATCCTCGGAGAGTCCGGGAGTGGGAAATCTAGGTTAATGAACATTATCGGGGGGGATGGAAATTGGGATTTTATTGAAGATAGTAAATTTTTAGGAGTATTAATCCATTCGGAGCGTCAAAAAGTATATGTCATTGAAGAAATACCACAAGGGTAATCTGTACTTTTATCTCATTTTGTCTCTAGATTTTTGTCATAGCAAGCTACGGATTAATTAAGTATTGATTTTTATGTGAACTTACGATAATGAATTCACTAATTTAAATAATCAATAATATAAAATGAAGCAATAGAGGAAGAATCCTGACATTTGTGTCGTTCGTCAGAAGGAGAGGCTTTAGTTTGTGATTTCTTATTTCATTTGTTTCTAGTTTACATAATATATATTATAGGAAGTTAATTCAAAATGACTGATTATGTCTCAAAAGGCTAGTATACGCTTTACATTGAGACGAAATAAAAATTTCGGTAAATGAGACACTTCCCATAATAAATCATATTGAGAAGTTTTTGCTGAGTGACTTCTCAATAATGATTCCGGATAATGTTCTGGACCTTCCTGATAAGTCACCGGCATGTTTCGATAATCGTTTGGTTCGGGATAGAATTTGTTGGTACCTTCAAATAATAATCATTTGGAGGTCTTTTCCATGGACTATCAACAGGCTTTGGATGAATTTTTGCTGTATCTCGACGTTGAAAAAATATTCCAAAAATACCCTAACCAGTTATGAAAGCGATTTAACGCTTTTCATGAACTTCCTGCAGGATCGCGATCGACTGTTTTGAACGATATGAACCCCTCCCTCGTTCGCCGGTTTATTGAGCAGCAGACGCTTCACGGGCATGTCAAACCACTTACGATGCGCAGGTTACTTGCTACCACGGGCATGAGAAGACAGGAACTGATTAAACATCTTTTTTTTAAGAAAAAAACTCTCAAGTTATTTGGGTTTAGTTTCCAAATACTTATCATATTCATCATCTTTAATACTTTTATAATAATTATCATTTAATTTTTTTAATTTGTTAATTTCATTGTCAATTTCAGATAAACTTTATTCCAATTCATATTTAAAAATTTTAATTCTTTAGGATCTAAGTAGTTTGTAACTTTACCACTCACCTTATCCCCTCCTTTCATCGTTTTATTTTCAACATAAATTGAGGTATATTCTTTTCTTTGTTCTTGTTGAATAAATTCTCCTTCAGTTAGAATACCTTCTTTAAATAGTTCCGAAATTTTGGATAAGTCTTTTTGTACAAATGTAACCAACATAAAAACACCTCCTGACTTAGTATTCACTAAATCAAGAGGTATCACCTTTTTTTCTAATAGAAGCTAGTTATGTCCCAGCCTCTTTTGACTGACTAAATTACTCTTTTCATCCCTAATCGAGAACCCGTTAGCATGTAAGCTGAACTTCCTAAAAATCTCAAAGTCTACTTCCTTTTTGCTTATTAATTAAAGCTATGATAATAAAAATAAAGATTGAAGGGCCCTTCAATCTTTTTATCTAGCTGATATTTTTGAAAGGCTACGTACAGTCTCATTACATTATCATCTCCTACAAGGGGGCAAACCAAGTAAACTTTGGTTCTAATATGCCCATTCGGAAGATGATTTATACAAATCTATTAAAAAAAGTTCCATTTTTTTAGGAACACATAAATGAACATCGATCTTACATTAGCGCCCCCTTTAATTGAAGATGACCAAAGTTATTATCTTTGGTTTTCGAATGATTTTTTTAAAATTCCACTTATAAATTCCGATTTACCTGAAGTATAAGAGGTTCTGTTTATTACGGGATTAGCCAATGTCTTTTTCAAGTTTTCATACTCAATTACAGCTTCTTGGTTATTACGAAGATAGTCCCTAAAAGCTAAATGCATTGCCAACTCTTCGCTATCTTTATTGCAAACATAAAGATGGTGCTCCATCCAATGTGTATCCTTGCCATCCCACGGAGTAAGTTCATCATTTCTTCCAAATACTTCTCTACCGCTAAAGCTCCACTCTTCTTGATAGTAGTACCCTATTTTTTCAAGCTCGCTGATTACATTAGGAAAAACACTATTATCCTCAATTACAATATCGATATCCAAAATAGGTTTAGCAGCTAAACCTATTATAGATGTACTTCCAACGTGTTCGATATCAATAATTAAACCACTTAAAGAAATGCTTATCACTTCTTTAATTAACTTAAAAGTCTCAGCCCATTTTTTATCATATTGTAAAATTTCTATTCCAGGAGATGACACAGTAAATCCCCCTTTTTCTTTTTTAAAAGTTCTTTTTCAATTAAAATGCCCTTTACTGGAACAAAGGGCGGCTGCTTATTCAACAAACGCCCCCGATAATTGAATAACAAAGATAAGTTTGATTATGATTTAGTAATTTGATTGGAATTTCTTAAAAAAAATAAAACTAAACCAAGTATTAGAGATAGAAGACCAAATCCAAATGTATAATTTGTAATACGCCAAATATATGATGGCGTTAAGTTAACAACAGCCTGCATTTGATGAATATTACCATTGAAAGATGAGAAAATAAGAATTTTTTCCAAGCCGCTCAACCCTATTAGAATTACACCACATAAGATAAAAATAAGACCAAGGTTCTTCATTCTACTCCCCCTTTTATACTTTTCTATAACCTATTTTTATTACACAAACCTGCTCCTTTAATTGAACATAGAGAATTCAGGGCATTGCGATCTCCGCCCTTATTAAAGTCATAACTTCTCTAATATTTTCTTTTGAAACATTGAACTCGATACCTGCTTCTTCATATACTTCTTTTATTGGTTTGGAAGATCCTAGTGCTAATGCTTTCTTAAATCTGGTTAAGGTTTGTTCAGGATTTTGCTTGTATTTCCTATAAAGCTGTAGTGCTGCCACCTGTGCTATGGCATATTCGATAAAGTAAAACGGTGTTTCAAAAATATGTATAATATCCATCCATTGAATCTCTTTCCACTTTTCAGTACCTGTCCAGTTAATAATTGAAGTATCGTATAGGGCCACTAATTCTTTGAATTTATTGTTCCTTTCACTATGGGAATGATGAGGGTTCGTATACATCCAGTGCTGAAATTGATCTACCACTATGGTTATTGGGAGAAAGTCTAGTATTTGCTGAAATAATTCTCTTTTTACTAATAAAAATTCTTCTTCTGAATTGTACAGTGCCCTCCAGGTATCTAGAGTAAGAAGCTCAATAGACATGGCAGCAAATTCTGCAGTTTCCATTGGTAATTGTTTATAGTGGTGAATAGTTAGGTCTTTGATTAAGTCGTGGTGAATTGCATGACCCATTTCATGAAGAAAAATAGGTAAATCATCTTTTGTATTTGCTATATTTAACATAATGAATGATGTTTTAGATTGTGGAAGCAATTCGCAAAATCCACCTGGTGCCTTTCCTGCCTTAGTAAGGAGATCAAATTTATCACTCTCCTTCATCATCCTAAATAGATTTGAAAATGAAGGGTCCAGTTTTTCTAACAGTTCTTCTGAGACTTTCAGCATTTCATTAGTATCATGATATGGAACATTTAGTTTGTTCTCGTTCCCTGTAACTCTAGTATCCCAAGGTTTTAAAGAATACACTTTTAGTGAATCTTTTCTCCTTCGGTTTAAATGATCTATAATAGGAACTACTTCAGAACGAATAGCTTCTGCCATTTCCTCACAGTCTTTATAAGAGTAATCCAGCCTTTCATAATAAGAAAACATATAATCCCTATAATTTGAGAATCCAGCTTTTTTTGCTATCCTATCTCTCAATGAAATTAATTTATCCATTATTAATTGAAATTCTTCTTCTTTCTCCTCATATGATTTGCTGATGAGTGAATATGCACGCTCCCTTATTGATCTACTCTCATCGTAAAGCATCCCATTAAGTTCCTGAACCTGAATCGTTTCCCCTTCCCAATTCACCTTCATGCGCATTTGAAGGGAGAAATACTCTGCTATCAGCCGGTCAGATTCTGTAATTAAAGATGAATTTTCTCCATTTACCAAACCAGTAGAATTTGAAATTCTATCTTTTAGATAATTAAAATGTTCATCTTTAAGATAATCATTATGCTGTATTAGCTTATTATCAATTTTTGATTTGTATTCTTGGTAAAGAGGTTTCAGTTTTTCCAGGCTATCTGTGTATGCTTTCTTTTCTTGTAAACCTTCTATATTACATTGATAGTTAATATAAGAAACAGTAATAAGTTCTTGAACAAGGTCTAACAAACTTGAAGCTTTTTTTATCCACTCTAAAAAAACTGATTCAGACGTTATTGGAGTATTTATAAGATATTCAAATTCTTCTTTTAAGTTAAATAAATGATCATTCATTATGTTTCTCCTTTTTAAGCACTTCATTTTATTGCTATAATTCCAATTATTTCAAATATCGAGTTACTAATCAATATGTTCTTCCATTAAATGGCCCAAAACAAGAAGAAAGAGCCTCATACCCACTAAGGGTTGAAGCTCTGAAATGTTAAAAATATTTAAAAAAGTCCTGGCGAAGCTTCCCACTAAGTTGAGTATATATTTTTTGTCGTCTCACTGTTCTCATGTCCCAAAAGGCTTTGGATCACTTCCAGAGGTGCGCTGTTATTAATTAAATGAGTGGCATAACTATTTCTTAATTGATGAGGGTGAATGCTCTTCTTTATACCAGCTCGCTTAGAAACTCGTTTTATAATGTATCGAACCATATCAATACTCATTCTATGTTTAGCTTTTCTCCCTGTAATGAATAAGCAATCCTCATGATCGTCCCGTTCATCCAAGTACCGTTTCAACCAAAGGGAGAAGCGAGTGTTAAAATACACTTCCTTCTCTTTGTTACCTTTCCCATGAACAATAACAGAGTTAGCTGAGAAGTTTATGTCTTCCCGGTTAAGCTTTACAATTTTCCCTATCCGGCACCCTGTCGAATAAAAAAATTCAAACAAGGCATTTTCCAAGGAGCTTTCACTTCCCTTAAGTGTTCAATTTCAAGATCCGTGAGGAACTTAGGGATTCTTTTTCCTATCTTCGGTTCCTTTAACTTAGCAGCAGGATTGTACGGAAGATGTCCTTCATCATGTGTCCACTTAAAAAGGGGCCTGATGCATCGGACACGATGACCCATGCTCGCTGGCTTTAAATGATCACCTGAATTGACAAGGTAACTCTTCAAATCGTCGGTTGTAAAGTCTTTTATGCTGTTATCACCAAAGTGTTTTAACAGCAGACTGTACTGAAAGCAATAAGCTTTCAACGTTAAGGGAGAATACCCTTCAATCTTCTTATCTAACTGATATTTTTCCCAGGCTTCTGACAGTCTCATCACATTATCATCTCCTACAAGGCTGCCAACCAAATAAACTTTGGTTCTAGTATGCCCATTTTCGAAAAATGATTTATACAAAGCTAGTAAAAAAGTGCTCCTATGTAGGAACACTTTAATGGCCACTGATCTTACATTAGTGCCCCCTTAATTGAGGAGTGCTATAATCTTTTATTTCTTTATCAATACAAATTGCTTATCATCTAAAAAGAATGTTTCGCATAGGTGATTTAAGTCTTTTAATCTTATATGGTTTCCGAATTGTAGTGTACTAAGGTTAATTACTACATCTTTACTGTCATCTTTTTTTTTTCCTCATGCCCATCCCAACAAGAGTATATTTCAATGAAATCCCCTTCTAATAAATGTTCATCAAAATAACTAAGAAGTGATTTAATTGATTTACGTTGACCTGATGTATTGTTTGCGTGTAAATATCCTTGCACTTCATATACAAAAGGTGTTCTGAATTTATTTCTTACTGGTTCATAGCCAGAAATCAAGTCAAAAACATCAATTCCATTTGCATCTTCTTCTGTTTCATAAACCTTTACGAGCTTAGAACCGTTATTCTTCTTCAAATGTTTATCTAAACTAATTCCTTTTAGTTTCAATTCCGAAAGAGGTTTATATGTTGGGTTCCTACCAAAACTACCAATAGGAAGTTCTATATTTGCCCCAATAAAATGATGTAAAGTCATCTAAATACCCCTCTTCTTTAACCTAATTTGACCATAAAATAGTTAAATCCTTTGTTTAACATTACTGCCCTTTACTGGAACAAAGGGCGGCTGCTTATTCAGCAAACGCCCCCGTTACTTGAATAACGCTTTGTAATAATATAGTTAATAATCAGCATCCCAAAACTTGGCCGTTTTCATATACTTTATCAACGGATTGAAAATTATTGGATATCAAAATGAATGTTTGTGCCAGTTTTTTATTCTCTAATATATGTTCATCATTATGTTTATTCAAACCCAATAAAAATTCAGCTACAAATGCAACGATAATTATCTGCGAATAAGCGGGTATGCACGAGAAAAACTTATATTTCTGAAGGAGTAGTTCTGGGAGCAGCCAATGCAGTTAAAGCCTTCTCAATATAACTATATACTTCTTCTGCAATCCCCAGAAATTCTTCAACATCTACATTACTATCCAAGTAGCACGCATACAGATATTCAACTAAAGCTGAATCAATAGTGCAATAATCTGATATGGCACTCTTCATCTTAGTAATGTCATCTTGCCAAATCCCTGTATCTTCTAAAACCAAAGAGTATAATGCACGAATTAATCTCTTTGAGTAGCCTTTGATATACCTAGATTTCAGTGTGTCATCATTGGCATTAGATAGAAAACCGCGAACGCGATCCACTGCCTCTTGAGTGTCTGAATTCAAGTCTAATATGAACTCAGGTGAAATAAGAATAGGCGGTACTTCTTCGCCAATATCAGTACCATGTATACAAACACAGATTATCTTGATCCAAAACCCCCATTCATTGGGCTTACTTCTTACATCCTCCAGTGAACAAATAACCGTATCAACCTTAGTTACGAATCGATATTTTTCTAAAATTTGGTCCTTCAGACATGATACTCTATCATAATCTAAATCTTCTTTTCTTTCACATACTATTGTAAAATCTGCATCAGACTTAAATGGCTTAGCAGTACCTTTGGGAATTGAGCCACACATATATATACTGTGAATCTTCTCACTGAACTCTGAAAGCAAGGTAACTGTATACTCCTCCACAAAAGTCTTGTACTCACTCTGAATATTGATCTTCTTTATAACCTTCTCCAAAACCATATCTGGTCTCCTTTTATCTTCTAGTATCATTTTATCTCCACCTGTTTAAAAGTATATGATTTTATAAATTTTTCCCTTATTGCTTTTTCACTATCCTGCCCTTTAACTTAATACCAATTATTTCAAATTCCAGCAGCTTACTCAAGAAAAATTTTGAAAACTAAAAAGAAGCTCATCCTGTTCTGGATAAGCCCCCAATTGTTGAAGATTAGAATCATTTATTTGGATTCTGTAGATATTCAATCATTTCTTCATAAACATAAGTTTTTAAAACTAAACCATTTTCATCAAATATAAAAAATGCAGGTTCTTTTTTCAATTCTAGATTAGGATATTGCTCATTCAAGGACTCAAATGAGGATGTATTTGTAATAGGTCCAACATTGGTTATGTCGTTCTCCTGTAGTATATCAAATGTAATTTCTTTCCCTACAAATTGTAGAGAATACTGGTTTTCTTCGCTAGGTAAAAGATACGGATGAACTCGAGCGAAATCGTCTTTTTCATTTGTGCACGCTAATAGCATCGATAAAATTAATAACATCAAACTTCCATAAATAATCTTTTTCATATTATTAATGTACCAGCAGTAGTCAGTTAGTTTATTTCATTAAAAAGAGACGACTCTTTGTTCAGCCATCGCCACCTTTAGTTTAACAATGAATTTATAAATAATGTTCCCCAATAAAGAAAACTTATAGTTAAAAACACACACGCAAAAACAGTAAGTGCTTTTGGTAATCTTCCATAAAAATAAATTAATGCTAATCCTACAAATATGTGGAAGATAATAAAAAGAAAAATATTCACTCATTTCACCTCTACCAAATTGTAACATTTTGTATTAAGTGAGTGAATACTTATTCCATTAACCTGCCTTTTACTTGAACAAAGGATGCCCGCTAGTTCAACATACCCCACCGACAGTCCAATATGTTCTAAATAAATTAGTGTTTAGTTCTTCTGAAATATCTATATAAATCTACTAATCCTATTACAATCATTAAGAAAACTACGTTATTCATCAATACTTCCCAATAATTGAACAAGGGCAATAGCCGGATCAATTAGTTGATCTTCAGTTATTGCTCCATTAATTTAATACCTTCTTCCAGAACACCCCATCTTTATGAGTAAAAACTTTACCAAAGATACCAAGAGTTCTATAGGTAATGTGTTCACCATTACCATATTCATAATTTGCTTCAAGAGAAGAAAATAAGGCTACATTTTTGTAATGTGAAGAGCGAAACTTTATCTCCCGATCATCCTTTATACACTTAACATCCCAACCATCTTTCTTACATACAATCTCATTATCTTCCAAAATCCATTGTTCAAAGTCCTTTTTAGATGGGGTAGTAATTATCATAATAGTTAATAGAATTATGAACATAATAATTCCTATAAGTAAAACTTTCTTTTTAGTTATCAATGTTAACATCCACCTGCTGATATTTTCTTGTTCATTGCTTAATACCCACTGAAGATGACAACAACTATTTGTCAAACGACAAACCTTCAGTTAATGCCCCCGTTTATTGAATAAGAAAGTAATAAGATCATCATAAAAATTTTCGATACACTTGTGTATTGTGAATCGGTTTGAATCCTAATGAAGTATATAACTTTTCAGCATTTTTGTTTCCCTCTACAAAACAAATACGAATTTCCTTGTAACCCTCTTCTAACATTTTGTTCATACCGAATTGGAGAGCCTTACGGCCATAACCTTTTCCTTGATAGCTTGGTGCTACCATTAAATTGTCTACTTCGCCTTTACCAGTAGTAACTGAGGCGACTATTTCCTCATTATCAAGAACTAAATAAACGTTATCTTTATTGTTAAGTTTATATTCATTCACGCTATAATCGGGAGCTAAATATGGTTTTATATCATTTTTTTCGTGCAACTCATAATAAGAGTCCTGTACAACTTTTAAAAACTTTTCAAAAAACTTTTCCTCATATTTAACAAACTCTACATCAGTTTTAGGAAAAGCTCCTCCTCTATATATCAATTCGGGAGAACCCCACCATTTGGTGAAACCCATTTTCTCAGCGAATGGTATAGGGTTTTCTGATTCCACCCTCATATAGACACTCACAAAATCAGGGTCGCTTTTAGAAATCAGCTTTTCAGTTTCTTTATACAGTGCTGTTCCAATCCCACTCAGTCGATAATCAAAGTCTACATATAAACTTATCTGAGCAATATCCTCTTCATCATTATTATAAGTGGAATAGTAAGAGAATCCCTTAATTCCATTTTGGTCATACAACACTATCTTTTGTGAGTTTGCAATTACCTCTTCTAAATCTCCTACATCTTCTTTTATTTCCATTTTTTCAATTAGTTTTATTAAGTTCCCCTTATCTTCTTCGCAGTAAAAACACAGCATAACTTAAAATCTCCTTCCACAATCTCTTCACTTATAAATCATTATTCAGAAATGAAGGCTATTCCTCTCCTCGTTAATAATAGGAAATCAACAGATTTTGTTATTCCATTAACCTGCCAATAATTGAATAAGAGCAATAGCCGGTGATCAATTAGCGGATCTTCAGTTATTGCCCCCTTTAGTTGAATACGGATTTATTCTTCCTCATAATCATCCTCATTCTCTTCGTCTGATATTGAAATTATAAATTCTTTCAAATTAGGAGCATATTCTTCAAATTCTCCATCTTCGTGATACCAAAGACAAATTTTATCCCCCATTATTTCGTTATCTACTTTTAGGCATACCCTATCTCCCGAACCGTCATCACCTATTGCAATTAAATCTTCCGACATATATTCTTCTCTGACCTTAGTATTTTGTCTTACAATATCATCCCAGGTCTTTTTAAGATTTCTATTGTCCTTGATAGGATAAAGTGTCCATTCACCTATTTCTGCATTATTAACTAATTTGAAAAGTTCTTTATACAATTCTGGGAAAACTGCACCTAACTTATCTTCTGCTTCTTTTATATCAAATTCATCTACGCCAAATTTATTTGTATGGATTAGTTCTCTAACATCTTTCACTTAAAAAAACCTCCCTTTTTAGTTTAAAGAGAAAATTCAACTATTATTTGGTGTTATCCTTCTTCCGTTAACCTGCTCCGATAATTGAATAAGGAAATAACTGGTGTTTATTTATTCTCCTCTTAGATAAAACTAAATTTGTTTAAAAGAGATGCTATACCAAATATAATTAAATTCATTCTTGAATCCAATATTTTCTGCAACCGAAACAGAAGGTTTATTTATTTCCATACAATCCCAATACGGAGTAATATTATTGTCTATACATTCATTTACAAATAAATGAGCAACCTTTTGTCCGAGCTTCTTTCCTTGATGATGTTTTAAAGTTTCAATATCAACACCATGTACTTTTCCAGCTACTACACCAGAAAAACACACACTTACAATTTCATTTTTATAAACGGCAATATACCCAATACCATCCTCTAAAAATTCTTCAAAGGAATTCCAAAACTCCAAGATTTTCGAGCGTAAAAAATTAATGTTTTCAAACGATACATAACCTTTGTTTTCAATGATATCTTTGGTAATTTTTATTACTTCATACCCCTGCTCTATAACAGGTTCATTTTGCTTTCTATAATCGGTTTTTTTAAATTCATAAACCCTTTGATTGTAACCTTTCATCACCAAATACTTTTTTAAAAGTATCATTCCATTTCGAATGATTTCCAATCGCTTCAAAAGCTGTTAAACCTAATTTATTGGCATCAAGTTTGATTACTGTATTAAAAAAATCGTATAATTCGAAATTAAATTCCACATTTTCTTCGTTCCCAATAAAGATAAAACCATTATTACTCCCCAACCAAATGAATCCAGACGTAGGAGAAATAATGTCATCAACAAATATGCGACCAGGATGCGATCCTTCGATTACGGCTTCTGCTTCTAAGAGTCCTTTTTCATATATTAATTCTCTACACTTGTAAAAATCAGACTTTTCAAGTTCTGAAATCATCGGTCTTCGCCCTCTCTTGCATATTAAAATGTTTTTTTAGCTTTTTTGAATTAATACCAATTATTTCAAAAATTTAGAACTTCGGCAATGCTCTTGTTCCTAAATTGGACAAAAAGACGCAATCCCCTCTGGGATTACGTCAGCTTTTAGCACTGCTTATTCTAGTAACCTGTCCTTTAATGGACCTGTATTAAGTACAAAATGATATTAAATATTTTCTATCAGCCCATCCATTTGTATCTCTGCAATGTCATTTCCAACCACCCAGTCTTGGAAGTCTATCTCTAATAATTGTTCACTCTGAGCAATTGTGGTAACAACCTTCCCTTCATTAAAAGAATATGAAAAGGTATGAAGAGTTCCAAATAGAGCTTTGTAATCTCTAAAAAACAGAGGAGAATCTTTGACTGAGAACTTATATACCAATTCAGCCTGTGTCAATTCAGCATCCTGGATACCTTGTAAATAGTTGTTTCTCCTAATAGATCCTTCAATTGACTGCCTATTCTTATGTATATGGTTCTCTTGTTGAAAATGATTCGTACATGTCAAATGATCCGAGTGTTCTCTTGTAATAACTCCTTGTGGACTTGCCTCTACTACCGCTAGCCCCCCTTTTCGATCTCCCATTGAGAAATTGTAACAAGCTGAATGTGGCAGCTCTTTTAACAGGGTAATAGCCTCATTCACTGAAGAACAAGAATCGAGAACCATTCTAATGGAAGTCCAAGCGGATAAACCTTTAGTGTGTTCCATGTTACTTACAAAATGTAATCCAACAGCAAGTCCATGTTCATTAACTCCATCATGCCTTCCTATTCCTTGGAGGTTGTATCCAGCTGAAGCATATGAATTATTAGCTTGAATTAAGCTAAATAAACCATCATATAAGAATGGAGAAAAGTCATAATTTCTAACATAATATTCATTTGTAATTACTGCAGAACATCCCATTGCGGCAACTCTTGGTAGATCATAACCACTAAATAATGCAGCAGCCTTATTAAATGGAATGCCTACACCTTCTGATATTCCCTCTAGTTCCTCAAGCAGATGGGGAGAGATTGAAGAAAAAATTGATTTCAAATTTACATAATCAATTTCAGGTTTCGTTATTGCTTCATAAGAATTCATTACAGGTGTATCTTTAAAAAACTTTCCTATTTCAAGGCCAATATCAAATGAACTTCCTCTAGTTTGAAGTATTCTTACATTAAAATTAGACATTTTCATCCTCCCGCTTATATATTTCGGATTCTCTACCAATTATTTCAAATTGAGTTCGAACTGACAATCCTTTTATTCCATTAAATGGCCCAAAACAAGAAGAAAGAGCCTCATACCCACTAAGGGTTGAAGCTCTGAAATGTTTAAAAAAATTTACAGTAAAAGTCCTGGCGCAGCTTCCCACTAAGTTGATCATATATTTTTTGTCGTCTCACTTTTCTCATGGCCCAAAAGGCTTTGGATCACTTCAAGGGGCGCACCGTTATTAATCAAATGAGTCGCATAGCTATGTCTTAATTGATGAGGGTGAATGCTCTTCTTTATACCGGCTCGTTTAGAAACCCGTTTTATAAAGTATCGAATCATATCAATGCTCATCCTGTGTTTGGGTTTTCTATCTGTTATGAATAGGCAATCTTCTTGATCGTCTCTTTCATCAAATTATCGTTTCAAACAAAGGGAACAGCGAGTATTTCTGCCAGGCTTCGGACTGTCTTATCACGTTATCATCTCCTACAAGACTGCCAACCAAGTAAACTATGGTTTTAGTATGCCCATTCGGAAGATGATTTATACAAATCTATTAAAAAAAGTTCCTTTTTTATAGGAACACATAAATGAACATCGATCTTACATTAGCGTCCCGTTTCTTGAAGACTCAGTATCAAGATATTCAGTTGAAGAACATTAAGCTTTCATTTTGTTGATGACTATCTTTCTGTACATACCATTAAACATTACAGGCGTATCCTCTATAACAGATAAAACCTCTTTGTTTTTCTCATACAATGTTTCAAAGTTTACACCGATATCAGTACCTAATAACCTGATTAACGGTCTAATTGCTTTCTTCAAAGGAGAAAGGTTCTTTCCTTTAGGTGAAAATTTATCAAATATTAAAATCTTTCCCTTCGGTTTTAATACTCGAATCATCTCTTTGGTGCATTTGTCTGCATCAGGAACAACTGATAAAACAAGACTACCTACCACAACATCAAATTGATTATCCTTAAAACTCATATTTTGAGCATCCATTTCAAAGAATTTTATTGAAGAATCTTTGAATTTAACTTTTGCTTTCTCAAGCATTTCGTTAGAGTAGTCTATTGCTGTAATATTTAATTCTTTATGTTCTATTAGTTCCAAGTCTGCTCCAGTTCCTACACCAACGAATAGAATATTTTGACTTTCAACAAACTTTTCCCCTTGAAATATCTTATTTCGAGCTTTAAGGAAATTTCCCGAATTAAAAAACTTATCGTAGATTGGAGACCAAAGTTTATATATGATTTTGTTCCATCGATTATTCATTTTTCACCTCTTTATCAAAAACGTCTTCTTAAGCTAAACTGCCCACTTAGGAGCATTAAAGGCTTCTTGAATATCTACAATTATGAGCGCATAATTGTTTCTATCCAATTTAAATAACCTTGCTTCTGAATATTCTCCAAAATGAACAACCCAATTTCCTACTAAGAAATTGGGAGCTGTTCGTAAGACAATTACTATGTTTATACGACTTTATCTATAAGAATTATGAGTAGGAGTGAATAATTCTTCTTCGGAATTCCGTACAATTGAAAAGTGTTCAACATTGTAATGTCCATGTAGTGTGTGGTTATGATGCTTGATGATTTGTTCAGCACTTAGTACCTCATTGTCTGTCGTAGAATGGCCATCCCCGACTAATGTGACATCGAGCCCACTTATAGTGGCAGTTCTAACAGCACTGTCAATACAATGTTCAGTTGCACATCCCATAATCACCAGATGTTTGATTTGAAGAGATCTTAGGTGACTTAGCAGCCCTGTTCCATGAAAAGAATTTGTAGCAGCTTTGTCGAAGATTTTAGATTCTGCTGGCACATTAATTCGTTCATGAATTTGAAACCCTTCACCTTGACCTTGTGAAACATCCGTGTCTCTTACAAAAACAACAGGAATATCAAATAATTTAGCCTTTTCAATAACTATATTTACATTGGAAATCAACTTGGATTTGTTAAACACAGCTTGTGTTTCCTGACTTCCTTCTATTAATTCTTGTTGTACATCAATAATAAGTAATGCTTGGTTCAAATGATTTTCCCCTTTCAGATTGGGGGAAATGCTTGGTTATAAATTAGTTAGGCAATTCCCCCGTAGTATTTATTGCTATTATTTTTTTGTCTTTCATAATATCTACCTCCTGTATAAATGATCGAACTGAAAATCAAAAGGGAATTTTCAGACAACTAAATCTTATCATAAGACAGAATCAAAAGGATACTTTTCCCAGAATTTTTTCCATTAAATGGCCCGTTTGTGGAAAAAGAAAAAACCCTGATATAACTTACAACAGGATTTGCTTTTTTTACAATCTTTTTTATAAACGTCGAAACTTTCTTCAAAACATCCTTTTTTGCTTCGCATCTTTATTTTATAGACACAATAAAAAGCCCTAACGAATTGTTGCTTTAGAATAAACTTTGATCAAAAACATCTCACAAACCTTAACACCATCACTAAAAAAAGAATCCATTTTGAAAATAGATGAATCAAAATGGATTCTTCTCCTGAAGACTCAATGTGAATTTTAATAAAAAAGTTCAATCATTTTCTACTTTTGGTATTCGACAGTCGCGCACGATTGTTGCAAAACTTGCATCCTTGTAAGCCTTAACAAATACTTTTTACAGGAAAAGCTTCTCATTTGATACAATAAGAATCAATTCTTTGAAGTTCATTTTTATCATTAAAAATATAGACATCACAGGCTGAAACAAAAGATAATTGTTCACCATTGCGAATAAATTCAGCTGTTCCATTTACTGCAACGCAATTTTTTTCGGAAATTACATTCAATGTAGTGAATTTAGTGGTTATAGTTTTGAAATAATTTGAAGTTTGCTTGCATTCTTCTATTACAGATTCCCTACCTACTAAGGTTTTGTCACCAACGATATTCCATTCAATATTTTTTGCTAGAAATGGAAAAGTAGGCTCAAAATTACCATTAGAAAATGACTCTGCTATTTGTTTTTGCGTGAGAGCATGGCTTTCTGAAGTCATAGTTCAATTCCTCCTCGAAATATTCTTACATTAAGCGAACATAATTGATAGGGATATACCATATAAGTCCCTATCCCGAACCAATAATAATAGGAATAAACTGATAAGAAGAAGTTTATTAACTTCTAATATATATTATCGGAAGTTAATTCAGTATGACTGAATAGGTCTCAAAAGGCTATATGCTTTATATTGAGACGAAATATAAACTTCGGTAAATGAGATACTTCCTATAATAACTGATATTGATAAGTTCCTGAGTTACTTCTCTATAATGGTTCCAGATTATTTTCTGGATCTTCCTGATAAGTCACCGGCATTGTTCGATAATCGCTTGACTCAGGATAGAATTTGTTGGTACCTCCAAAAAATAATCATTTGGAGGTCTTTTCCATGGACTATCAACATGCTTTGGATGAATTTTTGCTGTATCTCGACGTCGAAAAAAATTATTCCAAAAATACCCTAACCAGTTTTGGAAGTGATTTAACGCTTTTCATGAACTTTCTGCAGAATCGCGTCGACTGTTTTGAGTGATTTGAACCCCTCCCTCGTTCGCCGGTTCATCCAGCAGCAGACGCTTCAGGAGCATAACAAACCACGAACGGTGTGCAGACGTATTTCCAGCTTGAAATCGTTCTGTCAAAAAGAGCACATGATGTCATCCGACTTTATGGCCGGGATTCAATCACCCAAAATGGATAACAAGCTCCCTGTTTACGTGAACTTTGAATTACATCGCTTGACCCAAAATATCCCCATTTAAACACTCACCTGTTTGTTCATATTTCTAAGGAGAGCGTCAGGATGCTTAGACTATGCGAGAATAGTAAGCTACATCGGCAACTCTGCCGTGTAAATGCGATTCAGGCAACACCGCTACCAAAGTAAATCCTAGTCTTTCAATTAACTTTATTGACTTTGTATTTTTATTATCTATAGTCGCGCATAGGCGTTTAAGGTTTAACGTGCTTTTACTATGCTCAATGACCGCGGAAACCGCTTCATACGCAAAACCGCCTCCCCAATGCTCTCTCATGAAGCGATAACCAATTTCGCCAAGATAACCTTCTGCTATTTCTGGAATCATTACATCACCGATAAATTCATCAGTATCTTTTAAGGCGACAGTCCATTTTGTTTCAGTACGATTCCTCACCATTTCTAACATTGAGTGTTCATCACGAGGGGGATTAATTCCAAGAAATTCTCTTACTTCATCATTGTTAAACATTTTAAGCATATTGGGAATGTCTTTTTCCGATCTCGGACGTAAAACCAATCGTTCAGTTTGAATTTTCGGTGCTTCTTTTTTTGCCATGATTTATCCCAGCCTTTCGTACATTATACAAATAATCTATCAATGTGAACGGTATTGAGCTTCATCGTTTGTTATCTCCTTATGAAATTTATAATATAATTCGATACCAATTATTTGGATCCCTTCTTCAAGTAACCCGCTCCTTTAGGCCAATAAATAACTTCAACAAAAAGAAGCGTTAATCCTTCTTAGATCAACGCCCGAGGTAGCTTAATAAGAAACTATTCCATAAAGTTTCATCAACCATGAAAAATCCTTCGTGTGAATATCCAGCCGATACACATTTATCGTTTTGATAAAACATTAAGTCTTCTGGTAGTTCCAGACCATTCCAATCAAAAGAGAAGACATTAACGTCTCTGCCAACACTGTTATTGTTCATGGAAAAGGTGACAAAAAGAGTGAAGTGTATGTTAATACTCGCTGCTCCCTTTGGTTGAAACGGTACTTGAATGAACGAGATGATCAAGTTTAACATGGCAGGACATGCTTCTATTTGTACTCCTATGATACGTATCTTTGGTTTAATAAACTTAGCCTCCACTGCTCTTCCCGAAATTAAGCATCCTACAACAGGCACTATTATAGAATCAATGTCATTATTCTGCTCTAAAATGACTAGTCCTACTGTTCCCTGACCACCATAAATTTCTGGAGCACTATATTAGCTGGTTCAACTTGATATTAAAATTCTTTTCTCAAATATATTAAAGTCGAAACTCCCCAAGAAATTCCATAGAGAGAGAATAGCAATAGTAGTTGCTATATATATAAACGTCATAGATAGGTTGTCGACGAATTCAGTGATTACAGGAAGGTGTCCTAATATAAAGGATGTTACAGGCTGTGAGATCCATGTGAGTAGAATAAAGCTTATCAGAACAAACGTTGTGATATAGCCTGGTTTAATGATGTAAAATAACGGGAAGGTCAATGCACCAAATAGTAAGAATAATCCTCCACCAATCACAATATCCATTATCGTATATGTTTTATTGAACATATATAAACTAAAACTTGCAAACTTAACTTTCAAACGGATTACAAATATAGTCGTTAACTTCTACTCCTCCTTCACTATTGAAAAATTCTTCAATCCGGATAGATAATATTCACTTTTTGTATTTTCTACATTAAGTACATTATTTCTTTTAGCTTCCTAAGTGTTCGTATACTGTTCCATCTACTCCTATTTTCTTCATTCCTTGTCTTTGATAGCCAATCACTCGGCTGCAGATCCAATGAAAAAAAGCATAAAGCCTTCAAACATTGAAGTACTTTATGCCTGCCTATTATTTCACTAAATACTGCCTTGGGGTCCCGAAATAAAGAGTCTGCTGAAATTCAGGGAATACGGATTCGAAGCATATGAAGATGGGGGCATCCAGGAGCCATGGATAATAGGTAAAGAAACCTCGATCTCCATTAACCATGGCTGCCAATGCCAATGGCAGCTCTTTTTTTGAAAATCATGTACCGGACATTGGAAAGTTGTTGGTCGAATTCTCCTCCGCTAACATATACATTTCCAGCGAGTGTATATTGGCCAAGGTCTCGTCTCCATTCTCCAAATACTTCATCCCTCATGGATGGATTGACCTTCTCCAAATCAAAGTGGCAACCGACACTCAAGAAAAGTTCACCTGTCGTATCGGAATGGGTCAAGGTGTATTTCCGGTTATCGATGGGATGGAAGACTGAAGCTGGTGGCAAATAAGTGACGGCTAGCTTTTCAGGATTAAATTCACTCATGTGTAAGCCTCCTTTACAAAAAATGGGCTTACAACAGACTATGAAGGCAGCCTAGATAAGGTTACTTATTTGCTTTCCATTTGATATCCATCAGGTTCCAACGATCCTCTTCATAATACCAATAAGATGTTACCGTACCAATGCCGTCTGCCTTATAGGCACCGCTTATTTGCTGGTATCCTTTTAGCCCTTTACCCGGTTTACCTTTACTATTGACGGGCTCGAAAAATGCATAGGGTAAAACCATCAATTCCATTGGTTCATTCAGGGTTCCATCTGTGTAAATTCCCAGGCGGTCGTAGTCTTCTTTTCGATCACGTAAGTCCACTGTGTACGATTGATTCGTATCAGTGAACGAAATCGATGCTTGGTAGTCATCTTGGAATTGAGCCTGGATTGTCAATGGTTCTGGTAATCCTATGTCAACCAGCTTATTCTCTGCCAGTGTATGAAGTGCTACAGTATAAAGTCCCCCGCTGCCTCCGGTTGCTGATGAATACAACATATCCTTTATACCATCATGATTCAGGTCGACAAATTGAATTCTTGGTTGATAACCGCCTTCATAATCAATTCTAAGTTCACTGCCTTCAGACGTTTTAATATCTGCCCAAATTTGTTTTAGAAACAAGGCATCAGGAGAAAAAGGAATCGCTTTAAGCGTTATGGAATCCTTTTTACCATCGCCGGTCACATCCTTTTTATACACATGAATCGTCATTTCATTCTCAGGCTGTTTCTCAACTTGTTCACTGGAAAAGTTTCCCGCAATGGCATGGAGGGACATAACAAAGAAAGCACCGAATGCAAACAATAGTTCTTTTCTCATGATTCTCTCTCCTTGATTGAATAATATTCGTTATTATTTTCTCCAAAGAAGGAAAATCTATGTAACGAACATCGTCACTCTTTCTTGTTATGTTTCAATAAAGCCTGATGGGCCTGTGGGTTTGTTACAGCCAGGTCTTGAATCAAGTGTAACAATTCTTCTTTTGAACGATTGCTCAATTCTTTCATCGTCGAAGATATTGACGTCCTCTCATCTATCCCGAAGTCCTGTAATGTGAAAACAAGTGCAGCAATATGCTTACAATAACCGGTAAAAGGGCAAGTGCAAATGCTCCTCTCAAACCGATCGAAATACACGATTGTTTCATACTCGTCTCCTTTTCCATTCACAATCCCATGAACATGAGATGGAAAAATCTCCACATCAACAATTCGATTGCTTCTATAATAGGCTAGTCCTCTTTTCATAATGGTTGGGTTCAAGTGTATCTCCATTTCTATCATTAAATGGCTGAAATGATTCATCTCATCATCCTCCTGATATGTATGTTAAAAAGACCAACCTTCATCCGGTTGGTCTTTCACGTTATTTATGGTCCGAAGATGTCTCAGGTTTTGAATCCCAGCTTTCTATTCCTTTTAATCCTTTAATGGAGTTAGAGTAGAAAACAGGATCTTTCCCCTGCTTCTTTTGTTCACGGTAATCTTTAAGTGCAGATATGGCGATTTTAGCTAATAATGTGATGGCGATTAAATTGATGATGGCCATGAGTCCCATAAATAAATCTGCCAGGCTCCACACGATATCCAGCTTAACGACAGCTCCAAATATCACCATGCCTAGAACGGCAATCCGGTAGATGAATAGAGAAACCGGGCTGTGTTTAATGAACTCGATATTCGTTTCCCCATAATAGTAGTTCCCAATAATCGAACTGAAGGCAAATAAGAATATGGCGACGGCAACGAATGTATCTGCCCAATCCCCTACATGGAAGCTTAAGGCTGCTTGAGTCAGCTGAATGCCATCGATTCCTGATGTATATTGATCAGACAAGATGATCATGAAGGCTGTAGCTGTACAAATAAGCAATGTATCAGTGAACACACCAAGTGTTTGGATAAGTCCCTGTTTAACGGGGTGAGTGACACCTGCAGTTGCCGCAGCGTTCGGCGCACTACCCATACCGGCTTCATTGGAGAATAAACCGCGTTTGATTCCCATCATGATGGCAGCCCCTACACCGCCACTGGCTACTTCACGTATACCGAACGCATTTTCAAAAATGATGATAAACATATCAGGCAGCATGGTAATATTCGTGACTAAAATATAGAATGCCAGAATCAGATAGAGAACAGCCATGATCGGTACGACAATTTGAGTGACGCTTGCAATGCGTTTTACTCCTCCAAAAATAACTAGTGCTGTCAGGACAGCAAGAATGATTCCTACAGTCATACGATCAAAGGAATAGGCTTCTTCCATTGCCAGTGAGATCGTATTGGATTGTACGGAGTTAAATACAAGCCCGAAGCAGAAAGTAATGATAACGGCAAACAGGATCCCCATCCAACGGGCATTCAATCCCTTTTCCATGTAATAGGCCGGACCACCACGGTAGCCGTCTTTTCCATCTTTCACTTTGTAGATTTGAGCAAGCGTGCTCTCCACGAAACTTGTTGCTCCTCCAAGAAGGGCGATCAACCACATCCAGAATACGGCCCCAGGTCCACCTCCGGCAATCGCAGTTGCTACTCCTGCAAGGTTTCCTGTCCCTACACGTGAAGCGGTACTGATTGTGAAAGCCTGAAAAGAAGAGATGCCCCTTTTGCCTTCAGATGAAATCGTAGTCTTGTCAGTTAATAGTCTGCCCATTTCTCCTAAATAGCGGAATTGTGCGAAATTTGTTCGTAATGAGAAGTATAAACCGAGACCGATTAGCGCCACAATCAGTATGTATGACCACATAAAATCGTTCAAGGTGCCTATGATACTTGTAAATAACTCCATGATTGTTCCTCCTAGATGTTTGTGTTTATGACATATAATGTATGAACCTTTGTATGTTTACCCAATCAGACACTTTCTTAATCTATCAAAAAACAAATGCCTATTCAACACATAAATTCATGATTTCTGAAAGAATATAAATTGTTGTACAATCATTCACAGGTATTGTACAACAATAGTGAATGAATATACATTAAATATTCAACTGCCATAATACAAAGCTCTTTAACCCATATAGCAGGGGTCAAAGAGCTTTGTCTGTTTTATAGTGATCGGATAATGCCACCTTCTACGCGCTGTGCACTTCCATTAATGGCAGAGGCTTTATCAGATGCTAAATATACGATTGTACTTGCTACTTCTTCGACGGTGGCGAAACGCTGAATGAGAGAAGTGGGCTCATTGTTTTTAAAGTAATTCTCGGTAAAGCTTGATAGCTCTTCTCCTTCTGCTTCGGCTGCTCCCTTCATATAGTTTTCTACCCCTTCAGTCCATGTTGGTCCGGGAAGTACAGAATTTACCGTTACATTGGATCCTTTTGTCAGTTCTGCAAGTCCCCGTGATAAACTGATCAGAGCAGTCTTAGTGACAGAATAAGGAATCATCTGGGCGAGAGGCTTCACTCCTGCTTCACTTGCCAAATTGATCACTCTCCCGCTATTTCTTTCGAGCATTTGCGGAAGAAATTGACGTGCTGCCCTTATTGCGGTAAGAACATTCGTTTCGAAATAGTGCATCCATTCTTCATCTGTTACATCAGCAAAATCCTTCACTTCAAAAAAGGCTAAATTATTTACCAATACTTCAAGACTGCCCAGTTGTTGTATGTCTGCAAATAATTTTTTGCTTTCCTCCATACGTGATAAGTCAGCAGCTATCCCATACACAGTGCCTAAAGGCGATAATTCACGAACCACATTGTCGACCTTTTCCTGGGTCCGTCCATTAATGATGACATTCGCCCCTTCTTTTAAGAAGGTTTTGGCCGTTTCTTTCCCAATACCGCTTGTGGAACCTGTTATGAGTACCAGTTTATTTTTTAATCCTAAGTCCATCTTCTTACATCCTTTCTGCTGTCGAATAGTACCCATCTTACCCATTATGAGTAGTCCATTCAATCAATGTGCTCAATTAAAAAACGACTAGAAAAAGTATCTAGTCGTTTTTCGTTTACTGATTTCATTCATTGGGACCAATAAGGGTTGATTCTACCCAAGTTGCGTATACAGAGCCGCTATCCTTTTCATCGATGACGAATGATCCATTCGAGTATCGGTCATTCGGCCTCAAATCTGAAACGATCACTTCTTCTGTTTTTCCCTTTTCCGTAATCAGTCCAACTTTATCTGTATCTTTAGCGATTTCTATTCCGACCACGCGATGGGGATTAGATTTCAATTCCCGCAGCATGATGACTCCACGCTTGGCACGAGACGTTTTTTCGAATTCCGTTAATTTCATTTTCTTCACTGCCCCGCGCTGGGTAGCTAAGAAAACATATTCTTTCACTGGATCGGATAGGACTTTACCTGCTACGATATAATCGTCTTCCTTCAGGTTAATCCCTTTTACTCCCGCTTGCCCTTGGTCCGACGATGTTCGCTTCTTCCTCTGAGAACCAAAGTCCATAGCTTAAGTGGGTTGCAATGAAGACATCCTGAGACCCGTCAGTCAAGTGTACATCCACAAGCTGATCGTCTCCTTTCAGGTTGATCCCGACAAGGGGACGTGAATAACGCTGTGCTTTGTATTGAGGAAGCTCGGATCTCTTGATCATGCCGTTCTTCGTTACAAACAGTAAATAATGGGAAGGATCAAACTCTTTAATCGGTATCGCTTTGAGAACCTGTTCATCACGATCGATGGGCACAATGTTCCCTACGTGCTGTCCAAGGTCTTTCCATCGTATATCCGGGAGCTCATGGACGGGGCAGTAGATGTAATTTCCTTTGTTTGTGAAGACCAACAGCACATCCGTTGTATTCATCTCAAATTGACCAAGGAGTCTGTCGGTTTCCTTCATGGCCAGGTCCTGCCCGTTTGAAGCAGAATAGGAGCGAAGGCTTGTCCGCTTCATGTATCCATCACGGGTGACTGTAACCATTACATCTTCACTGGCGATCAGAACTTCAAGGTTAATCTTGATTTCTTCTATTTTATCTTCGATCTTCGTACGACGAGCGTCTGCAAATTGCTTTTTAATCGCTTTTAATTCTTTTTTGATGACGGTGAACAGCTTCTTTTCACTTTCAAGAATCGCCGTTAATTCTGCAATCGTGTTCGCAAGTTCTTCGGCTTCAGCCTGAAGTGCTGTAATGTCTGTATTCGTTAACCGATAAAGCTGCAGGCTGACAATGGCTTCAGATTGAGCTTCTGTGAATTGGAACTTATGGATTAAGTTATCTTTTGCATCCCGTTTATCTTTCGAGGCACGGATCGTTGCAATCACCTGATCTAATATGGACAGGGCTTTCATGAGACCCTCGACGATATGCTGACGATCTTTTGCTTTCGTTAAATCATGCCTGGTCCGATTGGTCACCACTTCTTTTTGATGCTCGATGTATGCATCCAACAGCTCACGAAGTCCCATCAGTTTTGGACGTCGATTATGTATCGCAACCATGTTGAAGTTGTAAGAGATTTGAAGGTCACTGTTTTTGTACAGATAGTTCAATACGCCTGTTGCATCAGCATCTTTCTTTAACTCAATAACGATGCGCATCCCATCCCGGTCGGTTTCATCACGGACTTCTGCGATCCCTTCCACTTTACGGTCTACCCGGAATTCGTCCATTTTCTTCACAAGATTCGCTTTGTTGATCTCGTATGGTATCTCCGTGATGACAATCTGTTGTTTACTTCCTCGGATATGTTCTATATCTGCTTTTCCCCGTACAACGACTTTTCCTTTTCCGGTTTCATAGGCTTTCTTGATGCCGTCAACCCCTTGAATGATACCGCCTGTTGGAAAATCAGGACCTTTCAATACTGTCATCAGATCATCGACAGTACTATCGGGCTTTTCCATTCTCATGATGGCGGCATCGATGACCTCACCAAGATGATGTGGTGGGATATCCGTTGCATACCCGGCTGAAATCCCTGTTGAACCATTTACCAACAAGTTAGGAAAACGTGACGGTAAAACAGTCGGTTCGCTGGAGGTATCATCAAAGTTTGGAACAAAGTCCACGGTTTTTTTATCGATATCACGTAGAAGCTCCATGGAGATGGCCGAGAGCCGGGCTTCTGTATAACGCATGGCAGCAGGGGGATCCCCGTCGATACTACCGTTATTTCCATGCATCTCTACAAGGTAGTTTCTGACCTTCCACGTTTGACTCATCCGCACCATGGCGTCGTATACAGATGTATCACCGTGGGGGTGGTAATTACCGATAACATTACCGACGGTTTTCGCAGATTTACGGAATCCTTTTTCCTGGGTGTTTCCATCTACATACATTGCGTAAAGAATACGTCTTTGTACTGGTTTCAATCCGTCACGTGCATCAGGAAGAGCACGTTCCTGGATTATATATTTACTATAACGTCCAAATCGGTCGCCAAGCACCTCTTCCAGAGGTAAATCTTGATATCTTTCTACAGTTGTCATGTCTTACCCCTCCTCTGCGACCGTAATGTTTTCATTTTCAAGAATGCTTCCGTCTTCTTCAAGTCCAAAGGCTACATTGCTTTCGATCCATTTACGTCGCGGCTCTACTTTATCACCCATTAGAGTTGTCACACGGCGTTCAGCTCGTGCAGCATCATCTATGCGGACGCGGATCAAGGCACGGGTATCCGGATCCATCGTCGTCTCCCATAACTGGTCGGCATTCATTTCTCCGAGACCCTTATAACGTTGAATCATGTAGCCTTTTCCAACTTTGGAGATGGCTCCCTTAAGCTCATCATCCGTCCAGGCATATTCGAGCTTTTGCTTCTTTCCTGCTCCCTTGCTTACTTTATAAAGGGGTGGCAGTGCAATGTAGACTTTTCCTGCCTCTATTAGCGGTTTCATATAGCGGTAGAAAAAGGTCAACAAGAGTACCTGTATATGGGCTCCATCTGTATCGGCATCAGTCATGATGACAATTTTGTCGTAATTGATGTCCTCTACGTTGAACTCAGGTCCAACTCCGCCGCCGATTGCGTGAATGATCGTATTGATTTCTTCATTCTTGAAGATATCCTGCAGCTTGGCCTTCTCCGTATTGATAACTTTTCCGCGAAGAGGAAGAATTGCCTGGAATTTACGGTCACGACCTTGTTTCGCAGAACCTCCTGCAGAATCACCCTCCACCAGGTAAAGTTCATTACGCTGGGGATTCCTGGATTGAGCGGGTGTTAATTTCCCTGACAGAACGGTTTCAGAGCGTTTTCGTTTCTTCCCGTTACGTGCATCTTCTCTTGCTTTTCGTGCCGCTTCACGGGCTTGAGCCGCTTTGATGGATTTCTTGATAAGCAGGGAACTGGTGTCAGGGTTTTCTTCTAAGAAATAGAGAAGATGCTCCGATACGACTGCGTCAACGGCAGAACGTGCTTCACTCGTACCCAGCTTTCCTTTTGTCTGCCCTTCAAACTGAAGAAGATGTTCTGGGATGCGTACGGACACAATACTTGCTAAGCCTTCACGGATATCGGTACCTTCCAGGTTCTTATCCCTTTCCTTGAGGATGCCTGCTTTACGGGCATACTCATTAAAGACACGGGTCATAGCGGTTTTAGCGCCTGCTTCATGAGTGCCTCCGTCTTTCGTACGCACATTGTTAACGAAGGACAATATGTTTTCTGAGAATCCATCATTGAATTGGAAAGCGAATTCCACCTCGATGGAATGGTGTTCCCCTTCAAAGAATGCCACGTTATGAAGCGCGTCTTTTTCCTCGTTCAGGTATTGAACAAACGCCTGTATCCCGCTCTCAAAGTGGAAGACCTCTTTTTGATCATGGCGTTCATCAATGATTTCAATCTTTAATCCTTTCAGAAGGAAAGCAGATTCTCTTAAACGTTCACAAAGCGTGTCATAATTATAGGTGGTGGTGCTGAAGATTTCAGGATCAGGCTTAAAATGTATACACGTTCCTGATTTCTTTGTTTTCCCGATTTTCTCAAGGGTGGTTTCCGGCTTTCCGCCTTTAGAGAAGCGCTGTTCATATTTAACGCCATCTCTCTCTATTGTTACCACCAGCCATTCAGACAGGGCATTTACGACAGAGGCACCTACACCATGAAGTCCTCCACTCGTTTTATAACCGCCTTGCCCGAATTTCCCGCCTGCATGAAGAACGGTCAGGATGACTTCAGGAGTCGGTTTCCCCAGCTTGTGCATGCCTGTTGGCATACCGCGCCCCTTATCCTGCACAGAGACGCTATTATCTTTATGTATGGTAACAATAATCTCGTTTCCAAAGCCTGCCAGGGCTTCATCTACGGCGTTATCGACAATTTCATATACTAAGTGATGCAACCCTCTTGAATCGGTCGAGCCTATATACATCCCGGGTCTTTTGCGGACAGCTTCCAACCCTTCTAATACTTGAATGGCATCATCATTGTAATCCATGGTCTTATTCTGGTTGGCCACGAACATTCCCCTTTCAAAACTTCTATCACCGTCGAGCGGTACTTGTACGGTAGTATTGCTTATGTATATGTTAACTATAACACAAGAACGTTTGTTCGTTTACCTTTTATCATCATTTCTTAGGTAAACCACTATGCTATATTGTAGCGTTTTATTTGATTTTCGCAAATGTAATTTCCATGAACAGATCTAATTTCGTCCGGATTTCTTCTTAGAAAATCTCTTTTTAGGAAAGGATTGAAGAACGGTCTGCCCGAAAAAAAACAAGCGGTAAGAGCCGCTTGCTACGAGTGTGAATTATTTGGTTAAAGCATGTTCAACCTTAATACAGCGATCCATGATGACTGTATACCCACGTTCCTTCAAAAAGCGATAAGCCTCTTCATTCACTACTCCAAGTTGTGCCCAGAAAACGTTAGAATCGATTTCATCGAACTCGTGCGCAATCTCCGGCAAAAATTCAGAGCGGCGGAATACATTGACGATGTCAATCGATCCTTCAATTTCCTTTAACGAAGATACGGATTTCACACCTAATGCCGATTCGATGGTCGGGTTTACAGGGATGATCTCATATCCTTGATCCTGCATCGCTTTTGATACCATATAAGAGGTTCGCTCGGGATTATCACTTAAACCGATAACCGCAATGCGTTTAGATTGCTTTAGGATCGTGCCGATTTCCTGGCGGGATGGGTTTTCCATAGATGATTTCAACTCCTTCATGATCATGATACATTTGTACCTTTAGTCCTATTCTTCTTTTATACCATACTTCCCTTTGTTTTTTCAAAATTTTATAAATTCAACGAAATAGAACGAAGTGTCAGAAAGATAGGAGGATGCGGTACCGCCCTCTCTATCCTGCCTGACACTTCTAAATCATTTATTCCTTAATCAGTCCTTTTGAAATAAGGAATTCTCTTGCGACTTCTTTTGGATCCTTTTTATCCATATCCACTTTGGCATTCATTTCACTCATCTCTTCTTCAGAGATTTGCCCTGCTAATTCATTCAGCACTTCCTCCACCTCAGGATGCTCTTCAAGAACCTCCTGACGGATGATCGGGGCAGCGTCATAAGGAGGGAAGAATCCCTTGTCGTCCTTGGTCGTTTTTAAGTTGTAACGCTGGATTCTTCCATCCGTTGTAAAGGCCGGAATGATATCCACATCCCCGTTTTTAACGGCTTCATACATGATGTTCGGGTCAAAGCTCTTTTTCTCCTTGAATTCGAAGCCGTATTCCTTAGAGAATGCATCGTATCCATCACCTTCACGCTCATAGAATTGATGAGGCGCACCAAAGCTTAAGTCTTTGGAAAGCGGGATAAGATCCGAGAATGTTTTTGCATCAAATGGCTGATCTTGAGTATACGCCATAGTATATGTGTTCTCGAACCCGAGTGGTTTTAACCACGTGACATTGAAATTTTCTTCATAGCCCTTTCGGACCTGAGAGAGGATTTCATCAGCGGATGCCCCTTCTTTTGCCTGTTCTTTCAGGACCGCTTCAAGTCCGGTTCCTGTATATTCGATATATACATCAATATCGCCCTTTTCAAGAGCAGGTGTCAGAATCGATACTTCTCCCAATCCTTCTTCGACTTTGATGTCAAGGTCGGTCTTTTCTTTGAGAAGTTCAGCCATCATTTGGGTTAAAATAAATTGCTCTGTCCACATCTTCCCTGAAACGGTAATCGTGTCTTTTCCGCCGCCATTACCGCACCCTGCGATCAGGATCGATAATAGTGCGCAACTATAATGGGTTTTAATTTTTTTTTCATTTTCTTCTCCTTTGAATGTCGTTTATTTTCTGGCTTTTAAACCTTTAGGGGTGGTCATCCTCTCAAGCATCTTTAAGATGAAATCGAATGTAAGAGCAAGCAGTGCAGCAGGAATGGCCCCTGCCAGAACTAACGAATTGTTCCAGGTTGAAAGACCCCGGTAAATAAGGTCACCCAATCCCCCTGCGCCTACAAAGGTTGCAAGCGTCGCGACTCCCACTGTTAAGACAGTGGCCGTTCTGATTCCCGCCATGATAAACGGAAGGGCAAGGGGAAGCTCGACTTTAAAGAGTAGTTGAGAGTCTGTCATTCCCATCCCCCCTGCCGGCTTCAATGACACCCTCGTCGACTCCGATGATCCCCGTGTATGTATTTCTGAGAATCGGCAAGAGTGCATACACAGTCAGGGCAATGATGGCTGTGACACTTCCCGTACTGAAGAGCGGTATAAGGAAGCCAAACAAAGCTAGACTCGGGATGGTTTGGAATACGGCTGTTATCCCGATAAAAAATTCAGCCGTCTGTTTTTTTCTTGAAATGTATATACCAAGGGGCAAAGAAATGGCAATAGCAATAAAAATGGATATGAATGATAAGTAAAGGTGCTCAAACAGCCCTGTTAAGATGGCGTCGGAACGATTGGATATCGTACTGATGAACATGATAGTGAAAGTATTCATACAGACCCTGCCTCCTCTTTGTTCCCTGCTGAGGCGACCGCTCGGAGAATTCCTGTTGCCGTGACACTCCCTATATGCCTCCCATCCCTTTCCACCATGAGGTAAGGCTTTCCTGTTTCAACAAGTATCCTGGCAGCTTCCTTGATAGTGGCATCATGATGGATGATTGTATATTCAGATTCCTCAAGAAGGCTGTAGGTGGAATCTTCCTCCATTAAATGAACCACCTGCATTGGAGATGGTTGTTTATGTAGCCTGTGCTCGCCAATAAATGCACGGACAAATTGGTTTGCGGGATTTTTTATCAGTTCCTCTGGTGTAGCGATCTGTTCGATCTTACCATCTCGCATCACGGCAATTTCATCAGCGATCTTCAACGCCTCATCAATATCATGTGTCACAAATACAATCGTTTTATGTATGGTGTTTTGGATGCTTTTCAGCTCATCCTGCAACTGCTCCCTGCTTATGGGATCGAGTGCACTGAAAGGCTCATCCATGAGAATGATCGGCGGTTCTGCTGCCAGGGCACGAATGACTCCAACCCGTTGCTGCTGCCCTCCGCTCAGTTCCAGTGGATACCGTTTACGGTACACTCCGGGATCAAGTCCAACAAGATTTAGAAGCTCATCAACACGTCCCTCGTATTGTTCTTTTTTCCATCCTTTTAATCGGGGAATGAGGCTTATGTTCTCTTCAATCGTCATATGAGGAAGCAAGCCCGATTCGTTGAATCACATAGCCTATATTGCGCCTGAGCTCCACTTCATCGGTTTCTGCTGTATCCTTTCCATCGATGAGGATCGTCCCTCCGGAAGGGCGAGTTAGTTTGTTGATCATTTTCATTGTAGTCGTTTTTCCGCATCCGCTCGGACCGATCAAGGCGACAAGCTTACCTTTTTCTATCGTCAGATTAATGCCTGAAACGGCCTCGGTGCCGTCATCATAAATTTTTGTTACGTTCTTGAATTCAATCATTTTTCCACCTGCTTTATGAACTGAGAAATTTTACTAAACATAGAAGGGATACCCTCATTATACAAAAGGTAAACATGATGTCCAAGGAATAGGCTTAGTTCCCTTAGCTTATGAAATTTAGTAAATCATCATACAAGGTTCTTTAACGAGCAACCGTTTACACATTCAAAAAAGCCGTTGGAATATGCCCAACGGCTTTAGTAAGGGTTATTTTCTTTTGAGCAAATACTGTTCAACGAAAATTGCTGTAATGGTGCCCAGTATTAATCCGTTGTTCAAAACAGAGGCCACAACGACGGGCAAATCCTTAAAAGCGGAAGCTGGAACAAACATCGCTCCGACACCCACTATCAATGAGATCCCTGCGACAAAGTGAATTCTATCGATGTCTGCTTCTTTCCGGTACTCTCCCAGGGCAAGGCCAACCATTTTGATGAAAATGACCGTCGTAACAGCGTAACCGACAGGAGCAGGCAGGCTTGCAAAAAAAATTCATCACTTTAGGAATCAGACTGATGAACATGATGATTCCGCTTCCGATCAAGAATGGAACGATCGAGTACATTCCTGTAGCAGCAACAAACCCGGCAGAGCCGGATATGGGAACAGATCCAATCGCAGAGAATACGCCGCCTAATAGTTGATTCAGACCTGAGGAAAATCCACTCTCCGTATATCGTTCATACGTCGGCTCCCCCTGGGCTTTCATCACTTCTTCCATTACTCGGATGGATGCAATCATATTAGTGGTTAATAAAAATGTGATGAAAATTGAGGTCACAATGACACCCGTATCGAACACAGGAGCTCCAAATACTAAAACGTCGGGTAAGGAAAACCAGCGGTCTGATACTGTTGTCCCATCAGCCAATCCCATAGCGATAAAAATCAACCACCCTGAGAGTAAAGCAAGAATAATGGAGTATTGCCGGATCCATTTCTGTTTATGACCAGAGAAATATAATGCCACAAGGATGGTCAGAATACTTCCGAGCAATACTAGCGGTTGAAGGGATTGTCCTTCCTGCTGTATTCCGAACATCCCTTTAATAAAAGATCCGCTTAATTGAAGAATCAACAACATCAAGTAAATAAAGGTGATCGTCGGAGTGAATAATGATGATAACTTCCTCAGCAGTCCAGTTGCAGAAAGGATGAAGAAGATCACACCGCTTACGATCATGCCGCCTTGTAAAACGGTTAACACCTCTTCGTGGCTGCTGTACAGGGTTCCTGAAAACCCTGCGTAGATTGCGAAGACTCCCCACCAAAGTCCTGCAGGCCCTTCGTTGATGGGAAGTTTATGGCCGAATAATGCCTGAATGAGACTGGCTGCACCCAATACAAAGATGGTCCTCTGAATGAACCCGGCTGTGTCTTCTGGAGACAATTGGAACAGATCAGCTATGGCAATAGGAGCGGCAATTGAGCCTGCGACCATAAAGGCCACCCATTGAAAGGCTGATAATAGCAGTTGCATATTAGTACACCTTCATTTCAAATATGTAAATTGTGTCCATTTTAACATACAAATGACTGTCTGGATCATTATTTGAAAGAAAATATAATATCATCTACTATTATGAACAGGTACTAAATATTTTGATGATTTTTCCCCCAACCTATGGAAAACATGTTAAAATAAAAGTGGATTAGTTCATTTAAAGGAGCAGTGATAATGATTTTTGCCCTTATTCTCGTATTATCATATTTATTAGGTTCTATCCCATCAGGATTGCTGATAGGAAAGACGTTCTACGGAAAAGATATCCGTGAGCATGGAAGTGGCAATCTGGGTGGAACCAACACATTCAGAACCTTGGGTGTGAAGGCCGGTATGATTGTTACAATCATGGATATTTTAAAAGGAACCGTGGCAACTCTATTGCCATTGCTGTTGGCAAGTGACGTACATATGTTATTAGCCGGGGTATTTGCTGTGATCGGTCATATGTATCCCGTGTTCGCGAACTTCAGGGGGGGAAAAGCAGTCGCAACCTCTGCAGGGGTTCTTCTTGGGTATCATTACATTTTATTTTTAATTTTATTGGTAGTGTTTTTCCTTTGTTTATATGTTACGAAGTATGTGTCACTTTCTTCAATGATCGCTGCAGTACTTGCCTTTACGTACTCGATTTTCACTGGGGATGTCCCTCTCATTATTGTCGTTGGAATCCTGACCCTCTTCGTTGTTTATAGGCACCGGGCCAATATAATCCGGATAAAGAATAAAACCGAACCAAAAATTAAATGGCTGTAACGCCACCAAATCTGAAGGCACCCTCATGTGATATAGGGGTGCTTTTTATAATGGGTGAATGGATTAAACAGGTATACCCATTTACTCTTTTGAGAAAGATGATGAGGCAGTTTCCTCTAAAACGGCACATTCTGTTCGTCTGGCCTGTTTTCTTTGCGGGGAGTGATCTTAAGTCATACGTAACAGTGCGAAATTCACAAAAATAGCTATTTTCCCCCAATATTTTCTTAAATATCACCCAATCCCCCATTTTTTTTGTAAAATAGAGGTAGTGTAAAAATAAAGGATGATGAAATATGACTACAAGACGATTAATGACAGGACTATTCCTTTGTGCTTCATTCCTGTTGGTCATTGGATATCTTGTCAATGACCAATTTTCAGACTGGAACAGTTCAATAAGAGGTGAAGAGGAAGAGGACTTTTACTCTATCCTGCATAGTACAAGAGAAGTTCAAGCATCAGGTAAATCGATAAAGTCCAGTGCAACTCTTGCCGCCATCGGGGACATTTTGCTCCACGATACGGTATATAAGGATGCGGAAGTTGAAAACGGGTATAACTTCAACCCTATGTTCGCCCCTATAAAAGACATGCTGGCATCGCCTGATTTCCTGATTGCCAACCAGGAATCTACACCGGCTGGAGTGGAACTGGGTGTTTCCAGTTACCCTCTCTTCAATAGTCCGAAAGAAATTGTAGAAGCATTACAGAACGTCGGTGTAGATGCAGTCACGACAGCTAATAACCACTCTTTGGACCAAGGGGAGAAAGGTCTTCTGAGTGCGATCGACTATTATGAGAAAATATCCATGCCGTATGTGGGTGCGTTTAAAAGTCCTGAAGACAAGGAACGAATCCGTACTTTCAACGTCAATGGGATAAAGTTCGCACTGCTTTCGTACACGTATGGCACAAACGGGATACCAGTTCCAAAGGGAAAAGACTACTTAGTCAATTTAATCGATGAACAAAATATGATCCGGGAAATTGAGAAAGCGAGAAATATGGATATTGATTTAGTTGTGATGAGTCTGCATTGGGGGAATGAATACCAGCGCTTCCCCACTGAAGAACAGGAAAGACTGGCGAAGGTTTTGACGGAAAACGGTGTCGATATTATCTTTGGACATCATCCACATGTCCTGCAGCCAATCCAGACGTATAAGACGGGTGACGGCCGAGAAGCAGTTGTCATCTATTCATTAGGAAATTTTCTTTCTGGACAGAAAGATGATTTCAAAGACATCGGGGGAATGGTTACGGTTCAAGTGGAAAAAACGATGAATCCCGGTGGATCTGTCATCAGCTTCCCTTCAATTGATTTCCAGCCCACGTTTGTTTATGAACATCAATACAATAACTACAGGATCTATCCTCTTGATTTCGCTAATAACAACGGAATGATTGGGTATTCAGAAGCAGAAATGGTTTCTCATATGGTGAATGGGCTACCGGAATAAATGCCACTTTCTATTCACCCGAAGCAATAGGCGTTAACAAAAAACGAGCACCCGTTCAAGGGAGCTCGTTTTTTAATGTCCGCCAAAGAGCAATGAATTAAAGAATATCCCTGCGAGGGCCAAAACAGCCAGAAAGGCATTTGCCAGGAAAAAGGTTTTCCGCGATCCCTTAAAGAATAGTGTCACCATCCCGTAATAAATGACAGCTGAGATGATTATGAAGGTCCCTGCTTCCAACTGATATTTTGAATCGTGCAATTGCAGGAAGGTCAATACACTTAATCCGGCAAATATAAATGCACCTATGTAGTATAATAATGCTTGAGTATTCATTCGTCTCATCCTTTATGCGTATTAGTAGATGTTCCACCTTTTCTATGTATATAATATGAAATGAAACCTTCTATGTCCAGAAATCAAGAACACTCTGGGGAAATCCCCTGTAGAGAAAGGAGTCTCATCGATGAAGATACATATTTCAAAAGAAGCTCTTTCGTGGTTTAAGAACGAAATGCTTGTAGAAGAAGGCGAACAAATTCGTTTTTATGTACGTTATGGAGGTTCCAGTCCTCTGCATGACAGTTTTTCATTAGGTGTGAGTAAAGACGAACCGGTTGATATTGGAGAACTTGTTGAAATCGAAAACCGGGAATTTTTTATCGAAGAAAGAGATTTATGGTTCTTCGATGGTCATGATTTACATGTTCATTACGATAAAGAGCTTGAGGAACCTTCTTACGAATACAAAAAATAAGACCGATTGAAATGCTGGCGATAGCCAGCATTTTCAGTTTTTGAGAAAACGGGTGATATGGTCGTCCAGGCCTTCTTTAATGAGAATTTCATATTGAATGTCTCCTATTAAGTCGTAATGGGGAAAACCGTCTTCCCTCTCATGAATCCATTCTTTCTTCAATCCATATTTTTCTCCCCATCGAGATAATGTAATGAGATTACTGCAGCCCACTTTTGTGACAGATCGTGCATGAGGAAATCGGTCATCTACCCAATAATGAGTGAGGAATGCAACCTCTCCCTGCTTTACACGCTGCTTCCATGTTTGTAATTCATGTCTGGTCAGTCCGAATGCCATAGAGATCTTCCTTTCCTTCTTGCCTTTTTGAGAAGGCATCCTAACTAGGGAGATCGATCACTTCTTTGCCTTTTCGTATGCGTCATGCCAATGAGGAAACAACTTCCTTATTGAAACCGGTCGGAAGGTTTCCTGCTTGACACAAACATGTTTAGATTGTCCTGTAATGGCAAGTTGATTTTGTCCATTATAAATTTCGTAAGCATATGTAATTCTCAGTCCGTCATATTCTTCAATCCACGTCTTAACAAACGCTTTCTCTCCGTAACGAACGGGAGTTTTATAGCTGACATTCAGATCGATGACAGGAGAAAGAATGCCTTCTTTTTCAATGTCCGCATATCTGAATCCCAGATCTTCAATGAGTTGAGTCCTTCCTAATTCCATCCAAACAAGGTAGTTTGCATGATACACAACCCCCATTTGATCAGTCTCTGCGTATCGGACCTCAATGGTTTTTTCAGCAACTTTCATTCACTACACCCTCTTTAAGCTAATCATCAGTACTTTTTCATTTTAGCATAATTAAAGAGTGCAATGAACAGATTGGCTTTGGATTCGGTGATGAAGGATAAAACCCGAACAGCAGGGCTTCGCTGTTCGGGTCTTACGGCTATTATTGCTCTGTTTGATGAGCCTCGTCTTTGATCTCGTTACGAAATGCCTGCAGGCTTTCCCTGCGGCGCTCGTTTTTATCTTTAATGGACTGAAGCTGCTCCTCACTGTCAGTGAAAGCCATGGACTCCTCAGCTCTCTCCATATTCTCGATCGTATGCTGAACCATCCCTTGAAGCTTCTCTACGTTATCACTGCGATCATCCGGATTCGGTTTATTCCATGCCATCCTTCATTCCTCCTGTTATTCATATTGGGGACGGACCTTCATGTCAGACCCTATTCATAAATAAGCGTTATTCACCCTTTGTCTGGATGACTTGAGCGTGCTTACCTGATTTATCCTGCATTTGTTTCCCTTTGTTGCCACCGGCAGCTCTTGATTGTGTACCGATATGGTTTGGTGCAAAATGATTCTGACTTCCTTTTGGATTGCTCATTAACTTCCCCTCCTTACTAATATGATTACCAAAATGGGATAGAAGAAAAGGCGTAATAATTGGCAGAATCATTTAAGGAGACAAAAAAATAAGCCTCGTAATTTCTTACTCGGCTTTGCCCATCGGTCGCTTAATTTCAAGTCTTGCATCGATTCGTTCTTCAATCGCATCAATGGCATCCTGATCCAGAAGGAGTTGTTTTTTATTCTCTTTCACAAGATCTGCAAAAGATTTTTTCCTAGGTCTGCGCAATTGATTCCCCTCGCTTTCCATTGTAGTGTTACCAATAGTATATCCAAATGTCAGATATTTTAAACAAAGGTCACAATGGAAGAGGTTAGCTATAGGTTAAGTTGAGGTCCGTCCCTCACTCAATTAATGCGGTGAAGGCGTCAAGGGTGGTGATAGCGCCGATTTGTTTGTGGGTGATGATGCCTTTTTCATTGATGACAAAGGTTGTTGGGACAGTTAGGATGTCGTAGGCGTTGTTTATTTTGTCGTCTTTATCCAAGAGGATGGGAAAGGTTAGTCCCATTGCTTTTTGGTATTCTTTTACGTTGTATTGGGGATCGATATTGACCGCCAGGATTTTTACATCTGTACCGTATTGTTCATGGAATTGTTGCATGATTGGCATTTCTTCTTTACAGGGTGGACACCAGGTGGCCCAGAAGTTTAAAATCACTTTTTTTTCCTTTTAAGTCAGACAGTGTAATGGATTCACCCTCTAAAGTCTCAAGTTTAAAGTCGATGGCCCGGTCTCCTACATTTGGTCCTGGAAAGTTTTCTGAGGGTGCTGCTTCTGGCAACTCTCCTTCTTCTATATCAATGAGTTGATCATACGACTCTGTTTGTTGAAATGTATTTTCTGAAAAGATATGGGGATTTGATTTATTTTCCATGTAGAATGCGAAAATGAATAAAATCACAAGCAAAGTCCCAAAAATGGATTTCAAGGGAGAACGCTCCTCTCTGTGAAATGATCGTATTACCATCTTATGACTGCTTGTCTGTTTTTAGTCCAGGTATCGGAGAACAACAATGGAAGAAATAAAAAAAGTCCCGGGAAACCCCGGGACTTAGGCAGTCATTATGCCTGTAATTTATTTCGAAGTACCATTTGTAGAATACCACCATGACGGTAGTAGTCTACTTCTACTTCAGAATCGAAACGAGCAAGCACTTCGAATTCTGTTTTCGATCCATCTTCAGCCACTGCAGTAACCGTTAAGATATCACGAGGTTTTACATCATTTGTAATATTGACAGAAATGGTTTCCTTACCAGTCAAACCTAATGACTCAGCACTGTCACCCTTCTTGAATTGTAGTGGCAGAACACCCATCATGACAAGGTTTGAACGATGGATACGCTCGTAGCTTTCAGCGATAACAGTCTTGATACCCAAAAGGTTTGTACCTTTTGCAGCCCAGTCACGGGATGATCCCATACCGTAATCTTTTCCTGCCAGTACGACTAATCCGGTACCATCTTGTTGATACTTCATGCATGCATCATACATTGGCATTACTTCATTCTCAGGCCAATAAGTGGTAAAACCACCTTCCGTGCCAGGAGCAATTTGGTTACGGATGCGGATGTTTGCAAACGTCCCGCGCATCATCACTTCATGGTTACCACGGCGTGAACCATATGAGTTGAAATCACGAGGTTCTACATTATTGGCACGAAGATATTTTCCAGCCGGTGTATCTTTACCGATGGCACCTGCTGGTGAAATGTGGTCAGTTGTAACGGAATCTCCAAATTTACCAACTACACGAAGACCATTTAGACCTTTAATATCTTCAGGATTAGTCGCGAGTCCAGTAAAGAATGTTGGATTTTGGATGTATGTCGAGTTCTCATCAAAGCTGTAAAGAGGCTCGTTGCTTGTTTTAATCTCATTCCAACGCTCGTTTTCTGAGAAAACATGCTCGTATTCTTTACGGAATAATTCTGGAGTAACGGTTGACTTGACAGCATCTTTCACTTCATCTTGTGATGGCCAGATGTCTTTGAAGAATACGTCATTACCATCTTTATCTTTACCTAATGAATCTTTTTGGAGGTCGATGTCCACTGTACCAGCTAATGCGTAAGCAACCACAAGAGGTGGAGAAGCTAAGTAATTCGCCTTCACAAGTGGATGGATACGTCCTTCAAAGTTACGATTACCTGATAATACAGATGTTAGAAGTAAATCTGCATCTGACACAGCTTTCTCGATCTCAGGACGCAATGGACCAGAGTTACCGATACATGTTGTACAACCATATCCTACAAGGTTAAAGCCGATATCTTCCAGGTATGACAATAAGCCTGAATCTCTTAGGTAACCCGTTACAACTTTAGAGCCTGGCGCGAGTGATGTTTTCACGTAATCCGGAACATTCATTCCAAGCTCGACTGCTTTCTTGGCAACTAAGCCGGCACCCAGCATGACATATGGGTTCGATGTGTTTGTGCATGATGTAATGGCAGCGATTCCGATCGCTCCCGTAGGCATCACAACATCTTTTCCATCTTCTGTTGTATACTTAGCCGTTTTATTGATTTCAGATGCATCTAAACCGAAGCCTTGAACTCCTTCTTTAGCTGTAATTGCATGTTGGAAAGCTTCTTTCATATCAGAAAGAGGGATCAAATCCTGTGGACGTTTTGGTCCGGAAAGGTTTGGTTCCACGGCAGAAAGGTCAATTTCCACTACATCTGTATAGGTTGGCTCTTCTTTTTCAGGAGTGAAGAACATTTCATTTTTCTTCAGGTATTCTTCAACCATCTTGATATGATCCTCTTCACGACCTGTTAGTCGAAGGTAGTCCAGTGACTCAGAATCCACCGGGAAGAAACCACAAGTAGCACCATACTCTGGAGCCATGTTGGCAATGGTTGCACGGTCAGCAAGCGGTAATGTTGCCACTCCTGTTCCGAAGTACTCAACAAATTTGCCTACTACACCCTTTTGACGCAATACTTGTGTCACTTTAAGAGCTAAGTCAGTAGCTGTTGCACCATTAGGAAGTTCCCCAGTCAATTTCACCCCGATTACTTCAGGGATTGGGAAGTATGATGGTTGACCAAGCATTCCTGCTTCGGCTTCGATTCCACCAACACCCCAGCCTAATACACCGATACCGTTAATCATCGTAGTATGAGAATCAGTACCCACCAATGTATCAGGATACGTTTCAAAGTCGCCCTCTGTTGTTTCAACAGCGTGTACAACATTTGCCAGATATTCTAAGTTAACTTGGTGAACGATACCTGTTGCAGGCGGAACAGCACGATAGTTTTCAAATGCTTTTTGAGCCCAGCTAAGGAACTGATAACGCTCTGCGTTCCGTTCAAACTCAAGGTCCATATTGGCTTGCAATGCATTTGCAGTTCCATATTTATCAACTTGTACGGAATGGTCGATAACAAGATCAACCGGGATTTCAGGATTGATCTTTTGAGGGTCTCCCCCTATATCTGCCATTGCCTTACGTAAAGATGCTAAATCAACCACGGCCGGTACCCCTGTGAAGTCTTGAAGGATAACACGGGAAGGTTTGAATGGTACTTCTGCATCTTTCACTTCAGTTGAGCCCCAGTTCGCTAAATTTTCAACGTGTTCCTTGTTGATCACACGTCCGTCAAATTGACGAAGTACTGACTCAAGCAATACCTTTACACTATAAGGTAAGCGATTAATTTTTGTTACTCCTGCTTCTTCAAGCGCTTTTAAACGATAATAATGATAACGTTTTCCTTCTAGTTCGAAAGAAGACCGTGCATTAAATACATCGTTCTTTGCCATTTCGATTCCCCCTCTAAACTACATCACACAATAAGTCGAAAAGTTTTCGTTCTAAACTAACGAACTTTTCTCACATTTCCATCTTAATACAAGCGATTACATAAGTAAATAACAATAAAGTTATTGTTTTTGATAAGTTTTTCTTATCTGAAACCATAAACTCCTTAAGGTTTCTAGAGAAATATTGGTATGACAACATTTCGGCCTTTGTCAAAACGTGTCAACAGCAAAAAAATATTATCTTAAAAAAATAAATCTGTCAGCCACTCCCTCTAATAAGGCGAAGAATAAGGTGGAACTCTATTCTTATGGAGGTGATCTAGAAAATGGCTAAACGTAAAGCAAACCATGTGATTACCGGTATGAATGCTGCTAAATCACAAGGGACAGGTGCAGGTTACAATGAAGAGTATTCAAATGAACCATTGACAGAAGCTCAAAAGCAGTTCAATAAGAAACGTAAAACCAATCAGTAATTCTTATTGTCGGCAATTGAATACTGTGCTAACTAAATCACGCGTCTATATGTAACGAGCTCTTCCCTTCTTCCCCTACCCTGTTTATTCAAAAATGAAACCCGCTCTGATACTATCCTCAGAGCGGGTTTTTTTATTATCTTTACACTTGTCCGTTTACTTCATTGACGATGGATGATAAATCTGATTTAAATTGTTGAAGCTGTGCTCTCTGTGTGTCGGATGCCACTTCAAGAGCATTTTCGATCTGTTGATAGGCTTCGTTGACTTCATTTTTTAAGTGGGCCAGTTGTGTACCATAACTGGCTCCATCTAAAACCAGTTCATTGATTGTATTTTGGACTTCAGTCACACTCTGTTCGGCAGCCTGATAAGCTTGCTGCTTATTTTTATGGTATGGCATACATCATCTCTCCTTATTGTGAAAATAGCCTTTTTAGTATGGTCAAAGTGGATTGAAAGTATACCCATGAATAAACTGTTTTCCACCATAGCATCCTAAGAACAGGAGGGATGATGTATGACGAATAAAAATGACAGCAAAGATATGCGTAAAAATGCACCGAAAGAATCAGGACAGCCGGAAGCGTTAAGTGGATCACATAAAGTGAAAAATCGAAACCATACCCGACAAAAACAACATAGCCATCACGATATGTAGTCTCTAGGAGGGAATGCAGGAATGGATAGGTCCATCCTGCATTCCCTTTCCTTATTTAATGCAAATTTTTTAGTGCATGGAGCAATTGTCCTTGTTCCTTCAGAGAGACTGTTCGTAGATCGAAGAGGACAGAATTCTCTTGAATCCTGGTAACGATGGAGGGATTGCCCGTTCTGAGTTTATCTTGCAGTTCCCTCGCTGACATATTGTCGTGGGTGACGGAAACAAGGTAAGTGTCTAACTCAACATCCGGCATGGTCCCTCCCCCTATCTGGCTTTTTCCTTCCATTATATCAAAAGTGAAATCAGGTAACAGACACCTGCCTTCTTTAGAAAAAAGGCTGGATTGCTGTAATATGTCTTCTTTTTTCCTGGTGATAGCCTCAATGGTGGGGTTTTTATCCATCACATCCCCTGTTATATAATGCATGAGAGTCATCTCTAAAGCTGCCAAGGTCATTTTGTCTACACGTAAAATACGGGCAAGCTGATGCTTTTTTAACTGTTCGATCCAATGCTTTTTCCCTGCGATGATCCCTGCCTGAGGCCCTCCCAGTAATTTATCCCCGCTGAACGAAACAAGATCCACCCCTTTTTTTATCACATCTTTCACTAGGGGTTCTGCTCCGATTCCCATTTGAGTGAAGTCAAATAGGGCACCGCTTCCTAAATCTTCATAATAGATGACTTGTGGATGTTGACGGGACAACCGAACAAGTTCATCTGTGGACACGGATGCAGTGAATCCTTTGATCACGAAATTACTTTGGTGTACCTTCATGATCATGGCCGTTTCCTCTCCTATTGCCAATTCAAAGTCCCTATAATGTGTTTTATTCGTTGTGCCCACTTCTGAAAGCTTTGCCCCGCTTTCTTCCATAATGGAAGAAATGCGAAACGAACCGCCGATTTCCACCAGTTCTCCTCTGGATACGATGACTTCTTTATGTTTGGCAAGTGAAGAAAGAATCAGGAAGACTGCTGCAGCATTATTATTTACAACCATGGCCGATTCCGCCCCGGTCAGTTCGCAGATGAATTTCTCAGCGTGGACATGCCTTGACCCCCCTGGTCCCCTCATCAATATTGTATTCGAGATTACTGTAGTGACCTGCCGTGTCTTTCACATGTTCAAGGACATCCCCTGCCAACGGGGCACGTCCTAAATTTGTATGTAAAATGGTTCCAGATGCATTGATGACTTTCCGAAGTGACAGGGAATACGATTTGTGCATCAATGAATCGGCTTCTGTGAACAACTTGACAATAAACTCAGGTGATTCTGGATGAGGTCCTGCCCACTGCCCATCCAGAATGGAATTCCTGAAATTGGTAACCGTTTTTTTTATGAGGTCCGTCCCTCTTTCCTTGGTAAGTCGATGTTTACTAAGGAAAGTTTGGAAATGAGTGGTATGTTGAAGTTTATGGATAGGTGGGATATGTCTGACTAACTTGTTCATTGGTGACCTCCTTTGTGCGTTTATACTGATTATAACACCCTCACCAATTAAATTAGAACGAATACAATGTGTAAAAGAGTATGTTGGGGGTCAGGTGTTAATGAGCAAGGATAAGGAGGATTTTTATTTAGAGAACTGGGAAGAGAATATGAAGGATTGGTTATTGGATCCTGCTACGTTTCAATTGGATGAACAAGAATTCAGGGTGGACTTTCTGGATACTACCGAAGCGTTCATTGTAGAAATTGAGACTGAAAACATTTGTCCAGATGAGTTGATCATCAAGAAGGATGACACTCAATTGTCATTATCAATATTAATGAAAGATGAAATCAAGGTGAGGAACCGCACCATTCGTTTTCCTTTTTGTTTGAAACAACGGGCCATCACATATTCGATCGAACATCATACGATCGAAATAAACGTTCCGAAAAAGGACTGCCCCTCTCCCACATCCTATGTCATCAGGGTACAGGGATTGTCCAATGAGTAACCACTTTCTCTAAATAGATTCAAAAGGTCTGAGGCGAACTCAGACCTTTTTCTCTGCTAAAGGGATTCAATTGTTGAAATGATATGGCTGATCTCTGGAAATACCCCCGTATCGAGCTTGGAGTAAATTTTTTTATTGTCCACAGTAATCTCGAAGGCTCCTCCAGAAGATGGTACTAACGTTAGTTCATGAATCTCTGTACGAAAATGGTTGAATAGCTGTTCCGCGAAACTCGCGGCTTTAGGTGCGTAGTTTCACCTCATGCAAAATTCAAGTATAATGGAACGATTTTCCATTTGAAAATTCCTCCTTTTTTCTTAGTTCCTCTTTGTTTACATTCTATTATAGAGAAGATACATGTGCAAATCACTCTATTCCCATTCATTTTAGTGACTAGTGCTTTGCTCATTTGTATTTTTATCCTGTACAATGAAAGTATACATACATAAAGGGGTGAAGAGTTTGAGTAAAGAAGAAATCATTCGACTGACAGAACTATCGTCAAAAGCTGGCTGAGGCTGCAAACTTAGTCCTAGTGACCTGACGCACGTGCTGCGTCAGCTGCCCCCTCAACCATCTACGGAAGCATTATTAGTAGGGAATGAATCATCCGACGATGGCGGTATCTTTCAATTGACTGAAGAACTTGCCATGGTACAAACCGTAGATTACTTTACCCCCATCGTGGATGACCCCTATACGTTTGGTCAAATAGCAAGCAGCCAACGCTCTAAGCGACGTATATGCAATGGGTGGAACCCCTAAAACGGTTTTGAATATTGTGGGTTTTCCGATAAAAAAACTGGGAGGTCACGTCCTTACCTCCATCCTCTCAGGTGCACAAAGTAAAGTAATCGAAGCAGGCGCTGTCACGGTTGGAGGACATTCCATTGATGATCAGGAACCTAAATTCGGTTTAAGCGTAACCGGGATCGTACACCCGAAAAAATATTGGACGAATAACGGTGCTAAAGAAGGAGACGTCATCTTGATCACGAAACCTATAGGAGTTGGGATCATGACTACGGGTATCAAGCGTAAAGTAGTGACCGAATCCCAGGAAAAAGAAGTAATAGACGTCATGAGTACGTTAAATAAAAAAGCTGCAGAAGAATTACAACGCTTTGAGCCCAATGCAGTGACCGATATTACTGGCTTTGGATTGCTTGGCCATTCATTTGAAGTCGCTAAAGGGAGTGACGTAACAATACACTTAACCTACTCCTTGATTCCCATTTTAGATGGAACGAGGGAATTGGCTGCACAAGGAGTCATACCGGGTGGTTCCAAATCAAATCACAAATGGCTTGAAGAAAACGTTCACTATGACCCGGCACTTACAATGGAAGACCAATGGATTCTCTGCGACGCAATCACTTCTGGAGGATTATTGATCAGTCTCCCAGAAGATCAAGGGAAAAAATACATTGAAGCGTTGCACTTTCATTCAATCTCAGCACAGATCATAGGCAGAGTAACAGCAAAACAGGACCGTAGTATTCTCGTTGAAAAATAAAAAAGCGTTGTTCCTTTTGACAGAAGTAAATGGATACTTCTGGCTTCTAAAGGAACAACGCTTATTTTTCTTGGATCATATGGAGAAACTGGCCGGTCATTTTTTTTGATAATATCCTTACTTGATATGGAAATCTTTTTTTACTTACCGGAAAGGAGTTGAACCAGATCACTTTATCGTCGATTGAAATGAAAGGAATACTCGTGAATGCTCTTTCCATTTTGATGGAGGCCCCACGGTGAGGAACGATAGCATCCTTGCTTCGAATCATGACATCTTTATCCCCTGATACTGCTTCTAATAAGGCAAGTAATGCTTGAGGAATGTCTTTTACATGTTCCACGTTAACGACAATTTTTTGTTTGGCTGCCTTGAAATCTTTCATCAGTCTGTTCGTATCATTTATCTCCACCCATTTCATTCTCTTCATTGAGAAAGGGATGATGGACGAACCTGTATCTGAATGACCTTCATGTTGAAGGTGACGGATGAATTGATGAATGGGCTGGGTGGATGGTGTCTTCTCCTTGATGAATTGATCATCTCCGATTAAAACAAATTTCCCTCTGGCGCGGGTAATGGCTACATTCAGGAGCCTATCGCTTCCCTTTCGAGTAAGTAGTGCTCCAGGCTTTCCATGGGATACACCATCAACGAGGTCAAAAAGGATCATGTCATTTTCCGAACCTTGAAACCCATGAACGGTAGCGGCAAATATATTTGCCTGAGGATATTCCTTCCTTATCAGTTCATCCAGTATAAGATTATACCATTTTGCTTGTATACGGTAGGGAGTGACGATGCCGATAGAATGAATGCCGTCTCTGATGGCTTCTAAACTAAGCTGGATTGTCAGCAGGCTGGAAATGATATTCCATCGGGACCCTTTATGGGTTTCTGCCCATTCAGTTCCTTCCTGCAGTGAACATAACACGGCGCCATGTGAAGGAAAAGGTTTTTTATTCGTGATCACCGCACGCTGTACCCCTACCGACTGGTGGTCACCTACCTTTGAATGGTAGATGTAGCGATTAGTAAAAGCCGAGATACTCGGATGCATCCGTCTTTGTTCCGGAAGCAATAACAGCTGTGGATGTTTCCTCCCTTTGTTAACAGCATGTGCGACATTTGAAGAGTGAAAGATGTCTTCCTTGAGCCACTTGCTTACCATGGGGTGAAAAGATGTTGAAATGGGTGGAAGTTGTTTGAAATCCCCACAGATAATGGTTTTCGTCCCAAGTGAGGCTGCAAATGCCACTTGCGGGATATAGGCCATGCTCGCCTCATCAACTATAACCAGATCAAATTCTTCATCATAGATCATCCCGTCAATGGCCGCTTTAGAAAGAGTCGTACCGATCACTTTGGCATCTGTGACAAGTTCTCCTTCTCTTCGTTTAAACGTTTCTTTTATTTTTTGATAATGAACTTCGAGTTGGGATAACCGATTGGAATCATAATCCGTATAGTTTTTCGCCAGTTTATTCTTCATCCTTCTCCTGTATGTTTCGACCTTACCTTTTTCCTCTGCAAGGCTTGGGTCCCGTTGTTCCAACAATTGAAGGACACTTAAATCTGTAATGTTTTCACTAAACGGTTTACGACTGGTTCCATACCTGATCACTTCCCCTGCTTTCCATCTGTGGTGATCAGTGAGGAAATGATACATTTCTTCTATTAATACATCAACTGCAGAATTGCTGTGGGAAAGAAGAAGAACTTTTTTTCCTTCTGAATAATGATAAGCTGCCACCCTGGCAAGAGTATAGGTTTTTCCTGTGCCGGGAGGACCCCACAGGAACGTGACAGGGTTATATTTACTTCGAACGTATGCTTCATGTAAAGGGTTTTTAAAAGTGGTCTTTGGATGCCTGGTTTCATTAAGCGGCTCCATTAACTGCTGGATACGCTGGGTTTTTCCGTGACGTTCCTTTGCTTCATCCAATCTATCTATGAGCTTCTCTAATATTTCCCATGGTTCATGTAGAATTTGTCCATAAGTGATGGTGTCACCCAGGTATTGATCGAGCTCAATCGTACAGTCCCTGCCCTCTGAACTTATCACCAAACCTGGGAAGGATGATTGCTTCCTCTTTAAGACGACACTCCCCCCTTCAGGTAAAGAAGCAGGAAAGCTAAGGGTGAACCAATAGATATAAGCATGTTCTTCTTTGCGTATGCATTTTCCTTCTTCAATCAATACCCCGGATGTTTCACGTTTTTTAAGTTGTAGAACTTCCATATCCAGGGCGGTTTGCCACTCTGTAATCATTTCTGTTACTTTCAATTGATATCACCTTAACCATCCGTTAGAAATCAAGAACACTATCATATCAATTTTTGAACAGAGTGTATATGGTGAATGATTGTCAAACATTTATTAAACTATAAAGGGGACTGGGCTGCTTTCGGTGTGTTTCCATATAAATGCAATTACTTTTAGTGGTCTTGAGGTTCATTTATGTAAGAAAAGGCTGGGACAAAACTAAAAAAACCTCACATAACTTACACTTTTACAGGGGTCTATGTCTTTGACTCCAATCAACCGCTGGGTAGAATTGAAATCTTAGTTTTTCAGAAAAGGTATAAAACCCGAACTATATAACCTTTTGCAGGTAATCAAGTTCGGGTTTTATTTAAACTACCATTCTTTTATTTCTCAGTCTCACCTCTGCAAGTCATCATTCACATAGCCTCGTCAGCTTCTTCTTTTTCTTTCTTCACAAAACGGTCTGCATAGTACAATACATCTTCTACATATTCGTCACTATGGTTGTATGCAAATACGGCTTGTTCAATTTTACCGTCTGCCGCTCCGTTCCGTGCCAGATAATTTGCGGCACTGAACACTGCATCTTCGATTTGAAAAGGATCAGCTATACCATCTCCGTTGGCATCTACCCCGTATCCGCCATATTTTTCAATCGTGGCAGGATCGGTTTTTTGATGTTCAGGGATATTCCCCTTGCCTAAACCTGTGCAACTGGGATGAGACCAGCCCACAAATGTACAAGGCATGAATTGCATATGTCCCTCTGCTCCAACGGGAGAAACGAGGGTCTTCATAGTAGAGAATTTCGTTTCGACACGGTGATGAGCGGCGAGTAAATACCACGGTACTCCGTATTCCTCCTGAGCAGCCTTGTAAATAGGAATATATTTTGATGGCACTTCTTCTTTGCCAAAGGAAGACAGATTATACATGTCACCCTCAGTATTCACGGCATAATAGATGGACAGGATGATGATGGGGATCAGGACGACCGTAAATGGTGAGGATCGTTTTTTAGGGGACGGGCTTTTTTTTCTGCGAACATTTTTTGTCATTGGGTTTCGATCCTTTACGGGAAAATTGGTATCTCTAGTATTTTAATATGGGAAACCTCCTATGACAATCAATTATGTATAAAAAAATGACCCCTGAATGCCGGCTCTATCTTCACAAAGGTGAGAAAGAAAAGTCACCGGCCTTTTAGGGGTTTAAACGATTATTTATTTATTGTTAACAAACAAACAGCTGCTCCAACGATAATTAATAGAATGAATAATACTACGATTAACGCAAAGCCACCTGCGTAGCCCCCACCGCAGTGGCCATATCCATATCCATATCCAGGGTATCCATACATCATCAGTCACCTCCAGTTATCTTACTACGATATTAATGTATGTAGTGGACAAATTGTAGGTTAATTAAAATCAACACCCATTTTCCAAATAGGCATGGGTACAAGCGTCAAATACTTATGAATAAAGGACTTATTCTAAAAAGATGATCAGAAAATGGGTAAAATGTCCAGACGTGGGAAAAAGAAAGCGCCTGGAATGGTATATTCCAGGCGCAGGCTTTTCCTTACATATGCTCTTTTGGTTCTTTTGTTTTTCTTGGCTTAGGTTTAATATACAAGCCGAGCTCTTTCTTTTCTTTCGTGAGCGATTTGTATAAGGACAGCATCATCAAGAACATGATGACCGAGAATGGAAGTGCTGCCACAATCAGTGCGTTCTGCAATGCCTGCAGTCCCCCACTGTATAGCAGGATCAATGCAACCGTTGACTGGGCGATTCCCCATGTTAACTTCACGTAGTTTGGTGGAGTCAACGATCCATAGGTTGTTTGCATTCCCAGTACAAATGTAGCAGAATCCGCCGATGTGATGAAGAAGGTTCCGATCAGTGTTATCGCAATGACCGAAAGGATTGTTGACCATTCGAAACCATTGAATACAGCAAACAATACTTCTTCTGTGTTAAGTCCTGAAAGATCAGTACCTGCCTGCTGAACTTCGATGGCAGATGTACCGAAGGTTGCAAACCAGAGGAAACTTACAAGAGCAGGAAGCAGCAGCACGCCGATTAAAAACTCTCGAATCGTTCTTCCTCTGGATACACGGGCAATGAAGATCCCCACGAATGGTGACCATGAAATCCACCAAGCCCAATAGAAAATCGTCCAGCCGTTGATCCAGCCGCGATGCTCTTCATTTAATGGAGCAATGCGGAAACTCATTGCAGCGATATTTTGAATATAGGCACCGATCGTATCCGTGAACATATTCAGGATTAATAAAGTAGGCCCTATAAAGAACATCAACACGAACAGCCCGATTGCGAGAACCATGTTCGTATTCGATAGATACTTAATCCCCTTGCTTAATCCAGACCATGCTGAAATCATGAATAACACGGTTACAACCGCAATGATGATAAATTGAACAGTGAAGTTATTTGGGACTCCAAGAAGGTATGAAAGCCCTCCATTGATTTGAGCCGCCCCGAACCCAAGAGTGGTTGCAACCCCCACTACAGTGGCGAACACGGCTAATACATCAATTAATGTCCCAAGCGGACCGTTTACTTTATCCCCAAAGATCGGCTTGAGTGTAGCTGAGATCAAGCCTGGCTCATCTTTACGGAATTTATAATAGGCAAGGGCTAAGGCGACAATTGCATAGATTGCCCATGCATGTATCCCCCAATGAAAGAAAGTATAGCGCATGGATTCCTTGATAGCCTGGTTTGTCCCACCTTCAGCCAGTGGAGGCGTAATATAGTGTGACAGTGGCTCAGCTGCCCCCCAGAATACTAAACCGATTCCCATCCCTGCACTAAATAACATAGCGAACCATGTTCCTTTGTTGTACTCAGGTTTTTCATCCGGCTTTCCTAATCTGATTGTCCCCATTGGGCTAAAGATCAGAAAAACACAGAATATTACAATGACAGTTACTAAAATAAGATAATACCAACCGAATGTTGAGGTAATAAACGCTTGCATATTAGCTGTCACAGATTCAAAGGATTTAGGTGCCATGACACCATATCCTACTGCAAGGGCAACTAATGCTACAGTAATCCAGAAAACATTTGATATCCTCTTCATAAAATTCTCCTTTCCATTTTTGCTTCATTTTTTGCTCTTTGGGCATTCAGGTTATCACCGCCGGACGTAAGGTGTATCGTTTTGTATGTACACCGGCTGTCTTGATCCTTCATATTGAAAGAGTCTCAGTTAATGCAGATGGGAAAATGTGCATTCTGAGGATGGAGGAGGAATAAATACTTATTTCCTATTCCCTTCCCACACTCTCATAAAACCAACATTTGTTACCCTATCAGAAAAAAGTTTAACAATGCAAGCAAAAACGCTTATATTTTTTTATAGTGTTTGTCATTTTTGCGTTTTCATTCCTATTGTTTAAGGAAAGCAGATGAAACATAAAAATTTTTTTCGAGAGAAAAAGGGAATTGTGAATGCTCATCATTCTCGATACGTATCACGACCCTTGATAGGATGCTGAATGGTGAATGCCGATTATCTTAATGGGTAATAATGTTGAAATGTAGGTAAAAAATAGAAAAGAAACGAACAGGAGGTTACGTCATGAAAAACAAGAAAAATCAGCAGCATGAAACTGCCAAAAAGATGGCTGAACAACAAATGGGTGAAGAAATCGAAATGAAATCCGTCGCTCCATCAGCCAAAAATAACACAGGCACACGCGAGGGCGATAGGAATTTATAAAAGGTGATTTGTAAAGAACCTCACAATGGAGGATCATAAGAATATCACACCAGTTCATTTTTCCTGAAAATCAATAAAAATGGAAAGAGACTGGGACAAAAGGATGTATACCTGAACAAAACCCGGACTATTATGCCTGTGAAAAAGCGAAATAGTCCGGGTTTTTCAATTATTGAAATACACCTAAGATTTCAATTCTATCCAGCGGTTGATTGGAGTTCAAGACGGAGACTCCTGCAGGAAGAGTAGCTAATGTGAGACCTGTCCAGCTGCAGGGCATAGAGGCACATGTCATAAGTCAAACCGTCCATGAAGGCAAAGAACGCCTCCAGGGCCGTTTCGCCTTATGCCACCAGCCTCTCGAGCAATGCCCTTCCGCTTATCTTCCCGGAGGCTTGCCGAGGAGGCTCACGGGCTACCCGCGGAAAGCGGAGTCTTGCACGGGAATCATTAGCGGTATAATGAAGCTTCCCTTAAATTGTTCATGTTTATGTGAGGTTTTTTTAGTTTTGTCCTAACCTCTTTGTATGAATTTATTCTTTTATGACTTTGACTTTAACATCCTGTACACCATAATTAAGGGCATCTTTTTCTTTTTCCATATAAATGTCGATTCGGTTTCCTTTAATGGCTCCCCCGGTGTCTTCGGCACGGGCATAGCCGAACCCTTCTACGTACACTTTAGATCCCAAAGGAATGACGCTTGGGTCAACAGCAATGACTCTGGCATCAGGATTTTCGATTAAGTCAACACCTGTCTTCGTTATGCCGATACAGCCTTCGCAATAGGCTGTGTATGCCGTAGCTGTCACATTCACTTCTTTGACGACGTCGTCTTCACTTGTTTCTATCTCAGCTGATTGAACAGCTTGTCCGTCAGTTGAATCTTCGTTCACAGTATAGCCTTCTTTCAATAGTTGTTGACGGGTCCCAACTTCATCTATCGAAACATGATATCGATTTGCAATCTCCCAAAGAATATCGCCTTTTTCTAAATTATGATAATCATTTATGGCAGTATCGTTTGATTCCGCAGAGGCGGAAGTAAGTCCGATGGTTAGAAAAACTGTGAAGGAAAAAATGGAAAATAATACTTTTTTCATCTTGTGTAATTCCTCCTTTTGTGTATGGTCTGTAAAACCAACAGTTGAAATAGTAACATAGACTTACCTCAGAATCATAACAAACTGTTTATAAACGGTTAACAATTAGGTGACAAGCCTGTAATATTTTATGTTTTCTATCTTCTCTATTGGAATATCCTCCATATTTTTTCAGTATAGGGAAACGTTTAGCGATAAGTAGAAATGAGTGGATAAATCAGGAAGGACTTTCGCGGAGAAGAGTACATATAAAGATTCATTTCATTGCACATAAAAAAACCGCTGAGAAATGAAACTCAGCGGTTGTTGGTTATTATTTTGTTTCAAGTATCTTTACATTCAGCGTTTTTCTTCCAAAGTCAATGGCCTGGTCTTTTGAAGGGATGAATACATCGATTCGATTACCTTTGATTGCCCCACCAGTATCTTCCGCAGTTGCATAGCCATAGCCTTCTACATATACTTTTGATCCAAGTGGTATTACATTCGGGTCTACGGCAATCACCTTGGCATCAGGGTTTTCTAATAGGTTTACACCCGTCGCAGTCGTACCGGAGCATCCATCACAGCTTGCTGTGTAAGCGGTAGCTTCCACTGTGATTTCCTTCACTGCATTCTCCTCAGTTGCCGCCTCTTCAGCAGTCTCTTCTGCCGGCGCTTCAGCTTCTGGAGCTACTTCTGCAGTTTCCTCGGCAGGCGTTGCTGCTTCTTCAGAAGTATGTGCAGTAGCTGAAGGTGTATTTTTTTCTTCTAGATTAATGACTAATTCTTGTCCAGGGACGATCACATCTGTTTCAAGGGCGTTCCACCCGATTAAACTGTCGACGGAAACTCCATAATGAGAAGAGATGCCCCAGAGAGTGTCGCCTTTTTTGACTGTATAAAACTCTTTGGACGAAACTTTAAGTTCCTGATCCGGATATATGATGTGTGAACTCAAGCTGTTCCATTTCATAAGTTGATCAACGGAAGTTCCATATTCTTTGGCAATTCCCCATAATGTGTCACCTTTTTTTATTTCGATGTCTTGTGCTGAAGCGCTAGCTCCACCAGACACTGCAAGTGTAGTAAATGCAGCCACAGAAATAATCGATTTTTTTAGTTTCATAGAAAATATTCCTCCTTATGTAGCTAGCGGGTTATTTATTTTTGCTAACAGGGAAAATACTAACATAGTAAAATCTCATTTCAATAACAGGAACTTTAATATCGTGCGTCAAGAATATTTCAAGGCTGTAATAGAAAGTGATCTTCTGTATAAACTATCATATAGAGGAATACTATGGTAAAACTCAGCCAGTATGCAGGGTTATAATGAACATCTGCTTTGATTGTTGAGGGTTTTACAGGCAAGTATGTCGTAAGTGAACATTCATTCGTTTCTACAATAGAAAATCCAATTTTGATTTAATTGAAGATAAATCTTAACAATATGAAAGATTCCTTCTATACTATAAGTAGAAAAAATGAACTGGAGGATGGCAGGTTGGAAAATCAGGATGAAACGATCGTACTTTATAAAGATGAGCCCGATGAACACAGCGGTCGCTGCGAATGCGGGAACAATATTTTTAAATCGCGTGTCTTGGATGGTAAGTTTTATCGGAAGTGCCAGGAGTGCGGTAAAACGAAAATCGTTTAATAGAAAGAGGGAAACCGGCTTTAATCCGATTTCCCTCTTTCTATTTATTTGTTCATCTTATGAATGATGGTTGAAGCAAATCGAACCAATTCATCAGTCGTATGATTGATCTGCTTGATGGACTCTACAATATGATTTAGATCGGTTTGATTTCGTTTGAACATGTTCATATAATTTTCCATTTCCATTTGGACGGTCACGATGCCGCTTTGCACATTTCCTATTTCTTTACGGGAATTCTCCGTCAAATCCGTCATGTTTCTGACGCGATTTGAGACAACTCCGATTTGTTTGTTACTTTTATTGACTAGTTGATGGATGGAATTGCTCAGTTCTTTCGAATCCTCAGCAAGCTTTCTTACTTCGGAAGCAACTACTGCAAAACCCCTCCCTTCATTCCCGGCTCGTGCTGCTTCAATAGAGGCATTCAGTGCCAGAAGATTGGTCTGGTCAGCTATTTTCTGTATTGAATTGGAAAGTGGCGTAATCTGTTCGGCTATGTGCTTCACTCCTTGAATTTCATTTAGAAGTGAGTGTATTTGTTCGGTAATGAACCCGAAACTTTCAATCATATGATCTGTTTGGTTTTTGTTCATTTTCGATAATTGTAAAAGATTTTTGCTTGCTTTTTTCGGTGTTTTCAGATTCTGCTCGAATGTGTTCCGCTTTTTTGGCAGTCTCATTCAGGCTTAACTCGGTTTGTTTCAGTGAAGATCCGAGTTCTGTGTTCATGTTCAGCATTTCTACTTGAAGGGACTGATTCTCATGGTGAAGTTTTTGGAGCTCGTCCATTCTGCTTTGGATATAGTATTCAGATACAATGCTCGCATCCAGGTGTATTCCATGATCAATGGCAACTAAGACCGATGCAAGCTTGGATGGGTCTTTTTGATAAAGCTCTACGATTTTTGGAATCAATATATGCTGGATGGTTGTGTAAGTAGAAATGAACCAATCAATTGTAACACCATTTCTGTTATGGATCTTCCCCATCCTCTCCCTCATGTTGAAATATTCTTGATCTAGTTGCCCGGAGAAGAGTGAACGGAAGTAGTCATGAAATACCGCCTTTAATCGTTCCCGGCTGGAGTGATTGACGGCAATCTCTACGAGGCTGGGATGTTTGTACAGATGATCTAACACTGTTTCAAGTAAGGAATCTGATAATTGTTCATACACGGGAAGAACTTCTCTCAATTCACGTAAGTGATGTTCCTGAAATTGCATATAGTGCAGTCTTTCACTCAATTTCTTGTCTTCAAGGACGATGACGTTTGAGGAAGGGACAATGACGGGTTCAGTCTTGGGTTTCCTTGAAAATAATACAGCCATTGGGGATACCTCCGAATTTTTCATTAGTATGTATAATATTTGTATAACAATAATGCATATACTTTACTCCAACTTTCTACCTATTACAACTATTTTGTACCATCCTTAACATTATTTACATAAAGTTCATCTCAGCGTTTTGGTAATGGCTGTAACAGGATTAGCCCTGCTCCACTCGGTCATGCAACGTTTGCCCTTATACAAAATGTATACAAAAAGGGACGGAGCTGTCTTCCGGGAGTTAATCCCGGAATTGAAGGTCCGTCCCTCACTGCTTTACTGTGTTAAAATGATGGGTTCGTCTTTGGTGATGATGATGGTGTGTTCGATTTGGGCGACGAGACTGTTATCTGGCGTGATATATGTCCAGCCGTCGCCTTTTTCGATTACATTTTGAGCTTTTGTTGAGATAAAGGGTTCAAATGCGATGACCATCCCTTCTTTAAGCAGGGCATTATCCCATGGATCGAAGTAGTTTAAGATATGATCCGGTTTCTCATGGAGGGATCGTCCAACACCATGACCGGTCAGGTTCATAATCACTGTATAACCATTCTTTTTTGCTTCATTATGAACAGCTTTGCCTATACCGTTTTGTTTCGAACCGGCTCTAGCTTTTTGCAGTCCCGCTTGAAATGCTTTAAGTGCAGCTTCACATAAATCCGTCAGCTTCTGATCTCCTTCGCCTACAACAAATGATATGCCTGTATCAGCGTAATATCCACCTTTAGATCCAGATACGTCTATATTGACCAGATCTCCCTCATTGATTACCTTATCCCCGGGGATTCCATGGGCTACTTCCTCATTCACACTGATACATGTAAATCCGGGAAAATCATATTCCCCTTTTGGACCTGAAATGGCTCCATTTTCTTCAAACATTTTCCCTGCCATATCATCAAGCTGCTTGGTCGTTATGCCGGGCTTTGTCTGAGCTCGTAGTTCATCCCGGATGTTGGCCACAATGCGGCCGATGTCTTTTAATGCTTTTAAATCTTCATCATTTTTGACAATCATACTATCTTCCTTCTCTTTTTGTTATTTCACCTTCCCCTACTATACCGAAACACCTACGGTTTTTAAAGGGAAAGCTTCTTTTGAAATACGTAAAGTAAAAACATTGAGTTTAAAGGAATTTCACCTGCCTGCTGAATTTTAAGGTCTCAGCATTTCGATTTTTTCATTAATATAGTATAGATCCCATTCTTGCATCTGGTCTTTATCCATTCCGTGTAGTACATATTTATGAAAATCGTACACAATATGCTTACGATCTGTATCGACTTCACGATACACCATAATAAGGGCATCCATGATGGCCAGTATGACAGATATATCTTCTTTACCGTAATGAACAAGTTGATAAAATGTTTTATACAGAATATGGTTAAATGAAAAGATCGTCACCGATACCCTTGGATAACGGTCTTTATCTTTTAATGTTACAATTCCATCCTTAATGTCGTGGGTTTCGCTCAATAAAAGACCTAAATATTTGATCGAATCTCTTGCAGTGTTCGGATCATTGATTCCGGGGGAAACGGCCCTTAATGCAATTTCCACAATTTTTTGAAGGGAATAAGCAAGGTCATACTCTCCCATACGCTCTCTTCCAATATATATGTATGAACGATATTCTTCTTCACTTATCTCGTTACCATAAATCGTAAAAAGGATGTCTCCTTCTTTAACGAACTCTCCAACTTTTGTTTGAATTTCTATCACTGAATCATTTTCTGAACAAAAAAGAACTAATCCTGACAAATCAATAAATTGAATAAATCCTGATTTATGTGAAGGGATGTTGGTTCCAGTACCATCATGTGCCGGAATCATTGTAAATGCTTTCACTTCCTGATTTTGCTGAAGTGAGGAATAATAATCGATCACTTTCAATGCTTCTTGTTCTAGTCGCTCAATTAAACGGCTGATCTGTATAGATGTAGCAATATGGTGGATAAAATATGCAAAAAACGCTAAACAGACAATGGCATAAAGGACCCCGACAAATGCGGAAGAAACTAAATGTTCCTCTAGGCTTTGCCTCATAAATAATAGTGAAATGATGGAGTAAATAAATCCTCCAAGAAAGATCCCAAGTCCCCTCATCGTGGTCTTATCCTTCACGAAATTTTGCAGGGTTCGGGGAGAAAATTGAGAAGAGTACGTCGTTAATACAACCATTACTGTCGAAAATGTAAAAGTTGTCATCGTAAGCAATGACGATGCAATGGCACTCAGTACCGTTTGGGCGAGATCGATACTGGTCAACATCATGACAGGGATAAAAGGCTCGATTTTATGAATCCAGTAGGTATCAAGGGAAACAGTAATGATGGCCAATACCAATGATGACATACTGTAGAGGGCAGGAACGACCCATATCCCTTTTCGCATTTTCATTAGGAAGCGTTTCATAGGAATGTCTCTCCTTTATGAAAGAAAGGTTTCTCCTCTAGCTTCCCCCTTCCACAAGAGCATCAAACCAAAAGAAATAAGAAAGGTATGACAAAGGACATGATCGTGGCGGTTAATGCCATGGCAGCCCCACTTACAGCACCTTCCCTTTCCCCTTCTTTAATGGCCTGGGACGTTCCGACCCCATGTGCGATCACACCGAATGGGAGTCCTTTGGCGATAGGATGGATAACTCCCAGCCAATGATTAATGGACGGCACGATCATGGCGCCGAACATACCGGTTACGATGACAACGGTGGGGATCACTTCGATGTTTGCATGTATGACTTTGCCTATATCCACTGCTACAGGGGTTGTAATCGTTTTAATAAGTAAGGAGCGATTCCATTCAGCTGGTATCCCCAACCACAGACTGAAATAATACGAAATGAGCATAGACATGCCGCTCCCCATAAAAAGACCGAAGAGGATGGGCTAAGCTGCACATTCTGAGCGAATAACTTCCTGTGCTGATAGAGAGGGTAGGCCAGTGATACAGTGGCAGGACCAAGTAAATAGGTAATGACCGATGTGAAATCAGCATAGCGATCATACGGAATATCCACGATCACCAATGTGATGATGACTGCTATCGTACTTACAAAGATAGGTATCGTGAATGGATTGGGCCATAATCGGTGAATTTTCACACCCAGGAGAAAATATAGTATCGTTACGCCTATTGCCAGAAAGGAACTAATGAGAGTGGCCATGTTTCCGTTTCTCCTTCCATTTTATTAATCGTTCAGCTGATAATGCAGTGGAAATGAAACCTATTACTCCACTCACAATTAAGATGAATAGAAGCTTCCAGCCATATTCCATAAAGTAAGGCCCCAATATCATGGCACTTACGGCTAAGGGAAGGAAAAAGAATGAAAAGTGCCTGAGAAAGAACCCTGAACCGTCCAATAATAACCGTTCTTTCACCACACCCGTTAATAATAATAGAAATAAAAAAAGCATCCCGATAATACTCCCGGGAATGGGCAGCTGAAAGAAGCTGCTACACCACTTTCCAACTTCAAAGAAAATACATAAAATACCAATTTGAATCAATAGTCGAATGACCTGCATGAGATTCTCCTCTCGTTTTATTCTTTTTCCGATTTTATCACAAATGGTCGCAGAATAGAGGGTTTTGTAAAAGAGAAAAAGAGCATGGAGGAGTATCCCCCATGCTCTAATAGATCATTCAGTATAAAATGAACTTTTTTTATAAAACTTTGACGAAGGCTTCAGCTGCCGACTGACTGGATTGTGGATTTTGACCGGTCACAAATTTTCCATCTGTAATCACATGATCAGTCCAGGCTTCCGATTTTTCAAATTGTGCTCCCTGTTCTCTTAATCTCGTTTCCAGTAAGAAAGGCATTAATGAATCAAGACCCGTTTGTTGTTCTTCTTCATTTGTAAATGCTGTCATGCTTTTTCCTTCAACCAGCCATTTTCCATTCGATAACTTGGTTCCGACAAATCCGGCAGGACCATGGCATACGGATCCAATAGCTTTATTATTCTCGGCAAAGTGAGCCAGTGCTTTTTGAAGTTCAGGGTTTTCAGGGAGGTCAAACATCGTTCCGTGTCCTCCAGGCAAGAAAATCCCCGAATATTCGTTCACGTTCAATTGAGAGAGGACCATCGTTTGATCCAACTCCTTTGTGATTCCTTTCCATTTTTCCACCTGTTCATCATCATCAAGGCTATTTGGATCTAAAGGGATTCTCCCGCCTTTTATACTGGCTACATCTACTTGGTAACCCTGCTTTGTAAATTCTTCGTATGGTTCAGCGAACTCGGATAGCCAAAGGCCCGTTTCGTGTTCATCATCAATTTTGCTTTCATTAGTCAGTACCATTAAAATCTTTTTCAATGTATATACCCTCCATTTAATAAGCTGATTCTACTCATTGTTTATCCACTTTTCATAATATTAAACTTCTGCCATTGAATTATTCTCCTTCATTTTGTTTAGTATGGAAAAAACGACTCCCTGGTGAGAGTCGCATAGAAGGCAGCAGAAAGGTCAATTCTGACCTGAAGGGTATTGAGTACTTCTACCATGTTTTCCGGTGATTCATGGGAAGTAATTTTGGTACCAGCCGTATTAGCGGCTTAGTTCATATCAAATTTAAACTGGATTTTCTTTTGGTCAGGGTCCCAGCTCAAGTATGCAGAGAACTCTTTTTCCCCTTTCACAAAGCCGTCGATTCGTTCTGACTTCCCATCAGCCAGCACTTTTTTAACGATTTTTTGGGTGATTCTTTTTGAAAGGATGACTTTTGAGATTGTAAAACTGCACTTGGACTTTTGGTAATTCGAACATCCATAGAACTTTCCTTTATCTATGACTTTACCACCGCATTTCAAACATGTACCCAAACTGGATTTATTTGTTCTTTTTCCTTTTTGGTTTTTTCTCTGAATGGAAGCAGTATCAAGGTCCCCAAACTCCCAGGACGCAGATTCTTGAAGGGCATTTTGAACAAGACGATCGCTTAATTTCTTCACTTGTTCCATGAACTCGGGAGCGGAAGCTTTGCCTTTGCCTATTTCCTGTAGCCGTTGCTCCCACTTAGCTGTCATTTCAGCTGAAGCTAACACATTTTCCCCAATGGCCCGGATTAGTACCTTCGCCTTGTCAGTCGGGTATACGATGTTCTTTTGGATATCAATGTATTGTCGGTCTTTAAGCATGGTGATGATTCCCGCACGGGTTGCTTCGGTTCCAAGACCTTCCGTTTGCTGCAACACTTTTTCTAATTCGTCATTCTCCATGTATTTCCCGGCTGATTTCATTAATGTGATCAGTTGCCCTTCTGTGAATCGTTTGGGCGGCTGGGTTTTGCCCTCCTTTATGTCCACTCTCTTTACCGATCCTTTGTCCTTTTCCTTTACAGGGGGGAGGATTGGTTCATCGTCTTTATCTTTTTCGTTCCCGAACAGAACATGTCTCCAGCCTTCCTGAATGACTTGTTTGCCTTTCGAAACAAACTCAGCCCTTTCGTCCACCATCGTAGTGATGGTCGTATAGTCCATGATGGCTTTGTCATGATGTGCTGCGATAAATCGTTTCACGACCACGTCATAGATCTTCTGTTCATCCCCGGAAAGAGTTCGGGGATCTGTTACCTGTTCAGTAGGAATGATTGCATAGTGGTCCGATACTTTGGCTTCATTCACAAACCTCTTACTGTTCAATAAACTATTTGGTACAGGGATCCAGTTATTGTAAGGAGGATATTCTTTTAGCTTGGACAAGATCTCAGGAAAGGTCTCCGCTTCGCCTTTCGTTACATATTGAGAGTCTGATCTTGGGTAAGATACGATCCCTTTCTGATACAGTTTCTGCAGAACATCAAGCGTTTTCTTAGGAGAAAACTTATACATTTTGTTGATGGTCGCTTGTAGGGCAGACAAGTTGAACAGTAAAGGAGGGGCATATTCTTTTCTTTCTGTCTTCATTGTAACGACTGTAGCAGGTTTATTTTGACAAAAAGCAGCGATCTTTTCGGCTAGCTCCCTGGAAGGTATCCTTGATTCGCCTTCCTTTTGCCAAATCCCTTCATATACATGATGGTCCATATGAAAACTGGCCTTCACTTCCCAAAAAGGTTCGCTCTTAAATTTCTCGATCTCCTCCTCTCTTTTCACAATCAATGCGAGGGTCGGGGTTTGTACCCTTCCTGCTGAAAATACATCTGACATGCCTTGCTGTTTTAGAAGAATGCTATACACCCTTGATGCATTCATCCCAACAAGCCAGTCAGCACAAGCACGGGAATAGGCTTCATAATAGAGGCTTCTCATTTCCGTTTCCTCTCTTAAGGCATTAAACCCATTTATGATGGCCTTCTCAGTCAGGGATGATATCCACAATCTTTTCATCGGTTTTTGTACCCTGGACATGGAAATGATGTTTCGGATAATTAACTCACCTTCCCGCCCTGCATCCCCTGCATGGATGATCTCGGTTACTTCCCTTTTCTTAAGGAGCTCTTTGATGACAGTGAACTGCTTTGCTTTTGTCTTTTGCAGTTCATATTGAAAGCGGGTCGGAATGATGGGAAGGTCCTCTAGTGCCCACTTCTTCCATTTTCCCTCATATTTTTCGGGAGCTTGCAGTTGGAAGAGATGGCCGACTGCCCATGTGATAAACGCCCCTTTTGGAAATACATCATTGGAGTGTATCTCAATATACCCTTGGCGTTTCCGGTGGGGAAACGGTTTAGCGAGGGTTGCACCTTGATCCGGTTTTTCCGCAATAATAACTTTCATAACATTCTCCTGTTCACGTAAATGATTCCTCCATTATATCACGTTTTTTAGAACTCTTGTTCTACATATGGAGAACAGTCATTATTGTTTACTATCCGTCATATGTTGGGCTGGTTAAATTTATAGAAAAGATTGGGAAGGATTTAGTTGTTGTGTTGATTTAACATTCTCTTGGAAAGGGGGACTGTGGGGTCATCTATTTAGGAATGAAGGAAGGACAGTATAATTTCTAAACTGTCCTCCCTTGACTTATTGTTTTAAACTCTCTAAGTTGCTTTTTAAATCTTGTAGTTGATTGAAAGTGTTCACGATTTCAAGGTCTTTCAGTTCTGAAATCTGTCCTTCGCCTTTATCTATTTCGACCAAGGCACGATCAATACCTTCTAGTGCCCGCCCGTTATACTCCAAAACTTGTTGGTGAAGGTTATCTGCCAATTGAGGAGGGGTCAAATCATTGACCTCTTGAATTTCTGTTTTCATTTCCTTTAATCTTGATTCCAAGGTGTCTATTGCGGAAGGATCTGCTGCTGCATCTTCAACTAGTCCTTGGAAGTCATTTGTAAATTGTTCTGCTTCATTAAGGTATTCCGTCATTTCCTCTACATAGGTTAAGCTGTTGTTAGCTTCTTCAAGTATCCCGCAGCCTGTCAGCATTAAAAAGCTGAATGCGATTATGATATTCTTCACAGTTATCAATCCTCCTGTACCATATTCCATTCCATCTATTACATACGAACGAAATCTAAATAAGTTTCATCTTATAAAAAAGAAGGCTGACAATCTCAGTCAGCCTTCACGGTGATTCTTATTCTATAATTTGCAGGTCTTTAGGGAATTTTGTCAGTGTCTCGTATCCATCTTCGGTGATAAGGACGTCGTCTTCAATTCTTACTCCACCTATTTCCGGGATGTATATCCCAGGCTCAATCGTATAGGTCATACCGGTTTTTATAATCCCATCATTCAAATGGCTCATGGACGGGAACTCATGGACGTTGATTCCTAGGCCATGGCCAATGCGGTGAGGGAAATAGTCCCCATATCCTGCATCTGAAATGATATCCCTGGCGATTTGATCCAGATCACCAATGCGATTGCCGGGCTTACTTGCCTCTAGGGATGCGAGTTCTGCCTTTAGAACCGTATTGTAAATCTCTTTTTGCTTGTCTGAAACAGATTTATAGGCGAAAGTGCGGGTGATATCAGACGTATAGCCTTCTAGGACAACACCAAGATCAAACAATACGAAGTCACCTGCCTTTAGCCTCCGATCTCCTGGATTGCCGTGTGGGTCTCCGGACTTTTCACCGAATAAAACCATAGTAGAAAACGACATTTCACGAATTCCTTGCTTCTTTAACTCATACTCAATCTTGGCAAGGACTTCCATCTCTGTGATTCCTTCCTGAAGGGCACTGACCCCTACTTCCACTCCGAAATCTGCCATTTTTGCAGCGCGACGCATGATTTCGATTTCTTTCTCGTCCTTTACCACCCTCATCTCATTTAACTTATCTTCAACATTGACGATGGCAGGAGAGTCAAACAGGTCTAAAAATGCCTGACTCCGGCCATAGGTTAGGACTTCGTTCTCAAAAGCAACCTTGCTCCCTTTCACGTTACGTTTGTGAATGGATTGTTTAATGAAATGCCATGGATCTTCATGATCTGAATACCCTATCACTTCGTTGCCCCAGCCAGCATCCTTTACTTGGCGTGCTTCCATGCCTGGTACAACAATAAATGGTTCTTCTTCCTGAAAGACGAATAATCCCATTAACCGTTCATGTGGATCAGTGTGGAAGTTTGTTAAGTAAAAAACATTTTCCGTTGAGTTTATAAAAGCCGCGTCGATTTTCTCTTCTTTTAACCAGTTTTTTAACATTTCTATCCGCTGATTCATTTTTTATTGTCCTCCTTGATTACTATGATGGTATGTAAGTGTTTCGTATGGGCATATATATGCTAACACATTTAGCAGAGAGATTGAAATATTCGTATTTTAAGTGGGGTTATTGTGGATGGAAAAGGGGTGGCTGCGCGGGCAAGGTGATAGCTTATCCTACCTCTTGCCTATAAAGTAATGGATTAGTTTGTGCTATAATTTAAACCATACAGTGAATGTAGGGTGGGAGTGGCCACTTCCTTATAGAAGGAGGTGGTGCTTATAGTGACAACGTATGAGGCATTGACGCTAATGATTACCTTTGGCTCTTTAATTGTCTCGATCATTGCCATAGTTATTTCGAATGATAAAAAGAAATAACCCCACCCTCATGAAGCGCCTAAACTTTGAAGGGTAGAGTTATATTCCTTTCTCTATTGGGCCACTGCTTTCCTTGCAGTTTGCTGTGTAGCAAGAGACATTGGTTGCCGCCAGTGTCTCTTGTTTTTTATGGTGTTCTACTATTAAGATAATATAATTTTGTTTTAAACGCAACTCGCTTACAATGAATTTTCTCCAGTCAGTACAAAATAATGTGATCATCTAACTCTATTTGTTGACAGAGTGGGATATGAATAAAAAAACAGCTTTCGAGAAAAATTTCTCTAAGCTGTTTTTTTATTGGTTTAATAAACAGGATCTGTTTTCTTTGGTTTGCGAACAAACGCCATGATTCCTGCGATGAGGAACAGAAGTCCTGGAACAAAACCAAACCCGATGGTTCCAAGCCCTATAACAAGAGCTGCGATGATAAACATGACTCCGGCTAATACAGGCTTTTTATTTTTCACAATGAAAACCACAGCAATGATTCCAAGAATGGAAGCGATAATGCCCAAAATGACGAGATAAGAACCCATTGATTCCGCAACTGACATGACAGATGCCATATCTCCCGGGGTCATTCCTTCAGCTTGAAGGTTAGGATCACTTGCCATCCCTTCTTCCATCTGTGACATGATTTCAGGATTGCTCATTCCCATGTTCATTACGATACCGATGATTGAAAATAACGCGGATAAAATAATCCCAATAACTCCCATTACTACTTCTCCTGTACGTTTCACCATACTACTCTCTCCTTTTATAATTTTCTAAACATGCTGTCATATGGGTTGATTGACTTTCTCTTCATATAGCTTTTTAGGATGGAATGATCTTCGGGGAATGCAAGGTGGAGGTTCTGAATATCATGGAGAGAAATCCAGTCTATCTTATGTATTAATTGGTCGGGGTCCTGCAGGGTCGCTTCTCCCCCGATAAGATCCGCTTCATAATAATGAACGATTGTAGAAATTTCCCCTTCATTTCCCCATTTTGTATACACATGCTTTCCCACATTGATCAGGTAGCCTGTTTCTTCCCACACTTCACGTTTACAACATTCCTGAAAGGACTCATCTTCTTCCAGTCCTCCAGAAGGAACAGACCATCGTTTCTCTTCTTGTGCATTCCCTTGTAAAACCATTAATAAACGCCCTTCATGCATACAAAGGGCCGAAGCACCCTTCCAACTATACATGTCATCCCCCCTATATGGCAACCTCTCTTGGATATTCGCTTTTTTGACAAAATTCTCCTTCAACAGAAAAGAATTCGTAAAATTCTAACTTTCATAATCGCTTTTTCAGGTCCGTCCCTCACCTTGATCAAAGTTAATCCCGAGCTTTTTGAGTATGAGCTTTTCAATCAACGTCCATGGGAGTACGGCTTTCATCAGCAAGGTAAGCCGTACTCCTTTTCCTACAGGTATTCTGAATGAATTCTTCCTATTAAGAGCTATTTCACGGACAACTGCAGCGATCTCCATGGGATCACCAAGGGATTCCGCACCAGCTTCGATTTCGTTGTTGATGGCCTTCATGTACGCATAATAGGGAGAGTTTTTTTCCAGGGAACGGGGGGTGATTTTCTTTCCTGTATCCCAGATATTCGTTCGATAAGAGCCCGGTTCAATTAAATGAACGGTAATGCCAAAGGGTTTAAGTTCCAATCGCAGACTTTCACTGTATCCTTCAAGGGCATGTTTAGAGGAGACATAAGGGCTCAGACCCGGAAACCCGAATTTTCCGCTAATGCTGCTCATATTGATGATTTTGCCATTCCCTTGCTTTCTCATATAAGGGAGGGCACATTGAGTGATTCTCATTACACCAAATACATTCGTTTCAAATTGGTTTCTGTACTCATTGATGGTCACTTCCTCTGAGAATCCACCAGAAGCATATCCAGCATTGTTCAGGAGCAGGTCCACTCTGCCGATTTGTTTAAGGTAATTCGCAAATGCTTTGACGGATGCTTCAGAAGTTACATCCAGTGGGAGGATTTGAACTAAATCCTTCACCTTCCTTTTCTCAGCTTGTTGTATCAATGCATTTCCTTTATCAGGATCTCTCATGGTGGCGATAACTGTATATCCTAATTGGGCAAGTTCCAGTGTAGAGAGAAAACCGAATCCGCTATTTGATCCTGTCACTACGGCTATCTTGTGATTCATTCCAACTCCCCCTGTATTTTTCTCTCACTTATTATAGCAAAAATGGGTATTGTCCAAAGAGCGTAAATCAAACTAAACAAAAAAAGGTGGCTTCATCCCATTGAAGCCACCCTTTTAACGAGGAAGTCGAGTCAATTTCTATGTCAAATCTACTGCATCTCACTTTTGGTATCAACTTCTCTTGGAAGTTGTGACAGTGTCTCTCCGGAAATGAAGAGTAAGCTATGGTCGATTTCAGCGTAAATTCATATATTTCTATAATTATAGGCATAGTCTATCATTGAACAGGTATCGTTCATTCATATCTTTTTTGATACCAAAACCAATGAAAAACGGCAGGAAACACCTGCCGTTTCTACCTTATGACTGCAAATCTACCGGCACTACAGCACTCTCCAGCTCATGATTTAAATCAGCTCGATACTGTTGTTCCTGCTCCTGAGTCCAGTTCAAAAGCTTTGACATGATCATGATTACTGGCTCCTTCCATTTCTCTACCCACTCACGATCGAAGAATAATGCGCCTGTACGTCTAATGAAGAAATCAACGGGAGTCGCGGCCATTTCCTCCTGAATCGAGTATATGAGTTGAGCATATAAATAGGCTGGGACGGACCTTTCACCAGATGTACCGCTATAAGCATGAGCGAGTTTGAAAATCTGATCCACATTGGAACCGTACATGCCGGCAAGCCTTCTTCCTTCTGCTTCTGACAACCCATATTGAAGCGCTTCTGCTGCCTTTTGCTCCACATACGATTGGAATTTTCTTGAGCCTCCGACATGGCCTCCTGAGATCGGCATATGTTTCGTTGAAGAAGAGGGAAACTTCTTTTTATTTTCTTCTTTTAACCGTTTTGATACAAGGTCGACCACGGTCTCTGCCATTTTACGGTAACCTGTCAATTTACCACCGGCGATGGTGATGAGGCCGCTTTCCCCTTCCCAGATTTCATCCTTCCGGGAAATTTCTGAAGGATCTTTGCCTTTTTCAAAAATCAATGGACGGACTCCTGCCCAGCTGGATTCCACGTCCTCTTTGTTAAGAGATACATCAGGGAACATATAATGAATCGCGTTCAAAATATAGTCTCTGTCTTCAGAAGTCATATGGGGAGATGATTTTTCCTGGTCGAAAAAGGTATCTGTTGTGCCTACGTATGCTTTACCATCCCTTGGGATTGCGAATACCATTCGTCCATCCGGTGTATCGAAATAAACCGCCTGTTGAAGGGGGAACTTGCTTTGATCAATGACAATATGAGCTCCTTTCGTTAAACGAAGCTGTTTGTCATTTGTACTATAATCTTTCCCCCTGACATCATCCACCCATGGACCAGCGGCGTTGACGATTTTAGATCCGCAGATTTCAATGGTCTCCCCCGTCATCAAGTCTTCTGCTTCTATCCCTGTAGCTTTCTTATTTTCATAGATAAATCTCTGGGATTTCATATAATTTATGATGGTGGCGCCATGAGCAACGGCTTCCTTCATGACTTCGATCGTTAATCGGGCATCATCTGTGCGGTATTCAACGTAGTAGCCTCCGCCTTTCAGACCGTCTTTTTTTATGAGAGGTTCCTTGTTTAGTGTTTCTGAAACAGAAAGCATGGATCTCCTTTCACTTCTCTTTACGCCGGCAAGGTAGTCGTATACCTTTAATCCGATGGAAGTGCTGAATTTACCGAATGTACCTCCTTTATGAAGAGGAAGCAGCATCCATTCCGGAGTGGTGACATGAGGTCCGTTTTCATAAACGATTTCACGTTCTTTTCCGACTTCAGCGACCATCTTCACTTCAAATTGCTTTAAATACCGTAAACCTCCATGAACGAGTTTCGTAGATCGGCTCGAAGTACCAGCTGCGAAATCCTGCATTTCGACCAAGGCAACTTTCATCCCCCGTTTTGAGGCATCGAGGGCAATCCCTGCTCCTGTAATTCCCCCTCCAATAACAATCAGATCAAAGTCAGTAGAAGCTAATGTTTGTTTTACTTCTGTTCTTGAAGTACTCGAAAATGGCATAATTGTATCCTCCTAAATCATGATAAGTAGTCTTTACACTCACTGCTTTTTGTTTAACCATAAAAAAAGAGACCGAAACGAACATTATGGTCAATGGTTCCATAATGCAGGTCTGGTCTCTCGTGGTCTCTAACCGAATTTATTAACTTGTAAAAAGTATATCATACATTCATTTTATTTAAAAGCCATAGCCGCTTTAACGGCTTTTTTCCATCCGCTGTACAATTCTTCCTGAGTTTCAGCGGTCATGTGAGGTTCAAATTCCCTGTCTTTATTCCACTGCTTCGAAATTTCATCCCTGTCTTTCCAGAAACCAACGGCTAAACCTGCTAAATAAGCAGCACCCAGTGCGGTTGTTTCACTTACAACAGGTCGCTCAACCGGGACTGACAGGATATCACTTTGGAATTGCATCAAGAAATCGTTGTTGACAGCACCACCGTCGACCCTCAGTTTCTTAAGTGAAATTCCAGAGTCCGCTTCCATTGCTGTCAGTACATCTCTCGTTTGGTAAGCGAGGGATTCCAGGGTAGCTCTCACGAAATGCTCCTTGGATGTTCCTCTTGTTAAACCGAATACCGCACCGCGAACGTCACTATCCCAATAAGGTGTTCCCAACCCTACAAAGGCAGGAACGACATAAACACCTTCTGTTGAGTCAACCTTTTCTGCATACCCTTGGCTGTCCTTGGCATTCTTCAGCATACGGAGGCCGTCTCTCAGCCACTGTATGGCAGATCCGGCTACGAATATGCTCCCTTCCAGTGCATATTCGACTTTCCCGTCGATTCCCCATGCCAGTGTAGTCAATAAACCGTTTTCAGATTTAACGGCTCTTTCACCTGTGTTCATAAGCATGAAGCACCCGGTTCCATACGTATTCTTTGCCATACCTTCCTCATAGCACGCCTGCCCGAACATGGCAGCCTGCTGATCGCCTGCTGCACCTGCAATCGGTATTTCTTTCCCGAAGAAATGATAAGGAACCGTCTTGGCAAACACTTCTGATGAGGGACGGACCTCTGGAAGCATACTTTCAGGTACCCCTAAAATTTCAAGTAATTCTTGATCCCATTTTAAATCATAAATATTATACATAAGAGTGCGGGATGCATTGGAATAGTCCGTTACATGAGCTTTTCCTCCGGACATTTTCCAAATCAGCCATGTGTCAATCGTTCCGAAAAGAAGCTGACCGGCCTCTGCTTTTTCCCTTGCACCATCCACATGATCAAGGATCCATTTCACCTTTGTTCCTGAGAAGTACGCATCAATCAATAAACCGGTTTTATCACGGAACGTATCATTATATCCTTGTGATTTTAATTCTTCACAAATAGCTGCGGTTTGTCGGGACTGCCAGACAATCGCATTGTATACAGGTTCTCCCGTTTCTTTATCCCATACCACTGTCGTTTCCCGTTGATTTGTAATCCCGATTCCTTCTATCTGGTCCGGTTTCACACTCGATTCAGATAAGACACCTGCAATAACCGCTAAAACAGATCCCCATATTTCATTGGCATTATGCTCAACCCAACCTGGTTTTGGAAAATGCTGAGTGAATTCTTTTTGTGAGGTGTGTACCGCTTCCCCGCTTCGATTAAATAGTATCGCTCTTGAGCTTGTTGTTCCTTGATCCAATGATAGAATGTATTTCTCCATTTTTATCCCTCCAAAAATTAATTGTCTGTTGATAGTCGATGCACTTTTTTGGCTAAGCTGATCTTTCTGTCGCTTGCATAAGCGACACCAAGAACTACTAGTGTGACAACCAGGACGATCCAAAAATTTGCAGTGAATTGTCCTAGGAAAATCGCTTTATAAAATACGCCTCCAAATGATCCGCCTAAAACAGGTCCGACCACCGGAATCCACGAATACCCCCAATTTGATGTGCCTTTCCCAGGGATCGGCAGAAGGAAATGGGCAATCCGGGGCCCTAAATCACGGGCAGGATTGATTGCGTACCCAGTTGTACCTCCAAGTGATATCCCTATTGCGATGATCAGGAATCCAACGATAAAAGGATTTAATCCATCTGTAAATGTATTCGCTCCTATAGACAATATTCCTACCACTAACACAAAAGTTCCAATGATTTCACTTAACAGATTTGAAAAATAGTGTGGGATGGCAGGTCCTGTAGCAAATACTCCTAACTTCACACCCGGATCTTGTGTGGCATGCCAGTGAGGTAAGAAGTGTAAAAATGTGATACATGCCCCAATCATCGCTCCGAGCATTTGGGCGACGATGTACTGTGGAACATCACTCCACGGGAAATCTCCATTGAAGGCGAGTCCCAGCGTTACGGCAGGATTCAAATGGGCACCGCTGAACTGACCCACGGCATATACACTCATGGCGACACCCAGGCCCCAACCGAATGTAATGACAATCCATCCAGAGTTGTAAGCAAAGGATTTCTTAAGATTCACATTGGCACACACCCCCCGCTCCAAAAATGATCAATAATGCTGTTCCTACAATTTCTCCTAAAAATGCAGTCATATTTGTTCCCTCTCTTCATTCGTTATGGAAAAAAATAAAAAGACTCACGGAATATGCCCAATTAATAAGGGCACTTCACGTGAGTCTCTTAATCTCTTTCACAAAGTATTAACTTGTCTATAAGATTAGCTTGTTATGAAAACGTTGTCAAGATTTATCTATAAAAAATTATTTACTATCAAAGTGTTTCCATAATGCCCGATCTGAGGTTGTGATGGCCGTTGCCCCTGCCTGCAGGGCAGCATCCACTTCCTCCACCGTATCAATGAGTCCACCTGCAAAAATGGGTTTACCGGTTTTTTCTCTTATTTCTTTAATGATTTTTGGAACCACTCCCGGCAGCACTTCAATGAAATCGGGTTCAGTCTTATGTATAAGTTCAATACTTCTTTTCATTGCGCTGGAATCGATCACAAACATCCTTTGTGTGGCATATACCCCTTTTTGTCTGGCTTTTTTTTATCACATTTCCCTTTGTTGATATGATTCCGTAGGGCTTGATTTCCTGACAGATATATTCAGTGGCGTATTCATCACTGGATAATCCATGAATTAAATCTAGATGTAAAAACATTTTCCGGTTCTGTTTCTTAGCATATTCGAAAACACTTTTCAGCATCCCCACGTGAAGATCGAGAAAAACCCCGTACTCAAAAGAGGTTTCAAGCATTTTATCAAAGTCCTTCATGGAGCGGATGGCAGGCAAAATCTTTTGACCCGCAAATGTCATTTCGTTACCCCCTCTTAATTTTAGTATATTTTTTTTCACGAGGAAGAATTATACCATAGAAGCGTATATACTTTTTATAAATATGTCCTTCATGATTTTACCACATTATTACATCTAGTGGGAGTAAGCACATTATACAGTCGTAAGATTCGATTTTCACCTGGGTGAAAGATATAATCATCATTAAGTTTTTATAAAGGAGTGTTATGTATGAGTTCACAATATACGAAATTATTCTCCAAAGGAAACCTGGGTGCAGGCCTGACAAAGAATCGGTATATCGTGGCACCCATGACCCGTGTGAGTGCAGAAGAGAACGGAATCCCCAATGAAATCATGGAAAACTATTATGAACGGTTCGCAAAAGGTGGATTTGGCGTCATCATCACAGAAGGTATCTATACTGATAAACGATACAGCCAGGGATACTTTAACCAACCCGGCATTGTCGATCAGGAGCAAACAGACGCATGGAGGAAAATTGTTCAGACTGCTCACAATCACGGTGCTTTGATGATTGCCCAACTGATGCATGCAGGAGGGCAAAGCCAGGGAAATCCATATCAAGATACCACCAAGGCTCCTTCGGCTATTGCGCCTAGAGGGGAACAACTTGGGTTTTACGGTGGGTCTGGGGACTTTCCTATTCCAGAAGCAATGACAGGTGAGGAAATAGAAGCGGTTAAAAAATCCTTCGTAGAAAGTGCAGTGAATGCCAAGGAAGCAGGTTTTGAAGGTGTCGAAATACACGGAGCAAACGGATATTTACTTGATCAGTTTCTGACTGATTATTTAAATGAACGCGATGATGAATACGGTGGGGCGTTAGACAATAGGCTGCGCCTTATGATCGAAGTCATTCACGAGGTACGGAGTGCTGTTGGAGACGACTTTGTGATAGGAATACGCGTTTCCCAAGGTAAAGTCGCCGATCAAGGCTACAAATGGCCGGAAGGACAATGCGGCTGAGGTGATCTTCACTTCATTGGGGAAAACAGAACTTGATTATATCCATACGACCGACGGCGATGGTGCCGTATCTTCATTCGGTGAAGGTGGAATGACACTTGCTGAAGCGGCGACGTTTTATAGCAGGCTTCCGGTTATTGCCAACGGGCAATTGGGTGACCCCCTCCAAAGCGGAGGGTCTCCTACAAAAACAACATGCGGAATTCATCAGCCTGGGAACCAGTGCACTAGCGAACCCCGACCTTCCAAATAAGGTTGATAAAGGAATCGACTTAAAAGAGTTTGATTTCGAGAAAATTTTACTGCCGCAGGCGTACGTAAAAGAATATGAGCTTCAGATGAACATCGAGGAATAATTATGCTCTTATAAGCCCCCCTTCCAGAAAAGGAAGGGGGGCTTATTGTTCGCATACTGTTCAGAAAACCAGGGATCTAAAGGTACAGTAATAATTTCACATCCACAGCATCCATCGTGCCAATATCCATTTTTTGATCCCATAAGATGATCTCATTGGTCTCCGGATTAGGGATGAATGGCTGCAGTTCTTTTAGGGAGGCTGTATAGACAGGGTTATATTGAACAGCACCAGAAGCTTTTTTGACCTTCATTAAACCCTTGAAATGAAGATATTGCAAATGCTGCCCCGTTTCTTCAGATAACTCCCTTAGAGCACATTCACGGGTAGTTTCGTTTCCTTCTCTTTTTCCGGCAGGAAGTTCCCATTGTTGACGAAAAACGTTATAGCACATAAGTACCTTTTCTCCTACCATGATAACCGAAAAAGAGCCGGCAATCGGGTTGTGATCCCATATTTCCTCTTCAGGTATAGGAATGAAATCAAGAAATTTTCTTCCGCTTCCGTTTTTGCCAGTGGGCTTTCCATAAGAACCTTCCCTTCTTGGATCATACCTCATTTCTAAGCATATCGATACGTCTCATCATTTCAGATTTATCATGATATTGAAACAAGCCGATTCCATTTCCCCATGGATCCCGAAAAGTTCCCCATTTCACAGGGACCTCTTCTCTTGCATGGATCTCAAAGTGTTCCGTCCCTAATAGGGATGTCAGCCTTTCTCTTTCTTTACAGATATCTTCTACCCCTAAACGGATGGGACCTGAATGGACCGAAGGACTGCCTTCTGCTACCTGCAGCCAACATCCGGGAACAAGCTCCCATTCTGCAAACCCTTCATGAGGGATAAAATCAGGTGGTCGATGTAAAAGAGTTTCATACCATTCTTGTCCCTTTTTTATGTCAGGAACCCTTAGCTGAACAGTCATTTCATAGATCATCTGTCGTCTCCTTTCATTATTAAAGAAGTGTTACATTGGTGAGAACTCGTGGAATGAGTTGGATGCAGCCATTCTATCTTCAGAATGCCCAGTTTCCATTTCGGAAGATGGCGACTCTCTTGCCATCACGGCACACACCGTCGATATTCATCTGAGCTGATCCTATCATGAAATCTTCATGAACCACACTTTCATTCAGTCCCCTTTCCTCCCGCTCTTCATCAGACAGGATGTTGCCGTCTTTCATACAAGTTGGATAAGAGGAACCGATTGCTAAATGATTCGATGCGTTCTCATCAAATAGAGTGTTGAAGAATAATACGCCTGAATCAGAGATTGGTGATCGATGCGGAACAAGTGCCACCTCGCCAAGGTACGCTGCACCTTCATCAGTCAATATTAGTTTCTTCAGAATTTCTTCCCCTTCCCTTGCTGTCACCTTAATGATTTCCCCATCTACGAAGGTAAGGGTGAAATCGTCGATTACATTGCCGTTGTAGGCCAGTGGTTTGGTGCTTTTGACCGTACCATTCACTCCAGACTTGATTGGTACGGTGTAAACCTCTTCTGTAGGCATATTGGCGATGAAGTGCGTCCCTTGTGGGGTGATGCTTGCCCCTGTCAGCCACAGGTGATCTTCGTGGAGTTCTACAGTAAGGTCCGTCCCTTCTGACTCATAGTGGAGACTTTTGAGTTTTAAGCTATTGAGTTCGGATGCTTTGTTGGTTAAGGTTTCGATATGTGTTTTCCAAGCCATGACGGGATCCTCTTGGTCGAGACGGACGGATGTGAATATCCGGTTCCATAGGCTCGGGATTCTTTCTTTCTCTGGTAATTCGGGAAATACCTTATCTGCCCATTTCTGGGAAGGGATGGCGACGATCGACCAGCTGATTTGATCCTTTTCGATCGCTTCATAGAAGCGATCCAGTGCATCTCCACTTGCTTTTTCAAAGTTAAGAATTCGATCCGAATCGATGCCTTTCAAAAGGTCCGGGTCATTTGCTTCTATTTGCAGAAATGCTCCTTTATGGTCAACCACCCATTCATGAGCGGCAGCGAGCCAGCTTGGGTATTCATAAAAGGTTTCCTCCGGTGCCAATTCATAATGTGTTCGGAGGATTTCCTCGTCATACCACTGTACATGCACATTTTTTGCACCGGCAAGATAGGCTTCTTTCACAACGATACGCACAAATGTTTCTGTGCCCAATGGGGCTGAAATCCAAAGGGGCTGACCGGGTTGAACATTCACCCCCACCTTGATGGCGAGTTCTGCGTATCGCTTTAATCTTTCTTCAGGATTGCTATGTATGGTCATTTTGGTTACTCCTCTTCCAGTAATCTATTGATAGTTGTCTTCATCTTGATATGGGTTTCTTCAATTGATTCGTTGTGGGTTCCTATTTCCGCATTTCCATAGAATAAGTCTCCGAACCGATCCGGTTCTTCATTACGGGGGATCACATGCATATGATAATGAGTCAGCTCGTTATAAATGCCGCCATTTTGGCATATGGTTATACCGTTTGGACCATATAATGCCTGAATGGTTCTTGCAACTAGCTTTGAAGCCTCCATGATGAAGAGACTCTCATCCTTATTTAACTCTGTCAGTTCTATTTTATGTTGCTTGGGCAGGATCAGGGTATGACCGGGATGATGGGGGACATGATCCAAAAAGCAGGCAACGTGATCATTTTCATATATCATAAATGTTCTTTCTTGTTTATTTGCCAGGCGGCAGCCGAGACAATTTTCCATTCCTATTCCTCCAATTTAAAGGGATTTGACTCTTGATGTCGAAAATGGTTTGAGTAGCTGAAATAAGGACTCCTCTCATCATATCATGTATAGGAAAGAAGGTCAGAAAAATATGGAAATCCAACTACTCAATGAAAATCATGCCGAAGCGTATTGGGAGCTTCGCCTGGAAATGCTGAAGCAAAGTCCTTCAAGCTTCGGGAGCAGCTATGAAGAAGCTCTTGCGCGCCCGAATCCAATTGAAGTGACCGCAGGGAGACTGATCCAGAAGGACAGCCACACATTCGGCTGCTTTGTTGGGGAGAAACTGGTGGGTACAGCCACCCTCGTACGTGAAAGTGCCCTGAAAATGAGACATAAAGCGTCCATTTTTGCCATGTATGTTTCCCCAGTCTATAGAGGGAACGGATATGCCAGGAGGCTGATTGAAGCCTGCATTTCACATGCTAAAGCGGTGGAAGGAATCGAACAAGTCATGCTGACCGTTGTCTCTACCAATGAAACAGCTAAAGGACTTTACCTCTCCTGCGGATTTAAACCATACGGTACTGAGAAACGGGCATTGAAATATAAAAATGAATATTTCGATGAGGATTTAATGGTCTTATTTTTATAACGAGATGTAAAAGTAAAAGGTACGTTTCCTAAAGAGATTTCCCTTTTACTTTTTTCATTCCCTGAGACCTGTTAAAGAATAAAAATCATTTTCTACATGATCCTTCATTGAAATTCATTTCTCCCAGTCCCTGCCTCTTGAGATACGATTAAACTATCAGCGGATTTTTCTAATCAAAACTCAGCTAAACAAATCACACACTTTGTTACTGAACTCCCTTAAATACTTCAGGTAATGCTCTCCCCCCGTAGTTGTAGCGCTTATTATACATTTTTGCCACCACAACTTTATATGCAGGTATCACAAGAATCGTAGGACCTGTAACACCTAAGATTTGATAAGATCCGGCTGGGACTCTTTCCCCCAATTCACTTTTGTCCCTAGGGATATCTTGAATGTACCAGAACATTCCATTAGCAGGAAGGCTGGGATCCGTGTAGGGTGAATGTTGAATGGAAGTGGCCAACTTAATCACCTCTGGAGGAACGATTTGTCTTTCCCCCATCTTCCCATGCTGAAGATGGAGCTGCCCCCAGCGGGCGAATTCTCTTGCAGAAACAAAAAGATTTTTTTTCACTCCCGTCCGAATTCTTTTCCAGACCGGAAAGAGGAGGTTCATCCTTACGATCAATAATGGGAACCAGGTGTTCGTTTGATTCTGTCCTCCAGCCTGTTTCACTGAAACCCATTGGAGTGAACACCCTTTCGTCCAAAAGTTGCGGGAACCCTTTCCCATACAGTCGATGAATTAAGGTTGTCAAGATGTCCACTCCCACGTTACGATAAGCCCAGTTGGTACCAGCCTTAAATTCCCTGAAGATGACTCCGTCCATATTGGAAGCGAGGCCATGGGAATGGGTGACAAGATGTCGGATGGTGGTGCCTTCGTAAAGTGGTCGATCATACTCTGGGAAATATCGTAAGATCGGGTCATCCATCCCCGAGATACATTTGTCGTGCAATGCATAAGCGACAGCAAGCCCTAAATAGCTTTTGCGTGCCGAAGCTACATTGAATTGTGATCGTGCGGTGGTTGGCGGGGCATCTTTCTCGTGAGAGTGATTTCCGCTATAATGCTCCAGAACCACCTGGGAATCTTTTAGTATATACAGGCCTGCAGCCGAGCTTCCATTTTTTTGTTTGATGTCTTCAACCCAAGAAATCAGGCCATCAAACCGGTCTGTCCATGCCTGATTCAAGATTTCTTCCACTCGTCTCTGAGGATTCCGTAGACAATATGATCAACAAACTGACCGTTGACCCATTCCCTTTGTCTGATCTTTCCTTCCATGGTGAAACCAAGCCTTTCAGGAATCGCCCTGCTCCGATAGTTGAATTCTGCAGCAGTTATTTCGACCTTATTCATTTTTAAATAGGAAAATGCGTAATCCGTCAGTCCCTTTGACACCTTGGTCATGATGCCCTTCCCTTGAAATCCTTCACCCAGCCAATATCCCATGACAGCGAGTTTGTTTGACCAGTTCATTTCATTGAAACCGGCGACACCGGCCAGTTCATCGTTATAGACGATCCCTGCCGTCAAGCTTGTATTGTTTGCAAAGCCTGTTCGTGTCCCCTTGATGAAGGCGATTGTATCTTCAACGGTTGTTGAATGATCCACCCATGGCAGCCACTCCCGCAAATGGTTCCTGGACTGGTCGATTAAATCATGAATTCGTTCTGCATCCTGTAATTCTAGTAATCTCAATTCCAGGTTTTCGTTCAACATATATGTAAACATCTCATTTCCCCTTTATCTATTCTATTCATGAACTTTCTTTACAAGTTTTATGACAGGCATAATCGCCTTTTATCATTACGAAATCTGATACTGCTTTTTTAAAGTGATGGGACCATGCCCGTCTATCTTCCGAACCCTATGTATCTATTTGTAAACCTGTTCTCTTATCATTTTGATACTTTCCTTCACTCTCAATTCTTTACTCCCTTCCATAAATGATGGCATTACTAATCTTCTAGAAACTGAAGGGAATTTCCTTTTAAGAGTTGGAATTTGTTGGTCCCTGTCGAACATGATCTGATATAATACAAGTGATCGGGGGCTAGTAAATGGATAAATTAAAGCAGAATAAGGTGATCTTTCTGATGTTCACCTTCACTTCAGTCATAAACTTCCTGGTGTTTTGGTTAGACCCGGAATCATACATGTACCTGATAATCAGTCTTATCTTTTTTTTGAATGCCTGTGTGTTCTTCATCAATAGCAGAGATCCAAACGGACCATACCGAAAATGGTGGATAGCGGTTCGCGTCAGAGAAAAATGGTTCTTTTCGGTTCTTTATGGAGGGTGTTTTGCAGGCTTCATTTTTACGATCATTTTATACGGAGTTTTGAAGGATCATCTCATTCTCATCATTGTTATCTGTGTCACAGGTGGATGGCTTTGGGGATTGATTATTTGGTTGTTAAATGAGAAACGATATGGAGATTCAGAGTGATTAGAAAAAAACGTCCCTTCAGGGTGCTTACCCCCAAAAGTTAGTTTTTCACTCTAACTTTCGGGGGTCGGTACTCAGAAGGACGTTTTTTTGAGTTTTAACTAAATGTTTGCGTGACTTTCCCTATTCCATTGGATACTACTACCTCTCCGAACGCTCCATTGATTAACGTAATTTGAGGAGGCTGATGGCCGCAGTCAATATCATACACGATAGGAATGCCAAGTTCCGTTGAAAGGTCCTCGTAAACATCTTCGACTGTATAATCACCGACTGGCGTGTTGGCATCACTTCTTCCGAAGAGGATTCCAGATGAATGTTCGAACCATCCGGCGAATTTCATTTGCACCAGTGTACGGCGCAGATCGGCTGTCGTTAGTTCACAGTTTTCAAAATACCAGAGGATCTTTTCACCTTTAATATGCTTTTCTCTGAACTCTTTAATATTTCCAAAAGGAGTGCCAATTAGGTGTCGGATTACATCAATACACCCGCCCAGTATTCGTCCTTTCACTTTTACATCTCGATCCCCCATCGTTTTCCATACGGTTGGCTCGGTTAAATGAAAAACGTATGGTGAAGGCACCTCGTGATTCCATTCCTTTTGGTAGTGTTCAGATGAGTGCTGGGTCACTGATGATCCCGCTCCTGATGAGAGAACGGTTTCCCATTGAACTGTCGTCGAGTCGGTGTATTTCCCTCTTAAGTCTATGAGATTGGTACCATGGGCAGTTGCTATTCCCGTCTTTAAAGTGAGAGCCATCAGTAGTACACTTGTATCGGAATATCCAAGCAGCCATTTCGTCTTGACTTTTTCATAGTCAATGAGGTTCAGGATTTCAATCAGAAGCTGTCCTCCCCATGGAGGGATGATCAGTGAAATTTCTTCATCCTGAAGCATCTGATTCAGTTCTGCTGCTCGCTTTTCGGCTGTGGACGATTTGGCTTTGTGCTGGGTCCAGGCCGTGTTTCCGCTTTGAACGGCATAGCCTTTATCTTCCATCTTTTTGATTGACTGGTTAAGGATATCATGAAGTTCATCGGGAACCCCTGATGATGGAGCAGTTACTCCTATGGTTGCGCCTTTCACAAGCTGTGGAAATGTAATCATCGTCTTTCTCCTCCTAACGGTTTACGTGATTTTAACAGATTAAAAGATTCATTACAAGAATTATTTTCCAATTTGGTGATGGAGAGCGGAATAGGGACGGACCTTCAATGAGGATGAATAGGTCAGTTTTTCATTTTTCCAGCGATTAAAGGTCCGTCCTTCTATTGAAGAGATCTATTTCCGCTAAACAATTATTTACAATGTTATGAACGATTTGAAAAGGTTATAGGGAAGTGGATGGTTTTAGTGCTTGTATGGTAGAATGATTTGTTGTGTGATATTGGTTTTCTGGAGGTCTTTAATTTGAATGAGAGTGCGATAAAACAGAGCTTGTCGGTTTTGATGATTTCCTTTATGGTCATGGTTCCTTTTCAGCAGACGGCAGAAGGAAAAACAAACCTGGATATCAATGCAGATGCTGCGATTTTAGTGGAAGCAGATACAGGGAAGATTGTATATAAAGAGCATGAGGACGAGCTACTCGGCATTGCCAGTATGACGAAAATGATGACAGAATACCTTGTCCTTGAAGCCATACATGAAGGAAGAATAAAGTGGGATCAAACCTATAAAGTCAGTGAAAAAGTGTATCAATTGGCGAACGCCCCCCGGATTGAGTAATGTCCCGTTACAAGCAGGCAGGGAGTATTCGGTCAGAGAGTTGTATGATGCCATGGTCATTAAATCCGGAAATGGCGCTGCGATTGCATTATCCGAAGTGGTGGCGGGTTCAGAAGGTGAATTCGTTAAACAGATGAATGCAAAAGCGAAAGAATTGGGTTTTGAACATTATCAATTTGTCAATTCCTCGGGCTTGAGTAATTACGATATGCTCGGGATGTTTCCGGAAGGTACTGACGTGAATGATGAAAATATGGTATCGGCTGAAGATATGGCCACTCTGGCCTTTTACCTCATCCGTGATTATCCGGAGGTATTGGAAACATCGGGACTCCCATCCAAAGTTTTCAGGCCGGGTACAGATGAAGAACTTTTAATGAAGAACACAAACGGTCTGTTAAAAGGAAAATCGTATGATTATGAAGGTGCGGATGGATTGAAGACAGGTACCACTCCCTTTGCAGGTTCCACTTTTACCGGGACGGCAGAACGTGATGGAGTCCGATATATTTCTGTCATTTTAGATGCCAAGGATGAGTATGGTCAGCCTAGCAGTGCCGAACGGTTTATACAAACAACAGAACTTCTTGATTATGGATTTGACGAGTTTGAGACGGTTGAATATCAACTAGAAGAAATTCAAAAAGAAAAGGAACGGGTGTTAGACGTTCCAGACGGTGTGAAACAATCGGTAGGCATCAAAGTCCAAAAGCCCATCTCTATCCGAGTGGCAAAAGAAGAGAAAGATAAGGTAAAGGCTTCTGTCAAATTAGATGAAGCTAAGCTTAACGAGGATGGTACTCTTCAAGCTCCAATTGAAAAAGGTGAAAAAATTGGAGAAATGATCGTTGAAATGCCTGAAAAGAGTGAGTATATTTTTAATAACCTCCAACCTACTTATAAAGTGGATATCATCGCCGTTGAATCAGTGGAGAAGGCGAGTTGGCTGGTACGAAGTGCACGTAGCATTCAAGGTTTTTTGGGAAATTTGTTTAATTAACTTTTACCAGGAGCGATTTAGTGTTGCTTTTCTATCCTGTTCGTGTCAAGCTTACTAAGTTAAAGGATTTAGAAAGAAGGTGGCATAATGATCGAAGTGAAAATATCATCTCTGAGTGACGGTGATCTTAATCGCGGTGTTTTTGCAAAAAGAGATATAGCCAAAGGAGAGCTGGTTCATGAAGCGCCAGTCATCCCCTATCCCAATGAGGAACATGAACATATTGAAAAAACTTTCCTTGCGGATTATGTATTTGAATACGGGATCAATCATACAGCACTACTATTAGGGTATGGAATGTTGTTTAACCATTCGTACTCACCTAATACCATTTACGAAATTAATTTTGATAACCATACCTTCGACTTTTATGCCTATAAAGACATTCAAGCAGGAGAAGAATTGCTGATTAATTACAATGGCGAAGTGGATAACGATGAGCCGCTTTGGTTTAATAAAGATAAGAACGAAGATGAATAATGTAAAGGGACTTCCTTTTGGAGGTCCCTTTTAACTTTCTGACTACAGGATACTCGAATGCATTTCCACTATTACATGACTAATCATGATAAATTAGAAGCGTATATTAGCGTCTAAAGATAACGAGGATGGTATCTGATTTGCTCCAGGCTGTCAATACATCACCTATCTTCAAAATTTGCCACGGATTAAACATGGTTTGTCCGTGCTTATTAAAGACATAGCTATGCGTCAGTACATAGGAAGCATGTATGGGTTGATTGTTATGATTAAACCAAACAAGTACATCATCTGGTTTATATACAGAGGTATCCAATGGGGCATATTCCGCTTGTTGAAGAATCGAGGTAAACTCTTCCCCTATGATCCATTGGTCTAAATAAGATGGATCCTTTGTAATAGCCGTAGAGACGGCCCCTAGACAGTTGGGTCCATTCTTGGATGAAAATGTGTCGAAGCGTGATTCTAGGTGGGGAGTCTGTATGTATACCTCTTGTTTCCTCTCTGCACACAACCCTTTCCATATGGACTGTTCATTTACCCATAAGGATCCATAGGTTAACAGAAAGGTATAGTGTGATTCTTCTGAAAGAGAATTCCATAGGATCCGGTGGAATAGAACGATCTCCTCTCCTGTATGTAGTGTGGTGACAGGAAGGTGTAGTTTAGGATTTTCAAGTAACTCACTGAGATCTTCTTTGGTAAAAAAGGAGTCCTCTTCCAAGCTCCCATTGCCGTCTCACCATTTCATCTTGAGTTTCTTTTTCTAAAGAGACAAAACACTCAGGAGTCATTTTTGCATAAAATCGAGCTTTTTTACTGATCCCCCAGGTAGCATAAGAGGTTCTAAGGTCAATAGGGACCTTGAAATAATCAAGTGAATCAAGGGACTCCATCGGAAGCAAACCATCATCAGCAGCAAAATAAAACCACTCCACCTCAGGAATCAGCCTGCTCCCCCAACCTCTCAAAGTGTCTTCATCCAGCATATACCCTTTTATATTCATCATATAATTAACTCCAATGTTTTTTAGTCAAAGATCAGAGGGACGGACCTCTGCCCCTTTATCCCTGTTTAAAAAAGACCGTTACGTAGCCTTTTTTGACAATAGGTTTAGATTTCAGAGGTCCGTCCCTCTTCCAGCTTCTCCCCAGGATTCTTCTTTTACGGTAGAGCATGCGACCGGTTTCGCCTATGTCGGTGATCATGGATTTGTTGATGAAGGAGCCGAAGAGAATGCCTGCTATGGGGATCATCTGAAATAGTTTTTTCCAGCCGAAGTTGTCACGGAAGCTGACCATCACTTCTCTCCAGCCTTGAAGCTGGGAAAGGGTTTGTTCTCTCTTTTCCATGTCCTTTTTGTTGAAGTCTGATAGCTCTTGAAGGATAGCCTGCTTCCCGACGATGTCTGATGAAACGAACTGAAGACATTTTATGATGAAAATACGCTCCTGCTGATCATTTGGGTCGTATCCATAACTCAACGCGATTTCTTGTAAAGTCTTGAGTGATATACCAAGGATGAAAGGTATATCGATACTCAGAGTCAGAAAACCGCCGATGCCGGTAGTCGCTCCCTGGGTCATGGCAACCTTCTTCCTTATACTAACGATCCCTTCACTGACTTCATCCATATCAGAAAGAGGCAGTTTGCAGATATTTTCTACGGAGAAATCGGGGTTGCCTGTTACTTTACTAAATCGCTTTACGACTTCTTTCTCACTTGTAAGATAACCTCCGCCCTTTTGTATGTAGCTCCCTATTTCATCCAACGCCTGCCCAATCTTGTTGTGCACCATTTGAGGGGTGATTCGGTCCAGGATCATAAAGGGAATGCGTCCGATCTTCTCCCAAAACCATAACCCTTTTTGATCATCTGCCCATTTATCTACAACTTCCAGTTCCCTTAAGAGAGCTTCCTTTGTATCTGATTCGTGCATATAACAGCAGCCTCCTTCTTTCAATATTAAGCCAAAAAAATAACAGGCATTGAAGAGCCTGTTATTTTACACTTATTGAACAATATCTTCCGTTTTTTTCTCAAGTATTTCAACTTTAATGGTACGTACCCGACGATTATCAACTTCTTCAACGCTTACTTTTAGGTTTTCATAATCGAAGCTATCCCCTTCGGATGGAAGGTCTTCAAAGCTCTCAACGACCCATCCACCCACCGTGTGATAGGAACTTTCCGGCTCGGGCACATCAAGAAGCTCTGTAAATTCGTCCAGTTGATATTGAGAATCGAAGGTATATTCTTTTTCATTGATCTTTCTCATGGAATGTGTCTTTTCATCCTGCTCATCCCAAATTTCCCCTACAATCTCTTCCAGAATATCTTCAAGTGTGATGATTCCAGTAGTACCACCGAACTCATCCACTACAATGGCCATATGAACATTGTTCTTTTGAAGTTTTGTAAGGAGAGAAGAGATCTTAGCAGATTCAAATATAAACATAGGTTCACGAATCAGTTCCCTAACATTCACTTCTCCGAATTTAATCAGATGGGTGAAGAATTCTTTCTCTGAAAGAATCCCGATCACATTATCAATATGATCCTCATAAACCGGTATACGGGAGAATCGTTCTTCAAAGAACATTTCCTTTATCTCCTCAATCGGTTGGTTCACCTCAACAGCTTTCACATCGATACGCGGAGTCAGAACCTCAGTTACAAGGATATCATCAAAGTCCATGGAGCGATGAATCAATTCTCTTTCTTCTTTATCGATGACTCCTTCTTCTTCACTAATATCAAGCATCACCTTTAATTCTTCCTCTGTGACTGACGGCATCTCATGATTTTTCGAGAAGAACTTGGATACCAACTCTTTTAATTTAATAAAAAAGAAGTTGATCGGTGTAAGGATTTTGATTAAGAAATATAGCACGCCTGATATAGTAAGGGAATAGGTTTCAGCATTTTCTTTTGCCAATGATTTCGGCAGGATTTCCCCGAATATCAGAATTAATAATGTCATGACGAAAGTACTGATGACAAGACCCGTGTTTCCCCCGAAAATATCTGTTGCAAGCTTTGCTGAAATACTGGCTGCAGCAATGTTCACGATGTTATTTCCTACCAAGATCGTGGACAGTGCTTTATCAAAGTTCTCAGCGATATAATGTGCTTTCGTGCTCCCTCTTCTTCCTTCACTTACAAAGTTCATAAGTCTGATTTTGTTAACGCTTGAGTAAGCCGTTTCCGCCGATGAGAAAAAGGCAGATAAAAGAATTAATGCTCCTAATAATACTAATGAATTCAGTGGTATATCGTCCAAAAAAAAGTCACTCTCCTGTAGTTGTTTATCTATTATGCTGGATTAACCAGAAAAAACCGTTAATGTTTGGAATAGTGCGGATGCCTGTGGCGATACCTGCTTTAGCACGCGTTTGCGCTCGTCATCCTCTAGATTTTCCATAGCCAGAAGGACCTCATGCAGCTCGTTTTGCAGATGATCCATTTCACTTCGAATATGTTCGACCTGTTTCTTTAGAATCGCTGGATCTACTTCCACAGATTTCATTACCATCAATCGATCTTTAATTTCATTTAATGTCATGTTCATCTGCTGACACTGTTCAATCAGCTTTAGGTCAGCTAATGCATCTTCATGGTAGTAACGGTAGTTATTGCGGGATCGATCACATTCCAATAATCCTATTTTGGTATAATAATCAATCGTCCTTTTGGACACTTGACTGTGCTTCGATAGTTCTCCTATTCGATACAACTTCCCAAGGACATCACCTCTAAAGTAGTATACTTTATTTAAGGTAAACCGTACAGTTAAACGTGATGGTTTTATGTAAAAACATTCAAAGAGTCAATGATGAAGGAATGTCTTCATTCCTTTATTCAATCGTGATAGATGGCTTCATCAAGCAATACCCATTTCTTGAGGGAATTCATATCGTCATTATCCCAGGTGACAAAGCTTTACAAGCAGTCCTAAAACTGAATATTCAGGCCCGATTGGATTGCCCCTTTATAAGAGAGGGAGAGTAATGAAAAACAATGGAAAGCATGATCAGAAAAAGGCCGTTTGAGACAAATAGCCAAAAGAGAATGTCTCCCCCCGTTGTAGGAGAAGATGCGATAGTAGCGCTTATTAAAAGGTACATGATTCCAAACATGCAGAGATATAATGAAAAAACAGGATGTTTAAATAGTCTGTACCCAAAGAGAACCAAAAGATAACTGGCACTCAACAGCATGATGCTGGGAAACAATGGTGAAAACTTTGCAGCGTATACGAAGAAATCAACTTCCACTATTTTCTCTCCCATAGAAACAGTACCATGGATCATCTGACTGAATGGAGTTGAATACTTCCATTCCCATGGATCATCCAATAGCGCACTCCCTTCATACCATGAAAACAACGAGCTAAACCCAAATACCAATAACCCCACACCCACCTGAGACCAATACTTCACAGACATAGCTTTCTCCTTCCATAAGAGGGACGCACCTCAAATAGACACCTCATATAAAAGGAAATGTTTGTATCGTTGTATTCCGAACACTCCCTATATATTTGGTCCTTCCCTCCACTACATTAACTTATTTTACCATATCCTTCGTTTTTTGATGAAGATTTTTCACCTTGGGAAACGGCATGGATCGCTGCTCTCCTGGAACCCAGAAAAAAACGCCAGGAAGTTTTTCCTGACATTTCTTTATAAATGGCCTCCACCAAACCAGCTGCCAGCCTTTACACGTTCTTCCTCCTGCAATTGTTGTTCATTTTGATTTCCTGCTTTAAAAGAATGATTGGAAAATCTGTTTCTGATCAGACCGCTCAGTATGCCGAAACCGACTGAGATACCTAAGATCCACCAAAGCATAATCATCCCTCCTTAAAAGACCGGAAAACTTCTTTAAATATATCTACGTTTAAAGGAAGGATAAGTTTCATTCTCTTTGAAATGAATTGGAATTAAATGAGGCAGGAATACTCTCAAACTTAAACTTATTCTAAATAGTGGAATTCAGGATGGGGGTGGGATAAGAAATCATGGTGAGAAATGGTCCATCCATATGCTCCTGCTAATGAAAAGACAATCAGGTCCCCAGCTCTCAATTTTTCCACGTAGTCCTTTCTGATAAGAACGTCATTGGGAGTACATAACTCTCCCGCCACTGTTACGTTTGTATTCTTTATTTCAGGACGTGGCAATGGATCATCGTACCAGTTGTCCACAGGATATATTGAATACGGATGGGTCATCTTCCATGCTGCCGGTAAACGCAGGTGATGGGTCCCCCCTCTTACCAGTGCAAAGTATTCACCATGATTTTTCTTTACATCCATAACCTCTGCCACATAGTACCCACATCCCCCAACCATATAGCGCCCGAGCTCTAACACAAGTTGTATTCCGTTTGACGAAAAAGAAGACTCGAGTTTGTGGAGCCCTGCACTGAAAGCTTCCCAATCAAAAGGTTCATCGTCTTTCTGATAACTCACCCCGATTCCTCCACCTGCGTTTAAAACCGTAGAGGTCAAAGAAAATTCAGACCTCCACTGGAGCATCTTCTCTTTACAGAACCGAATAAATCCGAGATGATCCTCTGCATCAAGGTTATTGCTCATTGCGTGAAAGTGAAACCCTTCAATTTCTACATAAGGGAACCGGGAAAGCTGGTTTAATAGAGATGGAATCCCTTCTTCTTCTATTCCGAACTGAGTCGGTACACCTGTCATTTTATGTGAACTCTTGCCCACACTATAAGAACTATTCACCCGCACTAAAACAGGAAGCTTTTTACCGGTACTACTTCCCAATCGATTGATGCGATAAAGGTCCCTTTCACTTTCTATGTTCATTGCCTTTACGTACCCTTTAGCGAGGTAGTCAATTTCACTGTCTTTCTTCGCAGGTGCCCCGAAAAAGACAGGCTTTGCAGAAAGTTTCCTTATCCTGACCAGTTCCCCTTCCGAGGCAGTGTCATAGCCATCGACCCAATCATCAATGGCCTGTATGAGTCTGTCATCCGGGTTTGCTTTCACGGCATAATATAAAGAGCAAAATGGAGGCAGGGAATTGCGTAAATATGTAACATGATTTTTCAAATTTTCTATGTCATATACATAGGCACATATCGGATCCCTCCCTCTCTTATTTATGACTGTTGGCATCCATGCTTTAACTGTACTTGATATCATAGTCTACTCCTTCCATAATTTTCGATTACTGCGGACAATGATGGTCGTAAACAGGATGGTACCGATTCCCATTGAAAGTCCCGCAGTATAAGCATTAAATGACGTGGCGATAAATCCGATCAGGATGGCCCCAAGAGGTATGTAGGCTCGGTCCATCAAGGCAATGCTGAGGACTCTTCCACGGAACTCTTCTGACACATTCACCTGAATAAGGATTCTGCTTAACGTTCTGTAATATTGACTGGTAAATCCGACTAAGAACATGAAGAGTAAAGCTAGATAATAATAACGACTAAACATTGTGAATAACATCAAAGTTGTCCCAAAGGCAAGTGAAGACAATATCAGCCAGCGTCCCCCCATCATTCCCTGGTGAAAAGTAAGGAGCCCTGTCGCTGCGATCGCTCCTGCAGAAGATATGGATAGTAATAACCCGAACCCTTCCGGTCCGAGCCCCATCAATTCTTTTGAAAGAATGGGAAGCATGGTGGTATAGGGGAATCCAAAAATCATAGGGCCAATAGCCACTAATAAGATACCGAGTATCCCTGGTTTTCTTTTTATGTATTGAAAGGTTTCACGTACCGATTTCTTCCTTTGCTTTTTTCCCTTCTCTTTTTCACGTTGGGGAACGGAGATGGTGATTAAGGATAGTATGACAAGCAGTGTACCAATTGAAATCCAGAGCATCACATCTCCAGCAGGAAGATACCCAAGAAGTATTCCAGCCAATGCAGGACCGATCATTCTTGCAACGTTGATACAAGTTGTTTGAATGGTGATGGCACTTCCAAGCATTTCAACAGGAACGATATCTCCCAACAGGGCATTACGTATTGGCACTTCGTAGCTCATGAAAATAGACCTGATCGTAATGGCGAAAAGTAACAAGTAGAACGACGACTGTAGACCGATAATGATCGCGATTAATATCGTAGATAGAAAGATTCCGCTATATAGAATGAGAAGTGAGTTCCTTCTATTATATTTGTCCGCTGCCATCCCTGCCGAAAGAGAAAAAAAGAAAACCGGCAAGCAGCCTGCATGCATTCACAAACCCTAACGCCACTGCTGAATGGGTCCATTCGTAAACCACCCAATTCAGGATGGTAAGATCCATCCAATCTGATGATCTTACGAAAAAGCTCCCATATAAGAAGCGGCGGAAGGGACGTGATTTTAATGCAAGTTGTTGTTGTGCAGGAAATGTATTCACGGTTATTTCTCTTTATATCCCAGTGGATTAGAGACCTGACTGTATAAATACTCTTGTGAAGGCCACATTCTCATCTTCGTCAACGCTTTATGCTTTACTTCTTTCTGATATAAAAACGCTCTGTCTTCTTCTACATTGGCTGGAACAGTATATGTTAATGTGGTGAATGTATCTTCGCAAGAAACCTTCACCAACGCCCAGAATTCACCTTCGAAAACACCTGAAGCCTCTACAAGAAGCCGGATGATTTCTCCAATATGACTTTGAAAGATCGTGTAATGGGCTTTCGAATACATTTCTTCTTTATTTCCTGTCATTGTCACACTTCCTGCCTGAAAGGCAGGGAGTTCAAGATGAGAATCTAATCTTTCTTTGAAGATCCTCGCTCCTCCCCAATCCCGGAAATAAAAGCGGACTGGCCTTCCATTTTTAAAGACAGGTACACTATTCTGAAGATGTCCCTCAAGGGCAACCCCATACTTTGTCAGTAGGGTGAGAAACCCTGGTATTGTAACAGATAAATAGTCCTTAAAAAATTCGAGGGCCCCCTTTTCTTTCGGTAGGTGTTGAGAATCGCAATATTCTTCCAGCAGTTCACCAAGTATCGTCCGCTCAGAAAATGGTGAGGAGGCATATAAACTGCTCCCGGTTATCATCACTTCCTGATCATCCAGATCATTTTCCCTGTTCTCTCTTATGACGACGGTAAGGTTTCTTCTTTGATCGTCTCTTTCTGATCTATACGTGTAACCGGCTATTTCATTAAGTGGAAGAAAACAGGATAGTTGTGATTCTTTATTTAATATCTCCGTCAACATATTGGTGAAGACGGTACTATTTAAAGCGGTCTGGCTTGAGATGGACCTTACAGTCGAAGTCATCTGGCTATTGACAGCCAGTTTAATAAAGCGACTCGTGTTCTCGATTGGAAGAAGCGTTCGGAACGATGAAGTAGATTTACTCTCGACAGATAAGGATTCTAAAGGGATGATGGTTCCCCTTTTGATTTCGTTTCGATAGATTGGTAGTAAAGCATGTTTATATTGCCATTCATGTATCGGTAAAAGTTGATATTTGGTGGGATCCAGCTTATTTACCTTCATGAATTCAAGGTAGGAAGGCATGATCTCTGAGAACGTCTCCTCTATAATATTGGGCACGAGTTCAGTCATATCGATCCCATCTTTCAAAACAGCCACAAAACAAATGTTACATGTTTGATGAAATTCAGGTGAATATGTGGCGACATCCTCAGGGGACATCCCTGTTTTCGTTTTAGAGCCAGGATGTAGGTGGTGTCCCTCTAAACTCAGCTGTTCAAAGAATGAAAGAGGGCTCCATTGTGGTTCTACCTGCTTCTTCATTCTGATGTATTCCAAGCTTGATTTGCAGGAAGTATCACCACATTCTTTCTTAAGTGTGTCAATCCATTCGGCATGGTAGGCATAGCCGAGTGATTGATTTACGGTCCCGTTGTCAAGCTCTTTTTGGAACTCTGCTGCTTCCCCTGAAAGATGTAAGAGAGAAATCAACTCGCTGGCTGTTCTTACTTTTCCATTTGAGTCCCTCGAAACCCAAAGAACATCTCCTTCTAGAATGACCCTTCGAAAAGCGAGTTCATCCTTAATTGGAAATAAAATCAAATACTCACCAAACGATTTCATTCTGTATGAGACATTTTCCTTGATATTCAGGGTTTGAAGTTGATGTAAGAAAGGTTCCCATTCCTTATACACTTTCAATAGACTGGTGACATAGACTGAACCGATTCTCTTCAGCTGAACTGAATCAGAATACAGTGAGTGTACATCTTCTCTTAATAATGATTCAGCAAGCTTGTTAAGGATGGACTTCCGCCCTTTATCCAAATGATTTATAAAGTGTTCAACCAAATGAGGTTGATGGTCTTTCAAATAATGAAGGTATTGATTTTCTTCCTTTAACCATTGTCTTTTTGTCATTAGATCATGTTTATAGAGTGTCACAGATATTCTCCTTTCCAGCTTGGATTAATGGATTGGGAGCCGAAACGTATACATTTTCTGTAAAGGAATCGGATATTCTCATTTTTATAAGTGATTTTAAATACGTTGAAGGACTATATAATTCTTGTTCGAAAAGAGATGTATGTTTTTCAAGCTCTTTTTCATTCCTTAATTCTTCCATTGTGCGCTGAACGACTTCGGACACGCTCTTCCATAAGAGAGCTTCTGACACATTAAGTTCCCTGACTATTCGGACGATGATCTCCCCCAGGTGATTGTGAAGGACGGCGTGTGAAAACATTTTATAAAGATCCATGGATTGGGTAGTAAGTAAATTCGTTGAGTTGTTGATGATTCCTTTTGTTATGAACGACTCAGACCTTTCTTCCAGTATCCTTATTCCTCCGTTGTCACGAATGAATAACTTCTTAGGGGTGTTCTTTTCAAATATTACGATGGCGTTTTGAAGATGTGCTTCCAAACTGATTCCATATTTAACGATTAAATGAATCAAACCCGGAATGAGCGTGTCTGCATATTCTTGGATGAAAAGAGCAGCAGATCTATCTATTGAAACCCCTTTGCTTTTTGACCTTTCTTCAATTAATTCTACTGCAAGGACCTTCCCGGTGACCGGAGAAGTGTTGATGAGAGATGCTCCGGGAACAGCAATTTCTTCTTTTCCCAGATGTTTTTCTGGATTCTCTCTTATGAGCGCCGATAAATTTTTTTCAAGATTTATAGATAATCCTTTATGCTCAGATTGGTAATGACCGCCGCTGAATTCAGATAGGAATTTTATTTTATTCCTTATCTCTTTATCGTGAATGGAAATATTATTCAATAATGTAGAGATGATCGGTCCGTTCTCAACGGACGCGGGCGAAACGATTCTTTTCGCACTAGTCATTTGAACATTCAGTGCTGTTTTAATATGGTGATGTGTTCGATTATTCGGCGATAAGGAGCGGAACGAGATAAGCGGCTTGTATGGAATCTTTGAATCTAGCTCAATCAGTAATCCCAGATCCAATTCTTTTCTGTAGTGCTCTTTGATGGTGTGCTCGTATTGCCAGGGATGAACCGGTATGATTTCATATTCATCTTCATCACGATGAACCTGTGTAATCGCTCTTCTCATTTCTTCTTTCAGGAAAGGGAAATCACTTATTAAGAGTTCCGTCATGTTACGGCCATCCTTCATCTTAGTGAACTTACAGATGCTCTTGTGAATGGCTAGTGGAATGATATTTACACGGGTTCCCCATTCAGGGGCATACATCATTACTTCCTCATTTGACAAACCAATCCGTGTCCTTGAACAGGGATGGAGAGTATGACCTTCAATGACCCATTGTTCTAAGTATGTTAATGGACTGAATGAAGAATCCTTTGTTTGTTCCTTTTGTAAAAAGATTAGAGTGTTGTCTCCGTCGGTGGATTTTCTTCTCAACGTCTCTGCTGTCAATGCCAGAGCATCGTTTGAAACACTGTTGTTCAGTTCTACACCAAGCTGCTCAAGCTTACCGCTTTCCGGCCCGTTTCCTTTCATCATTTCTTCCAAAAACTGAGCAGGGCTGTCAATCTCAACAACTTGGTTTCCTTTATGAAGTTGAATCGCCCCCCCTATTTCGATCTGCCCTAATAAATATGTATGTTTTACAGGAACGGTTATCATGCTTGTAAGGGTTGGTTGTATGTATATTTTTTCAGCCCCGCCTTTTGTATCCCATGTGTAATTTACCACCCCTTCCCGAATGATGGCCTGGACAAGTTTATGTAAAATTCGCTTTTGAGACACAGGCAAGTTATCCTCTGCCATATGATAAACGTCACGATCCTTTAAGTATAATGAGTGTTCAGATAATGTGTTCAATTTTACTCCTCCTTCCAATAATGAGAATCGTTTTCAATTACAAAGTTTAAATGAAAATGATTCTCATTGTCAATGAAAAATACGGAAATAAGGAAATAGTCCCTTTACCCATGGATGTATGAAGGGTGGTTAGCTTTATAATCGCCATTCAAATTATGCTTACTAAAGGCATATTAGAACGAGGAAGTTCATAACGACAAAAAAACGCAACCCTTCTGTTTGAAGGATTACGTTTATATTTATTCCTCTTCTGTTTCCTGATTTTCCGTTTCTTCAAGCTCTTCAGCATTTCGGACTTCTTCTTCGGTGGAAGAGTCAAAGTATCCGTCTTTTTCGTACTGTTTCTTCAGTTCGAAGTATTTGTCCATTGCCCGTTTGGCGATCGTTTTATTTACATAAGGATCTTTATTTTGATGAGAATATGGCAACACGACAGAAAACGCCACTTCCGGGTTGTTGTATGGGGCATAGCCGACTAATGTGGTGTTGAACGTACTGTACTGTCTCTTTTCTTCGGGACTGTAATAAAAAGCCTCTGCCGTTCCTGATTTGGCTGCCGCGTCATAAGCCGCGTTTCTAAAGACTGTTGCTGTACCGTTCCCCCCATGTGTGACTTGATAAAAGCCACGTTGAACTTGTTGAATTTCTCGTTCAGTCGCATCGATACGGTTCAAGACTTTTGGATCGTTCTCATATAAAAGCGGCCCCACTTTACCCCTTTCCCTGCTTGGTTCGCGAATTTCTTTCATGATATGAGGCTGCATACGATATCCGCCGTTGGCAATGGTGGAAGCGTATTGAACAAGTTGCATAGGTGTATATAAATCATACTGACCAATGGCGAAGTCCATAAGTTTACCTGGTTTTTTTTCGTTTCCTTTTAGTCCCTCAACCTCACCCGGGAGATCTATTCCGGTTTTGACCCCTAAGCCAAACTGGCTGTAGTAATTTCTCATTGTATCAAATGCTTGGGGATTAATATTTAATGGTTGATTTGGACGATAAGTGGCATCTGCAATTTTAAAAGCTGTCTTAAACATGTACACGTTCGATGAAATTTCGAGAGCACCGATATCACTCAAGTATCTTGAACCACTGAACCAAGATTTCTTGACTTTAGTATCCTTTATCTTAATCGGTTCATCATAAAGCACATCCCCGACGTTCAATGCCCCTGTCATATACCCCGTCAACACAGTCGCACCCTTAACCGCTGATCCTACTCCGTATTCAGAGGTAAACGTTCCTAAAGCATAATCCTGCATCTCGGTCTTACCCTCGGCATTCTTGCCATATTTCTTTCCGACCATGGAAAGGATTTCACCAGTATATGGATCCATCATCACAACAAATGCACGGTCGAGGAATGGGGATTCCCAGTATTGAGATGCTTGTTTACTTAATTCTTCCTCTACGATTTTCTCGATTTCTTTCTGCAGTTGAAGGTCGATGGTCAATACGACATCTTTTCCGCTGTGACCTTCGCTTATCAGCTTGGTATCTAGGACACTTCCTTTTTTTTGTTATGTACTCAATTTTTTCTTTTTGTCCTTTTAGCACATCTTCGTACTCCGATTCAAAATAGCTTGTTCCTACCCTGTCATTTAGAGCGTATCCGAGAGCCTTGTATTCATTGACTAGTTCACTAGGAAGACCCTGCTGCGAGGTCGAGACTCTACCCAATATCGTTCTTAGGGTATGATCATGCACATATCTTCTTTCCCAGTCAGTGGTAACGTTTACACCTGGAAGTTCAGATAAACGCTCACTTACCCGTGCCATCTCTTCCATGGACACATCTTTATTTTTGATGATTTGTGGCGTAAGGGCATATCCCCGTATTGAATTCACGGAAGATAGCCAGTACTTCCTCTTCTTCCTTTGAGAATGATTCGATGTCTTTTTCGCTGATTCGTGCAAGCTGAAGCTCATATACCATTTTGTTGACGTCATCCTTTGACAAATCTTCATTGTCTTCCAGCTTTTTTAATTCTTCTTTGGAAACAAGCTTTTCGGCTTTTTCAGGATGACTTAACAGCCAGAAATCTTTCCGGTCCCGATCTGTGATTTTATCTGTCTCCATATCGATATACACAGCTAAATCCCTTGCGACCTTCAGCATTTCCTCAGGCTTCGTCGTCTGTGTTCTCGTGTAAGTGATGGCATTTAAAGGAACGTTGTCCACAATCACATTTCGATACCGGTCATAGACCTTGCCCCTCGGAGGCGTTCCATTATGTGATTTAACGTTTTCGGTTCTTGCCACTTCTGCTTCATAATGGTTTCCCTGCACGATCTGTACAACCCCAAGACGAAGAATCAGAAGTGAAAATAGAAAAAAGACCGAAATAAACAATAGATTCATTCTCAATGGTACATGGGTTTTTTTCTTTTTCTTCTTTTCCTTCACATGAATGACCCCTTCTCAGGCTAGTATTTTACCAAAATATGATAAGTTTCTAGTCCTATTTTATAGAAAATCACCCTATATTTCTACCTCTTTATGGAATAAATTACATTAAATGAACATCGCTGGGAAATGCTGTGTCTTATGAATCTAAAAGAAGCTCCGTTCACTGAAAGTTATCGAAATATGTCGAAGAAGCAATATAGACAAATGGGCTGCTTTTCTTTTAGAATATACTCGTAGAAAAGGTGAAGAAAAATGAAACCAAAACTCTCCTTGATGCGTAGAATTGGTAACTAGAGAATGAGAGGTTGAATGACAGGTATGTTCAGTAAACTGATGTGCAGGTTCGGTATAGGTGCAACAAAGATTGATTTGGTATTAAATAAGACAGAGTTTCGCCCGGGAGATGTCATTAAAGGGGAATATGAATTGACTGGCGGGCGTGTTGAACAGAAGTTGAAACGAATTGAAACAGACCTTTTGCAGTACGATCAAAATACGGATGAATCATCGGTTCTTCATCACAATACCATATTAAGCTCGTCAACAATGAAGGCAAACGAACAACGCACCATTCACTTTTCATGCAGACTCTCCGATTCATTTCCCCCCAGCAGTGAAACGGTCTCTTATAAGTTCGTCACCCGTCTGGTGTTTGATGACGGAGTAAACAGTATCGATCATGATGAATTTCAGATTTTAGTATAATAAAAAGCCCAATTTGGGCTTTTTTTAGTTGGAAGACTCATTCTCACCGATTGAAAACCCGTCAAATAGTCGCCCTCCGAATGGCTTTAAAACGGAATCAACTAATCTGATAATGGGCTGCTTTTCCCCATTACGGAAAAACTGATCGAAAGCAAGTACATATTCTTCAGCGAATGATTCATCATATTCCTTTAATGCCTTTACGACCCATTTAGAAGACCCAATCCAATGATCATGAGTCCGGAGTACAAATTCATGAAGGGATTCTCCGATGGATCCCGCAATAAAAATGCTTTCTCCCCTATCTGTTGAACCAATAAAATCATCGAGGGCATCTGTGATGAAGTATCTCTTCATATCGATCATCTCACTGGACCATTTGGGTGGTCCGCCCTGCAAACGTTTTTCTGCTTCTCCTTTGAGAGTGTCAATGATCGGATGATAGATGATCGGGATTCCTTCGTGTACCATTCTTGGCAGGGAAGGCCTCGCTCTCTGGCAGTCTTTTTCGAAATAGTCTAGTATGGTTTCATGATTGTGAACGAAGACTTCAATTGGCCATCCATGTGAGATGAATGATTTCCTGTATTCTGAAGAAAGGTTTTCGTCAATAATGACTATATCCAGATCAGATGTACTGGTCTCCTCTCCTCTTACGACGCTTCCACTAAGAAGTGCCCCTGTGCAGGTTGGAAAGGTTTCTAAAACAAATTTTTTGGATGCTTCCATTGCAGGCAGCTTCTTCATCTTTCTCCTTCTTTCGTTAGTAAATCTTTAAATTCTAAAACACTCTTAACCATAAAATCTGGTCTTTCTTCAGGACATTCATAACCCATTTTGTTTATCCATATTGTAGTCAAACCAAGGGTTTTACCCCCGTTTATGTCTGTGTAATAATTGTCTCCAATAAAAAGAGTACGTTCTGCACATGCCTCAAAAACATTTAGGGTGTGTTGAAAAATTTCTTCATCAGGCTTCGTGTAACCGACGTTCTCTGAAATGATGACCGAGCTTTCAGGAAAAATAGAGGTTAAACCAAGACGATGAACTTTTTCATAAGCATTAAATGCTGTACCGTTAGTAACAATTCCCATGTTCACAATTTTGCCTAGCTCGAATAATAAATCGTTTAATTCCTGAATAGGACGGATACGATTCAAATAAGATGATTGGAATTCTTTTACGAAGGCAAGTGACTCTTCCTCGTCAATAAAGATATTGAATTCCTTTAAAGTATCTTCCAGTCTTCTCAAAGAAAATTCATGGAAATTTAAATCCTTGGATGAAAACCTTCCCCATAGTTTATGGTTATGCTTGATAAAAGTTTTATGAAAATCATCTGGATTTACTTTTTGGAGAATAGAAAATTGTTGAAGTGTATCTTTTACACCTTTTTCAACTGCTTTTGAATGATCAAACAAAGTGTCGTCCAGATCAAATAATAGTAAATCAAAGTCTTCAATCTTCAAATAATTCATTACAGCACACTGCCTCTTTTAAATTTTAATAGTGTTAGATTTAATACAATAAAACTTTTCTAGCTTAAGAAGGATACCCATTACAACAAGTAAAGATTATGAGCTATTCGTCTTGAAGATCTGTGATTTTTGCTTATATGAATAAGCATACTCTATCTGTCACAGTTGAAGTCTAGGAGGTTTCTTTAATACTTTTCACTTCATGTTTTTCTAACAATGATAGTATTCGATCCAAATGCACCTGATCTCTAACCACTACAAACTGCGGTTGAAACCATTTGTTATCTACCTTTACCGCTAATTTATAGCCGTGATTGATCTTATCATCAAGCCCGTATAGCTCATGCCATTTGATGATTTTTTCCAGTTCATATCCCTTTACCCTGTCCCATGCAAAATAATAGCCATTCAGTATGAGACCTCCAGCTACAATATAAAAATTTCCTCGGTGTTTAATGGAACTGATCAGAAAGAAAAAGAGATAAACAATACTAAAAATAGATTGATGAAGCATATCGGTCCAAAATACTACCATCATCAAAACAGCAAACAGGCATATGACACCTACCGTTCCCCACTTCACAAGTTTATAAGATCTTGTCCCCTTTGTTAATGGCTGCATCTCCATGAACTCACTGGGAATCAGAATTTGGTTCATCTCTTCTTCGCTGGTGGGAAATAGGGCATTGGCTGCTTTTTCAGCCGAATATTTAAGGTTTAATCGATATCGAATGAGATACAAGAGTCCCAGGATGAAGGTGACACTGAAAAAGATGTTGATCCACAAAATGTGTTCCCCCTTCGAAGTGAGTGAAGTGCGAAGATCTTTCAAAAATCTTCCTATTAAATTTACGATCAGCTTGAGGGTTAGGTTTCATTTTTTTCCATTAATCTTTAAACCGGGCATTCAAGTAATGAATAAGTCCCCACTTATAAACTTGAAAAAATCCTAGAAATAATTACTAGATGTTGATTTCAACAGGTTGATCGTATGGTGGTAACAACTACCTGTTTTAAAATTGACAGAATTATATTTCAATAGAACTATGAAAACTTTAAAACTTCTTTCAACCTTATTGTTGTCTGTCACTTTTGTCGTTGGTTTTGGTCAAACTTCTAAAGTTTCTGCAGCTGGTACCTATACTGTGAGCTATGGAGACACGATGTGGAAGATTGCCGTAAAGCATCAGGTGGGTGTATCAGAGTTGATTTCTGCTAATCCCTCTATCAGCAATCCGAATATGATTTATCCTGGTCAAACTCTTACGATTCCGGGAGCCAATAACACCGCTCAAAGTTATACATATGAAGTGGTGAAGCTTGTGAATCAGGAACGCTCAAAAGTAGGTTTACCTCCTTTGAAGGAAAATTGGGAATTGTCCCGTGTGGCTCGATACAAATCGGAAGACATGATCGCAAAGAACTATTTCAGTCATACTTCCCCAACTTATGGATCTCCTTTCCAAATGATTAAGGATTTCGGAATCTCCTACCAAGCAGCAGGTGAAAACATTGCCGCAGGGCAAAGAACGCCTGCCGAAGTTGTTGAAGCATGGATGAACAGCGAAGGACACAGAAAAAATATCCTGTCACCTACGTATAAAGAAATCGGAGTGGGATATGTGAAGGGTGGATCGTACGGTCATTATTGGACGCAAATGTTCGTAAAGAAATAAATAAAGTCTGAGATCCTCTATCAAGATGGAGGATCTCAGACTTTATTTTTATTAAACGCTCTTTTCTAAAAGATGGTTGCATTAAAGTACTTGGTTCTGCCGGAAGATGTGGGGAGCTTCTCTTCATCAGCAAGCCCGAACTTCCCTAGGTGTCAACGAAGTTTACTTCACCATCTTTAAGAGTTTGTAGTTAAAGGTATTTTTTTCCTTTTTGGCATTATTCCCTTATGACCTCTAACCCCTAAGCCCTGAAGCTGGACACGTGAGACCCCACATGGCTTAAGCTCTAGAAGGCTCACCGGCGTGCCCATGGGAAAGCGAGCATCCTGCATCGGAAATCAACTTATTCTATCTTGCTGATTAGCAACAATGTTTACGTAAAGAGCCTTAATAAAAGAAAGAGCCAACCGAAGTTGACTCCAGATGAATTAAAATGATTGAGCTAAATCCTTCGCCCTTGCAATCGCATTAGCTTTGATCTCTTCTGCTTTATCAGGCATCACAGCGTGACCTTCAACGAATAAGCCTTCAAATGAAGGAACACCGTAGAATTGCATCATCACTTCAAGATGGCGGTGACCCATTTCCATGGCAGCTGCCGGACCTTCAGAATAAATACCTCCCCTTGCTTGGATATGAAGGGCTTTTTTATCAGTTAAAAGCCCGACAGGTCCCTGCTCTGTATACTTAAAGGTCTTGCCTGCAACAGATACTGAGTCGATATATGCCTTCATTACTGGAGGGAATGAGAAGTTCCAGAATGGTGTTACAAAGATATACTTATCAGCTTCAACGAATTGATCCGATAATTCACCGAGGCGGCCTACTTTTGACTGTTCTTCTTGGGAAAGCTCTTCAAATCCTTGGCCGGATTGTAATTTTCCCCAACCACTGAATACATCAGCGTCGATTTGTGGGATGTTTTCTTTGTATAAGTCTACATTCACAACTTCGTGAGTCGGATTTACTTTTTTATACGAATCAATAAATGCTTTTCCTACTGCCATACTGTAGGAGTGTGTATCGTCATGTGGATGTGCTGTAATGTATAAAACTTTTGTCATGTAGAATCGTACCTTTCTGTGGATGATTTTTAATACCCAGTTCAAGAAAAAACAACCAATTAGCTTGAACTGAAATATTTTTAATTCGAGATTAATAATATAGCATAAATACTTTGATTTCAAACTATATGATTCCGAATCATAAAAATAGGTAATTAGTCCTTTTATTCAGGCTAATTACCTTTCACAAACATTCTTATGGATTAGGATACGTTTTTTGAAGAAAGCTTATGGATTCATTGATCAATTGTTTCAATACGTTCTCATCGATATCCGCGACTTTGTTTATGTAAACACATGCCTTTCCTGCTGTGTGTTTTCCGAATGACTCCAATAGTTTCTCTCTGTCAGGATCTCCTGTGGCGAAATATAGACTTATTTTTGCCTTTCTTGGTGAAAATCCAACCAATGGTGCATCTCCCTCATGTCCCGTTTGATACTTATAATGATATGAACCGAAACCAATTATACTTGGCCCCCACATTTTTGCTTCATATCCTGTCGTTTCAGTGAAAATATCCAGTAATTTGTATGCATCCTCCCTTTTCCTGGGACTTTCAACGGCTTCGATGAATTCAATCACACTACTGTCATTTTCCTTGGTCTTTAATTCATACATAGGATGACCCCTTTCTGTTTCTCATTTACTATTCTACCCCGTATACTTCGTTATTCTTCAGATGATTTCCTGCTATGGGACTACAAATGATATATCTTATCAGATATCACTCTGGAGCAGAATGGTTAAAGCCTGTTCCTTTGAAATTCAAAATCCTATAATGGGCAGCTAGATGTATTGACAACTTTTTCTCCATCGATTATGATATGTACATAATCTAATATTCTCCTAAAGGGGAGTAGCTTTAACAATAAAGTCGTCATTACAGAGTACTTTACTCTCGGCTTTATTGACAACTACGTTGTTAGCGAGACCTTTACCAGTTGGTGAAGGCTTAAATATGTCCTTAAAGACCTTTACCGACTCCGGTAAAGGTCTTTTTCTATATTCATTTCATGTTGAAAGGAAGTTAAATCGATGAAAAAACTAAAAACCAGTCTCACTCAACTAATAGAACAGAACAAGAATGAAATCTTAAATGATAAGAAAGTCATGGAAGGTATCGAAGAAAAGATAGATCAAAAATATTCTTCAGCCGAGGAGGATTTTAAATGATTTTAAGGAAATATATGTCATTAATTGGTGTGGGTTCTGCAAAGATTGACCTTGTTTTACCAAAAAATTCGTTCAAACTAGGTGAACTCCTCCATGGCTATTTCTTTCTGGAAGGAGGGATTATTGAACAAAAGCTCAAGCGGGTAGAATGTGACCTGGTGATGCTCGATAACAATGGAAAGAAAGAAAAGATCATTGACTCTACTACTGTATTAAAGTCCGACAGCATCAAAGCTGAAGAACGAAACAAATTAGCCTTTACCTATAGAATACCTGAGACTCTTCCATATTCAAATGAAAACGGGGTACGATACCTTTTCAAAACCAAGCTCACGTTCGATCAAGGTGTGGAGAGTTACGACGAAGATTATATTTCTATTTGTTAATGCAAGCTGAAGAAGGCTCCTGTCCTGTGAGCCTTCTTTACGCAGGGGTTATTTATCTTTCATTTCCTCTAGAAGCTTGATAATCTTCTCATTCTGCTCGATCATGGTTTGATTTTGCTTCCTGAATTTCGTGAAATCAAAGGAGAAAATTAAAAGGAAGATCACTAGTACAAAGATCATTTTAAGGCCTCCTTTTCGTGTTGCTTCTCCTTGAAATAGATAATTTCCGGGTCACCAGGGTCCAGGTTTTCAATTTTTCCACTTTCTGAATACCCGTTTATCAGAAATACTTTTTGCATTTCCACGTTTGATTGATTAGTAGATGAAAAGATCTTTTCTGTCGGTGAAATGGTTTCAGCAAATTTCAAAAGTGAGGAAGCATAGCCCCTTCTTCTCTTCGTTGGTGAAACAATCAGGAGGGAAACAAATGTACACTCAAAAAAGTGGGTGTTGAATAAAAGGAATCCGTTACAAGTGTCTTCTTCTCTTGCTATTAAGCATCTCTTTTCCTCTATTGCCAACTTGATTTCTTCATACCTGCTGTTGTTACCTATTACTTCCATATCGATTTTCAGAATGGCATCTACATCCAGCATTGTTGCATATGTAATGATTTCCATGTTTCTCCTCCTTTCTTTGCTTTATGGTTAAGGTGATCAACATAGCTTTGCTGCCTACAAAAAAAATAGGAGTCTTAATAAAGATAACCTTCCTTGGATGAATTCATATGGTAGAACCTCTTTTCATGGTAAAAGCACCCGATAATAGGGTGCCCTACGTCAAATGGAAAGCGATTTTGACATTAACACATTGGTCACTTCAAATCCGGAATTCTCATATAAGGACAGAGCAATTTTGTTATGTCCGAATACATGGAGTGATATTTTGGTTATCCCTCGTTCTGCTGCAAATGTATCCAGCGCCTTCAATGCACCTTTACCGTATCCCTGTCCTCTTTTATCTTCATGGATTTTAATATCATAAATAAATAGTTCTCGACTGTCTTCTTTCACGTTAATCCATAAAGTGCCCACATTATCCCGATTTTTATCATCTAATAAAGTAAATAGAAAATGATCTTCCGTATGCAGGCCATCAGGGAGCAGCTGATTGAATTCGTTTTCAGCCTGGTCCATTGAAGTATCTTTCTGGAAGTTACCTGCTTTCGTCTTTTCCTCTGCATATTCTTTAATCGAACCTTGAATCCAATGCTCAAAATCACTGTCTTTCATGGGTTGTAAAGTAATCATACTTGACTCCTCCTCTATATTCAACTTCCCCAACGTTTTCTGATCTCCTTAATGACTGCCTCAGGGCGATCCCAGTGCAAGAGATGGGTGGTACCGGGAACTGATAATACTTCTCCGTTTGTCTTTTCCCTAAAGATGGCGGCGGTTTTACTCCTCTGATCTTCCAATCTTTCCGGAAGGGTGGCTTTCATTAAAAGTATGTTGCCACTTATGTCCGGATAAATATCCTCGACTTCATCCTTATGCATAGCCTGGATGATGTATCCGGCTGTTTTTCCCCTGGCATGCCAGTAGTAACGGTTATCTTTATAGAGAGCGAGGTCTTTCGCAGCCTTCCATTTTGCAGAGGACCAATTCAGGGTCTCGCTTTTAACTAGTGAAAGAAACTCATCCCATGTATCGAATACCTGTTCAAAGTCCTCCTCATAAAATGCCACTTCCTCTTCCAAGGTTTGATTCGAATGCCGCTTTCCCTGATACCCTCCATCAATCAGAATGTTTCCCTTTATCTTAGAAGGATACTTTGCAGCATAAAAAAGGGCCACAAAACTTCCCCAAGAATGGGATAAAAAATAGAATGAATGGATATCAAGCATTTCAATCAGTTCATTCAACCAATCTGCCATTCTTTCCATTTCATATTGTTCCCCATTCTGAAATGGAGGAGTAAGACCATGTCCGGGTGCATCAATGGAGAGGATGCGGTATTCTCCTTTAAGTTCCTCGGCTATTTCAATAAAACTGAGTCCTGTACTCCCCAGACCGTGAAGGCAGAATATTACAGGGGCAGCCGGGTCTCCCCACTCTGTGATATGTATTTGTCTGTCTCGGTTATGTATATAATAACGCTTCATAAGGTATCACCTCCTTTGAAACTATGTGAAAAACAGAAGGAAGTGTATTACTCACCTCCTCCTCCACCACCATCACCTCCGTCAAATCCACTATCTGAGGTGTTCGAGAATTCACTGCCTCCTGTCCCGTAATAGCCTCCGTCGTTACTTTTATGGTCTCTTCTGGGTGAACCTGTGAGATTTAATACAATAATGAAAAACACAATTGGGGTTATAAGGATGAAAAGTATACCTGACATAACATCACCTCTTACTTAATTAACTGTAACATGATTATCCATTTAGATTACAGTTATTTTCTACATTATTCTTCCATTCATTTTAATAGTAATAGAGGGACTGCTAGTGCAGCCCCTCTATTATCGAATGCTTCATTCCTTTCCTGTTCGCATTTCTAGTAAGGAATGATAGAAACCTCGAATATTCCCTTTTAAATTCCACTATTAATCTACAATATCTGCTGAAAAACTAGGTTTGGTTAAGCCTGCTTCTTCATATAAAGCAGCCATTTTTTCCTCAAACGAAGCAAATTTTTCATCTGATTCTGCATATTCAGCATTTGCTTCATCTGAAAGGTTAGCAGCTCTTGTTTCATAAGAAGAAGCAAGATCTTCCAGGGCCCCTTGGATTTCTTCTTCTTTAGCATCTAGTGCAGCAGGCACTTCAAGAGCCCGAACGTCCTCTGCCACGGTTTTTGTTGCAGCTTCCGCATCAGCCTTCATCTTGGCGATTTCTTCATCAGAGGGCTTGTCTTCTTCTTTAGCCTTTGCTGATTCAAAGGCGTAGATCGCTGAATCATTTGCATTCACTGTGTCAATGATCTCCATTTGATAGTCTAATAGAGCGCTCTTCATTTCTATTCCATCTGATTCAGACGTTTCCTTAGGTTCTTCAGCAGTTGTTTCCTGTTCTGTGTCAGTTGAGCTATTGTCATCGCTGCTGCAAGCAGCAATAAATAAGCTCATTGAGAGTAATAGAAATGGTAATAATAGTCTTTTCATCTTACATCCTCCTCAAAATTCATTTCTTCCAGATACATATTACCTTATATTATATAAAATGTAAACAAATGGATATACCTATGTATGATTCGAAATAGTTCAGGTGAAATGAATAGCGATTTGTGTATAGGAACTGGTTTCATTGGGGTAAGTATTTGGTTGGATTCAATGAAAATAATAGATATTATTGCGTTCTTGTTTGATTGAATTTAACTCATCCAGGAATCTTTCATCCTATAACGGAGCTGGTTAATTAATGTATGCATTTAGTCATTTTGGAAACGATGAATAAGGAAACAATCAGATATAGGAGGTGCCGGATCTTGGTGAAAAAGGAATGTACATGTGACCGCTGTACATGCAAAACGAAAAAAAGAATGTGACTGTCCGTGCTGCTGTGAAAAATAGAGAAACCCCCTGAACGCTCATGATGCATTCAGGGGGGTTTTATTATGCCCGCACGTTTATGCCTACAATCTCATCAAAGTATTGGACGGATTTCATCTCGTTATCCACCCATTCAGTTTGATTCCATGTCTGCTCGATAAATACTTCAGCAATCATCCGCTTTCTGTCTCCCCTCATTTGATGGGCATCCTTCAAGGCAATGACACTTTCAAAGATTTTAGCCATTAATTCAGCAATTCTCTTTGCATGGTAGGTTTGACTATCTGCTTCTGCCCCCAATACTTTATTCAATACATGTTCGAGGGTAGTGATCCCTTCTCTTACCGGATCGCTAATTGCCAACAGATCTGATGGAAGATTCGATAGCTCTTCTTTCATTTTATTTATAAAATAAACGTGTGCCTGGCTCTTATTCATAAGTCTTACTACTTCCAGGCCTAAAATGTTCGCCGTGCCCTCCCATACCGTCAATACCTGAGCATCCCGAAGCAGTCTCGGAAGGACGAAATCCTCGATATACCCATTTCCTCCGTGCATTTCTATTGCTTCATGAGAGAAGTGAATCGCCTGTTCCGCCGATTCTTTTTTTAGAATCGCGATAAGGAGTCTATTCAGAACCGACTCCTCTTCGGTTGTTGGAATATCGTCCGAAACGACCCGATCGAAAAGATTTACGAGGGAAAAGACTGAACTGGTTTCTACTTCCTGTTTTGCTGCCAAACGGGTCAAGGTTTCTTTAATCATCGGGAACTGATGCAATGGCTGACCGAATGCCTCACGGTAGAACGCATAATTCCTCGCTTCAACATAGGCCCTTCTCATGATTCCGATGGAGGCGACAGCATTGCAGACACGGGAAAGATTCAGCGCCTCCATCATATAATAGATACCGCGACTGGGCTCACCCACAAGATAAGCTTCAGTACCTTCGAATTCCACTTCTGCTGATGGGACCGCCCGGACACCCAGTTTATCTTTCAATCTTCTGATGCGAATCCCATTTAACGTGCCATCTTCTTTTCTCCATGGAACAGCGAAAAGGCTGAGTCCTTTTGACCCATTCCCTGATCCCTCAATACGTGCAAGAACCATGGCCACTCCGCACATTCCCGAATTGGATGCAAAATACTTTTCACCGAAAAGCTGATACGTATCACCATTATTGACAGCTTTCGTTTCATTGGCACCAACATCTGAGCCTCCCTGACGTTCTGTTAAGAAAGTCGCCCCCTCATATAATTCAACTTCTCCAGTTGAAAGGACATGTGGCAGAAATTTCTCTCTCACCCTAACGGATGCATATTTTTCAAGAAGGAGCGCCGTTGCCATAGAGAGAGTGACAGGACAGTAGAAACCAGGTTCAGATTGGGATAACAGATAGCCCTGGGCATAGGAGTACACATAGTTTCCTTTGTGACCCAAGTCGGGAATGTCCTTATGGATATAGCCGACTATCCCTTTGTTATATGTTTGGTGTACAGTTTTCCGATACCCTTCATTCACCCATATGGAAGAAATTTCTTCACCCAATCGATCATATCTGATCAGCTTTGGCTGCCCGGCACGATCTGTGTGTCCCGCTCGTTCATCTATGTCACCAGCACATAGTTCACCGAAAGAATCCAGCTCCTGATCTGCCCATGTAAAAAAAATTCTCATTCAAATATTGCTTTAGCAACTCCTTGAAATGCGGATCTTCTCGATAAAAGTTTTTAATTTTCTTCATCATTTCACCTCCTGTATTTCCCCGCATAACACTTGTTTCACGTTCTTTTTATACGGTGTAATTTCCTTCAAAAGTACAGGTGTTTTATAAGTTGTCAAACTTGAGATACTCAATTCATTTCCTCCTTTGACTCAATTAATCTATTGACAAATTCATCCCTCAGTTCGACCATTTCTTCTTTCATGACTTCAAGTTCTTCAATAAATGATGTCACCTCCTGAATTCTTCTGTTTCCATATTCAACAGTGCGTTCTAATTGCTTCCTTCCCGTTCGATCATGGTCAAATAGCAGGACCATCTCTTTGATTTCATCCAAGGAAAATCCAAAACGCTTTCCCCTTAAAATCAACTTAAGTTTGGTAATATCACCATTGGAATAGATCCTCCTTCCGGAATCGCTCCTTTCAGGACGCAATAAATGTAGTTCCTCGTAATACCTTAAGGTACGTGTACTGACGTTAAATTCCTTAGACAATTGAGTAATCGTGTACATCATCATCATCTCTTTGTTAGAATTTTTCGATACTTCAAGTTTACCATTGACGTTAACGTAAAGTTCAAGCTTTTTTTGGGAAAGTATTTGGTTCTTTCGGAGGAGTTCATTTATACATAATCAGAATGCTTTTTTCCATATACTTGTATAAATACTCCGAAGAAGGTGATGGATTGGTGCAGAAAGTATTGTTATTTGCGGACATTGGGATTGATGATACCATTGCTTTGATTTATTCATATCTTAGTGAAGAAATTGAATTGGTCGGGGTTGTTGCGGATTATGGAAATGTTCCAAGAAAGCGGGCAGTGTCGAGTGTTCACTATCTTATGAAATTATTGAACTTTAAAGATCATATTCCAATTATTGGAGGTGCAGAGGTTCCGATGACTGCAGAGGAGCCTCAATTTTTCCCTGAAATACATGGGGAATATGGACTTGGGCCGATAAATCCAGGTATGTATGAAGGAGTTATTGAGAATTTCTTTGAAATCATCAGGCTGATTGAGTGCTATGGGGATAATCTAGTTATTGTAAATATTGGAAGGATGACCTCCCTTGCCAATATGTTCATTTTGTACCAGAGTCTAATGAACAAGGTGAAAAAGATTTACATCATGGGTGGAGCGTTCTGGGTGCCTGGAAATGTAACAGCTGTCTCTGAAGCTAATTTTCATTCTGATCCCATTGCAGCTAAGATTGTATTGACTTATGCAAACAATCTTTCCATCATCCCTCTGAATGTTACAGACCATGCGATCGTAACACCTGATATGGTGGATTACATCGATTATAAAGGGAAGTCCGAGCTGGTTAAACCTTTATTAGACTACTACTATGGGTTTTATAAAAAGCGAAATCCGTTGATTAAAGGCAGCCCTGTCCACGATGCGATCACCCTGATGGCCCCAGTCTACGAAGACATGTTCATGTTTCACCAATTACCCGTTCATATCGTCACAGCAAGCACAGGCATCCACCGGGGACAAAGCATAGCAGATATAAGACCTTATATTCAATTTGAAGAATCAGCAAAGAAGCATAGAATTGCTTTTTCTTTTGATTATGAGCTTTTTTTCCAACGATTTATGAGCGTGATGACCGGAGAATCATTTGAAAGGATAAAGGAATGATCCCTTCAGATAGAAGGCTACACTGGCTATTTCCAATCTAAGAGTGTTTTGGAATAAACAATAGGAGCTTCTACGCAATCCTTGCTATCATCTACCAATTCAATTAAAGCAATTCCAGTAATCTTCCCTTTAATGGTGTCACCTCTTTCTAAACAATGCTTGAAGCCTTTAGATAACTTATCTGGTGAAAGTTTATTGGCCAATGTACAGTGTGGGATCCAGTTTCCAGGAAGATATAGAGGAACAGCCGATTCGTTGAAATCGCGAAAGAAATCATGGTGAGAGGAATGGAAGTCAAGAAGTTCTTTCGTCATAGTCGGAGAGAAAAAAAGTGTTCCATAATTCAGAAATGAACCGACTGTATTAAAGGTTATATCAATCTTTTTCTTGTTTTCATAGTAAGTCTCTAATGCCTGTATGTACCTTTCTTTGTCCAGTTCCTTATAACTTCCCAGTGTGATATGGGGACGTGCATCATTGATTTCTTCTTCATAGTAAGAAATGTCTTTGGCAGTTAGTTCCTTCCAAATTTCTTCTATTACCTTTTCCGTTTTTTCATCGAACAGAGCGATTACCCAGTACATAGGTAAACCACCTTTCATAGAATTCAGATTTGTGTATAAACACTCTCCTCCCTTCTACTGTAACATACTCCATCCCTGGTTGGTCCCATTAATGACTATTTACATCTTCATAAGTGAATATCTTACAAATGCGAAAACCTTTCCAATTAGGATAATAAAATCCTTTGACATGAATAAGAAAATAAGGTAAATTACCATATGTACGAACGTTTATAAAATCATCAAAGTTTAATATTCGTGTTTAGGGGTGTAATAATGGAAAATGTATTTGATTACGAAGATATTCAATTAATTCCCGCCAAGTGTGTGGTGAATAGCCGTTCCGAGTGTGATACCAGTGTGACCCTTGGCGGCCATACATTTAAGTTACCTGTGGTACCTGCCAATATGCAGACCATTATTGATGAGAAAATTGCTGTGTATTTAGCTGAAAATAATTATTTTTATATTATGCACCGCTTTGAGCCTGAAAAACGCATTTCATTTATAAAGGATATGAAATCCCGTGGCTTCATTTCTTCTATTTCTGTAGGGGTCAAAGAGGAAGAATATTCATTTATAGAGCAATTAGCTGAAGAAAAGCTGACTCCTGAGTTTATCACGATTGATATCGCACACGGTCATTCCAATGCGGTCATCAACATGATTCAGCACATCAAGAAAAACGTACCGGGAAGCTTTGTCATTGCAGGTAACGTTGGAACTCCTGAGGCGGTAAGAGAGTTAGAGCATGCGGGTGCTGACGCAACAAAAGTCGGTATAGGACCAGGAAAAGTGTGCATTACAAAAATCAAGACGGGCTTTGGAACGGGGGGCTGGCAGCTCGCTGCTCTACGCTGGTGTGCAAAAGCGGCAACTAAACCGATCATCGCTGATGGCGGCATCCGCACCCACGGTGATATTGCGAAGTCCATCCGTTTCGGAGCATCCATGGTGATGATCGGTTCCCTGTTTGCGGGCCACGAAGAATCTCCAGGGGACACGATTGAAAAAGACGGTAAACTCTTTAAAGAATACTTCGGATCAGCTTCTGAATTCCAAAAAGGAGAGAAGAAGAACGTTGAGGGCAAAAAAATGTACGTTGAACATAAAGGTTCACTGGATCATACGTTGGTCGAAATGGAACAAGATCTTCAATCTTCTATCTCCTACGCTGGTGGAACAAAGCTTGAAGCCATCAGGACAGTTGATTATGTAGTCGTTAAGAATTCCATCTTTAATGGAGACAAAGTGTATTGAACTCCTTTTATCAAAAAAACCGGATACGATCGTATCCGGTTTTTTTGATGGACGGACCTTATACAGATGACAGGTCCGTCCCTCTATCATTAAACAAAAAAAAAAGACGAACCTGCCCAAGAGGCAGGTTCGTGTGATATTAGTTGAAGCGAATGTTTTGTAGCGGCTTGATTGCTTTAGGAGAGTGAACTTTCCCATAGAAAAGAATGCTTGGTTCTATCACTATGGTTTCTCCTGAAGCTGCAGACCACTCTTTTGTTGAAGCAATAAGGAGAACCTCTTTATTTAGATACGCTTCTGATCGCTTTCTAGTATTCGAATGGATAAAGGTGAAAGAATCGGATTGATCCTCTGATCCAACCATAATATAAGGTGTGTCTCTTAAAACGAATTCCTCTATGCCGGCATAATATTTTTGAAATACTCCCTGTTCAGGAAGTGTAACGAAAGTGGAAGTAAGAGTTTCACCGTTTTTGAAAAAAGCCTCCAGATCCAGTTGCTCTTTTGCGTAGGTTCTCCCAGAGGCCTGTTCGATCTCCGCGTATACAGCTAAGACTGGTACTTCTGGAAGGGTTAAAGCATATTGGCGGAGAACTACACCCTTCATCTGTTCGTGTTCTTTAAAATCTGTTGTGAGACAGATACCTGTCCACTGATGACCATACTGGTCCAACTTGAATACCTGCTTGATATCCGTTTGCTCCTTCAACATGGAATAGGTACTCACCGATTGGAATGCGTATCGGATTCCTCCCCCCCATGGATTCCACCATGCCCGTGGTCCAGGTTCAGGAAATTGATGATCGAAGACTTCCTTTTCATTGCATACTAATGAAAAAATGCCAGGATAGTAGTCTGAAGATGCTTTAAACACAAATACACCATTATTCACGGACCATAGATCCCCATCACGCTCAACCATCACTTCACCCGTGCCGTGTACCAATTGAATAGACTCTACTTCACCTTGTTGAGTCTCGGACTTCAAATATCCATTAAGACTTTTTATTCCTGTATCAGAATTCTCTATTTCTAAATCAATTTGAGTAAGGGATTCTTCTTTGCTGACTTCCTTGACAAATGTTTCATTTCCGTGTTCTACCGTTAATTTTCCATGAAGGTATGGAGTCATCATGGACCTGAATGTGTACCTCATCTTTTCGCCTATGGAAGAAACCACATCTCCCCCTTCCTTTTCAAGGGAATACAGAGGTATCTCCTGCATTTCAGCTGCTCCTTCATCACGAACCATTTCTCTCCATCTGGACCAGTTTGTAGAAGTATTAATCCCTACCTGAATCGGTCCTAGACACTTTTCTTCCTGTGCAGAAATCACGTCTATTTCATATTCAATGGCCAATCGCCAGTCTTCTTTTCTCCCTACGGACCCTTCCGGCCAAGCAAGGCCCATCGTTTCTCCTTCAGTAGAGCGTGTGAATACCCAGCGTTCACTCATATCTTTGTCTTTGATGTATTCTATAAATGGAACCTGTGACTCATTTCCTACCATGACCCCTTCTTTCTGAGGAATCGCCATTCCTTCGAAATTCGTAAAGACAGGTTGAGCAAGAAAAAGCTTCTTCTTTTCATTTTCCCCGTTATTGACAACCTCGTGACTGATTTCCACTAACCCATCCCCGTAAATCCTAAAATAGGTGTTCAAAAGAAGGGCGGGAAAAGCAAAAGACTCCAATGTGGTTTTAATGACGAATGCTTCTGGAAGCTCGATGTACTCGACAGCACACGCTTCTCTTTTAGAAAATTCCTCATGATATGGCTTCCCGAATTTTGGTGTGAAGAACGTGATGGGATCCTGTATGGATCTTGTCGATCCGATTTTAACGATATGATTCCTTTTTTCAATCTCTACAAAATTCGGGCCGTTAAAGCCTAGCCAATGCTCGTCTGTTTCCCCGCCAAACTTTGCACCGAAACCTGGCAGCGCAAGGGTGATTCTCGGACTGAATGCTATCTCTTCCTTCTTTTCTCTTTCTACGACTACTTGAAGATTCAATGATAATAAGCCATTCACCAGTAACCGTACGGGTATGGGGATAGATATTCGCTCCTTAACCCCTGTGTTGACATAAATTTCCTGTTTTTCCCATTCAACTATTTTGTTGTGGGGGAAGCTTGATCTTCCAGGAAGCTTCTTCCTCTAATTGGCTCTCCAAGTCTAGATACAGAACTCCTGCACTCTTTGGTCTCCAGTTCTTTTTTATCGTTCTTAAATGGACCTTCCCTGCTTGCTTAGGGAACAATCCTAAAGCTAATGGTATCGATTGACCGTCCACTTCAAGATTCACACTGACTGTCGGGTGTTTTTTCCATGGGCTTGGTTCACTTGGAGGCATATCAACCGTGACAGGGAATTCTCCCGTCCATTTCTTTTTCACTAATAAAGACTCATTTAATTCATGCTTCACATGAGAGGAAGATATGCCTGTCATGGAGATTTCTAATGGATTTTCTCTCCGGTTCTCTATGTGGTAGGAGACATGATTTTCTTGCTTTTCGAGAAGCTTAAAGGCTGACAGCTTCATTTCCACAAGGAAATCCTGTGTTTCGATTAAGCGTATGCTTCGTCCGGTTCTCTCAAATTGAATACGGACGAACTCCTCACCTGCTTGCCACTTATACTCATAATACGTATGTTCTTTATCTTTCAAGCCATCAGGCTTGATTTCAATCAAACGTTGACTTGTTTTATACCAATCATGTTTATCGAAAAATGGTTTCAGCCACTCAATTTGAAGTACTGTCGGGATAAAGTTCATTAAATGAACCGTATCCTCGCGATCTTCCCAAAAAAAGCCGCATTTTTTGTATAGGGGTACGGCCTTTGTATTACCCGCCCACGTAAATAAATCCAATCTGGGCCATTTTAATTCAGCAGTTTTTTCGATTGCTTTCATCACAAGTTGTTTACCAATCTTCATGCCGTGATAGTGGGGATGTACATTAAGGAGTGGAATGTAAAGTGACCCTTCATCTTCTCGATACTCAGATAATCCACAGTAACCAGCCACCTCATCTCCTATCAAGGCAATAAACAGATGCAGGTTGGTGGAGTTTGCTTCTTTATCCTTTACGTCTTGTTCTGTTGTGACCACGGAATCTCCACCCCAATTTTCGCGGCTTTCATTCCACATTTTTGCTATCCCTTTTGCTAAACCTTCATGATATTCGACGATCTTCACTTGATTCAACGTAGTCTTCATATGATCCTCCTGCGCTAAGTTTTTAAGTATAGAACCTCATCCTCATTCATTCTCTTTACGTCACTGACGATTCCGGTCATCGTCTTCGCCTCCTTTCAAATGATTGGAAAGATTTTCTTCCTCCATCACAGTTTAAGATGTTATGATGCCCAAGTAAAGAATATTCTGATTAAAAAATATATAATCCACTCCGTAATAGTAATGACTTCGGAATAGAGAATATTTTATAGGCGACAGGTTCATCCTACAACTAAAAAGAAGGTTAAGGTGTTGATTATGAAATTTAAACTCTTCATTGTTCTTGGTTTGCTATATAGTGCGAGTGCTCCCTTTTCTGACTTGAACCCAGGCGTATATGCTCAACAAGAAATTCCCTCATATGCAAAATGGGGAAGTCTGGCAGTGAAAAAGACACAAGAGAAATATCCAGATGCTGAAATCGTCGACTATCTTCATATTGGAAAAGAAAATGGATCAAAAGTATCTACGGAGAAATTCAAGCTTTGGCTAAGACGTGGTGAGAAAGAATTTGGAGTGTTGGTAGATATAGAGTTTGAAACGGATACGGAGAAAATTATCGATATCATGTTCAGGGAAACAGATCGTTAATCTGCATTAAAAGAGAAAAAATAAAGTTTTTCATTATAAATGGAAAGGGATGCTGTCAGACTGATTGGTATTGACAGTGAACCTTCCCCTGTTTCATCCATTTCATGAGAATGGAAAAAACAGCTAAAATTAGGAAAGACCTGAAGGGGTTACCCCTCCAGGTCTTCAAATCTGTTCATGTATATTAGCTGATTTTATTCAAAAGTTTTTCTGAGTGCTGAGACCCCATCTCTGCCACCAAATCGAGTAATTCTGCTTTCGTAGTCTCATCTAGGCCTTTATAAATAAGGAAAGCTTGTGTTGCATCAGAAGTAATCAACTTTCGGTATAACTTTGATATCCTTTTACTCCTGTGGGTGTCCATTAGATCCTCCTCTATAAATCCTTTCTATTATTATAATAAATATAGGCTTGTTTTTTCAATATATTCTTCAAAAATTAATTATGTAACGAAATTGCATCAGCAATATTACACGTTTTCATGTGGGGAACCCTGGAGGAGAGGATAATTTTCTTAGACCTTTACACGTATATGATCATAAACAACATGAATCAGGTGAAATGGTTCCAAACTCAAGTGCTTCGAGAATGATTTCTTCAGAGAAACCTGTATATTGGGAAAGCATTTGAATCGTAATTTTTTGGGATTTACGAGTAGCCTGTTTTTTTGCCATATGTGTTTGATACAAAACAATCGAGTATCTGTCATGTATATCAAGCAACGATAGTCACAGCTCCCATTATTCTCTCCTCACAAGGTTTCGGGTAAAGGTTAATCTTTATTTACCCAAAGATTCTATTTGAAAACGCATACTGAACCGAAAAATTTCAGGTATTCTAAGTTTGTTAAATTTGAATTGGATTACTTTTTTTACCGGACTGGAAACCTCCCCTTATCTGAATTCGCCTTTCCATGCTGGATCATGTAAATACTAGGACTTATCCTTTTACCTACTGCAGGAAAAAAGCTATTTCTTTGAATTTGCTCTTCTCCTCTTTTGTATCTCCATATGTATCACCAGATAAGCCACTCCCATTAACCCAAAAAACCCGAAAATTCCAGCGATAAGACCTTGAAGTGATTTAGTAAACATTGATAAACCCATCATAAAGCTTAGTCCTACCAAAATGAGAAGGAGCCAATGGGAATATTTAGAGAAGAATTGATTCATAGCCTGGACCCCCTATTCTTTTTATGAAGACATTTTAGCATAATATTCCAAGTTTATTAAAGAAATAAAGCCATCCAAAATGGATAGCTTTTTCAATTCACTTTACATTTTCAATGAATAAACGTACTACATCGGCGCCGCCAATGACTGTTCCCAAAGAACTTCCCAAGTTGGCAAGGACGACAATAAGGAGGATACGGGTTACTTTATTCCTCCAGAATCCTTTTATGCTAAGTACGTCCTCTGAAAGTGAGTCAAAGTCACCGACGTTTGGTCTGCGAAAATATGCTTGAACAAATCCCGCGAACCATCCGGCTGCCAGAAGTGGATTCAACGATGTGAAAGGTGCCGCTACGAATGCCGTTAATATCGCGAGTGGATGCCCCATGGCGATCGCTACGCCAAGAGCAGAGAATCCACCGTTCCACAATATCCAACTAATACCCTGCTGGATTCCCGCATCGGGATTAGATACAAATGTATAAGCAATGACAGCAAGAATCATGACCGGAATAGCCCAACCGATTATTTTAGGCCATTTTGATTTAGCTGGCCTTTCGTTCAGCTTGTCCAGATCATGCTCTTTATAGATTTCCTTTGAGATTCCAGGAACATGGGCAGCACCAAGGACGGCCACAACTTTCTCTCCGGGGGCATCCTTTATTTTCTGAGCAAGATATTGATCGCGTTCATCGATTAATGGTGTTTTCAATTTAGGGAACACCTGTGTGAACTCATTCAGCATCGAATCCAACATATCTTGAGATTTGATTTTCTCAAGTTCTTCCTCTGTAATGGTATCGTTACTGAAGATGCTGTACACGATTTGAGTCAAAAGCTTGGCCTTGCCACTAAAACCGACGCTATTCCATATTCGTGAAAATGTAATCTGAATGTTTCGGTCGGCTAAGACAAGTTCAGCACCTGTTTCTTTCGCTGACTCAATTCCTTGTATCATTTCCTGGCCCGGCTTGATTCCAAATTGTTTGGCCATCCTTCTCTGGAAAGATCCGATTGCAAGATTCATAAGTAATAACGTTGCTTTCTTATCTTTAATGACCCGAAAAATGTCTGTGTCTCTCCATTTATCTCCCTCAATAATCGATTGATACCTGGGTTCATCCAGCTCAACACAAACCGTGTCTGGCTGTTCGTCTTCAATGACTTCTTTTACCTGCTCTGCGCTCAATCGCGATACGTGTGCCGTTCCGATGAGAATGTATTCCTTCCCATCTATATGTATTCTTGTAATGTTTTTTTCCTGTTCTGTTGTCATAATGTACCTTCCTTTGATTCCGTTGACTTCTTTTAAGAATAAATTGCTTCTGTCTCATAATGATAAACTAGTTTTGGAAAAATTTAAATAAATTCTGTTCATAATCCTCAAAGTTCTTGACTTAAAAGGGGGATCTAACAAAGAATGGAGAATGTAATGGACCTTAATCAGCTTTTCTTTACCAGAGGTTTTTTACCATAGACGACTGTAAACACCTGGAGTGAACCGCTCAAAAAAAGTAGAGTGCGAGACTAAGGCACTCTACTTGATTAATATTTTTTTTCAATTCTTTCTTGCAGTGATTCTATTTTTTCCGGGAGGACGTATAAGTACTCAATGAGACCTTCTAATAATTCAATTAGTAAACCAGCCGTTTCATCGTCAATGTCTCTTTCCAATTCCAGCATTTCATTAAAGGGGGTGTTTGGAGAGACAAGGTGACTCAGTGCCTGTATCGGCTTGGACAGATCAACATTGTCCGGTAACTGGTCAAACTGTTCCGCTAAAGATTGGCCTACTGTTTTGTCACCGTTAAAATTCTTCAATACACTTTCCAATACACGCTTTGACATCACCGCGGTGGCAGAATTATCCTTGGATTGACTTACATTCAATGCCGATCGGAATGATCGGACCAAATCTTGTGGGATGCGTTTATTTCCCTGTATCTGATCCAATGGCCCATTTGTAGCGAGGGGATCATAAATATACAAGCCAGCTTCTTCCCCACGGCTACCTGAATGATCATTTAGCATAATAACGAAAATAGCGGGTTTCTTACATTCTGAACAATTGGACTCTGCAAACAGACCTGTTTTATTCACTTGATAGAAATTGGCTTTCAAAATAAATTCACTGACCTTTGAGCAGTTTGGACATCGACTTTTAACTTTCTTAGGAACTTTTTGATATCCATACTGAATATATGACAATACGGATCCAGGCAATATTTCTCTCATTTGAACCTCCTACAAACTCGCTGTATTTTAACTATTGGGATAATTCAAGCTAGAAAAGAGAACGCTTTCTTACCAAAAATTATACCTTCGTCAGATATGATTACAAGCGTTAATGTTTGTAAAAGCTGGAATTGTGAAATTGGGACTACGGTTTTCTTGACAACCTCAAGAGCTGATAGAGATCAAAAAACCCAGAGCTTTTAAGACTCTGGGCGATAATTCAGTCTTTAGCAGACGGCAGAAACTTTAATGCTATTTTCATAAAATCATCAAAGGTAGTGAAGTGTCTGCTCCAAGAGTGATACCATTTCCTGATCGTTTCAAGTAACCAAAACGGTACGGCTCTACCTTCAAGGAGATGATAATGTTCTTCGTACGCTTTTTTTAAATGCTCCCATCTGAAATCATTTCCTGGAAGGACGTATTCGGAAACATCTATGATTTTGGACCTTCCATTTTGAAGGAGAATATTCTTCAGATGGATATCACGGGGATTCATTCCCATATCTCTGACATGCTGCCTCGCTTCCTCAACATCTTGAATCGCTTGTTTTGGTATGTGAATCCCTTGAAGCAGACAGTCGAATAGGGTGGGGCCCTCTTCGAAACTTAAAACGAGAACACGATCTTCAGCTCCATAGCAGGTAGGGAAGAAAGGGGAATCTCCAATGGCACTGTATACAGCTTCTTCAATTTTTATTTTGGATGCTTTCTCCTCTGCGTAAACTTTGAAAGCATACTCTGGAACATAAATGGATTGAAAGACAGCTGCATCCGTCCCGACTCCGATACATCTTAGACTGTCATCCACACCATGCATCCTCACGGGTTCATTATCGGGAGTGGAATACACGATGACTTTAGAGAGAGAAGGTAATGCTGATTCCCATTTATTTCTCATATATTCTCCCTTCGTATGATCGGATTCTATTAAAGGTTTGTTTGTACATATATCCTTGTTCAGATAAATATAGCACCTATCCCCCGCACTATTCAATTCTTTCCTTCCCCATCTGTTTAGTAATGTAAGACAGTTTTAGCTTTCGTTACCATCACCAACTATATATTCCTTGAAACGTCCAACATAAGAGATATCATTTCCCGCGAAACCACTGCCTGTTATTTAGAACCTTCTGATAGAAAATAAAACCAATAAGATATAATCCCGAGGTTAAACAAATATAACTGATGGGATTATCCCTAAGAGAAATGAGTAACACATCGATTGCATATATATCACTGCAGTACTTGACACTTTGAGGAGTGAAAATAAATTCAGGTTTGCAATCCTGTTGAGACCAATAGACAATCTTACTATCGGTAAAAAATGAGAAAACAAACGAAATGAGAAGTATTGGAATAGATAAAAACCAAAGAGTCCACCATTTTTTCATGAACTTCATCCTTTTTTGATATTCAATAATCCTGTTCTTTCCTTCTCCCCTGACGTTCAGCCTTAGATGAGCATCAAGGTTGAAAACGTCTTTTAAGGGTATAACACAATCATTAATCCATTATTCTCTCATTCTACGCTCCGGTTCTTCATCTAATAACTCGGTTAATAATGAAATATTCACTCCAAGTGCCTCAAATATTCCGCGGCAAGTGATATCACTAACCCTTACGTTTCCTCCTTCGATCCTTTTGATCGTTTGTGAGCTCACGTTTGCTCTCCGGGCCAATTCCCCTTGAGTCAAATGGGATTTCACACGAAACATTTGAATAATTTCCCCCATTTGCCATTCGTCTATGGGAGAATCAGAGCTTATTAGGCAACTATTGATCGAGTTACAAAGTTTTTTCATGTCATTCATAAGATGCCTCCAACATTTGATGAAATGATCCCATATAACACAGATTGCCGGGAGTCTTGTCCATCTTCTAATTTCAATAGCATGATCAATCCTCAGAAAAATTCATATAGACCTTCCTCAAAATAAGCATACTCACTTCTGGATACTTTATAGCGGGTATATCCTCTATAAAAGGCGTCCATGTCTTCAGGACTGTTAATGAATTTTCGGATGGCCAGCGCCTCGTCGTACCTTGGATCTCCAACTGACATCCCTCCGATATCAATAAAGAGCTGGACTTCTCCGTCTTGAACGAGTACGTTATCGGTTGTGCAATCTCCATGAATCATCGTTTGATTAATGCTTTTAGGTTTATTCGATGTCAACTCATCCAATAATTCCAATGTCCCGTCCGTTTGGTTATTCAAGACATAGTCTTTTGCTTTTAAAAGTTGTTCCTGCAGCCAATCCCTCTTGTGGTCTATAGAAGAGACAGGCAATCTTTCATGAAACTGTTGAAGGAATTTTCCGAAACTTTGAATAAGGTCACTCCTTTCTGCTTGGGACGATGCATATTTTAATGCAGAGGTTAGCGTGATCCCCCTTTCAAATGACATCACCAAATGTGTAGAATCTTCTTCATCAATCAAGCCACAATATGTAGGAACGGGTACTTCAGGATGACGGTTCAGACACTCCAGCTTATTAGCCTCTTCCCTTACCCATTCCCTGTATTTTTCTTTATAAGAGCTTTTAAGGAGATAAGTTGTATCCTCTGTGAAGAGTCTCCGTACTTCTGAAGTACAGCCTTGGTCTTCCAAAACATCTACTGATAATATTTTCCCAATAATCCCTTCTACCTTAGCCATTAATTCAGCTTGCATCATTTCACCCTTCTTTACATATGTAGTTTTCTAATCAAGACAATCTCATCCCTGATCGGTATTCCGTCATTTCCTATCAAAGGGATTTCAGGTTTGACCAATCTTGCTTTCTCCACGGCGTTCAACAGCAGTTTTTTCAATACAAATCCGCGCTTTTGATAAAACCTCAAGGCGTCAAGATTGTCATTGGTTGTGATCAGCTTAACTTGGTTGCATTTTTTATGTTTCGAAACGGATATCACCTTCTCCATTAACACCGTTCCGATTCCCTGTCCTTCTTCCAGGCTGTCTAATGAAATGATTTCACATTCGTCGTTTTTTATTTCATAAGTAATCAATCCATTTATTGTGTGATCACCGCGTACAACAGCAAACCCTTCTAATTTGGTGCAGTCATATACACCACTGGATATCACCATGACAGAACTCCCCCATTGAGACTGGAAAAAATCCTTCAATCGGTCTTTATGAATCTTGTATAAAGGTTGGATATTCATTTGCTAACACTACTTTCATAAATAGTCCATTACTTACAGAAAGCAAGACCGTTCCCACTGTTAAGAAATCCCCTCTGATGAACGGTGCTTTCCCTTCAGTGAATCTGGGCGGAACAAGTGGATAGCTTCTACTATCCCATTGTGAAAGAGTCTTTTACCTCTTAGGGTCAGGTATAAGAGTTAATCTAGACTTCTTATATACCTGGTTAACTCCATGAGATCATCAATGACAAAGTCTGCCCGATTGGCATTGCCCCACTCGTGATCTTTCTTCCATACACCTTTCATCCCGGCCCTTTGGGCCCCATAAACATCATTCTCAGGGTTGTCACCAATAAATATGCACTCCATTGGTTTTACAGACAACCTCTCACATGCCCTTCGAAAGATTTCCCGAGCCGGCTTCTTTACGCCCTCCCATTCGGAGATAAGAATTTCGTCAAAGTATTCCTCGATGTCTAGGCTCAGAATGTTGTCCATTTGAAAACGGCCATAACCGTTTGTGATCATCCCAAGCTTGATATCATTCTCTTTCAATTCGGCCAACATGTCATGTAGATGTGGAAATGGTTTACAGCTGTTCTTGAATTCTAGTAAATAATCATCAAGCAGTTCTTCCCAGGTTATATCAGGGATTGAAAATTCCTCTATGAGATGCTTGAATACCTTATCTTTCCAAACATAACCTCTTTGGTCTAGTTCGATGAATCGTTTCATGTACGATTCTTTTGGAATATGCCCTAGCCAATCATGCATTCTATCATATTGCCTGTTTACATATGCATACAAGGATGCGTCCCTGTTCAACAAGGTTCCATCCAGGTCAAATAAAGCAGCTTTGATCATTCGTATATCAGCTCCATATCTCGTAGGATCATGATGGACACATATTGTTCCTTCCCCTTTTTTGCTTTTTACGTTTATTCAGCATCCCAGGCACTTTGCCCAAGGAATTTATGGAGAATCAACATCTCGCCGATCCTGCCTGTCACACGAACTCCCGTATCAAGAAAACCTCCTTTCTTGTAAACGTGCTGAGCGACTGTATTCTGATGATTGACAGCTAATATCATTTCATTCTTATCCTTAAAGTGATCGCTTAGAAAAGTATCGAGCCTTTTGATAGATTTTGAAGCCACTCCTTTGCCTTGGAATTCAGGGTGAATGGAGTAAGCCCTTACCAAAATGGCTCTTCGATTATTCCAGTATGCCTTCACTCCATCCCATCCATGAAGCACAAAAAATCCGGCAGCTTCTCCCTCGTGCAGGATGACAATCGGGAATCGTTCTTTTTCTGGTGAACATTTGTTTATGGCTCGCATTGGAAGGGAAGTGTATCTCATTTGTTCATCTGATAAATGGTAGTTTGATAACTGAGGTTTATATTTATCATGGTAAAATTCCAGTGAAATATGATCCAATGTACTCACTGTGTCCCTCTTTTCAATCCAAGTCTTTGGAAGCCCCCATGTCACATATAAGAGATTCATGTTCATCCCCTAACTTGAAAAAGGCTATCCCAGTCTTTCATTATCATAACCTATTTTAGAATATAATGGTAATATCCACTGGCAGAATGAAAAGATTTTATGAGCTTGGAATGAAAATCTGAATGAGAAGCCTGTGGAAGGAAATGAAGGGAAGACATATACAATTTGAGGACATGAAGGGACCGGATGCTTCGGCAACATTCTATTTGACCGGTCTGGGATGGATATTCTGCTATGAATAAATTAGTCATGTCCCAATTTCTACTTAGTTGATGTCTCCAAGATATACTCTCCCAGGCAGTTCTTCAGTAAGATACTGCCTGATCTTCCTTGGATATAATCTGTATTGGACTAACATATTCAGATCCACCCATTCAATCCCTACTTGATGGGAATCAGGATTGGAAGGCTCAGGATCATGGCCCCCTTCACTGTATAAAAAACATTCGAAATAGAATTCCATCTGATGTACGTGTTGATGAAAAGATGCATGTTCATGGTTCTTTCCGATATACTCCCTTATATGTAAAAGTTCCCCGATTTTCACTTCTCTACCGGCTTCCTCTATGCATTCTCTTCTTAAAGCTTCATGAAGTGTCTCCCCATGCTCCTGTCCTCCTCCTGGGAGTAAATAAAAGATACCGTTTTCATCTTCATTCTTAGTGAGTAAAATTTTATTTTCTTTCCTGATGATGGCTTTTGCTGAATTTCGAATGTACATGGGTTATTTCTCCTTCTTATATGTTTTCATTACCTCATATGTATAAACGATCTTTCATTAACATTTGAAACGACGGGAGACACAAAAGTGTTTCCCGTCGCTGTTGATTAGTTGCACACCATTAATACATTTCCGTCAGGATCTTTAAAGATGAAGAACTGATCATTTTGGATATCCGTTACCAATTCCACACCATTGTTTTTCATAAATTGATAAGATTCATAGATATTATCTGTGGCAAATTGGATAGCCGGGAAATTCAGTCTGGGTAAACTCCCATTCTCATCCTTCCACATGGGCATTGTGTCCAGGACCATACCTGCTCCATCCATGTCTGCGACGAATAGATGATCGAAATATTCTTCCCCCTCCTCTAACCCCAGAATGTTTGAATACCATTTTTTCGACCTTTCTATGTTACTTACAGGAATAAAAACGAGGTTGACCTTATTTTTGACCGGGCTTTTTAACATAAAATTCCCTCCATTTGATCCAGCGTCTAGAATAGAATTCAATACCGAACATCTCATCTCCTGCCAGGACTCACCTTTTCATTAGATTGGATGAAAGGTGAGTCCTGGCAGTTAGTATTAAGACCGTATCAATTTCTGCTTGTAAAATATTCTGAATTTCCACCTGCTCCACCTTCAGATGCCTTTACGATGGGAGCACTAAGTGTAATACCCGTTACAATTTCTCCATCTACTGTCATTTCTTTCATCCTAAGCTGGATTCCATTTTTTCTCCATACATCCCATATTTGTGTTGAACCTCCTTTGATTGATTTAAAGGATCTAAAGTCAGGTCCACTCGATACCTTTTTTCGTCACTGCTTCTTGGAACAGAAAGCAAAAATTCACCACCTTCCTCAACGGTTGTATATCTGGCGTTGATCTCCTTAGGTTCATTGTCACTTCTGCTGTTCAACACGTCTAGCATGGTGGCAGAATCGGGAAACAATTTCAAGGTTGCTGTTAATCTAACCCCCCTGTTTCAAATTCGACTTGCCCCGGATGGTCACTCTTTTTCTGTGAACTAATAGTTTTGCATCGATTTCAATCACTTCACTGGCTTTTATCTTTTGTTCTTTAGCGGCCTGTTCTTGTGTAAGTATAACCCTGCAGCCAGAAATGCTTATCATGATCGTAACCAGGATGAAGATCCTAATCATCTTATGGATTGTAGATTTAATGCCAGCGACCTCCTTTAAAGTCCGTTTTCATAATACTTCTCTTTAAAGTGATGAATTCCTTCGTAGACATCATGGGTATGATTTACATAATATTTTTATTGAACACCCCGTTCGACTTGCATTCCCCAACATCGAAATAAATAAAAAATGACTGCACCCATATAAGAGTTAGTCATCCTTTTTTCTTAATCTGTTCCCTAATACTTTTTAATTCTTCGAGTGTCAACTTGCTTAAAGATTCTCTTATTTCATCCTCTACCACCTTTTTATTTCTCTCACGATACTCATCCCACCATTCACGAAGATGCTTAGTATTTGTGAGGAGATATTCAATATCAATTTCTTCTACATCATCATCTGATAAATAGTCCAATACAGCTGCTAACATTCGTTCGAGCTTTAGGATTTTGCTCTCCGGGTCTAATGTTGCTGAACTGTTCTTCTTTGGCAAATTCTCACCTTCTTACATTCAGGCTTTTCCTTTTAGTATTGCTTATTGTATGAAGTCGTAAACACATCACCAATAAGGACAGCATGATAAGAATGATATAAAGTAATCCCTATAACCCTTGAAGAATTGCGTTTTTCATCCATATTTAAGCTGAGTTTCTTCTATTAAAATCCAAACTTGCCCCTTTTGTCCTTCGCTCACTTTCCTTTTAAGGTAAGGATACCTGGGAATTTAAAGTGAAGCGCGCTGATCAGAAGGAAAAAAAGTTGGGAACATTCGAAGACCTTCATTTGCAATATGACATGATGATCCATAAGATCATTCACTCTCTACACATATACAAAAACAAACCTGAATACTACCAGACCGGTCTCATCGCTCTCTGGGAATCGTATCAGAAATTTGATCCTGAAAAAGGGACTTTTTCTGCATATGCTTACTCATATATCCGCGGAAGGATTCTTTCACAATTAACCATTGAAAATAAAAATGAAGAAAAAAGTATCTTCAAGGAAGCAGATTTTTTCGAGTTAATAAACGATGACCAAGCAAAGGTTGCACTTGAACAAGAATTTCTCTTATCTTCACTGTGAAGGATTAACGGAAAATCAGAGGAAGTGGGTTATTTACACATGTTTCCATATGTTATCGGTAAGTGAAATTGCTGAGATCGAGGATGTATCCCTTTCTGCGGTAAAAAAGTGGCGTAAAGGGGCGAAGGAAAGGATTCAAGGAACATTGGAGATTGTGAATGAATGATATATATTTTCATTATTTTATAAGCTAGAATAAAGAATGAACGATTATAAATGGGGTGATTCATATGAACGTGACTGAAACAGACCGACTCATATTAAGATGGGTCGAATTATCTGATGCAGGATTCATTCAAAAATTGTTAAATGAACCCGGATGGCTGAAATATATTGGTGATAAAGGCATCCGGACATTGGATGATGCAAGGAGTTACATTGTGAACGGTCCAAGGGCCATGTATGAAAGGGAAGGGTTTGGATTATTCTTGACTGAACGTAAGGAGGATCATATTCCAATAGGTTTGTGTGGATTGATTAAACGCGAAGGACTGGAAGATGTAGATATAGGCTTCGCCTTTCTCTCTGAGCATCAATCTAAGGGATATGCCCTAGAAGCAGCATGTGCTACGGTGAAACTTGCAAAAAAATTGGGGTTTAACCGTCTAGTAGCGATTACTACCCATGATAATGATTCATCCTCCAAGCTGCTTGAAAAGCTTGATATGCAGTTAGAGGGGTATGTGACGTTGCCGAATGATACAGAAGAGCTTAAAAAGTATGGGTTGACCTTTCAATGACTATGCATAATAAGGGCTGGGATCATTGATTCTCAGCCCTTTTTCTCATCAATTTCAAAAGCTCAAAAATATCCCTGAACTGAATAGGATAATCATTAACCCAGATACGTTAAGCTCTTCAACTCTCTTAATACAAAATTCTCCCTTTGGATCCAGCGAGGGTGATCGAGCCTTCACGCCAACTTTTCGTTCTCTTCAATGGCATCATTAAGTGGAACCCATTTAGGAATCATTTCAAGCTCACATTCGTACTCTTCTAACTGTTGAGGAATTCTATCCCGGTGTGTTAGTTCACAATGAAAATAGTGGGAGGTCATTTCGAATAAGGCATCTTCTTCATGGACGTCCATATGCCTTTGTGTAACAATCCCTAGGGGCTCTTTAACTACACAGTGCAGGTAGCCTGTTTCTTCAGTCACTTCCCTGATGAGTGCAGCAGACAATGTCTCACCTTCTTCCACACCGCCTCCCGGAAATTTGTAATCGCCTCTGTTTGAGTGCATAAGAAGTATGCGGTTACCCTGGAATACTGTATTTTATCTTTCCCTCCGATTCATTATTTTTTGGTGATGGTTCTCCTAATACTGTTTCAAACAAAATAGTGGCCCCCTTATAGGTAGATACATAGTCTATAGAATTCATCTGAAAAATCACCTCTCTCCTATCCCTAGAGCAGGTTTGAAGCTTATCTTCGATGCATCTTTTCTTGTTGAAAATGGAGCCTTTCAACGTTACGAAATAGAAACCAAGCACCGTGAACACTGTTCATAATGAACTTTTTCTGAATAATCCTGTCAATAACTCAGAGGATCCAAATAACTTTTCATTAGGAAATGTATCCTTCATATTTCTGATTTCTATCGGTTCTAATATATGGAATACATCCTTTAATCTTTCTTTTGTATAACCTAACCCCCCCATAAGGGATCGTCTTCTATACACTTCCCAATCAGATATTTCGGATCCGCCTAATTTACCGCCCTTAAGAAAACATGTTATACCAAAGTAGCCTTCTTTCTTTAATGATTGATCAATAACATTTATGTAACTCATCCTTCTATGGGGAGCTATATGGTGAAAACATCCTGAATCGTAAATAAAATCATACTTTCTTTGTTTGTTGTCAAAATCGAAAATATTTTGGTGAAGAAAGTTTATGCTCAGTTTTCTTTTATCTGCTCGTTCCTTTGCCCATTCAAGGGAAGTTTTCGATACATCGACTGCATCTACCTCAAACCCATTTTCCGCTAAGTAAATCGCATTTCTGCCTGGCCCACATCCTAGTTCCAGTACTTTCCCCCCGGTGATTGCCCCGCTTTTCACATACGAGACTAGATTCTCATCAGGTGCATTTACAAAAATGGGTACTGATTTATTACGATCAGCAAAAAAATCATCCCAAAATTCTGCAGGTTCCTTTAATAATGAATCCAGCATCTCAAATAAGTCTTCATGATTATAAATCGTTTCATCCATGTGCTCGCCCCCTCATTAATCTATTTTCATTTTACTTTAAGACAATAGATTAATGGTTACCACGATTTTACATTCACTTTAATTTTGCAATCCGAGGTAAGGTTAAAGGAAAGAGTATCCTGTACACAGAAGCGCACTGGATATCCTAAATCAATTTGAAAACTATTATTAGGGTTATGGGTATACCAACCCATTCATGTTACATCATACGGACATGAAGCAAGCTGAATAGGACCGTCATGTAGCTGAGGGAGAATTTTTGTTACAATTATTTCAAAAACATGACAATGGAGGGTGCTGGTTACTTTCTCAAAACCATCTCAAACATGACCATATCCAATGCTCTAATCCCATCTTCAAAAATGGGATCGGGATACCTTTTGAAGAAATCCTTCCTAATTCCAGTCATTCGAAATCCGGCCTTCTGATAGAAAGCAAGATTGCCGATACTTGAATTGGCTGTCCCCACAATTACCTTTAACATGCCTTTCATCCTATACATCTCAGTGATCTGGTTCAGAACCGTTTTCCCTATTCCAATTCCACGATAAGCATCATCCAAAGCCATATTTTTTATTTCCACTACGTTTTCTGAAGATAAGAGCATTAAAATGACTCCGGCAATATGATTTCCATATTTAATAGAATACATATCACCTTCAAATAAATAATCCCTGACGAGTTCATCGCTATCATCTGCTAAAAGTAGATAAGGATAAAATTTGAATTTGTCTTCTACGGGAACTTCCTCCACTTTCACCTCTGTATGTCTTTTCATATTCGTTCTCCAACATACTTTTCCATCCGGATATCCTCCCACATTCTATTATCCCAGAATGTGAATGATGAAATTCTGGCTATCTCCTGGTAACCCAGTTTTTGATAGAGCTTATATGCTTGAGTATTAAACTCAAATACTCCCAGTTCAATCCTATTCAGTCCCTGCCTCTTAATTTCTTTTTCCAGGTATTGAATGGCCTTGAATCCTATTCCTTTTCCCCGTCCTTCCCTTTCCCCGATGGTGATTCCTACCCAAGCGGTACCTCTTTCTTTTTTGTACAGATGACCGGGATCGACCATATAATTCATTTCCCCTATCAGATGTTGATCCAGATAGATAAGGTAAATGTGGTGAGTATCCAATCGCTTACTCAATTCATTCAATGTTATATTAGAGCGATGTTCAAGGTCTTTTCTGTCCCTATTTGGTCTGATGAATGGGATTAACTCAGGATCATTATCCCAACGGTTCATGGCGTTAACCGCGATTGTGTCTGGTTCAATTATTTTAGTAAAAGCAAGATTCATCACATTCACCCTTCCTTATGATCATATTTAGTGGAAATACGGAGTGGAAGTATCCATATCAATTAATAGGATGAGTCTATTTACATCTGTATTTTATCATTATTTGTATCTTTCGTTAGGCAGGTTTTGAATCTACTATGAATACAGGAAGAAACGGTGTGAAATGTTGAGGAAAAAAGACCTGGACAAGTATCCAATCAAAACTCTCTCTTTTTCATAGAATAATATAAGATCATACAGAAAAGGAGAAGATCAAATGACCAATCCAACATCGGGATACATCACCGATAATAGAAATTTGACAGGTAAAGGCTCACCAAACCTTTTTTTTGACATAGAAAATAGTGTCCTGTTTGAAAGAAATCCTGAAAATATAGCGTATTTACTATCATCTACCCAAATGCCTGCCATGATCGGAGGTTCCATTGCGAATTTAAGGATGTCCAAAGGCTTTATACGAGAACCCCATTGGCATCCTAATGCATGGGAACTTACTTATCTCGTATCAGGTTCAGTCACTGTTGGAATCCTGGATCCGACTACTAATAATGTACTGACATTTAATCTTGTGAAATCAGGTGAAACAGTCTTTATCCCAATGGGGTATTGGCACTGGATTGCAGCAAATTCAGATGACACTCAGTTACTTCTATTCTTTAATAACGATCAATTCCAAACACAGGAAGGCTCGACCATGTTGACTAAAACGCCACTTGATGTTTATCAGCAGGCCTATAACATTAACCCAAGAGTTATGAAAAAAGCACTCGAACCCATCGAGGGAACAAGCGGGGTAGTCATTGGCCCCCCTTCAGAAAATATTGTTACGAATAAACAGCCATAAAATCTATGTGCCTCTATTCATTCTCAACTGTTGTTCTATGTATGGCCTTCCTCCAATAAGTATTACTATAAAAGCTTTACAGACATATACTTAGGAGGTAATCCAGTGAATGGAACGATAAATCCCATTATGCTTAACGAGGTTATCGAGTATGAAGATCTTTTTCATGAAGCTTTTGAAGGTTCGACCTTAAAGAGTGGAAGGATCGTACAAATCATATACTGTATGAAACCAGGGAAATCTTTTATTGCCTATGACATAGTTGACAGAAATAGAAAGTATGTCAACATTGACGATGCCCCTTCCCCTCCTTCGACTAAAAGGACGGAACTAGGTTTTCAAACATCATTTAATCTGAATCAGACGGTCGACATAGAGATTGCCGGTGTAAGGAGGACATCGGTTATTGTGTCCATTACGATTAGATGGACACATGATGAATGTGAGGTGACTTATGGCGCAATTGATCGTACGGATACGACGTATTTCGGAATTCGGGAAGAGCTGATGATTAAATGGAATCCACCATATTCTGAATAGAACTGCTCATAAAGAGGTAAATGGAATGAATGGAACATATCGAATCTTTCTATTGAAAAGGTACCAGTGTCTCATAGTTGACAATGGTACCTTTTCGGTGTTTCTTATTGGTAGAAAACTTTATCTACGTTGTATTTCGCCTGTAACTTATTGATGATGTATGTTTCGTAAATATCTCTGTCCATTGCGTCTTCTACAATGGCTACGTCGATTCTATAGACTTCATCCCTGTGGTTACGTAACGGTGAGACGTTGTCTTCAAGGTGCTTTTTGACTCTTTGTCTCAATTTTCTTGCTTTCCCAACGAATAGAAGCTCATCATTGATATTATAAAATAAAATAATACCGCCCTTATCCCTCGGGATTTCATGAAGATCGATGAAGCCTTGGATACTTTTAATCCTGGGTTCATCTGAATTATTTGGCTGGCTTCGTTCCGTTATGGAAATATCCGCTTGTGGGATTTGAATGTTAATCATGAATGATCACGTCCTTTATTTACTCTAAGATGTAATGGTAACACATATGGAATAGAAATACTATACAACTCTGATCTTGCTGCCGAAAAGCATCCGCTCAATGGAAAAAAGAACATTATTTTTTAAACAAACCTGCTGCTTCTATATCTATCGTCCGAACATGTAGATCTTGTTGTGGAAATGGAATTTCGATCTTGTTGTCTGTTAGGGCTTTATAAATGCGGAAATGCAGACTGCTCTTGATGGGAATGACTTTATCTGGATTAGTAATCCATACAAATAATTCGAAATCTAACGAAGAACTGCCAAAGCCTACGAAATTGACAAAGGGCTTTGGTTCTATTAGGACTGTTTCTGATTCAATTTCTTCTGCTTCTGCGACTTCCAAAAGCAGTTTTCTTACATGCTCCACATCACTTCCATATGCCACGCCCACAGGGATGACTAAACGGAGTCTTGGATCAGAGTAGGAACGGTTCACTACCTGTTCCTCCAGAAAATAAGAATTGGGTACAATGATATGCTCATTATCCAGCGTCTTGATGATCGTCGCCCTCATATTGATTTTTTCCACATCACCAATCACCTCATTCACGATTACACGGTCTCCAACTTTAATTGGCCGTTCAAATAATAAAATGATTCCAGAAATGAAATTAGATGCGATATTCTGTAAACCGAATCCAATTCCTACTCCTATTATCCCTGCAAAGACAGTCAATGCACTTAAGTCAATGCCTACCGTTGTCAAACTTATGAAAATGGCTAAAACCATTATACTGTAGTGGAACATTTTATCAAAAGTGAATTGGACGCCTCGATCTAAGTCGTAGCGCTGATATATAGCAGGAAGTAAGTATTTGGTAATCATTTTGGAAGATCGGTTTGCAATCGAAATAATGAGGATTGCGATGATAAGTAGAAAAAACGTCACTTTTACCTTGCCAACAGATACAATCTCCCGAAACATCCAAGAGGAATCCGAGAAGTAAAACAAGATAAATAATAATATTCCATAGGTCGTTAACCAATTTAAGAGATACCTGACGAGGGAATCCATTTGAAACAGCCACTTCTTATCACTGTTCTTCATTCTCTTTGTAAATGAAAGGATGATCATTCGCACTAGAAAGATGAGTGAAACGTAAATCAGGAAGATTAAGAGATTCATCCAATCGAACTGTTCAAAAGCTAAGTACCAATCATTTGTTACTTTGCCGAGTTCAGTATTCATCTTTGTATCCATCACCTTTATTATTATCATTTTCACTTGCTTCAAAAGACTAGGTTAGAAAAGAGCTCATTTGATCGTTTCCTCCCTATCGAACTCATGCTCGTTTGACATTCAGTTTTTTTCTAGATCAATGGTAGTTGGTAGTACCCGTATATTATGTTCGCTTTTTTTCACGCCTATAAGCTCTTTATATGCGTCGATCTTGTAAGTCAACATGTCATTTGTAGAAACCAATGATTGAATCTGTTTCTGTATCTTTAACTGATGCTCTTCTAACAAGGTTAATCTTTCTTTGGTTGTATGAGGTCCTTCCAAGTAAAATTGTGTATATTTCTTAATATCGGAAATCGGCATCTCTGTTTCCCTCAGTTTCAGGACGAAATTCAACCACTTGATGTGAGAATCTGTGTAGCTTCTAACACCTGCTGTAGAGCGGTCAGGTGTGATAATACCTTCTTTTTCGTAGTAACGGAGGGTATGAGGATTTATCCCCAGGATTTCCGACACTTGGCTGATACTATACATGTATGATTCCTCCATAGAATAAATACTTGACTTAGAGTGAACTCTAACCCTTACGATAAAATTGTACCATAACAAGACAGGAGGAATAAAACATGAACTATACAGTCATAACAGGAGCAAGCTCTGGAATCGGATATGAAGCAGCCCTTGCATTTGCATCCAGGGGGAAGAATATTATTGCCGTCGCCAGGAGAGAAGACAAATTAAATAAGCTCAAAGAAGAGATAATGACCATTAATCCTGAAGTGGATGTTGTCACCATGACGAGCGATTTATCGAAAAGTGAGAACGTCTACTCTTTTTATGAGAGTTTAAAGCCCTATGATATTGAAACGTTTATTAATAATGCCGGATTTGGTAATTTCGATTCCGTTGCGGATCAAAACCTTTCTAAAATTAAAAGCATGTTAAGGCTTAATATCGAAGCCTTGACCGTGTTATCTTCCCTGTTTGTCCGTGAATACAAAAGTGTGGCTGGCACTCAGCTCATCAATGTATCCTCAGGAGGTGGATATACCATCGTGGCAGATGCTGTAACTTACTGTGGAACAAAATTCTATGTAAGTGCGTTCACAGAAGGTCTAGCTCAGGAACTCCAATCACAAGGAGCCAGTATGAAAGCGAAGGTATTGGCTCCGGCAGCGACTGAAACCGAGTTTGCTCAGCGTTCGTTAGGCGTGACTGATTTCGAATATAGCGGCACTGTCCCCCAATATCATACTGCCAAGGAAATGGCCGAATTCTTGCTTGAACTGTATGACAGTGACAAAGTCGTAGGAATTGTAAATGGAGAAACATATGAATTCAATCTGGTCGATCCCATTTATCCATATGTGAAGCGATCAACTAAATAGTACCGGCATTCTTACCAATTGGTAGAATACCATAGGAGGCCGGAACAAACGTTTATTAGTCGAAAAACCCGAACTCATTTATCTTCTTTGTAAGGAGGTAACATTGTTCGGGTTTTTACATTATTCAGCTGTACATCAAGATGTCCACTCTTTCAAGAGCTTCATTGGAGTGCTAGAAATAGAATCCTGGGGAAATAAAAACCTTTTAAAATAATTCGTTTATTTCTTATTGAATAAGGGTAATAGAATATCATTTGAATTATTATTTCAAGGATAAAGAGATAGACATACGAAAATGGTGTTGGGGGTAATGTGATGACAAAATATGATATTGATGTAAATGGCTCTATATTCGATTGGGACCTGGACAAAGGTTCCATTATGTTTGAGAATGATGAAGTCGTTCTCTTTTGGGTAAATACTGCATTCAAGACGTTGATTGACTCCATTGAGGAAATCGCAGGTGAAAAAGAGGCTCGATTGGTACTTGAAACGGCTGGTTATCGAACTGGTCGTATAGTGAGTGAGTTTTATTTAGATTCCAGCGGAAGCACACATGAAATATTGGAAAAGCTTCCAAATACATATGTAACCGCAGGTTGGGGAATCACCGAAATACTTTCCTACTCAATCAATGAGAAGAAAGCTGTCGTTCAATTCTGTAATGGCTGGGAGTACAAAGTAAATCGTGCCCAAGGGAAAGAAATCGAAGGGACATTTCTTCCAGGTCATTGGGCTGGCGTGTTTACCGGGTTGTTTGGCTCAAACGTCTGGTACCGGGTTCTGAAGAGTCAAATACAAGGGGATGACTGCAGTGTATATGAGTTTTTCTCTTCAGATATATCTCCTTCCTTAAATGTAAATGCCCTCCTGGAAGAACAAACTATAGCGGCACAAAAAGAATTGGAGCGCGTGACGAACCTTCGAACAGAAGTCTTGTCTAATATGATCAAAGAGATCTCTTCACCTATTATTCCTGTACTCGAATCCATTCTGGTCGTTCCACTTGTGGGACGTTATAATGAAGTGCGTGCAGAGGAACTGCTTAATAAAACACTCCTTAATCTCCCCCCGTTACAAAGCAGAGTATTTAATTATCGATTTGACGAGCCTTAGCGGTGTCGACGACTATACACTTACATTTATCGAGAAATTTGTAGGTGCAGCGACACTTTTAGGAACCAACTGTTTATTGGTGGGTATCTCATCTGAATTGAGCATTCAAATAACGAAGAGTGGTTATCGCATGAATCAGATCCCTTCCTTCTCCATTCTTCAACAGGGTGTGAAATATGCATTAGATCAACAGGGGTTAGAAATCATGAAAAAGAAAAGGTAATGGCAAACCATTTAAATAGTTTCCATCTTTCTATTGGACGGTCTTTCCCCGTAAATATAATAAAGTGACGTATGTATATAATCGTACGTCACTTCTACTAAAAAATGATAGTAACCAGTTTCAAAACGATGTTTCATCCTAACACTCTGAAGGTATCCGATAAAGGGATGCACACGATTTCTAGTTTAGTTTTACTATGGTTAATCCTGCACTGTTTATGGAGGTGTTATCTACATTACTAATTAGATTATCCGATGTCTGACCAATATTCCTAAGTTCTAATTTCCCACCTGCCGGTACCGTAATGATTGTTTCCCCATTGACTTGAAAAATAGAGTCGAGTGTCACTGGAGCTGTGGTGAAAACCCCCATTTGGTTTCCATACCTGCTGGAATTTACGATGGAACCATTCAAGAATATTGCATAAGCCCCTCCTCTACTGAACCCTGTTTTCCCACTTGTGAATATGACGTTATAACTTATCTTATAGACTCCCTCGTAAACTACTATTATAGATGTTCCTGTGTGAATAAAGTCCCCTTTTGAACTGATACCCGTATGATTAAAAAGGATAGGCTGATCTGGAATAATGAGGTCTCCACCAGTTCTGTAAATAGTACAATAACTACTACCACAATTGCATGATCCAAGAGGTCCGGGCTCTCCTTGAGGTCCCGGTTCACCTTGAAGCCCCCGCTCTCCCTGAGGTCCCGGTTCACCTTGAAGTCCCCGCTCTCCCTGAGGTCCAGGTTCACCTTGAAGTCCCCGCTCTCCCTGAGGTCCCGGTTCGCCTTGAAGCCCCCGCTCTCCCTGAGGTCCCGGTTCACCTTGAAGCCCCCGCTCTCCCTGAGGTCCCGGTTCACCTTGAAGTCCCCGCTCTCCTTGAGGTCCCGGTTCACCTTGAAGTCCCCGCTCTCCCTGAGATCCCGGTTCACCTTGAAGTCCCCGCTCTCCCTGAGGTCCCGGTTCACCTTGAAGTCCCCGCTCTCCTTGAGGTCCCGGTTCACCTTGAAGCCCCCGCTCTCCCTGAGGTCCCGGTTCGCCTTGAAGCCCCCGCTCTCCCTGAGGTCCTGGTTCACCTTGAAGTCCCCGCTCTCCCTGAGGTCCCGGTTCACCTTGAAGCCCCCGCTCTCCCTGAGGTCCCGGTTCACCTTGAAGCCCCCGCTCTCCCTGAGGTCCCGGTTCGCCTTGAGGACCCTGGATACGACAAGAGCCTATTTCTTCATGAATGGCTTGGACTTCATGTTGAAGACCGTTAGGTTCTTTGTTTCTTTTTTTATCTTTTTCCCCCGTATATTTCTTTCGCTTGTCAGCCTTATTGCGATCTCTTTTAGTTGACATATTTCTCACCTTCTTCTTATATCAAGTTTATTCCTATTAAACAGTGAAGAATAGCTAAACAGAGTTACTATAGTCTATGAAGACAAGAGGAATATGTATAGACAAACATCCTGTGGTGTCATAAAAAAACAATTGTCCAGTGAATTTGAGAGAACATCCTGATGAAATCTGGAAAAAATGATCATCGATTCAACCATTAAGCCGTTTCTGAATTAGTAGAATATCGTTAATCGGTCGGTTATGTTCTTTCGTAATTTCAGCATTTGGCTCGGTTACAAAAGTATATCTATTTCCATACACTATAGAAAAAGTAACAACTACTTTTTAAGGAGTGAACACCGGTGGAAAATCTTTTCGCAGGAAAGAAGAAAATTTCAAAGAAAGAATTAGCAGCTTATGCGATGATCGGGGATGGGAAAGACGGCGAGATTTACAAGGTTGCTGAAGATAAAGTTTTAAAATACTTTTTTAGAGAAGAAACACACGAACGGGAATTGGAAGCGATGAAAATTGGGCAGGCCTCACCCATTATGCCCCGCCTTTACGAATTCGGTGACAATTACATTGTAATGGAATTTGTTAAAGGAATATCTCTTGCCCGCCATATGAAACGACAAGGCCATATCGATGAGGACATGACGAAAAAGATTTTATTTGTTTTGGGAGAATTTAAGAGATTAGGTTTCACAAGGTGGGATACGGAGGTTCGTCATATGTTAATGAATGAAGAAGGCGAATTCAAAGTGATTGATCATAAGAGGGCGTTCACATCGGATTCTCCCGTACCAACGAAGCTTTTAAAAGGGATGAAGAAGTTTGGTTTAACCGGCGAGTTCCTGGGTCATGTTAAAACACTGGACCCCGATCTCCATAATGCCTGGAAAAAACTTAAGTAGTTTCCTTTTCTGTACCATTTCGTTCCACCAAAAAAATATCTTAAATATGAAAACGTCCTTTCCTTTCATACATACCGGGAAGAACGTTTTCAATAAATTGGTTGGACATGCCTAGGACCATATAAAAAGGTAGTACTTTTCATAAAAAGTACTACCTCAATCATAATTAAACTTTTTTCACCGTTACCTGATCCAAGTGCGTAAATAAAACGTCCCCATCACCATTAGACCAAACTAAGAAGTGATCTTCCGCTTTAATGAATGTTCCGTCGCAGTCTATTTTATCTGCTCCGGATAGAACTTCGATTTTATCACCAAGCTTTAGTACTTTATTAAGTTTATCTGAAAAACCCATAATGCCTCCTCCTTTCTTTACCGTGATACATTAGTCTATATATTTATATTAAATAAATCAGAATTTGATAGGGCTTTTACCTATCATTTCGTTTTTTTAGAAAAGAAAAATGACTGGAGAGCTTCCAGTCATTTTTGCTTTTATTAAATAATGTTGACTATACTTTACGTACAGTTACATTATTTAAATTGGAAGTGTTCATATGGCCGTCGTCGTCAGCCCAAACAACGAAGTTATCACTTGCATAGACAAATGAACCCTCTTCGATTTGTTCGTCACCTGATAGGACTTCGATTTTATCACCTAGAGATAAAATTTTATTAAGAAAATCTGCCATACTTCCATCGTTGAATAAATGAGACATAATGTTTCCTCCTTTCGGTATTTACTCTATTTTTATGCTGAACCGAAAAATACGTTAAGGCAGATAACTAGATTTCAAAAAAATTTTTGTATTTGGTCATTTACTAGAGTAATTAATCTTTATTCTCATCAGGCATAGAGTTCGTTGACGAAAGATCAGAGTCCATTTTCAAAGAATCCTCTTCTAGAATGAACAAGGTTTCATCTTTGTTAACAGATAAGGTATCGTCTTCAGAAAGCTCTGTCCGTTCATCTTCATTTGAAGTCTCTGTCAGTTCATTTTCACCAGAAGCCTCTTCAGTCCGTTCGTCCTCATCTTCCCATGTATCCTGCTCCATTGTTGGATCCAGGCTATCATCGTTTATAACTTCCTCTGTGTCAGAAGCATATTCTGTTGATAATTCATCACTTTCTGTCTCTGAGTCCATTTCCCCTAAAGGTTCCTCCACAACTGATTCGGATATCACAGCTCCTGAAACACTTTCAAGGAGGTTCTCTTCAGTAGCCGCTTCACTTTCCAGCAATTCAGTGTCCTCTGAATCTAGATGAACATCCAGTGTTACTACGGATGCACTTTCATCAGAATGTTCTTCTTTCTCAAGTTTTACGAAGTTCAGGACTTCTTCATTTACACTACGTTCATCTTTTCTTTCCTTCTTGCTTCCTTCTTTTTTTCTTGAACCCTTTTCTTTCTTATCTTTTGAACCTGACTTTTTCTCTTTCTTCTTATCCCGATGGTGATCGCCTTTATGTTTCTTACTTTTATCATTTTCTTTCTTTTTTCTCTTATGTTTGGAACCGATTTTCCTGACACTAATCGGGCCGCATAAATCTGTGAAATTGACATTTGCTTCATGATCCATCCAGACCAGAATATTGTCATAAGCTGCTACAAAAGTTCCTCCACAGCCAATCAACTCATCCTCGTTTAATACTTCAAGATGATCACCCAACTGGAATATTGTATTCAATACCTCGTCAATGGATTGACATGGAATCCGGTCAAAGTCCGGTTTTTTGCAATGATCAGGTTTGCATTCATGATGATCATGGGGGTCTCCTTCACAATACTCATCCGTTTCGTGAGGATCTCCAACGCATAACTCTTCTTGTTCATCAGGGTCCCCTATACATAGCTCATCTTGCTCATCAGGATCTCCTTCGCAATGCTCATCATCGTCGTAATGATCGCTGTCACTTTTCGAGAAATCATCATACTCAAACTCATCAACCATATGTGTTCCCACTCCTTTACAATTTGTCTACAATTCATTATCAATATATGTAGGTGAAAAAGGAATGTATAGCCTATTTTGTGGTATAACCCCAAAATTTGAATCACTCTGTCAGGGCTTTTGAATAGATTATCAATAGATACAGAGACATGGAGTGAAGCTCATGCCCAATTGTTGTCTTTTTATAAATGAATACATTTTGCCAAGGATTTTTTCCTCCTTTTATTACGATGATCTTCTGGTCCCTTGTCACAATCAATCCATCTTCGTGAGCTATCATGCTGTCAAAAAAACAAACGTGAATGCTAATGAAGAATTACAGCAACATCCGGCATATGTTAATTCAACACAAGTATCTCACATCATTAGTCATATGATGAGCAGTCTTGACCAATCAACTGATTTTCATGAAGCATGCGATCGACCTACATTCGATCTCACTCTTGAATCAGAAGAACAACAGCCGAGCATGATACTTTCTCGAATTAAGCCACGAAGGCATAAACGATCACGAAAATCTCCTTTCCATCTATCAAGAGGGATATCCTCTTCAGAAAGAATCAACTATATAGATCACAGCAAAACTCTTTCCAAATCAAGTTCTCAAGCGAACGCGCCTCCTGACATACAACCTGTACAAAAGGCAGAAGATCTGGAGAATCCGCTCAAAGCAGAACGTTCAAAAGATATTCAGCAGAATACCTATTCAGACAAACATCATACACTGGACAGCAGTGAACCCACGATTGGAAAACATAAGAATCAAAAAAAACATAATCTATCACCTAAAGAATCACACTTTCCTTCAAGCTCACCTTTTAAAAGCACGCCAATAACTGATGATGACTCTAAAAAAACGGGTGAAATAGATAATGAACTCAGACCGTCCAATCTGCGCGATGACATTAAACAGGCAGATACTCTTAAGAAAAAGACAGACCCACCTTTTAGAAAGAAAGACATCCAGTCAAAAGAATGCGTGAAGAACATAACAGAAACTGAGCCATCTACTGATGTTGACATCCGAGAATCAAACCTGGCAGCAGACAAAGTGAGATATCAACTCCTTCGCACTGATTGGAGACCTGCAAAAATCGTAAATCGCGATAGAAAGGGTACTTCAGGCTTCGAATTCCACATCCTTCGATCAAATGCAGAATCAAAAAAGGTAAAACAGGATGTCAACCAGACAGAGGAGTCATCAAAAAAAATGGATTTAAGCAAAACAGACTTCACTACACTTCCTAAAAATGAGAGGTTTACTAGTTTACATTCAATCACATCTGCTGAAAAAAAATTAAAATTGAAACGACCTGATAGCGCAGCTGGAAAATCCATTAGTGATAACCGCCCTGATAGCCTAAAGTTGAACCCGCCAAAAACATTGGAAAGCGGAAAGCTCCAACAAAGAAAACAGCAAAGAAATGAGCATCCGGTCTCGCTTCCTTCCCAATCAGTGAATACGATGGCGATTTTGAATAAATATTTCACACTCGGTGACAAAATCAACGTATTTTCAGGAAATAATCTACTTGATGAAAAAGGAACTTTTTTGACTGCAGGACCTGATTTCTTTATTTGGATCGATGGGGATGGATATGTAAGATTACAAATCATCAGCGGTGGGATCAGCATTACTCAAAAAAAGAAGAAGAAATAAGAAACAGACTTTAGCCCTGTGCTAGTGTCTGTTTCGACTCTATATAAGGATACATATAGTAATGTAATAGATATATAAATGGGGTGAAGGGAATGAAAGAAACTGTATTGGTCATAGCAGCACATCCGGATGATGAACTACTCGGTACGGCAGGAACACTAAAAAGACTAGTAGATCAAGGAAATAGAGTGGTCTCGATCATTACAGCAAATGGAAGGAAAGAAGAAGCCCATCATATTCAACAGCTTGCCAGGAAAGCTAATAAAGAAATAGGGATTAAAGAAGTCATTTTCCTGGAGCATCCTAATCTTGAACTGGAAATGATGCCTCTTCATCTTTTCACAAAAGAAATAGAAAAATTAATTGATATTTACCGACCAACCCAAATTTTTACCCATCATTACGGAGATGTGAATCGTGATCATCAAATCACCTTTCAAGCCGTCTTAACAGCAGTCCGGCCTGTACCGACCAATCAGCCGATTGAATTGATCACCTTTGAAACGGTCTCGTCCAGCGAATGGAATACACAGACAAATGACAAACAATTCAAACCCAATTATTATGTAGACATTTCAGAAGTGATTGATGATAAACTGGCTTCTTTAAAACATTATGATGTAGAAATGAGGGACTTCCCTCACCCAAGGTCTTATGAGGGAATCAAACATTTGGCAAGTGTAAGGGGCATGACGGTTGGGGTCCGTTATGCAGAGGCATTTGAAGTTATTAGGAGGGTCTGGAAATGAAGGAACTATATTTCCCCTATCCTTACGTAGTATCTGCCCTAGACAACTATTACGGGATAAAAGCAAAGACAATTACGACAAAATTAAAGGACTCCGACAAGGGGTCTAAACGCAGGAAGAAAGACCGTAAGAAGAAAAGCAAATCTGAAAAAACGAAGCGAAAAACAGACAATAAGAAACTTTCCATTCTGATTGCAACTTTTTGGGACTATCCCCATACGGGCGGTTTATCCAACTACATTACAAGCATGCGTGATGGTCTGCGTGCTTTAGGTCATAAAGTTGATATCATTTCTCCAAATCAGTTTTCTCAAAGCAAAGTGGAAAAATTGCGGGAAGTTGTTGTTCCCGAACTAAAGAACTTTTTTCAAAATAGGTATGGAACGTATACGAGTAAGATCATTCAGAGCTGCCGACTCCTCTATATTTATGAGCAGATGATGAAAACAATTAAATTGGAAAAATACGACATTCTTCATGCTCAGGATTTATTTACAGCCAACATTTTAGGAAGATTTAACGAAAATCTAAATAAGCCGCTTCTATTTACCCCCCACGGCATGTTTACTCTAAGCCGTGTAAAGTTCAACCGGATTGAAAAAGGATCTGAAGAAGAGGTGTACTACAAAGAAATAGAAAAGAAGGCGATTGACTATGCAACCCATCTGGTGATTTTGAGTGACTCTTTCCGTGATCCATTGAGATCACTTGGTGCGAATCCTGCCAAGATGACGACCATTAATACAGGAATTGATTTTAAATCAATGGCGCGAGTCGAGAAAAAAGGAAAGGTTGTCATTTCGTGTATTGCCAGACTTGGTCCAAGAAAAGGACATTCCGATTTATTTAATGCCCTTTCCCGGATAAAGACTGTAAGTACAGATATAGAAGTCCAAATTGTCGGAGACGGGGAAATGCGGGAAACACTCGAAGCTCAAGTTCAATCTTTAAGACTGTCAAACGTCCGATTCTTAGGTAAACGAGATGATATCCCTGCTATTTTAAGCAAAACGGATATTTTTGTTCTGCCAACTATCAATGACAATTTACCGATATCAATCATAGAAGCCATGCATAGCGGTTCTGCCATACTTACAACCGATTGTGGCGGCATCACGGAAATCATCCATCATAATGATACAGGCATCATTGTACAACCTGGAAATGTCAGTCAGTTGGCCAACCACCTCAAACACTTGATTACAAATGAGCCGCTACGGAGGAAACTGGGCAGCAACGCTTCTCTATATGCCAGAAAACATCTCACTCGTGAAGCTATGATTGGGAAGATTGTTGAGACTTACCAAAGTCTATTCGTTTCAGGAGGGGAAATATGAAGTCATCTAATCCAGCAGTTGTCCTTGATTTAAGCGCAAATGGGGTTGGGATCATCCATGCTCTTTCCACGAAAGGAATTGATGTTTACGCATTTGATACTGCCGGCCCCCATTCAAGGGGAAAATCAAGACTTGCCACCTGTGGGGTATGTCCAAGCCCCTTAACCCAAGAAACTGAGCTGCTCTCCTTTCTAAAAGATGTAGCGATGCAACTTGAAGATAAGCCCGTTCTATACGCAGGTGCAGATGATTATGTGGTCTTTATCTCTAAATTCAGAGATCAATTGTCACAGTATTACTTATTTCTATATCCAGACCACTCTTTGATTATGGATCTATTAGATAAGAAAAAAACCTATGAACTAGCCTTGAAACATCATGTACCGACAGCGAAAACCTTTTTTGTGGAAAACGAAGAGCAACTTGAAGAAGCAATCGGTCAATTAGAATTTCCTTGTATTCTAAAGCCTGTATTCGGGCACGAATTCAGAAAACATGTAAATAAAAAGGCCATTCATATACAAGACGCCATTCAATTAAAGAAAATCTTTCCTATATACAGGAAATTTGGAGAGCTTATCATTCAGGAAATCATCCCTGGAGATAACAAATGCTTCTATAAAGTAGCCACATTCTATAATGAAGAGATGGAATTGCTCGCCCTCTTCACACTTCAAAAAAACCACCAATTCCCGGCTCAGTTTGGAACGGGGGCGCATATCGTAAGCAAGCGAATACCAGAACTTGTAGAAGCAGGTGTTCCATTATTAAAAACCCTTGGGCTAAAAGGAGTCAGTATGATTGAATATAAAAAGGACCCGCGGGACGGACAATATAAGCTCATCGAAATCAATCCACGTTTCTGGCTTACCCATAGTTTGACAGGGCATTCCGGAGTGGACTTTGCCTATCAGTATTATCTGTACCTTACTGGTAAAAACCCCTCCCCTCAATTGCAGCAGGTAGAAGGAGTTCAATGGATTTACCTTGTTCGTTACTTCCTTACCTTTCTTGAAAAAAGGAAGAACGGTGAAATGAACCTTATAGATTTTTTCAATGGGTTAAGAGGGAGAAAGGTCTTCGCTCTTTTTGCTTTGAAGGATCCAATGCCCTTTATAAGGAGTACCACATCTCACTTATGGAATGCATTTAAAAGAAAACGAAAGGAGTGATTGCGTTTTGTACACACCAAAAGAAGTGTATGCCCACTTCCAAAAACATGCAATTGAAGAAAAGCTCTCTGCCTCACTCGGGAATAAAGTGACCATCCTTCCCGGATCAATCCAAAACCTTAAATCCACCAAAAGAAGCAGCATTTATCAGATCCAGTTACAGAAGAATACAGACATCTACCCCATCATCTTCAAAATCTACCATTCTACCAAATACAAGAATGAAATCGAAATCAATGTTTATAGTCAAGCTTACCCAGTATTAAAGGATTTTCTTCCTGAAATATATTTAATGGAGAAAATAGGGAGTGATACTTGGGTATTCATGGAGTTCGTCCGTCAAATTCGGGGGCAGCTGACATTCACACCCAAGCACTTTGATTACATTATCCCTACCCTTGCAAAACTTCATGCCCACACTTTTGAGGGGAATTTCAAGAAAGAAAAAAACATCTTCCAGTCATGGTTTCCCCTCTACAGTTCACCAAAAATGAAAAAAGACCGGGAGAAATTCATCACCAATACTGTGACGTTTCTAGATAGGGCCAAAAAAGATAAGCAATTAAAAGACATAATCAAGCCACATTACAAATCATTAACAACTCTGTACAGAACCGGTCCAGACTTTTTCCCGGAATTATTGGACAGCGGTTCTTCCATTACTCATGGGGATCTTCATATGCAGAACATCTGCTCAAAAGATGTCAGTAAAAATGAGCCTTGGGAGATACAATTCATCGATTGGGAGTCAGCCAAATATTCACCGACCTGGTTTGATATGATTGTTCTGGTAGAAATTTTACTTGGATTCAGGAAAGATTGGCAAAAGAATGCAGAAGAGATTCGCACCCATACAGTGGATGTTTATACGAAGGAAATGAAAAAATACGGCATCGAATTCAGCACCAAGCCCATTCATTTATATAAAATGGCCTATCTGCAACGCACTCTTGAAAAGGGATTACACACTCAGCTTAGACGTATTTTCGATAATCGTGGAGGTGAACTCCTTCCCTATCACTTAGAAAAAATTTCAACATGGGGAAGTGAGCTGGGAATTTATAAATAAAAATGAAAGGATGAGAATACTTGAGTAGCATGCCCCCTCTCAACATTCATCCCTCCCTTTTGTCCATCATGGATCAGTATTATAAAGTGGAACGAGACAATGAGGAGTCCTTCACAATTCAACCATTTGGTCAGAAAACAGAAGGCGATGATTCCAAGCCATTGAAAATCTTATACGTTACGTTTTTTCAATATCCTCATACAGGCGGTTTATCTCATTACATCACTTCCATTAAAAACGGCTTTGAAAAGGCCGGTCATAGTGTAGATGTCCTGGCACCCAACCACATGTCTTCAGAACAACTGGAAGAATGGGTCCCCCAGGCGGCTTCTGAAGCCCGAAACTTTATGACTGAACGTTATGGAAAGACCAATGAAAAAATCGTTAAAAATTTAAGTTTTTTACATGTATTCGAACTCTTTTTGAAAGAAAAAAATCTCCAGCAATATGACATCATACACGCTCAAGACTTATTTGCCATTTTCATCCTGGGTCACTTAAACCAAACGTATCAAAAACCTTTATTCTTTACGCCTCACGGATTCTTTACGAAAAGCAGATTAAAATTCGATAAAATGCAGAAAGGCTCCCTCGAGGAAGCATATTTCACTCAACTTGAGAAAATAGGGATTGAAGCAAGTACGGAAATCATTTTGATTGCCGATTCCTTCCGATCTAACCTTAAGGAATTCGGTGCAACAGATGAAAAGATGATTACCGTTCATACAGGTATCGACTATGATCCCCTCCCAAAGAAAAATCACGAAAACATCATCCTGACATGTGTTTCCCGACTTTCCCCGCGTAAAGGGCATGGGTTACTCTTAGAAGCATTATCCTTGTTACGTGAACATCTGACAAACGTTGAGGTGTGGATTGTCGGGGATGGTGTCATGAAGGATCATCTGGTGAAACAAGCACAAGAATTACAATTGGACAACGTGATCTTTTGGGGAAATCGCAACGATATACCAAACATTCTATCCATGTCGGACATCTATGTATTAGCGACGGTTAATGACAATTTTCCCCTATCCGTCATGGAGGCAATGTTTTCTCAACAAGCCGTGATTTCCACCACGTGTGGTGGGATCCCTGAAATGGTTCAGCATGAAATTACAGGCATCCTTTGTGATCCCGGGAATGTCGAACAGCTTGCACATGCGATCAAACGTTTTATAACAAAGAAAGAAGAACGTGAACGCTTTGCCAACACCGCTCAATCCTATGCCCGTCAACACTTGTCCAGTCACATCATGACGAGGAAAATGGAACGAATCTATCAAACCTATATATGAAGAAAGGAGACTCTACATGAGGGAAAACATACTGGTCCATGAGCAAATATGAAGATTTTAGTCACTGGCGGAGCAGGATTTATAGGTTCACACCTGGTAGATTTGCTGCTATCTGAGGGTCATACACCTATTATTCTAGATGATTTATCCAATGGCAGTGAGGCGAACGTGCCAAGCGGAGTGAAACTATATCGAAAAGATATATTATCGGATAAAGTGGAACATATTTTCAAAAAAGAAAAACCAGACATCGTTATGCACCTGGCTGCTCAGGTTAATGTAGATAGATCAATGGAAAACCCCGCAGAAGATGCTGCAATCAATGTATTGGGAACTGTGAGATTGTTAGAGTACAGTATAAAATATGGTGTAAAAAAATTCATCTTCTCCTCTTCATGTGCTGTATACGGATATACAAATGAAGTGATCCACGAAGAAAGTCCTACTAGCCCCATTTCCTTTTACGGAACGTCTAAATTGGTGTCAGAAACCTATATCAAGTTGTTTCACAGGTTATATCATATTCCCTATACGATCCTTCGATACGCAAATGTATATGGGCCGAGACAGCGAACTGATGGTGAAGGCGGAGTGATCAGCATTTTCATTGATCAGCTGTTAAGTGATGAAACACCTGTCATTTACGGAGATGGCAACCAGACAAGGGACTTTGTCTACGTAGAAGACGTAGCCCGTGCAAACCTTCTTTCGGTTTCAAACGCTGATAACCTAGTCGTTAATATCGGTTCTGGCAGCCAAACATCCGTAAACCTGCTCTTTACCCTGCTTTCAAACCTGCTCAACTTATCTAAAACACCTACCTATGTATCAAAACGTAACGGGGATATTATGCACAGCCAGCTAACAAACGCAAAAGCATCTGAAAATCTCTCTTGGGAACCTAAGTATGACCTGATTTCTGGATTAGAGCACACATTGGCCTATTTCAAAGAAAGAAAAAGAGAGTGAACTTTTTCAGGCGCAATCATGAAAAGGGAAGAGAGCCTGGATCTATCCTGACTCTTTTCCCTTTCTGATTAAGCCTTGTCTTTTAATTTGTCCATAATCCAATCAGCCGTTTTCAGACCATTTTGAATACACGCTCCGATGCCGACTCCATAGTAGGAAGCTCCCGCTATCTTCACACCAGGCCACCCTGTTGAGAGCTTGTTTTCCAACGAATTCACCGACTGACTGTGTTCAAGATGATAATTCGGCATCAAGTCCGTCCATTTCGTCACTTCTACAGAAATGGGTTCCCCTGTTATACCGATACTCTTTCTGATATCCAGCAGTGCCGTACTTATAAGTTCTGCCTCGTTACATAGCTGTATCTTGTCATAATCAGGATTGGTGCTTTTATAAAAAAGTCTCACTAAAAGTTTTTGATTTTGAGACGTATGCTTCCATTTCCGGCTTGTCCATGTACATGCGTCACATTTCACTTCTCCACCATTTGATACGATAAATCCTGTCCCATCAGCAGGAAGCTCTTCGTCTGGAATATTAAACCCGAGGTAGATTGAAATTAAGGAAGAGTTTTTCAACTCATTGAACTCAGGTTCCAACTCCTCGTGATCGAGGATCTTTTGGGTTACATCATGAGGTGTGGCAAATATTACATAATCCGCTTGAATATTCGATTGGTCATTCAGTGTCAGCTCGTATTGAGCATTCTTCTTTTTTAACTTATTTACTTTGACACCCTTTAAAATAGCCGCACCAGAACAAGCTTCTTCTAAACGATCAATGATCGTTGATAACCCATGTTCAAACGAAAGAAACTTTTTATTTGAGGTACCTTGGAATTTTGTTTTGTTTTCAGTTAAACCTTTCATAATACTGCCGTATTCATTTTTATAATCCAGCAAATACGGTAGTGTAGTAGCCATGTTCAATCCATATAAATCGCCGGAATATACTCCGGATAACACTGGAGCAATTTGCTTCTCTACCATCTCCTTACCAAGAAAGGCTTCTAGGAAATCACCGATGGAATCTTCTTTCGTGAAGTGTTCGTTCTTCGAATCAAGGTCTTTTAGTGCTGCTCTCTTCCCTTCTTCTGAGACCAGGGTGCTTTCATTAAGGGAGTCCACAGTCATAGGGATTCCAAAAATTGTATCCTGAGGAATCTTATGCAGCTTCTCATTGGTATATATGTAGGATGTTCCAGTTTCATTGTAGACGAGTTCATCTTGAAGGTTCAGTTCCTCAATGAGAGGCATGACACCTTCATGGCGTGCAACGATGGAGTCTGCACCAGCTTCCATAATGAATTCTTCATCTCTTACAGTGACGATTTTGCCTCCTAATTGCTGTTTACCCTCAATAAGGATTAGGTCGATGTCTGATTCATGCTCTTTGGACATTTTCTTTAGATGGTATAGTGCTGTTAAACCTGTTATTCCTCCACCTACGACAACTACTGTCTTCATATGATATCCACTCCATTAATTGCGTTTATGTATACAGGTTATCACGTTTTTCAATGATTCAAAAACGATTCTGTGTCTGAATTGGTAAAAATGAGCCCGGGAAAACAAATGGGGATATACTCTTGAAATTTTCATTCCAATCGTTGTCATAAACGAGTCCTTTACTTCAGCATTCACTTCTTCCATAAAGAGGAGCCAGTTTCTTAAAGATGAGACGTGCACCAAATAGTGCACGTCAAGCGTCTACTCGTTATTGAGCATTTACTTCAACAGCATCTTTCCTATAATATTCTGCAAAAACCTCAGCGAATGCTTCAGTAGAATTGTATAATTCCACCAGGTTGTTTTCTACTCCCCCGAACTCTAAGAGCATGGCACGTTCCGTGAGATCCTGGTTATAGATTCCATTTCCTTCTGTTCTGGTTTTTACGAAAACTCCCCGGCTGATTCCTGGATATTTCTCTTCCAATTTAGCATTCAATTCTTTGGCAATTTTCAGGTTCTTTTCGAAGTTCTTATTTTCTTTCCCCACGATAAAAAATAAACGGGCATAATTCTTACCATTTATGGTTTTGGTTGTGATACTGCGAGGCATGGAATCCCGGTGGATATCGATAAGATAAGTCAGGTCGTCATTTTGAGCGATTGCTTCTTGGACCAACCCCCTTGATAATTGATAAGATTCATTGTATGTCCAAGATTTATCTTTTAGTGCCTGATTTATATCCGTTTTATCCTGAACTGCCCCTATCCCCCGAGCTTCGAGCTCCTGCTTTAATTTAGACCCTACGGCAATAACATTAACCTTCTCATTTGTACTGGCCGGGTTTTTGGAATCATTATTTTTAATCAATGGACTGAAAGCTTCCCAGCTGTGTGAATGGTAGATATAGACGGACTTTTCAGCGATTTCCTCAACTCCTTCTCCCGAGTTGTGGTTCGCCTCATCAATTTGACTCTGGTCAATTTCCTGATCCTTCAGCTGATCTTCGGTAGGTGCGGGTGATTCATTGGGAAGGTTGGTAATATCTGTCCCTTTACCCGCAACGGCTATGTGAGTATGATAATTCTCTATTCCTGGAATTTCTCTGCCAAATAGACTGCGAGCATCAAGAAGTGACACATTCGTAACACTTTCCAACCAGTCAAAATCATTATTTAATGCTTCTTCATTCTCGACACGTAACCCCGTCAATTCTTGTGATAAGAGCATAAGGAAAGTTTCCTTCGGTACAAGCTCAGACAAGGAGGAATACAATAAACTATCCACCCTCAGTTTTATGGCCGTTGACGATATCAACCAAACTGTCAAGTACATGAGGATGATCCCAATCAACAGGACCCGGATGATGGCTTTCATAGAGACGAACACTAGCGGAACCAGGCTATTATTGTTTCGAGACTTATACGGCATCAACAGTACCCCTATATAAAGTATTTAATAGTTCACTTTATGCAGAAGACTGATAGAGTAGAAGACTTTTTCTGGAACTGGTTCTATTATTAAATTTATCCCCCCTTTTCACCCCAGCCTCTCGTGAAAAATAAGGTAGGGGAGTTTCTAATCGACTGTGACAATCAGCCCGTTTTCGCTTTATTAGAACAAACGTTTCTATTCATATATATTTATGTTATAATAAAAGTTCATAGGGTCTAAGAGACTGTATTTAGTCAATCCCTCGAGCAATTAGAAGGGAGACATATTGAATGTCGCTAGAAAATATCGTAACCATGCTCAAGACTCTAAAGGAATTCAAGGAGAGTGAGATCGTTCATACGATATCTACTCAAGATCACTTACCGGTCATGACCGTTACCTACCAGTCTGACACTGAACGCTTTCAAATCACTTATGTTGATTCAATGAAAGTTGAAGAATATACAAATCTCAGCCTATTGGCGACAACCATAGAAAGCATACTTCTTGAACCTAAAAGGTAAGACTTCAAAGCAGCCATTACCATTTCAGTAATGGCTGCTTTTATTTTAATTCTGCCTGCTTAATCCATGTCTTAACGATAATGTTGAAATCTCACATTAAAAAGATGGCAATTCACTTAGATTGTTTTCTTTCAAACCGTCTGGTTCACTGCGAAGGACATCTCTTCCGTATCGATGAATGACATCTACATGAGCCAATTTACCTTCTTTTGCGTCCTTAAGTGCGGTGATATAATCCAATTCCCTTCCACTCTCTGTCTTGAAAGCGATGAGATCATCGTCTGCATTTCTCCGAACGGCTATAATTTTTTCCGCTCCTGCCTCAGACTCATGTGCCATTTCCACTTTCACCTGAACGTTTCCTTGTTGCTTATATTCCTCGTAAATTTGTTCAAAACTTTTTCCATCCATAGGATTCACCTCCCGAACATACGTTTAGTATTTGCCGGGTGCCTAGGTTTTATAGGTTCATTTTTATTTTTTAAAATATGTCTCTTACTAATCATTCTTTAAACAGTTAATAAAGTGCCACTGACATATTAAATGAACCAGTTGCCCGAATGAGAAAAAGAGGTACCTTTCATTAAAAAGGACCTCTTTTTTCTCTATATAAATGAAGGTGATTTTCTTATGGGGCGTAATTTGTCTTTTTCTTTATATTTTTCATTTACCGACGGAGTTCCATACTGTACCCGCTTCAATATTTCAGTATGGACTGTTGATCTTATAACCATTGTTCACTGACTCAACAAGGATAGAAAGAGTAAATCCAGATGCTGCAACTTACATAGCGCTCTCAAGTTAAGCTTGGCAGAGTTTTAATCGACAGATACAAAGATGTTCTTTTCCTTCTTGCAATGAATCACCTCCATAGAACACTGTATGTCGAATATGACCGGATGGTGTGGACAAGCAACGATTTTTCCCTAAAATTGGACAGCCTTTTTTTTACATATTGATGATCAGTGATTAGAATGTTGAGTTCCGCCCCTTCTTTAGGAATTAACACTTTATACCAACTGCCTTCACTGTGGGTGAAAGGGAAAAAGAAGGTCATAATACAAGGAGAAAACTATATGAGTGGAGGAGACTTAATGAAAAAACTTGGTGTACTTCTTGTCATCCTTATGATATCACTGACTTCCTTTTCTATGCTAAGTACTATTGCTGAAGCAAAACAATCTGAGTGCATAACGGGTTCCCGTATGAAAGCAAAGGAAGAAATGAGGATATTATGGAATGATCATGTGATCTATACACGTCAGTACATGATCAGCGCTGTAGATGGATTAGAGGATCAGGACGTGGTTCTTTCAAGATTACTTCAAAATCAGAAGGACATCGGAAACGCAATCAAACCTTATTATGGCGAGGAAGCAGGTAATAAACTAGCCGATTTATTGACAGAGCATATTGTGTTAGCAGGCAAAATCGTTGATGCTGCTAAAAATGGAAAGCAAGCAAATGTGAAGAAGTTAAATAAAGAATGGTATCGAAATGCAGATGATATTGCAGGATTCTTATCAAAAGCAAATCCTTACTGGTCAGAAAAGGCGTTAAAAGATCTTTTATATATGCATTTACAATTCGTGACGGATGAAGCGGTCGCTCGAATTAACAAAGACTGGAAAGCACATATTAACAGCTTTGATAACGGGAAGAGTCATATTATTCAGTTGTCTGATACCCTATCTGCTGGTATTGCGAAGCAGTTTCCAGAAAAGTTTTAACAAACGCCCTGGTCAGAATCAATTTAAAATTGATTCTGACCAAGCTAAATCATCTACCTAAACACTGCGATTGTTTAGCCCTTTTATACTCAAGTATATAACTGCACACGGGCATTCCAAAAATGCACGTGGTTAAGGCTGACTGCATTGTCACCTTCTATTCTTTGATCCTGGAATGTCTGACTGATACTGAAGAGAAGAACCGTTTCATTCCTTATGCATTCTCAGGCAGTAGATGTGACTGTAAAGTGTTTGCTTCGTTTTTAAGACGATCTTCTTCCACCATCAATCGGAATAATCCTTTGATGATTAATTCGTCAGGGGCTGATTGACGATATTCCTCAGATATACGATTTGCAATCTTCAAATAGTATTGGGCACGATCTTCTTCCAATCCTTTAATTGAATTGTATAATTCTTTCCATGCTTCTTCCCGCTTTTCGAATGAGATGAAAGCCCCTTCCCTATCCATGCTGACTGAAAATGATTTCATCATCACATCATCCAGTAAAGGTGTGCTTTTCCCGTCAAGAAAGTCTTCGGCCAGGAGAGTAATCTGCCTGACTACATGCTTCCCAAGTATGGCTGGATCCAAAAGCTCATCATGTGAAATCAAAAGCATCATATAAGAGGAGTAAATGGACTGTGTCATCCACATGAGATCCCATTTATATGGACTGATATCTGATCCGAAAAGATCCAACAGATTATGCTCGAGCCAACTGAATAACCGTCCTCTCATACGGTGCTCCATGGAAGCCAATTTCTCACTGTTCTTCACCGTTTCTCCCCGCATGTGCATTTTCATATAAGACTTATATTCGAGTATCCCCTCAAACTGGACTTGAAACTGCTTTGCAAAACGTTCCAAAGGGGGAAGTCCCGCATCAAGACCGACGACGAAAGCCCGTTCAAAGACAAGCTGCTGATAATGTTCATAAATTGATATGATTAAATCTTCTTTCGATTGAAAAAATGAGTACAGGGACCCCTTTGAGATACCCACACTTTCTGCAATTTGCTGCATGGATGTCTGATTGTATCCATATTCTGCAAATAAATCCACGGCAGATTCAAGAATTGAATTACGTTTATCCATTATTCACACCTCTACATCCAGAGAAAAATTCATATTGTCATTCTAACCTAATGAGAAAAACTTAGAAGAGCATTATTTCTTGACTAAAGAAAATATACAGGTAAAATGACTAGTGAGTCAATTGAATAAATGACTGTCATATCAGCATTCATTCATATTTAACGATGTCTTCATGACCCATCAGTCAAATTCTTATCAAGGAGGAATGAATCCATGTTAAAGGCGATATTAAATCGTTCAAAGATTACCCTGATTTTTGTCTTGCTATTTGTAATTATCGGGATTTTCACCTTTTTTCAGTTACCTCAGAGAGAAATCCCAGAAACGACTGTAAACATTGGAACGGTCAGCACCGTATATCCTGGTGCAACCGTTGATTCTGTTGAGAGGACGGTAACCAACCCCATTGAATCCTCCTTACAGTCCATTGATGGGATAAAAGAAATCAGTTCCTCATCTGCAGCCGGTTTCTCTACTATTATTGTAGAGGTTAAAGATGGAGAAAACAAAAAAGAAGTGTTTGGAGATGTGCGACAAGCGGTTTCCGATGCCTCCACTTCTTTTCCAGACGAAGTATTTGATCCCGAGATTAACGAATCCACGGTGAAAATGCCCATCGTCTCTTATCATCTGACAAGCGACAACCGGGAATCCCTTCTCACTCTACGGGAAGAAATGAGCCGTTGGGAGAAAGAAGTGGAGGACATTGCTGGTGTTTCCAGTGTAACGGTGAAGGGATTACCCGAGGAAGAAATTGTCATTGAATTAAAACAGGATGAATTAAAAGCTTCAGCGCTTAATCCTTCATCTGTCATGAATGCCATAAACGATGAATTTTACCCAACCCCTTTAGGTAAACAAGAGGTTGATAATGAAGTCGTTCAATTAACGGTCGATCACTTTTCAAGTCTCGAAGAAATGAACGAAATTTTTGTAGGGAAGAACCTTCAAGGAGAATCAGTCTTTTTGAAGGATATTGCAAACGTTAAGACGGCTCCTAAGGAAATGAAAGATGTCGTTACATTCGAAGGGAAACCATCCATTTCGTTCACAGCGTATGTTCAATCAGGAGAAGACATTCCTACTGTTGATGAGAGAGTAAATGAGAAAGTGAAAGATTTGGCAGGCTCCCTGCCTCAAGATGTGACATTAGAACCATATTACTCTCAGGCATCGATCGTGACAGACATATTTGATGGGTTGTTTATGTCCCTTGCCATTTCTGTTGTCGCAGTCATTCTAACGACAGCTCTCGGGCTGACGGTATCTGGTGCTTTTGTTGTGGCATTGGCTGTTCCCATCTCCGTTCTATTGGGACTCATCCCTCTACCATTTTCTGGAGTGGACCTGAATCAGATTTCAGTCATCGGTGCCATCATTGCCCTCGGTATCCTGGTGGATGATTCAATTGTTGTGAATGACAATATCCAACGCCGTTATAAGCTTGGTGACGGGGCGCTGTTGGGGGCCGTCAATGGAATAAAAGAGATTTGGATATCCATTGTGACATCTTCTCTTGCCATTGTATTCACCTTTCTTCCCCTCGTTTTCTTATCGGGAGGGAACGGAGCATTTATCAGGGCATTGCCTGCTGTATTGATCACAACAATCATCGCATCTACTTTGGTTGCACTGATTTTTGTTCCAATCATGAGATACCTTCTTTACAGTAAAACAACGAAAAAGATTTCCGATGCTCCTGGTTTACTGGGAAAGCCATTGAACAAACTGTCAGATTTCTATGCTGACAGCGTACTGAAAAAGTTTTCAAAAAGACCATTTGTTGTATCCGCTATAGGTCTTGTATTCACCACTGCCATCTTTGGTCTTGTGGCACTTACACCTTTCGAATTCTTCCCTTCCGCTGACAGAGAAGAAGTGACGGTGGATGTGACATTGCCAATCGGTACCACCATCGAGGAGACAGCGGAAACCCTGGCAGATATGGAAGAACTCCTGAAAAAAGATGAAGGAGTTTATGAAACAACAGCGTTTGCAGGTACTGGACTACCTGGCTTATTTAACAGCTCCCTATCCAATTCAGGCGAACATACCGGACAACTGGTCGCCAGGGTAGATCGTGAAAACCAGACGGCCCAAGGATTGATTGATGAGTGGACGGATAAATTAAGAACAGAATATCCTGATGCCAAGATCTTCATGGAAACGATCCAGCAAGGTCCTCCTGCCGGGGCTCCGGTCACGGTTACAGTTTCCGGTCCTGAAATGGAGACGTTAATCGAACTCCGCGATACGATTACATCCGAAGTTGAAAAGTTAGATACGGATCTTGTCGTTGATAATGTTGGAGAAATGGAACCGACAGTCGAGTTTGTACCTAACCGCGAGCTGCTGCAGGATAATGGAATCACGATCAACCAGATTAGCCAACAACTGCGATTGGCTACAGAAGGAATACCGATGAAAGCCTTTGATAATGGGGTCACGAAACGTGAAATGACGTTACGATTGGAAGGGTATGAAAAAGAGGTTGACCTCTCCTCTCTTGAAATTCCTTCTGTTTCAGGTAATTCTGATGGTCCACCTAAGCTTGTATCCCTGGATGAGCTCGTTACAAAAGAGGAGAAAGAAGAACTGCAACTTATCCCACACATAGATGGTGAGCGTGCCATTACAATTCGAGCATTCCCTGGCGATGAGGAGGACTACAAAGCCAGCGTTGAGGGGATTGTGAAAGATGTTAGAAAAAATCTTGACAACAATAATTACTCCATCACTCTTGGTGGTGAAAATGAAGCTCAAAATGACTTTTTCTCGGAAATTACAATCTTATTTACGATCGTTATCTTCCTTGTGTATTTAGTCATTGCCCTTCAATTTAATTCTTTATCACTTCCTTTCTTAGTTCTTGTCGCGGTATATCTCGCGATCGCAGGTGCGATTCTTGGGCTGTTTGTAACACAAACCCCAATCAGCTTCCTGGCTGTAATGGGCATGGTATCTCTAACCGGTATCGTCGTAAGAAATTCTGTGGTTTTAATCGAGTTTATTGAACAAGGCTTGAAAAATGGAATGAACGTGAAAGAAGCAGTAGTGGAATCAGGGCGCACCCGTATTCGCCCCATCCTACTGACTGCCTTGACGTCAATTGTGGCTTTAATACCAGTTGCAGTCAGCGGTGATGCTCTATTCACACCCCTTGCGGTCACCATTATTTCAGGCATTTTATTCTCAGCCATATTAACACTGATCATAGTACCTATGCTGTATCTTGTCTTCCATCGTTTCAGAAGAAGAAAGCTTGAAGTATAAAAATATACTTGAGGGGTGTCCTTGTGACCCCCTCTTTTCCTTTTTCACTGTTATAATGGAAACGATATGATCAGGACACTTTGACGGAGGTAAGTGAATTGAAGTTGAGAAAAGCAGAAAAAAGAGATGAACGGCTTCTACAAGATTGGCTGAATGATCCTACAGTCAGTTTGCTGACTACTGGTAAGGAACTTTTCTCCACTGAAATCTACGAGAAATGGTTGGATGCTGAAGATCAACATGGGTATATTTTACAGATGGATGATCAACCGCTTGCTTATGGTGAAATCTGGGTGGATGAGGAGGAAAGGGACCTGGAACTCGCCCACCTCATTGTCCACCCACATTACCGTAATAAAGGGATCGGAAAACAGTTAATTGAGAAACTGGAAGAAGAAAGCAGATGCTTCCCTTTTCCCTGGATTTATATGCGGGTTGTTCCTGAAAACTTGATTGCCATACACTGTTATATAGGTGCAGGCTTTAAAGAAGATGAGAGTCTCCGTGACAGTTTTGATTCAAAATGGATTTGGTTTAAAAAAAGAAATGTTTGGTCATTCCTATAATGAAGTTAGTTTGCAACTTTAAAAACGGAATATTTCCCTTGTGAAATGATTTCAAATCGAGCAAGATGGTAATTGTACGATTTTAATCTTTATTGGAGGATCGATATGTCACCTGAAATAAACTCAAAAGCAATCCTCATTACGTTTATGATCGGAGCTTTTTTTGCCATATTAAATGAAACATTATTAAATATTGCCCTTACTGAACTCATGACTGTTTTTAATGTCGATGCACCTACTGTACAGTGGTTGGCTACAGGCTTCATGCTTGTTATGGGTGTTCTTATGCCGATATCGGCCCTGCTTATTCAATGGTTCACGACCCGTCAAATGTTTATCGGTGTGATGAGTATATTCCTTCTCGGGACGGTGATTGCCGCAGGTGCCTTTAGCTTCCCGATGTTACTTGCCGGTCGTATGATACAAGCGGTTGGGACAGGACTTTTGATTCCAGTCATCATGAACGCTCTCTTACTCATTTACCGGCCAGAGGTGAGAGGGAAAATTATGGGTACTTTCGGATTGGTCATTATGTTCGCACCCGCCATTGGACCTACTTTGTCCGGTGTGATTGTCGACTTTTTAGGATGGAGATGGCTATTCATAACTGTCATTCCGTTTACCGTATTTTCGATCCTATTTGCACTTAAACACTTACAAAATGTTGGCGAAATCACTCGTCCCGGCGTAGATATCATATCCATTGTTCTTTCTTCATGTGGGATAGGAGGCATCGTATACGGTTTTAGTTCTGCAGGAGAAGAATCTGCAGGGTTTACATCCTTAAAGATCATCGTGATCATTTCACTGGCCGTTACGAGTTTGATCCTATTTGTCGTACGCCAGTTAAAGCTTAAAGAACCACTACTCGATGTACGCGTTTTTCGATATAAAAGCTACACCAGGGGTGTATCAATCTTCGTCATTGTCATCATGGCCATGTTTGCATCTGAAATCGTCATGCCCATGTATTTACAAGGACCAATGGGATACTCAGCTAAAGCAGCCGGGTTATTGCTACTTCCTGGGGCACTCCTAAATGGTCTGATGTCTCCAACCATGGGGTCACTATTTGATAAGTATGGCCCAAGGAAGTTGATCATCCCTGGTACACTGACCCTGGTAGGTGTCATGATTTTCTTCAGTACGATCGATCCTACAACACCGATATGGTTATTCGTCTTTTTCTATATGATTCTCATGCTGTCCATTTCAGCGATTATGATGCCAGCGCAGACGAACGGGTTAAATGAACTTCCTAAACATTTATACCCTCACGGAACAGCCATTGCCAACACCCTTCAGCCTGTGGCAGGCGCACTGGGAGTTTCCATTTTTGTCAGCATCATGACGCAAGGGCAGGCGGCCTATATAGAGAGCCATTCGAATGAAGTAAAAGATGTAGTGATGAACGAAGCCATGACCTATGGGGTACACCATGCCTATTGGTTCGCTCTTGCCTTGGCAGCAGTCGCTTTCGTTATTTCTTTATTCATACGGAAAGCTGTTGCCCCGGATTATGATGAGAGTCAAGATCAGGAAAAGGTTGTACATGAAAATGAATAAAGGTCACATCAAATAAAGCTCAGATCTCCTGAGCTTTTTTTATTTCAACCAACTAAGGTTATGACTGTACGCCCCTCTTCAAATTGAAGTAATATGAAGATTGAGGCTACTGTGAGGAGGAACTTGTATGGAGAAAGAGATTGAATTGATTGAAGCCATTCGTTCTGACGTATTGAATAGTGTGCATGGATTAACAGATGAAGAATGCAACACGAGATTCAAAAACAGCAGGTGGACAATCATCCAGGTGTTAGAACATTTATATCTGATGGAAACATCGTTGACAAAAGCGATGAAAACAACCTTGAGTAATGGAGAAGAGCAGGATGTACCTTCAAAGCCGATTCACTACACGCTTGATCGATCTACAAAAGTAGATGCTCCACCTTTTGTCACCCCTACTAAAGAATTCCAGACTCTTCATGAAGTGACGGCAAAATTGGAATCATCTCGAAAAAATCTATTGAAATTTCTTAACCATACGAATAAAGAATTATTACAGAAAAAAGCGTATCCACACCCTGTTTTCGGTCTGATACGACTTGATGAATGGGTACCTTTCATCGGGTATCACGAAAAAAGACATTTGGGGCAGATTGAGGAGATGAAGAAGACCCTTTAGGTTATGAAAAGGATCTGCTTCACGTTGAAGCAGATCCTTTTACAACTTATCCTACACATTCAAATCCCGCTTATTATAGAACAGAAACGTCATGAAACCCAATATTGTTATCAATACAATGGAAATCGTAACATACAACATATCCAAGCCTTCACCTGCCAGCAAACTCTTTGCTTCAAAATACTTGAATGGTGTGAGAAATTTCAAACCGTTCCATTTTTCACTTAGTTCAATGGCAAAGGAAACGATGAATGTCACCAATAAGACGCCTGTTGCTGCGGATGATGCTTTCCCCTGGTTTTTTTGTCGATGCTGCAATCGATGTACCAATCAGTACAAAGAGGATTTGCAAGATAAACATGGCTAACATGGTGAACCCTATATCCCCCCCCAATTGAAGGATCTTCACTATAATGCCCCACCATGAGCAGAGTAGAAATCCATGTAATACCTGTTAAAATCACGATTTGGGTGAAGGCCGCCATAAGTTTTACCCCAATGATATGATTTCTATTCACGGGTTTAACAAATAGAAATTCGACGGTTTTGTCACGCTCTTCCTTTGATATAATGGTAGCTCCCAAGATGACAGCATGAATAGTTGCCAGTAACAGGATATAAATATAGAGCACTCCATAAAATCCAGTCGCTGTCGACAAGTCAAGACTTCCGACACCTAGAAATGCCTGCAGTGATTTTGGCATTTGTTCCATTAGCTCATTCATGGTTTGACCAGACGAATTAAATCCTGCAAATTTCCCCATGCCTGAGCCGATCAGCGCTATCATCCCTATGCACCAAATGATGAACGATTTGCGATGCGCCTTCATTTCCCTCCAATATATATTCATCCTTTTCCCCTCCTTCTAAGCAGAATGAATATCTTTTTTGTTATAAATGATAAAGCTTGCAATGAGAGATATCACTATTAAGAAAATGCCGAGAATCATATATGTCCATTCATATTTTTCATGATGCATAATGTAGGTATAATCAAAATACTTAAAGGGAGTAAAATAGCGACCGGCCTCCTCAGTGGCAGCGACCATCCCGATGAGAAAGAAGGTGAACACAACACCAAGAGATAATGAAATGACTGACTTCACTTTTGAGAACACCACAGCTAGAATGGTTCCAATCGCAAACATGATCAGTTGGGTAAACAAAAGTGTAAGGGAAATCAACAGGAAGACTTTCAGACTGAATTCTTTTAGATTGACGATATTTGCCACCATTAATGAAGCAATCAGATAAACGATATTTGTACAAAGTAATGTTGTGATGGCTGCAACTAACTTAAAAAAGAGAACCTTTGCTCTGGTTATAGGTTTGGTTAAAAGGAAATCAGCCGTCTTTTCCCGAATCTCCTTTGAAGTGATGGAGATTCCAAGATTCATTGCCTGAACCGAACCGCATAGTGTAATGTACAAAAAAATGTAAGAATAATAGCCATTTAGGGATCCTATACTGTCTACCTGGATTCCTAATGCTTTTCTTACTCCTTCAGGAAATCCTTCAAGTAGTTTTTTAAATTCATCGATTTCTTGTGAGATGGAAGGAAACATCGACATAAAAAGGATCACAAGACCGACTAATGCTCCTGTCCAAATAAGCGAAGATTTACGGTAAGCCTTCAGCTCATATAGAAATATATTCATAGAGGATCAAGCCTCCTTTTCGTAATAGTGCATGAATATTTCCTCTAAATCAGGCTCCTCGATCCAAAGATTCGATAGTTCTATTTCAGCGATTCTTTTCATGACCGTATTAATATCCCCTCTGAACAAGAAACTGACGTGACGATCTTCTACATCAAGTTTACTGACACCTTCAAGTTCAAAATAAGAGCGCTCAACGTCACTTCTCACTTCCAGCTTGAATTTTTTATGATTGTTTTCTTTCAGAGTGCTGATCTTTTCAACCTGAACAATTTTTCCTTCTTTAATGATGGCCACCCGGTCACATAAACGCTGCACCTCTCCTAAAATGTGTGATGAAAATAGGATTGTCGCACCTTTTTTATTTTCAGCTCGAAGCAATTCAAAGAATTTCTGCTGCATTAGAGGATCCAGTCCAGAGGTCGGCTCATCAAGGATAATCAGCTTCGGTTCATGAAGCAATCCTTGAATGATTCCGACCTTTTTTTTGTTACCAAGGGAAAGGTCATCAATTTTCTTCGTTAAATCCAGGTTCAACATTTCAGCTAACTCTTTTATTCTCTTCATACAATCTTTTTTTATAAAAACTGGCGGAATATTTTAGAAGATCCATTACCTTCATATTGTCATAATAGAATACTTCAGACGGGAGATATCCGACCTCCTTTGCGATTTCGGGAGCAAACTCTATGCAGTCCTTCCCAAAAATCTTAGCACTGCCGCTTGTAGGATGAATGAGAGATAACAACGTTCTGATCGTCGTCGATTTCCCGGCACCGTTTGGCCCGATAAAACCAAAAATTTCACCCTCTTTCACATGGAAATGAATGTCCGTAATCCCTCTCGACTTTCCGTACATTTTTGTTAAGCCATTTATTTCAATTACATTCATGGACCTCTTCCTCCCTTTTCCTATTCCCATTTTTATTTATAGAAAGCAGCCTTTAATAATTCAATGTAGGAATCTATTTCAGCAAACACTTCTTCCTGATCTATTTCCTCAACCGAGATCGTTTTGACTTTTTGCTGTTGCTGATTGGCAATCCCCTCAAATGTCCAGTAAATAACTTGAATCGCCCTTTTCACGTCGATTCCATCTTTGAATTTCGTCGTATCGACATTAGAGAATAATTTTGCAAAACTGTCATCCACTATTTTGGATTTCACCTTCTCTATGTCATCTTTCACTTCTGGTGCTTCTTCAAGTGATGCACTGGAAAGAAAATGAATGAGATGAGGATAAACGGAGAAGAGGTCAAATTTTATCATCGTCACCGCCCGAATCAAAATGAATAGATCCCGTTCATTCCAATCCATTCGCTCATAAATTTTCTCGGTGAATAAATCCGTCAGATGTACATATAGAGAAACATACAGATCTTTTTTACTTTTAAAATAATGGAATAGAATACCTTTCGATATTTTTGCCTCCTTCACAATTGCGTTAGTGGATGCATTTTGATAGCCATTTTTCGCAAAAACCTGCGTAGCTGCATTAATGATTCTTTCTTCCTTCTCAGGATCGATGTTTAACGTTTTAAACACTTTGCTTTTTTCCTCCTTCAAAAGGACTACCCTTTGACCGTTCTGGTCAATACCATTGTAACTATATTGACCACACTGGTCAATATTATTGTTATATAATGAAAAGGCATACTTTTTGTCATAAAAAGCACGCCTTTTCGTTGGTGAATTATAATGATAAGATTTCTTTAAGATCCTCTTCTGTCATGTGAGATGTCCCTTGTTCATCGTGATCAATCACCTCTTGAATAAGATTTCTTTTTTTATCCTGAAGTTCGTTCATTTTTTCTTCAATGGTTCCGGAGGCGATGAGCTTAATGACTTGTACGTTGTTTTTCTGTCCCATGCGATGGGCACGGTCGGAGGCTTGTTCTTCCACTGCAGGATTCCACCATGTATCATACAGGATGACCGTATCGGCACTGGTCAGGTTGAGCCCCGTCCCACCTGCCTTTAATGAAATGAGAAACAAATCTCCATCGCCTTGATTAAATCGATTACACATGTTGAGCCGGTCCTCAGAGGGAGTAGACCCATTTAAATAGAAAAAGGTACGTCCCCTTAAAGAAAGCTCTCTGCCGATCAATTCAAGCATTGTCGTAAATTGTGAAAAGATCAGAACCTTTCTCCCTGACAGTCTGGATTCCTCCAGTATCTCCATCAGCTGTATGAATTTAGCAGATGTTCCTTTATACCCTTCTACAAATAATGCAGGGTGACAGCAAATCTGTCTCAATCTAGTCAAACCTGCGAGAATTTTGATTTTGTTTTTCCTTAACGTATGTTTGTCCAAATGTTTTAATGTATCATGACGCAACTTTGCTAAATAGGCCGCATACACTTCTTTCTGCTCGGGCAGCATTTCTTTTGATTCGGTTATTGTCCTTTTCTGAGGAAGCTCTGATAATACATCCTCTTTTAGCCTCCGTAAGACGAATGGCCGAATCCGTTTAGCCACATCTTTATTCGTAAGCCGGCTATAATCTTTTAAACCCTGGAATAAAGTCGGGAAAACGACATGAAAAATCGCCCATAGCTCTTCCAAGGAGTTCTCAACAGGCGTTCCGGTCAGAGCGAAACGATGATTTGCATCAATTTTCTTTACACTCCTGGCTGTTTGCGTTAGAGGGTTTTTGAATGCTTGTGCTTCATCGAAGATAACGGTATGAAATTCTTGCTCCTCATACCATCGACTATCACTGCGAAGTAAAGGATAAGACACAATGATAATATCTTTATTGTCTAGTCCTTCCTGTTTTTTCATTCTTTCTTGCCGGTTCCCATCCATTATGATGGTATTCAACTCAGGATAAAACTTCTCGATTTCATTGTCCCAATTGTACGTGAGGGAAGAAGGGCAAACGATGAGAACCGGACGTTTCTTACATCTGATCTCCTCAACTACAGAAGCAATGAATGTTATGGCCTGAATCGTCTTCCCAAGTCCCATGTCGTCAGCTAAAACCCCTCCGAATCCATAAAAAGCCAATGTCTTCATCCATTGAAATCCTTTTTTTTGATATTCTCTAAGAAGAGGTTCAAGAGTACTCGGTGTAGTAAACGTCATTTTTTCAGGATACCGTAAATGTTCCAGAAGCTCATGAAAAGATGCATCCAATTTGAATGTATGATTTTCATCCACTGTATCAAGGAGATGAAGATTCTGATTCAATGGCAGTTCAAGTCCCTTGAGTAGATCATGCTTTTCCGCTTTGGAAGAAATCAGAAAACGCTGAAGGTCCTGGAATTCATTGGACTCGAGGGACAGGAGTGATCCGTTTTTCATCCGATAATATTTACGCTTTTCTTCCAACGCCTCAAGGATTTCCATGACTTGCCTGTCGGGGATTCCATTCATTTCGAACTTGAATTCCAGCCAATTCATCCTTTCCTTCTTTACCTTGACCCGGATAACAGGCAGATTATAACCCTTGAATACACGACTTCTTACTGCCGTAGTAGCATAGATTTGAGTCAGCCCTCCTATTTTGGGTACTCCGTAGGTTAAAAATTCATACTCTAAATCCTCGTTATGTAAGAAATAGCCCCCTTCCGTTCTACCGAATGAGAATTCCTCCATTAATTCAAGGATTGTATCTTCCTTCTCGGTTTCTCTAATGATCAAGGAACCTGAAGGTGGCTCCCGATTCTCCAATGGATGGATAACCACCTGGCCATAATGAAACTCGACACCAGCCAGCAAACGGTTCTTTACCCGGTCAAGATACAATTTTGCAATGAGGGGTGAACCTCCCATTTTGTGAGAAAGCTGTTTTGATAGCTGGACATTCCCGAGCTTTTTCAATCCAGTAGCAACCTTCTCAAGAAAAAATCCTATCCGCTCCTGTGGAATGGGTATGAAGTCTTCTCCTGAAATGAACAGAAGCCTTTTTAATTCAACCAGCCGTTTGCAATCATCTGAATCTAATAAGGTGAAAGTTCCTTTATGAATAACCGTTTGATAGTCACTTAATATGACCAGGGTTCTTAATCCAGAAATGTATAATCGGTACCCATCATCTTGAGCTTGTCCAAAAGAAAATTCCAATGGAAGTGGTAGCTCTTTTTGTTGAAATTCTCCAAAAATAGTATTTGCCTGTTGCACCTTGACGTTGGGTGCTTTAAGTAATAACGGTAGCAGCCGGTCCCAGGATGACGGAGGAATCAACATCCGACCGGGGTTACTTTCATTTGTGGTGAAGAACAAGCTCTCATCAACTGACACTTTTACCAGGTGATGAAGAACAACATCTGTCACATTGTCAAAGCAATGACGTTTCTGGTGAAAGGTAAATGAGTCAGAAACGGGGAAAGCAGTGCCCCCTTGCAAGCTATTCAGGAAAGCCCTGATATTTTTTATCTTTATTGAATCTAATGACAATTCTATCCCTATCATCTCTGAACCGCTTGGAACATGTATAGTGTGAATCCAAATGTCGACCCTAATGGTCTCTCGGTCTTCAAAGTGTCTTTGCCGACCAGTCGTCCGCTTTCTTTCATCTTCGAAGAGAGTGAAGAAATCTTCGGTGTCCTCTTCCCCTTGTTTATCCCCTTCACGCTGTTTATGCTCAAGGGCAATCAGGACTGCAGCGATATGTTGACATTCTTTATTGTAGGAAGCAAGTTTCGGACAGCTGCATTCTGATCTGATGTCACCGTTGTTCACTTCTGATATGGTCACATTAAATTCATCTTCCCCCATAACAGTCGCTTCACAGTAATTGACACTATATTCAGTAATCGTTACTTTATTTGATTGATAATAGGCTAGACCACTTTTGTATGAAACGGTACCGCATCGATTTTTGATAAATTTCTGATTTATGGCTTTCAAGTGTATGGTTCCCTTCCTTGAAACTGTATAGAGCTCCGATCGAACTTTTTCATCTTTATGATAACAACAAAGTGATGATTAAGAAACATGTATGATCAAATACTATATTAATAGAAACGTATATTTACGATTTGAGCCGCATAGAATAAATGGAAAGAGAATCATAAAGAAAAAAATCCGCACTACGAGGCCAGTCATAGTACGGAAAAGGTGCTTTTACAGTTTACTTTTCGATATGATTCAATAGTGAAATAATGAAACTCCCCGCTTGAAATATGAGCATGAATATAAAGTAATTCTCCACCTCTTACACCCCTTTCAGATGACTATTTATTTGGAGAAAAATTTTCCCCCTCTGATATCTATGTTGGAATAACTCATTTCATGCGTTTTTTTGTTGGGAGAATCCAAAACCCGTAGCACCTCTAGAGATGCTACGGGTTTTCAGATTGACTACAGAGAAGAGTGTGAGAGGGTTCATGCTTTTTTTTAAAAGCTCACGGGGATATTCACATATCGGCAAGATTTTCGATAATTTCGTACTTCCATTATATCGAGGAATATTTTTTCATTTTTAAGACAAAATCGCGCATTTCTCCCAATAAATATATACCATCATTACACACTACATTAACGTTCCATATTACAATTTATGAAAATTTCGCTTACATGATATTTTCTATTGCATACCGCGACTTTTTTATGTAAATTAGTCAAGTATGTTTATTAGGAGGTATCATCATGAATCAAACACAAACCACTCAACGGGTTCAAATAGCGACAGCAGACCCTTCCGCCCTTGGTCTATTCGGACTAGCTATGGTCACCCTTGTTGCGTCATCAGCCAAACTTGGATGGACAGACGGTGTATCATTCGTATTACCATGGGCAATATTCTTGGGAGGTATCGCTCAATTGATTGCAAGCTTTGGGGATGCCAAGCACAACAACACGTTTGGAATGACGGCTTTCGGTGCATTCGGTTTATTTTGGCTGGGGGTGGGAACATCCTGGTTGATTTCATTCGGAGCATTTGGGAGAAGCAGCAGCTTCAGCAGTCGATCCGCAGCAGCTTGGGATTGCGTATATCGGGTATCTGATTTTCAGTATTTTCATGACAGTAGGGGCCATGGAAACGCATAAGGTCTTATTCATCATTTTTGTCCTGATCGATTTCTTATTTATCGGTCTTTCCCTTTCAACATTAGGGATTGCACCTGAGCCTATGCACAAATTAGCAGCACTCTCTGAATTGTTCATTGCACTGTTTAGTTTTTACGGTTCCGCTGCGAGTGTTCTGAATACTCACTTTGGGAAAGAAGCACTTCCCGTTGGAAAGCCTTTTGGGATTTTTAAATAAAACATGTGAAAGAGATCGATGAAAAACTCAACGATCTCTTTCTATCTTTATCATTTTTTTACAACAGGAATCAGAATATCAAAATGTGGATCTTCTAAATCCCTATCGAAGGGATATCTTTCATGCTTGATGGGAAGATCATCAAAATATTTGACATCGGGATCACGATATGGTTTATAGTCACTGTCTTTAAACCATTGATATATGTGGTGATAGGTATGTCCAATATTTTCTCCTTTTCTGTGATGAGTCTTAAAATAGGTCATAGCAGGTATATTGATTTCAATCATGTCTTTCGGAACTATCTGATCGCTCTTCACCTCATAAACAGAATAATGTAAGAAACCGTCTGGCCTAACATGATAAGATAAGCCAAGTTGCAATTCTGGTTTGAGGGCACCTTTAAGCTCCCCTATCCTCTGACTCATCTTTTCAATCAGGCGTTTAAGCTCCGGGACTTCCGTATAAGGACCTTCCCACGTTAGCCCTATTGCCCTGTAGGCCGGTAAATCCACCAGTTCAAATTGCAGTATCTCCATGCTTTTTCTCCTCTCTACTCAACACGAATCTTTCATTCTATTTCCTTACCCATGAATGTATGGAAGATGATTGACGAACCGGATGTGTCTCAACACCGTGTCTATCTCTTCACCTGAGTGTATGCTTCAAGGAGATCCTTCACCAATATCCCATTGATCTTCATTCCTCTAAGGTCACAATCCGATAATTCAACATTTGTCATATTGCAGTTTTGAAACCTGCTCCCCTTTAGCTCGCAGCGCTCAAATTTCATCGGTTCATCCCCAACACCGAGGGTTGTATCATGAATATGTACCCCTCCCAGCGTCACGTGGACAAATTCACTGTGACTCAAATTGAGGTCAGCAATCAACGTATGTTGAAGATTGATATTTTGAAATCTTGCATGACTGAGATTACAATTGCTGAAATGTGTCCGGCTTAAATTACTGTTGCTGAATGAGGAGTGACTTCCATCAATAGCGTAAAAATCCGTTTTCACCATTTTACTGTGTTCTACCTGTATTTCAGAGAGGTCGACATCTTTCAAAGTATCACCGAGAATAGTGAGTTTACTGATCTCATCCCCGGCCCCTTCCTCTTCTGGCTTTTTCTTCTCATAGCAGAACTCATCTTCAGATTGGAAAACCTTCCTGTACCCTGCCTTTTCATAAAATTGATGATTATTTACCTGGCGACTGGAAGTTTCAAGTTCCCAAGTCTTCACCTTCGGAAACTCACCTTCCATTAATTTCATCACTTCAGTACCGATTCCTTTTCCTTGATGGCGTGGTTCAATAAAAATCCGGTCCACCCTTCCATGGCGCTTTCCGGCGACTGTCACAATCAATCCTCCGACCATTTCTCCATCATAAAGTACCTTATAGTAATTCAATTCCCTTATCATGTATTTTCCCGTTTCAATACAGTCGTAACCCGGAGGCTGAATGTTATAATCTACCACATCCTCTTGGTCTGAAAGCCATTTAACCTTTTCTGCATCAAAAACGTTCTTTTTTTATATCGGTCAGGATGGCTGCATCGTCTATATCAGCCATTTGTATCTTAACCAGACTCATTGCTGTTCTCCTCCTGATCCAGTGAAATAGTTTTCAATCAATTTAATGAGATCGAATGCACCTGAGCTCTTATTCGATAGAACAGCCACTTTAATATCTCTTTCAGGGTAATGTGCTGCATGAAAACTCACACCAGGATCATATCCCATCACATGATGTTTATTCGGAGGGTTGAGCCACATGCCGTAGCCATAATATACTCCTTCTCTCACTTTGACATGGGGACTAGTCATCCGTCTTGTATTCTCTTCGCTTAGAAGTTTATTTGACTTGAAAGCTTCCCAGAATTGGACCATATCCGGCCCTGTAACATATGCCCCGCCGTCAGCTCCTCCCTGTATTGGAATGGAGTAGAAGTTGGTTCTCCATGCATGGTCTGGTTCATCAATATATCCGTATGCTGTATTCTCAGGTAGACGATCTAAACGAAAATACCCGGAAGCATTCATCATCCCAGTTCTAAATATATGCCTTTCAATATACTCTTGTACCGTCAATCCCGACAGCTTCTCGATGATCAATCCCAATAAGATGTATCCGGCATTATTATAATGAAATCTCTCACCTGGAAGAAACTTCATATGTTCATTTTGAAAGAATGGTAGGAAATCTTCTCCCCTGGTCATTAAATACATAGGAGTCTGTTTCCATAATTCTTCGAAATCATCCATCACTTCTTCATCAAAGTAGTCCGGAATGCCGGATGTATGGGTAAGTAAGTGATGAATGGTAATAGAATCATCGAAATGGGGGAAAGAGTAAGGCAGACACTCTTTCATAGAAGTATGGAAAGATATCCATTGCTTCTCTACAAGCTGGCAGATGGCTACAGCAGTAAATAACTTGCAGCCTGATGCAATGCCAAATCGGGTATCAATCAAATTTGGCCTGCGATTACTACGGTCAGCGAGACCATATGAAGAGTTCACGAGAACAGATTCCTTCTCTTTTATCACAACCGACCCTGAAAAACGATTATGTTCAGCATGATTGTGAATCATTGTATTGAGGTTCATTTAAACCATCATCCTAACCTTAGTGGATTACATCATTCAAACGCAGTTTCAGGTAAATTATACCTTAAATGTGTAAGATTGTCATAAAAAAACGGAGTAAAAGAACTACCTTTTCCATCTAAGCTTCTTGTACTTTCTCTTCCCAACCTGTACAACCATTCCATCTTCAATCGTCACTACAGAACGTACATCCAACACTTTCTTCGAATCAATTCTGATTCCTCCGTTTAGGATCATCCGGCGTGCTTCACTCTTAGAGCTTTGCATGTTTAAAGAGACAAGGAGATCCACAACCGAGACCTTCTCCCCCCCTCTCCATTCTTCTTCAGGAATGTCTTCTGGAAGAGCCCCTTTTTGAAAAACCTCCCTGAACCGTTTTTCTGCATGATCAGCTGCCTTTTGACCATGGTACATTCTGACGATGGTTTTACCTAACAGTACTTTGGCATCTCTCGGGTGAAGGGTGCCCTCCTCTATATCCTTAACGGTCTTCCACTTATCTTCTAATGACAGATCGGTGATAAGATCAAAGTATTTCGTAATTAACTCATCAGGAATCGACATGGTCTTCCCAAACATTTGATTAGGTTCTTCATTAATGCCAATATAGTTATATTTAGATTTCGACATTTTTTCCACACCGTCAAGACCTTCCAGTAATGGAAGCAATATAACTACTTGCTTTTCCTGGTTGTAATGTTCTTGAAGATGCCTTCCCATCAATACATTGAATTGCTGATCTGTACCACCAAGCTCTACATCACTTTTTAGGGAAACAGAATCATATCCCTGCATCATCGGGTAAAAAAGCTCATGAAGTGAAATGGGTCTGCCTTCAGATAACCGGGTGGAAAAGTCATTCCTTTCAATCAACCGCGCCACCGTGATCTTTGATGAAAGATGAATGACATCTTCAAGATCCAAAGTCGACAGCCATCGGGAATTGTAATGAAGCTCCACCTTCTCTTGATCCAGGACTTTTCCGAATTGCTCAAAGTATGTCCGGGCATTGACTTTCACTTCCTCTTCAGTCAATTGTTTTCTTGCAGCAGATTTCCCTGTCGGATCCCCGATCTTACCAGTGAAATCACCGATGATGAGCTGGATGATATGACCATTTTCCTGAAACTCCCTTAATTTATTCAATACGACTGTATGGCCAAGGTGCACATCCGGGGCAGTAGGGTCGAGTCCCAGTTTGATTTTTAGAGGTTCCCCCTTAGAAATGGAGTTCACAAGTTTCTGCTTCAATTCAGCCTCTGGTATGATCTCCTGGACGCCATTTTTGTATTGAGCCAATTGCCTTTCGACTTCGTTCTGTTGATGTTTTGAGAGTGATTCCCATTTGTGCAGCATGATGTTTCCCCCTTCTTGTTAGTATCATTTTTTACATTCACCCTTCTTTGAACGCGATGAAGAATGATGAGATAGTACGATGAACGAAAGGTCATATTCCCCCTATAACCAACTCTCCTGTTCATACATACTTCCTTTCGCCTTTCAACGCCAAAAAACCACGTCCCTATACAAAGGGACGTGGTTTACGCGGTACCACCCTCATTGAAGATCTCTCTTCCACTCAATACGGATAACGGACCGGCCGTTCTCTGCTACTTCAATGTTCACAAAGAATGTTTAAGGAGGTAATTCGCTCTTATCTGTGTACTGATTTTCACCAAGCATCAGCTCTCTGCAACAGGGAGATAAGTCACTACTGATTCCTATCATGACATGTATGATTTTGAATTTTCATTTATTTTACAAAAGAGGAAAGAAAATTGCAATCATTTTTTATTCCTTTACAATTCCTATGACGAACCCATCGTATCCTTTGGATCCGACAGTCTGAATGGCTGTCGAATCGATGCGCGCCTCTTCAGATAACATGTCCACGAAAGTCCTTACTCCTTGAACGCTTTCATCATCACCCCTTTCTTCGATCACCTTTCCACCCCGAACCACATTATCTGTAATGATGACCGTACCAGGCTGTGATAATAAGAGTGCCCATTTTAAATAATTGGCATTATTTTGTTTATCGGCATCTATGAAAATAAAGTCGAAGGGACCTTCAAGAGTCGGTAATGTATCCAAGGCAGCTCCTGTTTTGATTTCCACTTTATTATCGAAACCGGCATTGTGAATGTTTTGTTCTGCCACCTTTGCATGTTTTTCACTATATTCCAATGTTACAAGTCGTCCATCTTCCGGAAGACCCCGGGCAAGCCAAATGGTACTATAGCCGCCAAGTGTTCCGATTTCCAGTATCCTTTTGGCCCCTTTAAACTGGGCAAGCAATGAAAGGAATTTCCCCCTGATTCGGGGACACGTCGATAGCAGGCAGACCCGCAGCATGATTGGCTTGTAAAACGGTATCCATGATTGAATCTGATTTTTGTAGTTTACCGGTATAATATTCATCTACCTTCGTCCATGTTTCGGCTGACGTCATTCATATCACTCCTTGTGTATATACAAACTTGATTACTTTTTTGATTAATCATGATCATTCTTTCCTTCAACTTCATTCAGGAATCGTTTGGGCTTCTGTAAAAATCACGCCTTTCTTCAACATTGGACTATTCATAAAATAAACTGGTTAGTATTGATGGGCAGAAAGCACTTTTTTACCCTACTACTTTACTTCTTTGAAATACTGTAAATTCCTTCTGATCCATCCATTATTCACTTAAAAGTAAATCTTTTGCTTTGGAAATTTTTTTATTATAAAAAAACTACTATATTACTGGGTCTCTCCAGTAACTTAAAGACTCTTGATGAATTCACAACATTTGGGAATAATAACTCAAAACAGTTAATCTTGGAGGGTTCATTCTTGCATACAAATGAACAGGCTTTATCCATTTTTGCATTAGGCGGAATCAATGAAATCGGCAAAAACATGTACGTCATCCAACACCGTGATGATATCGTCATCATTGACTGTGGAGGTAAATTCCCGGATGAAAGTCTCTTGGGTATAGACTTGATTATTCCCGATGTTACGTATCTTGAGAAAAACAGGGATAAAATACGTGGATTAATCGTCACTCATGGACACGAAGATCACATAGGCGGTATACCTTATCTGCTCAAAAAAATAAACATACCTATTTATGCTACTCATTTCACCCTGGGTTTAATCGAACTCAAGCTAGAAGAACATAAGCTGATGAGAGAGTCGAAACTTGTAACCGTCGACTCACAATCCAACTTGAATCTCGGCACGATTGATGTGTCGTTTTTCAAGGTCAGTCACAGTATCCCGGATTGTTTAGGGATCGTCTTCCATACCCCGGAAGGAAATGTCGTCCATACTGGTGACTTCAAATTCGACTTAACTCCGGCAAATCACCAATTCTCAGATATCCACAAAATGGCTCGGATCGGTGATGAAGGGGTGTTGGTACTGCTCTCTGAAAGTACGAATGCGGAGCGAGGGGGTCTGACACCTTCTGAAAAAATGGTGGGAAATCACATGGATGAGGCCTTTTTGAAGGCAGGCGGAAAGGTCTTCGTCTCGACATTCGCTTCGAATATCAATCGTGTCCAACAGGTGGTCGATGCCTCCATTAAAACAAACCGGAAGCTGGCACTATTGGGAAGGAGCATGATAAATGTCGTTTCGGTTGCCATGGAAAGAGGATATTTGACTGTTCCTGAAGGGATGTTGATTGATGCACGTGAAATCGATGCTCTCCCACCTGAAAAAGTCGCCATTCTTTGCACGGGCAGTCAAGGCGAACCGATGGCCGCCCTTGGTCGACTTTCAAGCGGAAGATTCAGAGACGTCTACGTTTACCCTGGAGACACAGTCATTCTTGCTGCCTCTCCCATCCCCGGCAACGAAAAAGACGTATCCCGCATTTTAGATAACCTTTTTCAACTCGGTGCACATGTGATCTATGGCAGCGGCAGTACCACCGGCATGCATGTGTCGGGACACGGATATCAAGAAGACTTAAAATTGATGCTTACGTTAATGAAACCCACCTATTTCATCCCTATTCATGGAGAATACCGTATGCTGCATCATCACCGTTTGCTCGCTGAATCCGTCGGGGTTGAAACTGGGAATACCTTCATCATCAAAAACGGAGATGTCGTCGATATTGAGAGTTCAGCAGGCCAGGCAAACCCGCACCATTCCAGCAGGTGATACTTATGTGGACGGCCTCAGTGTCGGTGATATTGGATCAATTGTTTTACGGGACCGTAAACAGCTTTCTGAAGATGGGATGCTGATCATCGTCATCACCCTGAACAAATCGGATCATACGGTTATTTCCGGCCCTGATACAGTCTCCCGAGGTTTCGTATTTGTACGTGACTCAGAGGATTTATTAAACGAGATCAACCATCTCGTGAAAAAAGTTCTCGATGATTTATCCGAGGCAAACATACGTGATTGGAAAGAAATGAAGCTGGCCATCAAAAAAGACGTTGGACAGTATGTTTTCAAACATTTGAAGCGGAAGCCTGTACTTCTGCCGATTATTATCGAGGTATGATGGAATTGCTGTCTAGACTTTGATCTCATTAATTTAGAATCACTATGGAAGGGATTCTTGGCATCGTTGTATCACTATTAAAAAAACTTGTACTTGTAATGCTTGATTGTTAAGAAAAGTGAACATTAGAAATTCATCTGAAGAACATAAAAGAGCACCCGGCCAATGCCGGGTGCTCTCCTAACCACTATCTCTCAACCTTATTTGCTTCATAAATCTTCACATCTAAAGGCGCTGCCAGATATTCCGGAGCTTTTCCCACGAATGAAGTGAAGTGCTTGCTGGTATTATGAGTCTCTACAGCCGCTGAATCCTTCCATACTTCTACCATTGTATAGACACTTTCTTTCTCGGTATCCTTCATTAGATCGTAGGAAACATTGCCTTCCTCTTCCCTCGAGGATGCCACAAGAGAACGGATTTCTTCTAAAAATGCTTGCTCTTTATTAGGGGTGATTTGAAACTGTGCATGAATGATGATCATATCTTTTCTCCTCTTTCCGATTTGTTATTTCCACTCCGCAATGGTTTCGATAGGCAGACGGACCGATTTATATCCTTCTCTGCAGCCTTTCCGATTGAAATCAGCATAACAGGATAATAACGTTCTTTATCCATGCCATATGCTTCTGCAATTTGATCCTTTTCGTAACCACCGATCGGATTTGTATCGTATCCGTGTGCACGTGCAGCAAGCATCAGTTGCATGGATACTAATCCTGCATCAATGAGGTTCATCTCTTTAAACTGTTCAAATGATAAAGACTTGAGCAATCCCTTGATCGCAGGAAGCTGTGTATCTCTAACTTCTGCAGGCATATACCCCTCTTCGACTGCTTTATCATAAATTTCATCTGCATAATCAAGGCTGTTCATATCTGCAAATACTGCAATCACGGCAGAAGATGATTTCACTTGGGTTTGATTGAATTTCGCAAGAGGAGCTAGGGTTTCTTTCCCTTCCGGACTGTCAATCACGACGAAGCGCCAAGGCTGAAGGTTAACAGAAGACGGCGCAAGAGTCGCTTCAGTGAGAATTTCTGTCATTTCTTCTTTACTGATTTTTACAGATGGATCATAGTTACGGATCGATCTGCGTCCTGTAATGATTTCGTTAAAGTCATTTAGTTTTGTTTGATTCATGAGGCATTCTCCTTTTTACTTGTATTCAATATTTTGAACATTAACCTGGATGCGATTCAACATACCTGATAAAGCTGAACGCTCTTCTTTGGTGAAATTCATAAAGACTTTCGAGATGAAGAGTTCCTTTTCTTCCCGGTAAGCTTTTATCCTCCCCCCTGCCATCATCGGTGAGACGGACAAAGGTGATTCTGTTGTCTTCAGGATTTTTCCGACGGGAAACCATTCCTTTTCCTTCAAGCTGCTTTAAGTGCCTGGTCACGGCAGCACTATCTATATTCACTTCCCGTTGAAGGGCGGTTTGACTTATCTCATCTACTTCAAATAGTTTGTGCAAGATGTCCAGACGTGACTGACTGATCCCGGTACAGCGCTCGAACTTTGGGCTCATTTGTTTATAAATATCATTGAGTTGTACGATTATCTTCTCTTCTTCACGACACGAATTTGACACAGCCTCCTCCTCCTCATTTAATTGACGGGTCAATTGTTGACCTGTCAATTAATATAATACATGTGTTTTCTAAAGTCAAACATTTGAATCTGGAGAAAAGGTACCAAATTAAAGGATTCCCGGTATGGATTGTGGAAAAGTATAGTGAAAGGAGAATATCATTATGTCAGATAGCGTAACAAACGTACCGATTCCATCGATTTTAGAAATTGGGTCAGGAGTAACAACTCAATTGAATACTATTTTCAAAAAACACCCATTCTCATCGGCAATAGTCTTATTCGATACGTTCTCTTACTCCACTTTAAAGACAACAATCGAAACCTCTTTGTCCTATCTCTCTATAGAGTGTGTCATGTTGGAGGATACATTGGATATCCATGGGTTAATTTCTTCCGCATTCTCATTTCCCCCCTTTGATGCGGTGATTGCCGTAGGAGGAGGTAAAGTCATCGATTACGGGAAATATATAGCTTTTTCAAGAAGAAGTCCCTTCATTTCGATTCCCACAGCCCCATCGAACGACGGTTTCGCAAGCAGCAATTGCTCATTGATCGTCGATGGAAAAAAGACGACGGTTCCAGCCAAAGTGCCCTATGGAATAATTGTAGACCTAGATATCATCAAGCACGCACCTGATCGCTTTATCCTTGCAGGGGTCGGGGATCTTATGTCGAACCTGACTGCCCTATATGATTGGGAGTATGAAGAGAAAAAGGGGATTGGTTCTATAAATGCATTTGCCTACATGCTCAGTAAGAAAGCTGTGAACAGCTTTATCCGGACACCCATGGATGACTTGAAAAATGAAGTGTTTCTAAAGGAACTGGTCAGCTCATTGACGATGGGAGGCATTTCGACGGTCATCAGTGGAAATAGTGCTCCAATCAGCGGGTCAGAGCACCTGATTTCCCACAGCCTTGAAAGCATTTCGGAAACTCCGCAAATGCACGGCATTCAAGTGGGTGTGGCCACCTATATCATGGCAAAGGTCCAAGAGCATAGGATAGAACGGATAGAGAAAGTGTTTACTCGAACCGGCTTTTTTGAATATGTGAAAACGATCGGGTTACAAAAAGCAGATTTTATAGAAGCGATTTCAATGAGTCCCTCGATTAAACCTAATCGTTACACCTATTTACATGACGATGATTATCGGCAGAGGGCATTGGAGATTGTAGATGAGGATGAGAGATTGAGGGATATCTTTTCCTGATGCTAAGATCAGCCAAGGGGATTGGAAAACTTCTCGGCTGATCATATTTTTGTCTTGTCCAAGTATAGATCCGTACCTCTGGCCTTTCCAAAAGTGGATATAAGGCTTGATACGAATCGAATCCACCACCCGCCTTTACTTTGGAAGGATATCCTTGGTACTGAGTAGAAGGGTAGCTCAGTATTATCTGAAAATGAAATCGGAGGAAATGGGCTTTTTCTCCGTTTCCCTTGCCCATACGGATAGCTGTCCTATGTGATGAACCTCATGTGTCACCACATGCAATAAAATTTTCTTATACGAAAAGTTGTATGCCTTACCAGATCTGGTTGTCATGTTATATTCTTTTTTTTCATACGCTGGAGTCCATAGAGACAAAAAGCTTTCCGTTTGTTTACGGGTCAGCTCTGAAAACGAAATGACTTCATCCAGGGATGAAATACGATGGATATCATTTCTCATTACAGGCTTCCCTTGGAGCTGATTTATCCAAATCTGTTCGCAATCCGCTACATGAAAGAGGTTCTTCAAAATACTCCCCATCCCTCCTGAGCGCTCTCTGATCAGTTCATCCTGATCAACTTCCGTGCACCATTCAAACCAATCTTGTCGAATCTTCCAATTATAAGAAAAAAGTTCCTGCATTCCATCACAACCTATCATTGTTTGTTTAGTAGTTTAGGAGAAATTCATCAACCATTCTTCCTTCAATTATTACAGGATGGACCAGTTTTGTTTGACAGCTTGAATGATTCCAATGATGACTCCAAGAAAAGCCGCTTTCCATTTTACTGATTCGCCCCGCTCGTTCCCTAACAAATAAAGAACAGCTACTGTAAATCCCACCGGAAACCAGATTTCTATCTTCCCGTCGTCCGTATCGCTGGAATAAATGGGACCTACAAAAGTCGCAACAAAACAGTATATGAACACCTTTACTTGCCTGTATCAAGCTTACTGGCCCAGAAAAATAATAATATGAATGCAAATAGGTAAAACAGGCCTAAATAATTCATGTCACACCTCCCTTTTGTACAACAGTGTCTTGATGCAGCTTATTCAAGTCCAATAGACAGCGATGAAAAAAAGAAGCACCGGTGTTATTCTTGATCTGCTGTTAAGATTCAGGGAACGTTCATACATATGAGGAACGACTGCATACCCAATCTGGATGGGATCCGGACAACATTTAATACTCCTTGAATATGATGCTCTTCCTTTATTCCATGAACCAGATACACCCATCCTTCCTGTTCTTACCTAACGGAAGGATGATCACAACGATTTGGAAGGTTATCATGTAAAGGTAAATACTGTCCTCCTAGGTATCGTCCTACATATATTCCACTGGCGGCCGCCTGAGATAAAGAATGAGTTTCACCTGAACAATCCCCTATTAAATACAGGCCTGGTACTTCCGTTTCAAAGTACAGGTCCGTTTGTAATTTGGGTTCATAAAATTTCGCATCCAGTCCATACAATAAGGTATCCCCATGAATACCTTCCCCAATAAGTTTCTCAAGGGAGGCCATAAACTCCTCCATCGCCATACAATCCAATTCAGGAAGCTCTTCCCTGATATTTCCACAGTCTGCTATGAGGGATGGACCTATAAGATTCCCCTTCAACGTTTCTGTTCTCCGATAAAGCTTGAAATCTTCCAACCTTTGAACGACAATACGCCCACGGTCTTCATTAATCCCTCCAATAATGCCGGTTGCAGCTTCCATTGCCTCGGTATGGCTGGGATAATAGCGTGGAACAAACAAGCTGAAGTTTAGATTTGCGCTTGGCACATCTTCTTCACGAGCATTTTGTCCGTCAGGCATCACCAGACCATGCTGGTGTTTTCTGATGATCCTGCCATTGGGATTCATGCAATAGGTAGTGGCACTGAAGGAATCCCTTTCGATCTTCAGCTTCGTTTCAAATGTTTCTGTTAAAATCGAGCGAAGCTGATCACCTTTCATTTCTACACGCATCCCTAAATCCAGCCGTGTTTCGCCTTGATTCAGTCCAAGTGATGCAGCTATTTCTTTCAGCCATGAGCTTCCACTCATTCCTGTGCCGATCACGATCTTTCCGGCTTTGAAATCACCTTTGTTGGAACATATGCGAAACCCATCCTCCGTTTTTGAGATGGAATCTACACGAGTTTCAAAACTGAAGGTGACACGGTCTTTCATACATTCATACATCTTTTGAAAAACCTCCACTGCCAAACGGGTTCCTAAATGGCGCACTTCCGTCGAGAGCACCTTCAGTTCGGCCTTAGCGGCTCTTCTGGAAAGCTCCTCATTTTTTGTGCTGTAAGAGGGGATGACACCTCCGCCAAACTTACAGAGGATCTCATCTACTTCCTTCATCAAGTTAAGTGCTTCATGCTCACCGATTTTCCTGCCAAGCTCTCCTCCGAAGTCATTAGTATAATTAAATTTCCCCTCTGACTTCCCGAGACCTGCGAATCCTATGTATTTACTGCATTTACCGTCACAGGTGCACACTCCACCTTGATCTAAGCCACATACACGTTCACTCAATTCTTTCCCAAGATCAATCATATGAATGGAAACATGTTCATTGATTTTCATTAAGGTATACGCCAGGAAGACACTGCTCACACCGGCACCGATAATGGTAATATCGTGATGTCCTGATTGCATTCGTTGATCCCCTTTCTTAGTTAAATTGGTGGTTATGCCACTTTTCCAAAACGTTGTCGATAAAGTGCATGATGTCACTTCCATTCCCCTTCCACTTCATGCGGAAATAATAACTTCTGAGAAAATCTGATACGTTCGTCACGTTTCTATAAACATAAAGTGAATATCCTTTTTTCAAATAATGTCTGTTTACTGCCGTAACAAGGTCTTCTGTCCATTCAAGCAGTGTCTCATCAGTCATTCCCCTATCAATGAGCGCTTCAATGGCAAAAAGCAGGCGGCCTTCCTCATCGTCACAGTAATCGGCCTCCTTCAATAAACTGGTTTTGATCATCTCCAGAGCACGTTTGTGGAACTCATCAGGAAAGGCGGGATGATGGATCACTTCCACCAAAAAATCGGCTCCGTGTGCAATACTATGCGCCCATCCCTTGCCTTCAACATACCCCCGGGTATCTTCTTCACCTTCTAAATAGAGAAAGCATGCCTCGAATGCCTGTTGAACCTTTTCCGTGGGTAAAAAAGGACGATGACGATCTCTCTTAAGGACTATAGCCAGGACTAAAGAGGAAAATGCCCGGGTGAAAACCGAATCATCCCCTTTTTTTCCGATGCCAAAAAACAAATGCTCTTTATTCATACAAGTATCCAAAAGGTATACAAGTTGTTGGTTTGATAGATAGTCTCTTTCGATGAACCTATAAAAACTTGTATAGATCAATTGATCCCTAAGCTCGCCGTCGCTTGAACCTATATGCAGGGTCATTTCCTTTAGAATGTTTTCCATGTCCAATTCTTTAATTGAATCAGGATGGGAAAAATCTACGCTTCGTAGTACTCTTTTCAGTTCAGCTTCACTAATCATTCAGCATCCACTTCCTTCTAATGATCCTATTTCCATCCTATCACATATTGGACCGGGAAATTGTGTCCCCTTATCCTTAAACAGACAAAAAGGCACATAAATCCCACGCAGGAACTCATGTGCCTTTTTCACTTCTATTAAGATTTGACTTTGTCTTTCTTAATCTGCTTACTTCTCAATTGACCGCATGCTGCATCAATATCCGTTCCTTGTTCTACACGTACACCACAATTTATACCGTGCTCCAGTAACGTACCGTAAAATTCAACGATTGCTTCTTTCGTACTTCGCTGGTATTGATTATGTTCATCGACTGGATTATAAGGAATCAGGTTCACGTAGGAAAGGTGTCGCTTGTTCTTCAGTAGCTTAGCCAGCTGAAGCGCTTCTTCCTTATGATCATTCACATCCCTCAAGAGGATGTACTCAAACGTGATGCGTCGATTCGTCTTTTCCAGATAATAATCAATGGCCGGCATTAATTTCTCTAACGGATACGCACGATTGATTTTCATGATCTTCGTACGCAATTCGTTGTTTGGAGCATGAAGAGAAACAGCCAGGTTGATCTGAATGTTTTCATCGGCAAACTTATAAATTTTATCGGCTAGTCCACTTGTGGACACCGTGATGTGTCGGGCTCCGATTGAAAGACCTTTTTGGTCATTCACGACACGGAAGAAGTCCATCATATTTTCATAATTATCAAATGGCTCACCGATACCCATAACGACGATATGACTGACCCGTTCACCGTTGCCTGCTGCATCGAGATGATGGCTGCACATTCATGATCTGTTCAACGATTTCCCCGCTGGATAAATCACGATTCTTCTTCAATAACCCACTTGCACAGAATGTACAACCGATATTACAGCCTACCTGCGTCGTGACGCACACACTCAGACCGTAATTGAAACGCATCAGTACGGTTTCAATCAAGTTTCCGTCTTCAAGCTTGAATAAGAATTTAATCGTACCATCCTTTGATTCCTGCTTGATTTCCTGAGTGAGTGTATGAAGATAAAAATGATCCTCTAGAAGCTGAACACAATCAGCATTAAGGTTCTTCATATCCGCAAAATGTGTCACTCTCTTTTTATATAACCAATCCCACACCTGGGCAGCACGGAATTTCTTTTGACCGTTTTCAACCAGCCATGCGGTTAGTTGCTCTAATGTCAATCCATATATGGATTTCTTCTCCATTTAAAACCCTCATTTCAAAAACTCTACAATTTTCTACTTATCTATACTACTTAAAGTATGGTAATGTTTCAAGGGATTTATAAGTGTTGAGAAGAATTGGAATTCCGTAATACAGTATTTATGTTAAATAGACACGATGAAATGGACGTGGCGCGTACTTTAATCATTGAGCCGACGAATGAAACCATCCAATTTTTTCTCTATTCTTCAACTTTCCATTTACATAATCCATCTAAATTTGTGCCGTTTTTCATTATTGCCCATTACTCTATTTAAGGCTCACAATATATGGTATAATCTTCTAAAATTTATAAAGGGGCTGATACCCATTTTTTCATTCAAGGTAGATCAAGAGATATCCATCGAACTATTTCAACAGCATCACAAGGAGGAGTTGTTTGAAATGATAGATTCAAACAGGGATTACCTTCGTCAGTGGCTCCTCTGGGTAGATAAACGCCGATCCCCTGAGGACCTTGAACCGATCATACCTATTTGGATCCGGAATTACGCTGACAACAATGGGTTCGATGCCGGGATTCGTTATCATGGGAAGTTAGTCGGCATGATCGGGTTGCATTATATTGATTGGAAAACCAGAAGTACCAGTATAGGATATCTTCTTTCTGAAGGAGCCCAAGGGAAAGGGATCATTACACGATCCATATCTTCAATGTTAAGCTATCTCTTCACTGAATTGAACCTTAACAGGGTGGAAATCAAGTGCGCCGTATCCAATCAGAAGAGCATAGGGATTCCTGAGCGTTTAGGTTTTAAGAAGGAAGGGATCATCAGAGATGGTCAATGGCTTTATGATCATTATGAGGATCTGGCAATGTACAGTTTATTAAAGAAGGATTGGAATGAAACGTGAGCAGCTTATCTTTGAAGAGGCACTTCCGAATATAGATGCGCCTCTCTTGGAAGGAATTCCACAGTTTAAGAGCGGGAATCTGACTCTGGGTGGACGTTTTAAACCACCCAATGTATTTAAATAAACATGATTTCTTTCGTTCGTCTATAATCCCTCGGGGAAAGGCCTACATATTTTTTAAACGTGCCACTAAAATAATTTGGTGTGTTGAAACCAAGTTCTTCAGCTATATGCTCAATCGTATGGGTTGTATGCCTCAACAGCCATACCGCGCGCTGAAGCCTGACATAGGTAACGTATTCAACGAAATTACGCCCTGTCTCTTCTTTGAAAATCTTGCTGAAATACGGCACACTGATATTGATTTGATCCGCTACTTGTCTTATTGATAAATGATCAGTACAGTTACGAGCTATATAGTCTTTGCTCTTTTGAATCTGGTAGTCTTTAGTGATGTCTTCATAGTAACGGAGGGAAAGTCTCTCATAAGGTGACGTACGCCTCGCCTTATATGCTTCCCGATAGGAATGATGCAGGAGGAGTGGTTCACGATAGATAGTGCCCACTCCAATATAAAGATGGATCCCATACGCCTTCTCCAATTCCTCGATTACTTCAATAATGCTTAACTCCCCTTCTTTCCAGTGTTTTAAAGATCCATACATAGAAGGAATCCTTATCAGCATAAGTAAATGCTTACGATATGACAGAAAAGATACCCCCATCAGTTGAAAGCGCTCTCTAAAATGTTCTTGAATGAGTATCGAGGCTTGCCAGCCCTGCTCCTTGTTCTCAACCGTGGATTTTATGAAACCCTGTATGAAACACACCACATTCGGCAGCCCTTCGTCATCAGGTAAGAGAGCACTTGATTGAATCAATTCCTCTTCAGTATGTATGTCACCTGAGAGCAACCTCCTGAAAAATGTTTCCTTAAAGGGAAAGGTATTGCTCTTTTGTTTTCCCTAGATAAGCTCTTTTTCTGATTCATCCACATGGCGAATGCTTTCCTCCGAGTATGAAATCTCCCTTGAAATTTGCTTTAATGTCCGAATAAGCTTATGCTTTTTGATTGGTTTGACAAGTATACTGCTAAGTTTCAATTCAAGTGCAAGTGGGAGTGTTGATAATAAGGAAGGCTTGAGGAGAGCAATAATCCTGAAACCGGTATGACGCTTTTGAATACGGTGTATTTTCACCCAATCAAGCCATGTACTTACTTCGTATATTGCAATATGTATTTGTGGCTGCGCTTCTTCTGCCAGTATCATATTGGCCATGAATTCTTCTGTAATCCATTCTTCGAGTTCCTCATACTCTAATTGATTCTTTACAAATAATTTTATTGAACACACTGTAGATTCCACACTGCCTCTCTGAGAGTTTCATAATGAAGGATTCCGTTCATCTTATTATAGGATGAAAATAAGATTTGATTAAATATTTGTATATTTCTGATAATTTATTGTAAGGTAAATCGCTTTTGAATATCGTAAAATCATTTTAACACTATTTTACATTCTATAAAGGAGGATACGTTCACAAAAAAGGAGGCTCTTACCATAAACCTTTTTGCTGTTCAATAGAAGAAAGTAGAAGTCCATTTCCGCTACAGGGGCTCGGCCGACCGCCATCCCCATCACCATCCGGCACATACTGGCTGACAGAGCATTAAAAGATGATGTTAACAGCAACAATCGGTGCGAACAGAGCGAAAAAGAAGTATACAAAATGTTTTAGGAGGGATTTTAATGGCAGGAGATTATTCAGAATATGATTATGTGGAAGCAGACACAATAGATGTCAGCGAGCTCGAGCCACTCGATCCGGAAACTAGAAAAATCATGAAAGGTGAATTCAGTACGGGTATTAAACTGACTGTATTTTATTATATTTTTATCTTGTCAATACCTATATTGAATTGGTATGCAGAAGGTTTCATGTTCTCACGAATGTGGGGAGGAATGACGTATAGCTGGTTTTTCACAAGCATCGTAGCCATGGCCATGGCTTTTATCATCGCCTTTATACATACTGCTCTTTATGAGAAACGTCTAAAGGTTAAGAAACAAGAGATTCATTTCCCTGCAACTTCTAAGGAAAGGAAGATCAACTGATGAGTGTTATATTAGAACCCAAATTCCTGCTTACGATTTTCTTAATGGGGACCATCGTTTATATCACGTATTTATCAAAACGCAATGCAACAGCTTCAGACTATTTTGTAGGAGGAAGAAGTTTTAACTGGTTTACTAATGGATCGGCGATCGGAGGAGATTATCTAAGCGCAGCGACCTTTCTTGGCATTGCAGGTCTTACTTATCAGCTTGGATATGACGGAGCGTATTATGCTTTTTGCTTTTCCATTGGTCTAACCTTGCTCGCAATCTTCGTAGCCGGTCCACTTCGTCGTTTTGGGGCTTATACAGTTGCAGACTTTTTAGCATATCGATTCCATAGCAAACGGGCACGACTCGCTGCAGTTGCGGTCGTATTGGCCATCTCAGGGTTCTATGCAGCTCCTCAATTACTTGGTGCCGCACAGATATTAAGTATGTTCTTTGGGACAAGTTATGAGTTTGGAATCATCTTCACCTGTTCGGTCATGATTTTTTACGTCGGTGTCGGTGGCATGAAGGGTACGACACTTAACCAGGCTCTTGAATTGTGGATTCGGCTGGGAGCCTTTCTTCTTATGGTGGGAGCGGCTATTTATGGTGGACTGCACTATCAGGAAATCCTGGCATCCATCAATGAATTTAAAGGTGTGATATCAGGGACTGCAGGACTTTCATCTGATGGAAAAGATATTCCATTCGACGGGTCTCTTTGGACAGGCACAGGAAACTATTTTCCTTCATTCTTGCAAACCATTTCTATGACAATCGGTCTTTCACTTGGCACGATCGGCCTTCCGCACATCTTGCTGCGTTTCTACACAAATCCTAGTGCTAAAGCTGCCCGAAAATCTGCACTGATGGCCATCGGTATTGCCAGTGTATTCTTTTTCTTTGCTGTATATCTCGGAGTCGTGGGACGCTCCATTTTCCTTAGTGGGAATACGGATCCCGGGGTGATGAAGGATCTTATCGCAGGAGGAAACAACATGGTCGTACCTTCTACTGCCCAGGCCCTTGGAGGGGAATGGCTGTTGGGACTTGTTATTGCAGGTGCATTTGTTGCTGTCTTCTCTAACTTGTCCGGTTTATTCATTGCAAGTTCCGGTGCATTGGCACATGATTTATATGCAACATTCTTCAGGAAAAGCATTACCTAGAGAGAGCGTGTATTGGCAGGAAAGGTCTCAATCATCATTTTGGGTGTACTGTACGGCATTCTCGGATTAATGGTTAAAGAAGCTTCCATAGGACATCTAGTCGCACTGGCATTTACGGTTGCCGCAAGTACCTTCACCCCTATTTTCATTCTCGGTATATGGTGGAGGGGAATGACTGAAAAGGGTGCTATCGCAGGCCTCGTTATTGGTCTTCTAGCATCGATGTATATGATTTTCTTTAAAACCAGCCTCCCCGAAGTTCTACAATTCAATGTACCTGGGTTAATCACGGTCCCTATTGGCTTCCTTTCTGTGTATATCGTCTCTAAAATCGATCGTAGAGTACCCGGTGATGTAAACGATTTCATGAGGAAGGTCCATTCAAAAGAGTCTGAAGCCGCGTAACTCATGTAAAGAGTCATAAATAAAGAAGAAAAGCGTCACGACTAGTTGATGCTTTTCTTCTTTTCTTTTAAAAAAGTATTGATTGCATCTGTACAGATTATATTTTCCCATATACACACGTATCTGTCAGTCGCTCCCCATCGACGGACAGGTCTTCGTTCCGAAGAATTCCCTCAAGCTCATAACCGAGTCTTTCAGGAATGGCCTTACTTTTATTATTGGTTGATTCACATCTTATTTCCACTCTTTTTCCTTTCAACTCAGTCAATGCGAATTCCGTTAATTTCCCTACTGCCTCAACCATGTAGCCTTTGCCACTCATTCGGGAATCAATCCAATAGCCTATTTCAAATTTAGGAATGGTCCAATCGATGTTGTGAAAACCAGTAGATCCGACAAACTCATTGGTCTCCTTTAGAAAAACCAAGTACCTCAAGCTTTCTCTTGTTAGAAATTTCGCATGTGCTTCACGTGTGTTCGTTTCCGTATCATCTACAGAAGGATTGCTTCTGGCAAATCCCAGCCAAGGCTGTAATTCAGGCAAGGAAGCTTTAATGGCTGCATTCACTTTAGCTCCATCACCGGGCTGAGGCATTCTTAATCGCAATCTTTCGGTTTCAATTTCTGTGGATATGTCCATCAATACGGGATTCATTATAAAACTCCTTCACTAAAACTCTCTTCATCAGTTGATGATTGGTAATATTTAAAATTATTGAAATTATAAGGAAATTACTCTACTTTGTCAATCATCTTTTCAAAATAAAAAAGAGGGCTTAGCGCCCTCTGCTTAAACATATAAGTTCGTAGCACTCCTTACCTTAAAAAAGGTACCAGTGCTCAAATGTGATTATTTTTTTCTATTTATATAGATGATTCCTATTAGTATGCATGAAAATAAAGATAAGAGTACTTTACCTTCCCAATTCCATTGCAACACCTGCTGAATCGAGTATGCCTCTATTAAAAGGGAAGGTATTTTTCCTATTGTGCTGGCAACGGAAAAATGGATGATCCCCACTTTGCTTATGGCCCCGGCTAACGTGACAACACCTGAAGGGATAAAAGGAAATATCCTGAGGGCAATAATCATGAAAAAAGCTGCTATTCCTCCTGATGTCATTAAGCCTGTGACATATTTCCTGTTCAGTATATTTTTATCTACTATTTTTTTTATACCTTTTCGATATAGATAGAAACTAACGATTGCACCGAACGCTTCTCCTATTATCGAAATTATTATTCCGTGTTCAAAACCAAAAAATTTCAAATTGACTGCTGTAATGATAAAACTGGGGATAATGCCAAGAACACTGATGAGCACATTTAGAATGATACTTATTAGAATTGCATAATGATCCAGCGCTCGAAATATATTTAAGAGGGATTCCTCCAACTGCATTCTCTCCTTAAAGTTATAGACCATTGATGTGTATGTTTAAATGCTGCTTTAGTCGAACAACACTTTCACAACCGCATTATCTTTTTTATTTCAAGAGAATGGAGGTGTGGTTCGAAAGAGTTAAAAAGAGGATCAAATTCTATTCTAATTCCTTTTATGCACTTCTTAGATCGATTAGTATCGTGAAAATTCAACTGGTTTTCTTGGATGATTTGAGGATTAAAAAGGAAGGTCTTCTTTCTTCATTTTTTATTTTAGGCAAGAGCATCAGGCCTTTATCAGTGGGAAGGGGTTCAACCAATCTTTCCAATACGAACCCTTGAGTTATCAGTCCATTGATTAAGGTTGATAGTGTGCGATGATATTTGACCACCCCTTTTACATACCATTCCTGTTCCCGCTTCCCTTCATCCCGGTAGTGATCCAAGGCCCAATGAAGCTTTTCACCTTTCTCATTTCTCCACCAATTCTTCATGGTTTTTCGCGCTGTCACAACTGGATGCTCCGTAGAAAATATAAATACTCCTCCCGGCTTTAAAAAAGTGTGGAGTTGTCGAATTAAGCTATCGTAATCTTCTATATAATGAAGGGCAAGAGAACTGACAATCAAGTCAAATGAAGCTGGCGGTCCTTTAAAGTCTTCAATGGGACCGCAAACGTACTGAATCCTGTCATCCTGATTTTCCTTTAGTGCCTGGTTAATCATCTTTTCTGAAATATCCACTCCAACTACAGATATAGCCCCATTTTCAACACAGAATTTTGCTAAGCCACCGGTTCCGCAACCGAGATCCAGTACGCTTTTCCCTTCAAGATCTGTCAGTTCTTCTTTCATGGCAGGCTGCTCCAGGTAGTCATTATACGTTTCTCCGCTTTTACGCAAGTTCATATATGCCTGAAAAAAAGTGGGGTCATCATAAATATTTTGTTTCATTCTTTACCTTCCTTCTCTTCTGGTTTTCTTTATGTGATTTAAGAATCCCGGCAAACCAGTCTCTCCATTCAAATGATTCCACCAGGTTCTATAGTCTTCTTTGAATCGTCATCAAAAACAATGGCTGGTTTAGCACCTAAAACGACAATGCTTCCACTTTTTATCTGCAGTCCTGTCTCTTCACTCAAAGCTATGACAGGCTTATCATAGATTTTGATGAAAGATCGGATCAGATGATCATTTTCTTCTTCGTAGTGGCACCATATGGCAAAGTCATCCATCAGGCATAATCCTTTGAGCGTCTTCAATCCAGCTTGATTCTCGTCCATATGTAAACATGTTCCTATATTGCTTCCGGCTATGATTGCGCCTGCACTTCCTCCATAGATACTTCCGCCCTCATCAATGAACCTGATTAATTTAGTGTGAAAATCATTCTGTAGAATATCATGCATTAATCTGAATGTATTTCCACCACCGATATACACTGCTGAAAACGCCATAAGATCATCAAGTGTTTTCCCCCTTAGGTCCTCCCACATGATAATGTCCCTTACACCAAAAGGGTCAAATACATCCTGAATCCACTTATAACACTCTTCGTATGAAATGGCATCAGGATTCATAGCTATGGGAAGATACAATAATGACTTTCCTCCATCCAATTCACCTGCAAACATTCTATCAATCTCCTTGGTCTGCTCCTTATCGCCACCTCCGGAAAGATATAAGCCACTCACGTTCATCTCCACCTTTCACCTCAGAGGGACGGACCTCTGTTTCCTCATCATGTTCATTATAGCAATAAAAAGGAGTCGTTCAATTGTAAATCTTGATAGTAGAGGTCCGTCCCTCTCATCCCTGACATATATTTTTATTTGAAATTGTAAGGGATTATAATGAAAATTTTCCTAAATCGCACCATTTTCAAGGTAGTACTTATCAGCATATAGTCCTGTATTTTCTCAATACCCTCTTCTCCTTACCTGTGATATCCTTGTTTTGACAGAATTATTAGAAAATGAGGAGGAATTGGATTGAAAAAGAAAAAGATCATAAGTGTGGGTTTATCAGTCGGGTTACTATCTGGAATGCTGGCGACCGGGGGAATGGCTGCTCCCTCAGACAAAGCTCATTTCCAAATGAACAAGAAAGCGGGAACACCGGAATTCGTGTCAGGTTTATTATCTTCTCCATCTGGAAAAAACCCAGAGTCTGTCGTCCTTTCTTTCGTAGAGCAGAACAAAAAAACATTCAAACTTTCTGACCAAAAAGCGGACGAGCAGTTCAAAGTCCTATCAGTCGAAAAAGACACTCTTGGTAACAGAGTAGTCCGGATTCAGCAAACATATAAGGGAGTTCCTGTTTGGGGATCAACACAGTCTGCTGTTGTTAAAGAAAATGGGGTGCTTCAAGCATTCTCGGGTTCCGTTGTATCAGATTTGGATAAGAAAGTGTCTACATCCAAGAAGAAAGTAAACGCGAAAAAAGCCTTAAAAATTGCTAAAAATGACCTGGGGCTGGATCCAAAATTAGAAAAAGACGCAAAACCTGAACTCGTCGTCTATTCAGAGGGTGATTCTGCATCTTTCGCTTATTTTGTAAACTTAAATTATCTGGAGCCGTCACCTGGTAATTGGAATTATTTTATAGATGCAAAGACAGGAAAGATATTAAATAAATACAATGACATGCACGAAGTAACCGGAACGAATCAAGTGGGAACGGGTAAAGGTGTATTGGGTGATACAAAGCCTTTGAATACAACCCTTTCCAGCGGGAAGTACTATTTACAGGATAATACGAGGGGAAATGGTGTGTATACATACAACATGAACAACCGTACCTTCTTCCCGCAATTCTTCTTGCCGGGAACACTTTGGTCTGATAGCGATAATGTGCTCAATGATGCATATGATGCACCAGCAGTTGACGCTCACTATTTCGCAGGGGTCACGTACGATTACTATAAGGATCACTTCAATCGTAATTCATACGATAATCAAGGTGCCAAGTTAGTGTCATCCGTTCATTACGGAAGCGGATATAACAACGCGTTTTGGAACGGTTCACAGATGGTGTATGGAGATGGGGACGGTACCACCTTTGCCCCGTTATCAGGAGGAATTGATGTGGTTGCACATGAATTGACTCATGCTGTGACAGACTTTACTTCTGATCTTGTGTATCAAAATGAATCAGGGGCTTTGAATGAGGCGATTTCAGATATCTTCGGTACGTTAGTTGAGTATGAGAATGGGTCAAATCCGGATTTCGAGATTGGAGAAGATATATACACACCTGGCACATCTGGAGATGCCCTCCGTTCCATGAGTGACCCGACAAAGTATGGCGACCCTGATCATTACTCAAAGCGTTACACGGGAACTGCTGATAATGGCGGGGTTCATACCAATAGCGGGATCATCAACAAGCAGGCTTTCTTATTGAGTGAAGGCGGTACTCATTATGGCATCACCGTTCCTGGAATCGGACGTGAGAAGCTTAGTGATATCTACTATCGCATGAATACTGTATACCTTACAGCTTCCTCGACTTTCAGTCAGGCACGTGCAGCAGCTGTACAATCTGCTACAGACTTATATGGCAGCACTTCAGCAGAAGTCAATGCCGTAAAGCTATCTTTTGATGCAGTTGGAATTAAATAAGGAGTGCACCTGACTAGAATCGGATTTCCCCACTGGGTTTTTCCATGATGATCGTTAGATGCCAGGTTGAAAAATAAAAAAAGCGAATCCTTCAGTACCAAGAAAGTACTGAAGGATTCGCCTTTTTATTAACAATTATTGTCCGGTCTCGGCAAAGGTCTTGATGCGATGGCTGATTTCATCACGTACACGCTGGAAGAAGGCCCATTTCTCTTCCTCTGTCCCTTCTGCTTTCGCAGGGTCATCAAATCCCCAGTGCTCGCGTTTGACGTGTGGAGGTGTCACAGGACATTTATCTGCTGCATCACCACATAAAGTGACGACTAAATCGGCACTATTCAATATGTCGGGATCGATTATGTCCGAAGTTTGGTTAGAAATATCTACTCCTGCTTCTTTCATCGCTTTTACCGCATTTGGATTCAGTCCGTGCGCTTCAATCCCTGCACTCTTCACATCCCACTCGTCTCCTAAGTGTTGCTTTGCCCATCCCTCTGCCATTTGGCTCCGGCAAGAGTTTCCAGTACATAAAAAGTATAGTGTTTTTTTAGACATGCTCATCAAGCTCCTTTATGAATTAGTTTTACGAAATGATCATTAACCAGATATATAGCCCGATTAAAGTAATGAATAATGTTGGTACTGTCAATATGATTCCAGTTTTAAAATACTGCCCCCAAGAAATTTTAACACCTTTCAAAGATAGGACATGCAGCCATAATAAAGTTGCCAGTGAACCTATCGGGGTTATTTTCGGGCCCAGGTCTGAACCGATGACATTCGAATAAATAAGTGATTCTCTGATCACACCCGTCGTATCTGTATCCATAATGGCGATTGCATCGATCATCACCGTCGGCATATTATTCATGACGGATGACAGGATGGCTGCAATGAATCCCATTGATATCGTTGCGACGAAAAGCCCTTCATCTGCCGCAGCTTGAATTACATTGGATAATACATCTGTGAGTCCTACATTACGCAATCCATATACGACTACATACATACCAATAGAGAAGAATACTATTGCCCACGGAGCCCCTTTAATGACGGTTTTCGTGTTGACTGCAGAACTTCTTCCAGCCATCAGCAAGAAGAAAATCGATACAACACCTGCAATGATGGATACAGGGATGTGCAGTGATTCACTTATAAAGTAACCAATGAGAAGAATACCCAGGACGATCCAGGATAATTTAAACATTCTCCGGTCCCTGATCGCTTCATCCGGCTTCTTTAATTGGCTCGCATCATAATCCTTTGGAATGCTTTTTCGAAAGAACAAATAGAGGACCAGGATGCTTGCAAACAATGAAAAGAAGTTTGGAATGATCATTCTTGAAGCATATTCAACAAATCCAATATCGAAGAAATCCGCTGACACGATATTGACCAGGTTACTGACAACCAAGCAATGAAGTGGTATCGGCAATAAAGCCGCTTGCCATGATAAACGGAAACACCATCTTCTCTTCGAATTTCAAATTTCTCACCATGGCCAAAACAATCGGTGTCAAGATCAAGGCTGCCCCATCATTGGCAAAGAAGGCTGCCACTACCGCTCCCAACAGGGATACGTAAACAAACATCTTAATCCCATTTCCTTTCGCCGCCCTGGCCATATGCAGAGCAGACCATTCGAAAAAGCCGATTTCATCCAAGATTAAAGATATAATGATAATGGCGATGAATGCTAATGTCGCGTTCCATACGATGCCTGTTACAGCTAAAACATCTTGGAAATCAACCACACCTACCAATAACGCCAGAACCGCTCCTCCACAGGCAGACCAGCCGATGGATAAACCTTTAGGCTGCCAAATAACCAAAACCAATGTAGCTACAAAGATGATGGTCGCTAAAATGACTGATAACACGTAAAGTCCTCCTACTCCTGACAAGAAATACGCAATCCTTGTTTTTCTAATTGTGTCATTCGATAATCTTGATCTGGTAAGTGTTCCAGCAAGCTTTGAATGAAAGGATATGTATCGCATTCTTTGTTAATAGAGTAAAAAACCCATTGACCCTTTCTTGATTCACTTACAAGACCTGCATCCTTTAGTTTGCGGATATGTTGAGAGACAGCTGGTTGACTGATCTTGAAGATTTCTACGAATTCACATACACAAAAGTCATTTGTGCTTAATAGTTTCACCATGGTTAGACGGGTTTTATCCCCAAGAAGTTTCAGCATCATTGCCGCTCTATCCATTTCGACTAACGACGTAAGCATAGAAACACCCCCAAATCAATATTACTTGCTTATGAAAGCTCAAATAGTAAGAGATCTAAGGTTGAGCTTTACATATAAGCTAATGCTTATATAATAAAATACTTATATGCTTATTTCAATAGTTAATTTGTATTTTTTTCAGTTATCCAGCCGACATAAACAAAATTCATTGAGTGCAGATAAGCTTTTGAGTTAAAGAGGGCTCTGAAGGGATCAGTAATCTGTACCAATACTCCATGACAAGCATTTCTCATCGCTTCAAAGGATATTTAAAAGCCCTTGATCATCGACCAAGGGCTTTCAGATTACAATTTAGGATTTAGTGGTTAACGACTTTATCCATACCACCCGGCTTATTATGCACTGCCAGTTTATCAATGAGCTTATTACTCTCCGTATTCAAGCCGATCAACGTTACTTTAACTCCGTTTTGATGGTATTTGATCATTATTTTATCGATGGCACCTACAGCGGAATCATCCCATAAATGAGCGTGTGTCAAATCAAGCGTAACTTCTTTTACATCTTCGTTGAAATTGAAACTTTCAACAAACTCAGTCACAGAAGCAAAGAATAATTGCCCGGACACTCTGTAAACCTTCTTATGAGTTTCCTCTGAAGCCATTGTTGTTATATTGACTTTTGAGATTTTCGAAGCAAAGAATACTGCACTTAAGATGATTCCAACCAGGACCCCTTTGGATAGATCATGTGTGATTAATACAGTTATAACCGTTACCAACATGACCAGTGTATCGGTAAATGGTGTTTTGTCCAGATTCTTTAATGAAGACCAGTCAAATGTCCCGATAGAAACCATAAACATGACACCCACAAGGGCAGCCATTGGAATTTGAACAAGGAAATCATTTAATACAAGGATTAGAACCATTAAGAATACACCGGCAACAAGAGCTGACAATCGACCTCTTCCTCCCGATTTCACATTGATGACAGATTGTCCGATCATCGCACATCCTGCCATACCTCCAAAAAATCCTGAAACGATATTGGCAATACCTTGTCCTCTTGCTTCCTTATTCTTGTTACTCGTTGTATCCGTCATATCGTCAACGATAGAAGCAGTCAAAAGGGACTCAACCAACCCAACGATTGCGATTGATAGAGAATATGGAAAAATGATCTGCAACGTTTCAAGCGTTAAAGGAATATCCGGAAGTAAGAAAAGGGGTAAGGTCTGTGATAGCTCCCCCATATCTCCAACGGTACGAACACCGCTTCCTGTCAACACTGCAAAGACCGTTACTGCAATAATGGCAACCAACGCTGAAGGCACAGCCTTGGTGAAACGTGGTAAAATGTAAATGATTGCAAGGGCTGCTGCCACCATGGCATACATCATCCAGGACTCGTCCACAAAGTGAGGTAATTGAGCTGTAAAGATCAGGATGGCCAACGCGTTCACGAAACCTACCATAACAGAACGTGGGACAAACTTCATTAAACGTCCTAGTTTAAGGACACCCATGACAATTTGGATCACCCCTGTTAAGATCGTAGCTGCCAGTAAATATTGCAACCCATGATCTGCCACTAATGTGGTCATCAGCAAAGCGGTTGCCCCTGTTGCAGCTGAAATCATACCTGGCCGCCCACCTACAAATGCAATAACAACGGCAATACAAAATGAAGCGTATAGTCCCACCATCGGGTCTACACCTGCAATGATCGAGAAGGCGATTGCCTCAGGAATCAAAGCCATGGCAACCACTATACCTGACAGCACATCCCCTCTAATATTCCCAAACCATTCATATTTAATTTTTTCACTAAAGATCATAATGCACCTCTTTCGATTAGTTGTGACTTTCAACTCTCATGAAAGTCGGGGCCGTTTAACACAAAGGACATTATATAATGGATCAGTTCATTTGTGAAATGGTAATGAAAACGTAAACAACAGTCATTTCCTTTCATTTTCTCCCTATTTCATCATTAAACTGTCCCATTTCAAATACATGTAAAAATCTAATCATTCTATAAAGGGTTTTGATTGATTGTATAGAATTAAATACTAAATGGTTTCATTGGATGGAGGAAATGCAATGTTCAAACATATTCTTCTTGCAACAGATGGCTCTGAACATTCTTTAAGAGCCGGTGAAAAAGCGATTGCGCTGGCTAGCTGCCATGAGCGCTCGAAGATGGATATCGTGTATGTAGTCGACGGAAAGCAATCAAAAGACGATATCCTACAGAATTGGGGATTGGATGCCAAAGATAGACGAAGGCAGAAACTGCAAATGATCGAACAAAAGGCCAAACATAATGGAATTCTTTATGACATTATATTTTTGCATGGGGAGCCTGGTCCGACGATTGTTGAATATGCAAATACACATGATTATGACGCAGTTGTCATAGGAAGCCGGGGCTTGAATGTTTTTCAGGAAATGGTACTCGGAAGCGTCAGCCACAAAGTTGCCAAACGGGCAAAATGTCCAGTTTTGATCGTGAAATAGAGAAAGACTTCCTGTATGGAAGTCTTTTTTTCAATCCTTGAGCAAATAGTTTAGAATCATAGGAAACCTTTCTCTCCATGAAAACTCGTTATGTTTCGCCCCTTCTACACTCTCAAAGCGGCAATCCTGAACTTTATCTTTGAGCAATCGAAAGACCTTCCTGCTTGATTCGATATAGGTTAAATCATCCGGGTTTTCTGTGTTTTCTTTTGTGCCGATATCCAGGTAAAAACGCTCCACCTGCGATAGTTCACTTTCTTCAATCAAGTTCTCTATTTGGATTTGGTTGAACCAATAGGCAGATGAGAGAGAGGCCACTCTTTTGAATACGTGAGGGTAAGTACACGCAGCATATGTAGTGATCAGTCCGCCCATTGAGCTCCCCGCCATGCTGGTCTTTTCTGGATTGGTGCGGTATGTATGATCAATCAGTGGCTTTAAGTCATTTACTATGTAGTCAATATAATCCTATCCCTCTCCTCCTATCGATGTTCTACTCTCATCAAATACATCCCCCATGGCCGAGCTCTGGCCATGGACCATATTCATCCAAACGCTTTAATCCTTCGTTGCAGTCAATACCCACCACAATGAGATCCACATTGGACTTATCTAAATATTCTCCTATTCTCCATGCCATATCCTGCATCTTCATCAACATAAAGATTTTGACCATCGTTCATATAAACGGACATTATACCTTCTGATTTCAATCACATTATTATCATTGGGTAGATAAACACGAACGGTTCTCTTTGACTTTAAAGGCGTTATGGTTACTTCAATATGATCATACATTCGTATACTCCTTCATTTTTTTTAGTGTAATGTGAATGGTACTGTTTCCCGTGTAAGTTCATAAATTTCAAATAAAAAGAGGAATTAAACCATTTCAATGGCCCAATACATAAAAAGGCACACCTCCTTTTTGGAAGTGCACCTTCACATATCTACCTATTCACTCTCGCTACGATTATATGAGCTTTCAGGAAGTGTATCCCAGAAAGAAGTGTCCACATCATCAATAGAACCGTCTGCTATCGCCTTTGCAGTAGCATCTAAGCTAATGACTGCTTGTTTAATGAGATAACCATTGCTTTTTTGTCCAAGAACATAATCTTCTCTATAGTGATCAGCCATGCCCCTCATTTCGAAAAGAAGTGTCGCAATTCCATACTCAACAGCCAGTCCATTTCTGCTTATGGTCGGCGCTGTACCACCTACATATTTAGACAGGGTCCCGAATCCACGGCTTTCAACAGCATTATACAGGACCGCTCCAAGTTGCTTGGACCTTTCCACGACTTTAGGATCTACATGTTCATTGGTCGGATATAGAATCGAACCAGACACAAGCTTGTCAGTATCTCCCAGAGTGGTTTCAGCTCCCTGATGATGAAGGTCGATCATGAAATCCGGCATATACTTCTGAAGGACATTTTCATGAAGAGCTTTAGTTTCTGGCTGATTGCGATCCACGTGATCCCGATTCAAGTCCACATTATTCGCATTATACCTTGTATGAGTCCCCGCTACATACTCTTCGAGTGAGAAATTCACATCGCCTTCTGCTCCATCGACATTCAATCTTGGAGCAACCAATATGTTTACTTTTTGGAGCATTTCTTTCACATCTTTAGAATTCGACGTAAGATGCTTGATGAATTGCAGGGCCCCTTCAGTCGTAAGTGTCTCATTTCCATGCTGCTGAGTTAAATAAAGGACTGTCGGGTTATCATCATTGTTCCCGAATTGTGCAAGGTAAAGATCTCTTCCTTTGACCGATTGACCATATACTTCTAAAGTGAGGGCATCGGATTTCTCATCAAGGTGCTGGAGCATCTTCACCATTTCTTCGTAGGAATGCAGACGTTCATTCTTAATCGTTTCATTCCCATTATAATCCGGCCCAGCTGCCAGAACTTGTATTCCTGGTGTCGAGAAGGTGATTCCTGACGCTGCCAGGACACTTGAAAGAGCACCAATCATTAATTTCTTTTTCATTATGTATTCCTCCTTTTATTTCGACTCCCTAATTTAATTAGCGATAAAAGACTCAAAACCCTTTCCTCTTCTCAAAAATGAACCGTTAGAACCGAAATACGGAATAGCGTGTGGATCATAAGTCTTATCATGTCAGGAAATCACAGACCATTATCATTCTATTGGAGGAAGACTAACTATTCAGTCACAAAAAGGAGAGAAGCTGTGAACACTACAGCTTCTCCCTCGAACCCCATCCCCTTTACTTCAATCCGTAAACCTTTCCGGAACCATCCACGTAAATGCTTTTTATGAAGGTTCTCTGGAAAGCATCATTCTGTTTTTTCCCCGTCACATCAATTGTCACATTATAGACGCCTTCTTCAAGCTTCGGTAATTTGGAATTCTTTGCTTTTATTTTACTCTGTTTCAACTTTCCATTTTTGTAATACTCAATGATGATTTCCTGTTTAAGTTTAAACTTGTTGTCTTTTGCTTTCATACTGATTTCATCCTGTGCAAATTGTAAACTTAATGCATCATTCATCATACTCTCGAAAGAAACTCGTAATAGATACTTTTCCTGTGATGAAGATGAAGCATCAACTGTCCACTCCCCCGGTGCCGGATCGTTAACCGTCACCGTATGATGATAAGCCCCTTTAAAGTACTCGCTTTCGTCTTTCTGTACTTTGAAAGATGAATTTGTTTTGTTTGTTGGATCAACCAAGGTTATCTGTGATGATGGGCTGTTGCTAATCCAATCAAAGGTTACAGATTGTGCACCATGTTCCACTATAACCTTTTCTTGTTTTCTTCCTTGATAATCTCCTCCCCTGACAACAGAGACAATCCCATCTTCATTACTTGATTGGATGGTACTTTGTGTTTTATGACCCGTTGTTTCGGTTCCTTCGTTCAAGTAAGTCTTGAACAAATTAAATGTGGATGAGCCCTCCTTTATTGTGTAATGATTCCATTCTCCCACTTTTAATTCAGTACCATATGGGAGCCTGGAACTGCTGACCGTAACTGCCCCATCATTACTTCCATATGCACGAAGATACAAACCTCCCCAGTAAAGAGAGCTTCCAAAGCTTCCCCACTTCGTACCGCCAAAGGTGTAGATTGGATTTCGGTTTACATTGGGATGTTGATCGGTTTCAGAACGGAAGTAATCCATATACCCTGTCTGCAATGAATAAGTAGCATCATTCTTGCTTCCGAGAATCCCAGTTAACCAACCTGCCCAGCTGCTATAGGCAAGGTCCGCCAATTGGGAACCATAATGAGGTGTCGAAAGGGTAATGACCCTCGCAACATAGGGATAGGCACCGTAGTGGACAAGTGCTGATTGCGTGTCGATTCCACCCTTACTATGCGCAACCACCACTACCTTCTCACCATAGTATGTGTAAATGTCCCTGATTTTCTGGGCAAGGAGAGCACCGTTATCCCACATATTCTTGGTTGGATACAAATCGATGAAAGCCGTCTCGTATCCATTTTGATAGGCGGTGTCGTACATATTGTTTTCGTTCCACCAAGTATTGGAAGAACTATTTAAACCGTGAACGAACAGAACAGGATGTTTTGAAGGAGCAACAATTGAAGGAGTCGTACCCACATACCATTGCCCCGGAACCCCTGAAGGGTCATCTTTCCCAAATGATCCTGCCTGACTCCAGCCAGGAAAAAACAATACGAATGCAAGAACAGTCACACATACCTTTTTAATCATACCCTCTCTCCTTTTTCAGTTGATAGAAACCTATAAAGTATATCGGCAGAATTCTAAAGATATAACTGAACTTACATCATTAGGGAGGAAAGGACTAATCCTCCAAGCAATAAGAAAAACTCTATTCTTACTCAATTGAGGACTGGTCTTTCACCGGTTAAATCAGATTTAATCATTTAACCGTCCCCCTCTTTCAAATTCACTGTTAAAATAGGGATATAAACTATATTGAAAGGGATGCTCTATGCCTGATTGGTCTTATCATGGAATATTTAAACCTGTTTTATCTAAGCTTCCTTCACATATATCCAGGGAGTTTATCCATAAAGGAATGAGCCTTATTTCTTCTCTTCCACAAGGGCCACACATCATCCATTTCCTGGGCAGGGAAGAATGTTCTCCCCGCCTGAAGAAAGAGATCGATGGGATGGTATGTGTAAATCCTGTTGGACTGTCCGGTAAAATCGACCCATTATTATCCGGTACATCTGCCTTTACCCATCTGGGATTTGGTTTTATTGAAATAGGTCCTGTCACCATACATCCTGCAAGAGACTCCGCTTATCCTATAGCAGATCATCATAAGCAGCAGATTACATTCCAAGATCCCCCTGAATCCATTGGATTAAAGGAAATTCTAAAGAAATTAAAGAAACATAGTAAAAAGCAACCATTTATCATTCGCTTATCCGGAAGCCCTGAAGAAATATCCAGTATGATGGAACATTTAGACATTTATGCGGATGCTTATATACTAGAGGTAAATGAGCAACATCCAACTATTCATAGCAATAAACCAATGTATCTCTCGAACCCTGACACGACAGACCGCCACACTCTGAACAATCAGGATACAGCAGGAATCGTCGTAGAAGAAGATGAGCTTGATGCTCTCATATCAAGAATCCGTTCCTATCGTGAGGCTTACCCGGATCTTTCGATTATTTCTTCAGGCGGCGTCCTTGAACCGTGTCATGCGCTGAAACTTTTAAATGCCGGGGCGGACCTTATTCTGCTTTCTGATGGCTATGTCTTTTCTGGACCGGGATTAACCAAACGTATTAACGAAGCATTACTTGATGATTTGAAAGATCACCCCCCTCCACAAAAAGGGTGGTTTTCGTATTGGGTATTTGGCTTATTTATTTTTATAGGGGGACTCTTTGCTCTCCTTTTCAGCTTAACGTCTGTGATTCTCCCCTATGACGAACAGTACTTGGGGATGCAGAGGGAAACTATTTCAGGATTTAATGACTCTATAGTGAAATTCATGGCTCACGACAGGATGACGTTGGCAGGTACTATGATGTCAGGTGGGATTGTCTATATGCAGCTCGCTTATCACGGAGTAAGGAGACGTCTTCTTTGGGCTAAACAATCCATTGATATTGGAGCCTCAACCGGCTTTTTGGGGATACTTTTATTTATCGGATTTGGATACTTTGACTGGCTGCATCTTGTATTCTGGCTCGTATTGCTGCCATTTTATATTCATGGTTGGGTTCATACCAGAGAGACAAGGGGGACACCCTCTTCTGGAAATCGAAGAAATCACAGCAATTGGTTACAAGCGCTTTATGGCCAGCTTGCCTTTGTCGTACTTGGATTTTCATTCGTCGTTGGGGGACTTACGATTTCTTACTATGGTGTGACGTCTGTTTTTGTTCCTACAGATCTACTTTACCTATGTATGACACCGGATATACTGAATGAGTTCAATCAAAATCTCATTCCGGTTATTGCCCATGATCGAGCAGGATTCGGCAGTGCCTTATTCAGTGTCGGACTACTGGTGCTGACGCTCTCTCTTTGGGGGTTTCAACAAGGAAGCCGGTGGGTATGGTGGACCCTGTTAGTTGGCGGGCTCCCTGCCTTCATAGCCGGCATATATATCCATTTTGCCATCGGGTACACTTCTTTTATCCACCTTCTGCCTGCCTATATCGCCCTTGTCTTATTTGTAATAGGGTTAAAAAAATCATATTCCTTTTTACATCAAGGAAAAGACATGATCTGACAATTGCCATATCCAAGAAGGATATGGTTTTTTGCCTCTCACAAACGTTAAAATTTTGTAAACTTCCACTCACCTCTTTTATTTCGGTCTGTTCTCATGTTATAGTTCCTATATTCAAATTCGATATCGAATCCCGATATTGGGATCCAATATATGGAGGTGATTGATTGGAAGATAAAGTATTACGAAAACTCTTTCTCGGGTTTATCCAAATCCATATTCTTCATCATGCGAAAGAAGCTCCCATTTACGGGAGTTGGATGTTGGATGAATTAAGAGAACATGGGTACAGCATAAGTTCAGGTACGCTGTATCCCATCCTTCACACGATGGAGACGGATGGACTGCTGACAAAAAAAGAAAAGAATGTAGAAGGTAAAATCCGTAAATATTATTCGACTACGGAGAAAGGGAATGCAGTATTACAAGAAGCAAGACATAAAGCGTATGAGTTATTTAAGGAAATCAAAGATTCATAAAGAAGGTGAAATAATCGTGAATACATCAGGAAAGTTAAAGTCACTCTTAGAAATACTGATCATATCAACGAAACTCGGTCTTACATCTTTTGGAGGACCTGTTGCCCATTTAGGCTATTTTCATGAAGAATATGTCCGGAGAAGAAAATGGCTGGATGAGAAAAGTTACGCCGATCTCGTAGCCCTATGCCAATTCCTCCCCGGACCAGCCAGCAGCCAGGTGGGCATGGGGATTGGGATCATGCGGGCAGGTGTGTTAGGAGGAATTGTTTCATTTTTAGGCTTCACCCTTCCATCGGTCGTCGCTTTAATCCTGTTTGCCATCATTCTTCAAAGTCTGGATGTGGCTGATGCAGGTTGGATACATGGACTAAAGATTGTCGCTGTCGCTGTAGTGGCCCATGCAATCATAGGAATGGCACAGAAGCTGACACCTGATTTAAAGAGAAAAGCCATTGCACTATTAGCATTAGTGATCATTTTATTATGGCAAACGGCATTTTCACAGATTGGTGTCATTGTCCTTTCTGGTTTCATCGGGTTCCTTCTGTTTAGACAACAGACAACAGACAGTGAAGCGAGAGTGAACTTCCCCATTTCGAGGAGGTTTGCAGCTTTCTGTTTAACCTTGTTTTTCGGTTTGCTTATTCTTCTTCCAGTCTTGAGGGATGTGACGTCCCTGGGATGGATCGCCTTATTTGATAGTTTTTATCGTTCAGGATCGTTGGTTTTTGGGGGCGGACATGTTGTATTGCCTCTTCTTGAAAGGGAGTTTGTCCCAACCGGCCTCCTATCAGAAGAGGCGTTTTTAGCAGGATATGGTGCTGCCCAGGCAGTTCCAGGACCACTATTTACCTTCGCAGCTTACATTGGTGCAGTGATCAATGGATGGCAGGGCGGATTGCTTGCAACGTTCGCTATTTTTCTCCCTGCTTTTCTCCTTATAGTAGGTACGCTGCCATTTTGGGATACCCTCCGTCGGAATCCCAAAATAAAAGGGGCCCTGATGGGTGTGAATGCTGCCGTGGTAGGAATCCTCATCGCAGCATTCTATCAACCGATATGGACCTCTTCCATCATTTCTTCACTGGACTTTGCCTTTGCAGCCGTACTGTTCAGCATGCTGGTCTTCTGGAAAATACCGCCATGGATAGTCGTGTTAACGGGAGCAGTCGGCGGACTGTTGATGAGTTTCATTTAAGCAGGATGGATAAAGACAGGGAGTGTGTCATAGCTTTTTAGGGCCATGTTCATATCATGAGAATAGGATTCATTGGCAGGAACATATATAGTATGAAAGATTCATATTAAAGGAATGACCCAGGTAAATGAATACCCGGGTCATTTTTTATCTTTTGATGAATCTGTAAGCGAGATACGCTATGTAAAGGGGTGTTGCAATATAAATTAAATAAGGAAATTCCTCGTAAGTCCCTTTATAAATAACGAAAAGGAGTGCACCAATGAAGAGTGTCACGATCGTGCCATATTTCGGCAATGGTACTTCCTTAAGACTGGGGATTCGTATCCTGCTCACCATGAGGAAGCACATGGCGGTGAAAATGACCGTTGTCACAATGTTCGGGATGAAATTTCCGAAGAGCGTGAGAATCGCAAGAATACCTCCTGCTGCCGTGATCGGAACCCCCCACAAAATAGTGTAGGGACGATTTGGGAGGGCTTGTATTGAACCTCGCCAGGCGATAAGCACCAAATAAAGGAAATAAACCAGCTACAATAAATCCTAATAATCCAAATTGAAAGAAATATGTATAATACACAAGAAATGATGGAGCAATACCAAACGTGACAATATCCGCTAAAGAGTCCAGTTCTTTACCCAGTACACTATCCGCCTTAAGCATCCTCGCCAGTCTTCCATCCATGCTGTCCAGCATCATACCGATGATGATTAGTATGGCTGCATTTTTAAATTGTCCGTTTGCGGCAAATCCGATCGATAAGAAACCGCAGTACAGATTCCCCAATGTGACCATATTGGGTATTTTTTTGGTTAGTTTCATCTTTAATCCTCACTCTGTCAAAAAGTATATTAATTCTAGAATAACATGTTCCTTTCATACATAAAGGAATGTTTTGAAAAAAATTCATGAAGTGACATGAATTTTTATTATAAGCCTTTACAAAGACTTTGTTGATAATTTATTGCAAAAGAGTTCAGTGTATTCCCCATTATATTATCACAATTAGAATACAGATGGCTGTCCATATTAGTAAAGGAGTATGTAGGTAAAGGAAAATCGGTGATTATTGATATGGCCAGTCAAAAAGCGTCACGAAAATCATCGCTTTTATTTCGAGTGATTGGTCTCTGCATTGTAAAACCTTCATAAATAAAGTTGAAACTCTTTATAGGTCTTATTCGTATATTTTTGTATAAAGCTATATTAAATTTCCACGCTGTATACTAATCCACTTCGGGTTTTGTTATCATTTAACTATGAAGTGACGAAGACGATTTGAAGGAAAGGGATGATTGTAATGACTGGCACCATTGCTGTTATCATGATTTTTTCGATACCCATACTCGGTATCATAACGGACCACTTCCAAAAACAATCCAAGATGAAGCAAAAGATGATAGAAGACCAACTTGAGCTGGAAAGACTGAAACACGATAACTTTGTGATTGAGACTCAGAAATTAAGACTTGAATTAGAACAGATGAACGTGAAAGACTCCAAAGAAAAATCACAAATACTATAACCATGGCGCTGGGATATCCCTGGCGTTTTTGTTTGGATAAAGTAGAAACTCTAATACGCCTGTCAAGGAATTCACTTTTCAGCATCCTAAAAACTACTTAATAAACGACAGTCTCTACATCCCTTTTCGTCTTGGCACTCATTCCAAATATTCATCAGCAAGCTTTGAGTTTAGATATCTTGCCATGCCCGTCTTCACTTTTTTCAATCCATGTTTTTTATAGAATTCTTCATTGCCGGTGGTGGAGATTAATAGAACACATGAGATCTCCTGCAGCTTTTTTAATAAATCATCCATGATGAGACTTGCGATCCCATTTCCTTGGTATTCACGATGGACCACTACATCATAAATAGTTGCATTGAACACACCATCGGTTAGTGCTCTTCCCACCCCCACTACCTTTCCACAACATATAGCCAACGAAAGAATGTCACTTCTTATGAACACCTTTTCAATTGCCTCATCACTATGTTTCTTCCAACCTACTGAATGATAAATTTCCTTGATCTCCCCCACCTGGTCTGGATCAAATCTGTTCTGAATCATGATTTTCATTAAGCCGGTCCTCCCCCTCAACGAGCTTTTCCACCTGAAATGTCTTATGCTAAATGATTAGGCGTCATCGTATAAAAAAGAACTAAGAAGGTGCTGAACACCTTTTTAGTTCTATTTCAGAAGAAATCGTTGAGCTTGGTTGATGATTATTCAGTAAAACGTATCATTCCACTGCATGAAACTCAGAATTTTCTATACAATATAGTATAAAAAATACAGGTAAGGGTCAATGGAATTTTCCCTTCTGTCTATTCTTTCAACTCTTTTTTGAAAGTTGACACAACTTCATTCATTTTCATCATACCAACGTTCCCTTCTTTCCTTTTACGGAGTGAAACAGATGAACTTTCCATTTCCTTATCCCCTATCACCATCATATAGGGAACTTTTTGAAGTTCTGCTTCCCTTATCTTTAACCCTACCTTTTCTTCACGATCATCCAGTTCCACCCTAAATCCTTCTTTCTCCAATTGTGACTTAACGTCCTGAGCATATAAATGATGTGCATTGGCTATCGGAAGAATTTTAACCTGATAAGGAGCTAACCAAAGGGGGAAATCCCCTCCGAAATGTTCGATGATAATGGCGAGAAACCGTTCGAGTGATCCGTATATGGCCCGGTGGATCATAATGGGCCTTAACACCTGGTTTCCTTCCCCGATATATTCACATTCAAAGTTATCCGGCATTTGGAAATCAAGTTGGACTGTACCGCACTGCCAGCTCCGTCCCAGGCAATCCATAATATGAAAGTCTATCTTAGGTCCATAAAAGGCACCATCCCCTTCGTTTACTTGATAATTCACTCCTCTTTCTTTCAATACTGCCTCCAGGTCACTTTCAGCCTTATCCCATAGCTCAAGGGACCCCATAAAATCTTCTGGTCGAGTCGACAGTTCTACCATATAGTCAAATCCAAATCGGTTATAAAAGACATCGATAAGATCCAATACTTTATGAAGCTCTGATCGAATTTGATCTTCCCTTACGAATAGATGGGCGTCATCCTGAGTGAACGACCGAACTCTCAATAACCCACTTAAAGAACCGGAGAGCTCGTGTCTATGAACCAACCCAAGTTCGCCGTATCTGAGAGGAAGCTCCCGGTAGCTGCGCCTTTTGCTTTTATAAATCAGGACTGCACCAGGACAACTCATCGGTTTGATGGCATAGTTCTGATCATCTACCTCTGAGAAATACATATTCTCATGGTAATGATCCCAGTGCCCCGATTTCTCCCACAATTCCTGCTTCATCATGATGGGTGTCCTGATCTCCTGGTAGCCTGCTTTTCTATGCTCCTTTTTCCAAAAGTCCTCCAGTTCATTTCGCAAGAGCATCCCTTTCGGTAAATAAAAAGGCATTCCAGGCGCTTCCTCCATAGAAATGAATAATTCAAGCTCCTGGCCGATCTTCCTGTGATTTCTCTTTTCTACTTCAGATTGAATTGACATATTGTTTCCTCCTACTGCTCATTTTTTATATAAAAAAACCACACTCATCCCTGTATAAGGGACGAATGCGGTCGTGGTACCACCCTTTTTTCGAAAAAACTGCATAAAACAGCTCTTCGCTCAAGTAACATAACGGTTTTCCCGATTATGGATACTGATCATACTGATCGTTCCCCATAATAGCTCTGAGGTGGTAAATCATCTTTTTTTCTTCAGGGCTTTCAGCCAATGACCCTGTTCTCTGATAAGAAAACGGTAGAAGATTCATATCCTCTTCATCGCACATCGTATTCAATTCAATAAAAAAACCGCACTCATCCCTTACAAGGGACGAGTGCGGTCGTGGTTCCACCCTAATTCCGAAGTGTCAAATAAACGCTTCGCTCAAGCAAGATAACGGTTTCCCGATTATGGATACTGTTCGTTCCCCATAATAGCTCCGAGGTGGTAAATCATTCATTTTTCTTCAGGGCTTCCAGCCAATGACCCTGTTCTCTGATAAGAAAACGGTTGAAGATTCATATCCTCTTCATCGCACATCGTATTCAATTCAATAAAAAAACCGCACTCATCCCTTATAAGGGACGAGTGCGGTCGTGGTTCCACCCTAATTCCGAAGTGTCGATTAAACGCTTCGCTCAAGCAAGATAACGGTTTTCCCGATTATGGATACTGTTCGTTCCCCATAATAGCTCCGAGGTGGTAAATCATTCATTTTTCTTCAGGGCTTCCAGCCAATGACCCTGCTCTCTGAAAATTAAGAAAAAGGGAATGATTCATGTCCTCTTCTCGGCTTTCTCATAGTATATGCCATTCGTAATAAATTTGTTAAAGAAATTATATGGTAGTAATTTCTAACTGTCAAGAGTTATGAATAAAATACAACAAGAATGATCCCAACAAGGAGAAGTCGATATATGGCAAAGGGAAGGAGCTTGATTTTATTGATCACCTTTAGGAAAAAATGGATCGACAGATACGCAAAAAGAAAAGCACTCAAAAATCCAGCCAGTAAAAAAGGTAAAAATTCCGGCGTGAAGTACATCCAGTTATTCAATAGGGAAATGGAACTTGCTCCAAACATGATTGGTACAGCCATGATGAATGTAAAGTCAGCTGCTGCCCGGTAGCTTAATCCCAGTAATACACCTCCTGAGATGGTTGAACCGGATCTTGAAAAACCTGGCCATAGTGACAAACATTGGATCAGACCAATGATGAATGCCTTTTTATGGGTAATCTGATCGACAGTTTTCACCATTGACTCTTTAGGTCTATACCAATCCGCTGCAATCATTAGAAATGCTCCTACCGTTAAACCAATAAGGACTGTATTCACTGAAAATAGGTGTTTATCAATATACTCCTCAAATACTAATCCCAGAATCACCGCAGGAAGTAATCCCGTAAAGATATGGGAAAGTTTTAACCTGGATGAATGGCTTTTAGTTTGATTTATCCCCAGTAAATCTTTAAATCTCTCTCTAAATACGATGACAACTGCCAAAATTGAGCCCAGTTGTATGACGACCTTAAATGTATTTGCCGGATATTTACCTAGTACTTTTTTTGATTTAATCCACAGATCGTCTACTACGATCATATGACCCGTTGAAGACACGGGAGCGAACTCCGTAAGTCCTTCGACCATACCAAGAATAATTGCTTTTAATAACACAATGAAATCCATTTATCATTTCTCCTCTGTCCATTTATTCATTTGGTATAACAGACAGTTAAGAAAGGTAATTGGAGTGGAATTTGACAATGCCTGTAAATCCGGCTGAATCCCCATGAATATATGGGTTCTGTCGGCAGGGATGCAGCTTCGGGGAAACGTCATGATGACTCCCCTCAACCGGAGGGTTCCCTTTCCCTTCCATATTCTTCGTCATGAAAGGAGGAGATGAAGGAAATGAAAAGGCGGCAAGTTCATCATGTTGATCTTGATGCTGTGTGACTTTTTCACTGATAAAATTCTCATATTCCCCAACGCCCTGAAACATACTGAAAGAGTAAAGTAATACAAACAGCAATCTCTTCATCATTTCCCCTCCCGTTCATGATAATCTAGAATATCTTACTACAACCCCCAGAGGACGACAATATCTATTTTTTCTCAAATAAAAAGCTCATTACAGAGGCATATCACTTCCCCTGCACTGAGCTTCCTTTCCCTTTTAATGAATATCTTTCTTCTTGAACCGCCCCCCTCTTACTTCAGCTATATCGGCAATGGCCAGAAACGCTGAGGGGTCGTGTTCTGCGACGATATCTTTAAGCTTCGCCTCTTCAAGGCGGGTGATGACACAGAAGATGACTTTCTTATCATCTCCTGAAAAGGCTCCTTCACCCTTCAGGTAGGTTACTCCTCTCCCCAATCGGTGAAGGAGAGCATCACCGATTTCCTCATAGTTTTCACTTATGATCCATACAGATTTGGATTCGTCTAACCCTTTGATGGTAATGTCAATCATCTTGAACGCCACGTAGTAAGCTAATAGTGAATACATGGCTCTATCCCAGCTGAACACAAATCCAGCCGACGCCAGAATGAATAGGTTTACAAACATGATGATTTCCCCAACTGAGAAGGGGAGCTTTTTGCTTGTCAGGATAGCAAGGATTTCCGTTCCATCGAGAGATCCTCCGTAGCGAATGACCAAACCGACTCCTATCCCGAGAACGATTCCCCCGAATAACGAAGCCAGTAGAATGTCTTGTGTGAATGCAGGGACAGGATGAAGGAACGTAGTAGACGTTGATAAAATAATGATGCCGTATAGCGTGGAAAATGCGAAGGTTTTTCCGATTTGTTTATACCCGATGAAAAAAAAGGGGATGTTCAAAATAAAGATGAATAGTCCGAGCTTAACGCCTGTAATATGTGAAAGAATGATGGAAACGCCTACGATCCCTCCATCAATGACCTGATTCGGCACCAAGAATATCTCAAGACCCACCGCCATGATCACCGCCCCGATGGTGATGAGGACAGCTCTTTTCACCACTTCTTTCAAAGGGATCTTCTTATGCTTGATTTTCACTTGCTGCATTTGTTGTATTACCTGACCTTCAATCATCTCCATTCCTCCTTTTAAGATAAACCCACCTTGACGAAAGCCTTACCCAACTCTTCGGAACAAAATGATCTATGTAATCATCCATCACAAGCGTCTAAAAACAAGCTTGTATAACTTATATATTCTACTCTCAGTATTAAAATACCTGCCATTAGAGAGGGACGCACCTCTATTGGAGTAATACCACCTCAAGCCTGAATACTGCAGTCCGGTTTGATCCTTTTCAACGGGATATTCATAGAGTTTCATCGATTTTCAAGGTCCGTCCCTCTTCAGGTAGAAACATTTGACTAAAAGGGAAAATTGAAGTATTTTTAATACTTGTATGTTCAGGTTTTTTACTGGGACAGTTTGTCTGTTTCAGGTAATTCAGTTATGGAGGCTTTTCTTTGATTACATTAATCAAGACTCTTCTGGTCAATATTACCATTTTGTTTTCATTTACGTATAATGCGAATGTCTTTTTCCCGTTTAAAGAAAAACAAGTCCCTCATCTAAAGCACAAAATCACATATGGATTGATCGGATCATTTGGTGCTTTATTATGTATGCTCTATCCAATGGAAACCCTTGGGGAAACTCATTTTGATTTACGAATGATCGCTATCCTGATTGCAACCATCTATGCAGGATTCCTATCCGGATCCATCGTACTCGGATGCGTGATTTTAACCCGCTATTTGATCGGCGGTCCTTTTGTGATGATTGGAATAATCGTTTCAGCTCTAGCATTTGTGATGGGAGTTCTCTTTCGCAAAATGCTCTTGAAAACGCAATATAAATTTCTTGGAAGTACATTCATCTTCCTCATTCACTCCATTTTATACATCACGATCATCAAGATTACGATCCCATTTCTTGATGTAACCTTTTATTTGATTTATTTTTCGGTGTTTTATTTTACGTTTGTTGCTCTCGTTTTCATCATTGAGCATCTGATCAGGACCAACAAACAAATAGAAGAAATGGTCTACCTAGATAAACTGAATATGGTTGGTCAAATGGCTGCTTCCATTGCCCATGAGATCCGTAACCCTCTTGCAACTGTGCGGGGATTCATTCAACATCTCAGTGAAAACACGGATGATGAAAAGTTTAAAGGATACTCCCCCCTCATCTTGAATGAATTAGATCGTACAAATAAAATCATCACTGACTACCTCAGCGTGGCAAAACCTAGTGAGTTTCACCTTTCTATCCTTCATTTGGAGGAAGTTATCCAGGACTGTGTCGATCTATTAAGGCCTTTTGCCTCATACACCAACACTTCGATACTATTCCAGGATTCGGGTACCCATTACATTAAAGGTGACGAACATCATATGAAGCAAGCGATTATGAATGTCATGAAAAACGGAATTGAATCAATCGAGGAACAGGGTTACATAAAGATATCTGTAAAAGAAGAACCTTCTTCTGAATCCATCCTTTTAAAAATAACGGATACAGGGAAAGGAATGACATCTGATGAATTGAAAAAGATCGGCCTTCCTTTCTATACTACCAAAACAAAAGGAACAGGACTTGGCAGCATGGTGACAAACAAGATTATCAGGGAAATGGATGGAATGATCGAATATGAAAGTCAATTGGATAAAGGTACAACTGTAACGATTCGTCTCCCGATTGTGAATGAAAATGTACAATCCCCAAAGGCTTAGGGTAAGCACCCTAAGCCTTTTCTGTACGATAATTTCTATCCATTCCAGTCTGTCTCACAATTAGTTAACATAATAAAATTATAATAAATTAATTACGATGAAAATCGGATTTATTGAAGAAGTCGGATTTTTAACACTATTCAACGAACCTCAATAAATCTCCATAAATAATATCATCCGACATATCCAGTTCTTTTCTCACCGTTTGTTTATAAGGCTCACACAATGTATCAGAAACAGAAGATTGACTTCTTTTATCATAGCAAACGTTATCTATAAAGACGTATTCCTCCGTCACAAAGTCTCCATCCCGGAAGATGACAGGATGATCTTTCTGTCGAGAGAACAAGTTATGGCCGAAGGAAAGATTGTCTGTCGTATGTATTCCCAATAAATGCAGAATTGTCTGTCGAATATCGATTTCCCCCCCGAGGGTTTCAATCAATCGGCCTTCCTCCCCAGGCACGTGGATAATCAGTGGAACTTGTTGGAGATTTACATGATTTAGTGGATGATCCTCTTGACCTAGAAGTTCAAACACTCCCTTTTCATATTTCTCGGAAATTCCATAATGATCCCCATACAAAACAAAAACGGTGTCCTCATACATTCCACTTTCTTTTACCCGATCAAAGAATTTCTTAATTGCTTCATCCTGGTATCGAACCGTCGTCACATAACGATTGACAACATCCTCACTTGTAGATGCCTCAGGGATCAATTGATCCTCTTCTTCTAATAAAAAAGGAAAGTGATTCGTCAGCATAATCAGCCGGGTGTAAAATGGTTGTGGCAATTTCTCGAGATACGAGATGGACTGTTCAAAGAAAGGGATATCCTTTAACCCGTAATTAACCGAATTCTCTTCTGTTACATCAAAGTCTCGTTTGGAGAAGTAGCGATCATACCCTAACGTATCATACATCAATTCACGATTCCAAAACGTGCGATCATTGCCATGAAATACGGCGCAAGCATAATAGTCTTCTTTCTTTTTTAAAATATGGGGCATGCTCTTATAGCGATTATCTGTGGTTCGAACAAATGCCGATCCACTTGCCAAAGGATACAATCCCGTATCGATCATGAATTCCGAGTCCGATGTCTTTCCTTGTGCAGTTTGATCATAAATTTGACTGAAATAAAAGCTGTCCTTTATGAACGTATTTAGAAAGGGTGTGATTTCTTCTCCGTTGATTTTTTGGTTGATGACGAAATTCTGAGTAGATTCCATACTGATCAATACCACATTCTTTCCATCTGCAACGCCAAATAGATCTGAGTCCGTACCTTTTCTGGATTGAGTATAGTTAACGGATGCTTCTGTATCCGATTTATTGGCAAGTATCTTTGTGAACGGCACGGTGGCTTCCATAGCGATATCGTATAAATGATAATTAAATGGTCCAATTGATTTGACCAGCTGCTCCCTGTCATAGGATTCTGTAAATAAATAGGGTGATTTCAATAACCCCAGTCCGACTGTTACAAGAAGTAATACGGTACTTAATCCCATATATGAGAATTTCCACCTCTTTGACACCTTAGGGGGATAAATCCACTTCTTCTTTACGAACCATCCGACTAGAAGTAAATCTGCAACCAACAGGAAATCCCAGGCACTCATCAATTCAAATGTACTCGGGCCTATGCCCCCTACGTTATTAAACTGAAATAGAATAGGGACCGTTACGAAGTCAGAATAAAACCTAAAATACAATAAATCCCCGTAAAGTAGACCGGTTGCAAATCCCATGGCGAGCATGACAGCTGAAGGTTTAACTTCTCTAGAGAAGTAAAAACTGAACCCGACAAAGATCATTAACGAACCAATGGGATTGAATAAGATAAGCAATAAGTCCAAAAATGATTCCAAATGCAGATTAAATCCAACAATGGAAAGAAATGCAGTCTTCAGCCAAAGTGAAATCAGTGCAAATCCAATGAGATTAAATGGTTTAATGCGAGAAAAGAAATGGGTTATCCCACTCATTCCACAACCCTTGTTTTCCCAGTGGTTTGATATTCTTTGTTGAGTATGTTCATTGCTTTCAAAACCTTTCGTTCATTTTGATTTCCCATCAGAGCTACCTGTACCCAATTTCTTCTTAGTAGATAGTCACTTTCATAGCTTAATAAGATACCTTTTCCTTTACACACATCACCAAACCGTTTACTACACATTTCCCTCTCCAGTGCAATTGTAACCACGCCTGGAGAATAGTTTTCATCTCCCAGTAGGCCAAATCCACCATTTGTTAGTGAGGTCCTTACTACTTTAGCCAATTGTTTATTGTCGTCATATTCAACGTAATGAAGTGCTTCTTTTAGCGCATATACAAGATTAGAAGAGTGCGTATACGGTATGCTTCGATTCCTCTCATACATTCCCACATCAAGATATCTCGGTATCGACCGGTCAGGAATGATCTTATCCCGGTGAAAGACAACAGCCAGGCCTGGATATGAACCTAATCCTTTCCCACTGACCGTTGTGGCAAAATACACTTCTTTAAAATCTACCGGGATTACGCCTACCGAACTACATGCATCAATGCAAAGCTCTACTCCATATCTTCTGCAAAGTGGAAGTAGAGCATCAAGGTCATAGACATATCCTGTCGAGGTTTCACAATGGACCGTCCAGAGCCAGGTAATATCTTGATTTTCCTTTAGGAATCTTTCTACTTCATCTATTGAAATGGCTTCATTCCACTCTTTTTCAATCTTATAAAAATACAAACCAAATCTGTTTGCATGATCTATCAAACGGTAACCAAACTCTCCATTTGCCAAAATAAGACCCTTACCTGCCATACCTTTAAGCTGGGCTGCAACCATATCATTGGATAGGGTGCCTGTTCCTACTGCGATATTTGCGTGGTTTGCGTTTGTTATCTTACATAACGCCTCCCTTAATTCTTCCATATCCTGGAGGAACGAACTGTTTCTATGAGAAAAGGCTCCCCCCTTGAAGGCATCGTCTACCTTTTCATGTATGGGAACCGGTCCAGGGAGGAAACTCATAGGAGTTGAATTTTCTTCTTTCTTCATCATTAAACGCTGAAAGGCTTTTGTAGATTGTTCAAAGTTTTTCCGTGTTAAATACATGGGCTGAAATTCCGCGCCGGCTTCTCCAACCAAATGAGCGAAAGGTTTGAAGCCGATTCGCTTATAAAGTGTAAGCTGACGAACGGTCCCTGAGATTAGAGCCATCGTATATCCTTTCTTAAGACAATAAGACACTAATCGTTCACATAATTGGTAAAAGACCCTTGTGCTTCTATATTCTTCTTTAACAGATAATAAACGTATTTCACAAGGAACAGTATCAGAAGGCAAATAGGCATCAAGATTTTCTAATTTTAGATCCAAGGAAAATGGACGCTTTGCACGGACAGCGATCATCCCCACAACTTCACTCTTATGTTTCGCGATCACATATGTATTTTCATCATGGAATCGATCAACTAGCCTGCGTTTTCGGTTTCCCTTATGCTGAGGGATTTCTTCTACAAATGTTTGGTAATTCAAGGAAGCTATTTGTTGAAATTCATCAAGTTCATTGGCAATTTTATAATGTAGAGAAGGATTTTGCATTCTCTTACCTCCTATGTATCTAGAGCGTGTGGAAACTTTCGGTTATGGGCAAGCACCACCATCACAAATAGGGATGACAACCCAATAGATATTGTAAATGATTCACCCATCAAATATCCCGAGATTGGGATGGACGCCATGGATAGAAATCCTGCAATGGTGTATTTTCTTAAAATCACATATAAGATTCCCATGGTAATGGCGAAAAAACCAATGGAAGGGGCACTGAAAAATAACGATGTTGCTAAGTAGGTAACGACACCTTTTCCTCCGTGAAACCCAAGTTGGATGGGAAATAGATGTCCGATCATAATGAATATGGAGGAAAGTACTAAGTAACGATCATCTCCATTAAGCAATGAAGCAATCTGCAAGGCAATCATCACCTTCCCTGCATCTATGAACAGCGTGAGTAGAAATCCTTTTTTACCTAATGCTCTGCCGGCATTGGTGGCACCGACATTTCCGCTTCCAACATTCCTAATATCTTCTCCGGTATAGATCCTGACGATATAATAAGCACCTGTAATACTGCCCAACCCGTAAGAAATCAGAATGATCATGCACATCATCATCATGTCACTCCACATAGCTGCACCCCATTTTTCCTATATGATAATAGACGAGCTGAAGCTGTAAAAGTTTCATATTTTTGCCTCCCCCTCGTTCCTTTTATGAAAAAGGTAGAAAGGAAAGTAAAGCAGGCCGAATATTATCAGGGCTACACCTTCAAGAGACAGGATGTACCATGGATAAGGACCTAAAAAATCTATGGGACTGGCATTATATGGTTTATGTGAAAGAAACATATAATTTGCACCCAGCAGTTCGTTCACCATATACACAATGATTGCCATCACATTTAAAGCTCCGAATGCCCTCAAGAGAGACTTAAATCTTAACGTGAAGCCTTCCATCCATACCATGTACAAACAGGATAATACAATGGCTAGATGTGCCAGAAAGAATTGAAAGTAGCGAAAATGAGGAAATCCAAAAAACAACTCAGGTGTAAAAATGGCAATAAGTGCACCTGACATACTCACAAAGAAAGTGATTTCAAAGATCTTATAACTACTCGTCAAAAGCATAAATGTGCACAAATATAAGGAGATTGAGCATAATTGAAAAGGTAAATTAATCGCCGGATCCCAAACATCATTGATTAGATACCAAATGTGAAATAGTGCTTCACTTGAAAGGAGCATCATCACGAGCAGCCATTTCAACACATTTCTACCTCTTTCGCTTATGCGATTCCTTATTCCATACAAAACGAAGATACAGCCTATCGACAACGTCATCGCCGCAACATGAGAAACCGAAAACAACTCAAACGGATACTCTTCATACCTGAAATTCAAATCCTCTCCCCCTTCCTTACACCCTTCCATACAATATTCTCCAAATCCATATTCAAACCCTTTAAAGGGACGGACCTCTAAAACTCCCCTAACCCCGATTTCATCATAGTTGAGTGATGGTGAGGGACGGACCTTCCCTTAAGTACCTCCCGCTTCCATTCATTAAACATTCACCACTAAGCGTGTATGTAATCTGTCTATGTCATAGAACAAAAAATCCCCTGACAACTGATTTCCTGTAATCGGCCATTCCAACCATCAACATCCTTACGTGCAAAAAAAGTTCCCATTTCCATAAGGAAATGGGAATCATCTGATTTTATTGAACTTTACGTAACGGTACGTCTTGGTTCTTATATATGAATTCAAGGGCCAAGCGATTAAATTCACGTGGCTTTTCTACATTGCACACATGTCCGCAATCTTTGATAAATATGATTGTAGAGGAAGGATCACCCATTGTATCCTGTTCCAGGGACTTTACAAAGAGATGGTCTTCCTTTCCTGATATATAGAGCTTTGGTATATGGGAAGCCTTTTCCTGTACAGAAGAATAGGTGGATTTAACGTAAGGTGTAAGGCGATACCAGGCAAGAAAATCGTTGCGATTCATTTTCTTTGCTTCACGGATGAATAGCTTTCTCGAAATCCTATGATTGCTTTTAGGCATCATGATATAAGCGAAAATCTTATATAACCACATGAAAGGGATCATTTCTTTTATCGCGTCCCCAATCTTGAGCAATGTATTGGAAAGTATAGTAAACCTTGTAATGCAACCTCCCAAAACTGCACTTTTCACCCGATTTGGATGAGCCTGCAGCAAAGCATGAATAAGTACAGAGCCCAGGGAAATCCCAATAAAATGAGCACGTTCGACTTTAAGATGATCCAAAACCTTAAAAACTTCCTCAACGATCAAATCAATTGTGAATTTCCCATTATAGCATTCAATACCCGGGGAATTTCCATGGCCAGGTAAGTGAATGGTAATCACATTATAATATTTCTTAAATACATCGAGCTGCTTGCAGAAAATACTTGAGTTTCCTCCAATTCCATGAAGAAACACCACATACTCCTTGCCAACCTCTTGATGAACGTTGTATTCCAGCATCAGTTCTCTCCTTAAAACAGCACAACCTACCAAAAGAATAAAATGAATCAGGTCAGTATTTACGGGACCCTATAAATCTATTATCAATCATAATTGAAAATTGATAGTACATTTTAAGCTCTTGAAGCCTTACCTTAATGTATCTCATTTTATCCTATTCACTAGTGTTTTGTCATTGAAGAACTGAATATTTTCCGAACATTTTGTGATAAATCACAGAGCTCCAGCATTTTTGGAATTCCTTTACATTTCCCTACCAAGCCTACACTTCCATCACCATCATGACATCTTTAGTAAGTTCTCTTAAGTTCAGTTTTTTACGAATGTGCTCCTCAGGTATATCTGCACCATGAAATGAGATCATTTCTGCCCCACGTAATTCTGCCTCTTTCATCAAGACACAAAGCATATCTTCCTTATGAACCTCTGAATCATGTAAAATACCGAAAGATACTACTTCACTAAATTTTGTATCTTCTCTAATCGTGACGCCTATAACACCAAAGATTTCCCCTTCCCTCATGAAAGTGACGGTAAAGTCGAAATTCACCGAAGTGTAGTATTCCTCCATCATCTTAAGCTGAGCTTCATTCACTTCCCCGTTTGCCATTACAATCGATGCCCACTCTTCAAAAGCAAAACCACTGGAAACCTTCCATGTAAATTCAGCCTCGTGGGAAACGGTTGTATCGGAGAGTGAAACACCGATCAATTCCGATTCATTAGTGATCTCAAATCCTTTCGTTTCAAAATATAGGATTTGATCTTCCCACTGGTGGCGAAAACGCTGAGCGAATATCTTTCCCCCATACTCATCGCTGACAGCAAAGCCATAAACTCGCTGGAATAATTCATCCTGAATGGCCTCATACCCTGGTAAAACCCATGGGTACCCAAGTGAAACAAAATCACCTTTTCCGCTAAAACTCATATACCCTACAATTTCATCTCCATCATAGGCGAAACAGCGGGCCTTTGGATGGAATTCCTTTTGCCCCTGAAAAAACTTAGGTGCCAAAGTAGGTTTCCATGCATAAGGAAGATCTGACGTTATTCTCTTCCAAAAATCATATTGAAGTGCCAAATCATTTTCATCTCGATAATATCTGTATGTAATCCCCATATAAAAGGCCTCCTTTGTTTATTGCTGAATTTTCAGCCTTGTGAATAGTGTACCTTATGCAAGATTCCAGGCTCAAGGTATTACTGGCCATCCCTATTCATTTCATTTGACACACTTCTATAGAATTATCTGATACATTCCTTTCATCCATTGTTTACATGATCTTTTCAAACTGAAGGATTCCCCTTCATATTCATTGTATACTCTTAATCTGAATTTCTATCAGAAGGGAGAATGCATGATGAAAATATTAGTTAATTCTGTCATCTTATCTTCAGCAATCATTGGTATGGCGGCAGTTTCCTTTCATCCCTCTTTTGCCAGTCATCCAGAAATGAATGGCCATGAGTTTTTAACTATTGCACACAGAGGTGCTTCAGCATATGCACCTGAGCATACCTTATCATCTTATGATCGGGGAAATGATATGGGAGGGGATTATTTAGAGATTGATCTGCAAATGACCAAAGATGGTGAATTAATTGCCATGCACGATAAAACACTCGACCGGACGACTGATGGCAGTGGTCTTGTAAAAAATTATACATTGAAAGAATTGAAAGAGTTAGATGCGGGATCATGGTTTAATGAGATGTACCCTGAAATGGCCAGTTCGGAATTTACCGGACTGAAAGTTCAAACACTTGGAGAAATCCTTCATCATTTTGGTCAGGACAAGCGTTTCTACATTGAAACCAAATCACCTGAAGTATATCCGGGCATGGAAGAAAAATTACTGAAAATACTAAAAGATCATAACCTTCTGGGTCAGAATGTGTCTTCCAGTAAAGTGATCATTCAGTCATTCAGTGACGAAAGCCTTAAAAAAATTCACGGCCTGAATGATGATATTCCTCTTGTCCAACTGATCGACTATCAGAATGAGGCTACGATTACTGATAAAGAACTTGAGGACTATGAGGAATATGCAGTGGGACTTGGAATGGATTATAAAAAGATCGATGAGGAGTATGTAGACAAGGTACGTGATCATGGTCTGTTCATTCACCCTTATACCGTTTTGGAAAAAAAAGATATGAAGAGATTGATTGAATGGGGTGTGACGGGAATGTTTACGAATTATCCTGACCGCTTAGAAGAAGTGGTGAAAGAAATGAAAACGTCAAATTAGTCCATCATTCAAAAGAGAGAGCTGCCCCTAACGGGCGCTCTCTCTTTTGAATGATCAGTTCTTATACTCATATTTCACAAAAAATGGTAGAATCAAAGAAATCACGAAAGCCATGACGATGATTAAACTGAATGTAAGCGGCTTTGATAAACCGAGTTCAGGTGCAAATAATAATCCGAAAACGACAGCAGGAATGATGATAAGGAAAGAAACAAAGAATTTCGATGCAAAGTTGATGGTATGTTTCTTGCCACATTGACTGCATTCGATCGGTTTATAAGACCTCCAGATGGAGAATAATAGCTCTTTCCATTGAAATTGATTTTTGCATACATTACACTTTTGCAAAGTACTTCCTCCTAGATTTATCTTCTACTCTATTATCCAGTTTACCATCAACGGCTTTTAAAGAGGAGAAAATAGTAAGGAGATTCACACTTTTATCATTGAATAGGATACTCAGGTTAACATCATGATCCCAACAGTCTATAGAATAGGACATTCGGAAGAATTCGTGACTGATGGGCTGCTTGACAAGAAAAGGAACATCCAGGAAAGCTCATACACGATCTGTTACTTTTCATGGCAAGACACATTCCAAGAAAGAAATCCTATTTCCACCTCTGCTGATCTTTCATGGTGTTCGCATGCTTCAATCGCTTGTTGCAATCCCATTTTATCCAGCAGTATCAAGGCGACTGTCATGATAAACGCAACGATAAAAAGTAAGAACTTCTGATTCGCCTTCATTCATTGAAAACCCCTTTGAAAGAATCTATCACCCTTTATTGAAAATTATACCATATTTGAGACCGCCTAATGTAAGCCGTGAGAAAATTCTGCTATTAATCTTACAGATAAGCAGGAATTTATCATTTTCCATTCGAATTATGTACTATAACCATTTATGAAAAGGGAGTATTTGACTTGATTCAATCATTTAAGTTAAACGTTCAGAGATTAGGACAAAAAATGCCCGTCTATATTTTTAAAGTCGATGATGTTCTGATTGATACAGGGCCGTATAGCATGAAAAATGAAGTCCGGACTATTTTTAAAGAGCTGGGGGTAAATGAAGTCATACACACTCACCACCATGAGGATCATACCGGGAATAGCTCCTGGATCGATAGATTTTATTCCATTCCTCAATGGATTCACCCTTTAGGTGTGATTCCGTGCACTGAAAGCACCAAATTACCTTTATACAGAGCAGTGTTTTGGCATAACCGGCCTGCATTCAGCCCCTTGCCACTAGAGAAAAGAGTATTTAACACGCCTGAACACTCCTTTGAAATTGTTCACACTCCTGGTCACGCGGAGGATCATATTGTGCTCATTGATGAAGAAAGAGGGATTTGTTTTTCAGGCGATTTATACTTATTCCATTCACCTACATCAAATTTTTCATTTGAATCTGTTCCGGAGCTCATCCGGTCAATTGACAAAACTCTGCAGTATTCCTTTCAGGATATGTATTGCTCACATCAGGGTTATTTAAAGAACGGCAGAAGGCTCCTCGAAAGAAAACGGGACTATCTGGTCGACCTACAAGACGCTGTCACCAAAGCCCATCTTGAGGGGCAAACCCCTAAAGAAATCAGGAGACACCTCCTTCCAAAAAACAAACTTTTCCAATACATCTCACTATTTGAAAACTCACCTGCACACACAGTCAACTCAATCATCAAAGAAATATCCTGAAAAAAGGTCCGTCCCACTTTTGTAAGAGGGACGAACCTTCCTTTTACTGATGTTCGATACTGATAAAATTTCTTTTTATATGGATTTGGAACAGGATATCGACTATTCTTGTAGAGATGAATTGACAGATCAAGGCAAACAGGATAATCTTCAAATCTACTATCATTCCAGTCAGTATTAATAGGCTTCCATTAATGAAAAACAATGTTTTACCTGGGCTGTATCCTTTTAGCTTCGAAACAATCAGGGCTAATATATCCTTCCCACCTGAGGATGCCCCCATGCGAAAAAGGATGCCGACCCCTGTTCCAAAAAGAATGCTGCCTATCAGCAAATCAACGATCACAAATGAAATCGTACCCGAAACCAATGGAGACATGAGATTCACCACATATGATGTGACAGATACACAATACAGTGTCCAGATGGCATTTTCTTTCCCCAGCCATTTAATGGCTGCGAGTAATAAGCAGGCATTTAACATCCAAAGAGAAACGGCAAATGGCACATTCAACAGATGATGAAGAAGTACGCTTACACTCGCTGCCCCTCCTGAGGGAATGAAATGTGGAAACAGAAAGACCGCCATGGCCAATCCTTGAACAGTAGCGGCTACACCCAATATGATACCTTTTCTAGCAACGTTCATATGTACATTACTCCCCATCTGTAAAAAGCTCTATCTCATAGTTTAGTTGCTCTTAAAGGCTTATGCAAGCAATGAAAAGCCATCCATGTCTGAGTACCTACCCTTTCTTTGTTCACTGGATCTTACATCCTCACTCAACAAAAAAGGCGCCTTTGCACTATGGCACCATTTTCCTGATTAAAAAAAGGAACCCATTATTTTTTTACTTCCAACACGATCTCTCCAATTACCTCATCGTCATTTTCAACAATTATCTTCCATAAACCTGACTCTTCGAAATAAAAGGTAACCGGAACAGAATAGGCTTCTTCATTGTATCGTGAACACTCACTGTCCGATGCTTCTATCCTCACTGCTTGTTCTTCACCTTTTTTCTTAAGGCTTAGCTCGAGATTGGCATATTTATCCCATACTAGTAAAGAAGTCTTGTATTCCTCCTTCTCTTTAGGAGGATTATCATATGCAATGGCCGCCTTCTGTTCTTCTCCCTGGAAAATCCCGATCGTCCCATTACGATCTTCTACTTGAATCAGTGCATGTTCACGCCATTCTTCATTCTTGAAAACTACTCCATTTCCAATGAACATCACCCCTGCGGCGATAAGGAACGTGATAACAGTGTATCGAAATGAATGCGTTTTCTCGAATGAATTCAACAGCTCAGATTCAGGGGCAACTCTTTTGGCTATAAGGAAAATTCCTGCAATTACCATAAATATCCATCCTAACACATAAAACAATTCGACCCCTCCTCTTCTCCAGTACTCCTATATACGACTATCACCCTGGAAAGTTCCACTTCTTGAGGGACTGACCTTTCTTTTCCATTTGGTCATACAGGCAGGAATTCACTGGCTGTATGGACAATATTACAAGGTAGGCCTAGCATAAATCTAACGAAAGGAGCTACTTTTATGAAATTAACCATTCAACAATTTAACACATCAGCAAATTATATCAAAACCCATGCAAGACCCTTGGAACAAAAACTGCTCAGCTTTCATTTTGAAGGGGGCAGTAAAGAAGACGCAGCAGATGAATTAGCAAAATTCCAAAATGATGACGGGGGGATTCGGCCGGTCTATAGAGCCCGACTTTCGACTGGACAGTTCTTCTCCAATGGCAACGACCGTTGGTTTACAGCATGCCAAAGAATTAAACCTTTCTCGGAACCATCCTGTCGTTCAAGGAGCGATGAGCTACTTACTTGATACATACGATGAAAAGGCTGGAGGATGGCATGCAGTATCAGAAGCCGTAAATGCTGTTCCCCACGCACCATGGTGGCATTTCGACTCGGAAAGGGGATTTTCCGGGGTTCAAACAACCTGGGCGAATCCCAATGCTGAAATAATAGGGTATTTTCATCTTTTCCAACCGGAACAGCCCCTACTGCAAGAATGGACAGAAAGATCTGTCACAGAGTTAAAGGAACTGAAACATCCGATTGAAATGCATGATTTTCTCTGCTATCAAAGGCTCGTTCAAGAAGTGAAAGGACACGCTTACTCTGATCTTATTAAGATCTTGACTTCTTCCGTAAGAGAGACGGTTTGTACAGACCCATCCAGGTGGAATGAATATGTGGCAAAACCTTTGCAGGTAGCCAGTCATCCATCTTCACCCTTTTATGACATTTTAAAAGATGAGATTCGTGTTCAATTGGAAGCGGAAGTATCAGATCAACACCCAGAAGGTTATTGGCAGCCCAATTGGTCCTGGTTCGGTCACTTCGAGGAAACATGGCCAGTAGCTGAAAGGGAATGGAGAGGAATATTGACCCTTGGGATGCTCAGGGTGCTCTCCAACTATAATAGAATAGAAACTGAATAAAAAAATCCGGAAGAAATATTCTTCCGGATGCGTCATTTAAAATGATTCTCAAACCAACCATTTGCTTCCACTACTTCATCTCTTCTCAGCTCATGTCCACCCTCAGTCCAAAACTCCGTTACCGATGCTTGAGCATCTTTTAGATTTTTCACAAGCTCTTTTGTCTCAGGCATGGGGATGAGTGGGTCGCGTTTACCGGCACCGATAAATACTTGTACGCCACTTAATTCCGGAAGGTCCAGTCCCCGAATTGGCACCATGGCATGAAACAGGATGCCGCCTTTTAAAGCATCATTATAATGATACATTAAACTGGCTGCGATATTGGCACCATTTGAGTATCCTACAGCAACAAGATTATTGGGATCGAATTCGTACTTAACGGCACTCTCCCTTACAAAATCCAACAATTCCTTCGTACGGAATACTAAATCTTCTTCATCGAAGACTCCTTCCTTTAGGCGCGCGAAAAACCGTGCCATCCCATTCTCATCAACATTTCCTTTTACACTTAGAACAGAAGCTTCCGGCTCTATCATATCTGCCAACGGCAGCAGATCACGTTCGTCACCGCCTGTTCCATGAAGGAGTAACAATGTAGGCAGGTTTTTATTCCCTTGTTTAAAAAGATGTTTCAAGCTGACTTCCTCCTTATTTTTTCGTATCTAATGGTTTTAATCGTGATTCAATGGACTCCCTCTGGGCTTCAAAATATGGTGGGAGGGATAAATTCTCTCCTAATGAGTCAAAGTCTTCATCCGTTTCAAAGCCCGGCCCATCTGTAGCCAGTTCGAATAGAATACCATTTGGCTCACGGAAGTAGAGGGAACGGAAATAATATCTTTCTACGAAACCTGAATTCGGCAGTCGGTTTTGTGTAATCCACTCTACCCATTTTCGTAATTCTCCTTCATCTTCTACCCTGAAGGCAACGTGGTGCACACTTCCTCTACCAGGTCTTTCTCGAGGGATATCGCTTCTCTCTTCTAAATATACTTCTCCGCCGGTTCCCCCCTCGCCTGTTTCAAACACACGGATATCAGGTTGACCTTCAAGATGGGACGGGAAAGTCCGCGTTTCTTTGAATCCTAAAACCTCTTTCAATACGATCGCCGTGTTGTCACCTTGGGCAACAGTAAGCGTTATAGGACCCAGACCTACAATCCCATGCTCAACAGGAACAGGGCTTTTATCCCAAGGTTTTCCTCCCGGGACACCTTCATTCTTTTCATCGGATACCAGCATGAGCCGCTGTCCTTCAAAATCTCTGAAGCTTAGAGTTGATCGGCCGGTGTGATGGGAGATTTCGTCATGCTCCACTCCCATTTCTTCAAAACGGTTCTTCCAATAAGTCAATGAATCATCTGCAGGAACCCGTAATGAAGTGAGGGAAATACTATTTGTTCCTTTATACGTTTGACCTGCATGGGGAATTTCAAAGAACGTAAGGTCCGTCCCTGGATTTCCCCTTTCATCGGCGTAGAAAAGATGATAGACAGATGTATCATCTTGATTGATTGATTTCTTCACTAGTCTAAGACCTAACGTCTTAGTATAAAATTCATAATTCTTCTTCGCATTTGCTGTAATGGCAGATACGTGATGCTGCCCTTTAAGTGGTTTTAAATTCATAGTGTATTCACTCCTTAGTGTTAGTGTCCCTTACTTTCTACTTACATCATACATGAAAAATACCTTTAATTCAAGATACTTTGTTTCAAAGTTTTATTTGTTTTTCACCTTCTCTCAATTTAAAGAACAAAAAACACCCGTACAAATGTACGGATGCCTTCATCCTTTGGGATTAAACCTACTCATCATGATAAATTGACAGAGCATGAGTCATATACAAGTAATCGAAACGATTTCGAGATTCACAAGAGACAGATGCTTGCGCCAACTTGTGCGTATCCCGGAAAGATTCGCATGAATCCCATTGAACCGGAATGCATCCATAATTGAAAAGGAGATCCAATCATCGGAAACCACTAGAAGCCAATTTCAGCGCTCCGTATCATCATGGTCCTGTTACGCACCCAGTCATCTATCTCCCTTTTCCCCTTTTCATCCAACTGACTTGCCATCTCAAATTTCATACGTTCACCTGCCCATGCTACATAAGGTGAAAGATCGCCTACATCTTCCCTTTTGGATCGATATCCTTTGTACCACCCTTTGATAAATGTGGAAATGGTTGTGTCAGAAAAAAAATTGACTGCCCTGAATTTCTAGGATAGATAACGTCCTTGCAAGGTCTAAGTGATAATCACCGTATGAGCAGTTTGCCCAATCGATCACCCCATCCACATTAATCAACACGTTTAATGGATGGAAGTCCAGATGAAGCAATGAATGTTTTTCGTTATGACATTTGGAAAGTAATTCTTCCTCAATATCTGATTTCGGCTTCAGCCAGTTCTCAGATATATGATATGGAAAATCATGCACCGGAAGATTATGAAGCATCGCCTGCATAACCCCAAACTTTACTCCGAAACCAAACGATTCCTGTGGCCTTTCAAGAAGATGATGAAAGACTGTCTTGCCTTCCACCCACTCCATTAACATAATGGAGTGTTGAGCCACGTTTTCCACTCTATACACTAGCGGACATGGAATACCCATTTTCCGGACATACTTCATGATGGCTTCTTCACGTTTAAACCGATTCAGGTTCTCCTTTTCGGATATGCGAACAGCTAGGACAGATCCTTCCTTCAAGACCACTTTCCAAACAGAGCTGTCTTTGCTTTCAGCAACTGAAGAAATGATATCCACTTCATTCACTTTCAACTTTTCCAGCAACCCGTTTATTTCCATCTTCTGATCTCCTTTCTGTATGACTCACATACTGACTTACAGTTCTCACACCATTAAGAAGCAGGATGATTTATCGAATTCTTTTACTCACCTGCATATTTTCCAATATAAACCAAAAATAATTTCTCCTATTGATTATATAATAAAAGCTTACACTTTTTTGTATTTTCTAAAAAATATACGATATTTTGTAATCATTTCTCTACAATTCAAAATATAAAGTGTATAATGAAGGTAATAACCGAGAATCTGACTGAAAAGGTATGTCTCCATATATGATTTCGATGAAATGAACTTCCTCTTCTAGATCAACTGCAACCCATAATACGTTATCGTATCTGACTGCTTAGTCATTTCGTCAAAATAGTTGGGAGCTGATGAGAGAATGAAAGACAAGCTGACAAGAAAGCACACCGAAACGCTGGCAATCAAAAGTGCCTATCAATTCTGTGTGGCTATAGGAATTAAGCCCAGCTTAGTAAACCTATCCATGGTCACCGGATTCTCTGAAGAAAGTATACTGGAAATACTAGAAATATCGTTTAGTCAAAATAATGTTCATATGAAAGATCGCTCTACCTGATTTTTTGATTTCCCCATTTATCTATACAGCGGAGTAACATTTACCTCTTTTCCAACATTCCTTTCATTTAGAGAATCGTTTGTCTTTCAATATTCCCGCCACTGACCTTAACATAAAATTACCCATTGAGCTATTGAGCGCTTGATCACATGTAAAAAGCAACTTCGCTCTGCGAAGTTGCTTTTTTTTTACATTTATACCTTTTATAATACATTAAAATATCTGGCTTCCGGATGAGCGAAAACCATCGCCGTGACGGACGCTTCGGGCTCCATCATGCAGCCATCGGTTAAATGGATTCCAATGGTTTCCGGTTGAATAAGCTTGAACAACTTCTTTTGATCTTCAAGCTCCGGGCAGGCTGGATAACCAAATGAAAATCTCTGCCCTTGATAATGAGTCCTGAACCGGTCCTGCATGGTAAAATCAACGGGATCAGGAAACCCCCACCTGCTCCTCATCATTTCATGCACCCTCTCAGCCAGACCTTCTGCTGTTTCTAATGCTAGTGCTTGCAAAGCATGGCTTTCAAGGAATCGCCCCGCTTCTTTCAATTCTTTCGCCCACTGTCTGATCTTCATACCAGCCGTTACGGCAAAGAAGCCGACATAATCCATTTCACCACTCTCTACAGATCTTAAGTAATCTGCCAGACATAAACATTGATTACCTCCCTGCCTAGGAAAGTGAAACCGTTCCATTTCCACGGATGGATCATCAGGATGATAGATGATAACATCGTCCCCATCAGATTGGGCAGGAAAAAATTGATACCTCGCTGAACCTTGAATCATCCCTTTTTGTTTAGCTTTCTGAAAGAGCTCATCCGTCACAGCTTTCAGTCCCACCGTTCGCTCGTCTCCTTCTTCTAATAGTCTTGAAATTTTCCCTTTGATCCCAAGATGATGACCAAGCAGCATTTGCTGATTAATATAGGGTTGAATCTGATCCAGTGAGAATTCTTTTATCGTATGTGGGAACAAGTCGGCCGGGATATGAACTTTTACATCTTTTGCAACTGAAGATCTTGATATCACTGCCGTTGCAGATTGTTTTCGAGCCGGTGATTCTCTAACCGAAACAAACTTGCTTCGCTTTTCAATGCTTTCTTCTTCCATTCGTTTCCTTGTTTCTGCATGCTGAATTCCATTCATAATACTAAGGCCATCCATGGCATCCTTTGCATAAAGCACCAGACCATCATATTCCATCCCGATCTTATTCGTTGTAAATTTCCTGGTGAGGGCAGCACCTCCCACTACAAGGGGGACGGAAATATCAGATTGTTTTAAATCATTCGCCGTGATGACCATTTGCTGGGCCGATTTCACAAGGAGGCCGGATAATCCAACAATATCTGGCTTTTCTTCCTTGATGACATCGATCAGTTGTTGTGGTGACACTTTTATTCCTAAATCAATCACCTCATAACCATTATTACTGAGGATTATATCAACGAGATTCTTTCCAATATCATGAACATCCCCTTTGACAGTGGCTAAAATGACCTTTCCCTTCGTAGATGAACTTGCCGTTTGTTCCATATGTGGTTCCAGATGGGCAACAGATGCTTTCATGACCTCCGCACTCTGCAACACTTCTGCTACAATCAGCTGGTTATCATTAAATAGTCTCCCTACTTCACTCATCCCTTCCATCAGTGGGCCGTTAATGATATCAAGTGGGGATTCATACTTCTGAAGAGCAATCTCAAGGTCGTCGACAAGCCCTTGCTTCGTCCCTTCAACTACATAATGGGACAGTCTTTCTTCCAGGGTCATCGTGTTTACGGGAACCTTTACTTCCTTCTTTTTCCCCCTATAATAGGCAGTGAATTCAGCAAGGCTTGAATCAGAAGTTTTAAATAATAATTTTTCTGCCATCTTCACTTCTTCATCCGGTATCGAGGCGAATCGTTCTAGTTTTTCTGTATTGACAATCGCATAATCCAATCCCGCTTTTGTACAATGATAAAGATAGACAGCGTTCAGCACCTCTCTGCCAACAGGAGGCAGGCCAAACGAAACGTTACTGATCCCTAAGATGTGCGGGCATTTCGGTAAGACTTCCTTTATTTTCTTTATCCCTTCCACCGTGGCTTCAGCAGATCCGATATACTGATCATCTCCAGTGCCAACCGGAAAGACGAGGGGATCAAAGATAATGTCTTCTGATGAGATCCCATATTTCTCAGTTAATAATTTGTGGGAACGGTGAGCAATTTCTACCTTCCTTTCAACAGAAACCCCCATCCCTTTTTCATCGATTGTCCCAACTACCACTGCCGCTCCGTATTCTTTCATCAGTTTTGTCACCTTTTCAAACCGCTCTTCTCCATCCTCAAGGTTTATGGAATTGATGATGGCTTTTCCCTGAATGTGTTTCAAGGCGGTCTCCATCACATTCTCATCAGTAGAATCAATGATAAGGGGGACTTTAACTTTCTTGACCACCTCCTGTATAAATACATTCATATCCGCATCTTCTTCACGGTCTGGGTCTGCAAGGCAAATATCGATGATCTGGGCACCATTCTTCACTTGTGCCCTTGCAATCTCTGAAGCTTCTTCCATTTTACCTTCAGCTATCAATCTCTTGAATTTCCTGGAGCCGATGACATTTGTCCTTTCTCCGACCAGGATTGGTCTTAGACCCTCATCTTCATATAGAAAAGGGTCAATACCTGAAACCGCATGAGGATGTGAATCGTTAGGCTTCCGGGGCGGCAGCCCACTCACGGATTCTGAAAGGGCACGGATATGGACAGGGGTGGTTCCACAGCAGCCTCCTACGAGATTAAGCCAGCCCTTCTCAGCGAAGCCTTTCATCTTCACACTTAGTGAGTCAGGGGTCTCGTTGTAATTCCCCTCCTCATCCGGTAAACCGGCATTGGGGTAACAACTGACATACGTAGTTGCGAGACTTGATAAGGAACGGATATGGTCTCTCATAAATTCAGGACCAGTCGCACAGTTCAATCCTACGACTAATGGATTCAAATGTTCCAATGATAAATAAAATGCTTCGATATTCTGACCTGCCAGTGTGGTTCCCATGGGCTCGATCGTCCCGGATAAAAGAATAGGTACTTCTTTCCCTATGGTATCAAATGCTGTCCGTATCCCAAGATTTGCCGCTTTAACATTCAATGCATCCTGACTCGTTTCAAGCAGGAGCACATCCACTCCTCCATCAAGAAGGCCTTCAGCTTGAACACGGTAGTTATCTACTAACTCACCGAAGCTTATTCCCCCTGTGACAGATAGGGTTTTAGTAGTTGGCCCGAGAGAACCCGCAACAAATCTCGGCCAATCTGGAGTCGATCTTTCACGGGCCGCTTTTTTGGCGATTTCTGCGGCCACTTTGTTTATTTCATAAGCTTTGTAGCCCAGATCATATTCATCCAGTACCACGGGAGTTGCTCCAAATGTGTTCGTTTCAATCACATCTGCTCCTGCATCCAGGTATTCAAGATGAATCCTATAAATGACTTCAGGGGCTGTCAAAACAAGATTTTCATTACAACCGTCAAGCTTTTCCCCTCCAAAGTCTTCAGGAGATAATTCCGCTTGTTGAAGCATCGTTCCCATTGCTCCATCGAGTACAAGTATTTTTTTTCTGAGTTGTTGTTCAAACAATGTGATGGCCATAGGGAACCTCTCTTTCTGAATTGACTTTAGCATGAACATAGTGAATCAATTCGATGCTCATATCGTAACGGACAAAAGGAGTGATGAGATAAATACCATTGAACAACTCGATTGCCGTATCCAATAACTCCTTCGCTATTTCCATTCCCTTTGCTCGCGCAATAACCGGGTCACTTCCAGCCTCATTCATCCTCTTCCTTGTTTCTTCCGGAACATTTATACCAGGAACTTCGTGGTGCAAGAATTCTGCATTTCTTGAGCTGATCAGTGGCATGATTCCAATAAAGATCGGAACATCTAAATGTTTTGTGGCTTCATGCACTTGAAACAGCTGCTCTTTCCCGAATATGGGTTGGGAAATGAAATAATCGGCTCCCGCTTTCTTTTTCTTTTCGAGCCTTTTCACTGAAGCGTTCAAATGCCTGAAATTTGGGTTAAATGCTGCTCCAACTGAAAACTGAGTACGCTCACGGAGTGATTTACCTGAAAACGATATGCCTTCATTGTTCTGCTTGATTAATTCGATAAGTTCAAGGGACGACAGGTCATATACTGATGCAGCCCCTGGAAAATCACCAATCTTGGCGGGATCACCCGTTATCGCTAATATATTGTGAATCCCTAACGTGTGTAAACCCATTAGGTGAGACTGAAGTCCAATCAGGTTCCGATCCCGGCAAGTAATGTGGACTAATGGGGTGAGGTCAAATCTTGATTGGACAAGGCTGCCGATCGCGTCATTTCCTATACGTGGTGATGCCAAGGGGTTATCAGCAAGGGTGATTGCATCGATTCCAGCTCCCTTAAGGGCCTCAGCGCCTTGAAAAAACAGCTTGGTATCCAAATGTTTAGGAGGATCGAGTTCAACGATGATGGTTTTCTTTTCTTTTACCTTCGTATGCAACAGGCTCCCTTTGATAGTCGGAGATGATAACTGAACGATTTCTTTCTTTTTCACCTCTTTTTGTTTCACAGGTTCCCTGCTTTTCAGCCGGGCAGCAACTGATCGGATGTGATCGGGAGTCGTTCCACAGCACCCCCCGATGAGCCTTGCACCCTGCATTCTCAATTCATTGCTTATATCCCCGAAGTAATCCGGTTCAGCAGAGTAATAGAACCGTCCTTCTTCATAATTTGGGAGACTGGCGTTGGGATAGACGGAGATAAATGCTCTTTTAGGAAGGGGGACTGATTCTAAGGAGTTTACCATATGAAATGGACCCATACGGCAATTGATCCCTACAAGATCGGCTCCCAATAATTCCAGTTGTTGAAGGGCATCTTTTACCTCCAGACCATTTTGAAGCACTCCTGTTTCATGGAGGGAGACCTGTGCAATGACAGGAACATCGGTTTCCCGCCTTGCGATATTCAGGACCGTCGTTAATTCCTCGAAATCATAATACGTTTCAAGAAGGATGCCATCCACTCCCCCTCTAACAATAAACAATATAGCTGTTCACGAAAGCTCCTTTTGATTTCTTCTAACGTCACATTTTGTTTGATTGCCCTGATCCCCCCGATGGTACCGAGAACATAGGTATCAATACCCGCAGCTTTTCGCGCCAGTCGCACTGCAGCAGTGTTGATTTCCTTCACTGAATCTTCCAAACCGTATCTGGAAAGTTTCTGATAATTGGCTCCGTACGTATTGGTCTGAATGATGTCCGCTCCAGCATCAATATATTCTTTATGGACCTTTAACACTTCATTAGGATGGGATAGATTCAATTCTTCAAAGCATCTGTCCACTCCATATGAATACAGCAATGTTCCGATTGCCCCATCTGCAATTAAGATTCTTTCTTTCAATTCTTCCAGTAACGGCTTCATGGCTTCCCCTCCTTTTATTATAGATTTATCACACTAATCCCTTTGTTTTCCTTTATACTGTCCAGCCCGTTTTGAAGATCCTTTATGAGTTCATCCACGTGTTCAAGTCCAACAGATAATCGTAGTAAACCATCTGTAATCCCCCTTCGCTCTCTTTCGTCTTTTGGCATGGAAGCATGTGACATTCTGGATGGATAGGAAAGAATCGACTCTACTGCCCCAAGGCTCACTGCGAAGACAGGAATGGTGACATTTTGAATGAACTGCTTCACCTCATTCTCCCCCTTTAACCTGAAGGAAAGAACGGCTCCAGGGCCTTCTGCTTGTCGTATTTGAATTTCGCGGCCAGGATGATAACTCAGGCCCGGGTAATACACCTCTTCCACTTCCTTTCTTTTCTCAAGGAAGTTTGCTATTTTAAAAGCTGATTCTGATGACTCCTTCAATCGTACATGCAGTGTTTTCAAACCTCTCAGAAGCAGCCAGCAGTCCTGGGCACCGAGGACTGCACCGAAAGAGTTTTGCAAGAAAGAAAGCTTGTTTGCAACCTCTATATTCCCCGTTACGGCAAGGCCTGCTAATACGTCACTATGACCGGCAAGAAACTTCGTCGCACTGTGAAGAACAACATCTACCCCTAAACTGATCGGTCTTTGAAGAAGGGGGGTCATAAAGGTATTATCTAGAAATGTTAAACATCCATTCGCTTTGGCAAGCTTCACCACTCCTTCAATATCCGTAATATTCAAAAGCGGGTTTGAGGGAGTTTCCATATAAATCACTTTCGTATTGTGCTTTATCGCACAAGCCACCTCATGGAGGTCCTTCATGTTTACAAATGAATATTCAATACCAAACTTGGTAAGTACCTCTGTAATCATTCTGTAAGTTCCGCCGTACACTTCTTCAGATACGAGAACATGATCTCCGCTTGATAATAATAAAAAGCTTGTTGAGATGGCTGCCATTCCCGATGAAAAGGCAAATCCTTTTATTCCTCCTTCTAATTCTGCAATCGTTTCTTCTACAGTTTCCCGCGTCGGATTACCTGAACGGCTGTAATCATATGTTCCATACTGATCGAAATTCTGTTGATGGAAGGTGGTAGCATGATGAAGCGGCGTAGAAACAGCACCGGTTTCTTTGTCAACCCCGTGAGAATGAATGAGTGACGTCTGAAGTGAAAATGGTTTTTTACTCATACGTAAGCACCTCTTTCTCCAATTGATGAAACACATTCTCCAAGTCTTCAATAAGGTCATCTATATATTCGATTCCCACCGAAAATCGCAGGAGTCTGTTGCATATCCCTATCTTTTTTCTTTCTTCCACAGGAATGTCAGCATGTGTTTGCGTAGCAGGATAAGTGATGAAGCTTTCTACTCCACCCAGGCTTTCTGCAAATGTAATGACCTTCAAGTGTTTCAGGAAGGGGGCAACCCATTCTTCTTTTGCAATACGAAAAGAAAGCATTCCTCCTTTTCCTGGATATAAAACATCCGTTACACATTCATGCTCTTCAAGGTACTTTGCCAGTCTCTTTGCATTTTTTTCATGCTGAGCCATGCGAAGACTCAGGGTTTTCATTCCCCTTAATAAGAGCCAACAATCGAATGGGGCAAGCACCGCACCTATAGAGTTTTGGATAGTATAGAGCTTTTCACCAAGATCTGTTGTATTTACGACCACAATGCCAGCCAATACATCATTGTGTCCCCCCTAAATATTTCGTAGCGCTGTGAATCACCATATCCGCCCCATTGGTAATGGGTTTCTGCAGCCACAGGTGTGTAAAAGGTATTGTCGACAATGAGAAGCAGCCCCCTTTCTTTTGCTATGTCGGCTACTTCTGAGATACTCGCCTCATTCATTAACGGATTGGTAGGAGATTCAAGGAAAATGGCTCTGGTGTCGGCAGATATCTTTCCCTTTATTGCCCCTATGTCACTTGTATCAATAAAGTGAAATTTGATCCCATATTGTGCTTCATACTGAACGAATAATCGGTAGCTGCCACCGTATAAATCTTTCGACACAATCAATTCATCCCCGCTCACAAATAGGTTCAAAACGGCCTGGATGGCCGCCATCCCCGAACTAAAGGCAAATCCCCTCTCCCCCTCCTCCAATTCTGCAAGAGTTTCTTCTAATGTAGTACGGGTCGGATTACCCGTTCTTGAATAATCATAGCCTGTCGATTCCCCGATCCCCTTATGTGCATAGGCAGTGGTTAAATGAATAGGCAGGCTTACGGCACCCGTACCGGGATCTTTTCGGTTTCCTGCCTGGACCAGTAACGTATCAATATGATTTTTCAACTTTCTTCTCTCCTTTTCTTCCTTGAAATCGAAAAGAAAAAAACAAAAAACCTTCTTAAAAAATAAGAAGGTTTTGTACATTCGTTTTCCCTCTTATCGTTCAAGTTGACATCAACTTGCTGGAATTAGCACCATACCTGATACTGCGGCTGGTTGCTGAGGTGTCGTCGGGCCAGTCCCTCTACCTCTCTTGATAAGAAACTATATGATTGTGTGAAAAATAACTTTCCCATAACTTATAACAAAGAATGTTAATTGTCAATGAGAATTATGAATTATCTGAAAAGATATGATAATGATCGGTCACACCAGCAGGTTCTAAGTTACTGATAAATCCCGATTTTTTCTTTAATTTCTTTTAAAAAGGGAATCGTTTTTTTTCTGGCTTTCTTTGCTCCATCGTATAGGATAGCATCAAGCTTCCGGGGATTGGCTATCAGTTCATCATATTTCAAGCGAGGTTCTGCAATAAAGGAATTCATTACTCCAAATAGCTCTTTCTTCGCTTCCCCCCAGCCTATCCCTTGTTCAAATCTCCTTCTCATCTCTACAGTTTGTTCGATGGTGGCAAATTCTTTGTAAAGGGCAAAAATGACGGATGAGTCAGGGTCCTTAGGCTCTTCAGCCGGCATGGAATCAGTCTTGATCTTATTGATCAGTTTTTGAAGCTTTTTTGGTTCCTCGAACAAAGGAATCGTATTATTATAGCTTTTGCTCATTTTACGTCCGTCGAGTCCAGGTATAACGGATGTTTCTTCCTCAATGATATATTCTGGGATCGTAAATATTTTTCCATATTGTTTGTTGAAGCTTTCAGCCAGGTCACGTGCGATTTCAACATGTTGTATCTGGTCTTTCCCCACAGGCACCAACTCCGTTTGAAAGAGGAGAATATCAGCGGCCATTAATATGGGGTACGTGAATAATCCCATGTTGATTCCTGCATCTACATCTTTTCCACTACGTTGATTTCCCTCTGCAAGGGATTTGTAAGCGTGAGCACGATTCATCAATCCCTTGGGTGCAAAACAGGAAAGAATCCAGCTTAACTCAAAAATTTCAGGAATGTCGGATTGACGATAAAAGATTGCCCGATCAGGGTCGAGGCCGAGAGCCAACCAGGCTGCAGCGACTCCGTATGAAAGTTCCTTCAATTGATTTTGATCGTGTATTTTGGTAAGACCATGATAGTCTGCAACAAAGTATGCCTTCTGGTATGATTCATTCTCTGCCAAACGCAATGCAGGTTTAATCGCTCCAATATAATTCCCCAAGTGGATCTGTCCAGTAGGTTTTATACCCGTCAGAACTGTTTTACCCATACCCCTTCACCTCACTCGAAATGATAAAAAATAAACACAAAAAGGGCTTCCCGTCCCCTAAAAAGGACGAGAAACCCGTGGTGCCACCTTTATTCGCTTACATAGTAGTATAAGCGCACTCATATGTATAGAAATCGCCTTCCATACACCGTCCCCTTTATCGGAGAGACCTTCCGCCTCGACCTACTCATTTCAGCCAGGATGCTCAAAAGCCCATTCAACGGTCTCTCCATGCTGATTTACACCAACCATCAGCTCTCTGAAATGTTTCGTCCGCCTACTCTTCTTTTTCATCGCATGTGATTATGATAAAGCATTTCCATTATTTTAATGCACTTGAAAAAATTGGTCAAGTGGATATCACATATTTATATTTCTCTGGATGAAAATGGCAGAAGGAGCTTTATGCCTCTTTTATTGAATGGTAAAACTTTCATGTCTGCGATCAGGTGACTCGTATAACCGATGACACAAGCTTCAAATACTCCATCCACCATGATGGATGACTCTAAATGGTGAGCAATCATTCCATAAAAAAGGACACCTAGGAAGGAATGGGTATAAGATCGATGAGAAACGAATGAAGCTGTGAATAGGTAGATCCCCAACATCCATAGCCAAGTCTCATTTAACTGCCATCCACATGCCGACACTCCTATCCCAGTAATCATCAACATCCTTCTTTGGGTGATGAATCCGGAGAGAATGATCATACCAACACCGTATGCAATACCAAACCATCTATCCTCCCCGATTCCTTCTAGATAGCTGTATAATATCATTAAGAATCCTATCATTTGTGCCACAGCCCTAATCATTTTCGCTGAGAAAGTAACCTTATTACTAAGCTTCCCGTCAATATCCAGATCAGGCATGAGTCCTGATAACCCGCCGATTGCAACAAGTACTACAGTCGTACCGGGTCCTGATCCATATGAGTTGGCGACTATGAAACCTGTTGCTGCTCCGATTGCCATATGTGCTGTGCCGTTCAATTGTGACCTCCTACTTCCCTTTCACATTATGCTGTAGATTACTATGATAGCTTTTATGACTTTCTTTGACCATGGGTAGAATGTATTGTTCCCTGCACTTCTTTCAGGCATGACGAAATGCGGTCAATGATTTCACTCAAATACGATCTTTTATGTGGAACAAAATCCAGATAACTAACTGATTTCGAGGAATATTTTTGTTCTCCTTCTTCGACGATAAAACCCTCTACCTCAATTTCCGTTTTCTCACATTGTACAAGTGCTTTAAAGTCTTGAAGTGTCGAACGATATATACCGGCCACTTCTTCTGGTTGAAGTCGGAAAACGTCGTAGGCAACAGGCTTGGAATAGAGGAACACATGGGTTAATTCCCTATCAATGAAGTCCCCTTGAATTAATTCTCCTTTCAAAATGCCCAATGGCTCCAGTTCATTCATCTTGATCATGACACCTAGCTCTTCATGAATTTCTCTAATACCATCCTCTATTGTCTCATGGGATAAGATATGCCCGGCTGCGGTTATATCAAGTAATCCCCCGTAATCCTTCTTGTGATTACTTCTTAATTGAAAGTATAGATACACATCACCCTGATCACCGTCATGATGGGCAATCCAGCAGTGAAACGTTTCATGCCAAAAGCCTTTAGCATGGACTTCAGATCTCGTCGCCACTCCGCATCTTTTTCCGCTGTCATCAAAGATGGCCAGTTGCTCATTTTCCACCTGAATCCCTCCGTTCGTTCATTTCCTCCAGATATTCCTTAATTTCCATCAGGTCCTCAACCACAATATCAGCTTCACGTAACTCGATTTCCTGCGAAAAGTCAAAGGCGCAGCCGATTGACAGTAAATCATTCGCCCTTGCCCCTTCGAAGTCTGACAGTCTATCACCAATCACGACACCGTAGGAAAGATCATGTTCTTCTTTGATCCTTTGAATCAACTTCCCTTTATCATTTGATTTGATTTCCTGGATGCTGTAACAGTTTTCAATCCACTGATCCAATTGATAATACTCAACTATTGCCTTAAGATAATGAGGGTATCCATTGCTGGCTACGAAGATACGGAAGCCTCTTTCGGAAAGATAAGTTAATATTTCTACAGTATGGGGGTATAATTTCCCTTTGCCCCTATAAATATTTTCAATCAGTAATGTTTGAAATAGATCATTTACTTCAGTATGTACATGGACAGGATGATGAGGGATGAGGGTTTCCCACACAACGGAAAGAGGCACACCCATGATAGCCCTGTATGCCTCGACAGGCGTTTCTCCATTCCACATCCCTTTATCTCTCAATAGTTGAAAGGTATCCTGGAGGGACTCTTCAAGAATTTGGTTCGTTTGAAACAACGTTCCATCCATATCAAAAATCATTGCAGCTTTCATATATATTCTCCTTTAATGCCTTACTTACATTTATATTTACAAAGTGGACCTTCCCTAATCATATCAAATTCATATTGGAGATCCTGTCCTTATCATTCGTTTTCCCTTCGGACTTTTAGGAAATCTGTTTTCTTTCCCACAAAAAAAACACGAGAACGCTTCTCCCGTGTGTGAACTCCTTCAATCAGTTTAAGATGCATCAGGAAGATAGAATAGGACCGTCAACATCATGCCGATAACAGAAAAGATGACAATACTCACTGCTACAGACCTGTGAGACCTTGACACATGCTTCTTCTTTAACACGTTAATAAACTTAAAAGCCAATAACGAAAGAATAAACAACGATACAAATAAGAGCTCGCTCATGGACAATCCCTTTCTCCAGTAAATTGTGTTCATTTTTAAGATATGTTCATACTTTACCATAATTTCTTATTCAAAAAAATTATTTATCCTTAAAAATAGTAATAAACCCATCGAGGAGTTTTCCTTAACGCTTTTTCCCATGCAGGCAATTTATTGAAAGCATTCATCGTTAGTTTTTCACTATCATGAATATCGTTATGAATGAGTGATTCCAACTCCCGGGCAATTTTCTCATCTCGAATGATGCAGTTGCTTTCATCATTTAAATAAAAGCTTCGCGGATCCCAATTCGCAGTACCGATGTCTGCCCATTTATGATCGATGACCATGACTTTTCCATGGAAGAAGCCTTTTTCATATAAATAAAGATCGATCCCGCTCTCTAACAAACTTTTTTCAATTTGATAACTTGGAGGTTTAGTGAACCATGCATCAGTATCATCCGGAACGAGTATCTTCACTTCAACTCCTCTATTCACTGCCTTCTTTAACGCTGCAATCAACGGAGCATTGGGAATGAAATAGGGGGTGGTAATGGTCAGACTCTCTTGAGCCCCATCGATCCATTCGATTGTTTTATTCACGAGGCTGTCTCCTGTTGAAAATATGAAGTGCACATTACTTTCCCCTCTTTCCTCTATTGGAACATAAGGAGTATGGATTCCCTTTCGATTGCCTCCATCTTCAAGCCAGTCCCTTTTGAATTGCAAAGCCACATCTTTGGCTGCATCTCCCTCCAACCGGATATGATAATCCCTCCAATATCCTAATTCCGGATCTTTGCCAAGATACTCATCCCCCATATTAAAACCTCCCATATAGGCTGTATTTCCATCAATGGAGATGAGTCTCCGATGATTCCGGTGGTGAACAGAATAAAACAGGTTCTTCAGGGAGAGGGGTCTGCTTTTTACTATGTTAACCCCTCCTTCTTCCATGCGCTTTACAGTCTTCTTCTTAATATCTGAGCCTAACAAGTCAGCGGACAAGCGGACATCCACACCTTCTTGAGCTTTCTCTATTAACAAATCAAAAAAACGGTTGGAAACCTCATCGTCCCTGATGATGAAAAAATGTATCCATACAAAGGATTCAGCTCTCCTTATATCTTCAAATAAGACTTCATATACACTTTCCCCAGTATTGTAAACGCTGATAGAAGCTTTACTGGTAATGGTTTCTGTAATGGGGTGAGTTCTTGTGTAATTCTTCACTCCTTGCCTGACATCCCAATGCATGATCATGAACAAAACCACGATGCTTGCAGCCAGAAGCAGAAGCCCGATTAACCCTTTTTTCACCAAGGAAACTCACCGCCTTTCTATTTAATAGTAGCTTTTGTTTAAGGAGCAGGACTATACATTTCTAAGAAAACAAAAAGAGCATTAACTTGGCGTTAATGCTCTCATTTTTTCCTCTTGTTGACTCTTATAAGGTTATAAATGATACGTACGCATACAAATATGAATCCACCTATAAATGAACCAAGGGTATTCATGATCCAATCATCAATATCCGTTGCTCTTCCCAAAGGAAGATAATATTGTGCAAGCTCAATACCAAAGGAAAAGAGTGCGCCTATAAATGTAACCATTAATACAATCTGTTTCGAATGCCTCATCCACCAGGCAATGAAAAAGGTGAGAGGAATAAATAAGAGTATATTGGCCAGCAAATTTCGAATAGGCACATCTAAATGAATGCGATAAATTAAATTTAACTTAAGATTGGAGAATGGATCTAAATTCACAGACCCTTCTGATACGTTCCCACCTGTCAATGGGGTGAGGGTAATCAAACAAATCGCTGTGATGGTTATGCATGTAAACAAGACGGGCAGTAAATTCATCCATCTGCCCTTCCCTTTTCTTTTCTTCCAAAAGGAGACTGCAAAGATAAGGGACACCGTCACGACCATAATAATGGGAAGTACCCAACCAAATGCGCTCCATAATTCTTTCATGATTTCGTATCCTACTTTCTTTTATGCTACAACACTTTCCTCCGGTTTGTTTATCATGATATATGTGTTCGGTAGTGGACTTATGACAATATCCTGATGGTCACATCCGCTGAATCTTTATCCTTCCCATTCCAAGAAGTGTGAATTTCAAATGTCCCTTCCTCAAAAAACAATGGAAATTTGCGTTTAAAGAATGGCTGCATCGGTAATTTCAGAGCTTCTGTTTTTGGGACCCATACAAGACTGCCTTCAGGTGGGTGTTCAAGGAGATCACCGGATGTTTCATAAGCAAGGAAATTGTACACCATATATCGAAAACCTTCCTCCGGGACCACATATTCATCTAACCCTTTATACCTTATTTTTTCCACATGTAAACCCGTTTCTTCCCTTACTTCACGTATTGCTCCGTCTAGGGGACTTTCAGGGAAATCAATTTTCCCTCCAGGTGCGATATAACCTGGGTATTGTTTCGATTGCGGTCTATCCAGCAAAAGTACGTCATTCCCCTGTTGTACCATGACTAATGTATACATCACTGTCTTCACTAATTCCTCACCCTTTAAATCCTTCTTCAATCCATTTTCGCTGATCGTCCATCCTTAATGTCAGTCTATCCCTATCCAATCTCTCTAAAAACGGGATCATATATTTTCTGGATACTCCCAATATTTCCTTTGCTTCTGAAAGATCAAATTTTTTTCCTGTGTTTTCTTTCAGGTTAGCTACTGCTTCCATAAATACTTGATAGGAATAAGATTTTTCATCATCCAGGGGTACGATTTTCTTTTCCTGAATAAAGAAATGGTAGAAATCAGACCTCCATCTTTCCGGGATCCCCGCTTGTTGAAAGTAGTCGTTCATGGACTTTACCTTTGTTCCGTCAGACTGTAGGAATGTCAGGACCTGCTGGCACCGTTTTTCCCATTCAGGAGGGAGATGGGGGATGAAGCCCTCTAAGGAGAGCAACCCACCGTCTTGTTTCCAAGATTTAAGTTCAATAACATAATCGGCTAGCTCACTTGTATACGTTCTAAACGTTTGCTTCAATTCTCCACTATTCATCCCTTTTAGTAAGGGGTACTCACCATGGAACCTGCGAAGAGCTTTCTCCATGTCGTTCATGCATTCTTCCACTATGTTCATATGGGTAATTTTAGACTGAGGTAGTTTAATCCACTTTAAATCACCATTCAACAGTTCATCCAGGTCTTCATGTGAGATAGAAAGATCGTTTAATATCATGGAGTCTTCGACACACTTGTATTGTTCAAGCAGCCTGAGCAGTCTTTCTTTAGGGGTGCCTTTCTTTTCTGCCTGCAAGAAAGCGATGGTTTCTTCCCCGAATTTGTATTTCCCCCCATTGGGATGAATGATCCAACCTCCCCCGATCGTTTCCGTTGGGGATGGTCTTCTTATGATAAACCGATCCCCTCTTTTAGCAACAACGGACTCATCCAGACGGATTTGACATAAAATAGGATCCGTTTTATTTGTCAATGTATTCCGGTCAAAAAATATAAGCCTTCCCATCACTTCAGAAGTCCCGGTATGAACTACAACAGGCATCCTTTGTTTTAGTGGATGGACCAGTCCATCTAAAACAACGAGATTCACATCAATCGTATCCGTTACACTAAAATGAGTAGACGATACAAGTACATTCCCCCGCTTGAGCTCTTTGTAATCCACTCTTGAAAGGTTAATGGCTGCACGTTGACCGGCAAACGCACTGAATTCTTTCCTATTATGGCTTTGGATTTGCTTTGCTCTTGTATGTATACGTTGAGGCAATATGGTTATTTCCTCTCCGGTGTTCAAACTTCCCTCAAAGACAGTGCCTCTTACAACGGTACCCTGCCCCTTTATCGTGAATACCTGATCAATCGGTAAACGGAAATCTCCTCTAATTCTCCTTGGGGCCGTATCCTTCAATGCCACAATGAGTTTCTGCCTTAATTCTTGGATCCCTTCACCGGTAATACTATCCACAAGCAGAACATCGGAATCCTCGAATACCGTTCCCTCCAACTCCTGGAGCACCTCTTCACGTGCCATGTCTCTAAGTTCTTTGTCTACTCTCGAACTCTTCGACAGTACGACCATGCCCTCCGTTACACCTAATAGGGCAAGTATATCCAGATGCTCCTTTGTTTGTGGCATAACCCCTTCATCTGCCGCTACGACTAAAACGACAAAATCGATTCCTGCCACACCTGCGATCATTTGCCGGATAAACCTTTCATGACCCGGCACATCCACTACGGAAATCTCCATTTCATCATCATGATACAACGGGGCAAACCCAGGTTCAATGGAGATGCTTCGCTCTTTTTCTGCCTTTAAACGATCTGTGTCCACCGAAGTAAGGGCCTTTGTAAGGGTTGTTTTTCCGTGATCGATGTGACCGGCCATTCCAATCGTGTAATAATTTTTCTCCAATCTCTCACCTTCTTCTATCTTTTCTTATTGAACCGAAATAATATGACGCCTGCCATGATCGCGAAACAAGCGGCGAATAAACTTCCCTTCCACACATCCCCATCAGCAAAAGATTTAACCACCCATATCAATATAAATATGGTGATACACAGATCAAAAATCAGTATTCCTTTAGAATTTCGAATGTTTCTTCACCTGCTGCCCTATAATATAGTTGTGACTCTCTCACTTTATCATACCTTCTCTTAGACGTTCCATGGGGTCTATTTCTTACCATTTAACACTCTCCTAAAAAAGGCCCATTTGAACGAATGATCATCTTCAGAAACAATCCGTATATTCATTGTTTCATCACCGATGCTTTTTTTATTATAATAATATTCCCTTGTATTTGGAAAAATTAAAACATCATGCTTTTCGTAATCATTGTTGCTATCCTAAAGAAGAAAGTTGAAGTTGATTTCCGCTGCAGGATGCTCCAAAACAACGTTCTAAGCATGTATCTAAATAATGGTAGAAACAACTACATTAAAATGTATTAAAAGGATGATTTCCTATTAAGGAACAAAGATGTTGCTTTATTGTTCATTGACACATTCAGCCCCTTCGCTATAAAAGTTTCAAAGATGAGCGTAGACTCCAGCGTAAGTACATACGTGCTGATGCTAAAAGCAACAATTGTTGCGAAAGGAGCGAAACATAAAAAAGGAGAATCACCTGATATGAAGTGATTCTCCTAAAACTGGGACTGTTACGTTCCTTCTTTTATTAACGTTTTCATATCTTGTACCATCTCATCGTATGGGACGTCACTATTGCCACTATACGTTTTCACGACTATTCCTTCCTGATTGACCAAATAAAAACTTGTACCGTGAATCATCTGATCGGAATTGGGGTCGTCCGCGACTATGGAACGAAAGGAATGTTCTGCAAGGTCTTTTACCTCGTCAAATTCATAGCCTGTCAGTAGATCCCATTTGCTTGTGTCCGCATCAAAATTAGCAATATACTCCTTTAATGCTTCTGGTGTATCATTTTCAGGATCTACACTGAATGAAACGATCTTATAATCCTCGACACCTTCTTCGTTCAACTTCTCTTGAAGCTTTGTCAAGTTGAATGTCATAGGGGGACAAACCGTTTCACAATTGGTAAAAATGAAATCCGCTATCCAAACCTTTCCTTTTAGATCCTTTAGACTGACTTCTTTACCATTTTGGTTCGTATAATTGAAATCTTTCACTTCATAATTTGTTTCTGCTTGAAAGTTACTATTACTGCAACCTGCAAGGAGAAAACCGATGATGCTTATCACCAGAATGAACGTTTTGGTTTTAGACACCTATATCTCCTCCGACTTTGTCTTTCTCTCCCATTCTATGTTAGTAAAAAAAGGATTAAAAAACAATTGGTACAGAAAAGATACATTGTCAATTTTGTGAAAGCTGAACCCTTCCTCTAAAGAAAGTCCCGTCTCATTCCTCCCGTTCCTGCATTTTCTTCTTAGAGAATAGATAGTGAAGGATATATCCATGAATAACCATGATGGTAATAAAGGCTAAAAAGTAGTAAAAAACACCCATGACTCCATCCGATCTATCTTCTGTTATGATCCACCATACAGAGGCGATGAATAGAAATGAAAATTGCACGGCTACTCCTTCAATAAAAGGTTTTTTATAGGTGTTAAAATCCAATAGCCTCTTCCAGCTCCATCCGATTGCCACAACAGCCGATAGCAACAATAAGAGGATATAAATGCTGATATTCATATGGAAACACTCCTTTCTTTATCACTACTCACTCGTATGCAGGGTAAAATGAACAAAACACTGAATGAGCTTTTCATACGCAAGATACCATTCTCTATTCACTATTGTCTTTTTTCATATCGATAAGCATTAAAGTGTTTGATGTTGACGTTCACCTTTACTTTGTCTAAAGAGTTGTCTGTGAGGTAAAACGATTTATCTTCTTTAAGCTTTTTAAATTCTTTAGGATGGGATCTAAACCATTTCACTCCCACATCATATAGGTCCATTTGATTTTCGAGACCCCGATTATAGACGGTCTCTACCCTTTTTTCGATAGAATCTTCTAAGGTTGATTGTAATTCTTCGTACGGTACATCATTTATCTTCTCTAATAATTCAGCTTCCACATTGACTTCTAACGAGAACTTTGGAAATCCAGAGTCTTCCTTAGAATATTTCACTTTCGGCTTTTTGGAAGATAACTTAAAAGTCGAAAGTAATTCCTCTTCTTTATACAGAGAATAATTTAGCGTACTATGATCCTTCATTAACCAATCAACTAAAATGGAGTCTTCTGAAGAAATATGTCCCATTAATTGAGCATCCTGAAATACATTGTATCCATCCAAATAAAGCAGGGGGAGCTTGTCCCCGCTTTTCCATGAATCTTGATCAATTCTGATGTTCGGTATGAAAGCTGTTCCCATCGGTTCATAATATTCTCTCAGAAAGTGCATAAGGCTCATGGTTTCAATTTCATCCTGCAGACTTTCTACCTTCTCTTCTGTAAGAAGGACCGTATATACAGGTGGATAATCGAACAGCCCTTTGGCACTGAAGACCTCTTCCATATTCATATCGGTTGTGAACAATTCAAGACTTGGCCTTAAAGAACGGTTCCTTCCTACATCTTCCAATACTTCTTTAAATTTATTCTCTAATAGATCTCTTGATAAGACAAGTGCTTTAGTATGCCCAAAGAACAGAGGAGGTCGCGTAAGTTTATACAAATTACTTACGGCCATATTTAATGTTTTCCCTGATGCCGACCCTACAAACGTCGGAATAGGTTCAATTGGTCTCGCCCCTTCTTGTTTGGCTACATTTGCAAAATTCAACCCTTGGAGGTAGGCCGTATACTCATCTTTCGATTTGTCATAATCAAGCCCTATGGAGACGATATATGTTAAGTCCTGGATGTTCTTTGAGCCTGTACACCCAGATAAAAAGAGAACAGAAATGAACATTAAGATGATGTACTTACTTTTTTTGTTGTACACGATGAACGGATCCTTTCCTTGATTGGTCTTCCGGATTCGTTGAGTTGTTACGTTGTTTGTAGAATTGGATCGGGAGCCTGAAGAATGACCGAATCGTCTCATTCCAGCTGATAGGAGCAACTGTACCTAAATAGGGAACACCAAATGAGGATAGTGTAGAAAGATATATAACGGTTAATATGAACATCATGATCACTCCAAAGAGGCCGAAAAATGTACTGACGAATAAAACGACAAACCTTAAAATGGTCGTCCCGTACTTCAGGCTTTGATTCACGAGGGTAAAGGATGAAATATAGGTGATAGCCCCCATGACGAGCATCGTCGGTGATGTTAATCCTGCCCGTATCGCTGCATCCCCTACGATCAGTCCCCCGAGAACGGATACGGTTTGACCGATTGCTCTCGGAAGACGGACACCCGCTTCATTAAAGAATTCAAATAAAAAAAGGACAATGAACATTTCCAAGGGAGCTGAAAGGGGCAGCCCGAATCGCGACATAGATACCGTTGCCACGAGTAAATAGGGTATTTGCTCAATATTATAAGCCGAGAAAGCCACCCATAATCCTGGCAGAAATGCAGAGATCATAATACCGACCATCCTGATGATCCTTTCAAAGGATACATAAACATAATTAATACTGGCATCTTCAGGTGATTTGGTTTGAAGTAATAAATTCACGGGTGCTATCGATACAGTTGGAAACCCATCGACAATAAGGGCAAATCTCCCTTGATTTAATGTATCGACAATAAAATCCGGCCTCCCCTGTATAATTAAAACTGGTAAAAATCGAATAAGGATTATCTTCTAGAAGGGACTCTACCTGTTTGTTGCCCGTTATCACATCGATATCGAGTTTATCCAGCCTTGTATGTAATTCTTTTAGAACCTCTTTATCAATGACATCACTTAAATACATGATGGCCATCTCTGTGTTACATCTTTTCCCTATCACATATTTTTCCACACAAAGGGAAGGAGTGAACAGTCTTCTTCTAATTAATGATATATTGGTGTATAAATCCTCGACGAATCCATCTTTTGGACCACGGATGGATGTTTCCAAGGAAGACTCTTCTGGCTGCCTTAGGGGGAGGTCTCCAGCATAAATCGAGACGATTTTCTCATCAATGAAGAATACCGCGTAGCCTGTAAATAGTGAAGCGGAAACCTTATCAAGGTTATCGTCTGGGAGTACTTCCGCTTGAAACGTTCTCACCAGCTTTTCCAAATAAGATTCTCCCTGGCCCACTTCCAGTTTGGGAAAGATATATTGGTCAAGGTATTGACGATCTACCAGGCTCTCAAAATAAACAATCGTCACCTCTTGTTCTTTAAAGAAATGCTGTTTCATGATCAGATCTTGACTGTATAAGAATTGCTCTTTCAGCTGAGACAGAACATCCAGTTTCTCTTCCGTCGTTTGATTTTCTTGAAAGACCTTCTTCATAGGAAACATCCTTTACTTTATGAATCGAAGTAATATGGCAGACACGACGATTTGCACCATGAAAAGCACAACCGTTACCGGAAAATATAGTTCGAATAAATAATTATAAAACGAGTGGGTATCGACCGGGAAAAGTACCATCACAAATAAGAGAATGTACAGGGGAATCAGCACTTTTATTGGAATGCGATATTGGTCTTTCTTTTTATAGAAAAAACCGGCTAAAAAGAACATAAATAAACTGATTCTTATCAGCGCTCCGCACAACCATTGATAAAGGGCGAAAAAATCCAGGTGAGTGATGAATTCTCCGATTGCCAGGATCCTCCACTGTTCGTAAGCAGGATACCTCATGTAAGCGGCCTCTACATGACCGAATTCCATAATCGATGCCGTCAATGGACCAAACATCAGACCCATGAAAATGAGACCCAGCACGATTAAATGATGAAATTTTATTTTGTCTTCCGTATAAGGCTGCAACAGCACAATCAGATAGAGTTCAAGTAACCCGCATAATACATAAATCATCCCCTTCGTAACAGGAACATATCCGTCGCTGAAAATTGGGAAAAGTAAACTGGGCTCTTTCATATTCGTATTGGTAAAAGCAATGAAGAAACCAAAGATCATCACCAGTGGCAATAGGATTCCACTCGCTATCGCCATATGTTTAACACCCGCCCATGTGATCAGAAAGCAGATAATGAAGATGGATCCTATCACAATAAAGGAAGGCACATCTGCAAGGAAATATGCGCTTAGCCATAGTATTAAGTCATCAAAGGTGATATATGCACTGGTTAACAAAAATAAACAAAGGGGAAGAGAAAATAGAAACACGATCCACTTCGGCCATTTTTGATTCAGTAAATAAAAGAATCCCTCTTTAGGAGAATTTTTTACGATGTAATAGACTAAAAAAGTCATGATGAGCAGGATGGGATAGGAAGCAAGGATGCTGATCCAACTATCTCTTCCCGCTGCTCTCAGAATGCTCGGGATAAGCATGACATGATTCAACAACCCGGTTGAAAGGATCAATAATAATAGGAGTTGTCTAGGAAGTAAGATGTGACGAATGTTCTTCATTTGATTGATCTCCAGACATAGATAAAAGTATATTTCTATTTATGTCCTCCTCCTTGTCTTTGGAAACCCACTAGGAAGAATTTATTTAATCCTGCTTTGTTATAAGAACTAGAAAAGGCCCAGGAACTTGTCCTGGACCCTTTCTGCCTATTCATACTAAATACTGAAATTCCGTCCTACTGCCATTTTGCGAGGATATGACTTCAAGACGTGCATCGATTCTTTCCTTGAGCTCTGGAACATGAGAAATCAAGCCTACTAACCGTCCGCTGCTTTGGATATCCATGAGTGCCTCAATTGCATGGTCCAGGGATTCAGGATCCAACGTTCCGAACCCCTCATCTATGAACATCGTTTCCAGTGATACCCCGCCTGCATATTGCTGTACCACATCAGCAAGTCCTAATGCCAATGCTAATGATGCTTTAAAACTTTCCCCTCCGGATAACGTTTTAACATGTCTTTCCTGACCTGTGTACTGATCAAAGACAAGCAGCTCTAAACCACTTTGCACGTTCCCTTTGCTCCGGTCTGTTTTACGAATCAATTGATATCGACCTGATGTCATTTTGATTAATCTTTCATTTGCCACCTTCAGTATGTCTTCAAGGAATGATGCAAGGACGTATCTTTCAAAGGTGATTCGATTTGCATTCTGTCCCCTTGCCACCTCAGCAAGATGTCCTACCATTTGATACTTGGACTCCATATGTTTTATTCCATCATTGATGGTGGTGACTCTTGAAAGAATCCGCTTATTCTCATTTGTATTTGTCTTGATCTTATTAAGTTCATCATTCACAAGACTCATTTCTTCCGTTACATGGGAAATGCTTCTTTCAATGCTTATAATATCCGGCTTGTCTTTATCTTTCAGAAGCTTATCGATGTCTTCCAAACGATCCGAAACCGACCGCCATTCTTCACCATATCTCTTCACTTTATCCTGTAGTGTAAGAATATCTGCTTCAGACTTCTTAGCATCTTGAAATGATTGATAATGAGAAAAGCCTTGTTCTGTTAGAAGGGCCAAAAATGCTTCACGTTCTGTTTTCATTTCTGCATTTGCTTTTTCAATTTGGTTTTCCTTATCCATAACCTGAGACTCTTTTACGCTGAAAGAGTTCTCTAGTTCATAGTATCGCTTCTGTGTCAGTTCAAATGCCGCTTTCAATTCTTCTCTCTTTTGCTTTTGCTCATTTAAAGCTTTATTAAATTGAACTTTTGACCTTAACTCAAATGGAATAGCTTCCTTCACTTTTTCAAGAGTTGTTGCTTTCGTCAGAAACAACGTGTTCAGCTCCTGAAGCACTTCGTGATTAGAATGCTTAGCTTCTTCAAGCTCTTCCAACTTTTCCTTTCCTTTTCTTACTTCTTCTTTCATCACTCTTGATTGTTCAACGATTTGTTTCTTTTTCGTTATCGTACGTTCCAATGCTTCAATCTCTGATGTCAGTTCGGTAATAGAATCCAGCTGCATCGGCCTCTTTAAAGTTCACTTTCTTCTTTTTTATCTTTTGAACGATCACTTCTATTTGATCCTGAATGCCTCTTATTTTCATTTCTTCCTGAACGATCAAAAGACTTATTCTTTTTTCTTCTTGGTTCAGCTCTTCAAGCCTTTCTTTAGCTGCCTTCAAATCTTCCTGAGAAGGTAAAGCATCGACTTCATCTGCAGGATAGGGGTGATGCAGAGAGCCGCAGACAGGGCATGGCTCTGAATCTGTAAGTCCTTTCGCCAGATATGCAGCCTGAGCTGAATGCCATTTTCCTTCTATATGTGCCATGGTTAGAGCAGCATCATCCAATTGCTTTTTAAGATGACTATGCTGTACCTTTAAACTCTGCTCCTCTTTTTGGATTTTTTGAAGCTTGCTATTCATTTTCTCAATGTCATTCAGTTGCTCTAGCAATGATAGGTTTTCCTGAAGGGAAGTCTCCAACTGAAACCATTCTGTCTGGCTATTTTCCCATTCTTCCAGTCTTTTTTCCCGTGCATTTATACCTTTCTGTAAGAATGTGATTTGCTCTGTCTGTTTATTAACGACCTCTTGCTGTTTCTCGTATCTCGCTTTTAATTCTTCGGTTTCTTTCGTCATTCCTTCCAAGGAATCAATGTCTTTTTCCAATTCTTCAAGTTGAGCAACTTTTCTCGACACAGCTTCCCTCAGGTTTTCGTTGTCTGATTCTTGCTTTAATGCTTTTTGGGCTATCACGAGCTTATGGGAAATTGCTTTCTTTTCCTCCGAAAGTTGTGTGTATTGCTTTTTTAGTTCGTTCAAGTTTTTACTCAGTCTATGACAATACTCATCCTTTGGGACTAAATGGGAGGCGCGCTGTGCCAATAGAATCTCCTGTTCAATTCTTTCAATTTCAGGCTTTGTTTCTATAAGGGATTGTTTCCGGGCATTGAGCTTTTCTTGAAGGGCATATTGTTCCACTAATCCCCTTGCCTCCTGGAGCTCCTTATGAAGAGCATCCCTTTTCTCCTGCACCCCTTCATATTTCAGCTGCATTTCCTTTACTCTATTCTCCATGCTTTCGATATGAATAGGGAGAATTTGAAGGATATGGTGTTCATTTAACGGAGTTTCCGATAATAATGTTTCAAGCTGTTCATTTTCTTCAAAATGAACCCTAAGTAATTCCCGTGTCCGTTCATCTATAGAAGTTTCAACTGTCTTTCTCAAATCGTCAGCCTCGGATTTCAGTTTCTCCTGGATCGTCTTATATAGCTCTGTATGGAATAGGCGCTGCAGGATGAGCTCTTTATCTTTACTATCTGACGTTAAGAGTTTCCGAAACTCTCCTTGAGGGATCATCAGAATCTGTCTGAATTGATTGGCATCGAGTTGTATCAACCCTCTGATCTTCTCGTCAACATCCCGGACATTTGCCGCGAGCAGCTGTTCCTTGCCCTCATCATCGTAAACATATAGTTCAGAACGGGCATTGATGGTCGTGAAACCTTCTCCCCTTGCTTTCTTCTTGTCCTGTTGAGGAGAACGCCAAATACGATAGGACCTTCCTCTTAAACTGAAGATAAGCTCTACTTCCGTTAAATCTTCATTACTGGCAAATTGGCTTCTCAATTCAGAGGGACTGCGATCTTCACCACTTGCTTTTCCATAAATTGCGTAGGATAATCCATCAAAGATGGTCGTCTTCCCGGATCCTGTCTTCCCCGATATCACGAACATTGTCCTGTTACCAAGGGAACGGAAATCGATGACCTCTCTTCGTGCATAGGGACCAAATGCCTGCATCATTAATTGAAGGGGCTTCATGCTTGTTCTACCTCCTTCCTGGCTTGCTCTATAACATTCAGAAGAGTTTCTTCCTTTCCTTCATTCCAGTCACCCGTAGTCATATCCGTGTAAAATTCTTTAAATAATTCCAGTTCAGACCGTTTTTTATTCTCTAGTACTTTAAAAGAATTTTTCTTTTTCGCATCAGTGACATCGAGCTTCCTCTCTAAATGAAGGACGTTAGGATAAACTTGCCGCAATTGATTGATGGGATCGATCAACGTCCCTTCATCTTGTAATGTGATCTTTAAATAATCATCCACTTTCTGTGATCGATAGAATCCGGGATCCAGAAGTTCCTCCATTCGTCCCTGCAATTCTCTCATATCTTGCTTGGGCTGAAGTACTCTTTCCCGCAAATGGAATGAACCGTCTCCTTCTATTTCGACAATCGTGACAGACTTCCGCTGTCTTGCTTCCGAGAATGAATATTTTAATAGAGATCCTGAGTACCTTATCGTTTCATGCTTAATGGCATCAGGACTATGCAGATGACCAAGGGCCGTGTAATGAAAGGAACGGAACACCTCTGCACCGACACAACCAGACCCCCCTACGGATAGCGTTCGCTCTGAATCCGTCGTTTTACCTCCTGTCACAAATGCATGGCCTACAAATACATGAGGTCCTTCTTGATTCATATTCTCTTCGATTCTCTTGACAATGGCTTCCATGGCAGTGTGATGGGAATGAATCGATTCGTCTTCGAGAATTTGTCTCACACTTCCCGGTTCAGCATAAGGGACGCAGTGAAATTGCACTCCTTTAATGGTAATTGGAGTAAAATCATTGGTCAGTTTCCCTTTTAAGTGTAATTGACTATGCTTGTACCATGATGTACCAAAAGATAATCGTTCTGCACTATCGTGGTTTCCTGTGACGGCTACGATGGGCGTCTTCAATTCCACATTGATTCTATATAAGACATCGTCCAATAACTCTACCGCTTCAGTGGGAGGAACAGACCGATCATAAAGATCTCCTGCTATAATGACAGCATCAGGCTCTTCTTCCTTCACCACTTCAATAAATTGTTCCAATATGTATTTTTGTTCTTCGGTCATGTATATACCATGAACCAATTTACCTAAATGCCAATCAGCGGTATGTATGAATTTCATGCTCCATTTCTCCTTTCCGTTCAAAAAGTATCTCCTTAAATTATACCAAACTAATCTCTCATAGGTGAAAGGAAATGCCATTTAAAAGAACATCTGTTCCACCCGGATCCTTATTCCGTTAACTATAAAGGAGATCCTTTGATTATGGGATCTCCTTTACGATTATTCTTTTAAGTGCTGTGGCAGTGTTTGTATCGAAGTAATCACGGCATCGAGTTTCGTCTCAATACGATAAAGAAGATACATCGTGACTACAATCGGGAATCCCACTTCAGACACGAAAGAAATAATGGCTTCCATCCTTCCTCCCTCCTCTCACTTTGTATAGTAGATTCACAGGAAAAAGGATACGTACCGATTAAAAAACGGATCCAATCGGCATTGGATCCGTTTTTTCATATTATCCGTTAATGTCACTGATTAAGCTTGAACTCACTAGTCCGGCTTCCTCAAGAATTTCTTTGATCTGATTTTCTGCTTCGGTCAATTTTTCATTGGCAAGCGGTTAAATCTGCTTCGCCTTCTTTAGATAGAGCTTCAGCTTTCATATTATAGGATTCTGCCAAAGTGGACTTGAATGATTCTACGTCTTCCTTTTGTTCTCCAAGACCTTCAGGAATTTCCATTCCCTCTACAACTTTAGCTGATTCCGTGGCAGATGCAGAGGCAGCTTCTTTCATTTCAGCAAGTTCTTCCCCTGCTGGAGGCTCTTCTCCTGCCATCGCTTCTTCGAATCCATTAAGATCAATATCTACACCATTTACAGTTGTTGTTAAATTTAAATAAAAATCCATTAACTCTCCAGCAACATTCGTAGTTTCTTCAGATGCTTTTGATGTGTCTTCTTTTTTAGCCTCATCAGAACCTGTATCTGAACACCCAGCTAATGCTAACGTTAAACCCAGACCTAAAACCCATACTTTTTTCATACTTGTTTCCCCTCTCTGTATCGATCAATATGTTCAAGTATAAAAGGTAAGCAACACATATAAGAAATCGCTTCCTCTTTATGATAAGCCGGCAAAAAGTATCTTATCACGGCCAGAATAGACTGGTAAAGAAGATTTTTCTAATTTCTTGAAAGTTTAAATCTTGTAAAAATTACAAATATACAGCCTATTAGGCTAGAGAAAATCAAAACGTTTGCCACAGAGAATGAAAACATTTGTACAAATGTTTTCATTCGTGTTATAAATGATATATATCCTCATTTGGGGCTGATTGTTGAGCTGGTGCTTGCCTAGGTCTTCAAAACCTCTTGGGAGGCGCGTGCCGTCTCCGCTGGGTTCGATTCCCAGGCAGTCCCGCCACTTAAGATAAGAATAGAATCTTCTACATATTATGAGCCCCCATGAATGATCTCATGGGGGCTCTTTATTTTCAATGAGTCTGCATATTCTCTCTTCTTTTTCTCTCAGAAGCCTGAACCCCATCGAGAGTGATGTGGAAGGTGGTTCCTTCCCCCTGTTCGCTTTGCACACCAATATCTGCACCATGATCACGAAGGATCCTAAGGCATATCGTCAGGCCTAAACCTGTTCCTTTTGTTTTCGTGGTGAAAAAGGGCTCTCCCAGTTTATCCAGCGTTTCCTTCTTCATCCCTACCCCCTCATCTTTAAAGGTTAATTGAACTTTATTCTTAGAAATCATGCATGCCATCACTGTAATCGTGCCTCCGTGAGGCATCGCTTCTATCGCGTTTTTAATCAAATTAATAAACACTTGTTTCAACTGATTTTCATCGCCTCGAATATACAGTTCCCTTTCATGAAAATCGGTTAAAATTTCTATATTATATAAGATGGCATTCGTATTCAATAATCTCGCAACATGATCAAGGGTTTCAATAATATTAATCTTTTTGTATGTAACAGATTGAGGTTTGGCCAGAATCAATAACTCACTTAGCACAAGTTCAATCCTCTTGATTTCAGAGAAAACAATCCCCAAGTATTCTTTCGTCTTCTCATCTGCATCATCTCGTAATAACTGTAGAAATCCATTTATCGAGGTTAAAGGATTACGGACTTCATGTGCGATACCGGCTGCTAATTGACCGGCAACTGATAGTTTTTGAGATTCGATGGCTAATGTCTCATTCATTTCAATCAATTCTTCTTCATTATGTATTCTTTCGGTAATATCTGAAATGGTCCCTACTGTTCCAAGGAGGTGACCGTCTTCGGTATAACTCAACTTTACATTTACTTCTCCCCAGCGAAATTGTCCATCCCTTTTCTGATAGGAAAAGTCCATCTTCATTTTATCCTTTTTCAAACTGATACTATGTCTGACCAGTCTGAGGATTTCATGACGTTCATGAAGGGGAAATAAAATGAAGGGCATTTTTATGTAGACTTTCTTTAACCGTGTAACCCGTATAGTCTTCCCAAGGTTGATTCAAAAATTGGAACTCTCCTTTTGAGTTGGTATGAAAGACAACTTCATCGATACTTTGAAGTACATGCTGCATTTCTTCATTCAGGAGCTTCACTCTTTCTTCACTTTTACGTAATGCAGCTAGCGCTTTATGGCTGATGTCATAATGTTTCCCCATATAATAGCTGATGAAGAGGATCAACAGAGTGAAAAAAATGTCCACATTCAAATCCACTGGATATTGTAGAACAAAGTAATAAACAAAATCCCACGTCAATACTAATAAAAGCCCGATGATTACCGATACTATTCTGCCCCTATATTTCATTCAATGACCCCCCCGTCGGTCCTAAATCGAGTATCGAATCGAAATAGATAGAATTTTCGCGATTTTTGTTAATTATTAGTATATCATTTCTTATTAAGAACAGTATAGACTTCTTTTGTAAAAACAGCGATATTCTTGTCACAAGCATTCAGCTTGTCTATAATGAATACGATACACTCGCTTTTTGGAGATTGAGGTGAAAGCATGCTTGAAGGTTGGTTCTTATATTTCATACTATTTTGGGTTGTGTTCCTAGTAGCTTCATTTGCTATTGGTGGATTCTTTATGTTTAGGAAATTTTTAAAGAGATTTCCGAAAGAAGATGGTAAATCCGACTTGGATTGGGAAGAACACTATGTTAATGAAACCATCCACCTATGGGGGGGATGAGGAAAAGAAAATGCTCAATGAATTGGTTACACCCGTCCCCGAATTATTCAGGGATGTAGCCAAGCAGAAGATTGCCGGTAAAATCGGAGAGTTGGCGTTAAATGAGAATGCGACAGCCATTAACAAGGAATTGGTCATCAGGGGATACATCCTGGCAACACCTAAACGGGACCATAAGTTCCTCCGAAAAAAATTAAACGAAATGCAAATAGATGTAACACCTTACGAAGGTTTGTTCTAGGTATTGAAAGGGGAATGGAATGGGATCGATACTTATAATTCCGATTGTACTTTATTTAATATTTATGTTGGGTGCTGCATTTCTGTTCTTTAAATGGAAAAGAAGCAAAAAAAGGTAAACGATCATCGTTTACCTTTTTTTCTATGATTAGTCGATGGGATCTTCTGCCTTTCCATATCTGATGACGTCAAGGACTGCTTGTCCGTCACTCGGTTTCCCTTGTCCGTTGCGAAATGGAAATAAGGAAAAGAAGATAAAGTACACGGAAAAATAGGCAAACTGATAGAAAAAGAGGTGAACAGGAATGATTCCTTCATAGATCAGGAAATTAATGACCAGGATTGCCAGCAGATTAAATATACTTCCAGAAAGATAAATAAGGACATGGACCCACACCTTGTTATATTTCAATTCAGTATATTGACACCATCCTTCCATAAAGTACATTCTCTTCACTTCCAGGGGACCGATATTGAATAGACGCTTACCAGTCCCAATACAGAATTTGATCTTTGCTCCGAATAGACGGGCCGTGAGAACATGACCAGCCTCATGGACAATGGTTACCATGGGCAAGGTCAGGAAAAATGCCAGAAAAAACGTCCAAATATCTGCTAACGTAAACAACTTTCATCCCACCTGTAGCTCTTGTTATTCTTTCCATCTTTTCTTTGCCCCAAATGATACTTCTCTAAGCATATTGATACCTTCTGTAAAGAAAGCGTAATCTGAGATGAAAAAATTTCTATTCATTGACACCTTCATCATACTGTTTCCGTAAAATTTGTTGCTTTTATTGGCAGAGTGATTTTTATTTCATGCATATAAAGCAGAAACCTACGATAAAAAAATAGCAGGGTGATAAGCATCACCCTGCTATTTCCACAATGAATTATATTGAATTCGTCGTTAAATCCTGTTGCTCTTGGTGAAGTTTCCTGTATTGAAGATACATGGTGATTCTCCAAGGTACAATCATACCAAAGGCAAGAATCCAAAACATTCCGCTTAGCTCACCGTAATCAATCGAAGCACTGAGTATTGACTTGGCCACTATCCTGATCAGCAGAAGCCCCATTAAAATAAACGCGAACGCTTTAGATCTCTTTAAATAGATATCGTTATCACGAATTTCGAATTTTGAGGTTTTAATCAATAAGATAGAAAAAAGCATTCCTACCGTAATGGCTTCAAGAAACTCACTCAACGTGACTCGAAAGACCGGGAATAAGAACATTAAAGCACCCGTACTCATGAACAAAGGGGGTAAAATAATCTTCCTGCCGCTTACCGGTTTTTTCTGGGCCTTCATTCTTATAAAGATCACCATGATACCCATACAAATCGCTACAATGGATGAAGCAATCATCATAATCATCATCCTTTTACTTTCTACTTTTAATCTATCCCCTATTATAGCTGAAATGAAAGAAAAACGAAAACACAAAAAAAGAGAGAATGAATAAAAGCATTCATCTCTCTTTCGATATGATCATCCCAACACTCTTTTGATGGCCTCGTCCACACGCACATCATCAAAGGGTTTCACTATAAAATCCTTGGCTCCTGCTTCGATGGCTTCCACCACTACTTTCTGTTGTCCCATGGCAGAACACATGATGACTTTCGCCTGGGGGAACTCCGATAAAATCCTTTTGACCGCTTCTATTCCATCCAACTCAGGCATCGTGATGTCCATCGTTACAAGGTCCGGCTGAAGCTCGCGATACTTTTCTACGGCAGTAAGTCCATTTTCCGCTTCCCCTACGACCTCGTGACCGCCGGAGGAAAGCATGTTTCCAAGAGTCATTCTCATAAATTTCGCATCATCCACTACAAGTATCGTTGCCACAGATGTTTCCTCCTCTATAAGCCTACCCGATGTCTATTGAATCTCATTTCCTGATTCATCCAATTAAACTATACCATAAAACGTAATTCATTGTATATTTTATTATAAATTGGGTTGGATTAAAAACCAGTGAATCCCCCAAACATCGAAGTGAAATAGGCAAGAATGACCGTCATCCAATCAAAGAACAGCATAATCCCTACAGCAATCATAACGTAGCCACCCACTTTTACGATTTTTCCACTATTCTTTCTGATCCACTGCATTCTCCCAATGAAGAATGACAGAATGAAAAAGGGAATCGCAAATCCCAGCACGTAAGACGTCATATAAATGACCCCCGAGCCAGGATTTGTAGCAGCAAGGGCCAGAACAGAAGCAAGAATCGGGCCTGTGCATGGTGTCCATCCTGCAGCGAAAGCCATACCTATCAACACGGAACCCATATATCCCGCCGGCCTGTTCTTAAACTCGAAGCGACGGTCCTTCATCAGGGATTCTGGAGTAAACACGCCGATGACGATTAATCCAAACACCACAATGAAGATTGCTCCCAACTGTCGAATGAGATCTTTATAGTCTAAAAAGAAGCTTCCGATAAGAGACGTACCAAATCCGATGGCAATAAAAATTGCCGAGAAACCGACTAAGAAAAATAACGTATGTAATAAGCCTCTTCTTTGTAGTAATGCATTATCCGCCTTGAGCTCATTAACGCTCATCCCTGTTATATAAGATAGAAAAGCGGGATACAACGGCAGGCAGCAAGGGGATATAAAGCTCAGGAAACCGGCCCCAAATGCTAAGAAAATATTAATATCTGACATTTTTACAACTCCTACTTTTTAGTATATACCTTATTCTATCAAAGAAACCCGAATTCTATGAGGAATGTTTATGTGAAAGATTTGTGACCATTATATTACATGCACATTCTACTTTTTCATTTGTATTAAACTCTCTTTTCTTTTTAGAATTCCGTTAATTTTACTTTGAAAATTTGATTTAATTTCGTTATACTTATAAAAAGTTACAGTTATTACTAGTTTTGTATTCCATATGTAAGGACATACAAAAGAAAGGAAACAGCCGTGTCTAAAAAAGAGCTTCTCGAACGAATTGAAAAAAAGCGTGCTCAATTAATTGATATTGTCGCTGAAAATGGACTCACATCACCCCAAGCTATTCAATTTAGTCAGGAACTTGATCGTCTGTTAAATAGCTACAACTCCTTATACATAAAAAAGTGCTCGCCACAAATGAGTTAAGGCATCTTGTTGATTACAATTATACAACTCTACTATATATACATGAAGGAAAAGGCAGGCTCTGATCATGAGCCTGCCTTTCATTCCTTCATGTATTCGAGATGGCATCCTCCATACCTTCCACTAAACCATTTTGAAGCAGGTACATCTTGTGATAAATCCCTTTCTGAACGAGTAATTCCTGATGACTTCCCCTTTCGACAATCTCTCCTTGATGAAGAACCAGGATAAGGTCAGCATCTTGAATGGTAGAAAGCCTGTGTGCAATCGCAATCGTCGTTCTTCCTTTTCTCATGCTCGATAGCGCTTCCTGGATGCTGTCTTCGGTTTCTGTATCGATATTGGCTGTCGCTTCGTCTAAGACAAGGATTTTAGGCTTTGTTGCTACAGTCCTTGCAAATGCAATCAACTGTCTTTGACCGCTCGAAAACGTCGAACCCCTTTCAACCACCGCATGCCCATATTGGTCAGGCAACTTTTCAATAAATGAACTCGCCTGGACGAATCTTGCTGCTTCTTCCACTTCTTTATCCTTCATAGCTTCGTCATATAGCTTAATATTGTCCCTGACGGTGCCGAAGAAAAGAAATGGATCTTGTAGGACAAGCCCCATTTTCGCCCTTAATTCCTCCATTGGATATGCTTTAATGCTTTGGCCGTCTATCTTTATATCACCACGCTCGAATTCATAGAACCTCATGAGTAAATTGATGATGGAGCTTTTCCCGCTACCTGTATGCCCGACCAGTGCGACTGTTTCACCCGGTCTTGCTGTGAATGAAATTTTCTTTAATACATCTTTCCTGCCATCGTATGAGAACGAAACATTGTCAAATGTGACCTCACCTGCACTGATCGTTTCTTTCGTTGGTTTATCCACGTTTTGCCCAGGTGAAAGTTCTTCTTCATCAAGTAGTTTGAAGACGCGTGAAGAGGCGATGATTGCCTGTTGAAACATCGACAGCCTCATCATAATTTGATTGACCGGTTCAAAGAAACGGTCCAGATAATTCACAAAAGCGTACAACACTCCTATTTCTATAGGCTGATTGAAGGAGGTCACACCAAAATAGCTTAACACCACTATTAAAGCAGCCACATAAACTAGATCAATGGCAGGTCTTAATAATAATCCGTCCACTTTAATATTTCTCATGCCTGCTAAATAGTGTTTAGTATTTATGTCTCCGAATTCTTCCCTTAATCTCTTTTCCTGTCTAAAGACTTGAATGATAGCCATCCCCTGAAGGGATTCACTTAGCTTTGCATTAAGCTGACTTAACCTTTCACGCAAATCCTGATAAAAGACAGCGCTATATTTACGGTAAAGCTTCATAATCATAAATATGACCGGCAGAATGAATAAACAGAAGAATGCAAGCCTCGTATTGAGCGCAAACATGGCAATGAAGATTCCCGTCAATAGGAAGGATCCTTGAATAAAGGACACAAGGACACTTACAAACATATCTTTAATGGCTTCTGTATCATTCGTTACCCGTGACACGATACTTCCTGCGGGAGTTTTATCAAAATACCTCATTCCTAAACTCTGTACCTTCGTGAACACATCCACTCGCAGCTGTTGAATGATTTTTAACGCGATTTCTTGAAATTTCAGCAATTGAAAGTAAGAGATCAATACATTGATCAATTGGATCAATAAATAGGATGCTGCCAACCCGACAAGTGGACCATAAGGAAATTTTCCGGGTGTTAAATAATCATCAATAAAGATTTTAATGATGATCGGCCCTAAGACGTCACCTATGGTTGTCAGAAGCAGTAATGAAAAAGCGAATGCAATCTTTTTTTTATGCGGCTTAGCATATTTGATTAGGCGCAAGAAAATGGTCCGTTGTTCTTTCGCCGTCAATGTCGGTATAGTATCCATTTCTTATCCCCCATACTCCACTAGTTCTTCTAATTGTTGACGCAGAAACATTTCCCGATACCAACCCTTTTTCATCATCAATTCACTGTGAGTGCCTCTCTCCGTGATCTTTCCTTCTTCTAGGACGATGATCAAATCTGCATGTTGGATAGCACTTAAACGATGAGAAGTGATCATGGTCGTCTTCCCGATCCTGTTCTTCTTTAAAGAATGTAAAATGGATTCTTCCGTCCTTGCATCTACCGCAGACAATGAGTCATCCAGGATGAGTACCTCCGGATCCATTAACAGGGCTCTTGCAATCGATATCCTCTGCTTTTGCCCCCCCCCGATAACGAAACGCCCCTTTCACCGACTACCGTTTCATACCCATCACTGAAATGGACGATATCCTCATGTATATGGGCAAGCGCTGCTTGCCTTTTCCACATCTTCTTTCGGAATGTGAGGCTGGGAAAACGCGATATTCTCTAGAATTGTGGCTGAAAAAAGGAAATGATCCTGGGGTACATAGCCAATACTCTCCCTTAAACGGGTTAATTGATAATCCTGAATGATATGGTCCCCAAAAGTGATCGTTCCTTTATACCCTTCGAATTCCCTTAATAACAACCTTAACAAGGTTGTCTTACCTGCACCCGTCTTCCCTACAATACCAATCGTTTGACCTTTATTCAGGCAAAATTGAATATTCTCCAATGCAGGCTCCTTCTCATTCGGGTAAGAAAAGGAATCAATCTGATACTCTATATCCCCTGATGGGCATTGATTGAGGGCTCCTTCCTGATCCTTGATTTCAATCCTTTCATTTAAGATTTTAGTAACACGATCGTATGACGCGCGACCTCTCTCCACAATATTGAATAACCACCCGAAAGCAAGCATCGGCCAGATTAAGAGCCCAAGGTAAGTAGTAAACGAAATTAATTCTCCTATGGTCATATCCCCGTTGACCACAAACCTTGATCCAAATACGATCGACAGAAAGAATGAAATACCCACAATGATGGAAATCGTCGGATCGAATAGGGAATCCACCCTTGCAACGGATACATTCCTCTGTACAACATCTTCGGATTGCTTTCTAAACGATTCAATATCTTCTTTTTCTTGTCCGAACGTTTTTATTACCTTGATTCCTGTAACACTCTCCTGGGTTTTATCATTTAACGAAGAAAAGGCTTCTTGCGCCTTGTGAAAACGTTTATGTAGAAGAGTACCGTAATAATTTGTCAGAATGGCCATGAAAGGCATTGGAATCAACGCAATGAGTGTAAGCTTCCAGCTGATGGTGAAAGCCATTGCCAGTATCACAAATCCTCCTGTAGAGATTGAATCCACAAATGTTAACACACCCACCCCTGCTGTTTGCTGGATAGCTTGAAGATCGTTTGTTGCATGGGCCATTAAATCTCCGACCCGCCTCTTTTGATAAAAGGATGGTGACATCCTTGTAAAATGTTCATACAGGCGGTTCCTGAGCAATCGTGAAAGCTTGGTGGCAGAACCAAAAATCATGATTCTCCAAACAAACCTCAGCCCATACATAGATAGCGCCGTGATGATCAGGATGAAAATCCACTTCATCATATCTCCTCTAGTCAAGGAATTCCCTTTAATACTGTCGACTATGATCCCTACGATCCTTGGCGGGATCAATTGAAGAAATGCTACACATAAAAGCAGTAAAATTCCTGCTATATAAGACTTTTTCTCTTGAAGAAAAAACCATTTTAAATCTAAAAATACTTTCATTCCGTCCCCCCCGTTACTGTATAGAATCGACTCTTTATTTTACCAAATTTCAAAAAAATGAGAAATCTTTTTTTAGATGAACAGCCTTCAACCCTGCATTTTATAAAAACGAAAAGCATCCCTTACTTATGAAAGGGATGCTTCTTCTGCTCTACATACTCTTAGTGGATCTGAACAAAGGGTTCCTGGTCCACTTCTTTGACAATGGTTGCTTTCAGGCCTTTAGGTGTCTTTACGTAAAGGTATACAGGTGTATGGGGGAAGTAATCCACAATTTCAGGGCCGATTGCCTGGGAGAAGCCGATAAGTTCAGTTTCTTTGACCATTCCAGTATGTACGTCAATGACTAGCTTATTTAATGTGTCTTTTTGGTATAAGGCTTTACCGACAAACTCAATGTCCTGATGAGAGAAGTATTTAGAGACATAATCCTCTAAATCACGAATTCGATTATGCAGATCTCGGTCTTTCTCTTCTCCTTCGTCACTGGGAAAATAAAAATATTTATCAGATACATCATTCCATTTTTTTACTCGCTTATCATTTTCATCTACATAACCCGTTGAGATGTAGTTTCCTGATACCACACTATTTAGCGGTTGAAGTTTGTATAAGGAAATCATGATAGGAACATCTTTCAGTTCTTTATTCCCCTTAACACGACTTACCACTGTGTCGGCTATTTTCTTCCCGTAGGCTTCTAACTGTTTATCGTCGATTTTAGCCTCATCGAAATGCATGAGCTTATTTTCATCTTCTACGCGAATATAATCCACCGTATTCAAAGCGAGACCGAGGGATATCCCTTTAATCTTTCCGTCTGAATCAACATAGTTCTGCTCGTGAATATAAGCGAGGTACATGGGATTCTTTTTTTCCAGCTCCATCTTCTGTTCCCAGCCCATGTCTTCCTTGATGTCCAAAGGGGGATTAAGGCCTGACTTATTTGAATCTGACTTTCTCCTCAGCCACGATCTAAGATCTTTTAGATATTGACCCTCTTCATAAACATAATCATCAGGAGAAAAATGCTTGGTGGATAATGACATAAGACCGGTTTCAATTTCATCCATGTCACTCCGATTGTTAATCATCATCGTAATAAGACCTCGATTGACCGATTTCTTCTCTTTGTTCACTGTATAATTTAAATATTCCCGTGCTTCTCCTGCCGCACTATTTTGAATTTCAAGTGTTTCTTCATCCATCACTTCCTGAGGCTTATTGCTGCATCCGGCAACAAGAATCATGAGAGACAGTGAAGCAATCATCCATTTTTTCATATGACTCCCTCCGGAATATATTCTATCATAAATTCAATTTCAACCTGAATGATAACCATCAAGTTTTCATGAATATATGAAAATGATCATATGATCCTAATTCATTTATCCAAGATTGGCCGCAAATAGAAAAAGCACTCATTTCCTGAGTGCTTCTACCTATTATTTCATGTTCTTATTCATTGCATTCATCATTTGGTTGATTTTCTTCTGTGATGGCTTTTGACCCATCTGCATCATCATCATGCGTAACATTTGCTCGTTAATTGGTGGATTTTTCTTAAGGTAGCTCATCATATATCTACGAGCAATGAAAAATCCTAGTGCAACTCCAGCAAGTAATGCCAGAACTCCAACTAGAATAAGTAAACCAGTCGTTCCCATATTCTTACTTCCTCCTTCATGTTGTCCTTATAAAAGTGTACTAAACCAAGAAACATTATACAATATTTCTGTCATAATTTCTTATTAATATATAAATTTTCTCTGTTTTATAGGTTTTAACCATCCAAAACGTTCATTTTGGATATCGATTGCAAGAAGTTGTCCGATATTCCTGCGCAATATCTCAAAAAAGATATATTCAGATTCATCTGACCCCCAGGCATTAAGAGTCATCCACTTTTCATGTAGGACTAGGGTTGCACCTGATTCCAGCCGTTCAATCGTTGCAATTGAATCTACCCAGGCTGAACCTTCTATTTTCATGATTTCGTGTTGCAGTATTCTTTGTGTAGGAAGGTATGGTATAGGTTTAGTAATGTAATCTACTTGTTTCGAGATAATATCGTGAAGCTCACCTGAACTTGCTTCCCATTCCGAAAACAACTGAAAGAAAATTCTTTCCCGACCATAATAGTGCTGAACAAACATTTCTTCAATCCAATAGATCTGATAGTTTCGCACTTTTCCCCCTCCTGCCATTCTTTTATATAGTATAAATCAACTAGAAGGGAGTCACTGTCAGAAATTGTTGAAAATCTACACTAGTTTTGTCGAATTCAGATTAGACTACATTTGATTCTTGAGGGCCCTACCATCACACAAACAACTCTTTCTGTGTTCGATTCTTTTCTTTCACTAATTAGATCCGCTATTAAAATAAGGTAAATATCTACTTATTTAAAAAGCTTGAATTGTTTTAAGCTCTGCCACTCATCTCTTTCAGCACCTGCCGCCTGACAGAGCTTTAGACTATATTTCGTACATTAAACCATAAAAAGGTCAACTCCCTAATGAGTATTAGGGAGTTGACCCATCAAATCTATATTTATGACTGAAGAAGGGCTTTGATTCTTGACACAATATTTTCTGAAGTGAATCCATACTCTTCCATGACTTTCTCACCAGGAGCCGATGCACCATAGCCATCAATCCCTAAGATGTCACCTTCGTCCCCTACATAGCGATCCCAGCCCATCGGTGATCCCATTTCAATAGCAAGACGTTTTTTCACGCCTTTAGGTAGGATGGATTCTTTATATTCTTTTGTCTGTTTTTCGAAACGATCCCAAGATGGCATACTAACGACTGACACGCTGATTCCATCTTTCTCAAGGGCATTTTGTGCTTCTACTGCTAAATGCACTTCAGAACCAGTTGCGATCAATAAAGCATCAGGCTGTTCTTTTCCTGAAGGAGATACAACATATGCCCCTTTTGATACGCCGTTGTAAGCTTTATCCGCAGTCCCTTTAAGTGTCGGAAGGTCCTGTCGGGATAGTACCAGCATGGTAGGTTGATCCTTTGACTCTAAAGATAATCTCCAAGCAGAAGCCACTTCGTTTCCATCTCCTGGGCGGATGACAGAAAGGTTCGGCATGGCACGAAGGGATGCAAGCTGTTCCACAGGCTCATGCGTAGGGCCATCTTCTCCTACTGCGATACTATCATGGGTGAATACATAGGTCACAGGTAAGCCCATTAGAGCTGCTAAACGGATGGCAGGTCTTAAATAATCACTAAAGACGAAGAATGTCCCACCGAATACGTGAAGGCCTCCGTGAAGTGCCATACCATTCATGGCTGCTCCCATGCCGAATTCACGTACTCCGAACCAGATGTTACGTCCTTCATAAGATTCAGATGTAAAGTCCGCTTCATCTTTAATCATTGTCTTATTAGACCCTGCTAAGTCAGCAGAACCACCAATGAATGAAGGCAGGTTCTTAGCAATGGCATTTAATACTTCACCTGAGGAAGCCCTGCTCGCTAATGCTTTTCCTTCTTCATATACTGGGATGTCACGATCCCATCCTTCACTTAGCTCCCCTTTGATTGCTGCTTCCAATTGGACTGAAAGCTCTGGGTGCTCTTCTTTATATTTAATGAATAAGTCAGCCCACTCTTTTTCTTTTTCAGATCCTGTTTGCTGAATTCTTTCTTCGAATCTGCTGTAAACCTCATCTGGCACATGGAAATCCTGCTCAAACGTCCATTGATATGCTTCTTTTGTAAGCTTCATCTCGTCTTCCCCGAGTGGAGCACCATGAACAGCTGATTTCCCCGATTTATTAGGTGCACCGTACCCAATGACCGTCTTGACTTCGATCATTGTAGGACGCGTCGTATCACCTTGAGCTTCTTCGATTGCTCTTGAAATTTCATCAAGATCATTACCGTCTTCCACACGGATATATTGCCAGCCATATGATTCAAAACGTCCTTTTACACTTTCAGAGAATGATTTATCCAAGTCTCCATCAAGTGAAATATCATTTGAATCATAAAGAACTACAAGGCGGCCCAATTTTAAGTGAGCTGCTAATGAAGCTGCTTCAGAAGCAACACCTTCCATTAAATCTCCATCACCACAGATAGAATATGTAAAGTGGTCTACTATATCATATTGATCTTTATTGTATGTAGATGCCAAATGTCTTTCAGCTAAGGCCATACCAACAGCCATGCCGATTCCTTGACCAAGTGGTCCAGTCGTTGCTTCTACCCCCGGAGTATGTTTGTATTCAGGGTGTCCAGGTGTTTTACTTCCCCATTGACGGAAGTCTTTCAGGTCGTCCATCGAAACGTCGTATCCTGATAAATGAAGCAGGCTATATAATAGCATGGATCCGTGACCAGCGGATAAAACAAAGCGATCCCTGTTAAACCACTCAGGATTTTTCGGATTATGATTCATGAATCTCGTCCAAAGAGCATATGCCATAGGAGCTGCACCCATAGGCATTCCTGGGTGTCCAGAACCGGCTTTTTCAATTGCATCGATAGATAATGTACGGATTGTATTAATTGCTAATTGATCTGTGTTATCAAACATATGTCAGACATCCTTCCTTTTAATGTACCTTATTAATATTAATCTTCTTTTGTCTTTTATACAACTATCTTGAATGATAACACGACTTTGTCATCCTTGAAAATAAAAACCCTCGCAAAAGCACCCTTATTATTATGCTCACGGTTATTGAAAAGAAAGCCATCTTCTTGAACCGGGGGTGTAAATCCATGTTGATTTATTGAAACATTGAAAAGGCATTCCCTTTTGAGATAAAGATTGAACTTTCATGCTAGGAAGTAAACACTTCTCCCCCTAAACTTAATAGGAAGCTGACAAAAAACTGCCAGGTCTATTTCAAATAGACCTGGCAGTTTCATCCATCAATGCATTTTCTTTTTCGTTTGTATATCCTGAATCTTTTTAGGAGTCACTTCATTACCTTCAGGATCAAAGATTCTTGTGTTTTCTATTGTTCCCTTCATCGATTGGCGAAAGGTTTCCAGGTATTCTTTTCTTAGTTTGGACTGCTCTTTTGCTTCTTGTTCAGACAATCCCTTACTTTTAGACTTCTTAGCAAGTTCATTGATTCGGTTCATTTTTGTTTTTGAAAGCATCTATAAAAACTCCTTTATTGCCTAGTGAGCATAATCTATAACACAATGGAGATTGAACATTATTCTATCGTCATGTTACTAGATTTAAGGAGATAAAACAAGAGCTATGCATTTTTCAATGAATCCATATATTCTTTATAGCGCCTATGGACGGTTGCCTTAGAAACATTATACCCAAACCCTCTTAATGTGGCTGCAATCTCTGCAAAAGTTAATTCATTTTTCCTTAAGCGGACAATCTCCTCGATAGGAACTTCAATCCTTTCCCTTCCATCCACATTACCTTTATTCTTTAAATTTTTATGGGGTTGAAAACCATTCTCCACTGCCCTTTTCATCCCCCGCTTAATTTTTAAATTATGCAGTTTTCTTTGATATTCCTCCACCATACTGACTATTTTAATCACCATTGAGTCTGATTCTGACAGGTGTAATTCTCCGCTATGTGTTTGACTGATAATCTTAATATCCTCTTTTAATAAACAGTGAATAAGCGCTATCTTTGCATTCCCCCTGCCTATCCTGGTTTCATCCTGTATAAGTACGGCATCGATTGAGTCGTCTTTAATCATATCCAGAAGTTCCAGGATACCTGGACGATCCAGTTCAAAGCCGCTTGCCTGATCCCTTATGACGGCAGCAACTTCAAACTGATGGACTTTTGCTAATTGAACTAACTCTTCTTCCTGGCGTTCCAGGGAAGTTTCCTGTGTTTCTTTTGTTGTACTGACTCTGCAGTAGATAACTGCCTTCATCTTTTATCCCTCTATTCTTGGTTCATTACAAATTGATTATCCGAATGGGTGGACAGTTTCGGGTTTTGTATAGGGAGGATCAGTGATTCACCGGGTTTGATCGAGAAAGAGGTAAGGTTATTCTCTTCCCCCACCCAGGAAATGAACTCTTCTACAGTCATAGAATATTCCTCATTATACTGGTTGGCAATTGTCCAGAGGGTGTCTCCATGCTGAACCGTGATGCTTTGGTAAGAAGGTTGACTTCCCATAACGATTAGAAAATAGACTGAAGATACTATAGCTAATACAAATAATATAATAATGTAAGAGAAACGATTCCAGATATGTGTTAACATAAAACAACCTCCACACGAATGTTTGTTCTGTTTTGTTACATTCATTGTAATACGAACATTCGTTTGGTGTCAACATAAATTCGAACTTATGTTTGTATCGTCTGGAAAGACATGCTATAATGGGAACATAAGATCTATAATAGAGGTGCGTGAATATGACAAAATTGTCTAAAAGACAACAGGACATACTTGAATACATTAAAATTGCCGTCAGGGAAAAAGGGTATCCGCCATCGGTCAGGGAAATCGGTGAAGCTGTCGGCCTGGCTTCCAGTTCCACTGTACACGGACATTTAGCCAGACTTGAAAGCAAGGGGCTTATCCGCCGGGATCCCACTAAACCTAGAGCCATCGAAATCTTAAACCTTGAAGAAGACAACATTCCACGCCAGCGGGTCGTAAACGTTCCCCTAATCGGTAAGGTCACTGCGGGGCAACCTATTACTGCTGTTGAAAATGTAGAAGAATTCTTCCCGCTTCCAGAGCGGATGGCACCTTCCGATGAGCAGGTCTTTATGCTGGAAATCATGGGAGATAGCATGATCGAAGCCGGGATTCTAGATGGTGATTTCGTTATCGTCCGTCAACAGCAAACAGCGAACAACGGAGACATCGTCGTAGCGATGACAGATGAAGATGAAGCGACTGTAAAACGGTTCTTTAAAGAAAGGGATTATGTTCGATTACAACCTGAGAACTCCACAATGGATCCAATCATATTAAGAAACGTATCGATCCTCGGAAAGGTCGTAGGCGTCTACCGACAAGTTCATTAAACATTAACCGATATGTTTTCGCATATCGGTTTTTTGATTGAATAAAATAAATAGAAAAGAACCCTGACAGACAGCAAATGCGCTGTCTGCCAGGGTTCTTTTGTGACGGGATTAATACATTTGAATGTATTGCTCGCGCTCCCAAGGATGTACTTGTGTACGGAACATATCCCACTCGATTTCTTTCGCTTCTACGAAGTGTTCGAATATATGCTCACCAAGAGATTTAACGATTACCTCATTTGTTTTTAGGTTCTCCAATGCAGCATGCAATGTTGCTGGAAGGTCGACAATCCCTGCTTCTTCACGCTCTTTTTTGTCCATAACATAGATGTTGCGGTCGATGGGCTTAGGTGCAGGAAGATTATTTTTGATTCCATCCAATCCGGCTGCCAGTAATACTGCCATGGCAAGGTATGGGTTTGCCGCTGGGTCGACACTTCGTACTTCCACACGTGTACTTAACCCACGGGAAGCAGGAATACGGATTAGCGGGCTGCGGTTACGCGCGGACCAAGCAACATAACAAGGTGCTTCATATCCGGGAACCAGTCGCTTGTATGAGTTTACAGTCGGATTGGTGATCGCTGTAAAGTCAGTGGCATGCTTAATGATTCCAGCCAGGAATTGGCGGGCTGTGTCACTTAATTGTAAATCTCCCCTTTTCATCAAAGAAAGAGTTTTCTCCATTTTTGAACAGGGACATGTTACAATGCATCCCTGAGCCATTCACACCAAAAAGAGGTTTTGGCATGAAAGTTGCGTGTAATCCATGCTTACGGGCAATTGTTTTAACTACCAATTTAAATGTTTGGATGTCGTCACAAGCTCTTAATGCACTTGCATATTTGAAATCGATCTCATGTTGTCCAGGAGCAACTTCGTGGTGAGAAGCTTCGATTTCAAAGCCCATTTCTTCCAATTCCAATGCGATATCACGACGGCAGTTTTCTCCTAAATCTGTTGGTGCTAAATCGAAATAACCGCCATTGTCGTTCAGTTCCAGTGTAGGTTCACCATTTTCGTCTAATTTGAAGAGGAAGAATTCCGGCTCTGGTCCAAGATTGAAATCAGTAAATCCAAGCTCTTCCATTTCTGCTAAGACACGCTTTAGGTTGTTACGCGGATCCCCTTCAAATGGAGTGCCGTCCGGATTATAGATGTCACAGATCAGTCGTGCTACTTTCCCTTTTTCAGCAGTCCAAGGGAACACAAGCCAAGTATCTAAATCAGGGAATAGGTACATATCTGATTCTTCAATGCGGACAAATCCTTCAATGGAAGAACCATCAAACATCATCTTGTTATCTAGAGCCTTTTCAAGCTGACTTAAAGGGATTTCTACGTTTTTGATCGTCCCCAGGATATCAGTGAATTGTAATCGAATGAACTTGACTCCCTCTTCATTCGCTAATCTTAAAACATCTTCTCGAGTATACTTTGCCATTTACGTAATTCCTCCTCAAGTTTATTAAAGGTTTTATTTAATGAAAAAAGCGGGACATGTCACCTTGACGTAAAGATGCTTTAGTAAATCTGCCTGAATGCATTAATTCATTTCTAAGCAATTTACGGAGCTCGTCATCAGATAGATCCTGTCGTGCTTTTTCTTCCTTTTCATTGCTTACGTCAGATACGACTTCAGATTCATTGTGACTGGATACAGCAAATATCTTCTTAATTCCAGCCATATTAATGCCTTGATCTAACAGATCCTTTACTTCTAATAACTTATCAATGTCATTCAAGGAAAAGAGCCTTCGATTACCATCGGTCCGTGCCGGGTTTATCAGACTGTGCTCTTCATAGTATCGAATCTGACGAGCTGATAGGTCCGTGAGCTGCATGACAATACTGATTGGAAACAGTGCCATCGTTCGACGAATTTCACTTCCGCTCATCTTGATTCCTCCTTTTCATTTCCTTCTTGACCTTATTATATGTAATGTCAGGAGTTCTGTCAATCAAATGTTAGATTTTCTTACATGAGAATTCAAAAGGAAAGGACAGTCACATTTAGACTATCCAGTTACTCCTTTATTATCCCGAGGTCACAGAGATTAAACCTTTTTCTATTAAAAGATCTACTGCTGAGCACACGGCGATCTTTACGTGAGCGTAGGTTAACCCTCCCTGGACATATGCTACATAGGGGGGTCTGATTGGCCCGTCGGCAGATAGTTCAATGCTGGAGCCTTGTATGAAGGTTCCGGCTGCCATTATGACATCATCTTCATAACCAGGCATATAGTTGGGATATGGTGTGAAGTGCGAATTGATAGGAGATGCAAACTGTATCGCCTGACAAAATGCTACCATCTTATCCTTGTCATTGAATTGTACCGACTGGATTAAATCTGTCCGCTTAGCGTGAGGGCCTGGGTTCGTATCCATACCAAGCTCTGTCAATAGAGCCGATGTAAATACAGCGCCCTTTAATGATTGTGCAACCACATGGGGAGCAAGGAAGAATCCTTGGTACATTTCCTGAAGGCTGTACAGGGATGCACCTGCCTCTGCCCCAATGCCTGGGGATGTCATCCTGTAGGAACAGGCATCTACATACCTTTTCTTCCCTACTATATACCCGCCTGTTTTCGCAAGGCCGCCACCAGGGTTTTTAATAAGGGAGCCTGCCATCAGATCCGCCCCTACATGACAAGGTTCCCTTTCTTCAACGAATTCCCCATAGCAGTTGTCTACAAATACAACAATTCCGGGGTTAATCTTTTTAACAAAATCAATCATTTCTTTGATTTCATCAATCGTAAAGGATGGTCTATTGGCATATCCTTTAGATCGCTGAATCCCAATCATTTTAGTTTTGGAAGTGACCGCTTTTTTGACCGATTCATAATCGACCTTCCCCGATTCGAGTAATGGAACACTCTGATAACCAATCTGGAAGTCTTTAAGGGAACCGGTCCCGTTACCCCTGATGCCGACGATTTCTTCGAGGGTGTCGTAGGGTTTTCCGGTTATGTATACTAATTCGTCCCCAGGTCTCAGCACCCCGAATAAAGCAATGGAGATCGCGTGAGTGCCTGAAATGATCTGTGGTCTGACAAGCCCTGCTTCACCACCGAAGACATCGGCATAAATACTTTCCAATGTGTCTCTCCCAGTATCATCATACCCATAACCTGTAGTTGGTATGAAATGGGAATCACTAACCCTGTGCCTTTGATAAGACCGGAGTACTTTAAACTGGTTACTTTCAGCTCTGTCTTCAATCTTTTTGTGTATTTCTTTAATGTTTTCTTCCACTCTTGTTACAAGCGGTTTTAGAGTATTTCCATTCATTAATTGTTCAAACATGAGGTTTTTGTTTCCCTTCTACCTTTGAAATTTCTTGATATGCCCTGAGATTGGATGGTCTTCCAAGTGATACCCAGTCAATTCATAAATCTGGTTTTCTTCTAAAAATTCCAATTTCCCTAGAATGGTTTCATTCTTTAATTGAGAAAGAAGCTTTCCTTCGCTTGCCGGGATCAACACATGATAGGAGATCATATGTTTTTTTACGATGTCTTCCATTTTCACCAATAGGTCTCCACGATCCCCTTCATTCAATGCACTGATGATCATGCGGGCCCCTTCACCGGACGGAACAAAGTCGGGGTGGACCATATCGCGTTTATTGTATACCGTTAACTGTGGCAGTCCGCTCATGTCCAAGTCTTCCAGCAAGGACTGAACGGTCTTTTCGTGCTGATTGTAATCGGGGTTTGAACTATCCACAACGTGGAGAAGCAGGTCAGCTTCCCTCACCTCTTCCAGTGTCGAGCGAAATGCGGCGATTAACGAAGTGGGAAGATCCTGTATGAATCCTACAGTATCCGTAAGCAAAGTCGTGTATCCGCTAGGAAGGGGCATTTTCCTCGTCATCGGGTCAAGGGTGGCAAATAGTTGATTTTCTTCATAGGAATCCGCCAGAGAGATACGGTTGAATAATGTCGATTTCCCTGCATTCGTATAACCCACCAGGGCAATTTGAAAGGTCTTATTTCGCTTTCTTCTTTTACGATACCTTTCTCTATGTTCCACAATCGTTTGAAGCTGTGTCTTGATATCATCGATTCTGCGATGAATGTGGCGGCGATCACTTTCCAGTTTTGTTTCACCGGGACCCCTTGTTCCAATCCCTCCACCCAACCTTGAGAGGGATGCCCCCTGTCCGATCAATCTGGGAAGTAAGTATTGAAGCTGCGCCAGTTCTACCTGTAATTTCCCTTCCCTTGATCGGGCCCTCTGAGCGAAAATATCAAGTATCAGTTGAGTGCGATCAATCACCCTGGCACTTAAGTCTTTCGACAGGTTCCTTATTTGACTAGGGGAGAGTTCATCATTAAATATGATGATATCAGGGTCAAATTGCTCTTCCAAAAGGATAAGCTCTTCCACTTTCCCTTTCCCTATATAGGTGCCTGGATGAACACGGTCCCTTTTTTGAGTGAGAATGGACACTACTTGACCATTAGCCGTTTGAGTCAACTCCTCAAGTTCTTCTAAACTATATTGAAAACGCAAGTCATCATCTTCAAGTTGACATCCAACAAGGATGACTTTTTCCTTCACTTCTTTCTTCAATAAACATCCTTCTTTCTGTACATTTCATGAACACCTTCATCATATCAAAATCCCCTCGTAAACTCTATGTAAAAAGATATGAAAAATGCTTGCAATTAAGTGCACACGTGTTAAAATCAGTATGTTTGAATAAACGAAGGAACCCTCTCACTCTACATAATGGCATGTAGCATTTTGTAATACGTAAGGAGGAATGAGTATGACGTGGGAAGTCTTGAGTATTATTGGTACCATTGCTTTTGCTATTTCAGGGGCTATCATTGCCATGGAAGAGGAATACGATATCCTCGGTGTATATATATTAGGAATTGTCACTGCATTTGGTGGGGGGGGCCATCCGAAATTTACTGATTGGTGTACCGGTGTCTGCATTGTGGGAGCAGGGCATGCTATTTCAGATTGCACTCCTTTCCATTACAGCGGTCTTTCTCTTCCCTAATAATCTTCTTAAACATTGGAGAAAATGGGGTAATTTCTTTGATGCCATCGGACTTTCCGCCTTCGCTATCCAAGGAGCACTATATGCTTCTGAAATGAATCACCCAATCAGCGCGATCATTGTTGCTGCCGTCTTAACAGGAAGCGGTGGTGGCATCATCCGTGATTTACTGGCGGGTCGAAAACCCCTTGTACTCCGTTCAGAAATTTATGCCGTTTGGGCAGTCCTTTGCGGTGCAGCAATCGGGCTCGGCATTGTCCATTCTCCTTTTGAACTATATTCATTATTTGTCATTACAACAGCATTACGTGTTCTTTCCTACTTGTATAAGTGGCGGTTGCCCAATAAGAGTTTACGAGCACATGTTTAATGAAAAATGCATTCATCCCTGAATGCATTTTTTTTATTCTGCTATTCTCCTGGTTTACTAAGTATATTCATTCAGAAGACCCTTTGTTAAATACCAGGTCATTGCTGCGTATGGTTAATAAATCAAGCCGGTCATAGCAATTCTCCATCAATAGTCTCATGGCCTGAGCCCTTATCGACTTCTCTATTACATTCCGGACATACCTTCCGTTTGAAAATGCCATTGGAGAAAGAGTATTTTTGGCTGAATGGAGGTGCTCCTTTATCTTTCTCTCTGCATCATGACTTAATACATATTCCTTCTCTTCCAACATTCTTCTTCCTATTTCCATCAGTTGATCAACTGAATAATCCGGAAAATGAAAAACAAGGGGAAACCTCGATTGTAATCCGGGATTTAACGTAAGAAACTGATCCATTTCCCTCGAATACCCTGCCAATATCAAGATAAATTCATGCTGCTTATCCTCCATATGCTTGACCAGTGTATCAATCGCTTCCTTACCGAAGTCTTTCTCTCCGCCTCGACCGAGGGAGTAAGCTTCATCGATGAATAGAATCCCTCCAAGAGCTTTTTTAACGAGATCTCTTGTTTTCTGAGCTGTATGGCCAATATATTCACCTACCAAATCAGCCCTTTCCGCTTCAATCAGGTGGCCTTTGGATAATACATTCATTTTAAGGAAAAGCTTTCCGATAATTCGTGCAACAGTTGTCTTTCCCGTACCTGGATTTCCTTTGAACATCATATGAAGTGCTTGTTTTCCTGCTTTCAACCCCATTGCTTCTCTTTTTTTGTTCACGTATATCCATGCATAAATTTCTTTCACCATTTTCTTCATTTCGTCCATTCCAACGAGAGACCCAAGTTCTTCTTCAATTTCCCTTAACGCAACATGTTCATGAGGAAGGGACTGAGGAACGGATTCATGCTTCAATATATCTCGAACCGGACTCCGTTTTTGGGAATTCAACACTATGCTGATTTGCCCGTTATTTTTCATTCTCATTGGTTGATCCAATGGTTTCACCTCACCATTCTAAAGACAGTATACGCCCCTGAAGGCTTTAGGGTGACAAACGCCTATATTTTACCTGTTTTTTTCGACAAATGAGAAGAATCCTGTCTTTTCCTGCGCTTTCCCGAGAAATAAAAAGAATTAGGGAGTGTTAGTCATTCTTCGCTTGTTTTCATCAGGGTTCATCATACGATAGTCATTTCATAACCGGTTCGTTCATGTTCAATGAGGGATGAATAAAAACCCTCTTTTATCATCCTATTCAATTACTTTTTGTTTCATTAATTAAATATCGTATTCGTTCATGAGAATGACTCATTGATTAAAAAACGTTCAAAAAAGGAATAAAAAAAGCCGCCCTTGCAGGGCAGCTTTAGCTTTATATAGCTTTTAATTGTTTTGTTCATCAAAATTTATTTGGACATTACGCTGCGGAGCGAATGTTGAAATGGCATGTTTAAATACAAGTTGCTGTTTTCCTTCCGTTTCGAACAACACGGTAAAATTGTCAAAGCCCTTTACCTGGCCACGGATCTGGAAGCCATTTAAAAGGAATACGGTTACAAGCGATCCCTCTTTACGCAGTTGATTAAGGAATTGATCTTGGATATTAATGGATTGTTTCATGGGTTATTCCTCCTCTTCTATCTCTACATTACTTATTCGACTTTAATTGAAGCTTTCCTGCAATAAATTCTGAAATATCCTCAATTATTTCGGAGTGCCGATTCTCATCTGTCATATCGAACCAGGCTACATCCATTTTATTTCTGAACCATGTCAGTTGCCGCTTTGCATACCTTCTAGAATTTTGCTTCAGGTTTTCCTTTGCTCTTTCGAGTCCGATTAAACCATCAAGGTATTCATACAGCTCTTTGTAACCGATGGCCTGAACGGATTGGACATTCCTGACACCTTCATCATATAACTCCTTCACTTCCTTTAATAGACCCTGGGTCATCATCATGTCCACGCGGAGGTTTATTCTTTCATAGAGCTTTTCCCGATCCATTGTTAATCCGATTATAGCTGCATTGTACTGCAACTCCTTTGATTGTGATGCCTGAAACTCAGCCATTCTTTTTCCGGTACAATGATAAATTTCCAGGGCACGGATAACACGCCGTGTATTATTGGGATGAATATTGCTTGCGGAAACGGGATCGATACGCAATAACTTCCCATGAAGCCAATCAGGACCATTCTTTTCAAGTTCTGCTTCCAGCTCTTTACGATAATCCTCGTCACCAGGGGTGTCTGTAAATTGATAATCGTATAAGACCGACTGAATATATAACCCTGTCCCTCCCACGATTAAAGGAATCTTTCCACGGGAGTGTATCTCTGAAATGTTCTTCCTGACAAGTTCTTGAAAATCCGCAACAGAAAAAGATTCCCGGGGGTCTTTAATATCCAGCAGATGATGCGGTATGCCTTCCATTTCATCTCGGGTAATTTTTGCGGTACCGATGTCCATTCTTTTATAGATTTGCATGGAATCCCCACTGATGATTTCCCCATTGAACCTATTAGCAAGTTCTATACTTGCATTCGTTTTCCCAACGGCTGTCGGACCGATAAGAACGATTACTTTTTCTTTTTCTATCATTGACATACATTCACTGCTTTCTATGTAACTGTTTCTTTACATATTATCGTACCATAATAATAGATGTTGTTAAATCACATCTTGATAGTATCCCCAATTCCTTTATGAATATTCCATGTCCTCCTCATTTTTCTCCTTCCTTGAAAAAGAATGTACCCACCTCAACGAGAAATAAACCTATGTACCTGTATCGCCAGTCAAACAAAACAGTCTGAAGTTCATCTCCAGACTGTTTGTATGTCATTTATTCCATGCGGTATTTCCTTAGAACCCTTTCGGATTTCTGTATGCCCTCATCTGAATCTATTCGGCAAGTAGAATTAATCTTTCTCCTTTTGGATTTGAAATATGGGTTTGATGATAGTCCCCGTTTTTCCATGCGTCAATCTGATTATGATACCATTCACTTTTGTAATGGCCAGCCTGTCCAGGTCCAACAATATGATAGCCCTTATCCATATCCTCGGTATCAATGACAAACCTCCAAGAAGCCCCGTGATTGACGATGCCGTTCTCATTGTAGCTTGCTGCACCAACCGTCACTCTGCTACCCCCTGTCGGCTCAGGGTCTCTGTCATTTAAGAACCATTTCAACACAGGAGAAGCTCCTGATAAAGGATGTTCAAAGTATACCCGATGATACATTCCCCACTCCCACTCATCCATTGATGAACCATAGGCTTCCTCAAGCTCAAGCAAGGCTTGGGTAAGTGAAGATGTGAGGAACGTACGATATCCTCCCCTGTCTATAAACCACTGCGATTCCTCACCATTATGAGCTTTTCGAATGAGTTCATCCACGACACTTTGTCGGCCTTCAAACAGCTTCATCATTTCCTTTGGTACTTCTTTTTTAAACAGGCCGGTGGAAATCTCGTTCATCCATTGATGAAAAATAAGTGGTGCAGCGAACTTTTTATCATCTTTAAAGTTCCATGTCTCAAAAAGATCTATCGCTTCCTTTTCTTTAGCTGTTAAAGAATCCCTCATCATATCTTCAATCAGAATAGGGATCATTTCACGGGCATGTAGATTCACCTGATCCATTTGCAGGGCTTTCATATCGGAAAGAGAGAGGTCATTTCTTCCTTCTAAATATTCCTCTATCCTCATGTATCGATAAGGCTGAGCCCAGTGATGGCTAATGTGATAAGGGTAATCATCTGAAACTACTTTGTTATTTGCGGTTGCAACAAAGCCGGATTCTGGATTGACCACTTTGGGTAGCTCTTCAAAAGGAATAAACCCTTCCCATTCATAATCCGGGTTCCAGCCTGGAACAGGCAGCAATCCGTTCCCTTTTTTCCTGATGGGGATTTTCCCGTTTGCCTTGTAGGCAATCGTTCCATCTGCTGATGCAAATACAAAGTTTTGAGTGGGGACATGAAAGTCCTCCAGGGCTTCTTCAAACTCTTCCCAGTTCTCCGCTTTATTAATATTCAATATGGCAAGAAGTTCAAGGCTTGGATCAAGTGCGGTCCACCTCATGGATAAGACCTTTTCACTATCATTTTGAAGGGCAAATTCCGAAATAACCGGTCCATGTCTCGTAATCGTCACTTCAAAAGGAATGACCTCTCCATCCTTCATGATGATAGGCTCTTCTATAATCGTTGCTTTTTCCCATTTGCCATCGTATAAGAACAGCGTGGGGTCTTGTTCATTCCGCTTCTCCACATATAAATCCTGAACATCAGGGCCTGTATTCGTAACCCCCCACGCAATTTGTTCATTGTGGCCGAGGATTATCCCCGGGATGCCTGCAAAGATCACGCCACTGACATTGACTTGTGGTGACTCCAGGTGCATCTGATACCAAATGGAAGGAGTCCCCAATGAAAGATGTGGATCATCTGCCAAGAGGGGTTTTCCACTTTCTGTTTTCTTACCGCTCACAACCCAGTTATTACTTCCATTAAACTCAGGTGGAATAACTGCCCCTGCAAATGATTTCCCTAGGTCCACCTCCATTCCTCCAATTTCAGAGAGAATGGTAGGTGCCTCCTCCGGATAGGACGGGAATAGATCATATGCTTTTTCCTTTGGCAAATGTTCCATTGCCCAATATCTGAACGCCTGCCCTTGCCAGTGACCTCCCAGATCAAAAGCCATATACTTTCCTATAGTCAACGAATCAATCGGCGTCCATATTTCTGGTTTATAACCAAGGAGAGTGAATTCAATGGGGAGCCTCCCTTTTTCTTTCGCTTCTTCTATGAACAAGTTGACGCCTTCAGCATACCATTCCAAAAGTTGCTTGGCTTCATCGGGATATGCTGCGTATGATACTTCCGCTTGCCCTCCTCAATCCCAATGTCCTGAAAAACTTGTCCCGGTCAATGGTTTTCTCACCAACCACTTCACTCAAACGGCCAGAAGCCTGCCTCCTGCTGAGGTCCATCTGGAATAAGCGATCCTGGGCTTGTACATAACCTTGTGCCAGGTACAAATCTTTTTCATTTTGAGCAAGAATATGAGGGACACCATCCTTGTCTCTGGTTACTTCAACATTTTCAGACAGTCCCTCTAATGAAATCGTACCTGATGTAATAGGCAGGGACCTGTCAATGTAATAGTTTACAAATATAAGTGTTACAAGCAGGACAAATAGGAGAGATCCCGCTATCCATAATGTAAGTTTAAAACGCTTACTCCTTTTCTCCCGCTGTATCTCTATTCCTCCATGCATTCCTTATCCCCCTTTTATATATTGAATTTTCTGAATATAGATACCTCTTTACTATTTCCCTTCCTTGCCCGGAATTCCTTCTATTATTTATTTCTGAATGTGAGGAAAATGATATAAACTCTTTAGTTAACATAATATTTTTATTGTAACCATATTTTTTTGTTTACGGAACTCACCATACCGGGTACAAGATCTAAAGGAGGGATAGGGAAATGCCATTTGATTACGATCTTGATTTCGAAGGGATTGATTTTCGAAAACAGCCTGAAAAATACCGTGTGGGGAGGGGCGAACAAGGTGTTCTATTAGTCGAGCCATACAAAAGCGAAATCCTTCCACACTGGCGATTCAAAACGCCACAGATTGCTGAAAAATCCTCTCAAAGGATTTATGACCTGTTCCTTCGGTACCAACAAGAAAATGATTTTGTAGGAATGGACATGGCCAGGAAGTTTCTACAGATGGGGTATACAAGGGCAAGACGATATGCCAATTACCCAGGAGGAAAGAAATACAATCATGACGGCACCATCAAGGAAAGAAGATTGGACAATGAGAAAGCAAAATCGGCTGCCCTATTTGAAGTGAAATGGAAACTGGTAAGAGAAGATGAAGAATATCTAAAGATGAAAAGAGAACACCAGGATAAATTCGGGTAAAAAACATACAGGCATTAAAAGAGGATGAATCATAGGGATTCATCCTCTTAGTCTACGCTTACATAATTCGTTTGAACATCTTTTCCATTTCATATGTTGAATAGTGAATGATGATCGGCCTGCCATGTGGACAGGTAAATGGATCACTTGTCCTTCTCAACTCATCCAGTAACGCCTCCATGTCTTCTTTGCGCAAATGATGGTTCGCTTTGATGGACCCTTTACAACTCATCATGATGGCTGCTTCTTCCCTGAGTTTTTTTATATCCACCCGATTCATCTTTAATACTTGTTCAATCATCTCTTCGATCGTTTCTTGCTCTTCCCCTTTTGGGAACCATTGTGGGTGAGACCGAACGATAAAGCTGTTATATCCAAACTCTTCGAGGAACACCCCTACATCTTCCAGAAGTGAGCGATAGTCATTTATTTTGATATACTCATCTGTAGAAAATTCAAGCGTGAGAGGGACCAGGAGTTCTTGGAGCTCCTTTGCCACTTCCCCCACCTTTTCCTTAAAGAACTCATATTTGATGCGCTCTTGAGCTGCGTGTTGATCAATAATGTATAATCCTCGATCATTTTGAGCGAATATATACGTGCCGTGCATTTGTCCAACTGGATAAAGAGGCGGCACTCGATAAGATTGATTTACTCCCGTATCCTCATCAGTCCCATTTATCAGGTCCTCCTCATTTTCTTCAACCACAAAAGAGGATTCATGCGGTTCAACAGCTACCTGCTTTGCAGACTCAGACGGTTTTTCCATGAGCGGCACTGGTTTATAAAGCTCAATGATCTCATCTTGAGGAAGTGGTCGTTCCTTTACTCTGTCAACAAAGTCTGTTCTTTCTACCTTTGGTCCAGGGAAGGGGGAATGTTCCAGATTCATAAACGTTTGCTCTGATTCAGCCCGTGCAACTTTCGGTGAACCCGCACCTGAAGGGATCAATTCTTTTCCTTTGAAGACTGCTTTGATCCCTTCCGTCACCAAGGAATTCAATTCATTTTCTTTACTGATGCGGACTTCCATCTTTGAAGGATGCACATTCACATCTACCAGGATCGGATCCATCTCTATACTGAGTAATACGATAGGATGACGTCCGATCGGCAGAAGAGTATGGTACCCTTCCCCTATTGCTTTCGCTAAAGCATAGTTCTTGATGAAACGTCCATTGATCATCGTCGAAATATAATTTCTCGAAGCCCTAGTAACCTCTGGAAGGGAAATATACCCTTTCACTCTGAAATCCAGGGAATTCACTTCGATTGGAACCATCTTCTTGGCGATTCCAAGGCCGTAGATCGCTGCCAATACCTGTAATACATCCCCGTTCCCATTGGTATGCAATAAAGATTTCCCATTGTGAAGGAGCTTGATGGACACGCTAGGGTGTGCAAGAGCTATTCTGTTCACTACATCTGTAATGTTACCAAGCTCAGTATGAATGGTTTTCATATATTTCAATCGAGCGGGTGTATTGTAGAACAGTTGTGAAACTGTGATATCTGTGCCTTTCCTTGAAGATGACTTCTCAAAGGTATGGATTTCTCCGCCTTCAAGCTCAATACACGTTCCTGGGCCATCACCGGTACTCGTTTTCAATGTGAAATGTGAGACAGAAGCAATACTCGGGAGAGCTTCCCCTCTAAATCCAAGGGTGCGAATACGGAATAAGTCATTTTCATCTTTAATTTTACTCGTTGCATGTCGCTTAAATGCTGTTTTCACATCATCTTCTTCAATACCATCCCCGTTATCGATGATCCGTATCGACTGCAATCCTGCTTCTTCAATATGAATCTCGATCATTGATCCCCCTGCATCTATGCTGTTTTCAAGGAGTTCCTTTACAACGGATGCAGGTCTTTCAACCACTTCACCGGCTGCGATCTTGTTCGAGAGTGAATCATCAAGCTGAAATATCTTTACCACCGTTCCTCCTCCTTTAATTTATTAATTTCTTTTGGATCGTGTACAGTGAGTTCAGTGCATCTAATGGTGTCATTTCAAGAATATCCAAGTTCTTCAACTCTTCCAGGCATTTCTTTTCTTTAGAAGAGAGAGTTTCTTTCCTTTCCCTCTTTTCAGAACCAAAAAAGGAAAGCTGGGTCAAGTCTTCTGTTTGTTCATATTTCTGTGTATTGGTTTCCATTGTGGCCGCTAATTCCTTAGAAATAGATGAATCTTCCTTTCGTTCTAGCTCAAGAAGGATTTCATTCGCTCTCTTAATCAGGGATTCAGGGAGCTCTGCAAGCTCGGCAACATGGATTCCGTAACTTTTGTCAGCGGCACCTTCCTTGATCTTGTGGAGGAAAACAAGTTTTCCATTCTGTTCCATGGCACTGACATGTATATTTTTAACCTTTGATAACTCATCATCAAGAACCGTCAGCTCATGATAATGAGTCGAGAATAACGTTTTTGCTCCTATATGTTCATGAATATATTCGATAATGGCTTGAGCAAGTGCCATCCCATCATAAGTGGAAGTGCCTCTCCCGATTTCATCGAATAAGATTAAACTCTGCTGAGTTGCGTGAATGATTGCGTTTTTCGCCTCTAACATTTCAACCATGAATGTGCTTTGACCGGAAATCAAGTCATCGGCAGCCCCGATTCGCGTGAATACTTGATCAAAGATTGGAAGATTTGCCTCTGCAGCCGGAACATAGCAGCCAATTTGGGCAAGTATACTCGTTAAAGCCACCTGTCTCATATACGTACTTTTCCCTGACATATTCGGTCCTGTGATAAGAAAGATTTCTCTTTCATGGTCCATATTGCAATCATTTGGGACGTATTCCTGTGCACCCATCACCTTTTCCACAACCGGATGGCGTCCGTCCTTCAGAACGATCCTTCTCTCTTCATTAAAAACCGGACGGGTATAATGCCTTTTTTCACTCACCGTTGCAAAGCACTGAAGAACATCCAGTTCACTTATTAGTCTGGCAAGCTTTTGGAGGCGTGGAATAAATTCCTTCACTCTTTCTCGAATGGAAACGAACAGTTCATACTCGAGATCTACGCTTTTTTCATCAGCCTGAAGGATAAGTGCTTCTTTTTCCTTCAGCTCAGGCGTGATGAACCGCTCTGCATTTGTTAACGTTTGTTTTCTTTCATAACGGTTGTCTTCCAAATGGTGAAGATTTGCTCTTGTTACTTCTATATAGTAACCGAAAACTCTATTGAATCCGACTTTCAGAGACCTTATTCCCGTCCGTTCTCTTTCATCCCGCTCTAATTTCGCAATCCAGGATTTCCCGTTCTTACTTGCATCACGGAACTGATCAAGCTCCTCGTGATATCCTTCCCTGATAATGCTTCCCTCTTTGATGGATAAAGGCGGATTATCCACAAGAGCCTGTTCAAGGAGATCCATCAATTCTTCACATGGATCAAGTTTTGTCACAAAGTCGTCTGTTACTTCATTTCCCAGTGATTCCACCAGATTCTTTAGGAATGGTACTTGCTGAAGGGATTTCTTCAACTGAACAAGATCTCGTGCATTCACATTCCCGAACGCGACCCGTCCAGACAGCCTTTCCAAATCATACACTTCTTTCAGCCTTTCCCTAAGGTCCTCTCTCTCGAAAAATCTTTCCAGAAGCACTTCAACGATCGTTTGACGTCTTTCGATTTCCTGCTTATGAATGAGGGGACGATCTATCCATTGTTTCAATAGTCGTGCTCCCATGGCCGTCATCGTTTCATCTAATAACCAGAGAAGAGATCCTTTCTTCCCCTTGGATCGGATCGTTTCTGTCAACTCCAGATTACGTTTCGAATAGTAATCCATTTTCATAAATTGATGCTGCTGATACGTTTCAACTGCTTGGAGATGATCAAGGCTTCTCTTCTGTGTACGGAAAAGATAATGGAGAAGAGTGGAGGATGCCGATTTCAGTTTTTCATTTCTCAAATTTTCGACAAGATGGGCAAAAGCTTCCCCTGGGTTTGCTTCCCTCTCATAGGATAATGTCACATCGTTTCTTTCCTTAATCCTATCCTGCACTTCTTTCATAAGATCCGGGTGAATGACCACTTCCTTAGCCCCGATGGTGGAGAGCTCATTTAAGACAGCGTGGAGACCGTCCGTAACCAGAGTCACCTTCGTTTCCCCCGTTGATAAATCACTATATGCCAACCCAAACGTTTGATCATTAAAATCTGTCACAGAAGCGATATAGTTGTTTTCTTTATCATTTAATCCTTTACCATCCATAACAGTTCCAGGTGTAATGAGCTGTACGACTTCCCGTCTGACAACTCCCTTTGCCTGTTTGGGGTCTTCTGTTTGTTCGCAGATTGCTACTTTAAAGCCTTTGTCTATGAGCTGCTCTATGTAATTGGGAGCAGAATGATAAGGGACACCGCACATGGGAATCCGTTCCTTTCCTCCTCCGTCACGGCTTGTCAATGTTATTTCAAGTTCTTGAGATGCAGCAATGGCATCATCGAAAAACATTTCATAGAAATCGCCTAAACGGAAAAATAAAAAAGCATCCTGATATTCTGCCTTTACCTGTAAATATTGTTTTATCATTGGGGTATATTGTGTCATGGTTTCATTCAAACCTTTCCAGTAAATCTTCTATTCTCAACTATTTATTATACCACAGGTGAAAGATATGAAGCATTTAGTAGTTTGAGGAAACCAAAATCGTTCTTTAGCGTCATCTCTTTTAACAAAAAATTCACTCCCTGACTCAGGAGTGAATCGATCTTTCTTATTCTATTTGCTTTGCCATGGTTGATTCTTTGTCCAAACAGCCGGTGTTTTCCTTGGGCTTGATCAGAAATTTAACGAAAAAGAAACCAGCCGCCAATACAGCAACTCCAACAATGACATACGTTTGAATGTCATTCATCAAGTTCTGTACATTTTTGAGATTGCCATTTTTCCCCACAATCAACATCGTGAAGGTAATGGGGAATATGCCCATGAATGTTAATCCACCGAACTTCCATTTGTTCACTTTACTGATTCCTGCAACATAGGAGATATAGTTACCAATCCCAAGAGGTCTTGTGATGGCAATGCTCCACAAGCCGCATTTCCGAAACCATTTCTGTCCTTTCTCCATTTTTTTCGAACTGGTTTTCTCTTTAATTTTATCTTTTAATTTATGTCCAATACCATATGGGATATAACTAAAAATCGTATAAACCAAGCTGCTTGTGATTGCAAGAAATATTAATTCCATCCAGGTAGGATCTAATAAGTATCCATAGGTTAAGGTTACGAGTGCCCCAGGAAATGGCAGGGATGATGCTTCAATGGCATTCCCTGCGAACAATCCCCACATGCCAAGATCCTTTATTAAGCTTATGACAAACTCAAACATCGGTTTGGTCCCTCCATGATTCATTATATATACCCTTTTCCCCTTTTCTAATATGAATAACACTCTAAGATAGAAAAGATTTCATCCACTGGAGGAAAGAAATGTCGTACATTCTTATTCCATCATTGAAAGGAATGACTGACCGTCTAGTTTCCATTGATCCTCCACCGCTTCTTTACGTACGATAAGAGAAATGGACTTTGTTTGTTGTGTTTGATCGGTCTGTATCCATTTCACACTGACTTGAAGCTCCATTCCTACCAGGACAGGTAAATCTTCTACAGGAAGAATCGACTTCTGTGTGACTTCAATATGTCTCACCTTGTGAAGAATTTCCTTTACTGATATGTCGTTGTCACTCATCACTTTTGATAGGAGCCTTTCATCATGCTGATTGACGGCAATCTCCATTACCCTAATCAATTCATAAGGATCCGATTTGTACAGAAATTCATCCAATACCCCGCCTGCTTTTAAAATCATGATTTTATGCCCTAAATCCGGTGTCGGGGTTTTATGAGTCGTACTTCCGTAGAAATGAACACAGAAATGTCCAGGGAAGTCATTTTGAAGCGCTCCTGCACCGTGAGGCATACCGTTCATGGATGCCGCTATGAGCTGATCATGTACTAACACCAGAATCGCTCGTCGATCCCAGCTCCATTTCCCTCCATAGATGGATTTCATAATCTTCGTGTCTTTTTTTGTCACAGGTTGAACATCTGCATGTTTATTTCCTGCTCTTCTTTGCACTTTAAATGACAGACCCGTTTCCACATCAATGATTGTAAAATAAGTTCGGTTTGGAATGATTTCTTCTATTTGCTCCCAAGGTACTATTTCTATATTAAAATCAGGCATTGCCTCTGCAGCTTTAGGGAAGCAGACAGTCAATAATGACACAACCATAATGAATCTGAATAGAAAAAGCATGTACGAAACCTCTTTTTTTCCTTAGTCTTTAATCTCCACCTCAAATAAATGACCATCAATTTTTGGCAATTATCATCTAACATGAAAGAACCCCTTCTTATCCATACTACAAACGAAAGGGGGGCGGGGCATATGCTTATGATGAAACTTAGTTCATTCTGTCTCTTATTACTACCTGTCGTACATGCTCAAAACCCATTGCATATTCATCTTCCTAAAGAGGAAACAATCTCAATAGAACAAAATGCCTTATATGTACCATTTGTAGATGAACCCTTATTAAACGAAGAGCGATATGAAATGTTGATATCTGAAGTAAGAAAAGAGGTCTTTCTCCCCCCTCAGAATGCATATCTCAATGAGAGTAACCAAATCGTTTCTGAAAAACCAGGATACAAACTTGATGAAATAAAATTTCGCGAATTGATCCTTTCTTACTTAATTTCCAGAGACAAAAGTCATTTGACTGCCCCTCTTAAAGTAATGTATCCAAAAGTAGATAGTGAGACAATCGCCCATATACGGACCGAGCAGATTGGAAGCTACGTCACCTACTTTAATGTCCATAATGTGGAACGTTCCCAAAACATCTCTCTGGCAGCCGAAAAAATCAACAATACAGTCGTATTCCCTGGAGAAGAGTTCTCTTTCAATGGTGTGGTAGGAAAAAGGACAAGGGATAAAGGATATAAAAAAGCCCCTGTCATATTGAAAGGGGAACTTTCAGAAGATATTGGCGGAGGGATATGCCAGGTGTCATCTACCTTGTTCAATGCGGTGGACCAGGCAGGTGTTGAAATAGTTGAGCTATATCACCACTCAAAACGTGTTCCTTACGTGCCTGATGGCAGAGACGCTACTGTCAGCTGGTACGGACCTGACTTTGTTTTTAAGAACACCTATAACCAGCCTTTGCTTATCCGGGCAAAAGTAAGAGACGGGCAAGTCCATATTACGATCTACTCTTCGGAATTTATTAATGTGAAAAAGAGAAATGTGCCCAGCGCTTTACTTCCGTAAAGGTCAAGGCGAAGATCTATCATAGAGATCGGTATTATCAGCATACGTTGCAGTGTCATGGGAGAAGTTCTGTTCTTATGGTGAAACTGACATTCATTAGGTTACACAATGAGAACATATAATGAACACCTTATTCTTCATAAGGTGAGAATTATTTTAATCATATTCGAGAAATTCTAACCGATTACCGAAGGGATCAGAGACAAAAAAACGATCTCTGCCTTTGATTGGGGAATCTTCCTTTACCTTGATCCCTTTCTCAATCAGAGTTTGTCTAAGAGATGGTAAATTGGAAACAAGTATACCGGGATGTGCTTTAGTTGCAGGCATAAAATCTTTTTGTACCCCAACATGAATTTCTTGAGGGCCAATTTGGAACCAACACCCGCCTCTTCCTTTAAGATTTTCGGGTTTCTGTATTTCCTTCAAACCGAGAATATCAGTAAAGAATGATCGGGCTTCTTCTTCACTTCCTATGGGAGCCGCGATTTGAATATGGTCAATACCTTTAAAAAGGATACTCACGAATGTTTCCCCTCCTCATTGTTCCTATCTACTATATATTACCATTAAATAGAATTTGTTTAAAAAGAAAAACATCTGCTTTGGCAGATGTTTTCCCATTTATCATGATAATTGTCCGATTCCTTCCATGACGGTTGATAATAATAGGTCCAGGTCTTTCTCTTCGATATTTAATGGAGGGGACAATGTGAGCACATTATTGTAGCCGGCTACGGTTGCCCCATTTTTCCCGATGAGCACCCTATTTTGTTTACAATATGAGATTACTGAATTTACTTTTGAAACGTCCAATGGTTCTTTCGTTTCTTTGCTTCTTACCAATTCTATCCCGATCAATAACCCTTTCCCTCTGACATTTCCAACATAGGGATGATCTTGCAGACGATTCTTCAATGTATTCAGGGCTTTTTCACCAAGCTCGGAAGATCGTTCGAATAACCTTTCGTTTTCCATGATTTCGATGTTTTTCATGGCCAGGGCACAAGCTGCCGGGTTCCCACCAAATGTATTAATGTGACGGAAGTAATCATATTCCTCAGAACCTTTGAACGCTTCATATATCTCACGCTTCACAGCTGTTGCAGACAGGGGAAGATACGCGCTGGTGATCCCCTTCGCCATCGTAATGATATCAGGCTTTACATCATAGTTCATAAATCCAAAAGGCTTACCTGTTCGCCCAAACCCGCAGATCACTTCATCGACAATCAAGAGAGCGCCATGCCTATCACATACTTCCTTCGCTGCTTTCATGTAACCGTCCTGTGGCATGAGAACTCCTCCACCAGTGATGATCGGTTCCATGATTAACGCCGCTACTGTTTCACTCAACTCCCATGTCATCGCTTGGTCTATAGCCTTTACACCGGGAAGTTCATGGGGGTGATCACCTGATGCTTCGTCCCGGTAGGAATCAGGTGGGGCAATATGGATAAATCCAGGGGCTAAAGGCTCATATTTATATTTTCTCTGTGCTTGCCCGGTTGCTGCAAGGGCCCCCATTGAGTTTCCGTGATAGCCTCTATATCTTGAAAAGATTTTATACCTGCCATGCTCCCCATTTTGCTGGTGATACTGCCTGGCAATCTTAAAGGCGGTTTCATTGGCTTCAGATCCACTGTTAGAGAAGAAAATGACATACTCATCACCAAGCAATTGGTTTAATTTCTCCGCAAGCTCAATCGCCGGCTGATGACTTTGTGTCAGTGGAAAATAAGCCATCTTTTTTAGCTGTTCATAGGCAGCCTCTGCTAACTCCTGTCGACCGTAACCAATATTCACACACCAAAGTCCTGCCATGCCATCCAGAAATCTTTGACCATCTTTGTCCGTTATCCACGAGCCGCTTGACTCCTTTACAACCATTGTTGCATCAGGATTGTATGGTTTCATGGAATGCCAAAGGAGCTTCTCATCATTCTTTAACCATAAATCTTGAGATTGACCTGCTTTCACCATGAAGGTTCCTCCTAACTCTGATTAAAAATCAAATCGAGAAGTGATCATTTTCTTCCTAGTATAGAAATTTACTCCATCTTTACCATTAACATGCATATCACCGTAGAAAGAATCTTTCCACCCTGAGAACGGGAAGAACGCCATCGTTGCCGGAACCCCGACATTAATACCGAGCATTCCAGCATCAGCTTCTTCTCTGAACTGTCTGACTGCCTTTGCATCTTTCGTGTAAATCGTTGCGCCATTCCCATATCTGGATTGACGGATGTACTCCAGTCCTTCATCCAGATCCTTGGCTCTCAAAAGACTGAGGATTGGAGCGAACATTTCTTCTTTTGCAATGGTCATCTCGGGTGAAACATGGTCAAAGATGGTGGCACCCAGAAAGTTCCCTTCCTTGAATTCGTCCATTTCTTTTCGTCCATCCCTTATGAGAGACGCACCTTCTTTAAGGCCTTTTTCGATATACCCTAGTGTTTTTTCCCGATGTTCTTTTCGAATGACTGGAGTCAGAAGGACTTCTTCGTCCATCCCGTTCCCCATGCATAATTCGTCTGCTTTTTTATTCAAGGCCTTGATAAAGGGCTCATTATCGCCTACAACCACCACTGCACTGCACGCCATACAACGTTGCCCCGCACTACCGAACGCTGAACTGATAATATGATCAGCCGCTTTATTCATGTCCGCATCAGGCATGACGACATGATGGTTCTTCGCTCCAGATAATGCCTGAACCCTTTTTCCTTGAGAGGCAGCCTGCTGGTAAACATACTTAGCCACCGGTTGGGATCCTACAAACGAAATGGCCGCGATATCGTTATGCTCAATCAGTCCATTTACCACATCATGAGCACCATGTACAACATTTAATACGCCGTGCGGCATACCAGCATCTGTAAGTAACTCTGCCAGTCTATTGGCTAAAATCGGAGTTCTCTCAGACGGTTTCAAAACGAATGTATTACCACACGCGATTGCCAGGGGAAACATCCAAAGAGGTACCATCATCGGAAAATTAAAAGGAGTGATCCCCCCCACTACACCCAGTGGATAACGGAACATTTCTGAATCTATGTCTTCTGCAATCCCACTTAACGTTTCACCCATCATGAGGGTAGGAGCCCCACATGCGAATTCCACGCATTCAAGCCCACGCTGCACCTCTCCATACGCCTCTTTAAAGGATTTACCATTTTCCTGTACAACAAGTTTCGCCAGCTCCTCATGATTGTCAGAAAGCAGGGAATGGTATTTATATAGAATACGAGCCCGCTTTGGAACAGGAGTCTTCTTCCAGGTAAGGGATGCTTCTTTCGCTGCTTTCACCGCCCTTGCGACGTCTTCTTTGGTAGAAATCGGCACTCTTGCAATTTCTTCATTCGTAGCCGGATTCAAAACTTCTAATGTTTGTGAGCTAAGGGAATCAACCCACTCACCACCAATATAATTCTTTAATACTGCCACATCTTTTTTTATGATCGTCATTTTAAGTTCCTCCTTCTAATTAATGGATTTGCACTTGATGTATTGAACCTGTCGCATCCCTATAATTTCATTATGAAAGAAATTGGTAGTGCTTTCATTAGACAATGTGTAAAAGAACCTTCCTCATTAAATGGACATTATCTTATTAATTGATCTTCAGCTTTTTCACCGAGGTTACTGGCTGCAAATAATCATGGGCTGCCAACAGAAATTCAATGGCCACGCGCCTATCGGAAGTCATAAAATCTTCTCCAAGTAGATCTTCAATTTTCTTCAAACGATGGTAGAGCGTTTGTCTTACAATAAATAATTGTTTGGATGTTTCCTGTTTAGAACCCTGACAGGCAAGGAAAACCTTCAACGTCTGCACTAAATTCCCATCATGGTCTCGGTCATAATCGAGGAGTGGTGAAAGGTATTCTTCAATCATTTCCCCAAGATTAACATTGTTGCTTACAATGGAGATCAATCTGTACAGATGCAATTCATCAAAGAAAATAAAGGATTTAGAAGCATCGATCTTTGACTGGAACATTAGGCTGTCTTTCGCAGTTTCATAGCTTTTATAGATATCCATTGTCTCTTCCTGGTATTTGCCTGTCGCAAAAACAGTATGTGTTGCCTCTTTAAAGAAGTCAGATTGCAGCTGCTTATTGTAGGCAGAGGTGGCTCTTGCCTTCCAATCCCCTGTCCTCCTTGTATCAAGAAGAATGAACACGAGATTATTTCCCACTCTTTCAGGTAATACATGAAAGCCTAGCTGTTCAAAAATGCTCCTGGTTACAAGGTTAAAATAAGTCAAATCGATGGGTTCTTGTTCAATCAGCTTATTCGTCCGGCAAATACATACGACGCCTCCGTAGATTGACAGTTTTAAATCATCCAGAAATATGGAGAGTCTATCGTAAGACTGTTCTCCTTTTAGCCAGGTGGTGATCCACTTTGAATCTTCCTGTCGTTTTTGCTCATTAAAGTACAATTCTCTCATTAAAAATTGGGCCAATGCCGTTGAAGTTCTGTCTAATATGAGAAGTTCATATTCACTAAAAGGATGATCGCTTCGATAAATGCCTAGTTGTGCATATTCCTGATCAAATAAAATTACCTTGGCCGTAGCAATATGATTGTTGGACCTTCCAGGACTGATATAACTTTTTCGTATCTTCTCTTCTTCCGGAGGGCAAAGAGGCGGGTATATTTCAGCCTCCTGTTCCTTCAATTGAAAAAGGACCGGTACTGAAAGCTCCTTATGTAATACATGAAGGATTTCTCTATAATGCTTGACGCAGAGCAGCTTCTTATTTAACTCCTGTGCATAAAAATCCAGCTTTTTGATCATGTCATATTGTTGATTGATTAAAACAGAGTGTATATCCTGCGTAATACTGACAAATGGTACTTCCTTCTGGAAGACAATGATTGGAAAATCAAATGTATCTGCACATTTCAAAACAGACATTGGTATAGTGGAAATATTGGTGTCCAGTTCAATACAAATGGCGGCTGCGTCCGTTTCGATCAGTTGTTCCAGGAGAGATAGAAAGGTCTCTTCTTCCTTCAGGGCCATCCCTGTAGTTAGAATCATCTCATGTCCATTGAGTAGATTCTTTATGGATGTCACCTCGACAACATGAACCCACTTCACCTGTCGGCTGAGTCCATTAAGGCCGGCAATCACTTTAGCATGCTCAAAATATTTTCTGCCTAGAATATCTTCTACCGATAAATAGTAATTACTTTTCATGCTTCGCTCCTTATGGTTTGCCATGGAAAAATGGAGAAAAAGGATTGGAGTGACCAATCCTTTTTTCCTTTTATTCTTATTTAGGAGACCGCAAACTGAATCTCTTCATTCCACCAACTCAATAGGTCCTCATCTGAAAGTTGATGGGAAGATAAGACGGATAACACCCAATCGATTAACTCTTCAGACGTTTGCAGATTTCGAGGTAAGAGTGGAAGTTCCTTTCCCTCACACGGTTCATTCACATCACTCATCCAAGACTCTCCTTTCAACCCTTACTTCTCCAGCAGCAGGTTGGAAAAATATTTTCTTGCATTTGCCGTTTTCACATGGAGGGTTGCACTTCTTTTGTTTTCCTTATGCTTGAAAAGAACGAATGCACCACTCAGGTTCTCCGTGATGTTTTCAATTTTGAACCCTTTTTGAATGAGAAAATCAATTTTATCCCGCTCGTTTAAGAACTCTTGATAATCGGACATGACGACACCCTTTCCACCATTTCTTCTAATACGACCTGAAACGTTTTGTTCTGAATACATTAAGAAAAACTTGTGCCGGTTGGAGATCCTTCAGTGACCATGACATCTTCTTCAACTTCAATTTCCCAGTCACGCCCTACAGACAAACCAAGATACTTCTCATCACTCGGATCCAGCAGTTCTGCCTGTTCGAATTTCTTGAACCACCAGAATTTCGCTAATACATAGTAAGAAAGGGCCCCAACCCCGAAGCCGACTAAGAAGGAGAAATTGGGAACGTAATAGGAAGCCACTCCTCCCAAGATCCATGATATGAACCCAGCCAGGTTGACTCCGTTCATATACTTAAACTGTCCTTTATCCTCATATAATGCAGGCACATTCACTCTTCGTTTCCGGATGAAATAATAGTCTGCTATCAAAATCCCCACGATTGCAGACAGAATTCCTCCCACAAAAAGAAGGACAGGGATGATGATCCCGAATAAGTTCCACGGTTGGACGATCGTACCTACGATACCGGCCGTAACGACACCTGCCCAAAATGGAAATTTAGGACCTCCCACATTAGAGAAGATCGTTGCCGCCGGTACAATATTTGCAGCAATATTCGTAGACCATTGAGCAAGGACAATCATTAGGAGCAGGATCCCTAAAATGAATCCGCTCGCTGCTTCCTGCAGAGCGACAACAGGATCATAGTTTAAAACGGCAATGTATGATATCCCCCCGATCAGCACCATGAATGCCTGGGTAATAGGAAGGGCTACAAGATTACCAATCAATGAGCTTTTGTTTCTTTTAAACCAGTTCCGCTCATTTTTGGGGGCCTTCATGAATCGTGAGATGGACGGGATGTCAGCTGATAGCGTTGCCCAAAACCCCATATTACTAAAGATGACCACCAGGAAGGCTGTAAATGTAGCGGCGCCCGTTACCGGACTTTCAACCCAATTCCAAATGTCTCTCCCTTGAGAAGCAGCTGACTCGGACAGGGAAGAATACATCCATACAGAAATAAGAATTATGACCGGTGCCGCCAGGTCTGCAAAACGCTCCACCGCTTTTATGCCGAGGGCTGTATTCACCAATTGCAGTACCGCAAAGATCAGGAAACAAACAAACCAGTTATCGAAACCAGATAAAATATTTAAAATACCGTTCATTGCAGTTGCCCCGAAATAGGTGTTTATGCCAAACCACATCGATGCAGCCAGACCACGTACAATTGAAGGGATATGTGTTCCAATCGTTCCAAACGGAGCCCTCATATATACCGGGAAGGAAACTCCATGCTCAATTCCGATATCTCCCGTCAATGTAATGAACAGTCCGATGGCGAGTGACCCGATGATGGTGGCAAGCACAACAAGCGGCAAGGGTAAAGAAACGACTCCTGCTCCACCGATGGCGAAGGTTGCAAGGACCACTACCATCCCTACCCACATAAATGAATAACCCAGCTTGGTGATTTTTCTTTCGCTTTCTTTAATCGGTAATAAATCTGGAGATTTCAAATAACTCTTTTTCAACACGAACACCCCTTATTTGTTTGCTTCGAATGGCAAATCCTTTTCTTTATAAGAGAGGCAAGAAGAAGGAGATACCCTTCTTCTGGCAGGAGTGGTTCTATTATTTGGGTGCATGGCTACCATATTTACTATGACTTTGAAGATTGAAATGCTTCACTCTCTTCATTCAGAAGAAGCTTACCGTATTTCGCTCTCTTAATATACATTCCTGTTCCAAGCTTGCCTACGAACTGTTTGTCTTTAATGACATATTTACCCCTCGATAATACTGAAACAGGTTCTCCCTTGATCTTCATACCCTCAAACGGGTTATAATCTGCTGCCATATGATGGGTTGCAGCAGAGATCACTCTTTCAGCATCTGGATCAAAAATGACCAGATCTGCATCTGAACCTACAGCTATGGTTCCTTTTTGAGGGTACAGTCCAAACAGCTTTGCACTGCGCGTAGACATGATATCAACGAACTGGTTTAAACTTATCCGCCCTTTTTCAACTCCTTCTGAGAATAATATAGATACACGGTCCTCAATGATGGGTCCGCCATTCGGAATTTTAGTGAAATCTTCTTTGCCAAGATCCTTTTGGCCAGCAAAATCAAACGAGCATTGATCGGATCCCAATGTTTGCAACTGACCGCTCTTCAAGGCGTTCCACAGTACTTCTTGATGCCACTTCTCACGGAGGGGCGGAGACCAAACATATTTAGCCCCTTCGAAGTTTGGACGTTCCAAATAGGTCTGATCAAGTACCAGATATTGAGGGCAGGTCTCTCCCCAAACATTCAACCCTTTGCTTCTGGCCGCAGAAATTTGCTCCACGGCTTCTGAGCAGGACACATGTACAACGTATAATTGAGAGTCTGCCAACCCGGTAAGTTTAGCTTCGCGCCCTGTTGCTTCCCCTTCGAGCTCAGGCGGTCTCGTCAACGCGTGAAAAATTGGTTCAGTTTTGCCTTCAGCCAATGCTTTTTCAGTTAAATACTCAATTACATCGCCATTCTCTGCATGCACCATGACGAGTGCTCCCAATTCCTTAGCGCAATCAATGTTCTGAACAGCGTTTCATCGTCTGCCTGGAAGACGTTTTTATATGCCATAAAAACTTTGAAAGAGGTTATTCCCTCCTTATCTATTACTTCAGGTAGCTGAGAGAGGACTTCATGATTGATTTCCCCGATCATCAGATGAAAACTGTAATCGATCACAGCCTTATCTCTGGACTTTGCATGCCAGGTATCTATGGCGTTCTGAAGCGGCTCTCCCTTATTGGTCAGGCAGAAATCTATCAGTGTCGTAGTACCTCCAAATGCTGCAGCAATGGTTCCAGTCTCAAAGTCATCTTTTGATACCGTTCCCCCGCGAATGGCATTTCCAAATGCGTATGGGGATCAATCCCTCCTGGAAAAATATATTTCCCTTTCGCATCGATGACTTCTGCATTTGAAACTTCAAATTCTTTCCCAATGGCTGCAATTTTTCCCTGTTGTATTAAAATATCCGCTTTATATGTGTCGGTAGCTGTCACAATCGTTCCATTTTGAATGATTTTATCCATTATTTGTACCTCCAGACTTATTTCACTGCATTTTCTCTAGCGCCGGATACATTTGCGACTGCAGCCTGACGCTCATTCCAGGTCATCGGCATATGACCGCTTGGAACTTCAATCATGTCGATGGCTCCATCAACCGGGCATACAATCGAGCATAAATTGCATCCTACACAATCCTCTTCCCTTACTTTAAGGTAGCTGTTTCCTTTTGGATCTTTCAGCATGTCGATGCATTGATGGGATGTATCTTCACAGGCGATATGACACTTATTACAGTTAATGCAAACATCCGGATTGATTTTGGCCACAACACTATAATTCAGATCAAGGTTACCCCAGTCTGAAAATTTCGGCACTGATTTCCCTACGATATCCTTAACAGAAGCGATCCCTTTATCATCCAGATAATTATTCAGTCCATCCAGCATATCCTCTACTATTCTAAAACCGTGATGCATGGCAGCAGTACAGACTTGGACCCCGGAAGCCCCCATGAGCATAAATTCGACGGCATCCTGCCAATTGGATACTCCGCCCATTCCTGAAATCGGTACATTGATTCGCGGATTCCTTGCACATTCTGCAACCATGTTCAATGAAATCGGCTTCACTGCAGGTCCACAATATCCTCCATGAGCCCCTTTCCCGGCAACATGGGGTATGGTATTCCAAGAATCCAGGTCTACACCTGCTAGGCTGTTAATGGTATTGATCATGCTGACGGCGTCTGCACCACCCCGGACAGCTGCTTCAGCAGTGACCGTAATGTCTGTGATATTCGGTGTCAGCTTTACGATTACCGGTGTCTTAGCCGCCTCCTTCGCCCAAAAGGTTTGCTTTTCGACTAATTCCGGTACTTGACCTGATGCAGATCCCATTCCCCTTTCAGCCATTCCATGGGGACATCCGAAATTCAGCTCAAGTCCATCCACGCCTACATCTTCAACCTTCTTCACTATTTCATGCCATTTTTCCTGTTTGGGTTCTACCATCAATGATGCAATGATGGCATGATTAGGAAAACGCTTCTTCGTCTCATATATTTCCTTTAAATTCACTTCAAGAGGTCGATCGGTTATAAGTTCGATATTGTTGAACCCGGCTACTTTTTGTCCATTAAAGCTGACAGCCGCGAATCTTGAAGATACATTAATGATCGGCTCCCCCAATGTCTTCCAAACTGCACCGCCCCAGCCTGCCTCGAAGGCTCTTTGAACCTGGTAGCCTGAGTTCGTTGGCGGAGCTGACGCCAACCAAAAAGGATTAGGTGATTTTATCCCTGCTAAATCAATACTTAAATTTGCCATGACTTTCCCCCCTTAAGACAATGTTAATTCATTTGAACGTTAGACAATTGTTCATGTAAATGATAGGCTGCCTGCTTCCCCTGTTCTGCAGCTGTAACGACCATCGCTTCTCCGATACCTTTACCAAAAACAATATCACCACAGGCGAAGATCTTTGGATTAGATGTTTGAAAGGTTTCCTGATTCACTTTTACTACCCCGTCGAAATGGTCTAAACCGAATTGTTCAATCAGTGATAGATGCCTTGTCTGGCCGATTGCCTTAATGACCGCATCCACTGGCAGGGTGAATTGGGAGTCCTCTACAGGAATGGGACGCCTTCTCCCATCTCCACCTGGCTCACCTAATTCCATCTTGATGCATTCGATCCCGGTCACTTCCCCTGCATCATTTCCGATGATTCTTTGAGGTGCCGTAAGCCAGCGGAATTCTACTCCATCCTGTTTGGCGAACTCGTATTCAAAATCATAAGCCGTCATTTCTTCCTGAGTACGGCGGTATAAAATCTTCACATTTTCCGCACCTAGGCGCACGGAACAAGTTGCTCCATCAATGGCCGTATTCCCGGCCCCTATCACTGCCACTTTTTTGCCTACGTAGTCTTGAGTGAGTTCGCCACCCTTAGTTGCCTTGACAAATTCAATCGCGTCATGGACACCCTTTAATTGTTCCCCTTCAATATTCAGTGCGGGAACATGGGACATCCCTGCTGCCAGGATGACAAAATCATGTGACTCCAGAATGTCATCAGCAGATATATCCTGCCCCACCTTCACACCGGTTCGGATATCGACATTTAATTTTTTCACCTGTTCCACTTCCCAATAAGAAATGGACTGAGGCAGGCGGAAAGATACGATGCCATACGTATTTAATCCTCCAGCTTCCTTTTCCGCCTCATAAATTGTCACTTCATAACCCAAGCGTGCAAGTTCCCTTGCTGCTGACAGACCTGCTGGCCCCCCCGCCGATAATGCCTACTTTCCTTCCATTTGGCTCACCAGCTTCAAAAAGGACACTATCATTGTGTCTTGCCCAGTCAGTTGCATAACGCTGAAGGTCGCCGATCATAATGGGTTTGGTGGAATGATTCAACACACAAGCTCCTTCACAAAGCTCTTCAGTCGGACAGACACGTGAACAGCTTGCACCTACAGGATTTGCCGACATAATGGTCTTCGCCGATCCCTTCAAGTTCCCTGATGCGATTTTTTTAATAAATGAAGGTATATCAATGCTTGTCGGACATGCCTGAATACATGGTGCATCATAACAATACAAACAGCGGTTTGCTTCCTCCACCGCTTCCTTATTGCTTAACCCTTCATGTGCTTCAAGAAAATTCTTCTCAAGATTGAGTAATGAAAGTGTATTAGACAAACTGGCTTCCCCCTCTTCATTTCCTGTTTTTCCAACACGATCCGATTCAACACCCAAGGGCTGACAATGATGATTGATCGTCAGCCTCTATAATCTAAGGAAGTAAAGCGGTCATATCGTTATACGTTTCCGGCCTGCGGTCACGATAAAACTGCCACGTATCGCGAACTTCACGTAAAAGCTTTTTATTCATTTCTCCTATGATGACTTCATCATGGTCTCTGCTACCAATGGAAACAAAGCTGCCTCTTGGGTCTACCAGGTAAGATTGTCCGTAAAATTCCCCCATGTTCCACGGACCTTCATACCCTACACGGTTGATCGCTCCTAAATAATATCCGTTTGCCACTGCATGAGCCGGCTGTTCAAGTTTCCATAAGTACTCAGACAACCCTGCTACTGTAGCAGATGGATTGAATACAATTTCAGCACCTTTCAATCCTAAAAGACGGGCCCCTTCAGGGAAATGACGGTCATAACAAATATAAACCCCCACTTTTGCATAAGCCGTATCAAAAACCGGATATCCAAGGTTGCCTGGTTTAAAGTAATATTTCTCCCAGAATCCGTAGCCTTCTTCCCCGACCCCGACATGTGGAATATGCTGTTTTCGATACTTTCCAAGATAGGATCCATCTGCATCGATGACGGCTGCCGTATTATAGTAAGTAGCAATCCCTTCACGTTCATAGATTGGGAGGACGATGACGACGCCCATCTCTTTGGCTAATGCCTGAAACTGTCTGGTTGTGGGACCGTTGGGAGTTTCTTCAGCAGAATCATACCACTTGGGATTTTGTTCTGAGCAAAAGTAAGGACCATAGAATATCTCCTGAAGGCAAATGATTTGAGCTCCTTTTTTTGCTGCATCCCTTACCAGCTCTACGTGTTTTTTAATTGCCTGCTCTTTGTGGACATCAACAGCTTCGCTTCCATCAACATCATGAGAAGCTTGAATAAGTCCGATTTTCACTAAATCTGACATTTTCATTTCCCCCTACACAAATAGAATTATTAAAATAGTAAGCGCTTTCATTATTTTTTAATTCATTTGTCCACACTCACTAGTTTTCAAAAGACGGAGTAAAAAAATCTGAATTTTAAGTATTTTCACTTAATTTTAACTTGTACTTTTACATAATGCACTATACAATCTGTAACTCTAATCCCGTAACGCATTTGTCAATATGTACATCCAAATCTCAATCATCCTTATCTGAAAGAATGCTTGTTTCTATTAAAATAGCATATGGGAAATACGAAATTTGTAGAATGATTTGTTTTAATCTTTCAAAAATTCAGTTTTTATTCGACAAAAACTGAAAATCCATTGACGCTTTTCACAGGTTATTCCTTAAAATTAAAATTGATCGGTTTCTCATACCGATGTCGAACCGTACGATCCACATGTCACTGGTTTACTGCAGGAGTTTCGCCCCCCGCTCCAATGAACAGCTAGAATAGGGAGAAAACCAAATTTTGCTCAAACAAAACCAATTAAAAATCCGAACAATCATTCGATTTTTCAATTGAATGATTGTTCGGATTGATCTTCGACTAAAACACTTCTGTGTCCCAGTCTCTATTCTGTTGCTAATCGTTATGAACTGACCGACTTCACCTCTAATGATTGTTGTCTCTTCGGGTTGTATTTTATCACTTGAAGGACAAACCAAGCCAAGACAGCCAACCAGATGATGGAACCGATCAGCATCGCTGTGGAATAAGGCAAACCAAAACCTTCTGGAGCATAAAAGATATACGAACTAACAACTCCTGTCATAAATAATGCAGGAATACTGCAGATCCAGTGAAACCTTGCCTGCTGCAGCAAATAGATTGCAGCAGTCCACAACATGACAGTGGCAACTACCTGATTGGACCAGCCTACATATCTCCATAGGAAAGTATAGTCTATTTGTGTAAGTAAAAATGTCGGGATTGCCACAGGGAAGACTAGGAATATTGGCGTCCATTTCCCGTCAAATTCCTTCTTCCGGAAATCTTTCATCAAATCAGCCAGCATCATTCTTGAAGATCTCAACGCCGTATCCCCTGTTGTAATTGGAAGGACAATGACCCCCAGGACTGCCAGCACTCCACCTAAAGTACCCAAAGTCGTTTTGCTGATCTCATTGACCACTCCGGCAGGTCCTCCAGCGGCCAATGCTTCTTGAAGACCACCTGTTCCATTGAAGAATGCCATTCCTGCAGAAGCCCATATTAATGCAATGATCCCTTCGGCGACCATTGCACCATAGAATACTTTCCTGCCTTCACTTTCTCTTTTCAATGTTCTTGCTAAGATGGGACTTTGAGTGGAATGGAATCCTGAAATCGCTCCACATGATACAGTCACCATCAGCAGTGGCCAAAGGGGCAATTCATTTGGATGCAAATTTTCAAATGTTAAATTCGGTACGGGATGCTCAAAAAAGAATAAACCGATTCCGATTGATACCGCCATAAAGATCAGGATGGCTCCAAAGAACGGATAAATCCTACCAATGATCTTATTGATCGGTAAGACAGTCGCAATAAGAAAATATGTAAAAATAATGACAAGGGATGTCATAAAATTAAGTGGTGTCACCTCTGCCATCAGCTGAGCAGGGCCCGATGTAAAAGCTGCCGCAACGAGTACCATGAGGACAATCGATAAAATGTTCATTGAAGATTGGACCGGCTTCCCCAAGTATTTTCCAACGATCGATGGAAATTGAGCGCCATTATGTCTAAGGGACAACATTCCTGAAAAGTAATCATGAACCGCTCCGGCAAACAGTGTACCAATCACAATCCATATAAATGCTACCGGTCCATACAGAGCTCCTAAAATAGCACCGAAGATCGGTCCTAACCCTGCAATGTTCAATAATTGAACCAGGCTTGCTCTCCACCAGCTCATAGGCATGTAATCCATACCGTCTTTCTTGGTGTATGCAGGTGTCACATTTGAATCATCAATACCGAAAATCTTCTCTACCACCTTTGAATAAATGAAATAGCCTGCTACTAAAATACAGATGGATGCAAGAAATGTTAGCATCACGATGTCCTCCCTTCAGTAATTGAATTTAACGTTTATTCTAATACGGGAACCGACAAATAACAACAGAATTTTCTAAAAATATTTTTTATTCCGAATAAAACAAATTCCAATCTACTGCATCAAGCCTTGATGAACAAACAATGGAAGGGATTTCATCAACCGGGGAGAACGTTGATTTTTTATCGCCTTGACTCTCAAATGTTGTTCCTTCCAGGCTTGATCAATCCTAATAAAAAAGCGCCCCTCTTATGTGAGTCGCGCTCCAAGAAAAGCAACTTATTGAACTTTTCCCTTTACAAATTCTTTATGAGCTTTAAGAAATTCTTTATTGTTCTTCTCCCTTGCAATCTCCAGAGGAGACCGTTCACTTTCTGGATGATTCTCTTGATTTCCTCCATGAGCCAGCAGTAGAGAAGCGATTTCTTCACTTCCGCCGAAGGCAGCAATATGTAAAGGGGTGTAACCGGATGAATCAGGTTGATCTACGTTCGCTCCTTGATTTAATAAGAACTCTACCAGCTCCCTGGACGCCTTCCCAGCAATTCCGGCATGCAAGGCCGTATTAGAGGGGAATACAGGCAACTTTTGAATTTGACACAGAATGAATGTCTGCCCCAAAATTCAATAATACTTGGACAATTTCAAGTTGGCCATTATGGGCGGCAACCCCTAAAGCCGTTAGCCCCAATTCATTTTCTGCATTGCACAGATTCGTGTCATTTCTTAAAGACTTTTCTACTGCCGCCATGTCTCCTCTTTCGATGGCTGCAAAGAATTCTACAATTGATGGAGAAGTCACCCTGCTCACCTCTTTCTTATAATTAAAAATATTCTATCAATTTAAATAAAAAAAAGATAGGGAGAAATCCCAAAAAAAGGAAATCCTCCCTATCATTATATTATTGATCCAATTTCAATTTTGCTAAAGCATCGGCCAATGCGGTATTGACTGGCTCTTCTTTTTGCTGTGTTTTCAGATATTTATTTACATCCCGTTTTGTTGCTTTACTATTCTTTTCTTTTTTTCTTCGATCATTGAAGGTTGACAGTTTTTCCCTATGCCCACATACACACGTGAACATTTGTCCTTCACCTTCCCCTCTTAAGTCCAGGCGTTTATGGCAGTTCGGACAGCGTGCATTCGTTTTTTTACTGATATGTTTCCGGTGACCGCATTCCCGGTCTTGACAGACCAATTTCTTGCCATGCTTGTTTTTAATCTCCAGCATTAGATTTCCACAGTCGGGACATTTCGTACCCGTTAGATTGTCATGGGAAAATTTCTTTGTGGAATTCTTAATTTCACTGACAGATTTCTTTGTGTAATCCTTGATTTCTTTCAAAAATGCAGTTTTATTAAGGGTGCCGTTTGCGATTTGCTCTAGCTTTTGCTCCCATTCTGCTGTAAGGGTCGGTGATTGTAATTCTTCAGGCGCTAAATCCAATAACTGCTTCCCTTTTGAAGTGATGTGAATTTCTTTTCCTCTTGACTCGATAACCCCTGAATTATAGAGTTTTTCGATGATATCTGCTCTTGTCGCGACTGTTCCGAGACCTCCCGCTTCGTGTATCGTTTCAAGAAGTTCTTTACTGCTTTCTTTCATGAACCTTTTTGGGTTCTCCATGGCAGATAAGAGGCTTCCCTCGTTGAAGCGGTCCGGGGGGCTTGTATGGCCTTCTGTTTCTTTCACAGACAGGATATGATACGTATCCCCTTTTTCCATTTTTGCTACTAGTTGATCTTTCTCTGAATCAAAGTCATATACTTCTTTCCAGCCCATTTCGACTATCCGCTTCCCTTTCGTTTGAAACATTTCCTTACCCAAAGATGCTTCTACAGTGGTTTGTTCATACTGATAAGGAGGAAAGAAAACGGCCAGGAATCGTTTGACGATCAAATCATAGATTTTCCCTTCACGGTCTTGTAAACGTTGCAGTTGTGGTGTCTCTTCCGTTGGAATGATGGCATGGTGATCCGTCACCTTTTGATCATCTACATAAGCTTTAGATAGCTTTACTGAGCCTTGTAATGCAGTATGGGCCATCTTACGATAAGGCTGTACATTCACAGCTTTTAACCTGTCACTCAGTGTCGCGACCATATCACTGGATAAATGTTTACTGTCTGTTCTAGGATAAGTTATCAACTTGTGCTGCTCGTACAATTTCTGCATAACGGACAGAGTTTCTTTGGCAGAAAAGCCAAAGAACTTATGAGCATCCCTTTGAAGTTCAGTCAGATCATATAAAGAAGGGGCAAAATTTTTCTTTAATGATTTTTTAACGGACTGTATCGTAAGTTCATCTTTATCTTTCAAAGATTCCATAACCTTCTTGATTTCTTCTTTAGAAAAAGTCTTCGTAGCACTATTCTTCTTATTGGTCCAAATAAACCCACCACGCTCTGTTACGGCATGAATACCATAAAAAGGCTGTGGTTTGAAGTTTCTGATCTCTTCTTCCCTTTGAGCAATGATGCTTAAAGTGGGGGTTTGTACACGTCCGCATGATAGCTGTGCATTATGTTTTGTTGTCAAAGCCCTGGTGGCATTCATCCCCACATACCAATCTGCCTCAGACCTTGACTGGGCGGCAGCATAAAGATTTTCGTATTTTTTTGCATCTTCCAGTCTACTGAACCCATCTTTAATTGCTTTGTCTGTAACGGATGAAATCCATAACCGCTTCAATGGTTTGTTTACTCTCGCTTTCTCGATGATCCAGCGGGCAACAAGCTCCCCTTCCCTTCCTGCATCTGTTGCAATGACGATTTCTTTTACATCGGGACGGTTCATTTGTGTTTTGACTGCATTAAACTGCTTACCTGTTTTTTTAATGACTACCAGATTCAGGGATGGAGGAAGCATAGGCAGGTCCTCAAGGTTCCATGACTTATATCTTTCATCATACCTTTCAGGCTCCGCTAATGTTACAAGATGTCCAAGGGCCCAGGTGACAATATATTCGCTTCCTTCTAAATATCCGTTTCCTTTTTTTGTACAATGGAGAACTCTGGCAATATCTCTTCCTACAGAAGGCTTTTCTGCCAGAACTAATATCTTTTTCATAAAAAAAAATCCTTTCAATACTGGGTGTTTTGTTTTTTATCCATTCTATTTTAACATACAATAAAATGATTAGTGCTTATGAGTTCACGTTTCTAAGGGGTTATACTATACTTATGACTAGTTGATTTTTCATAAAGGAGCTATTGGACATTGCAGCATGACTTACATAAAAGGTCCTTTCTTCCCAGAGAAGCTTGGGGCATTATCATCATTGTATTAATCAGTTTATTATCTAAAGGTTTAGGATCACTCTTCCCTCTCGTCGGCAGTATGCTGTTTGCCATATTAATCGGAGTCCTTCTCCAAAATACCGTCAGCATTCCATCCACATTTAATCCTGGTATACATTTCACCCTTAAAACCCTCTTGAAAGTGGCGATTGTATTTCTAGGGGTGGGGTTGAGCTTATTTGATATCCTTCATATCGGACAAAGTGCATTATGGGTCATATTTCTTTCGGTTTCCTTGGGGATCACTGTGACGTATTTCGTGGGTAAATGGCTTGGAGTCGATAGACGACTGAGCTTATTGATCGGGATCGGCACAAGCATTTGCGGTGCCACTGCCATTTCAGCTGTTAAAGGAATTGTCGGGGCCAGGGAAAATGAAACTGCGTATGCATTATCGACCATTGTATTCTTTAATCTGATAGCTTTTATCACTTACCCTTTCATTGGCCACCTCCTCAATATGACTGAATTATCGTTCGGTATTTGGGCGGGGACATCTGTGCATGACACATCATCAGCCGTGGCAGTAGGATATGCATTTGGGGATGAAGCAGGAGATGTTGCCACTACGGTCAAGCTCGCACGCACATTATTTTTGATCCCTGTTATGTTTTGTTTACCCTTTATCCTAAGAAGCGGAACTGATGGTGAATCGCAATACTTAAAGGCATTCCCTTGGTTTGTTTTCTTATTTTTGGGGGTCTCCGTACTCCATACTATTGGATGGATTCCAGTTATGATCGAAACGTACATGAAAACCATTTCCAAATTCTTGATCATCATGGTGATGGCGGCTGTCGGTCTGCAAGTGAGAATACGAGACCTTGTCAGGTTGGGGTTCAAACCTATACTGACGGGTCTGATTGCATCCCTTACCTGTGCTGTCATAAGTTTATACCTTATTCTCTGATTCCTTCCCTTTGCTGGGTTCTACAAATAAAAAAAGAGCATCTTTCTAGATGCTCCTTGTACTGATTCCCATCCCTTATGCACTAATTGTTTTAAACCAAGAAGAAGAAAAAACTAGGAAGAGGCCGTCTTCCTAGTAAACGTTATTCTTCGTCTCCTTCTAAGAAGTCTGGATCTAACTCTTCGAATTCTTCATCATCCAAGTCACAATCCCAGTCTTCATCGTCACAACCTTCAGGATTTACAAGGACACATACTTTTGTTTCTCCTATAACTTCCACTAGGAATTCACGTTCGACGTGAACAATGATCTTGTTACCGTTTGGTGAAATAACCGCTTCGCAGCAATTCGGCTGTTGCAGCACTCTGGCACATACTTCAATATCATCTAAGCAATCAGGGTCACGGTATTTCAGCTTAATGCAATCTGTATACTCTACTCTTTCTGTAACAACAGCTGTCTTACTGTTGTCATTATAAGAGTACCATACGTTAATATCGTACGAACCGTGAACTTCCACCTTCTTACCTACCTTATGTGCTTCATACTGATGATTGATGATCCAGCAGCCTAAAATGCTCGATGGATTATGCGGCGGGCAAATCGTATGATGAGACTGTGTAAATTTTCGTCCCTTCGCTACGACCGCTTTAGTAATAATCTCTCTATATTCTGCCATTCGAGCGAACCTCCTCATTCATTTTCAATTCATCTTATGCGACTAACTAGGTGTTTGTGCGATTAAATTTAATTACATAATGGGATTGTTGCGAGATAATGTATTGTATGCGAATACCTATTGAATGTTCCCTGAAGCACCGGTACACCGGATAGAAAATGATGATGTGATTTTCTTTTCCTTTATGACGATAATTAGCAATTGACGGAAGTATAGAATAGGTTTTTCCCCATACAAAAAGGTCCCTGATGAAAGGATATCCTTTCATCAGGGACCTTTACTATTTATGGACCAGACTCGAACCTTCTTATATTAAGAACAGCTGCCAGGTGTTGAATTTTTCACCTGTGATCCGGTTTCCCCACGGAGTAAGTCTCCGCCTGTGGTTTCAATAATATGATCAGTCACATTATTGGAAATAACAGATGCTACGATTTGCAGGAGATCATTCACATCGGTTTGAGACTCCTTGAATTGTTGAACAACCGGAATGGCATCGATTTCCTTTTCCAGGTTCTCAATCTTTGCTTCGACCATTTTCAGCGCTTCTGTTTTTCCGTAATGTTGGAAGTTGACCGCTTGTTTTTGCAAGCTTTTAATACTTGCGATCATTTCCCGTACTTTTTGATTTTCATGAATCTGAGCTTCTGCGCGTTTGAAGAAATCCACTTCCTCTGTTTCAGCAATCATTGTTGCAAGCTCTTCTGCCCTCTTCATAATATCGTCTTTTGTATACTTTGCCATATTACTTCACCTCTACCACTTCTTGAAATTCTGTACCAATCCGGCCTTCTTCGATCATTTCCCCATCTAATGACCATGACTTGGCATCTGTTATCTTTACTTTCACTATTTTGCCAATTGCTGTTTTAGGAGCCTTAAAGTTTACAAGCTTACTGCGTCTGGTGTAACCGGCAAGGATATCGGGATTCTTCTTACTTTCCCCATCCACCAGCACCTCTACGACCTGTCCGGTATATTTCTTCATCGCTTCAGCAGAGTATTCTTTTACGACATCATTCAATCGTTGAAGTCGCTCTTTTTTTCACTTCCATCGGTACATTATCATTCATCTTTGCAGCAGGAGTACCTTCCCTTGGGGAGTAGATGTATGTGTAAGCCGATTCAAAGCCTACTTCTCTGTATAACGACAGTGTTTCTTCGAATTGCTCATCGGTTTCGTTTGTTTGGATAACCAACGATGATGTCTGTTGTAAGAGCGACATCCGGCATTGCTCTTTTGATTTTACGTACTAATTCTAAAAATTGCTCCCGGGTATATTTACGGGCCATGATCTTCAGGACATCTGTGGAACCTGATTGAACCGGTAAATGAATATGTTCAACCAAATTGCCTTTCTTTGAAAGAACTTCGATTAAATGGTCATCAAAATCTCTTGGATGACTCGTTGTGAACCTGATGCGTGGGATATCCACTTTCCTTAGATCATCCATTAAATCACCTAAACCATACTCCAGGTCTTCAATATCTTTCCCGTATGCATTGACATTTTGTCCAAGTAGAGTGATTTCCTGATATCCTTGAGAAGCCAGGTGCCGAACCTCCTGAATAATTTCTTCGGGACGGCGGCTTCGCTCTTTGCCACGTGTATATGGAACGATACAGTACGTACAGAATTTGTCACATCCATACATAATGTTGACCCATGCTTTGATGTTTCCACGGCGGACCTTCGGAAGGTTCTCTATGACATCCCCTTCTTTTGACCATACCTCTACCACCATTGCTTTCGACATATAGGCATCAGAAAGTATGTTTGGAAGACGGTGAATATTATGAGTCCCAAAAATCATATCGACCTGCTGATAAGTTTTCAAAATCTTATTAACTACTGATTCTTCCTGGGACATGCATCCACATACACCTATTAAAAGCTCAGGCTTTTCTCTCTTTAAATGTTTTAGGTGCCCAAGTTCCCCGAATACCTTATTTTCAGCGTTTTCACGAATGGCGCATGTATTCAGGAGGATGACATCAGCATCATCAGTGGAATTCGTCGCTTCATAGCCAAGTGCCATGAAAATCCCAGCCATTACCTCCGTATCATGTTCATTCATTTGACAGCCATACGTTCTTATATAGAACTTCTTACCATTGCCTAAACCCCTAAATCGCTCATCAATGGTAAAGTCATTATGATATTTTATTTCTTCTTTCCCACGCTTTTTGGCATCTTTTAACGACGGTGGGATATAGACACTTTCAAAGTACTTACTGTAATCCTTCTCGGATTTTTGGTCCGATGGAGTGACAGACTTCGATTGTTGTCCATATTTTCGTTGTTCTTCGTTCATGAAAAATCCCCTTTCTACCTCTATAACCAAACCGTTTATCTTCTATTATAAATTCGGCAGAATGAACAATAAAACACTCTTGCACATTATAACAGTATAAAGGTTTTTAAGGATACATACAATAGAGGCGCTTAATTGATGGAATTTGTTTTACACATTCTCTATACGTGGATAAATGGGCTTCCATCCAAGTAACTTACAATGCAAATGGTGCATAACGTAAAGTAAGACAAATACCCAGGGAGGAGATTCAAATAGCAAAGAATGAACTAGAAACCCCTATGTATCACATTGAAAACCAAGAAAGATTATACTTCCATTCAAAAATAGATGAATTAAACCAACTCATAAAAAAACTACAAGAAAGTTATCTGTATGCTGAGGTCCAGCATTATAAAGAACTCGTCCATTCCAAACGACAGCAAATAGAGCATTTAAACAAAGAAATAGAAGTAAACCGGGTTTCTGAGGAAGAACTTCTCAAGGATCGAAATAGATTTAAAGAATGGAAAGAGAAGCTTGAGCATCAAGTAAATGACCTTCATCACCAACTGCTCACCAAAGATCAAATCGTACAAGAGAAGGTTGGGACGATTCATGAAATTGAACAGAAACTGCTGCAAACTGAAACGGAACGAAAAAGCCTTGAACTGTCTTTATCCAAGCTGGACAAAGAAAGCGAATCCGTCCGTCATCAGCTTCACCAGAAGGAAGAACTCCTTGATGAGAAGATCATGTCGATTCATCAACTTGAAAAATTACTCCTTCAATCCGAAAATGAACTCAAGAGCCTCTCGCTTTCCATGTCCAAGTTGCAGGAAAGTCATGACAAGTCAACCTCAGAAAACAATACATTAATGAATGAAAATCAAACCCTGCTTCAATCAAACCAATCCTTAAATACGAAGGTCCAAAGTCAACAACAGCATATTAATGATTTGAATGCTGCATTATCTCATTCTGAAGATACGAAAAAAGAAATGTTTTATAACCTGATAACTAAAACAGAAGAGTTAGAAAAACTATTGTCCGAGAGAAAGCATACTCTTGATTCATTACAGTTTGCAAAAGATCAATTGGTTGAAGCAGAAAAACAGAAAATGCTATATATAAAAACATTCATCAGCGAATATCAAAAGCACTTTGAAGAGAATGAGTGGTGGTTTTCCAGCCAATTTGCCGATATTGATCTACGGTCAAAACAACAGGAAGAGAGGATTGATGCAATAGAACAGGGGCAAGAACTTCACTTTCTGCATCAGAATGAAGCCCTGATAGAGAAATTTCAAGAAGTCGAAGAGCGGTTTATAGAATTTATTGAAGAAGTAGATTTGATCCGTGACCATAATTCCAGAATGACCCATAATCTATTTGAACTTAAACGTATGGTAGAAAATCAGAAGCGAAGTCAAACACATATTATCAAACCCCGTTTGAAAGCTTCTTCAGATAAGATGGTCACACGAAGTGATGAAAATACAAGGGAATGACTTATCATAAAAGAAAGTTGCCCGGGAGATCCCATGGCAACTTTTCTCTATGACTAAAAGGTAATCCTGATTGTATTGTTGGCATTAAGCTGAAGCCCTTGTTCTTCAAATAAAACAAATCCCAGTATAGTAGACGTTTCCTGTTCCTCAAGGTTTTCCAGCGTAAATTGCATCCCTTCTACCATAATTGATTCACCAGGTGGAATGGTGGATTCCTGAATGGTCTCAATCCAATACTCACCCGTTTCATAAGCCTTTTCCAGCCAGTCTTCCCCCATATACTTCCATCCCTCTGCGCCATTTTGGCCTTGAATGGAAAAAATATCACTCATTTCAGGGGGAAGGATCTGCCCTCCAATTTCAATCTTATCAGGAGGGTTCATCCGCAGGCAGATTTTTGGATTCAATAACTCAGTGTTTCCCGTATTCTTAATAAACAAGTCGGCTTTAATAGAATATCGTTCCAGTTTACGGTTAGGCAGGACAATATAATCAAAATATATTTCAGCAGAAGATTTCTTCGCCTCTGCTTCCCGTATTTTTCGTTTCGCTTTTTGTTTTTTGATTTCCTCGTATTCTTTATCATCAATTTGGGTTTTCCTAGCCGGTTTCTTCAGCTGTCCCCTGTTTTTTCCCGAATCCTCAACAGCTTCACCTGCTGTTTTTAATAAATGTAGAACATTCAAATCAAGTAAGGTGGGTTTCTGGTTCCCAAGCAATACTTTCAACACACAGTTGGTTAAAATCGCAGGGGATTCATTCAGTAAGAATTCTTCATCTTTACACTGGATGGAACATCTAAGGTGGGGAATCGAATGGCTCTCAGGCAATAGATAATACCCATTAAATTGCAGTTCTTTCTTATGGATTGAGAGAATTTTTTTTACATTGATGGGATTCAGCTTTTCATTATATCCAAATGAAACAAACCGTTTATCATTTTTCGTTTTACCCGAGACTAATTCAATCAATAGATCCCCATCACTGAGCCCTTCTGAATTATCCAAAAATGCAATATCTATTCCATAATGAATTAATACCTCTTTGACTTTTTTATTAATCTCTTCATTTATGCTTTCATTCGATGTGTTCACTGATAGCCATACTTTCTTTCCGTGTAGGGAACTATTCACTTCCACCGTTTGTTCTTCTTTGTTCCAATGATAATGATATTGGTTCTCCACACAAAAAAACTGGATGGCTGATAAACAATAATCGGGAACTGATCCCCAATCCTGATCATTGATCTTTAATTTCATTTACTGGCTCACCACCCCTGGTTCTTAGTCGGTCTTTTTATCTTATGATTCATGTCGACTATCTATGATGCAATCTCATAAGCTTGAATTCCAAAAAACACCAACAGAAATTATTGACATAAGATAAATGGATGAATATTTATGTGAAGGAGAGAAAATGACGTGGGAATGGATCATACGAAGGTATCTATCATCTTTCCTGTGAAAAATGAAGGTGTAAACGTTAAGAACACATTGACTTCACTTTTTTCCACAAATACTTCTATTGACTACGAAGTGATTATAGTTGACGATGCTTCTGAAGATCGGTGTTGTGATTTCATAGAAAAATCTCATTTTAAGAACAAAGTCAAGTTAATTAAAACGGAAGGAGTCGGTCCCTCGGTTGCACGTAATATAGGGGCAGAAAACGCTGCATCTGACTATTTACTGTTTTGTGATGCTCATTTATCTTTCGAGCCATTCTGGATAGATAAATTGTTGACACCTCTCAGATTGAATATGTCAGATGTTGTTTGTCCTGCCATCGCTTCAATGGACGACCCGAAGATTGTAGGATATGGACAGACGTTAAACAGCAGCTTACGAATACAATGGCATAAGAAAAAGCCAATGTTATTCAACACCGCAGTCATTCCAGGAGGGTGTTTCTTAATCAAACGAGATGCCTTTTTTAAAGTGGGTGGATTCGAAACAGGATTTAGGACCTGGGGACATGAGGATGTAGAATTATCGATTAAACTTTGGTTGTTCGGTTATAGATGCAGCTGTGAGCCATCCGTGACGATCAAACATTTATTCAGGAAGTCTCACCCTTATAAGGTAGATTATGATGGAGTGTATTATAACTTATTGCGAATGGCGTACCTTCATTTCAATGAAGCTAGAATTAAAAAAACGAAGGATTTAATCGTTCACAGGAGTGCCAAAAAAATTGACCGCCTTGTTCTTAAGGATGGTGTGGAGCAAAGAAGAAATAAATATTTAAAAAGCAGGGCTTTTAATGATGAGTGGTATTTCAAACATTTTAATATTCCTTTTTGATTACGAAAACCATTTCTTTTTATCTAAAGAAATGGTTTTTTATATCATAGTGTTCGGAAAAACCTAGATGATATTTTATACTTAGGAACCTTATAAATGTTTGTCCAAGCAACTTATTTTTTTTTGCATATTATATGAATGAAAGGTGCAAGATGTGATATCAATTCGAAGGGAGAAGTTATTGGTGATGGTAAAAATGGGAAGATTACTAGAGAATAGCATTTCATCTCAGATACTTTCATGTTCTCTTCTATTAGATAAACATTATGTATCATTAAGCTGCTGTCAGCCTATGTGAAACCAAAACATTATGCAGATACATTTAACATGAAAATTCATATAGTGAATACTCTATTCTTTCCCGTTGAAAGGAGGTGCTTAAAGATGATTTACTTTTCAATCATCATCCCTTTTCACTCAAATGACCCTTATCGAAACAAAGCTTTAAATGTAGTTAAATATTACTACAAAACGTTGTTTCCTAACACAGATATTATTATTGCTACTGATGGAAATGATCCTTACTCCAAGTCCACCGCAATAAATAATGCAGTAAAGAAAGTTAATTCTAAATTCATTGCCATTATAGATGCAGATATAATTTGCCCGAAGAATACTATACTATCAGGTTTAAAACTTCTTCCATACTTCCCGCTTGTCCTTCCATATAACAGTGTGTTTGATTTGTCCCGTTCCATGTCTGAAGGAATATATAACAAACCAAAGTATTCTCTAAACACTTCCATGTTACATGGTAAACTTAGACACAATAAAAATTCGATCCCTGTGGGGGGAATTAATTTAATTGATAAAGCATGCTTTATGAAGGTTAAAGGTTTTGATGAACGTTTTAAAGGATGGGGTGGAGAGGACGATGCATTTGTTGCGGTATGCGATACAATTTGTGGTCCTCATAAAAGACTAACCGGTGGCATTTATCATTTATGGCATCCATCTAAGAAAGCTGAAACAAACCCATACTATTCAAAAAACCATAAAATGGTTACGGAATACTTTAAAGCCTATAATAAAAAAGAAGAAATGATGAAAGTCCTTTCAAAAAGGAAGGGGATTTAAGGATCCTACACTAGATGAACGTTACTGACTCTTCTTATGTTGAAAATTTTACTATAAAAAAAAGAGTTCTGCCAAATGTCAGAACTCTTTTTTATGGAGTGATTCATCCATAAAATTCAATATTAACTTCCTTCACATTACCATTTGTAATTTTAAAGCATTTAATATCTGCCTTCACCTTTCCTATTGCTATTATGAAATAGTAAACATGTTGACTAGGGGCATACATAATATCATCCGTGGAAGGGACTGCTTTTCCATAAGGATGAGAATGATAAACCCCTACTAGTTCTTCTTTATTTTTTTTCAGCTCACGCATTATTCTATTTTGATCATCGATATCAATGGCAAACGTATAAGGAGAAGGATTTGTGTTTTTGGCCGGCCACACATTTTTACATACCTTCTTATGACCAGAAATAAATCCGCATGCCTCATTTGGAAGTTCCTTTTTACATTCTCCTACGAGTAGATGTCTTAATTTATTTGAAATATAAACTTTTTCTTTAGGCGTTACACCCGCATCCCTTAAATCTAAACTTCGTTCGTTTCGCTTCCATTTTCTTTTTTTGTTCTTTTCTGATCCCAATGGGTACGCTTTTTTGCTGTTTGTAAATTTTATTTAGGTCATTAGATTGCATCTTTTTCCCCCCTTTCAAATTCATCGCATGTATTTACTCGGATTAAACATGGTCCGTTTTGTTTCAGACGCCATGGGAATCGTTCCGTACTCTTCAAATTGAGGGTTTCCTTGATCTGCTTTTTTATTTTGGTGTTTCATTTTTTTATAGAGATCATTTTTTTTATTTGACTGTGATTTTAGGTTTTGACGAAGCATAGTCAGTTCTTTTTCAAGCTCCGCTTCCCGCTGGCTTTTTCCCTCTCCCTTTCCAGTATCTTTTTCAGTCATTAACTTCAATTGTTTTTCAAGATCTGATTCTCTTTGTCTAAATTCATCAATTTGATTCCTTAATGCATGAAGTTCTTCCTCATAGTGCTCCTCAATTTTCTTTAGCTCTTCATGCAGAGCACTCATTTTCTGTAAATAATTCTGAGTGGTTTCATCTCTTTCATTGCTCTTAAGCAATGATTCCTTTACTTCATTAATATGATCAGAGTACGATTCTAATTGTTCTTCAATTAGATTGAGTTTTTTCATTAATTCAGGATGATGAGATTCTTGTTTCCCCCATAAAAAACTCCACATTTTCGTATACCACCTTTCATTTTTCCGCTTCATATATTCCTTCTGTTTCTTTCTTACCCACGCCAATTCAGTTTTCAAGGTATTAGGATATACCCCAACCTTCATGGACCTGTTGTTCTCCGATATAAAGTGCTCATTGGCTTCAATCAACAAAGAAATTACATCATTTTTAACACGGTCAAGAATGGATTTCTTTTGACTATGAATGTTTTCATAAATCACCCTTATTTCTGGAATGGCTGTGGGGAGAAAAAGCTCATCAACTTCCCGTAATTCATGTGCAGCTATGCTTTCATTTTGGTCTGAATAAAAGATTTCATCATTATATGATTCAGATTCCTCTGAAACGTGCCCATGCTTTCGTTTAAGTTCCAATTCACTATGTCCAAGTAAATGTTCAATTTGTTCTGTCAACATTTGAATAGTTTGATGATTCTCTGCAATCTCTAATTGATACACCTTTTGTTTTGCTCTTTCCCGGGACAATTCCTCTGACACATTCTTCATTCGCCTTGAATAATGACTATAGAGAGATTCAAGTTCTTCAGATAGCAAATGAATCTCATTCACGACTTTCGGATAAGCTGTCATGTCTATCGCTTCATTCTCCTCCACTATCACCCATATACACCCCCATAGATTTCTTTGTTTTATCTTATGTATTGTTTGTTTTACATGTTAAAAAGGGAGAGAGATCCCTCTCTCCCTCAATCAACTAACTATCCAACCCGCCAAGCAGGTCTGCAAATGTATCACACTCACCAATTTCTACTAATGCTTCAACTGCTCCACTATCGAAGATAATAACATTAGCTGAGTTTCTCAAGATTAAGCGGAAGCCTTCTGTGATAGGACCCAAAAATCCTGTGAAAATCTGTAATTCGTAGAACAATTGTTCAGGTACTCCATCAAAGTTGCGGATACCTTCTCCTACAACCGTCAATGCGTCATCTCCGCATGTTACGCTATCGATGGATGATGGATCAAAATTAAAGCTGAAGTCAGGTTGGAATCCTGTTCCTGGCGGAGTTGGTGTAGGACCTACTTCAGTATCAGTGAAGGAGTATGACCATGAGCTATCAGCAAGTGAACACTCTTGACAGATTTCAGCTCTAAGAGTAGATAGTCCGGTTACTTCGTCTGCAGTTCCACCGGAGCCAAATGTTGCCGTTGTATCTTCATTTCTGGCAAGGGCCGTCGCCTGGCATTCACAGTTATCAACCGGGAATAATCCTGGGCATTGACGAGGGAATTGCAGTAAGCTCAAATCACATTTAAGTCTGTCTTCTGGTACTGGAATATTGTTTGGACGAGGGAAACAGAATTTAGCCAGTACTTCGAGTTTAACTGGATATTCTACTTGAACATCTTTACATAGAACGACTCTCAATGGAATCATTGGTCCAAATGGATCCGGTCCCATTAATACACCGCCAGATGACGCAATTACTTGTGTCGCTCTGATGTTTAAGTTGTCGTTAGTGATTCCTGTCGGTACGCAAAGCATTATTTCATCCGTAAATTGGGTACGGACAGTGAAAGAACACTCAGCTACCCCATCGATTAGGATCGTCACTTCCACAGGTACTGTCCACACGATCAGAACTTTTCCAGGATTTCCATTTTCAATGATGGTACCTGTTACACTGACGTCAGATGGATCTACCGGAGCCGTTTGCACCTCTACTCTCTGACCTGCCGCCAGTGCCGCACTGACTGCTTCACGACAAGCTTCATCAGGAATAAAGTTCTTGTTTTCGTACCTGTTTGCAAAGAATACCCAATCATATACTTTGTCTACTCGGATACATTCTGGAGCCAAGTCGTTTGGATCCAAAGGAATACCTGTTGGCGTTGGTGTCGGAGTCTGGGAACCCCTAATTTGTTTACGCTTCTTCAAAAAAATCCTTCCTTCCTTAAATGAATATTAGATTTCTATCACACTATATCCTATGGACTTGGAAGAAAATGGTATAGATAAAATACCTATTTTTTCCAAATAATTCCCGTAATAAATAATAGACACACTAATAGTCGTTTTAAACGATAAAAAAATAGGCTTATCATATAGACATTTGCCAGTACTCCAATATTCAAGTCGGCATATCATATACCATAAGGAAAGGGGGAATATATTTTACCAAACAATTTGCTCCACCTTAAATGTGAAATCAAGTCACCATTATAAAAATGACATTCATATAAAGTACTTTAGAAACAAGTTTCATTAAGGTTACGCTTACTCTTTAAATGAATATGACGAACGTAAACGCTTTTCTTATCATTGCAATGATATTCATTATAAATATAAAAGCCATGTAAACACTGGGAGGTTTTCATGGCTTATTTCAATGGACACGTAGCGTTCATCCATCTGATCACATATACATATAAGTAAAACAGCAGAAGGAGTCTGTCGACATGAGACAACTTTCCCCCATCCAGCTGCAGCAGCAGATCATCCATTATAAATCTGAGTTGGAAAAGTACAAAAGAAAATGTGAAACATTGGAGGACGAATACCTCGCCAAGAAATATACAGCTCTCAAAAAAGAAAATCGTCAATTACAATCCTATATAGATACCCGAAATCAGGAACTTACTAGCAAGGAAACCGAAATGAAACAAGAAACATTAAAATATCACTTACTGCTCTCATCACAGGAAAAGGAAATGAAAAAGCTCCGTTCTTCTTTCAACCAGCTTAAAGAACAACTACAAAAACATACTCTTCAAGTAAGGCATTCAACAAAACAAAATGAATATTTACTTCAAAGAAAAGAGGCGCAGCAAGGAGAGATTCTCTCATTACAGGAAGAGAACAGTTATCTCAGAGATGAGAATGATTGTTTATGGAGAAGGATAAAAATGTCAGAGAAACAATTATATAGAGAAGAAATCGACTCTTGGCAACTTGAAGAACTTCTGAAGGATTTCAAAGAGAAGTTGGATTACAGGACTCAATGTTTCGAAATGGATATTACATTTGCCGATGATGAAAAAAACCGACTCAAGGACATTAATCAATTATTAGAAACGCAGCTGTACTTAACAGAAATCGAATTATACGAAACTCACAAACTCCAGAAAGAATACGATCTCTACTATAAAAACATCATCCATTTTCAAAAACAAAAACTTTCTGAAGCAGATCAACGCCAAAAGAAGAAGGAATCGTTTCTCCAACTAAAAGAGAAGGAAATAAAAGAACTACAGCAAGATAAAACAGAATATATCACTGCCCTCAAAAGCGTAAGGGGAAAGCATCCGACAAATGAAAGGGGAAGTCGTTGCAATCGATAAAGAACCACCCTCTGCAAAAGATACCCTAACAAAATATGAGAATTCCATCCATCACCTTCAATATACGAATGCATTGTTGCTCCAGGAAATCAATAAAATAAAAAACAAACCGGGTCCCTAAATAGAAACCGGTTTGTTTCTATTATATATATTCCTTCACCAGATACACAAAATACATTTTCTCCTTAGTTGCTATAAACGTGACCTTTTTAAAATAGTGCATGAAACTCCACATCCAATGCTAGTCCAATATCATTATTCTACGTATTAGTTTATCAATGTTGAAACACTTCAACATTGATTTATCTGAGCCTCTTTATTCAAGGTTGAATAAGTTCGACGTTGGTCATTTTTGTGCTTGAATTCATCAATAATATGACAGATTAAATACAAAGAGTTTAAAAACGCTGTGATGATTTATTCCTTCCTTCATTGTTAATCATTTATCATTCGCTTTTCTGCATTATTATATTTTACATATTTTTACATATATAGGTACCCATCCACTCAATCTATTTATCTTGTACATATGCTTATAGAGTAGAAAAAATATAAAGGTGATGATGATTATGAAACTGTGTGTTATGGGACTTGGGTATATTGGCTTACCCACTGCGGTTATGTTTGCACAGCATGGATTAGATGTCGTTGGGGTGGATATTAATGAAAATGTAATAAATCAATTAAAGAATAGAAGCCTCCACATTGAAGAACCCGGCTTAAAGGATCGCTTCCACTCTGTTATGAATTCAGGGAAGTTGACCGTATCAACCGTCCCAACTGAAGCGGATGTATATATTATTGCTGTCCCTACTCCTATTACAAAAGACAAAGAAGCTGATTTATCTTATGTGATCAGTGCTACAGAAGCAATACTACCTTTCCTAAAAAAGGACAACCTAATTATTCTCGAATCAACTGTACCCCCAAGAACTACTGAGGATATTCTTCTGCCTATACTTTCCCAAACCGGCTATAAAGTTGGAATAGATTTACTCGTTTCCCATTCTCCAGAAAGAGTGCTTCCAGGAAGATTATTTGAGGAATTGATTGAAAATGATCGCATCGTTGGTGGAATAAATGAAGAATCCTGCCTGAAAACCGTATTCCTCTATAAAAAATTTGTAAAAGGAAATATTTATATGACGGATGCAAAGACGGCAGAGATGGTCAAACTTATTGAGAATACGTATCGTGATGTAAATATTGCATTAGCGAACGAATTGGCTGTAATTGGAGAACAGCTGGACATCAATATTTGGGATGCGATTAAACTTGCCAATTATCATCCAAGGGTGAATATTCACTTCCCTGGGCCTGGAGTTGGCGGTCATTGTATTGCAGTGGATCCATGGTTTATTGTTGAAAAATCTCCAGAAACATCCAAATTAATTCATTTATCAAGAACAATAAATGAAACTGCCCCCTCCAGAATAGTAAATATTATTGAACAAACAGTAAAAGACATTGACGATCCTATAATCACCCTGTGCGGGCTTGCCTACAAAGGCAATATTGACGATGTTCGAGAAAGCCCTTCACTTGTCATCATGTCTGAACTAATAAAGAAAGGATACAAGCTTAAATTACATGATCCTCTAGTCAAAGAGAATTTCGCCAACAAATACGTTCATTTTGAGGATGCCATTGATAACACGGATTGCCTGGTTTTTTTAACCAGACATGATGGATATTTAAAATTGAATTTAATTGATTACAAAGAAAAGTTCAATCATAGGAATGTTGTTGATACTATCAACTTGTTGAATCATGAAATGTTACAAAATGAAGGATTTGACACTTACTTAGTTGGATATAACAATCTTGAAAAGGAGAAAAAGCAATGATTCCATTTTCAAATGTAAAAGTGGCGTGTATTTTAGACGAATTTTCCTATGAATGTTTTAGGCATGAATGTAAATTCATAAAAGTATATCCTGAAAATTGGCAATCGACACTTATCAGAGAAAAACCAGATATATTATTCGTAGAATCTGCTTGGCAAGGAAACGAGTCTAGGTGGCAATATAAAGTTGGAAATTACCAGAATAATGACTTGAGCGACTTAAAATTGTTAACCCAATGGTGCAAATCACATAATATTCCTACTGTATTCTGGAATAAAGAAGATCCTGTCCATTTTAACTTTTTTATTAAAGCCGCTAAATTGTTTGATTATGTCTACACTACAGATGAAAATTGTGTTGAAAAGTATAAAACATATTTAGGTCATAACAGGGTACAAACTTTGACATTTGCGGCTCAACCAAAATTACACAATCCAATACGTGTCAATGGTTTTAAAGAAAAGAACATTATGTTTGCAGGTAGTTATTATGGGAAGCAGCACCCAGAACGAAATCAAGATGTTCATCTACTTTTAGATGTTGCTTCAATATATGGGTTAGATATATATGATAGGAATTACAATAAAAATTCTGTATTTAAATTCCCGCAAAAGTATAAGCGTTATATCAGGGGTTCACTTGAATATCAACAACTCGTTAATCATTGCAAAAAATATAAAATATGCTTAAATGTTAATTCTGTAAAAAATTCAAACACAATGTGTTCCAGAAGACTTTTTGAACTACTGGCATCTGGAGTTTCGGTTGTAAGTACAAATTCGAATGCAATTCAAAGCATGTTTAGTAATTTAATTTCAGTAGTTGCCAACAAAACTGATGCAAATTTTATTATATCAAGCATTTTAAATAGAGAAGATTGGAGGAAAATAAGAGAAGTTAAAGGTATCAGGTTAATTTACGATCACCACACCTACACACACAGAATATATAATATATTAAAAAGTTGTAAGATACCTGTAGAGAACCCGTTCTTTAAAGATATATTAGTGTTAGGATATGCAGATACACTTAAAAAAGTCGAATTACTTCTTTCTTCATTTAACAAGCAAAATTATAGAAATAAAAAATTGATCATCTTTATAGAAAACTCACTGCCATTGGATAGGTTCAATAACATTCATCATAAGGATTATATTGAATTTATCAAAATTACTAACACAAACATTAAATTATCTGATTATTGTAAAGGGAGTACCTTTGCTGCGTTATTCTATCCAACGAATTATTATGGACCTCATTATTTAAAAGATTTATATAATGGGGCAATTTACTCTGAAGCATCAATTGTTGGTAAAGCAGGTTATTATCAAAGGAGATCTACTGGAAATATTGCTTTACTAAATAAAGATGAGCACTTTGTATACAATAAAAATATATTAAATACAGGAAGTATAATAAAACATGAATTCATTGAAACTTCTCAATTGACTCTGACAGACTTATTAAATCTCAAAAGTTTCAGGAATAAAATTGTAGATCAAATATGCTTTTCTATAGATCCATACAATTTCATTAATAGTGAAAAAGACATCAACAACGAGTATCAAATAATTGATAAAGTGAAAGTTTAAAGAGGTGGTGACTTTGAATAGAATGAGGAAAATAGCGATATATGCAGAAATAGATTTAAATATTATAGATGGGTCCTCCATTTGGTTAGTATCCTTAGCTGAAATGCTACTACAAGATAATAACAATTCCGTTAAAGTAATAGTATATAAATCAATTAAAAATAAACAATTGATAAATCCTTTGTTGAAATACAAAAATTTCCATATGGTAGACAATCACCCTACAGGTAAATTAACCCAAATAGGTGCACTTCAGCAAATAGATTTACTATTTAGTAAAGAGAAATTTGACTTGTTAATTGTAAGAGGGTTCAATTTCTCAAAATTTTTAGTGAGTAATTCTAACGATCTAATAAGAAACAAGGTTTGGTTTTACTTTACAGATTTCCCTACGTCGCAGTCAAATAAAGACGATATAGAACAATTTAAGCGGATTCTTAAGTTTTCCAACAAGATTCTATGTCAAACAAATGAACTGTTACAATATTACAAACAAAAATTGAATACCAATGATAACAATTTCCTTTTACTCCCACCTTTACTCCCTAAAATTCATACAACTTCAAACACTTCAATTCTTATTAACAATCAAATAATATATGCCGGAAAGTTATCCCCATATTGGATGATGCCAAATATGATTTTTGCTTTCAACAAAATTAAAGACCCTAAATTGAAATTTTTAATAATCGGAAATAAATTTCATAATCACCCGTATAAAGAAAATTATAAGGAAATGGTAAAAAAAGCATTTAGTTCGAACACAAATATTAAATGGATTGAGAGTGCCTCTCGAGAAGAAGTATTTAGAAACATTAAAGAGAGTTATATCGGTATTTCATGGAGAGATTCTTCTTTAGATCATTCAATGGAGATATCCACTAAAGTATTGGAATATGGTTTGTTTCATAAACCAGTTATATTAAATCGAACTAAACTTCATGAAAATTTATTTGGTACTGATTATCCATTGTACGCCAATTCTGAACTTGAATTCATAAAAAAAATCAAATTAGCATTTGACAATAAAGATATATATAATCTTGTTGCTGAGCGCATCCATCAAGTAAGTTTAAGACACACATTTGATTCCGTTTATCAAAAAATTCTGCCTCACATAAAAGGATCTTCAAGAGGTGAAAATCAATGATCAAATTGTTAATAGCTGGCCATGACTTAAAATTCACAAAAGAAATTATCGATTACTTTAACAATCACCCCCGATTTGAACTCAAGATTGATAAATGGAGTGGACACGAGAAACATGATATCAAAAAAAGTACTCAGTTACTTCAATGGGCAGATATCATCTTTTGTGAATGGGGTCTAGGTAATTCTGTATGGTACTCTCAACATAAACTCCAAAAGCAACTATTGATTATTAGAATGTTAGGACAAGAAAGAATGTCTCAACTTACCCAAAAGATACTGTGGGAAAGAGTCGATAAAGTGATCTATGTGTCTTCACATTTAAGAAAAATAATCGAATCAAAGAATAAGATACCTTCTAATTTAGGTAAAGTAATTCCCAATGTAGTAGACACTAGCAAATTTACAAACAAGAAAATCAATAGTTCAATATACAATATAGGAATTATCGGATTCGTACCCAAACTAAAGAGATTAGACATAGCTTTAAATATTTTTGAAGAGCTATGGAAATATGATGCAAGGTACAAATTATTTATAAAAGGGAAACAGCCAATGGAATATAATTGGTTATGGAGAAATAACCAAGAAAGAAAATATTATGAAGATATTTTTAAAAGGATTAAAATATCTCCTTGGAGAAATAGTGTTTTTTTTGATGGATGGGACAATGATGTACCTTCATGGTTAAATAAGATTGGCTATATTCTATCCACAAGTGATTTTGAAAGCTTTCATTTATCAGTTTCAGAAGGCATGGCCTCGGGTGCAGTACCTGTTATAAGAAACTGGGAAGGTGCATCAAACATATACCCTACTCAGTTTATTTATAACAATATTCATGAGGCAGTAGCGTTGATTAAAAATCAAAGTTCTCATAAAAATGTAGAACAAATTCTTATGCAACATGTTAAGAATAACTTTGACAAAAACATGATTGTTACTATGATAGAAGACATCTTCACAAAACTCTTTTTAGAGAGGAAGTCTAACACATGAGTGAAGGAAGAATTCTTTATAGTTGGCCAGAGGATAAGCAAAAAATAGTTCAGTTTTATAAAGATAAAAAAACAAATTTGCAAATGAAAAAATTACAAGATTTGCTTATAAAACCTTTAAATAAGAATAATTATATGTACTCAAGCGAAAATATACTAAAGGGAAATTTCAGCTTCCCTTCCTATGGAACAATAAATTTCACTAATGGTATTGACTGGGAAAACAAAAGTAAACGATCCAGATCGTTTCTAAGACAATTACATGGACATTTCTTTTTAACAGATTTGATTGCCTCTTTTACTAAACTCGGAAAAAAGGAATATATCACCTATGGATTTACAATTATTAAAGATTGGATCAGTAAAAATCCTAAACCCATTCCTAAACATAAAATGGCATGGAGCGATGAAGTAACTGCTAGAAGATTAGTTATTTGGATCCATTTTTTTGATTGTGCCAGGTGTTTACTAAGCGAAAAGGAAATATCTTTTTTTTACGAGAACATCTTATTGCATGTTAACTTATTACGAACAGAATCTTTTCATACGACAAATACAAATCATGGTATGTTTCAAGATGAAAGCTTATTAGTCTTTAGTGAATATTTTAATAATATAAAAGAAAGTAATGAAATAAAAAAGTTAGCAATAAAAAGATTAACAAATTATTTTAATTATATCATTTCCAGTGAAGGTGTCCATTTAGAACATTCTCCTAGCTACCATCAGGTTATTGCCAATGCCGTATTGCGGTACGCTAAATTTTTCGAAAATAGCCTCGATCATCATTTCTTTTCTCAAAAATACGATTCACTAGCTGACTATGCCACATATATCATTAAACCTGACGGAAGATGGCCATTAATAGGAGATACATTCTTTAAAGATATTCCCTCTTCTCATCTTTGGCCACATAACAAATATTATTTATATGCTATTAGTAAAGGACTTAAAGGACTACCTCCACCCTATATAGATAAAGTTTTTCCTCAATCTGGATATGCAGTGTTTAGAGATGAATGGAAAAAAGGTAGTGGTGGAACTTATTTATTATTTTATGCGGCTTACTATACTAGCTATCATAAGCATTGTGATGATTTGTCAATTTGGCTTTACTCAGATGGTGACATTCTTGTTGAAAGTGGACCAAATGGGTATGATTATGAAGACCCTTTCACAAAATATGCTTATTCATCATTTTCTCATAATACTTTAATTGTGGATGATACAAGCCTTCCAAGAGTGGACAATAAATTTAATCATGTGAAAATTCAGCAATATAAAATTGGAAAAGATTATTCAGAAGTGAAAGGTATAAACAGACGATATGCCGGTGTAGTTCATGAAAGGACAATAAAATATCAAAAAAGTCAGAAATTCATTAAAGTACATGATAAAATTATATCAACAAAAATGCACAATTATAAAGTTTTATGGCATTTTGCACCTGATATCGATGTGCAACACAATTCTAATGAAGTTATTTGTTTTAGAAATAGTAGAAAAGTAATGAAACTCTCTATTCATTCAAAAAGCAATATTAAAACTCGACTGTTAAGAGGCTCGAAGGACCCCGTACTAGGATGGTTTATTGGTCAAGATGCAAAAAAAACACCTATCAATACATTAATCATTGAGACAAATGATATTAATTCAGAAATCATTAGTAACCTTCAACTATATTAATTGATGAAAAACTTTAGAGATGACTGCACACCTGTAAAAAAATGTCCTAAGCGGATTGTGAATGACCCCTATATTGAGAAGGGGTCATTTTTTCAATTCCCGCTAATGATGATTATATCTGTATTCTTATTTCAATGTGTTTTTTAAAAAAGTTGTTACGTTTTTTTCTACATCCACCTCTCGTTCTTCTAGTGTTAGAGTTTTAGAAGATGGACGACCAGTTTTTCCTACTCCATTGCCCTTTGATTAAAAGCCACTCATACCCAGTTTTTATCAACTTCTCTCCATTAGTTTAAGCACTTTTCGAATTGAACATTTCTTAGATTTAAGCCAAGCTCAATATTGGTTTTGAAGGGACTGTTAGCTAATAGTCAGATACTCTTTTAAAACTGGGTAGCAAGAAATAGAGCTCTGGTAATCCCAATAAAAGTTGTGAGTAGCTTATAATACCTTTTTTGTAAAAAGTATAGACCTTTTTAATGATAATCAATTTTCCGGTGAAATTTATGAATCATTATTATTATTAACGGGTTATTCTTTCAAAAACTTGAAAAAACCCAAATATGGGGACCTTTAATCATTGTCCTATATTCGGGTGAAGCTAAAAAAAATTTGTTAATTGGCTTTTAAACTATGTTTCTTTGCTATCATTCAGCTTTTTTTGATAATTTAATTGATCAAGAAGTTTTCTTTCTTTTTTAAAAAATCCCTTTTCTATTTCTTCTACTAATTTTATTGGAATGCTAACATCAACATATTCTTCTACTTCTATTTTCCTTTCACAAATAAGACCAATCCAACTTTCAATCATTTCAACTTTTTGTATATTCATATATGGGTAAAGTTCTTTGTACAATTCTGCCAAGTATAAAGTTCTTAAATGTCCTGGATGTTCATTGATTCCAAAAGGGATTGTTACAATCACTCTACCACCATTACTTAGCATTTTATATACTTTTTTAATGATTAATGATGACTCTTCAAAATGTTCTAAAATCTCTGTTAATAATATACAGTTAAATTTTCTATTAACATCATAATGAAGATAATTTGCATGGATTAATTCCACTTTCTCTCTTGTTGATTGTTTTTCTTTACTCAATTCTTTTTGTGCATATTGAATTGCTTCTTTTTCTATATCAACCGCTGTAACATGTATACCTTTTCTAGCTAATAATATATCAATAATCCCTTGACTGCATCCCACATCTAAAACTTTTTCGCCAACAACATGATTTAAGATCCAATTTATTCTTTTTATTGTTTTAGATTTCATATATTCTCCCATTTCACCATAATATGCTTCATTAACTCTATCAAGATTATTTTTCATCTTTTTCCCCCCACAGAATATTCTTTTATATTTATTATATGTAAAACATCATTCCTTGATTGGACAGTTTAATCTCGATAATAAAAAAGAGAGATTAAGCGCAAATGCACCTAATCTCTCTTTTTGAAAAAGCTATTATTACATAAATTCCTTCACCAATTCATCAAATTTACGTTCATCTAATCTTAAATCGTGAGTACTCAGGGGTTCTTCGGAATACCCAGCCACAAGCTCCTGGTATGAAGGCTGTTCTTTGTTTTGATAAATCAATCCCGTCACCAGTCCATCCTTTTCCATGAGGGTATTCATTGCCTGCTCCCGATTAGATGGGTCATATCCTTCCACATCAGCAAGCTTTGTAAGATTCTCTTTGAACCAATCGTACGTATTGATTTTATTATAGGTTACACAAGGGCTGAACACATTAATCAATGAAAACCCTTTATGATTAAGTCCCGCTTCGATTAATGCTGTCAATTCCTTTAAGTCAGACGAGAAGCTTTGGGCAACAAAGGTGGCACCCGCCGTAAGGGCCATTTCCATCGGTGCCAGTGCAGGCTCGATGCTCCCCTGAGGCGTTGATTTTGTCTTGAATCCAGTTGAAGAACGTGGAGATGTCTGTCCTTTTGTCAGTCCATAAATTTGGTTATCCATAACGATGTACGTCACATTTACATTACGGCGAATCGCGTGGATCGTATGTCCAAGTCCGATGGCAAATCCATCTCCATCCCCACCTGAAGCGATGACAGTTAAATCCTTATTGGCCATTTTTAATCCTTGGGCGATAGGAAGAGAACGTCCATGAATCCCATGAAAACCGTATGAGTTAATGTAACCTGAAATACGTCCTGAGCAACCGATACCTGAAACGACTGCCAATTGTTCAGGATTCAGTCCTACATTTGCAGATGCTCGTTGAATCGCTGCCTGTACAGAGAAGTCACCACATCCAGGACACCAGTTGGGTTTAACATTATTTCTGAAATCTTTAAAGGTAGCCATGGATCAGATCAACTCCTTACATCTAGTATGAATTTCATTTGGTAAGTATGGTGTTCCATCATACTTTGTCATTTTCGTGATTTTGTTCCCATACCCGACATTCATTTTTATAATATCAGCCAATTGTCCTGTTGCATTATGCTCAATCACGACCACTTTCTTCGCTGATTGCATAAGTGGCTCCAGATCCTCCGACGGGAAGGGGTGTAGTAAGCGAACATGAGCGTGGTTTACTTTCAGCCCATCTGCTTCAAGACGTACCATTGCTTCCTCTATCACTCCACGTGTTGAGTTAAAACCGACCAATAATAAATCGGCATCCTCGTGGGGTGCATGAGTGTGAATAGGATTGTTAAAGCGGAGATTCTCCACTTTTCGCATCCGTTTATCCATCTGAGCTTGTCTATTCGCAGGAGATTCTGAAGGTTTACCTGTTTCATCATGTTCTACTCCGGTAACATGGTGAATCCCGTTCTTCATTCCAGGAATGACACGTGGAGATACCCCATCTTCTGTTACTTCAAAACGCTTAAAATATTTCTTCGCCTCTAATTCATTTAAGTCGGATTCATTGCCGACAAGCTTGCCTCTGCGAATTTCCACTTTACTGTAATCGAGAGGTTCAACGGTTTGCTTTCCTAGGGAAAGTTGAAGGTCAGAAAGGATGATGACTGGACATTGATACTCTTCAGCGAGGTTAAACGCCTCCACCGTATCATAGAATGCTTCCTGTACAGTACTTGGAGCCAGGACGATCTTTGGTATTTCTCCGTGGGTACCGTAAATCATGGCCATTAAATCGGACTGTTCCTGTTTCGTTGGTAGTCCCGTTGACGGTCCCCCACGTTGTGTATCCACTACTACTAAAGGCTGTTCTGTCATACCGGATAAGCCGATTGCTTCCATCATAAGAGAAAGACCTGGTCCCGCAGATGCAGTGAATGAACGGATTCCACCATAGTTTGCACCGATCGCCATCGTTGCGGCTGCAATCTCATCTTCTGTTTGGATAACCGTTCCACCAACCATCGGAAGCTTCTTAATGAGGTATTCCATGATTTCTGACGCAGGTGTAATTGGATATGCTGCCATCAAACGAACTCCCCCAGCCAGTGCTCCGAGTGCAATCGCATCGTTTCCGATCATAAACATGCGCTTATTTCCATCTGCTTCTTTCAATTGTAATGAACCAACCTTGCTTCCCAGTTCAGCTTTCATCTTTTGGAATCCTTGCCTGATGGCTTCCATGTTTTTCTCTACTACGGTCTCACCTTTACGGCCGAAAATCTCCTCCACGACTTCCTTAAAAACGTCAGGATCCAGGTTTAGAACGGCACATGTCGCACCGACGGCCACCATATTCTTCATCAACGACGTCCCCAATTCTGTAGCTAACTGAGTGAAAGGTATGATATAGAGAGATGCATCCGTATCTTCAGGTTTCTCAGGCTTAAACTTTTCATCTGCAATAATGACTCCATCACTATGTAATTCTTTATAATTCACATCAATGGTTTCCTGATCAAAGGCGATAAGGATATCGAGGTCGTCTGCAATCGCACGCACTTGTGTCGTGCTGACCCGAATCTTATTATTTGTATGGCCTCCCTTAATTCGAGAGGAGAAATGACGGTACCCGTATAAGTAATACCCAAGGCGATTGAGAGCCATAGAGAAAATTTCACCCGTACTCTCTATCCCTTCACCCTGCTGGCCGCCAACTTTCCATGAAAGTTGTTCCTTCATTTATTACACCCCTTCATTCAATTTTGCAACATCTATAAGATCAGCAAATTCTATTTTTTCGAACACTTCAATTCTACTAAGGTTTGTCACCGTATTTACGGTTTACGTTCACTCTATCAGTTTATCACTTTTCTATTTAATTCACTACCGGAATGAATAATTTATGAAATTGAAAACACTTTCTTGTTGAAACATACAGGCCATCAAAGATGGGTCTCTTTGATGGCCTGGTCCGTGATCAGCCTGTTAACCTTTCTGCGAAGTTATTGAAAAGGAATTTTTTCACCTGACTCTCACTATAGTATCGTTGAAGGGCATTGATCAGATTGTCATATTGATGAAATGAGGATAGTCCCTGCACGGTTTCGGATATCCCATCGAAATCTGAGCCGAAGCCAATGTGATTTTCTCCCCCGAGGCTGCATACATGCTCTACATGTCTGATAACATCTGTCACAACCGCATGTCCCTTTTTATTTAAAAATGGAGGGACAAACGTAATCCCCATCACACTATCCTTTTTGATCATCGCTTGAATTTGGTCATTCTTCAAATTACGTGGGTGTGGACATATGGAGTACGCATTGGAATGTGAAGCTATCGGATATTCAGCACATTCCATTGTATCCCAGAACGCTTTTTCACTAAGGTGGGAAACATCGGTCCATACCTTATTCTGATTTAAAAAGGATACGACCTCATGCCCAAAATGAGTCAAGCCTCCCCCCCTTGGCTCTAACGCACCGTCTGCTGCTGCATTGGCCCAATTCCACGTTAAACCTACAGAACGGACTCCAAGTCTGTAAAGGATTTCGAGCTTCGTGAGATCCTCTTCAATAGCCTCAGTACCTTCCAATGTAAGCATGGCACCAATTTCATCATGGGCAAGCCTATCGACTTCATGTTTGGAGGTTACATGCCTTAGCTTGGGATTTGGTTTCAATATCTCATTATGAAAAAGGTTCACCATTTCCAACGCCGCTTGAAAACGCTGCCTGCCCCGCTTTCAGATGTGATGGAATATAGATGGCGAACAATTGGACCCTGCTTCTCTTCTCAATTAGCATTGGATATGTAATATGTAATGAATGCTGAGATTGAAATGCCGCCTGCCCGGGTTTCAGGTATAACTTCATCAGCACGTCGCAGTGTGCATCAAATATCATGTTTCCTCATCCTCTCATCTGTCAGTTCCTGCTACTTATCATACTATGGAATAATATAAAGGCTGTCCACTAAAGTACCCACTTTAATGAACAGCCTATAATATATTATCTTGGTTCCACAATTAACTTTATCGCCGTCCGCTCTTCTCCATCAATCAAAATATCTGTAAATGCCGGGATGCATATCAAATCTAAACCACTAGGAGCAACAAAGCCTCTGGCAATGGCGACTGCTTTGACTGCCTGATTTAAAGCACCAGCGCCAATAGCCTGGATCTCAGCTCCTCCTCTCTCACGAAGAACACCGGCAAGTGCACCAGCTACAGAATTAGGATTAGATTTTGCTGAAACTTTTAATATTTCCATTCCTTTTCCTCCTTGTCATTTCCCCCATACCGTATGTCCGTGGTAAAGAACAAACTTGGTATAAATGATTCCACTGATACTATATTCAGGAAATGGACAAATCATTCCGGTCACACCGAAAAAAGGAATGAAAACATTTAATATTCTGCCATAAATGGATGGTCTTCGTTGATTAATATCCGTTCTATTTTTTTCGCTTTACCCGTTTTTTGATCAATATCAATTAAACAGGCACTCAATATCTTCCTGCCCGTCTTTGGAACTTCAAACCGAACAGGCAGACTTGTCTGGAATCTTTTTAAAACAGACTCCTTACTCATTCCAAGCACTTCATCATAAGGACCTGTCATACCGACATCACACATAAATGCTGTTCCATTGGGAAGGATTCGGTTATCAGCTGTTTGAACATGGGTATGGGTTCCTACTACGGCAGATACACGCCCATCCAGGAACCATCCGACTGCCTGCTTTTCACTTGTTGCCTCTGCATGAAAATCAACAAAGATAATGGATGTTCTCTTTTTGGCTTCGTCAACAAGCTCATCAAGTGCTTTAAACGGGTCATCCAGAGGAGGCATGAAGGTTCTTCCCTGGGCGTTGATGACCGCTACTTCTTTACCGTACACTTCCCCAAATACTAGTCCGGTGCCAGGGGTTCCTTCAGGAAAATTAGCCGGTCTCACCAACTGTTTAGATGATTCTATAAAATTGAAAATGTCTTTATTGTCCCAAGCATGATTCCCTAAAGTCACCATATTGGCGCCATCTTGTATAAATTGTTTATATATTTTCTCTGTGATTCCCCTGCCTGATGCTGCATTTTCCCCGTTCACAATGGTAAAATCCGGTGAATGCTTCTTCTTTAACTTCGGAAGGTATTCTGTAATCATTTCTCGGCCCAGTGAACCGACTACGTCTCCAACAAATAATATTTTCATGAAAAATAAATGTCCCTTCTCTATATGTATTGAGTCATGTAGTTATTGTATCACAAATAAGTTGCCGTCTATTCATCCCTATAGAATTCACTATATGAATCTTAAGGATATAAACCATAAAAAAAAGCTGACTCAAAAAGGGAATATCCCCTTCTCGAGTCAACCTCTTATTTCGCGTATTCGACAGCCCTTGTTTCACGTATGACCGTTACTTTAATATGGCCCGGGTAATCAAGCTCATCTTCAATTCGTTTACGGATATCCCTTGCTAATCGGTGAGATTCCAAATCGTCAATGGCTTCAGGTCTTACCATGATTCGCACTTCACGTCCTGCCTGGATCGCAAAGGACTTCTCAACGCCTTCATAAGACTCTGAAATTTCTTCGAGCTTCTCTAGGCGACGGATATAGTTCTCAAGCGTCTCGCTTCTTGCCCCCTGGTCGAGCAGCTGAAAGTGCATCTGCTGCTGCAACAAGAACCGCAATGATGGAGGTTGGCTCTGTATCTCCATGGTGAGAAGCAATACTGTTAATGACCACCGGGTGTTCTTTATACTTCGTGGCCAGTTCAACACCAATTTCAACATGACTTCCTTCTACTTCATGGTCAATCGCTTTACCGATATCATGAAGTAATCCGGCACGTTTAGCCAGTCTTTCGTCTTCACCAAGCTCAGCTGCCAGTAATCCCCTGAAAGATATGCCACTTCCATTGAGTGTTTCAATACGTTTTGACCGTAACTGGTACGATACTTCAAACGGCCAAGGATTTTAATTAAATCCGGGTGAAGCCCATGAACGCCAACTTCGAATGTGGTTTGTTCTCCAATTTCACGGATGTATTCATCCACTTCACGTCTGGATTTATCTACCATCTCTTCAATACGTGCAGGGTGGATACGTCCATCCTGTACTAATTTCTCTAATGCAATTCGAGCCGTTTCTCTACGAATCGGATCAAAACCAGAAAGAATAACCGCTTCAGGAGTATCATCAATGATCAAATCGATTCCTGTAAGTGTTTCCAGCGTACGAATGTTACGTCCTTCTCGCCCAATAATTCGACCTTTCATCTCATCATTCGGTAGATTCACAACACTAACTGTCGTTTCAGCCACATGTTCGGCAGCACAACGTTGTATAGCCAGTGAAAGGACTTCTTTCGCTTTCTTATCGGCGTCTTCCTTTCGCCCGTGTTTCATGCTCTCTGACCATAATAGCGATATCATGGGAGAGTTCATTTTCAACGCGGTCGAGAATGATCCCTTTCGCTTCGTCACGAGTTAAGCTCGAGATACGTTCTAGCTCGGTTTGCTGTGATCGTACCATCTCGTCCACTTTGCTTTCCATCTCTTCAATATGTTGTTGTCTTTCGTTAAGAGTCCCCTCTTTTCTCTCAAGTAAAGCTTCACGCTTATCCAGCGTTTCATCTTTTCGATCGAGGTTTTCCTCTTTTTGCATTAAACGATTTTCTTGTTTTTGCAATTCATTTCTTCGTTCACGAAGTTCATTTTCCATTTCTGTGCGAAGTTTATGATTTTCGTCCTTTGCTTCTAAAAGTGCTTCTTTCTTCAGAGCATCCGCCTCGCGCCTTGCATCTTCTAAAATCTGCTCTGCTGAACCTTTAGCACCAGCAATCTTTGCTTCAGCAATGGACTTACGAATTAAGTATCCAACAACTACACCGACGATTAGGCCAAGCAAAATGAAGATGATTGTAATAGGTTGCATTATTTCACCTCCTCTTGCTATGAACTGTCATCATGTCTTTTACATGTCGGCTTGTACATTGCTCATTTGAACAAAATATACAGCGCTAGGCTTTCAAATATTCATTCGAAAAATTTGTAAAATATACATGTTAATTTTAAATCTCTGAAAATTTATTGTCAAGGGGTAGAGCCTTCTATCACTAGATTTCTCAAGGGTTTTTTTCCATTCGACTATAAGTGACGCTGTCATAGAGGGATTATGGGTGCTAAAAACATCCAAATCATTTGTTTCAACTATTCTATCTGTTTCCTTAGAAGACTGTAAATCTTGACCTGGTCTCTTTTATTGAAACGATTTTGGGAATGTTACTATTTTCTACCATATCATTGGTAAACATACATAATAAAGAGAAGCAAACGAAGACGTCTGCTTCTCCTCCATATTAATCAGTCTTCCAATAGGCTTAATTCACCTTGATCGTCCGTTTCAGCACGCCCAGTATCCAATCCATAGTGTTCACGGATCTTCAGCATGATTTCTGTGCGGATTTCCGGATTTTCTTTAAGGAAAATCTTTGCATTTTCACGTCCTTGACCTAAACGTTCTTCATTATAAGAGTACCAGGCTCCACTCTTCTGGACAATGTCCAGCTCAGATCCAAGGTCGACGATTTCACCTTCTTTGGAAATCCCTTCTCCATACATGATATCCACTTCGGCTACACGGAACGGTGGAGCGACTTTATTCTTTACGACCTTGATCTTTGTTTTGTTCCCTACCATTTCATTACCCTGTTTGAGGGTCTCAGCACGACGGACTTCTAGACGTACAGAAGAATAGAATTTCAGTGCACGACCACCAGGCGTTGTCTCAGGATTTCCGAACATGACTCCGACCTTCTCACGGATCTGGTTAATAAAAATCGCAATGGTCTTTGACTTGTTGATCGCACCAGAAAGCTTACGAAGGGCCTGTGACATTAAACGAGCTTGAAGACCTACGTGGGCATCACCCATCTCCCCCTCGATTTCGGCTTTTGGTACCAGGGCAGCAACAGAGTCAATGACGATAGCATCCACTGCTCCGCTCCGTACTAAAGCTTCTGCAATCTCCAGTGCCTGCTCACCCGTATCTGGTTGAGAAAGTAATAATTCATCTATGTTTACTCCAAGCTTTTGAGCATATTCGGGATCAAGTGCGTGCTCTGCGTCGATGAATGCCGCTTGACCTCCTTGAGCCTGAACCTCTGCAATCGCGTGAAGCGCCACTGTTGTTTTACCTGATGATTCGGGACCATATACCTCGATGATTCTTCCACGAGGATACCCGCCAACTCCAAGAGCTGCATCCAATGCCAATGAACCACTTGGGCATGTAACAACTTTTCTATCAGTCTGCTCCCCAAGTTTCATGATTGAGCCTTTACCAAACTGCTTTTCTATTTGTTTTAACGCCATATCTAAGGCTGCTTTACGATCGCTCACAAATCTTCCTCCTTTGAATATAGAACTTGTAATCGACAACTTATAATCTTGTCTCAAATCCAACCTATCTATACTATAAACGTTTTTATTATAGAAAACAAGAAAAAAATCGAACATTCATTCGGTTTTTTTCGATAGCTGGTAAGTATTGAATCGGATAGGTATGTATGAAATGATCAGTTTCTAAACATGTTGAATGACAGAACTCATCCAAATACGTCAAAAAGCTGCCCCCCTGTGGAAGACAGCCGTTCCATGACCTAACTTAATTCCTTGATCAAATAGTACCATCCATACTTTGCTGTTCTCAAACGGTTGCCATTCCGCCCTCCGCCGAGATTCAGTTGAAAAGCCCTGGTCGGCCTGCCTTTAAAGGATAAACCGATCCAAACAGTCCCAGCGGGATGACCTCCGTGTGGCTCAGGACCTGCTACCCCTGTGAAGCTGATCCCGATGTCTGTAGAAAAAAGCTCCCTTACATTATCAGCGAGTTCCAGAGCACATTGCTCGCTTACGGATGAATATTGCTTCAAGGTATCAGCCTTGACAGATAAAATCTTCTTCTTAATCTCATCCTGGTAACAAATCACCCCACCATTCAGCACCTCTGATGCACCGGGAATAGATGTTAATTGAGCCTGAAATAATCCTCCTGTTAAGCTCTCAGCACATGATATGGTGTGGGATTTTTCCTTCAATAGTCTAAGTCCCACTTCTACGATTGAAGCTTGATCATAGCCATAAAAGTACTCACCTACAATGTTCAGGATCTCCCTTTCTGTCGAATCCAATAAAGCCATGGCCGTCTCCCTTGACTCGTGCTTAGCCGTCAGCCTCAAAGTCACTTCCCCGTCACTTGCAAGAGGGGCAATGGTAGGATTGGTCTGCTTATCAAGCAAATCCTCTAACTCCGTTTCAAGCTGCGCTTCTCCTATTCCAAAGAAACGGAGGACCCTCGAAAGGATGACTTCTTTCTTCTTCATCAAGGAGAGAATCGCCTGTTTTCCATATTTACTGAACATCGGCCTCATTTCTGAAGGAGGTCCCGGCAGAAGCATATAAGCTTTAGTATCCCTTTTCAATAACATCCCGGGAGCCATACCGTGTTCATTCTTCAGTACTTCTGAACCCGCTAGAATAAGAGCCTGCTTTTCATTATTGGGTGTCATTTCACGATCGACCTTTAAAAAATAATCTTTTATCGATTTCAATGCATCTTCGTCCATGCTTAGGGTCGTGCCTAATGCATCCGCAATGGTTTCTTTTGTCAAATCATCTTTCGTGGGTCCGAGCCCTCCTGTAAATATCAACAGATCTGCTCTTTCTCTTGCTACCTGGATGGCATGTTTCAAACGGACCGGGTTATCTCCGACGCTTGTATGGTAATAGACATTTACACCCACTTCAGCCAGTTGCTCTGAAATGAATTGAGCATTCGAATTGACGATTTGACCTAATAGCAATTCAGATCCAACTGCGATAATTTCTGCGTTCATCATGATCTCCCCCTATAGCTGATGTAAAGAAGGGGATGACCCTGTAAGAATCAATCCCCTTCTTTGTATATGTTATTTTGAATTTACAAATGCTTTTTTGTTATGTTTGAAATAATCCCAACCGGACCAAATGGTAAAGAACATAGCTACCCATAGAGCAATGGTCGCAAATGGAAGGTTGATTAATTCGAAAATGGCGTTATGCAAAAGCAGGGCTGAAATGGCAATGATCTGTGCCCATGTCTTGATCTTTCCTAATTGCCCCGCTGCAACCACTTCCCCTTCTCCTGCCAACACCAGACGGAGACCTGTTACGGCAAACTCTCGGCTGATGATGATGATGACAATCCACGACGGAGCAAGACCAAGCTCAACGAGGACAATCAATGCTGCAGAAACGAGCAACTTATCCGCTAATGGATCTAGGAATTTCCCTAGGTTCGTAACGAGGTCAAGCTTTCGTGCATAGTATCCATCGACCCAATCAGTCGTTGCGGCAATGATGAAGATTAAAGCCCCGACAAAATGCTTAACCGGCATTTCTGCCCCAAGAAATATCATGTCGCCCCAATTTAATGGTGCCAGCATGATGATAAGAAATAATGGTATTAAAAATATCCTGGAAACTGTTATCTTATTAGGTAAATTCACCTTTCTACCTCCAATGCTCATAAACGTTATCCTGCTAGTATGTAAGAATGAAGGAGTTATGAACACTCCTTCATTCTTCACTATTGTGTTGCTTCCCGTTCGTAGTTGATGACGATATCCTGCCTTACTACCTCTGTAGGAGACACTTTATACTCCAGCATTTTTCCATTCACTGAAATATCTGTATTCGCAGCATTTCCGATGACCAGATAAGCTACCTTCTCCTTGGAAAAGTCAAATTCCTTTTCATTCCCCTCCTTCAGAAGGCCCTCAAACAATAAATCATCCTCAGTGTTGTAAACCCCGATCCACGTGTCGCCCTTAGCCGATAATCGGAGCTTGAAGTCGTCTGTATTTTTAAGCTCATAAGTGGTTTTCTTGCCTTCTGTATTAACTGCATCCAGTGACTGTTCCGACTTTGGTTCCTCTTCGTCAGCCTCATCTTCTTCTTGAGCAGGAGCATCTTCTTCTGTTTCAGCTTGATCATCGCCTACATCTGCAGGCTTCTCCTTTTCAGCCTTTTCATTTTCATCTACAGCCACTTGCTCCTGGTTCTCAGAAGGTTGCGTCTCAGGAGCCTTGTCTCCCACTTTCCCCTGCCAAAAAACCCATACAACTACCAATGCACCAATGACAAACAATGCGATAAGAAGCTTTGGAACGAAGTCAAATACCTTGCCGGAACTTTCTGATACAGACTTCCTGGACTGTACCCTTGAAAGGGAAACAGGTATTTCATCATCGTATGTAGTCGGAATATCATCCTTATATTCCTCAAAGATCACTTCAGATGGAAGACCAACCGCTTCACAATACTGTTTAATAAATGCCCGCACATAGAACTTCCCAGGCATCGCATCATACGAGCCTTCCTCAATCCCGACCAAATAACGCTTTTGAATTTTGGTTATTTTCTGCAGGTCATCCAGGCTATAGCCTTTAGCTTCCCGCGCTTCCTTTAAACGAATTCCTAATTCCGTCACCAATTAACACCTTCCAATATTAAAAATCAAAACCTCCAAAATCGGAATTTTGAAATAGATTATTTTGTTCTACCAATTCATATGTAATCTCTTCATCAGGATCGTTTCTCAGTTCAATGATATAATCAAAATCTTCAAGTGAATATTCAGAGTTTTGAACGAAAATATCAGGATGTTCAATCACTTTCACTGCAGGTAATCTCATAATTTCTCTTACAAGCTGCCAGTGCTTCTCACTTGCCCGGCGAGTTGAAACGATTCCATCGATAATAAAAAGATTTTCAGATGAGTATTCATCTTCAATCAGCTTGCTTCTTATCGTTTGCTTCAATAGTGTAGAAGAGACAAAAAGCCATTTCTTATTTGCACATACACTAGAAGCCACGATGGATTCCGTCTTCCCCACACGGGGCATCCCTCTGATCCCAACAAGTTTATGTCCCTCTTGCTTAAATAGCTCTGCTAAAAAATCGACTAATAAACCAAGTTCATCACGGACAAACCGAAACGTTTTCTTATCATCGGCGTCACGTTGAATATACCGCCCGTGACGGACCGCAAGCCGGTCCCTTAATTTTGGTTCCCGGAGCTTTGTCACATTGATTGTATCCATCGTTTGCAGGATGGATTCAAGTCTCATGATCTGTTCATCATTATTGGCAAGGAGAAGCATTCCCCTTCTTCCTTCATCGACTCCATTTATCGTCACAATATTTATAGAAAGCATTCCTAATAACGAGGAAATATCACCTAAGAGGCCAGGACGATTTTTTTGGATTTCATACTCTAAATACCATTCTTTGCGTTCCATTGGTTACCTCCATGACATGTGTGACATTTCAATTCGATAGAAATTGACACATTTCGTAAAGTCATAAAAACATCTAGGTATTATAATAAATGATTTTCCAATAATAGAAAAGCAAAACCTACATAAATATGTACAATTTCTCATTTTAACATAAAGGAACTGGTTTTATTGATCACTATAAGCATTGATCACATAATAAAAGAAGTAAATACAGCCCTAAATATGAGAAAAAGGAGAGGAAAAATCCCTCTCCTTAACGAGTACCGTTGTTGTTTACAAGTTTAACCATCATGTTTGCGATGGCATGTTGCTCTTCAGGAGAAGCGACAGACCATAAATCAGCTAACACTTTTTCCTGATCGTTTTTTGCTTCAACTTGATTCGCCAGATAATCACCAATTTGATAGGCTAAATCAGAAATCGTTTCGTTCTCCATCCCACCATGTTGAGCTTGGTGAAGGCGGTCGCCTAAGAAGTTTTTCCAATCAGACCAGTTATCTAATACAGACATTTGTCATGACCTCCTTTATTGAAATACAACCTTAGTTTGTATCCCGGAGGAAAAATTATTCGCCTTTATCTTTTGGCTGAAAAACTTTTTCAAGTATGCCATCCCCCATTGACTGCGAGGGTTTGACCTGTTATATAAGAGGCTTTAGGAGAGGTGAGGAAATGAATCGTGTCAGCTATTTCATCCGCCTGAGCCAGTCGCCCCATTGGAATTTCCTCTTGAAGGGCATCTATCTCCCCTTCAGTGAACGAACTCATCATGGCAGTATCAACTGCACCCGGAGCGATGGCATTGACCCTTACACCACTTGGCGCCACTTCCTTGCTCAATGATTTCACGAAAGCAAGTTGAGCACCTTTAACCGTAGAGTATACGACCTCACAAGCTCCCCCTATCTGTCCCCATATGGAGCTTACCATAACAATATTCCCTTTACGCTCCATCAACTTCGACAGCAACTTTTGCACAAGGAGCAAGGGACTTTTCACATGAACGTTCATCATATAGTCCATCTCTTCTTCTTTCAAGTCCTGGAATAGCCCCCAACTCGAGTTTCCACTGCTATATACAATGGCATCAAGTTGAAAGATATTGCTCACAAGACTCTCTACTTCTTCAGGATAAGCAAGATTTGCCCGTATGGGGACGACCTCCACACCATACTTTTCCACCTGACGTACCAATTCTATCATTGCAGTCTCATTTGAATGATAATGCAAATATAAATTCCATCCATCTTCCGCCAACCTTAATGCCGTACTGCTTCCGATCCCACCTGAAGCCCCAGTTATTAAAGCATATTTCATTTGTATCACCTCGAGAATTCATCGACATAAAGAGAGGAACTACCATCCGGCAGTTCCCTCTGTTTTATGCTTTAGGTACTACTTGACAAACCGTGAATCGTTCTTCACTTATAATCGTGTTCACTACTGTTTGTATGTCATTATATGTTAATGATTCAAGAGTAGGGACAACTTCAAAGAGATCCATTTCGTTAAAAGCATATCGGGTAAATTGGTTCGCAATATACTCAGGAGAATTAATGGCCCGTAAAAACGCTCCAATCTTCTTTTTCTTCGTTCTCTCTAAGTCCTCTTCTTTAAAGAGTGACTCTTGTTTTGCTTTGAGCAGTAATGATTGCACCTTCTCAGCCAACTCATCGGGCCTTTCTGTATCTCCACCTACCGTCAGGAATCCGAACCCGTTTTCCTGTGTAAAGTCATAATGGAAAGTTTCATCGATCAAACCATCGTTGTATAGTTCAGAGTAGTGTGAAGAGCTTTTACCGAACAACATATCGAGAAAAACATTCATTGAAAGCTCTTGTCTAAGCATTTCCCGTCCCTGTTGTTTTGGTTCGGGTGCTTTAAGGCCCACCAGGCATTTAGGGCTTTGAACGTTCATCTTGAGGACCTTTTTCTGCTCTGCCACAGTTTCAGGTTCATCTTCAAATTTACGTTTGATTTCAGGCATTTTCTCATAATCCTTCTTCTCTTGATTAGAACGTATTTGATCCATGATTTGATCGGGATCTACAGATCCCACTATAAAGAGAAGCATATTGCTTGGATGGTAGAATGTGTTATAGCACTGATACAGCATATCCTTGGTGATCGGTGTGATGGACTCGATCGTTCCTGCGATATCAATCTTTACAGGGTGGTTATTGTACATATTCTGTATTACCCCGAAGTACAAACGCCAATCAGGGTTATCATCATACATGGTGATTTCCTGTCCAATGATTCCTTTTTCTTTTTCAACCGTCTTTTCTGTAAAGTATGGGTCCTGAACAAAGTCAATTAGGGTTTCCAGATTTCTTTCCACGTTGGTTGTACTTGAGAAAAGATAGGCCGTTCGCGTAAAGGATGTGAAGGCATTGGCAGACGCTCCCTGGCGGCTGAATTGCTGAAATACATCCCCGTCTTCTTTTTCAAATAATTTATGTTCCAAGAAATGAGCGATCCCGTCTGGCACTTTGACGTATTCTTCTTCGTCTAAAGGAACAAAATGATTGTCTATGCTTCCGTATTTCGTTGTAAACGTAGCATAGGTCTTGTTGAACCCTTTTTTCGGGAGAATATAGACATCCAGTCCATTCGACATCTTTTCATAATACAGGTTTTCTTGTAGTTGATCGAAGGAAATCTTCTTCATCATTATCCCTCCATTCCTGTTAAAAAGTAGATGGTATCAAGCTCGACTTTTTGGGCTGCTTTGACGATATCTTCCTTCGTCGTTTTTTCGATTTCATTCAGCCAGTGTGATAAATCAATCTCTTCATGGGCGACAGCGTTGTGATAGAGGATCTCAACCAGCCCACGGGACGTATCAATGGTTTCAAGCAGCTGATTGCGGATGACCGCTTTCGTTTGGTCTATTTCTCCTTCTGTAAAGTCCCCATCTTTCATTGCCTTAAGCTGCTCATTGATGATGCCTACTGCCTGATCATACTTTTCGAATTCAATTCCGGACATGACCATCAATAAGCCTTTATGGCTTTCCAGTCTACTTGCCGCATAATAAGCCAGGCTCGCTTTTTCTCTAACATTAATGAATAATTTGGAGTGGGAAAAACCGCCGAAAATGCCATTGAAAACCTGCAGGGCAAAGTAGTCACGATCACCGTATTTCGTATGAGTACGGTAGCCCATATTGAGCTTTCCTTGCTTGACGTCTTGCTTCTCTTTCACGACATGTTCTTTTTCTTTCCTCTTCACCTCTGACGAATCCACTTCCTGGGGAGTACGTTCATTCAAATGAAGGAGCCGGTCGCACAGCATTTCAACCTCTCGGACATCTACATCTCCAATTACATATAGATCAAATTGGTCTTCACTCATGACTTTCTTGTAATAATCATATAAACTCTTGGCCGTAATAGCGTCCACTTCTTCACTAACTCCATTTACATGAAGGGCGAACCTTTCTCCTTTACACATCTCCTCGACCAGACGAGAATTCGCATATCGCATTTTATCATCATATACTGCTTGGATTCTCACCTTTTGGTTCCGTTTTTCTTTAGAGACCGTTTTCTCATCGAATCCGTTTTGTTCATCAACATGAGGATTTTGCAGTACATCTGCCAAAAATTCAATCCCTTTTTGAAGCAGGGGCTCAGAGTCCTTTAAAAACTTTTCGTTGGCGATTTCAACAGACATGCTGACAATGTGGTACTCTCCTTTTTTTCCCTAAATCCACGAAAAAGTTCGCGCCATATAACTCATCCAAGTAAGACCTTAAATCCGTTGTACTCGGATAAGTATTCGTGCTGCTTTGCATGACATGAGGGAGCAACCCTCGTAGTGTCACAGTTTCATGATCCAAAGGAGCTTTCATTTTCAAGATCAGGCTGTTCGTTTTATACTTATCTGTCTGAACGATATGTAGCGTGTATCCATGCTTCTTTTTCACTACTTCATTTATGGCTGTCATCGTACCGTCCTCCTTGGTTCCATACTTCCGTCAATTTTTGTATTCAAAAAAGTTATAAACACCTTTATTGTACGGTATTTATGTATAACTATACATGTAGTGAGATATTGATTTCAAGCATCTTCCTCTATTGGAAAATTACCCATAGAGTAAACTAATATATGCATGTGGAGTTTTCATTATGACAGGGAAAGAATAAAGTAAAAAGAGACTGGGACAAAACTATAACAACCTCGCTTAAACACGAACCATTTCAGTGATGCTTCTTTATGCCGCTAATGATTTCCGTGCAAGACTCCGCTTTCCCCCGGGCAGCCCGTGAGTCTCCTCGGCAAGCCGCCGGGAAGGAAAGCAGAAGGGCTTCCTCCGAGAGGCTTTTGGCATAAGGAGAAACGGCCCTGAAGGTGTCCTTTGCCTACTTGGACGGTTTGACTTATGACATGTGCCCTTAAGCCCCGCAGCTGGACAGGTCTCACATAAGCTACCCCGAAGGAGTTTCCGTTTTGCACTCCAATCAACCTCTGGATAGCATTGAAATCTTAGGTATATTTGAGCAATCAAAAAACCCGAGCTATTTTACCTATTCTCAGGCATAATAGTTCGGGTTTTGTTTGGTATAAATCCTTTTGTCCCAGTCTCTTCGTTATAATATCGACATTATCGATTCCCTTTGATGTACGGTGTTCCAAGCGCTTTAGGCGCATCTGCACGTCCGATGAAGCCGGTAAGTGCCAGGATGGTTAATACGTAAGGGGCGATTAACAGGTATACACTTGGAATGTTTTCAAATAAAGGGATGCTTGACCCGATGATGCTTAAGCTTTGGGCGAATCCAAAGAATAACGCTGCACCCATGGCTCCCAGTGGGTGCCATTTACCGAAAATCAAGGCGGCTAAGGCCATGAACCCCTGTCCACTGATCGTAGCATGACTAAAGTCAGAGGAAATCGATTGAGCATAAACTCCGCCTCCGACCCCAGCGAAAGCACCTGAAATGATAACGCCGATATAGCGCATTTTCGTCACGTTAATTCCCATGGTGTCAGCTGCCATCGGGTGTTCACCTACGGAACGGAGTCTTAACCCAAATGGAGTCTTGAACATGATGAACCAAACAATGATTGATACAAGGATCGCAACAAATGGCGGCCAGTATGTGTTGGAAAAGAAAATATCTCCAATCACCGGAATTTTATGAAGGAATGGAACATCCACTTTTCCGAATCCTTCAGAAATGATATCCGTTTGACCTTTACCGTATATGCGTTTAACCAGGAAAAGCGTTAAGCCGATGGCAAGTAAGTTGATGGCTACACCCGAAACAACCTGGTCCGCTCTGAATGAAATGGAAGCAACGGCATGGAGAACAGCCAAGAGACCTCCCATTAACATGGCAATCAAAAGAGCTACCCAAGGAGTCGCGGAGCCAAACGTATCTGCAAATGCAATATTGAAAACGATACTTGAGAAGGCACCAATCACCATTAACCCTTCAAGACCGATATTTACCACTCCAGAACGTTCAGAGAACGCTCCGCCTAAAGCAGTGAAAATAAGTGGTGACGCCCACAATAATGTTGAAGGAATAAGGATTGTTAAGATATCGATAAAGCCCACTTATTTCACCCCCTTTTTACTAAAACGTTGAATGAGATAACGAATCATATAACCTGATGCTACGAAGAAAATAATAAGGGCGATGATGATATCCACCAATTCATTTGGAATACCTGCTTCAAGAGGCATATTTAGGGCTCCCACTTTCAGGCCTCCGAACAACAATGCTGCGAATACCACACCGATCGCCACGTTACCTCCTAATAGAGCTACAGCGATTCCGTCGAAACCAACCCCTGTAAATCCTCCTTTAATAGAGGCATAACCAAAGGTCCCTAATCCTTCCATTGCGCCGGCAAGTCCCGCAAACGCTCCTGAGATGACCATGGAGAGAATAATGTTTCCGTTCACGTTCATCCCCGCATACTGGGAAGCATGCTGATTGAAGCCTACGGAACGCAGTTCATATCCACGAGTTGTTTTCTCTAATAAGAACCACATGATGAATACACAGGCCAGGGCTATAAAAATACCCCAATGAAGTCTTGAGTAATCCGTTAAAGCTTCAAAGAAAGGTGACTTAAGTGAAGACGTCTCAGCTATATAGTCTGTACGATCTTTACGTTCTGTCAATACATCACGGATAATGGCATTCGTGACGTGAAGCGCAATATAGTTCATCATGATCGTTACAATAACTTCATGTACACGATATCTTGCTTTAAGCAAACCTGGAATGAATCCCCATAAAGCACCAGCCAGTGCAGCTGCGATAACTGCAAGGGGCAGGTGAATGATCTTTGGCAGATCTTCGAAAGCAACCCCTACCCAGACCGCAGCCAGCCAACCTACAATCAGTTGTCCCTCAACCCCGATATTGAATAATCCGGTCCTGAATGCAAAGGCTACCGCCAAGCCCGCTAAGATGTATGGCGTCACTTGACGTACCGTTTCACCTACATAATAAATCTCTCCGAATACCCCTTGCCAAAGTGCAGAGTATCCTGCAATCGGATCATAACCACTGACCAGCATGATGACGGTTCCCACAATAATACCTAAAAGGACCGAAATGACCGGGATTAAAATATTTGTTAAACGATTAGACATGTGAGTTCTCCCCCGCTTCCTTCCTCTTCGAACCAGCCATGAGCAGTCCAAGTTCCTGTTCCGTTGTTTCTTTAGGATTCACTATGGCTACAATTTGCCCTTCATAGATAACGGCGATCCGATCACTGACATTCATGATTTCATCCAATTCAAATGAAAGTAATAGAACCGCTTTTCCGTTATCCCGTTGTTCGATCAGGCGTTTGTGAATAAACTCAATCGCTCCTACATCCAGGCCGCGAGTCGGTTGCGCCGCAATCAGAAGATCGGGATCGCGGTCCACTTCCCTTCCGATGATCGCCTTTTGCTGGTTACCTCCGGATAGAGCCCTGGCAAGAGTAAATTCTGAAGGTGTTCTAACATCAAACTCTTTAATCAGTTTTCTCGCTTGGTTGTAAATGTTTTTATAGCTTAATACCCCTTTATTGGAATAGGGCTTTTGGTAATAGGTTTGTAGAACCATATTTTCTCCAATCGGAAAATCCAATACCAGTCCATGCTTATGTCGATCCTGGGGAATATGTCCTACGCCTGTTTCATAAATCTTACGGGGCTTCATATTGACTATGTCTTTCCCGTTCAATTTAATAGATCCACTATCGACTTTGTGTAACCCTGTGATGGCTTCTATCAACTCACTTTGTCCGTTCCCATCGACTCCTGCTATTCCTAGTATCTCCCCTGCTTTGACTTCCAGGTTCAACCCCTTCACAACCGGAACATTGCGGTGGTCTTTTACATTCAATTCACGAATCTCAAGAACATTGTCTGAAGGAGTTGCATCCTTCTTCTCAGTCTTGAAGGTCACTTCCCGTCCAACCATGAGGCTTGCAAGATGGTTCGGGTCTGTATCTGAAACTTGTACTGTCCCGATTCCCTTCCCTTTCCTGATAACGGTTACATTATCACACACTTCCATGATTTCTTTTAGTTTGTGTGTGATTAGAATAATAGACTTGCCTTCTTGAATGAGCGTTTTCATAATTTGGATCAGCTCTTTGATTTCTTGAGGAGTCAGTACCGCTGTCGGTTCGTCAAAGATCAGGATTTCCGCACCGCGATAAAGCGTTTTCAGGATTTCCACACGCTGCTTGCATGCCAACAGATATGTCAGAAATCTTGGCAGAAGGGTCAACTTTCAAACCATATCTTTCTGATATATCAAGAATATCCTTCTCTGCCTTTTTAATATCAACTGTTGCACCTGACTTCGGTTCTCGACCGAGAATAATATTCTCAGTAACCGTAAAAGTATCAACAAGCATAAAATGCTGGTGAACCATTCCGATCCCTAAATCATTGGCAATGTTTGGATTCGTGATGTTTACTTTCTTTCCTTTAACACGAATTTCTCCTTGTTCAGGCTGATAAAGTCCAAACAATACATTCATCAGTGTTGATTTACCTGCTCCGTTTTCACCAAGAAGCGCATGAATTTCACCTTTTTTGAGCTGGAGGGTAATATTATCATTTGCTACGATGCCGGGAAATTCTTTGCGAATATTCAGCATCTCAATTACATAATCCATTGCTGATCACTCCTTGCATAGGCTAGGGATATTTATCTAGTAGTTAGAGGTCAGACCTTAACAGGCTAGAAAAAAAAGGGTTTCCCCGTTTTAAAACTCTAAATGAAAGATAGAAATAATTTCTATGCTTCAATTAGATTTTTAATTATTGTGAATTTTCTTTTTAAAAAAGGGATAAGAGACCGGCTTGCATTGGCCCCATTATCCCTTTTCAATTAGTTAGCTGAGAATGATTTTGCTGCATCAAGAGATTCTGGAACAGTGATTTCCCCGCTCTTGATTTTTTCTTTCCATTCGTCAACCTTCGTCATTACCTCGTCTTTGTTAGAAAGCTCTTCGTTAAGTTCTGCTAATCCAACGCCCTCTTCGTTAAGACCGTAAGAGATAACTTCTCCACCAGGGAAGTTGCCTTCTTTTGCTTTATTAGCAAGATCCAATACGGCATTATCAACACGTTTTAATGAAGACGTTAAGATGATGTTGTGATCTCCGACTTTACCTTCTGCGGATTGATCAGAGTCAACTCCGATTGCCCATAGTTCACGAGAAGGGTCTTTTTCTTTTAAATCGCGTGCTTCTTTAAATAATCCATTTCCAGTTCCACCAGCTGCATGGAAGATAACATCTACATCTTGAGAGTACATTTTAGATGCGATTGTTTGACCAAGTTCAGCTTTGTCGAAAGCTCCTGCATAATCTGCTACGATTTCAGCATCTGGATTAACGGATTTTACACCAGCGATGAATCCAGAGTGGAAACGCTCGATTACAGGGATTTCCATACCGCCAAGGAAACCGATTTTGTTCGTTTTCGTTGTTAATCCAGCAACCACTCCCGCAAGGAATGAACCTTCCTGCTCTTTAAACGTGATGCTTGCAACGTTTGGTTGATCTACAACAGCATCAACGATTGAAAAGTGAGAATCTTTTTGTTGTTGTGCAATATCATTGATCGCACCTTCCATAAGGAAGCCGATACCATATACTAAGTCAAAGTCTTGACGAGCTAATGTGTTTAAGTTCGTAGCATAGTCAGCATCAGATTGTGATTGCAAGTAGTCATAACCATTCTTACCTTTTTCTAAGCCGTGCTCTTCACCGAAAGCTTTTAAACCTTCCCAAGCTGATTGGTTGAAAGATTTGTCATCTACTCCACCAACATCCGTAACCATTGCTACTGTAAATTGATCTTCTTTCTTGCTACCTTCACCACTAGATGCACCTTCTTTGTCCTCGCTTGTTCCACAAGCACCTAATAATGTACCAGCAGCTAGAACAAATGACAACGCTAAACCAAATTTACGTTTTTTCACCTAGAGTACCCCCTATTAATGTAATAAATTAGTAGTAAGATGGATTGATATTATACTCGTTTACGTAATACCTGGAAGCTAAATTTGTCTGATCGGAAATAGTTTACTGAATACAGAATCGGCTCATCGTTTTCATCGAAATGCATTTGTTTCAAGACGAGTAAGGCCGTTTCAGGATCGCAATTTAGAATAGGGGAGATTTTATCGTGATATCCCATCGGTTCAATTTGTGCCACAGCATGTGTAATTCTCTTATTCTCTCGTTTTTCCAAAACGGTGAATATCGAATTATCCTCATGCGTGAAATTCCTTGGCATGATTCTTTCCGGAATTTTATCCACACAATATACAACCGGTTCCCCGTTTGCAGTACGAACCCTCTCAATCAGGATCACGTCGTCCTCTTCATCGCAAGTAAACCTCTTCACATCATCCTCAGTAGCTTCTTGAGTTGTCGAGCTTAAGAAAATGGTCCCTGGCTCCATACCAGCCTGCTTAATCATGTTCGTTACACTGTTCAGCTGCTCAATACCAGAAGTAAAGAGCGGTTTAGCGTTTACAAATGTACCTACTCCATGACGTCTTACTATGACACTTTCTTCCTCAAGAATTCTGAGAGCTTCCCTTAGAGTAGCCCTGCTCACACCCAGTTGTTTGGAGAGATCAAATTCAGAAGGGAGTTTTTCTTTTTCTTTGTACACTCCTGCTTCTATGTCTTTCTTCAAACGGTCAATCACTTGTAAGTATAAATGTCGATTGTCTGTCTTTATTGTCACTGGAACCACCACCAAATTTTCTCAAGACATCAGACCTCTGATGTATATCTTTCCTACTAATCGAAAATACTATAACACTTTTCTATTAATAAATAAATAGCATTGTGTGATTTTGTCGAAAAAAAAGACTAGAATGACAATTAAAAATCTTTTTTTGCATTTTAATGGTAATTTTTGTGCGAGTAAAAGGTTTTCATGGAGTATTTTTACAATTAATTTACAACGGTGAAGGTTTAAATAACAATATTTACATTCCCGAGACAAAAGCATGACAAATGTAAGCGTTTTTAATAGTATAACATAATAGTGGATAAACTAGAATGTATTCCTTATGTACAATTCATTTTTACGTGTGAACCTCCATTTCCAAATAAAAAAGGTGTGTCAGCCCCATTCTTTTGAATTAGGGTGACACACCTTTTATTAAGAGCTCTGTTCTTCTGAAGGCTTTCCGATTAAGACGGTTCTTGGCTTACTTCCCTCATAGGGGCCGACAACCCCCCTTACTTCCATTTCATCGATCAGACGGGCTGCTCTTGTATACCCGATTCTAAATCTCCTTTGAAGCATGGATACAGATGCTGTCTGCATTTCAGCGATCAACTGCACCGCATCATCATATAACTCATCTTCTGCTTCGCCTGTTTTCTCATCTTCTTGTATTTCATCTGGAATCATTTCTTCCTGATATTGCGCTTTTTGCTGAGAAATGACGAAATCCACGATTTCTTCTACTTCTTCATCAGATAAGAAAGCGCCTTGAACTCTCGTGGGCTTCGAAGCTCCGACAGGCATGAAGAGCATGTCTCCTCTTCCCAGGAGTTTTTCTGCCCCGCCCGAGTCCAGAATGGTTCTTGAATCGGTTTGGGATGAAACAGCGAAGGCAATTCTGGACGGAATATTTGCTTTAATGACACCCGTAATGACATCCACTGACGGACGCTGAGTTGCAATGATTAAATGAATCCCCGCTGCACGTGCCATCTGTGCTAGTCTCGTGATGGCGTCTTCTACATCGCCGGAAGCGACCATCATTAAATCCGCCAACTCATCCACTATGACCACAATGTAAGGTAAGAGAGGCTGCTTTTCTTCATTCTCTATGTTCTGTTTCTTTACATACTCATTGTACCCTTCAATATTTCTTGTTCCTGTGTGAGAGAACAATTCGTATCGGCGTTCCATTTCGCTTACGACCTTTTTTAAGGCCTGAGAAGCTTTTTTGGCATCCGTTACAACAGGTGCCAATAGATGGGGAACTCCATTGTATACATTTAACTCGACCATTTTGGGATCGATCATCATCAGTTTCACTTCATGTGGCTTTGCCCTCATCAAAATGCTTGTGATGATCCCATTGATACATACACTTTTTCCGCTTCCTGTAGCGCCGGCCACCAGCAGATGAGGCATTTTATTCAATTCTGCCAGTACCGCTTCACCCGTGATGTCCCGTCCTAATCCAATTTGAAGCTTGGAATCCGGTTTATTTTGTTCCTTTGCTTCAAGGACCTCCCTAAGGGATACCATTGCTACCTCTGAATTCGGGACTTCAATACCGATAGCCGACTTCCCGGGAATCGGAGCTTCAATTCGGATATCCTTGGCGGCAAGAGCCAACGCCAAATCATCACTCAGGTTTACGATCCGGCTGACTTTCACCCCAACATCAGGGTGAACTTCATATTTGGTGACTGCAGGACCTAAATGAACCTGCGTTACTTTTGCCTTGACCCCAAAGCTTTGGAAAGTTCGTTCGAGCTTCGCTGCATTGGCATGTATCAACTGATACTCATTACTTTGATCGGTTTTTCTGGGGCTCTTTAACAAAGAGATGGAAGGGAGTTTATAATCCTTATTTTCCACTTCCGTAAACGTTATAGGCGGGGCTTTATCCTCTTCGCCTTCTTCATCCGGTTTATCCTGACCACCTAAGCCTTCTTTCTCACCATTCATTTCTCCATGTGAAGAATGTGGATCCTCTTTAGCCTGATCCCCTCCATAAGCCCTTTCCGCGAAGTTTGAGATCAGTGGTTCCCTCGTCTCTTCTTCATGGGAATGGACCGGCTCCATCGCTTCCTTCTGTATGGCAGCAGTTTCTTTCTTTTTCTTTTCTTTCACTTCTTTCTTCTTTGATTGCTCTTCTTTCCAATCCGTCATGTCCTGTTTAAAGGCAGACCATTGTCCACTTAAGAAAGCACCGAAGCGCTTCCCGGCTCTACCCAGTACATCCCCGATGGATTTGCCCGTCACTAGAATAATGCCGATTAAGATGAATGTCGCACTTACAATCCTTGCCCCGGGCGAATCAAAGAGAAAATAAGAAACGGCAAATAAAACGCTCCCTATCATTCCCCCCTCCAAGATCAGATGTACTTGTTTCACCGCCTACATCCATCCAATATAAATCCCATGTATTCAGGATGACGCTGGGATTTTCAAAAGAACCTTCATTTGAGAGCAAGTCAAATAGTTTCACATGACTCAGCAGTAAAAAACTCGCGATGATGATGTATATCCCCACCAATCTGCGGCTGAATAACATGGGGACCTCTCTCTTAATCATGAGATATCCTGCTGAATAAAGCATCCATAAGAGAGCAACCATATACCATTCACCCAGAAAGAATCGATAGAAATATACCAACGCCTTCCCCACGGCGCCAAGCTCGATGATGGAAATCAAACTGAGGGCTGCCAGTATCATTCCTGTGATTTCATACTTAATGGTCTGTTTTAAGGTTGAACTCGTAGAGGAACGTTTTTTTCTTCTTTTCCGTTTTGCCAATCCTTTTCACCTAAATTCTATTGAAGTCTTTCTTCATATGTACCCAAAGATGAAGAAAGGGCTGATCCTTTGGGGCAATATATGTGCCTAAGGTGTCAGACCCTTCCCGTTAACTTAATGTATCATTATGTTTTGTTTCTTCCAGTAATATTATAGCATAACCACTATTTCGGGAAAATCCTCTTTCTCTCTTAATTGTTGATAAATTCCCCTGGGCATATCTGATCATCAAGATAATGAGCTGGATCGCTGCTCATCACCCTTACAATTCGATATCGGTTTTCTTCTTGCTGTACTAAAACAGGAACACCTTGATATTCCATCATCATTTGGCCGCTGAAAACACTTGCATCTGTCGGGAATACAAAGTCATTTGGAACCATCGTGTAAAGAATCATTGCACTAATCCCTCTTGTTGATCCGATTGTTTTTTGATTTCAATCAGCTCGTTAATTTTTTTTATGGCCGTTCCTATGCCGCCGATACCGTCTATCAGTCCGTATGAGACAGCATCATCACCAACTACATTCGTTCCAATGTCCCTTGTGAGGTTACCTTTTGCAAACATCAAGTCTTTGAAGTCCTCTTCTGAAATATTGCTGTGCTTTGTCACGAAACTGACCACTCTCTCCTGCATTTTATCTAAGTATTCGAAAGTCTGGGGTACCCCAATTACTAATCCTGTCAAGCGAACAGGGTGAATGGTCATTGTTGCTGTACTGGCAATATAGGAGAAATCGCATGAAACCGCAATCGGCACGCCTATGCTATGCCCGCCTCCGAGTACAACGGAAACGGTAGGTTTAGATAAGGAAGCAATCATTTCAGAGATCGCCAACCCAGCTTCCACATCCCCTCCCACTGTATTTAAGATCACGACCAAACCCTCTATTTTAGAGTTTTGTTCAATTGCGACAAGTTGAGGTATAACATGTTCATACTTTGTCGTTTTATTTTGAGGGGGGAGCTGCATATGCCCCTCGATTTGACCGACAATGGTCAAGCAATGAATATTGGAATCCTGTGAGAGTTGAGGTACGTTGGTCTGTCCTAATTGCTGAATTTTTTCCATTAATCCTGATGGTTTATCTTTATTATCATCCTGCCCCTTGTTGGGCTGATCCTGTTGCATTCCCTCGTGATTTTCTGCCATATGAAAACATCTCCTTTTCATTCCATTCTCTTTTTATTATTTTAATATGGGTGTGTTTTCATACTTTATACTTTATGTTCACGGGATTTTCGTTCGCAACCATTGTTTGAAGATGATCTAAAAAAAGAGGCTATTTGTCATATTTCACAAATAGCCTCCCTTTTTACACTTCCATGATGATCGGTAATATCATCGGTCTTCTTCTTGTCTTATTGAATAAATAGGAATTAAGCTGATCCCGGATATCTTGTTTGATGGTTGTCCATTCAAAAGACCCTCTTTGCAAATAGGTATGCACCACATCCGTCACAATACCGCCGGCCCCTTGAATTAATTCCTCTGATTCTCTCACATAGACGAAGCCCCGGGAAATGATTTCAGGTCCTGACACAATGGATTTGGACTTCCGGTTGATGGTTACAACCACTGTAAAGACACCATCTTCTGATAATAACTTTCGATCACGGAGAACAATATTCCCCACATCTCCTACACCGATTCCATCGATCAACACATTCCCTGCTTGTACACGTCCGCTCATTCTCATCTTACCATCCTTGTATTGGAGCACATCTCCTTTGTCCAAGATGAAGATTTGCTTGAAAGGAAGACCGATATCATGTGCGATTTGAGTATGGGCCACCAGCATTTTATACTCCCCTTGTATCGGAATGAAATACTTCGGCTTCATGATATTCAACATAAACTTTAGGTCTTCCTGGCTTCCATGTCCTGAAACATGAACTTTCTTATTAGCGGTCAAGACGTTTGCTCCTGCTCTGTACAGCATGTCGATTGTTTTTCCTACAATGACTTCCATTCCAGGTGACGGAGTAGCTGTAATAAGGACTGTATCCCCTTCTTCGATATTGACAAGTCGATGAGATCGTTTTGACATTCGTTGAAGCGCTTCAAAAGGCTCTCCTTGAGTTCCCGTAGCGATGATGACGACTTCATCCTTTGGATGATCACTTATTTCATCAATTCCAATGATCATCTCATCACGGACATGAAGGTAGCCTAATTTTAGCGCTACATCATATACTCTCTTTAAACTCTTCCCCACGACAGCGACCTTTCGATTATTCTGCTCTGCCGCATCAAAAACTTGCTGAAGGCGAATTAGGTTTGATGCAAAACAGGCGACAATCACTCTGCCGGATGCCGTCCGTAAGGCACTTGTAATATGTTGTTCAATGACTGCCTCGGAAGTGGTATATCCTGGTCTCTCAGCTTCTGTGCTGTCAGACAGCAAGCAGAGAACACCTTTCTCTCCGATTTGAGCCATCTTTCCTAAATCAGGTCGATAAAGATGCTTAGCTGATTGATCAAATTTGAATTCTCCAGTATGTACGATGACTCCTTCTGATGTGTGAATACATACGCCAACTGAATCCGGAATACTATGAGTGGTTTTAAAAAACGTGACATTGACACCATTGAAAGTGAGGTAGCTATCGGAATGAATCGTAAAGAACTTCACATCTTCACGGACATTTTCATCTTTCAATCTTGCCTTTACGAGCGCATTCGTTAAACGGGTGCCATAAACAGGTGCTTTAATGTTATTGAGTACATATGAAATGGCCCCTATGCTATCCTCATGTCCATGAGTAAGGAAGATACCTTTCACACGTTCTTTATTTTCGATGAGATATTGAATGTCAGGAATAACGATATCGATCCCAAGCATTTCATTTTCAGGGAACATCAGCCCTGCATCAATCACAAAAATTTCTTCATCTACTTCAATTACGTACATGTTCTTACCAATTTCCCCGACTCCTCCGAGTGGGATGATCTTTATACTTTCATTCTTTGTCTTACTCACATTATGTCCTCCTATGCTGTGCCTTTCCCGATCTTCAATCAGTTACGATTTATTATACTTGATAATATTTTGGGAGTACAACCAATTTTATCCTTCCTAGAATATGATTAGGAAAAAGACTGCATTCATTTTTACTACATTACTATTTCGATACATTGGGACTAAATCCTTCTTCTTTAAAATAAATTAATCTTCGAAGGTGTTGCCCGGATTGCAATCCTGTTATTTCTCTTACAGGAACAGGAGCTCTGTACGTTGGTAGTTATCGAATATAAAAGAGATTGGGACAAAGCGAAAAATCCTTCAAATGGAAACAAACTAATTGAGTGTTTGTTCTGAATACCGCTCATGATTTCCGTACAAGACTATGCTTTCCCGGGGTAGCCCGTGTGTCTTCTCAGAAGGCTGTCTTGCACACCAATCAACCGCTGGATAAAGAAAAAACTAGGAGCACATTGAACAAGTTAAAAACCCGAACTAAATCACCTCCTAAAAGGCAAATTAGTTCGGGCTTTATTTAGACTCAAACACGTAGGTCCCAGCCTCTTATTCTCAGGATAATGCCTTTAGCACTTGAGACAGTTTTGCTCTTTCCACTTCAGTCAGCGGAATGAGTGGTAAGCGGACAGATCCCACATCCAGACCTTTCATCTGGAGGGCAGTCTTTACCGGTGTCGGATTTGGACTTGCAAACAAGCCCTTCATGACCGGAAGGAGTTGTTGATGCATCTTGGCTGCCTCCATATGCTTCCCACCCAAGAAGGCGCCAACCATTTCCTGCATTTCATTTCCGATAATATGTGATGCAACTGACACGATTCCAGTTCCTCCTATTGACAAAACAGGAACAGTTAGTCCGTCGTCACCACTATACAGCATGAAATCATCTGATGTATGAGAAATGATCTCAGTCATACTATCCAGATCACCGCTTGCTTCCTTAACAGCAACAATGTTATTGATTCCTGACAATCGGATTATGGTTTCGGGAGTCACATTGACGCTTGATCTTCCCGGAATGTTGTAAAGCATGACAGGTAAGGTAGTCGATTCAGCAATCGCCTTAAAATGTTGAAAGAGACCTTCCTGACTCGGCTTGTTGTAATAAGGGGCTACAAGCATAATGGCATCTACGCCTGCTTCCTCTGCCTTCTTGGTAAGTTCGATTGAGGCGTGGGTGTTATTGCTGCCCGTACCGGCAATGACAGGCACTCTCCCATTCACCACTTTTACTGTATGACGAAATAATGCGATTTTCTCTTCTTTTGTTAGGGTCGGGGACTCACCAGTGGTCCCTGCGACTACCAACGAATCTGATCCATTTCCGATCAGATATTGAATTAATTGAGTCGTCTTGGTAAAGTCAATATTTCCTTTACGGTCAAATGGGGTCACCATCGCCGTAGAAACGCGGCCAAAAGTCAATCTTGTCACTCTCCTCTTATGTTTATCCCACTCTGAAAGTAGCGCTTCTCTCTTGCAACTGAAACGTATCATGAAGTGCATTGATTGCACTAATCAAGTCTTGCTCTTTCACAAGTACCCAAATGGTCGTATGACTATCCGCAGACTGGAGAATTCGGATCCCTTCATTGGACAACGTCGATACGATGGCTGAAGTCACTCCAGGTACGCCAGTCATGCCTGCCCCTACCACTGAAATTTTCGCACACTCTGACTCTACGACAGGTTTATACCCTAAAGCTTCCAATACGGTAATCGCCCCGTCCGCCAAAGTGGAAGGTACAGTGTAAACCACTCCCCTTGGGGATATGTTAATAAAATCTACACTTATCCCCTCTTTCGCCATCGCTTTAAAGACCTCGGCTTGCAGATTATATTGTTCTTCCTTTGCGAATACTTTAATTTGGGTGAGGCTCGTCACATGTGCGATTCCTGTTACAGGGTGGTTTCGAAATTCTTTATGTGCCTTCGTATTTTCCAAAGTGGTGACAAGGGTCCCTTCACCATCTGAATACGTAGATCGGATTCGAATCGGAACGTTTGAATTCATTGCGATTTCAACTGCTCGCGGATGAATCACCTTCGCTCCCTGATAGGCCATATTACACACTTCATTATACGAAGCAACCTGTATGGGTCTTGCTTTTGAAGAGATTCGGGGATCCGCAGTCATGATCCCCTCAACATCCGTAAAAATATCAATATATTCAGCTTTTAATGCCACACCCAAAGCAGAAGCTGACGTATCACTACCCCCTCTTCCGATAGTGGTGACATCCCCGTCTTTGGTTGCACCTTGAAAACCAGCAACCACCACTGCATCATGAGTCTCCAGCTCTTTCAAGAGCCGGCTGCACCTCATTTCTACTATCTTGGCATTGTTAAAATCATCATTTGTCCGGAATCCAGCTTGAGCACCTGTCAAAGCGGTGGACCGGATTCCATTTTCAAGGAGCATATTGGAAAAAACAAGGCTTGAAATGATTTCCCCACAAGATAATAATAAGTCCTGCTCTCTTTTACTTATTGACGTATTTTTGCCGCCAATTAAGGATAATAGGGAATCAGTGGCATAAGGTTCACCTTTTCTTCCCATGGCTGAAACGACTACCACCACTTTATATCCTTTTTCAATCGCTTTTTTTGTATGACTGAGGGCCTTCAGACGGCCAGCCTCATTTCGTACAGACGTTCCACCAAATTTTTGAACGATCACTTTCATGACTACACCTCATTGTCATATGTTCAAGAGGTATGAGAGAACGAATAGTGGATAGATAGTTTTATAACTGGAATGATTCCTCTTCTTTATTTAATTAAACCGAGTCTTAATAGACTTTCTGCGATTTGGACCGAGTTCCAGGCCGCTCCCTTAAGTAAATTATCCGACACAACCCACATATGGAAGCCCTTGTCTTCATCAAGGTCTTTTCGCACTCTGCCTACAAAAACATCCGGTTTCCCTACAGCATGAGCGGGCATAGGATAAATTTGTTCTTCAGGAATATCTTCTAATGTCACACCAGGAGCATCTTTTAACAGTGAGTGTATATCTTTCACTGAAACAGCATCCTTCTCAATTTCAATATATACACTTTCTGAGTGACCTGTTACAACAGGTAATCTGACGCAAGTTGCAGATACCTTTAATGACGGCATATGCATTATTTTTTTCGTTTCATTGATCATTTTCATTTCTTCAAATGTAAAGCCGTTATCCTGAAATTTATCAATTTGTGGAATGGCATTGTATGCGATCTGATAATGCTTCTTATCCCCTTTTACAGGCAGCACAGCCGGTTCAAAGGATTCACCGGAAAGAATCGCCTGGGTCTGTTCATGAAGCTCATCGATTGCCACTGCGCCTGCCCCTGATACTGCCTGGTATGTCGACACAATGACTTTTGACAAACCGTACTCTTTTCGAATCGGTTCAAGTGCTGCCACCATCTGAATCGTAGAACAATTTGGATTTGCAATGATTCCTTTATGAAGCTTGATATCTTCTTCATTTACTTCAGGAACTACAAGGGGAACATCCGGATCCATACGATAGGCACTTGTATTGTCCACGACAATCGCTCCGCGTTTAACGGCTTCCGGTGCAAGAAGTTTGGATACACTTCCACCTGCGCTAAATAAGGCAATATCCACTCCTTCAAAACTTTCCGGCTTCGCTTCTTCAACCGTCCATTCTTTCCCTTTAAAGGTAACGGTAGATCCTGCTGAACGCGCCGAAGATAGTAACGTGAGTTGTTTTATTGGAAAATCCCTTTTTTCTAATGTTTGTAGCATTTGCTGACCAACTGCACCAGTGGCACCTACAACCGCTACATGAAATCCCGTTGTATTCAAAATCTTCTCTCCTTCCAGCCATTCAGTATTCTCATAGTAGGTATATCCTTTTAGTCTATTACTATAATAAAGAATATTTTAACATAAACAATTATTCGACAATAGGGAATTTTTTATATAAGATATTATTTCCTACGACACTTCCCATGGAATAGGTTGATTATTGACATATATCCATTCCTCCGTGCAGCCAGTATGCACCCAAATAAGGGCCAGATCTTCTACTGATATGAATTCTATATTTCCTACAAACTATTCATGACTGACTTCACCTTTTCCTGGAACTACGGAAGACCCAATCTTCTGATCTCCTTATGCATGAAAAGAAGGCCATCTCAGCTGTGTCAGGTGATAGCCTTCTTAACGTATTAATCTAAATATCTTTCAATGACAACCGGCTGAAGCTGCCTCCCCTCAATTGCAGCTTCAATTGTTTCCTGGATCATTGTCATCCTTGCCACCATTGATTTCGGTTTACTTTCAGGTGCATCCTGCCCGAACGGGATAAAGTAAATATCTTTCGTCGAGATCAATCTCATTAGATTCACACCGTTTAATCCAAGCGCATCATTTGTAGAAATCCCAAGAACTACCGGACGGTGATTTCGAAGAGTCGCTTTAGCAGCCATTAACACGGGGGAATCAGTCATGGCATTGGCGAATTTACTCATGGAATTTCCTGTAAGAGGAGCGATTACCATGCAATCAAGGGGGATTTTAGGACCGAGTGGTTCAGCCTTTACGATGGAATCAATGACCTTATGGCCCGTAACGTCTTCAATACGCTTAATCCAGTCTTCTCCTTTACCGAATCTCGTTTCAGTATTCATTACTGTTGACGTCACAACCGGTATCACTTCAGCCCCATTGTTCACTAACCGTTCGATTTCGGGAAATACTGCATCATAGGTACAATGAGACCCTGTCAATCCAAACCCAATTCGCTTTCCTTTTACACTCATGAAGAACTCTCCTTCCCTGAATCAAAATCTTCCTCTAATAATTGAGAAAGAACATTCGCCAAAATCTGTCCTGCAGTCTTAGGCGCTACGATTCCAGGCAATCCAGGCGCCAACAATGCTTTAATCCCTCGCTTTTCCGCATAACGGAAATCTGTCCCTCCAGGCTTTGAAGCCAAATCGATGATTAATGTATGAGCCGGCATTTTGGCTATCACAGCAGCTTTCACAATATGCACCGGTATGGTATTGATACATATATCACAATCCTCTACCTCTTTTTCCAGGCTATCTAAGTGAAATGGCTCCAATCCCATTTCGGTTACCCTGGCAAGATGCTCGCTTTTGCGAACGCCAACCTTCACTTTTCCGCCTAAATGATGGAACGTTCTGGCTACACTCATACCCACTCTCCCGAGACCCAATATCACAATGGTCGATCCATGAATGGTAAAGTCTGTATGTTGAATAGCCATCATAATCGTTCCCTCTACTGTGGGTATGGAATTATAAATGGCAACATCGTCCCTCTCAAACAATTGAACAAGTTTCCGCTTCGTTATAGACATGATTTCATCCAAATACTTATTACTAATTCCTGAATAGATCGTACAGTGCTCTGGCGTCTGAGACACGATTTCTTCTGTTAAAATGATTTTTTCTTTAGAAAATATCGTATCAATTTCCCCTTGTAGATTCGTGCCGGGTACAGGTAAGATGATGGCATCGATTATGGAAAAGTCCACTTCATCGAGCTTTTCCTTCGAAGCCCCTGTAAAGGCATGATCCAGTTGTTCAAAACCAACGAGCGATATCTTAGCATCAAGCTCCGTAAGCTTTCGAATAATCTCAAGTTGTCGGGCATCTCCGCCTAGAACTGCGATCTGCATTCCGGTCAGCATCACTGATTTCACCTACTTTAACATAATCGCTATTCTAAATCCCTTTTCACTTCAACAGTGTATGTAGCTCTTACCTAATGGGTGAGTATAAAAGCAAATGGAACCGTGATAGTAAATGTCTGATGACTTTTATTCAAAAAAAAAACGGGGCAGCCCCGTTTTTTAATCTTCCGATACTTCAAGTATGATCATATCTGCTCCAATTGTCCGAATTTGATGCCAGGGCACCCTGATCTCCCCCCCTTGCTTTCGCAGCCATTTCCCTGTCGGAATGATAAGTGCATTGATGCTCCCTGATTTATCATTGAATTCAAGATCCGTTTGCCCAAGTACCCCAAGACGTTCTGCTTTTTTGTAGTCCACAATCTCTTTACCACTTAACTCACTTAACCTCATGTTGATCCCTCCATAAATTGAGCTCTGTAGTACAATGTATACACTGTCCAGTTTTTTTAGAAGGATTTCTTGGCACATTTTCAGCAAACATGTAAAAAAGCAGACCTTTTACAGCCTGCTTTAACCAGTTAATTTCTAATATTCTGAGGAAGTTTTCCTTCAGGGCTTATGATTGATAATGCATAATCATCCGTAAAGATGTCCTTGGCCAGATGATTTACCTTATCCATTGTTACACCATCAATCTCTTCAACGATCTCATCAAGGGTTCTGTGCCTTTTCAGAAGCAATTCATTCTTTCCGTTACGGCTCATACGGCTGTTTGTGCTTTCTAGACTGAGCATCAGATTCCCTTTGAGCTGTTCTTTGCTATTCAGTAATTCTTTTGAGGTGATACCTTCCGCTTTTAAGGCTTGCAAGGTGCTGTCGATCGTATCAAACAATTGATCTAATTGATTTGCGCCTGTTCCTCCATAGATCGTCACCATTCCGCTATCTTCATAAGCGGAGTGATAAGAAAATACAGAGTAAGCAAGTCCCCTTTGCTCGCGGACTTCTTGAAACAAGCGGGATGACATACTTCCTCCCAATACGTTATTTAATACAATCAGATTATAGATGTCTGGATGGCCGATCTGCAATCCGTCAAAACCAAGACACAAATGAGCTTGCTCCGTATCTTTTTTTCGAGTCAGCTTATTGGTCTGAAAAGCCGGTTTGACCCGGTCTTCAGGTCCTTTACCACCTTCATAGGATCCAAATAACTTTTCTACTTCTTTGATGAATGTTTCATTTACATTTCCTGCCACAGATACCACTACTTGATCAGGGGTATACATGTCATGCATATATTCTTTTAATTTAGCCTGATTGAAGGAGTCCAAAGTTTCTTCCGTTCCGAGAATCGGGTATCCTAGCGGATGCTCTTCATAAACTGCTTTGCTGAGCAGGTCATGAACGATATCGTCAGGTGTGTCTTCATACATTTTAATCTCTTCATACACCACATTTTTCTCCTTATTCAGTTCCTCTTCTATATAAGTAGAGTTAAAGAACATATCAGAAAGTGTATGTAATGCGTAATCTGCATGATTGTCCAATACTTTGGCATAGTAACAGGTATATTCCTTTGATGTAAAAGCATTTACCTGTCCGCCGATACTATCAAAAGACTCGGCAATTTCCCGGGCTGTCTTTGTTTTAGTCCCTTTAAAGAACATATGTTCCAGGAAGTGGGAAATCCCATTGTTTTGTTCCGTTTCATTTCTTGACCCTGTTGCAATCCAGACTCCTATCGCTACTGAGCGGACATGAGGGATTTCTTCCAGCACGATTCTCAGTCCATTTTGGCATGTATACTTCTTAATCAAAAAACTTCCTCCTATTCATGGTGCAAACTTACTGCTTCTTCTTACTATTTCCTTGGCCCGGATGAATTATCGGCGTCCAATAAAATACGTTCCTCTTTAACCAGGCTTGAAACCGTACCCAGCCTCAAATCTTTTCCTTTTATTTGAAGAATCAACGAATTGAGTGAATTGGCAGTAGAAGCTGTTGGATGCATGAGAACAATAGCCCCTTTATGCATTTTCCTCATCACACGATCGATTAAGACGTCAGGCTGAGGTTTTTGCCAATCCACAGTATCCACACTCCACAAAATGGTTCTCATCTGCATGTCATGTGCAATCTCTACCACTTCATCCCTGTAGCTTCCGCTAGGTGGAGCAAACCACTTCACTGTTTCACCAGTCGTAACCTCAATAATCTCATTCGTCTTCTTCATTTCTTCTCTTATCTTACCTGAATGTAGCGTTTTCATATCAGGATGTGAATATGAATGATTTCCTACCTCATGTCCCGCATCCACGATCATCTTCGCTAAATCCGGATTATTCTTAACCCATCTCCCCTCTAAAAAGAAGGTAGCATATACTTGATGCTTTTTCAAAGTTGCCAGCATATCAGGAATAAATTCATTTCCCCAGGCTACATTTATGATAAAGGATACCATGGGTTTATCTGGATTTCCCCTGTATAAGGGAGATGCGGGCAAATCAGGCAAGTGCTTCTCCGGTGGAACTTGCTTGTAGATCAGCTTGTCTTCATTGAACGACTTTTCCTTTTTCATATTATTTAGAGATGCTTCCACATCCACCTTTATTCCATTATAACCAGGTGTTGCTTTCCAAACAGTATCTATCATAGCATCTTTTGCCGGAATTTCCCTTGATTTAGCTTCTTCCCTTATTCTTCGTGTTAAATCACTGGTTTCGCTTACTCCGCTCACTTCCAGCGATTCCTGCTTTAACCTTGTGAGATACTGATCTGATAAAGGGTTCTCAACCACGACTATAGTCAGAATAGCAATTAGACTGATTCCAATCAAGTATTTTTTTCCCATACATGTCCACCTTCCTTCTCCTAAAACATATGAAGAAAAAGGACATGGTAGAACAAAAGCGCAGGCTGCTCGCCCAGAGGCGACAAGCATAAGGAGGAGCTGTCGGAAAGGCGCTCTTTGCCTTTCTGGCAGGTTTTCCTTATGCCCTCGAGCCTCTAGCCGCCGGAGCTGGATGGATCAAAAGCGCAGGCGTCCGGGACTGTACAAGATTTCGAAAGTACAGATAAAAAAAGGCCGTCCCCAGGAGATATCACTCCTCACAGGACAGCCTGCCAATCTTAAAAGATTATGCCTGGTTTTGTTCTTCTTTTTCGCGCTGTTCTTTTAAAACGGCTTTTCTTGATAAGTTGACTCTTCCTTGATTATCGATGTCCAGAACCTTAACAAGAATTTCATCACCGATTGCAACGACGTCTTCCACTTTTCGGATACGCTCTTCTGCAATTTCAGAAATATGGACAAGACCGTCTTTACCACTGAAGATTTCAACAAATGCACCGAATTTTTCAATTCGTTTTACTTTACCAAGGTACATTTGTCCTGCTTCAACCTCTCTTACAATATCTTCGATTGTTTTCTTGGCTACTTTGTTCATTTCTTCATCAGTTGAAGAGATGAAGATCGTTCCATCTTGCTCAATATCAATCTTAACCCCTGTCTCGTCGATGATTTTATTGATTTGTTTACCACTTGGTCCAATAACATCACGGATCTTATCAGGGTTGATATGCATCGTTAAGATTTTCGGAGCATATTGTGAAAGACTTGTTCTCGCTTCTCCGATTGTTGCCAGCATGCTATCAAGAATCTGCATTCTTCCTATTTTAGCTTGTTGAAGTGCTTCTTCAAGGATTTCACGGGAAAGCCCATCAATTTTGATATCCATCTGAAGTGCCGTTACACCTTTAGAAGTACCGGCCACTTTAAAGTCCATGTCTCCCAGGTGATCTTCCATTCCTTGAATATCTGTCAAGATGGAATAGTTCTCACCAGATTTGATGAGACCCATGGCAATACCGGCTACCGGTGCTTTAATAGGTACACCCGCATCCATCATCGCCAAGGTGCTCGCACAGATGCTTGCTTGAGAAGTTGAACCATTTGATTCAAGAACTTCTGATACAAGACGGATTGTATACGGGAAGTCTTTTTCATTTGGAATGATTGGATCCAGTGCTTTTTCCCCTAACGCCCCGTGTCCGATTTCACGACGTCCCGGTCCTCTGATCGGTCCTGTTTCACCAACGCTGAATTGAGGGAAGTTATAATGATGCATGAATCGTTTAGATTCTTCTATTCCTAGACCATCAAGAACCTGTACATCCCCTAATGCACCCAATGTACATATGCTTAAAGCTTGTGTTTGGCCTCTTGTGAACAGTCCTGAACCATGCGTTCTCGGTAATAACCCAACCTCTGAAGATAGTGGACGGATTTCGTCGACTTTACGTCCATCAGGACGAACTTTATCTTCAGTTATCAAGCGGCGGACTTCATTTTTCACAAGCTTGTCCATTACCTTTTTCACTTGCTTAAGTGTCTCTTCATCCGCTTCTTTCTCTTCTTCAAAAACAGTCATCACTTTATTTTTTACAGCTTTGATGGCTTCTTCACGAGCATGCTTTTCCTGGACTTGGATCGCCGGGATCAATTCGCTTTCACATAATGAACGAACCTCTGCTTCAATATCCTTATCGAGTTCAGCAAGTTGGATTTCAGATTTCTCTTTACCGACCTTCGCCACAATTTCTTCTTGGAAGGCAACTAAACGTTTGATTTCTTCATGACCGAACATAATTGCCTCAAGCATAGTCTCCTCCGGCACCTCATCTGCACCTGCTTCAACCATATTGATGGCGTCTTTAGTACCTGCGACAGATAAATGAATCTCGCTCTTCTCCAACTGATCGACCGTAGGATTAATGATGAATTGTCCATCAATCAGTCCCACTATTACTCCGGCAATCGGACCTTCAAATGGAATATCGGAAACTGATAGAGCCAGTGAAGAACCGAACATAGCCGCCATTTCAGATGAACAGTTTTGGTCTACACTCATTACAATACTGATAACTTGTACTTCATTACGGAATCCGTCCGCGAACAATGGACGAATTGGACGGTCAATTAAACGGCTGGCAAGGATCGCTTTTTCACTTGGGCGTCCCTCACGTTTAATGAATCCGCCAGGAATCTTCCCTACTGCATATAATCTTTCCTCATAATTGACAGTCAATGGAAAGAAATCCAATGGTTTAGGTTCTTTAGAAGCTGTTGCACTGCTTAATACAGCCGTATCTCCGTATCGCACCATTACCGCACCATTCGCTTGTTTGGCAAATTGGCCTACCTCGACCGTTAATTCTCTACCTGCCCAATCGATGGAAAAGGTTTGTTTAGATTGTTCCATAAAGTGTGCCCCTCTCTTTATATATCACTAAAGGGTTTGGCCTGTACCCACCCCGGATAAATAGTCTTATTAATGTAATCTATATCATGCACATGAGTGCCGTTATATTCAGTCTGAATGAATTACATAAGGAACAATGTAAAAATGAAATGTTCTCTTAATGAATCGGACATTAACTCCAGCTAAGGATTCGTGTAAACTGTTATGTACATATTATGTATTTTAGACAAAAACGATCAAAATGAATACTTTACAAGAAGAAAATATTAAAAAATATGTGGGGGATCATACAAAGATTTCCACATATCAAAACTAAAGAAAAAGCGGGACATAATCCCGCTTCCTTTGTCTGTTTATCGACGTAAGCCTAATTTGTTGATTAACTCACGGTAGCGTTGTACATCCTTCTTACGTAGGTAAGATAATAGATTACGACGGTGACCTACCATTTTCAGAAGACCGCGACGAGAGTGGTGGTCTTTCTTGTGAACGCGTAAGTGATCGTTCAGATTGTTAATTTCTTCAGTTAGGACAGCAATTTGAACTTCTGGAGATCCAGTATCGTTCTCATGTACTTTGTATTCACTGATAAGTTCGTTTTTACGCTCTTTAGTGATAGCCATCCTTTTCACCTCCTAATGATTTCTTTCAAATCCCCTGTTACTGAGCAACCGTTGGTGAATCGTGATGCCAAGCAAAGGTTCATTTCATACGTTATTTAGAATACTACTCTTTTCAACAAAAATCAAGTATAAACCTCAAATTTCCGAAAAGTAGTGAATCGCTTTGTCTTTATCTTTTTGAATTTGCGTGATTAATTCCTCTATCCCGGAAAACTTCTGTTCATCCCTTAATCTTTCATACCACTCGATATACACTTCTTCACCATATATCGAAGAGTGAAAATCAAATATATGAACTTCAATTGATAGAGAGTATTCATCTGGATTTTTAAATGTAGGCTTATAGCCTATATTACATACCCCGTCGAACCATTTATCATGGATTTTTATCCTGACGGCATACACACCCACTTTAGGATTCAGATAGTCATCTGCTAATTCAATATTAGCGGTGGGAAAGCCGATTTTTCTGCCTCTCTTATCCCCATGTATGACGGTACCTTTCATTTTGAATGGTCTCCCAAGGAGTTGATATACCTTATTTACGTCCCCTTCTTTCAGTCTTTCCCTTATAATGGTTGAACTCACTTTCATATCATCATCCGTTAGCTTCGATATCGTTGTGGAGGTAAATTGATCCCGGGAATGAAAAGGAAGAGTTTCCATCGTCCCTTTTCCTAATCTCCCATATGAGTAGTCGAAGCCGGCAACAACATGCAAAACATTCAGCCCGATAATATATTGATCAACAAAATCCTGTGGAATCAGACTTGCAAATTCAGAAGTAAACCGGACAATGAATAGATAATCCACTCCCAATTCTTCGATGATTTCTTTCTTATCTTCAAGTGGAGTTATGTAGTGAATATGTTTGTGTTTATGACCCAATACAACGGAAGGGTGAGGGTCAAATGTCATGACCGCACTGCAGGATTTTAATTCCTGCGCTTTATCAACCGCTGCCTTAATGACCCTTTGATGGCCTCTGTGAACTCCATCGAAGTACCCCAGGGCTAATACAAGGGGGGGAAAATCATTTTTACTAATTGAATGGGGATGATGTACAGTTATCACTTTCACAGTATTTCACCTTTTTCACTAGTCGTTGAAAAGCACTTTGACAGGCTTGATTACACCCGGCTTGTCCGGATGACGACGATAGATGGCAATGACCCTGCCTTCATGCTCCATTACTACTTCTCTATCTTCCGGCCAATCCTGAGGCTCATCCAAGCGTGCCCCGTTCTTCACTTTCTCTGCTAATGTATCACTAATTACCATTTTCGGCAAATGAGAAAGTCCCATTTCAATAGGAAGAAGAAGACCTTGTGGATTTTCATTTTCAACGAAGTTTTTCACATCTTCCAGGGTAAAACAGTCCTCTTTCCTAAAACTGGCTGACTGCGTGCGGGTAAGGGCTGACATATGAGCAGGATAACCGAGCCTGCTTCCAATTTCGACAGCAAGGGTCCTCACATAGGTACCTTTGCCACAAGCTACTTCAAATGAGAAAGAAGGATGATCCCTGTCCAGTACATCCCAATCCTCAAGTAATTGCAGACTATGGATCTGAACGGTCCTGGACGGCCTCTCAATTTCAATCCCCTGCCTCGCATACTCGTATAAACGTTTACCATTCACCTTTATGGCTGAATACATAGGAGGGGTTTGGATGATGTCACCTGTTAAGCTTTTTAGGACCTTTTCTACCTCTGCTCTGGAAATGGTACGGTCCACACGTTGTTGGACAACGGGATCACCCCAGGCGTCTTCTGTTGTAGTAGTACACCCAAGGGTGACTTCACCCTCATACGTCTTCCCGGAAGCAGTAATATACTCAGCTATCTTCGTCGCTCTTCCTATACATATCGGAAGGACCCCGGAAACTTCCGGATCAAGGGTTCCCGTGTGCCCTACCTTTTTCGTTCTCAGGAGCTTTCTTAATTTAAATACACAGTCATGTGATGTCATGCCTCGGGGCTTCCACAAGGGCAGGATCCCATTCATCATAAATACCTCCACTTCTTTACATTCTTTCACTCAAACAAAAGGACTGATCCATTGGAATGGTGCTTCCGTCCGGATCAGTCCTCTCTTGTTACTCTTCTGTATCTTTAGATTCCTCTGGTTCATCTTGAACTCTTCTTAACAAAGATTCAATATGATTACCATAATCAATCGATTCATCAAACTCAAAAATAATTTCAGGTGTTTTGCGCAGACGGATCCGCTGTCCTACTTCAGAACGGATGAACCCTTTTGCCTTCGCCAGACCTTTAAGGGTGTTTTCCCTTTGGTCTTCTCCACCCAGAACGGTAATATACACTTTTGCCTGTTGTAAATCACCGGTTACCTGTACATCTGTAACCGTTACAAAGCCAATGCGTGGATCCTTTATTTTTCGTCCGATAATATCGCTGAGCTCTTTCTTCATTTGCTCGCCAACACGATTCGCACGATGGCTCATCAATATCACCTCTTAAATATCAATAATGGTTGTAAGTTGAAACATGAGGATGTATTTAGAATGACTCGATTTGTGTCTCAAGTCTTTCCCACTCAGGAAAAGAATCTATGAACTTCAATGCATGCTCCATTTCTCTTTCACTCGCTCCTTTAGAAGAAGCTACTGTGACAATGGCGATCCTTGATCGCTGCCATACATCCTGATGACCTATTTCAGAGACAGATACATTAAATTTATGCTTAAGGCGAGACAAGACCCTCTGCAGGACCGCCCGCTTCTCTTTTAATGAGTGAGCGTCATAAATCATGCACTCACATTCAACATACGTGATCATTTACGTGTAATTTCCTCCATGATGAAGGCTTCGATGACGTCGCCTTCTTTCACATCGTTAAAGTTCTTAATGGTGATACCGCACTCATATCCTTTAGCTACCTCTTTAGCATCATCTTTAAAGCGCTTAAGGGCATCTAGTTCACCTTCGAAGATGACGATTCCGTCACGGATCAGACGAACGCCGCTGTCCCGAGAAATCTTCCCTTCTGTTACATAGCTTCCCGCAATAGTACCGACTTTAGACACTTTAAATGTTTGACGTACTTCTGCCTGTCCAATGATCTTTTCTTCGAATTCAGGGTCCAGCATACCCTTCATAGCGGCTTCGATTTCCTCCATTACCTTATAGATAATACGGTGTAAGCGAATCTCCACTCCTTCTGCATCAGCCGTACGTTTGGCATTTACATCCGGGCGGACATTAAATCCGATTACGATGGCATTGGAAGCTGCTGCGAGTGAAATATCTGATTCATTGATCGCTCCCACACCAGTATGGATGATATTAATCTTTACACCTTCAACCTCGATTTTCAGTAGTGAAGCTGCAAGAGCTTCTACAGATCCTTGAACATCCGCTTTAAGGACAAGGTTCAGGTCCTTCATTTCACCTTGCTTCATTTGTTCGAACAATGTTTCAAGGCTTACCTTGGATTTCTCTCCACGCTGTGCCTGAAGGGCTTGGGAAGCACGTGCTTCTCCGACAGAACGGGCTTTTTTCTCGTCTTCAAATACTACGAAGCGATCTCCTGCCTGAGGAACATCGTTCAATCCTGTAATTTCTACAGGAGCAGAGGGACCCGCTTCCTTCACACGGCGACCAAGGTCATTGACCATTGCACGGACTCGTCCAAATGTATTTCCGACCACAATTGGGTCGCCTACTCTTAATGTTCCGTTTTGAACAAGTAGAGTCGCTACGGATCCACGTCCCTTATCTAATTGCGCTTCGATTACTGTACCTTGAGCCAGGCGGTTTGGATTCGCTTTAAGCTCTTCGACTTCACTCACAAGGACGATCATTTCAAGTAAATTGTCGATCCCCTCACCTGATAATGCTGATAATGGTACAAAGATTGTGTCTCCGCCCCAGGCTTCAGGAACCAGTTCATATTCTGTTAGTTCCTGCATGACACGATCTGGATTGGCAGCTTCCTTGTCCATTTTATTTACGGCAATGATGATTGGAACTCCAGCAGCTTTCGCATGGCTGATTGCTTCAACCGTCTGAGGCATTACCCCATCATCGGCAGCGACAACGATAATCGCAATGTCCGTCACTTGAGCACCGCGGGCACGCATTGTGGTAAAGGCAGCCATGTCCTGGTGTATCAAGGAAGGTAATCTTCTTGCCATCTACTTCTACTTGATACGCACCGATATGTTGAGTGATTCCACCTGCTTCTCCAGCAGTAACTTTTGTATTGCGGATCGAGTCAAGCAGAGTTGTTTTACCGTGGTCGACGTGACCCATGATTGTCACAACAGAGGGACGCTCTTCTACTTGATCTTCTGTATCTTCTGTAAAGTATACTTCAAGGTCGGTAGCATCAATTTTGATTTCTTCCTCAACTTCTACTCCATATTCTCCTGCGATCAGTTCAATGGAGTCTTTGTCCAATTCTTGGTTGATTGTTGCCATGACACCAAGCATAAATAATTTCTTAATGATTTCAGATGGTTCTTTGTTAAGCTTTTTCGCAAGCTCCGCAACCGTTAAAGACTCAGAGAACGTAATTTTTGACGGCAGTTCTTTTTTCTTGGCCGGCTGCTGTTGAGGAGCCTGTTTAAAATTTTTGTTTTGCTTATTTTGTTTATTATTTTTGTTTTTGTTGTTGTTATTGAAGACCTTCTTCTCCTTTGTCTGGTGCTGTTGTTCGTGTTTCTTGCCTTCACGGCTTTTCGGTGTTGATTTTACCTTTTCCTTATTAGGAGATTCTTCTGACTTTGATGCACTGGTCTTTGAATCTTTCTGGCCCGTTTTTTGACTGCTTGAACCACCTTTGTACATCGCATCCAACTTTGTTACTGCTTCGTCTTCAATAGTTGCCATATGGTTTGATACCTCAATATTCAGTTGCTTTAATTTTCCGATTACATCTTTGCTAGAAACGTTGTATTTTTTTGCATATTCATAAACACGCGTCTTGCTCATATGTTCACCCCCACTGAGATTCATCGAGCAGTTCGGATAACTTCTGGGCAAAGCCTGCATCCATAACAGCCACCACTACCCTGGCCTCTTTTCCAATAGCCTGACCTAATTCATATCTGCTTTCCACCAAGCTGACCGGGACATTATATGACTTGCATTTGTCCGTTATTTTCTTGAATGTATTTGCAGAAGCATCTTTGGAAAGGATGACAAGTTTCCCTCGTCCACCGCGAACTTCTTTCACTACAAGTTCTTCACCTGAAATAATCTTACGTGCCCGATTCGCCAATCCTAAAAGTGACATCCAACGATTTTGATTCATACGCTAAACGTTACTCCTTCTCCACAAGGCTAATCAATTCATCGTAAAGAGATTCATCTATTTTCGCTTGTAATTGATTGGCTAAAATATTTTTCTTTTTAGCTTGTAAAATGACGTCTTTATCCTTTGAAAGATAAGCTCCACGTCCCGATTTTTTACCAGTAGGATCAATGGATACCTCCCCTTCTTTCGAGCGGACAATCCGGATCATTTCTTTCTTAGGTTTCATTTCACCTGTTGCGATACATTTTCGCAATGGTATTTTCTTATTTGCACTCATTTCCACTCACCTCTTAATCTTGATTTTCGAAATCAATATTTAAAGGTTCGTTATCATACTCTTCCTCTTCTTCCTGTGGCAGGAATGCATCTTCACGAGGATATAACCCCAGTTCACGTGCATCTGTTTCACTCTTGATATCAATCTTCCAGTTGGTCAATTTAGCTGCCAAACGAGCATTTTGACCTCTTTTACCGATTGCAAGGGAGAGCTGATAATCAGGGACCACGACTCTGGTAGCTTTATCTTCTTCGTTCACCTGAACATCCAGCACTTTAGATGGACTGAGAGCATTGGCTACAAATGTGACCGGATCTTCCGACCATTGCACGATGTCGATTTTTTCACCTTTCAACTCGTTAACGATGGCCTGTACACGTGCTCCTTTAGTTCCCACACAAGCACCTACAGGATCTACTTCTGCATTTTCTGCATGAACGGAAATTTTTGAGCGGTCTCCGGCTTCACGTGCAACAGACTTGATTTCTACCGTTCCATCGAAAATTTCAGGAACTTCGATTTCAAATAATCGTTTTAATAACCCAGGGTGTGTTCTGGATACAAAGATTTGAGGACCCTTTGTTGTCTTCTCAACCTTCGTGATGAATACTTTAATTCGGTCATGCGGTTTGTATGTTTCATTCGGCATCTGCTCGCTAACCGGCAATAATGCTTCAATCTTACCAAGAGCGACATAGATAAAACGGTTGTCCTGACGTTGGACGATACCAGTCATAATGTCTTCTTCACGATCAACGAATTCGGAATAAATAATTCCTCTTTCTGCTTCCCTTACACGCTGAGTAACCACCTGTTTAGCTGTCTGAGCTGCGATTCGACCGAAATCCTTCGGTGTGACCTCCAGCTCAACAACATCTCCAACCTCATAGCTTGGATTGATTTCTCCGGCATCTTCCACGGAAATTTCAAGGCGGGAATCAAATACTTCGTCTACGACTTCTTTACGGGCAAAGACTCTCATCGTACCCGTTTCAAGGTTCAGGTCTACACGGACATTTTGTGCCTGGTTAAAATTTCGTTTGTAAGCTGACACAAGTGCAGCTTCAATTGCTTCGATAATGACATCTCTTGCAATGCCTTTCTCTTTCTCTAAAACAGTAAGAGCATCTAATAACTGAGTGCTCATGGTGGTTTCATCCCCCTTTATAGTGCGGTTAGTTCCTATGAAAATGTAACAGCTAAACGTGCGATAGCTATCTTATCTGTTGGAATTTCAACCTTCTTTTTTCGAGTCTTAATGGTAACTTCCAATGCTAATTGTTCTGAAGTATAGGAAAGGAGTGTCCCTTCGAAAGCTTTTTCGCCATTCAATGGTTCGTACGTCTTTACATAAACGTTCTTGCCAATGGCCTTCTCGAAGTCCTTTTCTTTCTTTAAAGGACGTTCAGCTCCCGGTGAAGAAACTTCTAAAAAGTAATTATGAGGAATTGGGTCAATTTCATCTAACTTTTCACTAAGTCTTTCACTAACGATTCCGCATTCTTCAATGTCAACACCTGCATCTTTATCAATGAATACGCGCAGGAACCAGTTGGATCCTTCTTTTACATATTCCATGTCAATGAGTTCCAAAGACATGTCATCCAAGATTGGTGTCACAAGTTCTTCTACTAGTGTTGTTATTTTGCTCATACTTACCTCCTGGTCTATATGAAAATCTTGCACCAAGACTAGAAATGATAGTTCAAAAAATCTCCATGTAATAACGAAAGAGTGGGGTGCGACCCCACTCTTCTACCTTTAGAGCTATCTTTAGTATTTCCAATAAAAATATACCATAATCATCATTATTATGCAAACAATTCCCATGATATCAGCTTAGAACAGGGATAACTGGTTCTTATCTGGCAAGGCTTCCAGGCAGCCGTGGTTATCAAGGTACTCAATGATGGTCTTGGATACCCGGCCCCTCTGCTGAAGGTCTTCCTTGGACAGAAACTCCCCATCTTTCCTAGCATTCACAATGTTGATGGCAGCGTTTGTCCCTAGACCAGGAATGGAGTTGAACGGCGGAATCAATGTATCCCCATCAATAACAAATTCTGCTGCCTGAGAGCGATACAAATCGACCTTCTGGAACTTATAGCCCCTTTCGCACATCTCAAGAGCCAATTCCAGGACCGTCAGGGTGTTTTTCTCTTTAGGGGAAGCATCCAGCCCTTTACTATTGATTTCCTCAATTTTCGCTCGGATAGCTTGTGACCCTCTTACCATAGCTTCAATATCAAAATCCTCTGCACGGACTGTAAAATAAGCAGCATAGTAGAGGAGTGCATGATGCACTTTGAAGTATGCGATCCGGACAGCCATGAGCACGTAAGCGGCAGCATGGGCTTTCGGGAACATATACTTGATCTTCAGACAGGAATCGATATACCAATCAGGCACCCCGTTCTTCTTCATTTCTTCTACCCATTCATCTTGCAAACCTTTTCCTTTACGGACAAATTCCATTATTTTAAAGGCTAGGGAAGGCTCGAGTCCTTGATAGATAAGATACACCATAATATCATCACGGCAGCCGATTACTTCGCTCAGATTACAGATATTATTATGAATGAGCTCCTGTGCATTACCCAGCCATACATCTGTCCCGTGGGAGAGGCCCGATATTTGGACTAGTTCAGAAAACGTCGTCGGCTTTGTATCTTCCAGCATTTGTCGAACAAACCGTGTCCCGAATTCAGGGATTCCCAGCGTCCCGGTCTTACACATGATCTGCTCTTCCGTGACACCCAATGATTCAGTTCCACTGAAAATCTTCATCACTTCTGGGTCGTCTGTCGGAATCGTTTTAGGATCCACTCCGGATAAATCCTGGAGCATCCGGATCACCGTCGGGTCATCATGGCCCAGAATATCAAGCTTCAAGAGATTATCATGAATGGAATGGAAGTCGAAATGCGTCGTCTTCCATTCAGAAGTCGAATCGTCCGCAGGGTATTGAATCGGGGAGAAATCATAGATATCCATATAGTCTGGAACTACGATGATCCCTCCAGGATGTTGTCCAGTTGTTCTTTTTACCCCGGTACACCCACTAACCAACCTGTCAATTTCCGCTCCCCGGATTTGCAGCTGATGGTCATTCGCATACCCTTTTACATAACCGTATGCGGTTTTTTCCGCAACTGTCCCGATTGTTCCTGCACGATATACATTGTCTTCTCCGAACAGGACCTTCGTATAGTCATGGGCGTTCGGCTGATACTCTCCAGAGAAATTCAGATCGATATCAGGAACCTTATCCCCTTTGAACCCAAGGAATGTTTCAAATGGAATATCATGACCATCCTTCTTATAAGGGATGCCACATTCAGGACAGTCTTTATTAGCAAGATCGAATCCTGACCCCACAGAACCATCATCAAAGAACTCAGATTTCTTGCATGCTGGACATACATAGTGAGGCGGTAAAGGATTTACCTCTGTTATTTCTGTCATGGTCGCAACAAATGAGGAACCGACCGACCCCCGGGATCCAACCAGATATCCGTCGTCCAATGACTTCTTAACAAGCTTATGAGAAATCAGATAAATGACCGCGAATCCATGACCGATAATACTCTTTAATTCCTTTTCAAGTCTTGCTTCTACAATTTCCGGAAGATCTTCTCCATATATCTTTCTCGCCATGTCATAGCTCATACGACGCATCTCTTCGTCTGCACCTTCGATTTTAGGTGTATACAAGTCGTCCCTGATCGGCTTGATAACGTCTACTAAATCAGCAATTTTGTTGGAGTTGTCAACCACGATTTCTTTTGCAGTATCTTTTCCCAAAAATGAGAAGCAATCAAGCATTTCATTCGTAGTTCTGAAATGAACATCAGGAAGTTCATGGCGGTTCAAAGGATTTGCCCCTCCTTGTGAACCGACGAGAATTTTCCGGTAAATCTTGTCTGTTTCATGTAAGTAATGAACATTACCGGTAGCCACCACCGGCTTATCCAACTTCTTACCAAGATCCACTATATTCCTGATGATATCTTCCAGGTTTTTCTGACTCTGGACCAAATCCAATTCAATTAAGTGTTGGTATACTTCTCTCGGGTGGACTTCAAGGTAATCATAGAATTGAGCAGTCTCCTCAACCTCTTCTTTCCCTTTTTGCATCATCCCCTCAAACACTTCTCCCTTATCACAGCCCGAACCTACGAGAATTCCTTTCCGGTATTTTTGAAGCTGAGATCTCGGGATGCGAGGCACACGGTAGAAATAATTCATATGAGAAATGGAAACGAGTTTATAAAGGTTTTTCAAACCTTCTTCTGTTTGGGCGATCAACGTACAGTGATAAGGTCTTGATCGTTTATAGGCATCGCCTTTTCCCATGTAATCATTGAATTGATTATGATTCGTGATCCCTTTTTCCAAAGCATCTTTCAGCATCTTCAACAGGAGGTAGCCCGTCGTTTCGGCATCGTAAATTGCACGGTGATGTTGAGTCAGTTCTATATCGAATTTCTTTGCAAGAGTATTTAAACGGTGATTCTTAAATTGCGGATACAGAAGTCTTGCCAGTTCCAGCGTATCGATCACAGGGTTGTCCGACTTCGGTAATCCCGCTTTTTGATACCCTGCATTCAAGAAGCCCATATCAAAGGAAGCATTATGAGCGACTAAAATATCGTCTCCCACCCATTTGTGAAAGTCGTAAAGAACATCTCCTATTTCCGGAGCCGTCTGCACCATATCATCGGTGATGCCGGTTAATTCGATGGTCGTTGCCGATAAAGGATGATGAGGATTGGCAAACGACTCGAATTTATCGATCACTTCCCCGTCTTTAATCTTTACTGCCGCAAGTTCAATGATGGTGTCGTAAACAGCAGAGAGACCAGTTGTTTCTACGTCAAAAACAATGTAAGTGCTATCTTGGAGTGAAAGATCCCGGTCGTTATAGGCAATCGGCACTCCATCATCCACAAGATTGGCTTCGACGCCATACAGAAGTTTTATATCGTTCTTTTTGCTGGCGCTGTAAGCTTCAGGGAACGATTGTGCGACGGCATGATCTGTGATGGCAACCGCCTTATGGCCCCATTTTTTCGCTTGAGCCACTAAACTTGCCACGGACGACACAGCGTCCATCTGACTCATGGGTGTATGCATATGAAGCTCAACCCTTTTTTCATCAGCCGGAGATGTATCGAGTCTCAGGACCGGCTTGATTTCGTTCACATCATTGGCTATCATCACTAGATCGCGAACGAACGTATCATTCTGGATACTGCCTCGACAGCGAACCCACATGCCTTTTTTCATATTATTCATTACAGCGGCATCTTCTTTATCCCTTGAAAACATTTTGACAAGGATCGAACTAGAATAGTCCGTTATCTTAAACGTTAATAAGGTACGACCGCTTCGCAATTCCCTCGTTTCACAATCAAAGACATACCCTTCAATGGCGATCCGGCGCTCTTCATCATAGATCTCTTCGATTTTGCGGAAATCGGCATCATCTTTGATCGTAAGGCCAAGCATGAACGGGCCGGAAGGTGCTTCACTCGGTCCTTCTTTTTCAGCCTTCTCCATTTCAATAAGGGCCTGTTTCGCTCTCTCTTGATCTTCTTTAAGCTTCTCTTCTAAAAATTTCTCATATTCATTGCTTTGTTCTTCAACCTGACTGACTTCTGCATCCAGAACCAGTTTGGGAAAACCAAAATTTTCAAAAGTAGAGGTGATCATATCGCCGTATTTTTTCTTCAACTGAGTGGCTTCCGTATCATTGGAAGCTTTCACGATGATCTTATTCCCGTTGATTTTAGGTTTCTGAGTATTTAATAATTTCAATAAAGGTGGTGAAATACCCTGTATTTCTTTTACACAGTCCTGCCAATAATCAAGAATATGCTCATCCTTTATTTGTGGATTCAACACCTTGATCGAAAATCCAACATTTGCTATATGTTTAAACGATGTTTGCAGTGCAATTGAAAATTTACTCCATACATCACAAGGAAGGATTTCTTCAAATACAAAGTAAAAGTGCCATTTCTTCTCCTTGCGATACACCGCCAGTTTTTCAATTTCCGCGTTGTTGAAGTACTTTACAAAAGCATCCTCGGTTAAACCCAGTTGCTTTAATAACAGTTGAAACCTTTCTCTTTTGCCCAGGGGCTTTTCTTCCATGATCTTTCTCCCCCATTTCGTTTTCATTACAGTAGAAAAAGGGCTGACAGCTAAGGATTGTCTCCTTTATAGTCGAGCCCTTTTCATTTAAGAAAGAGTCTTGAATAGTCCTTGCAGTCTTGCGAGGAGCTCGCTCTTATGCACTTCGAGCATCTCACCCGTTTTCCTTACTTTCACTTCCACAATGCCCTCAGATGCTTTCTTACCCACCGTCACCCGAATAGGGAGACCGATCAGATCCGAGTCAGCAAATTTAACCCCTGGACGCTCAGCACGATCGTCCATCAATACATCATAACGATGTTGTTTGAATACATCATATAATTCGTTGGAAAGGGAAGCCTGATCTTCATCTTTCATATTGATCGGAATCAGATGAAGGTCATACGGTGACAGATTCGTTGGCCAGACCAGACCATTGCTGTCATTGTATTGTTCTGCAACCGCTGCAAGAGTACGTGATACCCCGATACCATAACACCCCATGATAATCGATTGTGACCGGCCATTTTCATCAAGAAATGAACTGCCCAATGCGTCAGAATATCTTGTTCCAAGTTTGAAGACGTGGCCCACTTCAATTCCTTTTGCAAAAGCAATCGTACCATTTCCATCCGGTGAAGGATCCCCTTCTTTAATGAATCGTAGGTCGGCATATTGAGAAACCTCAAAATCACGCCCAGGGTTCACATTAACGAAGTGATAGCCCGCTTCATTCGCACCGGCTGCACCGTTCACGATGTATTTCACAGCCTGATCAGCTACAATCTTAATACCTTCAGCTAAGCCTGATGGGCCGATCGATCCGATTTCACATCCGAGAAGCTCTTTTGTTTCTTCTGCAGATGCCAATTCAACGATATCCGCATTAAAGAGGTTCTTGACTTTGATATCATTGATTTCATGATCCCCCCGGGATAAAATCAGTACAAAATCTTGGTCTACTTTAAATAACAATGATTTTATGCACTGAGTTTTTTCTATCGATAGGAAAGCGGAGACTTCATCAATCGATTTACAGTCAGGTGTTGAAACCTTTTCCATCACTAGTGTATCATCAGTCGGGCGGATATAGGAATCCACCACTTCAGCCATTTCAATATTCGCAGCATAGCCCGATGTATCAGAGTATGCGATTGTATCTTCTCCGACCTCTGAGAGCACCATAAATTCATGAGTATCCTTTCCGCCCATAGCCCCGGAGTCGGCGATAACCGCTCTGAAATTTAGTCCGCAAGCGGCTGAATATGTTGGAATATGCTTGGAATAACGCATCATAAGTCTGATCCAGACTCTCGAATGAAGAATGGAATGAATAGGCATCCTTCATAATGAATTCTCTCCCTCTTAGAAGTCCAAAACGAGGGCGCTTTTCATCACGGAATTTAGTCTGGATTTGATACATCGTAATAGGTAAACGCTTATACGATTTGATTTCGTCACGCACTAAACTAGTAATCACCTCTTCATGTGTAGCTCCCAGTGCAAATTCCCGATCATGGCGGTCATTCATCCTCATTAATTCAGGTCCATATGTCCCCCAACGTCCTGATTCCTTCCAAAGTTCTGATGGTTGAAGAGCTGGCATTAGCATTTCCACTGCACCGGCAGCATCTAATTCTTCCCGGATGATGTCTTCTACTTTTTTTCAGCACTTTATTTCCAAGGGGTAAAAAACTGTATATCCCACTGGCATTTTGTCTTATGAATCCAGCCCGTAAGAGAAGTTGATGACTTTTGATTTCTGCATCTGACGGAGTCTCTCTTAGAGTCGGAATGAATGTATTGCTTTGCTTCATCTATTAGCACCTCAGTTACCATTATTATAATTTATGTAGTGTGAATAACCCCTACTATTTTATCTTAATTCAACAGGCAGTAACACCCTCATTTTTTGATTGAAGAGGGAGAAACTGCCTGTTGAAGTTTGGCACATTAAATTTTATAAGAAAAATCGTTGGATATCATTCCATGTAACGACGAGCATCAGAACCATGAGTAGAGCAAAACCGACAAAATGGACCATTCCTTCCATTTGACGATCTACAGGCTTGCCCCTGACCGCTTCAACAGCGAAGAATAGCAGTCTTCCTCCGTCAAGTGCAGGAATCGGCAGTAGGTTCATAATTCCAAGGTTGATACTTAAAATGGCTGCCCATCTCATCAAGTAGTAAATACCTGACTTTGCCACAACATCTGTTGACTGATAGATTCCAACAGGTCCCGATAATGCATCGATTGAAAATTCACCGGAAACAAGCTTTCCTAGCAGGACAAAAATCATCTTCGTCCATTCATATGTTTGTTGGGCACTATTGGTCAAAACTTTAAGCGGTGACTTTTCAACAGGACTGTGAACACCTATTATCCCGATTTCTTCTCCCCTCTATTTCCTGAGGTTTAGGTGTAACAGGGATTTCTGTGTTCGACCCGTTTCTGTCAACATTAAATCTCAGCTCATCGCCCGGGTGTTTCTGAATGATGGTAACAATATCTTCCCATGTTGAAATCTCTTTACCGTCTATGCTCAAAACCACGTCATTTTTCTGAAGGCCCGCTTCTTTGGCTGCTCCATCTTCTGTCAGTTCTCCTAGAACTGGATCATTCGTTGGCACTCCCTGCAAAAGTCCAACGAGAATGAAAATGAAGAAAGCCAGAATGAAGTTGAAAAGGGGTCCGGCAAAAATCGCCATGGCCCTTTTAGGCAGCGATTTAGAGGCGAATTGTCGGTCCCAGGGTGCAATTTGAGTCTCCGCACCATCTTCGACGAAAACAGCATCCCTTGAAATTGAAAAGGTTTTAAGTTCTTCTTCATCCTCTTCATATCCACGAATATAGAGCCTATGCTCTAAATCGGCCTCTTCTACTTCGATGACACGAATATTGGGATAGCGGTCTTTGTTATTTAAGACAATCTTTTTTATCTTTTCCTCTTGATCGAGAACAAGCCCTACGCGGTGTCCAGCCTTAAGATCGACCATTTCAGGATCTTCCCCGGCCATACGGACAAAGCCACCAAGGGGCAGTAATCGAATCGTGTAGGTTGTTTCATTCTTTTTATATGAGAACACTTTAGGACCAAACCCAATGGCAAATTCACGGCAAAGAATGCCTGCACGCTTAGCGAAAATTAAATGTCCCAACTCATGAAAAAAGACTAAAGCTCCAAAAATTACAACAAAGGCAATCACCGTTTGCAAATATAAAACCACCTTTTTTATAATCTGTCGGTAACAGATCTATATGTTTAAAGTATAGGCTGTCCACTACCATACTACGTTACAGTTCGTACAAACATGCCCATGTACTCTATATCCAACTTGAAACGAGCTTTCGGACCTGACGATCAATTGCATGTATGGTCTCAAGGTCCGGCCTATGTATCACATGATGGGCATCCATGGCCTTCTCAATATACGTTTCTATATCAAGAAAAGATATCTTCCCTTCAAGGAACAGGGCAACAGCCGCCTCATTTGCAGCATTCAGGACCGTTGTCATACTGCCGCCGATTCGACCCGCCTCGTAGGCAAATGCCAAACAACGAAATCGATTCAAATCCATCTTCTCAAAATGGAGCCTGCCCATTTCAGTTAAATCCAGCCTCTTACCTGTCCTTTTCAGTCTGTCTGGATAGGTTAATGCATATTGAATAGGGACTCTCATATCCGGTGTGCCTAATTGAGCCATGACGGATGAATCATGAAATTGTATCATCGAATGGATAATGCTCTCCCTGTGCTGTAGAACCTCGATTTGGTCATAAGGAATATCGAATAGCCAATGGGCTTCTATGACCTCTAATCCCTTATTCATCATAGAAGCAGAGTCAATGGTGATCTTTGCCCCCATAGACCAGTTTGGGTGATTGAGTGCTTCCTTTACTGTGACATTGGTCAATTCTTCTCTCGTCCTGTCCCTGAAACTGCCCCCTGATGCTGTAATGATCAATTTCTCGATATTTTTTTCCTGTTCACCCTGGAGAGCTTGGAAGATAGCAGAATGCTCACTGTCAACCGGGAGCAGGGTGGTACCCTTTTCCCTTGCAGCTTCCATGACCAGGTGCCCTGCGGTCACAAGGGTTTCTTTATTGGCGATGGCAATCATTTTCCCTGCCTCGATGGCTTGTAAAGTAGGGTGTAGTCCAACACTTCCCAGCACGGCATTCACGAGTACGTCCGCATCCTGATGACAGGCAACCTCAACGAGACCCTCTTCCCCATATAGAACCTTCACGGATGAAGGTACCTCTTCGGCAAGTCTATCAGCATCCTCTTTCTTTTGAACAGACACGAGCATTGGACTGAATTCCCTGATCATCTTTCTCGCTTCTTCAATGTTTCTGCCTACAGACATAGCAGTCAGTTTGAATTCTTCGGGATGCTCCCGGATGACATCAAGGGTTTGTGTCCCGATGGAACCTGTCGCCCCCATTAAGCTTATCTTTTTCAACAACTACACTCCTTCAGCTAGACGCGTTCCACCTTTCTTATAAGAGAAAGTGAAGAAGGGGAAACACAAATAATAAACTATCAAAACGATCCAGCATCCCACCATGACCCGGCAGTAAATGACCTGAATCTTTTACTTTGTAATGTCTCTTAAGGGCGGATTCAACCAAGTCACCCACTTGTCCAAAAACAGATAAGATCGCAGTCACGATAATCAGCTTAGGAATGGACATATCAAGGTCTGTGAAGAACGTCATGACGATGCCGACCAGGATGGCACAAAGAATGCCGCCTACAAACCCTTCAATGGTTTTATTCGGACTTATTTCAGGCCACAGCTTCTTTTTCCCCATGGCTCTTCCGATGAAATAAGCACCTGAGTCCGTCGCCCAAATAATGAATAATGCATAGAAGACAAACTGCACGCCTTCATCCAGGCGAATCTCCATAAAATAATAGAAACCTATCCCTACATACAAGATACTTAATAGGGCAAAGGCAACATCATCGAATGTGTAACGGTTCTTCGTCGCAACTGTGTACGTTAAAAATAGCGCACGGCAAGAAAAGCCATTTCGATCTTGGTATAACCAAAGTCTGCTATAATCCCTATCGCATCGGTTGGAATCAGGAATACCCATAAAAGGGCGAGTGACAACAGCCCTGGAATGGTGAAAATCCACTGCCCTCTCATTTTCAATGCTTCATATAAACTGATAGATGCAATTAGGTACATTAAAATAATAAAAGGTGCTTCACCAAAAATGATGATCGGTAAAAAAACCGCCGCAGCTATCACTGCTGTAATAATTCTTTGTTTCATTAGGATTCCTCGCTTTATAACCCACCAAATCTTCTTGAACGACCTTGATATGCTTCAATTGCTTCTATAAGATTCTCCTTGCCGAAATCCGGCCATAGAACATCAGTAAAAAAGAACTCTGTATAAGCCAATTGCCATAACATAAAGTTACTTAAGCGGATTTCTCCACTCGTTCGAATCAGCAGGTCTGGATCTTTTAAATCTTTCGTCATCAAATAACTTGAAAACGCTTCTTCATTCAGTTCCTTCTCATCTAGTATTCCATTCTGTACATCTTTTAAGACATGCTTTATTGAATGAATGATTTCTGAACGGCTTCCATAATTCAAAGCAAAATTTAAGATAAGCCCGTCATTATTCTTGGTAGCTTCCATAGCCTTGGTGACGGCATTCATGGTATGGGTGGGAAGTGCATCCATCGATCCCATCATTCTCACCTGTACGTTTTCTTCTACTAATTCAGGCAGGAAAGTCCCTAGAAATTCTTCTGGCAGTTTCATAAGAAACTCAACTTCCATTTTGGGGCGTTTCCAGTTTTCTGTTGAAAAAGCATATAGTGTCAAGGCTTCTACACCAAGTTCGTTGGCCAGCTTCGTTATTCTTCTCACACATTTCATGCCTTCATGGTGTCCCGCTACTCTGGGTAAGGCCCTTTTTTTAGCCCATCGCCCATTTCCATCCATAATGATGGCAATATGAGACGGGATAGGATGTTTGATCAATTCTTGATATCGATCTTCCACTTCCTCTGAAGTTTGCTGTCGTTTCCATTGCTTAAGCTTGTTTAGCATAAAAAAATCCTCCACCAACAATCCAAAAAATATTTACCCTTACTATCATATCAAAAAATAAGGAAGATATCTTCAAGAAAATAGATTATGTATATTCAAACAGGCAGCTAGACGATCATTATATTTCCATCTGAGGTCATAGCTGATTTTACCATCAAATTGAGGAAGCCGGATATCCCTCTCTCGAACTCTAAACAAGCATAAGACAAAGGGTCTGTCCAATAAGGAAGATGAGTTCGCTTATAGGTCAGACCCTCAGGGTTAGAATATGATCATTATACTTCTAGCATCTCTTGCTCTTTGTCTTTAGCAATGCTATCGATCTTGACAATGCTCTCGTCTGTTGCTTTTTGAACATCATCAGAGTATCCACGAAGATCATCCTCTGTAATGTCCCCATTTTTCTCTTTTTTCTTCAGTTCGTCATTTGCATCGCGACGAATATTACGGATCGCCACTTTGGCATCTTCAGCTTCTTTCTTCACAACCTTGACTAACTCTTTACGGCGTTCTTCCGTTAAAGCAGGCACGACGATCCGGATGATATTACCGTCACTTGTAGGTGTAATTCCAAGATCAGACTTCAATATCGCCTTTTCGATATCACCTAATGCAGATTTATCATAAGGCTGAATGACTAGCATACGTGCTTCAGGGATGGAGATCCCGGCTAATTGATTAACTGGTGTCGGTGCTCCGTAGTAGTCTACAGTAATTTTATCAAGAAGAGATGCGTTTGCTCTTCCGGCACGGATACTTGCTAATTCTCTAGAAAATGTCTGGATAGCTTTGGTCATTCTTTCTTTTGCATTTGCTATGATCGTATTTGGCATTATGCTTTCCCCCTAACGATTGTTCCTATATTCTCACCTGTGATGGCTCTCTTAATATTCCCATCCTCCATAATAGAGAATACAATAAGTGGAATATCGTTGTCCATACAAAGAGATGAAGCAGTTGAATCCATTACAGCCAAACCTTCTTTTAAAACATCTAGATAAGAAAGTTCTTCATATTTTACAGCCGTTTCGTCCATCTTAGGATCTGCTGAGTATACACCATCTACGTTGTTCTTAGCCATCAGGATCACTTCAGCTTCGATTTCAGCTGCCCTCAATGCCGCAGTGGTATCGGTTGAGAAGTAAGGATTCCCTGTACCAGCTGCGAAAATCACGACACGTTTCTTCTCCAAGTGTCGGATCGCTCTGCGTCTAATATAAGGCTCTGCCACCTGACGCATGTCAATCGAAGTTTGGACTCTTGTTTCAATACCCAGCTGTTCAAGGCTGTCCTGAAGAGCCAGTGAGTTCATAACGGTAGCAAGCATTCCCATATAGTCTGCAGATGCCCGGTCCATTCCCATCTCACTGCCTATTTTACCACGCCAGATATTACCTCCGCCAACGACAACTGCCACTTCCACATCAAGCTCAGCAATTTCCTTTACTTCTTCTGCAACATTTTTAATGACAGAAGGATTGATTCCGAAGCCATCTTCACCTGCTAATGCTTCTCCACTTAGTTTCAGAACGACACGTTTGTATTTTGGAACGCTCATGGGAACCTCCATTATATAGAATTTATCTTGAAAAATAGGGAACACGCTAGTGTTCCCTACTAAGAATTGTTTAGCTTTTATTATTTCTTAACTTGACTCATTACCTCTTCAGCGAAGTTCTCTTGGCGTTTTTCAAGACCTTCCCCGACTTCGTAACGGATGAAATCAGTTAAAGTAGCTTTATTTGCTTCAAGGAATTGACGTACCTTTTGATCTGGATTCTTAACGAATGATTGATCCAGGATACAGATGTCCTCGAAATATTTGCCCAGGCGACCTTCTACCATTTTCTCAACGATATTTTCAGGTTTGCCTTCATTTAATGCCTGTTGCTTAAGTACTTCACGCTCACGCTCTACTTCTTCAGCAGAAACCTGGTCACGTGATACATACTTAGGATTTAATGCAGCAGCGTGCATAGCAACATCCTTAGCTACGTTTTCATCAGTTGTACCTTCAACAACAGTCAGAACAGCAATGCGGCCGCCCATGTGCAGGTATTCACCAAATGCAGCGTTATCGCCTTTTGTACGGATTTCAAAACGGCGAAGTGTGATTTTCTCTCCGATTTTAGCGATAGCAGCATTGATGAATTCACTTACTGTAGAACCATTGGCCATTTTCTGATCAAGAGCTTCTTCAACAGTAGAAGGCTTGTTGGCAAGTAGGTGATCAGCTAATTCTTTTACAAGGTTTTGGAAATTTTCGTTTTTCGCAACGAAATCAGTTTCTGCATTCACTTCAAAGATGATAGCGGTATTACCTTCGCTTGCAATGTAAGTAGTACCTTCTGCTGCAATACGGTCAGCTTTTTTAGCTGCTTTTGCAATACCTTTTTCACGTAGGAAGTCAATTGCTTTGTCCATATCCCCGTCAGTTTCTGTCAACGCTTTTTTACAATCCATCATTCCAGCGCCAGTTTTTTCACGAAGTTCTTTAACCATTTGTGCAGTAATTGCCATAGTGGGTTTCCTCCTTAGTTTAACTATGTAGACTCTATCACGACTAGGTGAGAGTCATAAATATACTGACTCTTTATAAGAGTTCAGTAGATGTGCATACTCTTTAAAAAAAGGTGATAAGGGTAAGCCCTCTTATCACCTTTCCTTCATTACTCAGCTGCTACAGCTGCTTCTTCACCTTGCTTAGCTTCTAAAATAGCGTCAGCCATTTTACCTGTAAGAAGCTTAACTGCACGGATCGCATCGTCATTCGCAGGAATAACAACATCGATTTCATCCGGATCACAGTTCGTATCAACGATACCCACGATAGGGATATGAAGTTTACGAGCTTCAGCTACAGCGATACGCTCTTTACGAGGATCGATGATGAATAATGCATCAGGTAGCGTGTTCATATCTTTGATTCCGCCTAAGAATTTCACTAAGCGTTCATGTTCTTTTTTAAGTTGTACTACTTCTTTCTTCGGAAGTACTTCAAACGTTCCGTCTTCTTCCATTTTTTCAATTTCTTTAAGACGTGCAATACGCTTTTGGATTGTTTCGAAGTTAGTAAGTGTTCCACCTAACCAACGTTGGTTGATGTAGTACATACCAGCACGTTCCGCTTCTTCTTTAACAGACTCTTGTGCTTGCTTCTTTGTACCAACGAAAAGAACTTTACCGCCGTTACCAGCTAATTCTTTCACGAAGTTATAAGCTTCTTCAACCTTTTTCACTGTTTTTTGAAGGTCGATGATGTAGATGCCGTTACGCTCTGTGAAGATGTATCTCTTCATTTTTGGGTTCCAACGGCGAGTTTGGTGTCCGAAATGTACACCAGCTTCTAGCAATTGTTTCATAGAAATTACTGACATGTGTGTTTCCTCCTAAATGGTTTTCTTTTTCTCCTCCGTTTCCGTCATCTTGTAGTAGAAACTATCCTGTCAGGATAGCACCATCCACCTCAATCGGGAAACGTGTGTAATCACACCATGAATACTATAGCATACCTCTTACAACCAATCAAGAACTTCCTACAACATTTGACGAAATTTCAAGAGGAGTTCAATTTCTGTCTTTCCTTTTCCGACAGAGTGGGCTATTTCTTCGATCGTCAGACCTTCCTGTTTTAATAGGAGAATCTTATGAACCACGGGATCTTCGGAAGTTTCGGCAGTTTGCATTTCTTCCGACATTTCTCCCTCTCTTCCCATTTTTGATTGCTCGTATGCTTTTGAAGCGTGCATAAAGGCTTTACCTGACGGTTTGTGATTATGTACAGGCCTTGGAAGCTCGGCGTCTCCCGCCAGTTCAGAAACAGTCATTTGACTCTCGGCATGTTTCTTGAAATTTCGAATAAATTCGTCGTTCTCTTCTTTCATTTCTATCACGTATGAAGAAATGACATCTTCCATTTCCCCGATCATTTTTTTTTGCTCCAATTCCAAGCTTTGCAGTCGATTTTGTCTAACGTATAAGATCACAATCGACAGCAATGAAACAACATTAAGCAGAAAAGATATAAACAGCAGGAACGTAACCATGTCATCACCCGGCTTTTGATTATTTTAAGCAAGTAAAAAGACTGCTCCCTCACTTCTTGTTCAGCGGAACAGTCCATCTATTGGTAAAGGAATGTTTCTTCCTTCTATTTACAAAGAAAGTGCTCAGGAACTAAGTAAACTACGCAGTTTATAAATAGCCTTGGAGTGAATTTGTGAAATTCGTGATGTCGAAAGCTTTAAGACTTCACCAATTTCCGTCAATGTCAACTCCTCCTTGTAGAATAAGCTTAACACAAGCTGTTCTTTCTCAGAAAGGGATAATATCGTTTTCTCCAACTCCATTATTCTTTCATCCTTTAATAGTTCTTCTTCTGGTGAAATCGTCTTTTCATCTTTTATGGAATAGTTTTGAGATTCATTGTCATCATCCGTCAATTGTTCATCCATGGAAAGGATATTGGCAAAGAAATGTTCATTGGACGTTTGATAAACTTCTTCAGGTGCCATTTCCAAAGAAGCGGCTACCTCCTCAGCCGTTACGTGGCGTAATAGCGTTTGTTCAAGTTCCATGGTTTTCGCTTCTATTTTCTTAGCCCTGTCCCTTGTTGACCTTGGTAGCCAATCTTCCTTTCTTAATCCGTCAAGAATGGCTCCTCGGACTCTGAAGGAAGCATAGGTATCGAACTTTAAATCTCTTGTAGGATCGAACTTTTGAAGTGCATCAAGTAATCCCATCAACCCTAGACTTTTTATATCTTCTCTCGAGACGTTTCTTGGCAGTCCTACGGAAATTCGTTGAACGTGATAGGACACCAGGGGCATGTATTTCTTCACCAGCATGTCACCCGCCTGGATATCACGACTGCTAATCCATTTCTCCCAATATTGTTGTTCATCTGATTGAGGGGGTTGCTGAGACATATGAATCCTCCTTGCTTATTCTTTCTTCCTGATGGCTGGAATGCTGTATCAAAACAAGCTTATGCCATAGCTTTTTGAATATAAATGGTTCTACAATTCTTTTGTTCCTTCATTAACAGTCCTTACTTGAAGGATCCCGGTGGAGGTGTAAAATTCAATTGTCCTTCCTTTGTTACCGCCTATATCCTCTGCTACAATCGGCACACGGTGCTTCTTGAGCGCTTCTTTAACCGCTTCTGCATTTCTAGGACCTATCCTCATGACATCGCTTTTAGACTGAAATTGAAACATCTGTGCACCGCCGGCCATTTTGCATTTAAGCCTTCTCACATCGGCTCCCCGCTTTCCCAGTAGTCTGATAAGCTCATCTATTCCGGTATCTGCGTATTTGGCCGGGTTCATTGATGCCCCTTTACCTAGGGATGAGGAGGGGAGCATCACGTGGACCATCCCCGCCAATCCGATACACTCATCGTATAATACAACTCCTATGCATGAGCCCAAGCCTGAAGTGCGAATCGAACTTCCTTTCGAACCGATCTTCATGTCTGCAATTCCCACCTTGATGACCGTGCCTGTATCAATCATAACTGAACACCAAGTGAATGAAAGATGATTTCAAATGAATCTGGATCAGGCAAGAGAAAAAAATGACCTTTCACACTTTCTGATTCATCCACATCCTCTTCTTTCAGGGCCGTGTCGATGACGATTGCAAAATCACTTTCCTGAGAAATTTCAAGTAGCCCGAAGCCTATGATGGCACCAGCCATGTCAACGGATAAAGCTGGAACAGACGGTAATAACTTAAGATTCGTAAAGTCTGACAGGGATGATAAGTAAGAGCCCGAAAGAATGTTCCCTAGCTCCTGCATGGCTGATAATCCTATTTCTGAATAAGGGGGTTCACTAAATGAAAACGAAACATCCTGAATCATCGTTCGAATATAAATGGATGCTTGTTCAACCGGCAATAAGAAGAACATACTCCCCGGTGCTTCCCCTTCAATCCTTAGAAACACACTTACGACTACATTATCGGGTCCTCCCGCCATGTCCATCATTTCATCGAATGTGACGACTTTGACACTGGGTACCTTCATATCAATTTTCTTATTCAAAAGGGTGGAGAGGGCGGTTGCTGCATGCCCTGCTCCAATATTTCCGATTTCTTTCAGAATATCCAAGTGCATTGACGTAATTTGCTTTTCATATCCCATTTGTTTCCGATCCCCTTAGATGGACTGCAGTATTTTATCTAAATGAAGTAGAATCAGTAAACGTTTATTTTGCTTGACTACTCCAGCAATATATTCTGCTTCTACTATTCCGACGACTTCCGGTGAAGGTTCTATCATTTCTTTTGGGACATCCAATACATCATTTGCTGCATCAACGATCAATCCTACTTCTTTATCCTCAAGGCCTACGATAATCACACGGGTATTATCAGTGGAAGCGGTGGAAGTTAAATCAAATCGGCTTCTTAAATCAATGATCGGAGTAACCAACCCCCGTAAATTTATAACTCCCTTAACATAGGAAGGCGTACTAGGCACTCTCGTAATATGTTCGAGCTTCTCGATTGAGCGGACCTGATTGACAGGAATGGCATATTCCTTATCCACCAGCTGAAATACGATAAGCTTTAATTCTTCCATTGTCTCTGTCATTCCATTCATTACCGTTACCTCCTATTTAATCAACGCATTACAATCGACAATCAACGCAACCTGACCATTACCCAATATGGTTGCACCTGAAATGGCAAATACATCATTCAAGTAGTTCCCCAAGGATTTTAGGACAATTTCCTGTTGGCCGATAAACGAATCTACTACTAATCCGGCCATCTTTTCTCCTTTACGGACAACAACGACAGAATACAATTCTTCTTTCTTTGAAGCTTTAGGTACTTCGAATACATCTTCAAGGAATAACAATGGAACCACCTTACCCCTGAAATCGATCACTTTTTGATTATGCGCATTCATAATCTCTTCTTTTTTCACAATGGCCGTCTCAATAATAGAAGAAAGTGGTATGGCGTATTTCTCATCCTCAATTTCAACGAGCATCACTGAAATAATGGACAGAGTCAGCGGCAATTGAATTGAAAATAATGATCCTTGCCCAAGGGTAGAGTCGATTGTGATGGAACCACCCAAGGACTCGATTGTCGCTTTAACCACATCCAAGCCGACACCCCTACCAGAGATATCAGAGATTTGTTCCGCCGTTGAAAAACCAGATGAGAGGATCAGTTCATAGATTTGTCGATCAGATAAAGTTCGGGCAGTTTCATTTGAAACAATTCCCTTTTCAATCGCTTTTTCAAGAACCCTCTGCTTATTTATCCCCCCACCGTCATCTTCAAGTTCAATAAAGACATGGTTTCCACTATGATAGGCTTTCAGCTTGACGGTCCCTTCCTCGGGCTTTCCGTTAGCCTTCCGAACCTCTGGCATTTCAATTCCATGATCCAAGGCGTTTCGTATCAAATGGACCAGGGGATCTCCTATTTCATCAATCACCGTACGATCAAGTTCTGTTTCCGCTCCTATGATTTCCAATTCAATTTTTTTATTTAAATCCCTGGCAAGCTGCCTTACCATTCGCGGGAAACGGTTAAATACCGTCTCCACCGGAACCATCCTCATCGTAAGAATGATGCTTTGTAAATCTCCAGATATCCGTGACATTCTTTCAACCGTTTCATTTAATTCCGGGTTGCTCAAATCTTTTGATATCTGTTCTAACCTGCCTCGATCAATGACCAGTTCCTCAAAAAGATTCATCAATACATCTAAACGTTCAATGTTTACACGTATCGTTTTGCTGGAAGGGTTCGATTGCTTGGACGTTTTATTTTTTTCTTTAGACACTGGTTCGGCCTGTTCTTTGTCATCCATATCCCCTTTAGGTACTTCCGTTACATCATCTTCTTGGGGATGAAGATGATGTGTGGTAAGTTCCAATACCTGGACCCCTTCCACCTCAGACACTTTTTGTATACTCTTCTCAATATGACTCCCATCCTCTTTGGATACCACTGCTATAACAAAGGTATGATCGAATTGCTCTTCTTCCAGCTGATCTACGGTAGGGTTGGATTTAATGACTTCACCCATTTTTTCCAATACTTCAAAAACCATATATACTCTAGCTGCTTTTAAAAGACAATCTTCTCGTAAAGATACAGTGATTTCAAAGCATCGGAACCCTTGCTCAAAGGATTGGTGCAGGACCGTTTGTTCAAATGCCTCATACTTCATGGATACGTTTTGCAGCCCTGGGGCAATAGTTGTAGCTACTTCGTTTCGTGCTGAAGGGACCATTTCCCCCTTTTCAATTGCCTGAAGAAGGTTTACAACCTCCGTCACGTCCCTCTTCCCATCACCGCCATCTGCTATTGAATGCACCATAGCCTCCAGGTCGTCAACAGATTTAAAGACTACATCCAATATTTCCGCTGTCACTTTTATCTTTTCGTTCCGGATTGCATCCAGGACATTCTCCATCTTGTGGGTAAGATTGGCTAAATCTTCATATCCCATTGTGGCAGACATCCCTTTTAACGTGTGTGCCGATCGAAATATTTCATTTACAATCGAAAGATCCTCAGGGTTTTTCTCCAACTCCAGTAATTGCTCATTGCAGGTTTGCAAATTTTCCTTGCTCTCTTCTATAAATACTTCTAAATATTGACTCAATTCCATGTGCTCCACACCTCTCTACAGCATGTTCTTCAAAATTGACTGAGGAATATCCCCGACAAGTTCCACACTGTCTACTAAATTTGTAGCAATCGCCGATTTCGGCATCCCAAACACAATACAAGTCTCTTTTGATTCTGCAATGGCGGTCACTTCGCCCCGTTCTTTAAGCTTTTTTAAGCCTTCAGAGCCATCAGACCCCATACCGGTCATGATGACAGCTATTTTTCCATAATTCCGGATGATGCTTGCCGATTCAAACAGGATGTCAACGGACGGTCTGTGGCCGTTTCTTGGTGCTTCTTCATTTGACAGTTGAAAGGTCAGGTTTGGTCCGCTCTCTGCGATTCTTGTATGAAAGCCGCCTGGTGCGATATATGCGGTTCCTTTTTGTAGAGTCTCATTATGTTCAGCTTCCTTGACTTTAATGGCAGACTGACCATCTAAACGATCCGCTAGTGATCTTGTAAATCCGGCGGGCATGTGTTGCACCACCACAACCGGTGCATCAAGATTATGGGGTAGTCCAGTCAGGACCTGCTGTAAGGCCCGCGGACCTCCTGTCGACGTTCCGATCAGGATGATTTTCTGTGTATCCTTTCCCCATTCACGGGTCGATGCCTTCTTTGATCCCATCGGAGGAACAAACGTAACCGGACCTCCCTTAACCAATTTCTTTTCATACACACCGGTGATTTTTTTGACATTCACCTTGCTTGCAGCCACAACCTTTTCAACCAGCTCATCTTGAACTTTATGAAGATCCAACGAAATCGTTCCGGATGGTTTCGTAATAAAATCAACCGCCCCAAGCTCCATGGCTGTCACAGTCTCCTCGGCTCCCTCTCGTGTCGTTGAAGAAAGCATAACAACAGGTACAGGACACTCAACCATGATTCTTCTTAAGGCTTCAATTCCATTCATCTGTGGCATTTCCACATCAAGGGTTACCACATCAGGACGTAGTTTGATAATTTTAGAGACTGCATCTTCACCATTTCTTGCAATACCGATTACTTCAAGCTCCTTGGAGGCAGTCAGAAAATCACTGATAAGTTTCCTCATAAAAGCTGAGTCATCTACCACTAGAACCTTTTTCATTCAGGATTTTCACCTCCGGAAAAATACATTTCTCATACTTTTTAAAAAGCCTGAAGGTTTACTCTCAGACTGATTTGATTCACCGGTAAGTTGATGCAGCATCGTCCTTAGACTGATTGTCATATGTGAAGAAGGATAACCTACAACCAGGGGCACTTGATGAATAACTGCCTTTCTTACCGTTGAATCTTCAGGCAACACCCCTAGAAGGACAATCTCCTTATGCAGGAATTTCCTGACCGTTTCTTGCAATCTCGTAATGGTTTGAATGCCTTCTTTCTTTAATTCTGCACGATTACAAATCAAATTGAACGGTTTATCATGATCTCTTAAGTATATATACTTGATCATGGAGTAGGCATCCGTGATGGAAGTAGGTTCAGGTGTCGTCACCACTATGATTTCATCCATGGCCATAATGAACTCTAACGTCTCTTTCGTCGCTCCGGCACCCATATCGAAAACAATGTAATCATACTTTTGAACAGCATACTCCATCACTTCAAAGAAACGTTCTATGTGACTTTCATTCCACTCCACAATATTTTTCAGGCCATTCCCACCGCTTATGTAAGAAATACCATGAACATTCTCACATATAATCGTATCGATATCTAGTTCTTTTTCCTCAATATAATCCATTATTGAGTAGGTATGATGACTCCCCAGTAAAATGTGGATATTCCCCATGCCGATATCAAGATCAAATAATAAAACTTTCTTCTCTTCTTTACCTAATAAAATGGAGAGGTTTGTAGAGATATTCGACTTTCCCACTCCACCTTTTCCACTAACAACGGCAATAGTTTTCGCAGGAGGAGAAACACTTTGGAGCATTTTTCTCCTCAGGTTATATGCTTGATCTTTCATAACGGAATCCTTTCATGAGTAAATGTCCGACTTCATTTATGTCCACCTCGGCAATATCCTCGGGAACATCCTGACCTGTTGTTACATAAGCAGCACCCGTCTTGACCTCTGACATCATATTGATCATCGAACCATAACTTGAAGTTTCATCTAATTTCGTGAATATGAATCGATGAATGTCAATTGAAGAAAATTGTGAAATAATTTCTCTCATGTCTCCTTCTTTGCTCGTTAATGACAGAACTAAAAAGGTTTCCATCTGATTTTTGAAATCAATGATCCCCTTTAAATCTTCTACATATCTCTTTTCTCTAAAGTTCCGGCCGGCAGTGTCAATAAAAACATGGTCGTAATCCTGAAATTTATCAATGGCTTTTCGAAAATCGTCCATCTTATAGACCACTTCAACGGGAACATTCAATAAACCCGCATATGTCTTTAATTGCTCGATAGCTGCAATACGATAAGTATCAGTAGTGATAAATGCAATTTTCATCCGCTTTTCTATAACTGCATGAGCAGCCATCTTTGCTAAAGTAGTCGTTTTACCGACACCCGTCGGGCCGATTACATTGATGAATTTCTTCTTGAAACTCATTCCCCCTAAAGCGACTCCTTCCAGTAGATCACCCAGGAAATGTTTGACTTCATCTTTAACCCACTCGATTTGCTGGTTCCCTTTTATGGATTCACTTTTGATTTTCGCTTCAAGATGATCCCCCAATTGAAAGAGTATAGTGTCTGTAACACCATGTTTTTTAAGATAAAGTAATACTTCTTGAACATCTGGAGTAAAAGTTTCGAATTGACTTTTTGATTTAATGGTGGAAATCATTTGTTTCAGCTCTTTTAGCTCCGACTCTACAGAACGGTTAGAGTGGTCATGTCTATTTTCCGAAGGAGGAGTGATAGGGGCGGATGCCGTTTTCATCCTGTTCATTTCCCTTTTTTCACTCTCGATTTCAGGGTCGATGGCCGCAATGACCTCAATCATCTTCTTTTTAAATAACCCCATAAAACCGCCAGTATATAACACTTTTGAGTTCAGGATGACTGCATCTTCCCCTAATTCATTTCTTACCTTTTTCATAGCCTCATTCATGGAAGGTGTTGCATATTTCTTTACCTTCATCCGACATTCACCACCCCTAAGCTTTGTACTTCTACATTTGCTTCTAACTCGTTATATGAAATGATCGGCACCTGCGGGAAATACCTTTCTGTCAGTTGTCTGACGTACATTCTCACTGCAGGAGAACACAGGATGATCGGAGACTCCTCCATTAATGACAACTGTTCCACTTGAGAAGCGACTGCCTCCAATATACCTTGAGAGTCATTGGGATCCATGGATAAGTAGTTCCCATGCTCGGTTTGTTGAATGGCATCGGCAATCATCTTTTCCACCTTGCCTGACATGGTTACAACTTTCAAAGAAGAATCTCCTTGAACGTATTGACCTGTAATCTGTCTGGCCAGGGATTGTCTGACATACTCGGCCAAGAGGTCTGTATCGGAACTCATCCTCGCATAGTCAGCAAGTGTTTCAAAGATAATGGGCAAATTTCTTATTGATACATTTTCCTTTAACAGCTTTGCTAACACCTTCTGTACTTCTCCAACCGATAAAGGGTTGGGGGTCACTTCCTCCACCAAGATCGGGTACGATTCCTGAAGATGATCAATGAGTTGTTTTGTCTCCTGCCTGCCCAGAAGCTCATGGGCATTTGTTTTGATCATTTCTGTTATGTGGGTTGAAACGACTGAAGGCGGGTCCACAACCGTGTATCCGAAAATCTCTGCCTGCTCTTTCATATCTTCTGAGATCCATTTAGCCGGTAGTCCGAAAGACGGTTCGACGGTATCAATTCCCTCAATGGAATCCTCCTCAACCCCAGGGCTCATAGCTAAGTAATGATCAAGCAGAAGCTCTCCCCGGGCCATTTCATTTCCTTTTATCTTCAATCGGTATTCATTGGGTTGAAGTTGTATATTGTCCCGTATCCTTACAACCGGGATGACCAAGCCTAATTCTATCGCTAATTGACGACGTATCATGACAATCCTGTCAAGGAGGTCCCCTCCTTGATTGGTATCGGCAAGGGGAATCAAACCATATCCGAACTCAAACTCGATGGGGTCCACATTCAGTAAATTCACGACACTTTCGGGGCTCTTCATTTCATCCTGCTCCACTTCTTCTTCCATTTCCAATGCATCTGCTTCACTCTCCTTAGGAGACCTTGACAGTGTAAAAGCTCCCACTGCCAGAAGTGCAGCCACCGGAATGGTTAAGATATCATTGATAGGAGTCGCTACTCCTAACATAAGAATCGTAAATGCTGCTACATAGAGCATGGCAGGGTACGCCAGAAGCTGATCCATGATATCCTGACCAAGGTTTCCATCAGACGCAGCCCTTGTTACTACAATTCCTGTAGCGGTTGAGATGAGCAGCGCCGGGATCTGACTGACGATTCCATCTCCTACTGTCAATAAGGAATAACGAGTTGCGGCTTCTGCTATGGGCAGCCCTTGCTGAGTCATTCCTATGATGATCCCAAAGATCAAATTGATCATGACGATGACGATTCCGGCTATGGCATCCCCTTTAACGAATTTGGATGCCCCATCCATGGCACCATAAAAATCGGCTTCCCGTCCCACTTTCTCACGTCGGTTTCTGGCATCATGCTCAGATATCATTCCTGCATTCAAATCGGCATCGATGCTCATTTGCTTCCCGGGCATAGCATCCAGGGTGAACCTGGCAGCGACCTCGGATACACGCTCCGAACCCTTTGTGATGACAATGAATTGGATCACAATAAGAATGATGAATACAACGAGACCTACAAGAATATTTCCGCCGACAACGAATGTTCCAAAGGTTTCCACAACGTCCCCTGCTTCACCCTTACTAAGGATTGATCTCGTTGTGGAAACATTTAGACCCAATCGAAAAAGTGTTAACAGTAATAACAATGAAGGAAATATAGAAAATTGTAATGGTTCATTCATATTCATAGAGGTTAGGAGTACTAGGAGTGCGAGTGAAATATTTACGATGATCAATAAGCTTAATAACCAGGATGGAAATGGAATGATAAGCATGGCCACGATTAATATGACACTTGCTAATACGGATAAATCTCTAGGTGACATTACTTCTCTCCTAACTGCTTACATTTGATTTTTTATTCGGTAAACATAAGCTAAAATTTCTGCTACTGCCTTGAAAAACTCTTCAGGTACGGCATCGCCTATTTCAGCCGAGTAATAAAGGGACCTGGCTAAAGGACGATTTTCCACCATGATCACATCGTTTTCATTAGCAATATATTTAATCTTCTGGGCTAAATAATCAACCCCTTTCGCCACGACATAAGGCGCATCCATTTTATTCTCATCGTACTTAAGAGCGATGGCGAAATGAGTAGGGTTGGTGATGACAACATCCGCTTCAGGAACTTCCTGCATCATGCGCCTCATGGCCATCTCACGCTGTCTCTGTTTGATTTTAGATTTAATGAGGGGATCACCCTCGATGTTTTTATGTTCATCTTTTAGATCCTGCTTTGACATTCGTATATTCTTTTCAAAGTCAAACCTCTGATAAAGGAAATCGAATAATGACAGGAACAAAAGTGCCAATGAAGCGGCAATCCCCATCTGGATTGTCAGGCTTGCCATCGTCAGCAGTGAATCCCCCACGGATTTGAATGATAAACTTAGGACCTGTTCAATATTCATCCAAAGAATGACAAATGTGATTGCGCCTACAAAGGAAATTTTCAATATGGATTTTAAAAGCTCTACAATGGCTCTTAAAGAAAAAATGCGTTTGAATCCTTTGATGGGATCAATTTTTTCTAATTTAGGCTGTAGTGGTTGAGTCGTAAACATGACTCCCACTTGTATATAATTCGAAAACAATCCTGCAATTAAAGCCACCAACATAATCGGACCGAGGAGCATAGCCATTTCCTTCATGATATCCATGGTGATGACTTGGACTGTATTCTCTGAGAGCTCCATTAGCATATATTCCCTAAATGTTTGATTAAATAAATCGAACACAATATTCCCAATGTACGAACCACTGAAAGTGAGGAATAAGAATACAGCAAGAAGGATGATGGCTGTATTTACATCCTGGCTTTTTGCCGTCTGTCCTTTTTTCCGTGCGTCATCCCTCTTCTTGGGTGTTGCTTTCTCCGTTTTCTCCCCACTGAAGAACTGTAGGTCTAATGATAGCCACTGCAATTTATGTGCCTCCAATAATTTTCATTAAATCCCTCATGGTTATGAACATCATTTCAAATAGCTCCTGCATGACAGCAAACATCACTCCCATTACAATAAACAGAACGGTGAAGGCAACGGCAATCTTGATGGGGAAACCAACAACGAAAACGTTTAACTGCGGCACAGTCCGGGCCACGATCCCGAGGGCTACATCCACAAGAAAGAGTGTAGCCACTACTGGAATCGACATTTGGAACGCGATGATAAACATGGAATTAAAAGAAGTCATGATATAGTCGATCAATCTCTCATCCCCGAATGGAATCCAGGGGCTGTCAATGGGTATTACCCGATAACTGTAAAAAATACCATCAAGAAGTAAATGGTGACCGTCCAGCGCAAGAAGCAAAAGAAGAGCGAACGTATATAAATACTGACCCATCAGGGGACTCTGTGCTCCCGTCTGGGGATCGATCACATTAGCGATGGCAAATCCCATCTGAAAATCTATGAATCCCCCTGCAATCTGAATGGCCGTAACGATCATATAGGCAACAAAACCGATCAGTAGACCGATCATCGCTTCTTTCATGATTAACAAAAAGTAAGCACCGTTCACTTCAAATGCCGGTGAGTCGATCGTGTAATACATCACCCAGGAAAGAACCACCGAGAAAGCGATCCTGTGTTGTGCAGGTATATTACGGTATGAAAACAGCGGCATCGTCACAAAAAAAGCCGAAACCCTTACGAACACTAGTAAATATACCGATAGAATAGGTACCAGTTCTTCCATTCTCTTACCCTACGAACCTTGTTAAATCTGAAAAGATTTGTGAGGTGTACGTCACAAGCTTCGTCAACATCCAAGGTCCGAAGAAAACGATCCCGATCAGGACTGCCACAATTTTAGGGATAAATGCAAGGGTCTGCTCTTGTATTTGTGTTGTCGCTTGAAAAATACTGACAGCAAGACCTACTATAAGGGCCAGCAGCAGTAGCGGCGCGGAAACGATCAGGGTCACATATATCCCACGTTCCGCAATCGCGATAACAGATTCAGCATTCAATGAAACTCACCTACTTAAAAACTTTGTAAAAGAGATTTAATTACGAGATACCACCCATCCACTAACACAAACAGCAAAATCTTAAACGGCAGGGAAATCATAACAGGAGGAAGCATCATCATCCCCATGGACATGAGGACACTCGCCACCACCATATCGATGACCAGGAAAGGAATGAAAATCATAAATCCAATTTGAAATGCCGTCTTAATTTCACTGAGAGCAAATGCAGGTACTAGAGATGTCAGAGGAATATCCTTTACAGATTCCGGCCGTTCCGCCCCTGAATATTGTAAAAACAATTCCAAATCCTTTTGTCTTGTGTGCTTACTCATAAATTCTTTAAACGGGATCGAAGCCTTTTCATAAGCTTCTTCAAGATTAATCTCTTCATTGAATAGAGGAGTCAATGCTTCTTCGTTTACTTCTTGAAAAGTCGGAGCCATGATAAAGAATGTAAGAAATAAAGAAATCCCGATTAAGACCTGGTTCGGTGGCATCTGCTGTGTGGCAAGAGATGTTCTGACAAATGAGAGCACGATCATAATCCTGGTAAAAGACGTCATCAGAATCAGAATACTGGGAGCCAGTGAAAGGACGGTAAACAATAATAGCAGTTTGACACTGGTGGAGACATTATCTGCTGAACTACTATTAAAAAACTCCATGAATTCATTCATCTGAAGGATTCTCCTTCTTCTTCAAGTCCTTGAACATCTTCTTCCTTCCTTTATTCATTTCGTCCAGTTGTGCTTTCAAATGAGATTGAAATGAGTTGCCGGAAGTCGGATGTGTACCCTTTATCTTCATCAGCCAATCGGAAACCGCTGTTTTGGCATCTGGAAATTGACTTTCTTGATAGTATGAAACTAATTCTTCCATCTCTTTTTCATCATGTATCTCTTTTAAAAGCTGAATGTCTTCTCCTACACCGAGCACCAGTACTTGTTTTCCCACCTTGACAATCTGTACTGATCGATTGCCTCCAAGGGGGGTTCCCCCTAAATGATTGATTATTTTGGTTTGTTGAAAGGATCTTCCTTTTTGATTAATGAATTTCAGTAAAAAATAGATGAGTGCTACAACAAAGATAAGTGCAACGATCATTTTGAGATAATCCAAAAAGGTAACCGAGGTAGCCACCCCTGATTCAGGGCTGTCAGCCTCAACATTTTTCTGTTCATCGCATTTCTCTGGATGCTCAATACAGTCCTTTACATTATTCACTTCTGCAAAAGCAGTTGTATTTACAACAGCTGCTGACAGGAAGATCATGACAAGACTGACTAGTATCTGTAACTTCTTCAACACATGCACCTTCTTAGTAATCTGTTAGCTCAGAGCTTTCTGAATCGCTTCTATTACGCGGTCTGCCTGAAATGGCTTAACGATAAAGTCTTTTGCACCTGCCTGTATGGCATCAATGACCATTGCTTGTTGACCCATTGCTGAACACATGATGATTTTCGCTCCGGCATCCATTGATTTGATTTCCTTTAAAGCGGCAATTCCATCCTTTTCAGGCATTGTAATATCCATTGTGACTAGATCGGGCTTCAATTCCTTATATTTATCGACGGCCTGACTACCGTCTGCTGCTTCCCCCACTACATCGAACCCATTTTTTGTTAAAATATCTTTAATCATCATCCTCATAAAAGCAGCATCGTCCACAATCAAAATTTTATTAGCCATTACTTTCATCCTCCATCATTTACGTTATTTGAGTTTTTTAATGCGATCACTTTGACTTACAATATCTGTAATTCTCACTCCAAAGTTCTCATCGATTACTACGACTTCACCCTTGGCCATCAATTGGCTGTTGACAAGGATATCAACAGGCTCCCCTGCTAATTTATCAAGCTCAATAATCGAGCCTGAAGAAAGCTCAAGTATATCCCTTACAGATCGGTTCGTTCTTCCAAGTTCCACTGTGACCTGAAGGGGGATGTCTAATAACATATTTAAATTTTTTGCTTCCTGCTGTCCCAATGTTGTCGGTTCAAAAGGACTGAAAGCAGCCGGTTGTACATTCACAGATTCTCCAGATACTCCCTGTCCTCCCAGATGCTGAGGTGAAGTATGGAAAGGAGTGTCACGAACCGGGGCCTCTTGCATGCCCCTATATTGGGTCTGCGGCTGTACATCCGCTTTTGGAGTTTCAAGAACGGGAGCAACAGGTGAAGGGATTTCTTCATCAGCCCCCCCATTCATTAATTCATCTACCAGACTTTTGGCAAAACTTAAAGGCAATAACTGCATAATGCTTGAGTCAATGAGATCTCCAATTTTCAAAGAGAAGGAGACCTTTACCAATAGATCTTGATCTGGAAGATTTTCCTCTCCCTCCCCTTCAGGGATATACATCAGATCAATGGAAGGGGGTGAAATATCCACTTTCTTACTGAACACCGTTGACATGGAAGTTGCAACAGAGCCCATCATTTGATTCATAGCTTCTTGAACGGCGCTAAGCTGAATTTCACCCAATTCACCTGAAGGGTTCCTTCCGTCTCCTCCTAACATCAAATCAGCGATGATGGAAGCATCTGATTGTTTGATCACCAGCAAATTCACTCCTGAAAAACCTTCTGTGTATTGAACTTGTATGGCGACATATGGATGAGGAAATTCATCTTCTAAATGTTTCTTATCAATAATGGACACTTTTGGGGTCGTGATCTCAACCTTTTGATTAAGTAAAGTGGACAGGGCGGTAGCAGAACTCCCAAAGGAGATATTCCCAATTTCACCTAAAGCATCCTCTTCCATGGAACTAATGTAATCATTGCTATTTATTTCTTTACGCTCTTCAATTACTTCATCAGGCTCTGCGGAACCACGAAGAAGAGCATCTATTTCATCTTGTGATAACATGTCATCACTCATCATCGTCGTCTCCCCCCTTCAATGAATCTAAAATCTGCACCGCCAGTTTCTTATTTGACTTTCCTGGCTGAGCGATAAATTTAGGTATGTCACCCACTCTTACCGTCAAAGGATCATCGATTCGAGTGTTCATTTCTATAACGTCCCCGATATCCAGCATGAGGAACTCTTCGATCGAGATGTCAGAACGTCCTAATTCAGCAATGACTGGTACTTGGGCTCTCTTGATTCTTCTTTCAAGGTGTGCCGTTTCCTCGGGCTTACTCTCCTTACGTTTACTTTCCATCCAATAGCTTCCAGATAATTTTGGCAGGATCGGCTCAAGTAATACGTGAGGAATGCAAATATTGATCATTCCACTTGTCTCACCAATGGTTGTGTTTAAAGAAATGACAACAACCGTTTCATTTGGTGACACCATCTGCAGAAACTGAGGGTTCACTTCGAACTCAGCAAAGACCGGATCGACATCCACCACTGTGCTCCAGGCTTCTCTTAAGTTCTCAAATGCCTTTTCAAAGAGCTGACTCATGATTCTCGTTTCAATCTCGGTTAAATTCTCTACTTTGTTCACACTGACCCCTTTCCCTCCCATCACCCGGTCCATCATGGAATAGGCGATATTCGGATTGATTTCCATCAGGATCCTTCCATCCAGCGGAGGCAATTCATAGACATTCAGGATCGTCATTTTCGGAACGGAGCGTATGAATTCTTCGTATGGAATTTGATCAGCAGAAGCAACACTTATTTGAACATACGTTCTCAGTTGTGCAGAGAAATATGTAGTCAGGATCCTGGAGAAATTTTCATGTATTCTTGTTAAGCTCCTGATTTGATCTTTTGAGAAGCGTAAAGCCCTCTTGAAATCATATACTTTTACTTTTTTTCTCTTCTTCTTCTTTTTTAAAATCATCTGCACTCATTTCTCCTGTATTGAGAGCAGATAAGAGAGCATCTATTTCACTTTGAGATAAAATTTCACTCGCCATGCCTTCACCTCCAAACACATCGTAATAGGCTAATTATTGAATCATCATAGAGGTGATGTATACTTTTTCTACCATTCCTTCCTGCATTAGGGAGTTTACTTTGTCTTTAACCTTTGACTCAATCATTTCTTTACCCTTTTTCCCTTGCAGCTCTTCCGCCTTCATTTCAGACAGCTCTTCTATGATGATGTTATTCACTTGGAAATCTCTTTTTTTCTAATTCGCTCTTCGCTTTTTTACTATCCGTTTGTATCTTGAAGGAAATTCGGATAAAATCATTGCTCAATAGATTGGTCGTTGTCTCCGGAATATCCACAGAGTTTTCAACGACTTCCTCGATGGAAGGTTCCTTTGCTTCTTCATCTCCCGTAAATTTCAGAATGACAACTAAAGCTATGACACCGACCAGAGTGATGGTAACCAATAAGATCATCATGATTGTCAGGGCTTTATTCTTCAATTCGTACTCCCTCCCTCCGGCTGTGAACTAAGTAGATTTGCTTTTTGAAAGAATGAAAGAGTAAGGGTTTGGACCTCGTCCACTGATTCCTTCACTACATATCGTCTGCCATTCGTTAAGAGAATCGTAGTGTCAGGAAACGCTTCAACCGTTTCGATGTATATCGCATTCAACGTAAACGACTTTCCATTCAGTCTGGTCAGTGTAATCATATCTTTACGGGACCGATTTCAGTCGGTCCCTGCCTTCCTTTCCCTTACGGATTATCGTTTCAAGTTCACCAGCTCTTGAAGAATTTCATCAGAAGTGGTGATGATTCTGGTGTTTGCCTGAAACCCGCGCTGAGCCGTTATCATCTCAGTGAATTCTTCTGAAAGGTCTACATTTGACATTTCAAGCGCACCGGATTGCAGGGATCCTCTTCCCTCTCCAGCTAATCCCTGGTTAGGAAGTCCAGAGTTATTGGAAGCTTGGAAGAGATTGTTTCCAGCTTTCGTTAAGCCCCCGGGATTCGAGAACGTAGCCAATGCCAATTGACTCAACACTCTAACTTCTCCATTTGAAAATACTCCATTCACCTCACCGGATGATCCGATATTGAAGCTTTCCAAATAGCCCTCAGAGTTACCGTCGACAGTGTCTACATTGGCAGATGATGAACTGTCAAATTGAGTGATCTTAGAGAAGTCCAGATCAATGGTTTGAGTAGGGTTAGCCCCCGTTGTATTATTTAACGTTATGGCAAACGGAACGTATCCTGTTGCTGGAGCAGTTACATTACCCGAATTGTCAAAAGTAAGGGTTGTATTGGCATTCACCGTTACTCCTGGAGTTAAGCTGGATACATTTACACCCCATGTATTTTGGGCAGTCTTTGTCATGACCATCTTTAAACTTATGTCTTGTCCGAGTGAATCTTTTACTTTTGTCTCAAGCTCCACCTCAGTGTTATTGGGTGCACTGGACTTTAAATTCCCATTATATACTGCCTTGCCTGTGGCCTGAGGGGCCATTGTAGTATTCGTATCAATTTTAATATCAGCCGCAGCACTTTGGTTGACTACACCAGCTTCGTTGAGGGGATACCCTTGGACAAGATTTCCCTGGCCTGTAACAAGATTCCCATTTGAATCCAGGTAAAAGTTTCCTGCACGGGTGAACAATTCATTATTACCTTGCCTCACTACAAAGAACCCGTCCCCTGAGATTGCTACATCCAGAGATCTTCCTGTAGTCTGAAGACTGCCTTGTGTTTGGATCGTATCAATTGAAGATAAAGATGATCCAAGACCAACTTGCTTGGCGTTTTGACCACCACGGTTTTCAGTCGCCCTGCTAGCACCTGAAACGGTCTGATTCATTAGATCCTGAAACGTGACCCGTCCTTTTTTATATCCATACGTATTCACATTGGCTATATTATTACCGATTACATCCAGTTTCGTTTGAAAGTTTTTCATACCGCTGATACCTGAATACATTGAGCGTAGCATTTGTTTTTCCCCTTTCTTTTTAGCTGCTTCGGTCAGTCCGCAGCTCCAGGCTTCCATATTTGGTCCAGCCTATTAATCTATTAAGATCGTTCCATTGATATTGGTGAAAATGTGTGAATGAGCTTCAAGACGGTCTAGCGCTGTAATGACAGTCTTATTTTTAGCACTTACGATAAGTGCGGCATCTTTCAAAATCACCAGCGAGTCGCTTACACCTTTAGACTTTGCTTCATCTACTTTCTTGCCTATCTTTTCCCATGTCTGTGGTGTAATAGAGATGCCCCGTTGTTCCATTCTGACCTTTGCATGCTTGCTGAGCTGCAATTGAGGTGAAGCCTGAATGGCTTTGTCTAACTGGACAGCAAATGATGAATCTCCTGGTGGTTTAGCACTATCTTTTGATCTGAAATGGGGTGCAATAGGTTGAGGTGAGCGATGTAAGTATGTCTTTTCCATACAACCACTCCCTAAGATTCGATTTTCATTAATGAATCACTCAAAATTTTATCTCCTGCTTCTGTATGAATCCAGATGTGGGAATCTTTCTTGGAAACGGAGCGTACGATACCGCTCGTTTCTCCGCCTTCACCATTCCAGGTGACGGTCTTCCCGATCAGTAATGAGGCATTTACTAGGGACTCTTCAGGCACAGCAGCCGTATTCACCTGTGAAATATTCCCTGGTGTCAGTACGGTACCATCCTCCATAATAAATTCGACAGAATCGCCTTTGAAACGGACTCCTTTAACGAACCCTTGACCCTCTTGTATTTCAGGGGCAACATTCTCAGATTCTATTATTTTATGCCATGTGACCTGTTTTCCAACAAATTGATTGTATGAAATCAGTTGGGATTGACTTTGATTATCCACAAATTTCTCCATGGTTTTCGTCAGGTTCGTCATCTGCTCCAATGAAGAAAACGTAGCCATCTGGGCAATGAAATCCTTATCCTGCATCGGATTTAATGGATCCTGGTTTTGCAGTTGAGTCATAAGGATTTTCAGGAAATCATCTTTCCCCAGAATATCCTTACCGCCTTCACGGAGATTGGTTTGAACATTGGAATAAAGTAAGTTCGAATCGATCTTTGTCATTTCATCACCTATATTTCCGTATTTACTAGATAGTCCTTAAAGGATTGGGTCCTTTCCTCTTCCCTGTTGCCTTCATGATCGTTGTCATGCTGCTTATGTTTCTCAGAGGATTGTTGCTGGGATTGCCCTTTTGATTGCCTGTCCGCATCTGTAAGTGCCTGTGATACTTCAATCTTCTCTACTTGAAGGTTTTGTGATGTAAATGCCTGCTTTAAACCTTGAATCTGAGAATCCAGCATTTCTTTCGCAGTTGCTGTTGAAGCCAATATTTTTGCTGTCATCACTCCATTTTGTTGGAGGATTTCGATTCTTAGGGAGCCCAGTTGCTCTGGGTACAGCTTGATCAGCAGTTTACTCATATTGGGCTGAGAAACCAACTGGGATTTACTTAGGATATTCTGAAATTCCTTCACAAATTGTTCATGATGTAGGGAGCGGTTACTCATTGGGAGATTCATGGAAACAGATTCTGTTTTCGGAAGAACAAAATGCAGATGGCTTCCTTGAATCGATTGGTGTGCTTTCTTCTCCCCTGTGACACGTTCTATGGATGGCAATTTTTCAAGTGATTCAATAGGGGAACGTCTTAAGGATTCCTTTAGCACCCCTGTCCAATTCACCTGATTAGACTTTTTCGCAATATATCCTTCCACACCTTGTTGAACCATCTTCACCATGTCTTTTAATTCAGACGTTTTGGAAGCATCCACAATAAACAAATCCCGTTTAGCGGCCATTAATTCTATAACCTTTACCAGTTTGACTATTCTCTCTATTGCACCATCTTCATTTGATATGTCCTTCTCCTGGATAATGGAGGTATGGAGCAGCTGCATGGTTGACACCAGCACTTCATGAACATCTCCTCCAGATGCAGGGACGGGTGCCAGATTTCCCAAGATCCTGGATTGTAGTTCAGTTAAAATGGGGTTGATTGTCTCATTATCAACATCAAGGATTTCAGCAATCCGTTCAAAGTCGAATTCCTCTAATTGTGTTAACTCTGCCAACTGCATATTTGTAAGACCCAGGCCTTCATCATTAAGTTCAGTTATTCGGAGGATACTCTGGACTGTTACATAAAGAGCTTGCGAATCCGGCATATTGACCTCTTCTATCTCATCTACTTGACTTGAGACATATCCTAAAAACTTTGAAAAACCATCGATTTCATTTTTCATGGTGGATGATCCTTTTGAGATTCCCGCGACTTGTGTCGGTAATTGACTACCGATTCCGATTTCCACGTTATTCACCTCCCCTCATGAATGGTTTATCCTTCATCCGTCGAGAGCAACTCCGCATATCGCGCGGCATCTTCCGGTGGCATCTTTTCTAAAATATCCGCCAGAGTATCCGGTTTGATACTTGAAAGAATCTTCATAGCCTCATCGTCATTCATATTCAACAGAACAGGGGCAGCACTCTTGGCTGACATAGATTCAAACGTATTGACCACCTCTTTAAAGGCTCGTTTATTCTCTTCACCGATTTGCCGGAGCTCTTCCAGTTCTTCTTTTTGCTGCTGAATGGTCGCCTGTAATTGTTCGTTATCACTGTCTTTTTTTTCCATCTCGCTTTGGAGCTGGGCGATTTTCGCTTCTTGATCTTCTATTGAAGCTTGTAATGTGATCATTCGCTCCTGTAATTGTTCCCTATTCCTGGATTCATCCGAAGGAATGACCTTGTCCAAAAAAAGGAATCTCCGAGCTTATGGATTGCGCTTTTTCAAATACATTTATTCCTGCAAATGTCATGATGACAAGAGCGAAGGTTATCGTAAAAAGGAGAGGAATGAAGACGATAAACACAGCTTTTTGAAAACGACTTGAATGCCCTTTATTACCTTCTTCAATCACCTTTGCCATTAAATCACCTTACTCCCCGTTTCATATATTGAACGACAGACACTTCATCTAACTGCTTACTTTCCAGCTGTTTAATACTCTCAATAAAACGATGAAAGTCTCTTTCCTTCATTTTTTCGTATTTCTTTACTTCCACATTCATTTCCAACAGTTTTTCTTCGTACCAGTTCATACGATTCCTTGCCTGGATCACCATGTCCTGATAATATGAGATGGTTTTTTCCAAATTGATAATGAACTGTTGGTGATGACGAATGTCTTGAACGGATAAGCCCTCCTGCAATTTATTCTCTTGATGAAGTTCAAGGTTTTCTTTCTTTTTCAGGAACTCATAAAGTTTCTCTGCGACTATTTCAAACTTCTCAATTGAACCCCTGTACATTTCCTGGACCTCATCTTTCTCCTTTTCCTTTAATGCTAAAATGCGCTGAAACCTGTATTGATAACTCACTTGCTTCATCCACCTTTTTTCGATAGGTTAATAAGCTCATTAACACTCGTGGCAAGAGAAACCTGTTCATTTACATCCTGCTTTAAAAAAGAGATGATACCCGGATAGTGCTGGATAGCTTCATCAACCTCACGGGATGTCCCTTTCTTATATGCACCAATCTGGATTAAATCTTCGGAGTTTCTATAAGTACTCATTATTTCCCTTACTCTCGTAGCCGCCTGAATATGTTCCTTTGAGGCAAGATGATTCATGAGCCGGCTCACACTTTTCAGGATATTGATGGCTGGATATTGACCTTGGTTGGCAATTTGACGGTCTAGCACAATATGACCATCCAGTATTCCCCTGACAGTGTCTGAGATAGGTTCATTCAAGTCATCCCCATCCACCAGGACGGTATAAAACGCTGTAATGGTCCCAAGTATGTTTGTTCCCGTTCTTTCCAAAAGCTTAGGTAAAATGGCGAAAACAGAAGGCGTGTATCCTTTAGTGGTAGGAGGTTCCCCCACCGCTAATCCTATTTCCCTCTGAGCCATCGCTACACGTGTGGCGGAGTCCATCATGAGCATGACATTCAAGCCCTTGTCCCGGAAGTATTCGGCGATGGCAGTTGCCGTAAAGGCGCCTTTTATCCTCATCAGGGCAGGTTGATCTGAAGTAGCCGCCACTACAATCGTCCGCTTTAATCCTTCTTCTCCTAAATCTCTTTCGATAAATTCCCTTACTTCTCTGCCTCTCTCACCTATTAACGCAATCACATTCAGATCTGCTTTCGTGTTACGGGCAATCATACCGAGGAGTGTACTTTTCCCCACACCACTTCCTGCGAATATGCCCACCCTTTGACCTTTACCAACAGTCAGCATACTGTCGATGGCTTTAACACCCACCTCCATTTTTTCATCAATGGGAGGTCTTGATAAAGGATTGGGAGGATCTTGTTCAGTATAGGCTGTGCTTAAGCCACTGGGCAGATGGCTTCCATCAAGGGGATGCCCCAGTGAATCAATCACCTTACCAATTAAAGATGGTCCGATTTTAATTTCTAACGACTTTGCTGTTCCTTCTACTAAACTACCAGGAGAGATATCCTGCATGTTCGTATAAGGCATGAGAATGACTAAATCATCATTGAATCCCACCACTTCAGCCAAAATCGCCTTCTTCTTCCCCCGTGAGAGAATATGAATACGACAAACCTCACCGACAGAGGTTTCAGGACCCTGGGATTCAATCATTAAACCAACAACCCGTTTCACCTTGCCGTATTTCTTGAAAGTGGGGATATGCGGGATATGTTCAATCAGATCTTCTGCCTTCATTCGCCTTCACCTTCCAGAAAATGAAGAAGCTTTCGCTTAAGTTCCCTCAATTGTGAGTCCACACTTACAATGACCCGTCCCTGGTTGGTTTCTATATAGCATTCCTCACTCAGGAGTTCATCATTTGCATAAATAAAGCACTGGACATCTGTGGGGAATAAAACTTCAAGCTCGCTTTTGTTTTCAACTAATAACTCATGCTTAGAAGGGTGTACATGAATCTGGATGTGGGGTAAATCCCTTACTTCCTTTACCCCCCGTTTTACTATGGATAGAAACATTTCAGGATCATCACGCAACTTTTGATTCATGATTTTTTCTGCACAGGCAACACCCAGGCGGATAATGACCTTTTCAGCATTTTGAATATATTGATGGAACATCTGATGGTTTCTCTCAGTCACTTCTTTTGCTTCGTTTAAACACTGCTGATATTCTTGATAACCTTTATTTCTCCCTTCTTCTTCCCCCTGAAGAAATCCAGTATTGTATGCTTCTTGCATCATTTTCTCCCGTTCGATGATCCACTTTTCTCTTTCAAGTTCGATTTGACTCCGGGCTTGATGAATCATCTCTTCTGCTTCCTTGATTATGCGGGCTGCTTGCCCATTTGCTTCTTCTACAATTTGGTCTCCCCTTATTTCGGGATCCATATCATGATCAGTATCTTCAAGCCCATTGAATTGGACTGAAGTTTTAACCTTTTTAAGAGATATCAATTTATTCCTTTCATCAACGGACCTGGCTTTCATGGATTTAATGACTCTAGACAATAATATCGTCTCCTCCGCCACGGGCTATGATGATTTCACCTGCATCTTCCAATCTTCTGATTACGGCTACAATACGCGACTGAGCCTCCTCCACATCACGCAGTCGAACAGGCCCCATGAATTCCATTTCCTCTTTGAATGTTTCCACCATTCGATTTGACATGTTTTTGAATACCACTTCTTTGACCTCATCACTGGATACCTTGAGGGAAAGAAGCAGGTCCTCGTTATCACAATCACGAATGACTCGCTGAATCGAACGTCCATCAAGTGTCACAATATCTTCAAACACGAACATTCTCTTCTTGATTTCCTCTGCTAATTCAGGATCTTGTATCTCCAGTGCATCAAGAATGGTTTTCTCTGTGGAACGGTCTACCCCATTCAGCACTTCCACAACGGCTTCCACTCCACCTGTCTGAGTATAATCCTGGGTCACCGTCGCCGATAGCTTCCTTTCGAGTATGGCTTCAACCTCACTGATCACTTCTGGTGAAGTCCCATCCATTATCGCTATTCTTCTGGCGATATCAGCTTGAACTTCCTGGGGAAGTTCCGATAGGATCTGACCAGCCTGCTGGGGTTCAAGATACGAGAGGATCAAGGCAATGGTCTGCGGGTGTTCATTTTGAATAAAATTAAGAATCTGCGCCGCATCTGCTCGTCTCGCAAAGTCAAATGGCTTTACTTGCAGGGATGAAGTTAGCCGATTGATAATCGCCAACGCCTGTTCAGACCCCAGTGCCTTTTCAAGAACTGTTTTGGCATAGCCGATCCCCCCCTGGGAGATATAATCCTGTGCCATCGCGATATTATGAAATTCCTCCAGGATATCCTCTTTCGCTTCCGTTTCAACCTTTTTGACTCCTGAAATTTCTAATGTTAGCTTTTCAATTTCTTCTTCTGATAAATGCTTGTACACTGACGCGGATACATCAGGACCCAGTGAGATCAGGAGAATGGCTGCTTTTTGTTTTCCCGTTAAATCTTTTTCTCTTCTAACCAACATTTCTCCCCCCTAATCCTCTGCTAACCAGGTACGTAATAATTTTGCAAATTCTTCCGGCTTTTCTTTCGCCATCTTTTCAAGCTGTTTCCTGCGAATTGATCCTTCCGTTTCCTCTTTAGGCTCAATATCAGGAATGTTGAAAGGTTCTTTTGTTTCCTCGTAAGCTATTTCTTCTATTTCTCCTCTCTTTTTTGAGCGGATTAAGAAGAAGGCCAGCAGGAGAATCACTACCAAAAGCAGCCCTCCAATTACATAAGTCCACCATGGAAGTACTGGTTTTTCTTCTGGGACCAAATCGACCTTCCCATTAAATGGTTGAACCGAAACGATCACCTTGTCTTCAATTGCTTCATCCGTCAATTCTGGTGACGCTTCTTTATCTATAGACGTTCGTACAATTGTTGATAACACTTGACGAATATCGTCCACTCTATCTTGTGGGAGTGAATTCACCTCTTCAGGATTTGGAGGTTCAACCATCACCTGTATCCCAAGATCCCTGATCTTATAGGGGCTTTCAACCACTTCTTTCCTTATACGGTTGACTTCATTATTAATGGTTTCTTCCATACGTTCATAATCACCGTTGGATTCTGAACTGGAACCATACGTATCTCCTGTATTCGTTGGTTCATTTGCATCCCCGGCTCCTGGTGTTCCCCCGGGATTCGCCCCCTCTCCTGAGAAGGTTTCTGTGATTCGCTGTGCGCTTACGGCGATTCCTTCAATATTTTCTTCATCCACAGGCGTGACAAGGTTTTCTTCACGATTTTCCTGGGTAAAGTCTATATCAGTCGAGACGGATACAACCACCTTATTAAAACCTATCAATGTGCCTAGCATATTCTGAACTTGCCTCTGAATATCACGTTCAATTTCTTTCTTGATATTCATTTGTTGAACAAAATCTCCACCGCCTAGAGAATTTTTTTGAGATTCTAAGTCAAAATACTCAAAAAATTGGTTCATGATGACGATATTCTCTGTAGGGAGGTGAGGAACGCTTTTGGACACGAGATGATAAAGAGATTTGATCTGCTTCTGGTCAAATGAAAAGCCAGGATTAGTATTTAACACAATGGAAGCCGATGCTTGCTGCATATCATCATTTAAGAAAATCTGTTTCTCCGGGAGATTGATCATGACTTTCGCATCCTGTACGCCCTCGATCCCTCTCATTAGCTGAGCAAGCTCTGTTTGCATGGCGTCGAGTTTTAACACATTAAATTCATTATCAGTCATGCCGAATCCGGCATTCTGACTAAAGAAGGAATAATCGATACTTCCAGAATTAGGAATACCTTCGGCGGCTAATTCAACCTTTAAGGTATCTACTTGTTCTTTTGGAACCATAATGGTAGAACCACCATCTGATATCTGAGAGGATATCCCTCTCCCATCGAGATTTTCCTTGATTGTTCCCGTTTCAGAAGGAGATAAATTACTGTATAAAGGAACGAGAGTCGTTCTCGTCGTAAAGAAGCTCACCGTACTAATGAGAATAACGGTGATCAAAAAAGCTGCTCCCATACTTATTTTCTGTTTTTTTGACCTACTTACCCAAAATGTTTTTATCTGTTCTGTATATTTCTTAAACGATTCATTCATTACAATCCTCCGGTACATGACTGCAAGAGCCTACTACATTGGCATTCTCATTATTTCTTGATACGCTTCCACCACTTTGTTACGAACTTCCATGGTCGTCTGCAGCGTAATGCTGGCCTTTTGTGAAGCAATCATCACTTGATGCAGATCTACATTTTCTCCCCTGACCATTTTTTCAGTCATTTGATCTGATTGAACTTGCATACTATTCACTTCATCAATGGACTTTTTAAGTAGCTGGCTGAATTTCTCTGTAGCTTCTGAAGGGGATACATTTTTTTTTTCAAAAGACGGACTGATATGGCCAGGATTTATCGAATTAATATTGTGTATTGTCATAGAATTAAACCTTCTCCCTATTTGCCGATTTCCAATGATTTCATTAATATGGCTTTATTAGCATTAAAAACAGTAACATTCGCTTCATATGATCGGGTTGCTGATATTAGATCAACCATTTCACGCAGAGGATCTACATTAGGCAACTTTACATACCCTTCGTCATCGGCATCAGGATGGTTTGGATCATATACCATCTTAAAAGGGGTTTCAGCATCTTCTTCGATACTTAAAACCTTGACACCACTGCCCACAGAGTTACTGTCTCTAGTATTCATGGCTTTATTTAGAAAAGATGAAAACTGGTTTTCCTTAGGACCCATGACAACAGACTTCCTCTTATAAGGCTGCCACTTTCCATCGATTATTTCTCCCCTAGTCGTTTCTGCATTTGCCATATTTGATGAAATGACATCCATTCTTAAGCGTTGAGCGGTAAGGGCGGAAGCTGTTGTATTCATACTACTGAAAATCGCCACTATCATTTACCTCCCCTTACAACAGTCTGCAGACTGTTAAACTTTCCATTTATTCGATCTGTCAGGGCATTAAAATAGATTTGATTGGATGCCATTTCTGACATTTCCTGATCTAAGTCCACTCCATTGCCATTGTGGTTATATTGATACGCGGTCTTTGTTTTCACTGCTGGATGTTGGCTGCTGGAATGAAAGGTAAAATGACGCGGATCGGTCCTCGTTGCACCCAGCTTTTCAACCGATTGATTTAACAACGACTTAAATTCGACTTCTTTTGCTTTGTAATTTGGGGTATCCACATTTGCTATATTTTGAGAGATTACTTTTTGATTAAGCGAGGCGTAATTCAGTCCTCTTTCCAGATTCGTGAAAGTATTGGAAAATAGTTTCACTTCAGGCACCTCTATCCGATATTTTGACATGTTACTACTATTTTTTACAAATTTAGCATGCAACACTATTAATTGTAATGTTTAGCAAGTTTTGTGTCTATGAATATTCCGTAAATTTTTAAGAATAACGAAGATATTCGTAGAATTAGTGACTTTTCGTCTAGTATTCATCCTATAATTACCAAGGTTATCTTTTCAAAAACAAGTATATTTTTCTATTTATGTTACAGACATATTACGACATTTATCTTAAACCAAAACGGTCGCATGGCTGTCGAAAAAAGTCGTAACATTGTTGTAACTTCATTGTACTATGCTTGCCATGTATGACAATACCTAACATATAATTCCTGATAGTCCATTAGACTTATTTCACTGAACAATCCAATACATCCCTCAACATGGTGTACTAATAAGCATTATTGTGTTTAGGTAATTACGTTTTGGGTTCGAATTAAAAAAGCTGTTCCCTCAAACAGGGAACAGCTTTTTCATTTTTTTGCTTATTAATTTGTGCGAAGCTTATCTAATTCAACTAAGAATTTATTATTTAATACTTTAATGTACGTACCTTTCATACCAAGTGAACGGGACTCGATAACGCCGGCACTCTCTAATTTACGGAGGGCATTTACGATTACAGATCGAGTAATACCCACTCTGTCTGCAATTTTAGATGCTACGAGGAGACCTTCATTCCCATTCAATTCTTCAAAGATGTGCTCAATTGCTTCTAGCTCACTGTAAGATAAAGAACTGATTGCCATTTGAACGACAGCCTTACTTCTAGCTTCCACTTCGATTTCTTCCGCTTTTTCCCGAAGGATTTCCATACCTACGACAGTGGCCCCGTATTCCCCTAGAATCAAATCATCATCCTCGAAACTTGCTTCGAGGCGGGCAAGGATTAATGTACCAAGTCTTTCTCCTCCACCAATGATTGGAACGATGGTGGTTAACCCGTTTTTGAAGAACTCCCTATTCTCAACGGGAAAAGCAGTATATTCACTATTTACATCCAGATTTGGAGATGTTTCCTGGATATTGAACAGATTTTGAGTATACTCTTCAGGGAATTGACGGTCAGCGAGCATCTGTTTCATTCGCTCATTTTCAATTTGTTGATTGATAGCATATCCCAGAAGCTTCCCTCTGCGACTTACAACAAACACATTCGCTTCAATTACCTTGCTCAGCGTTTCTGACATTTCTTTGAAATTAACCGGTTTACCTGCCGCTTTTTGCAGCATAGCGTTAATCGTTCTTGTTTTACCTAATAAGTTCATTACTTTTCCTCCTACTACAACGTAAGTGTATCTATTATTTAATTTTTTATCGAGATTAGTCCATCTATCTTTACCCAATAGAGATGAGGTAAAAACTTATAAAATAAATTGACTGAGGTCCTTATCTTTCGATATGGCGACTAACTTATCGTCCACGTACTGAGGTGTGATTTTAATCGTTTCCAATGTAATATCAGGCGCTTCGAAGGATAAGTCTTCCAGAAGTTTCTCCATAATCGTATGAAGTCTTCTCGCTCCTATATTATCTGTATTCTGATTAACATCATATGCGATTTCAGCAAGTCTACGAATAGCATCGTCAGAAAATTCAATTTGTATACCTTCTGTTTCCATTAAAGCAATATATTGCTTGATTATAGCATTATCAGGCTCGATGAGAATGCGCACAAAGTCCTCTGTAGATAATTTCTGCAATTCTACCCTGATGGGAAAACGCCCCTGCAATTCCGGGATGAGATCCGATGGTTTACTCATATGGAAAGCACCAGCTGCAATGAAAAGAACGTGATCTGTTTTAACTGAGCCATATTTTGTGACAATCGTCGATCCTTCCACTATCGGGAGGATGTCACGCTGAACGCCTTCTCGCGACACATCAGCTGAAGACTGACCTGATCCTTTACTAGCGATTTTATCAATCTCATCTATAAAAATGATGCCGGATTGCTCTGCACGGACGATCGCTTCCTGGGTTACTTCATCCATATCTATAAGTTTTTGGGCTTCCTCATTTGTAAGGACTACCCTCGCTTCTTTCACCTTTAGTTTTCGTTTTTTCTTTTTCTTCGGCATGAAACTGCTCATGGCATCCTGCATGTTCATTCCCATTTGTTCCATACCTGAACCTTGGAGCATATCAAACATCGACGGCTGTTGTTCTTCTACTTCAATTGTCACGAACTCTTCTTCAAGTTCGCCGTTTTGAAGTTTCGTTTCCACTCTTCGTCTTTGCTCCTGGAGTGAGATCTCTTCTTGTTTTACTTCCTCTTCGTCTGAGTTCCCGGTATCCTGATTGCCACCAAAGATCATTTCGAAAGGATTTTTGTAAGAAGACGATTTCTTCTTGGACGGCACCACCATTTCAACAAGGCGGCGATTGGCGTTTTCAGCTGCTCTTTCCCGTACACCGACCATCTTCTCCTCTTTTACCAGGCGCACAGACGTTTCAACTAGATCTCTCACCATCGATTCCACATCACGGCCTACATAGCCTACCTCTGTAAACTTGGTGGCCTCAACTTTTACAAATGGGGCTCTCACCAGTTTTGCGATCCTTCTGGCAATCTCTGTCTTCCCTACTCCGGTAGGTCCCATCATCAATATGTTCTTAGGGATTACTTCATCCTTTAATCCATCAGCAAGAAGGCTGCGGCGATAACGATTACGCAATGCAACCGCAACCGCCCTTTTGGCATCTTTCTGTCCCACAATATATTGATCCAGACGTTCAACAATTTGCCTTGGAGTTAAGTTATCAGTACTCTTCATAAAAGGCACACCCCTTACTTTCTCTATAGTGTGAAAGAATATGAAATGTCAAGCCGATTATTGTTTAAAGCTCTTCCACAATAATCTGATCATTTGTATATACACATATATCAGCTGCGATCTGCAGGGAAGACTGAGCGATTTCCCTTGCTGTCAGATGGTCTCCAGCGTATTGCTTTAAAGCCCTTCCAGCTGATAAGGCATAATTTCCACCGGAACCTATCGCTAAAATGCCATCATCAGGCTCTATGACTTCACCAGTTCCTGAAATTAATAGCAAATGAGCTTCATCCATGACTATCAACATAGCTTCGAGCTTTCTTAATACCTTATCGCTGCGCCATTCCTTGGCTAACTCAACGGCTGCTCTCGGGAGATTACCGTTGAATTCATGAAGCTTTCCTTCGAACTTTTCTGACAAAGTGAAAGCATCTGCAACAGAACCGGCAAATCCTGCAAGAACTTTACCATTGAACAGCTTGCGCACTTTCTTTGCTGTATGCTTCATTACGACGGTATTTCCAAATGTAACCTGTCCGTCACCTGACATCGCACATTTGCCTCTGTGTTGCACAGCAAAGATTGTGGTTGCGTGAAATTGTTCCATATCCTGACCTCCAGACTTTTCAAGCACGCGGATGATGTGCTAAATACGTTTTTCTCAACTGGTCTTTCGAAACATGAGTATAAATTTGAGTTGATGATAATTGAGAATGTCCGAGAAGCTCCTGAACCGTTCTTAAGTCTGCTCCATTATTAAGTAAATGCGTGGCAAATGTATGCCTTAACATATGGGGGTGGATCTTTCCGGTTAAGGAAGCCTTCTCGATTATTTTATTCAAAATAAGCCTTATCCCTCTTTGGGTAAGTGCACCGCCACGATGATTGACCAACAACTGGGTATGGGTCTGATTTTTCATTAAACTCGGCCTGGATAATGTTATGTATTGTTCTAAAGCATCGTGGGCAAAGCTTCCAAAGGGTACATACCTCTCTTTGTTCCCCTTCCCTTTTACAAGGATGGTAGAAAGGCCTAAATCAACATCCTTCAATTGCATACCTGTGCATTCACTTACGCGGATGCCGGTGGCATAAAGAAGTTCAAAGATGGCCCGGTTGCGGATATCTAAAGGAGAGTCACCGCAGCAGGCTTCTAACAATGCCTCTATTTCTTCCTCATAAAAGAAGCCAGGCAGTCGCTGTTCTTTTTTGGGAAGATTCACAAAGGAAAATGGGTTATCGGTAAGATGTTTTTCCCGGTTCAGATAGCGGTAAAAGCTTCTTAAACTGGATACCTTCCTTGAAATGGAAGATCTCATCAAGCCATTTTCATGCAGCTTAGTTAAAAAAAAGTCTCGCATCAGAATACTCGACATCTTTTAATGAACTTAAACCTTGTTCTTTCATAAATACGTAGAATTCTTCAATATCATGACGATAATGTTCAAATGTGTGAGCAGAATAATGCTTTTCTATTTGTATATATTCAGTAAAGGATTGTAATTGTTCATCTAAATGATTTTTCATCTTTAACACCTCACAAGGGCTACTAAATAGTAACACAACCGGTGAACCCTTGCAATGAATTTTACACTTTTTTCACAAAGTTCTGAATTGTTTCCAAGGCCCGTTTGGCATGCTGTTCGTTCCGTTCTTTTTTACCTTTCACCTTTTTTGGCAATTCCGGGAATAGTCCGAAATTTGCATTCATCGGCTGAAAGTTGTTCTTGTTCGCAGTGGTTATATATCTGGCCATGCTCCCTATCGCAGTTTCATGGGGGAATACTACAGGAGTTGCCCCCAAGGCCAGCTTTGCGGCATTTATTCCGGCAACCAGCCCGCTTGCAGCGGACTCAACATACCCTTCTACTCCCGTCATCTGACCGGCGAAAAACAGGTTGTCTTGACCTTTTAACTGGTAAGTATCCATTAAGACATTTGGAGAGTTGATGAAGGTATTTCTATGCATGACCCCATATCGTACAATATCCGCATTCTCAAGTCCCGGGATTAATTGAAGTACTTCTTTCTGTGGACCCCACTTTAAATGGGTTTGAAAGCCTACAATATTATAGAGTGTACCAGCTGCATCATCCTGCCTTAATTGTACGACTGCATAGGGACGTTTCCCTGTTTCAGGGTCTTCTAGTCCAACTGGTTTAAGGGGACCGAACAACATGGTCTTCTTTCCACGGGAGGCCATCACTTCAATCGGCATACAGCCTTCGAAGAATATTTCTTTTTCAAACTCCTTCAGAGGTACGGTTTCAGCAGAGATAAGGGCATCATAGAAACGATTGAACTCTTCCTCGGTCATCGGGCAATTCAAGTAAGCCGCTTCACCTTTGTCATAACGGGATTTTAAATAGACCTTATCCATGTTGATGGAATCTTTTTCGATAATCGGCGCTGCCGCGTCATAGAAGTATAGGTGTTCTTCACCTGTTACCTTTCTGATTTTCTCTGAGAGTGCCTCACTGGTAAGCGGTCCGGTGGCAACAATGGTAATTCCATCTGGAAATTCCGTCACTTCTTCATGTATGACAGTGACATTCGGGTGGTTCTTCACTTTATCAGTCACATGTGCCGCAAATTCATGACGATCAACGGCAAGGGCTCCCCCTGCTGGAACAGAACAGGCATCTGCTGCTGACATAATGACTGACTCCAAATGACGCATTTCTTCTTTTAATACCCCGACGGCATTAGTTAATGTATTTGCACGAAGTGAATTGCTTGCAAACAAGCTCAGCAAATTTATCTGTATGATGGGCAGGTGTTTGACGTACCGGTCTCATTTCATACAGGTTCACCTTTATTCCTCTCTTGGCAATCTGCCATGCAGCTTCACTGCCGGCTAGTCCAGCTCCAATAACATTTACTGACATCTATATAGACCTCCTGATTGACCCTTCATGTTAATCAATAGTATTGTACACGAATGGACAAAGTTAAAAAAGACAAAAGCATAATGAAAATATGTATCGTTTATGATCATACATGCAAACAGAAAAGGGCTGACCCAATAGGTAATAGAGAAATCACCTGTTGGGACAGTCCCTCGTTTCATTGTATTGCTTCATTGTTCAACAATCAATCTTTTTTTCATTTCTCATGAACAAAAGCTTTACACTACTTCTGCGGTTCTTCTTTATAATCACAACTCGTACACTGAATCTGATTACCTTTTTTAAGCTTTTTCTCAACTAGTAATTCTGCACACTTCGGACACCTGCGTTCAATCGGCTTATCCCATGACAGGAAGTCACATTCAGGATACTGGTCACACCCATAGAAAATACGCTTTTTCTTGCTCTTTCGTTCGATGATGTTCCCTTTTTCACACTTCGGACACTTTACACCGATTTCCTTGACAATCGGCTTTGTATTCCTACAGTCAGGAAAATTACTGCAGGCCATGAATTTACCGTATCGCCCCATTTTGAACACCATAGGATGTCCGCACTCCTCACAATCTTCACCTGCTGGTTCATCGCGGATCTCGATTTTTTCCATTTCGTTCTCCGCTTTCTCTAAGTGCTTTTCAAAATCCTGATAAAAACGGTCAATGATTCTTTCCCACTTCACATTTCCGTCTTCAATATCATCCAGACTGCGTTCCATGTTTGCCGTAAATTCTACATCAATAATATCCGGGAAGAACTCCCTCACAAGTTCCAGGACGATCTCTCCAAGTTCAGTCGGAACGAAGCGTTTATTATCAAGTGTTACATATCCACGACGTTGAATGGTATCCAGAGTCGGAGCATACGTTGAGGGACGGCCTATCCCCAGCTCTTCAAGGGTCTTGACCAGCCTTGCCTCTGTATATCTTGGCGGCGGCTGGGTGAAGTGCTGATTAGGATCAATACTTTCACTCTTTACTGTATCCTTTTCTTCCATAGCCGGAAGAATGTTGTCCTTCTCTTCTTTCTGGTCATCCGAACCTTCAACATAGACTTTCATAAAGCCCGGGAACTTCACCTTAGAGCCGGTTGCCCTGAACATGACTGCACCGTTTACAATGTCAACACTCATCGTATCCATGATTGCAGGTGCCATTTCACTTGCGACGAAACGTTCCCAGATCAATTTATACAGTCGATATTGATCTCTAGAAAGATATTCTTTCACAGAAGAAGGGTCCCTTAATGTACTGGTTGGACGGATGGCCTCATGGGCATCTTGAGATTTTTGTTGTTTCTTCTCTTTCCGGTCAGACTGCTTAACGAATTCATTTCCATATTTATTGACAATGTACTCGTTCGCTTCTTTTTGAGCCACTTCTGAAATTCGGGTGGAGTCGGTTCTCATATAAGTGATAAAACCAACAGTCCCTGCTTTCCCCATTTCTATACCTTCGTATAACTGTTGGGCTAGCATCATTGTTTTCTTTGCACGGAAGTTTAATTTTCTTGCCGCTTCTTGTTGGAGGGAGGAAGTTGTAAACGGGGGAGACGGATTCCGCTTTCTTTCCTTTTTGGTTACTTTGTTGATCTCAAAAGAATTACCTTTGATTTTTCCAAGCACTTCTTTTACATCTTCTTCGCTTTTCAAATCAACCTTCTTACCGTCCAATCCGTAGAACGATGCCTGGAACGTGTCGTTGTCTTTCTTGAATTCAGCTTCTATCGACCAGTACTCTTCGGGAGTGAAGCCCTTGATTTCATTTTCACGGTCAATGATTAGACGTACGGCGACGGATTGTACCCTTCCTGCACTTAGACCCTTTTTAACTTTCTTCCATAGAAGGGGACTGATATTATATCCAACCAACCGGTCCAATATCCTCCTTGCCTGTTGCGCATCCACTAAATCCATATTGATCGCCCTTGGATGCTTAAAGGATTCTTTAATGGCATCCTTGGTGATTTCATTGAATACTACCCGGCATTCCGAAGTGGTGTCCATGTCAAGACTGTGGGCCAAATGCCATGCAATCGCTTCCCCTTCTCTGTCGGGGTCAGCCGCAAGAAAGATTTTCTTTACTTTCTTGGCTGCAGTCTTCAATTCTTTCAATACAGGTCCTTTACCACGAATCGTTATATATTTCGGTTCAAATTCGTTTTCAACATCCACGCCCATTTGACTCTTAGGCAAATCCCTGACGTGTCCCATTGAAGCTCTGACCTTATATTTCTTTCCTAAATAACGTTCAATTGTTTTTGCCTTTGCCGGCGATTCCACTATTACTAAATAATCTGCCATCCAATATGCCTCCTTAAAGAGGGAAATAATCTGTTTTATAGCACCTTGGAATGTTTATTGATCAAGCGAAACGGAAAACGTTTACACTGACATTCACATAGGTGTGTGTCATATAAAAGTAATAAGAATTGCAAATCCCACTACTTTCCTTGTCTTATATACAGTTTTTGATTCCTGTTGCAAAATGTATAACAGTTTTACCATAATTGCAACCATTTTGTATGAAATACTTGTAATTATTCACATTCCCCCACAGAAAAGATACTTTATTTAAAGATTCTATATCATATGCTGGTTGTTTATACTCCAAGTTCAGAAAAAATATCTTCTATTGATAAGACCATTTTTGCTCCTTCCTGTATCAAGCTGTTTGTTCCTTCAGCTAAAGGATCGTAAATGGACCCAGGGATACAGAATACTTCCCTTCCTTCGTTTAAAGCATAATCCGCGGTTATGAAGGTCCCGCTCTTTTTTCTTGCCTCGGTTACTAGAACTGCTTGAGAAAGGCCGCTGATGATCCTGTTCCTTATGGGGAAATGCCATTTCTCTGGTTTAATATACGGAGGATATTCAGAGATGAGGAGATGATGTTTCATCATCTGATGGGCCAAATCTTGATTTTGCCTTGGATAAATGTGATCGAATCCTCCCCCCAGAACCCCGATGGTTTGTCCTCCGGAACGGATCGTTTCTTTATGTGCGATGGTATCCGCTCCTATCGCCAGTCCACTTATGATGACAATCTCTTTCTTCACCAGTTGAGGAATTATGTTTCGAAGAACCGTCTCAGTATAGGAGGTGGCATTTCTAGAGCCGATAACCGCCATCTTTCTTGCAGATCGAAGAAGCGGTCTGTTACCTTTCAAAAACAGTAAAAATGGGGGATCATAAACATTTCTCAGTAGAAGTGGATAATCTTCGTCCACAACGGTTATCCAGTCGATATCATTTTCAGCATACAACTTTTTGTATCTATTTGAATCAAATGAATGGAGGTCCCGATAGAAGAGTTCAGAATGGATAGTGTTGGATCGTGTGATCTGTTGGAGGATGGATGGGGATAAATCAAATATAGCTGTCATGTCCCGAAGTGATTCTACTAATCTTTTTGTACCTTTTAACCCTATTCCCCGGCAGTGGTGAATATGAAATAATACATCACGGTGTTCTTTCATTTATAACCTCCTGTATGGTTGTTTATTATAGAATATAAAACTGAGACTGATGGCATGCCATCAGTCTCACATCATCATTAATGAGTTTTACATTTGTCAAGGATTCCTTCTTCTTTCAGAACCTTGATTAATGTTTCGCCCATATCTGAAGGTGTCGGAGCAACTTGGATCCCGCATTCATTCATAACGCGGATTTTCTCATCAGCCGTTCCTTTTCCACCAGAGATAATCGCACCGGCATGACCCATACGCTTACCTGGAGGTGCCGTGCGTCCGCCGATGAAGCCTACTACAGGCTTGGTCATATTCGCTTTAATCCATTCAGCAGCTTCTTCTTCGGCCGTACCGCCGATTTCACCGATCATGATGACAGCATACGTATCCTCATCTTCGTTGAATGCTTTCAGTACGTCGATAAAATCTGTTCCATTGACAGGATCCCCACCGATCCCTACAGCAGTAGACTGTCCGATTCCAGCTTGTGAAAGTTGGTGTACAGCTTCATACGTGAGTGTACCGGAACGTGAAACGACGCCTACATGACCTTTTGTATGGATGTATCCAGGCATGATCCCGATTTTACACTCTTCCGGAGTGATGACGCCAGGACAGTTCGGTCCAACAAGGCGCGTTTTCTTGCCTTCCATATAACGTTTCACCTTGACCATATCCAGTACAGGAATGTGCTCTGTAATACAAATAGCCAAATCAAGCTCGGCATCCACTGCTTCCATGATGGCATCTGCTGCAAATGGAGCAGGAACATAAATGACAGAAGCATTTACACCAGTTGCATTCTTTGCTTCTTCCACTGTATTGAAAACTGGAACGCCTTCAACCTCGGTACCGCCTTTACCAGGTGTTACCCCTGCCACGATTTGTGTACCGTATTCAAGCATTTGCTTTGTATGGAAAAGAGCTGTTGATCCTGTAATCCCTTGTACAACAACTTTGGTATCTTTATTAATAAATACGCTCATTAGTCCCCCGCCTTTCTTAGCCTACTTGCTCAACGATTTTTTGTGCGCCGTCTGCCATAGATTCAGCTGCAATAATATTTAATCCTGATTTATTAAGGATTTCTTTACCTAAGTCAACGTTCGTACCTTCAAGGCGAACCACAAGTGGTACTTGAAGACCGATCTGCTTAGCTGCCTCTACAACACCAGTCGCAATGACGTCACATTTCATGATTCCACCGAAAATATTAACAAAAATACCTTTTACGTTTTCATCAGAAAGAATGATTTTGAATGCTTCGGTTACTTTTTCTGCTGTTGCACCGCCCCCGACATCAAGGAAGTTAGCAGGATCTCCGCCGTAATGTTTAACGATGTCCATTGTAGCCATGGCAAGACCTGCACCGTTAACCATGCATCCGATATTTCCATCAAGTGAAATATAGCTCAGGTCATATTTAGAAGCTTCAATTTCTTTTGCATCTTCTTCTTCAAGATCGCGTAATTCAATGACGTCTTTTTGACGGTATAAGGCATTGGAATCGAAGTTGAACTTCGCATCAAGTGCCATTACATCTCCATCACCCGTTACGACTAAAGGATTGATCTCTACAATAGAGGCATCCTTTTGTACATAGACATTGTAAAGACCCATCATGAACTTGGCAGCTTTTCCAACTAGGTTTTGAGGAATGTTGATATTAAAGGCAATACGTCTCGCCTGGAAACCTGTTAGTCCAACCACTGGATCAATATATTCTTTAAAGATTTTTTCTGGTGTTTTTTCTGCTACTTCTTCAATCTCTGTCCCGCCTTCTTCAGAAGCCATCAGGACAACTTGGGAAGTGGCACGGTCCAGAACTAAACCTACATAATATTCCTTTTTGATATCACAGCCTTCTTCGATAAGTAAGCGCTTTACTTCCTTGCCTTCAGGCCCTGTTTGATGAGTAACTAACGTTTTACCGATTAGCTCTTCTGCATATGTACGCACTTCGTCCAGGCTTTTAGCGATTTTTACTCCGCCAGCTTTTCCCCGACCACCTGCATGGATTTGAGCTTTCACTACATACACGCTGGAATTTAACGTTTTCGCCGCTTCTACTGCTTCTTCAGCTGTAAAGGCCACTTTACCATTTGGTACGGACACCCCGTAATTTCTGAGGATTTCTTTACCTTGATATTCATGGATATTCATTTTCCATCCTCCTATCAAACTCTTCAAAAAATAGACTGCGCTTTCATTGTATAAAATGACAGTATATATGTCTACCATTATGGTAAAAATATTATATTAATTTAAAAATTCTGAACATAAAATAGAGCAATCTCTAGACTTTATACCTTACTTATAAGTATTGGCTCTTTGAAATTATTATACTTATAAAATATATTTCATCTCAGGATTACAGGAGATTCCAATTCAAGTCTCCTATTCACTCTTTTTTAGAAATGTCCCTATCTAACCGGTAGATGAATGCAAACACCTCCGCTACTGCACCGTATAGTTCTTCTGGAATCGACTCCCCTATATCCAGTTTCCCAAGAAGGGACAGCAGGCTCTTATCTTCTTGAACCGGTATGTGATGCTCTTCAGCCTGAGCCAGTATGTTTTCAGCAATGATTCCCTTCCCTTTGGCAAGGACCTTGGGAGCCGACTCTACAGTCTGATCATATCCTAACGCTATCGCTTCTTTTCTTTCATGAGTGTCTTTCATATTTTTAGATCAACTCCCGAAACTGTTTTAAATCGTTCGGAAATCACTTTATCCGATAGTGACACCTGTTTATCCGGTGTCTTCACCTTCACCGCCGATAAATGATATTCAAGTTTTTCCAAGCCTACTTTCAACCCGGGAATAAAAGACCTGGATATGGTTTCTGCATCTGGATGACCAGTCCAGACCGTTAAGGAAACCACCCGATTTTGAACCTGCATATCAATCAGTATTTCTTTTAAACTTGAGAGCTCCAAATAAAATAAAACCCTGCAGTAGTCTTCATCAATTATACCTTTTGCCTTCTCTTTTCCCGTCCATTGAAGGGTCACATCCGTCGTTTGCCCGAATAAATAAAGCGGGAATTGCTGCACGATTGTAAGAATCGGAAGGGTTTCGTGGGATTGCAGCACACTTGATGGTTCATCTTTAATACAAGGTCATCTGCAAGGGACCTTATATCAGGAAGAGGGTGGTTCTGACTAAGACCGATGAGGTGCTGTTTAATGGAAGGGTGGAATTGAATATCTTTCCCTCTTTTCCCCATTTGAGCTTCAAAATTGATCCCAAAGGTTCCAATGATTCTTTTCAGAACTTTAGCCAACTCTTCTCCTCGTATCGTATTCGTAAGTTCTTGTTCTACCTGTAGGTGAAGTTTATGGAACAGTCTTTCCTGATTAGATTCAGGGGATCCTCTGTGATATGACTGAAGGAGCCTCATATAGTTCATTTCCATCGTCTTCCTTTTCCCATCAGTGACTGCATTCATCAGTTCTTCTGCAGCCATGGAAAACATGCGTTCCCGTCCTTTACTTACCAGAGCTTCTGTATTCAGCCATACATTCAGCCATTTATCAACCTGAGCACTTGAAAGTCTCTCTATGTCTCGACCTCTTCCGGTTACAATTGATAATAGCTGATCAAGGTCATTCCGGAGCTTGGCGGAAGCTGGACCTTTATCATCAGCTAATTCAGTACTAAGAAGCTCCAACCTTTTTCCCCACTGGATAGGAGAATACTGTTTCAGTTCTTCTTTCATCGTTGCCAGTACCCCGTCCTTCCATTGTTCCATGGAACCACTTTTGTGAAGGAATCCGAGAGATGTCAACAGATCATAATGAGCCAATCGATTAGAAAAGGTTTGGAATGGATTCATCAGTCCCGATAAAGCTTTCATGGCCAGTTTTTCCGACGCCACCCCATTTAAAGGTTGTTGGATTCCTTTCAGTAATTGAAGTGTGTCCATGTCCCTGCCGGTGCTCATCAACTTAGAAGTAAGCTCATTCAGCATAGATATAAAACCGCCTGCAGCTGTTCCTGTTTTCATGGACTGAAAAACCCTGTCAGAAAGGGGAAAATTCCTCTCAGCCATTTCAACCAGAATGTTCATTTGTTCTCCTGTTTTTGCCCCGGTCAAATGCTTCTCAGCAAAAAGGAGCAGATCTTTTTGGATGGGGATGTTTTTTTTTCATTAAATCTACGAGTAATTCTTTCATTGCCTTTACATTAGTTGAAATAGACAGATGATCTAATAGACTCGCTGCTGTCTGTTTACCGTATCCTTCTTTGGTTTGACCGGTTGCGATTAAGTGGAGAGATATACCACTTTCCGATTGTTTTACTTCAACCCAGTAACGCTCGCCCGCTTGTAATGGAGTATCAAGTTTCGCAATAAACCTTTGGCCGTTCGCAGACACCTCTGCATTTCCCTCGCCAAGCAGCTTATGTACGTTGATATGGAGAACCCTTCCATTTTGTATTGAAAAGGGTTTTTGTTCAAAACGCTGATTACCTGTCGCGCTATGTATATGTGGCATACCCCTAACTCCCATTCATTGGAAAATCGCAGTTTTTCATAATACCCCTTTACGATTCATTCTATTTTTTTTAACTGATAAAAGGTCCTTTACGGGTGCAAAGCTCTTACGGTGTATGGGAGTCACTCCAAATTTCTCCAGTCCACTTAAATGATCTTTGGTCCCATAACCCGCATTTTTCTCAAACGAATAGCCTGGAAAAGTACCTGCATACTCCTTCATCAACCTGTCCCGGGTTACCTTCGCAATGATGGATGCCGCGGCAATCGAGATACTTTTTGAGTCCCCTTTTATGATGGACTGACTTGGGAAGGGGGAATGAATCTTCATTGCATCAATCAGCAGATACTCTGGCATTACTTCCAGATTGATTAACGCTTCATACATGGCTTTTTTTGTAGCCTCAAAAATATTTATTGAGTCAATTTCATCTGCATGGATCATGCCTACTCCAATAGAAGTTGCATGCTCTTTAATGTATTCATAAAACTCTTCTCTTCTTGCTTCTGATAATTTCTTGCTGTCATTTAATCCAGGCAAATAGAAATCCTCAGGCAGTATAACGGCTGCCGCTACCACCGGTCCTGCTAACGGACCTCTCCCTACTTCATCAATTCCTGCTATGTAGGAGTATCCTTCCTTGCGAATTTCTTGTTCATATTTCGTTAGCACGTTGAATTCTTCTCTTTCCTTCACTCTTTTCAAGTGTGCCTGTTCACACTGTTTTAACAGTTTTTGAACCCCGATTCTCTCGTCCTTCTTAAACTCTTCCAGAATAGGGTCAAGATCAGATGAAGATTGGATGATTTCTTTGATTTCCCTTATGGTCTTCTGTCCTGCTGCCATATTGCTCCTCCTCTATATATCGGATGTCCTTCATATAAATAAAGAGGCTGCGCAAAAGAGATTCACCCTTTTTTACAGCCTCTTCTTTTATTCGCTTTGTTCTTCTGTTTCCCCGATGATGTCGAACGTCATCGGTCCCAGCTGTACATTTCGGATATCACGGACGATGATTTCAGAAGTCTTATCATAATTCACTTCTCCACCGGCCATCAGACAGCCTCTTTTAGTCCCGATAATATCAAAGCTTTCCACTACCTCATCAGGTATCTCTTCAAGGCCGTAGCGCTCTTGTAAACGCTCAGGGTAATGTTCTTCAAGAAATCGCAGACCGTATACGGCAATATCCTGCAAATTCAGGATGGTATCTTTGATAGCGCCGGTCAGTGCCAGTTTATATCCCACTTTAGGGTCTTCAAACTTAGGCCATAAAATCCCCGGGGTATCAAGCAGTTCAAGCTCTTTCCCGACTTTAATCCATTGTTGGGCCTTCGTTACTCCGGGAGTATTCCCTGTTTTCGCTATGTTCTTCTTAACCAGGCGATTGATTAATGTTGATTTCCCTACGTTCGGTATACCGACAATCATGGCTCTTATGGCCCGGGGTCTCATCCCTCTGGACTTCATCCGGTCAAACTTCTCTTTCAGGATTTCTTTCGCACGGCCTGAACGATGACCTGAAGTCCTTTTCCAGCCTGGGCATTGACAGCAAGGGCTGTAATGCCCTGTTCTTTAAAATAGTCAATCCACTGATTCGTCCTATTGGTATCAGCCATGTCAGCCTTATTCAAAAGGACAAGACGGGGCTTTTGCCCAATGATTTCTTCTATCATAGGATTCCTGGATGATAACGGAATTCTGGCATCTACTAATTCAATCACAATGTCAACAAGTTTTAGCTTCTCGGTAACTTGTCTACGAGCTTTAGCCATATGCCCTGGAAACCATTGTATTGTCATATGACCACCTCCAAACAACTTTTTTTCTATTATTTCACGAAACCTATATCTTTAACAGGCCAATAAATCACCTTGGTGTCCCCGATTACATCTTCAAGGGGGACTGTGCCGATATGACGACTGTCTTTACTGAAACGGCGATTATCACCCATCACAAAGATCTCTCCTTCAGGGACAGTCCCTTTTTCAATGATATCTTCCAAGGTGAAATCTTCTGTTAATAAACCTTCATTTAATTGATCTTTATATTCTTCTAAATAAGGTTCTGAATACGCATTTCCATTAATATATAATGTGTCATTTCTGTACTCTACTTTATCCCCGGGAAGCCCGATGACCCGTTTAATATAGTCTTTTTTTTCAGGCGCATGGAAAACCACGATATCGAATCTCTCCGGTTCCCCTAATTTACTGACAATCATGCGATCTCCATTATGTAAAGTAGGCATCATGGATAATCCATCGACCACAATGGGTGCAAATAAAAAGAATCTGATAATTGCAGCTAAACCTACTGCGATCAACAGGGCCTTCATCCACTCCCACCATTCATTTTTCTCTTTAACCACATCTCCACCACCCATTGTATTTATCTATCTTTTTCTATTCTACTAGAAAATCTTGTATTTCTCATTAAAAAAAGGCAGGTTCTAGAAAATAGACAGATGATCTGTGGGACGTCATGAATGAATTTTCCGCCAAAACTCTTTTATAATAAGGAAAAGGAGCTTGTCTCCAAGCTCCTTTTCTTACGTTCTTATCGAATTTCTTTAATACGTGCCGCTTTACCACGAAGGTTACGTAGGTAATAAAGTTTCGCACGACGGACTTTACCGCGACGAATCACTTCAAGTTTAGCGATTTTTGGTGTGTGTACTGGGAAAGTACGTTCAACACCTACACCGTAAGAAATTTTACGAACTGTAAATGTTTCGCTGATACCGCCACCACGGCGTTTGATTACTACTCCTTCGTATACCTGAATACGTTCACGAGTACCCTCAACGATGTTAACGTGTACACGTACTGTATCACCAGGACGGAAAGATGGTAGATCAGAGCGAAGTTGTTCTTTCGTAATATCTTCGATTAATTTGTGCATCTTATTCAACTCCTTCCAACAGATGCTCTTACAAAAGCGATGAATTGCAGCGGAACATCGGGATCAATGACATAAGGGGATTCCCCCTCAAGCCACAAAGATTATAATAACATAGAGACTCTCAGGATGCAATAGATTATTTAGACTTTCTCCATTCATCCAACCAGGCTTTTTGTCTATCTGTCAGTGTGTAGCTTTCTAAAAGATCCGGTCTTCTTTCAAACGTCCTCTTCAGACTCTCTTTCTCTCTCCATTCATCGATAAGGCGATGATTCCCTGATATCAACTCTTCCGGGACCTTCATTCCCCTGAAGTCCGCCGGCCGGGTATAATGGGGATGCTCAAGGAGTCCAGATGAGAACGAATCAAGAATCGGAGAATCTTCATTCCCCAGCACTCCGGGAAGGAGGCGGACTACACTGTCAATGACTACCATGGCGCCGAGCTCCCCGCCTGTTAAGACATAGTCCCCAATCGAAATTTCGTCCGTTACAACATGCTCCCTGATGCGCTCATCATACCCTTCATAATGGCCGCATATAAATACGAGATGATCTTCTTTCGCGAGTTCCTCAGCCTTTTGTTGAGTATATCGCTCTCCTTGTGGACACATGAGGATGACCCTAGGCTTCGATTGATGTTCCCTTTTCAATGCGTCAACAGCATCAAAAATCGGCTGAGGCTTCAAGACCATTCCTGCTCCCCCGCCATACGGATAATCATCCACTTGATTATGTTTATTGTCTGAGTATTCCCTGAAGTTGATGACGTTGTAGTTTACGGCTTCTTTCTCATATGCTTTCTTGAGGATCGATTCACCAAAGATCCCTTCGAACATGGACGGGAAAAGCGATAACACATCGATTTTCATCATGATAACAAGCCTTCCATCGGTTCAATTGTGATGAGCTGATTCTCAACATCGACAGATTTCACTATTTCTTCTATATATGGGATAAGGTGTTCTTTTCCCCGTTGTCCCTTGACTACCCATACATCATTGGCTCCAGGACTTAAAATCTCTATAATCGTACCAAGGTCTTCTCCTTCAGTCGTCACGACCTTGCACCCAACGATTTCATGGAAATAATATTCGCCTTCATCAAGTTCCTGCAGCTGATCTTCCTGCACTTTCAGAATGCCTTCCTTAAACTTCTCGACTTCATTAATATTGTCAAACCCTTCAAAGGTCAGGAGGTCGAAGTTTTTATGCTTTCGATGGGATTTGATTACAAGGCTCATGGGCTCCTGAGTTTCAGGACGGAATAAAAAGAGGGTATTCCCTTTTTGATAACGTTCCTCGGGAAAGTCGGTAGTCGAAACGATTTTCACCTCTCCTTTTACCCCATGGGTATTGACGATTTTGCCTACATTAAACCATTTTTCCATAGCTTTCACCTCTTGCATTAACGAATTTCTTTCACAAAGCCATCTTCAATAATGATCGTTTTGGATAGTGCTCCTTCTTCCCAATTGTCACCAACTTGAATGTCCATCATACCTTGGACTTCCTTTTCCTTCAGTTCACTTCCGATTGGAAGTATGGTCAATTGCTCGATCTGAAAATCCAACAGCTTGATCTTGTCAGCCCGTTCATTCAATTCTCTCTCAAAATGCTGATTCAATTTATGTGAAGGGTATTTCCTTGCCCTTTCAATCTTTTTCATTTCAAATTGCAGCTGATCACATTCTTTTGACAGCTGCAATTTTTGATTTTCATATCGTTTCATCAACAGTTCCTTACTTTTTTCTGTCAGTACCTGTTTAATGGTAATTGTATGTATCACATTCACAAGGACTTCCTCCTTTTATTCACCCCACACAGCATGCTTGATCTTAAGGGTGTTCTTAGGGGGACGGTTAGTGTAAGGTGTTGGGACTCTGTGCATCTATCATACCATGGAATCATGGTCGTACCTATGAAAAAGGGGACTGACTTCTTAAGGCTAGATAGTAACCTTCGTGGGTCAGTCCCCTGATTCCAGAGAATTGTCGAGAGGTCCAGGGACCTTCTGGAGAAAGTCTCCTTACTCCACAATCTCTAAAAAGATTTTCTTCTGTTGTGAAGATCCTGCTGCAGCGTATACCACAGTTCGAATCGATTTAGCTACTCTTCCCTGTTTCCCGATAACCTTTCCCATGTCCTCTGGATGGACGGATAATTGATAGGTTACACCGTTTGATCCATCTTCAATGTCGATATGAACGTCGTCAGGATGATCAACCAGGGGGTTTCACAATCGTTAGAATAAGATCCTTCATCGATCGAATCGATTACTTGCTGTTTTTAGCATTGTGGAATTTTTCCATAATGCCTTGTTTTGAGAATAGGTTGCGAACTGTGTCAGATGGTTTCGCACCATTAGATAACCACTTAAGAGCTAACTCTTCATCGATTTTCACTTCAGCTGGTTTAGCAACCGGGTTGTAAGTTCCAACTGTTTCGATTTGACGTCCATCACGTGGTGAACGAGAATCTGCAACTACGATACGATAGAAAGGAGATTTTTTTGCTCCCATACGTTTTAATCTGATTTTTACTGCCATAATTAAAGCACCTCCGAATAGTTTCACACAAGTTAGTATAATATCAAATGTGTATTTTGTTTGTAAAGTGTTTTTTCTTAACAGTTCAATTTTTTTATAAAAAACTGAACAAAAAGCTTACATAAATGGGAATTTCATCCCTTTTTTCTTTCCTTTTCCTTGCATTCCGCTCATTTGTTTCATCATTTTCTTCATATCCTCGAATTGTTTCAGAAGACGGTTTACTTCCTGGATGGAGGTACCGCTTCCTCTTGCAATCCGTTTACGACGTGAAGCGTTAATGGTCTCCGGATGAATTTTTTCATCCTTCGTCATAGACTGGATGATTGCTTCAACATGACTGATCTGCTTGTCATCGACTTGAAGCTTATCCAGCCCTTTCATCTTGTTTGCTCCAGGCATCATTTTAAGTAATTCATCAAGTGGGCCCATTTGCCTTACCTGACCTAATTGCTCGAGGAAATCATCAAATGTGAAAGACATGGTGCGCATTTTTTGTTCGAGTTCTTTGGCTTTTTCTTCATCCACATTGGCCTGGGCTTTCTCGATAAGAGATAGAACATCCCCCATACCCAGTATCCGGGATGCCATACGCTCAGGATGAAATGGTTCCAAGGCGTCCATCTTCTCACCCATCCCCACAAATTTAATGGGTTTATCAGTGACTGAACGGATAGATAAAGCGGCACCCCCTCGAGTATCACCGTCGAGTTTTGTCAATACGACACCTGAGATGCCAAGTGCTTCATTAAAACTTTGGGCAACGTTGACGGCATCTTGACCGGTCATGGCATCGACAACGAGGAAAATCTCATCTGGATTTGAGAGTTCTTTAATTTCCTTCAACTCTCCCATCAGGTTTTCATCAATGTGTAGTCGACCTGCCGTATCAATCAGAACATAGTCGTGATGTTCCTCTTTTGCCTTCTCAATCGCCTGTTTCGCAATTTCAACGGGACTCACCTGATCTCCCAATGAAAATACAGGAAGGCTTAATTGCTTCCCAAGAGTTTCTAACTGCTTGATGGCAGCGGGACGATAAATATCAGCAGCCACTAATAGTGGTTTGCGGTTATGTTTCTTTCGAAGCAGGTTCGCAAGCTTCCCAGTGGTGGTCGTTTTACCCGCACCTTGCAACCCAACCATCATAATGACGGTCGGAGGACGTTTAGCGACGGAAATTTGACTTTGTTCGCCACCCATCAAGTTCGTAAGCTCTTCTTGCACAACTTTAATGACCTGTTGTCCGGGTGTCAGACTCTTCATGACTTCCTGGCCTACTGCCCGTTCACTAACTTTCTTGACGAATTGCTTCACCACTTTAAAATTAACGTCTGCTTCTAAAAGAGCGAGACGAACTTCACGCATCATTTCTTTGACATCCGCCTCTGAAATCTTACCTTTGCCACGGATTTTTTGTATTGTACCCTGCAGTCGGTCGGCTAATCCTTCAAATGCCATTCATGCCGCCTCCTAATCCAATATTTCAAGATCATCAATGAGTTTTAAACAATGAGAAGAATCGATTGACGGTTCTTCTATCTTTTGTCTGAGTTGATCAAGAAGCTCGTTGCGTTCTTGAAATTTTTTAAATAATAAAAGCTTTTCTTCGTATTCCTCAATCATGGCCTCTGTCCGTTTAATGTTATCGTATACCGCTTGTCGGCTAACATTATACTCCTCTGCGATTTCTCCCAAAGAAAAATCATCCAGATAATAGAGGGACATATAGCTTCTTTGCTTAGGAGTTAACAAAGATTGATAAAAATCGTAGAGATAATTCATTCTGGTCGTTTTCTCCAGCACGGATATCCCTCCTTGTTAAGTGAAAAACCTTTACATATGAAGAATACAGGCTTTACGGGTGTTTGTCAAGAAGCCATGCCTATTTTTCATCGGAATCTCCAAAATGAAAGATCGTTTCTCTCATTGATGTCAGGAGAAAGCAGGGCAATTCTCCTACACATCCAGCAAATACTGATTGACAGAGCCTTGAAGGACGAACGATAAAAGGAAAGCCTTGGGAAAAGAGCGAAAAAGAAAGAGCAGCCCCGGAAAATGACCATTAAAAGTCTTCCAAAAGGCTACCCTTCTATATCATATTTAGTCTTCCTCTTGATCCACCAGACTTGAAAACAGGCCGTACACATATTTTTCGGCATCGAACGGCTGAAGGTCGTCCATCTTTTCTCCGAGGCCGACATATTTAACCGGAATCTCAAGCTCGTTCCTGATCGCCAGCACGATGCCTCCTTTGGCTGTACCATCGAGCTTCGTCAGAACAATTCCAGAAACATCTGTTGCTTCTTTGAATGTCTTAGCCTGTACCATGGCATTTTGACCTGTGGTGGCATCCAGGACGAGCAATACTTCGTGGGGAGCTCCAGGAATCTCCCTTTCAATCACACGTTTTACTTTTTCAAGCTCTTTCATGAGGTTCACTTTATTTTGTAATCTTCCAGCTGTATCACAAATCAGGATGTCTGCTTTTTTTGCTTTAGCAGACTGAACTGCATCAAACATAACCGCTGCAGGATCACTTCCCGCGGCCTGTTTGATGACAGGGACACCTACACGTTCCCCCCATACCTCAAGCTGTTCGATGGCTCCTGCCCGGAATGTATCACCAGCAGCCAGGACGACATTCTTACCCTGTTCCTTGAACATATGTGCCATTTTCCCGATGGTGGTCGTCTTACCTACACCATTCACACCGACAAACAGAAGCACAGTCAGTTGATCTTCCTGGATATTAAGGCTGCTATCCTCTACACGGTCCCCCTGATAGATTTCTACAAGTTTTTCTGAGATGACAGATTGAACATCTTCTGTGTCTTGAATATTTCTGCGCTTCACTTCCAGCTTTAATTCGTCAATCAACTCCATGACCGTATCAAAGCCAACATCCGCTCCGATCAGAATTTCTTCGAGCTCTTCAAAGAATTCTTCATCCACTTTACGGTATCTGGCAACCAGGTCATTGACCTTTGATGTAAAATTGTTTCTTGTTTTACTTAAACCGTCTTTAAATTTTTCCGTTACGCTATCACTCGATTGGGTAAATTTATCCTTAAGCTTCTTAAAAAAACTCAACCTTTCACACCTCACTATTTAAGATTCAATTAATTCCTTCGTTTCCTGCAATCTGACGGATACTAATTTGGACACACCGGATTCTTGCATGGTTACACCATATAGAACATGTGCTTCTTCCATGGTTCCTTTTCGATGGGTGATGACGATGAACTGTGTTTCATCACTGAATTTTTTCAGATACTGACTGAATCGCTGTACATTCGCTTCATCAAGAGCCGCTTCTACCTCATCCAGTATACAGAATGGTACCGGGCGGATCTTCAAGATCGAGAACAGAAGTGCAATCGCAGTCAGGGCACGTTCCCCTCCTGACATCAGCCCCAGATTCTGCAGCTTTTTACCTGGAGGCTGTGCTACTATTTCAACCCCTGTATGAAGGAGATCAGATGGATCTGTGAGCTTTAAATGCGCTCGTCCCCCACCGAACAACGATTTGAATACATCTTCAAATTCCACTTGAATCGCTGAGAATGTTTGATCAAAGCGCTTGATCATTTCTGTGTCCATTTCATTTATGACAAGATAAAGGGTGTTCTTCGCCTCTGTTAAATCATTCTTTTGTTCAGTTAAGAATTCATACCGTTCTTTCACCCGTTCATACTCATCGATTGCACCCAGATTGACGGTTCCGAGCTCTTCCAAGGCCAGTTTCACAAGTTTTACTTTCTTTCTGGCCTCCTCAACCTCAATCGTCAATGGGTACTCCGATTTAGCTGCTTCATAGGAAAGCATATATTCGTCCCGCAAATGATCAAGACGATTCTCCAGTTCTACATCAAGACGATTAATCTTTACTTCTTCATCCCTCAAAGCCCCGACCAATCCTTTATGCCGGCGCTTTAATTCCTTTAAATCAAGTTCCTCATCTTCAACGGTACGTTGAAGATGAGTCCTTTCTTCCCGTCTCAAAGAAATCAATTTAGAAGTTTCTTCCTTTTGATTCGCACACTCTTCTGCTTGCTTACCAAGCTTCTCTTCACCTGAGAAGTTATCCTTCATCTCCGTCTGCAGCCATTGCAGGTCATCCTGGAGTGTCGTTTTTCGCTTTACTGTTTCATCCATGGATTCCTGCAGGCGGTTTAATTGATTGCGACTGCTGACCAACTGCTCATTTCTTACAGCGAGATTTGCTTTAATATCACTGATTTCATTCAACAATGCGTCCTTTGAAGAACGCTCGGAATTCTTTTGAAGTGTCAGTTCATTGATTTTTTCATCCAGTCTAACAATCTCTTTTCCAATTTCATGAAGAGATTCCCTTAATTCTTGCATTCTGGAATCGTGCTTTTCTTTGACCGATGTGAAATCCTTTTTCTCCAGATCATAAAGTGACAGCCTTTCATCAAGATTCTCACGGGATAATTCATTTTCACGAAGTTGAGAAAGTAGTTCTTGCTCTTTCAGACGCAACCTTTCTCCCTTCACTCTCATCTCTTCAAGTTTCTTTTCCCTGAAACTGCTCTCTTCTTTAAGGTCTTTCACTAGTGATTGAAGCTTGTCCGTCTGACTTTCCATCGCAGCAAGCTTATCCTTCATTTCTTCGAGCTCGCTTTTTCTGGAAAGAAGCGAATTTTTCTTCTGTTTAACTGTTCCACCTGACATAGATCCACCAGGATTCACCACATCTCCATCCAATGTAACGATACGATACCTGTATTGGATAAGTTTCGCAATTTCATTTGCACCCTTTAAGTCTTTCGTGATGATTACATTTCCGACCAGATTCGAAATCACCATTTGATAGCGCTGATCAAAATTCACGAGATCTGTACCTACACCTATAAAGGAAGGATGGGCTTGAAGCATATTTTTTTGACTTTCAGGTATGGATTTTCCTCTGATGACGTTCATAGGCAAGAAAGTAGCTCGCCCGTATTGGTTCTTCTTTAAGAAAGCGATGGCTTTACGGGCATCTGCTTCAGAGTCCATTACAATATGTTGCATAGAAGCCGCCAGGGCAGTTTCCATAGCTGTTTCATATTTTTTCGGTACGGCTATCAGTTCTGCAACTGCCCCTTGTACACCGGTTAACTGACCTTCCCTTTCCTTGAGGACTTCTTTTACCCCCTGGAAGAAACCTGTGTAGTCCTCTTCCATTTCCTCGAGCATTTCTTTCCTGGATTTCGCCTGTTGGAGGAATTGGAAAGCTTGATAGAGCGTTTTTTCCTGCTTTTCATATTTCACTTTCACCGATTCTAGCTTCTTCTGTTCCTCCCGGTATAAGTAAACATGCTCATCCATTATTCCTTTTTGCTCCTGCAGCTCTTTGGCAAGCTGTTTGTGGCGGAGATTCAATTCATCACGCTGCATGACGAATTTTTCATTTTCTGCTTCTAAACGGCCACTTCGATAGGTTTGTTGCTCCAACTGCTGTTCGAGATACTGAATTTCATTTTTTGCCGAAGCCTGCTGATTCAACTTCTCTATATAATCACTTTTGAAGGATTCAATCACGTCTTCTATGTTTTCGTTGTAGTGCTTGAATGCATTCTGTTTCGTTATGAGCAGTCCTTTTAACGACTTTACATCAGAAGAGATAGACTTGAATTCCTTTTCAGCCTGATCTTTTTCTGACGTCAGCTTCTGGATATTCTCCTCAGCCTGCACTATCGCCTGCTTTAATTGAGATTCATTGGATGATGAGTTTTTCTTTCGCTCCACCAAAACTTGTTTTCTACCTTCAAGTTTCTCTAACTCTTCGCTTGTAGAAAGGAGCACTTCCTGAAGATTTGATATGGACTCATCCAGGGCAGCGATTTTTTCACGTGTCTGGGTCAGGACCGTTTCTTTTTTCTGTATGCTGACGGATAAAGCCTCTTCTTCCCTTCCATGGTGTTCAAACTCTTCACTTAGCTTCTCCCATTGCTTATGTAGATCTTCAATATCGTAGACCGTCAATGCGACTTCGAACTTTTCCAACTCTTCTTTTTTCTCTAGATAATCACGAGCCATAGAAGCTTGGATTTTAAGTGGTTCCACTTGACCTTCTAATTCATGAAGGATGTCATTGACACGATTCAGGTTTTCCTGTGTCTCAAACAACTTATTCTCAGCTTTTTTCTTCCGTGTTTTATATTTCAATACTCCTGCCGCTTCTTCAAAGATGGTCCGGCGTTCTTCTGGCTTACTGTTTAGAATTTCCTCGACTTTTCCTTGACTGATAATGGAAAAAGCTTCTTTCCCCAGACCTGAATCCATAAACAATTCAATAATGTCTTTGAGTCGGCAAGGCTGTTTATTCAGTAAATACTCACTATCCCCAGACCTGTACACCCGCCTTGTGACACTGACTTCACTGTAATCAATCGGCAGGGCACCGTCTTCATTATCCAGAATGAGAGTTACTTCGGCTATGTTAAGGGCTTTTCTCGAATCACTCCCTGCAAATATGACGTCTTCCATTTTTGATCCGCGGAGACTTTTGGCTGATTGCTCACCCAACACCCATCGGATTGCGTCAATAATATTGCTTTTCCCACTGCCGTTTGGTCCTACTACAGCGGTTACCCCCGGGACGAACTCCACGGAAATTCTTTCTGCAAAAGATTTAAACCCCATTACTTCTAGTTGTTTGAGGAACATCTTCTTTCCTCCTATTTAGCGTCCAGCTTTTGTTTTAACTTATCAAGCGCCTTCTGTGCGGCTTGCTGTTCAGCTTCTTTCTTGGATCGACCTTTTCCGACCCCTAATTCTTCGTCATTTAAACTGACACGGGATATAAACTGGCGGTTATGAGCCGGTCCGCTTTCTTCAAGAATGCTGTATTCAATCATTCCAGCACTGCCCCTTTGCACCAGCTCCTGCAATTGACTTTTATAATCCATCACATGAGAAAAAGCACCGACATTGATTTTTGGATAGACAACTTTTTCAAGGATTGAAATGACAGTCTCTAACCCTTGATCCAAATATACCGCTCCGATAAACGCTTCAAAGACATCAGCGAGTAGTGCAGGTCTTTCCCTGCCGCCGGTCATTTCTTCCCCTTTACCAAGTAGGATGAGATCCCCGAAATTCAATTCAATCGAGAACTTAACCAAAGATGGTTCACACACAATGGCAGCCCGTAATTTTGTAAGTTCTCCTTCACTCATCATTGGATACTTTTTAAATAGGAATTGAGAAACCGTCAGTTCAAGGACGGCATCCCCAAGAAACTCTAAGCGTTCATTGTCTTCATAAGGTTTTCGGCGATGCTCATTCACATAGGATGAATGAGTAAATGCTTGTTTTAGTAGTTTTTCATCATTAAATTTTATCCCAATTTCATCTTGGAACGTTTTAAATTTCCCGTCATTTTTATTTTTGGATAGTCCTTTGTTTCTACTTTGCTTCCGCATAAGGCACTCCACCTTGCTAAATTGTTCTCATTGTATACTAATCAAGTTTATGCTAAAAATGGCATTTACGCAAAAGTTTCTTGCGCATATAGGAACACAAATAAACTTGGTAGGGGTGAGACCCCTACCAAGTTTTAAATGGTTTTGAATGAAAGGCGGACTTAACCGGCCTTTAAATTCAATCTAACGATTAAGCGTTTGCTTTTATGTAGTTCACAGCATCACCTACTGTGCCGATTTTTTCAGCATCATCGTCAGAGATTTCCATGTCAAATTCATCTTCAAGTTCCATAACCAGCTCAACTACATCAAGGGAGTCAGCTCCTAGATCTTCTTTGAAAGAAGCTTCAAGAGTTACTTGAGATTCATCTACACCTAGACGATCAACGATAATTTTCGTTACACGATCTAATACTTCTGCCATTTTTGTCACCTCCCCTCAAGTATTATAGAGCATTTTAACCTCTTATGAAAAGGGTATACCTAAAAACATTGGATAAAATATTGTTTTCTTACTGTTACATGACCATTCCGCCATCGATATGCAGGGTTTGCCCTGTCATATAGGCTGCGGAATCGGATGCAACAAATGTCACTGCTTTGGCGATGTCTTTCGGATCACCAAACCGGCTAAGAGGGATTTGTTTTAACATTTCATTGCGTACATCTTCAGGAAGCTGGTCCGTCATATCCGTTGAAATGAAGCCAGGAGCAATGGCATTAACCGTAATCCCCCGAGGTGCCAATTCTTTTGCTGTTGTTTTCGTAAGGCCGATAACCCCTGATTTTGCCGCCACATAGTTTGCCTGGCCAGGGTTTCCACTTACACCCACAATCGAAGAAATGTTGATGATCCTTCCATTTCTTTGTTTCATCATTTGGCGGGTAACGGCCTTGGTGCATAGGAAGACACCCTTAAGATTGATGTTGATGACATCATCCCATTCCGTTTCTTTCATCCTCATCAATAAATTATCTTTCGTGATACCTGCATTGTTGACAAGAATGTCCACTGCACCGAATTGGCCAATCGTTTCCTTCACCATGGCCTGGACGGATTCACTCTCCGATACATTACATTGAAAAGCAATGGCATTGCGCCCCAATCCTTTTATTTCATCGACCACTTCGTTCGCCTTCGCCTCACTACCGGAATAATTCACGACCACGTTACAGCCTTCACGGGCAAGCTCCAGGGCAATTTCCCTTCCGATCCCTCGGGATGCCCCGGTTACGAGGGCTACTTTACCTTCTAAATTCATGTTAAGCTTCCTCCTTCAACGCTCTTATGGTTTGTTCCAAGGATGCTTCATCTTGAACAGCATACGTTTTCACTCGCCTATTCACCTTTTTCACTAATCCGGAAAGCACTTTCCCAGGGCCGATTTCTATAAACGTGTCCACACCTGACTCGAGAAGCTTCTCAACCGAATCTTCCCATTGAACAGGGGAGTATAGTTGTTCGATCAATAATCGTTTGATCTTTTCTCGGTCTGTCACAGGTTCAGCCGTTACGTTGGCAATGACCGGTACACGGGCATCTTCGATGGTAATAGAATCCAGGATAGAAGCGAACTTATCAGCAGCAGGTCTCATTAATTGCGAATGGAAAGGACCGCTTACCTGAAGCGGGATGACTCTCTTCGCTCCGGATTCCTTCGCCTTCTCAGATGCAAGCTCCACACCCTTCACCGTACCTGATATGACAATCTGACCAGGACAATTTAAGTTTGCTAGGCCTACAGTATGACCTTCTTCAGTAACAAGGTCTGTCACTTCTTTCAGAGCTTCCCTGGAGATACCAAGGACTGCGGCCATCGTACCCTCTCCACTTGGTACTGCTTCCTCCATGAATTCCCCTCTTTTGCGCACTGCATAAACAGCATCCTCAAAACCCATGGCTCCTGCAGCGACCAGGGCGGAATATTCACCCAAGCTATGCCCTGCGGTAAAATCCGCAGTAATGCCTTCAGCTGTCAAACGATTTAAAATGGCCATACTTGTAGTTAAAAGGGCAGGCTGGGCATTTGTAGTCTGTGTAAGTTCTTCCTGTGGTCCATCAAATATAACATGTGATAAATCGGAATCCAATCTTTCATCCGCTTTAGTGAAATACGCTTGTACTTCAGGGTATTTATCGGCCAATTCTTTTCCCATCCCCACAGCCTGGGAACCTTGTCCAGGAAAAATGAACGCAATTTTACTCATACTATCCTTCACTCCCCTTAATTGTGTCTTTAATGGTATCGGAGACGTTGTACCTCACCATATCCCTTGCCTGTCTCATAGCGTTATATAAAGCAACTTCATTTGAAGAACCATGTGCTTTAATGACAGGTGCCTTCAGACCAAATAAGCCGGCTCCTCCGTATTCTGTATAATCAAGCATATCTTTCATTTGCTTTAAATCATTTTTCACTAATCCTGCAGCCAATTTATTTTTGGCAGAGGCCGTGAACGTCTTTTTAAGCATGGAGAAAACTGACATTGCCGTCCCTTCAATGGTCTTCAACACCATATTCCCGGTGAACCCATCGGTGACGACGACATCGGCAGGGCCTTCAAGCAAGTCCCTGGACTCTACATTCCCTACGAAATGTATGGGGGCATCCTTCAATAAACCAAACGATTTCTTTGTTAGTTCATTTCCCTTTTTATCTTCCGTTCCGATGTTCAATAATCCTATCCGGGGATTTTCAATGCCTCTTACTTTCTCTGCATAAATGCTGCCCATGATGGCGTATTGAAGGAGATGTTCAGGTTTTGCATCAACATTTGCACCAAGATCCAGCATCAGAAACCCTTTTCCATCCAATGTGGGGAGGGTCGGTGCCAGTGCAGGTCGTTCAATCCCATCTATTCTCCCTACAATAAATAAACCAGCCGTCATGAGGGCACCGGTATTACCTGCAGAGATGCATGCATCCGCTTCCCCATCCTTGACTGCTTGTGCCATCAACACCATTGAAGCATTCTTCTTCCGCTTGACAGCTCTTACAGGTTCATCAGTTGCTTCAATGACTTCATCTGTATGGATAATCGTTAAACGATCTTCTGGAGAGATATACTGTTTGATTTGATTTTCATCCCCGTACAATAACACTTCTATATCACTGAACTCGCTCAATGCCCTTTTTACACCGAGTACAATTTCTTTAGGGGCATGATCCCCACCCATTGCATCAACTGCTAACTTCATCTACTCTTCATCCTTTGCAGATTTTTTAGAGCGATACATTTCAAATTCACCAGTAAAAACGAGTTCTCCACCAACTAAGCTTTGAACTTCTACCATTGTTCGGTCCCTTTGATCTTTTGTATGTATCACTTTTGCCTTCGCAACAACCCGTTCCCCTTCCTTAACAGGGCGGGTGAAACGAATGGTGGACTTGGCTGTCAGAGCGAGATCATCATCAATGACGGCTACAGCCAGAGAGTTGGCCTGTGCAAACAAATGATGCCCCCTTGTTATACCATTCCTTACGAAAACATGCTCTCTTTTCACATCGAAAATGGAAATGGCACTATGATCTAATTCTATATCTATAATTTCCCCTATGACCTCTTCGATTGGCAGGGATTTCACTTCATCTTCAAACGATTTCTCCGCCACGAATTTAATTCGCTCACGCAGCTCCGGAATGGACAGCTCCATGCGGTCTAATCGAATGGTCTGTACACTGACTTTAAAACGTTCAGCTAATTCTTCATCTGTAATAAAAGGATTATCCTTTATCGTAACAGTCAGATTTCCCTGTCTTTCTTTTTTAGAAAGTCTCAATATCAACACCGTCCAGTATTAGTACTAGGTACTAATAGTAGTATATAATCAAAAAAAGCAGATTGCAAGAAATAATCTTACAATCTGCCTTTCTAGTCAAGCTTCTCGCCCTCTAATATCCCTGAAGCCGACAGATACCTTCGCAGGGATTCATACTTAGAATCCTTCCAAAAATGATCGGAATTGATCAGGCTTGAGGCATCATCCCTCGCTACCTCAAGCGCACGATAGTCATGGACCATATCAGCGACTTTAAATTCAGGAAGTCCACTCTGTTTTCTTCCAAAGAAATCCCCGGGACCCCTCAGTTCAAGATCTTTTTCACTGAGAACAAATCCATCGTTTGTTTCGGTCATGATCTTCATCCGTTCTTTTCCAACTTCTGTTTTCGGTTCTGCGAGAAGGATGCAGTAGGATTGGTGCTCCCCCCTGCCGACTCTTCCTCTCAGCTGATGAAGCTGTGATAACCCAAAACGTTCAGCATCATAAATCAACATAAAAGTGGCGTTAGGGACATTCACTCCGACCTCTACCACCGTAGTGGATACAAGCACCTGCAGATGGTTTGCACTGAACTCCCTCATCACTTTATCCTTCTCTTCAGGATGAAGTCTCCCGTGCATCAAACCGACGTTGTACCTGCCTTCAAAATAGTGCAGCATCTGATTATAGACATCGATGGCATTCTGTACATCGAGCTTGTCCGACTCTTCTATCAATGGACAAATCACATATGCCTGTCTCCCCTGATCCAACTCCTTGTCCATGAAAGATAACACTCTCGAAAGCATATCCGCTTTTGCCCAATACGTTTCAATCGCTTTCCTTCCTGCCGGCATCTGATCGATGACACTTACATCCATCTCACCGAAAACCGTAATGGCAAGGGTTCTTGGAATTGGCGTTGCCGTCATGAATAACACATCAGGACTTTCCCCTTTTTCCCTGAGAACCCTCCTTTGATTCACTCCAAAACGATGCTGTTCATCGGTTACAACAAGTCCCAGTCGTTTAAATTGAACATCCTCCTGAATGAGTGCATGTGTCCCAATGAGAATATCAATTTCCCCGTCCTTTAGCTTTTCTAATAATAATCTGCGTCTTTTTCCTTTTACCGAGCTTGTTAAAAGAGCCACAGATAGTCCGGCGGGTTCAAGTAACTCACTAAGTGAATTCGCATGCTGTTCTGCAAGAATTTCAGTCGGAACCATTAAAGCACCCTGAAAACCTGCCGTTACACTCGAATAAAGGGCAATGGCAGACACGACCGTTTTTCCGGATCCAACATCACCCTGTAAAAGTCGATTCATCCGATAGGGTGACTTCATATCTGCCGATATCTCATTCACTACTCTTTTCTGGGCATCCGTTAGAGGGAACGGCAAAGAGTCAATGAACGCTTTAACTTTTCCTAAATCATAATGCTGTTGCATACCTGAAGACTGTTCCCTTTCAAATTTCCTTAAAGCTTGCATTTTAAGTTGGAACAGCAGGAATTCTTCATATACAAATCGTCTTCTCGCCTGCTTCATGTCTTCAGTAGAATCAGGAAAGTGAAGGTGATACAGCGCCTCTTTTCGGCTTGAGAGCTTATATTTTTCTATCAGATGATCAGGCAGATTCTCCGTTAGCAGATGACCGTAGTCCTGGAAGGCTTTCTTTATGAATTTCCTAAGGGTGTTATTTTTCATCGAACCCTTCAATGAGTAAACAGGTTCAAAGTCACCCTGTTTCCCGTGGGGGCCGGCCTGGAAATACTGTACAGTGATAATCTGCCTGTTCCTGTCCCATTTCCCTGTCACCGTCACCGTATCGTGAAGGTTGATTTTTTTTCTTTAAATAAGGCTGATTAAAAAATACAGCCTGCACCAGATTCCTTCCGACCAGTAATCGCAATGTCAAACGTGACTTTTTTCTCCCGTAATACATTAATGCAGGTTCAGAATGGACCTTTCCTTCGACGGTCACACGTTCATCATGGGCTACTTCTTCTAAATCCCGAAGCCTGTAATCCTCATACCGGTAAGGGAGGTACTCTAGTAAATCCAGAACAGTATGAATTCCCATCGTATTTAGCTGCAGAGCTGTTTCTTCACCAATCCCCTTTATGTTCTGGATCGTCAATTCTTCATTATGAGTCTTCACGTTTGTTCAGGGAAACCCCAAAGATTTTTGCTTCAAGCTCTCTGCCGGTAGGTGTAGCAGCCAATCCACCTTGGGCTGTTTCACGAAGAGCCACAGGCATTGTTTGACCGATTTTATACATGGCGTCGATCACTTCATCACACGGAATACGACTTGTTATACCCGCAAGTGCCATATCAGCTGCCACCATTGCGTTGGCAGCACCCATGGCATTCCGTTTCACACAAGGTACCTCTACAAGTCCCGCTACGGGATCACAAACAAGGCCTAGCATATTTTTTAAGGTAATGGCCATTGCCTCTGCCGATTGACTCGGGGTACCCCCGGCCATTTCTACGATGGCAGCAGCGGCCATCCCGCTCGCAGACCCTACCTCCGCCTGGCAGCCACCAGCTGCACCGGAGATGGAAGCGTTATTTGCGACAACAAATCCAAATGCACCCGAGGCAAATAAAAACCGGATCATTTCATCTTTAGTGGGATTAAGCTTATTTTTAACGGCAAATAATGTTCCAGGAACTACCCCTGCAGAACCTGCAGTCGGGGTAGCACAAATCGTCCCCATGGCAGCATTCACTTCATTAGTCGCAACAGCTTTACTGACTGCGTCAAGAATCGTGTCGCCAGATAGTGAGCGGCCCTTCTCGATATACTTTTGTAATAATACAGCATCTCCGCCTGTTAAGCCTGAATGCGATTTCACACCTTCGAGCCCTCTTGCCACAGCCTGCTCCATTACTTCGAGATTTCTCTCCATCATACTGTATACTTCTTCAAATGTTCTCCCAGTAAACTCGATTTCCTGTTCGATCATAATGTCAGAAATTTTCTTGTTCTGACTCTCTGCAAGTTCAACTAACTCTGCTACATTTCGAAACATAAATATGACCTCCTCGCCTGAATGTAAACGCTATCATTATAGTAATTGTTTAATCGGATATCCGTGTAACTTGAGTAATGTTGGGAAGCGAGGTCAATTCATTGATGACTGCTTCGTCAATCGGCTGATCCACTTCAATGGTCATCAAGGCCATCTGACCTTTCTCCTTACGTGAAACATCCATATGTCCGATGTTCAATTGGTGTTTGGCAATGACATTGGATACAGAGGCAATCGCTCCAAATCTGTCATCATGAACGACAAGGATCGCTGGATGATGTCCTGACAGTTTAAGCTCAAAGCCGTTAAGCTCGATGATTTCAACCTTTCCTCCACCGATGGATATCCCTACCAATTCAATTTCACCTTTTTCATCACCCATGCGGATCCTAGCCGTATTGGGATGATCTGTGATTGCATCTTCTTCCAGAAACTTGATCTTTATCCCTTTTTGCCTGGCTACTTTAATCGATTCGATGATCCGTTCATCATATGTATCATAATCAAGGATCCCCCCCACAATGGCTACGTCCGTCCCATGTCCCTTATATGTTTTCGCAAATGAACCATAAAACGATATCGTTGCCCATTTCGGCTCCCGGCGAAACAGATTCCTTGCCACCCTTCCTATCCTCGCAGCACCGGCTGTATGAGAACTCGACGGACCGATCATAACGGGACCGATAATATCAAATACGCTTTTGTATTTCATGGCTATTCCCCCTATCTTAACATCCAATCTATATGATCATTCTAACATAATTGAAGGGGACACACTCCAATTAGAGCTGTCCCCCCCTTCCTTTAACCCTTATTCAACTGAGAATATATAGGAGTAAAGTGGTTGTTTACCATTATGAACTTCCACTTCTACCTCTTCATAATGCTCTTCTACATACTCTTTCAAAGAATGGACATCCTCATCTGTTACATCCTCACCATAAAGGATGGTCAGGATTTCGGAGTCTTCATCCAGCATTTTCTCAAGTAAGCTCTGTGCTGATTTCTGACGGTCATGGTCAGAAACGACAATCTTACCTTCTTCGATTCCCATGAAGTCATCTTTCGCTATGGCAACACCATCAATATTCGTATCTCTGACGGCAAAGGTGATTTGACCCGTTTTAACCTGTTTGGATGCTTCAGTCATGAACCTCTTGTTGTCTTCAACCGATGCAGATGGATTAAATGCAAGTAATGCAGCCATACCCTGAGGAACAGTCTTCGTCGGAACGACCGCCACATCCATTTCAAGAACTTCAGCTGCCTGTTCAGCAGCCATGATGATATTCTTGTTATTAGGCATGATGATGACTTTCTTGGCATTCACTTCCTCAACCGCTTTCACGATATCCTCTGTACTAGGATTCATCGTTTGTCCGCCTTCGATTACCGAAGTGGCGCCTATGCTCCTGAATAACTCGGCAATTCCTTCACCCATTGCTACTGTGACTATGGCAAAGTCCACTTCCTTCGGAGGAGCTGCTTCTGCTCTCACCGGCTTCGAATCACCGACGATGCTGCTGTGCTGTTGTCTCATGTTCTCAATTTTGATATTAATGAGACTTCCGTATTGATGACCATACGTCAACACATCACCTGGCTGTTCAGAATGGATATGTACTTTAGCTAATTCATCATCGCTTATGACTAGCAGAGAATCGCCGAATCGGCTTAAATCCTGACGGAAGTCTTCTTCGACAAATGATTGTTTGTCTTCCTCAAATCTGACCATAAATTCTGTACAATAGCCAAATTCAATATCTTCCGTGCTCATGAAATCCTGAGCTGTCTTATGATGCTCTGCACTGACAAGATCATTCATGGAAGGTAAGGAAGCTTGGTTTGAAACTTTCTCCCCTTTAAGTTCTGCTAAAAACCCTTCATATACGAAAAGCAGGCCTTGACCACCACTGTCGACTACTCCAACTTCCTTTAGGACAGGAAGTAAATCAGGTGTACGATTTAAAGAAGCTTGTGCCTCATCCACGATTGCCTGCATCAGCTTAACGAAATCACTTTCAGTTTCCGCAACAGAAACACCTTTTTTTCGCAGCATCTTTCGCAACCGTTAGAATCGTTCCTTCAACAGGTTTCATAACCGCTTTATAAGCAGTATCCACTCCTGTTTGCAGCGCATTGGCAAATTCTACACTTGATAAGGATTCTTTCCCTTCAATCGCTTTACCAAAGCCTCTGAACAATTGGGATAAGATAACACCTGAGTTACCTCTTGCTCCCATCAATAAGCCTTTTGATAGAGCAGCAGCCACATTTCCAATATGACCTTGAATATGGTTTTGAACTTCCTTTGCACCGGAAGTCATGGATAAATTCATATTTGTTCCAGTATCACCATCAGGAACAGGAAAAACGTTCAGAGCGTCAACCAGCTGCGCGTTAGCAGATAATTGGGTGGCACCTTGAATCACCATTTCAGCAAAACGTTTTCCTTCCAAAGATGTAATCGACACGAATCTTCCTCCTCACTACGGGTTCGTGACACGAACCCCCCTGCACAAAAATATTTACTGAATCTACCGCCAAGCCGACGGTCTTATCAAGAGTATATTTAACCTTGGATTGTACATTATGGGCAATTTCAGAAATTTTTGTACCATAACTCACAATAATATACATATCAATATGTACTTCCTCTTCATCTTGACGAACAATCACTCCGCGAGTGAAATTTTCTTTACGTAAGATATCTGTGAAACCGTCTTTAATTTGGTTTTTTGAAGCCATTCCAACAATTCCGTAGCAATCCACCGCTGCACCTCCAGCAATCATTGCAATGACATCATTCGTAATATCAATTTGTCCGTACTGCGTTTTTAATTCGATGGACATGGAATGTTTTCCCCCTTTAATTACATGCTTGGCTAAAAACATTTTACTATAAGTATCATGTTTTTGAAAGCTAAACTATTATCTCTGCGTGATTTGTTGGTCATCTCCTCTATTTTTCACATAATCCGCATAGATTAGTCATTTAATGTTCAAAGTGATAAATGACAAAGAAAATAGACGTTTTCATCCAAATTGATCCTATTCTTTTGTCCTCCCGCAGAGGATAGAAAAGAAAAAAGACGCCCAACAACCGGACGTCTTCTCATTTTAAGTATTATACGCGTTCTACTTTACCAGATTTCAACGCTCTTGCAGAAACCCATACTTTCTTAGGCTTTCCGTCTACAAGAATTCGAACTTTTTGCAGGTTTGCACCCCAAGTACGCTTGTTCGCATTCATTGCGTGAGAGCGAGCGTTACCTGAGCTTGCTTTACGGCCTGTTACTACGCATTGTTTTGCCATAATATATTCCCTCCTCACTAACAAGAAGCTGAAGTTAATTTCAGTTCCACATTTCGCTTATTATCATAAAGATACTTTAATAATTTATCACACAACTTTCTATAATGCAATACTACAATTAAAACCTTTCAAGAAAAAATACTTTACACATAGAAAAGCGGAGGCGGCTTGGTCAGAGGCGACAGGCATAAGGCGAGTAACCCGGAAAGGCGTTCTTTGCCTTTTTGGGTTACTCGCCTTATGACCCCGAGCCTCTAGCCGCCGGAGCTGGACAAATAGAAAAGCGGAAGGGGCTCGCCCTGAGGCGACAAGCATAAGTGGAGTAACCCGGAAAGGCGCTCTTTGCCTTTTTGGGTTGCTCTGCTGATGACCTCGAGCCTCAAGCCCCTGGAGCTGGACACACAGAAAAGCGGAGGCGGCTTGGTCAGAGGCGACAGGCATAAGGCGAGTAACCCGGAAAGGCGTTCTTTGCCTTTTTGGGTTACTCGCCTTATGCCCTCCCAATCAAAGACCCGGTTAGCGATTTTGCACACTTTTCAATTCAGTGCACCACATAAACAAAAAAAGAGATGGCCCGAAGCCACCCCCAGCTATTCAATTATTCTTTCTTGAATGTTCCTAACATCGCCCTCACAAGTCCACCAAGGAATTTTGGTAATTTAATTGTATAAAAACGCATTTTTAGTCCCTCCCTACGATCTAAAGAACGTAATGTTTCACTTGACATCTTTTCAGTCTATTCAAGCAGTTTCAGTTAAGTACATCTTCTTTTCTGCCTGATCATGTGAAGCTTCAATCACTGCTTCTTATGACCATTAATATGCCGTTTGAAAAGGAAAGAGTACCAGATGATTGTATAAGTTCATTACTAATACATAGTGTGGAACCTCTTAAAATATTCCGTTTTTTTAATGGATATTTAAAGCCGGTAAGGGTGATTCCTTCGACAATATCGGTGATGGGCACGAAAGAAATATAGGGTAGATCCTCTACGTTCAAAACCGTATGAGCTCCTGGCCCGACAAGATATAATTGATTTTGGACGTCGATTATTTCTACCTGTATATCCGTTGTTAGCAAGCCTGGCTTCATGAGTAATTGAAGGTTACCCATGAAGTGATCCAGCCTTCCACCCGTTGCACCGAAAATGTTAATTTTTTCAGGATTCTGCTCAATGGCCCAGTTGAGGGCAAGTTCAAGATCTGTTTCGTCCTTCTCCGGCTGATAGCGATTGACTTTTTGGACCTGACTTTGAATGAACTTCCATTCTTCTTCATTTACAGAATCGAAATCACCAAACGCAGCATGGGGCTTCATTCCTTGTTGCAATATGGTATATACTCCCCTATCCACACCTATCCACTTCACTTCTCCGCTATTGTATGTTTTCAAATAGGGGATATACCTTTCAGGACCACCGGCCACAAGATTCAATTCCACTTTTTTCACTCCATTCCTATAAAAATAAGCTGACCCTCCTGGATCAGCACTGGTTCACTCTTATGATAGAGCTTTTTTTAATTCTTGAATGGCAGCTCCTCGATCATCGCGGTTGTAAATCGCAGAACCTGCAACAAACACGTCTGCTCCTGCTTTGGCACACACTGCAGCCGTTTCCGGATTGATCCCTCCATCAACCTCTATTTCAAGTGTAGGATTTACTTCATTTGCCCACTCACGTATTTGTTTGATTTTTGGTACGACTGACGGAATAAACGATTGCCCGCCGAATCCCGGATTTACAGTCATCAATAGAACCATATCCACATCTTCCAAGATAGGCTTGACTAATTCAGCAGGCGTCCCAGGATTTAAGACAACCCCAGCTTTCACACCTTTACTTTTGATCAGCTGAATCGTCCTGTGCAAATGAGGCTCAGCCTCAACATGGACAGTTATATAGTCGGCTCCTGCATCTGCAAATGCATCGATATATTGACCGGGATTTTCAATCATTAAATGGACGTCGAGAGGCAATGTTGTAAGTGGGCGAATTGCTTTCACGATCATTGGCCCTAGTGTAATATTCGGGACAAAGTGTCCATCCATTACGTCTACATGTATATAGTCGGCTCCTCCTAATTCAACATCTTTAATTTCATTTCCAAGTTCTGCAAAATCAGCAGACAGGATGGAAGGTGCGATTTTCATGGTTAATACCTCGGCTTTCTGTCTTTTATTTCTTTATGGAATGTTAAGTAGTGGTCGTACCTGTAAGAGGGGATTTCCTCTCTTTCCACTGCAGCTTTCACAGCACATTTCGGCTCATTGATGTGAAGACAGCCCCTGAATTTACAGTCGTCTGATACTTCCACCATTTCAGGAAAGCAATGTGGAAGCTCTTCTATTTCAAGTTCTGAAAACTCCAATGAACTAAACCCTGGCGTATCGGCAACCAGGCCATCCTCTACATCAATCAGTTCCACATGGCGTGTCGTATGTTTCCCTCGTCCCAGGTGGGATGAGATCATGGCTGTCTTTAACTCAAGTTCCGGTTTCAAGGCATTGAGCAAAGACGACTTCCCTACACCTGACTGGCCTGCAAAGACAGATATTTTGTCTCGTAAGTATGGAGCTAATTCCTCAACGCCATCATCGGTTTTGGAAGACGTCATTAGAACCTCATAACCGAATGAACGGTAATGCCTCACATATTGTTCAACCTCTTCTATCTGATGAGGAGTGAGTAAATCCATCTTGGTTACACAAATAAGCGGTTCGATTTCTTTACTCTCCACCAACACCAGGAAACGGTCCAGCAGAGCAGGGCTGAACTCAGGTTCGCTTGCAGAAAAGACCAGTATCGCTTGATCTACATTAGCAATCGGGGGGCGTACAAGCTCATTCTTACGGTCAAAGACCTTCAGGATGTAACCATCCGTTTTATTCTCCGCTTGAAATTCCACATAATCACCCACGAGGGGGGTTATTTTATTTTTGCGGAAATTCCCCCTTCCGCGACACTGGGTAACGCTTCCCTCTGACAGAACATAATAAAAACCACTTAACGCTTTAACAATTTTCCCTTCAGGCATTCGAAACCTCCTATTCATAAACATGTATAAAATATAGTCGTTTGCATTATGTATCCCTTTCATTATAAATGAAAACAAGAGGACTGTCCCGTCAGGTCTAATAAAAACCCGGGTACAGCCCCTTGGTCATTCAATTTATTCTTCTTTAGGATATTCGACAGTCCCTGATTTATACTCTTCTCCGTCTCTCAATATCCTGTATCTGCCCTGGGATCCGTCTTCCAGCGTAAATGTAAGGGTGAATTCTTTATTTTGGGTAATCCCGTCCACTTGATCAGGGTCGGGATCATCCAATTTACTGTCTTTGTCTTCAATGAATATCTCAATCGCCTGAGGGGTGCCGTCCTGTTTCGTATAATCAACCAGAATATCTAAAGTAACCTCTTTGGTTGGAGCTTCTTCAGGTGTATCAGGACCTTTAGACATGACAACATAGACAGTTTCCCCTTTATAAGTGGGGGTTCCAGGCTCCGGCTCATGAGATATGACTCTGCCTGCTTCTATTTCGTCTGAAAATTTTTCTTCAGATATGACAATGTTAACCCCTTTCAAATCTTCATATTGATCCAGGGCTGCCTGATCATATCCTTCTAAATCAGCCATGTCAAATGGTTTGGAACCTTTACTCACCGTGAGGGTTATGGTGGTCTCTTCCGCCACTACCTCTCCTCCTGGGGAAGGATCCTGATCCAGTACGGTCCCTGCCATTTCATCTTCATCAAACTCTTCTTCTTTCTCTACCATAAATCCTTTTGCTTCAAGTTCAGACGATACTTCTTCAAAGTCCTTGCCGACATAGTCCCCGACTTGCACCTTTTCTTTTCCGGTACTGACATAGATATCAATTGCCGATCCTTCATTTGCCAACCTTCCTGCCTTTGGGTTTGTCTTGATGACAAATCCCTCAGGAATCGATTCATGGGATTGTTTTTTTGTTTCTCCTACAACAAATCCTTCTGAAACGATAGTGGAAATGGCTTCAGTTTGATCTTTTTCAACGACATCCGGGACTTGGATTTCTTTAGGTCCAAGAAGCTCAGGAATGAAAGTGACGGCAGCAATACCTAATAGAATCAGTAAAAAGAACAAACTAATGATCAGGATCGGCCACTTCTTTTTACTTTTCTTCTTGGGGTCATTCGTTTTTTCTACCTTTTTATCCTTCTTCCCGCCCTGTACAGCGGGGGTGGGCATGGTTTGTACGTCGTCCGTGTTGTTTTGATGATGAACGATTGTATCGTCAAGATTTGAATAAGCCTTTTGATCTGTTATGACAGGGATGGCTTTCGTCGCTTCATCATCAAGGGGTACGGAAAATTTGGGCTCATTCATGCGGTCGGGATCCAATGATGAAGACAGATCTTCATCCATTTCCTCCAAACTCTCGTAGCGTCTGAATGGATCTTTTGCTGTTGCTTTCAATACGATATTTTCCACGCTCTGCGGGATATCGGGATTCCACCTTTTTAATGAGGGCGTTTCCGACTGTAAATGCTTTAATGCAATTGAAACTGCCGACTCTCCGGAAAAGGGCAGCCTACCCGTCAGTAATTCGAACATGACGATACCAAGTGAATAGATATCTGATTTCTTTGTGGCCATCCCTCCCCTCGCCTGTTCAGGAGAGAGATAATGAACCGATCCCAAGACTGAATTGGTCTGGGTGATCGAAGTGGCACTTAGAGCCATGGCGATCCCGAAATCGGTAATCTTTACATTGCCTTGTTCATCAAGAAGGATATTATGAGGTTTGATATCCCGGTGCACAATATGATTTTGATGAGCATGGGACATGGCAAGTGTCAGCTGTTTCATAATGTCAATCGCTTTTTCTACATGTACAGGTGAATGCTGTTGTATGTATTGCTTCAGAGTCATGCCATGGACATATTCCATGACGATATAATATAAATCGTCCTCTTCTCCTACATCGTATATGCTTACGATGTTGGGATGTGCCAAGCTTGTGGCGGACTGCGCTTCCCTTTGGAACCGTTTGATGAATTCCTCTTCATTGGCAAAATCGATTCGGAGCATTTTAATGGCCACTTCACGATCCAATATCACATCATGAGCTAAATAAACGTTGGCCATTCCTCCGCCGCCGATCAGTTTAATGATTCTGTAACGCCCACTGATGCGCTTACCTTCCATCATGTTATCACCCGCTTTCCGTTTCAGCGGCAAACTCTACAATTACTACGGTAATATTGTCTTCACCGCCATATTCATTGGCTAAATGAATAAGCGACTCCCCTTTATCTTCCAAAGAGTGGTCCTGTGCTAATATTTCTTTCATTTCCTTCTCCGAAACTTTATTAGAAAGACCGTCTGAACACAATAAAATAACGTCTTCTTCTTCAAACATAATCGTTTTAATATCCATCGTAATTGAAGCTTCCGTGCCTATCGCTCTTAGTATTACATTTTTTCTGGGATGATGCTCTGCATCTTCCTTAGAAATCTCACCACTTCTGACTAATTCATTCACAAGGGTATGATCTTCTGTCAGTTGATGAAAACCGTTTTCGTTCATGATATATCCTCTGCTGTCACCAATATTGACAATGGTGGCAAACAAAGAGGTACAAATGGCACCGACCAATGTCGTTCCCATTCCCTCACATTCGGAATTTGATTGAGAATAAGTATATACTTCTTTGTTTACTTCGTTAATAGTTGATTTTAACCAATTTTCTGCTTCATCAGCTGTTTGAAATTTCCCTGTTTTCTCCCACAAGTCCTTTAAGATGGTAATGGTGAGGTCACTTGCAACATCTCCTGCTCTGTGCCCCCCCATTCCATCTGCTACAACAGCTAAATGATCGCCATGATGATTCACAAATACGCCTGCACTATCTTCATTCAGTTGACGCACTTTCCCTTTGTCCGTAAAATAAACAGTTCTCACTTAGGTCACCTCGTCTCTTCTTCTGCACCAAATCCAAGTAGCTCCTTATACTCATAGCCGGTGCATCTCAGTTCAAAAAATGATTCCTTCTGATTATCTCTGTTAATTAAATGATACGACCTTCATTAAGAATGGAAGCTGAAAAAAGAAAGTCTTTTTGATTTTGATGAATTGAACCTTACAGTACACAGTATACGATAATCAAAGATTCATTAAGGGCTGTTGTACTTTTACGACTTATCTGGTGAATTTTCCTGCTTTACTTTCGTGATTTGATCAATTTCGACTCATTTTTTTCTAAAGCAGGATATAAAGAATCCGTCCCCGCCAAAATCCTGGGGAAATACTTGTAATTGATTTTCACTGACGAACGGTTTGACGGAATTCGGCAGCTCATCCAGTGGCGCAGGTTCAAACTCGGGATGTTCACGTAAGAAAGCAGCAACCGTCCCTTCGTTTTCATTTTGGTCCACCGTACAAGTGCTATAAACTAACAATCCTTCTTTTTTCAGGAGTGGTGCAACAGCTGAGAGGATGTCAATTTGGATCTTTTGCAGTGATTGAAGGTCGGATTCTTTTTTTTGCATACTTAATGTCCGGTTTTCTTCTCAATACACCTAATCCTGAGCATGGAGCATCGACTAAAATACGATGGAACGTTTCTTTTTCAAACTGATCCCCGGCTTTTCGGCTATCAATGGTCGATGTCTTAATGTTTTCCAACCCAAGACGAGCGGCGTTTTCATCGATCAGTTTAACCTTATGCTTGTGTAAGTCCAATGCATATACTTCACCGGTCCCGGAGAGTTTCTCAGCTATATGAGTCGTTTTCCCCCCTGGTGCAGCACATGCATCGAGCACTTTCATCCCATGTTCTAGCTTTAAGGCATAGGAAACAAGCATGGAGCTCTCATCTTGAATGGTACATTGCCCGTTACGATAAGCATCTGTTTTTGCTAGATTTCCCCGAAGGGATTGAATGGCTTCCGGGACGATAGGGCTCTCTTTTACTTCTGTTCCACTGTCCGTTAAATGGGCAATCAACTCTTCTCTACTGATTTTGGTCGTATTGACCCGGGCCGTTTGTTTCGGTGCAATTAAATTGGTTTCACACATTTCTTTCGTCTTGTCCAATCCGAATTGCTCTTCCCATCTTTTTACAAGCCAATAAGGATGGCTCGTTTCGATGGCCACCCGTTCAATAGGATCTTTAATGCTGTCCAGGGAAGGAAGCCCTTTTCGCTGAACCGAACGGAGGACGCCGTTCACTAGTCCAGAAATGCCCTTATGCCCTCTCCTCTTGGCAATTTCTACAGCTTCATAGAAAACAGCACGGTCAGGAATCCGGTCCAAGTATACAAGCTGATACAGGGATAAACGCAATAAGTTTCGGACCCATTCATCCAGCTTACCTTTAATAAATGGGGATAAATAGAAATCCAATGTCATTTTTCGTTGAATGGTTCCATACGTCAGTTCTGTCAACAGTCCTACATCTTTACTTGGCAATTGATTCTTCTCAATCACATGGTTGAGGAGTAAATTGCTATAAGATTGATTTTTTTTCTACCGCTTCAATGACTTCAAGTGCTGCTTCCCTAACGGTTTTATTTCGTTTACTCATGATTTTCTCCTAACATCATACCTTCTTTAAGGTGAGAGCCTGCTCCAAGCAGATAGTCTTTTGCACTCATTCTTTTTTTGCCGGATGGTTGCAGATCGGTTACTTTAATTCCTACTGTGTCACCGGATGAAACAATGAATCCGTCTTCTTCTATCTTTATGATTTCACCTGGTACAGAAGAATGCCCTTGGACTTTTTCTCCCCACCAAACTTTCATGACAGCATTTTCTAACGTTGTGTAGGCAACCGGCCAAGGATGAAGTCCTCTAATATGATTGTAGATTTCTTCCCCCGCTTCTGGACCAGTCTATTTTTTCCTGCTCCCGTTTTATGTTCCTTGCGAACGTTGCTTTAGAATCATCCTGTTTAACCGGGGTTATGTCACCAGCGAGCAATCTTGGTACGGTTTCAATGAGTAACTTCGCACCCGCAACGCTTAACTTATCATGGAGGGTACCCACATGATCTCTTTCTTCGATTTCCACTTCCACTTGACTGATGATGTCACCTGCATCTAGCTTTTCCACCATATACATAATGGTAATGCCCGTTTTTTCTTTTCCTTGAAGGATGGAATAATGAATGGGTGCACCCCCTCTGAGTTCCGGAAGCAAAGAGGCGTGTACGTTGATACACCCGTGTTGGGGAGCTTCAAGCAATGCGTTGGGAAGTATCTGTCCAAATGCAGCTGTTACAATAAGATCGGGTTCAAGTGCCAGTACTTTGTTTAATTCATCTTCATGTTTAATCTTCTCTGGCTGATAAACTGGAATCCCGTGCTTTTGAGCTGCCACTTTTACTGGAGGAGGTGTCAGTACTCTTTTTCTGCCCACCGGGCGATCAGGCTGTGTCACAACCCCGATTACATCATAGTGTTCGTCTAATAACGCTTCAAGAACAGGAACTGAGAAATCAGGTGTTCCCATAAAGATTACTTTTGTCATTACGCTTCATACCCTTCTAATTCTTCTTCTGTCACATATTTTTCTATTTTCGAGGTAAATAGAACACCGTGAAGGTGATCTATTTCATGTTGAATCGCCCTTGCTAAAAAGTCACGGGCCTGGAATTCAATCACTCTTCCTTTCCGATCATGAGTTCTGACTTTTATGGAGTGAGGACGTGTCACTTCTCCATATAGGCCGGGGAAGCTCAGGCACCCTTCGAGGTCTGTTTGAGTTCCGTCAGCCTCGATGATTTCAGGGTTGATAAGCTCGATCGTTCCCATATCATCGCCGATATCCACCACCGCCACCTGAAGATCGATTCCTACCTGAGGGGCTGCAAGCCCAACCCCATCCGCATCAATCATGGTGTCATACATATTTGCCAATAATTTTTTTAGTTTCTTATCAAATGCAGTAACCTTCTCACATTCTTTTTCCAGAATGGGGTCCGGGTGCATAACAATTGGAAGTATTGCCATGTGTCTCCTCCATTTTTCTCTAATTTATGTCACATCATCATATAAGGGTTCATATCTATGGAGATTGTTAACCCTTGGGAAGCATGTTGTTGCTGGTATTGATTTAATACTGTTTTAAGGGTAATCCCAAGATTTGGTTCCAGCTTGTATTTTATCAAACACTGATAGCGATATCTATTCTTTATCCTGGGGATCGGAGACGCGACAGGTCCAAGGATAATCGTTGTCCCTGAAAGCCTTGAACGGATAAAATTCGTCATTCTTTCTGCAATGTCCACTACTTTCATTAAATCTTCATGGCTCAGTGTGATCAGTGTCATGTAGTAAAAAGGGGGATATGAACCCATTTTCCTCATCATCATTTCCTGCTGGTAAAAACGATTGTAATCATGATTGGACGCTAGCTCAATTGAATAGTGCTCCGGCGTATACGTTTGTATGACAACTTCCCCCTGGCAGGGTGTGCCTTCCTGCCCTGCCGCTTACCTGCGTCAAAAGTTGAAACGTTTTTTCTGCTGCTCTGAAGTCAGGGAGATGTAACATCGTGTCCGCACTAAGGACTCCGACAAGTGTGATATTAGGGAAATCCAGTCCCTTAGCGATCATTTGTGTACCAAGGAGGATATCCCCCCTCCCTTCCCCAAAAGCTGTTAACAGCTTTTCATGGGGAGCCCTTACGGGACGTTGTATCGACATCCATCCGAATGATCCTGGCCTCGGGAATGAGTTTCGTCAATTCCTCTTCAACCTTCTGAGTCCCTGTACCAAAATAACGTATATGTTCACTTGTACATTCCGGGCACGAAGAAGGAACTCCCTCTTCATACCCGCAATAATGACATTTCATCCCATTCGAGAACCGGTGATAGGTCAAGGATATGTCGCAATTTGGACATTGAAGGACGAATCCGCAATCTCTGCACATTATAAAGGATGAGTGACCTCTTCTATTTAGGAAAAGGACCGTCTGTTCTCCCTTTTCCAACCTGTCCTGAATCTTTTCGAATAGGCTAGAAGAAAACATGGAGCGGTTCCCTTTCCTGAGTTCTTCTCTCATGTCCACAATATCGACGGTTGGAAGCGGACCGTCATTCATGCGTTTATCAAGGGTAAGAAGCCCATATAAACCTTTAGATGCCCTTGCAAAGGACTCCAAAGAAGGAGTCGCGCTTCCTAATATCACCGGGCAATGATGATATTCTCCTCTGTATATCGCCACATCCCTGGCATGATAGCGCGGATTTTCTTCTTGCTTATAACTCGTCTCATGCTCTTCATCGATGATGATGATTCCGATATTCTCAAAAGGGGCAAAAACGGCCGAACGTGCACCTACGACCACCTTCACTTCCTTTCTTTGAATCTTCCTCCATTCATCATACTTTTCCCCCACAGACAAGCCGCTGTGGAGCACGGCTACATCATTTCCGAATCGCCCCTTGAATCTGTGGACCATTTGGGGGGTAAGGGAAATTTCAGGAACTAATACGATCGCTTCCTTCCCCTCCTGCAATACCCGCTGTATCGATTGCAGATAGATTTCCGTTTTACCACTGCCTGTTACACCGTAAAGGAGAAATGTATGATGTTGACCCCGGTCTATCGTGTCGAGTATAGGACGAATCGCCTGATCCTGCTGTGTGGTCAACGTTAAGGGTGAGGTCTTTTCAAATGTTCTGTTTTCAAAGGGATTCCGATATACTTCAACATGTTTCTCTATGAGCAGTCCTTTATTGACCAACGACTTAACTGTGGATGAAGTGGTCGCCATCTCTTCAATAAGAGTGGAAGCGAGGATCCCGTCACCGCCTGGAGCAGATTGGATCATATAGTCTAAGATTTGTTTTTGCTTGCTGGCTTGAGGAGGCAAATTCACCATCACATCATCAACGTCATGATCCTCGGTATTGAGATACAGTTTTCGAACCGTCTTTTTTTTTCCCCTTCGCTTTTACCCTGTATATCACTTCAACCAATCCACGCTTAACTTCTTTATGAATCAAAGGTAAAAGCCCGCTTTGTTCAATTGTTTTCCAGGACACCTGTCTTTCATACTGAAAGAATCGCTGTAAAGAGAGGTGGAGCTCGCCAGCCCCCTTGCTTTTTTCAAGCACAAAAATCTTTTCATATTTTGCCTTCATGGCTGCAGGCAGCATCGATTGAAAGGCAGAAATTTTGAAACAGAGGGTTTTTTCGGTCAGCCAGGTTCCGAGGGTAAGCAACTCTCTGTTCAACACCGGTGTTAGATCCATCGGTTCAATGATCGGTTTGAGGTTAGAGACTTCGCCTTTTTCCTTTAATTCAATGACAAAGCCCTGGATTTTCCTTGGTCCAAAAGGGACAACCACCCTCATTCCCGGAAGGATACCGCCTTTCCATGCATCGGGAATACTATAATCGTAGGAGCGGTCCGTCTGCATCGCAGGTACATCCACTATGACACTAGCTACGTTCATGGGAAGTACCTATATCAATGTGCCTGGCCGCTTCTTTAAAAATTTCTTTTGCGACATCCAATTTTGATAATAATGGCAGGTTTCGAACTTCACCATTTTTTGTCACAATCGATACCCGGTTTGTTTCGGTACCAAATCCTGAACCGTTTTCTTTCACATTGTTTGCCACGATCATATCTGCCCGTTTTTTTTCAAGTTTAGCCTTGGCATACTGTTCGACATTTGTTGTTTCAGCAGCGAACCCGATAAGGAATTGGTGTGTCTTTCTTTCACCAAGGCTCTTTAAGATATCCTTCGTCCTCTCGAATTCGATTACAAGATTCCCATCTTTTTTCTTCAGCTTATCTTGGTATGTTTCCTTTGGAGTGTAATCTGCCACCGCAGCACTTTTTACAACAATGTCAGCAGTCGAAAAAGCTGACTGGACCGCGTCATACATTTCTTCTGCACTGGTGACGGAAACAAATTCAACCCCTTCTGGAATCTGCAAATGGGAGGGTCCTGAAATCAACATGACGTCTGCCCCCATGGATACTGCTGCTTCAGCAAGGGCAAAGCCCATTTTGCCTGTTGAACGGTTGGAGAAGAAGCGTACAGGGTCGACCATTTCCCTGGTCGGTCCTGCTGTAATCACTATTTTCTTTCCATGTAGCAGCTTTTGTTCACCCACTTCAGCTGAAAAATAATGATCTACCAGTTCCACCACTTTTTCAGGCTCCTCTAATCTGCCTTTTCCAACATATCCGCAAGCTAAATATCCTTCACTTGGTTCGACGAACCGGTAGCCAAACTTAAAGAGGGTATCGATATTCCGTTTCACTGCGGGATGGTCATACATATGTACATTCATGGCTGGGGCAATCCATACTTTCGCTGTTGTAGCCAGAATGGTTGTTGAAATCATGTCATCTGCAATCCCGTTTGCAAGTTTCCCGATGATATTGGCAGTTGCAGGTGCTACAAGTACAAGGTCAGCCCAGTCTGCCAGATCAATATGAGCGATCTTTGACGAATCTTTTTCATCAAATGTATCCCAATAGACATCTTGACGGGATAATGCCTGGAAGGTAAGTGGAGCAACAAATTTTTGTGCAGATTCTGTCATGATGACCTTTACCTCTGCACCTCCTTGAACCAGCTTGCTCGTTAAAGCGGCAGCTTTATAGACAGCAATTCCTCCAGAAACACATAATAATACTTTTTTCCCCTTGATCATTCTGCTTTCCCCCATTACTCTTTATCCTTCTTTTATTATGAAGGATACTGATTAAAAAAGAAAATAGGGCTGTCCCAAAAGATCATGAAATCTTTCGAGTCAACCCCCTAGTGTTTTCTTTAAGCAGGACGGTGTTTACTCATCAGAATAAACGGCTTTGGCATCTCTTTCTTTCATAGATAATTGACCGGCCTGAATTTCTTCAAGTGCTTTCCCTACAAACTTATGTGACTCATATTGGTTCAAACGGAAATCCCCTGAGTCTTGCAGGCTTCTCGCTCGCTTAGCCGCGATGCTGACTAGCGAATATTTCGAATCGATCTTCTTCATTAATGAATCAATGGATGGGTTTAACATTTATTCAACCTCCAGCATATTTAAGTATCTTTGTTGCACTCGTTCCCGCTTGCAGTGTTCGGCTTGAACGATGGACTTAATTTTATTGACTGCATGTTCAATTTGATCATTTTCAACAATGTAATCATAGAGATTCATCATTTCGATTTCTTTCCTGGCAGTATTCATCCTGCCCTGGATCAAATCGTCTGTTTCAGTTCCCCTGGTCACGAGGCGGTTTTGCAACTCGGAAAGACTCGGCGGAGCAAGGAAGATAAATAAGCCTTCAGGGAATTTGTCCCTTACCTGCTGTGCACCCTGGACTTCAATTTCGAGGAATACATCTCTTCCGGCATCCAGCGTTTCACGAACATAATCCACAGGAGTTCCGTAATAGTTCCCTACGAACTCCGCATACTCTAGCAGCTTTCCCTGTTTTATCAGCTCTTCAAATTCTTCTCTTGATTTAAAGAAGTAATCGACACCATCCACTTCTCCTTCCCGTGGATAACGGGTAGTCATGGAGATGGAATATTCAAACTTTGTATCTTCCTGGGAAAAAATCGCTTTACGAACAGTTCCTTTCCCTACTCCTGAAGGTCCGGAAAGAACGATCAGCAATCCTTTTTCTTTCATTTATTTACCCTGCCCTTCTTCTATTAAATCCTCTTTATCTGTTAAACGATGAGCAACGGTTTCCGGTTGAACAGCAGAAAGGATAACATGATCGCTATCAGTAATAATGACTGCTCTGGTTCTTCTTCCGTATGTAGCATCAACGAGTGTTCCCCGGTCTCTTGCATCTTGAATCAAGCGCTTGATCGGTGCTGATTCGGGACTGACAATTGAAATGATCCGGTTTGCTGAAACGATATTTCCAAATCCTATATTGATGAGCTTGATGGACATAATGCTCCTCCTAATCAATAGTTTAGTTTCGCCTTATTAATAGGAAACTAAACTTATTATTCTACATTTTGCACTTGTTCTCTTAGCTTCTCGAGGGTTGACTTCAGTTCTACTACAATGGTGGCAATGAAAGAATCATTTGCTTTTGAACCAATTGTATTCACTTCCCGGTTCATTTCCTGAATCATGAAATCCAGCTTCCTGCCAATAGGTGCATCATCCTGCATAGTGGTATGGAAATACTGAATATGACTTTCCAGTCTCGTCAGTTCCTCGGTAATATCCGATTTATCAGCAAAAATGGCAACCTCCGTAAGCAAGCGGGTCTCATCAAAGGAAGTTTCATTGTATTCGAGGATCCTTTTTCTTAACCGTTCTCTATAATGGTTGACCACTTCTGGAGCATGATTGATAAGATCCTCCATTTTGTTTTCAAACTGTTTGAGATGAATGAGGAAATCTTCTTTGAGAAGTTCTCCTTCTTTTTCCCTCATCTTTCTTAGTTCAATGGCGGCTTGGTCTACAGCGTTCAACACCAGATCTTCAAGCTGTTCATTTTCCTCTTCCAATTCCTCGATAAGCACAAATTCTTCCCTGTTCAAGAGGTGTGATAATTGCACTTCATCATCTAAAGAAAAGGTCTCTTTCACTTTATTTACTAACTGATAATAATCTTGAATGAGCTTCCAGTCAATATGAAGATTTTTATGTACTAATCCTTCACCAGTTATGGTGATGAAAATATCCACTTTCCCTCTTTTGACGCTTTGGGAGACTTTCTTCTTGATTTTCTCCTCAAGTTTCATAAGTTGACGCGGCATTCTTATGTAACATTCACTGAATCTGTGATTTACGGACTTCATTTCAACCGTTACTGTATGTTGTTCAGAATCTGCTTTGCTTCTGCCAAAGCCAGTCATACTGACAACCATTACAATCACTTCCAATCTTTTGACGGTACTCATATGGATTTACCGAAATCGTGTGTCCATTCACTTATATAAAAAAGGTAATAGAGGAAATTCTCTATTACCTTTTGGATTATACCACATTTCACTGTTTTTTTCTTGCAAAAAATGACCCGGCAAGTAAAAAGGTTGGAACGGAGCTTAGACCAATGATCAACAACCAGTCTTTCAGCATAATCGGAACAGTATGGAATATCGGTTGCAGTGTCGGGATATAGATTACAAGCAGCATCAAAACGAGTGAAGATAAGACAGCCCAAACGAGATACATGTTTCCGAAGGGGTTCCTTGATAATACAGATATTTCACTTCGGCAGTCGAACACATGAATCAACTGTGCCATGACCAAGGTTGCAAACGCTACTGTCTGGGCGTATGCGAGATGATCAGGATGGGCTTTATATGACAGCATAAACGCAAGTAACGTGACACTTCCTATCAAAAAGCCCCGGGATACCACCTTCCACCCGAGCCCCCTTGCAAACACCCCTTCTTTAGGATGACGGGGCTTTCTCTTCATAACATCCTCTTCGGGCTTATCCAGGCCAAGTGCCATGGCAGGCAGTCCATCTGTCACGAGATTCACCCATAGTATCTGGATCGGTACTAATGGGAGAGGAAGGGCAAGAATCATGGCAAATAGCATAACGAGAATTTCCCCTACGTTTGAAGCCAGCAGGTATCGAATGAACTTCCTGATATTTTCATAAATATTTCTGCCTTCTGTAATGGCCGATTTAATCGTTGCAAAGTTATCGTCTAACAGAACCAGAGACGAGGATTCCTTCGAAACATCCGTCCCTGTGATTCCCATGGCTACTCCAATATCCGAGGATTTTATGGCAGGAGCATCATTTACACCATCCCCGGTCATGGCCACGACATGCCCCCTGTTCTGCAGGGCTTTGACGATTTTGAGCTTATGTTCAGGGGATACTCGGGCAAAAACGGATACTTCTTCCACAATCTCTTCTAATTCTTGAACTTCCATTTGATTCAACGCCCGTCCATCAAGGACCCGGTCCTTATTCTTCAATATTCCCAATTGCTTGGCGATCGCCTTAGCTGTCAACACGTGATCACCTGTAATCATGACCGTCTTGATCCCGGCTGCACGGCACTCTCTAACAGCCTCCTTCACTTCAGGTCTTGGAGGGTCGATCATACCCTGTAAGCCAATGAATGTGACACCTTCTTCGATATCCTCTTCTGTCATCCCGTCAATGGACCTTGAAGTAAGGGGTTTATATGCAATAGCGATGTTCCTCAAAGCATTTGAAGACATGTCGCTGATTGCCTCTTCTACTTTTTGAGATGTTTCACCTGTTTTATGTTGAAGTCGCCCTTCCCACAAGATGGATTGGCTTTTACCGACTAAAACGTCAGGAGCCCCCTTAGTTACAGAAAAGTATTTCCCGTTTTGGTCCACAATGACCACACTCATCATCTTCCTTGTGGAATCAAAGGGAAACTCTTTAACAATCGTAAACTTCTTCTGTAACGACTCCCGTGTTAAACCAGCCTTCAATCCCGCTACAAGAAGAGCACCCTCAGTAGGATCACCGTCAACTACAAAGCTTTTCTCACGGGTGACTAATTCCGCATGATTGCACAGCATGCCGAAGGTCAGCAATTGTTGAAGGGCATTTTCACTATGAGGCGTCACCCTTTGGTCTCCACTGTAGAATTGGCCGTTCGGTTCATATCCGGTTCCTGTTACCGTCCAGGTTCTGCCTCCACTCCAGAGATGAGTGACTGTCATTTTGTTTTGGGTCAGGGTCCCTGTCTTATCTGAACAAATGACCGATGCGCAACCTAATGTTTCAACTGCAGGAAGCTTCCTGACAATTGCTTTCTTCTTAATCATCCTTTGTACACCAAGAGAAAGGGCAACGGTCACAATGGCTGGTAATCCTTCAGGAATAGCGGCTACAGCCAGAGAAACCCCCGCTAAAAACATAGTATACATATCATGCCCCTGAATCACACCGATCCCTACGACTAATGCCGTTAACACGAGGGCTACCGAGATGAGAATTTTCCCTAATTCTTCAAGCCTTCTTTGCAGGGGAGTGACCATCGTTTCGGCTTTTTGTATCATGTCGGCAATTTGTCCCATTGCCGTTTTCATGCCGATGGATGTCACTACCCCCACTCCATTGCCTCTGGTGACCATCGTCCCCATAAAGGCCATATTCTCTAAGTCTCCAAGACTCACATTATCCCCAACGACCGGCTTAGTGGACTTCGTCACCGGTACTGACTCCCCCGTTAAGGCGGATTCCTCTATTTCCAAATTGTTCGCTTCAATGAGCCGTACATCTGCCCCGATCCTGTCACCGCTCCCAAAGCGGATAATATCACCAATCATAATTTCCTTGGAAAGAACTTTCACCCATTTTCCATCTCTCAAAACCGAAACCTGGGGTGCAGACAATTCCTTTAATGCCTGCAGGGACCTTTCAGCTTTCCGTTCCTGGAAAAAACCTAAGAAACCGTTAATTAACACAATGGCTATGATGGCAATCGCATCGATGTATTCCCCGAGCAATCCTGAAATGAGGGTGGCTGCCAATAACACAAGAACCATAAAGTCCTTAAATTGACTGAAAAACAGCAACAAAGCTGACTGTTTCTCAGCTTCCTCTAATTGATTGTACCCATATTGTTTCCGTCTCTTTGCAACATCATCTGTTGAAAGACCCTCTCGATAATTGGTCTTTAATGACTGCTCTATGTCCTCTTGTCTCATCTCATGAAATTTCATGCACCCATTTCACTCTCCTCCTACGATACGAAAAGTTGTCCCTTCTCATAGCATTCTTATTCAGACTCGTCCTAAAAAATGATATGATTTACGTATGTTTTGCATTTTATCGATCAGTTGGGTAAAATCGATTACATTTGGTACACGTAGACCACAACAAAGACGGATGAAAAAATCAACCAAAGAAACCGTTTAAAGCAGAGGATGTTGTATATGTCATTTGATGGATTATTTACGAGAAGTATGACGAAAGAATTGAATGAAAACCTAATACACGGACGCATTAATAAAATACACCAACCTTACAAAAATGAAATCATCATGATGATCAGGGCGAATGGAAAAAATCATAAAGTCCTATTATCAGCCCACCCTAATTATTCGAGGGTGCAATTAACCGACGAAAACTACGAAAATCCTGCAGTTCCTCCGATGTTCTGTATGCTCTTACGTAAGCACCTGGAAGGGTATATTGTCGAAGGCATCAAACAAGTAGAGTTGGACAGGATGATTGTATTTGAAGTTAAAGGCAGAAATGAGATCGGTGATATTTCATACAAACAATTAATCATCGAGATCATGGGTCGACACAGCAATATCATTTTAATTGATAAAGACCGAAATATGATCCTGGATAGTATCAAGCATATCTCGCCAAGTATGAATACTCACCGTACCGTTTTACCAGGACATACGTATATTCTCCCTCCCCAGCAGGATAAGATAAATCCTCTTGAAGCAACTGGTGATGACGTCTTAAGAGCATTGGACTTTAATTCAGGCAAACTCGATAGACAGATTGTTCAACATTTCGCCGGAATTTCTCCTCTCTATGCGAAGGAAGTGGTCCACCGGGCAGGGATCGGAAATCAGTCGACCGTAGCTGAATCATTCATCAACCTGATTCAATATGCAAAATCCAATGACTCAACACCAACCCTCACCATCGGAGAGAAAGAAACGTTTTACTGGATGGATCTCGAACATCTTCAAGGAGAGAAGCAAACCTTCCCTTCACTAAGTGCATTATTGGACCGCTTCTTTTATCAGAAGGCATCACGGGATCGGGTCAAACAACAGGGAAACGATCTTGAACGATTCCTTCGAAACGAACGGGACAAAAATGTAAATAAAATTGAAAAATTAAGGCAAACGTTGGAGGAAGCTCGGCAGGCGGACCGATTTCAGTTGCTGGGTGAGCTCCTTACATCTAATTTACATGCAGTCGAACGGGGAATGAAGGAAATCAGCGTGATCAATTATTATGATGAAAACGGGGGAACAATCCAAATCCCCCTCAATCCTCAGAAATCTCCTTCAGAGAATGCACAACTTTATTTCTCTCGCTATCAAAAAGCTAAAAACGCAGTAAAAATCGTCCATGAGCAGATTGAGAAAGCGAACGAAGAGATTGTATATTTAGACCAATTGCTTCAACAATTAGAATCCGCCTCTACAAAAGATGTTGAAGAAATCAGAGAAGAATTGGAAGAGGAAGGATACCTAAGGACCCGCAGGCAAACAAAGAAGAAAAAGGCAAATGTAAAACCGGCTCTCGAAACCTACACTTCCAGCGACGGAACACAAATCCTTGTAGGGAAGAACAATAAACAAAATGATTATTTAACCAACAGGGTCGCAGGAAGGGAAGAAATTTGGCTGCATACAAAGGACATTCCCGGCTCTCACGTTGTCATCAAGAGTCAAGCCCCGTCGGAAGAGACCATCAAGGAAGCGGCGAATATCGCTGCCTACTTTAGTAAAGCACGTGAATCAAGCTCTGTGCCTGTCGATTTCACTGAAGTCAAACAGGTAAAAAAACCGAAGGGTGCAAAGCCCGGATTTGTCATTTATGATGGACAACAAACCGTGTATGTAACACCTGATCTGGATTTGGTCCGATCATTGAAGGATTAATTTCATTTAATCAAGCACTTTCGCTCAAAACGGGGACGGGCGAGAGTGCTTTTTATTTTGGGCAGAGTGGGTTTACATTCGGATTTCTTCAGGTACCGGCACTAAAATCGGTGTTAATCAGACTATCCACCTTCCAAAGACACTTTTTATTAATATAAGGCTCTTTAGTAAACATTGTTGCTAATCAGGAGGTAGTAGAAGTTGAGTTCCGCTGCAAGGATGCTCGCTTTCCGGGGCTTGAGGTGAGCTCTCTCGGCTGCGCCTCCGGGGTCTCACCTGTCCAACTGCAGGGCTTAGGGGGGCGAGGTCATAAGCCAATTCTCTCAAAGAAGCAAAAATTCCTTTCTGAGAGAATTGGCTTATGCTTGTCGCCCCTCGGCAAAGCCCTTCCGCTTTTCTTACTGTCCAGGCTATCCCCTCAGGAGTCGAGCATTCTGGAGCGAGAATCAACTTTATGAGCATTTATCGATAAGATAAATCAATACCAAAATGTTGTTAGAGACTCAGATAATTAGAGATATTTTGTTCTTTATTAGAATGTTCATTGCCACATTTAGCTCTTTCACCTTTAACTCTTAAATAAGTTGAAGGGAACTTCGTAGACACAAACTGATGTACAACCGTCCTAATCAGGATCGGTTCCCCTCATCTTTTCGGGAGAACATACGTTAAAAAAGCCACATTCTTTTAGAAAAGAACACAATATAAAAAGCAACTCATTAACGAGTTGCTTTCAACTTAACTGCCCCATTTCTCCGGATTTTCACTCCAAAGCTTCAATTGTTCCAATTCTTCTTCACGAATAATCGCGTTTTGAAGGGCTACATCCAATAAACTAGAGTAATCCGAAAGAGCATACGCTTTAATCTTATGATCTACCAGCATGCTTTTTCCTTTTTCTAATTCGTAGGTGAATATCGCAGCCACCCCTAATACATCACAGCCCGCTTCTCTTAGTGCGTTTACAGCTGTAATGCAGCTTCCTCCTGTTGAGATGAGATCTTCAACCACAACTACTTTTTGTCCAGGTTTCGCTTTCCCTTCAATCTGCTTCCCTTTTCCATGAGCTTTCGCTTTTGACCGTACATAACACATTGGAAGTTTTAGTTTTTCACTCACCCATGCAGCGTGTGGAATTCCAGCTGTTGCCGTACCGGCAATGACTTCCACCTCGGGAAATTTCTCTTTAATCATTTCAACAAGACCGTTAGAGATTTCATCCCTAACTTCTGGATATGATAATGTGAGACGATTATCACAATAGATCGGGGACTTGATCCCGGATGACCATGTAAATGGCTCCGAAGGGTTTAAAAATACAGCTTCGATGTCTAACAGTCTTTTCGCGATTTCCCTTTTCATTCAGATGCACTCCCATTCTTGTACGATTCGTTGATATGCATTAACCGGATTACTTGATCCTGTAATACTTCTCCCCACCACAATGAAGGAAGATCCCATTTTCTTTGCCATATTTGGTGTAGTGACTCTTTTTTGGTCTCCGTTTTGATCGTCAGTTAACCTGATCCCTGGAGTGACCCGAATAAAGTCTTCTCCGCAGTGCTCTTTTATCAGTGAAGATTCATGAGGAGAACAGACGACTCCATCAAGCCCTGCCTCTTTCGCAAGAGTGGCATAATGTAAGACAGACTCATCAATCGTTTTAGGGATTAATTGTTCCATTTGCATTTGCGCTTCTGTCGTTGAAGTTAACTGAGTGACGGCAATCAGTTTGGCCCGTGAATGATTGGAGGGTGTACCTGCATGTATCCCTTCCAACGCCCTTTCCATCATCACACTGCCTCCTGCAGCATGAACATTGATCAGATCAAGGTCGAATCCGGCTAGTCCCCTCATAGCACCGTATACTGTATTGGGAATATCATGAAGCTTCAGGTCCAGGAAAATCCGATGATTTCTGTTTAGGATCTTTTCAATGATATCCGGTCCATTTTGAAGGTATAGCTCCATGCCGACTTTTACATTTAAACTTTCTGAAAATCGATCTAAAAAGATTGATGTCTTCTCCCACGTCGGGAAATCAAGAGCTATATACGGCTTTTGATTCATGCTTCCCCCAGCTCCTTCCGGTTAATTGAGATATATGCCCAGCTCCCAGTTTATCCAGTAATGCTGGTAGATCTTTAATGATCCGTTGACATACGAATGGATCGACGAAGTTTGCTGTACCTACGGCGACGGCGCTTGCGCCTGCGTAAAAATATTCAATTACATCTTCAGCAGTCTGTATGCCCCCCATTCCGATAATCGGAAGATCTACTTGCTGGCTTACTTCATAAATCATACGAATCGCAACCGGTTTAATGGCTGGTCCGGACAGCCCTCCTGTTTTATTAGCCAGGACCGGGTTGCCGGTATTTATATCAATCCTCATCCCAAGGAGTGTATTGATCATCGTCAGGCCGTCAGCTCCTCCTGCTTCAACAGCCTTAGCCATCTCGACAATATTGGAGACATTCGGTGATAACTTAACGTACAGCGGGACCTGTGAGACCTCTTTCACCCTCTCAGTCAATTCTTTTGCCACTTCGGGAATGGTACCAAAGGCAATTCCCCCTGTTTTTACATTAGGACATGAGATATTCAATTCAAGGGCTTTTACATTTTCGGCGGTAGAAATGACTCTTGCCACTTCCACGTAATCTTCCATCCGGGACCCGGCCACATTTGCGATAATTGGCACATCATACTTGGAAAGCCAAGGAAGCTCATTTTCCATTACACCTTTGAGTCCTGGGTTCTGTAACCCGATCGCATTCAGCATCCCTGCATTCGTTTCTGCAACACGGGGAGTCGGGTTTCCAAAGCGCGCTTCTTCCGTAGTCGCTTTGATCATGATCGCTCCAAGCTCGCTTAAATCATAGAATTGACTATATTCGCGACCAAAGCCAAAGCAGCCAGATGCCGGCATGACGGGATTCTTTAATGATAATCCAGGTAATTCAATTTGTAATGATCTCATATCAGCACCACCCCTACTGGAAATACCGGTCCGTCACTGCAGACTTTAACGTAGCTTGCCCCTTCAGGATCATCCTGTGTGTGACAAACACATGCGAAGCATGCACCTATACCGCATCCCATACGCTCTTCTAAAGAAATAAACCCTCGTTTGTCCTCTAATTGGGCCTGAAGTGCTTTTAGCATCGGGGTTGGACCGCAGGAATAAAACAGATCAAAGGCTGGTGATAAAGTGTCAATAACATCCGTAACAAACCCTGGCGTTCCGAGAGTTCCATCTACTGTGGCGACAAAGGTCTCACCCAATTTCCTGAATTTGTCTACATAAAAGCTCACGGATTCAGTCTGAAAACCGAGGACATGCTTCACAGTCCAACCATTTTCAACGAGATTATTTGAAAGACCATAGAGGGGAGGAACACCGATTCCTCCACCTACTAAAAGGGCCGTCTTACTTCCTTCTTCGACCGGGAAGCCATTTCCAAGAGGTCCTAATGCGTCGACGGTTTCAGTTCTTTTCACCTTTGAAAGAAGGGTCGTGCCCTTTCCTTCAGCACGGTAGATCAACGTCATCGTCTGGTCTACCAGATCATGAGAGGCGATGGAAATCGGCCTTCTAAGCAATGGATCTATCCCCGTTCCCACTCTTAAATGGACAAATTGTCCGGGAGCCTTGATTTCCCTTACCAAGTCCCCTTTTAGAACTAATTCAAAGATGTTTTCAGCGATTCTTTCATGAGAAAGCACGACCATCTTTTCATTAACGATCATTGAAAAACCGCCTCTCTCGATTTCGGTTGTGATGGAAGAGCTTCTGCTGAGAATGTCATGGATTCAATCACTCTCAGGATGGCTTCTGCCGTGTCCAGTGATGTAAGGCATGGAATCCCATTCTCTACTGATTCTCTGCGGATTCTGAATCCGTCCCTGGCCGGTTGTTTCCCCTTGGTTAATGTATTGATCACAAGCTGTGTTTCTCCGCTTTGGATGATATCAAGCAGGGTAGGACCGCTGGACCCGATCTTATCTACCTCCCGTACGGGAATGTTTGCACTTGTCAGGTGCTCGGCCGTACCTTTAGTGGCTAGGATTTGATACCCGATATCAATAAAGCGTTGAGCAAGAAGGACCGCTTCATCTTTGTCTTTATCTGCAACCGTCATGAGTACTGAACCGTATTCTTTCATTTGCATCCCAGCGGCAACCATTCCTTTGTAGAGGGCTTTCTCTAATGTGAGATCTTTCCCCATCACTTCTCCCGTAGATTTCATTTCGGGCCCAAGCGTGATATCCACCCTTCTTAATTTGGCAAAGGAGAATACAGGAACCTTAACATAAACACCGAGTTTTTCAGGAATTAACCCTGAGAAGTATCCCTGATCTTTCAGGGAAATTCCAAGAATGGACTTCGTTGCAATATTCGCCATGGGTACATTCGTAATCTTGCTGATGAATGGCACAGTACGACTGGAGCGCGGGTTCACTTCCAGAACAAAGACTTCTCCTTTAGAGATGACATATTGGATATTCAGTAACCCCACAATGTTTAAGCCTTTGGCGAGTCTCGTCGTATAATCCACAATGGTTTGTTTCTGTTCTGGTGTGAGCTGCTGTGGAGGATAGACCGCGATGGAATCCCCCGAGTGAACCCCAGCCCGCTCGATATGCTCCATGATTCCCGGGATGACTACGTCCACTCCGTCTGAAATGGCATCCACTTCAATTTCTTTCCCAATCAGATAGCGGTCGATTAAAACCGGATGCTGCGGGTTGACCTTTACTGCATTCTTCATGTATTGAAGGAGCTCTTCTTCCCGGTAAACAATCTCCATCGCTCTCCCACCCAGAACGTAAGAAGGTCTTACCAGTACCGGGTAACCGATGGTTTCAGCAATGGTCATCGCCCCTTCAACAGATACAGCTGTTTTCCCCTTCGGGTTGAGGAATGCCAAGTTCGTTAAGAGTATGTTCGAATTTATCCCGGTTTTCTGCACGATCTAAATCTTCCAGGGATGTGCCGAGAATTTTGACCCCTCTTCTCACCAGCTCATCTGCTAGATTGATTGCGGTTTGCCCGCCAAACTGCACGACAACTCCTTTAGGCTTTTCAAGATCAATGATGTGCATCACATCTTCCACCGTAAGAGGTTCAAAGTATAATTTATCCGAGATACTGAAGTCAGTTGAAACCGTTTCTGGATTGTTATTTACGATGATCGCTTCATAACCTGCTTCTTTAATGGCCCAGACAGAGTGAACGGTCGCGTAATCAAATTCAACCCCCCTGACCGATCCTGATCGGCCCTGAACCCAGTACGATGACACTATCCTTGGAAGTGACCTTGGATTCATTCTCATCTTCATACGTTCCATAGAAATAAGGAGTTTCTGATTCAAACTCAGCAGCCACAGGTATCTACCATCTTATAGACAGGTTTTAACGCATTTTCTTTTCGCCAGATATACAAGTCTGCTTCAGAACTATTCCAAAGCTTTGCAAGGGTGATATCTGAAAAGCCCATTCGCTTCGCTATTTGACCAAGCTCGAGATTGAAGGGATGTAAGCTCAGTTCCTTTTCTAACTCTACAATTCTATTCATCTTATACAGGAAGAAAAGATCGATTTTGCTCCAATCATGAATGGTTTCAATCGCTACTCCCCTTCTAAGTGCTTCCCCGATATAGAAGAGTCGTTCATCTCCAGCTTTGCGGATTCTCTTCTCGATCCACTCGTCTGTAAATTGTTCAGCATCCGCTAATTCCAGATGATACGTATTGCTTTCCAGGGAGCGAATCGCTTTAAGAAGTGACTCTTCGAATGTTCTGCCAATTGCCATCACTTCGCCCGTTGCTTTCATTTGCGTACCGAGGTTACGCTTGGCAGCTTCGAATTTATCAAACGGCCATCTTGGAATCTTTGTCACTACATAGTCAAGGGCGGGTTCGAATGATGCATACGTTTTACCTGTTACAGGATTCATCATTTCATCCAGTGTCAGTCCGACGGCAATCTTCGCTGCAAGCTTAGCGATGGGGTAGCCGGTTGCTTTGGATGCAAGTGCAGATGATCGGCTCACCCTTGGATTTACTTCAATGATGTAATATTGGAAGCTGTCAGGATCCAAGGCAAGCTGAACGTTACATCCCCCTTCAATTCCTAATTCACGAATGATATTTAAGCTTGTATTCCGGAGCATTTGGTATTCACGGTCACTAAGTGTCTGGCTTGGGGCTACTACGATGGAATCACCTGTATGGATTCCCACCGGATCGATATTTTCCATGTTACATACAACGATGGCGTTGTCAGATGCATCTCTCATAACCTCGTATTCTATCTCCTTGAACCCTGCAATACTTTTTTCCAGGAGACACTGGGTTACGGGACTATACTTTAATCCTGAACTTACAATCTCAACCAGTTCCTCTTCGTTGTGACAGATTCCACCGCCGGTTCCACCCAGAGTATAGGCAGGACGAACGATGACCGGATATCCAATTTCATTCACAAACTGATAAGCTTCATCTAAGGAATGGATGATTTCACTTTCCGGCACCGGCTCTCCCATTTCGTTCATCAAGTTCCTGAACAGATCACGGTCTTCCGCTTTCTCGATGGCAGAAAGTTTTGTACCGAGAATTTCTACTCCGCATTCTTCTAAAACTCCTGATTTAGCGAGCTCAACAGCCAGGTTCAAGCCAGTCTGACCACCCAATGTAGGCAGGAGGGCATCAGGACGTTCTTTCCGGATGATCCTGCTGACAAATTCCAGTGTCAACGGCTCGATATACACTTTATCCGCCATTTCGGCGTCCGTCATGATCGTTGCCGGATTCGAGTTCACAAGGATCACACGGTAACCTTCTTCTTTTAAGGCGATACACGCTTGAGTTCCGGCATAGTCGAATTCTGCCGCCTGTCCTATGATGATGGGTCCGCTTCCGATTACCAAGATGCTTTTGATATCTGTACGTTTAGGCATGTTGAAGCTCCTTTCTCTTCTCGTCTTTCATTAGAATTAAGAAATCATCGAACAAGTAATTTGAATCCTCAGGTCCTGGAGATGCTTCCGGGTGATACTGAACCGTAAAGGCAGGGAAGTCCAGGTGCTTTAATCCTTCTACTGTTCCATCATTGATGGCCATGTGGGTAACGTGAAGTCTTGATCCTGCCAATGACTTTTCATCTACAGCATAGCCGTGATTCTGTGATGTCAGGGCTACTTTTCCGGTTTTAAGGTCTTTTACCGGATGGTTGCCTCCGCGATGCCCGAATTTCATTTTGAAGGAGTCTCCTCCACACGCCAGGGCAAACAATTGGTGTCCTAAGCAAATTCCGAACAACGGGATCTCTCCCAAGAGCTCTTTGATGGTTTCAATGGCTTCAGGTACATCTTTCGGGTCCCCCGGTCCATTAGAAAGCATGATCCCGTCAGGCTTCAAGCGACGAATCTCTTCAGCTGACGTATTGTAAGGTACAACAATCACGTCACAATCACGCTTGTTTAATTCTCTCAGGATTCCATGTTTCATCCCAAAGTCCATTAGTACGACCCGATAACCTCTTCCTGGACTGGCATAAGCTGTTTTAGTCGAAACTTGCATGACTTGATCTGTTCGAAGAGCAGTATTTTGCAATTTCGCGAGCATTTCTTTTGGATCCAATTCAGCGGAGCATATGATGCCTTTCATTGCCCCGTGCTGTCTGATGATTCTCGTTAACTTTCTGGTATCGATGTCCGAAATTCCCGGAATGCCTTTTATTTTTAATAGTTCATCCAATGTCGACTCATTTCTCCAGTTAGAAGGAAAGTCAGCGACTTCTCTCACAATGAACGCCTTGATAGCCGGGGTAATGGACTCAAAATCGTCACGATTGATTCCATAGTTCCCTACGAGGGGGTAGGTCAAGGTGACAAGCTGTCCACAGTAAGATGGATCCGATAAAATCTCCTGATACCCTGTCATACTTGTGTTGAAAACCACTTCTCCAATCGATTCTTCATTTGCTCCAAAGCCCTTTCCTACAAATACTGTTCCATCGTCTAAAATGAGTTGCCTTTTCATTGTTCGTTTCCTCCTTCATTCCATACAAGAGATCCCTGATAAAACGTAGCTTTCGGCCAGCCTTTGCATTCCCAACCTTTAAATGGAGTATTTTTTCCTTTTGATAGAAATTCTTCAGGATCAATCACTTTCTGTTCATTGATATCAATAAGCGTAAATTCAGCTTCTCCTCCTACTTCCAGTAGTCCAAACGGAAGCTTAAAGGCTGAACTTGGTTTGATCGTCATCCAGTCAATCAGCTGCTTTAATGTGAAGATTCCCCTTTCCACAAAATGTGTGTAGAGTAGTGGAAAAGCTGTTTCTAATCCTACAATCCCGAAAGGAGCCAGCTGCATTCCCTCCGATTTCTCGGCTTCTGTGTGAGGAGCATGATCTGTTGCGATAAAGTCGATGGTACCATCCAGCAATCCTTCTATTAACGCTTGCTGATCTTCTTTGCTTCTTAGAGGCGGATTCATTTTGTAATTCGCATCAAGACCTGGAATATCTTCTTCACAGAGGAGAAGATGATGTGGTGTTACTTCTGCTGTCACATGGATTCCTGCCTTTTTAGCATCACGGACGACCCTTACGGACTCTTTTGTTGATATATGACATACGTGATAATGTACGCCGGCTGCTTCCGCAAGCAGCACATCTCTTGAAATATGTACGGCTTCACAGATGGAAGGTATTCCTGGCAGGTTATGCTCCTTGGAGAATGTTCCATCGTGAACAGCTCCTCCGTAGATCAGGGTATTTTCTTCACAATGGGCCACAATGGATGCATGAATGCCGGCTGCCTTCTTCATGGCTTCAAACATCATACCTGCCGATTGAACCCCTACCCCATCATCCGTGAATGCAAATGCTCCATTTGACTTTAAGGCAGGTAAGTCATTTAGGGTTTTCCCGATCTGTCTCTCTGTGATGGCGGCATATGGTAACACACGCACACAGGCTGTTTGAGATATTTTATGGTTAAGGGACTGCAGATTTTCTACTGAGTCCGGTACTGGTCTTGTATTAGGCATTGCAGCGATCGTTGTGAAACCACCTTTCGCAGCCGCCTTTGTGCCAGTCCCGATCGTTTCTTTGTGTTCACCACCTGGTTCTCTCAGATGGACATGAAGATCAACAAATCCAGGGGAAATCAATAACCCATCTGCTTGAAATTCCTGATGATCGGTACCTGTAAGATTGGTTCCCATCTCTATGATCTTTTTATTCTCCACCTTCACATCCACTGTCTCCAGATCACCGGTCTTTGCTAGAATGCGTGCATTTCTGATTAACCAATTCATCTCAAATTCCCCCTAATTAGTTCATTTCAAGAGCCCTCTTTAAAACAGCCATTCTGACGTATACTCCATTTTCCATTTGTTTAAAGATTCTCGATTGATCACATTCAACCAATGAATCAGCAATTTCAACTCCACGATTGACCGGTGCCGGGTGAAGAATGATACCGGTTGGCTTCATTCTTACTTTCCGGCCTTCTGTCAAACCAAATCTTTCATGGTATTCATCTTTCGTTAAGCTTGATGTACTATTGTGCCGTTCATGTTGAATTCTCAGTAACATGACGACATCGGAGTCTTCTATACATTCATCTATTGGAATATATCGATGTCGAACCTGGTTTGGAAACCATTCCTCAGGTCCTGAGAAAATGACTTCGGCTCCCAGCTTTGTTAACGCTTCTGCATTGGATCGTGCCACCCTGCTATGGGCGATGTCTCCGATTATCGACACTTTCAGACCGTCAAACCTTCCAAATTCCTGGCGTATGGTCAACAGATCTAACAGGCATTGTGTAGGATGATTACCACATCCATCACCTCCATTGATGACCCTTATGGTAAGGGGTGCAAGTTCATCAAAATATCGCTCAAGTGAGTGACGGATGACGACAGTATCGACCCCGATGCTCTCCAATGTTTTTACCGTATCATACAAGCTTTCTCCCTTTTGAACACTTGAGGTCTGGGCTTCAAAAGGAATGACCTCGAGCCCAAGCTTCCTTTCTGCCATTTCAAAACTGCATTTTGTCCGTGTACTTGCCTCGAAGAAAAGATTGGGCTACATATTTATTTCTGCCTTGCTCCCACGTTTCTCCCTCTTTGAAGCGTTCAGCTGCATCCAATAGTTCAATGATTTCCTCTTTTGATAAATCATTCATTGTAAATAGGTTTTTCATGATGAGCCCCCCCCCTCTTTTATCTACTTGTAAAAAACACCCTGTCAGGCTTCTGACAGGGTGTTTTTGAACATACCAACAGGGACAAAGCGGAACATCCCGTATGTCTTGTTCAAGTTCACCCTTCTTAGACTCTCTGGACCATGTTAAAAGGTGTTTCTATGCAACTTCATGTTTACCATCTTCTTTAAATAAGGTGTTATCCTCTTCGCTTTCTGTTCTGCCAGGTAAGACAAGGTTAAGGAACACACCAACAATCGCGGCAAGGGCCATTCCTGATAATGATACCTGTTCGTTGACTTTCACGAATGCGCCCCCTACCCCGATCACCAGGATTACTGAGGAGATCACCAGATTCCGCTTGTTCCCCAAGTCCACTTTGTTATCGATCAGCATGCGCAGTCCGCTTGAGGCAATGATCCCGAACAGCAGGATGGATACGCCACCCATGACGGCTGATGGGATCGATGCGATCAAGGCTGTTATCTTACCTATAAACCCGAACATGATGGCAAGAACCGCAGCACCTCCGATAACGAACACACTGAACACGCGGGTTATTGCCAGTACTCCAATATTTTCTCCATAGGTTGTATTTGGAGGCCCACCGAGGAAGGAGGCAATCACAGTTGCCACCCCATCCCCAAGAATGGATCGGTGAAGACCAGGTTTCTCAATGAAGTTACGCCCTACCACTTTACTTAGAACCATCTGATCTCCGGTATGCTCTGCCAATGTTACAAGTGCAACCGGCACCATGATGGAAACGATTTGCCACGAGAAGCTTGGCGTATAATCAACGAATGGGATGAAGAAGTCCGGCATTTGAAAGAAAGGTGCATCGATTACTTGCTGGAAGTTGACTAACCCGGCAAAAACCGCAATGACGTACCCGCCAATGATTCCAGCTAATATCGGTACCATCCCGAGAAAACCTTTGAAGTATATCGAGCAAATCACGGTAATGGCCAGGGTGGCAAGAGCCACCATAAAGTGTGTATTACTGTATACCAATTCTTGTGCTCCGGGGTTTTCATACATGGCCATATTGACAGCCGTTCCTGCCAGTCCTAAACCAATGACCATAATCACAGGTCCCACAACAATAGGGGGCAGGATTCTCATCAGCCATTTTAACCCCAGCTTTGAAATGAGTAATGCAACGATTCCGTATACAATCCCGGCGAGAAAGCTTCCCATCATGGCAGCTTCAGGACCACCGAAACTCTTTGCAGCTAAGATCGGAGCGATGAATGCAAAGGATGATCCCAGGTAAGCAGGAATCCTGCCCCTTGTTATGAAGAGGTAAGCAAGGGTTCCTAATCCACTAGAGATAAGGGCGACTCCCGGACTTAATCCTACCAGGAAGGGGACTAATACCGTTGCACCAAACATGGCGAATAAATGCTGTATGCTTAATGTGATCCATTTCCCGAGCTTTGGTACTTCTTCTACATCCAATATAACTTGTTGATTTTCACTCATTTTCATTTCCTCCTCTATTACCCTATTTCCCAATAAAAAACCCTCTTTGTCCAAAAGAGGGCACAAAGAGGGTACAAGAAGGCCTATCTCGGCTTCTTTCCCATCCTTTGTCAGCCTCGCAGGACCGCTCTTAAAAGGACTTCCGTTATTCTTTTTCGTGTATAGAAACTACATCTTCCTGGTCGACCTCAGTTAAGGCAACCATGATTTTTTCAGAGCTTGAAGTCGGAATATTCTTCCCGACGAAATCGGCCCGTATCGGCAACTCCCTATGTCCCCGGTCAACCAGGACCGCCAGTTGAATCTGACTCGGTCTTCCCAGATCCATCAGGGCATCCAATCCAGCTCGAACCGTTCTTCCCGTGAACAATACATCATCCACCAGGATCACCTTTTTGTTTGTAATATCTACAGGGAGGTCAGAACCCTTCACTTCCGGTTCATGATCTTCTGTTTTCTTTGACAAGTCATCGCGGTACAAAGTAATATCAATTTCCCCCACAGGGATGTGTTGACCTTCAATTTCATAGATCCGCTCGGCTAGACGGTTCGCGATGTATATGCCTCTTGTTCTGATTCCAACAAGAATACAATCTTCAATTCCTTTGTTGCGTTCGATGATTTCATGAGCTATTCTTGTCAGCGCTCTTCGAATGGCGGGCTGATCCAATACCGTTGCTTTCTTTGTCATGTTCGCCACCTCTTTCTTTATTGTAAAAAAAATCCCTCTCACCGAAGGGATGAGAGGGCACACTTATCGTTAAAATCTGATTGCACGCCAAAATAATCTGGACGTACATGCTCCTTCTCAGCCTCACGGGACCGTATTAAAGGTTACTTATTCAATTAACTAAATGATAAAGGTCAAGTCGAAAATTGTCAACGATTTTTTTCAAGTTGATTCACTAGTTCAGTGAACTCCGGAGGCAGCTCCGCTTTGAATTCCATGTATTCTTCTGTTCGTGGATGAATAAATCCTAACACTCCAGCGTGAAGGGCCTGACCCTCAATGCTCAGCGTCTTTCTCGGTCCATACTTTGGATCCCCTGCCAGTGGGAAGCCGATATATTTCATATGCACACGTATCTGATGTGTTCTTCCCGTTTCAAGCTCACACTCAACTAAAGTAAAATCTTTATACCGATCCAATACTCTGAAGTGAGTGACAGCCTGTTTCCCGTTATCCACTACTGCCATACTTTGACGGTCTTTAGGATCTCTTCCGATAGGGGCATCTATCGTGCCGTATTCATGGGGAATAAGACCGTGAACGATGGCTGTGTACTTTCTTGTAACAGACTTGTTAACAAGCTGGTTCACCAAATGCTCGTGTGCCATATCGTTTTTTGCCACCATCAGTAAACCTGACGTGTCCTTATCAATCCTGTGAACGATTCCCGGTCTCAGTACTCCGTTTATGCCGGAAAGGTCTTTACAATGATGCATCAATCCATTCACCATTGTACCTGAATAATGTCCAGGTGCAGGATGGACAACCATTCCCTTAGGCTTATTGACAACGATGACATCCCCATCCTCATAGGCAATATCAAGGTGTAGGTCTTCAGGTTCAACATCCAACTCTTCTGGTTCCGGTATCGAAACCGTAATGACTGCGTCCATAGGACATTTAAAGTTGGCTTTTACCGCTTCATCATTCACATGAACATGACCATCCTTAATCCATTGTTGAACTTGCGAACGGGACCATTCCTTGTTTAACTGGCTCACAACTTTATCAATTCGTTCTCCCTTGTCTTCCTGCTGTATGATGTGCTGAATTACTTCCATGTTTGTTCTCCTTTTTTGCTTTTCGTTCGTCTAAATACATGTAAATGAGTAACAATGCCACTCCAATGGTTAATGCTGCATCGGCAATATTAAAGATTGGAAAATCATAGGAAAAGATGTATGTATTTAAGAAATCAACCACTTCTTTTCTGAAGACACGGTCAATAAAGTTTCCAATTGCTCCACCAAGCATAAAGGCAAGACTTAAACTGAATAAAATATCCCCTTTAGCATGGACTTGCATATAATACACGATACCTACAATCACTACTACTGTAATAATGTAAAAAAACCACATCTGTCCTTGAAGTATCCCCCATGCTGCACCTTGATTCCGGTGAGAGGTGAGGTATAAGATATTCTCAATGACCTTTATACTCTCTCCTTCTGTCATCCGTTTCACAACCAACCATTTCGTTAATTGATCGAGTCCAATCACAACCAAAGCCACTAAATAATAATACACAAAGGCAACCTCCGAACTTCGTTAAATGATTACCTTTGCATTTTAGCATAAAAAGGGGAAATAAAGACACTTAATCTCAAAGGGAACGGAGAAAAGGTGTCTTTAAGCACTTAGGAATGGGAGGATATCTTTCCGAATCGTCTCCAATCCAATGCATCATCCAGGGATGTGCATGTCGGGGTCATTTTAATGAGATCAAAGGGGATTTCCACTCCGGTCATTTCGCAATAGCCATATTGATTGTTTCTGATTCGATTCAGGGTCTGCTTCACTTCTGTAATTTCATCATCAATATACTTCTGAATTAAAGGATGTTGAGATTGACTTGCCTCAAGCTCCTTCAAGGATGTTGTGAGCTCTTCTACAATGAATGTGTATCGGTCATATGTCATCTTGATCCCTCCATTCATAGTATGGGGATTTGTGATGAAATATTGTGTTGCAAGATATAGCAATTTTGGTATAGACGATGCCCAAAAGAAAAGCTGACCTACATATACTGTAAGTCAGCTTTTTTTCATTATGTTAAATGTGAATAGCTTTCTTTCACTACTGAAGCACATCTGGTACATAGTGCAGGATGGTCCTTATCTTCGCCTACTGTCGTTGTGACAACCCAGCATCGGTCGCATGTATCACCTTCTGCTTTTTCGACGACGATGGCACTATCTCCAAGACTTAATGCATGCTCCGGTGCATCTTTCACCGAACCACCGACTTCAAATGCCGAGACAATGAATAATTGCTTTAAGTCCTCTTTGATCGAGCTTAATAGTGCGTTCGTTTCATCATTAACATAAAGGGTCACTTTGGCCGTCAATGATTTACCGATCATCTTCTGATTTCGGGCTTCTTCAAGACCTTTTAACACATCATCCCTTAATTCAAGGAATGCATTCCATTTTTTCTTCAGTTCTTCTGCATTATTGAACTCTTGAACTTCAGGCATATCTGTCAATTGAACACTTTCTCCCTCTACTCCAGGGATGTACGCCCATACTTCATCTGCTGTGTGAGAAAGAATCGGTGACATTAACTTTGTGAGTGCAACGAGACTCTCATATAACACAGTTTGGATCGCCCGGCGTTCCTCATGATCCTCGGACTCGATATAAAGAACATCCTTTGCAAAATCCAAATAGAATGAACTTAGGTCAAGTGTACAGAAATTATTCACTGCGTGGTAGATACTGGCGAACTCATATTTGTCGTAAGAATGTCTCACATTTTTCACGAGATCATTCAATTTGACAAGCATGAATTGATCGACTTCCCTCAATTCATCGAAAGGTACTGCGTTTGTGTTTGGATCGAAGTCAGACAGGTTTCCTAACAAGAAACGGTATGTGTTACGGATTTTCCGGTATACTTCTGCCACTTGCTTCAGAATCGGATCTGATACACGGACATCTGCCTGATAATCAACCGATGCAACCCAAAGGCGAAGGATGTCTGCTCCAAGCTGCTTCATCACTTTTTCCGGAACGACTACGTTACCTAATGATTTACTCATTTTTCTTCCGTCGCCATCAAGGGCAAATCCATGACTCAACACCCCTTTATACGGGGCTTTTCCTGTCACAGCTACACTTGTAGTCAAAGACGAGTTAAACCAGCCGCGGTATTGGTCGGACCCTTCTAAATAAAGATCTGCAGGCCGTTTCAGATCATCTCTTTCTTCAAGTACCGCTTGATGTGAAGAGCCTGAGTCAAACCATACATCCATAATATCCTGTTCTTTTGTGAACTTCCCATTTGGACTTCCTTCATGGGTGAAACCTTCAGGGAGAAGGTCCTTTGCTTCTTTTTCAAACCAGATGTTTGATCCGTGCTCGCGGAAAAGCTTTGATACATGGTCGATCGTTTCGTCAGAAATGATTTCCTGGCCATTCTCGGCATAAAATACAGGAATTGGAACTCCCCATGCACGTTGTCTGGAAATACACCAGTCTCCTCTGTCTCTAACCATATTGTAAAGGCGTGTTTCGCCCCAGGCAGGTACCCATTTCGTTTCATTGACTGCTTCCAGCAACTCTTTACGGAACTTATCGATAGATGCAAACCATTGTGCAGTCGCTCTAAAGATGACAGGTTTCTTCGTACGCCAATCATGTGGATAAGAGTGGGTGATAAAGTTTAGCTTTAACAATGCTCCCGCTTCTTCCAGCTTTTCTGTAATCGGTTTATTGGCCTTATCATAGAACAACCCTTCGAATCCAGGTGCTTCAGAAGTCATGACACCTTTATCATCTACCGGACAGAGCACATCCAAGCCATATTTCTTTCCTACAAGGAAGTCATCCTCACCGTGTCCTGGTGCTGTATGCACACATCCAGTACCAGAGTCGGTGGTAACATGCTCTCCAAGTACAACAAGTGAATCCCGGTCATATAATGGATGTTTCGCCACAATATGCTCAAGCTCAGAACCTTTCACCTTTTTAGAAACAGAGTAATCATCCCACTCTAGATTTTCAGCTACATCTTTCAGTAGCTCTTCAGCTACCACATAGCTTTTTTCTTTTGCGTTGACAACTACATAGCTCAGATCTTTGTGTACAGCAATCCCAAGGTTGGCAGGAATTGTCCATGGAGTTGTCGTCCAGATGACTAGTTGAGTCCCTTCTTCCAGTAAACCCTTACCTTCTTTAACGGCGAAACCGACATAAATGGAAGGTGAACGTTTATCCTGGTACTCGATTTCTGCTTCTGCAAGTGCGGATTCACTTGAAGGTGACCAATATACCGGTTTTTTACCTTTGTAAATGTAACCTTTCTTTGCCATGTCACCGAACACTTTGATCTGTTGAGCTTCATATTCAGGTTTTAACGTGATATATGGATTATCCCAATCACCACGCACACCTAATTGCTTGAACTGTTCACGCTGGTTATTTACTTGTTCATATGCGTATTCCTCACACAATTTACGGAACTCTGCAATGGTCAGTTCTTTGCGTTTAACACCTTTATTCGTCAATGCCTGTTCAATCGGTAAGCCATGAGTATCCCAGCCAGGCACATACGGAGCATGAAAACCGCTCATAGATTTATAACGAACGATAAAATCTTTAAGGATTTTATTTAGTGCATGACCCATGTGAATATTGCCATTGGCATATGGAGGTCCATCGTGAAGGATGAATAGAGGACGATCGCTCGTTCTCTCCTGCACCTTTTGGTAAATATTCATCTCTTCCCATTTTTTCTGTGTATCCGGTTCGCGTTTCGGTAAATTCCCTCTCATTGGAAATTCAGTCTTTGGCATTAGTAAAGTATCTTTATACTCCATGAATTCTTTCCTCCTAAACGTTTCTCTTCATTGCCATCTTTTCTAAATCCGTCTTTTCTTAATCAAACTGTTCCTCTTTTGGAAACAAAAAAAAGCTTTCTCATCCCAAAAAGGGACGAGAAAGCTTTTTCCCGCGGTACCACCCTCATAAAGACCGAATCTGGTCTTCACTCGTATACATTCGTAACGTGAATAAACGCTAACCATTACTATTCTATAAAGAATTTCATGAGTAGAGCTCGAGGGTGATCTTCCGTTCCTTTGTTCCATGTCGGGCTTGCACCATCCCCGACTCGCTAGAAAGGAAATCGTATAAGAAACGTACTGTCCCTGTCTCAGCATTGAATATGGCAATTTAGATTGTTGTTCAATTATATGAAAGGAATGCGGTTTTCGTCAAGACAATGTCTCTTCTTCTTTTAAAGTTTTTAAATCTGTCGCGTCAAGATCAAACTCCATCAACTGGTCCCAGTCATTCGTATCAAGCAGGTCCAGCTGGGCCTCGATCAGCATCTTAAAACGAGTCCGGAACACCTTTGACTGCTTCTTCAGCTCTTCAATTTCAATTGCAATCTTCCGGGCTTTGGATAACGATTCATTTACGATACGATCAGCATTCTTCTCAGCTTCCCTGATAATCAGCTTGGATTCTTTCATTGCATTTCGCTTGACTTCTTCCCCAGCTTCCTGAGCAATGACGATCGACTTATTAAGGGTCTCCTCGATGTTTGTAAAATGACCCAAACGTTCATTCAAGGAGTTTAAACGCTCTTCCGTTTCTTTCTTCTCACGGATAAGAATTTCGTAATCTTTAATAATTTGATCTAAAAATTCATTTACCTCATCCTCATCATAACCACGAAAGCCACGACTAAATTCTTTGTTATGTATGTCTAATGGCGTTAAAGGCATGGGAGCCACCTCCAGTACTTGGTGAATTACATATTTATTATAACTAATATTTCGACAGCATGTGGGGGAATTCCTTTTAATTTTTAAATTATTTCAATATCCCAACAGAAATTCGCCATCTATCCCGTTTCGTTCTGCCTTCAATAGACAATAACCTGCTTCTTCCATATCCCCTCGCAGAGAGAACATCTGAAACTTCGACTTCAAAAGAGGGATGTTCAACGGATTTCCAATTCACTTTAACGTGACCGCTTTTGATCAAGGTTTGAGTCTTCTGCCTGGAATCATTATAAATGGCAGCGAGTACGACGTCCAAACGCAAAGAACTGACAGTCGTGACCTTCTCCTGCCATTCCTCCTGAGTTTCCATTACTTCATGAATCGGAATATCCTTTAACGTAACCTTGGCCTTCCCTATTTGGGTGAGTTCCATGCCCACGTAATCTGATATTTCCTCTGCAAGCATTAATTGTATGGAATCATCCCCAGTCAGGATATCACCGAATTTCTCCCTTTTCAGTCCGAGAGACATCAGTGTGCCCAACACCTGTCTATGTTCTATTGTAACAAACTTCGAAGGATACTGTATTTCGAACAACCGAATGCCAAAATCTTCTTCCTCCGGCTTCAAATACGGGGGATGTAGTACCGCTCTTTTCCGTTCGGAATTTTCAGGATGAAAGGAAAGTAGAACTTCATCGTTATTTCCAATGATGGACTCGACAATATGTTGCTGTCTGGGATCCAAAAAGTCCGTCCGTTTCGCTCTATACTGGTCTTCCACAAACTGCTTCCACTCCAGCACAGCATCCACAAACTCTCTCTCATCCGGTCTAAAATGTTGATAGATGGTAGACATGCGCTCCCCCCTCAGTCCTTTACCCAAAATAAAAGAACTGAAACTGTTTCTTCCGGTTTCAGTTCTTTGAAGGTCAAAATGATAACCTTAGATTTCTTTAGATGAGCCATCTAAATAACTGGTATAAACCAGATTGTGCCAAATTCAACACAATGAATGCCACGATTGGTGAAATATCGATCATTCCAATCGAAGGAACAAAACGCCTGAACGGCTCAAGATAAGGTTCACAAATCCTTGCGAGAAATTGACCAATGGACGTTTCTCTGGCATTCGGAAACCACGACATTAAAATATAAATGATTAACGCCCACGAATAGATTTGAATAAGGTTTGACAAAATTTCATAAAGCAATACCATAATTTACATTACCACCTCGAATCTGATAGGTCTTCCTCTTTTAAAAATTCTGAGATATTTCCGCTTACTTCAACATTATCAGGTGTGCAGAGAAAAATATTATCTCCAACCCGTTGAATGTCACCACCGATAGCGTACACTGTCCCGCTGAGGAAATCGACAATACGCTTCGCTTGATCGTGCTGAATCCGCTGTAAATTCACCAGGACGGAACGCCTGTTCTTCAAATGATCTGCAATCTCCTGGGCTTCAGCATAGACCCTTGGCTCAACCAGGATCATTTTGGAAGACTTTTGAACACTCTGAAGACTCACGACATTTTGTTTGGAATTAGCAACAGAATGAGACTTCATAGGCTTCTTCTCCTCGTAATCCCCTTCATATTTTTCCTCTTCATATTCATATTCATCTTCATCCAGCAGAAAGAACGTTTTAAACTTTGACTTGATACCCATTAATCATCATCTCCTCTCAGTCATTTCCAACTAATGCTGTTCCAATACGAACAAACGTGGCTCCTTCTTCGATGGCTATCATATAATCATTGCTCATCCCCATTGATAATTCTGTACACGGTGCATAAGACAGGTTCAATGAGGAGATTTCTTCCTGCATGGCTTTCAGCTTTCGAAAGCAAGACCTTAAGTAAGGTTCGTCATCCGTATAAGGAGCCATCGTCATTAAGCCCACGACGTGAATATTAGTCAATTCTTCTAATTGAAAGATAAACTCTTTCACTGCAGAAGGAGATAACCCATGTTTGGAATCCTCCCCCGAAACGTTGACCTGAACGAAACATGACACAGGCTTGTCCGCTCTTTTATGAATTTCTTTCGCTAAAGACAGACGATCTAGAGAGTGTATGTATGAGACTTTATCAATGATGTTCTTGACTTTCCTTGTTTGTAAAGACCCGATAAAATGCCACAGGGGTTTGTCCTTTAGAACCTCCCACTTGGAGACCAGTCCTTCATCCCGGTTTTCCCCCAAATGGAGGACACCAGCTTCCAGCGCCTCTTCAGCCCGTTCAACGGAAACGTATTTTGTAACGGCTACGACATTAATATGTTCTGCTGCTCTGCCGCTCTGATCACATGCTTTATTAATGTTTTCCTGGATGATGTTTAATTTTTCAGATACCTTCATCTTATGTCTCCTTCCAGCCGATGAAACTCATTATCCTTCCCGTATTTCCACCATCTCTTCTATACGAGAAGAAATCATCGTGGCAGGATGAACAATATCTGGAAGTATGGATTTGATCAGATTTCAAACCGCTTTGAAGTAAAAGCTGTTCATTTAACTCCTTTAAGTCCAGCTGGTACTGTCCCTCTTCCTTTAAATTATAGGGGAAGTTGTTTTCATCTTCTAGTGTTTTTTTCACTTTATCAATCACATAGTCATCAACTACATAACAATTTTTGCAGATGGATGGTCCGATCACTACTTGTAAAGAAGCCTTTGAAGAACCCTTTTCGACAAATGAATCGACCATTTTCGGACCGATCCCAAGCACCGTTCCCTTCCATCCTGCATGAGCCAACCCGATTGTCCCGAGCTTCCTGTCAAGGAAATAAAGGGGAACACAATCTGCATAACACATTGTCAACAGAATGTTTTTCTCCCCTGTTATCAATCCGTCGGTGTCTTTAACGCTGTTTGTATAGGACTCCGAACCTTTGCCAGCGTCTTCGATGATGGTTGAGTGAATATGATTTCCATGAGTTTGTTCAGCCGCCACCCAGCTTTTGACTGGCATACCCAAACTTGCGGCAAGAAGTTGCCGGTTATGGATAACGGATGAATCATCGTCCCCTACGTGGAGACCCATATTGAATGAATCGAAGGGGTGAGTACTTACGCCTCCCAGTCTAGTTGTTATACCAGCGACCAATGCTGGTTGTTCTTTCGTCCATTTATCAATAGAATAATAAGATTCAGTCTTTGTTACAAAAGGCTCATTCCACACGTTGAATCTCCTTCTTTTTTAATAAGTGTACCATAGACTCTAAAGATTCGTCATGTATCGGCTGATTGTTTCGGCTCCTGCAGCTGCCCTTGGATATAGTGGCTGTCCTTGTATCTGACCAAAATCACGTCTTCCCCAATTTTCACAATATTGCTCCAAGGAATCACAACATCCTCCTCTTTCCCAAAAAAACCCAGCAACTTTCCGCCGCTTCCAATCACTATTGCCTCAATTCTTCCTGTATCCAGATTAATTTCAATATCCCCAATGTTCCCTAATTTCCTGCCGTCGGAAATACTCACGACGTCCTTCACCTGAAATTCAGATATACGTACCATCTTTCTTCACCCTCTTTTTTCGTTGATTCTCATTCTCCCTATCTATCGTTCCATTAATAACAAGTGGTCATTACTAGTGTATGCAGCAAAAAGAAAGGCAGACCTTACAACTCATAAGCATCATCCATATGTATGGCAAACGCGGTACCGTCTCTACTTCCCCCCCAGGGCATAAGAAAAATCCACCCAAATAGGCAAAGGGCGCCTGTCGGGGAGGATTTTATTTGGCTCGTCGCCTCTAAACGAGCCGCCTTCGCTTTTCTTGTCCAGCTGCAGCGGCTAGAGACTCGAGGTCATAAGGCAAACCTGACAAAATGGCAAAGTACGCCTTTCTGACAGGTTCGTCTTATGCTTGTCGCCTCTAAACGAGCCGCCTTCACTTTTCTTGTCCAGCTGCGGCGGCTAGAGACTCGAGGTCATAAGGCAAACCTGACAAAAAGGCAAAGTACGCCTTTCTGACAGGTTCGTCTTATGCTTGTCGCCTCTAAACGAGCCGCCTTCGCTTTTCGTTACCTATTGAATATTTTTGTTCATTTGTTTAATGGCCGCTTTTTCCAGTCTTGATACTTGTGCTTGGGAAATGCCAATCTCGTCAGCTACTTCCATTTGAGTTTTCCCTTGAAAGAACCGTTTGCTGATAATGAGTTTTTCACGATCGTTTAATCGTCTCATACCTTCCTGAAGGGCGATTTCTTCAATCCAATGGAAGTCACGGTTCTTTTCGTCACTTAATTGATCCATGACAAAAATCGGGTCCCCGCCATCGTTATAAATGGGTTCAAACAATGAGACAGGATCCTGGATGGCGTCCAAGGCAAATACAATTTCTTCGTGAGATACATCAAGAACTTTAGCAATTTCTTCAGCAGTTGGTTCCCTTGAGGTTTCCCCCATTAATTTTTCCCTTACTTGCAGAGCTTTGTACGCTATGTCCCGTAGTGACCGTGATACCCTGATCGGGTTATTATCCCGTAAATACCGGCGGATTTCTCCGATAATCATGGGAACCGCGTATGTAGAGAATCGAACGTTTTGACCTAAATCAAAATTATCAATCGATTTCATCAGCCCGATACACCCTACTTGAAATAAATCATCAACATACTCACCACGGTTATTAAAGCGTTGAATTACACTTAAGACGAGGCGTAAATTCCCATTTACAAGTTTTTCTCTTGCGGTAATGTCGCCCGCTTGCATTTGTTTGAATAGAACTCTCATTTCATCATTTTTGAGAACTGGTAATTTGGAAGTATCTACACCACAAATCTCGACTTTATTACGTGTCATTCTTTCCCCTCCTTGTAGGAGCTGCTGTACAAAATTCATTATTTCCTTGAAGAGGAAAAATATGCATTTCATTCTGACAAGGAATGGGCGATGATCTTTCAATCCCTTATGAAATCTGGAATATCTTCAGATAAAAATTTTTAATGGAAGATAAACAAAAAAACTGGCCTTTTCGACGAAAAGGCCAGTTTATAGATGTCACACCATTTTATTGAATTCTTTCTTCAAACGCTTGATAATCCTCTTTTCGAGACGTGAAATATAGGACTGTGAGATACCAAGCATATCCGCTACATCCTTTTGTGTTTTTTCTTCTTCCCCCATTAAACCAAACCGGAGCTCCATGATTTGCTTTTCCCGATCTGAAAGTTGGTGCAGGGCGTTAAAAAGTAGTTTTTTATCAACGGTTGCTTCTAGATCCTTCGTAATAATGTCTTCATCTGTCCCAAGTACATCGGATAATAATAATTCATTTCCATCCCAATCTATGTTCAGGGGTTCATCAAATGATACTTCAGAACGAATTTTATTATTCCTTCTCAAGTACATTAATATTTCATTTTCAATACACCTTGAAGCATAAGTCGCTAATTTGATTTTCTTCTCCGGATTGAATGTGTTAACAGCTTTGATGAGTCCAATCGTTCCGATGCTGATTAAGTCTTCTATATTGATCCCGGTATTTTCAAACTTCCTGGCTATATACACAACTAATCTCAAATTCCGTTCAATTAACAGAGAGCGGGCAGCTTTATCACCTTTTGGCAATTTAGTGAGTAATACTTCTTCCTCTTCTTTCGTCAATGGAGGAGGAAGTGCTTCACTGCCACCTATGTAGTAAATTTCATCTGTCTTCAGGCCAAATTTGATTAACAGTTTGTACCAATAGTACAAGAGCTTGAATTTTAATTTTTTCATTGTTGCTCCCCCCTTCTATTTCTTTAAAATCATGAGTATAGTAGTAATAATTGCTTTAGGAAACGTTTAGTACCGGCTTTCGAGAAGCCATTTTGGGATGAACGATTGCATGAAAATTCCCATCGGCTGAAAGCGCTTCTTCCCTGAAGGCAATCAGTGCATCCGGGACGACCCATTCTGATTCATGATCTTTTAAAATAAGTGAATCAGGCTTAACAGCTGCAAGCAATTGACTTTTTCTTCCCACTGATTGAGCCGGGACTATTCTTATCCGATCCGACCATCGTGTATCCATATCTTTATTGTCTGAAAAGATCTCATCAACATCATGACAAAGGGATAATACTTCATCTGGTATTTCTCCTTCTACCCCTGCTATTGACAGGATTAAGACCGGGTTTTTTTGAAATTGGATCTTGAAGTTGATTTCCACTATCCACCAGACCATTTACGGTACAATGAAATTCTTCTATTTTTATGCTTACTTGCAAAAGTTGATCATACTGTATCTTCACATGCTCTATGCTATCCACTCGTCCCTTGGAGAAATACCATGCTAGAGGAAGGGCCAGCATGACAAAAACCCAGCTAATCGGATCTCCAAATCCACGGATACTTGCAAGTAACATCGATGATTCTGCACCAGGGTTAAAGCTGATAAAATAATGTGTACCTATTAATATCCCGCCGGTAAAAAATGTAACAAAATAGAACATAAGCAGATTGGTTAAGTAATAACGTAACCTTCTATAACCAAATGCTGAAAAAACCATGATAATTGAAAATAATAGTTTCATAAGAGGGTTTCCGGAAAGATGTGCATATGGAGAAAAAGCAAGGAGAATGATGAAACTTCCTATTAGACTCCCGATTCCAATTCTCCAAAGAGCATATTGCCTTTTTAAGATGATCCCAGTTAACCATAATAAGAAAAAGTCCACCAGCAGATTTAACAACCAGATGACATCCAGATATAAGGTCAATCTCTACCCTCCTTTTGAAACTTCACCCAGTTAAAGTTACTTCAGTTTCGAGTTAGTGATGACTTATCAGAAGTATATCGTACATCCCCATTAGAAGGTTGTCATTTTTTGTATGCTTTCGAAGAAAACTTTTCAGAGAAAAAAACGAAATATGTCACTAAATATATGCGTTACACTTAGTCATAATGTATAATAATTTTCTTTGTAAAAATGAAGAGAATTTAATAAGAAAAAAAATCCCATTAGGCAAAAAAGCCTGTTGGGATTATCTTGTTTGCTTGTAGGGACTTATTGGAGGTCATAAGCTAAGCCACCCAAAAAGGCAAAGGACGCCTTTCCGGGTGGCTCAACTTATGCTTGCCGCCTCCGCTTTTATTTTATCCAGCTGAATCGGCTAGCCCCTCGAGGTCACAACAAAAAAATCCCATCAGGCAAAAATCGCCTGTTGGGATTCCCTTGTTGAGCTTGTCGTGGCTGAGCAAGCCGCCTCCACTTTTATTTTATCGGCGGCGGTTACGGTTGCGGAGGAACGTTGGGATATCCAATGTTTCTTCTGCTCCCTGATTCTGGTTCGAAGAAGTTCTCACAGGTTCTTGCTGTTGAGGCTCTTCACGCTTAGGCTGCTCGCGTTTGACAGGCTGGCTTGGGTTAGGACTTTGACTTGGCTTCATGCCTCCAAATGTCGGACGCGTCTGCTTTGGAGGTTGAATGACCTCTTCGTTAAACCCTGTTGCAATAACTGTTACTACGATATCATCCTTTAAATCTTCATTAATGACAGATCCGAAGATCATGTTCACTTCTTGATCTGAAGCGGATGCGACAATGTCAGCAGCTTCCTGAACCTCATAAAGACTTAGTGAAGTTCCACCAGTAATGTTCATCAGTACACCTTGTGCTCCATCAATGGACGTTTCAAGCAAAGGACTTGAAACGGCTTTTTTCGCTGCCTCTGTTGCACGGTTCTCCCCTGAAGCTGCACCGATTCCCATAAGTGCTGAACCCTTATTAGACATGATTGTCTTAACATCGGCAAAGTCAAGATTGATAAGACCAGGTGTAGCGATTAGATCCGAGATACCTTGAACACCTTGTCTTAAAACGTTATCTGCTTCACGGAAAGCTTCAAGCATAGGCGTGCTCTTATCTACAATCTCAAGTAGACGATCGTTCGGAATAACGATAAGAGTGTCCACTCCTTCTTTCATAGCAGCAATACCGCCGCTTGCCTGATTCGAACGCTTTCTTCCTTCAAAAGTGAATGGACGAGTAACAACACCAACTGTCAATGCACCGATTTCACGGGCAATCTGTGCAATGACCGGTGCTGCACCTGTTCCTGTACCTCCACCCATTCCAGCAGTAACAAAGACCATATCCGCTCCTTTAAGAGCTTCTTCAATTTGTTCTTTACTTTCTTCAGCGGCTTTTTTACCTACTTCAGGATTGGCACCTGCACCTAACCCTCTGGTTAACTTGCCACCGATTTGCATTTTAATTTCAGCTTTTGATAGATTAAGAGCTTGTGCATCTGTATTTACAGCGATGAATTCTACACCCTGAACACCATGTTCAATCATACGGTTTACAGCGTTGTTTCCTCCACCACCGACACCAATAACTTTAATTGTCGCTAAAGAATCTAAATTTGTATCAAACTCCAACATGACAAATCCTCCTAACTCGTCGAATCTATGGATTCCTTATTTATTCAAAGAAGTATCCAAAGAACTTTTTCACTTTTGACATGGCCTTTTCATCTTCATGTTCTTCTTCATTAACCTTTGCAGGCTTCGGCTTTTTATTAGCTGGTTTCGATTGACGCTTCTCAGCAGCCTCTACTGGCACTGTTTCTGCACTAACAGTTCTTCCTTGTAATCTAGCATTCTTTTGTGCGTACTTTATCAATCCAACAGCTGTCGTATACTGAGGTTCCCTCACTCCAATATAATCAGGAATTGCCACCCGTACACGATTTTGGAATACGATTTGTGCTAATTCTAACACACCTGGGAGATTTGCTACACCACCAGTTAAAACATATCCACCTGGCAGGTCCCTGATTCCCAATCGTTTCAGCTCATGGCTTATGAGATCTAAGATCTCTTCCAGCCTGGCTTCTATGATATCAGAAATTTCTAATTGATTAAATTGTTGATGCTGATCACTGCCGATAAGTGGCACACTGAACACTTCATCTTCAGATGCATGATCATAATAAGCATGTCCATATTTCGTTTTGATTTTCTCTGCATCGTCCGTTGAGGTCCTTAAACCAATCGATAAATCTTTGGTAATATGTTCTCCACCAACAGGCAAAACGGTTGTTGCCTTTAAGTGGCCTTGTTCAAATACAGCAATCGTTGTAGATCCGCCACCAATATCGATTAAGGCAGCACCCAGATTCTTTTCATCCTTTGACAGGGCAACAGCACCTGCTGCCAGAGGCTGAAGAACGATATCTACAATTTCAAGTCCCGCCTTTTCTACACAACGGAGAGTATTATGTAAGATCGTCTTGGATCCCGTGATGATCGTACCTTCCATTTCCAGTCGGACACCGATCATGCCACGGGGATCTGTAATCTCATCCAATCCATCAACGATGAATTGTCTGGGGATCACATTGATGATTTCTCTTTCTGGGGGAATAGATACGACTTGGGCCTGCATCCATTACCCTTAGAACGTCTTCATCTCCAATTTCCCGATTATCACTTGATACGGCTACTACACCATGACACGATTGGAGAGACACATGGTTTCCTGTTATTCCTACGATGACTTGGCCGATGGACAGACCAACCATCCTTTCCGCTTGTTCAACTGCTTTCTTAATCGTATGAACAGTTTCGTCTATATCTACGATGGAACCTTTTCTGATTCCTTCTGAGTTCACATTTCCTACACCGATAATGTTTAAGGAATCATTTGTCATTTCGCCAATGATTACTTTTACTGTGGATGTACCGATGTCAAGGCTAACGTAAATTTCATTGCTGTTCACTCTATGGCACCTCCTTAAAGAATGTTTATTTGGAACAACAATCCTAGAAAAACATTATTCTAAGTATATCTTAATTATGATATTCGTCGTAACAAAAACGATTCCCTTTTAAAATTCTAATTTTTTTCTCTTTTTTCTTGTTTATTTGACCAATTGCTAATTAGTATCCTTCTAATCACTGCGATATTTTGGAATAATCTTACTCCAAATGCAAATACAGCCGCCAGATATAAGTCTACACCAAGATGTACGCCTAGAAAAGCTAAACTTGCTGCCAGTAAAATATTAAAAAAGAACCCAGAAACAAAGACTTTCTCATCATAAATATTTTGGAGGTGGGCACGTATCCCGCCAAACAATGTATCTAATGCTGCCAGGACCGCAATTGATAAATAATTCGAGTATTCATCTGGAATTCTAATATCCGTAAGGAGCCCCAATACAACCCCTACCAGCAACCCTAAAAGGGGAAGCCACATATTACCCGTTCCCTCCTCTTTCCTTCACCGGTTCCATTAAACGGACCCGGATAGTATCTTCATATGGTGGTACGACCACTTTTTCTAAAGGTTTTGAAACAGAGACACGAAGATTATCAATAAAGAAGTCCTCGACAGACTGTGACACCTGCATTCTATTGTAGAGATCCTTAGCTGCTTTTGTATCTTTCGTCAGTACTCTCACTTCAAAAGGTATTTTCTTGATAGAATAACCATCTACCTTCGTTTCACCATTAATATCCCTAATGACCGATGTATTGATTAAGCGATGCCCGTCTATTGAAATGTCCTTGGCACCGTATTGATTCAACTCATTCACAAGTCTCTCAAGCAGCTCGGGGGAAATGGTTTGTACTTTTTCTCCAAGCAGGATGTCTTCCATGGCAGGTTCAATCGTTAAAATGACTCCGGATCCTGTTTTCTCTGTTAATCCGGCTTCTGTTTTCAATTCCTCTAACGTTTGTTTTAGCGCCCGTTCTGGACTGGACTCCTGCTCTGTCTTATATTGTTCCAGCTTCTCTTCAACAGCACGCATTTCTGCATAAAGATTTGAGTTGACTTCTTTTTCCTTTAATAATGCATCTCGCAGTTCCCATATATCTCGTGTATCCCGGACAACTGGTTCTTTCACTGTTTGGAACTGGATAGCTATCATAAACCCTATGATAATCGTAATAATCGTAAAGCTGATCTTTAATTTGTTGTCCATTCATTGCACCTTACTTTCACATCTAACCTACACTTGATAACCGTCAGCTCGTCGATGGCTATCTAGGATTCACTTATGATTGGCTCTAAAATAACTGTATTCTTCTTTTCCAGTTTAAAAATAATATTATCGTTTACAAGCTGGTCTTTAACCCCGCCTGTGATGTTCATGGAAGACGATAATACGTCAGGATCGCCGATTGCCGTAATTTCAAAAGGAGCGGGATACTCGATTCCATCAATTTGAATAACCGGGCCGTTGCACAATATATATGAATCATGTTTCAGCCTTTGTCCATTGATGGCCACTGCAGAAGCCCCTGCGATGTATAGTTCATTGATCACTTTAAAGACATGATGCTCATGAACAATATAATTATTGGCGTTTTCTTCATTGGGATCATAATCTGCATCAGATAGTGTTACATTCACCCCTGGCCCCTGAACTTTCGTTTTACCCAGATACATACGGTACTTCTCCGCATCTTCAGCCAGATTGAAGTAGATTTGTTTCTCTTTAGAAAATTCTTTCTCCATATTTACGACCTTCTCCTGTTTCTTGAAAAGTTCTTCCTGGAGAGAATTATTTTTCTGCTGATACTCAAGGATCTGATCCCTCAATGCTTCTTCCTGTTTCCACTGACCATTGGTCTTGTTTCCAAGTTCCGCTTGTTCTGTGTTGGCAAGACTAAATGAAAAAGCAAGGATGAAACCTAACACCAGACATACAAGAGAGAGGATTACATGCTTACCTCTCACTCTCATCCTCATCATCAGTTTGTTCACCTTCCGTTTCATATGCCCTGAAATAAGAACCTACCTCTAGATCAATGACTCCTTTCACTGAAGGGTCCAGTTGACTGACAATGGAGGGGTAATGAACCATCTTCTCTGAAAAGGTCCGGATCGTTGCACTCACTTCAAACCCATCATTCATAAACAGGGTCAAGTGATATTGGTCGGTTTTTTTTGGAACCAGAATGATCTCTGAAATAAGGTGCTGTACTTCTTTAGGGAGCTCGCCTAATTCTTCCACCATTTTCACAAGTACCTTGTCTTCCTCGAATCCTCTCAGCAATGGAGCATCCACAGGTATTGACTGTGTGCCTTTATCCAGGACATTCCCATTCTCCAATATGATAAAAAATGTATTATCTTTAGTCAGATAGGCCTTTTTATCATACTCTTGGAGATGGATTTCATAGGAATTGGGAAAGGACATTTTAACCGTCGCATCCTTTACTTCAGGTAGCTTTTTTAATTTTTTCACTGTTTTTTCTTTGTTAACGCTCCATACATTCATTCCCGTGTCAATCCCACTATTCTGAAGAACTGTTTCTTTTGATACAAGCTCATTCCCGTTAACCCACACTTCCTTTACATGACTTAGTGGTGATTGAAAGTAAACAACCGACAAAATCATAAGGAAAAACAAAGAAAGTAAAAACATCAATCTGCGATTGGCTTTCTTTTTCCGGTGTTGTTTTAATTTAGGAATACGATCTTCAATGGAAACAACATTTTCTTTTTTCATATCGTTCTCCTCAATTTCACTTTGAATTCATTAAGCCATGAGAAGAAAATTTTCCTCGCGTCTTAAATGAAAGTACTCTTTACATTGGGATACCTATCATTTTATATGAAGGAAACAAATGTTAAAAGAGGAACAGAACGTTATTTTCTGCCATAAAACCTAATGATGCACATGAAATCATTATGATAGAGTTACTGCACGAAAAATCGGGAGTATGTCCATTTTGAACTCAAGGGCCCCTTATCCAAGGATTCCTAAGAAACATCCTCCATACTGCTTTTCGTATATGTACTTCCATTGACTATTTCAAAGAAGGGCCACCCTATCTAATACACTCATGAAGTCTATTTTAAACAACAAATTCTAAATAATAAAAGGATGTCATTGAATTGTAAAAGATTTGGTTAGGAAAAGTAATAAACTCTCCTTATTTTTGAAAAGGTCTGATCATTATGCATTACATATATGTAATTAATTGTAACATCTGAACATTAATTATCCTATCGTTATTTCAATAAAATCAATGATTTTCTATGTAAATGAATAAATAAAAAAAAAAGACTGACAGTATCAACATGGGAAGATAAAAATGAAGGAATGATTGGTTTTCTCTCCATTATTACCCGATGTCCAATACAGTCAATCTCTCCGGTCTTTCCATTCGCTAATGCCTCGTATAGCGGCTGATATTCAGGAGCACTCCCACGGCCATCAGCATGAGGGTGAGGGAGGATCCCCCCGTAGCTAAGGAAAGGAAGGGTAATTCCCGTAACAGGCATAAGACCGGTTACGACCCCTACATTGATCATTACCTGGATCGCGATCATCGATACGATCCCTAAAGCCAGGAAGCTTCCGAATAAATCAGGGGCACCTAATGCGATTCTTATTCCTCTCCATAAAATCAATGAAAACAGGAGCAAAACCAGTGTCCCGCCTATAAAGCCGAGCTCTTCAGCTAAAATGGCAAATATAAAGTCATTTTGGGGTTCGGGGAGGTAGAAAAATTTCTGTCTGCTTTGTCCGAGACCTAATCCAAACAAGCCTCCCGGTCCAATCGCATACAAAGACTGAATGATCTGGAATCCGCTGTTTAACGGGTCTTGCCAGGGATCTAAGAAGGACGTTATCCGTTTGATGCGATACGGTGCGGAAATCACAAGACCGATAAAGCCCACCAACCCAATCATTCCTAGTCCTACGAAATGCATGATCCTGGCTCCGGCAATGAAAATCATCACGACAGAAGTACCAACCATAACAGTACCCGTACCTAAGTCCGGTTGGAGCATAATCATCCCAAATGCGGCGAAAACCAAGAGAAGGGCAGGGAGAAGCCCTTGTTTAAACGAAGTAATATACTTCTGATTCTCTGATAAATACTTGGAAAGGAATGCAATCATGGCAAGTTTCATAAACTCTGACGGCTGAATGGAAAACGCCCCTACTCCTATCCAGCTTCTGGAGCCATTTCGAAGGACCCCTATACCCGGTATTAACACCAGGACAAGAAGGACAAAGCAAATGATGATGATAATTTTAGCCCAATTCCTCCACGTCCAGTATTCAATATTCATGATGAAGAACATCGCAAATAACCCAACGCCTGCAAAGAGGACTTGCCTTTTGGCAAAAAAGAAGGAATCATCAAATTTGTAATCGGCCCAGACAGCGCTGGCGCTGTACACCATGATCAATCCAATCGCAAGTAAAGTGAGTGTAACCATAATGAGTATAAAATCGGGAGTCGATTTTTTTAATGGCAAGCTTAAACACCTCGAGTAGACGAATTTAAGAGCCGTTCGAGCAAAGAAATCTACTTATCATGGATTGGAGTACTGGCTGTGAAAGTATGATGCTCTTCATGGACAAGCCCTTATTAAAGCTTATGCACCGCTTCAATAAAAATGTCACCACGTTGTTCAAAAGTTCGATATTGATCCCAGCTTGCACATGCTGGGGACAGTAAAACGACATCTCCTTCTTGTGCATGTGAAAATGCAACAGGGACTGCCTTTTCAACATTATCGACAGGAATGATGGATTGTATTCCTGCTTCCTCTCCCGTTTTTACGAACTTTTCTGATGTTTCCCCAAAAGTGATCAACAGTTTTACATTTTTCAAATAAGGAATCAAATCATCAAATCCATTCCCACGGTCTAACCCTCCTGCAAGGAGAATCGTTGGTCCCTCAAAGGCTTGGAGGGCACTTTTCGTCGCAAGACTGTTCGTTGCCTTAGAGTCATTGTAAAATTTAATGCCATTCAATTCACGAACGAATTGTGTTCGATGCTTTACGCCGGTAAAGACACCCAGGACCTTTCGAATGGAATCATTTGTCACCCCGTAGATTTTACATGCAGCAACAGCACAAAGGATATTCTCCAAGTTATGGGCACCCGGTAAGACGATGGAAGAAAGTTCAACCACTTTATCATCTTTAAAGTAGATTGAGCCGTTTTTAATATATGCCCCACCTTCAACCTCTTTCGTTGTCGAAAACGGAATCAGTTTTGCTTTTGTAAAGGCAACCGTTTGTAACACATGCTCCTGGTCTGCATTGATGATCAGATAATCATGTTCGGTTTGATTTTTCGTTATGTTTGCTTTTGCCTTCCAATATTCATCTAGATTCCCGTGGTAATCCAGGTGGGCATCATATAAATTCGTAATGATGGCAACGTGAGGAGCGAACTCTTCAGTCCCCATCAATTGGAAAGAAGACAGCTCCACAACCATTTTTTCATTTTCTTTTGCATCCTGTGCGACTTCAGAAGCAACCGTTCCGATATTTCCTGCTATCAGAGGATTTTGATCAGCCTCTTTAAGTATTTCAAACAGCAGTGTAGTCGTAGTGGTTTTGCCATTTGTTCCTGTTATCCCGATCATTTCAGCTTCAGATATCAAGTAAGCAAGCTCGACTTCGGTGAGGACGGGAATATTTTTTTCGATTGCTTTTTTGATTAACGGATTATGATACGGTATTCCCGGATTTTTTATCACATATTGAAAGCCTTCATCAAGTAGTTCGATGGGGTGGCTTCCACAGATCACTTTAATTCCTTCCTGAAGAAGACCCTGAGCTTCAGGGTTTTCAGCTAAAGGCTTTTGATCGTTCACGGTTACAAAAGCTTCCAACTTATGTAGGAGAGAGGCAGCACTTACCCCACTTTTGGCTAATCCCAATACTAGAACTTTTTTATGTTTAAACTTCGTTATCTTTTTCAATTATAACCACACCTCAATATAGATTCCTAATACGGCAAAAAGCAACCCGACTGTCCAGAACGTTACGACCACACGCCATTCTGACCAACCGACCAATTCATAATGATGGTGCAATGGACTCATTTTAAAAATTCTCTTTCCTGTTGTCTTGAATGAAGCGACCTGTAAGATGACGGAAAGAGTCTCAATGACAAATACTCCACCGATAAGAATCAAGATGATTTCCAGTTTCGTCAGTATTGCAATCGTGGCGATTGCGCCGCCTAATGCCAGAGACCCTGTATCTCCCATGAATACTTTTGCAGGATGAGCATTGAATACCAGGAATCCGAGAACTGCACCAACGACTGCGACTCCGAAAATGGCTACATCATACTGGGATTGATTCCAAGCCAATACAGCCAGTGCACCAAAGGCAATGGCGCTTGTACCAGACACCAGGCCATCTAAGCCATCTGTTAAATTGACGGCGTTTGAGAATCCTACCAGCCAGAAAATGATGAATAAACAATACAGCCATCCTAGTTCCATTGAAAAATCCGTTAACGGAATGGAGACCGTAGTGGGGAAGTCATTCTGAGTATAGATGATGTAAAAGATAATGGATATGACGATCTGACCCAGTAATTTCTGTTTGGATGTTAATCCTAAGTTTCTTTTCATCACCACTTTGATAAAATCATCGAGGAATCCTAATAGTCCAAACCCGACTGTCACAAGGATCATTAAATAGGTTTCCGGACCAGGCTCCGAATATTTTCCAGTCATAATAAATGTAGTGATGACAATGGATACGAGAAACACAATCCCCCCCATTGTCGGTGTACCTGTCTTTTTTTGGTGAGACTGAGGGCCTTCGTCCCTAATACTCTGCCCAAATTTTAATCTCCTCAGGAAAGGAATAAAGACGGGGGCAAGCAATACCGTTATGAGAAACGCCATAATAATGGTAAAGAAGATCACTTGTTCCATCATGATTATTCCCCTCCTTTTCTGATTGTGAATTGGGTAGAGGCTGCGTCTATTGATTGATTTTTTTCAGATGAATTGGTACATATAAATTTCGTCATAATTTCCCACTTTTCTTGATTGTAATTTTGTTTGTAATCCTCAAGTAAGTCCGTATAAGCATCGTAGACATCTTCAACCATAAATAAAGGAAAGTGGTTGGGAACAAAGGAGGGCACTGGTGTATCCTTAGGCCATAGTGAAGCGATCGCTCCTTTTTCAATACTTTTGAAAAGATTTATTTCATCACTAAAAGGGACATATAGTCCCTTTTTCATTCCCATACTAGTTGAATTCGAAACTATCAGAAACGAAACACCCGGTAGATGTATTCCTGTAGTATCAGGAAACAATTTCTTAACATCCTCATAAAAGAGCATCCTTACATCCCCTTGATGATTTGTCTGGCCACTTCGCGATCGTCAAAATCATAAACGTTTGTTCCTATTATTTGATAGGTTTCATGACCTTTACCGGCAATCAGGACTACATCTTCAGTACCGGCAAGGCTCAATGCCTCTTTAATGGCTTCTTTACGGTCTTCGATTAATTGATATTCTTTACCGACAACACCCGATTCCATATCCTTGAGGATATCCCCAGGGTCTTCAGTTCTGGGATTATCGGAGGTGAAGATAGCATAATCCCCATATTCACAGGCAATTTCAGCCATTATCGGCCGCTTGACCTTATCCCGGTCTCCACCGCACCCCACCACCACGATGACCTTCCCCTTTGCAATCGTCCTGATGGTTTCGAGTACATTTTTCAATCCGTCTGGAGTATGGGCATAGTCAACAATGACTGAGAAGGGCTGGCCTTCTGAAATGGTTTCAAAACGCCCCCTGACCCCAGGTGCACCCTCAAGGCTCCTGACACTGTCTTCAATGGATATACCTGCGGCACTGGCAGTTGCGATGGCAGCAAGAGCGTTATACACGTTAAATTGTCCAGCTAATTTAAATTGCATCTCTCTTTCTCCAAATGGTGAAACAAGGGTAAATGAGGTCTCCGTCGCTTTTAAGACAATATCTCTGGCGTAGAAGTCAGCAGACGGAGACAGACCATATGTAAATACATGTGCGGCTGTAACCCCGATAAAATAATCAGCTGCTGCATCATCCTTATTAATAATGGCGTACTTAGGTGTTTTCTTAAAATAAGTATTCCCTAATTGAGAAAACAATAAGCCTTTTGCATTTCGATAATCATCCATGGATTTATGATAATCCAGGTGATCCTGAGTCAGATTCGTGAACACGGCAATATCATAGTCACACCCTTGGACTCTCCCCTGATCCAATGCGTGGGATGAAACTTCCATTACGGCAGAACGTACACCTTTATCACAGAACCGCTTAAACGTTTGTTGGAGCGTTAAGCTGTCAGGGGTCGTATTATGGCTTATTTGTAATTCATCCCCCACTTTTATGTGCAACGTCCCTATCATACCTGTCATGATCCCACAGTTGGTAAATATCTGGTCAATCAGATGGGTGGTGGTGGTCTTACCATTTGTCCCTGTCACCCCAACCAATAAAAGCTGATGGGAGGGCTGCTTATAGAAGTGGTCTGCAAGTATCGCCATTGATTTCTTCGTATCGGGAACGATTATGACAGGGACATTTGCCTCAATGCCCCTCTCAGCTAGAATGGCAGAAGCACCGCTCTTTTCAGCCTCATTTGCCAGAGAGTGGCTATCGATTTCCAATCCGTTAATACAGATAAATAAGTCACCATTTACTTTCTTATGGTGATTAGCTATGTTTGAGATAACCGGATCCCCTTCGCCCTGTACTGAGTAAAATGGTAGTACTTCCAGCAAAGTGTGCAATCTCATCTTTTCAACTCCTCACAGGTAGAAAGCAACCTTTTTATATTTTACAAAAAAAATGCGAATGAAAGCTATCAACCTTTTATCTTAGTTGGTTAAAATTATCGATAACTCACAGACTGTCACATTTTCCTATTTCAGGGCTCCCTTCGATCAAGAAGCCCTGGACATAAATATGAAGTATATCATGAATCATGACAATGTGAGTGGCTCAGTTGTAAGTTATTCGGATAGATATACCCTGACTTTTGATCCTTGCTTAATTTTCACGCCTGGATCCGGGGATTGACTCACCACTTTATCTCCATTCCCACTTATATCTAAGTCAAGATTAACGAGCTGCTCCTGTAACTCATTTTTAGTCAATCCCACTAAATCCGGGGTTTCAACCATGGGTGTATCCGTCCACGTCATCTTCTTTTCAATCTGATCCTTCCTCTTAGGCACTCCCATCGCTTCCAAACTATCTCCAATGATACTTCCTGCAATTGGTGCGGCTACGACTCCACCAAATTGTACTGTACCTTTTGGATTATCGACAGCTACATAGACGACAATTTCAGGATCATCTGCAGGAGCAACCCCCATAAATGAAACAATGTGATTGTTTTCCAAGTACTTGCCGTCCTTTGCCTTTTGAGCGGTCCCCGTTTTCCCGCCTACCCGGTATCCATCTACAAAGGCTTTCCCTCCTGTACCTTGTGCAACAACACTTTCTAACGCTTCGCGTATTTGCTTTGATGTTTCTTCAGAGATGACCCTCTTCTTCATTTGAGGCGTTTTTCTCATTACCACTTCTCCACTGGAAGGGTCCACAAGTTCCTTTGCTATATACGGTTGATACAAAATCCCCCCGTTGACGGCTGCCGATACAGCGGCTACCTGCTGAATCGGAGTCACGGCCACACCCTGACCGAAAGCCGTAGTTGCCTGCTCCACAGGTCCTACCCGATCAAGATTAAAGAGAATTCCCTTCCCCTCTCCTTGAAGGTCAATCCCTGTCTTTTGTCCAAATCCAAAATCATGGATATAACTGAAGAGCTTTTCTTTCCCCAGCCTTTCCCCGAGCTCCACAAACCCTGGGTTACATGAATTTTGGACAACTTCAAGAAAGGTCTGGGTTCCATGTCCTCCCCTCTTCCAACAATGAAGGGTAGAACCGGCTACTTCTATATGACCGGGGTCATGGAATTTTTCCTTATGAAGGTCGACTTTATTCTCTTCAAGGGCTGCTGCAAGGGTAATGATTTTAAATGTAGACCCTGGTTCATAGGTGCTCCAGATTGGTAGATTACGGTTATAGATTTCCTGGGGAACGTTTCTGAAATTTGCCGGATCAAAAGTCGGCCGGCTTGACATGGCTAAGATTTCACCGGTTTTTGGATTCATGGCAATCGCGATGATCCCATCCGGGTTGTAGGTGGCTTGAGCAATATCCAATTCACGCTCAATGATGGTTTGGACCTTTGTATCGATGGTTAGCTTTAAATCCAGTCCATTCGCCGGTTTCTCAAAGTCGTCTGCCATATCAGGCATCCTTTTTCCTTTTGCATCGGAGAAGAATTTCACATACCCTTTATCTCCACTAAGCTCTTCATCATATGAAAGTTCGAGTCCCATCAACCCCTGGTTATCTATCCCTGCAAAGCCGAGAACATGGGATAGATAGCTTCCATATGGGTAATACCGCTTAGAATCTTCACCTAAGTAAACCCCTTTAAGGTTAAGGTCCCTGACTTCTTTCGCTTTGTCGTATGAGATTTTACGAGCTTCTTTAATCAAGACCATATTGGCACTCTGTGTTACATATTTATATGCAGCTTCTACTGAAATATTAAGAACAGCCGCCAGTTTATCTGCGGTTCCCTGGGGATCGGTAATTTGTCTCGGGACGACAAATATCGTCGGGGCACTCTGATTCCCTGCAAGTTCCACCCCATTACGGTCCACGATCTTACCCCTCTCAGGTTGAAATGGAATATTCCGACTCCATGAGTCCTTTGCCAACCCCGTAAGCCAGTCCCCTTTAAAGAACTGAACATAACCAAGCCTTATGTCGATAATGGAGAATATCAGGACTCCTGCTACCAGTGCAGCTGCTAAACGCTTTCTTACTGTTACATTGGATACTCTTTTCACAAATGGAACCTCCCCTTCTATGGCTCGTTCCATTATATGCTTGGACCTATCGGGGTATGTTTGAAATCAAAGAAAGGAGGAGTTTTGACCGACTACCCTTCTTCATTCGATGAGGGAGACCATAAGAAAAAGGGCGACTTTCATGTAACCTTCCTCATCCATGAATCGTCTACATTGTAATCGATCCAGAGGAGCGGGTCACATATCCAAGTCAGCCCTTTCACTTAATTAAGTGGACGTTTTTCAACTGCTTCTTCTTTATTTTTTTGTTCATGTTCATCAGGGGTATTAAAATTCACCACGAGTGGCTCCTCCTGTTTCACAGGTACCCCAGGTTGAATATTTTGACTGACGGCATACCCGTTTCCGACCATATTGATCTTCAGTCCAGCTACGTTCGCTACTTTGAATACATCTCGTACCGACCAACCCTTCATATCGGGGATAGTAGTGTCACCGTCCGTTTGAATGACCACTTTTTCACCCTGCAGGATTTTACTTCCTGCCTGAGGCAATTGCTGTATCACTTTAGAACCGTTTCCAACGACCACAGGAGAAGCACCAGCTGCCTTTAAAGCTTTTTTTGCGTCATCGATGCTCATTTTTTGCGTATCAGGAACTGTCAATTCTTTTAAGCTCACTTTTTCCTGAGGCTTAATGTTTAAATATTTCAGGCTATTTTGCATCACTGGCCTAAATATGTCTGATACAGGGTCAGACCCTATTTCAGTCAACTCCAGTTCAGGCTGCTGCACACCTACATACACAATTAACTCAGGATCCTCAATAGGGGCCATGCCCATGAAAGAAAACAGGTAATTTTCTTTTCCACTCATATACTTACCTGTTTCCGGATCAGGTATCTGACCTGATCCGGATTTCCCGCCGACACGATACCCTTCTATGGCAAATCTCGTTCCTGTCCCATTTTCTGAAGTGACCGTTGTTTCAAGGTACTCCCTTGTCTTTTCAGCCGTTTCTTTTGTAATGGGGGCTCCGGCAACTTCAGGCTTTGTTTCTTTCATTACTTTTTTCGAATTGGGATCGACTATTTTGGAGATCACATAAGGCTTCATCATTTTGCCATCATTTGCAATGGCTGATTGGGCCTGTATCATCTGAAGAGGTGTCACAGTCGTACCCTGACCAAAAATGGTTGTATATTTTTCAATTGGATAGTGGTATAAGATAGATCCGGAAGCTTCATTTGGCAATCCTACACCGGTTGCCCTACCAAACCCAAAATCCTGTAAGTATTGTTCATACGTTTCAAACCCCATTTTATCCAGTAAATTTGCAAATGCTACGTTGGAAGATCTTTGAACTCCTTCTAAATACGAAATCGTTCCCCACCCTTCTCCTCCATTATGGTCCCTGATGGGATTATGGACGTTTTCAACATAATATTTACCTGATTGATATAGTTCATGGGGATTGAATTTCCCTTCATTCACGGCGGCTGCAAGGGAAAAGGACTTCATCGTTGACCCTGGCTCATACGTATCCTCGACGATGAAATTGGTCCAGTTGTCAAGCAAGCCTTCCCTTGAATCAGGGTGGAATGTAGGCCTCTGAGACATGGCTAGAATTTTCCCCGTTTTGGGGTCCGATACAATCGCAAACATCTTTTTAGGCTTATATTTTTTTTGGACTTCATTCATTGCTTCTTCAAGAAACGTCTGAATTTTTTTGTCAATGGTAAGATAGATGTAATCTCCATCCTGCGGGGCGGTTACATGCTCGTCAGCATTTGGCAATAGATACCCCCACACATCACTCTTATATTCCACTGAACCATCCTTCCCACTTAACACCTCATCAAAGCTTGCTTCCACACCCATTTTGCCTACGGTCTTAGATTCTCCGTTATCCGATGTGGACTTTTGGGCAAACCCGATAAGGTGCGAGGCGAAGGAACCATTTGGATAGAAACGTTTTGCTTCTTTCCTAAATGTGATTCCAGGTATATTCTGTTCCCGGATCTCAAGCATTAATTGATGAGACAGGTCTCTGCCTGAAGACCCAAATTCCACCTGATACCGCCCCTCTTGATTAAGGCGGTCATATATTTCACTCTCTTTCATGTCAAGGTAGGGTGCAAGGGCTTTTGCTGTTTCATGGGGATCTGTCACATGCTTTGGTTTTTCCGGATCACTCGTGATGCTGGGATCTAAAATGGCAACAAGTGTGTAGGCAGAAGTATCCTCGGCAATGACTTCTCCTTTCCCATCGAAAATCGTACCTCTATGAGCCTCTAAAATCTGACTTTTTATATATTTTTTTGCCGCTTGAGAAGCAAGTACTTTACCCTCTGCTTCTCCGGTGACCTGAATCGTGACAAAGCGGACCATTAATACAAAAAAGAGCAAGCCGAAAATCCCGAACAGGATGGCTGCCCCTATGTTCATGCTTGGTCTTTTTTTCATTACTGTTCAACAACCTTAACATTCTTTTCTTTCAAGTTAAGGCCAAGCTCTTTCGCTTTTTCAAGAATACGCTCATACGTACTGAGCTCACTTACTTGAAGTTTGAGGTCATTATTGGCCTTCTCTTGTTTATCGATGGTTGATTCAACGTGCTGGACTTCTTTATTCACATCGTAAATGGCCGCTTGAGTTGTCACAATCTGGACGGCTAAAAAGCAAAATACCATGGCAAAAATCCCTACAAGAATCTTTTCACCTGGTGTGATGATGGATTTTCTATCTTCACTCAGACGTTTCGGCTTCGCTTGAACGGATTGATTCGTTTTCTCAACGTTTTGCTGCTCGAACTTTCTGGCTAAGTTACTCAAAATTCTCCCTCCCGTTTCCTTTTCTATTTATATATTTTTTTGTGCAATTCTTAATTTAGCCGACCTGGCTCGATTGTTTTCCTCTAATTCTTCATCGCTTGGCAGAATCGGTTTTCTTGTAACAAGCTGCAGCTCCGCTTCATATCCTTCAGGAATAATCGGCAATCCAGGAGGCAGGTCAGGACCAGACGCCTTCTCTTTGAACATGGTTTTGCAAATGCGGTCCTCGAGGGAATGGAAAGTTATGACACTCACTCTTCCTCCCTTGTGAAGAAGGTCTATGGCTTGTTCCAGTGAATCTTCAAAGGCTCCAAGTTCATCATTCACAGCAATTCGAATTGCTTGAAAGACTCTCTTGGCTGGGTGCCCACCTTTACGTCTTGCTGGTGCAGGAATCCCCTCCTTAATCAATTCAACAAGCTCACCAGTTGTTTCAATCGCCTTGACCTCTCGTGCCGCCTCGATTTTTCTTGCGATTTGCTTAGAGAATTTTTCTTCTCCATATCGGTAAAATATCCGAACCAAGTCTTCAAACGACCAATGATTTACTACATCATAAGCAGTTACCTCACCTTGCAAGTCCATTCTCATGTCGAGTGGAGCATCATGATGATAACTGAAACCTCTTTCTGGAGTATCCAGCTGAGGAGATGATACACCAAGGTCGTATAGAATCCCATCCACACTATGTACTCCAAGTTGTTCAAGTTTTTCCTTTAGATGACGGAAATTTGATTGAACGAACGTTACTCTATCCTGATAGGCTGAAAGCTTTTCTTTTGCATGGGCGATGGCCGTCTCATCCTGGTCGAAGCAGTACAGGTGCCCCTTCGATGATAGCTGGGTGACAAGATACTCACTATGTCCCGCTCCACCTAAAGTACAATCTACATATACTCCATCTTCCTTAATATTCAAGCCATCTACTGTTTCCTTTAGCAATACAGTTGTATGTTTAAACATGTTGCATTCACCTTTCCAATCGAACGTTTTGTGGGGGATCAAATATCGAACCCTACCATATTCTCTGCAAGTTCAGCAAATGAATCTTCGGACTGTGTGAAATAGTCTTCCCATAATGATTTACTCCAAATCTCAATTCGATTGGAAACTCCTAAAATGATGCATTCTTTTTCCAAATGTGCATAATTCACAAGTGCAGCAGGAATATTCACCCTGCCTGTCTTATCTAATTCACTCTCAGTTGCTCCCGAGAAGAAGAATCGGGTAAAGGCACGGGCATCTTTCTTTGTCAGTGGCAGGGCTTTGAGCTTTTCTTCTAGTGCTCGCCATTCATCCATGGGATAACCAAATAAGCATTGATCGAGTCCCCGGGTGACGACAAACGAATCTCCGAGGTGATCACGGAACTTGGCAGGTATGATTAAACGGCCTTTATTATCAATGTTATGTTGATATTCGCCCATGAACATATGCACTGCCCCCACTTTCTATCACAAATGTACCACATCCCCCCACTTTTCTCCACTCTTTTCTAAATTCTTTCCCGGCAAAATATTCCCTCTATTTTTCATTAGTCTTTTTCTCTCTTTTCCAGACATTTTTCAAGGGTTGAAATTTGTCTTTAAACAACGGAAAAAGGACCTAATCCGCAATAATAAACGAATTAGGTCCTTTTTTTGAACGAAGTAGAGCTTACAGATAGACTACTTTATGAGTTCCGTCGAAAGCAAAGTCTTGAAGGGTTAGATCTTTCACGAATTCTGGTCCGTATTTGTTAAGGAAATAAAGAATATTCCACGTTCTTTCCTGAGGTCCTTCATTTGGCCTTATGCTGTTTTCCACCTTCATAAATTGATGCAAAGTCAAGGAATGCTTATCTTTCAGTGCTTTATCCACTTTGCTGCGTAAATAATCGAACTGATTAAGGTGGAACTCAAGGTTCTTATCTATTATCTGATGTAATCCTCGATCGATGCTTACAGCCTCCTCCCGGATTCTTTCATACTTCCGTTGGAGTTCATCTTTGATTTGTTTCATTTCCAACTCTAAACCTGGACGTTCCAGCGATTTCCAAAAGGCATCACGGGCTGTTGATACTCCTTCTGTAATCACTCCATGAAGAGTTAATTGCAAGTCAGTCATTCGTTTATCTATTTCACGTTCTAGAATGGTAATATTTAATCTCGGCACCACTGGAGGCATTTTCAAATCAACGAATTCAAAAGCTTTTTTCAGCTCTCCCCAATAGGCAATCTCACCAGGACCCGCGACAAAGGCCAGAGTGGGGAATAACCATTCCTGCATCAGGGGCCTCGTAACAACATTATTGCTGAATGATTCAGGACTTTCCTCCAGAATGGATAGCAGTTCCACTTCAGAATATGATTTACTGCCATTCTTCTCAACAAACGTATTTCCTTCTCTCTCTAATAAGGCCCTTTCGTTCTGATATTGAATAAAGAGATTGGCTGCAGAAGGCGAGACATCCAATTGAGTACTAAATCCATTTCCCCTAATCATTTCTTGTTGCTCTAACACTGCATTTGTAATGGATTGACTGTTCTTTAGTAAATAGTGAGAATGTGTTGATTCTAGCTTTCTTAATAAAGGATAGGCTGAATCGATGACCAGTAGGCCGAAATCTTTGAATAAGCTCATGACAAAGTGGGCAAAAAAGCGGACGATATCCTCCTCTTCATCAACCATTATCGTAAGGTCCTCTTTCAATTGTTTCGTATGCTCCGTTTCTCCCAAAAGCAGAAATATGTCATCAAGCCACTTTTTCATTACTGGCTTAGAGTATGTAATATGTGACGTCATTTTCTTTTCCACGACGCGCTCAGGATAACCGACCTTTACTAACTTGGACCCTTTTTCTATATATATATGATTTACTTCTTGATAATCATGATCTTCCCCGGCTATCCAAAAAAACAGGAACGACAGGATGATTTAATTCTTCTTCCTGCTGCCTTGCTAATTGTATGACCGAAATGATCTTATGTATCGTGTAGAGCGGACCCGTCAATAGACCCGCCTGCTGCCCTGCGATGACAGTAACGGCATTGTTTCGCAATTTGACAAGGGATTCTTCTACCTTCGCAGATGTCGGAAGCGACTTCATATAGGAAGCAATGCATTCAGCAAGCTCCATTCTGTGAAATTGTCGGGAACCTAAATCTTTCAACCGCTCAGAATAGACGGCAGGACTGTTAACGTTATAGTGGAAATAAGAAGTGACAGGCTCTTCTTGCTTTAAATACTGTGAGGCAAACCGATTTATTGCTGGAATGTTCAAGCTTTCCAATTCCATTTGAATTACTCCTTTTCTAGCTCTTTATATCCTAACGATGAGTATATCATTCCACAATGAGAAAAGGAAAAAACTTGCCTGTTGCCATTTAATACAAATCAAGGATCCGTAGTATCAGTCCTGTTATCATCAACGTTATATAAGCAGCAAAGAACAATAGGAAATTCACACGCCAGAACCCTCTGAATACCTTGGGATAGTGAACCTCGCCCTTAATCTTCCAATACATAGTGGCAAAGAGTATCCCGATAGAGCAAATAATAAGAAAAATAAGCCACAGATAGGAGGTTTGCCAAATGGCAATCACAATGAAGTGAACGGACACGATTAAAAGAAATGTTGTGATGTCTAAGGCAAAATGAACGGCTTTTCTGTGGTTCTTCATAATCTCTTTCGCAACGATGAAGCAGATGAAATATCCCAAAAATGGGATCAAAACGAATATGGCAATGATGGTCGAAAAAATCGAAGCCATTTTATCCCCCCATTCCTTCTCTTTCTATGCCTTTCACTAATCTGTATATTACCTTCATGATGGGTACAAAATGGTGATCTTTATCTGCTTTCGCCAGGAGAATACCTAAGATGGATTCCAATTCTGTTTTCTTTCCAGATTCAACATCTTTCAACATGGAAGATCTGTTTTGATATGTGTTCATGCAAATACGTTCCACTCCCTCAAAGGAAATGACCCCTTTCATGCGAGGGAAGAGTAGAAGCAATTCTTGGAAAAGTTCCCTTTGTATTTGATGAAAGTGGGGATTTTCAACTAGGCGCCCATTTGGTACACGGGCTATAGCCGTTAGGGGGTTAATCAGTACATTGGCGAATAACTTCGTAAGGAGCATTTCTTCGAAGTCTTGTTTAAACGAGAAAGGAAAAGCTGGGATGCTCAGTGAAAATAATGTTTCCACTAAACCCCACTCTCCTTTGATTATGGCAAGGTTCGTCTTCCCCTCGCCTATATGATGGAGGGTGTGGTCATTTTCTTTCAGTGCTCCATGTTCTACCGACCCTGCAAATACATTGTGGTGGGGAAGTGATCTACACCACTCAAGATGTCCGATACCATTTTGGAGAAATATCAGTGGTATTTGGGGATCTAGGAGCTCTAACATACTCTCCAAGGGCTTTAAATCATATTCCTTCACTGCCACAATCATAAGGTCACATTCCAATGGACTTTCCATCACTAACTCAGAGTGGATTTTTGTTGTGAAAGAAGAGTTCCCTCTATGGATTGTTACACCTTTCAATGAGAGGTTCTCTACCTGTGACTTTCTTCTAACCCAAAGAGTCACATCGAACGTTTGCCCCAACCACCCTGCAAACAAAAGCCCGATTGCTCCTCCCCCGACAATTCCTATTTTCATAACGTCTCCTTAACAAACAAGTTTTAAGAATAGTTTACCAAATTTTCTGTAACTAGGATAGGCTAAAAGGTTCATTCTATATATATAAAAATGACCCGTCCCACGGAACGGGTCTTACTTGTTCAGGCTTAAACAGGATATACGGGATGCTTTCTTTCACTAAATTGAACATCTTTCGTTTCATAAAGCTCATAACGTTGAATCAATACAGAACGCAATTCATTTGGTGCTGTTATTTCATCCACGATCAGTTCAGATGCCAATTTATAAATGTCAATATGCTCTTTATATTCCTTCTGTTTTTCTTGTACATATTGTATTCTCTCTTTCGGATCTTCGATTGCTTGTCTTATTTGAATATACAGCATTTACTGCGGCTTCCGGTCCCATCACGGCAATTTGGGCTGTCGGAAGAGCTATGCAGACATCGGGATCAAACGCCGGACCTGCCATGGCATATAACCCTGCACCGTAAGCTTTTCTTACAATGACAGATATCTTCGTAACCGTTGCGGAGCTCATGGCAAGCGATCAGCTTTGCTCCATGTCGAATGATCCCTGCCCTCTCCACTTTTGTTCCAATCATAAACCCAGGAACATCAGCCAGGAATAATAATGGAATATGGAAAGCGTCACATAACTGGATGAATTTAGCACCCTTGTCTGCAGAATCGTGAAAAAGGACTCCTCCCTTTACCTTTGGTTGATTGGCAATGATACCGACAACTTTCCCATCCATGCGGGCAAACCCCGTGATCAATTCAGGAGCGAAAAGTTTTTTCATTTCAAAGAAGCTTCCTTCATCAATCAATGCATCGATGCAGTCATACATGTTAAAAGGGGCATTTTGATGTTCCGGGATGATATCTTCTAGGAGTTTCTCATGCCTAGGTGCCAATCCTTCCCTGACTGCGGGCTTGTGCTTATAATTGGCAGGGAAATAACTTAAATATCTCTTCGCTTCTTCAATGGCTTCCTCTTCAGAAGCTGCCAGGAGATCACCACACCCACTGACAGTGCAGTGCATTCTTGCACCGCCCATTTCTTCAAAGGTCACTTTTTCACCTATTACTTTCTCCGCCATACGTGGAGAACCAAGATACATGGATGCATTTCCATCAACCATGATAACGATGTCACAGAACGCCGGGATATACGCCCCTCCAGCAGCTGAAGGCCCAAAGAGTACACAAACCTGAGGAACCATCCCTGACATTTTCACTTGGTTGTGAAAAATCTTACCTGCGCCACGCCGGTTTGGAAACATATCCAACTGATCGGTAATCCGGGCTCCGGCTGAATCCACTAAATATAAAATAGGGACTTTAAGATTCAAGGCAGTCTCTTGGATTCGGATGATCTTCTCAACTGTTCTCGCTCCCCATGAACCCGCTTTGACTGTAGAGTCATTGGCCATTACACAAACCGTCTGGCCACCGATCTTCCCAATTGCCGTCACTACCCCATCCGCTGGTAAATCTTCTGACTTATTGTTTGCAAACATACCATCTTCTTGATAATCCCCGTTATCAAATAACTGTTGAAGTCGATCACGAACAAACATCTTTTTCTGTTCCTTCAGTTTCTCATGATATTTCGGCTGACCGCCTGAAGTAATCTTTTCTCTAGTCTGTTCAAGAGTGTTGATGATAGTTTTAGATGTCGACATAATATCCCCTCCGTCGGTTTATGTAAATACGTAATCAAGTCAGAGAAATGAATTACCTCCCTGACTTGACATTTCGATCATTCATCCCTCAATAACGAGTAACACGTCGCCTTCGTTAACAAAATCCCCGACACTCACTTTAATTTCTGCAACTTTCCCTTCGGTTTCTGCTTCTACAGGGATTTCCATTTTCATTGATTCAAGCATCAGGACAGTATCCCCAACCGATACCTCTCCCCCCTGTTCCACCAGTACATTTAAAACCGTTCCTGCCATTGATGATGTAACTTCTTTCATGATTGATTCCTCCTGTTTGTTCTCTATTTGATGGGTTGTACGTAAATAGCACCATATTCCCCAAACTTCTTGATTACGGACGCGTTGCTGAGAGAAAGTCCTGCAGCCACTTGGTGGTATAAGCCCCTTCGATAAAGCCCCTGTCTTCAATGATATCCCTGAATAGAGTGACATTCGTCTTTACCCCTTCAATGGTTACCCCTTCAAAGAATAACTTGGCTTTATGTACTGCATCACTGCGGTCGTTACCTTTTATAATACATTTTGAGATCATCGGATCGTAGAAAGGAGTGACTTTGTTTCCTTCTTCGTAACCGCTATCGATTCGAACTCCTTCCCCTTCACCCCATTGCAAGGTCGTTAACAGGCCAGGGGAAGGGTAAAAGGTTTTCGGGTCCTCGGCATATACTCTAAACTCGATAGCATGACCATTCCTCGATATTTCCTCCTGCTTACATAAGGGCAAGGGTTCACCAGAAGCAACTAAAAGCTGCCATTTGACAAGATCCAATCCCGTGATGGCTTCTGTGACCGGATGTTCTACTTGAAGTCGTGTATTCATTTCGAGAAAATAAAAATTTTCTTCTTCATCCACTATAAATTCCACTGTTCCGGCATTGGTGTAGTTGACTGCCTTACCTGCCTGGATAGCAGAAGCAAACATTTTTTCCTTCGCTGCTTCTGAAAGAACAGGAGAAGGCGATTCTTCTATCACTTTTTGGTTACGTCTTTGAACAGAACAATTCCGCTCGAACAGATGAACGACATTCCCATGATGATCCCCAAAGATCTGCACTTCCACATGCCTTGCATGCTCAATGCATTTCTCAAGAAAGACTTCCTCTTTCCCAAAATAGGCTTTAGCGCGGTTTTTAGTAGAATCAAAGCTTTGAACGAGCGCTTGCTCATTTTCACAGCGAATCATACCAATGCCTCCGCCCCCGCCACTGGCTTTTAACATGATGGGATAGCCAATTCCCTTTGCCACATGCTTGGCGTCCTCTATGGATTCCACCCCGCCTTCACTTCCAGGAACGACAGGAACCGAAGCTTGTTGCATGACCTTTCTTGCCTCCACTTTGTCACCCATCTTTTCAATAATTTCGCTGGAAGGCCCTATAAAGGTGATGCCTTCTTCTGTCACTCTCTTTGCAAAGTCTGCATTTTCGGATAGGAGACCATAGCCTGGATGAATGCCATCCACTTTTTCCTTTTTGGCTACATCCAGTATATGATCCACTACTAAGTATGAGCGATTCACTTGTGCTTCACCTATTCGGTGCGAAATATCCGCTTCCTTCACAAAGGGCATATCCTTATCTGCATCAGAATAAACAGCCACTGTTTGAATGTTTAATTGTTTACAGGTTTTAATAATTCGTGAAGCAATTTCTCCCCTATTTGCAATTAGAATCTTCTGCACAATCTCTCCCCTTTCTCAATAGAACACAGTTGTTCATATTACGAATTCTACAAAAATCGTCGAATTCCTTCTTCTTTATTGTAAACGTTTTCTTAATTAAGTGCAGAATTTTTTGTTTATTTGTTATATAATAATAGTAAATCCTTGCATGATCTTTGATCAGTTGCAAACGGAAACAAGATCATCTTGTTTTCCCGGATATACTTTTTAGCATTTTTAGGAGGTCATAGGATGGCAGTGAAAGTGGAGAAATTAAAAGTAAACTACAAAACTCTTGAAGAGTTTAAGAAATTTAAAGAATATGGTGTACAGGAATTATCCATGTTGGAAGACTTACAAGCAAATATTATTGAAAATGATAGCGAATCACCTTTTTATGGGATTTATTTTGGAGATACTCTGGTTGCAAGAATGAGCTTGTACCAGCGGAATGCACGCTTTGATCAATACTTTGACCCTCCTCAAAATTATTTGGAACTATGGAAGCTTGAAGTATTGCCCAAATATCAAAACAAACACTATGGAAAAATGCTGGTAGAATTCGCCAAAAGCTTCGGTTTACCCATCAAAACAAATTCACGCATTAAATCCCAGGGATTCTGGGAGAAGATGGGCTTCGAAGCGGTAACCTATGAAGTGGAAAGAGATTTAGGCGAGAATCCATACGTATGGTTTCCAGAAGGCGTTAAAGAACAAAAAATGAGTTAACTATTTAAGCTGAGTCGGCTCTACCTGAGGCGATCTGCATAAGACGACCCTGCTGGAAAGGCGCACTTTGCCTTTTTGGCAGGGTTGCCTTATGACCTCGGAGACTCTATCCGCCGGAGCCTGACTATTCAAAAGCGGAGGGAGGCTCAATCAGAGACTGCATGCTTCCCAAAGAATAAAAATAGGCCGGCTAATTGATATTTGCCGGCCTATTGTTCTTTTCATTTATTCAGCCTTTGAAGATTACCATTTTTATCCATCTGGAATTTCACTTTGTCTTCATTCCCCTGCAACAGGGCCATCTTCCTTGCTTTTTCAAAAATAGCTAATAATGATTTATGGTCTTCTTCAAGGAGATTGAATTTTGCCTCGCACTCTTTAAGCTCTGCCTCTGTCCCTTGAAGCTTTTCTTTTAAATAAGAGATTTCTTCATGTAGCTGGGCATTTTCACTCTTAACCTTTTCCCCATTGCGTACAGCTTCTTCTGCCTTTTGGAGGTAATTAATCATACTCCCCATTGAAAACACCTCGGAAGCCGCCTCAGCTGGAGGACTGTCTACATGTGATGGCAGTTCTTGCGCTTCAGCCTTGACCTTACTGATCGGTGAATGTTTCTTTGATTGCTTTCTCTGTTTTTTTGCCAATTCGATTCCAGATTTATATTGTTTCCGTACAAATGAGTTCCAACGGAAGCCGCAAGCAGCTGATGTACGGGACAGTTTTTTCCCTACTTCCTCAAATGCCTGCAGCTGAGTACCGCCTTCCCGTATATGGCGCAATACCACTTCTGCTAACAACACATCTTCATCTTGACTCCATGCATCCTGTCTATTCGAAGACATATCCATCCCCCCTGTAAGATCCGGTTTATCCATACATATGCTCTTACTAGAGAAGATAGAATCTTCACCACTATTTTTTTAAGTGATGCAAAAAGAAACAGGATATCCATTTTCCTGTTTCTTTCATCACTTGTTTCCTATTGATTAAAGAATTTGTCCACTGCCTTATGATGCTCCTCTTTTGCCCAAAGTTTAGAACATTGCCTTATTTCATTGAGTATATTTTCTTCTATTCTCTTTTTATCCCATTTTTCAAGAAGCTGCTTTTTATAGGACCTTAATACAGCTTCCGATTTTAATGAAATCATTTTAATAAACGGGATATCATGGATAGGCACGATATCATCAACCAATTCATCGATAAATCCTATTCGGTGTAAGAATTCTGCCTCTTCCACCCTGGCAGTCATTAGAAGGGACAACGCATTCGACACAGTCAGCCTTTCATGAAGCAACGTCCCTCCTCCCCATCCTGTGGTAATGGCAAGGGTTCCTTGAACAAACCCCATTTTTGCGTTCCTCTTGGCAATCCTGAAATCACAGGCAGTAGCAATCTCACATCCTCCCCCTATTGCGATTCCATTGATAAATGCAATAGTAGGTTTTGGTAGAAATGCCAGTCTCGTAATGAGTGCTCCCATTTTACTGAGCATTCCATAACTTTCACTCTCTGTTTTAAGGTTATGGAATTGAGATAAATCTCCTCCTGAACAAAAAGCTTGATCCCCACTTCCCGTTATGAGGAACGCTTTGACGTGATCATTTTGAATACACTCATCTAACGCTTTTTCCAGACCGTGCATGATTTCATAGCTCACTGCATTCCGCTTCTCAGGTCGATTGATGATAAACTGCAGGATACCATCTTCATTCATATGTAACACATATTCTTCCATATCTGTCTCCCTCCTATCATATATAGTGTATGGCTTTCCATTTGGGATGAACAGACCTTTCTTTTTCATGGCAATAAAAAAAGCGCGAAGAGCCATGGCCTCTTTCGCGCTTTTTCCGATGCAAACAATTATTTGTTTACAACTTCTTTTCCTTTATACGTTCCGCACTCTTTACAAACACGGTGTGCTAGTTTCATTTCACCACAGTTTGGGCATGCTACCATACCAGGCACACGTAGTTTGAAGTGTGTACGGCGTTGTCTTTTTGCTGTTTTAGAAGTTCTTCTAAAAGGTACTGCCATTCTTCCCACCTCCTTAAAAGAGATTCATACTCATTATGAAGCCAGTCGAACTGGTACTTCGCTTTTAAGATTTCTTGTTTTGATCAAGAAGTTTTGCTAAGTCAGCGAGACGAGGATCAACTTTCTTTTCTTCCTCCTGCTCGACTTGATAAGCCTGTTCTTCTGTCAGAACTTCCCAGTTCTTTCCAGAAGGCATCTCATCTTGTTCTCTCGCTTCATCACTTATTACTTGCATCGGAATCTCAAGTAACAGCAATTCTCTTATAGCAGGTTTTAAATCAATCACATCACCTTGAACACGATGTACCTCTTCTTCCTCGTACTGTTCATATTCCGTTTCACTTAGAAGATAGGTTTCAATCGTTTTAATGTCAACAGGTAAATCAACATCCACAAGGGTTCTTGAGCAAGGTAATACCAACTTTCCTTCTATATGAAGATGGAAGGTGACCCGTTTTGATGCGATGTCCGCCTTTCCAGACACTCGAATAGGTGAGACTTCTATAATTTGGGGATCGATTTCTTTCAATTCATCCAAATTAATTGTTTCGTCAATGGAAAGTCCCTTGTCTCTAAATTTTTGTAATTGTATTATTGACCATTTCAATGTCATCACCTCTAGGCAACAAAGGTAATTATAGCTTTCATAATACCGTTTGTCAATATTTTTTCTTTACACTCTTTACAACCATAGTGTTGTAATTATAACGTTTAAATATAAGGTCTTTCAAATATTTTATAATATTCGTTATGATTATTTCTAAAAAGGAGAGAATCTATCTTATTTCCATATATAATGAATTACATCATTCATAGTTCAGGATTAGAAAGGATGCGAAGAATTCATGAAAGCGACAGGAGTAGTAGTAGAGTACAATCCCTTTCACAACGGTCATCTGCACCATCTAAATGAAACGAAGAGAGCATCGGGTGCCGATGTTGTGGTGGCGGTGATGAGCGGACATTTTCTGCAGAGGGGTGAGCCGGCACTGGTGTCTAAATGGTCCAGGACCAGAATGGCGTTAGAAGCAGGTGTTGACGTTGTAATTGAACTTCCTTATAGTTTTGCCACACAGCATGCTGAAATTTTTTCACGGGGAGCTATTTCACTCCTCGATGCAATAGGCTGTGAAAGTTTTTGTTTTGGAAGTGAAGATGGAGATATCGATACGTTTGAGAATACTGTGCAATTCATCGAAACAAATCGGGAGCGTTACGATGAATTTATCAATGATTATATACAGGAAGGAATGAGCTATCCCTCTGCTTTGGCTAAATCGTTTCAATCGTTAAGGGGCGGGCACTCCGTAATCGACTTAAGTAAACCGAATAATATACTGGGATATCATTATATAGAAGCAAGAAACCAGCTGAACTCATCATTAAAAGCATACACGATTTCAAGAGAATCAGCGGGATACCATGATGAACATTTCTCTTCCCCTTCGATTGCAAGTGCTACAAGCATCAGGAAACATATTTTCAGCAGATCGGGTGAGGGACGAATTGCCTCGTATCTCCCAGCTTCTTCTCTCGAACAGTTAGAACAATACCAAAATGAATTCGGTGGATTTCATCGTTGGGAAAATTATTGGCTTCTTTTGCAGTATAAGCTACTTTCTTCGTCCAAAGACCAATTGAAAGAGATTTATGAAATCGAAGAAGGGATAGAGAATCGAATCACAGAATGTGTGAAATCTTCGGCTTCCTTTGAAGAATTGATGGTGAAGCTCAAAACGAAACGCTATACATGGACACGACTTCAACGTATGCTCCTACATATCTTAACCAATACTCGAAAAGACGAGATGAGAGAGAGAGACTCATCTCCACGTTATATCCGCCTGCTTGGAATGAATGATATGGGAAGAAAGTTTATCCATTCGAGAAAAAAAGAACTGCCTTTGCCACTCATCAGCAAGCTTTCAAGCGCTGATCCGTTTGATGTAGCATTGGATGTCAGAGCGGCTGAAGTTTATTCACTCGGGTTGACACATGCCTCACACAGAAAGAAATTACTTTTTCAAGAATGGACACAGCCCCCTGTCATGATATAAAAAAAAGAGGCTGACATAGCAGCCTCTTTGACTATTCACCCAGTTTCTGTAAAAACACCAACGCTTCATCAAATGTTTTCACAGGTATCACTTTCATATCCGTACCAATATCTTCAGCGGTTCTTTTGGCTGCTGTATAGTTGGATACAAGGTCCGGATATTTTTCTTTCATTTCCTTTGAAACGGTTTCATGAGGAGCAAGAAAATACTCCGCCCCCGCTTTGTCAGCTGCGATGACCTTTTGTTCGATGCCTCCGATCCGCCCAACTTCCCCCTTTTCGGAAATGGTTCCCGTTCCGGCTATAGAATACCCTTTCGTAAGATCATCCTCCGTTAATTGATTGTAAATCTCTAAGCTAAACATCAAACCAGCAGAAGGTCCTCCTATTTCTTCGGTGTTCAGTTCGACGGGAGGATCGGTTTTGATCTCTTTATCATCACTTAGTGTGATCCCAAGACCAACCTTATCCGGCATATCGGGGAAAGATTTAAGCGGGATCTTATCAACCAGTTCTTCACCATTCCGTACGTAGGTAATCTCCACCTTATCCCCGCTTTTTTTCTCACTGACATAGCCAATGAATTCCTCTGATGACTGAAAGGCTTTACCATCAACAGCCGTTATCCGATCACCAGGATTTAACACATCCTCTGCAGGCATGGATGGATAAATGTTCAGGACATAGATCCCTTTATAAGTGTATTCGTAGGGTTTTCCTGCTTTTTTGAAGGCCACTTCAATGGCATGGTTCTGAGAGTCGGCCATTAAATGGAGTTGCCTGAGGTTATATTCTTCATCGCTTTCGTGAGGGCTCCTGATTTCTTCTACTGGAAAGATATATTCGTATTTTTTTACGGTGGCAATCAGATAGGCATAGATATTGGCCCGCCCCATCCTCACAGTTGTAAGCATCAATTCTCCCTCGTCTTCATACCCATCCTTTACCTTCACAATCGGATCCAATTCATGGGCACCACCCGGTTTCGTCACATAGAAGGGGAGATAATAAAAGGATGTGGCAACCATAATGATGGTCATGATGACCAATGTCCTGATTAATGTTTTCGTTTTCATGCATTTTACTCCTTCCAATTATCTAAAGCATCTTGAATTGAAGGAATAACCTTCTTTGCCTCTTCTTCCCCCATTGCGATAATTTCTTCGATATTCTTGAACGCTCTTGTACTATACATCTCTACATGGGGCCTGATCATAAAGTCTGAAGCGAATTCCCGGTGTGCGACGATTTCTAATTGAAGGATATCTATGCTTTGCATGATAACATCATAAATCGTTGTGATTTCCGCATTCCGTTTCACGTGGGATACATCGACTCCGATGACGAGGTCAGCACCCATCTCTTTCACCACCGAAACGGGTACCCTGTCAATAACGCCACCATCCACCAGTAAGCGGCCGTTTATTCTTTCCGGTACAAATATACCGGGAATCGCAATGCTTGCACGGACCGCACTTGAAATAGGACCCGTTGTGAATACGACTTTTTCACCGTTGGTAATATCAGTGGCCACCACGCTTACGGGGATGTTCAAATCTTCAATATTTTTATTGTGGGTGAAAAGCTGAATGAATTCTTTTATTCTCTTACCTGAAATAAATCCCATCTTAGGGACGGTGAAGTCAAGATAATACTTTCTTCTGAAGGTCGTGGAAAGCTTGTAAAGGTCTTCCATTTTATGGCCCACTCCATAAAAGCAGCCCACAAGAGCTCCCATACTGCTTCCTGCAATCATATCAATCGGTATCTTTGCTTCGTCAAATGCCTTTAACACACCTAAATGTGCAAATCCTCTTGCGCCACCCGAGCCAAGGGCTAACCCAATCTTCGGTCTTTTCATGCCCTTCCCCCTTTTCCCCGAGTTTTCGGTACAATTCATCATATGGTCTATTTCATTTATGTATGAGTATATTGAATAATATGAGGACAAGTTGAATTAATCTCATTTTATCATTCTTTTCCCATATCACAAGGAATTGATATAGCAGGAACTTAATTCATAAGAGGGGGAAGTCCGGTTGCTCAAAGCGAAAATCAAAACCTTGGCTTTATCCGTAAGCGTGACTGTATTTGCAGGATCTCTCATTATGATGCCTGGAGAATCTCTGGAGGCATCCATAAGGGGATTAGATATGTGGTGGGAAATCGTCTTTCCTTCATTACTTCCATTTTTCATCGTGTCCGAGATGCTGATTGGTTTTGGGGTTGTCAGATTTATCGGAGTTATGCTGGAACCTCTAATGAGGCCACTTTTCCGTGTACCTGGGGTAGGAGGATTCGTGTGGGCAATGGGAATGGCTTCAGGATTTCCGTCAGGAGCTAAACTGACGGCCCGTTTGAGACAAGAAGATCAAATCACGAAATTGGAAGCGGAGCGCCTTGTTTCCTTTACGAACTCTTCCAATCCTTTATTTATTTTTGGTGCTGTGTCGGTTGGTTTTTTCCAAAATGCCACCCTTGGCATCGTACTGGCTGCCGCTCATTATATTGGAAACATATGTGTAGGAGTCGTTATGAGATTTTATGGAGGGAAGGAAGTGGAAGAACCGAAACGACATATTTACAGGAAGAGAGGATTTATCCTCAGGGAAGCCTTTGCTGCGCTTCATCATACGAGGATGAAGGATAAACGACCTATTGGGAAACTACTAGGGGACGCTGTCACCTCCTCCATTCAAACTTTATTGATGATAGGCGGGTTTATCATCTTGTTTTCCGTCATAAATAAAATGCTTTACCACCTGCACATCACGACGTTTATAGCGGATGCTTTTTCTACTCTATTTATTCTGCTTCAACTACCGGAACTCTTAAGCATTCCATTTATTTCAGGCTTGTTTGAAATTACATTAGGCTCGAAACTGACAAGCGGGGTAAATGAAGCCACTCTTCTTCAGCAAGCCATTATTACAAGCTTTATACTGGGGTTCAGCGGATTCAGCGTTCAAGCACAGGTCGCAAGCATCTTAGCTGAAACCGATATACGGTTCAAACCTTTTTTCTATGCCAGATGCCTCCACGGTATTGCCGCATCGATCACCACCATTTTTATCTGGAAACCAATATATGAAAGGTTCTCTGATGAACAACTCTCGAATGCCGTACCTGTATTCGCCGTGAAAAATAGCGCCTTCTGGACTGACATGCTATATTGGTTTAAGACCGCAGGGCCAATCATCACCATCTTCAGCCTGATACTTTATATTTTCCTTTATGTAAAAAGACAAGAATATGAATAAGAAACGGGTTGATCCATGTGTCTGACGTATCACTCTTCATGGATAAAGTGAACATTCATGCACTTGGACCAACCCTTCAGCCTTTATTCAGATTTATTCAGTTCACCATACTTCTCCTTTAAGGATTCCTCCACACGCCTCGGTACTAATTCAGATATGTTTCCTCCGTACTTTGCCACTTCTTTTACAATACTTGAGCTTAAGAAAGAGTATTGGTTATTCGTCATGATAAAAAATGTCTCGATATCATCTTCCAAAACCCTGTTCATAGATGTGATCTGCATCTCATATTCGAAGTCCGAAACAGCCCGTAACCCTCTGATGATTGCTTTCGCATTCACTTTTTTAGCGTAATCGACTAGTAGGCCTTGAAAAGAATCTACGACTACATTTGGAATATCCCGAGTGACCTCCCGTATCAATTCAATTCTTTCCTCTACAGAGAATAATGGTTTCTTGGAAGAATTATTTAAGACCACGACATAAATTTGATCGAAGACTTTCGCACCTCGTGTAATAATATCCAAATGACCATATGTAATGGGATCAAAGCTTCCCGGACAAACTGCTATGCTCGCCATGATGGTACCTCCTGACCTTTTTAGTTTCCTGCTTGGTTTTCTTTTGCAAATATGGAAATCCTTATGATTCCATACGTTTCTTCCCTTACTTTCTTCAATATCCCGATATTATTTTCCAATGTAATTTCTGATCCATGCTCACACATGACGTAACCGCTTTCATTTAGAAGGTTGTGTTCATCTATGAATTCCAGGAGTTGTTGAAGCTTCTGCTGTTTATAAGGAGGATCAAGGAATATATAATCGAAGGCTATTTCCCTTTTTACTATTGCCTTTAACGCTCGCGTTGCCTCATTTCGATATACTTCGCTCTGGTTCACCAAGTCACAGTCCAAAAGATTTGACTTAATGATTTGAAATGCTTTTGCATCCCGGTCCACAAATATAACAGAATCAAGTCCGCGACTCAGGGCTTCAATGCCTAACCCTCCGCTTCCAGCAAACAAGTCCAATCCGGATCCCCCTTCAAAATAGGGACCTAGCATATTGAATATTGATTCTTTCACTTTATCCGTTGTGGGACGTGTTCCACTGCCGGGAACAGCTTTCAACGGTCTTCCTTTTAATTTACCCGATATCACTCTCATAATCATCCACCATATATGTATTTTTTCTTCACTATCCTACCATATCTCGACAGATATCGCTACATACTGAAATTGTTACAAAAATGTATAAAATCATGTTGATAGGTGATAATGGAAGTAACAGCATCCTAACTGATGTTGTTGCCAACCGCGGAGAAGACTTACGATTCCCCATAAGTTCTTCCTCCGGTTTCTCCTCTCCCTTTGCCTTCTTTCCAGAAATGGATATAGAAGGACCCTGCAGAAGATTCTGCAGGGCTTTTTACATTTCTATGGAAGCTTCATCCTTATCTACCTTTCCCTTGAACAACTTCTCAAACCAATGCACGTCCATATAAATGGAGTTGCCGACCGTTTGGACTGGATTCATTAATAAGCCGTAATTTTCTTCATTATAAATGAAATAATCTTCATTCACATAAAACCTAAATGTATTCCCATTCATTGTGGTGTAAAATACATTCGGTTGGAGTTCATTTACACTGAGGCCCAATGCTTCGACGGCTTGGGGAAATTGAATGAACTCTCTACGTTTGTAAGAAATATATGAAAGGTGATGAGGTTTGCCGTTGATGTTCACTGGATGACTGGTCGTTAAAATCAGAGGGACATTTTCATTTTCTCCAGTACTTTCAGAGAAAAAGGTTGAGTCAAAGCCGGTTGCATCTCCTAACAACTCATCTAATTTTTTGGCATTCATCTTTTTTTCCTTATGGTCTGCCATGCTATCCCTAAATGCCCCCAACTGAGAAGAAGATAATCCTTCCACAAATTCTTTGTAGACCTGTGCTGATTGTGGGTCGTTAGGCTTTCTCTTCATGAGGACGCCGACGATAAACTCTTTTAGATACCCTTCATCATCGGGAAAAGTATACTGCTGAGAAAGGAGAGCTGCATGAAGTTCTTCGATTCTCTCCTCTTCTTCCGTGTTTCCAACAATCAGATATGGAGAATAAAAGGGTTCTAATGTACTGGTCATGATGACGGTCACAAATCCCTTTAAGGAGCTTAAGGAAGTAGTATCTATATTGCTTATATCATCCGGGTCGTAAAACAACCTTATATTAGCAGACTCCTTTTCCAACAATTGTTCTTCTGTCCAATATAAAGGGGACGGACCCCCTTTACCATTAAAGGAGAAATAATCTATATAATCCATTTTTTTATGGCTGGCAGATTGATAACCTGCTATCCATTTACCTGTCCGGAAGCTCTTTTCTATAATGTGAATATCCGTATTCAATGTAGTAATCGATGAAAGAACTGGGTGCCAATCTTTCAAAAGCATTGCACCTGAATGTTTAGGCTGCTCGATTGTATAGCTGATCCTTATCTCCACGAGATCATCATGAAGGTTATGAACAAGAAATTCGCCATTTTCTTTCGTTAAGCATTCTTCCTCCCTGTCATTTAAACATAATAAATCCTTTGCACCACTTGGCCATTGAATCGTTATGTTCTCAGGAATCTCTGATAAGAAATGGATGGTTTGAGTGACGTGAAATTGATTCCCTTTATGAATAATGGAGTAAGACTGATTCACCTCAGCTCTGCCGGATTCTTCTGCACTTTCCGTCGTAAACCCCATCCATTGAAAGAAAAGAAGGCTGGAACTAACCAGGATCATAAGAAGACCAAATGTGATTAATAAGCGTTTCATACCATTCTCCTTCACTACTCTGCTACATAAAGAATAGCAGATTCCCTAAGGGAATGGTGTACAATTTTCATGATTTCATATAGGTACATGTATTCATCCAAGATCAATGTCGTTATAATCTGAGAGAATTGGTGGAGCGTTTAAATGTTCAGTCAGTAAATGTTCCCATCCAGCTTTGTCCACCAATCCATTTCCAATCAAGGTATCCTGCAAGTCCTCTAGAGTAGCGTTTTGCAGTTCATTTTCTTCCATGAGTGACAAGATCCCGTGAGCTGCCAAAGTAGACAATATCGCCGTAACAATAAAGGATTCGCTATTTTTTATCTTTATGTCATGTTGGTGATGCCCTCCCCCCCATGACATACGAACATGATAACCCGAGGACGATAAAAAGGAACAACCAAACCACCGTCATCACCCCTCTATGTGTATTTTAGAATCTTTACTTATGACTATATGTCTGAAATAATAAGGAATTGATAAAATCAGAAAGAAAAGGAGATTAAATGAATGATTCAACGTTTTATTGAATTAGGAGAAGGATATTCCGATATTTATGAACTAATGGAACTAGCAAAGGGGAATAAAGAACGTCTGCAGCATATGATGGCATTTCATACTGTTGTGAAGAATCGGGCAGTATCATCCCTCGCTCTTGTGATGAAACCGACGGAACAAGGGAAATTTCAAGCAATCTATGTGTGCAGGGAAGGTATACCAAATCCCAACATCACACCGAACCAGCGCTACTCTTTATTTGAGGATACCGCTGAAAGTTTGGATAAAGTCATCATCCAAATGGATGTAAAACCATCCACTCTTTACCCTGAAAAAGCATTATATTATCAGCATCTCATTGCGATTCTGCGATTAAATCATTATATACAGCCCTTACAATAAAGAGTGGCAATCGTGCAGCTTTTGGGAGAGGGTTTTTCTACCCTAAGAAAAAAGCTGCCAAATCAAAACTCTTTGGCAGCGAATGTTAAAATCCCATCTTGTAATCATATTCCTTCGCCTTATCAGGTCGGGAATTTTCAAAAACGGACTTAATGAATGGCTTGAATGAAGGATCCACTTTTTTCACATATGAATAAGCAGCAATCCGCTCCATGACCGATTCGATATCTTCCTGATTACAATAAAGTACAACATATTTCATTTTCTTCGATACATAGTGAACATTCCCAAATCGCCTCAGGGACTTGGCATGCTTCAAACTATGTAACCAAACAACTAAACCTTGTCTTTCAGTTAACATATAGTTTCCCCTCTAGGAATCACTTTTTTATAAGTCTAGCATAAAAATATGGGAATTAGCAACACGAAATGCGGAGGCGGCTCGGTCAGGCCCGACAAGCACAACTGGGAAGTCCCAAAAGGCGCACCTTGCCTTATGGGACTTCCCAGTTGTGACCTCGAGGGCCTAGCCGCCGGAGCTGGACAACACGAAATGCGGAGGCGGCTTGATCAGAGGCGACATGCATAAGACCAGTTAACATAAAAGACGTTTACTGCCTTTTGGGTTAGGACCATTACTCCCCCCTCCCCTATGTCTTCAGATAATTAACATGTTGAATGCCAATTTCTGAATATGTTTATCAATTGATGGGAAGTGAATACTATATACTAACGTTTAGAATGGAGGGCCCCCCCATGGATTTAAACGTGATTTGGGATTTTTTTATCGATCACCTCCGGAAAGAGGATGGAATTGACGATGCATATGTGAAATCAAGAGCAGGCATACCGTTTATCTATATACGTTCAACGAAAGATAAAAAGGAGATTGAGTATTCCATCAAAATATGGTCGGCTAAAGCGATGCGGGGAAAGAGATTACATTCTGATACGATTTTTTTCAGAGAGGACCATTCATTATATGTTTACAGACACAGGTTCTATGTACCTCAGGAGAAAATGTTTTGCTGCGGGAATCTGTGTGTTGATTGTGTCCGGTTAAAGCAATAGGCAATCATTGTTTTAACCGAAAAAAGAAGAGCAGACATATCGTCTGCTCTTCTTTAGTTCCTTAAGCTGAACACCCGCAGCTTCCACCTGAGCCACAGCCCCCACCGCATGAGCCCCCACTTGAAAAGAAGGGATTCCCGGAAGGCACTTTGACATTTTTAGATACAGAATGGCCAATCAGCAGGCTTACCTGATCAAGTAGATCTTGCAGTTCGTTTTCGGCCCTCCGGAATTCTGCTACATTTTCATCCATATCCATTTCTCTTTTTACTTCACGGATTTCTTTCATGATGGTTTTGTAGTCCGGATGATACCTGCCGAAGCGTTGAACTTCTTCGTAGCTTTCCTTCATTCGTGAAAAAGTTTGAACTTTTCGTTGAGTTTCGGAATTGTTGCGAAGTTTATATAAAGACTTACGATAATTTTCTGCCACATCAGATTCTACTATCCACTGAGATAATTCGTCGGCTGAATCCAATATTTCCATTCTTTCTATAGTAGCAAGCATAACGCCCACCTCCGTAACGCCATTTTAACACGTTTTTTGAAAGGAAGCGAATTTGCTAAAAAATGGTCAATTCCTTTATTGAATTTGTTCATACCTGCATATAAATAAATACACCGCCAGATAGTGATCTGGCGGTGTATGAGAATGCTGACTATTGAATCGTCACATAAAACTGTTTTTTCATTCCTAAAGATTTATTATTCATCCCCACTATTTCCACGTTGAGGAGATGCACACCTTTTGGTAGACCCCTTACTACAAATGCTGCAGTATGATATTCTTTATAGAGATTTCCCGTACTTGATCTTACGACGATCTTCCCTTTTTTTGCCCCTTTTTGTTTAGAGGTGAATGTCACATCAGGAACGATACATTCAATATAGACCTGACTTCCTTGTACCATATGCTTGATGGAAAGTGATTTCTTTTCCTCATTTGCTGCTTCAACCTTTTTAATAAATGTAAAGCTTTCTGGCTCAGGCATCTTTTCCTTACAGCCGCTCACAAAAAGAACTGCAATGAACAGAAATATGATCTTTTTCATCGTTTTACCACTCCTTACTATTAGCCTTGCCCAATCAAAAATGATTTTACTCAATATATTGAACTACATTTGGCTGAAGAAGGAGTAAAGATCCGGGTGATTTCCATGAAAATGCTTAATATGATAAGGAAAGACACTTCAACATAAAAATAGTGCCTTAACTTTCGGCACTGTTCATTGATTGAAACATACTGACCATCATAGAAGCCATTTGGACTCCATTTGAAAATTTTTGTACACGATGAGGGATCGTCTTTTGAAAATGATTGAGGGAAGCAATTTCAAATTTCTCTAACTCATGGGGGTTCCTTGATAATGTACGATACCACTGAGGCTGATCTCTTAAGAATAATTTCAGGTCTTCTTTTGTATAAATATAGTCCATAATATCTGAACGCATTTTCGAACTCCCTCCTAATCTTTTCGGAATGAAAATGGATGGGTAGGTTTAGTTCTTGAGTCTGTTTTAGTTGCGGTTCCAGATCCCGTGCTGCCCTTTGAAGAAAATTGACTAAGTACTCCCTGCACAGCCCCAACGGCTTCACTTAAGCTGTTGATGTGTTGCTGCAATTGATTTGCGTCCATTTTTTTCACCATTTCCCCAACTTGATCCATCCAACCGTTTTTACTCCCTTGGTTGTCTGTATTGGAATCCTTAACATTTTCATCTTTATACTTACTCCACCTAGTATCATCTTCTCCCAGCAAGTACCAGTCTTCAAAGAGATCTTGCCAATTGGCACCACCATTACGCACATCTTTCACAATTTTCGGGTGCTTTTTCACAAATTCTTTAAATTCTTTTACTTTAGGGTGTAGTGATTTACCCATTATATGAACACCTCCATTACAGGCATCTACCTACTACACTTTATGATGGATTGAAAAGAATGGTGATACATTCCTTTTTATAGTAGTATTTACATGTATACTAACGGTGATGTCACTTCCAAAGGTTGCCGGTTTAAAGAAAAGGATGTATGACGATGAAAGAACAGCTGCAACGGTTATTTGATGAATGTCTCTCGGAAGCAACGGATGAGGAAGTTCTCATCATGAAACAGCTTCTCGAAGGTGTAAAACGGAAGAGAGAGAATGAGAATGGATCAATCATCGGCGGAATTTTTGCCATGGACCGTGAAGTCAGGGACGGGCAATTCGAGATAAGTATTCCTATATCGCCGGTTACCCATAATTCACTGCAAATCGTTCATGGAGGAGTAACCGCCACATTAGTTGATACCGCAATGGGTACATTAGCCAATATGCTGCTACCGGAAGGATATGGAGCAGTAACGACGAATCTAAACGTGCACTATCTCGCACCAGGAAAAGGAGATCGTCTAACTGCTCATGCGAATGTGATCCATCAAGGAAGCAAGACGATAGTAGTTGACGGGAAAGTTGTCAGTTCAGATGGAAAGGTCGTTGCTCACTCTACTGGTTCCTTTTTTATTTTCAAAAAGACACAATAGATTGGCTATCGCTCAAAAAAAGGTTGATCCCCAGACGTATCGGGGATCAACCTTCCTCTTCTTCTTCAATTTTCTCAATAAAGTTTTGTGTGTAGTACCTTTTATATACTCCGACCCCAAGATGTGTAAATTGCTTCTCCAGTAGTATCTTGCGATGGCCTTCAGAATTCAGCCAGCCGTGAACGGCTTCCGGAGCGTCCGTATACTGGGAAGCGATGTTTTCCCCTGCTGTCTTGAACATGACATTTTCACTTTCCAGACGTTCCGATAAATTCCCCAGGGTAGGTGACTCGTGGGAGAAGTATTCCTCTTCAAACATTTCTTGACTATGTCCTCTTGCTACCTGTGCGGTATCTTCATCCCATTTCAGGGTGTCTTCTTCGAATTGGACTCTGATTACATTGGTAATGTCAAAAATTTGTTGTTCGCTGGCACTGTTCACTTTATCCCATTGATCATCAGTGGGCACCTGTTCCTGTGCCAATTCTCCCCTGTACATCATTTCATACGGATGCATTTCAATTAACGTCTCACTATCCAGGAATCGGATGCTCGTAAGCTTACCTGTGAATTTATCTAAATAAAGCTGGGCATAAATGTCGCCAAGTGGGACGAGCAGCCTCGTATTCAAGTCTTCTTCATTTAATTCAAATTGATACGCTCCTGAATCATCGTTTACAACGATTTCGGAGTCCACAATCGTAAATCGATAAATATCTTCTAAACGCTGCCCCAACTTATAAGGTGCTACATCGACTTGATTGCCAATGGCATACAATGTAACGACCTTATTCTTGTTAATGCCCATTTGTATGTACTGTTTGTGTGAAATAGGGTAAATCCACCACTCATATTCATAAGGGCTTGGCTCAACCCTGTCAGGTTGACCCAATGCGTCTATTACTTTATTCGAATCTTTTCCAATCCATGTTGATAAACCGGTCATAGGCCGTTCACCCGGGGTCTCAACCGGTTGATTTAATTGATTTTCGTTGTCTTCTTTTAGAGTTTGGGTCTCTGGACCTTTAAGAGGCTCATTTTCCTGTTTTTGATCCTGATAAATACTTATTAATAATATAACGACAAGCATGATCAAAATACGTAAAACTGTTCTCAGAAATCTCCCCTCCTCTCTACTGTCTCTATGAAGATATGCGATAAATACTAGAATTATTATAGCATGGTTATAGGTATAAAAATTGCGTCTACTTTCAAGGATAGCATATTTTTCTTCCATCTAAAACAAATGAATCTCTATAGGGAAAGGTTCCGGACAAATAAAAAAGAGATGATCATGTCCGATCATCTCCATACAATTAAAATGGTTTGTTTCTAAAGTTTGATTCAGATATATTTTCTAAGGCTATGTAGGCTTGTTTCCCCAACGATTCTCTGATAGCAAAGTCACCCAATGAAATCATTCCGACCAATTTTCCCCTTTCCACCACAGGAAGCCTCCTTATCTGATTTTCAGCCATGATATGTGCGGCTTCGCCTGCCTCAGTCTCAGGTCCTACAGTGATTAAGTGTTTACTCATAATATCCTCTACCTTTGATGAAGCAGGGTGTTTTTCAGCTATACACCTCAAAACGATATCCCGGTCTGTCATCATCCCTACAATCTTTTCACCATCCACAATGGGAATAGACCCTATATCGTGTTCTTTCATTCTAAGAGCAACTTCATACACATTGTCCAACAACGAACAGGTTTCCACTTCTCTTGTCATCATCTCTCTGATTAATGTCATCATGATCCTCCTCCATTCCTGTCAAATACTTACCTTTATTCTCCGCTTTCTTTCAAAGGATATGCACCCTTAATAAAATTTGACCTATTCATATGATTGAAGACATTGCAAGATAAAGGTTTTTCCACTATTATTAAGAATGAGAAATACTGCATTTAGTATCATTCTACATAAAGGGATATGAATGCTTCTATCATACGAACAGCATCAGGACCGGGAGTCCTCATGCCACACAATATAGGAGGGAATTATTATGCGTTTTGAAGGAACAGAATTTGAAAGCTTAAAAGTGGATTTAAATCGATTAGACGAGATTATGGAATCTCATGGGCTTGTTCGTGCAGGACAGTGGGATTACGAAAGAGTGACCTATGATCGAAAGTTCGAAATCAGAGAAGGGATCTTCTATTTACGAATTCAAGGTCTGGCTGTTGAAGGAGATATCGGCAAGCATGAAGCCGTTATTCAACTAATGACTCCGTTACTTGGTAAACACTACTATCCACACGGCGTGGAGTACGGTGAAGGTGAAGAGTTCCCTAAACACCTGGTTACTTCTTGCGAAAAGCTTCTGGCAGATGTGAAGAAAGAAGCGACCCATTTCGCATGGTAAATATCTGATAGTAAAAAGACTGTCTTTCACAAGACAGTCTTTTTACATCCTCCCGAAAGACGGCACCCAGACTAAGGGAGCATCTATTTACAGGTAAATTTCAATTTATTCCTACTGTTCATTCTTCTCATTCTCTCATATAATAATAGTAAAGAAAGTATTAGGTTTTTGTTAGAGAGGGGTACACAATTGTCCAAGTTTTTCACGAAAAAAGTGTTAATGATCTCGTTGATCATTTTAATGCTAGCAATAATAACTTTTTTTATTTTACCTGTTTCAGTACCCTTAATTACTGCAATTATCACAGCTCTATTACTGGAGCCCGCCGTTGGCTTCATTCAAAAGCGTTTCTCGGCAAAACGCCGGATTGCAGTACTTTCTGTGTTCATACTGTTCTTGCTTCTTATTAGTATTTCCTCCTTCTTTATCACGACGAAGGTCGTTGGCGAAGGAATTCAGCTGATAGAAGATGCACCTAAATATGTAAACCAATTAAGCGATATTTGGCTGGATTATGAGGATAGACTTTTGAATGCCACCGAGGACCTGCCTGATGAGTTAGTGAGGAGTTTCAGTGAAGACGTGCAGAACTTCCTGAATAATGGAAAGACGAAAATCCTTGACTCTCTCAATATTGAAAAGATTAGCGTATTTTTATCTTATATTCCCAATTACTTAGTCAGCTTTCTCGTTTATTTAATTGCTCTCTTTCTTTTCATGCTGGATCTTCCACGCATGAAGAAGTCTATCTACGGACATTTTACCGAGAGGACGGCAGAAAAAGTAACGTTCATGACTTCCCGACTCACCTATGTTATTTTTGGATTTTTCAAAGCACAGTTCCTCGTGAGTATTATCATCTTTATCGTTTCACTCATCGGACTTTTGTTTATTGCTCCAGAAGTTGCAATCGTTATGTCGATTATCATATGGGTGATTGATTTCATACCTTTGATAGGCTCAATCGTTGTTTTAGGACCATGGGCGATATTCCATCTGCTGACAGGCAATATAGCCCTAGGGACTCAATTGGCAGTGTTGGCGGCCATACTCCTCATTATTAGAAGAACCGTAGAACCTAAAGTGATGGGGACACACATTGGGTTATCTCCACTTTCTACATTGATTGCCATGTATCTTGGCCTTAAACTTTTTGGAGTATTAGGCTTTATCATCGGACCAATCATCTTGATCGTGTTTAACTCGGCTAAAGAGGCAGGAATCATAAAGACAAACTTCAAGCTATGAATGAAATAGACCCGATCCCAGCAAACGGATCGGGTCTATTTGGTCTTTCAGTTCCTTTAAAAAAAATCATAAAAGAATGGGTGGTTGCCTTTGGATAAATCCATAAGCTTATCCAAAACACCTTCTCCTCCCTTTATTCTCCCCATTTGCACTAGTTCATCTGGGGTAAGGACACCAAAAATGAATGCAGTAAAAGCAGTGATGTCCATAGAGATATGACTTTCTTCTCCTCCCATCACCACTTCACCTTCCTTAATAGTGAATGTGTTGTTGTTCCAGGGTACGGTCGAATCTGTGATCGACAATGTTATCTCATGAGTAAAGTCAATTTCTCTTACGTACCTCTTTAGAAAATTTTCAACATCAACGATTCTTGCCATAAAGTAAGGAGCCTTCTCCATTTTCACATTAGGATCCTTCAACATAAATGGTAGCACCTCATAAGGACTTAAGATGAGTTCGGCTTCTTTTACCATGGAATCATGCTGACAAATATAATTCCACAATCCAATCCTAGCTTCAGCAGTGATTGGGACAAATTCTTCAACCTTTATCTTTTCTTTTTTCACTTCATATGTAATATACCCAGATGCTTCTCCTAGTCCGTTATAATAGACGGCTATCCAAAGATCCCCGATGCTCCTGTCCCTCCACCATTCGTTAGAGCGGACGAGCATTCCATTATGCTGTTTGGAATAGCGATGATAGAGGGATTCTAATTCTTTAGGATACGAGTCTTTTGTATATCTTCTAACTTGTCCAAGTTGAGGCTGTAATGGAATAAGATCCTTTGTATCAAGGTATAGCTTGTGGAAGGAAGCGAATACTTCCCACCCGAAACGGCGATAAAAATCAATATAAAATGGGTGAAGCATGGATAATACCTGCCCTGCCTCCTTCATTTTTTCAAGAGAGTGAATCATTAATTGGCGCACATACCCTCTTCTGCGAAATTCCGGATAGGTCGCAACCCCGGCAATTCCACCCATGGGGTAAACATGCTTCCCCATCTGTACTTCTAAGGGAATCAGGTGAAGCTTCGCTGCTAATTGTTCATTTTCATAAATTCCATACACTTCATGGTCTTTCAATTGATGAAAACGTCTCTCCCTGTCTTCAAGGGGAACAACATATTGAAACGCATATTCCGATAATTGTAACGACTCTTCATACTGTTTGTGGTTTAACTTTCTTATCATGGGCAATCCTCCTTTATCCTCTTTGCTACATTCGACGGAAAGGCTTCATACCCTTTTACGTTTAGACAAAAATAAAACCCATTATGCTAAGAATGCATAATAGGTTATAAATTTAGTAGCCTAATATTGCCCTGAAGACAGATGTAGTTTCTCCACCGTGATAAAATACGTATAAAAGCAGGTACACTGCAACACCCGTAATCGCAGTGAAGAACCAGATGAGGCTTGTAATCGGACCAAGTTTCCTGTGTTTTGCCAACCGGTCCTTGTACCCTGTCCATAAGCTCATTAGACCAAAGACTGCACCGGTTGTAGCCAATGCAATATGGAATACAAGGAATATTGTATAGTAAATCTTGATATTGTCCGGACCTCCAAAGGAAGTGTTTCCAACAAATATCGTTCTACTCATATAAATAATGAAGAAAATTAGAGCAAAGATCCCTGCAAGTGTCATCGTTTTCTGATGCTGCTCAATCTTTCTCTGTTTAATCTGCCACCAGCCAATCGCTACCGTGACGGCACTTAACACGATAAAGGTGGTACTAATGGTAGGTAAAATAGGTAAAGCCATCTGTGACCCTCTCTTTTCTATGGATATTATACTATGTAACAAGAGGAATGACCTAAATCATTCCATGACTCATCACTGTTCTGTCAATTTAGGATCAATTGGATCATAAGAGAGCTTTTCTTGTTTCTCCTGATCTTTTCGATACCATTGGAAAAATAAATTGAACAGCATCACTCCGAATACAATCTCTTGGATAATCTTCATGATTACCCCACCAAGCTGCTGATCATTTTGTGTGGACATGTCAGTAAATAACTCAGGTCCTGTCAGTGTCAACCCTTCAAGAGTGTTAACAGGTACACATAATGCTAACGCTTTAAGAAATTCTTCAGGATCGTAATAAGGTGCATATAAAGGATTCTCTGCAAAGATAATCAACCCGCACGCCGGGGTTAACAAGACAGCACTTCCCAGTATATACCCAATCCGCTTTAGTCCGATTAAATCAATATCATCCTCAACGGGGTTAAGTAAAGGCCACCACATAAATAAGGATAATAAAAATAAAATAACCGTCGCTAAACCGTGAAGTGTAGCATCCGTTCTGACATTATCGAATACTAAAGGGATATGATAGATCGAAAAGATAATATTGAAAGATAATAAAGCAATAAGTGGTCTCGTCATGAACTTAAAAATCGGCTTGACTACAGGCAGATCAAGCAGTGCTTTCCATACCCAGTCAGGAATTCCCAGCACAAGGAGAGGAGTTACGACTAAATATAATAACGCCATTTGAGACATATGTGCTGAAAATAATATGGTACTCATTATTTCAACTGGTGATCCTTTTATTGCATAAAGCAGGACCATGGCAAGGATAAAATAGATAGCCTCTTTGCCGCTCAGTTTTCTACTTTCTTTAAAGCTGTCTCTCCATTTGACAGTGATCAAAAAATAAAGGACTGTAATAAAGATCAAAGCCAGGATAAAAAATGGACTCCATAAAGCCATAAAACCAAAGATACCTAAAGGCATTTGCTCACCTCATTTCACATTTAACACCTATATCCATTATACTGACAACCCACCCCCCACTTCAATGTAAGGTAATGACAAGTTCTTGACAATTCGAAAAGCGGAAGCGGCTTGGTCAGACCCGACCTTCAAGATATCCCAGTACAACAAAAAAGCCAGCCAACCGGCTGACTTTTTTCTTTAAATCCAAACAATCGTTACAAATGCTAATACTGTGATAAATGCAACAAGTGCACCAGAGTACAAAAAATAATGCAGGTGCTTCATGACCTTTATGACTCATGTGCATGAAGTAGTAAAGTTGAAAAATCAGCTGAACGACTGCAAGTAACAGAATGAACGGTACGACAAAATACTTATCAAAATCTCCCGCTACTGCAATAAACGCCACCAATGTTAAGAAAATCATCAACATGAAAGATGTAACCTGCATTCTCATGTCTTCTGCATTTTTCTTACGACGATATTCGTAATCTACACTTGGGTTACCTGAATTTGATTGTTGATTCGCCATCAGTTTATCCCACCATTCCCATTAAGTATACTACTGTAAAGATAAATACCCATACAACGTCGATAAAGTGCCAATATAGAGAAGCTAAATAGAACTTTGGAGCGTTATAAAGGTTTAATCCACGTTTAGCATTACGAAGCATCAAACTAACGATCCATAGAAGACCGAAAGCTACGTGTGCACCATGGAATCCGACAAGTGTGTAAAAAGCAGAACCAAATGCACTACTAGTAAAAGTATGCCCGTATTCATGAACATAATGATTAAACTCATAGATCTCTAATCCAAGGAACGCTGCTCCTAGAAGAACTGTGACTAATAACCACGCCTGCATCCGCTGGAAATTATAGTTCTTCATATGATACATAGCATAAACACTCGTAAGAGAACTTGTTAATAACAGCATTGTAGCAATAAATGCCAGTGGTAAATCAAATATGTCAGCTGCAAGTGCATGACTGTCACTAGGAACTTTGTCTTTAAGCGCCAGGTAAGTCGCAAAAAGAGATCCGAAAAGAACCGTTTCTCCACCAAGGAAAAACCAGAAGCCCATAAACTTATTTTTCCCCTCAAGGGTTGCTTTTTCAGGGGAGGCTGGCCACGTCTTTGGCGTGAATTTTTCTTCAGCGTGCATTATGCCTTACCCCCCTTTATCATCATCCATTAAATCTTCTTTGTGAACATGATATCCGTGATCATCAATCACTGAACGGAAGAACATTGCGCCTAATGTGATCAGCATACCAATTACAAGAACAGGGATCGCCCATGCTTTATCTCCATCCGGATGATACATCGCACCAAATGCTGCAATGAATAATCCAAGAGAAATGATTACCGGTATGATAGAGTTATTCGGCATATGGATGTCTCCAATTGGTTCTGCCGGAGTTAAGTCTTTTTTTACCTTCCATTTTCTCTAACCAGTAAGCGTCTAATCCCCGGATAAGAGGTGTTTGCTTAAAGTTATAGAATGGAGGTGGTGATGGAATCGCCCATTCGATGGTACGGCCATCTCCCCATGGGTCATTAGAAACCTTAACACCTTTGACTTGGGTCATGATGACGTTAACAAGAAGAACAATAACCGCTACTCCCATGAAGCCTGCTCCAATGGAAGAAATTAAGTTTCCTGTTTCTAATCCTTGACCAGGCAAGAACTTCCATATACGACGTGGCATACCCATCAAACCAAGGAAATGCTGGATAAAGAATGTTAAGTGGAAGCCGATAAAGAATAACCAGAAAGCGATTTTCCCTAAGAATTCATTTAACATTGTACCGAACATTTTTGGCCAGTAATAGTGAGTCCCTGCCAATAAGGCAAATACTACTCCACCTACGATAACGTAGTGGAAATGGGCAACAACGAAATAAGTATCATGGAACTGATAGTCTGCTGTTGCCGCTGCGTTCATGATCCCAGTCACCCCTCCAGCTACGAAAGTAGGGATGAACGCTACTGCGTAAAGCATAGGAGTCGTGAAGCTGATGCTTCCCCCCCACATGGTAAGGAGCCAGTTGAATATCTTGATACCTGTTGGAACAGCAATGGCCATTGTGGCTACAGCGAAAATAGCATTTGCAATTGGGCCAAGGCCAACTGTGAACATATGGTGAGCCCAAACCATGAAACCTAAGAAACCGATAAGAACGGTTGCAAATACCATGGATGAGTAACCAAATAAACGTTTTCTTGAGAAGTGTGGGATGATCTCAGAGAAAATCCCGAAAGCAGGTAACACAAGGATGTATACCTCTGGGTGACCGAAGATCCAGAAGAAGTGCTCCCAAATAATCGTGTTACCGCCATTTGCTACATCAAAGAAATTTGATCCGAACATACGATCAAATAACATTAAGAATAATCCTACTGTCAAGGCAGGAAATGCGAATAAAATAAGTGCAGAAGTAACAAATACTGTCCAGGTGAATAGAGGCATACGCATGTATGTCATGCCTGGAGCACGCATATTAATGATGGTTACAAGGAAGTTGATACCACCTATTAATGTACCTGCACCCGAAATCTGTAAACCTAGTACATAGAAATCAATTCCATGTCCTTTGGATGCCATTGAGAGTGAAGCGTATGAAGTCCACCCGGCATCCGGTGCTCCTCCTAAGAACCATGAAAGGTTTAAGAAGACTCCACCTGCGAAGAATAACCAAAATCCCAATGAATTCAGGAAAGGAAATGCAACGTCACGAGCACCGATTTGTAAAGGTACAACCGCATTCATAAATGCAAATATCAACGGCATGGCCGCTAAGAAAATCATCGTTGTACCGTGCATTGTTAATACTTCGTTGTATAAGCCTGCACTAACAAAGTCATTGTTAGGAACAGCCAGCTGTATACGAATGATAAGAGCTTCCAATCCACCGACTAAGAAGAAGAATCCTCCAGCCATAAGGTAAAGGATGGCGATCTTTTTGTGGTCTACTGTCGTTAAATAGTCCCAAACAGTCGCGCCGAAGCCTTTTTTCTGTGCATAGCTACTCACGATTAAACCTCCCTTTAACTAATCCCCAATTAATCTTGAACTTTTAATCCCATCAGATATTCTGCAAGAGCATCAAGTTCGTCTTCCTTCAGGTTACCATATGTACCTGTCATCTTATTTCCTGGCTTATATTGCTCAGGGTCAACTAACCAGTTTTTCAACTCTTCTTCGTTGTGATCTAAGATCCCTGCGATTCTTGTACGCTCACCAAAGTTTGCCAAGTTCGGAGCTAAACGGGCTGTTTCCGGACGGCCATCCTGTGGTGATACTGCGTGACAGCTTAAGCATTTTTGGTTGAAGATTTCTTGTCCTTGTTGTGCTAAATCAGAAGAAGGTTTAGGCTCTCCTGCATTTTTCATATCTTCTACCCATGCTGTAAACTCGTCTTTAGGAAGCGCTTTTACTTTAAAGTCCATTAAAGCATGAGAAGGTCCACATAGCTCTGCACATTTTCCGTAGAATAAACCGCCTGCTTCTTCAGACTTTTCTCCATCAAACTCAAGGAAGAACGTGTTTACGTTATCGACGTTGGTGTCAATCTTACCACCCGCTGCTGGAATCCAGAAGGAGTGCTTTACGTCAGAAGCCGTAACGTTGAAGTAAACTCTTTGATCCGTTGGAACCACTAAATCCTGTGAAGTGATGATTTTTTCATCCTCATATTCAAATTCCCACCAGTAAAGGTTCGCACGAACGTTTACCACTAATGCCTCACGATTACCATCTGCATCTTTTTTATCCATAGCTTTTGTATCAGCTAATTCAAAAGTGGATGTCACGGTTGGGACGGCAAGGATGAGAAGAAGGATGATTGGGATCACAGTCCACACGATTTCAAGTGTGTGACTTCCTTCAACTTGTTTCGGGATAGTAGTATCTCCCTTTTTTCTACGGAAACGAATAATCGCAACCATATAGACGATGACTACTACAATGATTACTAATACCATAATTAATGTAGACAGTATCATTAAATCATATTGTGTCTGTGCTACTTCACCAGCTGGCTGCAAGGTGGAGAGAAATGGCTCTCCACAACCAGAAAGAACTAGCGCTAACATTGCTACAATTGAGAATAAGCGCCACTTAGATAGCCTTGCTTTCATAGCTTAATCAAACCCCTCTTTCATGTAATGTACTTTTGAATAAAACAAGGACTCATAAAAAATATCTATTTGGATTTCTTATCAGAAAGAATTCCCACTAATCTTATAGTACGGTAACGATGGACCATCGCTACGAACAAGATAGTTAAATAATTCAGTGAATAGACAAACATAAGCTTTGACCACTTAATATCGTCATTCATTTTGTATCCGGCTAATCCAAGTGCCAGCCAGCCAATATTAAAAGCTGTTGCCAGGACGAAGAAGAACATACCCAGATCCATTAAGAAGAATGGCAGAGGCAGTAATGCGGCAACCCATGCAACGATATGATGTTTCGTGGTAGCAAAACCTTTCACTACAGGTAGCATCGGTATATTAGCTGCTCTATATTCTTCTACTCTCTTCATTGCCAATGCATAAAAGTGAGGAGGTTGCCAGATAAACATCATGAGGAAAAGTACCCAAGCAATCACATCAAGGTTTGCATCTACAGCTGCCCATCCGATAAGCGGTGGAACCGCACCTGATATACTCCCAACAATCGTGTTGCTCACATATTTCCTCTTTGACCACATTGTATATAATACAACATAACTAAATACCCCGATAATCCCTATGACACCTGCTGTGACAGTGGTCATGAATAGCATGATGATCCCTGCAGCAATCATGATCAATCCCAGGGACAATGCCTTAGGCCCATTAATCTTTCCTGTGACAGTCGGACGTCCCTTCGTACGTTCCATCAGATGATCGATGTCTCGGTCATACACATTATTTATCGTGCAGGAACCCGCGATTATAAGGGAAGATCCTATCAATGTAAGGAACATTATATCAAGAGAATTTAGAAAGTGTGTATTCGTAAAGTAAAAAGCTAACCACATACCTGTAAAGGTTGTAATTAAATTTGAATTAACGATACCAATTTTGATTAGTGATAAAAAATCCTTCCAAGCAGTTGAAGTTGTCAGATCTGCATCTTCAACGTTTGTCATCATTCGAGTGTTAGTCATTTTCTTCCTCCTCTCTATAAAAAGCCAGAGGCCAGTTACCACCTCTATACTATATAGGAAATGTTCCACTATTTCTATATGCTTATGTTAATTCATGCACAGATAAGAAACAGTATATATGCTATCAATATTATATTAAACCATATATTTTTTCCTTTTTGGGGGAGAATTAGACAATAATGTGAAGAAATTGTGAAGATCATAAGACGTACAGGTTTCTTCAATTTTCAACAAACATTTTAAACCCATCATACCACAAAATGAAGCTAAGCGCTTACAGAATTTGTTTTTCTGAAAAATAGTCATTAACTACTAATACTTATTCTCTTCATATAGACAATTATCATGCTCATAATTCTGTAACATTTTATCGGTTGAGTTTTATCAGCCTTTTATGTATTATCTTAGGGGCATATATATTTTTCTACTAGATTTATATAATAGAAAGTGTGTAGAGTCTATTAATTAAGAAGGTGAATAGATTGCATAAAGATGTCCACAAAGGATTGAAATGGCTCGCCGTTCTCACGACTCTTGGTATGTTATTTGTTCTATTAGGGGGAGCACTCGTTACGAAGACTGAGTCCGGAATGGGCTGCGGCCGATCCTGGCCACTATGTAACGGACAATTGATCCCAAGTGATATAACGATTGAACTTATTATAGAATTAGCACACCGGGTAGTTTCGGGTGGAGTCGGTTTATTAGTACTTGCCCTGTCAATTTGGTCCTGGAGAGCCATCGGGTATAAACGGGAAACGAAATTTCTTGCAGCATTATCTTTCTTTTTCTTAGTATTACAAGGCCTAATCGGAGCTGCAGCGGTCCTATGGGGCCAATCTGATTTCGTATTGGCATTGCATTTTGGAATCTCTCTTATTTCATTTGCATCCATCTTATTATTGACTTTCCTGATATTTGAAGTGGATCAGAAATTTGACGCCAACTCTTTGGTCATTAACAAGAGGATGAGATTCCATACAATAGGAGTCACATTATATAGTTATATTGTTGTTTATACAGGAGCTTTGGTCAGACATACAGATTCGAGTTTAGTTTGTAAGGACTGGCCGTTATGCGTAAACTCTTCCCCTGGATTGCCATCCAATATGTATGAATGGATCCAGATGGGACATCGAGCGGCAGCTGGACTCATTTTCTTATGGATTGCATATATCACTTATATTGCGATTAAAGAACATAAACATCAGAAGGTTATTTATTGGGGATGGATCATTGCATTTACGCTGGTATCCCTTCAAGTCATGTCGGGGGCACTCGTTGTGTTCACAAGGTTGAACCTTGGGATCGCTTTATTACACGCATTGATCATCTCTTGTTTATTTGGCTTACTGTGCTACTTCATTTTACTCGCTTCAAGAAGTAAACTTAAAGAATAGAAAAAAGGATTCCGGACTTATCCGGAATCCTTTTCTTTATGCTTTTTGAACTTCAATCAATAAATCTCCGGGACTAATGGCATCTCCGTTTTGTACATAAATGTCTTTCACTACCCCGGCGTATGGAGCTTGAACCGTCGTTTCCATCTTCATGGCTTCCGTTATCATTAGATGATCACCTTTTTCAACCGTTTCTCCTTTTTCTGCAATAACCCTAATGACAGTTCCAGGCATAGACGCACCTATATGACTTTCATTTTTAGCGTCGGCCTTCACCTTGGCTGCCACGGTCGATTTTATGCTCTCATCTTTAATCACGATTTCACGTGGTTGACCATTCAATTCAAAATAGACAATTCGTGTGCCGTCCGCCTGGGCCTGGCCAATCGAAACGAGCTTAACAATCAGCGTTTTACCTGTTTCAATCTCTACTTCAATTTCTTCACCCAATCTCATTCCAAAGAGGAATGTTGGCGTATCCAGCACGGAGATGTCACCAAATTGATCCAATGTATGTGCGTATTCCGTAAACACTTTAGGATAAAGGGCATAACCTAGAGCATCGAAACTGGTGACAGGGCGTTGCAGCTCTTCAAAGAGTTTTTCTTTTAGTGCTGTAAAGTCTACATCATCAAGGAGCTCTCCGGGACGGACGGTCAATGGAGTGCGCCCTTTCAGAATCACATTTTGTAAGTCTTTCGGGAATCCGCCATGGGGTTGCCCAAGATACCCTTCGAATAATTCAATCACAGAGTCAGGGAAATCGATCTTATCCCCTTTTTCGATGACATCTTCTTCCGATAAATCATTTTGAACCATGAATAACGCCATATCACCCACGACTTTAGATGAAGGAGTAACCTTGACAATATCCCCAAAGAGGTGGTTCACCCTTGCATACATTTCTTTAACTTCTTCCCAGCGGTGCCCAAGTCCGACTCCTTTCGCCTGCTCTCTGCTGCAGATTACTGTACTGTCCGCCAGGCATTTCGTGCTTGTAAACTTCTGAATGTGGAGACATCATACCACTCTCGAAGTCTGTATAATACTTCCGAATATCTTCCCAGTAATGAGACAGCGTCTCCAGTGAGTCGATCTCCACGTTGGGCTGCCTTTCGGTTCCTTTTAAAGCATAGTACAGCGTATTTGCACTTGGTTGCGATGTTAATCCCGACATAGTGCTCAGAGCTGTATCGACTATATCCACGCCTGCTTCAACGGCTCTTGCGTATGTGTAGATTCCGTTTCCGCTTGTATCGTGGGTGTGTAAGTGAATTGGAAGGTCAACTGTTTCCTTCAGCTCTGAAATAAGCCTGTAGGCAGCCTGCGGCTTTAAGAGTCCTGCCATATCTTTGATGGCTAAAATATGTGCTCCGCTTGCTTCCAACTCTTTTGCCATATTCTTATAGTAGTCAATGCTATATTTTGTTCTTGTCGGATCATCGATATCACCTGTATAGCAAATGGCAAGCCTCCGCTATTTTCCCGCTTTGTCTTACAGCGTCTATAGCTACTTCCATTCCTTTCAACCAGTTCAGGCTGTCAAAAATCCTGAAAACATCAATTCCTGCATATGCTGATTTTTCGACAAATTCTCGAATGACATTGTCAGGATAGTTCTTATATCCAACGGCATTGGACGCTCTCAGGAGCATTTGGAATAATACATTTGGTATGCGCTCTCTCATAGTTAATAACCGGTTCCAAGGATCTTCCTTCAGGAAACGGTAGGCTACATCAAACGTCGCCCCTCCCCACATTTCAAAGGAGAACATATCAGGAAGTAAATGGGATGTAGGCCCTGCAATCTGCTTCAGGTCATTTGTTCTGACACGGGTAGCAAGCAGAGATTGGTGAGCGTCGCGGAACGTGGTATCTGTCAACAGAACTGAGTTTTGTTCTTTTACCCAGTTAACCAGCCCTTCTGCTCCATGCTGGTCAAGGATCTGCTTAGTTCCCGGTCTGAACTCCTGTTTCAGGTCAAGTGATGGAACCCTCGGCTTGGTGAACACAGGCTTCTTTTTCCTCTCAATTCCGGGGAAACCATTCACGGTTACGTTACCGATATAAGAAAGCATTTTCGTACCACGGTCTTTCCGTTTAGGGAAAATAAACAGTTCAGGAGTGGTATCGATGAAAGATGTATCGTATTTACCAGATATAAAATTTTCATGCTTAACGACATTTTCCAAGAATGGGATATTTGTCTTAATGCCCCGAATTCTAAATTCTTGAAGATTTCTGACCATTTTCGATGCAGCCTGTTCAAATGTCAGTGCCCAAGTAGACAACTTCACGAGAAGAGAATCATAATATGGTGTTATGACAGCTCCCTGGAACCCGTTCCCTGCATCCAATCGAACCCCGAAACCACCACCTGAGCGGTACGCCATTATCTTTCCGGTGTCAGGCATGAAGTTATTCAATGGATCCTCAGTTGTTACACGTGACTGTATAGCAAAACCATTTGTTCTTATTTCCTCTTGTACAGGAATCCCTACTTTATCGCTATGTAAAGCATGGCCTTCAGCGATCATAATCTGTGATTGAACGATATCCACACCCGTTACCATTTCTGTGATCGTATGTTCAACCTGAACACGTGGGTTTACTTCTATAAAGTAAAATTGATCATTTGCTACCAGGAATTCTACAGTACCTGCATTTACATATTTCACATTATCCATCAACCGCACGGCTGCATCGCAGATTTCCTCCCTAAGGTGATCTGTAAGGGACACGGATGGTGCAATTTCCACAACCTTTTGGTGACGCCTCTGGATGGAACAATCACGTTCGTACAAGTGAATGATATTGCCTTCATCATCCCCAAGAATTTGAACCTCTATGTGCTTAGGGTTTTCAACAAATTTCTCAACATAAATTTCATCATTGCCAAAAGCTGCTTTCGCTTCCGATTTGGCACGGTCGTAAGCTTCCCTTAGACTCTCAAGGTTACGGACAATACGCATTCCGCGTCCCCCACCCCCAAGTGAAGCTTTAATGATGATCGGGAAACCATGCTCCTTCCCGAAGCTGATGACCTCTTCCAACGTTCCAACCGGCCCATCTGTACCAGGGATTACAGGGATATTAGCCAATTGAGCCTGATGACGCGCCTTGACTTTGTCCCCGAACATATTCAAGTGCTCTGAATGAGGTCCTATAAAGGTAATGCCTTCTTCTTCACATCGTCTGGCAAAATGGATGTTTTCTGAAAGGAAGCCATATCCAGGATGGATGGCATCGACATCCGCGTTCTTTGCAATCCGAATGATTCCCTCTATATCCAAGTAAGCATCTATGGGTTTCATTCCCTCGCCTGTCAGGTAAGCTTCATCAGCTTTGTAGCGGTGGTATGCCCCAGAGTCTTCCTTACTGTAAATGGCAACAGTTCTAATATTTAGTTCCGTACATGCACGAAACACACGGATGGCAATTTCTCCGCGATTTGCTACTAGTACTTTTTTAATTTTCTTCAATACACTCTCTCCTTTTAAGCTGTTCATGATTGAAAAAACTTCATTATGCAGTCTATGAAAAAAGGGCTGACCCGAAAGATAATAAAGAAGTATCTTAGGGGGCAGACCCTAGACTTAGAGTTATAGATACTCTATCAAAGCGACCTACATTTTCACACCATATATTTTGCTGCTATTAGTCATATTCTCCGAAGGATAGCCATTTTCCTTCTTTGTTTTATATTTTTCTTCATATTTTACAAACATCGACACATTTACGAGGACACCCATCGACAGAGACAGAACTAATAATGAAGATCCACCGTAGCTGATAAAGGGAAGTGGAACACCTGTAATCGGTATTAATCCCGAAACCCCACCTAAATTGATAAAGGCTTGAATTCCGATCATACTCGATATTCCGATGGCAAGCATCGTTCCAAACGGATCCTGGCATTTGACTCCTGTATAGATCCCTCTAAGAACAATATAGGATAGACCGAGAATCACAAAGCTTACACCGAATACACCCAATTCTTCTGCTATGACTGCCATGATGAAATCCGTTTGGGGTTCCGGTAGATATCCCAGTTTCTGAACACTCTGCCCTAATCCGAGTCCTTTAACCCCGCCTGAACCGATGGCTAGATAGGAGTTGACTAAATGATAGCCCTCCCCTTGAGCATATTTAAACGGTGATAAATACGCTTCAATCCTGCTTAATCTTTCTCTTGTAAAGATAAAGCCCCTTGCCAGATAAATGGCAGGTGACAGGACAACCAACATACCTGCAGCTAAACCGGCCAGCTTGAAGAATGTTTTATAACTGATTCCAGAACATGAAATTACAATTGCTCCGATGGCAAATATGATAGCAGCAGTACCAAAATCAGGCTCTAAAAACACCAGAAAGCAGATAAAGCCCAAAAAAAGCAGTGGAGGGGCCAGGCCCTTATTGAAATCATCTATGTATGCTTGTTTCTTGGAGTAAACAGAGCCAAGATAAATAATGACTGCAAGCTTTGCGAACTCAGACGGCTGAATGGGCATGAATCCTAAATTAATCCAGCTTTTTGCATTGTTTACTTCAAAACCGAATATGTGTACCCCGAACAAAAGACCAATAATGATAAACATGAGGCTCTTAATGATCTTACCCACTTGGAAAGCTTTATAAGGAAACCAGGCTGCCAGTGTGAATGCAATGAATCCGATGATAATATTCACCATCTGCCTTTTATAGAAATGGTCACTTTCCCAGCCGAAACGCTCCACAGCCATGACCATACTCGCACTGTAGATCATGACCAGACCGAACAGACAAAGAAATACATATACAGCGATTAAAGAATAATCATAGGACTTCGCTATTTTTTTAATCATGACAATTCAATCCTTTTTCTCATTTAAATCATCCCTGTCAATTACTATCATTAACAAAAAAACTCAAACAACAGATTTATGCATTGTTTGAGTTGTCATGACTATTTTACTTTTTTGTAGATGCTTCATGAAGGGCAGAAAGTTGTCTTTCCAAAGAATCAATCAGTTCTTTGCCATCTTGATCATCCACCAGCCCTAAACGGACTGCAAATTCTATTTCACGAGATAATCCGAACATTTGGGTATCCAATACTTCCTCATAAAGAGGACATTGGGGCATCGTTAAATTATCCATTTGTACTTTAATAAGCTGTAAAATCTTCTCTGCGTCTGCCTTTAATAACTCATAGGCTTTTTCCCGATGATTAATTGTCATTTCTGACGCCACAGTGATCCCCCCATTCCGAACAAATAGCATTCCTGTCTTAAAATTCTATCGTTAAATCAGAGAAATTGCAAGAAAAATAAGTGTATTCCCCGGGATTCAATGACAGAATTTCGAATTATCTTGCTGAGGGCTCGGAATGGAATATGGGGACTTGATGTTCTTCAGAAGAATGACTACATGGACTCCTGATGTGAGAATGGAAGCCAGCTGTTAAAAGATGCTCCAGGAGTATTCATCACTAAGCATTTCAAGGAGCTTCAGTCCTGCAATGCTATTACCCACATGGTCCAATGCGGGACCAAAGATCCCGATCCCGCACTTACCCGGGACAGCCCCCATGATCCCACCCGAGACTCCGCTCTTTGCAGGGATCCCTACTTTAATGGCAAATTCGCCAGAAGAGTTGTACATTCCGCAAGTTACCATGAACGTTTTACATATCCTTGCGACATCTCTTGTAATGATTTCCCGTCCACTTTCTGCATCAATCCCGTCATTGGCAAAAACAGCCCCCATCTTAGCAAGATCGACACAATTCATCTCCACTGAACATTGTTTCGTATAAAGGACTAGTAAATCTTCTACATTACCAGTGATTACACCGTGCTGCTTCATAAAATAACAAAGGGACCTATTCAAATTGGCTGTCTGCAGTTCTGAATAGGCAATATCTTCGTTATACGTTACAGTCTCGCCGGTCATATGATTAATGAATTCAATTAACCGTTCCCACTTCTCCACTCCTGTGTCCCCTTTAATCATATTTGTCACTGCAAGTGCACCGGCATTGATCATGGGATTGAGGGGTTTGGAAGGCTTATGTGTTTCAAGTTTCGCAATTGAATTAAATGGATCACCTGTCGGCTCCATCCCGACCTTAGAGAAAACATATTCCTCCCCATAATCCATTAATACAAGGGCAAGTGTTATGACCTTGGATACACTTTGAAGTGTAAACTTCTTCAAATGATCTCCTGCATAACAAGAATGATTGTCCAACGTATAGATACTGATAGCCAAGTCACCCGGATTTTGATCACTAAGTGCAGGTATATAATCGGCCACTTTGCCCCCAGCCGAATATGGTCTTGCCTTTTGAATGAGTTCTTCCAACAGCTCCTGTGTTCTTATCACGTTAGTATCAGCTCCTTTAGTTCTACCTATAGTTTCCCTACTTTCTTGGAATGAAAACGTTGAAAATGCTTACATACCTATGTGACAAACCTTGAAATAACAGATATACTGATAATAACAGCGAGAGGAGGAATCTGAAGTGGAAAATATAGTGCCGATAAAGGGCAAAGTGAAGTTTACGATTACATTGGATCCGGGTGTATGGATATTCGATGATCGAAAAGTGGATTTAACTACATATTTTGATGAAACAGCGGAAGCCGTTGATGAATTGGAAGAATATACAAAAGCGGTATCGAAGCATTGGTCAAGGGAAATCCAAGAAGGTGCTACGTACCCTCCAACATTGAAAACAGAGAAAAAGTATGAAAAGGAAAAGATTTTGAACGGCACATTCGCTATTCCGTTCACACCCTTCCTTACAAATGCCGAACCTCTTGATGGTGCAGCCACTCTTGTGATTGAAACGAAATCAGCCGACCATCGGATTGATCTTGCTCAGGCAGACAGACTGCTAATGGGATTCTCAAAGCACGGTAAACCCCTACGGGAAAATGGGCCCGTTCACATCTATTTCCGTGACGGATCAAATAAAGAAGAGCCCATCACTGATGTTAGAGCATTCACAGTAGAGTGACCCCACTCGAAAAGCTCTTCCCCACAAAAATTAAAAACCGGTTCAGGAACGTCTGAACCGGTTTTTTCATATGCTATCATCGTGGCCGGAATTCGGCCGTATTATAGAAGATCTGCCGCAAGTTGAGCAAGACCTGATCTCTCGCCTTTCATAAGCTTTACATGTCCGGCCAGTTTTTGATCTTTGAATTTCTCAACTACATAGGTTAAGCCATTATTATACTCATCCAGGTATGGATGATCGATTTGGCCAGGGTCTCCCATTAATACAATTTTGCTTCGTTCCCCTACCCTGGTTAGAATGGTTTTCACCTCATGCTTTGTTAAGTTTTGGGCTTCATCAATGATGATATATTGATCAGGAATGCTTCTTCCCCTGATATAGGTTAAAGCTTCAACTTCAATCGATCCCATACCCGCCAGGATATCATCAAGCTCACCGGGCTTTTTTGTATTGAACAAGTATTCCAAATTATCATATATAGGCTGCATCCACGGTCTTAGCTTTTCTTGTTTTTCTCCTGGAAGATAACCGATGTCTTTCCCAACGGGGACTATCGGTCTTGCAACGAGTAACTTATTGAATTTATTAAAGTCCTCAGTCTGTAGCAATCCGGCAGCCAATGCAAGCAATGTTTTACCCGTCCCTGCCTTCCCTACCATTGTGACTAACGAAATATCGTCTCTCAGTAACAGTTCAGTAGCCATTGTTTGCTGAACATTGCGGGCCTTGATCCCCCACATATGTTCCTGATCGTATACCAGCTTTTTCACTTTCAGTCCGGAAGCATCCACCATCCCTAATGCAGAAGCTGAACTTCCAAGTGCGTCTTTCATGATGAGGAACTGATGGGAATAAAATCGTTGTTTCGTTATATCAGTAAGGGTAAGTTCCCCTTTATCATAAAACTTATCGAGCGTTTCCCTTTCGGTATATAATTCAATAAACCCAGTATAAATATCGTTTACTTCCACGACCCGGTCACTCAGGAAATCCTCTGCCTGCAAACCTAATGCATCAGCCTTTACCCGTACCAAAGTGTCTTTACTGACAAGTATGACCGATTTCCCCTCTTCTTTAGCTTCTTCTTCAAGGGACAGGTTTTTTGCGACAGCAATAATTCTGTTATCATTTGTTTTTTCTACAAAAATTTCTTGCAGCTGCTGAAATGAGCGGTGATTTAGTTCAATCCTCAAAGATCCTCCTGTATAGAGGGGGATCTTTTCATGGAGCTTTCCTTCTTGCCGTAAATTATCTATCAGCTTCGATACATGTCTTGCGTTTCTACCGATTTCATCCATATAACGCTTCTTGGAATCCACTTCTTCTAAAACGACTGCAGGTATAACCACCTCATTATCCTGAAAAGAAAAGATGGCTTGTGGATCTTGTAATAAGACATTGGTATCTAATACATAAATTTTATTCAAATCGATGCCTCCTGCTCCTGATTTCTTATTACTATTGTATGTAGCCAATGTTGATCCGGTTATTCCCAGCTACTCAAATAGGACGGCCCGTTTCTTAAAATATATGAATAAACGTATAAAGATAGAAGAAAATTACACAATAAGAAAAGATATTGATTCTAAATCGGGAGGTATTGACATGAATAAACTCATCTCTCTACTCATGGTAACCATCATTCTTGGAGCTTGCACGAACAAGGATGAGGTCGGGTATAAAAATGATCCGGAAAGCAAGAATAATAAACCGATTACTGTTGAGGATAGTAATATCCAGCATGTTGAACGAAAATCAGGGCAACAAATCTCCAAGCATTTAGTTGATCTCACCACAAGTGTACCTGATGTTAAAGACGCGACAGCAGTGGTCTTCGGGAAGTATGCATTTGTTGGAATTGATATCGATGCAGATATTGAGCGCTCTCAAGTAGGTTCCATTAAATATTCTGTAGCAGAAGCTCTGCAGCAAGACCCATATGGTGCAGAGGCCATTGTGATTGCAGACCCTGATCTTTATGCCCGTCTGAATGAAATCAGCAAAGATATCCAAAGGGGTGAACCCGTGCAGGGAATCATGAATGAATTAGCTGACATCTCCGGCAGGCTGATGCCTGAAATTCCACGATCCTTAAAACAAACGGATCCAGAAAATGCACCGAATGAACCAAATAAGAAGATGAATAACAAGAAAGAGAAAGACCTCCAGCAAAAACAGGAAAATCAAACCTACGATAAAATTGAATAGTGCACAGAATGTTAAAAGCCATGAAAAAGCTTAGGCTCCTAAGCTTTTTTCATGGCTTCTATTACTTGACGGTCCAAACGATCTGCAGCCGTCTTATCATATGTTTTCTCATAGGCAGGTTCAGTGGAAATTCTTGATCCATAGAACATGACATCACGTACTTCTTCAATAGCAAGTTTAACAAGCGTCAGCTTTAAAGGGACTCCTTCCAATTTTTCAAAGCAAATCCCTGCTGTTCCGCTAATGGAGTAGGTCGATTCATTTGCAATTACATTCACAACAGCAAGAGGGTTGTTCTTAATATTCTCGACAATCCTTGAGCGTTGATCCACAGCAAATAACAACGTGTGCTCATCTTTAGCATATACCCAGGAAATCGCACTCACATTAGGCCCATGCGTTTGATGATCAATGGTTGCGAGCGTAACAAACCGTTCTGACTGCAATTTTTCAAATAATGCAGGAATTAAGCTGGGTTCTACCTGATTAGCCATACAATCCCCCCTTAGGCCTTCTGTTTGCTGTAAGAAATCCATTTCATTTGAGGTCCTTCTTGACTATACTATACCAAAATTCGATGCTAAAAGCATACAGGAAAGTTAAATAAAGCATTTGCCTATACTACATGATATACTAAACAGACTAGGCTTATGATTAGAACAGAGTGAGGTGTGAAGTATGAGAGTTAAATGTGCTTTATGTGAAGTGATAGAAAATATTGATGACTATTCATTAGAAGCGAAGAAATTACGAAACCGCCCTATTCATACGTATATGTGTGGTAAATGCCACCACCGGATAAAGGAGAAGACGGAGGAACGTGTGTCGACTGGAAATTTCAGATTTTATCGTTCTCCCCAAGTAGAAGATGACTTTTAAACAACTAGGCTCAGGCACGGTTATCGGGCTTGTCTCAGGTACATTATTAGGATTATTCCTAAAAGGGATGCAGTCAATCACCGGTATCCTCGTATACGTCCTGTTATTGAATGTGGATTTCATCCCTGTCATCGGAGATATCGACTGGTCCGAATGGATGGAGTTTGTGTTCCATTTGTCCATCTCTTGCATAATCGGGATCGGATTTGCAGTTCTAATGGATAGGATGAAGATATCAAGAAGCGGAGCCTGGCTGCTTTCCTTTTTGCTGACAGCCCCGACCGTCCTCCTTTACTTTCCCCTTTCTTATCTTGCAATCAAAGACGTTCCAGGATTATGGGATAGAGAGGCAATTATGCTTTGGACAGCGGGACATATTCTATACGCATTGTCCTTACCCCCACTATACAGACTTACCGCTTCAATGAGGTAGTTTCTCTAATAAACAGGCTCTTTCCAGAAAATTAGCCGCCCTTCATAACTTACTGGTTTAACTTGATTTCACCCAGGCTTGCGGATAGGTTTCGGCATGCCTCTGATGCAGATCAACAAAAACAAGCTGCAGTTCCTTAGAAATGGAACTGCAGCTTGTTTGTTTAAAAAGTACCTTTTTTCTTTTCGCTCGTCAGACGAACCTTATAAATGATTAAGATCAGAGCTGCAACGACCAACCCTTCTGCAACCGGTAAAAAAATACCCAGAAAGGTTAAAACGGTACATCCCAGTATGAGAAAAGTATAGATCAAAATCGATTTCATGAGTGGCAGTTTCTTGGCAAAACCAAGCTTATAAACTAAGATCGAGAGCCCAACAATGGTTAAATAAAGCAACCACATCCCCATTTCCGCGTTTTGGTCAACACGGTAAAGGGATGCGAAAAAGGACAAACGCTCAGTTACATCCATTTCCCAGTCCCCCTTCTCTTCGTTTATTGAGTAACCTTATTTTTCTTTTCTGCTCTTTCACGCTCATTCTTATCAAGGATTTTCTTACGAAGACGGATCGATTCAGGAGTTACTTCACAATACTCGTCATCGTTCAGATACTCAAGGGATTCCTCAAGGGTCATGATTCTTGCCTTCTTGATCGTTACCGTCTGATCTTTATTGGCAGAACGGACGTTTGTCGCCTGCTTCAGCTTCGTGATATTGACAGTGATATCATTTTCTCTCGTATGTTCCCCGACGATCATACCGCCGTAAATTTCTGTACCAGCTTCCACGAAGATGATTCCGCGGTCTTCAACTTGCATGATTCCATATTGAGATGCTTTTCCTGTCTCCATTGAAACAAGGACACCTTGGCGACGTCCTCCAACGCGGCCTTTTTGAAGCGGCTGATAACTGTCAAATGTATGGTTGATGATTCCATAACCACGTGTAAGCGTCATGAATTCAGTTGAGTATCCGATTAAGCCACGTGCTGGTACCATGAATATAAGACGAACTTGGCCGTTACCGTTGTTCACCATATCCAGCATTTCACCTTTACGTTGACCAAGGGACTCGATTACGCCACCCATATATTCTTCAGGAATATCGATTTGGACACGCTCTACAGGCTCACTTTGCACGCCATCGATTTCTTTGATGATAACCTGAGGCTTGGAAACTTGCAGCTCATATCCTTCACGGCGCATGTTTTCGATCAGGATGGAAAGGTGAAGCTCCCCGCGTCCTGAAACTGTCCATGCATCGGGAGAATCCGTTTCTTCAACACGTAAGCTTACATCTGTTTGAAGTTGAGCCATAAGGCGCTCTTCGATTTTTCTCGAAGTAACGAATTTACCTTCTCTACCAGCAAATGGACTGTTATTTACCAAGAACGTCATTTGCAGAGTTGGTTCGTCAATGCGAAGAACCGGAAGCTGATCCTGGTGTTCAACCGGACAAACTGTTTCACCTACGTTAATGTCTTCCATTCCTGATACCGCGATTAAGTCTCCTGCTTTCGCTTCTTGAATCTCTTCACGCTTTAATCCGAAGAAACCGAAGATCTTTGTTACACGGAATTGTTTAATCGAGCCATCAAGCTTCATCAAAACAACCTGTTGACCAACCTTCATCGTCCCTCTGAATACACGGCCGATTCCGATACGTCCAACATAATCATTGTAATCAAGAAGGGCTACCTGGAATTGAAGTGGATCATCAGAATTGTCTACTGGTGCAGGAATGTGTTCGATGATTGAATCATACAGACACTGCATGTTTTCATCTTGCTTTGCCGGATCCGGATCAGTACTTGCAGTTCCGTTGATAGCAGAAGCGTACACTACAGGGAATTCAAGCTGCTCATCATTAGCATCCAGTTCAATGAATAGTTCAAGTACTTCATCGATTACTTCTTCCGGGCGAGCTGATGGCTTATCAATTTTATTTACAACCACGATCGGTGTAAGGTTTTGTTCCAATGCTTTCTTAAGAACGAATCGTGTTTGAGGCATACATCCTTCATACGCATCAACCACCAGTAATACACCATCTACCATTTTCATGATACGTTCTACTTCTCCACCGAAATCAGCATGTCCTGGTGTATCTAGAATGTTGATACGAGAGTCTTTATATTGAATCGCCGTATTCTTCGCTAAGATCGTGATACCGCGTTCTCTTTCTAAGTCATTTGAATCCATCGCACGTTCTGAAACTGTTTCGTTCTCGCGGAAGATTCCGGATTGCTTTAAAAGCTCATCTACCAATGTTGTTTTACCATGGTCAACGTGAGCAATGATGGCAATATTTCTAAGGTCGTTTCTTAATTTCATATTTCCACTCCTGAATATTGGATTTCTTTATAGTGTTAAAGATAATATAGTTCAGTTCAACTAGACCATTATATCACAGCATCTAAAAAAGCCCTAATAATTATTTAAAATTGCCCTTTCTCACTTCTACTATATCCTAATGGTGCCCTTCGTGCTCTTTGTCCACTCTACCCATTGCACATTCTCACGTAGATAGGTAAAATTTAATCGGCGGGTCTCTTGCATCATTTGATATTGATCAAAGAGGAAAGCGATTTCCTCTTAAACTTGGAGGTATAAGCGTGGGGAATATTAAATGGATCTTTGTTTTATTTTCAATATTGGCAGCTGTTTCTTTAATGGGTATCGCGATTGCAATCAGTCTACAAAGTATTCTGCTTGCTGTTATCAGTATCGTTGGCCTATTTGTTGTGATGGGGTACGGCTTCAAGACAAAAAAGAAATATCGTGAAGAAGGGCGTCTATAGACAAAAAAAAGGAGACTCGGCAATGGATGTGCCGGTCCCTTTTTTTTATTTATTCTGTTCAAGATATTCACTTAAAACCGTTTGATGCAGACCCGGTTTCGCTACAAAGACTGAACTTTTATTCAATGGATTCAAGGAAGCCCCGTTCAGGTCGGTCACAACTCCCCCAACCTCTTCGATTAAGATCTTCCCTGCAGCAAAATCCCATGGCGCCAAACGCATGGTTAAATAAGCATCCAATCTACCTGAGGCTACATAAGCCAGTTCAATGGCAGCGGATCCGTAGGAACGTGTCCCTCTAACATCCTTTACGAGAGGGGCAAGGATTGTTGGGTCAATCCGTTTATTCTCAGTGACCCAAAGTGCATTTAAAGCCACAATGGCGTCTTGTACATTTACAGGGGCCAGTTCCGGAAGCTTCACATCATTCATATATGCCCCCTGTCCTTTACCTGCAAAATACAACTCATCATGAACCACATCATATATGTATCCAAGCTTCCCTTCTTCCCCATCATAAATACCGATGGAAATGGCAAAGTTTCGTTGCTGATGAACAAAATTCATCGTTCCATCAATCGGATCGATAATCCATGTGACTCCCGATAGCTCCGTAAAGTCATCTCCATAGCCTTCTTCACCTAGGATTTGATGTTCCGGATAGGTTTGACGGATGTTTTCAGAAAAAAATCGCTCTGTAGCTTCATCCATATCCGTCACCAGGTCATTGCGGTTTGATTTGGTCTTGATGTTCAACTCTGTCTTGAATGATTGACGAATCGTCTCACCAGCTTCGTGTATCCATTTTCTAACATTTCGATCTAATTCAGTCCAATTTGTCATTGATTATCAGCCTCCAATATCCGTTGCGAAGATCTTTCATTCAAATGAGGGGTTCTATACATCCGACTCCAAACAGCCGGATGCACCAATTCACGAATACTCCTATAAATAGATAGCTTAATGGAAAGAAGAGGCTGTTTCAAGTCATTCACCCTTCGATTGACTGAGCATTCTTCCACATAAGAGTTTCAGAAGATAAAATATCACAAAAAAGCGAACTCACGTTCAACTTATGAGCTCGCCGTTCTACAGTCGAATTCTACATATGCTCTATACCCATGGAAAGGATTAAAGCTTTATAAGGCCTTCATTTTCATTAATTCTTCCCGGATACTCATGAGTTTCTGTTTGGACTTGGTTTCGGTTTCTTTATTCTTTGTTTGAATCGCTTCGAACAATACAGCTAACTCATAATCCATTTCAAGTCTTAATACATTCATTCTCTGCTGCTGGACATCGCGTTTTTTAGAAGTGTTCATTACTTGTTTCATGGCCATACACCCCTTCCGAGTTTTCGATTTATCTGATTGTTCTGATAATATTTATTACATATTATGAAACACCCACTCATCTTGTAACAAAAATGTGCAGTCACCCATGGATAAATCTATTCACTACAACCCTGTAACCCATTATGTTAAGATACTATTGGTAAATAAGGAGGTTCCTACATGAAATTTAATGGATTTACACAAGATGATTTTAACGTTTTTGAAATCGATGGTTTAGAGGATAGAATGACAGCCATCCAAGAGCAGGTCAGACCCAAGCTTGAATCTTTAGGGAATCATTTCGCTCCCACTCTAAGCACAATGACCGGGGAAGAAATGTTTTACCATGTGGCTAAACATGCACGTCGCTCAGTTAATCCTCCTGATGATACCTGGGTTGCGTTTGCCAGTAATAAACGAGGTTATAAGAAACATCCTCATTTTCAGATCGGTTTATGGGGAACCCACGTATTTATCTGGTTTGCAATGATTTATGAAGCCCCGGGTAAAGTTGAATTCGGTAGGAATATGGAAAAAAATGCTGATGAGATCAGATCATTGATTCCCGGTCACTTTGTTTGGTCTGGAGATCACACGAAACCAGATGCTGTACCTTTTTCATCCCTGTCTCAAAATGAATTCATCACTTTAATCGAAAGAGTTCAACATGTAAAAAAAGCAGAACTTCTATGCGGACTACAGCTTGACCGCAAAACAGCCATACATCTTAGTGGAGATGAATTCATCAGGGAAGTTGAAAGTGCCTTTGAAACACTTTTACCCCTTTATAAAATGAACTAAACCATATAACTGTAGGGAAAAAACTCAGAAAAGAACGACTGCCTAAAGGGGCAGTCGTTCTTTTAATTCATTGAAATGGTGTCAGTGTCTTGATTATCTTTCATTTTTTTCACTACGCGATAAGATGAATAGCCGCTGGATTCTTCAAATTCATTGCATATCCTCTTCTCCTCAGCTTTTCCAGGAACGATTTCTTTGAATCGCTTATACCTGTTCATCAGGACTTCTCTTGAAACACCCTTTTCATAAGCCTTCTCAATTGCTTCAAAAAAGGCGATGACATCGATGACTTCTTCCGTTGACCAGTCCATGTCAAATGGATACTGATATTCCATTACACACAACAACTCCCTGAATATGTATTAATTCCACTTCTTACGAATGGCTTCCCCCTGTGAAATCATTCGCTGAATGAGGTCTTCAACAGAGGGGATATCCTGAATCAATCCCATAACTTGTCCGGCCCACGCAAATCCTCCGTCCACATCCCCATCGTAAATATAACGTTTATTTGCTTCCCCGCTTATGAATGATTTTAACCCTTCATAACCGGGATTCGATGTTTCGGCATGTAATATCTTCTGGGTCCAGGAGTTGGAAATGGCCCTTGCCGGTGAACCTAAAGATCGTTTAATGACTACTGTACCACTCTCATCTCCTTCAATCAAGGTACGTTTATATCCTTCTGATGCATGTACACACTCCTTCGTAGCAATAAACCTTGTACCCATTTCAACTCCTTCGGCACCAAAGCTAAGGGCAGCCATTAAACCTCTGCCATCTCCGACACCTCCTGAAGCAATGACTGGGATGGATACAGCGTCAACTACTCTCGGAATAAGGACGAATGTGCCGATATCATCCTTACCTAAGTGACCTCCGCCCTCCTGCCCCACCACCATTACTGCATCCGCACCGATTTCTTCCGCTTTTATCGCCTGTCTTTTCGAGGCGACTAATACAAGCTTTACGATTTTCTTTCCTTCCAGTTGTTGAAATAATGGTGTAGGGTTTCCACCTGTTACCGAAACAACCGGAACATTTTCTTCCATGGCAACATCAACAAACTCAGTAAACGGCCTTCCATGTTGACCGATCGCAAAATTCACACCAAATGGTTTATCTGTTAATGACCTTACCTTTACGATTTCTTCCCGAAGTTGTTCAGGATTATCCAGTGACATGGCCGTGATCTGTCCCAGGCCACCTGCATTTGATACTGCTGCAGCCAGCTCAGCATAAGCGAGATGGGCTAACCCTCCCTGGATTATTGGATACTGTATGTTTAATAGCTCCGTTACTCTGGTTTTCCATTTCAATTGAATCCCTCCATTTCCTGAACTATTCTCGATGTAGTGTAAAAAATCCTTTTTCCGTTGGTGTGAATAATAAAAGAACTTGTATCCCAACGAACGACATTGACTTGAGTGCGTGAAGAAGCGTATGAGTATTTGGCGAGTACGGTGAAAGATAGCAACTCATATCTTCCCATGTGATTCAATAAACGAAGGTTTAGGCCAATGCCACTATGCAAAGATTTTCTTAAGTGCTATAATTCATTTGTTTGTTAAGAATAAATGATGAAAAGTTATGAATCCGAAGCAAAATCCTATATAATAATGACTTTAGCATGGTTGTTTCATGCTACCAAGAATATAAAGAGGTGTTGAATGCATTGTCTCAAAATGAAACGCCGTTATTTACCGGCTTAATTGAACATAGTAAAAAAAATCCCGTCCAATTTCATATTCCGGGACATAAAAAAGGGGCCGGGATGGATCCTGAATTTAAGAACTTCATCGGAGAAAAGGCCCTTTCCATCGATTTGATAAATATCGGGCCTTTAGATGATTTACACCAGCCAAAGGGCATGATTAAAAAGGCTCAGGACCTTGCTGCTGAAGCGTTCGGTGCCGACCATACGTTCTTCTCAGTACAGGGGACCAGTGGAGCCATCATGACCATGGTCATGAGTGTATGCGGACCTGGGGACAAAATCATCGTCCCCCGAAACGTCCATAAATCTGTCATGTCTGCCATTGTATTCTCAGGTGCCACTCCTATCTTTATTCATCCTGATATTGATGAAGACCTTGGTATATCCCACGGAATTACGACAGATGCCGTAGCTAAAGCACTTGAACAGAACCCTGATGCTAAAGGGGTACTTGTGATCAACCCGACCTATTTCGGAATTTCTGCAGATTTAAAAAAGATTGTTGAAATCGCTCATTCCTACAGCGTCCCAGTTCTTGTGGATGAAGCCCACGGTGTTCATATTCACTTCCATGATGAGCTTCCACTTTCAGCCATGCAGGCAGGAGCGGACCTGGCGGCGACCAGTGTTCACAAACTTGGTGGGTCAATGACTCAGAGTTCTGTCCTGAATATGAAAGAAGGCCTTGTATCAGCCAAGCGTGTTCAAACCATCTTAAGCATGTTAACAACAACTTCAACTTCCTACTTACTTCTTGCTTCCCTTGACGTAGCCAGAAAGCGTTTAGCCACAGAAGGAAGGGAACTGATCACCAGGACGATAGAACTTTCACAGAAAATCAGAAATCAGATTAACGGAATTGACGGTCTATACTGTGTTGGGGAAGAGATCCTGGGAACGAAGGCAACTTATGCATATGATCCCACTAAGCTGATTGTCTCTGTTAAAGACCTGGGGATCAGTGGATTCGATGCTGAGAAGTGGTTAAGAGAAACACATAATATCGAGGTGGAGATGTCAGATCTTTACAACATCCTTTGCATCATTACTCCCGGTGATACTGAAGCAGAAGGCAATCAACTGGTCATGGCCCTGAAAGAATTGGTCATAAGTCTTAAGAAGCATGGAGAGATGACGCCAGTGAAGGTTATGCTCCCTGACATCCCCGTCCTTTCTATTACTCCGAGGGATGCTTTCTATGCTGATACCGAGGTCATCCCCATTGATGAATCGGTAGGTAGGACCATTGCTGAATTCATTATGGTTTATCCTCCTGGAATCCCTATTTTCATCCCTGGTGAAATCATTACAAAGGAAAACATCGATTATATTAAAACCAATATGGAAGCAGGCCTTCCCGTTCAAGGTCCTGAAGATTATGATTTACGTCATCTTAGAGTCATCAAAGAGCATCGGGCAATCCGATAAACCAAAAAGGATGAAGAAGGCCGGTTCCTTCTTCATCCTTTTATTTATTAAAACCCCTTTATACTACATTAAATCCCCGCTCCCCTTAGCAGGTATTAATCGTCTAATTCTTTATCGTCGTTGCAATCACAGCAGTTAGAGAATAAAACAGAAACCTTCTCATCCTCATAATGATCGATCGTGCCAAGACATGATTGACATACAATTGTTCCCATCTTTTTTCCTCTCCTTCACATGTTTATTGTAAACGCTTTATCTTATCTGTTTCTATAATAATATAACACATTTAAAATATCAAGCCTAAATTGTATAACATATTTAGCTTTTTTATCTGTTAATCAATCATACTCTTCCATTATATGAAAGTGCCTTCATAAAAATGTAATAAATTCATTCTGGTTGCCGATACTTCCATAACTGATCCTTTAAGTGAACACAAAAAAACTGCATGAAAAATTTATTTCATGCAGTTCTAACCATTATTCAACTGTTTGAATTCTGTTTGGATCCAGGGTTTCAAATCCTTTATCCCTTAATCCTTTCACAATGTCTGATAGTCCTTCACTCGTCCATGATCGATCATGCATGAGCAAGTTTGCACCATCGTTCAGGAAAGGACTGTTTATCATAATATCCGTAATCGCTTCTTTATTCTGATATTGCTTTTCCCAATCATATCCATATGTCCAGTTCATTAATGACATCTTTTCTTCAGATGCAATTTGCCGGGTGTAGTCAGTATTTTGACCAAATGGAGCCCTGAAAAATTTCGGCCTTTCACCTATGATCGATTCGATCAGATCATTTAGGGACACAATTTCCTCTTTTTGCTTTTCAGGTGAAAGTTCTTTCATGCTGGTGTGAGTATATGTATGATTCCCGATTGCAAATCCCATATCATGAATTTCTCTTAACATCTCTTGTTCCTCGGGCGTATCAAGAAAATGACCATTCACAAAGAAGATTGCAGGGGCATTCAATTCCTTTAAATCTTTAGCCATTTGCAATGCATGTCGATCAGGGTGCGTCGTCGATGGTCAGGAGGACCACTTTGGGATCCGCATCACCTACTGGAATGATGCTCCAGTTATTTTCGTTAATTACATAGTCTTTTGTTTGGACCACATTCTCAGCGGACTCATCCATCTTTTCCTCTTGATTCTCTTCTACGGTTAAATCTTCTTCACCCGTCTCACTAGGCTCTTTTTCCACATCAGATTGATGAGGCTTCCCCTCTTCCTCATTAATGGTTGACGGTTCACTGGTGCAGGCTGTTAATAGCAGCAGGCTTAATCCGGATGCTAAAATCTTTTTCATTTCTCTCACCTTTCCGTATTCACTTTGAATATTTTAACATATTCTCAGATGAAACTGGGAAAGAATTAAAAGATTTCCATAATATTTTCAAATACGAGCTTAAAGGCAAAGAAGCACATTAAACTAAATGATGTAATGAAAAATGTCAGTTTCTTTGATTGAACAATTTTCTTCGCAGCAATAAAAGCTAAGTAAAAAAATATAATAAACATTATCCACTTATATTCCAAATGGTCTTTATCGGACAACCATTCTGCTATATAGAAAACACTCCATAAAATCATTTGAACTAAAAAAGCAAGATACGATTTCATGTTTATTACATCCTTTAAATAATATATTTTAACCGCCTTCTTTTTATTTACCCGTATTTTAGCAGTCAAACCTGTACATAGTCTTCAGTCATCGTATTAACATAGTATATTCTTTTAAGATTACTTTCATTATGAATGTCTTTTCAATTATGTAACATTTTAATGACTTGACCCTATTGTATTTTTTCCTATGATAAAATGTGACTTAAGATCAGTACGAAAGTCATTTATTTACAAATATATCGTTCATTGCATCGTTTAAGAAAAGAGGATGATGAATGAAACACATATTCACTTTACCAATGCTACTCATCTCCACGATGTTGCTCCTGACTTCATGTGATTATATTTCTTCCAACAAAGTAGTATTAGCAGAAGATCAATTTATTAAAAAGCAGGTTATCTTTTTCACGGATGAACGAAATCTTTCTAAAGAAATTCCCTATTACGATGCAATTATTGAGTTGAAGAAAAAATACCCTGATAGCCTTAAACATTTAAAGGTGGTAAGCCTCAATACGGAAGAACCGAACACTATTACAGATTCTCCACCCACCTCTCCTGCTATCGTTGTGGTTGAAAATAATCAGGTCATATGTAAAGTAGAAGGCCATAACGTGAAGGAAGACATTATAAAACCGGTCTCATCTGCCATTCAAAAATGGGATTAACAAATTGTTTAATCAAAAAAGGGGATTGAAGCTACTTATGTGCTTCAATCCCCTTTCTCCAGTGAAAAAGCATAAAAAGGATGATTCCAATATTCTGGAATCATCCTTTTAAAATCTAATTATTTCACAATATGGATAGGGCTTCCCATAGCAACTTCTGCTGCTTCCATGGAAATCTCACCTAATGTAGGGTGGGCATGAATCGTCATTGCAACGTCTTCAGCCGTCATACCAGATTCAATCGCCAGTCCTAACTCAGCAATCATATCTGATGCCCCGGAACCTACGATTTGAGCTCCGATAATTAAACCGTCTTCTTTACGGGTAACAAGCTTCATGAAGCCATCACTGGCATTTAGGGCCAATGCACGACCATTAGCAGCGAATGGGAATTTAGCAGCAATCACGTCAATTCCTTCTTCTTTAGCTTGTGCTTCAGAGTATCCTACTGTTGCTAATTCAGGATCTGTGAAACAAACAGCCGGAATACCAAGATAGTCAATTTCCGCCGGCTCACCTGAGATAACCTCGGCAGCGATTTTACCTTCATAAGATGCTTTATGAGCAAGTGGCGGTCCATCTACGATATCACCGATTGCGAAGATGTTAGGGATGTTCGTACGGCACTGCTTATCAATTTTGATAACACCGCGGTCCGACATCTCGATTCCGACTTCTTCAAGACCGATTTCATCCGTGTTCGGGCGACGTCCAACTGTTACGAGAACATAATCAGCCTCAACCGTTTTTTCTTCACCTTTTACTTCATATTTAACAACCACGCCGCTGTCGCTTTCTTCGACACCTTTAGCCATGGCTTTTGTTACTACCTCAACGCCTTTTTTCTTAAGACCTTTTTTCACAACCGTAGTCATTTGCTTTTCGAACCCGCTAAGGATATCGTCTGCACCTTCTAAGATCGTTACTTGAGATCCAAGGTTTGCGTAAGCAGTACCAAGTTCAGTACCGATGTAGCCTCCACCGATTACCACAAGTTTCTCTGGAATTTCAGTAAGGGCAAGGGCACCTGTTGAGTCGATGACGCGCTTTGAGAACTTGAAGCTAGGGATTTCAATTGGACGTGAACCTGTAGCAAGAATCAAGTTCTTGAACTTGTAAGTTTGGGCAGAATTGTCATCCATCACCCGAAGCGTATTCGTATCTACCAGGTAAGCTTCACCGCGTACGATTTCAGCTTTATTCCCTTTTAGAAGACCCTCTACACCGCCGGTTAATTTCTTTACAACGCCGGCTTTCCATTCTTGAACTTTATCGAAATTCACTTTTACGTTTTCAGCTACGATCCCCATGTCATCAGAGTGTTGCGCCTGATGAAAACGGTGACCTGCTGTGATAAGAGCTTTAGATGGGATACAACCAACGTTTAAGCATACTCCACCCATATTCTCTTTTTCGATGATTGTCACTTTTTGTCCCAGCTGTGCTGCACGGATCGCAGCGACATACCCTCCGGGACCTGAACCGACTACTATAGTATCTGTTTCAATTGGGAAATCTCCTACTACCATCGTATTACGCCTCCATTAATAATAATTCTGGATCGTTCAACAAACGCTTGATATGGTTAAGTGCATGTTGAGCAGTAGCTCCGTCGATCATGCGGTGATCGAAGCTCAATGATAATGCTAACACAGGTGCGGCTACAATTTCACCATTTTTAACTACAGGTTTTTCAGCAATGCGTCCAACACCAAGGATGGCAACCTCTGGGTGGTTGATTACCGGAGTGAACCATTGTCCGCCTGCAGAACCGATATTCGTGATCGTGCAGGAAGCACCCTTCATTTCATCTCCTGAAAGTTTACCATCTCGAGCTTTACCAGCCAGTTCATTGATTTCATTTGAAATAGAGAACATGGACTTACGATCCGCATTTTTCACAACTGGTACCAATAGACCTTTGTCAGTATCTGCAGCGATACCGATGTTGTAATAATGCTTTTGAACGATTTCACTCGTTGAATCATCAATGGAAGTATTCAGAGCCGGATACTCGCGCAATGCACTTGTCAATGCTTTAACGATATAAGGCAAGAAAGTTAACTTGATGCCTTTTTCAGCTGCAACTTCCTTGAACTTCTTACGGTGAGCCCATAGTTTGGTTACATCGATTTCATCCATTAAAGTAACGTGAGGAGCTGTGTGCTTAGAGTTAACCATGGCTTTAGCGATCGCTTTGCGCATACCGCTCATTTTCTCACGAGTTTCTGGATATTCACCCTCTGGAGCTTTCGGTGCAGCCGGTTTCGTGTCAGCCACAGGTGCTTTTTCTTCTGCTTTTGCTTCTTCAGCTGTGTCGACTGGTTTAGAATCCCCGCTTAAGAACGCATCGATATCTTCTTTAACGACACGTCCGTTTTTGCCGGAACCGGATACCTGACGGATTTCCACGCCGTTTTCTCTAGCATATTTACGAACAGAAGGCATAGCGATGACACGCTTATTAGGGTCAACTTCTGCTTCTGCCTTTGAATCTGCGCCTTTTTCGTCTGCTTTTTCAGGTGCTGCATCTTTGTTGTCTTCTTGTTTTTCCGCTTTTTCTTCAGCTTTAGGAGCTTCTTTCTTTTCTCCGTCATCACCTTTGAACTGAAGGTCTTCATAACCTGGTGCGTCGAACTTGATCAGGGTATCACCAACAACTGCAACCGTTCCTTCGTCAACAAGAAGTTCTTCCACTGTTCCTGCTACTGGAGACGGGATCTCTACGACCGCTTTATCATTTTGGACTTCACATAGTACATCGTCTTCTTCCACTTTATCGCCAGGCTTAACAAACCATTTTACGATTTCACCTTCATGAATACCTTCACCAATGTCTGGTAATTTGAATTCGAATGACATGGACTCTACCTCCTGTATTGAATAATGATTAAAAATAGATGAATGTTTTTGTCTATCTGTCAACTTTTCTTATATCTATAATTGGAAAAGAGAAGGGTGGACTACCCTTCTGATTTCTTTTACATATCAGGGAGGAGCATCGTTGCTCCTTACCCATTAAAAGTTCAATACTTTTTTAGCCGTTTCAAGAACGTCTTTGTGGTTAGGTAACCAGATTGGTTCTGCTTGAGAGAATGAGTATACTGTATCTGGTGCCGCTACACGAAGGACTGGTGCCTCAAGGCTGAGAATCGCACGGTCATTGATTTCAGCGACAACATTCGCTGCAATACCCGCTTGTTTTTGAGCCTCTTGTACAACGATGGCACGATTGGTTTTCTCAACGGAAGCCATGATTGTTTCGATGTCCAGCGGGCTAACCGTACGAAGATCGATTACTTCGGCTGAATAACCTTCTTTTTCAAGTTCATCAGCAGCTTTCAATGATTCATGTACCATAGCTCCGTAAGTGATGATCGAAAGGTCAGTACCTTCGCGTTTCACATCTGCTTTACCGATTTCGATCGTATATTCTTCTTCTGGCACTTCTTGACGGAATGAACGGTATAATTTCATGTGCTCCAGGAAAATAACCGGATCATTATCTCGAATAGAAGAAATCAATAGACCTTTAGCGTCATAAGGAGTTGACGGGATAACAACTTTAAGACCCGGTTGCTGAGCCATCAATCCTTCTAAGCTGTCCGCATGAAGTTCTGGAGTATGTACTCCACCACCGAATGGGGAACGAATTGTAATAGGAGAAGTATACGTACCACCTGAACGGTAACGCATACGCGCCATTTGTCCACTTACTGAGTCCATTACTTCATATACGAAACCGAAGAATTGGATTTCAGGTACTGGACGGTACCCTTCTAATGCTAAACCGATTGCTAAACCACCGATTCCGGATTCTGCTAGTGGGGTATCAAATACACGGTCTTCACCGAATTCTTTTTGAAGTCCTTCCGTTGCACGGAATACACCACCGTTTAGACCTACGTCCTCACCAAAAACTAATACGTCTTCGTTGTTGCGTAGTTCTGTGCGCAGTGCATCAGTGATCGCTTGAATCATTGTCATTTGCGCCATGGCTTATTTCGACTCCTTTTCTTTGTAGATTTCTAGTTGCTCTTTTAAGTTATAAGGAAGCTCTTCAAACATATTGTTAATGAAGTCGGTCACTTTCTGTTTAGGCGTTCCATCCGCTTCTTTAATCGCTTGTTTGATATCCTCTTTCGCTTCTTCGATCACTTCATTTTCTTTCTCTTCACTCCATAGTCCCTTACCTTCAAGGAATTTACGGAAGCGTACCAATGGATCTTTCTTTTCCCATTCAGTATCCATCTCTGAAGTACGGTAACGGGTTGGATCATCACCAGCCATTGTATGTGGGCCATAACGGTAGCAAAGTGTTTCAATCAGTGATGGACCTTCACCATTTACAGCACGGTTACGGGCTTCCAATGTAGCAGAGTAAACCGCTAATGGATCCATACCATCCACTAAGATACCAGGGATACCCGCTGAAACTGCTTTTTGAGCAATTGTACGGCCGGCTGTTTGTTTATCGCGGGGAGTTGAGATCGCGAATTGGTTGTTTTGCACAACGAAAATCGCTGGAGCAGCGTATGCGCCTGCAAAGTTGATACCCTCGTAGAAATCACCTTGTGATGATCCACCGTCACCTGTATATGTAATGGCAACAGCTTTTTTGCCTCGCTTCTTAAGACCGAGTGCAACTCCTGCAGTTTGGATGTATTGAGCACCGATGATGATCTGAGGTGATAACACATTTACTCCTTCTGGAGGCTGATTTCCTTTAAAGTGTCCACGTGAGAATAAGAATGCTTGCGCAAGCGGAAGACCATGCCACACGATTTGTGGTACATCACGGTAACCAGGAAGGATCCAATCTTCCTTCTCTAAAGCAAAGTGGGAAGCAATCTGTGAAGCCTCCTGCCCAGCTGTCGGTGCATAGAAACCTAAACGTCCTTGACGATTCAGGGAGATTGATCTTTGATCAAGAATACGAGTATAAACCATACGACGCATTAATTCCTGAAGATCCTCATCAGATATCTCCGGCATTGCGTCTTCGTTTACTACTTCGCCTTCTTCGTTCAAAATTTGGAACATTTCAAACTTGTCTTCAATTTGTTCGAGCGTTTTTACTGCATCGAATTGTGCCTTCTTTGATTTAGAAGCCATCGAAGTCACCTATCCTTTCTTTATACATTTATTTTGGTTTTTTTACATACAAAGTTTAGATTACCCAAATTCAGTATGACCTACCACAATACTTGCGGATACACACACTATCAATAGTTTTCCACAAATACCAAGAAAGAAAACCCGAAATTGAATTCGAGTTTCATCTGTATTAGTCCATGTACTATAACGACTGGTACAATCCATGAATACCTTTACTAGTTTACAATATAGAAATTCAGGAAGTCAACGACAAAGTATTACAAATTCTTGTCCTGAACCAAACAATGTAATGATCACTGACAATTCTTTCACAAACTGTATCAGTACTCCCCAACCTACTGTTATATATAAACTCACAGAAAAATCCCTTCTGTTATAGAGTAAGCAATCCATTTCTCCTCTATATCCCTTTGTACCATAAAAAGAGCCGGTCGGGCTCATTCATCAACCCTTCTTTTCTAACTGTCGGTTTGTATCTGACGGTGAAATTTTTCTTATGATAGGGCAAGATAGAGGAGGTCCATCTCCGCCTCTCAAGGAAGTGATGTTCCAGCTGAGAGAATCTGCCACTTCCCCTTTCAAAGGCGCAGGTCCATAACAATAGACTAAAAAAAGCGATAGAGGGGAAATATTTCCCCATCTATCGCTTTTATCAGACACTATTCTTTGTCTTTCACATCAAGACCGGCACTTGAGTAAAATGCTTGTTTTAGCTTATTGAATTCTTCCGTCTTCTTATTATAATCATCATTGAACTTCACGATTTTCTCGTACTTTTCATTGATGGACGAGATTTGTTTCTCAAGCTCTTCCAGTGTGAGTTCCTTGTTTTTAAACATATGATAAAGTTCTTTATCCAGAGACAGTGCATCCAGATAAGAAGTTGTCAGTTTTTCATGAAGCTCGTATCGTTCCGCCATCGTTTCATTCAGTTTTTCGGCTTCATTTTTCAGGTCTTCGTTTTCTAATTTATCAACATAGCCCGAAGCTTTAGAAAACTCTTCCTTAGCTTCATTCATGGCTGTTCGTTCTTTTTCGATGTATTCTTTCCTTTGATTGATGTTGTCAAGAGCTTCATCGGAAAGCTTTACAATCTGGTCAAACTCCTTCATCCCAAGCTCCATAACCTTAGTATAAATTTCTTTCTCTTTTTCTTCCAGTTTTTGAAGAGGCTTCTGCACTTCAACATATTGGCCTTCTTTAGAAACGGTTTCTTCAAGAACATGATACATATCTTCCTCGGGTGAAGAACCACCAACGCAGATGGCCCATCATGATGAAGATAGCGGCTACCAAAACGAAAGCAAAACGAAATTTCGACACAACTAGATCCCCCTTAACTATTTACCACCTTCTACTATATCTATGTCTTCAACGTTTGACAATAGGGATTTACAACTGTGGAAAAAAATGTCGATTGGACTATTCTCCTATTAAGATCATTATGTCAGATGCGGGGTCTTTATTCCTTTAAATCACAAATCTCCTACATTAACTTTTCAGAGGTTAAATGGTAGACTATTATCATACATAATAGATTATCTTTGTATATAAAATAGAGATGTTTTGATCATTCCAGTTCGTTGTGTGGAGGAGTGTATCAATCCTTCATTACCATCTCTATAGTACTTGAGGAGGAAATTCAATGATTACGATGAATGATATCATCCGGGAGGGTCATCCTACATTAACGATGGTTGCAAAGGAAGTACCTCTCCCCCCTACGAAAGAAGACCAGGAAACATTAAAAAGCTTATTAGAGTATGTCGTGAACAGCCAAGATCCTGAAACGGCAAGTAAATATGGCCTTAGGCCCGGGATCGGCCTTGCTGCACCTCAAATAAATGTTTCTAAGCGGATGCTTGCTGTAAATGTGACAGACCATCAAGGTAAATTATACAGCTACGCTTTATTCAATCCGAAGATCATCAGTCATTCAATTGAAAAAGCATATTTAACATCTGGAGAAGGATGTTTATCGGTGGACCGAAATGTTCCCGGATATGTACCCCGCTATGCAAGAGTCACGGTTAAAGGGTGGGATGTGGACGGAAACGAAGTGAAACTCCGATTAAAAGGACTGCCTTCGATTGTCTTCCAACATGAAATCGATCACCTTAATGGAATCATGTTCTACGACCATATCAATCAAAACAATCCATTTGAACCAATCCCTGATGCAATTGCCATTGAACGCTAAAGAAAGACCTCTTCCCCGACAGGGAAGAGGTCTTTCTTGTTAAATTAAATACAACTTCTTCAAACCATAACTAATTCCATCATCATCTACATGTTTCGTGATGAAATCTGCATGTTTCTGTACTTCTTCGACAGCATTACCCATGGCGATACCAGTTCCGACTGATTGAATCATCTCGATATCATTCAATCCATCACCGAACGCATACACATCTTTCAATTCAAACCCCAGCTTAGCAATCATCTTCTTGATGCCTTCTGCCTTCGATCCACCTTTTGGAAGGATATCCATTGAGTACTGATGCCAGCGAATGAAGGTGAAATCCTTGTATTTCTCCCGATAAAAGTTCTCTTCCTCTTTTGTACAGAATAACAGGGATTGATAAATATCCCTTCCCTTATAAAATTCTGGCGCATAATCGGGGTGAGGGAACTTTAAACTCCCCATACTTTCTTCAATATACTGATGATGCTTTTCGTTTGATTTCATCGTTTCATGATTTAAATGGACCACCGGATGTTCCTTTGTATACGTATCCTCCAGTAACTCTTCCAGCATATCAATTTTTAGTGGATTTGTGTAAATGACCTCATTTTCAAAAACCACGTACTGACCATTAAAGGATACAAAGGATTCTATTCCCAACTCTTCCCTCAGACTCTCATACATAAATGGAGCTCTTCCAGTTGCGATCGCTACGTATGTTCCGTTGGATTGTAAAGTGCGTATGGCCTCTTTAGTCGTTTGGGGCAGCTTCTTATCATGATCAAGCAGCGTACCGTCTATATCGAAGAAAACTATTTTAGACATATCCGTTCTCCTTTTCATACATAATCGACTTTCTTATTTATCCGTTGTTTAAGGTAATCTTTTGAGGCTTAATTGTCAATGAATCAATACAAATACTCCCATTTACCAAACTTAACCATGTAAGAGATTCAAAAAATTCCGTACAATATAAGTAAGACAACAGAGACGTATGTAGGATTGTTCCTTTACTTCAAAGGAAAATCTCGGTAAACTATTGATAAGGAGTGATCTGCCATGTTAAAAAAGCTCAGAAAAAAGCTTTTGAAACAGTGGAAAGATTTGCTTAGAAAAAAAACGATTGCATAGTATTTTAAACTGCCGACCGAACCCAAGCAGACTTACTACTAAAATACATGTAAATCGGTTATACTGTTTTATGTTTATACAAATAATAAGGGACTGACGCCACTAGTGAGCATTTTCGTCTCCGTTGGTTCAGTCCCTCTTCTATATTTTTTCACGAATTGGTAGAGGATCTTTGTAAAAACTTTATTTACATGAAAGAATCCTATATAATTTATAGCATACATAATCAAGATTTATCATTCCCATTGAATGACAGGACGATTTATCTGCGTTTGAAGATCACCTTCTCCAGTGTTGATATGCGTGAATCATAAGGCTTGCTTCTGAAAGTTTGGCCTGTGTTAAGGAAATGATTTGTATTGGACATTCATTTCCTTAACACAGGGCATAGATGAGCCATAAAGGAACACAACATTGTTCAAAACGCTTTTTCAATCGGAGGCAGTGTCAGGTGCCTCAAACGCCGCTTATGCTATGTAGTTGATAACTTTTTTATCATAGATGAAAGTTAGATTTTTTGAAAACGGATAAGGAGAGAGAAAAACATGATTTTTAAAGTATTTTATCAAGAAAGTAAAGGGGAAGTGCCTGTTCGCGAATGCACTCAATCTCTTTACATGAAAGCTGAATCAGAACGTGAAGTACGCCTTAAATTAAAAGACAAACCGTATAACATCGAATTCGTACAAAAGCTAGAGGGCGCTTTTTTAGAGTATGAACAAAACCATCATTCTTTCGAGTTGGAGCAATAAAAATATGAAATTTGTAAAGAATGACCAAACCGCAGTATTTGCCCTTGGCGGTTTAGGTGAAATCGGTAAAAACACATACGGCGTACAATTTCAAGATGAAATCATTCTGATCGATGCGGGTATCAAGTTCCCGGAAGATGAGCTGCTCGGCATCGATTACGTTATTCCAGACTATACGTATCTGGTGAAAAATGCAGACAAGATTAAAGGTCTATTCGTCACACATGGACATGAGGACCATATCGGTGGTATCCCATATTTACTCCGTGAACTAAACATCCCGATATACGGCGGGAAGCTTGCACTCGGCCTTATTAAGAACAAACTGGAAGAACACGGACTGTTAAGAAATGCGAAGTTAAATGTCATCAAGGAAGATGATATCATTAAATTCCGCAAAACATCCGTCACTTTCTTCAGAACGACACACAGCATTCCGGATTCATACGGAATCGTGGTAAAAACACCACCAGGTAATGTTGTACACACTGGAGACTTTAAGTTTGATTTCACACCGGTGGGTGAACCTGCGAATTTAACCAAGATGGCTGAAATCGGAAAAGAAGGAGTTCTTTGTCTTCTATCTGATAGTACAAACGCTGAGGTGCCAAACTTTACAATGTCCGAACGCAAAGTCGGCGAAAGCATCAATGATATCTTCCGTAAAGTGGACGGTCGTGTTATATTCGCAACTTTTGCATCGAATATCCACCGTTTACAACAAGTGGTCGAAGCAGCTGTCTTCCATAATAGAAAAGTCGCTGTGTTTGGCCGCAGTATGGAAGCAGCCATTAACATCGGGCAAGAGTTAGGGTATATCAACGCACCGAAAGATACATTCATTGAACATAACCAGATCAATCGCCTGCCGGCGAATGAAGTAGCCATCCTTTGTACAGGGTCCCAGGGTGAACCTATGGCGGCGTTATCAAGGATCGCAAATGGGACGCACCGTCAGATTCAGATTCAGCCGGGCGACACCGTTGTATTCTCTTCTTCGCCAATACCAGGGAATACAATCAGTGTAAACCGTACAATCAACCTTCTGTATCGTGCAGGAGCGGAAGTCATTCACGGACCACTAAGTGATATTCATACATCTGGTCATGGCGGACAGCAGGAAATGAAGTTAATGCTTCGTTTAATGAACCCTACTTTCTTCATGCCGATTCATGGTGAATTCCGCATGCAGAAGATGCACGCACAGCTGGGCGTCGACTGTGGAGTGCAGGAAGAAAACTGCTTCATCATGGACAACGGTGAAGTCCTTGCATTAAGCAATGACTCTGCACAGGTCGCAGGAAAAATTCCGTCTGGAAATGTTTATATTGACGGAAGCGGAATTGGTGATATTGGAAATATCGTTCTTCGAGACCGTCGCATCCTTTCTGAAGAAGGCTTGGTCATTGTCGTAGTAAGCATCGATATGAAAGATTTCAAGATCGCCTCAGGGCCAGATCTGATTTCAAGAGGTTTCGTATACATGCGTGAATCAGGGGATCTTATCAATGAAGCTCAAACAATCATTTCTAAACACCTGAACAAAGTGCTTGAAAGACGCACTTCACAATGGTCAGAAATCAAGAATGAAATCACTGATACACTGGCTCCATTCTTATATGAGAAGACAAAGCGCCGTCCAATGATTTTACCGATCATCATGGAAGTCTGATCCCTGTCACACAACTGACAGTCACATTGGAATGCAGCGAATAAAGAAGAGGCTGACCACTGAGGTCAGCCTCTTTTCTATCATTATAAGACTTTTTTTTCAAAACGATTGATATCCGTATCCGCTCCGATGACAATCAGGATATCTCCCTCGCGAATCTGTTCATCGGCCTGTGGTGATACGATAATATCTTTCTGCCTTTTAATCGCCACAATGTTTATTCCAAATTGCGCCCGGATGTCCAGGTCGATCAATGAATTTCCACTCAGGTTATCATTTGCCACAATCTCTACGATGGAGTGTTCGTCGGAAAGCTCCAGGTAATCCAACACATTATTTGAAATGATATTATGGGCAATCCTCTTCCCCATATCGCGTTCCGGATGTACCACTTGGTTCGCTCCGATTTTCCTCAATACTTTTTCATGATAATCATTTTGAGCCTTTACAGTAATATTCTTTACTCCGATTTCTTTCATCATCAAGGTAGTCAAAATACTGGATTGGATATCGTCCCCGATTGCCACGATGACGTGATCGAAATTTCTGATTCCCAAGCTTTTCAAAACGGATTCATCTGTTGAATCAGCTACAACTGCATGAGACGCGATGGAAGAGAATTCATTCACTTTGTCTTCATCCTGATCAATCGCCATGACTTCCATTCCCTGCTCTGATAGCGATCTGACAATACTCCCTCCAAACCGCCCCAATCCAACTACCACAAACTCTTTTTTCACCATGCATCCCCCTCGCATTCTCTCTATCCCTTATTTTAGCATAAAAAAAAGGAGAAAATGAAATTTCCCCCTGTTGTAAACAGTATAAAATTTTAAGTGATGGTAATACCCGAAGATCACTTCTTCCCTTTCACATAATCAGCATCGAATAGAAACAGTCTCATTAGCAGATAAAGTGATGGAATCAATAATAATAAACCTGCAATGAAAACAATCACAAGTGCCATCCCCATCGTTGGATTGGTCACACTGGATTCAATCGTTATAAACGGCTTAAGAATATAAGGAAGGTGAGATGCCCCGTATCCAAAGAAAGCAAAAAAGAATTGCAACATGACGAAGATAAAGGCGGTTCCGAAATTCTTACGCATGTAAATCAAGAGAGAAGCCCCAAAGAAGCACAGGAGTGATAATCCAAACATCCACCAAATGTCGATAGCACTTGTAAAATGCTCTGGATTATGCTCTCTTAAAGACACAAACACCACTAGACTTGCAAGGATGGTGGGTGGACTCCAAAACAAAGAAAATGTCCTTAGTTCTTCCCTGGAATCTTGGTCTCCCGCCCTGTCAGCATAATAGGTCAAAAACGTCGCACTTATGAACAGTACGGAAACGATGGAAAGGGACACGACACTCCAAGAATAAGGGCTTGTAAACAGTTCCTTAGCCAGAAAAATGACTTTATCTCCCTGTTCCACCAAAAATCCACCTTCTGAAATCGTCAGTGCCGTAGATAAGGAAGCAGGAATCAATAACCCCGTTGCACCGTATAAAAATAAGTATACGATATTATCCTTGGAACCGTAATTTCCGAAAGCATAAAAGCTCCCTCTTATGGCGAGCAATATGATGGCAATACTTCCCGGCAGCAATAATGCTGTTCCATAATAATAAGCTGTGTCAGGAAAGAACCCGACAAGCCCGACAAAGAAGAAAACAAAAAAGACATTCGTTACTTCCCAAACAGGAGAAAGATATCGACTGATTAACACGTTCAATGTATGTTCTTTCCCCTTCATTCTCCCATAAAAGGCGAAGAACCCTGCTCCAAAATCAATCGAAGCTACTATAAGGTAACCATAAAGGAAAATCCACAATACGGTGATCCCCACTATTTCCAAACTCATACCGATTCCTCCCTCAAGCTTGAAGCTCCTTCCCTTCATTCACCATGACAGAAGGAGCACAGTTGAATCTTTTAACTCGCTTTCTTAGGAAAACGCTGTTCTAATTCAGCCTCTGCAGGCTTATTTTTAAACATTTTAATCAGCACGACAACACATAAAACACCAAGGAGGATATAAAGACCTACAAACAAAGCAAAGGTCAATCCTACTCCATCCGCTTTCGTGGCTGCATCTGCGACTTTCATATACCCTCTGAGAATCCAAGGCTGACGGCCGACCTCTGCATAAATCCAACCAAATTCAATCGCCAGCATCGACAGTGGGCCACTCGCAACAATGCCCCATAACAACGGTTTATTCCATTCATTCCGCTTCTTCCACTTCCAGAACAAAATAAACGCTGCTGAAATAAAGATACTGTACATTCCGATTGATACCATCAAATCAAACATGTAATGGACCCATAAAGGGGGGCGCTCATCTTCAGGAAATTCATTCAACCCTATAACCTCTGTCTCAAAAGAACTCCCTGCCAGAAAACTTAAGAATCCAGGCAAGCGTATTTCATTATGAACTTCATTATTCTCATCCAGGGTTCCGAATAAGATCAAATCGGCATTCTTTTCAGTTTCGAAATGCCACTCAGCAGCCGCCAATTTTTCCGGCTGATGCTCTGCTAAAAACTTGGCCGACAAATCTCCTGCCAGAGCAGTGGCAAAGGCGAAGATCAATGCTGAAACCATGGACAAGCGCAGGGCTTTTTTATGGTACTCGCCTCCTTTTTTACGAAGGATGGCGAAAGCTGTAATCGCTGCAAGCACTAGTGCCGATGTTAAATATGCAGTCGTCAGCACATGGAACACTTTCGTTGGCGTAGCTGGATTCAACATGGCAGCAATGGGGTCGATATTAATCGCCTTCCCATTCTCCAACTCAAACCCTTGTGGAGTGTTCATAAAGGCATTCACCGTTGTAATGAACAGTGCAGACGCCGAAGAACCGATCATAACCGGTATGGTCAAAAGCCAGTGAGTCCACTTATTTTTAAAGCGATCCCACGTATAAAGGTAAATACCTAAAAAGATAGCTTCAAAGAAAAACGCAAAAGTTTCCATGAATAAAGGAAGGGCAATCACTTGTCCAGCCACCTGCATAAATGAAGGCCACAATAAAGATAGCTGCAGACCTATGGCCGTACCCGTAACCACTCCCACCGCAACCGTAATCGTAAAGCCCCTTGCCCATCTCCTTGCGAGCAACAGATAATGAGGATCATTTCGTTTGATTCCCATGAATTCAGCAATGGAAATCATGATCGGCACCCCCACACCAATCGTTGCAAAAATAATATGGAATGCAAGAGTTGTCGACGTGAGCATTCGACTCAACATCACACCATCTAATACCATACAATACTCCCCCTACTAATCTACTTCTACTAAACATATCTTCCTTCTGTTTATCACTTATTGTTCAGTATAAAACCTTTCGATAAGTTTGTGATATATTGAACATGAATATTTTGTGACATTTTTCACAAACATTGGTTCGTCTTTTATTTTAGATTTTTTTTCTGTTTTTGACAATGATGTTGCTTAGGAGCTTAGAGGAGTGAATCAAATTGGGGTGTATATTCACCTTTCTGAACGAGTGAGAAGATCCTTTTGAAAGATACGTTTGCCATGACAACGTTCCATCTATCAAGCGTTTGTTGACATTCGAATTGTCCATGAGAATTCCGCGACAAAAAAACCCTTTCTCCATTCAAAAAGACCCCACACCTATGTGCAGGGTCTTCAATAATTCCTACATTGCATCAAGCATCCTGAACTGCGATTTAACCAATTCATAGTACTCACCCTGATGCTCCATCAGTTCATCGTGGTTACCGGACTCTTTGATTCTCCCATTTTCCAGTACAAAGATATTGTCCGATTCACGGATTGTTGACAGGCGGTGGGCGATAATGATCGCAGTCCGTCCGTTCAGGAGTTTTTTCAGTGCGCTTTGGATTTTGACTTCTGTTTCCGTATCAATGGATGCTGTCGCTTCATCCAAAATGATGATGCGTGGATTCGCGAGGAGAGCCCGTGCAAAGGACAATAATTGTCTTTCCCCGACGGATAATACATTCCCACGCTCTTCCACTTCGGTTTCGTATCCGTTAGATAGCTTTTCGATGAATTCGTTAGCTCCGATCGCTTCTGCAGCTCTCTTGACCTCATCATCTGAAGCATCCGGCCTCCCAAAGCGTATATTGTCCATAATCGACCCTGAGAAGATGAAGGTATCCTGAAGGACGATACTGATTTGGCTTCGTAAGCTTGAAACCGATGCGTCTCTCAGATTCACACCATCAATTTTCACTTCTCCTTTCGTAGGATCGTAAAACCGGCTGATCAGATTGGCAATCGTGGTTTTACCAGATCCTGTGTGGCCGACTAAGGCGACGGTCTGGCCCGCCTTCATTTCCAGATGAATATTTTGCAGTGCTTTTCGTTTGTCGTCATAGGAAAATTCAACATTCTCAAATTGGATTCTCCCTTTGATAGCTGTCAGGTTCACGGCGTCGGATTTTTCATTTACAATCGGCTGTTCATCGAGGAATTCAAAGATACGCTCTGATGAAGCCATTCCGATTAAGAGTTGATTATATACCTGGCCAAGTCTTGAAATGGGTTCCCAGAACATGCCCAGATAAAAAGCAAATGAAACGAATTCTCCTAATTGCAAAGAGCCTCCTTGGATGAGATGGGCACCGTACCAGATAAGTACGGCTGTTCCGATGGCATTGGTTAACTCCACCAGCGGGCGGAACATCGCATTTTTCTTCGTGGCTGTTCTCCAGCTATCGAAGTTTTCTGTGTTCACCCCGTCGAAGAAAGCCATATTTTCTTTTTCTTGTGTGAAGGATTGTGTCACCCGAATCCCCTGGATGCTCTCATTCAAGTGGGAGTTCAGTTTAGATTGCTTAAGTCGGACCATTTGCCATGATCTGCGAATGTTCTTTCGTAAACTTGTGGATATAAAGAACATGATCGGCAGGATCACCATGACGGCAAGTGTCAACTCAGGACTCAATGTAAAGAGTATGACCATGATTCCAATGAGGAGGATGATATCCATCAACAGATTGATTACTCCGTTGGTGAAAAGCTCCTGCAGGGAGTTGATATCATTCATGATCCGGACTAGTATCGACCCGGCTGATCTCTGATCAAAGAAACGATGGGACAGCCATTGAACATGACTGAATAGATGTTTCCTCAAGTCATATATGACCCCCTGCCCCAATTGGTTCATCCATCTGATCCTCAGTACATTGGCCACGTAGTTCAATACGTATAGTCCTGCGATGACCCCAACCAATATATACAATAAGTCGGCGTCCTTCTGCCTGATCGCTTTATCCAGAGTATAGACCCCAATCAGGATGGGTACGATTAAGCGGACTGCAGTTGTAATCAGGACAGTCATGATGGAAAGGGGCAGGAGTCTTTTCGAATACGGTTTCAAATAGGTTAACAGGCGATAAAGTTGCTCCCAGTTGAACGGCTTATCGATGACCTGATCTGTAGAATAATGGAATCTGCTCAGCACACTTTTGTTCACTTTGTTTCTCTTACTCAAATCCTATCACCTACCCTTCCTGAGTTTGTAGTATTTTTTTCTGATCCTTATATTGAATGTCGTAGATTCGTTGATAAGGTCCATTGTTTCTCAATAAGAAGTCATGAACCCCCCTCTCTACGATTTTTCCATTTTCGAGTACGAGGATTTCATCCGCATGCTTAAGGGATGAGATCCTGTGTGCGATGATGAACGTTGTACGATCCGACATAACTTCCTTAAGCGCTTTCTGAATCCTGAATTCTGTCTCCATGTCAACGGCGCTTGTAGCATCATCAAGGATCAGGATCGATGGGTTTGTACAAATGGCTCTTGCTATGGCAATACGTTGTTTCTGACCGCCTGAAAGACCTAGTCCCCTCTCCCCCAGTCTGGTGTCATAGCCATCAGGCAAATCTTTAATGAAATCATGTGCCTGAGCCCGTTTAGCAGCTTCAATGATTTCATCCATAGTGGCTTCCGGCCTGCCATACGAAATATTGGCTCTGATGGTTGAAGAGAATAAGAATGACTCCTGAAGTACAAAACCAATATTTTTCCGAAGTGACTTTAAAGAGTAATCTTTCAGATCTCTTCCATCAATGAGAATCTCTCCTTCTTCAGGTTCATAGAAACGGGTGATCAACTGGGTGATACTCGTTTTACCCGACCCCGTACCACCGATCAACCCGATGACCTTACCAGGCTCTGCTTTAAAGGAGATATCCTCAAGAGCTGCCTCATCATGAACTGTGTAATTCAAGGAAACATGCTTAAATTCGACTTTTCCTTTCATTCGATCGAGATGAAGGACATGTTCATGGTCTTTTATGTCTTCGTCCACTTCAAGGATTTCAAGCAAACGCTCTCCTGAAGCTTTTGATTGGGAAAACAGGTTGATGGTAAATCCCAGGTTCATGATCGGCCAGATGATATACCATACTAAACTGTAAAAGGCAACAAGCTCTCCAGGTTGAAGATTGCCGTTCATCACCAGATAACCGCCGTATGCCAGGAGAGTCACCACGCTAATATTCCCAAGGAACTCCATAAGAGGAAAATACTTTGCCCATATGTCAGATGTGAATAAATATTTATCTTTATAGTCACCATTCGATTGATTGAATTTATTGATTTGATAATCTTCTCTTGATAAAGATTTAACCGTATTGATACCGGAAATATTCTCTTGTACATTTGTATTCAATTTTCCGAAAGACTTACGGATGCCCCTGAAAGCAGGATGGACTGCTTTATCAAATTTATATACCGCCACCGCGAGAAAGGGCAGGGAAATGAGGGTGACAAACGTCAGCTGAGGCGAATAATAGAACATGACCCCGAAGCTTACGCTGACTAGCAGGAAAAAACGAAGCAATTCGGAAAAACCGAAAGATAAAAAGAAACGGAATGCTTCTACATCCGCCGTCAGCCGGGACATTAGATCTCCTGTTTTAGCGTTATCGTAATAACTGAATGGAAGAAATTGCAGTTTTTCATAAAGTTCGTTCCTCAACCGGTATACAGAAGTGATGCCAAATAAATCTCCATTGTATTGTTGTATGAAGGTGGCAACACCTTTTACAATCATGATACCGATAAATCCAAATGCTAAGTAAGGTATCCACCGGTAGTTCCCTTCAAGAATTACATCATCGATGGTGACTTGAAGGATCACAGGATATACCACAGTGATTCCCGTAACAAAAATCAAGAAAATCATTGAAATGATAAAATGCCTCTTATATGGCCAATAAAAAGATTTCAATTTTTTAAATGTATCCATCATTTCTCTCCCTTCATAGGTATCTTTAAAAAACAACGTATTACTAAATATATCGGGTTTCGAAATATTTATCTACCCTTTTTTTAGAATTTTTTACTTTTTTATGAATTCTCCTTCTAATCATATTATTCTTATTTATTGTATAGAGAAGACCATAAAAAAAGATCGGTCCATTGACCGATCTCTATTCCATCATTCGTATGGATATTATTCGCTTTTTTCCAACTCGTCCAATACACGATTCACACGTTTCTCAAGCATCTTCATACCACTGCCACCCGCTTGGAAGTGACGAAGGTTTCCATCTTTATCAAATACATAGTAGGCAGGAACGTATTGATTTTCAAACGCATCTGTTAATTTATGTTCACTGTCTACAAAGATAGGCTGAGAGATATCATGTTCAGCTGCAACCTTCTTTATTTCGTCCATGTTCAAGTCATCTTCAGAACGCGGCATATGGACGGCCATCACGTTCAATTTATCGCTGTATCGATCACGGAATTCATTTACTTGGGGCATGGCTTCCTTACAAAGGTGGCATGAGATTGACCAGAAGTGAATTAGCGTCGGTTTCTCTCCCACCAGGTCTCCCTTTGTGACTTCTCCATTTAACCATTCTGTAGCACCAGTCAATTCAGGCATCGGTTCACGAAGCTTCATAATATATAGCCTCCTTAAATTATCATTTGCTTCCAATATTATTTGTAACAGGTTGAACGAGTATTACTCCAATTCAACATTTTCATGATAAGAAAAAGGCCTAACAAACGGTTAGGCCTTTATTCATTTGGAACTTATAAAGTTTTTTGACCTGGCTTCCAGTTTGCCGGGCAAAGACCGCCAGTTTGAAGGGCTTGTAGGACACGCAGTGTTTCTTCAACATCACGTCCGATATTGTTATGGAATACTGCTTGATATTGCAGTTCCCCTTCAGGGTTGATGATGTAAAGACCGCGCAGGGCAACCCCTTCATCTTCGATAAGTACTCCATATTCGCTTGATACACGGTGGTTAGTATCTGCTGCTAATGGATATCTTAATTCACCTAGGCCGTTATCTTTACGGTCTGTATTGATCCACGCTAGGTGTGTATGGATTGTGTCTGTGGAGACACCGATTACTTCAGCATCTAAATCTTCAAACTCATCGTAACGGTCTGACATTGCCGTAATTTCAGTTGGACATACGAAAGTGAAGTCCATTGGGTAGAAGAACAATACTGTCCACTTACCGTTTTTCATATTTTCTTCTAATGATACTTTACCGAATTCTTTGTTTGGCATTACAGCGTCCATTTCAAAACGTGGAGCCTGCTTGCCTACCATGCGTTCAGCCATGAGTAAATCCCTCCAATGAGTTTTTAATGAAATATTTATTAAGAAAGGAAAGACATGACAGCCTGTCCTTTCAAAAACACATTTTTCATTATAAAGGATTAGGTTTTTTCAGTCAATATTAAATGATAATAAATTTAATATTAAAATGATTATAATCTACTGATTGTATCCCTTATTTGGTATTCCCTATTCCATAAAAGTTTACTCTCTTTTCACTTACGATAATCAACTAATTAAAGTTTACCATTTCCCAACTCGGGAACAAAGCAATATGCTTTTGGTGTATTTGTTCTTTGACATAACCCGGGGCGTAATGTGTATACTAGAAAGGTCATTATACAATAGGAAAGGATGTTTAAATTGGAATACATATTTGGTCTTACTGCATTAAATGAACGTCTTACCAATTTTGATTGGGGCGGCTTGTTAGTTACCATCGGAATTGGCGCATTACAAATTCTGGCCATTTGGATTGCCTTCATCATAGTAAAGGGAGCAGCAAACAAAGTCATTGAAAGGCTCTTTGATAAATATAGGCAGCGAAAAGATGTTTCTGAAGGACGTGCTCAAACATTACAATCCCTTTCTAAAAACATCATTGGGTACATCTTGATTTTCGTATTCTTCGTTACGGTTCTGCAAATCTTTGGCATCGAGGTTACTGCTATTCTTGCAGGTGCAGGGATTGTAGGTCTCGCCGTCGGATTCGGGGCTCAAGGATTAGTAAGTGATGTAGTGACGGGATTCTTCATTCTACTGGAAAAGCAAGTGGATGTAGGCGATTATGTCTCTACAGGAAGTTTCTCAGGAATAGTAGAAGAAGTCGGGTTAAGGACGACACATATTCGAGGGTTCGACGGCACACTTCATTATGTACCAAATAGAGAAATCACGAGTGTCAGCAATCATTCACGCGGGAATATGAGAGCACTTGTTGATATCGGGATTTCTTATGACGACGACATTGATAAAGCCATGGTCGTCCTTCAGGAGGTATGTGATAAAATCGCTCAAGAGGATGACAATATCGTTGATGGTCCAAATGTGTTAGGGGTCCAGACTCTTGGAGCTTCCGATGTAGTGCTCAGAGTGTTATGCAAAACAAAGAATATGGAGCAATGGGGCGTGGAACGAAAGCTTCGTAAAGCTCTAAAGGAAGCACTTGATCAAAACGGAATTGAGATTCCTTTCCCTCATCAAGTTTATATTGAGAAGAAGGAAACCGAATGAAAGTGAGAAGAGAAGGCCTGGGCCTTCTCTTTTTTGCGTCAAGGAGGCGCTTTAAACGCTCATCATCCCTTTTCTCAGGAGCTCCGCTTCCACTTGTTTCGTATTGGATTTTACATTCCAAATCTCCCCCTTCAAGGTGGAGACATTTAGCTTATCGCTTTTGGGGTTTTTCCACTCAACAGGCTGATGGCTTTGCTTGACTTTACTTCCAAGCTTGTCAATGCTTGCCTTTCCGACTGGAACGGGATGAGATTTTCGATTTTTCAGCTTTTGAATGACCGACATAATCAGGCTGAGGCCAAACCTTCTTTCAGGGATTTCAAAAAAGAAAAATAAAAACCCGATGATCATAAGAATAGACCGAATGGATTGTTCACTAAACGTTTTCGCTTCAAGCTCTCTAAAGACTTCTTTCCTCCTGTTGCTTCTGCTAATTCCTGCAGTGATCGGGTTAGAGTATTCATTGGAATACGGTACAGAAAACCCTGTTTGATAAGAGCTTCCACATTCTCTAGTTGAATCAGAAATCGTCACGTGATACAAACCAGGTGATAACCGCCTGTCAAACTCCGCTTCACCTTCTTTGCTGCAATGAACAGGAAGAAAAGACCATACCCGAGTATTCTCACCCAGTATGGGATGACAAAGATGGCTGCGGCGGAAACAATTATGAGACTAAATGCTCCTGCGTAAAAAAACAGGAGCTGGATGTAAAAAGTTAATTGATTGATTTAGAGCTTTCTTCTTACCTGCCTGAGTAGTTGAAGAAATAGTTGAGTCTGTTCCATCTTCTCACCCATTATTTAGCACTCTTCACCTTCATGCTCGGTCTAAGCTTCATTATACTGAGGGACAGGGACATCACGGCAAGTACGGAGTAAATAATCAGGAATGAAGCCCATAATGGAAACGATATGCCGCTTCGATTGTATATTTCTTCAATCGCCATGGGCTCAAAATGACCCATCATAACAATCCCGGGATTAAACATCGCGATCAAATATGATGCAGGATTGGTCTGGCTTTGATAATGGCCGCTTCCTATTGCCATGGAAAGCATAAAGAGAAATAATGTACCTCCTGCAAGAAATAAAACGGTTGCATAAGAAGTGACCATGGAAACAATCGTCTTTCGGATAATCGTTGAATAGAAGACTCCCACGGAGCCAAAAGCAAATACAAGAAACAGACAATATCCAAAGACAAAGAGTAAATCCGTGGGTGATACCCCTCCAAATAGGAATACAAAGCTATAAAGAGGTAAGCTTGATACTACGAGTAATAATAAATAGGAAACCGATGATACAAGCTTACTTACGATGATAGCCAGAGAGCTTTGTTCCGTCGTCAGCAACATGCTTAACGTCTGCTTCTCCCTTTCTCCGCTGATGACTCCCCCTGTTAACCCTGGTGTGATGAATAATACTAGGGCAAGCTGCAGGAATGAAAGGATCATAAACATTACACGGCTTTCTTCCGGGCGAAAATAACCCGTATTTGAAAATCTGGTTTGCATATAGATAAAGCCGATCACCACAATTCCTACGGCAATTAAATAGCATAACATCCCGATAAATGCTTTAAACGAACGAAATCTGAGCTTAAATTCTTTATTCAACATGGGATTGATGAATAGCTGCTTCATGAAAGTGTCACTCCCTTCGTGATTTCCATAAACACATCTTCCAAATTCGTTTCAGTCTCTTTGAAACTTACAATTTGGATATCATTTAACACCGCTTTTTTTAACAGTTCGATTTGTTCCATTTCTTCCCCTTTGTAAAGGAACTGAAAGGTTTTGTTCTCCTCATCAACTTCTATCTTAGATACGTAAGGATCATCTTCAAAGAATGACACTGCACTCTCCACCATTCCCCTCACCTTCACGACAATCAGCTTATCTGCCTGCAGTTGAAACTGGATATCCTGGACCGATCCGTGAGCGATAAGCTTCCCATTGTCAATCACACCGATTTCATCACACATTTCTGAGAGCTCCGGCAGGATGTGAGAGGAAATCAAGATCGTTTTCCCCATTTTCTTTAACTGTTTAAGAATTTCCCTCATTTCGATTCTCGCCCGCGGGTCCAGCCCTGAAGCCGGTTCATCAAGAATAAGCACTTCCGGATCGTGTATGAGACATCTTGCCAGACACAGTCGTTGCTTCATCCCCCTTGATAAGAGATCTACATATGAATCTCTTTTGTGAGATAAATTCACAAGTTCCAAAAGCTGTGGAATGATTTTCCTTCTTTGATCTGCAGGGATCTTATAACTTGCACCATAAAAATCCAGATACTCATCCGCTTTTAATTGATCATACACCCCAAAGAAGTCGGGCATATAGCCGATTTGTCTCCTGACCAGTTTTGAGTCTTTGCTGATGTTAAATCCATTTACAGTAGCCGTGCCTGAAGTGGGGGCCAATAATGTAGCCAATATGGAAAATGTTGTAGATTTTCCTGCTCCATTTTGACCGACAAATCCAAATACGGTCCCCTTTTCAATGGACAAACTCAGATCATCAAGGGCCTGAAACGACCCATACCGTTTAGATAGGTTTTGGATTTCTATCATGGTTTCACCTCTCCTTTCAATACAATGTCGGGGAGACGAACAAACGGATCCCCTTGAGATCTTTTTTCAAACTCGAACACAATATCTCCATTGTCATGCAAATATTGATTCACGTTCTCTTTCACTTCAATTGAGCCTGTTGATGATTCAGACAGCATCAGACTTTCACCCGATTGTGGATCGACCAATGAAAACTGGAGGGTACTACCTGTATGGAGATTCAAATTCAATGAATGAAGTGTGACCTTCGATCCTTCTATTTGATCAGGCAGATGAACCGTCAACTCATACTTCCCGTCTTCAAGACCGAATTCATCCAGCCCCTTCTGTGAATAATGCTCAATAATCTGTCCATCAATCGGTTTTACATCCAGGTCCATCTGTTCATTACTAAGAGTAAAACTCCCTTCATATCTCCCTAATGAAGGAAAATTCTGATAAAGCAAAGAGAAACTTTCAGACTTTGCTTCTTTATTCTTCATTTTCATATCGAATATTTCCGCTTTTGTATATCCAAAAATAACAGGAGAATTATTTTCTTTATCTCCAGAAATCATTTGAGAGGCAAAGCTTTCCAATCGTTCTTTCTTTTGCTGCTTTATAGTCTGTTGATTCGGGAATGGAGCTGACATATTGGGATTCCCCATAGGTGATGATAGATAATTCGTTGAAAGTTTTTTATCCACCAAAAGGGTTTGACCTGCCTTCACTTCCCCTAATCGATACATCCTGGACCCTGACCAGATGTATACATCTGTAAAATCAAACGGAAAATCGTTTTGAATGGTACCGGTTAACGTTTGGTCCTTTAACCCTAATTCAGGAATAAACTTTCCTACATCTTCCTTGCCGCCAGTCCCAAGCAACGTTCTTGTGGACCAGTATTCTACATCCCTGAACGTAATTGAACGATGTGATTTATCCATCTCTTCCACTGCGAACTTGTACTGATCCCCTCCACCTGCACCATTCCTCATCTTTGCAGGTGTGATATCCAACTGATCTTTATCCGAAACAAACTGATAGTCCCCTCCGGAATTAGATAGTGAGCTGAAAGCTGTAATACCATGTGCACTTCTATCTTCCTCAATTTTCAAAATACTCATTTGGTTCAAATGCGGCTTAGAAAGGCGATCTTTGGCACCTGTAATGAAGATTCCAGACGAAACCACGATGGAGATGACCGGAATAAGCCACCATGCATGTTCCCGTTTATCCATCTTTCTTAACAAGAAGTAAAGAACAGGCACCAGGACGATTAAATAGAGTACCAGAATGACCACTAACGTACTCACTTTAAAATTTGTGGTTGGAAATAGTTCGTTGATGTCTGCTACTTCATAATAGATTCGCTCCAGGAAACTTTGACCTCCTTTGGACTGACCCAGTAAAAAGTAAGGTTCTGTTTTAGAAAGGAGGTTCCCGAACCACTCATCATAATGTTCCCAGTTATTCAACGTTGGATCACCCAATGAGAAAGCTGTCTGCCACACTTCGCCCAACCCCTGGGAACTTTTCACTACCAGGGGAATGCCATCCTGCTCAATGAGTACGTCTGCTTTTGGTTTAACAGACCCCTTAAAGATGGGTAATGTGGTAAATGTAGCCTTTATATTCTTCCTTACATTGAATGTAGAAGTATCGGAAAGTGTTGATTCCTCACCTGAAGCAATGGGCGCAATATCTGCAATTGATCCAAGGGTATCCGTGACATGAGGCGCACCCCCAATGATGAGGACTCCTCCTGAATCTACCCAATTTTTCAGCGCCGCTTGCTGGTCATGATTCAGTTCAGCCATACTGAATTGATCGATGATCATATAATCGAGCATTTGAAACCCTGTCTTTTCTTCAGGAATATTTTCTTTTGTGAGAGTGATTGCCTCTATTCGATTCCCACCCATATTTGTACCCTTGATCCCCTTTAAGCGATCTTGATTATCGCTCAATAAACCAACGGTTGTATAATTGCTGTAAACGAAGGTAGGAGTTAATCGTTTATCTCCCTTAAACTTTATTTCATTTCCTTCTTCCCAGGGTCCTTCAAACAAATGGATCGTTGCCTGATTGGCGTTATGCCTGATTTCATCATTGAAGCCTGGAATTGAAAAAGTGTAGGTGCGTGTTGTGTTTCCCGGAACGTCTATGGATAACGCCCTGGCTCCTCCAGTCTGATAGGAAGGAGCATAGTCAAACAAGAGATCCCCTCTGAAATCCGAACCTGTATTTTCAACTGTTACTTTAAGGGGGGAAGCCCCTGCCTTCCTTCACTCTTCCATCGATTCCTTCTTCGACGGAAATTCTAATTTGTGCTTTAGCCAATGATGTATCCTGTATCATAAAGAACATCAAGAGCCCTACTATCATCACCAATAATGCTTTCATCCACCATCTCACTTGCATTCCCCTCTCTTTCTCTCTATGAGATAGATGAAACCGACAAGAGAAAATTTTCTATTTTTTTCTTCTTTTTCCTCTCTCATCCATCACAAGTGTAATTTTACACTATTTCTGCAACTTAACAATACCCTTTTAGAAATTCATGTAAATTTTCTATTTTTTTCAAAAAAAAAAACGAAAAGATAAAAAAATATCTTTTCGTGTTTCACAGTCATTATCCTAAACGGCCTATATAATCCGTAAGAAGAGAGATCGCGAAGTCTATCGCTTCTTCGTCAGGATTTAACTTTGAATGATGCAGGCCATATGGAGAATTCACACCAAGCCAAAGCATAAAGCCTGGGATTTCCTCAAGCATATACCCAAAGTCTTCACCTGTCATAGCTTCTTTACAAATGACGAGGTTCCGATTCGTTTCTTTGACGAAAGAAATGAAATCATTCGTCCATTCTGGATCATTGTATACTTGTCTATACATACTGCCATAATCCACTTCAATATCACATTCATAGCTGATTTTCATACCCTCGATTAAAGATTCGAGCCGTTTTTTCACACTTTCCATCGATTCTGCCGAGAGGGTGCGAATGGTCCCTTCCAACCTGGCTGTTTCTGCAATGATGTTCTGTACAGTCCCGCTTTCCATCTTTCCGACAGTCACCACTGCACTGTCTAATGGATCGACATTCCTGGACACGATGGATTGAAGCTGGGTTACAAAGGAAGAAGCAACCACTATCATATCCTTTGTATGATGAGGATAGGCAGCATGACCGCCTTTCCCTTTAAAGTCAATGAATAGCTCAGACGTATTGGCAAACAGGAGACCTTCTTTAATGGCCACCGTTCCCACTGGATATTCAGGCGCTATATGGAGGGCAAAGATTACATCAGGCTTCCATACTTTCATGATCTCACTTTCAAGCATAGGCTTCGCACCACCTGGACCCTCCTCTGCAGGCTGAAAGATAAAAAGGAGATCATCTTCAATGGGATGATGGACGAAATGGGTTAATATCCCCAACTCAATGGTCATATGAAAATCGTGTCCGCAGGCATGCATCCTCCCTTCATGCGTAGAAGGAAAATCCAATCCCGTTTCTTCAGTGATCGGCAGCCCATCGATATCCCCCCGGTATCCAATCATCTTTCTCGGGTTTGTACCATGCACTTTGACGAATAGGCCGGTTCTCCATGTTTTCATCTCTAATCGGTCAGCAGGGAGGCTTGAAATGTAATTCATTAAGTATTCTTGCGTTTTGAACTCCTGAAATCCCAGCTCGGGTATTTGATGAAGATCTCTCCTGATCGATTTAAAATCTATTGTTGACATGAGTACCCTCCTTATTAAAAATGTCTGTAAATAGATGAATATATGATTCTACAAGAAAAGAACAGACGCAGTCCGTCCGTTCTCTTTTCGATCATGCTATGTGGATATGATTACAGCTGACGTAATTCTTGTTTGATTTCGGTTTTTGATTTTGTTTTTTCGTCAATGTCTTTTAGTTTCTTTGCTGGAGTCCCTGCTACAACCGTGTATGGAGCTACATCGTCCACGACGATCGCACCGGCTGCAACGACTGCCCCTTTTCCTACCGTTACACCTTCCAGGACAACGGCATTGGCACCGATGACAACATCGTCTTCGATGACAACAGGTTTCGCAGAAGGAGGTTCGATGACCCCGGCAAGCACTGCACCTGCTCCAATGTGACAGTTCTTTCCTACAGTTGCACGCCCACCCAGGACAACATTCATGTCGATCATGGTCCCGGCACCTACCACAGATCCAATATTAATCATGGCACCCATCATGATGACCGCATTATCACCTATTTCAACTTGATCACGGATAATGGCACCTGGTTCAATTCGTGCTTTAATCCCTTTTAAGTCAAGTAGTGGAATGGCGGAATTGCGGCGGTCATTCTCTACCACATAGTCATCGATTTTATCTTTATTTTCATCAAGGATAGCAGATAACTCACTCCACTCTCCAAAAAGTACTCCTGAAGTGCCTTGAAGGAAGGTTTGAGATGATCCGAAGTCGATTCCCTCCAAATCTCCTTTGACATACACTTTCACCGGGGTTGATTTTGTACTATTTTGAATAAAAGAAATAATTTCGTTTGCGTCCATCATTTTCATAAGGATTCCCTCCGTAATTATGTATAAATTCAGAATTCGTTTCTTGAATTACTTTATCAAATTAAAGGGTGGAAGACAACCCATATCTCTGATTCCTACGAGTTTTCATTAATGAATTCGTTTACAACTTCGACGAATGCCTGCACTTGTCTTAATTGGAAAGCAGATTCATAACCAAGCATCCAAGTGTCCCTGTGAATCAGAGAATCATGCTCATCCATTAAAGGAATTTTGTATATGTCCGCTTCCATGCCGTCTAAAGTGATTGCGGGTAAGATTGCGTAGCCGATACCGTTCAGGGTCATCTGCTTACAAGTCTCGATTTGATCGACCACGATTGTACGCTTTGGTGTTGTTTGGAATTGGCGATGCCACCAGTCCTGGATTTCCTGATAATAATTTGAATCACTCTTAAATTGGATAAAAGGCCGATCGGTTTTCATGACCTCTTCTATGGACTGTATCTCTCTATCCACCAAGTAAAGAGTGTCTTGGAAGAGATGATGCTTTGGACCCTTCCAATCGGGAGTTCCCCTGATAATCCCTATATGAACTTCATTTTCATAAATTGCTTTAAGTATCTCTGAGCTCCATCCTGTCATCAACGAGATCTTGGCATGAGGGTAAGTTTCGACGAAGCGTTTCAATACTTTGGGCAGCCAATTTTGACCTACTATGGATGCACAGGCGATCTTTAATGTACCGTGCACCTCATATTCCAAAGCTTGAATCCTTTCTTTCACGCTTTCTTCCTTTTCAAGCATTTCCTCAGCCAATTTCACTACAAGCTCACCTGCCGGAGTCAACGCAAGGCCTTTCTGAGACCGCAAAAAAGAGTCTTGTCCCCCACTCCTTTTCAATCGTCTGAAGTCTCTGGGATAATGCCGGCTGCGAGACAAACAGCCGCTCTGCTGCTTTTCTCATGTTCATTTCCTGAGCCAGTACGTTCAGTAGTTGATATTCAGAAAACGCCATTTCATTCACCTACATAAGTTTTTCTTATATTATATCTTAATTTATATTAAATTTCATTATTATCTAGATTGGAATACACTGACTGTAGAAGCGAAAAGAGGTGTTGATAGATGAGCGCGGTTCTTTTTTTTTACTGGATTGGTTGTGGCCATTGTTGGAACAATTGCAGGAAGTGGAGGATTGATTGGTATGCCTGTGATGCTCTTACTTGGTCTGCCCATTCATTCGGCCATTGCAACGGCTAAATTTTCGAACATTATAAGTTCATTATCAAGCTTTGTATATTTAATTAAAGAACGAAAAGTGACGTGGAAAGAATGTACTCCCATCCTTCCCATTGCCCTACTGGGAGGATTGACCGGGGCATTTTTATCCGATATGATCCCACCATTTCTGCTGGAGTGGATGGCTTTTTTCTTCCTTTTGATGGCTCTGTCATTAAGTATTATGAAAGGGTTCAAACCTAAACATACTCAAACCGCACACGTCAGGATTTATGGATTATTGTACATGATCAGTACGTATGATGGATTATTCGGACCCGGTCAGGCAACCATGCTTATGTACACTCACTTATTAAACGGTATTTCTTATTTAAAAGCTGTGGCACTCACCCGTTTTCAAACGTTCGTAAGCTGTTTAGGTGCGTTTACCGTTTATTTTCATAATGGTCACGTAGAATGGGGGGCTTGCCATCCCTTTTGCACTTGGTGCATTCATCGGTGCTCAGATTGCAGTAAGGTTAGCATCTAAACTTTCAATGAAGCACGTACAAATAGTATTGAACGCCCTTACTCTCATTTTGATCTTGCAGCTAGGGAAGGGTTTATTTCTATAAATGCATGTTCAATACAATGATGTTGTCCGAAAAGGTATGAATGAATAAAAGAGGATGACAAAGATGCCATCCTCTTAATTTCCTCCGGTATGTAACTGTAACGTAAGGACTAATCCTTTTTAAAGAGCTGTCGTTGAAGTTGCTTTAATACAACTCTCCTTGTCATAATACCTTCAAAGTACCCATTATCTGATACCACACATAAAAATGGATGGTCGACCAATAGTTCAAGTGCTTTCTTGAAATCCGCTTGTAAGGATACGCTTGGAAATTCAGTCGTCATGACTTCCTCTACCTTTTTTACATCAAGTTGTTCAAATTCAAATCGTTCGAGGCCAAGGATGGAATCTGTAATCAAGCTTGAACTGATCAACCCCTGAAAGCGAAACGCCGGATCGAGTACAGGGATCGCTGAGTAACCACTCTTAGTGAGTAAAAGTAATGCATGTTCGAGGGAATTCCCCACTTGAACATGAGCCACCTTCTCAGAAGGAATAATGAAATCTTTAATATTCGTTTCTAATAACTCTTTGTTACTCAATGAAATCATAGATAACCCCTCGTTTTTTAATATGGGCTATTTTCTGGATGCCTGCTGCTTTTGACAAAGATGTTAGATGAAATTGTTTACCCAGAATTTGATACTGTGAAAATCAACCATTCCACTTAGCGCAATGGTAATGAAAACAGCCTTACGTAATGCAGCCATCACTTTATCATAAATAGTAGCTGATAAAGAATCACACTATACATTTTAACATACCGGAAGAAAAATAGTTGTTATCACATATTGTTTGGAGACTAAAAAAGATAACCGGACGGTTACCTTTTTTGCAGCTTAATCCTGTTGAGCTTCCTGAAGAAGTTCAAAGATTTCAATTGCCGTAATGTCTATGTTATCAAAAGGAAAACTGTTTCCTTTTTCATTCATGACTTCAATTTCGAATGTATCTTGCTTAGGCAGGTATTTTACCTCACAGATTTTCTTCCCATTGTATTCAAAAAATCGTTGTTGAGTTTCCCCTTGTTCACCTTGTTCTTGTAATGTTTTTAATCTTTGTATAATTCCAAGAAGCTGAGACATAAGCGGTCTCTCCTTTCCTGTTCTAATTCTTGGTCATAGCTTTTGCATTGTACCAGATTCTATCCTGCTAAATCTAATGTTTTGTCCTTTTACGACACAATTTCCTTTATAATGAAAGCATAGAAACAGCATCTTCCCTTGAAAGGATTGATCCGATGAGTATTTATCGTATAGATTCACGAATATCCTTAGTTGATTTAATGGATTTGTCATTAAAGGAACGTACCGGAAGTTATATTATTAATGAAGAGTCCCTAACCATTATCGAAACATCTGCAAGTCCATCTATACCTCATCTAAAAAAAGGTCTCTCTAAGTTAAACATTAATCTTGAAGATATTCAATACATAATTTTAACTCATATCCACCTTGATCATGCGGGAGGTGCTGGTCTTTTTCTTCAAGAATGCCCTAAAGCAAAGGTCGTCGTCCATCCTAAAGGACGTCGTCACCTTGTTAATCCTACCCGCTTAATCAATGGAGCTAAAGAGGTATACGGCGGGAAATTCGATAAGCTGTTTCACCCGATTGTTCCTATTCCGGAAGAAAGGATTCTAGTGATGGAGCATAAAGAACGACTAAAGCTGAGTGATCGCTGTACATTGACGTTTTACCATACTCCCGGTCACGCGAATCATCATTTCAGTATCTATGATCCTGTTTCAAATGGGATGTTCACCGGAGATACATGTGGAATTCAGTATACAATTGGATCAAAGCACTTTTACTTCCCTTCTACTTCCCCCAACCAATTCAACCCAGAAGGGATGAAAGATTCCATTCGCTTATACAGAAACCTGGAGTTGGATCGTTTATACTTTGGGCACTATGGTGTCACAGAAGAAGTAACATTCGCATTACGGGAAGTTGAGAACTGGCTTGATGTTTTCATTGAAAAAAGCCGGGAGCAATTCTCTCCCCATGAATCCATTGAAAAGAATGTTAACATGATAACTTCTGTACTTTTTGAGCTTACTAAGAGTACAATGATTCAAAAAGGGGTTGAATCTGCCAATCCGATATTCAATTTAGTGAAGCTCGATATGAATGTATCTGCAATGGGAATCGTGGATTATTTCATTAGGCAAAGAAAAGGAGAAAAGCGATTATGAAATCAGTCACCCTGTACTCTCAACCAGAATGCCCACCTTGCGAAGTGGTCAAAATGTTCCTTAAGGAACAGCAAATTCAATACAAAGAAATCAATATAAAAGAAAATGAACAAGCAAGAAATTACCTTGTGAAAGAGCTTAACTCCTACTCCACACCCACCATCACAGTTGATGATGAAGTGATATCAGGCTTTAATCTTGAAGCCCTGATGGCAGCATTAAATAGAGATTAATGACTTCATGAAAAAAGCTGGCCGTCATGGTCGGGGCCAACTTTTTTGGTATTCACCTGGACTGGATTGATTCAGGCAACTCGTAGGAGATGGATGAAACCTTCCATTTGCCTTCCTCTTCAGTTAGTACAACAGCTGTTACACCGGGAACGGAAGAAACAGGCCCTTCCTCTTCACTCACACTTTCTTCCCATACGTACCAGTGCCCATTTATGTATTGTACATTCGTTGAGGCATCATAGTTAAAAAAAGGAATATAATGTGGTGCGAAGTCAGATCCAAATGTCAGATAACCACCTTCAACTTCATACACATTTTCCTTTATGAAGCTTGAAGTTAGTTCCTTTGTGAAATAATGAGACAGTTTATCAACTATCTGTTTCTTCGATTGTGGTTTTTCACTTAAGGATACTTGGGTACGGAAGGCATTTTCCACAAGAACTAATGCATGTTCTTTGTGGAATTCTGACGCCTCGGTTTGACTAACCTGTCCACTTGCAGCTGTAACGAGTCCTAATATTAGAAATAATAGCCATATTTTCTTCTTTTCCATATGCTTTCCCTCCTTAAAATACTTGTTGAAATGATTGTAGCAATGGAAAGTTGTCGATAGGTTATCATTTGTTCGTAATATCCTAACAAGGACTGACATCATTTTTGTTCTGGTTGTAAAATTCCCCCTATATTTGACAGTCAAACATGAAAACCAATGGTATATTTAACCAAGAAGGTGCCGCATGAAATCATGCGGCACCTTTTGATTATGACAGATAACGAATGGACCAATATAAAATGAAAAGTGCAATGAGAATGGTTCCAATTAATATGGATAGGAAGATAGGATTACGAATATATGGATGCTCTTTCACCACATCTGGAATATCCGTATCATATTCCCCCTTCAGCCGCTTCTCCTGTCCAGCCACTCTAAAAGTATACACCAGCGAATAGCCGGCTACCCCTATTACAATAAGGGCAAGCACAATCATGTATATACTCATCATAGCCCTCCTTACAAAATGTCCTTAAGAATAATTTGTCCTATATGGAAAAGGCTATTCACTAAAAGCAGTGGCAGAGAAGAACTCAAAATAGCAAACCATCCTCCTCGAATAAGAACTCATAAGAAAGATCCATAAATAGATACAAGCCATTTCCAAACGGAAAGGAATATGTACGAATGGATTCGCTGGAATCGATATCACTATATATGTCAGACAATAACCCTTTCTTGTTGATCCTCATACGGATGATGTTTTCAAGAAAGTAAGGCCGCCAGCTCCAGTTCATGCCTTTATATCTGGATTCCAACCGCCAGTCTTGATCGTTTTTCACTACGTTGCTGGTTACCTGGAAGCCGTTTTCATCACAAATATATAAACGGAAACATTTGTCGGAAAATGACTGCCCCAATTCCAAAAGGATGTCATCGAAATCTGTCGCATGTTTTTTTATCAGAATCAGCTTTTGACTGATCTCTTTATGGAGTACATCGGCGAATTCATACCCTGCTTCGAGGTACTTTTTCTCATATCGGATATAGTCCTGACACTTTTCTTTGAGTTTCTCTTTCAGCAGATCAGGATTCAGGAATGAGGCTGAAGGACGGTGCAGATAGTATCCTTGATAATATCGGCCGCCGTTCAACCATGCAAATTGCAGTTGGAAGTTGATTTCGATATTTTCAAACAAAAGGGATGCACCGATCTTTCTGGCAAGCATCGATAAACTGTACAGGATATCTTTGTATATTTTATTCCCTGCATCATTTCTCAGCTGGAATAAGTCCACCTTTAAAATATCTGGTGAAAATTGTGAGAGCCGGTCCAACTGACCACTATTCCCGCCTACATTATCGATCGCAATTTTAATCCCATACGTCTTATAATAAAGAAGAAGATGAACGAGCTGATCGAAATCCCCAGAGAATGATTTCTCAGAAAGCTCTATCACTGTATGGTTCAAGTTCAATCCCAATTTTTCATATTCCTGAAGGAGGGCAAGAAAAGCTTCTCCAGAGTCGAGCATCAACTGCCTGGCATCCCGGTTTAGAAAGATATACCCCTCTTGTCCCTCCTGTATAAATTTGCTCAGTGCAAGCCTCGTGACTTTGTCATCCACTTCGACTTTATATTCATCGGGTATTTCATCATCCCCAAAGAATGGACCGAGGCTTTCCACTTTCCCCTTTTCCACTTCTATTCTACCCAGTACTTCGTAACCGATGATTTTATGTGCATCTGCACTGAAGATGGGCTGATAGTACGGTATGACTTTTTCAATGTTCGTTAACACCTCTAACGGGTCCATGTACACTCCCCCAGTTTAGCTCTTTTTTTTGCATAATTATAACATAACTATACAGTGAAATTGAAAAGTCATAAACAAAAAAGCTTCCCCAGCCCTGCCTATTTAGACAGATCAAGGAAAGCCATTTATCTTTCGTGCTTACGTTCTCAATCAGAATGGAAATGGATTAAGCCATTGTCCACCATCCATTGTGATGCATTCTCCATTAATATAAGCCGCTTGATCCGATGCAATGAAGTAAGCAAGACCCGCAATCTCTTCAGGTGTCCCTAATCGTTTTAACGGAACGCTGTCAATGGTCCTTTTTGCAGCTTCTTCAGAAATCCAAAGTTTCTCTGCACCGCCAGTCCGTTCAATCGGTCCAGGTGCAATGGCATTTGTACGAATGCCGTATTTATGTCCCCACTCGACGGCAAGTGTGCGTGTTAATGATAACACTCCCGCTTTGGCGGCTGGCGAATGAGCCACGCCTGCACCCGCATTCCAGGCGTAAGTTGCCACCATATTAATGATGGATCCCTTTTGATTTTGTTCGATCCAGTAGTTCCCCACCGCATGTGAGCATAGGAATGTCCCATTTAGGACAATATCAATGACAGATTTCCAGCCGTTAGGTGTGAGTTTTTCAACCGGACAAATAAAATTACCGGCTGCATTGTTAATAAGCACATCGATCTTGCCGAATTTTTCTGCCGTAAATTCAACCATGGCCTTAACATGTTCTTGTTCCCTGACATCCATTTGAAATACTTCGATGTTCCCATCAAGAGTAGCGAACTCCTCTTTCACCGACTGAAGTCTCTCTTCATTTCTTCCTGTCACGACAACGCTCGCTCCAGATTCCAGGAAACGCTTCGCCATATATTTCCCCATGCCATTCGATCCGCCTGTTACAATGACCACCTGCTGTTTTGATTCTCCCATATGTAACTCCCCCTTGTTAATGAATGAATGTTCACTCACAATTTTATCATAATAAAAGGCATTACGGCCATTTTTATCATAAAAAAGACTGATTTTTAAGAAAATATACCCTTCTGAAAAATCAGTCTTAACTCATTAACTATCCTGATTGTTAATGATGGTCTCATGCAATTGTGCCAATGCCTTAATAATCGTTTTATTTCTCTTATATCCTTTTGCTTCAATGGAAACATTATTATATGAAACTACCACCTGGCCTAAAGATCGAGGAGATATAAAGCCGGATACATATACTTTAATCGTTCCCCTATCGGTAGGGAGAAATAAGATTTCCATATGTTTTGTCTTTTTCATAATCCCTCTCCTTTAAATAGCATCAGGAACTCCGATTCACCTTGGTGCACTCTTCTATGAATCTTATACTCTCCTCACTCTAAAATAAGTGATAGGAACTACCCTGTCAAACTTTCTGAAATCATCTCACATAGAAAAGCTTTATTAGATTGGAGGAATGGCACATTCAGGCTAGAAAGGAATCTTACATGAAAACAAATCTCTGCTCCTCTATTTCTTGTGGACAAATGGGTTTACTAAAGAAATAGCCTTGGGCTTTTTGACAGTTCGCCTCTCTTAAGAAGTCTACCTGTCCCTCTCTCTCCACCCCTTCCGCAATAACTTCGAGCCCCAGGCTATGGGCAAGATGGATGATCGTCGTAGTAATGGCAGAGTCTTTCTGATTCATTCCAATTTCCTTTACAAATGATTGGTCGATCTTTAATATGTCAATCGGGAATCGCTTTAGATAATGAAGCGAGGAATATCCTGTTCCAAAATCGTCCACAGAAATATACACCCCAAGATGTTTAAGCTTTTTCAACATTTTCAACGTTTGTTGCGTGTCTTGCATGGCTCCCTCTGTAATTTCAATTTCTATGCAGGAAGAGGGGATATTATACGTTGTTAAATAATAACTGATGGTATCTGCCAACTTTTCTTCCAGGAATTGTTTAGGGGATATGTTGATAGCTACACGTACAGACCTGTAACCTTTATTCCTCCATGCTTGCAATTGCAAGCACACTTGCTCCAACACCCATTCCCCAATTTGGTGAATCAAGCCTGTTTCTTCTGCCAACGGAATAAATTGAGCAGGTGATACAAACCCAAATTTACCATTATTCCAACGTATCAATGCTTCAAAGCTGTCAATGGTACCCGACGATAGATTCACCTGGGGCTGATAGTGAATATACAGCTCCCCCTTCTCGATCGCTTTTCGCAAGTGGGATTCCATAATGATGTAATTGGGAAAGCTGGATTTCATATGCGTTTGGTAGAAACGATAATGAGCCCTCCCTTTTTCTTTAACCTCAAAGAGTGCTTGTGCAGCTTTTTGAATGAGAGCATTAGAGTCATACCCATCGGCGGGATACCGGCTGATTCCAATTGAGGGAGAAATATAATATTCCTGGTCTTCTATTGCAAACGGCTTAATGAACTGTGATAAAATTTCTTTCGCCATCGTTTTGGTTTCTTCAAAACTACTATTCTTCAAGAGAAAAATGAATTCATCACCGCCCTGCCGGTACAATAGACATTCTTCATTGGTAAGGGTAATCAGGCGCTGGGTGATCCTTTTCAGAAATCGGTCTCCTCCCTTAAAACCAAGGGTGTCGTTCACAAATTTGAACCGATCTAAATCAAGGTATAAAAGGGATAGTTCCATCCCCTTCTCTTCCATGTTGTGTATGATCAGCGGGATGTGGTCATCCAGAGCCTTCCTGTTCCAGATACCGGTCAAGTGATCATGAAGAGCCATATAATGGATCATTTCATTTTGTTCATGATGTTTGGTCATATCCTTCACGATGATATAACAGCCGTCATACTTTTCATCGACAATGATTGGGACCATTTTCAATTGGGTTATTTTCTCTTCTCCTTTAACGTCAAGGAGAAGAGAATGATTAATCACAGAAGGGACTCCCATTAACGTTTGCCGAAGCGAACTGGTTAAAGTTTTCTTGTTCTGTGAATGAAACAGATCGTAAATCTTCATATTTACCAGGTCTTCTTCCAAATACCCCGTTAATTGGCAGGCTGCTCCGTTAAACTCTTTGATAGATCCTTGTTCGTCAAGAATAAATATAGCATCCAGGTTATGTTCAATAATGGACTTATAGCGCTCTTTCGTTTTCAATAGTTTCTTCTTCTCCGCAATGGACGTCGTAATGTCTCTTGTAATGGAAACAACATACTCTACACGGCCACGACCATTTTTGATTGGGGTCAGGATGGATTCGTTCACTACCTGAGTTCCATTTTTAAGAAAAAATGTATCCTGATAGGTGATGCTCTCCCCCCATTTGGACAAGTTTATTATATTTGTCCTGTATAATAGCGGCCATTTCAGAAGAAACAACTTCTTCCAACAGGCGTCCCATATCCGCTTGCTGAATAGATGTGTATTTTTTGGCAGATTCGTTAATATATAAGTATCTGAAAGCAGGTCCTTCTTCAACCTTCATAATAAAAATCATATCATGAATATGATCTAAAATTAATTCTTTTAATACGTTATCCAGTACCTCTTGATCTTGTTCGGAGGCGTTGTTCATATTCGTCCATTTCATGGATTCTTCATCCTCTTAGGCTAATGTCATATACAATATTATGTATCATACTTATATTTTACTAGTTAATCCATCATTTTCCTACAATCATCTATGAATATTCCTCTACCCACTCAAAATTTATTACTTTTGACCCACTCCCTCTCTTTCCCTGCCCATTAAATGTAAGACAGGCGCGCAGAATGAATAAGCACCATACACTAAAGTGAGAAGAGAGGAGGTTCATTGCTCATGTATCAACACGTTTATTACCCATATCACGGTTATCCAAGGTATAGAGGAGGAGATCAGCGCTTCTTTCCCTTTTTCGGATTGCCCTTTTTAGTAGGTGGTTTGGCCGGATTGGCCATTAGTCCGTTCCTTTTCAATAGGCCCTGCTACGGTCCAGCCTGCTATCCGCCGCCTTATCCGCCATATGGAGGGTATCCGTATCCGTATCCTTCCTATCCCCAGACTTATGGCGGGAATACTATCCAATCACAACCTTACAACTTTACGGAGAACATTAATATATACCCCCAAGGATGAACAAAAGGCTCTCCTTATGATGTAGGACTACATTGTTAAGGCAGAGCCTTTTTGATCCTTACGAACGCCTTGTATGGATCTATACTCCACAGAACCGAATCAAATCAGTTAAGGGAAATAAAAGCTCACACACCATGAGACGATCTTTCACCAGTAAACTCCCCATGGTACCTTTCCAATTCCAGAAATAGGAGGTATAATAGTGATAATACATTGGAAAGGAGCCAATATCTTGAGGAATACTAGTAAATCCACCCCTACTTCCACATCTGTAACCACCCTCTCTCAAGCTATTTTCACTGTGAATCGTCATGCGAAAACAGCAGGAAATCCAAAATACTTATATTCATTAAAAAAACGGGCTTTAATGAAAATGATCCGCGAAGGAAAAGCAAAGAAAGTCGGACTTCACTTTTCCAATAACCCCAGGAACAGTCAACAGCAGTCTGATGTATTAATTGATTGCGGAGAGTATACTTTTCATATCCCGCCAACTAAAGAAGACTTCAAAGAGCTGCCTCACCTTGGGTCACTTGATCAATCGTTAAGGAATCCTAAATGTAAAATGGGTCTTCAACAGGCGAAGGGGATTTTAGAACAATATACAGGAATGTCCGATCGAAATGAACAGACTCGGAAGCCAGGAAAAAACGGTTACGAAAAACCTGTATTCAAAAAGTTGGGAGACAGCTTCTTTTAATACTCTAAGATTTTAGCAGATTAACGCATATATGCTCTAAAGGGTTCAGACAAAAGTCTGAACCCTTTTCTTTATCCTTCACTATAATATATGCTGGTCTATTTTTAGGATCAAATCAGCAATCTCAGGTTTACTGATTTGATCTTCCGCCCCAACCATTTCTCCTTTATGTTTTAAATCATTTGTTATCAGTGAAGAGAAAATAATAACAGGCAGTTGATTGAGTTCTGGATGACTTTTGATTCTTTTTGTCAGGTGATGTCCATCCATCTGAGGCATTTCAATATCTGTTATGACAAGCTGAACAGATTCTTTAATATCTCCGGTTTCCTTCACAAGCGACTCGAGATAATGAAATGCATCTGCTCCATTTTCAAAAAAACTCCACCTCTTCATACCCCGCTTCACGCAGCGTATCACTCAACAGTTTACGGAGCAGGGGAGAATCTTCGGCGGCTACAATTCTCTTATTCCTTCGTTGCCTTGTTCCTAACTTCTTTACTTGTTCCACTCGAATTCCTGTTTCAGGATTGATTTCGAGCATAATGCTTTCAAAATCCAATAACAGAATCATCGACTCGTCTCTTTTGATGACGCCAATGATCCCTGAATGGACTCCTGAATACAATTCAGAAGGCTTCTCAATTTGATTCCAAGAAATCCGGTGAATCCTAGTAACATTATGTACATGAAAAATAACCTTCTGTTGATTAAACTCAGCAACGATATATTTGGATGATGGGATTTCCTCCTCTTTCACACCGAGCACCCTTGCCATATCGATGACTGGCAGTACCTCACCCCTCAACTGTATGAGTCCCTTGACATGATGATGGGAATGGGGGATCGGAATAACAGGTCTTGGTTCAATAATTTCTTTCACTTTAATCACGTTTATACCAAATTTATTGTTTTGAACTTCAAATTCAACAATTTCAAGTTCGTTGGTTCCACTTTCAAGAAGAATAGAGTTTGATTGATTCAATTGTATTCGTCCTTCCATACAAATTCGTTGAATTGCCTTCTCCTTATATATCGAACATTTGTGGGAGTTGTTTATACACCACCTAAAAAAAGTCGGCATTCCTGTTATCCAGAAAGCCGACACTTTATCCTTACTCTTCTATTTTAAGAATACGATTCAATTTTTTTCTGAGCATGTTCATGCCACTTCCCCCAGCTTGGAAGTGACGAAGATTGCCTTCTTCATCAAACACATAATAAGCAGGAACATATTTATTTTCGAAAGCGTCCGTTAATATATGTTCACTATCAACATAAGTAGGCTGGGAGATATCGTGCCCCAGGGCCATTTGCTCGATCACACTCATGTTCAGATCGTCTTCTGAACGTGGCATATGTACGGATACTACATTGAGAATATCTTCATACTCATCCCTGATTTCATTAATTTCAGGCATTGCCTCTTTACATAAATGACAGCTCACTGACCAGAAATGTATGAGTGTAGGCTTCTCCCCTATTAGCTCATCTCTTGTCACTTCTTCATTCAACCAGGCAGTAGCACCTGATAACTCAGGCATTGGTTCTCTTAACTTCATTATGATTCCTCCAAAATAGTATAAATTATTTATTTATAATTATTATTATATAATACACATTATATTAACTAATTCCTTCCCCGTCAATAGAAAGACTTATATAAAGTGTATCCCTATCCATACTAAGGGGAGGAGGTGTTGAAAATGACTGATCGTAGGAACATTGAAAGCCGGGACCTGCCAGATTTTGATGAAATAAGTGACCACATCCTTCCCGCCCAGAACAATCTACCCACTATTGCCATTGGCAAGAATGCTGAAGGAAAAGATGAGCCTGATGAACTCTCTTACATTGAAGGTCAAAGGAGAATCCATCAGGAACACCGTGAAAACTCTCAAAAGTAAGAAAAAAAGCGATTGAAAGGAATCCCTTCAATCGCTTTTCTCTTAGACTCCACGTTTGTTTCCCCATACCAGGGTATGGAGCTGAGGGAGCACGCGAACATGATTTAATTCTTCTTTCTCACAAACCTTGTCAATGAGCGCTTCGTAATCCAATAATAAATTTGACACCAATTTCTGTGTATCCCCTTCTGAAACAGAGGGATTACCGGTCTGGATATAGAATGGCACGTCAGGGTACCGATTATGAACTTTAGAAGCGTAATCAAGATCTGTATCGTCAAAAACAACAACTTTCAGGCTGAACTGTGACCCATTTTCAATTAAACGATGAACAATCAAGTCCAACTTCTCAAAATCAGTCTCCATTTTTGAACTAGGAGGCTTTGGAGAAAGAGTCAGGTCATCTATGTCATAGAACCAATCCTGCCATCTGCTTCCTTGTGTCTCTAATGCAGAGGCTATGCCGTTCTCCTTCAAGATCTGGATAAACTCCTTCAGATGGGCTAATAGAGCAGGATTACCACCAGAGATTGTGACATGAGAAAACTTATCTCCGCCTGCCTCTTTTAGTTTTTTCCATACTTCTTCAGCCGTCATCAGTTGAATGTCTTCTTTTGCAGAACCGTCCCATGTAAATGCAGAATCACACCAGGCACAGCTATAGTCACAACCTGCAGTGCGGACAAACATCGTCTTTTGACCTATTACCATCCCTTCCCCTTGGATGGTCGGCCCAAACACTTCTAATACAGGGATTCTCCTCATGATCGTTTCCCCTTTGGTCTGTAAATAACGTAACTAGTCGGTGTTTCTCTTAAAAACACTTGGAGACATTGAGGTCGATGGGGAAGAGTATCCAAATGGGCCTGTATGATTTCCCACATCACTTTAGCCACAACTTCAGTAGTCGGAAATCCTTTTCCTTTTTCAGCAGAAAACCATTCGTCATCGTTGATGACCTTATGATCAAAGCGTTTATGAATCAGCTTTTTTATGTGCTGGAAATTAATCAGAAAACCGGAATCATCCAGCTGATCCCCTCCGATTGTAATATTCGCAAAGTACGTATGACCATGGACCTGCTGGCAGCTTCCTGCATCCTCATGGGGGATATAGTGGGCGGCTGCAAAATGCATATCTTTATTCAATTCAAATTCATATGGATGATCAGGGGACGGGTAAATTTGTTGGATCATTTTCCCTCAACCCCTTGTTTTTTATTCATATACTCATTCAGCCCTCTTTGTCTAAGTTCACAGGCAGGACATTCACCACAGCCACTGCCTTTCATACCATTATAGCAAGTGAGGGTATTTTCCTGAATATACCGGAATGCGCCCAGATTATCTGCCATTTCCCACGTTTCAGCTTTATTGATCCACATAAGTGGTGTATGGATGACAAACTGATCATCCATGGATAGATTAAGGGTCACATTCAGGGATTTCACAAATATATCCCGACAATCAGGATAGCCGCTAAAATCCGTTTCACAAACACCTGTTACAATATGTTTGGCTCCTATTTGCTTCGCCAAAATGCCAGCAAATGAGAGAAATAACAAATTTCTTCCCGGAACAAACGTAGACGGCAGTTCACCATCCTGCTGTGTAATCTCTTCATCCACCCTTGTTAAAGCACTGGGTGCCAGTTGATTTAATAAACTCATATCTAATACATGGTGAGGCACATTCAGATCATGTGCAATCTCTTCTGCACAGTCCAACTCTGCAGCATGTCTCTGACCATAGTTAAATGTCACTGCTTCTACTTCTTTAAAGTGTTGCTTTGCCCAAAATAAACACGTTGTACTATCTTGACCTCCGCTAAAAACGACTAACGCTTTCTCTGTGTTCATAAATGGTTCTCCTTTCTTTACTAAAGGCAGGACTCTGCCTTGAAATGAAGAAAGAGATTCTCTGTTTCCCTATAACATTGGCTTTAAAATCGCCATCAACAAAAAATAACGACACCTAAGGATGCCGTTTTCCTTAGTTTTTTATAGAGGGTTGTGCTAGAACCTCTCGGGACTTATGTTTTAAGCCCCAATTCTTCTTCTTTAGTCCTTACCCAATATAACGTGTTTCCTGAAAAAAATCTACCGTTTACAGGAATTTCATCTGACTTCACTGCTTTTTCCAGAGTTTATTTTAAACGAAGGAGCCTTTTCCGCTTTCTCTTCTTCTTCGAACCGAACTTTAACCAACCGATCTTTACAAAGAAACCAAACATGATCATGGCTATGACCCCCATAACTCCGAGAACAATAAAGTATCCGCTTCGCTCATCAAGTTCCGGCATATATACAAAATTCATCCCGTATAAACCTGCAATAAACGTCAATGGCATAAAGATCGTTGTAATGACGGTTAACGTCATCATGATATTGTTCATCTTGTCTGAGTTAATGGACAAATAATTATCCCTGATATCTGATGAAAATTCACGATAGGATTCCAGCATCTCAACAAGTTTGATTAAATGGTCGTACACATCATTGAAATAAAGCTTCTCTTCTTTCAATGCATTCAATCTTCCGGAATTGCTGATACGATATAATAAGTCCCTCATGGGGACCAGGGTTCTCCTTAATTTTGACATATCATGACGTATATCGAATAATTCTTCCATCAGATCAATGTCAGCTTCATCATTCGTATTATCCTCAATCGTATTCAGCCTGTCTTCAATCCCATAAACAAGAGGGAAATAATCATCCACCAGCCGGTCGACAATCTTATGCATCACTTTAAAAGGACTCAGCCTTTCTCCTTCAGACCGAACTTCCTCCCATACATTGTGCAGTTCCCTGACCGGTTCCTTATGAAAGGTTACGATAAAGTTGGAGTTCACAAACATATTCACTTCCTGTGAATCCAACGTCTTCCCATTAATTGCATGAAGAAGGACAAATATGTACCCATCATAAAAATCAAGTTTAGCCCGTTGGCTGAAGTCGTCCAGGCAGTCTTCTATAGCAAGGGGGTGGAATTGAAAATACTGTTTAAGCAGCCGTATATCCTTGTTGGTCGGCTCTGAAAAATCAACCCAGTACCATTTAACATTCTTTTCTTTTATTCTCGATAGAGGAACATTATGCTCAATGCCCCCATTTTCCATGATTATGCTCGTATGAATCATCTGGCTCTCCCCAACATACATTTTTTCGTTTCTTAAATCCATTCCCTTATACCTTTCCATTCAAACAACATTGGACTACGTAAAAGCGAGAATTAATGGTAAAATATGAATCATCTTATTAAAGTAGGTGTACATATTGGAACAATATTTAAATCCCCGGGTGAAGGACATTCAAATCTCTGGTATCAGGAAATTTTTTAATATGGTGGCAGAGATAGATGACATCATCTCCCTGACGATCGGTCAGCCTGACTTCCCCACCCCCCAGCACATTAAAGACGCAGGAAAAAGGGCCATCGATGAAGATTTCACTTCCTATACCCACAATGCAGGTTTTATAGGTTTACGTGAAGCGGCTGCATCATATGTGGAGGATAAATATACTATCCATTATAACCCTGTCAATGAGGTCATAGTCACCAATGGTGCTTCCCAGGCCATAGACGTGATCCTTCGTACCATATTAACTGAAGGTGATGACTGCCTGCTTCCTGGGCCCGTATATCCCGGCTATGAACCGATCATCAAATTATGCGGTGCCAACCCCGTCCATATCGACATCACACAAAATGGCTTTAAGATGGATGCAGCCCTTATCAAAAAGAATTTGACTCCTGCTACGAAATGCGTCATTCTTCCTTATCCGTCCAATCCAACAGGCGTCAGCTTATCCAAAGGAGAACTGGAAGAAATTGCAGATTTACTCAGAAGCCGTAACATATTTGTGCTCGCAGATGAAATCTATAGCGAACTTACTTTTGATGACTCCCATTCTTCCATAGCGCAATTCTTGAGGGAACAAACCATTGTCGTAAACGGATTATCGAAGTCACATAGTATGACCGGGTGGAGAATAGGTTTGATTTTCGCTCCAAAATCGATTTCACAGCATCTTCTCAAAGTTCATCAGTATAATGTGTCATGTGCCTCATCCATCTCACAGAAAGCAGCTTATGAAGCTCTTACAGTTGGAAAAGACGATGCATTAAGGATGAAGCAACAATATAAAGAACGAAGGGACTATGTTTACAACAGGTTAATCGAGATGGGATTTGAAGGAGTGGTAAAACCGCACGGTGCCTTCTACTTTTTTGTCAAAATTCCAGATGGGCTGCTCATGAGTTCATTTGATTTCTCTCTGGCTCTCGCTAAAGAAAACAAAGTGGCTGTCGTTCCCGGTGATGCATTTTCCAAATTAGGGGAAGGTTATTTTCGTCTATCCTACGCATGCTCAATGGATCAACTGAGGAAGGGACTCGACCGTCTTCAATCCTTCATTCAAAGATGATCAAAATAAAGGGAGGGACCTTGTTCGACAAGGTCCCTCCCTTTATTTTGATCATCCCTTATATTCTCCGTTATTTTTGGGTGCTTTTTCTTTTTTTGCTTTGTCATGATGAATTTTATTGGTTGCGGCACTTCCTATTTCGTGTGCGAATTCAGAGTTGATTTTGGAAGAATCGAATCCTTTCTTATTTTTCTGTTGAGGATCGTTCTTCTTTGTCCGTTTAGCCATTTTGATTTTACCCCCTGTCGATTATCTCGCTTTCCCTATATGGGAACAGCACAGGTTTATTATTCACTTCGTTCATTTTCACTATACAGTTATTTGAGAGCCGATTATACGACAAAAAAAAGAACTAACCCAGAGAACTGAGTTAGTCAAAGAAAAAAAGGAAAAGGGGGTGTTAGTGAGAAATTAATCTCCAATTTCATGCTTAGTTATAGAATACCCGCTTTACAGAATGATAAACTCTCCTTTGAAAAAAAGTTCACTTTTATTCAAAAGCTCTTATCGTAAGCATTGTGGCTCTTCAAAGGAAGAACGTTGAAGGTGATTTCTCCTGCATGCTGCTCGCTTTCTGCTCCCATCAACTTTCTCAGCATTGTACCCTTAAGAGATATCATCTAAACCAGAATGATAGCAACCTAAAGCTGAGTAGAGATTCTTCTTCCTTTCAGTACATTTTTTCTCATTGCATTGGTTTTTTCCTCGTCTTTATTCTGTCACTATAGTCCTATTAAAGATGGTGGTACAGAAGGATGGGAATGCCGAGACCCCGTTGGGCTAAGCTTAGGAGGCTCGGCCGAACACTAGGTGAAAGGGGGGGCAGTTCCCCTCATCATCCACATATTCTTTAGAGCAGAGCCCTGCATTATGTAAAAAAGCAACAATCCATGTGAAAAGAGCGTTACCATAAGAAAGTTATTTTAGAAAAACACTTTAAAAAAGCGCTTTCATGACGTATAATAAACAAGTAAATTCTGAGAAGCGAGGTTCTGACATGTATGTGAAAGAGCAGTATGTTTTTAGGAACAACCACATTCATAAAGCCGTTATCAGAAATTATCAAATCGATGATTTCGATCATCTTATAACGATTCAAAAGAGAGCTTTTCCTCCTCCTTTCCCATCTGACTTATGGTGGAATAAAGATCAGCTGAATCAGCATGTGTCCCAGTTTCCCACCGGGGCTTTGTGTGTGGAAGTTGATGGAAAGGTTTCGGGGAGTATGACAAGCTTAATAGTAGATTTCGATCCATCTCATCCGGATCACTCATGGGAAGGCATTACAGATAATGGATATATCAGGACACATAATCCAAATGGAAATACGTTGTATGTGGTGGACCTTTGCATCGATCCAGATTTTCGAGGCTTCAAGTTAGGAAAATTGCTGATGAACGCCATGTATGAGATTGTGGTTCATTTACGATTGGAACGATTACTCGGCGGCGGGCGTATTCCAACCTATCATAAGGTGGCACATGAAATGTCCGTCGAGGAATATGTACGAAGATTAACGACGGGTGAATACAAAGACCCTGTCTTTACCTTCCTTTTACAGACTGGACGAATCCCGTTAAAAGCAGTTCCAGGGTACCTTGAAGATGAAGAATCGTGTGACTACGGGATCTTAATGGAATGGAAAAATCCCTTTAAGCATTAACATGACACTCTGAATAAAAAAAGGGATTGAAAGAACACTTCGTTCCTTCAATCCACAAGAAAGGGGGAAATGAGAATGAAAAGGCCCAAAGGGTGTGCCTTATTCTACAAAATTATATTACCCTCATTTCCAACTTCTAAACATGAAATTATTCCATTGATAAAGCTTTTTTCACAGCCGTAATCACTTCATCATTTGTATCCAATTGTAGGACTTGTTCAGCCAGTTCTTTCATTTCAGCCTTATTCAACTGAAGGATTTGAGAACGTGCACGCAGGATGGATGTAGCACTCATCGAGAACTCATCCAGTCCAAGTCCAAGCAGGATAGGGACGGCAATTTCATCTCCAGCCATTTCTCCGCACATGCCTGCCCATTTCCCTTCTTTATGAGCCGCATCAATCACCATTTTAACAAGACGTAAAATGGCAGGGTTATACGGTTGATATAAGTAGGAAACGCGTTCGTTCATACGATCGGCAGCCATTGTGTATTGAATCAAATCATTCGTTCCGATGGAGAAGAAATCGACTTCTTTGGCAAAAACATCAGCCATGACTGCCGTCGAAGGGATCTCCACCATGATTCCAACTTCAATGTGCTCCGCAACATTTGTACCATTTTCCAGGAGGGCTTTTTTCTCTTCCTCAAGAATGGATTTTGCTTCTCTGAACTCTTGAAGGTTAGAAATCATCGGGAACATGATTTTAAGATTTCCGTATGGACTTGCCTTTAGTAGTGCTCTCAGCTGTGTACGGAAAATATCCTGCTCTTCTAAACAAAGACGGATTGCACGATATCCCAGGAACGGATTCATTTCTTTAGGCAGATTTAAGTAAGGAAGCTCTTTGTCTCCGCCGATATCAAGGGTACGAACGACAACAGGCTTTCCATCCATGCCTTCTAATACAGCTTTATAAGCTTCAAACTGCTCGTCTTCAGATGGTAATTCGTCACGGCCCATGTATAGAAATTCTGTACGATAAAGCCCTACACCTTCTCCTCCGTGATTTTTCACCCCTTCAAGATCCTTAGGTGTTCCAATATTGGCAGCAAGTTCTACATGCTCCCCATCCTTGGAAACTGTTGGTTCATTGACAAGCTTTGCCCACTCTGCTTTTTGTTCCTCATATCTGGCATGTTCTTTCTTATACTGTTCAATGACTTCGGGAGTCGGATTAATATGTACTTCTCCATTTAATCCGTCAACGATGATCATATCACCATTTTCAACAGAAGATGTAATGGATTTTGTTCCCACGACAGCTGGAATCTCCATTGAACGGGCCATAATCGCTGAGTGCGATGTTCTTCCCCCGATATCTGTAGTGAACCCTTTTACGAATTCACGGTTTAGTTGTGCCGTATCAGAAGGTGTTAAATCCTCTGCAATCACAATCACTTCTTCGGTTACCATGCTGGGGTTTGCAATTTGCACGCCCAATAAGTGTGAAAGGATGCGTTTTGTTACGTCACGTATATCAGACGCACGTTCTTTCATGTACTCATTATCCATGGATTCAAACATAGAAACAAACATATCGGCAGTTTCTTTAAGAGCGAATTCAGCGTTTACATTTTCTGATTTCACTTTATCTTCAATCGGTGTCAGTAGTTCTGGATCGCTCAAAACAAGAAGATGGGCTTCAAAAATTTGAGCTTTGTCTTCCCCTAAATCGACTCTTGCTTTATCACGTATCGCTTCCAGCTCTGTTTTTGATGTTTCAATGGCTTCTTGGAAGCGGGAAACTTCCTGTTCAGCATTGTCTACGCTTTTCTTTTCAAAGCTTAAATCAGGCTCTACTAATCGATACGCTTTCGCGATGGCGATGCCATTTGATGCCGCAATTCCTTTTAGAAGACTAGACATTACTCAGCTAAACCTTCCTTGTTTAATGTTTCCTGTAAGCTGTTTAACGCTTCTTCTTCATCGCTACCTTCAGTAGTGATCGTGATTTCTGCACCTTTACCAACACCTAAAGACATAACACCCATGATTGATTTTAAGTTTACTTTCTTTTCTTTGTATTCTAGATGTACATCGCTGTCGAATTTGCTTGCCGTTTGAACTAGTAAAGTTGCCGGACGAGCGTGGATCCCTGTTTCAGCTGTAACTGTAAATGTTTTTTGTGCCATGTAAATCGACTCCTTAATGATCTTTTGTTTTAGGTTGCTTCATTAAAGTAATGGATAATGAAGAAAACGTCAACTGTTTCTAGTGACTAATCCATTCCTACTATAAAGCTGTTCAATAAAAAAGAATAGCATGCAATGAGAATATACACAATTGTAAAGCTTGTTTTTTTTAGTATTTCATAAATTTGCCACTCTTATGAACCTATTTATGTAAATTCCCACATTCATTAATCTAAATGAAAGGATCCTCCCAAAAACAATGTTGCTATTCTGGAGAAGAAAGTAGAAGTTGATTTTCGCTGCAGAATGCTCACTTTCTGTCCTATCAACTTTCTGAGCATGCATCCTAAAACCAACATGTTCGTTAACAACCTCATTTAAGGTGAATGGAGATTCCATTTCTATTTAGTACATCGTTCATCAGCTCAATTTCTACAAACCCATCATAGGCATATATTTATGCAAAAAGCCTCCCAAAGCTTATGTTAATAAGCAACAATCTTTGCGAAATGAGCTTTATGAAAAGAGACTTGGGAATTGAGCCAAATAAAAAACTGACTAGATTGAACTCCATCCTAATGGTGGGATGGATTCATGAATCTAAGTCAGTTCATTTAACAAGGTTACCCTTTTTCAACCGTATCAGCATGAGATTTTAGTATATTGAATCCGATTTTTGCTTTGATGACCGTGCCTTTCAATGTCATTTCATGATCTTCCGCGGTGTTTGTATATACATTTACTAAGTCACATATGCAGCGAGAGAATAATTCTGAGAGCTGTTTCAGTTCCTTTGCCCCATGTTTTCGCTCCTCATTCATGAGTTCTTCTATTACATCCAATGCTAAACTTTTCACTCTGAGGGCCTGCTCTGTTTCATAATTCATGTAGAAACCTCCCCTTTCCTACCATCTTTCTCTATCATATGCTGAGATAAATAGGTTAGAACAGGCTAACATAAGTCTATATATTCAACTGTGAATCTTTCGTAAATAACTGCTTATATCCCAAGAGAATGAAGATGATTACGGTCAGAGCTACACTTCCGACAATTCCTAACAGGATGGCAATCTGGTACTCGATTGCCACCAAAGGGCTTATTCCTGAAAGAATCTGTCCTGTCATCATCCCCGGCAAAAAGATGATCCCCATTCCCAGCATATTATTAAGGGTGGGAAGAATGGCTGAGTCAAAAGCATTATCCACATATGACTTTGAAGCGGCTTTCGGTGTTGCACCAAGCATGAGGGCCCCTTCTACCTTCTCTCTTTGATCCTTTAATCCCCCCAAAAGGGTGTTGATGCCCAACGTAATCCCGGTCATGGAATTGCCCACTATCATTCCAGCGATAGGGATAAAATATCTAGGATCATACCATGGAGAGAAATGAATCACTACCATATTAAAGTAGAATAAGCTAATGAGTGTTCCGATCAGTAAAGCTAAAGCGGCAATGACTTTCAGTTTTCTGTCCATTTCATATTTCACCTGTTTAAAAATATTCCTGATGGCGAATGCTTCCATTATCAAGATGATACTTACAGTAAGCCATGGACTCGGATTATCAAATATATAGGTTAAGATGTAGCCTGCGAAAATTAACTGTATAGTCATCCGAAAGGAAGCCAGAATAATCTGCTTCTCCCTGGAGATCCCCCGCCATTTCACAATGAATAATAATAAAACAACAAAGGCATATGCGGCAATGAACCTCCACAGATTAATATCAATAATTCCTTTTTCCACAAACGCTCTCTCCTTCTGTTATTTTGATATGGTGATCGTCTCTTCACCATATTGCTCTGCAACATTCATCGAATGTGTGACCATGATGATGGTTCCTGAATGCCCTTTTGCACACTCAATAAACCGTTTCATCACCTCGATTTCAGTTTCCTCATCGAGTGCAGAAGTTGGTTCGTCCAATAAATACACAGAAGGCTTCATCAATAGTACCCTGCCGAGGGATAGACGTTGTCTTTCCCCTCCGGACAACCGTTCTGCACGTTCATCCAAAGGTTTATCCAACTTTATGACTTTAAGTATGTTGCTAAGCTCATCCCTGCTTACCTGAGGTTTTTCTGAAAATATCAGGCCCATTTGAAGATTCTCTTCCACAGTCTCTCCGAATAGTAATGGAGTCTGTGAAATCATGACAACCTCTCTTCGAAGTTTAACAGCATCCATATGGGATAAGGGTTTCCCACCATAATAGATTTTCCCTCCTTCCGGTAGATACATTTTGTTTAGCAACTTAAGGAGAGTCGACTTTCCAGCACCACTCTCACCAATGAGACAAGTTGTTTTGTCTGGTGGTATTTCTAAGTGATTGATGCTCACGATATTTTTATAGGTCACGTTTTCTAGTTGAAACAACATGATTCTCACCTCTTATCTATTCACTTTTATCATACCCCAACGAACCATGAAATAAAGAAGCTGATGCTCACTGCACCAGCTTCACTTTAGTCTTGTATTCAATGATTCTATATGGTCACAGATCCGGCTTGTGAAAAAATCTACATCCACCTTGTCCGGGTTTCGGTCTCCATATCTTACTTTTTCGTATATAGTGAAGAACCTTTCATTTTCTTGCAAACGAATTCTAGCGAACCAGTCACGGGCACTTTCATTTGGCAGTCTGCCTGCTTCATACCGGTGCGCTTCACTTTCCAGTCTTTCCATCGATGTTCTAACAGCATCACTTGCTTTAGAATATATAACCTGTTTGTATGGAAGAGTTTCATTAAGGTCTCTCCCCCCTTGAATCATAACCGGAGAGGACATGACTGTTTTAGAGGGAGATTGACCTGAGGCTTGTCTTTTCTTTATGACATAAAAGAGAGCAAAACAAATCAATATCCCCATCAAAAGCTCATTTAACCAGGGAAACGACCATCCATCACCTAAGGCATTCAACTGGGATTCATCATAACTCTGTTGTTCCATCTCACTGCCGGATCCTTTTTCCGGATTCCTTTGGAAGTACTCTAAGATTAAATCCCTTACTTTAATCAACACATTGAAAATCGGGTTAACCATAAAGGAGATCAGCCGTAATATTTGTTCCAGGAGCCAGTATAGCCCCCGGCTTACGACTGAACTGAAAGCAGCAAGTACACCCAAGCCCATGGTCACCGTCATTAACAAAACAAGTGGCTTATATAGGTTCTTCACTGCTTTTTCCCTGTCACTCGATAGCATCCTTTGAACAGAAGTGCAGACCCCGATGATTGCAAAGAATACAAAGATGAGTAGGTAAAGCAGATAGCTGTTTTCCAACTGTCTGATAGATCCAGACAATAATGAGGCCACAGAGATAAACAGGAAAATCAATACGTTTCCACTGCTGATTTCGATAGATGGAGAGCTGTTCTGTATGTGCAAGCTTATTTTCCAGTGGAGATAAATACCCGCGGAAAGCAAAACCACCCACGATACCCCGAACAGAAAGATCCCGGCTCCACCTCCTAAAACCAAAACGGTATATAACAATAAGTGATTAAACCTCTCAAGTTTAACGGAGATAACAATGTAGGTCAGGAGCAATAAATACATCAAACCAAAAGTGGGAACGTAATGATTCCACACCGTTTCCCCCGTAAATAAGAACGATGCAATCAGCACAACAAATAAAAAATCGATTCCTATACTCAGTCCCAATTTTATATATAGCATTTCTTTATGTTTTTTTAAGAGGAAATTTTCCATGTGCGACTCCATTTTGTTACGACTCCTTGTTCTTCTTCTAAATCCAGTTTAAAGATGAGGGCTCGGCGTTTTCCGATTTTCTCCAATATCGCTTCCTCACTCGATCCCAATGCACCTGCGACAATACAGACGGAAGGTACCAGGCGCTGAAGATACATATGCTGAAGGACGAGGTCAAAGGGCATAGTGAATTCATCAGTAGACAAGGTGGCTAAAAACTCCAACCCTCTTTGCCGGTGCTTCCGTCCGGAACCCGGCGGAAGATAAATATAAGGCGTAGGTCCGCTTGTTCTTACATTTAAAGCTAGGGAGAATGAGATATTTTGTTCCTCGGCCAGCTGCATAAGGAAAGCTGTATGCTTGATGATGTCCTCCAAATGGTTTGTGATGGCATAACGATCGGATAGATTGATGGCGATCAACCACTCTTTTTGAGTCGCTGGTGCGAAGACTTTCGTTTGCAAGTCGCCTGTCCTTGCAGTTGCCTTCCAGTGAAGATCCTGAAACCGGTCCCCTTGCACGTATTCCCTCGTTCCCACAGGATGGAACACATCAAAAAACAAAGAATGGGGAGTAGCCACATCACCTTGTCTTAACGTGAGCTTATGTTCTGCCATTCTGACAGACGATGAAGACGGAAATACCATAACCGTGGTGGGGACTGAATCAAGTAAATCCAGTAAAACCTTACCGCTTCCGAACAAGTGGGGAATCTCCAGCTGCAAATGAGTAATGCGGCACAATCCTCTTCTTTTTCCTTTGATCGGCAAGGAAACACATCCCTTTTCATTCTTCCGGATGGAGAACGGGATGGCCACTTCTATCTCGTTTTCAATACCCGTTGAATAGGGATGTGCTGTTGGCTCGACAATGTCTTTAAATGACAGCTTCAAGGTCGCGCCCCAAATGGGAAATCCCATGTTTTCGAGATGGAACACCCATTTATCTTCTTCACCACAATGAAGCCTTAATCTTTTTTGGGTTTTTTTCTCAAGCATAACACCCTCCCCAACCTTCAACAGATACCATTGATGAAGACGGAAATAAACGGCGAGCAACAGGAAAACCCCCACCCCTACATAAGACTGTACGTAGAAACATGCTGCCACTAAGATGACCAGGATCACTAAACTGATGGATATATAAGGGTCTTCAACTACTTCACGCTTCCAGTTCACTTCGTCTGCCCCGCTTCAACTGGCAGCATAACCATCTCTATGACTCTGTCCATCACTTCCTCCGGTGTTTTGGTCAAGGAGGCCTCTACGGTTAATTGCACTCTGTGTTGAAGAACAAAGGAAGCTACGGCCACAACGTCCTGAGGATTTACGAAGTTCCTTCCCGAGATAAAAGCCTGTGCCTGGGACGCTTTCAAGAGAGCTAAACTTGCACGTGGACTCGCTCCAACTTCAACCCATTCATGACTTCTTGTCTCCCTTGTAATTTGAAGAATATACGTCTGGATATCCTCAGATATGTATACCTCCTTCACTTGACTTGAGAGAGATTGAATATCACTCAAACTCATTACCTTTTCTACTGTCTGTAGATGCCCGGTCTTAAAGCGGTTAAGAATACTCCGCTCTTCTTCAAACGTTGGATATGTAAAGGGAATCTTTAACAGAAACCGATCCAGCTGAGCCGCTGGCAGGGGGAATGTCCCCTGCTGTGATTCGATGGGGTTCTGTGTAGCCACTACAATGAAAGGGGGCTCTAAACCTACCGTTTCGCCATCTATCGTAATTTGTCTCTCTTCCATTACTTCCAGTAAACTTGCCTGGGTTCTCGGGGTGGCCCTGTTAATTTCATCTGCCAACAGCACGTTGGTTACTACAGGACCCGTTCTTAATTCAAACTCCTGTGTCTTCGGATTGAAGAACTGAATACCTGTTACATCACTCGGCAGTACATCTGGTGTGAATTGTATCCGCTTAAAGTCTCCTTCGATACATTGTGCGAAGGTTTTAGCCAACAATGTTTTACCTGTTCCCGGGACGCTCTCAAGCAAGACATGTCCTTCCTGAAGCAGGGCAATCAAAAGCAGATCGATTTCTTTCTCCCTGCCAATCAGTACTTTGCTCATTTCTTTTTTTAATTCTTTTATGGATAACATTCTCGTTCCTCCTACTAATGTGCTTCATAAAATGAAGGGATAACTATTTGAAAATTGCATAAATAATTACACGTATCATCATAACACAATCGACATTGTTAAAATATCCCTTTTTCAACATTGTAGACTCTATTCATACACATTGTGGCAATTCAGAAGAAGAAAGTAGAAGTTGATTTCCCATGCAGGGGCTCCGCTTTCAGTGAACCAGCTTCGGGCATTTGCCTTATGGGTTCTCATCTGTCCAGTTATTCCCGCTGGAGTCTCGTCCTGCACTCCAATCAACCGTTGGAAAGAACTAAAATCCAGATGTACATTTATACAACAAAACACCCGGACTCATTACCTTTTTGAAAGGTAATGAGTCCGGGTGTTATTAAACTAGTATACGTTTGTCCAAACCGTAATATCCCCATCAATGTTCATAGATCATCTTACGGGTCATACCACCATCAATCACTAAGTTTTCACCGGTAATAAAATCATTTTCAGGGTGAGCAAGGAATAAACATGCCCTTGCAATGTCGCCTGGTTTTCCAACTCTGCCTGAGGGGTGCTGATCATGGTCTTTGACCCTTAATGACTCATAATCTTCGGTTTGAATCCAACCGGGGCTAATCGAATTCACCCGGATTCCCACGTCACCAAGAGTGATTGCCATGGAATGTGTGAGACTCAGGACCCCCCCCCTTTTGAAGCTGAATAAGCTTCTGTATCCGGTTCAGACATTGAAGCTCTGGTGGAAGCCATATTGATGATACATCCCCCACTGTTCCTCATTAGTGCAGCCGCTTCTCTGCTGCAGTAGAAAACACTGCTTAAGTTAGAGGACAGAATAGTGTTCCAGTCTTCTGGATCCATCTCCCAAAAAGACAAGAATTTCGATACACCTGCATTATTAATAAGGACATCCAGTTCACCATGTTGTTTCTTGATCAGAGAGAAAGTGTCCTTCACTTGACGGTAACATCCCACATCTACTTTGTGAAAGCGGGTTGTGAAACCTTCAGCATTGAGCATCTGAGAAAGTTCCACCCCTTTTTCACCATCCAGATCCATAAATTCCACAATCGCTCCTTGTTTCGCGAATTCTTCAACGATGGTCTTTCCAATTCCATTTGCTCCACCTGTGATACAGACAATTTTGTCTTTCATCTTTTCATCTCCCATGGTCGTTTTCAATCACCAGCTACTGTACTTACTTCCTTAAAATAATACCCTTATTTACTTCGACTCAATCCAGAAAAGGATCAACCCGGGAGTGTTGAGACATTCCAAGATTAATCCTCTTATTTACTGTATTATTTTTTTGTCCAATGGTTTTGTTTTGCTAATCTCATTGAGTTGTTGAACATTGATCAATGCATCCAGCTCTTCACTAAGTTGAAGGGTTGCTGGACTGCTGAGTCCAAAACGGACACCTGACTGTATCATTTTCCATCTTACCATTTCAATTCGATCTGTCTTGATCCCCTTCATCAACAACACCTCTTTTTTCTTTACTCTATTTTACTATTAATTCCACATAGAGAAAAGTAAAAACAGGCGGAAGACTCATAGGTTTACCTCGATTTAGACTATTGAAGAGGCGATGCTTTAAAATGGCAAGAACCTTCCATTAACAACGGGGAATAGGCCTGATGTCCACTTGCTTCTAAATAGATCCCTTCTTCATTGTAACTCTATTTCTAAAATACGCATATGCTTCATATATTGAATATGAACAACAAAAAGGCGGGGGATATCTCCCCCGCTCCTTCTAACTTCTGGGCGAATCCAGATAATGATAAAGAATATTGCCTCCATGCTCTGCCACACCACGGAACTGTTTGAAATCTTCCTGCTTCACAAGCACAGATCGAAAGACCAGAAAATCTTCTTTCATCACTCTTATTTCTTCTATTTCTTTCGTGCGCAATAATTGTAGCTTTTCAAGAATTTCTGCTTCACTCATATCCTAACCTCCATCCTCCATGTTTCTATTGTAGTGATAAATGGATGAAAACCTCAAGGATAAATTCCCCTTGAATTGTGAGAAAACTCTTTACCTTTTAATAAGTTTACGTCAAAATATGAGTAATTGTTGTGTTTGTTGAATTTTGGCAAAAAGGAGAGACCTCTGATGAAAAAGGCAGAAATCGGAAACATCATTGAATTTAGAGATGGTTTAAGAGGAATTGTAGAAAAGGTAAATGAGAATTCGGTAATCGTAGATTTGACGTATATGAAAAATTATCGAGATCTGGAGCTGGAAGAAAAGACGGTTGTGAACCATAAAAACTATAAAATTGTTGAAGCATAGGAAAAAAACCAGAAAAGGTGGAGGACCCTTCTCCTCCTTTTTCTTTTGGACTTACATAAAAACAGGTTTACAGATATGCTCTAAAGGATACTCTTATAGCATACTTATCGTAAGGTGGATCATTCTCATGAATATCAATATTCATATCGTTAACAAAGCGAGAAAAAGTTTCTGGTTTGTACCCTTTTTATTTTCTCTTCTCTCATTATTTCTTGCACTTTTGACCTTCTATTTTGATTGGTGGTTAAGTCAGCACAATTATCCGCTATTCCCAAAGGTGCTGTTTTCCAATTTCGATTTATCTATGACCATTATCAGTACAATCGCATCCTCAATCATGACTATGACCACGATTACCTTTTCAACCATCATGGTCGTCCTGACTACTTTTTTATCTCAGTATTCACCAAGGACCCTTCAAAATTTTATTAATGACCGCCCTACCCAACGGGTACTCGCCATCTTTGTATCGGGTGTAGTGTACTGTATTACACTACTGGTCCTTCTTAAGGACGAATCAGGTCAGGAGTTATATATCTCATCGGCATTTGCCGGTATCGTGGCAATCATCTGTTTATTTGTATTCGTTTATTTTGTTCATCACGTATCCAATTGGGTGAAAGTCAGTAACTTAATACATAACATAACCATCAAAACAAATAAAAAAATTGATCAAAGTTACTTGTATCGAAAAAATGCCGTAAAAGAGGATACTCCATCTCTTCATGATTCACTTTTCGAGGAGGTCAATCCAATTAACGTGTATAGTGAGCAATCCGGATATTTGCAGCAGATCGATATCGAAGGAATGCTCAAAAAAGCCTTTAAGGATAGAGTAACTATACGAATGGTGAAAACACCGGGTGAATACTTGCTTGAAGGAACGCTTGTCATGACAGTCTGGACGGAGAATGAAGAGACTGCTGCTAAGGATTATTTGGGTTTCCTTGTGCTTGGGCCAGACAAGGAACCTATGGAAGATATTGAGCTGGGAATCCGTAAACTGGTTGAGATTGCATTAAGGGCCATTTCCCCCGCCATCAATGACCCGAATACTGCTAAAAACTGTATCGAAGAAATCGGGATCATCCTGTCCAAGCTGGCTAAACATAAGCTTCCAAGCTCTTATCTTTCAGATGAAGAAAACAACGTTCGGATCATATTGGAACAGCCGACATTTGTTGATTATTTATACAGGAGCTTTTACCAGCTAAGGCATTACGGAAGGCATGACATCTCAATCATTTCTGAAATCTTGCGGTCACTAAGAATGATCGGGGAAAACAACAAGGATGAAACGAAACAGATGGTGTGGACATTTAAAGATTATATCTTGGAAGGCATCGACTACGACAGCCTTCAAAATCTAGATATGCAGTACCTTATGAGGCATCTGGATGAACTGGCAGCAGCTTGTGGTCAGGGTGAATGGGATAAAGATGAAGTGCGAAACAAATATTTTCCAGATGAATACAAAACAAGTGATTCATATAGCCAAAAGGGTAGACAATAACGTTCAATTGACACATTCCCTGACTTTATAAAAACACGCAAAAATGTGTGCCTAATCATTGATTATGGCACTTTTGTGTTTTTAAAAGAACAAAGAAAGAAATGATGCATTCATGAGTCAGCCTGTTGAAGTTTAAACATTTTTTCATAAAAAAGTTGAAAAGCATACATGGATACCGTTTTAATCAAAAAGATAAGTGATAATTGAGGCTTTGTCAGTCTTACAAGGGATACATAACCGATTTTTTTAAACCAATTCAGTAAGACATATACAAAAAGATTATCCACTATTAGATTTGTCAGCAGATAAAGCTTAAAATTCTCAAATGTGTATTTCAATATCCAGATCGATCCAACAAAAAATGGTCCTACAATCAGAGGTAGTTCACCTAAGAAATTTCGCTTGATGTTGTAATGGAACCACCACCATATTTTCTTTTCTGCAAGCATTCCTTCTGTAATAAGAAATACTGTCATGAATAAAGCACCGGGAATATACCTTTTGACTGTTTTTGGTTTGAGGAAAACCATTGAGATCCATGAAAGAAGAGTCATAAGGAAAATAATATTTCTGTTCATTCGCTAAACCACCCTTTTTGTGACTCTTTTTATTTTGCTATACAAAATAAAATCAATACATCGAAAATGAATTCCTGAAAGAAGATTGTTCATGTAATTATTTATTCTCATTCAGTATAGCGGTCGTCTTGTTAAAGAGCATACGAAAATGGTCAGAGGATTGATCCCCTGACCTTTCGTGTATCTGGGTTTTTATACCTCTTCATGTAAATAACAGGCATTATTTAATAGTTAAACGCTCTACATTATTTTTCCTTATTCCCATTAGCAAGTTCTTTGAATGAAGAAACTTTCCCATGAGGATGCTGTTCCTGCTTTCTTACGTTCCATTGACGTTCTTTTTCATGTTTTGATTTTGTCACGTTCACCACTCCTTTTTCATTAGTCCTTAATAACATGAGCAGGAGTTCCTCTTTTTACTCCCTCTTACATGATTATTTACTTGGTTTCATCCAGAGGAGAACGATGAATAATAAGCTCATATAGCCAAAGAGCGGATATAGATATGACAAAAGTTTGCTGTATTCAAAGAAGCTTAAGGAATAAATAACAAGGAAGATCCCTGTAAAAGTCATTAACGATGTGCCTTTCCAGTAGTTCGATAATTGCTTCTCAAGACCAAATACCCCACCTATCACAGAAGTGAATATTTCCCCATAAATGATGATGATATAAATAAAATAAAAACCTGAAACAAATGATTTCATCACCACAGCCATCGGAATCTGATAATGTGTCACATCCGGTATCATGACCAACGTAATATGGCTGGAAATCAGAATCATCGTAAGGAAAAACCCTCCCAGGTACCCACCTATTTTTATGGTTTCCCTATCCTTCACTTCACCGGCTACAGGTACGAGGACAGCCTGTGCCATGGCGAGGTTAAAGGCCACGTATGAAAAAGGGGCAACAACGGATTTCCATCCATCTTCAGAATGGGGAATCATTAGAAAAGCATCGGAAAACCCTGCGTTTTGAACAGAATATACCATCAAGAAAAGATTAAATATAATCATGAGAGGAACCACGAACGTATTCACAGCAAAAAGCCCTTTGATTCCCACCATCATCGTGATAAAACCAAGTCCGATTGTAAGGAATATCCCCAGTTGTTTAGGGAGCAATAGCTGTTCTTGAAATACAGCCCCCGCTCCTGAAAGCATGACAGCGGAAACCCCTATCAGCATAATCATCATGACGATGTTCATAAATTTAGAAAACCATTTTCCGAATAGATATTCGTTAAACTCTTCAAATGACTTTGCTTTAATATCATGGGATTTCAGCATTATCTTCGTCCCCATTGTAATAAATAAGTAACCGCTTACTAATATGGCGATAAATCCGACAAAGCCGAACCTGGTAAAGAACTCTACAATTTCCCTCCCGGTGGCAAATCCGGCTCCAATTACAGTACCCACATACACTGCAGCAATTTGAAACGATCCTGATAACTTTTTCATCCCATCACCTCTGACAGCCTTCTACTTCACCTTATGTACAAGCAGAGTAAATCAGAAGCAAAAGTCAATAATTCTTTAGGATGCAAACAGTATTGTACATACTCTTACAAAAAAAAGCAGCCGCAGAAATTACGGCTGCCCCATTCATTTTATAGGGATTGATCATCTATTTCATTTAACCACTGTCTTATTGGTTCAATGACTTTTTCTACTGTTCCTTCCTGGAAAGGGGAGTCAAGATTGGCTGCCTTGACGAGGCCGGTGAATGACAGGCTCCCCCCCAGTTTACAAAGGTCCACATAATCACTCCATGCCTCTTCCCGCTTGACATTCATCTTCTTCCAGAATTGGAAAGCACAGATTTGAGCCAGCGTGTAATCGATATAATAGAACGGAGAATTATAAATATGAGATTGGCGCTGCCAGAACCCTCCATTTTCCAAATACGGGATGTGATCGTAGTCCCTGTGAGGAAGGTATTCTTTCTCAATCCTTCTCCACGCTGCATTTCGTTCAGATGGAGAGATCTCGGGATTTTCATACACAAAATGCTGGAACTCATCGACCGCCACACCGTAAGGAAGGAATTCCAAACCTTCACTCAGATGGGAAAATTGGTACTTTTCCGTATCCTCCTTAAAGAAATAACTCATCCATGGCCACGTGAAGAATTCCATGCTCATGGAATGGATTTCACACGCTTCATACGTCGGCCATATATATTCAGGTATATCATATCCTCTACTGGAATATACCTGAAACGCATGGCCCGCTTCATGGGTCAACACATCGATATCCCCTGACGTCCCATTAAAGTTTGAAAAGATATAAGGTGACTCATGGTTGGCAATATATGTACAGTAGCCTCCACCAGCTTTTCCTTTCTTCGCTTCCAGGTCCATGAGATCATGCTGAATCATGAAATCAAAGAATTCCTTTGTTTCAGGTGACAACTCCTCATACATTCTTTTACCATTTTCAATGATCCACTGAGGGCCCCCCCTTTGGAACTGCATTACCGGAAGTAAATTTAAACCCATCGTCGTAAAACTTCATGGACTCAATCCCGATGCGTTTACCTTGTCTTTCTTTAAGTTCCGTTGCAAGTGGGACAATATGCTTCTTCACTTGATCACGGAACACCTTAACCATCTCTGGTGTATAATCCGTTCTCGTCATACGATAGTATCCCAATTCAACAAAATTTTCATATCCCAGCGTTGTCGCAATCCTGTGCCGCAGCTTCACCAATTCATCAAATAAACGATCCAATTCTTCCTGGTTTTCTTCAAAGAAAGATACTGTTGCCTGTGCGGCTTCTTTTCTTGTATCCCTATTCACAGATTGTGTAAAGGGGCCCATCTGCGCCAACGTTCTTTCTTCCCCCCTGAAAAGGGATCTTTGCTGAAGCCATCAGCTTTGTATACTGGGAAGATAACTTATTTTCTTTTTGCAGAAGAGTGACGATCTCTGGTGAAAATGTTTTCATCTCACTTTCTGCCAAAGCGAATAACTGTTTACCCCACTTCTCTTCCAATTCATTCCTATAAGGGGAATGAACGAGTTCCTGATAATATTCCGTAACCATTCCGTGAACCTCAGGCATCATATCATCAATATAATCCTGCTCTTCTTTATAGAATTCGTCATTTGTATCGATGGAATGTCGAATATAGCAGATGTTTTGCATCGTATCTATATGGAGACGAATGTCATTCAATTCCTTGATAGCGTCCACTTGTTCATCTACATTGGACGCATCTTTAAATTTAGTAAGTATTTGCTTGAAAACAGGTTTGATTTCTTCTAATTTTGGTCGTTCATATGTAAATTGTTCAAACTTCATTAGAATTCCCCCTTTTATAATGACTCCGACTAATATAATTCGACCTCCCTACCACAATCTCCTGTTTATCCCCAGGAAGGAATTTGGAATCAACTCATACTTGGTGGATTCACGCAGGAAGTGAGATGTCCACATACAATAAAAGCCCCGTCAATGACGGGGCACTTACCTTAATAGGATAGATCTTTAATCGCCAGTCCTAATTTCTTCAACATTTCAATCGTTTCTTCCTTCTCCACAGGGGAAAGGGCTGACATTAGTTCATGAATTCTATTTTCATGATCAGGGAAGATCTCTTCGATTAACCGTCTGCCGCCTTCGGTTATATGGGCATAGGTTACCCGACGGTCCTTTGGACAGGCATTACGCTTCAGATAGCCCTTTTGTTCAAGCTTATCCACAACGTAAGTTATGCTTCCAGAAGCTAAAAGGATTTTTCCGCCAATTTGTTGAAGAGGTTGATCCCCTTTGTGATAAAGAAGTTCTAATACAGCAAACTCAGTAGGGTTTAACCCATTTTCCTGGATGTTTTTATTAATCTCTTCATTCAAGGCTTTAAACGCTCTTGATAGGACGATGAAAAGCTTTAAAGATTGTTTTGTATCTGGAGTTTCACTCATACCATTCATTCCTTTGAAATTATCTCAATTTCAAAACATTATACAAATAAACCTTGCTGTTGTCAAATCAGAAGCATGTTCCAACAGTTAATAAACGGAGGACGGTTCGCCAATGCGTACCGTCCTCCGCTTATTGAATAACGACAGATTAGTTTGGTTTTCCGGGTTTATAAGTGGATATTGTTGGAGTCTTTCTAGTAAATCTTTGGAGGTGAGGAATATCTTGTTGAATTAGGAAGCAGTCCTTTTTAATAAACTTTTAATGTAAAGCCCGAAATCATTTGAGGATTCTTGGATGGTCATTTCCACTACTTTATTTGTGCACTTTTCATAATCGTTCAAAAGCTGATCTAGCTGTTGGCTGCATCGGACTGTTTCATCTGCACATAACCCTAAATTTTCTCCTAATGAAATCATTTCTGAACGTTTCTGATTAATTCTCATTAATAACCATTTCTTCTTTAATAGACGACCCATTTCAAATAAACTCCTTTTTTTCTCCTAGTCTTTATTAAGTAAAATCGTTACTTGGAAATTATCGCAAGTATTATCAGAAAAGTAAATAGATTCGCAAAACAAGACAAAATAACTAGTAATGTTGCCTGATTAGACATTTTTCACCAAATTCCTTTCCCTGTATAAGAAGGGACAGAGACCTCGCATCATTTAACAACACTATTTGAGAATAGGATCAAACAAAAAAGGATAGACAATGAATTCCCCTCATCATCTATCCTATGAAAGATTAATAGATTGGCACCCAGCCTTCCTTTGTGACGAAGATACGGACCGCCACTACTTTTTTATCATCACTTAATGTGAAATAATGACGGATGTTTTCCGGAACGGAAATCAAGTCACCAGGATTCAGATGCACTTCAAAGAAATCACCATTTCTACCTTGAATGACAAAAACACCGTGTCCGTTCACGATAAAGCGTACTTCATCATCAGTATGATGATGCTCCTGCTGGAAGTTCTTCAGGAGCTCCTCTAGGTTCGGTGTACTTTCAGATAAGGAAATGACATCACTGGTCTGATATCCTCGCCGCTCAGAAATATCATCTATTTCTTTTTTAAAAGTGGTTAATATTTGACCCTTCTCCTCTTCAGTCAAGGTGTACTTGCCCCTAAGTCCATCTCCCAGCTTTTGGATATTCCAGTGTTCATAGATCACTCCCTGTTCATTTAAAAATTGTACGACCTTTTCCTGATCTTCAATGACACGGTTTTCTCCCTTGATTTTAATGGTTGTCATGACTCTATTCCTCCTTAAATATTTGCTTTGGTATTGTTGATTGATAAAAGAGCCAGTTGATATTGAAACAAAAATTCACATGCTTCCAATAGTTTCTTCGCTTCAAAACCGTTTCTGCCCCATACTGTGATCCCATGATTACGGATGAGGACGGCCCCTCTGTCTTCTACAACAAAAGGTAAAAAGGCATCAGCCAATGTGGGAATATGGGCATGATTTGGTATGATCGGGATGGAAAGGGAGTCCTGTTCCCCCCATTTATCCCATGCCTTTATCAATTCCTGATTTTTGAATGTAATACGCCCTTCATCTCCGTACAGTTCACTGATGACATTATTTGCTACTGTATGAACATGGAGGCTGCATCCAGCAGAACTTTTGGCGAATACATGACTGTGCAGCAGAGTTTCCGCTGATGGTCGAAGATTGGTTTCTTCAACAGATTCCCCATTGCCATTCACGAGGAGGAAGTCTTCTTCCGTTTGCTTCCTTTTATCCTTACCGCTTGCCGTCACGAGAAATGTATCAGGGCAAGTACCTACACGAATGGCCAGATTGCCGCTCGTTCCCATAAACCAGTCCCTGTCTGCCAATTCCCTTTTTATCTCAGCGAGCTCGTCCCAGTGATTCTGATAGAACTTCATACTATCACTCCTTTTTCAAGCACGTTCTTACAATCATGAAAGGTGTCAAAAGGATGGCAGGCAATTCCTCTTTCTTGACATTTCTGTAAGAGGTAGTCCCTGGCAAATACCCTATCACCAAGTTCAGCCATTTCTAAATCTGTGACAGAGTCCCCAATCACAATGATTTCTGTTCCTTCTTTTATAGATAATGTTCTCATGATAGAAGGCTTGCAGCACCCACACCCTTTATTTTCACAGCCCTCATCACAAGGATGGGGCCAATGGACCTTAATGGTTGATTCATTGAATTTTGCTTCGTTACAATAAACCCCGTTAAACGGCCCGTATGGTTCCAGCAAGGGATGTACAAAGAAGTCAATCCCACCACTTACGATATATAAAGGAATTTTACGTTCTTTTGTAAACTCTATAAATTCCTTGAATCCTTTTCGTATGACAGCTGTATCCAGCAAATACTGGACCATTTCGTCCTTCTGTGATGAAGGAATAAGGGAGAACATCTTACTTACTCCCTCTTTAATGGGAATTTTCTGCTTCAAGATGTCGTCTTTGATCCCTTCCCATTCAGGAGGGGCAAATGCTTTCATTAATGAAATGATGTTGTCGGTTTCAGTGATCGTCCCATCAAAATCACAGAAAATAACCGGAACTGCCACTATACCTTTACCTCCTCTCCCCATAAGGAAAGTGCTTTTCGAAGTTCATAATGGGATTCTGACACCTCGTTGAGGGAGACACCTTTTATAACGGCTTCAATAGCTTGGAGGAATGCCTTTCCACCCCCTATTGCCCCGTCCGGGTGACCGTGAATCCCTCCCCCCTGCATTAATAACACAATCTTTTCCAAAGTCTTTCACTAAAATCGGAACAAGGCCGGGGTGAATACCGGCTGAGGGAACAGGCAATGTTCTTTTCAATTGATCATCTTCTTTTGTTAACTGATGGACTATAGACATGACCTGGGCCTTATCTAGTGCGACGCTTCCATATGGTGAAGGAAATAATGAAAAATCAGCTCCTGCCATACGCAGGAATTTCCCTAACCACAGGGAAAAGCTCACACCATATACAGGGGATGCAGCAACCGCACCAGCAAACGCGGGATGTGCCATGATCGGGAGAGATATTTGGGGGTCTTCCCTCAACTCTTGAAGTACATCCAGACCATAAGAAAATACATTGAATAATAAGGCATCAGCCCCGAGCTCTTTCGCTTTCCTTGCTTTATCCCTTAAATCAGAAGTTCTGCCTGTAAGATTCACTGCATATAACGTTCTCTTCCCTGTTTCTTCATACACCTCCTCCAGAACCTTTTTCCCACTCTCGATTCTCTCGACAAATGGTGTTTCTGGGTTATCAAATAGTATTTCATCGTCTTTCACGATATCGACCCCTCCCAGGGCCTGAGCTCTTAATTGATTCTCCAGATAGTTAAGATCCCTTCCAATCACACCTTTGAAGATGCTCATCAACAAAGGCCTTTCATATATGCCTGTAAGCTCTCTAATTCCTTCCAGCCCAAATCGCGGACCAGGGTAGCCATTCTTCAAGTCTTTGGAAAACTCTAAATCTACCAGCTTCACTTCCCCGTCCAGGGAAAGCTTACCGAACACCGTTGTGAGGATGGCAGGAATATCATTTGAATAATTATGACCCGGATAAGCTATCTGCACTTTCCCCCGATGGCCCCCTGCTTCTTCCCACTCTTTCACTGAAATGACCCTGCCCTTGTACTTCCGTAATTGATCCTGCTCTAAGAGGGGTAAATCCGTCCAAGAGCCAACCGTCAATCCCAAAGCCATTCCTTCTGCCTTCTTTTCGAATGATCCACTCTTTCCCTTGAGTTCATATGTTGCTATCACTTCACTCATTGTTGTGATGCCTCCTTAAGTAAATGCTGCACGAGATATGGATACCCGTGAAAAACAAAAAACCTCTTCCTGATAAGAAGAGGTTTGGTTCCTTCACTCTTTCTTATCTGTCAGCTTCGTAGCTGCAAGAATTAGCACCGTGCTCGAATAAGTCGGTTGCCGGGCTTCATAGGGCTGGTCCCTCCGCCTGCTCTTGATAAGAATTTCACTATTTATTAATTCAGTTGGATTATTACACCAATTTCAAACGTTGTCAATCCCCTTTATCAAATAATTCTAACTTTTCTATCCTGGAAATCGCCTCTCTCAAACGATCGTTTGTAGTCAAAAGGCCGACACGTACATACCCCTCTCCAAATTCACCAAACCCTACACCCGGTGCCACTGCGACGTTAATTTTATCTAATAGATAATTAGAGAATTCAACTGAAGTAAATCCTTCCGGCACCTTAAGCCATGCGAAGAATGAACCTTGGGGAGCTTTTACATTCCAGCCTATATCCTTAAGGCCGGTTATGAATAGTTGCCTTCGACTTTCATAAGTTGCCACCAGGTCGGCTACACAATCCTGGGAGCTCAACAGTGCCGTTGTTGCAGCTTCCTGAATTGCGCCGAAAAGGCTTACGTAAAGGTGATCTTGAAGCAGATTGATCGCTTCAATGACACTTTTATTGCCCACAGCAAAGCCGACTCTCCAGCCTGCCATATTATACGTTTTGGATAGAGTATAAATCTCTACCCCCACTTTCTTGGCTCCTTTTGTTTGAAGAAAGCTGATGGGTTTATGACTGTCAAATCCAATTGCACCATAAGCAAAATCGTGTACGACGCAAATATCATGCTTCTCGGCAAGTTCCACGGTTTCCTCAAAAAATGATTCAGTGGCGATTGCACCTGTGGGATTATTTGGATAGTTTAGAAACATCAGCTTGGCACTGTCTAGTTCTTCCTGGGAGCGTTCCTTGTAGTCTGGCAGGAATCCATTTTCCTCCCTAAGGGGCATTTTGATCATACGTGCCTCTGCCAATGCCACTCCTGATAAATAATCCGGGTACCCTGGATCAGGCACCAATACCCCATCTCCCGGATTTAATAGACATTGGGGGATCTCTACTAATCCGGCTTTCCCTCCAAACAGAACGGCCACTTCTGATTCTGCATCTATTTCCACACCGTATTCACGTAGGTAGAATGCCGAAATAGCCTGTTTGAAAGAAGAGAGACCTCGAAAAGGTGGATATTTATGATTAGATGGTGAAGCAGCAGTTTCTTTCAGTTTCTCGACTATATGAGAGGGAGTCGGCTGATCAGGATTTCCCTGCCCTAAATTAATGACATCATGCCCCTCTTTCACCACATCATTCACTTTTTTTGCAAGAGCAGCGAAAAATTGCTCGGGTAACAAGTCTAAACGTTTTGCCTTATTATAAGTTTTCATACCATCACCTGCTACATTTTTTTGAAAATTAATTACTTTCAAATTCTAGTCACAAATGATATAACGGAAAATAAAGAATGTAAAGGAATAAATTCCAAAATGTATGGAGAGGTGAAGGAAATGATCCAAAAGATTGGGATCTTCCAAATGGATATAGTGTTCGGTGATCCAGAAAAGAACAGGAAAAAAGTAGAGGAATGGATGATGAAAGCATATGAAGAAGGCTGTGATACGGTGGTACTCCCTGAGTTATGGACAACCGGATACGACCTTAAACGCCTGGATGACATAGCCGAAGATGAGGCGAGGGATTCTTCGTCCTTCCTGACAGCACTATCGAAGAAATATTCCATTCACATTGTTGGTGGATCAGTCGCTAACAGAACCGGGAACGGGGTTAGCAATACACTGCTAGTAACGGATTCTCATGGAAAGATGGTAAAGAAATATTCTAAGCTCCACCTTTTCAAGCTAATGGACGAACATCACTATTTACTTCCTGGACAGGATGATGGTATGTTCACACTTCAGGACACAAAGATGGCCGGTTTAATATGTTACGATATACGCTTTCCTGAATGGTTCAGGAAACATGTACTGATGGGAGCCCAGGTGGTCTTTGTTGTAGCAGAATGGCCGGCAGCACGAATTGATCACTGGGAAACCCTTTTAAGGGCACGCGCAATTGAAAACCAATGCTTTGTCATTGCATGCAACCGTGTAGGGAGTGATCCTCAAAACGAATTTGGAGGCTCTTCCCTCGTTATCGGTCCATGGGGTGACATTATGGCAAAGGGAGGAAAAGCGGAAGAACTGATAACAGCGAATATCCAGCTGGAGGAAGTGGAACACGTGCGAAAACAAATCCCCGTCTTCCAGGATCGCAAACCGGATTTTTATTAAAAGGATGGTTATTCTTTTTCAAAAAAACGTTGACATGGAAAATAATTCAATGGTACCATTCAAATCAAATGAAACATTCTGAAAGTTTAATCAAATATTTTACGCAACTCTTATCAAGAGCTGGCTGAGGGATTTGGCCCTATGAAGCCCAGCAACCGACCATAATACCGTTTTAAAACGGGGCGCAGTCTGCGCCGGATGGAGACATCCACTAAGGCACGGTGCTAATTCCAACAGAAAGATTTTCTTTCTGAGAGATAAGAGGCGATGAAGACCGTTCTTCAAGCCTCTTTCGACCATGGAAAGAGGCTTTTCTTATGCATTGGAAAAGCCTCCGTAACACTCCCTTTCACCAAGGGTACTAAAAGGAGGAACTGCAATGGCAATTACTAAACTAGAAACATATCAAGCTTTAACAGAGCAGTCGGCGATAGATCTGGCCTCTCGTTTAGAACTTTTTGAAAAAGGATCAGTTCTAACATGTAAAGAAATTGGAGATGGAAACTTAAATCTTGTTTTCCATGTGACAGACCTGGAATCCGGGAAAGGAATCATCATGAAGCAAGCTCTCCCCTATGCAAAGGTGGTGGGGGAAAGCTGGCCGCTAACCCTGGATAGGGCGAGAATTGAAGCAGCCGTCCTTAAACTGCAGAAATCGTTTGTAGGGAATCTCGTTCCTGAAGTGTATTATTCAGATCCTGCCCTGGCGATAACGGTGATGGAAGACCTGAGTGCCCTGACGATTGTCCGGTCCGGACTGATCAAAGGGGAGAAGTACCCCCATCTTTCTGAAGACATTGGAACCTTTCTCGGGAAGACCCTTTACTTCACATCGGATTATGCACTTCATCCCTTTAAGAAAAAGGAATATGTGAAAGAATTTTCAAATCCTGAACTGTGTAAAATTACAGAAGACCTTGTATTTACGGACCCGTTCTTTAACAGTGAAACCAATGAATTCGAGGAAGAGCTGACACAGGATGTGCAGAAATTGTGGGAAGATTTCACGTTAAAGCTTGAAGTGGCGAAATTGAAGAAAAGCTTTCTCACAGAAGGTGAAGCATTGCTCCATGGAGATCTGCATACTGGCAGCATCTTTATTGGCGAGCATCAAACGAAGGTGATTGACCCGGAGTTCGCCTTTTACGGACCGATTGGCTTCGATATCGGGCAATTCATGGCAAACCTTTTGTTCCAGGCTCTATCAACCCCTCATGGGAAGGATAACATTCTCTATCATATCGAGAATACGTGGACCGTATTTACGAGTACATTCTCAAAACTCTGGAAAGAAAGTGATGACGCCTATACGAAAGTGGACGGATACCTTGAATATGTTCTTCAGAAGAGCTTTCAAGACAGCATAGGTTTTGCAGGTTGTGAATGTATCCGGAGAACAATTGGACTTGCCCATGTGGAAGACTTAGAAAGCATTGAAGATAAAGAACAAAGGGTAGAAACGAAACGTGCCTGCCTAACACTTGGTAAAGAATTGATTGTGAAACGGAAACAGATTCATACAATCAATGAACTCATAGCCCTGATACAGTCACATTAATAAAAGGAGAGAATCATGACACAAACGCTTACCATCCCGACTTCAATAGAGTGGCACGAAGATTATTTACAGATTCTGAATCAACAAAAGCTGCCCCTCATCGAGGAATATATAAAGCTAACTCACATCGAAGAATACTTTGATGCAATCACGACTTTAAAAGTAAGGGGTGCACCTGCTATAGGCATCACTGCCGCTTATGGATTAGCCCAGGCAGCAGGCCGCTATGAAACGGATTCCCTGACAGAGTTTATAGACCTCTTTCAACGTGACAAAAAATATCTCGCTGCTTCCCGACCAACAGCAGTCAACCTGTTTTGGGCATTGGATCGATTGGAAGCTGTTCTGGAAGATGTTTCGTCGGTCCATGAAGCGAAAACAAATTTACTTCATTGTGCCATCCATCTTCATACAGAGGATGAGGAAATGTGCCGCAAGATCGGTGAACATGCATTGAATGTGCTGAAAGACAACTATACGATCATGACCATATGTAATGCCGGCTCCATTGCCACTAGTAAATACGGTACCGCTTTAGCACCCTTTCATCTAGGGAGAGAAAAAGGAAAGAATTTCAAAGTATACGCCTGTGAGACACGCCCGGTTTTACAGGGAGCCAGACTGACTGCCTGGGAACTTCAGCAATCTGGTGTAGACGTCACACTCATTACAGACAGCATGGCTGCCCATACGATAAAAGAAAAAGGGGTAGAGGCGGTCATAGTGGGGGCTGACAGAATTTCTGCCAATGGGGATACAGCCAATAAAATCGGAACATCCATGCTTGCCATTTTATGCAAACATTTTCATATCCCTTTTTATGTCGCTGCACCTTCTTCCACTTTCGATCTTGCCTCCCTCGAAGGAAGCGATATTCCAATTGAAGAGAGAAATCCGCAAGAAATCACAACTATGGGAGGGACAGTGATTGCACCTGAAAACATTCCGGTTTATAATCCGGCCTTCGATGTCACCCCTCACGACTTGATCACCGGTATCATCACAGAAAGAGGGGTGCTCTCCCCCTGCTTTAAAGAAAGTATTCAAGATACGATTGGGTTTAATCAATAGAAGAGCAGGGCTCCCCCCTACTCTTCTATCATTCATTTAACTTTGTCGATGCCCACATTTCCTTTGGATTCACTTCGTAAATACCATTTTCCCGATACATGAATTGATGAATAATGAATTCCCTTCTTAAAGTAGCAAAGTCTTCATGGAATTGTTGGATAAATTCATTTATTTCTTTTTCCTTATATTTTACTCCAACCTTCAATCCTTCGACCATATGTTCCAGGATAAATAACTTCTTTTTCTGTTGAGAGGGAATCGTTTTGATCCGTCCATTTTTTTCTATGAAGTTATTCATTACCTTTTGCTTTTCCTTCATGAGCTTGTCTGACATCGAGTTGTCCCCCTTCTCTTCATGTGCAAATTGATTCAGCACGCTTCCATGATGACTCAAGACTTTCTTATTTAAATGATAGTAGATCGTGTTCTTATCTCTTCTTGAAAAGACAATATTACAATCTTTCAGCTTGGCAAGATGATGGGAAATGGTTGGAGAGGATAATCCAAGCTTCCCTGCGATCGCTCCTACGTGAAGACTCCCTGAGGAAAGCAAGTAGACAATCTTGATCCTCGTCGGATCCCCCATCGTTTTATGAAAAGCCACTTGTTTACTTAGTTGCACGGACCCACCCCCTAATTAGATATATATCTAATTAGATAATAATCTAAATACATTGAGATTTCAATCAATCATTCGATTTTGTTTTGTATTTTTCACATGAAAGAATTTCATAGGAAAGCCCATAATATAGAAGAGGCATCCCCGTAAAAGGAGATGCCTCTTCTATATTATTTTTCCAGCATTAATAACATTTCTTTCTTGTCTATATGTTTTCCTGCATATCCAGTTAGTGATTGATCCTTCCCGATGACACGGTGGCATGGGATGATGATGGGGAATGGGTTTGCTTTATTAGCCTGGCCTACAGCACGGACGGCTTTTGGTCTTTTGATCGTTTCAGCCATCTCCTGGTAGGACCAGGTTTTCCCGTATGGTATCTTCTGAAGGGTATGCCATACCTCCCGTTGGAAAGTGGTTCCTTCTATCCTTAAAGGAAGTTCGAACTCTTTTCTCTCCCCTTTAAAGAATTGACTGATTTGATCCCTTGCTTTAATTAAGATGGGATGATTTGTCTGTCGACTCGTTTCTATTTCATTTCCGACAAATTGGATAGTGGTTAAGTGAGTATGATCTGCATGAATTTCTAATTTTCCTATCGGGCTATCCATTACAATGGATTGACTTGACATGTACAGGACTCCTTTACGATTTAGGGAGATAAATGTGGAAGGTGGTTCCTTCCCCTACGATACTCTCGACCTGGACGCTCCCTTTATGTTCTTTGATTATTTTAAAGCTGACCATCAGGCCAAGTCCAGTCCCTCTTTCCTTCGTTGTATAAAATGGCTCTCCAAGCTTTTTAATTTTATCATTGGATATGCCGCCCCCCTGGTCTTTTATTTCTATATGGATCATGTCATCCTCTGCTTCTTGAATAGTAATTGAAATGAATCCGCCTTCCGTCATGACTTCAATCGCATTCTTGATGACATTAATGAATACCTGCTTTAGCTGGTTCGGTTCTGCAATGATCATCGGAAGATCATCCTGATACCGCTCCTCGTATTGTACATTATGCATCACTGCCTGGGCACTTAAAAGTTCCACTGTATCTTTCATAATCTTGATTAAATTTGTTTCTTGATATTGAATGGCCTGAGGTTTTGCCAGTACCAAAAACTCGGTTATGATCGATTCAATCCTCTGAAATTCAGAAGTGATCACATTGAAGTACATTTCATGATCTTGACCTACACTATTTTCTAATAGCTGAATAAATCCTTTAAGAGCTGTCATCGGGTTTCTTATTTCGTGAGCAATACCTGCTGCAAGCTCACCTACCACACTCAATGTATCAGATTTCCTCAGCTGCTCCTGCAGGTCAATTTGTTCGGTAATGTCACGAATAATTGTGAGATTTAAATTAGAGAGCAAATTATATTTGGATGATAACTCGACATATTGAAGTTTATCCTTCTGGGAGGTTAAGGTTTTCAGGTATGTTGCTTGTCCCTCTTCTTTCAATTGTTGTAAGTATTCTTCATACGACTCTTCACCTGGCTCAATATTCAAAATTTCTCGCACATCTTTCCCGATCAACTGTTCTTTCTTGAGATTGATGATCTTACTCACTTCAGGATTTGCATCTACGACTACATAATTATGATTGGTAAGAAGTAAACCGTCCAAAGACCCTTCGAAGATCTTCCTGAACCGTTCCTCGCTTTCTCTTAATTCTTTCTCCATCTGATATCGTTCACTGACATTCCTGAAAATCGTCATGTTATAGCCATCGACTGAGTGAAGCTTAGAGGTGAATTCCAAATGTTTCAACTGATTGTTAGGCATTAGAAACAATACTTCATCCCTGATAGCACCGCTCCTGTATAACTGGTCCATGACTAAATCGAACTTTTGGTTTTCCAGTGGGTAAACAAAGTCGCGGATCCTCTTGGACAGCAGTTCCGAAAGGGAGCATTCAAAGATCTTAAGAGCGGAGGAATTCGCTTTCAATACTCTTCCATCCTGATCCCACAGAACGATGGCATCAATTGCTTCTTCAAATAAACCTTTAAATAGCTCTTCGTTTCTCTTCAGTTGAATCTCCATCTGTCTCTTTTCCGTTACATCTCTTAGAATGGCCATATGGAGCCTATGGTGGACAAATGGACTTGTAGTAAACTCAACGATCGAAATACTATGTGATTTCTTGATTGGAATTTCACCACGGGCTTTTTTGTTCTGAGCAATCAAATCTTTAATTTTTTCAATTTTATAGTGGGCATTCTCAGGAATGAAGGATCTGATATTCCTCGAAATGATTTCTTCCTTATCCAGTCCCACTTGTACACTAAATGCCTGATTCACATCATTGATATTCCCTTCGATATCAAATAGGACGATACCTTCAGATGCATTCTGAAAAATATTCGATAGTAGATGCACATTCATATGATCTTTCCGTTCTTTTTCCTTCAGTTCGGTTACATCCTTAAAATACAAATAAGCGTTGGGAGAAATGGTCGATTTTTTGAGTAGTAGTTCCACATGTATGATTTTTTCATCAGTCATATTCATCAGGGTTTCATCTTCTAATGTCTTCCCTGTTTCCATTACTTCTTTATAATGCGCCACAATTTGAGCAGGTACAGACGAGAAAAAGGAACTGAACAGCTTTCCTACAACTTTCTCACCATCTGTTTTCAGGGTTTCACATGCCTCCATGTTGGCGTGGACAATTTTCAATTCTTTATTAATCACAAGCATCGGCATGGGTGACGCTAAGCAAATTTCCCTATCGACGGGATGACATTCTTCCTTATTAAGCTCATTTATGGTTTTACTACTATTAGTCATTTCCTCATCCCCTTATTAGATTGAAAGACGACTATCGGCTCACACCTTTGTTGAGTTTACATAGCCTCCCATACTTTTGGTGATAATTAACAGTGAAATCCTGGTTTTACTCGATGTATCCTAGGGTAAGAATGAATGAGATTAAATCTTTTCTAAGAAGTGGTGAAGATATGAAACAGCGTGACTATTACTTCGACAATGCCAAATTTATTTTGATCTTTCTCGTTGTATTTGGACACTTGATCCGGTCCTATATCGAAAGCGATCCATTTATCCTATCTTTGTATAAAACGATTTATACCTTCCATATGCCAGCCTTTATTCTTGTGGCAGGTTTTTTCGCGAAGGGATTTTATAAAAAGGGATACATTCAAAAACTGGCCAAAAAGCTAATACTACCTTACATTGTGTTTCAACTGATATACACTGTTTATTACTATTTTCTCTATGAGAAATCAACATTTGAAATGGATCCACTTAACCCTCACTGGTCTTTGTGGTTCCTCATCAGTTTATTCTGCTGGAACGCACTTCTCTATGTCTTCATCAAATGGTTAAAGCTCAAACCTGGTATTGGGTTGACTGTGGCTTTTTCCCTTGGGCTTATAGTGGGATTCGCAGATGTGATTTCCAACTATCTGAGCCTGTCTAGGACATTTGTGTTTTTTCCGATCTTCCTGATGGGTTATTACATGGAGAAGGAGCATTTCGAATATTTTAAAACGAGTAAGGCTCGTATAGTGGCAGGTACATTGTTTGTTCTATTGTTTATCGGAATGTACTTCGTACCTGAATTCTCCGACAAGTGGTTACTTGGATCCAAACCTTATGGAGATTTCGAATGGAATTACCTTGTAAGTCTAGCGGTCAGGGCTTTTGTATACTTGTTAAACGTTGTGATGATCTTTAGTTTCTTTACGTTTGTCCCTGCCAAGAGACAGTTCTTCACGAAATGGGGTAAAAATACACTTTATGTTTATTTGCTCCACGGTTTCATTATCCGGTTGTTCAGGGAAAGCCATCTGAAAGATACCATTAATCCTACAACCAGTTTAATCCTGTTACTTGTCGTATCATTGGTTCTGACGATGATCTTCTCAACAACTATCTTTACAAGCATCACTCAGCCAATTGTCGAATTTAAATCAACCAAGCTACAGAAACTTCTAACAAAAAGAGAGATGAAGACAAGATAAATCTCACTAGAAAGGGCTGACCCAATTAGAAGCGCGGGTCAGTCCCTTTTTCATGAGTTACTATTCTATTTGTGTGAATACTAGTCTTTTCTCTTCTACACAATTTTCTAAAAATAAGTGATTTCATTATATTATTCGTAACTTTTCCCTAAATTCCTTCTTTAAATCGCAAGAATTTTAAATTCATTTTAGACAAACATTGAGCTTTCTCTCTACCTTAGATAAAATGATAATCAGTGCTGTGATGTCCGAGCAGCTCGTGTGTGAAAATATGGTTTACAACGATTCATTTGGGAGTTAACCAAGTGGATGTAGTATAAAAGGAGCTTATTAATGAAGAAAGTCGTTTTAAGTACGTTAAATGCAAAGTATATACACACCAATTTAGCCATTCGCTGTTTAAAGGCTTATGCGGAGCCGGAACATGAAATTGAATTGGCTGAATATACCATAAAAGATCCTACTCTTAACATCGCTACTGACTTATTCTCCAAAAAACCGGATGTTATAGGTTTCAGCTGTTACATTTGGAATATCGAAGAAACGATTAAAGTAGTCAAGATCCTCAAGAAAATTCTTCCTGAAGTTATCATCGTACTGGGAGGACCCGAGGTCACATACGATGTTCCGTACTGGCTGGAGCGACTTCAGGATGTTGACTTTATTGTTATTGGTGAAGGAGAAGAATCCTTCAAGCAATTATTAGATGAACTGAACGGTTCAGGTGATATGACAAAGGTTCATGGAGTTGCTTATTTAGAAGACGGCAAGCCTGTGATTAAACCTCAACAGAATAAAATTGACCTAAGGGAAGTTCCTTCCCCATTCCGCTTCAAGGAAGACCTGCCTCAATTAAGTAAAAGGGTTACGTACATTGAGACAAGCAGAGGATGCCCTTTCCGCTGTCAATTCTGTCTTTCTTCCATTGAAGTAGGGGTACGGTACTTTGACCGGGAAAAGGTAAAAGATGATATCCGATTCCTTATGAAAAATGGTGCCAAGACGATCAAGTTTGTGGATCGTACCTTTAATATCAGCCGAAGCTACGCGATGGAGATGTTCCAATTTTTAATAGATGAACATATACCTGGGACCGTCTTCCAATTTGAAATCACCGCAGACATTATGCGACCGGAAGTGATTGAATTCCTTAATGTAAATGCCCCGGCAGGGTTATTCCGCTTTGAAATCGGCATTCAATCCACAAATGATGAAACCAATGACCTCGTGATGAGAAAACAAAATTATGCGAAGCTGACGAGAACCGTTACGATGGTAAAAGAAGGCGGCAAGATCGATCAGCACCTTGACTTAATCGCCGGCTTGCCTGAAGAGGATTATCACTCTTTCCGAAAAACGTTTAACGATGTCTTTGAAATGAGACCTGAAGAACTTCAATTAGGATTCTTGAAGATGCTTCGGGGGAACCGGTCTAAGAATACGTGCGAATGATCATCAATATACGTATATGGACCATTCCCCTTACGAAATTCTTGGAAACAATGTGTTATCATTTGACGATATCGTCAGGATCAAACAGGTTGAAGATGTTCTCGAGAAGTATTGGAATGATCACCGTATGGATCAAACGATTGAGTATCTCGTGTCCGAATGCTTTGAAACTCCATTTGATTTCTTCCAACAATTCGGTTCTTACTGGGAGGAAAGGGGCTGGTCAAGAATCGGACATCAATTGGAAGATTTATTTAAAAGGCTGCTTGAGTTTTTATCTGCAGAGACCAGCTATAACATTTCGGTCATTGAAGGTCTAATGAAACTGGATTACTTAAAAAAACCAAAAGTACAAGCCTAGAAAGCCTTGGTGGAACCATGAAATGACGAAAGAAGATCGTTCTGCCGTCTATCAAACTCTGCTTGCACATCCTTCTATTGCAGGCACTTCCTTTGAGGAACTTAACCTTAATGAAAAAGAATTATATAAACACACCTTATTGGAAACCATTCATTCCACAGATGGGCCGGAACAGTATATTTTAGCCTATTTTGAACCAGCAACTGGCCGGTCAACTGTTTTTGAATTTGACCGTCAATCCGTAACTCAATAGAAAGAAAAAATGTTAAGCAAATGGCTTAACATTTTTTCTTTTTTTCTTTTGATTTTGGGTGCTTTTGAGTGACCTCGATAATTTTGGCTGCATTAATATCTCCAAACTCTTGCCCTAACTCTTCTCGAAAAGATCGTTTTTTTTCCTTCATCAGCTTCTACCTTTCATTCCTTTAGAAGAGTTTCTATTCTTTCCCTTCGCTGTATCTTCTCCTTGAGAGAATTCAGCAGAGAATTCTGTTTCCTGTTTATTCTTTAATGGGGTTTGATTGTTTTTTTCAGCTGCATTAAACTGAGCTTTTCTTTTCATCGTGTATACTCATCTCCTTTGTGGCTCTTATTTTCCCCACTCCATTCACTTTCCATTCCATATACTTAATGAAATTGATGTATTGTATAGATTCTTATCGTAAATATCAGACTTAGAATGAAATGAAGATCACATTGTGTATAAAAACAGCCATGAAAAAAACGATGCACCGCATCGTTTTTTCTATCCGATAATGACCCGTTCCTTTGGATAATGGTATTTCGTCGTTTTTTCTTTCCCACCAATCATTAACAGGAAAGCAAGTATTCCTACACGCCCTATAAACATTAAGACAATGATGATGCACTTCCCGATAACAGAAAGGTCGGAAGTGATGCCTAATGATAAACCGGTCGTCCCAAACGCTGACGCCACTTCAAAGATGATTTCAATGAGACTGTGATCTTCTGTGATCGTTAAGATCACTACAGACACAAAACACAAGAGAACAGCGACCATGGTTACTACCAGGGATTTAATGATGTCCTGTTCGTGCACCTCTCTTCTAAACACCTTGATTGTTTGATTCCCTCTCGCAAAATGAAATAAGAAGAGGATATTTAATGCGAATGTAGTCGTTCTGATTCCTCCCCCAACTGAACTTGGAGATGCTCCGATGAACATTAAGGCACTCATGACCATCAGTGTGGGTGTTGAGAATTCAGCTACATTCATGGTGGCCAGTCCACCACTCCTTGTGGATACTGACTGAAAGAGTGAATAAAAGAATGATTCATGCCAGGTCATACCGGAAAAAAACTTATCGTATTCGAATAACCAAATGATCATTGTCCCAAAGACCAACAGCAACCCAAAAGTAATGGTCGTAATCTTTGTGAATAAGGAAAAGTGGTGTTTACTTCTTTGCTTATTCATAAGATAGTCCTTCGTTTCAATTAATACAGGGAATCCGATCGCCCCCAGCGTAATGAGAAGGATGGTAATAAATTGAACAAAATAGTCATCTTTGAACGGGATAAGTGACTGTCCCGTAATATCAAAACCACCATTCGTCGTTGCACTGACGGACGCAAAGAGTCCATGAATGAATGCATCCTGCCAGCTCGGATAGTAACTCAAAAAGTAAACGCCTAATATCAAGGCGCCTGCCAGCTCAATCATGATGATGAGAAGGAGAATTTGTTTTAATAGAAGCACCAAGCCGGAAAGATTGGATTGGTTTTGATCCAACATGATCAATCGTCTTTCTTTCAGACCTATTTTCTTACCCACAAGTAGCCAGAAAAACGTTCCAAGGGTCATGATCCCAATACCACCAAACTGCAAAACAAAGATCAATAAGAAGATCCCTACTGTATTAAACGTATCGGCAGTACTAACAACCGTCAGGCCCGTTACACTCACAGCACTGACAGAGGTGAAAATAGCATCAATAAAAGTCCACTCTGCCCCTGGTTTATGAGCAAATGGTAAGCTCAAAAGTATCGTAGCCACTGTTACAGCAATTAGGTAAAAGGTCACAATGACCTGAGCAGGAGTTAATTTATTCAAATTCAATCTTAGTTTATACCACATATATGTATTTCCCTTTCAAGGTTATTCCCTTTTCTATCTTAATGAATATAAGCAAAGAAAGAAAGGAAAATTGGATAATTTCTTATAGGATTATTCTTTCTTTAATCGTTGCCGTTTAACCATCATACACCTTGCTTATACCCTCAGCATACAAACAATGCAATTAAGGCGAAATATTACCATTCATGTTCAATGGAAAAAGACAAATAATAGGTGTACAGAGACAATATTGTTTCTAGTCTATTTTTAAGGAGGAACATACAATGGCGAGAAGCAGTAATAAATTGCTGGTCCCAGGTGTTGAACAATACCTTGATCAAGTGAAATATGAAATTGCTCAGGAATTTGGCGTAACACTTGGTTCAGATACAGTAGCCCGTTCTAACGGATCCGTTGGTGGAGAAATTACTAAGCGTCTGGTTCAACAAGCTCAATCCCAGCTTTCTGGACAACCAACTAAATAATAATGGCATAGGGTAGCTGGTTTCGTCCAGCTGCCCCTAAAAAACGAGAAAGACCCATTTTTAAAAATGGGCCGGAGTACTTCAGTCTTTTTTATCTTTTTTCGATTTTTCCTTTTCGGACTGATCGTCATTATTCTGCTGGTTATGGTGTCCGTTTTTCTTTTCATTTTGTTTTGATTCATGACCATTTCCATGGCCGTTGGATTGATTTTGTTTTTGGTGTTGGCCTGGTTCATCAGAATCATCCTGTCTTCCATTCGTCTCAGTCCTTTTGTCAGGACCCGTTGAATGGGGATGAGCAGGTTTCTCCTGAGCTTTAGGTTGCTTATTTTCTTTTTTATGAGTTCGATCATTTTCAGGGGAAGATTCAGGATGAACGGGCTTCTGTATATTCTCTTCAGCCATACTGTCCTCCTTTTTATCTGCCTCTTGTACGTTTTCCTTCTCAACTGTTGGTTTTGATTCCCGTTTACCTGCTGATTCTTTTGATTCAGCTTTTTCAGTTCCCTTTAACAAGGATCCCGCAGTCATTCCTTTATCAGTAGCTGCTTGTCTCATTTCCTTCGATGTTTCTTTTACCGTTATATTCATGTTGTGGTCTGTACTGTATTTTTGAACAAATTTGGTTAATTCTTTTGTCAGATCCCCTTCAAGCTGCCTATTGGAATCTTCGACAAACGAAGAAGTGATGAGAACATGTTGATTATCCTTTAAATAACCCATCTCCTTACATAATAGAAGGATTTCCTCTGTCACTTGACTAACATCCTGTTCTTCCCAATCTTTTAACTTTCTTAGAAGACTCTTGGCATCTTCATTAAATGGGGTGAGCGCTATCACTTCTTGTTTATTATTCAGTGTCAATTCAATACTGGGATTGATGTCGACAGAAACATAAGCATACGCCTGATTACTCTGTAGAAATGCACTGGAAAACAAGGAAAAGATGACAATCATGGCGGTTAATAACGCAGTCGATACTTTCCAGTTCCATGTGATCAATGGCTTTGATGCTCGACGTTCGTTGGACATTGGAAAGAAAGGGATTTCGTCTCCAACGGCATATTGTTGATCAGGCTGTTTTATCCCTTTCAGAAATTCCCCATCTTGTGTGATCATCACGAGCATGTCACGTTTGATTTCCAAAATGATCCCTTTTTTCATATCTCTAACCGCCCCTTTAAGTAATCCCGTAAATACACATAATCTCCTACAAGTATAAGAGTGATGGCAATAATATATTTTCTGTTTCTCTCTATGGTCTTTCTGCTTACGTTTACCTTTTTCTCTAGTTTTTTTATAGGTAATCGCTTCTTTTCAAGGAGGTAGTCCAATATTTCTTTCGAGCTTACCACCGTGTTAGCAATGTCAATGGCATTCACCCTGGCATCTTCATGTTTAGGGGAATGCTCCACAAGATCTTGAAAGGATAATTTGAATTGGGAAAGGTGCTCTTGAAATGAAATAATTTCTTCGCGCCTCCTTGTCCCTTCCTGCTGTTTCCCGTACTCCTCAACAGAGACAATCTGCTCGATTGTCAGGTTTGCAGCTTCATCATCATCCTCCAACAGATTCATGTCGATGCTTACATTTTGAATTCTTCCGTTTTTTCTGATGTAATCGATTACTTTTCGTTTAATGATTACTTCTGAAAAACTGATGATGGAAGCTCCCCGCTGATGATTGTATTTCAGGATCGCCTCATGAAAGGCAATCAGGCCGATGCTAAATTCATCATCATTTTCATATATATAACGTTTGCAGACCGAAGATACGGTTTTTTTAACAAAAGGTTTATAGTCTTCCAGGACGATGTTCAGCAATTGATCATCACCATTTTGTATTTGTATTGCCATATCTTCTAACGTTTGTTTCTTTTTTTTAGCTAATAAAAATAGTAATACATTTAGCATCAGTCTCACTCCATCCTGCACACTATTATACTTATATGATGAAAAATTTAAAAGGATAATAGAGAGGAAGGGATACTCTTGATGTTCACTTTAATGCTGGTGGTTCAGCTATAAAAGAAACATTAAGACGGGTATCCCTTCGAGACTGACTTGTCAGAAATTTTTTATCCTGTCTTTAAGCACTCATTATTCTTTATTGTGGCCCTTTCCGTTTTCTTTTCCGTTTCCATTGCCCTTATTTCCTTGTTGCTCTTTTTGTTTTGCAGCAGGCTGGTGATTCTTTTCTTGTTTTATATTATGACGGGATTGTTTTTCTTCAGCCTTTTCCTGTTTTCGTACTTCTTTTGCTTCTTTTCTCTCAACTTTTTGTTGATGTTGTACCTCTTTACGATCTTCTTTTTCAATTTTATGATCCTTAACCGGTGCAGTCACTTCTGCTTCTTGTTCAACTGGAGATGACTCTGTTGGATTCTCAGCTATTGGTGAGATAGGTGCTGATTCAACGCTGTCCTCAGATTCTACTTCCACTTCACCGGTTTCGGTTGCTCTTTTAGCCTTCTCTGTTTCCGCCCTCTTTTCTTCTAGCTTTGCAAGCTTTTCAGCTAACTTCACATAACTTTTTTCAATGTTTCGTTGAAGAGCAGCCTTCACTTTTGGATTCTCCACTTTTTCCAGATTCGCTTTAAGTGCGATGATATTTTGTGCCATTAAGTTCTCCACTTCTGCCATATCATCTGATCTTTCTTCACCGTCTTCTTCGTCAACAGTTCCCTCTTCATTACTGTCTTCAGTTTCTTCGTTATTCTCTTCAGACGCTACTTCACTCTCTGCACTGTCATCTGACTCATCTACAGCGTCATCGTTTGAATTCTCGTTCATATCGGCAGGGAATCCTTCGCCTGCACGTTGAATCATTTCTATAGCATGATTGATCGCTTCAACCGCTTCTTCTTCTTTACCTTCTGCAAACAAGGCTTCTACTTCAGCGAGTCTCTCTGCTGCATACTCAGCAAGTAATTTTGCTTCTTTTGCATCGTCCATTGTAAAGGCAAGTTTCACCTTCTCCAGAGTAAGCTTGGCAAAGTAGAAGAAATCACCAGGCAGCAAGGACGGAGCATCCGTTTCTTCCAGCTGTTCAATTTGTGTATGGACAGAATGAATCAGGGCTTCGTCATGAGCAGCCACATCCCCATCGCCCTTTTGCTCTAACGTGACCGTGTCGAACGTTTTTTCACTCTCATCTGCATATGCCAATGACCCTGAAAGGCTAATAGAGCCCGCTACCAATACAGCTAAAGATGATTTTATTAAATTGGAATGCTTTGTCATATGTACACCTCATAATAAAAATTTTTAATATGGCCGATCGATCGCCTTACTAAAGGAGTTACGTATAGACATTTTCTTTTGAGGGGGTTTTTGCAAATAAAACTAAAAAAGAATTTGTTTCTATCAAATAAAAAAAGCTGACATGAATCGTTCATGTCAGCTTCGCTTTTTGTCATTATTCTGCTTTTGCTTTCGCTTCAGTTGTAGTATCCGTTGCTTTTGCTTTCTTTCTGGATACTAGATACCCTCCAAAGGATAATAGAATTAATACACTCCAGAATACAAGCTTCCAAGGCTTTGATTCAGGGAAATGATGATCAAGAATCGCTACATCTGGGTGAGCGAGTGTAAATACAGCCAGTTTGACTCCGACCCATCCGACAATCAAAAATGCGGCTGATTCTAAAGTAGGGTACTTCTCCAGCAGTTTAACAAACCATGTTGCTGCAAATCGCATAATGACCAATCCGAAGACTCCACCCAGGAACATAACCGTAAATTGACCACCGTCGATCCCCCCTACATCAAACCATCCTGTAGGTTGAAGTGTTACGGCTAATGCAACGGCAGCTAACATAGAGTCAACAGCAAATGCGATATCCGCAAGCTCCACTTTCAATACTGTTGTCCAGAAACCCGAACCCTTTTTGGGTTCTGATTCTACAACACCTGTCTCTTTCCTCTTTTTCACAAAATGATGAATGGATACATAAAATAAATAAATGGCACCGATCGCTTGGACTTGCCAAACATTAACTAAGAATGAGATGAGGAATAGTGCAGCAAACCTAAAGACGAAAGCTCCCAGCAATCCATAAAAGAGTGCTTTTTTTCTTTGTTCTGCAGGCAGATGTTTAACCATCACGGCCATTACCACTGCATTATCAGCAGCAAGAATCCCTTCAAGACCAACCAGGATGAGCAGCACCCAACCATATTCCAATAACATTGAAGCTTCCATTAATCTGAGTCCCTCCTGTTAACACAGCTAGTTTCCGCTAGGCAAGGATTTTTCATAAAATAAAAAGACCCTTGCCTAATTAAGGCAAAGGTCTTGCTGAGCATAATCATTATGCCAACAAAGCCGATGGAATCAATCCATGAACTGACGACTTTGTTTAGGTAGGACACCTATAGCTACTCCCCTTTGACAGGTAGAAAACGTATATGTTGTATACCCATATCTTACCTTATGAATTTCATTTCGTAAAGAAATAAATAATCATTCTAACCGGAGGATGATTAAGCGGATGATGAACCCAAGTACTACCCCTGGAATCACGAATAACATTGGCAAAAAAATGGGACCTATAAATTTCCCGAAGACATATACCTTTGGAGAATACATCAGGCCGACCGTCACCATATACGCAGACATCACAAAAGGCAAAAAGATATAAGGCTCATCCTTGATTTGGGCAAGCTTATAGGCATCCCACATGGCAAACATATAAAGACAAGGATAAAACATCAGCCATTGATAATCGATAACCGAAGCCGCTTTATGGGTTTCCCCTAAAAAACTATACATGATCGCTTTATTAAAATTGCTTTGGACGTTAATGATTACCTCAAGAAGCACGAGTAATGTTCCCTTAAACCAAAGACCTACCAATAATTGTGGAAACCCCGGGAGTGCGATACTCCAGAGAATTCCCTCTAATTTAGTAATCGATGACTTCATGAGCCACCCAATATACCGTGAAGGTGAACATATGGGTGATATATGTATAGTCTTGGTGCAGTGGTATGGGAAATAAACATCTCGTGAATCCTCCTATTGATGCTTCTCCCATTATTTTTACCATTTTCCTCCCAATTATTACGGAGTTTCATTTGATCCTATAAACACGTTGAAATCATCGTTAATTAATCTTTATATGTAATGCTTCATCAGTAGAATGATCGAGATAGAATTCAACCATTTTCTCCATTTGACTGGAGAGGGAAGGGCATATTATACCAGAATTCTTTAAATCCTCCTGAGCCGTCCTACAATTAAAAACCCCTTCAAATGTTAAGTAATCAAGGGCCTCCCGTTCAACCTTCAAATACCGGCGTACAAATCGAAACCCCAGTGCCCAATTGGATAAGGACAGTGGGATTCTGCCACTCGGCTGCTTCTTATACATATGCCAAAGGATCTGTTCATACACTTCTCTCACTGTCAATGGGTGTGGATCGGTAATGTGGTATGTCTTTCCAGATCCACACTCATAGTGGCCAAGGTATATAGAAGCTTTAACGACATATTCAACAGGCACAATATTGATGAGGGCTCTTCCATCTCCCATTACCGGAATCCAAGGTAAAAACGACAATCTCTTAAACATATTCATGATAAAATAAGGTCCATCAAATTTAATCGTTTCTCCCGTTTCTGAATTACCTTTTACAATCCCCGGCCGGATAATCGTAATTGGAAGTCTCCCCATAAGTTCCCTGACTGATTCTTCTGCCTCATACTTTGTCCGTTCGTAAAAGTTATGAAAGTCTCCCGGGTGAATCAGTTCATCCTCAAGTATCTCCCCTTTACGTGTGCCTGCAACGAAGGCAGTTGAGAAATAAACGTATCTTTTTTAATTGTTGAAGGGTTTGACAGAAAGAATTCACCTGTTTTGTCCCCTCTACATTCACTTTATAAGCGAGATCCTCGTGTACGGCTAGATCATAAATGGCAGCCAGATGCCAAACATATTCAACAGACTCCTGAACTTCCTTAAGTCTTTCTCTGTTTATTCCAAGATCGGGTTGGGTAATATCTCCTTTCAATAAAATGAGTTCAGCTTCTGTATTCCCCTTCAAACTGCCTGTCATTTCCATTGCTTCTTCAGTTAAATGCTCTAAATGAAGCAGATAGATAACAGATGCCTTGTCTTGATGGATTATTTCCTTCACAATATTCATGCTCAAAAAACCCGGAAACCCTGTTACAAAATAAATTCCTTTTTTCATTCCTCTCTCCCCCTGACCAGGATTGCCTCTAAAATAAGGCTCTTTTCGTAAACATTGTTGCACCCCTAAAGAAGAATGTAGAAGTTGATTTCCGCTGCAGGATTCGAGCATCCGTCCGCTCCAATCAACTTTCTGAGCATGTTTCTAAATCGTTTGGATACCAACATCCCAGATACAACCTCTTTAAAGTTTATTTGAAGATTGCTCTTCTATTAAGGAAGAAAAATAGTGGTTTAAATGTGATTGTTGATTGACACACTTAGCAACATCACTACGAATCATTAAGGATGGAGAGGCTCCGCCCAACACGAGCTGCAAGCGGAGCAGTTCCCCTTACCAGTCAGCACCTGCTAACTGACAGAGTATGGAAGAGATTATGTTAAGAGCAACAATAGCTGTGAAAAGAGCGTAAAATAAAAAAGCCAACCACACCCTAAAGTACCTGCTCGATTCTAAGAGGTGACTACTTAGCTGTATGGTTGGCTCATATTGATTAGTATTCTTTTTGACCGTAAACTTTCCGGTTTTTCTTCATGCTTCTTGTTTCTTTATCAAAGAAGCTGTACACAATCGGAATGATATAGATGGTTAATAGTGTACTGCTTATTAAACCGCCTATTACAGCAATACCCATCGGCTGATTAATCTCTGTACCTTCCCCTAATCCAAGTGCAAGGGGCAATAGACCAAGTATGGTGGTTAAAGCAGTCATTAATATCGGTCGCGCCCTGTCTTGAACCGCTTCGACAATACTGTCAAAACTATTGATGCCCGATGCTTTCCGCTGGTTGATGTAATCAACGATCACGATTGCATTATTAACCACAATACCCGCCAGGACAATGACACCGATTACCGCTGATATACTGATTGGTGTTTGGGTAACCGCAAGGGCTATAGCGACTCCGATGACCATGAGCGGGACAGTGAACATGATGACAAAAGGATACTTGAACGATTCAAACTGAGCCGCCATCACCATGTATACAAGAATAACGGCAAGTAATAGAGCAAGTATCATATCGTCTATGGAGTCCTCGAGTAATTCTCTGTCACCACTGAATGAAATCAGTGTTTCATCAGGAAGAGACAATGATTCGATTCTCTCGTCAACAGCTTTTGAAATGGCTCCCAGATTAGTCGATGAGGAATACTTTAAAGTGAATTGTACGGCGTGCTGTTGATCGATCCTTTGAATACTGACTGGACCATCTTCAATAGCAAAATCGACAACAGCGTTTAATTCAATATACTTTCCTTGACCGTTAGGAATTAAAAGTTTCTTAAGAGAGTTCAAATTTTCGGTGATATTTCGGTCATATTGTACCAGGACGTTTATGACATCTGACGAATCGGTCACGATTTGAGTCGCCAATACACCCCTGGTCACATCCTGCACGAGCGTCCCTATCTGTGCTGGCGCAAGTCCTTGCTCGAGAGCTTTTTCACGATTCACTTTCATTTGCACTTCTTTTACCGTTTCCATCTGGTCCGTCGTCACTTCCGATACATCTTTCAAATCTTTTAAAGAATGAAGTAATGTATCAACAGATGCATCCAAACGTTTAGAGTCTGTATCCCTTAAATTAAAGGATAGTGTCTGAGGACTCGATCCTGAGGTTGACTGGAGATTAAATGAAATTTCCGTTGAATCATTTACCTCTCTTGCCGCTTTTTCAATCTCGGGTTTCACTTCATCAGCAAAAGCGAAGATGGATCTTTCACGATCTTCCAATGGGGCCATCTTCACATAAACCTCGGCAATATTCCCCTTGGAACTTCCTCTAAACGACTCTTCCTGGGTGGTACCGACCAAGCTTACAAAAACATCAACGTCTTTTTCTTCTTCAAGCCTTCCTTCAATTGCTTTGACGACCTTGTTCGTTTCCTCAACAGATGCTCCATTTTCTAATTCGACCCTCATGTTGAAAAATCCTTCATCCGTCGGTGGTAGAAACTGAGTACCGACTGTTGTTAATCCAAGTCCGCCGGCAACTAAGGTAAGAGCTGTAATAAACAGGACGATAAACCGGTGACGAAGAGCCCATTTAACGGACCTGGCAAATGTCTTCCTTCCTTTGGAACGTCTCCTTTTAGCTTCTAAGTTGCCTTTAGGCTTCTTCAATAGTCTGCTCGCCAACATGGGAATCACTGTTAAGGCTACAACGAGAGAGGCCAATAAACTAAAGGAGATGGTCAGGGCAAATTCGGTGAATAGCTCACCAAGCAAACCGGAAATGAACACCACTGGTAAAAACACTGCAACAGTCGTTAAGGTAGAAGCTGTAATCGCTCCCCCCACTTCTTTTGCCCCGATACTCGCAGCCTCTCTTGGTGTTTTCCCCATGGAAAGATGCCTGTAAATATTTTCAATCACTACAATGGCGTTATCCACAAGCATCCCAATTCCTAAAGCAAGTGCCCCAAGGGTCATGATGTTCAACGCGAAATCCGCAAAGAACATCAACACAAACGTAACGATGACGGAATAGGGAATAGCCACTCCAATGATTAATGGACTCTTTACATTTTTTAAAAACAGAAACAGAACGAGCATAGCAAACGCCCCGCCTATAATAAGGGAATTGGCGATATTTCCGATGGCCTGGGTTATGTAATCACCCTGATCAAAGAGGATGTCTGCTCGGATTGATTTATATTGATCTTGCTGTAGGAGACGATCAAGTTCCTGTTGGAATGCCTTCGAAACGGAAGCTGTGTTTGCATCTGATTGCTGCAATACACTGAAAAGAATGGCAGACTCCTGGTTGGCACGAGTGATGGTGTTCGTGTCCTGAAGTTTTTTCTCTACCGTCGCAACATCCCCTAGAGTGATGTTCTTTCCACTCTTAGGATTTACTTGTAATACCAGTTTCTTTAAATCATCAACAGAATGAAGTTCGCTTAAGACCCTGGTGGTCAAGGTTTTGCCATCGGTTTCAATCGTATCTCCAGGGGATGTTACATTATTGGCTCTAATTGTGTTCACAACGTCTGTTTGACTTAGACGATTTTCTTCCAGTTCTTTCTGATTCAGTTCAATAATGACTTCATCTCCCAGTGAGCCGGAAACGTTCACATTTGCGACTCCTTCAACCCGGGTCAGTTCCAACTTCAAGTTCTCGGATAAATTCTTTAAATTATTTGTCTTACCTTCTTCGCGTAACGAGAATTGGATAATCGGAAATTGAGCAGGATCAAACTTTAGGAATCGCGGGTTCGCCGCTCCATCGGGAAGCGCAATTTGATCTATTCTTTGTAGGACATCATTTTCTATATCATCTATAGAAGTTGCCCAGGTAAATTCAAGGAGAATAAAGTTTGAACCTTCTCTGGAAGTAGATTGGATATTTTTCATACCTGGTAAAGTGGACAGGCTCTCTTCCAAAGGCTTTGTTACCTTTTCTACCACCTCTTGAGGTCCGGCTCCTGGATAATTGGTCACAACGACCCCGACAGGAGGATTGAGATCTGGAATGAGCTTCAAAGGGATTCTTAGGAGGGAAACTCCTCCTAGAATGAGGATGAGTAGCATGGTTACAAGAGTGAATACAGGACGGCGTATTGAAAAATCACTTATTTTCAAAACAGGCGCTCCCCTTTCTATATCTATATCGATTACTACCGTGCGGAAGCAGTTCATGTTAACTATAGTCTCTTCAGGAAGATCCTTCAATATTTAAGGTGCCGGAGAGGAAAATGTTCACAAAATCATCACCTGTATAAATAAATTACCCTAATTTGTGAACACTATTTCCATACTGAAGTGTAAGGAGCATTCACATGGCGAATTGGGTTCCATTTATATCCATAAGCATGATCAGTCTTTTCCTCTTAACCTGGCTGGTGATCAAGAACCGTCATTTTTCTGCTTTAATCATATTATTCTGGCTCTTTATTTCCGGGTTGGCCTATGTGTTTGAATATATCATCTTTGTTATGTTTAACAGCTATTCGTATCATCCCCATATTCTTACGAATAATTACAATGATAGTGTATTGGGTTCAATCAGCTCACAGGCATTTGCAGTACCGATAGCCATTGTCTTTATTGTTGTAAATCACTTAAAAATCAACAAGATTGCCTTGATCATTGGTGCTTTTTTTCTCATTGAGACTTGGTTCACCCACTCTGATTTATACAGTCATCATTGGTGGCAGTCTTACTACACAACGTTAATACTCATCGTGGCCGTTATCCTGTCAAAAATATGGTGGCAGCTGCTCGCCGAACATTGCAATCATTATGTTCTGTTCATCACCTTGTTCTTTGCTCTGTCTACCGTTTCTTTATCACTTGCCTGGATTGTTTCTTCGATCTTGGAGCTCTACTTTATTCCCCTTAACCGGTTTTCTGACCCTTCACGGGATGTAATTGCAGGGAATGCATTATACATCTGGTTTGTCACTTACTTTTATGCCCTGGTGATATTCTTTAGGAATGGGGATTTTAAATATACGATTTGTACCATCCTTTTCCTTTTGGTGATTGAAGGATTTATGATTGGGGAAGGACTGTTACATTTGAAAGATCCTATTGCGATAGTGGTTCTGCCGCTTTTCCATTTATTTATGATTTCATTTGGCCGTTCCTTCAACCACCATTTTCCCACATATATTGAAATGAAAAGAAAAGGACTGCCCTGTAAATAAGTCATCATACGCCAAAGAGACTTGATGACTTGTCAGGACAGTCCTTTTATATCTTTCAGATTGTTAATTTGATGCAAGCTGATCGGATTCAGTATCTGCTTTTTCTATTGTCCATCCAGTAAATCCGTAAAGAATCGTTAACACAGGAGAAAGAAGACAGAATATCGCAAACGGTAAATAATCAAGTGTTGCGACACCTAATACATCGGTAAGGAAGATACCGCACACACTCCATGGTACTAATGGATTTATGACCGTTCCGGCGTCTTCTAAAGTACGTGACAGATTCTTTGGGTGCATTCCAAGCTTCTTGTATTGAGATTGAAATGCTTCCCCTGTTAATAAAATCGACAGATATTGTTCCCCGACAACCAGGTTGATTCCGATAGCCGATAAAGCCGTTGTTAAAATCGTTCTTCTTCCCGATTGAATGATAGATGAAACCTTGGCTAGCAGCACGGGAATGATGCCGAGTTTAAATAGTAACCCACCTAGACTTAAAGAAAGGAAGACAAGGGATATGGTAAACATCATGCTGTTCACCCCTCCCCCTGGTCAAAAGGGAGTCAATGGCTTCAACCCCTGTCTTTGACTCATAGCCGGCAAATAAAACCTGAAACAACTCATTCAGGGTTCTGGATCCATCTACTAAAAACGATAACCCGATGGACACGGCTATATTAATCGCCAGTGTCAGCAAGGCCGGGATCTTGAATAAAATCAGAACGACTAAGAGGAATACGGGAATAAGACTATACCAATGAATGAGGCCTGTTTCCTTCAATCCTTCCTGTAAAGATCTCAGCTGCATTAAATTTACTTCGCTCGTTTCAGGAGATAACAAACCAAATACAATGAGCGTAATGATGAAGGCAGGGACCGTTGTCCAAGCCATGTTACGAATATGAGTGAATAAATCGACTTTCACAATAGAAGATGCCAGATTCGTCGTATCAGATAATGGAGACATCTTATCTCCGAAAAAGGCACCTGAAACAATGGCACCAGCTGTGATACTTAACGATAGACCCATGGCCTCACCAATCCCGATAAGAGCAACTCCTATCGTCGCCGCCGTGGTCAAAGAACTTCCTATCACGATCCCGCTCAAAGAAGTCAAAAGGAAGGCAATGGCATAAAAGTATGCAGGCGTGACAAACTCGAAACCATAATGCATCAAAGTCGGAATGGTCCCACTTATTAACCAGCTGCTCACTAGAAGACCAATAAAGAAAAAGAGTAATATGGCTCCAAGTCCACCTTGTGCTCCCAGTATCATCCCCTGCTCGATTTCTTTGTAATTCACTTTGCGACCGAGTCCATATGCCATTAATAAAAAAAGGGACAGAATGATGGGAATGTGAGGGACTGCCTCGATCCAAATGATGCTGACACTAATCATCCCAAGTACAGCGATTAATATGGCAGACGCTTCTATAACGCTTGGTTTATTTACGCTTTGAATATTTAACATCGTAACACTTCCTTCTCTAGGTTGAAATGATTGTATGGGAAGAAAGAACATCAAAAAGAACCCTCCATCCCAAAATAGGGACGAAGAGTTCTCCGCGTTACCACCCTAATTGGAATAAACATGCTGTCACCAATCTTCAACGACCACTGGAGCCTAATCTAGACTGGATGACAATTTGTTCATTCCCACTTCATAAAGATTTGTCCCTGGATAAATCCCATTGCCTGAAAGGATTTATAAGCAATGTAATTCAGAAAGAGTGGACCCAGGCTTTCACCCCCCGCCTGGTCTCTGATGGCTGTCTTCCTATTTCCTACTGCGTTGCTCAAGACAAAGATATGTGATTAAAATGTAAACGTTTAGGAGTGTTCAAATTCTTCTACTCTTAAACGCTTTTAAGCTTTTATGCACTAAAGTAATTATATTAGTATTTTATCATCGTCTCTCAATTTGTCAACTCTCTTTTTTAGGTTGACTATTGTTCCTATACCGAATAAGAAAAATGGAGATCATTTGGTGCAATTTGAAAGGTAAATATCCCCCATATACCTCTGTCACGAAAAATCTATCATTCACTCATAGACAGAGTGAGAGTGTGTGCCAACGGTACTTCAGCTACTGGAGAGGGCTTCCCGATGAAATAGCCTTGGGCATAATGAATACCGATTTCTTTGCAGAAAAGCAGTTCTTCCTCTCTCTCAATTCCTTCTGCCAATACCAGAATACCCAATTTCTTTGAAATCTTGATGACTTTCCGCAAAAAGTTCTGATTTTCCTTGTCTGTATCGCAGTGATTAATATAGGATCGGTCAATTTTCACATAGTCAGGTTTAAGGAGGGTCAGCATCTCAACTGTAGCAAAACCAGCACCCACATCATCAAGTGCTACTTTCATCCCTTCTCTCTTGTATACCTCGAGTATTGACTTCAGGTGCTCCACATCTTCAATATTCTCCGTTTCAACCACTTCAAAAACAAGATCCTCAGGGTTCACACCTAACTCATTAACAATCTGAAAAGTATGTCGCAAACAGTATTCCGGATTGTAAATCGTGGATGGGAGAAAGTTTATGAAACTCTTTATACCGGGAGCCACCTGACCTTTCCGGCATTCAATTGCTGACTTCCTTGCTTTCTGATCCAGCAAGGAATGAAAACCCGTGATGGAAGCAACATCAAATAATTCACCAGGATTTACTTTTTTCGACTGATCTCCCGCTCTCAGAAGTGATTCATAGGCGAATAGACTGTTATCGGTTAAATCAATGATGGGCTGTAGATGGCTGGTGAAAGCTCCGTCCTTTATCAGTTCTACTATATCCCGATATTTCAACAGTAGAATGAACCTTTCAACTGTTATAAAGATACCTGGTTGATGACTGGGGTTTATGCTGCAGGTCCATCCTTCTTCTTGCAAATCATCAGAGAAATCAGCCAGCTTGTCATAAAGTGAGGCCAGATTCTCGTATGGAAAGGTATATGTTCCCATCCTCACTTTTATACTCATAACCTTGAAACGGGACAGGAACATTGCGATCATTATGTAAAAAGAAGTGGCCAGGTTCAGGATACTCCATAGATACTCCACAATTTGCACATTTACTATTCATACTCAACACTCTCCAATTCTAAGAAAGATAGCCCTTCCTACATAATAAGACTTTATACCTAAAATAATCCAGTAATATCCTATTATATTGGGATTCACTCCCTTAATAGATGGAAAAGGAGGCCCCTTAAAAGTAGGATGGAATGATAAACAATAAGTAGAAGGGTTTGCACTAGATACAATTCGCACATAAAAAAACACCCCTCGTAATGAAGGGGTGTCAGGATCCTTACATCAAACTGTATAATCGAATGTCAGGATTTTTATCGTTGAACCATCTCATAGCAAAATCATTCTCAAACAAAAAGACGAGGTTATCATGTCGGTCTTTCACCAGCATGCTTCGAGAGCTTGACATGGATTCCTTAACATCTTCTTCATTTTCGATCCACCTTGCTATTTTAGATCCGATTGGTTCCATTTTCACATCAACATTGTACTCGTTTTTCATTCTATGCTCGAATACTTCAAACTGAAGCTGACCGACGGCGCCAAGAATGATATCTTCCGTACGGGTCTTATAATATTGGATGGCCCCTTCTTGAACAAGTTGAAGGATCCCTTTTTGGAAGTGCTTCTGTTTCATGACATTCTTTGCAGTAACCCGGACAAATAGTTCCGGTGTAAATTGAGGAAGCTTTTCATATTGAAAGCCTTGTTTTCCTTGGACAAGCGTATCCCCGATTTGATACGTGCCCGTATCGTATACACCAATAATATCCCCGCTAACAGCCTCATTTACAGTGCTTCGATCATCGGCAAGAAATTGTGTAGACTGAGCAAGCTTGATGGATTTACCTGTACGGGAAAGGTTTACCGTCATCCCTCTTTCAAATGAACCTGAACATATACGGACGAACGCGATCCTGTCACGATGGGCAGGATTCATATTGGCCTGAATCTTGAACACGAATCCTGAGAATTCCTCTTTCGTAGGCTCAATTTCCCCGACATCTGAATTCCTCGGCTGAGGAGATGGTGCAAATTGCAAATACGTTTCCAGGAAGGTTTGAACTCCGAAATTCGTTAATGCACTTCCGAAAAATACCGGGGATAGCTCCCCATTTGCAATGCGCTCACGGGAAAATGGATTTCCTGCTTCATTCAGAAGCAAAACATCTTCCAGGGTTTGATCATATAATCTACTTTCCTTAAGGGAGTGGTCGCCTTCAATTTCTCCATCATCGTTCAAAGGAATAAAGCGATCTTGGTCCTCTACCCGGAATTGCTCAATTCGGTTGTGGAATCGATCGTAGATTCCCAAGAATTCTTTCCCCATCCCTATCGGCCAATTCATCGGATAAGATTGAATTCCTAGTACCTCTTCAAGCTCTTCCAATAATTCCAAAGGTTCACGTCCTTGACGGTCTAGCTTATTAATGAATGTGAAGATCGGTATGCCTCTCATTCGGCAAACTTTGAAGAGCTTTAAGGTTTGTGCTTCGATCCCTTTAGCTGAATCAATAATCATAACCGCACTGTCAACAGCCATCAGCGTTCTATACGTATCTTCAGAAAAGTCCTGGTGACCGGGTGTATCCAAAATGTTCACCCGATAATCATTATAATCAAAAGCCATTACGGAGGAAGTAACAGAAATTCCCCTCTGCTTTTCAATCTCCATCCAGTCAGATGTAGCGAACTTTCCTGATTTCTTACCTTTTACAGTACCAGCTGCACGGATCGCTCCTCCAAAGAGAAGAAGTTGCTCCGTTAATGTTGTTTTCCCGGCATCCGGGTGGGAGATAATAGCGAAAGTCCGTCTTGACTGAACTTCCTGTACAAAGTCTATTTTCATTCATAAAATCCTTTCTCGTCATTCTCACTTTCTCATCATATTCCTTCTAAAGTGACAATGCAACAAAGAATCAAAGCCACCGCAGATAAGGAAGGGGCTCGATATCCATCATATCTATGCTCCATTCTGCTGTTCTCTCTTTTAGACTCTGATTAAAATGTCCGGAGGGTAAGGGTAAGCCCTCATCCTTGAACGGAAATCAGCCATTACGGATTTCTCCTGAAAAGCTACAAAGTAGAATCTTAACCACTGGAAATCACCTTACATTTCACGTGTCCATTGAACAATGCGGGAGCTCAATGTCTTAGCATGATCGTGTGAAATTCTTTTCTCCAATGAATGGAATAATTTTGTTTGTATATCATCCTCCTCATATGTATAAGAATAAGACCATTGAATATCCGGAACAGCTATTAAAATAAACTCATCTTTTTTGTTTTCGTGAATATATACTTTTTGTTCCAAGCCTTCCAAAAAATTTTTTCTGATCTTCAAAATTTGTATCCCCTTTCATGAAAACGCTTTAATGGCGCATACTAATGATGATGTTGTCCGTACAACTTTCAAAAATTCGTGTAATTGTAGGTTGTCAGACGTCTGAAAGAATTGTAAAATAAAAATCCGATAGCATCAAGGTGCACACTTAATTTTTGAAGAGGTGATAGGAATGCAATATCTATGGGGAATCATGGGTATTATTGTCGTAATGGGAATTGCTTTTGCATTTTCTAAGAATAAGAAGCGGGTCAATTTTAGAACTGTCCTGGGTGGACTTGCAATACAATTGTTTTTCGCTTTCATCGTATTAGAAACATCATGGGGCCAGAGCGGTCTCAAAGGAATGACGGAAGTAGTTAATGCCATTATTAACTATTCCAACGAAGGGATTAACTTTCTATTTGGAGGTCTTTACACTGAAGAGTCAAACATAGCGTTTATCTTCGCGTTTAATATTCTTCCTGTTGTTATTTTCTTCTCTGCATTAATTTCAGTACTATATTACCTGAAAATCATGCAATTCTTCATCAAGATTCTGGGTGGAGGGTTATCGAAGCTGCTTGGAACAAGAAAAGCAGAGTCTCTATCCGCTGCAGCGAACATTTTTGTTGGACAAACTGAGGCTCCTCTAGTCGTAAGGCCTTATCTGTCAAGAATGACGGAATCTGAACTCTTCGCTGTCATGACAGGTGGACTGGCTTCAGTTGCCGGATCAGTATTAGTCGGATATTCACTTTTGGGTGTTCCATTAGAGTATTTATTGGCAGCAAGCTTTATGGCTGCGCCTGCAGGTCTTGTCATGGCAAAGTTATTCGTGCCTGAAACAGATGACACTCCAGAACCTGAAGCGCTTGAAATGGAAGCGGATTCGGACTCAGCAAATGTCATCGACGCCGCTTGCAAAAGGTGCGAGTGTCGGTCTTCAATTGGCATTGAACATTGGTGCGATGCTTCTTGCATTCATCGCCCTGGTTGCCTTGATCAACGGTCTCCTTGGATTAGTCGGAGGATGGTTCGGCTTTGACAGCTTATCTCTTGAACTAATTCTGGGGTATGTCTTTGCACCGCTAGCCTTTGCCATCGGTGTTCCGTGGAGCGAAGCGGTTACTGCAGGAAACTTCATTGGTCAAAAGCTTGTCATAAATGAATTCGTTGCTTATTCTGCATTTGCACCAGAAATCGGCAACTTGTCAGATAAAGCAGTGGCCATCATTTCCTTCGCACTCTGTGGGTTTGCGAACCTTTCTTCACTTGGTATTTTACTTGGAGGGCTCGGAAATCTTGCACCAGATCGCAGAGCGGATATTGCACGTATGGGATTAAGGGCTGTACTTGCCGGAGCACTTGCCTCATTATTAAGTGCGGCTATTGCAGGTATGTTCGTTTAATACAAAGTACAAAAAAAGCTGTCATCTTTATTAGGATGACAGCTTCTTTCTATTCCCGCAGGCTGTATCTCCTGGAAGGAAATATTCGTGATGGACCAGACAGGTTCTTTTCTTACCTGCTCGTTTTGCTGCATATAATCGTTGATCAGCCAAGGCAATCAATTTTTCCGGTTCAGTCGTTTCCGATGATTGTGACTGGCCGAAACTCATAGAAACCGGCAAAGGGTCCAGATTTCTCAACTTATCGTATAATTCAGATAGAAAGTGATGAATTTCATGAATTTTCACACCTGGCAGCAGGATGACGAATTCCTCTCCGCCATATCTGAATGCCTGTCCTCCATTGTCTTCCGCAGAGGAACGGAATACTTCTCCCACTTTTCGAATCACGTCATCGCCCATTAAATGACCATATTCATCATTCACTTTTTTAAAGTCATCAATATCCCCAAGCAATAGGAGAATGGATTCGTTTTCCCCTAATTTCTGCCTGAACTTTTCTTGAAATGAACGATGATTATATAATCCTGATAAATAGTCCTTATGGGCAAGGTTGTGATAGGCTTCCTTTTGGGCATAATGAGCACGTTCCCTCAGCATGATTAACGCACCGAACAACCCGATGATCCATAAGAAAAATAAATTGAATGAAAAAGTGTAATAGTGCTGGAACTCACTCAAGTCCACTGTCACTATTCCCATCAATAGATACCCGACGCTGAATACGACCAGGGAAAGGAAGGCTCCTTTCGTTCTCCAATAGATGGTGGCATGCATGACAAATAATATCGAAATGGGATAAAGGGGACTGTGAATCCCTTCTGATAGATACATCAGCCAGACTAAAGCCAGAAAGTCAAAAACGATCCCAGCTTGCAGGATTTTTTGAAGACTTTTCTTATCATCTCTGGCCCTTATAAGAGCGATTTGAGTCACAAGCATATAAGTGACGCCCAAAACTAATAGAATGGGAAAAACTTCTTTGTTCGTAATGACTTCGTCAGAAAAGGGGGGAATGTAAAATAGGAGAACGGAAATCACGACAAACAGCCATCTTAGCATGGAAAATAATTTCTCTGTCTGATAATCATTTAAGTACAAGGTAAATTTCATAGACTTCATTCTCTCATCAATTAATGTATAGTTTAAATTTACCAAAGATTGTGAATTTCGTCTATTGACTTATAAAAAAACAGACCAATATTTTCTATTATTGGTCTGCTTCACTAGAAAAATTATTCTTTCACACCGTATTTCAACCTGCTCTCTTCAATCGCAATATTCTTGTCACTGTGCGGGTACTTGGTATTTTCGATGATTTGATAATCCTCATGACCTTTCCCTGCAAAAATGATGATATCCCCTGGTTCACTGACTTCAACCGCATGCTTCACCGCTTCGGCACGATCGCCGATCAAAGCGTATTGATCATGCCGCATTCCTTTTTCAAGGTCGTGCAGAATACTATCGTATTCCTCATACCGTGGATCATCCGTCGTCAATATGACATAGTCTGCCAATGATGCTTTTTCTGCCATTGTAGGACGTTTTGTCTTATCACGGTTTCCTCCTGTACCCACCAGGAAAATAATTTTGTTTTCCTTGAATGGCAAGACAGACTGAATGGCATTTTCGATTGCATCAGGCGTGTGTGCATAATCAATGTACACGGATAACGGCGCATCCATTTCTACCTTTTCCATTCTCCCACTGACAGGTGGAAGATCACGAATGATTTCCACCAACCTGGACACTTCCATCCCTTTCGCAAACAGGCATGCCATAGCCGTCAGGACATTATATACATTGAACTTTCCTAGCAGTTTCATTTCCACCTCATAGCTTCCCTGTGGCGAAACAAGGGTGAACTTCGTTACATCATTAAAATACTGAACATCTTTTGCTTTGAAATCAGCTTGCCCTTCAAGTCCGTAACTGATCACTTCGTGGGGTGTCATATAACTGTACCTTTCATACCATTCATCATCAGCGTTAAGAATCACATATTTAGGATCCTCCAGGTCTTGACCCAATTGAGAGAATAACAACCCTTTAGCATACCCATAGTGCTCCATCGTTCCGTGATAATCCAGGTGATCATGACTTAGATTGGTGAAAGCCACCACGTCAAAGTCGATCCCCCATAATCTTCCCAATGCAAGTCCATGTGAAGATACCTCAAGAGTGAAATTCTGTATATTCCTGTCTAATGCTTTTTGTAGCATCTGCTGGTTCGTTAAGTTATCGCATGTTGTATTTTCACTTGGAAGCAGTTCTCCGTCTAAATTAAAGCCGATAGTACCTGATAAAGCTGAGCTCTGACTGTCTTTTTTCAGAATGGCATGAATCAGGTTGCTCACTGTAGTCTTTCCATTTGTGCCCGTTACTCCGAAAACGGTTAATTGCTTTGAGGGATAATCATAATATTTGTTCGACAATTGAGCGAGCGCCTTAAATGAGTCCTTGACTACGACTAATGCCGCTTTCGTTAGATCAATGTCTAATTGTTTTTCTGCAACAATCAGCGTGGCCCCTTTTTCAACAGCCATTTGTGCGAAATCATGTCCATCCACTGTGTAGCCTCTTGTACAAACGAAGACACTGCCCTCTCCCACTTTCCTGGAATCCACGTGAATATCTTTAATTTCAGCAGGTGGTTCACCGTAGATGGTTTTTAATTTAATGCTGTCTAACAGGTTATATGTATTCATTACCTTACCTCTTTTTAATTAATATTGTCTCTATATTATCTTATCATCTTAACTTTGATAAGAGAAATACCTCCTACTAACAATACAAACTTTTTTCACCCAAATGCACCATACCCTCATTCACAGTGACTAAAACAAAAAGAGGATGTAACACAATTAAATGATTCTGATGAAGACGAGGGAGCCCGGATCTCTTGCCACCTCTGGTGATTTCAGCAAAACAGCGGACAAAAGCGAATACTTGCTTCCAAGCCAAAAAATCCGAACGAATTCGATTTTAGCATCTCGAATGATCGTTCGGATATTTCTGGACTATAACACTTATGTCACAGTCTCATCTCATTTATTCCTGGACCATCTTGGATTGTACATAATGCCACAATAACTTCTCTGTATGAAGAATGGACGATTCATGGGTCCGCTCATAGGCATGTGAAGCATCTATTCCGGCCCCGATTAAACCATGGACAATATCAAAACCTGCTCGTATGGCAGCAGATGCATCAGAACCGTAATAAGGATAAATATCTACTTTATACTCAATCCCATTTTCTTCAGCTAACGAAACAAGGTGTTTACGCAATTCATAGTGGTAAGGTCCGCTCGAATCCTTTGCACATATGGAAACAGTGTACTCGTCCGTTGACTGGCCATCACCTATGGCTCCCATGTCCACTGCTAGATACTCGATCGTTTCAGGTGGGATGTTAGAATTCCCCCCCATATCCGATTTCTTCGTTATTGGATATCAGGAAATGGGTCGTATATGGGAGCGTAATCTCTTCTGATTGAATTTGACGGATCAGACGGAGGAGCATCCCTACACTCGCCTTATCATCTAAATGACGTGATTTGATAAACCCGCTCTCTGTGATTTCAGCGCGTGGATCAAAGGAAACAAAGTCCCCGACTTCGATTCCAAGCTCCCTTACTTCAGAAGCATTCCGGACTACTTCATCAATTCTGACTTCTATATTTGTTTCATCCCTTTTCGCTTCTCCTGCATTCTTGTAAACATGGACCGATGTTTGATGCATAAGAATTGTTCCAGTGTAGAACTTGCCTGAAGATGTTTCAATCTTACAATACTCTCCTTCTACTGCGTTCCATCTGAAGCCACCGATCATGGATAAACGTAACCGTCCATCACTTTTGATTTCTTTGACCATGGCACCAAGTGCATCTACATGGGCCGTCAACATTCGGTGCCGCCCTGTGTCTTCACCCGGCAGTGTCACAATCAGTGCACCTTTTCTGTTCCTGGACATTTCTACATCCAAGTCTGACAGGTATTCCTCCACATACTTCATGATTGATTCGGTGTTCCCTGAAGGACTTGGAATTTCCACAAGTTCCTTAATTAATTGAAGTGTCTTCTTGGTATCTGGATATGTATTCATTAGACTCCCTCCCTTCTCGTATTATACCGTCAATGGGAGGTTCACTACAAATATTGCTTAACGAATATTCCAGCGAACCCCCTTAGTTCTTTCTGTCGACTTCTTTCCATATTTCCGCCTTTTTTCTTTATGAAATGGATGGAGGTAACCACAGTGATCACACCCATATAACACCACATTCCCTCCGATTTTCTGTCCATGGGGAAACATCAGATGATGAACCTCTTCATATTGTTCCCTCATCAGCAGCTCCATTTCGGTTAAGGAATTATTCCCGCAATAAACGCATCCCTCGAACACCATAACCCTATCATCCTCCCCTTTTGTACATGCCTATGTCACGGGTGGGAATACTATGAAAGGAATTGAAAGAAAGTACACACGTTCCCTTGCACCTCATAAAAAATACTTAAAACAGGAGTGATAACGTGAACTCATCGACATTGGAAAGTTTACTAGGGAAAAAACATCCAAATGTGTTCGTTTTTTTCATAATGATGGAACGGTATAGTCACTATGGCATGCGTCCATTACTAATCACCAACATTATTTTTGACTTGTTCCTCATTTCGAGGGTAAAAAGGTTGTGTTGATGAATAAAGATAGAAAATCAAACATAAAAAGGAATACCCTCCTCTAAAAAGAATAGATATTCCTTAATTTATCTTCTTCTCGGCTATACTGCCGTTCAATAATCCGCCAATCAATATGATGGTAGAAGAGATGTAAAACCAGACTACTAGCGTAACGACACTTCCCATCTGTCCATAGAACTGGGAATAATCGTTCCATTTTACATATGTTCCATAGAGCCACGACACCCCCTGCCACCCAAAGGTTGCGACTAACGCGCCGGGGATGACATGAACAAAGGAGATTCGCTTACTTGGAACAACCATATAGAGAAACAGAAAAAGAATGAACATGAAGATCGAACTCAATCCCCATTTCCCCAGCACCCATGCCTGACTCCACTCTCCGTCAATCTTATCCTCTGTAAATCTTGCATGACGAATATATTCCTCCACCACTGGTACGATAAGGGAAAATGAAATGAGGAACATAAAGCCCATTGTTAATAAAAGATCATACAGTAAGGCAAATAAGAAGGGCTTCTTCCTTTCGATTTGATAGGCTTTATTCAAAGATCTTACCATGGATTGGACCGCCATGGATGAAAGCCAAAAGGTGAAGAAGATGGAGATGGATAATACGTCTCCACGTTCGTCATTTAAAATCCGATCAATATTATTTTGAATGATCGCATACGATTTATCAGGCGCAAACGGTTTAATGAGTAGCAGTACATTTGTTTCAGAAATGGGCAAATAGCTGATCAGTGAGAAAACAAATAGTAAAAATGGAAAGATGGATAATAACAAATAATACGCCAGTTGTGCAGAGTGATCAAAAAAACGCTCCTTAAAGAACCGGACAGTCACCGTCTTGGAATGATGTAAGATATTCATTGGTTAGACTCCTAAAAAGGGAAAGATATACTTATTTTCCCCTTAACCGTACAATTCAATCCTTTCTCCCCCTTTGTCTCATTCTTATGTTTGCCGTCTCTGTCTTTGAATCTTGTGTAGGTGGGTTGAACTTTCCTAAGAAAAGTGTTTTTTATGCCTTCTTCATGTCTTCGGTTTAATCTGCTCTCCTACACGACGTTTTTAGTTGTAAAAATACACCCAAAAGGAATAAAGGAATTCTTCCCCTCATTCAAGAATTCATACATAGTAACGGTATCTAAACACATCTAGTCTGAGGCAGACAATGAAAAAGGAGAATGATCATGACAAACAATAAGGAAAAAATGGGAAATGAAGACGTATACACTGATTTTATCAACAAAATGACCTATGGTGAATATCTTGGTCTTGATTCCCTGCTCCATAGTCAAAAGCGGTTATCCGGTCATCATGATGAAATGCTATTCATCATCATTCATCAGGTAAGTGAGCTATGGATGAAATTAATCCTCCATGAAATCAAAGCCAGTATTACTTCCATACAAAAGGGTGAACTTTCACCTGCCTTTAAAATGCTTTCACGGGTTTCAAAAATCCAATCACAAATCATTCACGCATGGGATGTTCTTTCCACACTAACCCCTTCAGAATATGTCCAATTCAGGGACAGCCTTGGACAAGCGTCAGGATTCCAATCCTACCAGTATAGAATGATTGAATTTGCACTCGGATATAAAACAACACATGTGTTGGAGATTTATAAGAAAGATCCAGAGCTATTATCTAGGCTTACCGATTCGTACGTTGCCCCATCCCTTTATGATGTATCAATCCTTGCCCTGTCCAATGCAGGTTTACCAATTGATGAAAAAGTGATTCAGCGTGACTATAAGAAACCTTATACTGAAGACCCCACAGTATTGCAAGCATGGACAACTGTCTATCAGCAACCTGAAACGTATTGGGATCTTTACGAACTGGCGGAAAAATTGATCGATATCGAAGATTGGCTGCAACAATGGCGCTTCCGCCATATGAAAACAGTGGAAAGGATCATCGGTCATAAACAGGGCACTGGAGGCTCCAGCGGGGTTGGATACTTAAAGAAGGTGCTGGATCACCGATTCTTTCCTGAACTGTGGCATGTTCGCACTCATCTTTGAATGAAAGTCACCTCCTGATTCGTTAGGGTTGCCTTTTATAGGGTTGCCTTTTATATAGTTAACTGATATTATGGAATAGAATTATTTTTGTTCGGAATGGAAGGATAGACAAAGTTTTTAAAGCTTTTCGCCTTGAAGTTACGTGAGCAAGAATAGTAAAACATTTGTGTGGAGAACACACGAGGAGGTAACAGTATGTTAGAAGGTACAGTTAAATGGTTTAACGCAGAAAAAGGTTTCGGATTCATCGAGCGCGAAGGTGGAGACGACGTGTTCGTACACTTCTCAGCTATTCAAGGCGAAGGATTCAAAACTTTAGAAGAAGGTCAAAAAGTTTCTTTTGAAATCGTTCAAGGAAACCGTGGCGACCAAGCTGCTAACGTTACAAAAGCATAATCCATGCTAATCCGAAAGACTCTACTTTGTAGAGTCTTTTTTTCTTTGCCAACAATGAGCATAGTGTATACAATAAGTTTACCATGCTTTCTAGGAGGCTTTTATTTATGGCTAGACATTCTTTTCATATTTCAACTGATTGGCCCGGGCTCAGGAACGATGTAGGTACTTTAAGCTCGGAAAATTTCCATACAAAAATATCGATTCCACCAGAAATGGACGGTCCCGGTATAGGAACGAACCCGGATGAAATGCTACTTGGCGCAGCAGCTACCTGTTACATCATCACCCTGGCCGCTATGCTTGAACGAAGTCATATTAGTAAAAGGGATCTACAGATGACTTCCGAAGGTATTGTGGAAGTGGAAAAAGGAGTCATTACATATAAAGAGATTATCCATCGCCCCATTCTTACCCTGGGTCCTTCCACCACTAAGAAAGATATCACCATTGCCGAAAAATTAATGATGAAAGCAGAACAGTCATGCATGATCACCCGTGCCATCAAGGGAAATGTGACGGTTTCGGTTGCTCCTGAAATACATATGTAAATGAATAAAACCGAAAGGGCATCCGGACGGATGCCCTTTCGGTTTTTATTATGATTCAGCGTGAACGAGTTTCACAAGCATATGAGAAAGCATATGCTGCTCTTCCTTGTTACCGACTTTCCACAATTCATACAGTAATTTCTCTTCCCTGTTCTTCGGTTCCTCATGGGCCGCAAGGTAATCTCCGACCTTCTGGGCAGCCTTTGCCTGCTGCTCTTCACTCACCCCTAACTTATCTGCTAAGGAAACTTTGTTGCCTAAGTATTGTTTGAAATGATCGAAGTTAGATAGAATATCCTCTTTTTTATCTTGGGACATATTGCTTAACGTGCTGTTAACTTTTGACTCCACTTTTTCTTCAGTAGAATGATTTGCCACAAATCATCTCTCCTCTCATTCAATCTAGTATGTATATTCCCATAAAATGAATCATTAAACATTTATTTTCCAATACGCTCTAACTCTCACCATTTTGTTTAATACATCTTTTAGCCGTGTAAATAATAATGAGGAATCATTAAAGCCATTCATAGGAGGAGAAAGGGATATGAGTCATAAGAAAGTAGCAATCATTACAGGGGCAAGCAGTGGAATAGGTCAGGCAACGGCAAAGGAATTAGCCGCTAAAGATGTTATCGTGATGCTGGCTGCAAGACGTGAAGAACGGTTAAAAGAATTAAAAAGTGAAATAGAACAAACAGGCGGAACGGCTTACTATCACGTAACGGACGTGACAAATGTAGAAGAAATGGAAGAACTGGCTAGAAAGACAATAGAGGTTGCAGGCCAAATCGATGTATTGATTAACAATGCAGGACTGATGCCCCTTTCGTTCATGAATAAACGAAAGATCAAAGAATGGGATCGGATGGTTGATGTGAATATTAAAGGCGTACTTTATGGGATATCTGCTGTCCTTCCTTATATGGAAAAACAGAATTCGGGGCATATCATTAACGTTTCATCTGTCGCCGGTCATAAAGTGATGCCGGGGAGCGCGGTTTATAGTGGTACAAAGTATGCAGTGCGTGCGATTACCGAAGGATTAAGAGTAGAAATGAATGCTTCCCATAACATTCGTACAACCATTATTTCACCAGGTGCAGTCGCAACAGAACTCACTGAAACCATTACGGATGAAGATATATTATCCGCTTTCAAGGATCGTGAAATGAAGCCTCTTGACAGTGAGAATATAGCGAAGGCCATATCGTATGCGGTGGAGCAGCCTGACCATGTAGATGTAAATGAAATCATTGTACGTCCCACCCAACAAGACATGTAAATCACAAGGAGGATAATCAAAATGAAAACACAATTTGACAAGTTATATATTAATGGCGAATGGGTGGAAGGCACGAGTAAAAATTCGATTCTCAATCACAACCCCTTCGATCATTCAGAAATTGGATCTATTACCGCTGCCAGCAGAGAAGATCTGGATGCAGCGTATCAATCCGCCCAAGATGCCCAAAAGTCCTGGGCCCACGAGCTTCCCCAGACTAAGAGAACTATTATGGAAAAGGCTGTTCAAGTAGTGGAAGAGAACAAGGAATTGATCATTGACTGGCTCATTAAAGAATCCGGCAGTACATATATGAAGGCTGCCGGGGAAGTGAGCGTATCCATCAATATCATGAAGGAAGCAGCGACCTATCCATATCGGATGGAAGGGAAAATCCTGCCCTCCCAGGTTCCTGGAAAGGAAAACCGGGTGTACAGGGAACCCCTTGGAGTCGTAGGTGTCATCAGTCCCTGGAACTTTCCCTTCCATTTAGCAGTACGATCCATCGCCACTGCTTTAGCTACAGGGAACGGCGTCGTTGTTAAACCGGCTACACACACTCCTGTGACCGGCGGACTTTTGTTTGCAAGTATCTTTGAAGAGGCCGGGCTTCCCAAAGGATTACTTAATGTAGTAGTGGGAAAGGGCTCGGAAATTGGTGATGACATCGTAACTCATCCGATTCCCCGTTTGATCTCCTTCACAGGATCGACGGAAGTGGGGCGAAGAATCGGTGAGCTTGCAGGCAAACATCTGAAGAAAACGGCTTTAGAGCTCGGTGGTAATAACGTCTTTATCGTACTGGATGATGCAGACCTTGATCAGGCTGTTGAATCCGCCCTTTTCGGAAAATTCTATCATCAGGGGCAAATATGCATGAGTATCAACAGGATCATGGTTCAGAAAGGGATGCATGATAAGTTTGTCGACGCTTTTGTATCAAGGGTGCAAGCGTTGAATACAGGAGATCCATCAGACAAGTCCACTCAAATAGGACCCTTAATCGATCAAAATCAAGTAGACCGGATCTTGAAGGATATTGAAAACAGTAAAGAACAAGGAGCTGAAGTTGTACTGGGGGGCAACGCGGAAAGGAACCTATTGCATCCAACGGTCCTGACCCATGTTACCAACTCCATGCCGATTGCAAAAAATGAAATCTTCGGGCCTGTGGCTGCCATCATCCCTTTTGATGATGACAATGACGCCATCCGCCTCGCCAATGAACATCCATATGGGTTAAGTGGGGCTGTACACTCTTCCTCCATAGAAAGAGCAACGGTCTTGGCTCATAAAATTGAAACCGGGATGATTCATATTAATGATGAACCTGTCAACGATGAGCCTCATATGCCGTTCGGCGGAGAAAAGGATTCAGGACTTGGACGTTTCAACGGTGAATGGGCACTTGAAGAATTTACAACAGTGAAATGGGTCGCCGTCCAACATACAAGAAGGGACTACGGACCTTTTATTGAAAAGAAGAGCGAGTCGTGATGACTCGCTTTTCTTTTGTGGTTATTGTTTCAATTTTAAGGCTATCACTTCTTTTTCTTTAGGAAAGAGTCTATTCGGGTACATTGTTGCCATTCTCATGGGGAGAGTAGAAGCTGATTTCCGCTGCCGGATGCTCGCTTCCCGGGGGCTTGGTGGTGAGCATCCCCGGCGTTCCCCTGTGGGCTCTCACACTCAATGAGCCAACCACCTCTTATCCGAAAGCCCCTCAGCTCTCCTACAGTTCATCAAACCCGTTCGCATCAGAGGTCTTTGTATACTGTCTCGATTTTTGTTCAAAGAAATCGGTTTTCCCCTTATCCACTTCCTGATAGGCAATGATCCATTTTAGAGGGTTGGTTTTGTATCCTATGAACGGACTTTCAAACCCTAACTGTTTGGCTCTTTTATTTGCCATGAACTTAATATAGTCCTCCAGATCGCTCATTAATAAACCATCCACATTAGATCCGATGACTTCCCTTCCCCACTCGATTTCAAGGAGAGCCGCCTGCTTGAACGTGTCTCTTCCAAAGTTTTGAAGCTCTTCGGTTTGATAAGACGGATTTTCATTGAGGACTTCTTTAAATATTTTCTCGAATAGACCGACATGTAGCTGCTCATCACGGTTGATGTAATTAATCATGGTAGAGGTCGCCACCATTTTTTGATTTCTTGCCATATTGTAAAAGAAGGCAAACCCGGAGTAGAAAAACAGTCCTTCGAGAATGACATCATAAATGATCGACTTTAGTAAACGATCAATGGAAGGTGACTCTGCGAAATCCTTATACCCATTTGTAATAAATTCATTCCGCTTTATCAAAGTCGGGTCATTCTTCCAGAAATCAAACACTTCATCCTGTTTCTTTTTGGAAACGATGCTTGATAAAACATAGCTATAAGAATGATTGTGTACGACCTCTTGCTGTGCGAGAATGATCATCAGGGCATTTAAGCTGGAATCAGTCAGATAGTCTGCCACTTTACCGGCATAATCGGTTTGCACACTATCCAAAAGAGCCAATAAGCCGATAATTTTCAAAAACGACTCCTGTTCCTCTTCAGAAAGAGTCGGAAATTGTTTAATATCCTTAGCCATATTGATTTCAAATGGCGTCCAGAAATTGCCGAGCATTCGTTTATATTTAGGGTATGCCCATGGAAAGCGGACATCATCCCAATTTAATATATTCGAGCTTCGTCCATTTACGATGCCTGTTGATTTGTTCGGAGCATCTGAATCGATTAACTTGCGCTCTATCAGTTCATTCACGTCTCATCTACCTCCTAGCTATGACAGCTCTCACATTCTTCAAAATTTGAAACAGATGTCGACCTTACATAATAGGTCGTTTTTAACCCAGACTTCCATGCGTCCAAGTGAAGGGATAATAACTCTTTCGCCTTGATATCATTTCGCACATACAGATTAAACGATATCCCTTGATCGATATGACGCTGCCTCTTCTCATTCTGTTTAATACTCCAGTGCTGATCTACGTTATAAGCCGTCTTGTAATACCAGGTGGTCTTCGGTGATAAATCAGGTGCTGTAACAGGAATCTTATAATCCTTCTTCTCTTCCGAATACTCCAATCTGAATAGAGGATCGATACTTGCCGTAGACCCGGCTATGATCGACGTGGAAGAATTAGGTGCCACGGCCATTAAATATCCGTTACGGATTCCCTTGGAGGAAACATCCTTCCTCAATGAATCCCACCTTGCTCCGGCATATCGTCTTTTGCTAAAGTACTCTCCTGTCGCCCAGTCAGAGCCTTCGAAATATGGATAGGCCCCTTTTTCCCTGGCTAGTTCATGACTGGATTTAATGGTGTAATATGCCATATCCTCGTATAGTGTATCGCAATATTCAACCGCATCATCGCTCTCCCACTTCAAGCCTTTTAACGCAAGAAGATGATGCCATCCGAAGGTACCTAAGCCAATTCCTCTATAGCGTTGATTTGTCAGCTGAGCCTGCAGGACAGGAAGACTGTTACAATCAATGACATTATCCAGTAATCGTACCCCTATTGAAATCACTCTTTCAAGCTCATCATCCATGATGGTTTTAGCCAACGAGATCGATGCCAGATTACATACTACATAATCTCCAGGAGATTTATATGTGATGATTTTTCCATCCTTAATGACCTCTTCTTCCATGACGGTGGGACTCATATTCTGTGCGATTTCCGTACATAAATTACTGCAGTAAATCATCCCTTTCTGTTGATTGGCGTTGAGTCGATTGACCGTATCCCGATAGAACATATAGGGTGTACCCGTTTCAAGCTGTGAGATCATGATACGTTTGAAAATGTCAATCGCCGGGACAACCACCCTGGTAAGACGGGGACTTTCAACACACTCCCAATATTTATCCCTGAATGAGCCTTCTCCTGCATGCTCATCATAGTAATCTTCCAGGGAATACCCCATGACTACTTTCACTTCATGAGGGTCGAATAAATACCAATCCCCTCTGGCCTCCACTTGCTCCATAAATAGATCGGGCACACTTACACCAGTGAAAAGATCATGAGTGCGCTGCCTTTCATCGCCATTATTTAATCGTGTGTCAAGAAAAGGGAAGATATCTTTATGCCAAACGTCTAAATAAACTGCTATGGCTCCCTGGCGCTGACCTAACTGATCAACGGATACAGCCGTGTTATTTAACTGTTTCATCCATGGGATCACGCCTGAACTTACTCCCTTAAAACCTTTGATATCACTTCCCCTGCTTCGTACTTTCCCTAGATAGATACCAAGGCCGCCCCCATTCTTACTTAAAGTTGAAACATCTGTATTGCTGTCATATATGCTTCTTAAATCATCCGCGACCGTATCGATGAAGCAGCTTGATAATTGACCATGACTTTTCCCCGCATTGGCGAAAGTGGGTGTTGCCACTGTCATGTACAGATTTGACATGGCCCAATACCCTTCTTCAATCAGCTTCATCCTCTTGTCACGCGGTTCCTTCATAAACAGCGTCATGGCTATGATCATAAATCTCTCTTGAGGTAATTCAAGAATCCGGCCTTCATGTGATGTCGTCAGGTACCTTTCAGATAATGTGACGATCCCTATGTAAGTAAACAACTGATCTTTGAAAGGATCCATCAGTTTGCCCAGCCGTTCGATTTCATCTCTTGAATAAGATTCCAATAAGGCAGGCGAATAATATTGACGTTCCGTCAATCCCTGAATGAGTTGATAAAAGGAGTGATACAATTTGCCTTCTTCAGCTTCCCTGGAACAGGCAACGGTTCGATAGAGATTCTTTAAGTAAAGTGCTGCGGCAACGTAAGTCCAGTCAGGCTCGTGGGCAGAAATCCGTTCCACTGCTGTGAGAATCATGAAACGGTAAAGGTTTTCTCGATTCAGTTCAGACCTGCCTTCTGTAAACAAGTGAATTTTTTCGTCATATTCGTTGAAATAGAGCTTAGGAAATCGTTCGTGCAGATCTGTAAGGATGGTATCTGCTTCCTCTTTCGTACCTTGATACTGTGATATGATTGACATGTTCATTCCTCCCGATTTCTTCATTAGGGAAGGATTCAGAAAAAGCCCATCCTTCTGGAAGGACGGGCTTTCAATACGGAGATATGTAAATAGACTAAAAGACTTTTACAATCCTCGCTTTATCCTCCCAATTCCCGAAGAAGATAACACGTGATAAACAAGGCAGGTCTCCTGACTCGTGTTTCATCCTACTCTAAGGCCTTCCCATCCTATGAGACAGTGGCAGTTCCTTATTTCGTCAACACTTACAGTTGCGGGGACAGTTCCGGATTCACACCGGATTCCCTTTTAAGTCCATTCAGACACCCTATTTACAGGTTATAATCAATATATAGTATTAAAAATAAAACAGAACACAAAATATTGTGTCCTGTTCATCATAAGCGATTGAAAATGGAATTACAAGTGATATTTTCAAATTCCTCATAAAACCCTTTACCAGTATCCCCTCTATCCATTGATAAAGTCAAGTTTCATTTTTTTAGAATAGTTTCTCTGAACCATCTTTTATACGATTCTTATATGTGATGATTTTTTCTGGAATGTTTAGAGATTATAAGCTTTTTTATACTGCGGACTGAGTTCACTCCAAACGTCGAATAGATTTCCATCCCTATCCGGGAAAATAAAGTTTCGCCCTCTATGTCCTCTGTCTTCAATCTCACCGGCCTGTACACCTTTCATGAGTAAATCTTCCCTCAACTCTTCCAGTTCTCCCAATCCATCTACTTCAAACGTTAATGAAAATCGTTTCTTGTTGAATCTATCCTGAAAGTTACTGCTTTCACCTTCTGAGGATCCCACCAGGAAGATACTCATATTTGCAAGGTTCAGAATGGCTTTGTCCTCATCCTGATAGTTCACTTCACCATTCAATATCTTCTGATACCATTCCGTTGCCTTTTGGACATTCCCTACTGGTATATAGATGGTTCCAACTCTTACTAATTGCTTCATCGTCCTTCTCCTTTCATCATTTCTTCTATTCCTTTCATTCAACGAAAAGAAGGAAATCCCCTTCAAAAAATATGCTTATAATTATTATCTACCGTGAAAATGATAGGAGGACAATGATTCATACCTCCACAGTGTCACTCACTGCACGACATGTTCCAATAAGCTGGTTGATGAAATGAGACGCCGTCACTATACTTCAATTAGAAGGTTGTTTGACAGTATTCTTTGGCCCCCAATATTTTTTAACGGCTGTTTGAATGGAGGAGCAAACTCGATTTGAACAGCCTCTTTTCTTCATGTATTTCCAACGATAAACAGAAGTAAAGATTCTCTTACAATTGGAATGAAGCCTAGAGTGTTGGAAACGGATACAATTGTGGACTTACGGGTTCCTTAAACAGTATTGCAAGCTTATTACAAACTATACTTTTGGTTTAAATGCTTTCTTTTTCAGGGTTAATCCTTTACAATGCCCTTTAAGTGATCTTTTCTGAATCACACCTTAGAATTGAAAGGAGTTTATTATGAAAAAAATATTTACGACTCTACTATTAGCAATTATAGCGATTGGACTGGCTGCATGCGGTTCAAATGAGGATAGCAAAGAAGAAAAGCCGAAAACAGAAGAAGAAAGCACTGAACAAGCAAAAGGTCAGGAAGAACAAGCCAAGCAGATGGAAGAAATGCAAAAGAAATTGGATGAACAAAAAGTTGAAAAAGACAAGGTCGTTGCCGTCGTAAATGCCGAAGAAATCAAAGGTGAAGACTTTAACAACGTACTGACTCAATCCCAGATGCAATTTCAGCAAATGGGCCAGGATCCAACCAGTAAAGAGGCAGTGAAACAAATTAAAGAACAGACAATCGATAGCCTGATAGGACAGACTCTTCTTATGCAGCAAGCAGATGAAAAAGGGTATAAGGCATCTGAAGAAGAAATCAATAAACAGCTTGATGAAGTGAAAAAACAATACAAAGACGAGAAAAAATTTGAAGATGCAATGAAAAAAGCCGGATTTACAATGGATGAGTTGAGAACTCAAATCGCTGAAAACATCAAGTATACACATTATGTTGAAAAAGAAATCAAAGTAGAAGATGTAACCGAAGATGAGATGAAAAAGTTTTATGACCAGTATGCAAGCAGTCAGGGACAAGATCAATCAGAAGAAGCACCAACATTTGAAGAAGTAAAGCCTCAAATCAAAACTCAGTTAGAGCAGCAGAAAAAACAGGAAAAACTCGTACAGCATGTGAAAGAACTAAAGAAAAACGCTAAAGTCGACGTTAAAATTTAAAAACTTCCATTGATAAGCCGCTTGGTGACAGGTGGCTTTCTTTTTTCATTCCTGCACATGAGAGGTTATTCTCCCCCGAGGAAGGGTATGGTAAAGGAACAATCATTTAGGGAGGGTAGAACAATGTCCACAAGAAAAAATGATCATCCAGAACAAATCAATCAGGATCATGACGGTATCCTCGATCAGCATGAAAGCGAGAGAAATGTCGATCCGATTCCATTAGACGACCTAAAAAAAGACCTGCGTGATGAGAAGAAAAAGCATCAAACCAAAGAGGAGTCATCGAGCAAGGAGTAACATAATAAAGCCCTGTGATGATATCACAGGGCTTCCCTATTCTTACTTTGATAACCAATCCGTATGGAATGTTCCTTCTTTGTCCACACGCTGATACGTATGTGCACCAAAATAATCTCGTTGAGCTTGAAGAAGATTAGCCGGGAGTGACTCAGAACGATAGCTGTCATAATAGGCTAATGCACTAGCAAGGCCCGGAACTGGAACTCCAATCTTAATGGCTGTTGCCACAACTTCTCGCGCTGCATCCTGGTACGTTTCAACGATCTCCTTAAAATACGGGTCAAGTAGTAGATTGGTTAAACCAGGCTCACGATCATAGGCGTTCTTGATGTCCTCCAGGAACCCGGCACGGATGATACATCCCCCTCTGAATATCATGGAGATCTCTCCAGGTTTCAGATCCCACTGGTATTCATCTGAAGCGGATTGAAGCTGAGCAAAGCCTTGAGCATAGGAACAAATCTTGCTTAGGTACAAAGCTTTACGAATCATTTCAATAAACTCTTCTTTGTTCCCTGTGAATGTGGTATTCTTAGGACCTTTTAAGATTCTGCTTGCTTTTACTCTTTCTTCCTTCATGGCAGAAATAAATCGGGCGAACACAGATTCCGTAATGATGGAAAGGGGTACTCCCAGTTCCAGTGCAGAAATGCTTGTCCATTTACCTGTCCCCTTTTGACCTGCTGTATCCAGAATTACTTCCACTAGGGGCTTTCCTGTTTCTTCATCCACTTTTGTGAAAATATCTGCCGTAATTTCGATCAGGTAGCTGTCAAGCTCTCCCTCGTTCCACTCTTTAAATATTTCGTGAAGCTCTGAAGCGTTTAGTCCAAGGACATTTTTCATGAGATAATATGCTTCACAAATGAGTTGCATATCACTGTACTCGATTCCGTTATGAACCATTTTCACATAATGTCCTGATCCGTCCGGACCGATATATGTACTGCATGCATCCCCTTTTACCTTCGCTGCAATCGCGTTCAGGAAAGGCTCGATTAAGTCATATGCTTCCTTCTGGCCACTAGGCATGATGGCAGGACCGTATAATGCACCTTCTTCCCCTCCGGATACACCCGCTCCGATGAAGTTGATTCCTTTTTCACCAAGTTCCTTATTTCTACGGATCGTATCTTCAAAGTACGTATTTCCACCATCAATCAGAATATCCCCTTCATCTAAGTGAGGAAGTAAGGAATCAATGGCCTTATCAGTAATGGCACCTGCTGGAACCATAATGAGGATCTTTCGTGGCGTCTCTAAAGACTGGACGAATTTTTTTACATCATGAGTACCTACCATTTTCTTATCGGGATGTTCTCCAAGAACCTCCTTGACCTTTTCGTCAGACACATCATATATAGAAACTGAATAGCCCCTGCTTTCGAAGTTTAAGGCAAGACTCTTTCCCATCACTCCTACACCGGCCACTCCTATTTGTTGTTTTGTCATAGTTTGATCATTCCTTTCAATCCAAATATGTCTTCACCTTGTATATTATAATACGAAATAAAATTCCGTGGTGTAATTTATGAAATAATATTTTTTATTTGGTCATTCATCATAAAATTTTTTTCTTTATATCCATGCTAGAGATACGAGCGAAATGGTTTCTCTTGCATGACAGGCACTCGATCACTTCTAAGTGACCAGGAAAAGGTGTTGGCTGATTTTATTATTGCTAATCCTGAAAAAATTATCCACTGATATATAAGCCGAGGATGGGCCCACGCTTTAAGGGGAGTAGCTATATACTGGTTGTCTGAGCAACAGAGCCTCGGTATTGTTTGTTGAAACAACGTTCGTTCTGGAAAAGAGCTTAATGAAATATCAGACGACAAAGTCCTTTCTGAACATCCGTGACGCAACTCCCTTTATGAAGCGATGGATTAAAGCATAAAAGACTATCTGCTTGGCACTTTATCCTATATGGCATTCTGTACAGCATAATACCCTATTCTATACATATATTTGAACAAACCGAACAAAAGGAGACGACGATATGAAGAATATACTCCTTTTCGCAGACCCGGGAATCGATGACTCCATTGCGATTATGTATGCACTTCTCCATCCCGATATTAATCTCGTAGGTATTGTTTCAGGTTATGGGAATGTAGATAAAGAGCAGGCAACAGATAATGTTGCGTATTTACTGCAGCTGGCTGAACAGACGAATATTCCGGTTATCGGAGGGGCAACCCGCTCCTGTACGGGGGAATCGCCTGTCTACTACCCAGAGATTCACGGCAAAGACGGATTAGGTCCCATTCGTCCACCTGATACGATCAAAGGTGAATTACTTAATTTCTCCCAGATCTTTCAATTAGTAGAAGAATATCACGACATTGTGGTAGTCGATGTAGGAAGGAACACATCGTTGGCGATGGCATTTATGATGGATGATCAGTTTGAAAAAAAAAATCCATGAATTCTATATCATGGGCGGTGCTTTTTTTGTACCCGGCAACGTTACGAAAGTGGCCGAAGCAAACTTTCATGGAGACCCTATAGCCAGCAACTTCGTCATGACACAAGTAAAAAATATCACCTCTGTTCCCCTTAACGTAACGAATAACGCCATCATAACAAGAAAACAGATAGAGGAAATCCAAAATCTTTCTTCAAGCCCTTTAGTAAAAATCCTTGATAAAGTATATGATTATTATTTTCAAGCATATCAAGAAATGGTTCCCGGAATAGATGGAGCCCCTCTTCATGATGTCCTGACCCTCTCATTAGTCATGAATCCAGATATGGGAAGCTATTTAATAAGAAATGTAGATGTACAAATTGTAGGTGATAACCGTGGCCAGTCCACAGCCGATTTCCGTGTAGGTTCCATGCCAGAGGATTCAACTACAAAAATCTATCTTTCCCTGGACTATCAAGCCTTCATTCAGGATTTCATGAGTATTATGAGTAAGTAAAAGGACGGACCTGTCAACGTAGTCCGCCCCTGATCTTTACTTTGGATATTTACGTGCATTCTTTTCAAGTTTCTTGTATACTTCATCTTCTAGTTCAACATCCATTTTATCAGCGAGCTGAATGAGGTAAATCAGGACATCTGCCATTTCTTCTTTAATATCCTGCCGGGCGGTCTCCACTGCTTCACGGCTGGTTTTCCATTGGAAATTTTCCAGAAGTTCATTTGCTTCTAATGAAATGGATATGGCAAGATCCTTTTCATTGTGGTTGGCGCTCCAATTTCGTTCGTCCCTGAATTCAATGACTTTATCATACAATTCTCTCATTATTCCCCTCCCAATTGTATAAATAGACCCCTTTACTATACCATGGAAATCCCCACCAGTGGGAGTCTGTTGATTCTTCTTGCCTTTATTTCCCGGGATAATGAACATTCAACAGGTAAGACTATAGTAGTAACATCTATTTACTATAAAGGGGCGACAATAATGACAAATAAGAATGATAATCGTGAACGAAAAAACAAATACCCTCACAACAAAAAAAACGATACTGAATTCTCAAAAGAAATCAATATCAGAAGCGAAGTGACGAAGAAGGATCTAGGCAAATAAGCTTTATGTTTCAACAACTCATAAAAAAAACAGACTCAAGAATGAGTCTGTTTTTTGAATGTGTAAAGTTAGATTATGCTTTACGAACGTTAGCTGCTTGTGGTCCACGAGCACCTTGTTCAACGTCGAAAGATACTTCTTGACCTTCGTCAAGAGATTTGAAACCTTCACCTTGAATCGCTGAGAAGTGTACGAATACATCGTCTCCACCTTCAACTTCGATGAATCCGAAACCTTTTTCTGCGTTAAACCATTTTACTTTACCATTTTCCATGTTTGTTGCCTCCTAAAGTGCATTACACACAATGTATTACTATTCTTGCGATATAGGTGAAAACCAAATCTTGTTCTTCCCTCGTATACCGGACAAAAATAATTCTTTTATAGAATAACAGTAATGAAACAAATAAGCAAGTTCTTCAAGGATAAGTTTTGAAAGTCAGACTTCTGACAGTATCTCCTCCCTCGTTCCCCAAGGTTCAAAATCTTGTTTTCACACGTGAACTCTTATCAGATCATTCTTCCTCACTCAACCAGACAGATGCAAAGTCCGGGTAAGCGCTTTAATCAGATAATCATAAATGAGACGATAAAAACAACGGATAAACTGTGGTATAATGAAGGTATAGGAAAGGAAGTGCCCAATGAAATCCACAAAGAATCGGTTTAATACTGGTGCTATCGTTACCATTAAAGAAACAGGCGAAACAGTGACAATCTTGAAGTGGCAATATGTTAAGAATATGAAGCGATTTTCTTATATCGTTAAAGAACATCCCGGCACGTTCTATTTTGAGGAAGAATTAGAAGACAGTTTATAATAGATTTATCGACATATTTTTTTGAAAGGACTCTTGTACGTTGTAACAGAGTCCTTTTGCATTCTGCTTTATGTATTGGTTCCGTAATATGAAGTACATAAAAAACCTGCATCTTAATAAGATGCAGGTTTTTTTGTATGACCTGTGAGGGATTCGAACCCACGACCCCTTCCCTGTCAAGGAAGTGCTCTCCCACTGAGCTAACAAGTCTCGATGTAAGGTATATATTAAATTATAGTCAAATTCAGAAAAAAGTCAACGATTTTTTTGTTCTACATCACATCTTTTGAGAGGCCATGCATAAAAGAACATTCGTTCGTATATACTGCTTAGTAAATGTACACTTTAACAACTACTCATCTGCAGCGATCTATGCAAGGTGCCCTTTCCCCATGGTTTAATGAAAACCTTGAGAGGACACTGGCCATTGCCAACTGCAAGGTATATACCGAACAGCAGACTCCTTAGGAAGAACTCTTTTATGAGAGAGGAGCGAAAACTATGAAAACCCTATTAACACGTTCCCTTATAGATCAAAGTCCAATTGAAATTATTTATTTGACTGAGAGTCTCATTTGCACTCAACGAAAAATACTGGTGAAAAAAGTAGAAGGGAATAGTATAACCGCTTATTGCTTTTTACGTAAAAATATCCGAAAGTTCCGAATGAATGATATTCTAGCCGTTTCCCCTCCACTTCCTCACAATGGGCGGACTATATCCTGACTTTCCTAGGATTCCCTCTAACCGAACAAAGCTTGAACCAGTAGAAGTATATTCTTAACTTCACCAAAATAAGAGGATGAACCTTTAAGGGTTCATCCTCTTATGAACGGATTATGCCGTTGCACTCTTTGGTGTCTTGTCTTCTCTTTTGATGAAGAATTGTAAGCCGAGCATGACAGCAAATAACACCAATCCGATGATATCAGTGCTTCCCTCAGGATAAATCAGCATCAAGCCGGCGGCCACACAAAGGAAACGTTCGATCAGATAGACTCTGCGGTACCAATATCCGATCATACCGGCTCCTATGGCCATCATACCTGTTATCGCAGTAAAGACTACCCATAATAATCTTGGGATCGTTGTATCAATCATCAATAACTCAGGTGACAGAACGAACATATACGGGATAATAAAGGCAGCAATCGCTAATTTGGCAGAATTGACCCCTGTCCGTATCGGCTCTCCCCCTGAAACACCGGCTGCTGCAAAGGCGGCAAGAGCCACTGGTGGTGTGATATCTGCAATGATACCAAAGTAAAAAACAAATAAATGAGCAGCCAACTCAGGTGCCCCCAACAGGATGATAGCAGGTGCTGCAATCGTTGAAGTAATGACGTAATTGGCTGTTGTAGGAGATCCCATCCCCAACACGATTGAAGCAATCATTGTAAACACCAGTGTCAGGATCAGCTTGCCTTCATTAGAACTTGTCAGATCTGCTGCAAGGTCCACCAGACCATTTGCAAGAGTCAAGCCCAGACCGGTTTTTGTTACAACTCCGACAATGATACCCGCAGCGGCAGTTGCTACGGCTACAGAAAGGGCCGTTCGTGCTCCATCCACTAATGCGTCGACTGCATCTCTAAAGCCAATTCTGGTTTCCTTTCTAATCGCGCTGATCACGATAGTGGCGACAATCGACCAAAGTGCTGCGCGCATAACACTCATTCCACTTACTAATAAAATGATGACAGTAAGGATCGGCATGAGCAGGTAGATTTTCTTTAAGACTTCTTTGCGGTCAGGCATTTCTTCATCTGATAGACCGCGAAGACCGATTCGTTTGGCTTCAAAGTGAGTCATGATCCAAATTCCTGTAAAATACAACAGGGCCGGAATTGTAGCAGCCTTTGCGATATCCCAATAAGAGATTCCCCCCGATAAATTCAACCATCAAGAACGCTGCCGCTCCCATTATCGGCGGCATCAGCTGTCCACCTGTAGAGGCTGCCGCTTCTACTCCGCCTGCAAACTCTTTTCGATAACCAAGCTTCTTCATCATTGGAATCGTGAAGGAACCCGATGTAACGACGTTCGCAACAGAGCTTCCACTGATCGTACCTTGTAGGGCGCTGGAGAAGATCGCAACCTTGGCAGGACCGCCTGTCCGCTTACCGGCGATTGCAACTGCTAAATCATTGAAATATTGACCTACTCCTGTTTTGACCAGGAAAGCTCCGAATAATAAGAATAAGAAGATAAAGGTTGCTGAAACATAAAGCGGTGTTCCAAGAATCCCTTCACTAGTAAAGAACATCGTCTTCACGATATCGTCCCAGTCATATCCTCTATGAGCAAGGAATCCAGGCATCAAACGACCGTAATACATATAGAGGATGAAAGAAGAGGCAATGATGGTGATCGGTAAACCGACTGCACGACGTGTTGCCTCCAGCACAAGGATCATCGCTGCAAATCCAACATAAAAATCAAGCGATGTCATGATACCTACCCTGCTGACTATATCATCCTGCATAATCGGCCAGTATGCACCGATTCCTACCGAGATGACAGAGAGACCGACATCGTACCATGCCACTTTATCCTTCCGTAAATTTTTCTTTCTTGCTGGAAACAGAAGAAAGACAAGGGACAAGGCAAACCCTAAATGAATGGATAATAACAATTGTCTAGGGATGAACTGAAAGATCGATGCGACTAATTGAAATAGAGAAAATGCTAATAGACCATAGAATATAACCCATTTAAAAAGTCCATGATTCAGTTTTCTGGTCGATGATTCAGGATCATACTTTTCTAATAACTCTTGTTGTTGTTCAGAGCTTAGTGATTCGAAATGATTATCTTTTTCCAACAACGGTCACTCCTTTCCACTGATCATAATGTGATTGCTTCTTCAATTGCATCCGAACGACTGAGCCTTTATCAAAATAGTCAGCTAAAGGATAGGCCTCACCTTCCACTACAAGTCTGTGATTGGCTACCACTTGTCCGATTCGGATATCAATGAATGAAAAAATTCTATCCATATTTGATAATAAATATTTCCCTTCTTTTGTTACTTCGAAGGATTCATTTCCTTCTGCATTAGAAGGCATACCAATTGCTGTATCCTCGTAAAGCAGCATTGTCTGTTGAATTTGATTGGTAGATTGGCGATAAAACTCTTCTACTTCCGATAGATGAATAGAATGAGTGTATCGAACCGAAAATGTTTGATCTTCAGGCAGTCTAAAGAGGACAGGATCTCCCCTCTGTACTTCTTGGTTCGATCACCAGATACGTTTGAAAGGGAATAAAGATGATGGATACAAAAACAAGAATAATGAGAAATGATCCTATGAATGAAACCTTCTTCACCAGAATTCCCACCATTCTATTCAATACTTTTTAACAGGGATTTAACCTGTTCCAAAACAAAAGAATAGACCGTTTTAAGCGGCCTATCCTTTCGTCCTTCTGCTGGTGTGGAACTATTCCATTGAAACGCCTTTTTCATCGAAGTATTTCTTCGCACCAGGATGTAATTCAATCCCCATACCTTTTAACCCATCTTCAGCCTTGATGATCTTACCTTTGGCATGAGTGATAGAATCGGTATTTTCAAAAATTGCTTTCGTTACATCATAAATGACCTCTTCAGAAATGTCTGCATTGGTTACCAGCATGGCACGAACTGCAACGGTTGTAACCGCATCATCGACTTTGCTGTAAGTTCCTGCAGGGATTTCATCTTCAGAGTAGTAAGGATACTTCTCGATCAGCTCACTGATTTTACCGGATTCAACAGGTACGATCGTGATATCCTCTGTTGCAGCCAAACCTTCAACCGCTCCTGTTGGAGTACCTGAAGTGATGAATGCCGCATCGATTGTTCCATCTTGGATACCTGTCGTTGAATCATCAAAAGATAAGTTACGAGCCTGTAAATCTTCTAAAGTGATTCCATGGATTTCAAGGATCTGCTTTGCATTAAGTAATGTCCCTGATCCTGCTTCACCTACAGAAACGACTTTCCCTTTTAAATCTTCAACAGATTTGATTCCAGAATCCTTCGTTGTAACGATTTGAATCGTTTCAGGATATAAAGTTGCAATACCACGTGCGTTCTCTACCTTGTTGTCACTGAACATTTCTGTTCCTTCAGATGCATAAGAAGCGATATCTGTTTGTGTAAAAGCGATTTCAGTTTTTCCGTCTTTAATCGAAGCCATGTTCTCTGCAGATGCACCTGAAGTTGAAGCAGATGCCTTGATTCCGGTTTCATCTTCAATGATCTTAGCGAATGTTCCGCCCAACGGGTAATATGTACCCCCCTGTTCCACCTGTAGCGATTCCAATGAAGTCAACCTCTTTGTTGCCTTCACCCTCAGATGATCCTCCACCTGATCCGCCGCCACATGCAGCAAGAATGACAGATAGAACTAGAAGTAGTGCAGTGCTTAAAAATAAACTGCGTTTTTTCATATTCTAATTCCCCCCTATTAAATTTTCTACTTTACCGAAATAATTGTAACACAATCCGTAATAATCTTGTCAAATTAAATACATAATCTTTTATTGTTTTTCATAAAAAAAACTGAACTCATCCAGTATTGATGGGCTGTGGTTCTGGTATTAGGCTCGTTGGCCTTAGGAGAATTTTTTCACAATTGAATAGAGAATGTATAAAGCGATTTCATTTTCATCGTCCCTAGAGAAGCCGGTGAAGAATATTTCCCCGCCGGCTTCTCGCATATACATCTCTCACTCTCTACCCGATTAACTCCTCATCTTCAAACTTCATCTTATCCGCCTCTGAAATATTTTCTTCCCGATCCCGCAGGCTATGTGCGATTCTAGAAGAAGCATTTGCCGCAATGCTCGCCACAATATCGTCTAAAAAGGTATGTACACCCTTTCCATTCTTTGTATCCAGCTCACGGATGATTCCGATTTTATTTTTATCAAGATGTCCGAATGTCGTTACTGCAATGCTTCCATATCCAAGGGCAGCCCCTAATGCAATGGTTTCATCCACTCCAAATAATCCTTCATCCGATTCCACTATTGATTGAAGCGGTTCGGAAAGCTTCTTCTCTTCCGCTAGAATATCCAGTTCAACGCCTACCAGGATGGCATGCTGGATCTCTCTCTTCAACAATACTTTCTTTACACTTTCCACACAATCATCCATGTTCAACTCAAGATTATATGGGTACTGCATTTCATAGACAATGTCAGCAATATCCTCTATTGTTACACCTCTATCTTTCAATCTCTTTAAGGCGGCTTTCGTGACGTCTCTTGAATGTACTGGTTTGTTCATAGTGATTCCCCTTTCATACAGTGCATTTGCTTAGTAAAAATTATAACATTGTTTCGAATTTTCGTATTGCGATTCGGTTTAGGGAATTATCCAGGAGATTATGATACAATCGTTCTGTAAACGTTAACACTGATTTTTAGGAGGCTATCGTCATGACAACCGCAAGAGGAAATGTAACTGAACTGAACCTCTATAGTAAAGAATTGAGTGAAGAGATCAAGATGCTCGTATACCTGCCAGCCACTTTTTCTCCTCTTTATAAATATTCACTGCTCATTACCCAGGATGGGAAGGATTACTTCCAGCTAGGAAGAATACCTCGACTGGCTGATGAACTTCTCGAAAGAAAAGAAATTGAAAATACGATCATAGTCGGAGTTCCTTACAAAGATGTGGAAGACCGCAGAAGAAAATACCATCCCCATGGGGAAGAGAACGATGCTTACATTCGCTTTTTGGCCCATGAGTTGGTTCCGTATCTTGATGAGCATTATCCGACATTTCATATGGGAATGGGACGTGCACTCGTTGGAGATTCATTAGGGGCGACTGTTTCATTAATGACAGCACTGAAGTATCCCAATACGTTCGGGAAAGTTCTACTTCAGTCCCCTTTTGTCAACGAGAAAGTGTTAGAAGCCGTTGAAAACTTCTCTCAGCCTCACCTATTGAGCATATACCATGTCATCGGCCAGAAAGAGACAGAGGTAAAAACGACGGATGGAAGCGTAAAGGACTTCCTAACGCCCAACCGAAAGCTTCATGAAACATTCGAACAAAAGGGCTTTTCTTCCTTTTATGAAGAATTCCAAGGAGATCATACATGGAAGTATTGGCAGCCTGATTTACGACGTGCCCTTAAGATTATGTTCAATTGATTAACGGGGAGTGGCGAAGTCAAGCTTCTCCCCACTCCTCATTCGGATGAACATGATGGTGGTTGTCCCCTTCCCCTTTCGTTCGCCCTATATTAAATTTTTGAAAAATTTGCTATACTATACATATAAAAAAATAGTTAAATAGAGGAGGATTGATGAAAATGAATTATGGTATAGTCATTTTCCCATCGAAAAAGCTGCAAGATATCGCAAACTCTTATAGGAAACGTTATGATCCTCATTATGCACTGGTTCCACCACACTTGACGTTAAAGAATGTCTTTAGTGCAGATGATGATCAAATCAAAGATATCGCTTCTAAATTAGCGGCTATTTCAAAGAAATACGATCCTTTCAACCTTAAAGTATACAAAGTAAGCTCCTTTCAACCTGTTAATAACGTCATTTATTTCAAGGTGAATCCGACTCCTGAACTTCAAGGGCTGCACGATGACATGCATAGTCATCGTTTCATGGGAGACGAACCAGAATTCGCTTTCGTCCCTCACATAACGATCGCCCAGAAGCTTTCAAATGATGAGCACTCGGATATATTCGGATCACTGGGCATGCTTGGAATCAATCATGAAGAAACCATCGACCGCTTCCATCTATTATACCAATTAGAGAATGGTTCATGGACAGTATATGAAACCTTCCGTCTTGGAAAGGAAGAATAAACATTGAACGTAGAAGTCGCCAAAACAGAAAATCAAATTCAAGATGTTTTCAATATTAGGAAGACCGTGTTTGTTGAAGAACAAAAGGTGCCTCTGGAGGAAGAAATCGATGAATTCGAAAATGATTCCACTCATTTTGTCCTCTACGATCAAAATCAACCTGCAGGTGCCGGCCGTTTCCGTATAATTGACGGGGTAGGGAAAGTGGAAAGAATCTGTGTTCTGGAATCAGTCAGAGGAAAAGGCGCAGGTCGTAACATCATGCTTGCCATCGAGGAATATGCTAAGAAGCAGTCCTTGGCTCATTTAAAGTTGAACGCCCAAACATATGCCATCCCTTTTTACGAAGGTCTGGGCTATCAAGTGACTTCTGATGAATTTATGGATGCAGGGATCCCTCACAGAACAATGAAAAAAGAACTATAAAAGAACCACGTGATGAGCAGGTCTGCTTCATCACGTGGTTCTTTTTTTAGTTAAACGATTGCCCTTTCAAGAAGTATAATCCCCTATGAACTCGTCGATAATGGGATAGTGTATGGGAAGGGGGATCAAGATGGAGTACATGTCGATTGCCGTCGAATTAATCGTTGGATATTTTGCTTTATTACTACTCACAAAAATCCTCGGTAAAACACAAATTACACAAATATCAGCGTTTGATTTTATTTCAGCCTTGATATTGGGGGAACTTGTAGGGAATTCCTTATATGATGGAAAGACAACGATACTTCCCATCCTTTCAGCCATCTTCATTTGGGGAAGTTTGATTTTTTTTTACAGAGTTTTTCACACAGAAATCCAGAAAATTCCGCCATATGATGGAAGGAACACCGGCATTGATTATAAAAAAAGGAAAGATTGACTTTAATGAACTCAAACGAAACCATTTAGACCTAAATCAACTGCAGCACCTCCTTCGGGCAAAGGAAATCTTCTCAGTAAGGGAATGTGAATATGCTCTTTTAGAATCTGACGGTACATTGAGTGTGATCAGAAAGTCAATTTATGAAATCGTACAGCGACAGGATCTAGATATTCCTGCGAAACCAGCATCTCTCCCTCTTTCATTAATCGTAGATGGGGAAATCCTATACGATAACTTAAAGCTCGTTGAACAAAAAGAAGATTGGCTATTGACGGAGATAAAAAAAACAGGGCTTCCTCTCCTCCAAAGATGTTCTCTACGCTGAATGGGAAGAAGGAGAAAGCCTGTTGGTTCAGGGATATTAGTGATGGGAAATGATGAGTTCGTTCTCTCTTACTTGAAAGGATAAGAGCCCACTTCGTTCCAGGCTGCTCAGGTAAGCAGTGACGGATGTTCGGTACAGCAGCCATTGCCCAAGGTTTGAGACAGATACGTTATGTACGTCCAAAAATCTTTTCGTGATTTTTTCTATAGACTGCCCATCCGGGGTAGCTTGTACCAGTCCTAAGAGGGAATTCAGGTGTTCCTTATGAAGATTCATATTAACCCGGACAGTATCAATAAATCCCTCTTCATATCTCCCGTGTCCAAGGATCGCTCCTTTACATCCAATGTGAAGGAGCTTTTCTAATGATTCCAGCGTTTGTTCGGCATCGATAATGAACGGAATAATATGCTTACGTAAAGTCTCCCTGCCAAAATAACTGTCTGCAGCATATAATACATCGTCAATGAGGAGCCCAACCTGCCCATACGAATGCCCGGGCAAATCGATTGCTTCAAATGAAAAAGGTCCGATGGAGTTCTTACCCGTCAAAATTACTTCATCCATTTCCACTGCCTGTCCTTCAAGAAACTTATTCCGCAATTCCTTCAGGGGATATGCTCCATTAAATAAATAAATCGGTTCAAGGATGGGGTTCTCCATGATCGCTTTTTCTAAATTTGGGGCGAAAAGAGGGATTCCCAGTTTTTCCTTTAAGTAGTGAGCTCCTCCAAAATGATCGGCGTGGGCATGGGTAATGACACAATAATGAAGGGGTAGGCTTTCTTTGGCAAGGTAACGGATTACTTTCTTCACTGAGGAATCATCCAATCCGCTGTCAATGAGCAGCCCCTCCCCTTCCTTCATACAGTAACCGATCGTCACGCTGCCCGTAAATGCATAGCAGTGCCCGCTTAGGTTTTCTAGCTTCAAGTTATGACCTCCCGAAATGTGTGGAATACATATAAAAACGATCAGAGCTTTTCAACGTGAAAGCCCTTTAAACATATTCGTTGAAATAGGTGCCTTTTCCTGTTAGCTTGGCCATTAATTTTGATGAGGTAGGGGTGTAAGGGAAGGACTTATATGAAGTATTGGGTTTAATCAATCGAGTGTTTGGTTTGGTTGTTTCTGTCTCTCCCTGTTGTGCCTGTGACCTGTTTTTCGGCGGCTTTACAGGTTGGACCGGGAGGAAGGTAAACGGATGTTTATTCACTTTTAATTCACGTTCCTGATACTGTTTATATTGATGGTGGGGAATTGGAGCGATATAACCCATTATCATTACCTCCTTACTTATAAGTACCCATTGTCTCTTGAGCTTTAAACTATTTATGACAACATCTCTCATTTGCACTTAGTTGAGCCGGACCACGGTTGAATAAGATCTCCGCCACTGCTCCCCGAATATAAATAAAAAAGGAGAATTAACATAAAATACGTGCGGGCACACATCTTTATGTCCATTCTCCTTTTCTTTTATAGAAACTTTATTTTTTCCCTTTATTTAACATATTTGAAATGGTTCCAAAATCCAGTTGCTTTCCATCATTCACGATCGACTGAACGATTTTATCTTCCATTTCCTTGTTTACAGGTTTATTGGCTATTTTAGATACTCGTTTAATGACGCTTCTGACCGTTGCCTCATCTTTGAAGTTCGCATTCTGTAATGAGTTTGCAAGCTCAAACACTTCGTTCATGTTTACGCCTGTCTTCTTCTCTAAATTCTTAAAAAAGTTATTATTCATTTACCTCACGCCTCCTTTTAACTATAAGCATCATATGTAAAAAAACCGGGAGCGTGATAATGAATTGGGATTTTTCATGTTGAGGGATTTCTTTCAAAATTGGCTGATTATTTGCAGGGAATGGAGGAACATCTTTCGTGCAGACGTTTTTCACTCGTTCCTCAAACAAAAAGACAAAATCTCTCTGAACGAGGATTCTGCCTTTTGTACCCCTTTCTAACAGAAACTGGCTCCAACGATAATTAATAAAATGAAAAGCACGACGATTAATACAAAAGTCGATCCATAACCGCCATATCCATATCCACAGCCACCGTAACCATATCCATATCCATAAGGCATTTACTGTCACCTCTCTTTTACCATTAGTCTCTTATAACATATGTATTGAGAGAGTAATCCGTATGGGCTTATGGGGAATTTTATTGTGTGTTTGTCCAATTGTACAGGTCGAAGGTAAGGTTCCCCTCACGATCCAGCTGGGCAAGAAAGATGGATTCCACCTGTAAGTGCCTTTTCGAGAGCTCTTTTTGTAACCAGGGCATGGGAAATCCGACTTCTTGAAGAGCTGCTTCATCAATTTCCCCATCTAAAATGACTGCCTGTGGAGGTGAAGACTGCTGTGAAATGGAATACACATCCTCCCGGAGGAGTGGCTGCTTTTCTCTCTTCAGCAGCACACTTAGATCGCCGTTTGTATCCAGTGAAGCGAACTCGACATCTTCAGCGCGGAAGACATCTTTCTTTCGCAATTGTTCCAGCAGTTCATCAACGGAATACTGCTCTTTCTTTAATGCCTTCTCATCAATGTTTCCATCCCTAATAAACACGGTTGGTTCTCCTTCAGCAAAGTGCCTGAATCTCACGCTTTTCAATGACAAGTAGGAGAACAGGAGAGGAAACATAAACCATAGGAAGATACTCATCAAGCCCTCGCTTAATGGAAGGCCCAGGTCCATCGATAAAGTCCCTGCAATGCTCCCCACGGTGATTCCAGTAATGTATTCAAAAAAGGATAATTTAGAAAGCTGTTTTTTACCAAGTAACTTTGTAATGACGAATAGAGACAGTAGTATAAACATACTGCGCAGGGCCACTTCGAAATATTCAGGCATCCAATTTCACCTCTATTATCCTTTCGGTTTAAAAAGTAGTGCTCCAATAAAACCAAATATAATGGCGGAGGAGATCCCTGAGCTTGTTACTTCAAACATACCGGTAAGTACGCCCACTAGACCATGTTCCTGGGATTCCTGCATGGCACCATTGACCAGGGCGTTGCCGAAACTGGTTATGGGGATGGTCGCCCCGGCACCGGCAAAATCAATGAGGGGCTCGTATAATCCGAATCCTGAAAAAACAGCTCCAGCCACAACCAGTAAGCTCAGTGTATGAGCAGGAGTTAATTTAGCAACATCAAATAGCAATTGACCAATCACGCAGATGATTCCGCCTATTGTAAAAGACCAAAAAAACATAGCTAACACATCATTACCTCCTTTCACTTATATATATTCAATGGAAACGGCATGGGCAATACATGGTATTGTTTCCCCTTGCTGAAATGTCAATGGCGATAACAGGGCCCCTGTAGCCACAACCAGGATCCGTTTATACGTCCCCTTTCTCATTTCATTTAATAGATGTCCATATAAGACGGTAGCTGAACAGCCTGGTCCGCTTGCTCCTGATTGGACTGGCTGATTTTCGCGGTAAATCAGCATTCCACAGTCTTTAAACTGATGATCAGAGAAGTTGTATCCTTTCTCCCCTCAGCATTTCAACAGCTGTCTGTCTGCCGATCTTAGCCAAGTCACCTGTTATGATTAAGTCGTAGTAAGAAGGATCTCTTCCCAGATCTTGAAAATGACCTGCAATCGTATCTGCTGCAGCCGGTGCCATGGCTCCACCCATATTGAACGGATCTTTCAGTCCCATATCCATCACCTTGCCGATCGTTGCAGATGTAACTCTAGGTTCCTGCGTCGTAATGCTACCGCCTGCCCCGATGACCGCATACCCTGCACCTGTTACTGTCCATTGCGCTGTAGGAGGCTTTTGACCACCGTACTCAGTCGGATACCGGAATTGTTTCTCTGTTGCGGCATTATGACTGGAAGCTCCTGTCACAACATGTTGCGCCCCTTGATAATTCACGATGAAGGCAGATAATGCCAACCCTTCCATAGAAGTGGAACACGCACCAAACAATCCTAAGTACGGGATTCCGTTTGTTCTGGCTGCAAAGCTTGATGGGGTGATTTGATTGATAAGATCTCCTGTTAAGAAATATTGAATATCGCTCTTTTGGAGAGATTTTTTATCCAGGGCAATTTGAACAGCATCTTCAATGAGCGTTCGATTGGCTTTTTCATACGTGTTTTGCCCCATCCACAGATCATCATAAAACTGATCAAAGTCGGAAGCTAAGTTCCCATTCTTTTCAAAGGGCCCGCCCACCACACCTGTCGACAAAATGGCGGGATTAGCTGGAAAAACCCATGATCTTGAACCTTGAAGCATTATATCACCCCCAATTGAATTAAGATCGTTTTGATTAATGCTACGATAAAAGCGGAAAACACTCCAAAAACAATAACCGAACCTGCCAGTTTGAATATATTGCCTCCAACCCCCAGGACATACCCCTCGGTTTTATGCTCAATCGCTGCTGCAATCACTGAGTTACCGAATCCTGTAACCGGAACTGCACTTCCGGCTCCTGCGAATTGACCGATATGATCATATACCCCAAAGCCTGTCAGAAGCATTGAAATAAACACCATCGTGGCAACAGTCGGGTTTCCAGCCGTCTGCTCCGTGAAATGGAAGAAATAAATGTACATATACGATATGGCCTGACCGATCAGGCAAAAGGTCCCCCCGACAAAGAAAGCCTTTAAAACATTTTTAACAAGGGGTCTCTTTGTTTCGTATTCCTTCTCCAGCTGTTCATATTTTCTCTGTTCGGGTGTTTTTTTATCTTTCCCCACAAGTCATTCCTCCTACGTCTTTTCCTTTTGAAGCTCTACGATATCCTGAAACTTCTTTTCAGCGTCTTTCTTTGAAATCGAACCCCTTCTCAGCTTTTCCTTTAAACGGATGGTTTCAAGAAAAATCTTGTAATCACTTGATAGAATGAAATCCTCATCCGGATATTTACTTTCCAGATAATCATCCATCTTTTTTTCGATCTTTTTCATATGAAATCTTTTTAAATGTTTCACTTTATATACGACAAGCGTTTCTTCCTTTCCTTGGATGACCGCTACATCATAAAGCTCTTCCATTTTTGCAATTTCCCGTTTGACGGCATGTCCATAGCTGTCCGTTTCGGGATTATCCACTAATTCAATGGGAGGTGGATCGGTTTTCTTCATAAGCGCGATCTTGCTGTCGGTACCATCTTCCTTGTTAGCACAGCCTATTAAGACAAGTAATGTAATTGGAACGATGATTCGTTTTTTGTTCATAACATATCCCTCTTTTATTTGTACTCATGCTTTATTTTTTTCTTAAAGTGAAATTTTATGAAAAAAAAAAGACTGCCCATATTTGAGCAGTCTATCTTTTCTTAACTTTCGAGCCACATCCGCAACCTTTTTTCTTCATGGGAGCGTTGCTTGATTTCTTAGTACCAGTGGAAGCATTCTTCATCTTAATCGTCCTCCTTTACCATTGCCCTTACGTTCATTATATGTGACTTTCAGTAAGCTTGTTTCCACTAATTACCTAAAAAAATTCACTCTCTTATCCAACTTTGGACAGCTGCCTCTACGATAGAAGCAATTCCAGCAACTGCTAAAACGGTGATGATAGGAACAAAGATCAGGGGAAGAAAAATATTTCCTGCATATAGGAATAATGCAACCCATATACCTGTGCACCAATAGCAAGATAATAATTCACCCATGAACCCTTTCAATCCTCCTTGTTTTGGTACAAGAAAAATTTCTTCCACACCATTTTCCCCCATTTCCGTGACTTCATCGAAAAATGGAGACCTTAAAGACTCAGTGATTTTATCAAATACGATGAGGTGAGTCATCCTAAACACAGCAAGACCCAATATGATGATTTCAAAGATATCCATAATCCCACTCCTTTTATACACTATATCCCGCCCAATTTAGTCAAAAGGGGCATTTGTCCGTTACCCAATTTCCTTCTCTACAATATGTTATTAATGTAGCGAATATTATTTAAGGAGGAAAATCTTATGGGTTGCGGTAATTACAAGAAAGATGATATTGCAGGTGCAAGAGACCGCGGTTGTGTATGCCTTGCTGTTCGAGCTATTAAAGATATTCAAGATGCAGCAGATCAAGACTGTTTTGATTGTAAAAATGATTGTTTTCTTGAGCCACTTGGATCTTTAGTAAGTCCAGTAGGAGATGCACCAAATACACGTGTTTTCAAACTTTACAATAAAAAAGGAGACCTTTTTAAGGTACACCCTAAACATTATTGCTGGAAAACACCTTACTTCCGCGTGAAGAATGTATTTGATGACTGCTGTGCAACACTTCAAGTGTTGAAGAAAGTCCATGTTACCGGTGAAGACGTTGATTCTGAAGACGAATTAATGGGGTTAAACAGAAACTTCATGTACGTATTGACCGGAGATTGTATCACAGTTGATTTAGACTGCTTCTGTGCTATCCAATGTGTCGATGATGTAAGAGTAGAAGGCATTTGTGACTAATAAGCAACGAGAACAAGAAGCCAGTCGGAAATTCCGCCTGGCTTCTTTTATTTCAACCCGATGATTTGAATCGCCTTTAATGAATTCCTACTTAAAGTGACTTCATCACCCTGAAACGTCTTAATGTCAATGGACGCTCCATCTGCTTTAAGTAAGACACCGCGATAGACTGCTTCATCAGTTTGAAACGCACATGGAAAAGGGGACCTGCCCATAATACTTTGCTCCATATACTCAATTTTTCCATCCAAATCGAGATCTTTAAAGGGGGGTTAGTGGCTTAAAGTATCCGTCATAAGAAGGATCCTTCCCTAATTGACCTTGATGTTGCCTCGTTTCTTTACTTGCAGAATTATCTTCCCGACTGGGCTCAATTCCCAGAGATTCTTTTTTTCTGATGGGATCAACGGCATCCTTTTCTATTTTTCTGACGGGATGATACTCCGCTTGCTTTAACGACCCCAAGGGGGCAGCTTCATAAAGCTCCGTTCTCCTTTTCGTTTCTATTTGTTGGGGGATGATTCGTTCTTTTTTTGGTTGGGTAACCTTTGAAGATCCCCTGAAAACATCCTGCATGCTGCTTTTCACTTCATTCATTCTGGGCTGATGTATATATAATAGTGGCTTTTTCTGACTATTCAATACGATGCCCCTCCTTTCATTCTACATTTATATGTATGCAAAAAGGGCATATGAGTTTCTTATCTGCGATTGAAAATGCCTGCACGAATCATTAAAAAGACCCCGTGCTTCTATGTAAGCACGGGGTCTTTATTAATGTCACGTTACCCTAAAACATGGTAACCGGAGTCTACATGCAAATTCTCACCTGTGATTCCTCTGGAATAATCACTGAACAGGAATACTGCTGTATCACCGACTTCTTCTTGGGTTGTATTGCGGCGGAGCGGGGCACGCTCTTCGATTTCTTTCAGGATGCTGTTAAAGTCGCCTACACCTTTAGCGGAAAGAGTACGAATCGGTCCAGCTGAAATGGCGTTCACTCGTATACCGTGTTTACCAAGGTCACTTGCAAGATATTTTACGCTCGCTTCAAGTGATGCTTTCGCTACACCCATCACATTATAGTTCTGCATGACTCTTTCTCCGCCGAGGTACGTCATGGAAACGATGCTACCACCCTCCGTCATAAGATCCTTCGCCACTTTCGAAACGGCAGTCAATGAATAAGAGCTGATGTTATGAGCCAGAAGGAAGCCATCTCTCGTTGTGTTCATATAATCCCCTGCGAGTTCTTCCTTATTGGCAAATGCTATACAGTGAGCCAGTCCGTGAATGACACCGACTTCTTCTTTGATGGCCGCAAAGCATTTTTCAATATCCTCATCACTTGTTACATCACATGGCAGAACGAGTGAATCCTCTCCACCTTCTAATGTACTGGTCAGATCTCTAACACCTTTTTCAAATCGCTCCCCTGCATATGTAAAGATCAAACGCGCACCCGATTGATGTAAAGAGCGGGCAATGCCCCACGCGATACTGCGTTTATTTGCAACTCCCATAACCACATAGGTTTTACCTTTTAATGAAAGAGTCATTGTAATCCTCCTAATTTATACATGTTATTAGTACCTGATACTAATTCTACAGGAATCCTGGTTAAAAGAAAAGAAAAATCCCTACATGATTCGCCTTTTAACTTCTTCTATTTGAATGATATGCCGCTGTTCATGTTTACCGAGGAGCTCCAGTACTTGCCAAATGGGCATTTCTCCAAATCGATGATGATGCATGGACCGTTTATCCAATCCCTTCTTTGTATATAATTCCAAGAATCTTAGCGTATATGAGCGGGATTCCTCTAAAGCATGAGCTAAATCTTCTTTTGGTTGAAAATCTGATGATGGTTCGATGGGTGCTTTCAATTTCCTTGATGGATCTTCGAATACAGATAAATCGACTGGATTCTTCTCACTTGAATTCGAATGGTTATCTGCTGATTCAAGTGCCAATGTCAAAAATCTCTTTTCAGCTCCAGCCAGGTGAAGAACGATTTGCGCAATGCTCCATTCCTCCTCTGAGGGCTTCTCATTTAGCTTCTCGAGGGGGAGGTCCCAAAAGCTTTCTTTCATCTTTTCTCTGATTTCAAACACTTTGGTTTCCCACATCATATTTTGCCTCCCTTTGATCATTTCTACATTAGTAATTAGAGTTACGGTTTGGAATCTCCTGCTCAATCCATAAGGAGAAAGTAAATATTGATTTCCCCTGCAGGATAACCTGGCGGTGTGATCAACTTTCTTTAAGAAAACAACTTAAAATAAAAACTTCCCAAGAAATTTTCCTGGGAAGCTGATTGGGTTTAACAATATTCACAGAACTCAAGCTCACGCTTCAGTTCATCTACATATTCTTTGGAACCTGTGACGATCAAGCGGTCGTTCATATGGAGTTCTGTGTCTCCGTGCGGCACAATGGAGTCTTTCCCTCTGAAGATCCTCACAAAGATAACGTCTCCTGTAAACGGAAATTTCCGAAGGGTCATGCCTTCAAAATGACTGTTCAGCATACGAATCTCATAAAGGGATGTCTCTTGATTCGTTAGGATATTCATGACAGACGGTGACTCGATGAGGGCACGAAGTAGGGCTTTCGTTGACAGGAACACCGAATATACCTCAATGCCCTGTTCCCGAAGAGTCTCATGTAGATCAGGACTTTCAACTCTTACAATGACACGGTTCACGCCATATTCTTTAGCGGCCACAGCAAGGGTTGCGTTGATTTCTTCGTCACCCGTCGAGATCACAATAATATCAGATTCAAATATTTTGTTCCCTTCAAGTGTGTCTAACTCGTAATTATCGATTTCATTGATGGTAAACAAAGAATCAGCGATATTGCGATCAGACTTATCTTGTTTTGTATGATACAGAACCGGTTCATAAAGGGATGAATGAAGCTCCCCTGGAAACCGGCATGGTGAGCTGATTGGCTCCCAAGAAAGTAATCTTGAGTTTTTTCTCTTTTGCACTTTCTCTTGGAAAGAGCTTTTTAAAGAAAATCGGTGTGATAATGCACGTGATAACGGCTACTAATATAAGCGTACCACTCATTTGCGCTGTGATAATTTCCATTCTCTCCGCTATCTTCGCTGCAGCGATGACCAGCGACAATGTAGATGTAAGAAGAAACGCTGATGCAATCGTTGTTTTTGTATCGTACCAATACCTTAACATGTATACGGGAACGATTTTTGATGCCAGGAATGCCAGAAGAAGTAATGGAATCAACATCAGCATCTTTTTATCGCTGAGAAGTGATCCAAGATCCAGTTCAACCCCTACCATAACAAAGAAAATCGGGATCAGGAAGCCATATCCAAAGGAATCAAGCTTATGGACCATTTCCTGATTTGGTGCTAATAATGATACCAATACACCTGCAAGGAATGCTCCCAGGATGTTTTCAGCCCCAACGGTTTCTGATACTGCTACCAGTAAGATGATCAAGGTGAATACTGCACGCGTACCAATTTGCACGGTCCCAGTCGATAAGCTCTTGATGAAGGAATTGTTCTTCAATCTCTTGGCCAGGAAATACAGGAGTACTCCAACACCGAATAGGATCAGGAGAAGCCACATGTTTCCGTGCCCCTCCCCGTAAAGTGATACGAACACTGCAAGCAATATCATCGTCACAAGGTCTGCAATGACCGCCACAAGGAGGATGATCTGTCCGATAGCGCTCTTCATGATATGTGCTTCCTTAAGCGTAGGAACGACAACACCAAGTGAAATCGTTGAAATGATTAAGGTCATTAAGAAGGCATTATCAATGAGTCCGAACCATACGAATAGATAGGATAGTCCCAGTGAAACAAAGAATATTCCTATAAAGATAAACGTTGCTACCTTTAGGCGGTTCGGTTCTTCCTTCCCGTTAGGTAACACTTCTTTTTTCTTTTTCCCACCTGAAAATGCAGTGAAATCAATTTCAAGTCCACTTAAGAACATAAGAAAAATAAATCCAAGTGTGGACAATGTTTCTAACCACATATCCTGGTGAACAATATTGAATCCACTCTTCCCGATAATGAGTCCCATGATGATTTCAGCGATGACCACGGGAATAAAATTGAGTTTGAATCTATGCAGCAATATGGGAGTCAAAAATGCTACAAGAATAACAATGACCAAAGATGCAACTGAAGCGTGCTGTTCCATCTAAACCTCCCCCTCTTCTCTCTATATTAAGTAATTCATGAATAAAGTCGCTAAACCAAAGTAAATCAAAATGCTGATGATGTCATTTATCGTAGTAATAAACGGACCAGAAGCGACGGCTGGATCCACTTTTAGTTTGTGCATCAACAGCGGTACTAATGTACCTGCCAGTGTGGCCACAAATAATGAAACGAGTACGGACACACCAACGAGGATACCCAGAAAGAATTCACCTTTCCAGATATATACAATCATACTGACTACAACACCGCATGTAGTTCCTGTTATTAGACCCGTTCCCGCTTCACGGATGATCAGTGACATTTTATTTTCCTTTTCAAGGTCCCCTGTTGCAATCCCCCTTACGGCTACCGCAAGGGCCTGGGTGCCTGTGTTACCTGCCATACCTGCTATTAAAGGAATAAAAACTGCCAGTATCGCCACTTTATCCAACGTGTCCTCAAACCTTCCGATAAGGCTTGCAGTGAACATCCCCAGAAAGAGTAACGCAATTAACCAGGGAAGTCGCTTTTTTGCTGCATTGAATGGACTTCGGTCGATGGAATCCAAATCGACGATTCCCGCTAGTTTCGAGTAGTCATCAGATGCCTCTTCTTCCATGACGTCCATAATATCATCAACTGTGATGATTCCTAATAAGTGTTGTTGAAAATCGACGACAGGTAATGCAAGGAAGTCGTAATCCTTCATCTGTCTGGCAACAGCTTCCTGATCCTCGCTGACCCTTACGGACATGACACGGTCACTCATGATGTCTCCGATCATCACGTCGTCATGACTGATGATGAGATCTCTTAAAGAAATAACCCCGACCAGTTTTTTTTCATCATCCACTACATAAATATAATAGATCGTTTCAGCGTTTGGAGCTTCATTTTTTAAGATATACATGGCCGACCGGACGGTCTGATTCTTTGATATGGCCACGAATTCCGTCGTCATGATACTACCGGCTGTGTACTCTTCGTAATGGAGTAATTCTTTGATCTCCTTGGCTGATTCATCATCCATGATCGTCAGATAGCTGACAACCTGATCTTTATCCAATTCATTTAATACATCCACTGCGTCATCGGCATACATATTGGATAACATCTCTGCAGCATATGTAGGATTCATCTCAGCTAAAATACCCTGATAATCCTCTTCATCTATATCAAGACTTTCAAAAAGCTCTGCCATCTCTTCGGGAGAAAGATAATGATACAGGCGGTTTCGTAAGTCTTCTTCTATTTTAGAGAAAAACTTTGCTTGGTCATAAGAGTGTAAATGGACAAATTCAGAACGAAATACATCCAGATCTTCTTCTTCGAGGGCTCTGATGAGCAGATCTTCATCATACATTTCTTTGTCAAGCTTCTCTCTATCCTTATCTTGATCTTGGGTTACTTCAGACATCATATACACCCTCCTTCTTATCTGAATTGTATAGAGTCGTAATAATACTAGCAAATCTTAAGAAGAATGTCTCTCATGAATTGATTACCGTTGTTAGTTGTATAAAAAGTTTATCCGTTGTATTAATTACATACGGCCAAATGCTTATTCAAACCAAGATAAAATAAAATGCCTTATAAAATATGAATAAACTTCCTTCACGTATGAAAGACTGAATCATTAATATGGCATAAAAAACGGGAAAAGGAAAGAAAAATGCCACAGGAAAGCAGGGATTATATGAGAATCGATATCATCGGGGACATTCATGGTTGTTATAAAGAGTTCGAAGGATTGACCACCCGGCTGGGCTATAAGTGGACATCCGGCCTCCCTGTCCACCCTGAAGGAAGGGTCCTTGGCGTTGTTGGCGATTTGACTGATCGGGGTCACCATTCACTTAAAACCATTTCAATCGTCTACAAGCTTTTCCAGAAAGGTTGCCTTTATTATGTCCCAGGAAACCATTGTAATAAGCTCTATCGCTACTTCCTCGGTAACAATGTAAAAATCCTTCACGGACTTGAAACAACCGTAGCAGAATTAAGTGCCCTCCCCATGAAGGAAAGAGACCGATATAAACAAATGTTCATCAATCTATATGAACAATCCCCTTTGTATCATATATTAGATGACGGGAAGCTGATTATTGCTCATGCCGGTATCAAAGAAGAACTGATAGGAAAACAGAGTAACCGTGTGAAAACATTCGTTTTATATGGAGATATCACAGGTGAGAAAAATGAAGACGGGACTCCAGTCAGAAAGGATTGGGCACAAGACTATCATGGTGATGCCTGGATAGTATATGGGCACACCCCCGTTAAAGAGGCCCGCATCATCAACAAGACTGCCAATATTGATACAGGAGCTGTCTTTGGAGGGAAGTTGACTGCGTTAAGATACCCTGAAATTGAAGTCGTTAGCATCGAATCCACCATGCCATTGGTCGAGGAAAAATTTCGTGATTTTCATTCATAAGGAAAGTATCAATGTGAGTAAGGTTTGACATCATTCCGTCCTTTCATCAATAAAAGAGATCCTTTTCGAACTTACCGAAAAGGATCTCTTTTTTCATTGTCTTTCCAGGAGCCACTTCATGTCATTCGGCATTGCGGCCACCAACCTCATGAACTGCTTCTTGATCGGATGAAAGAAATCGAGCCTCTTGCAATGAAGGGCCTGTCTTTCCAACAACTCAAGACCCCCTCCATACAAATCATCCCCAGCCAAAGGATGACCGATGAAGGCCATATGAACCCTGATTTGATGGGTTCTGCCTGTTTCCAATTTTAATTCAATATGAGCAAAGTCAGGGTATTGTTTTTCCACCCTATAATGAGTCAAGGCATAACGCCCTTCGCTTCGCACTTCCCTTTCGATGATGCTTCCTTCTTTTCGACCGATGGGTTTTTCAATCGTACCTGCGAAGGGATCAATCTGACCTTCTGCAAACGCTTCATACATCCTTTGGATCTCCCGACTTTTCTGCTGGAGACTGAATAAATGATGCACGTGACGGTGTTTGGCTATTAAAACCAGGCCCGATGTATCTTTATCTAACCTCGTTACGATATGAACGGCAGATGAAACACGGACTTCTTCATAATAACCTGCAATGGCATTGGCAAGACTTCCGGTAGGTTCTACTTTGGTGGGGATGGATTTCATACCGGAAGGCTTATCCACAACCAGAATGTCATTATCCTCGTATAGAATGGATAATGGAACTTTTTCAGGGACCAACGATTCACTCCTTTTTTCTGCAGGGAACCTTAACTCAAGGATATCTCCTTTGTTCAGGGGGTATCGGACATTCTCTTCTTTACCATTCACAGTGATACGCCCCCCATCAAACTTCACAGCAGTCAGGGTGCGCTTGGATATATGCTGAGCCATTAGAAATTCCCTCATGAGCTTCCCATCATAAGAAGCAGGTATGACCCAGTTCAGTGTATAATCTCTCATTTTCGACTTAAACCTTTCTGGTCATTCATCAGCCACAAAGGAATCATGCACCCTCTTCCAAAATGGGAATGGGCGGAATCGGGCAAAACGTATTTTCTCATCAGCAACCCGGTATTGAATGCTTTTCACATCTTTGTGAAGAAGAGACAGATGATCGATGGTGACAAGGAAATCCGGCCCATTCACCGGCTTCAGCATACATGTATGATGAGCAGGCAAGATCAGGGGGGATCCGATGGTCCGGAATACCCGATTATTAATGGATGCCATTTCAGCGAATTGAATGGCAGGAAGAGATGGATGAATAATGGCTCCGCCTAGTGCCTTGTTATATGCCGTACTGCCTGAAGGAGTCGATAAGCACAACCCATCTCCCCTAAAACGTTCAAAGTGCTGTCCCCTGATTTCCACATCCATGACCAAGGTCCCCTCTACGCTTTTGACAGTGGATTCATTTAAAGCTAAGTAGCGGGTTTCCTTCCCTCCATGCTGATAGCGGATGATCGTCTCGAGCAACGGGTATTCAATGATCTGATAAGGTGTTTTCGCTATGGCAATCACGAGCTTTTCAATCTCTTCCGGCACCCAGTCGGCATAGAAGCCGAGATGTCCCGTATGCACCCCCACAAATGCCGTCTTATCCAAACGTGATCTGTATCGATGGAATGCGTAAAGAAGCGTACCATCTCCTCCCACCGATATGACGATATCAGGTTGGTCGTCGTCATATTGTAGATTAAAGTCCTGAAGATAGGTTCTCATTTTGTGCATTAATGTATTGGATTTTGAATCACCTTTTGATGTAATCGCAAATTTCATTCATTTACCCCCTTCAAGTCCTACTGATTTGCTTTAGGGCTTTTCCCCCCGCTGATCTTTTTCCTTTTTGTTTGTAAATATGACTTGGGCTTCCTGAATTTCTTCGCGGATCAAACTCATTTCCTCATCCAATCGAAAGGGCAGCTTCTGCTGCTCCTGCCAAACGAAGACGAACTTGTTCGGGGATTTGTCCACTGTACTTATAATTCAAAGAGTGCTCAATCGTCGCCCAAAAATTCATAGAAAGAGTACGGATTTGAATTTCCACCAAAATATTTTTCTCACCGTGTATCGTCTGAACTGGATACTCGATGACCACATGATAGGATCGGTATCCACTTGGCTTCTTGGATGTCACATAATCTCTCTCTTCGATAATAGAAAAGTCGTTTCGCCCACGAAGCTTCTCCACTACGACATGAATATCCTCCACGAATTGACACATCATTCGTAATCCGGCAATATCTTGCATCTCTCTCTCAATATTCGATAACTTAATGCCTTTTTGATTTGCTTTATCAAGAATACTCGCAATTGGTTTTACTCTTCCAGTCACAAATTCAATGGGAGAATGAGTATTATGTAATTCATATTCTCCCCTCATCCCTTTAAGCTTGATTTTTAGTTCATCAACCGCTTGCTTGTAGGGTGCTAAAAAATGTTCCCAGTGATTCATTCTCCTCACCTCTTTACGTCACACGACTACTTATCCAGAAATACGCTCTCTACCTTTTTAACCATTTCGTCGCCATAGTTCCCATTTCCTTCTATGTTGCTAACAAGATAATCAAGTTCTTCGTTGAATCGCACCAATTCAAGAGAGTAATCCTCGCTCTTTGCCATTACGGCAGAATTTTCTTTCAGTGCTGTTTTCAACTCCGACCAGATGGATTCTTCCAAATATAAGTAAACATATTCATCAGCGTTTTCAGCTAAGTATACGAAAGCATACCGATCCGAGTCCGCGATGATTTGACCAGCGGCAGTCGTACCCTTCAAGTAGTCTGACTGGTCCGTATGTAAGAATAATGTACCGTTTTCATATGTGGTTTGATTAAATTGAACAATTTTCCTCATGCTATTTCTTCATCCTTCCATTAAACAATCAGTATCATTTTAACATAACACAACCATTACATCTAAATATTGAAGTTATGTTTTGGAAAAGAGATAATAGAGATAGTATAGAAGGAAAGGATGCTTCTCATGTCACAGGAAATTGAAATAGAATTCAAGAATCTCGTAACGCGAGACGAATTTACCCGGCTGACCTCACATTTTCAGATAAAAGAAGAGGATTTTTCCTCTCAGGACAACCATTATTTTGATACAAAAAACGATCTTTTGAAGGAAAATCAATCGGCTTTAAGGATCAGGGAAAAGTCCGGTACGTATACGTTAACGTTAAAAACGCCGTTACACGATGATCTTTTTAGAAACGAACCAAAGAATAACAAAGGACGAGGCTGAATTGCTTTTGAAAGGAGGGAGATTCCCGGAAGGAGAAGTGTATGACGCCCTGATTTCACTCCAAATCCCGATCCCCTCCCTGCAGCACTTCGGAACGCTGTCAACGAGCCGGGCTGAAATCGACTATATGGACGGACTGCTTGTCTTCGACAAAAGCTCTTACTTACAAAAGGAAGACTATGAGCTGGAGTATGAAGTAAAAGAACGCAAAAGAGGAGAAACCATCTTCCTTCACTTACTCAAGGAATTAAACATCCCCCTTCGTAAAACGGATAACAAGATCAAACGTTTCTACCTTGAAAAATTAAAACAGAATGGACAAGGACCGATATAGTAAAGGGATAAAAGTTTTCAAAAAAAAGAGGAGTCATATTCATGAATGTTCAGCAATTGAAAACAATGATGGAGTTGCAGGCTTTAAACACTTTAGGTTCAGGATCATCTGTTCAAGCAAACACTTCCCAGTTCAGTGATCTATTTCAACAACTCTTAAATCAGTCACTCCACACGAACCAAAATGTTCTGAATAGAAACCAAATGCTCGGAGCCGTCAGCGCTATGATGGATACCAACAAATCCTTCTCTGTTCAGGCACCACTCCCTGCGATCTCTCCTGTGAAAGAACCGATCTTTACGGCTCCTCAGACGATTGATGAAATCATCTCCAGGGCTTCGGATCAGTATGGAATTCCAAAAAAGCTGATTCAAGCGGTCATTAAACAGGAATCGAACTTCAACCCGGCTGCCGTAAGCCCTGCCGGAGCATCAGGATTGATGCAGCTTATGCCCAGTACAGCAAGAGGACTCGGGGTGAACAACATCTTTGATCCGGAAGAAAACGTATTCGCCGGAACGAAATATTTAAAGCAAATGATGGATAGATACGACGGAGACCTTCACCTGGCTCTGGCAGCCTATAATGCAGGTCCTGGAAATGTCGATAAACACAACGGCATACCACCGTTTAAAGAAACCACCGCGTATGTCAAAAAGGTAACCGATCGTTATTATGCATAATGACTCTAAATAGGCTGACCTCCAAATGAGGGTCAGCCTTCCTTTTTGATCATGATGATTAAGAGGAGGCGAATATTTCATGACCAACTTTAAGCATTCTTTAACAGTCCTTTAGTCCCGGTTCCATTAACAAAAACAAATGTAGTAAATCGTGCCCTTCTCCCAATGAATCAGGATAGACACAGGAAAGAAGGCTACACTAATTTAGGAAACATTTGTTGGTGTGAGGCGATTTGTTTGAGATATAAACTAATGCTTGCTAGAATAAACATACATTCTAAGGAAAAAGGAGTCATTCTTATGGTCGAGAAACCACAAATGCCTTATAATCTTATCGGCGAAAAGAAACTCTCCATGCTTGTTGAAGCTTTTTATGATAGAGTAGCAAATCATCCAGAGCTGGCACCGATATTCCCGGATGATTTAACCGAGACAGCTCGAAAACAAAAACAATTCTTAACTCAATACCTAGGTGGTCCTGCCCTATATACTGAGGAACATGGTCACCCTATGCTGCGTGCGAGGCATCTGCCATTTCCGATTACGGAGGATCGGGCAAAGGCTTGGTTAAACTGTATGCATGAAGCAATGGATGAAGTCAATCTAGAGGGTCCAGTAAGAGATGACTTTTTTCACAGGCTGGCATTAACGGCTCACCATATGGTGAATATAGTATCTGAAAAGGGTCAAAATCTTGACTAGAACAGATAGCTGGCATCACCTTAAAGGGTGTGGACAGGATAAGAAACCTCTGGAAATATATATGTTTATCGACCCTCTTTGCCCTGAATGCTGGGCGTTGGAACCAATCTTAAAGAAATTGCATATTGAGTACGGACAATACTTTCGCATTCGTTACATTTTGAGTGGCCAGCTTGCATCTTTAAATATCGCAACCAAACGTAAGCAAGAAGATTTAGCCCAACTATGGGATAAAACGGCGAGTCGTTCAGGAATGTCTTGTGATGGAAGCTTATGGATCGAAAATCCCATCGATTCACCTTATCTTGCTTCATTCGCCATTAAAGCCGCCGAGCTGCAAGGAAAGCATTCAGGAATTCGTTTTTTACGATTTTTACAGGAACGATTATTCCTTCAGAAGAAGGACATCTCGAATATCGAGGTACTGAAGGACTGTGCCCAAGCCGCCAAGCTCGATATGAATGAATTCATGAATGATATCAATTCTGCCTCCGCATCAAAGGCATTTCAGTGTGATGTAAAGATTACATCCGAAATGGAAGTGGAAGAGATTCCGACATTGGTCTTCTTTAATGAGAATATTGAGGATGAAGGATTAAAAATTACGGGAATGTATTCTTATGAGGTGTATGTTCATATCATTGAAGAAATGCTCGGCAGGAAGCCCGAGAAGCAAGCCTTGCCGCCACTGGATGTTTTCATGAAATATTACCGTGTCGTTGCTTCAAAGGAAATTGCCGTTGTATATGATTTATCAATAGAAGAAGTGGAAAAGCACATGAAGAAATGGACATTACAGCAAAAAGTAAAAAAGCTCCCTGCAAAGCACGGAACGTTTTGGAAATATATACCTAACTAATGATATTTTAATATAGTAAAATGATCCAAGTTACAAGAAAAGCCGATGTTGTTTCCAACATCGGCTTTTCAATACGAACAAAGGGGATGGGAGAAATTTTTCACGGTCAAACAAAGGGGTATATGTTTGCTTGTGATCAACTTCACACTGATAATATATCATGCGGCCACTTGTATTGGCAAGTTGTTTGTATGGTATTTCACAATATTGTCAAAATCCATTCATGTTCCTCTTTTCCTCATCATATACATGGTCATAAGACAACTTATCAACGGAGGGAAATGGTATGGCCCTAAAGATAAAATATGGAATCCTCCTGCTGCTAATCTTCATCAGCTTTTTCATCAATATCCTAGGACTCATGCGCCTGGTCCCAGTTCTTATAACATCCCCTATCCTGTTCCTTTCACTTCTGCTTTTCTTCCACTCCCCTGGGCAACCGTAACCGCTTCAAAGGATTCAAACCAACGAAATGAAGGAAAGCTTCAGAATAAATAACTCCTCTCGGGAACATTGATCCCTAAGAGGAGTTTTAGATTTCACAGTGCTTGCACTCTATTTATTGAAGTTTCTGGAGCAGTTCTTCCATTTCATTCAACTTCTCTTCAAAGACTTTGCATGCGTCTTCTACCGGCTTGGAGGTGGTCATATCCACACCTGCTTTTTTCAGCACTTCAATCGGGTAATCGGAGCTACCTGCTTTAAGGAAGTCGATATACCTTTCAACAGCAGGCTCTCCCTCATCTAAAATCTGTTGACTGAGAGCAGTTGCAGCTGAGTATCCGGTTGCGTATTGATACACATAGTAGTTGTAATAGAAGTGAGGAATACGCGCCCACTCCAAGCCTATCTCTTCATCAATTGAAAGGTCTTCACCGAAATATTTCTTATTCAGCTCATAATATTCGTTCGTCAGGAATTCCGAAGTAAGAGCTTCGCCTTCCTGGGCTTTTTTATGAACGAGATGTTCAAACTCCGCAAACATCGTTTGACGGAAAACGGTCCCCCTGAACCCTTCTAAGTAATGATTTAAGAGATACAGTCGCTTTTTCTCATCCTCTATTGTGTTCAAAAGGTAGTCATTTAATAGAGCTTCATTACAAGTAGAGGCCACTTCCGCCACAAAGATGGAATAATGTCCATACGTGTATGGCTGGGCTTTTCGTGTATAGTGGCTGTGAACACTGTGACCGAATTCATGGGCCAGTGTAAATAGATTGTTCACATTATCCTGCCAATTCATAAGGATATAAGGATTCGTTCCGTATGCCCCGGAAGAGTATGCCCCGCTCCTCTTACCTTTGTTCTCGACTACGTCCACCCAACGGTTATCAAACCCTTCTTTCAGGACACTTGCATATTCTTCACCTAGAGGCTTTAAGCCCTCAAGTATCATGTTTTGTGCCTCATCATAGCTGATCTCCATTTTGACTTCCTTCACCAGAGGGGTGTATAAGTCGTACATATGAACCTCATCCAAACCCAGTACCTTTTTACGAAGCTTCACATAACGCTGAAGCAAATGAAGGTTTTTATTGACCGTATTCACAAGGTTATCGTATACCTGTTCAGGGATATTGTTATTGGATAACGCTGCGTGTCTTGCTGAATCGTAATTTCTTACATGCGCCACAAAGTTATCTTTTTTTACCGCTCCACTTAATGTTGAGGCAAATGTATTCTCGAATTTCCCGTACGTTTCATATACTTTTTTAAACGCTTCTTTCCTCACCCGGCGATCGCTGCTCTCCAGGAACCGGATGAATCTGCCGTGCGTGATATCCACTTCTTCTCCGTTTTCATCCTTGATGCTCGGAAACTCCAGATCTGCATTATTCAACATTCCAAACGTATTACTGGCTGCACTGAACACCTCGGATGCTTGGGCAAGTAGGGCTTCTTCCTCGGCAGATAATACATGTGGACGCTGAAGATTGATTTCTTCCAATGCATGTTTGTACTTCTTCAATTCTTCTTTTTCTTTAAGAAATCCTTGTAGTTTACTTTCTTCAATAGAAAGAACTTCAGGAACCATATAAGCAAATTTACTCGCTAATTGTGTATAAAGGCTTTTTGCCCGGTCATCAAGCCCCTGATAGTGTGAATTTGTTGTATCCTGATCATAACGCATATGAGAATATGTATAAACCCTGCCCATGCGCTCCATGATTTCATCCTGGAAGGCAAAGGCTTCATATAGATGCTCTGCACTATCCCCCAGTGTTCCTTTAAACTCGTCTGCTTTACCGGTCAATTCTTTTATTTCCTTGTATTCTTTTTCCCATGCTTCGTCACTTTCGAATATATCTTCCAATCTCCATGTTAACTTTTCCTCTACCTCATCCCTGCCTGGCAGGCTTTTTACAGCTGTATCTTTTGTCATATATATCCTCCATTCTAGAATCCACAGAAAATTCCTTATAGTTACATTCTCTCTTATCTAAGATTTTCCTGCAACAAAACAATCTTTGTTACACCTTTTTTAATATATGCTTCCATTTAGAATTAAAATCATGCTGGTGCTTTTCGAAACTAGAAAAGGTGTCAGGGCATACCCACGGGGCCGAAAGCTGAAACCGCCCTCCTCCAGCCTTTCTGATGATCTGCATAGCCTCTAACAAGACCAAATATTGATTTACTGCCCTTCTCGTTCGCTCGTCCAGGCTTACCATAGGAAGAGGACGGACCTCTAAATGCCCCCTTTCGAGCCTTTTAGACATCGCCTGCTCAAGACTATCCATTGTAAAATACTTCTCTTTCTTCATACAATCCTTCCACACATAATATTGCCACTCCAATGCATGACTCTTAAAGTGAAGAGCATGGGGAAAAACAGGTATGCCGACAAACAAAGGTAAATATAAACATGTATCTCCACCTTCATAGACTTCCTTTAAAAATACATCATGCTTAGATTTACGATAATGGAGCTTATTGTGAATCCATTTCGATCGGAGTTGACTCCAATTCTTTATCAGATACCTATGCTCAATGGTGGAAACTGAAATAGAGAATGGAAGGGAGAAATCCTCAATGGAAATCTTTACAGGTGAAGCACTAATAAAAGTTGATGAAGATACGGGAATGAGATGGGTATATAACGTAAAGGATCTATTTTCGGGAGAAAAAAGCAGAAGAAAATAGTGTAAATGGGGTGAATAACGAATAAATACTTGCTGAAAGGGAGGTAAATACACTAGCCCATTTTGGTTGATTTTAACCTCTTGGGTGAGTAACCAATAAGGAGTGATGCTTTGACTTTTGTATCCTTGATTGCGGGATAGCATGTCAGCTAGGGGAATAGAGGAACACTGTATCTCAATGGCAATATCCTCCGCTTCCGTGCGTATGAACACATCCGCTATCTGCTGAATTTGTTTTATATAATGTTCCACCTCCACAATTGGATAACGGCCTTTTAACCTTTCATAAAGCATTTTCTTGCCCAGCAGATGCCGGGGTGACTCATGATGCTTGCCAATCATGCATTGAGATTGTGGAAGATGAGCAAAATGTGGTACATTTCGTAATCCAATCTTAAGCTTTACATCTCCAGAACAATGGGGACATTGGAAGGAATCTCTTCTGTACACAGTCAAATCATCCCGTGTGTAATGAATGGTGGAGAACACTTTGTTTTTATATAAAGCTGTTAACATAGAACACCTCCTTCAACACACATTCGATAAAAAAAGGAAAATTCCTGCATAAAAAAACCTTGGGACAAAAAATGTTCCAAACATAGAGAAAACCGAACGATCATTCAACATCCATTGATCGTCCGGATTTCTAACTCGAGGTAACTTAATGTTGCATATGATCAATTTCATTTGGACATGTCACAACCTCATCCTCTTTATAATAGAGGTGACATTAATCTTGAAGTGGATTCTAATATGCGATAACCAAGATGCCTCTTCTGAAACTCTTGCAGGTCCAGTTCTGCAGCATCCTCTAAATCACGTAAATATTCTTTAACAAGCGAATTGGTGCTTTCAGTTTTATAGAGAAAAGCATTCACTTCAAAGTTTAAATGAAAGCTCCTCATATCCATATTTGAGGTACCGATGGAAGCCATCTCTTCATCCACAATGACGATTTTGCTGTGCATAAAGCCTTTTTGATATTCAAAGATACGTGCTCCTGATTCAAGAAGATCTGGGAAGTAAGACCTTGATGCGTGGAAAACAATGCGTTTATCAGGCTTATGGGGAACGAGCAGCCTCACATCCACTCCACTTAAAGCAGCAATCTTGAGAGCTGAGAAGATATCTTCATCGGGTATAAAATAAGGTGAGGCCACCCACACACTTTTCCTGGCAGAAGTGATCATGGAAAAGAAGATATTTTTTAATACGCTCAACTCATTATCAGGCCCTCCTGCAATCATTTGAACCCCTCCATCATTTGCATTTTCAAGAGGGTCAGGACTTAAATAACCAGGAGTCAGGAAATCGTCATTCGTCATATAATACCAGTCCTGAAGAAAGATAAGCTGTAACGTCCGAACTGCTTCGCCCCTGACAAACAAGTGGGTGTCACGCCAGAATCCAAATTGGGGATTTTTCCCTAAATACTCATCTCCTATATTAAGTCCGCCTACAAATCCGATACTGCCATCTATGACGATGATTTTGCGGTGATTACGGAAATTAAACTTATTATTGAGAACAGGAATTTTCACTGGACCAAAGGGTACGACTTCAACCCCGGCATCTTTTAATTCTGCAATATAATCCTTTGATAATTGCCAGGCCCCTACCGCATCATACAGGAAGCGAATCTTCACACCGTCTTTGGCCCGTTCGATCAGAATATCCTTTATCTGATTTCCGATTTCATCGTGCCGGACGATATAATATTCCATATGAATGTGATGCTTCGCAGTTTTTAACCAGTTCAGGATTTCACCAAATGTCTCTTCACCGTTAGTTAACAGTTTAGTTTCACTGGAAAAGGATATGGCGCTGTTCCCGATTCTCTGAGCAAGCTGAAAATGCTTTTCCTGAAATAAGCCAAACATTTCCGCGTTCATTTCCTTCGGCCCAGGTTCAAATTTATTATAGGTTTCCTTGTCCAATATGTACTTCTTCTTATACATTTTCTCTTTGCGAAAGTTACGCCCAAATAATAAATAAAAGATAAAACCAAGAAACGGAAATGCTCCTAGTACGACTAACCACGTCAACGTCTGGGTTGGATGACGATTCTCAAAGAAAATGAGGAACCCTATGACAATAACAGAAAGTGTAAAGATTAAACTGATATACTTCACCATACCAGAAAGGTATTGATCGAAGTAGAAAATATAACTTAACACCAAAACAGCAATGAACAGGAGAATTCTTACCGTATTTTTCATACTTTTAACACCTTCCACTGTCTTAATGATCGTCGTGAAATAAAAAAATACCGATTTCTAAATGAAACCGGTATGATCGTTACGAGAAGTGTCCACTTATTGTGTTAAACACGTCCCCATTCATGACCACTTTTCCATACTCTTCAAGGCGATGAACGGTCATTCGTGACTCATCCGCATATTCAAGTAATACGCTTAGCATGTTGTCGATGTCTTCCTCCGAGAAGTGCTCTTCTGAAAACTTCACATAAATGAAATATTTATCCTCGAATGCTAGCAGCTTTGTCTCTAAATGATCCACAGGCATGTCTTTCATCCGATGGGATAGAGAAATGGCATCTTCAAAATCATTGAATTTTAACGTAAAATCAAGGGCGACTTCTGATTCACCGTCTTGGTCCTGTTTGATCTGAAAATGCTGATCAAGTAGATCCTCAATGCGTTCATCTACAGGAAGTTCCTTTAGTTTATCCTCTGGAATCGGCAATTCGAAACGCTGACCGTCTTTAGAGACCTGAGCTCTTGTAACAAGTACTTCCAGTCCTTTATCTAATGCCTGAACCTGAATCCATAGGGGTCCTTCTATTCCGAAATCTTCTTCCTGATGGACTTCATCCATCATATCCCAAAAGAGTTCCTCACTTCTTTCACGATTATACCAAATCTCTTCACGGTCAAACCCGCGATCTTCGATATCACCATAAGAAATATAGAATTTAACTGTATTTTCGTTAATGCGTTCGATTTCCAATTTACACCTCTCCCTTCTTGCATGATGTTAGTGAAGGGACTACACCCTCTTGAGCTTGATCGCTCTATTGCTGGTGAAGATAGAAGATACATTTAGGTTAGTTTGTACCTTGTACTTCTATTTTATGATATAACCACTGAAAATGGAATTAAACTAACACCCATTTTTTCTTCACTATTCCCATTAGGTGTTTTTGACATTTTAGCGAATATTTGCTGAAAATTCAAGTCATAATACTCGCTATAATATAAAAGGGGTTGACCCGAAAGGATACGCAACGTTCCTTAAAGGGTCAGCCCCTTTTACTTATATATTCTCCATCGTTCAAAATATGATGAGAATGTAAGGTACTTTAGTTTACCATCCTTTGAGCCTCTAGAAGTTGGAATGTCCGAACCTTTCTAGGAAGGAAGCGTCTAATCTCGTCTTCATTGTAACCAACCTGCAGCCGCTTTTCATCTAAAATGATCGGACGTCTTAAAAGACCAGGATTTTTCTGGATAAGCTCAAATAATTCTTGAAGTGGCAATGTTTCTAAATCCACATTAAGCTTTTGAAAAGTCTTGGAACGCGTCGAAATGATTTCATCTGTTCCATCCTCTGTCATTCGAAGGATTTCTTTTATTTCATCAATGCTTAATGGTTCAGAAAACACGTTACGTTCTGTATATGGAATCTCATGCTCTTCTAACCAAGCTTTTGCCTTGCGACAAGATGTGCAACTAGGTGAAGTGAATAATGTAACCACGAATCATTCACACTCCCTTAAGAATTTTTATATAGAGTATTTTATTTAAACAATGGCATTTATTTAAAATTAGTTTAAATAAGAAATCTCTATTATGTATTATACATGAATTATTGTCCATTGAACATACTTTTAACTAATTTGTCAAATTTCCTATACATAGGTTTTACAGAAGGTTTATACTCCATTTCTATAATAGGTATACCCCTTTTTTATCGGGCTAAACATGTTAAGGGATTTTTTCATTTAGAAAACCTTATTGCGAATATGCAATAAGGTTATTTTGTTTAGAGATCTTTCAGTACATCCCCATCACGGTCTTCATCTTTCTTCAGGACTTCGTCAACTGGCTGGTACGAAGCACCATAGAACTTTTTATCATTGTACGTATGGATCAGTTCATAGGTCTTTTTCATAGAGTCGAAGATCAAATCTTCCGTTTCCTGATTCGGGGCCCAGTAGAGTATTTCCATTTTATTGATCTCATTCGTAGCAAGGGAGCGGCGGGCATAACCGATGCTCACTGCATGTTCAAAGCCTTCTCGCTTGTAAAACTTCAAACGTTTTTCCGTATCAGTGTCGTCATAATCAACCGGCTCCACTTCTAAAATGATGGCTTTGTTTTTTTTCTTTAGCTTTTCTAATAGCTTATGACCCAGGCCCTGTCCCCGTGCATCCTTTGAGACGAAAAGATAATCAATGAAGATGAAATCATCAAGTTCCGCATACATAAGCACATGATGTTGTCCTTCATCTTTATGATAAATATCGCTTCTTTCTTTTAAAAGTGACTCAAGATGTTCTTTTGATTTCATTTCCTCTACAGGAAAATATTGATTTAATTTTTCATACCAATGCATGGATCTACTCCTTTAAACGTTTTTGAATGTCATTGACTAACGGGATACGATTATTTTTCTCTGAAAAAAAATGTTTATGTTAGATGTTAGTCTTTCCCGTGGGATAGTATTACGGAAATACAGGCTTAAAACAACCTGAAATGAGGGTAGTGTGGTTGAAAGCGGTTAATCTTACCAGTACTTTTATCATACCAATTTTTATGTATATTTTCAAATCAAAAAGCCTGACCGGGCGAGCTTAGTCAGGCTTTTTCATCAAGGTGTGTAATCTACACCTTCTGTATACGTATTCCCTGCGTCCCATAGCAGGAATTCTTTGATGCCCTGATCATTTAAAGCTTTGATCTGGGCTTCTACTTCCGCTTTTCCATATGCTTTATAATTTCCGCTTCCCAGCCAGGAAGCAGTGAAATCCTGGAGCCAAGGCCTTGAAATTGGAGGGTTATCTAATTCTGCCAGCTTGGATTTCTCAAGTTTCGCATATTCTGTTACCAATTCATATGGCTGTAAATCGGGTTTGGCAATTCCAAAGTACGGCGTCCAGTGACTTGGATAAATCATGGATGAAATCACGTCGACATTTTCAGAGATCTTCGAAAAGTTCTGTCCGATACCGGGCGCTTCAGGAAGAGTGGCGGTATAACCGAAGATGTCCACGGAAACTTTGACTCCATAGGGATCAAGTTTTTCATGTGCATACTCTACAAAGTCCGTAACTGCCTGAACGCGCTTTTGAACATTATCTGAATCCTGACTGGCATAGTCTCCTCCGTCATACTCAAGCTCATCATCACGTTTTTCAAACCCTTCTGGGAAACGCACATAATCAAACTGTATTTCTTGGAATCCCATCTTGGCAGCTTCGATGGCAATCCCGACATTGTAATCCCACACTTCTTTTACGAATGGATTCACAAAAGATTCGCCTCTACCGTTTTTCCAGACCTGCCCCCCATCTTTAAAGGAAAGTTCAGGCTTTTCATTTGCCAACACGGTATCTTTAAATACGACAATCCTTGCGATTGGATAAATCTGTTTTTCTTCCAGTTTCTTCAATACTGCAATCGGATCCTTTATATATGGCTTCCCTACTTTTGCATAAGGAGAAGATTTTTCCGGTTCATATGTCACGTAGCCGTGATCATCCTTAATATCGATAACCATGGCATTTAAATCCGTATCATCCATAAGTTTCGTCAAGCGGTCAAATCTTGCTCCACCTGCTGAGTGACCCGTCACATAAACCCCTCTAACCGCATCTGGATATTCAAACTTGAATCCTGAATCAAACGCAAACCTTGGAGCCGGATTTTTCATTTCCTTTTCAGTTAAAGAAAGACTTCTTTTCTCATGGACTGAGGATGATACCTCACCTTCAGCACCGGCCGACTGGAATGGCAATACACACATTGTGACTAAACATAAGGATGTCGCTACCTTACTCCATTTCAACATTAACCTCTCCTCTATTAAATAAGCTTTCTAGTAAAATATGTAACCCAGTTCTATTCTAACAAGGAAATAACTTGAAAGAAAAGGGATATAATACTTAATCTGTCGAAATTCCCGGGGAAATGATTATTGTTCATTCTATAATATGATTTTCTTGTTAAAAAAGAATGACAACAGGCCCTTCAATAAAAAAAGCTCCCCTTGACAAGGGGAGCTTAAGCGCTTATTCGCCTTTGTATTGTGCTTTGTATTGGGCAAACTCTTTTTCTGAACAATATACAAAGTGCCCAGGTGCGACTTCACGCATGTCAAGATTATCATCCTCTGTATAATTATGGACAGCTGGATTATATTCTTTTCTTCTACGTGTGCGCTCATACTCAGGATCCGGTAACGGAATCGCTGAAAGAAGCGATTGGGTATAAGGGTGCAATGGGTTTTTATACAGAGCATCACTTGGTGCCAATTCGACTAATTTACCAAAGTACATAACACCGATACGATCGCTGATGTATTTCACCATTGAAAGATCGTGTGCGATAAACAAGTACGTCAAGCCTTTTTCTTTTTGTAATTCTTGCATTAGATTAACCACCTGTGCCTGGATGGAAACATCTAGAGCCGAAATTGGTTCATCGGCAATGATGAAGTCCGGGTCAACGGCAAGGGCACGGGCAATCCCGATACGCTGTCTTTGACCGCCGGAGAACTCATGAGGATAGCGTCCGGCATGTTCTTTGTTCAAACCGACAGTCTCTAATAAATCGTGAACTCTTTTCAACCGTTCCTCTTTATTCGAAGCCAACCCATGAATGTCAATTCCTTCAGCGATGATGTCCGCTACCTTCATACGTGGATTCAAGCTTGCATACGGATCCTGAAAGATCATTTGCATTTTACGGTTGAATTTCTTTAATTGAGTACGTGATTTCTTTCCATGCACGTCTTCCCCATTAAAGAGCACTTGACCGTCAGTGGCATTATACAGTCGAATGATTGTACGGCCAGTGGTTGATTTACCACAGCCTGATTCCCCAACCAGTCCAAGGGTTTCCCCTTTATAAATATCAAAGCTGATGTCATCCACCGCTTTAACCATGTTCGGTTTCCCGGGATTAAAGTACTGTTTTAAATTCTTAATCTCCAATAACTTCTCTGCCATTATGAACGAACCCCCCTCAACAAGTACCGGCTCTTTATAATTAGAAGGCATTTGTCTTTGTCTTAATTTAACGATTTCAGGCGGCTCAACTTTTGGAGCACTCGGATGCAGCAACCAGGACTTCACATAATGTGTGTCAGAAACCTGATAATAAGGCGGCTCCTGTTCAAAATCCACTTTCAGGGCATATTCACTCCGGAGGGCAAATGCATCTCCTTTAGGCGGATTCAATAGATCTGGAGGTGTTCCAGGGGATAGCTACCAATTCCTGTTCGCCTTCCGTTTCTGTTGTTGGCATGGAGCCGATCAGTCCCCACGTATAAGGGTGACGCGGATCATAGAAGATTTCATCCACTGTGCCTGTTTCTACGATTTGACCACCATACATGACGGCGACACGGTCTGCCACATTGGCAACAACCCCCAGATCATGGGTGATGAAAATAATCGATGTATCGATTTTATTCTGCAGATCCTTCATCAGTTCAAGGATCTGTGCCTGGATTGTAACATCCAATGCTGTTGTTGGCTCATCTGCGATGAGGATCTTAGGATTACATGCCAGAGCTATCGCAATGACGACACGCTGACGCTGACCACCAGAGAATTGGTGGGGGTATTGCTTAAAGCGAGTTTCCGGACTAGGTAAACCTACTAGTTTTAGCAACTCGATCGCACGCTTTTTCGCGTCATTTTTATTCATGTTCTGATGCTTTACCAAAGGCTCCATGATCTGTTTCCCAATGGTCATAGTAGGATTTAATGATGTCATTGGATCTTGGAAAATCATAGAAATATCTTTTCCACGGATCTTTTGCATGTCTTTTTCAGGCAACTTCGCTAAATCTTTACCTTCGAATAACATTTCTCCCCCTTTGATAAAGCCTGGAGGATTTGGAATTAACCTCATGATTGCTTTCGTAGTCACCGACTTACCAGATCCGGATTCCCCTACGATCGCCAATGTTTCACCTTTATCTAAATGAAAATCTACACCACGGACAGCCTGAACCTCTCCTCCATGCGTATTGAAGGAGACCTGTAGATCTTTTACTTCTAAAATTTTTGACATTTTCTTAATCTCCCTTCATTACTTACGCATTTTCGGATCTAGTGCATCACGCAGACCATCAGCCATTAAGTTGAAGCTTAAAATGACCAATGAAATGACAGCGGATGGCACTAGCATCATATGTGGAAATGACTGGATCGATCTATACCCATCATTAACCAATGAACCTAGAGACGCCCTTGGTGGAGCGATCCCCAATCCGATAAAGCTTAAGAATGCTTCTGTGTAAATCGCAGCAGGAACTGTGAACATCGTTGTAATGATAACAGGTCCCATTACGTTCGGAAGTAGGTGTTTGAAGATCAAACGGTTGCTGCTTGCGCCTAGTGTGCGTGAAGCAAGTACGAATTCCTGATTCTTCAATTGGAGTACCTGTCCACGGACGATACGTGCCATACCGGTCCAACCGGTTATAACCATGGCCATGGTTATGGAGAATATTCCTGGCTCAAATATCAATATAAAGAGGATGACGACGATTAAGTTAGGTATCCCTACCAGTATCTCAATAATACGTTGCATGATATCATCGACTTTACCACCGTAGTAGGCTGAAATCCCACCATAAGATATTCCGATTAGAAAATCGATGATGGCAGCTAAAACACCGATATATAGAGATACACGAGTACCGTTCCATGTACGTGTCCATAGGTCACGTCCTAAATCGTCTGTTCCAAACCAATAATTTTCTTTGATTTGTCTAGCCTCATAGACATCAAAACCATCTGCATCCTTCCCGTCAAAGGGCAGCCAGCTGATTCCTGAAAGCGCTTCAATTTTCGGAGGCAACTTTGCATGTCGAATATTTTGATCGCTGAACTTATACTCATTCATCATAGGTCCGAATATGGCAAAGAATACGATGATTGCTGTAATGATAATTCCGGCAATTGCACCTTTATTCTTACGTAATCGGATCCATGAGTCCTGCCAGAAATTCAGGCTTGGACGTGAGATCTTCTCTGACTCGTCTTCCCTAGCCTTTTGAGGTTGGAAGAGGTCTGGACTAAGTTGCTCTAACTTCTTTTTGTTTGTTTCCATTATTTCTTCCCTCCAGCTAAGCGAATACGCGGATCAATGATTCCGTAAAGGATATCTACCAGGAAAATGACTCCAATGAATAAAGCACTGAAGAACAGGGTAATACCCATGATAACGGTATAATCATTTGTATTGATTGATAATACGAATTGTTCCCCTAAGCCAGGAACAGCGAAAATTCGTTCAACGACTAGTGATCCAGTCATGACACCGACAGTCATTGGTCCTAAGATGGTTACAATCGGAATCATAGCGTTTCTTACAGCATGCTTGATAACCGTTGCCGTTTTGGAAATACCTTTTGCTTTTGCAAGCAAGATATAGTCGGAGTTCAAAATTTCAAGCATTTCCGTTCGCATGAAACGGGCAATGGTCGCTACGACGAATACAGTTAACGCTAGAGTCGGAAGAATCGTGTGTTTGTATTCTCCCCATAATGCCACCGGCAGCCATCCAAGTTTTACCCCTACATAATATTGCAGAAGTCCTGCAAATACGAACGACGGAATGGATATACCGATTACAGCAAGGAATGTGGAACCATAGTCGATCCAGGTGTTATGTTTGATTGCTGCAATAATTCCAATAAGTAGCCCTAAGAAAGTACCTAATACCATAGCTTGGAATCCAAGAAGTGCGGAAGGACCAATACGATCTCCAACAATTTGAGTGACAGGACGATTGTCGTATTGGAAGGACAACCCTAAATCACCTTTTGCCAGTCCAACCATGTAGTTTACATATTGTTCAGGCAGAGGGTCGTTTAGACCGTATTTATCCAGGATGATTTGTTGTTGTTCCGGAGTCAGCCTTTCTGTGTTTTGTAGTGGAGATCCAGGTAGGAGCTTCATCAGAAAGAAAGTGGCGGTTGCAATGATAAGCAAAGTGATGATCATATAGACGATACGTTGAATTGTATATCTGACCATTCTTTAGCCCCCCTTTATTTGTCTATTTTTTATACATCTTTAATTATATCGATAATCGACATGATTTCAATGTATTTTTACTTTTTTGATAATTTTCGACATTCACTGGAAAAGGAGAGCGTATGCTTGCGCATACACTCTCCTCAGAAGGTTTGTTAATTGAGCTGAAAATTACTCAATGTAAGTCCATTTGTATGATGCATCAGCACCAAATGAGTGACGTAACAGACCTTTTACATATGGACGCTCTAGGAAAGCAGATCCACGTTGGTACATTGGGCTGATCGCTTGATCTTCGAAAAGGATCTTTTCAGCGTCAACCATTGCCTGCCAGCGAGCTTCCTGATCACCAAGAAGTTCACCTTTAGCTTGTTCGATTAACTTGTCATATTCAGGATTAGAGTAACCCATTTGGTTATGAGCACCATCAGTAACAAACATGTCAACGAAAGTCATCGGATCTGGATAGTCAGGACCCCAACCAGCGAATGAGAAGTCATATTGACCTTTAGATTCTAGTTCAAGCTTTTGCTTGAACGGTTGAGCTTTAATGCTGACAGTTAAGCCTTCTAGGTTTTGCTCAAGTTGTTCTTTTAAGAACTCACCGATTTTCTTAGAGTTATCAGAGTCATAGTTTAGAAGTTCTAATTCAATAGAATCTTTACCTAACTCTTCTTTCGCTTTAGCCCAGTGTTCTGCAGCTTTTTCAGGATCGTAACCACCGAAATCACCTACAGCTTCACGGTATTCAGTACCGTCAGGACCTGTTACGAAATCTTTTGGTACTAAGAAGTTTGCAGGGATAGAACCGTTGTTAAGAAGAACGTCTACCATACCTTGCTTGTCGTATGCAGCATCTACTGCTTTACGTGCATTCACATTAGCCATAACTTCGTTACCTTGGTTTAAGCGTAAGAAGAATACAGCAGTGTCCGCTTTTGTTTTGAAGTTTTCATCTGACTTGTACTTGTCTACGAATTCAGCTGAAAGACCAGCGATATCCGCTTTTTCTGTTTCGTATAAGTTTACTCCAGTAGCAGTATCCTTAACGATGTTGAAGTTGATTTCTTTTAATTTCACAACGTCTGCTTCCCAGTAGCCGTCGTTTTTAGATAATTTGAAGCTTTGCTCGTGCTTCCACTCAGAAAGTGTGAATGGTCCGTTATAAACAGTTGTGTCAGCTTCAAGACCGAATTTATCGCCTTGCTCTTCCACGAACTTTTGATTTTGAGGATAGAATGTTGCGAAAGAAAGTAATGCTTTGAAGTATGGTACAGCTGATTCAAGCTGAACTTCTAGAGTTTTCTCGTCAACCGCTTTAACACCTAATTCTTCAACTGGAACTTCACCAGCGTTTACTTTAGCAGCGTTTTTAAGATCGTACATGATGTACGCATACTCTGCACCAGTATCAGGGTTTAAAGCTTTTTGCCAAGCGTAAACGAAGTCGTTTGCAGTAACTGCATCTCCGTTAGACCATTTAGCATCACGGATTTTAAACGTGTAAGTCTTGCCATCTTCACTGATTTGAGGTTCTTCAGCAGCCATACCAAGTACAGCTTCGTCATTTTCACCTAAACGGTAAAGACCTTCAAATACGTTGTTCATTACTTCGAATGAAACAGCGTCAGTTGCTAGAGTAGAGTCCATTGATGGGATCTCAGAACCCTCAAGCAAGTTAAGTACCTGTTCTCTTTGTTCGGCAGACTCGCCTTCTCCGCCGGCTTTTTCTCCTTCGCCCTCAGTTTTCTTGTCGCCGCCACAAGCAGCCAAGAAAGTACTTAGAGCCAGAAGAAGAACCAGCAAGAATGAAAACTTTTTCTTCATCTTGAAATTGACCTCCTCGTAAATCTCATATTTATTTATCTTCTAATTTTCAGAAGATTTGTTACTTATTATACATGATAGAGAAATTATTGCAATATGAATTTAACAGTTTTTTTGCTAAATTATCAGATTAGTAGGCATATTGAAGCCAAAACATTGATTTAAAAGCATTCCTTCCAAACATTTTGGAGAGATTGTCCTATTACAAATGTTACAAACTCCTTGTCCGAACAGCCCTCTTCTCTTACTTCTATCGTATGTCACTTTCTTCTCACTCCCTCCGTATCTATTATAAATATTAGTTTCTTAGACTAAATATAAAAAAGAGATAGATTCTTTTTTCCTTTCTTGAAACGAATTATATCCTGATATCCATTACGTGTACGCCCTGAGAGGATATATGTACTTCAACTCCATACACGGGGGCTGTTTGAATAGATATGAACGTTTGAATTAACACGGGGTCTTCATGTATACTTTTGTTAAAAACATCTTAAGGAGAATTATGAAACGTCTAAATTTTTTTTACATATTCACACTGCTTTTCATCATCATCTTAATCGTCATGGCTATCCTTCAGGAAAAAACACTGTTTCTTTCTATAATTGACAGCCTGTTCATCATCGGAATAGCATATGTTGCCATTGGGTCCTTTCTTTACATTTTTGAAAAAGGCTTTTTTAATGGAATTGTATATGCACTCAAGAGATTCCGGAACAGCACGAAACAGGGTAAGTACATTTCCCAGTTCGATGATCTCGATGAAACGAAGGAAGCCTATGAAGAATACGGGGCAGAGCGCTTCATTTCCGTAAAGAGATCTTTTCTTGTACTTGGCTCCATAACCCTTCTTTTATCTGTTGCTATATCCTATCTGTTATACCCTTGAATTCCAAAATGATCTTTCATATAATTGATTCATAAGAAAAAAGTGATAAGCATAGATGAAGAATAGTACTTTTCCTCATGAATGATAGAGAGCTTGTGGCTGGTGAAAACAAGTATTCATGGAAAAGGAATGGACTTCGGAGCTTTATTTGCGAAATGAAGTAGCATATAACGGATTAACCTCACGTTAAAGGGGTTCCATGCCAGTCATGGACTAAGCTGACTCATACATGAGTACTTAGGGTGGCACCGCGGAATTGACCCCATTCGTCCCTATCTTCAACAGGACGGGTGGGTTTTTATTTTGTATAAACAGGAGGAACGATTATGAAGACAATATTTAGCGGCATTCAACCGAGCGGTACGATTACCCTCGGAAATTACATCGGGGCGATGAAGCAGTTCACTGAGTTGCAGGAAGAGTACAATTGCTATTTCTGTGTTGTGGATCAGCACGCCATTACGGTAGCTCAGGATAAGATGGAGCTTCGCAAGAACATCCGCAGTCTGGCGGCACTCTATATTGCGTGTGGTATCGACCCTGAGAAGTCAACCCTATTCATTCAATCAGAGGTTCCCGCCCATGCACAGGCAGGTTGGATCCTGCAGTGTGTGACGTACATTGGTGAACTTGAACGAATGACGCAATTCAAAGATAAATCTCATGGTAAAGAAGCCGTTTCTGCAGGTTTATTGACCTACCCGCCGCTTATGGCAGCGGACATTCTTCTATATGGTACCGATCTGGTCCCAGTAGGAGAAGATCAGAAGCAGCATCTGGAATTAACCAGAAATCTTGCCGAACGATTCAATAATAAATACAATAACATCTTTACGGTCCCTGAAGTCAGAATTCCAAAAGTGGGAGCACGGGTTATGTCCCTTCAGGACCCATTGAGAAAAATGAGCAAGTCAGATGCCAACCTTAAGTCCTTCATTACACTTCTCGACGAACCAAAACAGATTGAAAAGAAAATTAAAAGTGCTGTAACGGATTCAGACGGAATTGTAAAATACGATAAAGAAAACAAACCTGGAGTGTCTAACCTGCTTTCTATTTATTCCATTCTTGAAGGCAGTACGATAGAAGATCTTGAAAAAAGGTATGAAGGGAAAGGCTATGGTGACTTCAAAGCTGACTTGGCCCAGGTGGTCGTCAATGCCATTAAACCTGTACAGGACCGCTACTATGAATTGATCGATTCTGATGAACTGGATGATATTCTGGATCGAGGCGCGGAAAAAGCTAATTTCACAGCAAACAAAATGCTTAAAAAGATGGAAAAAGCAATGGGTCTGGGTCGTAAAGACAGAAAGAGAAAATAATAGATGGTACTCAGAGTTTGCAAATAAGCACCCGAGTCCTTATTGTCATTCTCATTATGAGGATCCTCAAGTCCAAAACAAAAACCCCGGGTCCCCCCGGGGTTTTATTCCACCAACTAATTGACTTTCGGACGATTTTCCACTTCCCACAGTTTTTCAAAGAAAGGTTGTCCCTTGATTAAATTCTCGCATAGGGTCAGGTGCTTGTCCGACCAGCCAAATTTAGTTTCTTCATATAACATTTGCCAGATTTCTTCGAAGTCTAGTTCTTTTATGGACCTGTATCTTTCCGGAGCCCATTCCGTATACCAATATCTGATTTCAGCCGTATTGTTAGAGTTGTGAAGTTGATCCAGTGCCATAAATAGTAATTGCTTCAACTGTCGCTCTTTTCTAGTAAGTCCGCTCATCATATATGGACTTGGAGAAAGAATATGGTAGGAATCCTCCTGCTTTGTCTCTGGCTGACTGGTGAAATGCATCGGATCATGATTTTCCACCATTTCGTAGACGAGTTGTTCCTGTCTTGGTATCAGTCTGCTCTTTCTGATTGGGACGGTATAACCGATGGTGTCCACTGCAAGGATCCCTGTCCCATCTGTGACAATGAAGCAATAATCCAATTGAATCCGCTCATGATTTTTACGTAAATACGCTTTTTGATAGACATTACTAAGCAGTTGTTGAGGTAATTCTGATAAATCATTCTCGATGTAGTGAAATAGAACCGTGTCCACTTTAATGAGAGGAACCTGATCCAGCAACTCAATAACGTCCTCTTTTCTCCATTCGTGAAAATGACATACATTGTAGCCATTTTCTTCGCCTTCGAACCAATTTACCCATACATCATGAAGATATAACATGATTGACCCCTCACTTTGCTACAATCTTATTTGTCAATCAGTATAGGCAAATCGGTGTAAATTTATTCCTCTATCACAGCGGTTTTAAAGATAGTGGTTATTTTTCCTGCGGGGAATATAGATTGAGAGCGTAATGATCAGAATGCCTAAGAGAAATAAATAGCATTCGAGCCGGGTGGACACGAATAGAATATAATCTGTAAACGTCATGCCAGTCGTAAGAAGGTTTAGATAGATGATCAAACTGACTCCACCGGAAACGGCCAGTCCAAAACCTATGAACAAAACAAACATTCGAAACACCATACCTTCCGCCTCTATCCTCATATTTAACGATTTAGCTCGTCCATTCTTACTTTAGTTTATGAGCATGAATAAAAGATATGACCCAATCGGACACCTAAATTTATTATCCCTGCCGGGAATCGTATAACCTTAGGTACGACTCCAGGCATATCTAAGGTAAGAAAGAGGCGGATTGTCTTCCCAGCAGGGCTATGGTCGAAGCATCCTTTTTCTTGAGGAAATTTTTCACTAAGTAATAACCCGCTGCGTAGCCAAGCATCTTGGGGTACTGCTTTCTTCCAAGAAGTAAATGATCGTGAAGCGGACTTCTCCTTGTAACGTCCAGATTCGGTTCAATCCATTTCTCAATATACCTTGTCAATTCTTTTTCATCATATGCCTCTGTCCAGGAAGCCACATATTTTTCTCCACAGTACTCTTTAACGGCATGCTCTGCCAGGCCTTCAAAAATGATTGAATCCAATAAAGTATACTGAGAGTCTTTTTTATTTAGAGTTTTCATTCTGACACAGTGATGGTATTCATGGATAAAGAGAGCTTCATATTCTTTACTATCTTCTTGTTCTGTTACAAAAAAGAAGATCTCATCCTTGAAGCAAATACCTGATTTCTTCATAGAGGTTTGGAACAATCCTCTCCTTTCCTGAACAGGGAATAGATATATGGGAACGTCCGGTCCATTCCATTTACGCTTGTATTTCTTTTCATAAAGGGAAAAGCGCTCCCAAATATTATTTTCCTTCATTTTTTTATATATTCCTTCCGCTTGGTGTGATGATTTATACATTCCGTGCTTCATCAGATACTCATAAAACGACTTTTGGTCTTCCCTTCCGTTTTTTGTGTTCTTTAATACTTCCAACGGTTTGTGAATAGAGTGTTTCAGCCAATCATCAGTAGGTGCAATGGTCACCTTCATCCCTCTTTCCCGGCTTTTTATCATGTATATGTAAAAAGCAGAGGGTTCACAACAAAAAAACAAGCATGCTGGTCTGCATGCTTGCTCTCATTTTAATTCGTATATTTTTTGAAGACGATTGTAGCGTTATGGCCACCGAAGCCCAATGAATTACTCATTGCAACATTTACTTCCTGCTTTCGCGCCTCGTTTGCTACATAGTCAAGATCACAGTCAGGATCTGGCGTTTCAATATTGATTGTCGGTGGGAGGATGCTTTCTTTCATCGCTAACACGGTGAAAATCGCCTCAACTCCTCCTGCTGCCCCCAGCAGATGCCCTGTCATGGATTTCGTGGAGCTCATGGCTAACTTGTAGGCATGCTCCCCGAATACTTCCTTGACCGCCATCGTTTCGTATTTATCATTATATGGAGTGCTTGTTCCGTGTGCATTGATGTAATCCATTTGCTCAGGAAGGATTCCACCGTCCTCCAAAGCCATTTTCATTGCTCTTGCTCCACCTTCCCCTGCCGGTGCAGGAGCTGTAATGTGATAGGCATCACCCGTACAACCATATCCAACGATTTCAGCATAGATCGGGGCTCCACGCTTCAGTGCATGTTCAAGCTCTTCGAGGACCACGACACCTGCCCCTTCTCCCATGACAAAGCCATCACGGTTTGCATCGAACGGCCTTGATGCTTTCTCGGGGTCTGTGTTGGTTGATAGCGCAGTATTTGCACAGAATCCTGCAACTGACATCTTCGTAATCGGAGCTTCTGCTCCACCTGAAACCATGACGTCCGCATCTCCACGCTGGATGACTTTAAATGCGTCCCCGATGGAATTCGTACCTGTGGCACAAGCTGTAACGGTACAAGAATTAAAACCTTTCGCACCAGCATGATGGAAACTTGTCCTGCCGCCATATCCGGGATGATCATTGGAACGAAGAATGGACTCACACGGCGATATCCTCTTTTTTGGAAGGTTTCATATTGCTGCTCAAAGGTTTCCATTCCACCGATTCCAGAACCGATCCAAACTCCGACACGATGAGCATTCTCTTCTGTAATATCAAGTTTCGAATCTTTAACCGCCATCAATGATGCCGCAATGGCATAATGAGTGAAGCGATCCATCTTTCTTGCTTCTTTTTTTCTCGATACCGAATTCTTCGATGTTGAAATCCTTCAGTTCAGCTGCTACTTTGGCAGGGTATTCGTCTGCATTTAATCGGGTCAGGGGACCTACACCTGTTTTACCGGCTACAATATTGGCCCACGTCGATTCAACGTCATTTCCCAATGGAGTAACACTTCCCAGTCCTGTTACAACTACTCGTTTCTTACTCATGTATTCCATCTCCTTTGTCTTTCAAGTTATGAAGGGAGTCTATTTATTTGCCCCAGCGCATGATGATCGCGCCCCAAGTCAATCCGCCGCCGAATCCTACCATGACAACTACATCATTTTCCTTCACTCTACCTGCCTCTAGATCTTCAATCAAGGAAACAGGTATGGAAGCAGCAGAAGTATTGCCGTATTTGTTTACGGTTTTAGACATTTTTTCTACCGGCAATTCCAGTCGTTGTCTTGCTGCTTCCATAATACGGATATTGGCTTGATGTGGAATTAAGAAATCAACATCCTCTTTCTTCAAGCCTGCTTTTTCGATAACATTTATGCTCGATTCACCCATTTGACGAACGGCGAATTTAAATACTTCACGACCGTTCATAATAATGTTTTCTTCTTGGTATAAGTGCTTTGCACCTGAACCGTCTGCCCCTAATTCAAAGGCAAGGATTCCCTTGTCATCCGGCACTTGGCCAAGGACGGCTGCACCCGCTGCATCTCCAAAGAGCACTGCTGTGTTACGGTCGTCCCAATCTGTGATTTTAGATAACTTCTCAACACCTACAACGAGAACATGTTTATAGGCACCATTATCGATGAACTGCTTTGCCGTAATCATACCATACATAAATCCGGCACAGGCAGCACTTAAATCCATCGCTGCCGCTTTCTTGGCCCCTAATCTCTCTTGGAGCAGGCAGGCAACAGATGGGAATGGATGGTCAGGTGTCACTGTAGCCACCAGAATCAGATCAATTTCTTCCGGAGAAATCCCAGCATCCCTTATGGCGGTTTTGGAAGCTTCATACGCCATGTCTGATGTATCTGTATCATTATCTGCTATTCTTCGCTCTTCGATGCCAGTTCTTGTTCGAATCCATTCGTCAGATGTATCCACCATTTTTTCAAGATCGGCATTCGTTACGACTTTCTCAGGAAGGTAACGCCCAATTCCTATAATTCCTGTATTCATACCGGCATTCCCTACTTTCCTTTATATATTTTTTAGTTCTGCCCGCTTTCAGTCTTAAAGATTGTGAGTGGACCTTGCCACGTACACGCTGTAGCTTTGAGAGAGCCGAGCCCTGTTGGCTAACTAACTAGTCACACACACAAACGTCCAGATTATTATCAATTATTATGACTTGGTACTAATTTTAACGAAGATTTCTATTTTCTGCAATTATTTTTTACTTCTTCTGTTTATCTAAACGTTTGACCATACTCGTACAACCCTACGCCACATAGGTTATGTAGTAGTTAGAGGAGGTGAGAATGTGTCTGAAGAAAAGAAGATGCATCCATTTGACCAGATGATGTACGGTGAGAGAACCCGAAACAAAGAAGCTTCATCTTCTCAGGAGGAACAACAAAGCAATGGCGGGGCATCCCTCTTCGAAGGAGTTCATTCGATTATGAACTCCATTGATGAATTGAAACCGCTCTATGAGAAAATCAGTCCTCTTTTAAACAGGTGGTATAAATGAATCGTCTGTTTTATTTCCGATAATCCATCTTTTCCGGCTCATGTTGCCACAACCGGGCAAAATAAAAAGCGGTTCACTGATACATTCAGTGAACCGCTTCTTCTCTATGCTTATTTGTTATGTAAGGCATCCTGCCTGCCTAATTCATAGGCTTCATGCATGACTTGGGTAAACAGCGTCATGAATGGTTGCAGCATTTCAGGTGAGAACTCGACTCCTGCTTGATCAAGCTGCTCTTTTGCTTGTGGGAAGTACTTCATGGCTATCTGCATAAATTCCATCGTTTTATCTTGATTCATTGCTTAGATTCCTTTCCGTTCGGTAATTTGCCCGTTTCAATGTAGGCTTGAACATGTTGCTTCATCTCAGCTTGAAATTGCTCCGGAATGATCGGACTATATTTACCCATTGAAATGACTCCGTCTTCAAAATCGAATTCAAGGTTCCCTGGTTCGAGAGTGTCATTGGAGAATCTTTCTGCAACCACTCCATAGAGCTTATCAGCGTGCTGAACAGTACTTGTTAAAACAGTGGATTCACCTAAATCGGATTGGTCAGAAACATAGCCGATGGCGTAGAGTCCCTTTTCCTTCAACTTTCCGATTACAGCTACATTATAGCCATCACCTGCAGGATATACAACATCGACCCTTTGACTCAATAAACTCTCCAGCTTTTGAAAAGCAATATCCTGATCGTTCCAATCATTAGTGTACTCGATTACGAGCTCCGTTTCACCCCCTCTGGTGCTTCACACCATCGATGAATCCCTTGACCTCGGGTTGCCATTCATGAGCTGCAATCACTCCGACTTTCTTTGTCTTGGATTGATAGGCGGCTGTCATGCCTCCGAAGAAGCCCATAGCATATCCCTTGAATTGTAGACTGGTTGTATTCTTTTCTGTTGCATTCCCGTTAAAGCTTACAAAATGCATGTGGGGATACTTACCTGATAGGGTGTTAAATATCTCCGAATATTCACTTCCGTGGCCAAATACCAAGGTAACATCTTCATCGTTATACTCTTTTACCGCTAATTTAATTGATGTATCATTCTTAATACTCTCTTTATAGAAGACATCTGCATGATAATCGGACTGTATTTTTAATAACCCTTTGTATCCTTTTGTTCCCCACACCCCATCATTTACGGTTTCAGGGACCAGCAAACCAACTTTTTCTATTTCAGCATTACTTCCAGCTGAACAACCACTTATTCCTATTAGGAATACAATCAAGAAAACAGCATAAAATTTCTTACTCATGTGCAGCAACTCCTTTAAAGATCGTGCAGCATCTATAAAAAGAATCCATAGAAAATTATTACATCATGTTTATTCTACCCTCATCCCCATCTACAAGGAAAGAAAAAGTTTTCTCATTCCTGAATTTCATGCAATGTAATACCTCTCAATTGTTCTTTTATGATCCTTTCGTGGGATTTAGAAGGCTTGACGATAAGTTCCTTGCCACCTGGTTCCCCATTCATCACCCCGGGAGAAAAAGACTTTTTCGTTACATAGGACAATGCTTCATTCCAGCTCTGGTCGGATAGAGCTTTCATCGTAAAAATTTCCTTCTTATTTGAATGTTTTACAATGGTCCTGGCAGCATCTTTCACATAGATTGCTCCACTCGGATCATCACGATAATCAGAGTCGACCTCTTCCCCACTCAATAGTTTGGCGAATAGGAAGTCTTTCGGCTGATGAATTCCGTACAAAGTTGGAAGATAAAATATGGTCCCTTCCCCTGTGTGATGTTGATTCCTGTGAAGATAGGAATAGACTCGAGTAATGGTGAGGGGTTGTTCAATTTCTGACAGCAGCCCTTCTACCTCTCCCAGGTCCACACTATCCTCTCTTTCCGTATCATAGTATGGAAGGAACACGCTGCATCCGGATGGTATATCCTTATTCCACTCTTCATAAGGAACATATTGAATGTTTGAGTTCCTTCCAATTTCTAACCATTTATCTTTCAGTTCTATATACCCGTCAACTGCCGTTACCGTCCATCCATTTTCAAGAAGGGCGTGACAAAGTTCGAACCCCAAAAAGTGTTGAGCAGCAAAAACGAATGCATGATTCAAGTCAATCACTCCAATGTGTTTGTTATAGCTCTTTCTCATGTAAAGAAAAATAAGAAGCAAACTTCCCTCCAAGAGAAGCACGTTTTTCAGGAAGCACAAAGAATAAATCAGTAGGTTTCCCTTTTTCTAAACGTTCTGTATATATATCTTTTATGAGAGTGAATTGATTTTTATAACGATTAACAGTCGTTGTCTGTACAATATATAGGGGAATCGAGATGTTTTTAAATACTTCGTAGTTCTTTGCCTGATTCAAAATCAAGGCTTCGCAGTCCTCCTGGTTCAATTTGAAGGTGTGTGTCAGTTCCTTGATTACTTTTTTATAAAAGAATTTCTGTTCCCTTTCTTGTTCTAAATGATCAAATAATGATACGCAAGGTGAGAGCATGACAGCGCTCCTTATTTCTTGTTCCATTTTCGGATATAGGTCTTTTAATACAAGCGCTCCCATCCCTTCTGCCAGAATGTGAATCTTCCCATTAATGATTTCAGAGCGTTTAATATGCTGATAGAGGCGTTTCGCCAATTCCACCGCTTGCCTGCTCCCCCAATTCGCTCCGTAAAGATTACAATAATACACAATATATCCTTTGGCTGTCAGGTCTTGAATCCATTTGAAGCGTGCCTCATGTTGAACCCAAAAGCTGCTCCTTTCATCCACATAATGATGGGAGTCCCCTATCACCATTACAGCGAATCCACTGGGGCGTTCAGGATAATGAATCATGCACCACTCTTGCTCTAATTGAAACAATCGCTGATACATTAGAATTTCTCCTTTTACATAGTAAGTCATTATAGTTTATGTAAATCCTACACAATGGTAAGGGAGATAGCCCAAAAAACACCTATTATTTACAAATATTGAAGACCTGAACATGAAGTACACATTGATCAGGGTCTGGTTGATAAAGATGGTAAGGGTTACATTTCACAGATTAGTCATTTATTAATTCCTGAAGCTGTGGTAAGATAAGATAGATTGAAACTGGTTGCAAAACGACACATAATAGTCGATTACATAACATAGGAATGAGGTGACTTGACGTGAGATTTTTCTGGATGTTCTTCTGGGCATTTGCTCTGACTGAAATGTTAACTTACGTTGTAAGTTCAATGAATGGAACGGCTTTCCATTTTGAAACAGGATTGATTTTATCCGTTTGTGTAACGGTAATGGTATTCCTTATCACGCTTGTTATTCCAAACGAGCCGGTGGAAAAGCACTAAAAAAAAGCAGCCTGAAGCGGCTGCTTTTTTTTAGTGCAGGATTAGACCACCTTCTTTCGCATCGATGGTGATGGTATCATTGGGTTTTACTTTTCCTGCGATGATTTCCCTTGCCAGTCTGGTCTCCACTTCCCTTTGCAAGTACCTTTTCAAAGGTCGGGCACCATAAACTGGATCATAAGCATTTTGCGCTATGAACTCCTTTGCACGTTCAGTCATGGACAGGATGATCTGCTGTTCTTCCACCCTGTATTGGAGCTCTTGTACCAGCTTATGGATGATTCCTTTAATATCTCTGATGGTCAATGGTTTAAAGAGGATAATGTCATCTACCCGGTTGAGGAACTCAGGACGGAAAGATGAACGGAGCTGACTCAACACCAGATTCTTTGTTTCTTCATCTATCTCCCCTTCCAGATTATTCTTCTCTAATAAATGGGAAGATCCGATGTTTGAAGTCATAATAATGACGGTATTCTTACAATCAACCGTTCTGCCTTGAGAATCGGTTATCCGGCCGTCATCGAGCATTTGGAGAAGAATATTGAATACTTCAGGGTGGGCTTTCTCGATTTCATCCAGCAGAATGACCGAATAGGGCTTTCTCCTGATTGCTTCTGTGAGCTGGCCTCCCTCTTCATAACCAACATATCCAGGGGGCGCCCCAATCAACCGGGAAACCGCATGCTTCTCCATATATTCAGACATATCAATCCTTATCATTTGCTCCTCGCTATCAAACAATGTGTGCGCGAGTGTCTTGGCGAGCTCTGTCTTTCCTACCCCGGTAGGACCTAAGAATATGAAAGAACCGATGGGACGGTTTGGATCTTTAATGCCCGCTCTCGCACGTATGACGGCATCACTCACCAATTGAACGGCCTCCTCCTGCCCAATCACCCTTTCATGCAGAGTACGGTCGAGCTTCAATAGCTTCTCTCTCTCACCTTCCACAAGCTTCATGACAGGAATCCCCGTCCACCGGGCTACTATATTCGCTACTTCTTCTTCTGTCACTTCTTCCCGCAGCAAACGCCCTTCCTGCTCTTTCAGCATTTCTTTTTCCACTGCCTCGAGTTCTTTTTCCATTGCGGGGATCCTGCCGTGCCTTAGCTCAGCAGCTTTAGTAAGATCATATTCACCTTCTGCTTCTTCCAAGAGGCGTCGAAGTTTCTCAAGTTCTTCCCGCTTCTCCTGAACGACAGCAATGCTTTCTTTCTCCTGCTGCCATTTCAACTTCATCTTATTTGCTTTTTCCTTCAGATTAGCCAAGTCTCCACGGATTCGATCAAGGCGATCAATTGATGTCTGATCCTTTTCCTTATAAAGGGCTGCTTCTTCTATTTCTAGCTGCATCACTTTACGTGTCACTTCATCCAATTCTGAAGGCATGGAGTCTATTTCAGTTCGGATCATGGCACATGCTTCATCGATTAAATCGATGGCCTTATCCGGCAGAAACCGGTCCGAGATATAGCGGTCTGACAGTTTGGAAGCAGCCACTATGGCCCGGTCATGAATATTGACCCCGTGATGGATTTCAAAACGCTCCTTCAATCCTCTTAAGATGGAAATGGTATCTTCTACATCGGGCTCCTGTACCAGCACCTGTTGAAATCTTCTTTCCAGAGCAGGATCCTTTTCAATGTACTTCCGGTATTCATTAAGAGTTGTCGCTCCTATACAATGAAGTTCTCCCCTTGCAAGCATCGGCTTCAGAATATTCCCTGCATCCATTGCCCCTTCCGTTTTTCCGGCTCCGACAATGGTATGAAGTTCATCAATGAATAGGAGGATCTGCCCCTCACTCTTTTTCACTTCATGTAATACGGCTTTTAAACGCTCCTCAAATTCTCCCCTGAATTTGGCTCCTGCAACCAATGAGCTCATATCCAATTCGAAAATCGTTTTATCCTTTAATCCTTCCGGTACATCTTTTCTGACAATCCGTTGGGCAAGCCCTTCAACGATGGCTGTCTTCCCTACTCCCGGCTCCCCGATAAGGACAGGATTATTCTTAGTCTTTCTTGAAAGGATACGAATCACATGACGGATTTCACTGTCCCTGCCTATGACCGGGTCTATTCTTCCTGACTTTACATCGGCGACAAGATCCCTCCCATATTTCTTCAATGCTTCATATGTCACTTCCGGGTTTTGCGTCGTCACCCTGCTCCCTCCTCTGATTGATTGAATGATCACTTCTATTTTCTCTTCTGTCACCTTCTCCTCTGTTAAATACCTGGTGAGAGGGTGATGTGACTGCTTGAATAAAGCAAGGACCAAATGTTCGATTGAAATATAGTCATCTTCCCATTCAGCCTTTAAGCTATCACTATCCTGTAAAAGCTGATGAATATCATTTGAGAAGAATTGTCCATACTTCAGTCCTTCTCCTTCCACAGAAGGCATGTCCATCAGCTTGTCATTAATCCACTTTTTTAACCCTTCTGTCTTTATTCCTCCACGTTCATATATCGTTTTAAGAAGACTATCTTCTGAACCAAGGAGTGACTCCCACAAATGAAGAAGGGTGATATCTGTATGTAGTCTCTTTTTTTGCTGAATCACCGGCCGAAATAAAGCCTTCTTGGATACTGTGAGTCATGTTCTCAAATTTCATCGTGGATCACCTCATGATTTGACCTTTATTGACCTTTACTTCTATTATAACCCTGTTACGGGAAAAAGGAAAAGAAAAAGGAACAAGGTTCGCTTCAGACCATTCTCACCAACCTCGTTGATGGTGTGCTGCCCGCATCCTTGTTCCTTTAGGGTTTAAGGTTTTCTCTTATACGTCCAAAGGCGATTATGGTTTGAGTTCTCAGGGAACCGGTCTCCCGCTTCTAACCGCAGCTTCTGGGGATTCTTCACCATGCTTCCTGTCTCACCGATTTCAATGTATTCTCCATTATTAGGAGCTTTCTCACCAGCTCTGAATTGCCGTGACTGTCCCATTTTACCCCTCCTTTTCGAAGCGATGCTTCCTTATTATTTTTCTACAAGGACGGACATTCATGCATACCAGATGAAGGATATCCTGCGTTTATTATGATAAAGAGGTTACGGTTCGGTTAACATTTACAAAAACGCTTTACAGTCTTTCCCTTTATGGTGTTAAATTAAAAACTGTGGAGAAAAAAAGCTTGGAGGATATACAATGGATTTTTATCTGATTATGAAATACTTATTTTTAGGGATATTTCAAGGATTTACTGAACCAATCCCAATATCATCAAGCGGACACTTATTATTAGCTCAGCACTTCCTGGGCATCAAGGATGCAACCCTGACATTTGAAATACTCGTAAATACTGCTTCATTAGTGGCAGTCCTCATCATTTACCGTGAAGACATCATGCGCCTGATCGTAAATGGGCTGGGCTACTTCAAACATAAAACACCTGAAACGAAACGGGATTTTCATTTCATTGTGTATTTATTGATCGGGACGATCCCGGCAGGGGTGATCGGGGTATTATTCGGTGATGTGATAGAAGAGCATCTTACTTATGTTGTCACTGTAGGTGTCACACTCATTATCACTGGAATCGCTCTTTGGTTGATCCGCAATCTCAGAGGAAGAAAAAATGATGGGGACTTAAACGTGAAAGACGCCATCATCATCGGGCTTGCCCAGGCTGTAGCTCTAATACCGGGCATCAGTCGTTCAGGGGCTACCATTGTTGCCGCAATGGCGAGTGGAATGAAAGCCGAAACGGCGTTGAGATTTTCATTCCTTCTATATATCCCTGTCAGTGTCGGTGTTATGGTGTTTGGAGTTAGCGATCTCATTCAGGACAAGAACTTAACTTCCATGGCGGTTCCGTACTCGGTCGCATTCGTTTCTTCCCTTATTGCTTCATATTTCTCACTGAAGTGGTTTATGAATATTATGGCTAAAGGGAATCTGAAATATTTCGCCATATACTGTGCCATTGCAGGATCTGCTGTATTAATTTTTGCCTGATTCCCTTCTATCCAAGTGTTTCATTTGTTAAACTTAATCTATAAAACATAACGATAGAAATGATGTGATCTCATGAGTGAAATGACCGAAATCCCTTCCGAGATTAAACAATTATTTTACAGTAAGAAAACGGTACGGACCCTCAAAAAAGGAACGTATCTGTTTCAAGAGGGAAAACCAGCTCACGAGTTGTACTTGATCAAAAGCGGTCGTGTTCAAATCAGTAAAGTCATTCCAGAAGGCAGGGAGTTATCTTTACGCATCTGTTCAAGTCATGATGTCATCGGAGAGTTGACCTTATTCACGAGGGATGCCTATTACATGCTCAGTGCAAAAATTCTCGAGAATTCAGAGATTTATGTGTTAGGGAAAGACATGTTCGAAGAAATGCTAACCAAAAACAGTGACTTGACCATCAAATGGCTGAAATGGTTACAAATTCAGAATCAACAAAACCAGACAAAGTTTCGGGACTTGATTCTTCACGGAAAAAAGGGTGCGCTATATTCAACGTTGATCCGCTTAACCAATAGCTATGGAAAAAAAGGTCGATAGCGGAATTCTGATTGATTTCCCTTTGACCAACCAGGAACTGGCCAATTTCTGCGGTTCCTCAAGGGAGGTCGTTAATCGGCTGCTGAGTGAATTGAAGAAAAAAAAATGTCCTGGAGATGAAAAAAGGATCTATCCTGATTTGTGATTTGAACTATCTTAAAGACGAAATTGATTGTGAGAATTGTCCTGTATCGATCTGTCGGATTGATTGACCTTTTCTATTTAGTGAGCACTTAATTGAAGTAAAAAGGGCCCAAAAGACTTTAGTCTTTTGGGCCCTTTTAGCAGCCACCTCTGGTTACCTGATCCCCAATGCGATTTTTGCGTAGCGGGACATATTGTCTTTACTCCAGGGTGGATTCCAGACGATATCTACTTCTGTTTCTTTGACCTCCGGAATGTCACTCAGGGCTGCTTTCACTTGATCCACAATGGTACCGGCAAGTGGACATCCCATGGAAGTAAGGGTCATCGTCACCGTTGCTTTTCCTTCTTCATCCAGATCCACGTCATATACGAGCCCTAAGTTTACAATGTCTATACCTAATTCAGGGTCAACGACTTGTTCAAGCGCACCCATCAAGTTGTCTTTAAGATCCTGATCCATGCTAACACTCCTTCTCTTTGCTATTTACCCTTTTTCACTACTCATCTTAACAAATATGCGTTTATAAAACAAAAGGTTAGGCTGATAAGTGCTTATCAAACCACTCGACAAGCTTTAACACGCCTTCTCTTGTTACTTTATGATCGGCTTTATCATCTTCAATAAAGACAAGATTGTTCTCCTGTGATTCATAGTAAGGCAGGATACTCTGATAAAACTCATGTGCCATGGAAAACGGTACGACTTTATCCCTCTTTCCGTGCCAAAACATCAGGGGTCTTCCGCCAAGCTTCTCAGGTTGAAGACTTAAATCGTAATGAGAGATTTCCTCAAGCATCCCGTTAATTTCTTCATCATCAAACGGTATTTCATACCCGAGTGCCTCTACTTGAGCTAACTGCGCCTGAGCAAATTTCACATATGTAGGATTTCCCATTAAGGAAACAGCCGAGGAAATCCACTCATATTGAGTCAATGCTCCCAATGTGACGATTCCACCCATTGAGGTACCTGCGACCCCGATACCATTCTGTACAAGCAAGCCTTTTTCTTCAAAATGCTCTTTAAGGATCGATAATTCATGTATCGTTTTCAGAACGATCTTCCAGAAGATTTCTCCTAATTGATGCTCTGATTTACCTGTGGACCGTTCACCGTGCTCTAAACAATCGGGAAGGATCACTCTGAATCCCTTTTCCGCCAAATAATATGCGTAATGTAAATTATGCTCTTTCGCACTCGTGAAGCCGTGAATAAAAAAACATACGGGTATTGGTTTATCCTTGTCCTCTTCCTTCACAAGATGAAGGAAAGGAATGGTTTGGATGGTTGATTTATCAACGAAAATCATATGTATTCTCTCCCTCCTGAATGCATTTCACTTTACTATAATATCCTACATTTGGTAGTATGTATAATATTTAAATCGAGGGGGTGATAAACCTTCTCTAATTGATTTGACAATGCGGTGGACAACTTTCAAGGTCTAACGATAAACTAGAATTGCCTTCATACCAATAAGATTGGGGACCTGATTTCATGAATAGACACGAAAAACATCTGATTGTTCTGGATTTGGATGGAACACTGTTAACAGATGAAAAGAAAATCTCGATAAAAACACACGACATTTTAAAAAAAGCACGACTAAGAGGTCATGAAGTGATGATTGCTACAGGCAGACCTTATCGTGCAAGCGAATTATATTATCAGCAATTAAATCTGACAACTCCCATCGTTAATTTCAACGGTGCATTTGTGCATCATCCAAAAGATGATTCCTGGGGGATGTTTCACGAACCAATGGACGTAAATGTGGCGAAACAAATCATTGATGCATGCCATGACTTTTCGTTTCGCAACATTGTTGCCGAGGTGATGGATGATGTTTATCTGCATTATCACGATGAAAAGATCATTGATGTATTCATGATGGGAAATCCTGCTATTTCTACCGGTGATATTCGCCGTGTGCTTTCTGATCATCCCACATCGATGCTCATTCATGCTGAAGAAGAAGATGTACAGGAGATTCGTTCCCATCTGGACGATGTACATGCAGAATTAATTGACCATCGCCGTTGGGCTGCCCCTTGGCACATCATTGAAATCGTTAAGTCAGGACTTAATAAAGCAGTCGGGATCGAACGGGTGGCCTCTGCTTTGAATATACCACAGGAGCGGATCATTGCGTTCGGGGATGAAGATAATGACCTTGAAATGCTTGAATATGCAGGAACAGGCGTTGCGATGGGGAATGCCATCGATCCTCTCAAAGAGATCTCAAATGAGATCACGTTATCAAACGAAGAAGATGGAATTGGCCGCTATCTGCAAAAACGCTTTGACCTCTAAAATGTATTGGAAGACGAGGGGATATCTTTTCTCTGTATTCTATCCCTGCACCGAGCCATACTAAAAAAGAGCGCGAGATGCGCTCCAACTTGTACAAGGGGTGGTAGTGATGGGTAGAAATAAATCAAAACGATTTGTTCAACAAGGTAAAATCGCTGTATCAAAACATGATGAACGTATTCCTTACCATCTGACTTATGCTGAAGCAGAGGCGAAAAAACTTGCTTCTCACGGCGAAGGTTCAGGAGGATTGGAATAATGAGCAACCCATTATTCCAACAAGCCCGTCATGCTGTTCATTCGGCCAAACAAGCATGCAGTTCGGGGGAAAACGCTCAAATGTCCATTGATAAGGCTAAAAATGCTTTGTCATCTGCTTACGCTAACTCAAATGTCGAAGAACAGAAGCAGCTACATGCTCTTCAAGACGAGTTAAACCGCCTTTCATAAGATGAAACAGGGTTGTCCCGGCCGGACAACCCTGTTTCATTATGGAATGGAGATGACATAACGGTGCTTAATCTTCCCGTCTTCACTATCCCGTTCATAAAGACTTAAGAAAACCTTGCCTTTCCTTCCTTTGAGCTCCGGGAGGATGATGGTAAATTCAGTCCAGTTAGGTGCCTCTTTATTAACCTTGAATATGGTCTCTTTGAGGAGCACCCGATGTCCGTCTTCCACATTATAATAAAAACTTCCATCTGATACACGTGCTTCTCCCTGAACGATCACCCGTCCTTTTACCTCACGGACTTTCATTGCCCTAAAAGCAGGATTTTCCTCAGGAACTGTAAATGTATGCGTCGCCCTTAAAGGGAGAGTGAATTCACTCAGACTTTCTCCCAAAAGCTGTGCTTGAATGGTATACTGACCTTCCGGTACACGCTTTCCATTCTCCTTGTAGTCCCACGTATCTTTCCAGATTTCCACTTCTCCTTTCTTTATGGAAAGGCTTTGAAGCGCTTGAAGGAAGGCTTTTCCGTGACTGTATTGATAGACCACTTTTCCCGCTTTATTCTTAATTGTAAAGTCAAACATTTGACTGCTGTTAAAAGTGATGTTCTTATCCATGTCACTATTATTATAAAGAAGGAGTTTAATCAGGGCCCCTTCCTCTCCGGGAAGAGCACTTACAGTAAAGATCAATGGAGCTTTCTCCGCTTTCATTTCTGACGGAAAACAAAAGAGCATGAAAGAACTTATCAGTATATATACAACTGCCTTCAAGGTGATACCCCTTTCTATTAAGGTTCACCCATAGTATTCGTTAATTTAGAGATTCTAATCTTTTCTAAAGAAACCGAATATCCCTGTCGTTTGCACAATATTGGTAAAGGCATCGGGATCTGCTTCCTTTATCGTTTGTTCAAGTTCATAAAGTTCATATCTTGAAATGACAATGATCAACATTTCCTTATCCTCACCGGAAAATGCCCCTTTAGCAGGTAAAGTCGTAATCCCTCTGACAAGTTTGGAGTGAATGGCTTCCCGTAATTCATTTGATTTCTTTGTTACGATCATGGCAGTCAATTTCTCATGTCGTGTATGAATGGCATCAATGACCCGGGTCGAAGCATATAGCGTAACCAGTGTATACAATGCTTTCTCCCAGCCATAAAGAAATCCTGCAGAAATAATAATAACAGCATTCATTAGGAAGAAATAGGTTCCTACCGGCTTATCTTTCATTCTGGAGAGAATCATGGCGATAATATCCATCCCCCCCGTTGAAGCCCCCCACTTCAATGTAATCCCAACCCCGACAGCAGCGATGACACCGCCAAAGACTGCATTAAGGAGGATATCCGGGGATAATTGAATCACAGGGATCACTTCCAGGAAGAAGGAAGTAAGAAATACAGAAATGAAACTATATACTGTAAAGGAACGGCCGACTTTCAGCCATCCCAGAATCGTAACAGGAATATTTAAAATGAATAATAAAATACCGGTTGAAATATTGAAAGGGGCAAACTCTTTTAACACACTTGATAACAATTGAGCCAGCCCAGTAAAGCCACTTGCATATACATTTGCAGGTATCAGGAAAAAATTCATGGCAACAGCACCCAGTACTGCCCCCACCAATACGACAAAGAACTTCTTCGCTTCTAACTGAACATGATCTTTCGACATAGACAGACCTCCCACATCTTGTTGTTATTTTCTATGTTCCACCATTCATCTTATCTAAACTCACCTGAATATTCATCCTTTAATATAAGAATGAACCTTTTTACCTCCAATTACTGTTTTATAGATTGTTATTTCCATGAAAAATAGCTAGACTAAAGTTATAGAGAATAGTCAAAGGGATGATTGAAATGACAGTAAAATTATTAGCTGATAGTGCAAGCGACCTTCCTGCTTCTTATTACACCCAATACAACATAGAGATCTGCTTCCACTGAAAGTACATATTGACGGGCAGGATTACGAGGACCTGGTTTCCATCGAACCGAAAACAGTCTTCAACAAAATCAGAGAAGGACAAATGCCAAAAACGTCCCAAGTATCACCAGACCTTTTCCTGGAGAAATTCACGGAACTCGCCAAAACAAATCAATCAGGTATTTACATCGCCTTTTCCTCCCAATTGTCAGGCACCTACCAAACTGCCGTCATGATCTCCGAGCAGGTTAAAGAAGAGTACCCTGAGCTTGATTTGACCATCATCGATTCTAAATGTGCTTCACTTGGATACGGTCTGGTCGTGAAGAAGGCTGCCGAATTACTTCAGAATGGAGGAAGTAAAGAAGACATCATTCATTCTGCACGCTTCCATTCAGAGCATATGGAACATTTGTTTACCGTTGAAGACCTTGAATACCTGGCAAAAGGGGGACGGGTGTCCAAAGCATCAGCATTTCTTGGTGGTCTCCTGAACATTAAGCCACTCCTTCATGTTGAGGACGGAAAGCTCGTACCAATTGAGAAGCTCCGGGGCAAAAAGAAACTGCTTAAACGTATTCTGGAATTAATGGAGGAAAGAGCTGAAGACCTTTCCAACCAGGTCATCGCCATCAGTCACGGCGACAACGAAGAACTTGCTCTGGAAATGAAACAACTCATTCAGGAAAAATTTTCACCTAAAGATGTGTATATCAATATTATTGGATGTGCCATAGGTTCTCATACAGGAACAGGCACCTTAGCCATATTTTTCTTAAACGAGAATTCATAAACTCCCCTTCTCTTCCTCATACTATGGGAGAAGAATCACACAGGAAGGGAGAATACCATGCCACATACATCTGATAATGATAAAAAAGCGAAAGACAACAATGCACTTCTCCAGGAAAAAAATAAAATCAAAGAAGTGAACCGAAAAGCAGGGAAAAACCAGTATTCCAAAAAAACGGATCATCTCTAATATTTGTAAAGGTCCCGGTCTCCGGGATTTAAAAGCACTAGTTCATGATTGAGCTGGTGCTTATTTTGTTGGTCAGATGACATGACTGGATGTTCACATTGTCAGTTAACACCAATTGAATTCCGGCCTCATCCTTCAGCTATATGATATTCTTTTCGTTAATGCTTTATTTCATTGTCCCATCCTCAAAAAATACCCCCTTTCCATCCTTAGAAGTTGTATCCGCCTTAGAAGCTTGTCTATAATGAAAAGAGATGATGAAATGGAGGAGTTACATATGGCAAAGGAAAGTTCTTTTGATATTGTATCGAAGGTAGATATGTCCGAAGTGAGCAATGCGATTCAAATTGCATTGAAAGAAATTACAACACGTTATGACTTTAAAGGAAGCAAAAGTGACATTAAATTGGACGGAGAAGAAATCGTCCTCGTTTCCGATGATGAATTTAAAATGAATCAGCTGAAGGACGTTCTTCTCAGCAAACTGATCAAGCGGAATGTTCCTGTGAAAAACCTTGATTACAGTAAGCTTGAAGGGGCATCTGGCGGCACTGTCCGTCAGCGTGCGAAACTCGTTCAGGGAATCGATAAAGAAAACGCAAAAAAAATCAACACCATCATCAAGAATTCCGGTGTAAAAGTGAAAAGCCAGGTTCAGGATGATCAAGTGCGCGTCACAGGAAAAAGCAAGGACGATCTTCAGAAAATCATCGCAGCGATCCGTGAAGCAGACCTAACGATTGATGTGCAGTACGTAAACTTCCGATAATCCGGTTTTTCAAAGAAGTCTAATGGGTACAATAATTCCATTAGACTTCTTTCATTTAGGAGGAAAAACATGAAGAAAAAAGTCATTGTGATAGGTGCGGTGGGAGGCGGTGCCACTACTGCATCACAAATCAGAAAACAAGATGCTGAAATCGAAATCATCCTGCTTGAAAAGACATCATATCTTTCATATGGTGCTTGCGGTATGCCCTATTACTTGGGTGAAGTCATCAAGGACCGGGAAAGCTTATTTGCCGCAACTCCTGAAAAATTACATACGAAAAAGAACATTGATGTCCGTATGCGTCATGAAGCGCTGAAAATTGACCGCAAAAATAAATCTCTGCTTATAAGGGATCATGAACAAAACCATGATTATGAAGAACCCTATGATTATCTGGTATTGGCAACGGGGGCTTCGCCATATTTACCTGACATCCCCGGACTTAAACAAATTCCAGCCTTTCATCTCAGAACAGTGGAAGATATGGACCGGATCAAACAGTTTCTTGAAACCTCCAAACCACAAACATGCACGATCATCGGCGGAGGCTACATTGGCGTGGAAATGTCAGAGAATTTCACCCATTTAGGCATGAAGGTCAATCTTGTAGAAAGGTCGGAACATGTGATCAGTGTAATCGATGAAGAAACGGCATATGCCCTGCAGGATCACATAAAAGAAAAAGGTGTTCATCTGTATACCAAGAATGGCTTGAAAGAGGTACTTCCGGAATGCAAGTTGAAATTAGATAATGGAGAAACCGTTCAGTCGGATTTCATCCTTCTTTCTGTCGGAGTGAAACCTAACAACACTCTTGCTGAGGAAGCAGGCCTATCCCTGGGGGAATCAGGTGGCGTCGTCAGTAATGAGTTTATGCAGACTGATGATCCGTCCATATATGCGGTGGGGGATGTAGTGGAATCCATCGATTTTATTGACGGGACCCCTAAACAGGTTCCTCTTGCATGGCCTGCCCATAGACAGGCGTATATTATCGCAAGACACCTGTCAGGTAATCCCATTCCTTTCAAAGGCATGCTTGGAACTGCCATTGCAAAGGTATTTGATCTCTCCATCGCTTCTACCGGGTTAGGAGAGAACGAGTTAAGGGAAAAAGGTTATGCGTATGCTACAACCATTCATGAAGGGAAATCACATGCGGGCTACTATCCAGGTGCTGAAGATGTGTATGTGAGGGTCCATTATTGCCCAGACAGCGGAAAAATTTTCGGTGGAAATGTCGTAGGAGGTGAAGGAGTAGACAAGCAAATCGATATACTCGCCACAGCCATTTACGGAGGTTTGACCATTACCGACCTCCAGGAAATTGAAACTTCCTACGCCCCACCTTTCTCTTCTCCAAAGGGATTATTGAATATGATCGGGTATAAGGCGGAAAAAAGATAAAAGCAGCCAGGCTTCTCTAATGGGAGCCTGGCTTTTTGACATGATTGTTCAATCTCCAACGATTTTGAAACCCATCAACAGACACTATACCTCTACACGGTCCATGGATGTTCATCCTATTTCTCCCCCAAAAAACAAGTTAATAATTCTTGTTTCAGGGTAAACACTATCCAAAGAACCATTAAACCCATCAAAGGAGTGCTTTCATTGTCACAACAACAAAGCAGTAAACAGACATTTCCTCCCCAGCATCAGGATCATCAGCCTGGAACTGTGGATGAGATGAATCCCCAACCTATCCATACAGATCAACAATACAAAGGCAGCGGGAAACTGGACGGGAAGATCGCTCTTATTACAGGAGGAGACAGTGGGATTGGCCGCTCGGTTGCTTGGTACTTTGCCAGGGAAGGAGCACATATTGCCATTTCTTACTTAGACGAACATGAAGATGCAAATAAGACGAAAGAATTGGTGGAAGCGGAAGGTGTGAGATGTATACTGCTTCCGGGTGATATCGGCAGTTCGACATTTTGTAAAGACATCGTGAATAAAACGATTTCAGAGTTCGGAAAACTTGATGTCCTGGTAAATAATGCTGCAGAACAGCATCCCCAGCAAGGAATGGAGGATATTACGGACGAGCAGCTGGAGCGTACGTTTAGAACAAACGTATTCTCTATGTTCTATCTAACAAGGGCCGCACTTCCTCATCTCAAGAAAGGGGCCTCCATCATTAATACCGCTTCGATCACAGCCTATAAAGGAAATAAAGATTTGATTGATTATTCTTCTACAAAGGGTGCGATTGTCAGCTTTACCCGATCCCTTGCAGAAAATATTGCTTCGGATGGGATCAGAGTGAATGGCGTGGCCCCAGGTCCGATTTGGACCCCGCTCATTCCCTCCACTTTCAGTTCCAAGAAGGTTTCTCAGTTTGGCGGTAATACCCCACTAGGAAGAGCAGGTCAACCTTATGAATTGGGACCGGCTTACGTTTATTTAGCGTGCGAAGACTCAAGCTACGTGTCCGGACAAATGATTCATATCAATGGAGGCACGGTCATAAACGGATAAAGAAGAAAGCGACTGATGATCGGAATTCCTCACCAGGAGAATCCAGCTCTTCAGTCGCTTACTATTACTTCCGATTACTGCAAGAATATCTTGTTACGAGCTGATGAGGAACGATGATTCTCTTAATCGGCTCTTTTGGATTTTCTATCTTTTGAATCAGGCTTTTGGCTGCCTCGTTTCCAAGATTGAATATATTAATATCCACCGATGTAAGGGGAGGACGTGACATCTCAGCCAGCAGTACATTATTGAAGCTGACGATCGAGATGTCTTCAGGCACTCTGATCCCCATTTCATCCAATGTATTCAGCACCCCTAATGCCATTAAGTCATCCGCCACAACCAGGGCTGTTGGAGGGTCTTGCAGCTGCATCAGTTCATTAATGGCTTCACGCCCGCCTTCACGGAGAAATTCTTCATGGATGATATAATCATCCTTCATTTCAATTCCAGCATTCCGAAGAGCCTTTTCGTACCCTAATAGACGTTCAACCGTTACTACGAGATTAAGATCTCCCCCGATAAAGCCGATGCACTCATGACCAAGCTTCAATAAGTAATCAGTGACTTCCTTTGTCGCTCTGAAGTTATCATTGTCCACGTGGGTGATTTCTTCACAATATTTATAAGGCTTCCCAATGACGACAAACGGGAAGTCCCGATCCTTCAGGTAGTTCATTACTTTATCTTCCACTTTTGAGTACAGCAGGATAATTCCGTCCACTCTTCCCCCTTGAACCATTTGGACGACACCTTCATAAATTTCTTCTTCCGACTTGCCTGTGGACATCTGAAGTGCATATTGCTTTTCCTGAGCCCCTTCACTTAGTCCTCTTAAAACTGTTGGAAAGAATGGGTTTTGTGAAAATGTACCGGCTGAACCTGGCAATACAAGCCCCAATACCTGGGTGGATTGATTTGCCAGGCTTCTTGCAATGAAGTTAGGGTGATAACCTAAATGCTCCATCGCCTCTCTTACTTTCTGCTTTGTTTTCTCACTGATTCTCGGATTATTTGCAATGACGCGAGAAACCGTAGAAGGAGCAACGTTCGCAAGTTTTGCAACATCCTTTATCGTGACCGCCATTCGTTCCACCCCCCTCTTTTTAAAAATAACCATCTGACTCTCAAAGACTGTGTATATTCGTTTCACATTAAAATAAAACGCTTCCATTTCTTTATTACGCCGCTTGACGGAAGGACAGTAAACCTGCCCTCCATCAAGTCTTGTCTATTTATGTTTTCTTCCGCGCTTCCATACAAGGTAAATAAATAATAAGAAAAGAACATACACCGTACCGAGTGCTATGAGATAAGGATAATTTAAACCACTCTTCTGCTTAAGAGAATAAACCTCTGCTTCTTCACGGTCCACTACGATTGTATAATGACCGTCCTTATCAATACGTACCAGGTCATCTGTTAATAGCCCTTTTAATTCACTATCTTCCGCCAACTCTTCTTGACTCAATTGAACTTTTTGAGATTCACTTGTATTGTTGATGGCGACCAAGAGGATTTGATCTCCGTACGTACGCTTAAAAATTCCCATACCATCTTTCTCATAAATAGGTTCAATTTCTCCTCTTGTAAGAGCCGGATAGTCTTGGCGAAGCTTTCCTAATTGAGTGATGTATTCAATTAACTCTTCATCTGCCCTAAAGTTCATCATCCGGCGATTATCCGGATCGTTCCCGCCATCCACAGCTATTTCCGATCCATAATAAACAATCGGAATCCCAGGTGTTGTGTACATGTATGTCAGGGCCAGCTTCCAACGGGTACCGGGAAATAGCTTCTCTTGAACAAGCAATCTTGTAAAACGCTCCATGTCATGGTTATCAATGAAAGTACCCATTAGGTATGGATTGTTATAATAGGTTTCGTTATATTTCCAGAAGTTAAATAAGCGGTCCATAGAGGTATCCGGTTTTCGGAAGACCGAACGTAATTCTTCCGCTTGAGGGAAATTAACAAACCCATCTATCCCTACATCGTTATACTCTGCAATTTTTTCAGGATCACGATCAAACACCTCGCCTAGAAGATAGAAATCCTCCTTGACTGATTTGACCTCTTCACTGAATTCAGTCCAGAAATCCTGTGGTACGTGACGAACTGTGTCCAATCGGAAACCATCCACATCCGTTTCCTTGATCCAATATTTTGCTGCATCGAATAAGTAATTTTTCACTTCTGGATTTTCTGTATTTAAGTCTGGAAGATCATATAACCACGCATTTTGAAGGCTTTCTGTGTTAGTAAAGTTCATTGGCTGTTTCTCATGAAACCAGTCTTCTTTTTCAGGATCATTTACCCAAGGATGCTCTGGACCTACATGGTTCACAACAAAGTCCAGCATGACTTTCATGTCACGTTTGTGAGCTTCTTCCACAAGTTTTTTTAAATGTTTCCATAGATCCGAAATGCTCTTCTGTTTTATAGAAATCTGTTATCCAATAACCATGATAGCCCATCGGCTGATTATCGAATATCGGTGTCAGCCAGATAGCGGTAAACCCCATATCCTTAATATAATCCAGCTTATCAATGACACCCTGGAAGTCCCCGCCTTGATAGGCTTTAGGATCCTTCGCGTCCACATTCTTATCATTGCTCGTATCTCCATTATTAAAGCGATCGACCATTAGAAAATAAATGGTCTCATCCTGCCACATACGTTCTTCTTTTTCAACTGCACCTACCGGAAGGGCGTAAAAAAGAAGAAACGGGACTAAAATGAGAGATAATACTCTTCTTTTCATCTCCGCTCCTCCTCAAACTGATAGTAACGCCTATAAGATTATCCTTTTGTACCCCCTGCCGTCAATCCTGAAACGAAGTATTTCTGGAAGAACAGGAATAATAGCGCAATCGGAAGGGCAATCAGGACAGATCCTGCTGCAAATGTCGTAAATTCCGCCCCGAATTGTTTTGCTACCATATCATAAAGGGCAACCGGTAATGTATACATTTTTTCTGAACGCAAGAGGATACTTGCGATGATGAAGTCTGCGAATGGTGCAATGAAAGAAAACAGTGCAACAACTGCAATAATAGGTTTCGCAAGCGGCATGACGATTTGGAAGAAAATTCGTAAATGCCCTGCTCCGTCCATTTTTGCTGATTCATCAAGCTCTTTCGGTATCGTATCAAGATACCCCTTTCATTAACCAGGTATTCATGGGAATCTGTCCCCCAACGTATACAAGGATCAGTCCGATATGAGTATCCAATAATTTTGTTAATAGTGCCAGTACGAAAATCGCAATCAAGGCAGCAAAGTTAGGGATCATTTGTAAGATCAGGAATGTCATCAATCCATTCTTTCTGCCGGCGAAGCGGTAACGAGAGAATGAGTAAGCCGTCAAACTGACCAATAACACGGTAAGGGCCATTGTCGATAAACTAACTTTCAATGAATTCCAATACCAAATCAGATAATTACTTTGTTCAAGATCGAAAAGTTCCCTATAGTGAGCCAATGTCGCATTCTTCGGGATGATGGATGAACCGGATAGACTTTGACCAGGGTTGAAAGATGATCCGATGATCCATGCAACCGGGTAGAGAATGATGGCAAACATGATTCCGATCGCAGCGTATGAAAGTGTTAAGCGTATGAGTTTCTGTCTCTTCATATTCATATTACATCATATCCTCTTCTTGGAATGACTTCGTTCTCTTAAACTGCCAGATCGCTACAGTAATAACGATGATGGATAATAATAATGTGATGGCAGCGGCTTTCGAATACTGTGCAGATGTCATAGTCAGACTGTAGATCCAGGAAATCAGAATGTCAGTTCCACCTGCATTTTGTCCTGTCAGGGCAGGTCCTCCGCCATTAAATAAGTAAATAACGTTAAAGTTATTAAAGTTAAATGTGTATTGTGTAATGATGATAGGTGCCGTTGCAAAAAGGACAAGCGGCAGCGTGATGTTCTTAAATTTCTGGAAAGCTGATGCCCCGTCAACCGTTGCTGCTTCATAAAGCTCATCGGGAATCGATTGGAGCACACCCGTTGTCATGGCAAAGATGAATGGGAAGCCTAACCAGGCTTGAATACCGATAAGAGCGATCCGGGTGAACATCGGTTCCGTCATCCATGGCAGTCCCTCGATACCGAAGAAACCTAGAATGTCACGGTTGATCGTCCCAAAAGATTCATTGAACATTCCGGCGAATACCAGGATGGAAACGAAAGCCGGGATTGCCCACGGCAGGATGAATACAGTACGAATGATTGCTTTTCCTTTTAGATCCTTTTGATTGACCAGGATGGCAAGAAATACACCAAGGGCAACTTGAAGCGTAGTGGCACCGAACGTCCAGACAAGTGTCCAGGCTAATACGGTAAAGAATGTTTCTCTCCAGATATCAATCTTGAAAATATCAATAAAGTTTTGAATCCCTACCCAGTCGACTAATTTAGCCGGTGGTGAGTGATACAAATCATAGTTTGTAAACGCAAGCAGGATAACAAAGATAATAGGGAAGATGACGACGAATACGAGTAGTAAAAACCCGGGTGACATAATGAGATAGGGAAAGCCGTTGTCCACTAGATTTCTATATTGTTCCCTAATCGTACTCAGCTGCTCTCCTCTGTCTCTCTTTTCTCCGTTTTTATAGGCGTCCCTCAGATTGAATAAGTAGAATCCAATCCCAAAAATTAATACGATGATCGCCAGGATTCCGTATACCATTAAGAAAATGGAATGATCTCCGTAAGAGACGTCTGTACCAAGAGTTGTAATTCCCCATAATCCGTATCCGATCAAATCTCTGAAGACCAAGATAAAAGCGGCAGTCATGATCAGGAAGAATCCGCCCTTTAGAAATTGTCTATGATACATCTGACCTAATCCAGGGATTAGGGAAAGGGCCAGTGCTGTTTTTCTATGTTTTGTTTGATAGGATTGTTGCTCCATCCTATATTCCCCTTTCTACGTTCACTATTTTGATAAGCTTCAAGAGCTTTTTAAGAAAAGAAGGCATTATTTCCTTAAAAAGCCCTTGAACCGGTCTTTAAAAGGATAGCAGTACCCCTCATGCTGAGAAGGTACCGCTATGTTTACTCTTAGTTAGAGTGATTCGCTTCAATATTTTGTTGAATTTGCTTCACAGCTGCATCAAGAGCCGCTTTAGGTTCTTGCTTGCCTGTCACAACCGTTTGAAGTGAGTCAGCCATTGGTCCCCAAACCTCTCCCATTTCAGGGATGTTAGGCATTGGAACCGCATATTGAGATTGCTCGGCAACCGCTTTTGCACCAGGGTTATCAGCGATCGCAGGATCGTCGATCAGACCTTGGTTGGTCGGTACTTCTTGTGTTTGTTCGAAGCGTAATTTCGCATACTCGTCTTGAGTGATGAACTCAACGAACTTTTGTGCCCACTCTTTATTTTCAGAGTAGCCGGATACGTGCCAACCTTTAACACCCATGAATGTCTTCATCGGCTCACCATTAGGAAGTTTAGGCATAGCCGCAATACCTAGATCGATTCCAGCATCTTTGTAGCCTTGGAATGACCATGGTCCGTTCATGACAGAAGCGACTTTCCCTTCATTGAATAAACCGTCCATTGCAGATCCACCGTTTTCACCAATGATACCTTTAGGGAATAAACCTTCTGAGTACCATTTTTGAATATAATTAGTACCTTCAACAGCACCTTCATTATTTAAACCAAGATCCTTCGCATCTAACGCTCCGTCATTTTCAGCAAATACATATCCGCCGAATCCACCAATCGGTGCATGAGCGAAATAGAAGTTATCCCAAAGAGCCAGGAAACCGTAGTTTCCATCTTTCGTGAAATCTTTAGAGAAAGAGTACACTTCGTCCATTGTTTTCGGAGCTTCTTCCATTAACGCTTTGTTATAAACGAATACTGGAGTTTCAGAAGACTTTGGAAGACCATAAAGTTTTCCATCATAGCTTTGTGCTGTCATGGAAGATTCAGTGAAACGTTCTTCAACGTCCCCTTCCACTTCTAAAGCAGCGATATGACCGGCAATAGCCAATTCACCGATTTGGTCATGTGGTAAAGTCAATACGTCGGGACCAGTTCCAGCAGGTCCGTCCAGTCGTAATTGTTCTCTCATTTTGGAAGCCATTTCTACTTCTTTTACTTCTACCTTGATGCCAGTTTCTTCTTCAAACTTCGCACCTACTTCATCTAGCCATCCAGATTTCTTTTCATCTTCCCAGACAACCAGTTTTTCAGGTTTGTTTGCATCGTCAGCCTTTTTCTCTCCGCTGTCGTTGCTTCCTGATCCTTCCTCACGGTTCGGACCACAAGCAGCCAACGCCCCTAATACAAGCATGATGACCATCAATAATGATAGCGCTTTCTTCATCTCGACCCCTCCTAAGTATGGTTAAAAGTATTAAATCAATCGCTCAGATTGAACAAACGTTTGCACAGACAGATTGATCATCCTAAAAGATATCGCTTACAACTCATTGTGAAAACGATTGCACAACCTACTTCTTATTATACAAACTAAATCTACTTTGACAATACTTTTTTGAAAATTTTTTACGTATATCTATTGAAAAAGAAAACGCTTCACTAGTTTATTCACCTATTGTTGACAACACCCCACGTTTGGAATACTCTTTAGATGGAATGAAAATGAGGAGGACGTAAGATGCTATTGGAAGCCATATACCATAGACCGAAAGATAATTATGCATACGCTTGCACTAATGATGAATTACACATACGGATCCGCACGAAGAAACAGGATGTAGATAACGTCATACTCCTTCATGGGGATCCTTATCGATGGGAAGACGGAAAATGGGTATATGATCAGAAGGACATGATTTTAACCGGAACCGATCATCTGTTTGACTATTGGTTTGCTTCCATCTCCCCCCCCTTCAGACGCCTTCGCTACGGCTTTCTCCTTCAAGATGAAACAGAAGAAGTCTTTTATGGAGAAAAAGGATTCAACGAATGTCCTTCTTCCGATATCGGGGATTATTTCTGTTTCCCATTTTTGAATGCTGTTGATGTTTTTAAAGCCCCTTCCTGGGTGAAGGATACAGTATGGTATCAGATTTTTCCCGAGCGCTTCGCAAATGGGAATACAGAGAATGATCCAGAAGGAACTCTTCCCTGGAATAGTGCAGAACCCACACCAAGCAATTTCTTTGGAGGGGATTTACAAGGTGTGATCGAGAACATTTCTTATCTAAAAGAGCTTGGAATTTCCGGAGTATATTTCACCCCAATATTTAAGGCACATTCGAATCATAAATATGATACAATCGATTATTTTGAACTCGACCCACAGTTTGGGACGAAGGAAACTTTGAAGGAATTAATCAAGGTGTGTCATGAAAACGGAATAAAAGTGATGCTGGATGCCGTATTCAACCATAGCGGCTTCTACTTTGACAAATTTCAGGATGTTCTTGAAAACGGTAAGGATTCCCCTTATAAAGAGTGGTTTCATGTAAACGATTTTCCATTGGATATCGAAAGTAAACCGCCGAATTATGACACGTTTGCATTTGAACCTTCCATGCCGAAATTAAATACGGAAAATGCAGAAGTCCGAAATTATTTATTGGAGGTTGGACGCTACTGGATTAAAGAGTTTGATATCGATGGGTGGCGTCTGGATGTTGCCAATGAAGTGGATCACCACTTCTGGCGTGAGTTTCGTAAAGAAATAAAGAAGATAAAACCTGATGTTTATATCTTAGGTGAAATATGGCATGATTCCATGCCATGGTTAAGGGGCGATCAATTCGATGCGGTTATGAACTATCCATTTACAACCAATATTTTGAATCTGTTTGCCACACGTTCGATATCTTCTTCTCAATTTGCAGAAAATATGACATCGGTTGTTCATATGTATCCTAGGAATGTAAACGAAGTGACTTTCAACTTGGTGGGAAGCCACGATACTCCCCGTGTAGTAACAGAATGTGGAGAAGATATACACCGGGTTAAACAGATCTACTCGTTCATGCTGACTTTTACAGGCACGCCTTGCATCTACTATGGAGATGAAATCGGATTGACTGGAGATCAGGATCCCGGTTGCAGAAAGTGCTTTCCGTGGGAAAAGGAGCAGCACAATGAAGAACTGTTCAGCCATATCCAAAAGCACATTTCGCTTCGTAAAGAGTATCCACTATTAAGAAATGAAGGAAACCTGTCCTTCTTACCGGGAAACCTTCACGAGCATTGCCTTGCCTTCACTAAATCAAACGGGAAAGAAACCATACTCGTTCTATTGAACTGCAGGGAAGATTCGACCACCTACTCTCTTCCTTTTGACTTAAAAGGAAAGAAAATCACAAACTTATGGAGTGGTGAAGACTTTGCAGGCCGAAGCTGAATCTATAGAAGTGGCACTGGAAGGCTATGGATTCGCTCTCTTGAAATTTTAATAAGCTACCGAAGTGAAAAGCGGGACTATACCATGACGGGTAGTCCCCTTATCTATTTTGCTTGCAAAGAATGACCAGGTGTGCAGTTCCCTGGGAGGCTAAAGGAGAATAACTATGAGTAAAACCCAAAAAAACATGACCCTATTTGCCTTGACTTGGCCTATTTTCATTGAAATTTTTCTACATATGCTGATGGGAAATGCAGACACATTGATGCTGAGTCAATATTCTGACGATTCGGTTGCGGCTGTAGGGGTCTCCAACCAGATCCTATCCCTCATCATCGTCATGTTCGGATTCGTTGCCACAGGGACGGCTATTCTCGTTGCCCAGCATCTCGGTGCAAGGGAAAACGGATTAGCAGGGGAAGTTTCCATCGTCTCCATTGCCGTAAATTTAGTATTTGGGCTTTTCCTTAGTTTTGCCCTTGTATTCTTCAGTGAACCGATTCTCTTATCGATGGACCTTCCCCGCCCCCTTATGAATGAAGCTTCTTCCTATTTACATATAGTAGGAGGATTCGCTTTTATCCAGGCGCTGATCATGACTGCCGGCTCCATTATGAGGAGCTACGGATATACAAAAGACGCCATGTATATAACCATTGGAATGAATATCCTGAATGTGATCGGGAACTATTTATTCATCTTCGGTCCGTTTGGCGTTCCTGTACTGGGTGTCGAGGGGGTGGCGATTTCGACAATTGCTTCCAGGCTGATTGGATTCATCGTCAGTGTCATTGTGTTGACGAAACGAATACCCGACGCCCTGCCAATCAGAAGACTCTTTCGATTACCTGTTTCTCATGTGAAGAACTTACTTAGAATCGGTGTTCCTTCTGCAGGAGAGCATTTATCCTATAACGCTTCACAGATGGTGATTACGTATTTTATCGCCAGCATCGGAACGAACGCATTGACCACTAAAGTGTATGCTCAAAATCTGATGATGTTTATCTTCTTATTCAGCGTAGCGATTAGTCAAGGAACCCAGATCATCATCGGTCATATGATCGGAGCCAAACAATTTGACAGTGCCTATGAACGTTGTTTAAAAAGTTTAAAAATTGCCATCTTCATTTCGCTTATAATGGCAGGTGTTTTCTCCATCGCGGCGGAGCCCCTGCTTCGCATCTTTACAAGCAACGAAGAAATCATATCCCTTGGTAAGACATTGATTTACCTGACCATCATCCTCGAACCAGGCAGGAGTTTCAACCTGGTCGTCATTAACGCACTGAGAGCAACCGGAGACGTTCGCTTTCCAGTCTATATGGGGATTCTATCCATGTGGGGAGTGAGCGTTACCCTCTCCTATGTACTCGGGATCTCCTTCGGTTTAGGTCTAGTCGGAATCTGGATTTCCTTCATAGCGGATGAATGGCTTCGGGGCATCATCATGCTCAAGCGCTGGCGATCAAAAGCCTGGATCCACAAGCGATTCGTCCAAAATGAAAAAACCGCTCTTTAGGGGACGAACCCCTTTGTCGTAAAAATGCCCAGTTCATTCTAAAAGAGTCAGCTCATCTATACGAGCTGACTTTTTTTTACTTAAAATGAAAACACTTTCATTTATTTATGTTAAGTTTTTTTACATTAAAACGCTTTCATTATAAATTAACACTTGAACTTTTGTTATTTTCTGAATATGATAAATAATATAACTTATTCATGTCATAAAACCTAACATCTAAGAAGCAAAACGAATAAACCAAAACTAAAAGGAGGAAAGCATGATGAAAAAGGTAGAAGCGATTATTCGGGCAGAAGCATTTTTGTCATTACGAGAAGCATTAAGCCTTCGTGGATTCAGCGGACTGACCGTATCTGAAGCAGCAGGCTGTGGAAAACAAAAAGGAAAACAGGGAATCTTCAGGGGGAACAAATTCGAACTTCAATTAGTACCCCGCATCAAAGTGGAAATGATTGTCGACGATGCCCAGGTTGAGGATATCATCGACCTCATCGTGGAGCATTGCAGCACTGAAACTGTAGGAGACGGAAAGATCTTTATCTATCCTGTTGAAGAAGTTATTCGTATCCGGACCGGTGAACGGGGAAGAAAAGCAGTCTTATAGAATAACCTTTCTTTGTCTCTGTTCCTTAAGCCACGACCAAACCAATTTTGGAGGGATACCTTTGATTAAAAAAATTTCTGCTCTTTTACTTCTGTCAATGCTTGTGAGCACTACTACGTTAGCAGCGGCACCTAATGCCGAATCGGTTCAAGCATCCCTAGATTCCCTATGGGTCATGATCGCTGCTGTTCTTGTGTTTTTCATGCACGCTGGATTCGCAATGGTTGAAACTGGATTCACCCGAGCGAAGAACTCCCTGAATATTCTAATGAAAAACTTCTTAACCGTCGCCATCGCATCAGTTCTCTATTTCATCATAGGATTTGGCTTTATGTTCGGTGGAACATCTGGTGGTTTGATTGGTGCCGACAGCTTTTTCCTATCAGGACGTGAAGACATTGGGTTCTTCCTATTCCAGGCCGTATTCGCCGCCACTTGCGCAACCATCATTTCAGGGGCCGTTGCCGAACGTATGAAACTGAAAAGCTATATCCTATTAACTGTCGCCATGACAGGAATCATTTATCCAATTGTTGGACATTGGGTATGGGGTGGCGGATGGCTATCAGAGCTAGGATTCGTTGACTTCGCCGGTTCTACTGTCGTCCATTTGACTGGTGCTGTCGGAGCATTCATCACAGTGCTCTTCCTTGGGGCACGCATCGGAAAATATAACAAAGGAAAAGTGAATGTCATTCCAGGTCATAATATACCAATTGGTGCACTTGGCGTTTTCATCCTCTGGTTCGGATGGTTTGGCTTTAACGGGGGGAGCAGTCTTGCGGCTGATCCAACACTTGTTCCTCAAGTCATCACGACTACATTGTTCTCAGCTTCAGCTGCCATTCTCTCATCCGCATTCTACACATTAGTCAGATTTAAACGGATCGATCCTTCTCTTACTCTTAACGGTGCCCTTGGCGGACTTGTCGGAATCACTGCAGGCTGTGCCAATGTATCACTACTCGGGTCGCTCATTATCGGTCTTATTGCAGGAATCATCCTTGTCGAGGCCGTTACGTTCATCGATGCCAAGTTGAAAGTCGATGATCCTGTAGGTGCCATTGCGGTTCATGGGATCTGTGGAATATGGGGAACAGTCGCTGTAGGATTATTTGATGTTCAGAACGGTTTGCTATACGGCGGAGGTGCTTCATTAGTAGCTACTCAATCACTCGGAGTGTTAGCCGTCATCGCCTGGACCTCCATAAGTGTCGGAGGCTTCCTTTACATCGTCACGAGAGTTTCAAGTATACGCGTTTCACGTGAAGAAGAGTTGTCAGGACTGGACTTTACAGAACACGGATCCAACGCCTACGAATTAAAGGATACGGTATTAGAATCAAACGTTTCTTCTGCTTCTCCATTCGGTTCTGATTTAGTGGAACGATTGAACTCGATCGGAAATGGAAATGAAACCATTAATCAGCGAAACACCATTTAACGAAGGAAGAGGGCTGCTTTTATGCGGCTCTTTTTTATTTATACTTTGTTCTTAAACACAAACATAAGCTCATATGGAAGACTCCTGACCAAGCTTCCATACGAGCTTATTTATGAGATGGACGATATGATTTTCTCTTTTGTATCTTTTGATACATAGTGCTTCTTGGAAAATACATTGTAGTGATTATTTCTTACTTCACCCAGTATTGCCCGGTATAATAAGGCAGCACCCTTTACAGGGGTCCTTGAATAAAGTGGGTAGAGGTTCATGGTACGGAAAGCTTTTTCATAGTAATCCTCAGCGAGGCTGGCCATCTCTTCCCATATGGACCGAAAGGCATCGTTGTTTCTATGTTCCATCAAGTCTGAAACCGTATATTCATATTTCACTAATAAATCCTGAGGAATATATAACCTCCCCCGTTCCAGATCCTCACCGATATCTCTTAAAATATTGGTTAGCTGCATAGCATAACCAAGACTGATCCCGTCTTCCCTCAGCTGATTTTCTTTCCCGGGAGCCAGTATAGGAAGGAGCATTAATCCTACAGTGCTTGCTACGTGATAAGAATAATCAAGAACATCACTTATCTTGACGTATAGTCTTTCGCTAAGGTCCATCCTTTGTCCCTTGATCATATCCCGGAAGGCTTGAACGTCCATATTGAATCGTTTAAACACGTCATCCAGGGCTATCCACATCGGCTCGTTATGATTGTAATATCCGGATAAAAAAGATTCAAATTCTCTTTCAAATTGACGTAATTCCTCAAAAGGGCTTGTGCCCTCGTCAACGATATCATCTACTTGACGACAAAAAGCATAAACAGCCCATACGGCCTTCTTTTGCTCTTTCGGCAACAGAGAAAACGCTCTGTAAAATGTTTTGGAATGAAGTTTAATCGTATTTTCACAGTGATCGTATGCTTCCAAGATCTTGTTCATGTAAGGACACATCCTTCCTTTCTGACTCGGTTTTATCATATGCTCTAAAGGCTTCAGCCACAAGCTTTGCACCTTGCATGACAATCGGCACTCCTCCACCAGGATGGATGGATGCCCCGACAGCAAATATGTTCTTCTCTGCAAACGGTTGTACCTGTGGTCTGAAGGGACCGGACTGCATTAGACTAGGAGCGATTCCGAAGCTCCCACCTGAATATAGCCCCTCTTGAAGTGCCTCTTCCGGCGATCTCACCTTCATCCACTCGATTCGCTTTCTCAACCGGTCAAATCCTCTTTCTTCCATTGTATCTAATACGAGGTCAGAAAGAAATTCTGACGCTTCCTTCCAGTCCAATTCTTCTGAAACAGGGACCGGGATGAGTACGTATAAGACACTCTTGCCTTCAGGCGCAAGGGAAGAATCGACCTTAGATGGATTAAAAACATAAAATGAAGGTTCTTTAGGAATTCTTTTATTCTTGAAGATATCCTCCATATTCCTTGAGAAATTTTCGTTTAAATAAAATTGATGCATTTCCTTATCATCATATTTCCCATCAACCCCCATATAGATAAGCACACATCCAGATGAAGGCTTGTAGGATTTTGGGGCTTTCTTATTTACCAATGTGTGTGCTGTCGGGAAATCTGCATTGATGATGACAGAATCAATTTCTTCTCGGTGATCCCGAAGGACAATATGAGTGGCTTTATCTTCTGCTGTCTCTATTCCAAAGACTGGAGAAGCTGTCTTGATCGTGACACCATACCGTTCACATGCTTCCAGCACATGATCCAGCAGGCTTGCATAGCCGCCTTTCATATAGTAGATGCCATGCTTATGCTCACTAAATGATACTAAACTATAGATGGCCGGCGTTGTATATGGATTGCCGCCGATATATAGTGTTTGCAGGCCATAGGCCGTCTGGAGCTTTTCATGATGAAAATAATGCTTTAAATTCCCCATCACATTCCGGTAAGCCTTTAACTTAAACAATGAACCTATCGTTTGCCAATTAAGATAATCTCTCGTTTTCAGAAAAGTGGATTCAAGGAAACGAGGCTTCCCGATTCTGAATCGTTCATCCATATCGTCCATAAATCGGAGAAATCCTTCTTCATCCCCGGGGAACTGATCCTTTATTTCTTTATATTGCTTTTGGATATCAGCATATTTCCTATACGTTTGACCATCCGCAAAATGAACATTGTACAGTGGATCACATCGAATAAATTCAATTTTATCTGTATCAATTCCCGCTTCCGAAAGAATGGATAGCAGCATATCAGGCAGGAGAACAATGGTTGGGCCTTTATCAATTTTGTATTCACCTTCCTGAACAAAGGCAAGCCTGCCACCAATGGTCGACTCTTTTTCATAGACGGTGACGTCATGACCATCCTTTGCCAACAACAATCCCGATATCAATCCACCTATCCCAGATCCAACTACAGCTGTTTTCATAACGCTTCCTCCATCATTTGTTGTTTGGTAAGTGTGTAGGAAGGATCTTCATTCATCAGCATATTGGTGGTGATCCGAGCTGATTCTAATATTGTAGGCAATCCGCTTCCAGGATGAGTGCCCCCTCCGACCAACCAGCAATTTTCCAGTTCTTCAAATCGATTATGGGGGCGTAGAGCCATCATCTGTGTTAATTGATGACCAAGATTGAAGGTTGCCCCTTCATAAATATTGAAGTCCACTTCCCAATGACGGGGTGAAATGATCTTTTCTACCTGAATATGATTGCGTATGTTTTCTATCCCTGCTTTCCTTTCTACCGCATCCAATACAAGATCTCTGAAGGTTTGTTCATTTTCAGTCCAATCGATCCCGCTTATATTGTTCGGTACGGGAGCGAGTATATACAAGGTAGAATGTCCCGGAGGTGCAAGTGTCGGATCTGTCACGGAAGCATTCTGAATATAAATGGAAGGGTCTTCAGGGAGGGTGTACGTCTCCGTAATTTCCTCAACGTTCCGCTTATAATCCTCTGCAAATACAATACTGTGATGGGGGAGGTCATACTGTTTATCAATACCCAGATAGATCATAAAGGTAGAACAGGAATAGTTTTTCTTTTTCAGTTTTTCTTTACTGTATTTCTTTAAGACTCCATCTTCCACCAGATTCGTCATGACGTGGGCAAAATCACCGTTGATGATGACTTCATCTGCGGCAATCTGTTCTCCGGCTTCTGTTATGATCCCTTTCACCACATTCCGGTCTTCAATCCATAAGTTCCTGACTCCTTGCCCGAGGTGGATTGAGCCTCCATGCTCTCTCACTACTTTCGCCATGGCACCGGATAATTGATTCACCCCTCCAATAGGATGGAAAATGCCATATTCATGTTCCATAAAGGACAGAATCGAAAAAGCACCAGGACACTCCCACGGAGACATACCTAAATACTTTGATTGAAAAGTGAAGGCCAATCGCAGCTCATGATCTGAAAAATAGTCACTCAACACACTGTATAGAGATTTCCCCAGTGACAATTGTGGAAGAGCTCTCAAAACCTTCCAGCTGATATATTGATAATATCGATCCATAGGGCTCTGGAGAATCGGTTTTAAACGCTCCATTTTCTTGCGGGTATCATTCATGAACCGAGTGTATCCTTCTGCATTCCCTGGATAATAACGTTCGATCTCCTCGGACAATCTTTCTGGATCTTTGTACATTTGCACTCTCTTATCTTTAAAGATGAGTTCATACATCATGGAGAGTTCCTTTAAGTCCACATAGTCATGGAGATTCCTCCCCGATGCCTCAAATAATTCTTCAGCAATCTCAGGCATACTCAGAAATGTCGGCCCAATATCGAACGTATAGCCCTCCAGCGTGATGGAGCCATTCCGACCGCCGACAAATGATTGCTTTTCATATACATGTACGTCGTACCCTTTGGCGGCAAGAAGCATGGCTGCGGCCAAACCTCCGGGACCTGCGCCGATGACGATAATTTTTTTGGCCATTGTGATTGCCTCCAATGTTTTTATTTGTACATTTATTATACAATACTTATACAATACTTTTCCACAATAAAAAACGCTTAAACTCTATTTTTCCAATTTTATTTGTTTTCTATGATGAATGCGCTTGTCCATCATATAGTCATCACGAAAACACCTTGATAAAACCCATTCTTAATGATCTACTCGTTGTACACAGGTCTTCACAGAGTAAAGGCATAGCAAAAGGTTTACCCCCTTTTACTATGCCTCCTTTTACAGATCATTATTACTATAAATCTATGTGTGTACCTGTCTCTTCATTCTTGTGTTTTCTAGAATCATCCTACTCTACAATCTCAACATTGTAATCCTTGAACCAGACATGGATCTGGGCCAGGTGGGCAAGGAGTTGAGGACCCGTCATGAGCTGGCCGTACCACGGCACCTGGAAGGCTGAGCCACCCGTTGCAACGATTTCGTTCAGCTTTTCTTCATCAAACAGCTCATAAAGTACACTTGACTTGTCTTCGAGGATCTCACTCAACCAGTCACTCACCAGTTTCGTGTAGACTGGATGATGAGTCTTCGGATATGGACTTTTCTTACGGTAAAGGACTTCGTGAGGCAGAACGCCCTCAAGAGCCTTACGTAAAATTCCCTTTTCTCTTCCATCATGCATCTTCATCTCCCAAGGAATGTTCCATACGTACTCTACAAGTCTGTGGTCAGCAAACGGCACCCTGACCTCCAGGCTCGCCCCCATGCTCATACGATCCTTTCGATCTAATAATGTCGTCATAAACCAAAGCAAATTCAAATAGAATAATTGCCGCCTTTTCGTTTCGACTTCACCCTCACCTTCTAATAAAGGGGTTTCAGCCACTGTGCGATCATATTGCTCAAGCACATATTCTTCCAGATTTAATTTCTTGCTCCATTCTTCTTTCAAGAGGCCCTGACGTTCAGCCGTGGAACGCATCCAGGGAAATCCCCTGCGGTCGAAATCCTCCGGCCGGTGAAACCACGGGTAGCCCCCGAATATTTCATCTGCACATTCCCCTGATAATCCTACTGTGAAATCTTGTTTAATTTCACGACAGAACCATAACAAGGAGGAATCGACGTCAGCCATCCCGGGTAAATCTCTTACATGAACCGCTTCCGTGAGATAGTCCTTTAATTGTTGCTGACTGATGACGCAGCGATGATGGACTGTATTGAACTCGGACGTCATTTTTTCAATCCACGGTGCGTCAGAATTCGGCTGAAAATCATTCGCTTTAAAATACTGTTCGTTTTCTTCATAATCAATGGAATAGGTATGAAGTTTACCTTTTCCCTCTTCTTTATAGCTATTTGCAGCCACAGCTGTAATCGCGCTGGAATCAAGGCCCCCTGATAAGAAAGTACAGAGCGGCACATCAGATACCAGCTGTCTCTTTATAGCGTCGGTCAACAGGAAGCGCACTTTTTCCACCGTTTCTGTAAACGAGTCAGTATGCTTCTCACTTTTCACATTCCAGTATCTCCATATTTTCAGGCCATCTTTTGAAAATCGGAGTGCATGGGCAGGCCGAAGCTCCTTCACTCCTTTAAATACACCATTTCCCGGCGTGCGGGATGGTCCGAGTCCGAGCACTTCCGCCAGTCCCCTGTGGTCTACATGAGGCTTAATATCCGGATGAGCAAGTAACGCTTTTATTTCAGAGCCGAAAATGATTTCCTCTTCCTTTTCAAAATAAAATAAAGGCTTGACGCCCATTCTATCCCTGCCTATAAATACATGTTCCTTTTCAGTATCCCAGACAGCAAAGGCGAAAATGCCATTTAAATGATCAACACATTCCTCCCTCCACTCGATATAGGAAGTCAACAGTACCTCTGTATCAGAATGTCCATTGAAGGAATAACCTTTTGAAATAAGTATCTGACGTAAATCCTCCGTATTGTAAAGCTCTCCATTGTAACAGATCGTATATAGATGGTCTTTATGCTTGATGCTCATGGGCTGCCTTCCACCTGCAGGATCTACTACAATCAACCTTTTATGACCGAACGCAACATGTTGATCAAACCACACATTCGTTTCATCAGGCCCTCTTTTAGAAAGGGTTTCAGCCATTTTTTCCACAATTTCTTTTTGACCATTCAAATGTTGCTTATAATCGATCCAACCTGTAATTCCACACATTGTGATCATCCTCACTTTCTAATCAGACAAACTGGGCTCATGGACACATAAATTATTTTATGCAGAAAGCTTTTAAATAGTTAATTGTCTCAATCAATCTTTACATGAATGAAATATGATAATTATGACAAGAAATGTAGATAAGGAGGGATATTCACTTGAGCAACACATTTCGTTCAAATATATTAAAATCCCAAAAAAGATCCTATTCCGAGGGCACTGCTCTATTCGAAGAGGATACGTGGTACTTTTTCGAAATCGATGCCGAGGAAGAGTCTGAGCTCGAATTCTACCTCAATCATGAATTGAAAGTATATAGAGATGGTGATTGGCTTACCGGTGTTCTTTTGGAAGATGGCGTCATCGTCACACCGTATGAACGGATAAGAATCGAAAATGGAGACCGGATTCTAATCAAGAAGAATATATTGTATTCGTTGGAGAATTTATTGGAAGAGATATCAGATGATGCCTTTCACCAGTTTACTACGGCTTTGAACAATCTGGGTTATTCCATATATGATAGTATTTTTTGTCACAATCACCTCGTCTTCCTCGGAAACCAAAAAATCAAAGAAGGAGTCAACTTCATCACCTTCGATAACGGAGTAGAGGTTTGTGCCGTCCAGCATCACTTCACCTATTACAAAAAAAAGCGGGACCGCTTTGAGTTCACTTTGAGCACAGGTAGACGGATTGTGATCGAAAGCTTTCACGTTTAAAGTCATACATTGCTATAACCAAAGTAAAAAGCAAACACCTTTCGTTTTAAAAGGCATTTGCTTTTTCTATTGTCCATTAACATGTAAACAGAGAGGGTCCACACCTTAGACTCAATACCGGTTGACTGAGCCTTGGCAGACTTCGTGATAAAAAATAACTCAAAAGATTTATACAAAAGAGGCGATCCACCAGGTGAATCGCCTCTTTGAACGCGTCATGCAGTCCAGACTATCCCAGGAAATTCAATCCCAGCGGCAAACGTAATCCGAGAAGGATAACGATGATTAAAGCTACCAACAATTGAATCCAGAATACCTTCGTGCTCTTGCCTTTTTTCATTCGTACCAGGACCATTTCAAACATCCCGATGACCCAGATCCCGACCAATCCTTTGATTCCGTAAAGTGCCGGGTCAATTCCTTGATGCTTCCAGAATAACAGGGAACCCGTTAAAATGATCAGTAAGTAGAATAATCGCAAGATCATATGTACTACTTTCATGCCTTTATTCTTTCCTGCATTATGCAAGCCTACTGCCACAAAGAAAAGAATGACGGCAATGACCCAAGTGGTTATATGGGCATGTGTATTATCAAACATAATGAACCTCCTACAAGTAAATAGTATACGTTCATAATATTACCATAGTCTTTACTGCAACTGTAACAATAACTAGGGCTGTAACCGATTTGTCAAAATTCCAAGAGATTCGATTTCGATTTCCACTTTATCACCCTTATTCAAAAAACGGGGAGGATTGAACCCTTTACCTACTCCAGCCGGTGTGCCGGTAGCAATAATATCCCCGGGCTCTAGTGTCATCCCCTTGGATAACGTTGAAATAATTTCAGGAATGAAGAAGATCATATCACCTGTGTTGGACGATTGGCGGATTTCACCATTTACCTTCGTCGTGATTTTCAGATGATGAGGATCACTCACTTCATCCTTTGTAATCAGATACGGACCGATTGGGCATGTTGTATCCAAACTTTTCCCTATAAAAAATTGACCATGCTTTTTCTGAAGATCCCGGGCGGTTATATCATTGAGGATCGTATATCCGAATACGTATTCCATAGCTTCTTCCTCGGAGATCCAGGTCCCTCTCCTGCCGATCACGACAGCAAGCTCCCCTTCATAGTCAAGTTCAGCCGTCACTCCCTCATGGTTCAGTACCATCTCTTCATGGCCGACAACGGTATTCGTCGCTTTTGTAAAAATCATGAGTTCATTTGGGATATCCTGTTCACCGCCCATTTCAATGGCATGATCACGATAATTCTTCCCGACGCACATAATATTCCTCTTCACATTTGGCAGGGGCGGCAGCCATTTCACCTCATCCATTGAATAAGAACTTAATTCTGCCGGGACGTCCTGAAGAATGTTTTCTACCCTTTGTAGAAAACATTCTCCTTCTACTATCCCTGTTTGCAGGTCGTGGGGTAATTCGTGTCTCCCCGCTAATTCTATTATCCTGTCATCACTCACTACACCAAATGTACGCCTTTCTCCTGTCTGAAAGCTAACGAATTTCATCCTGTATCCATCCCCTTTATATAAGTAATAATTATTACTCGCCCTTTTTAACCACAGAGTTCTTCCCATAGCTCAATACTCGCCACATCTTTTCAACTGGACCGTATGTGAACTTGGATAACCAAATCTGTGAAAGGATCACTTGTATGATAAAGATCCCGATTGCAAGCATCGTCCCTGTCGTTAACGTCACTTCTCCATATAATCCAAAACCATACGAATAGAAAATGAGGGTCCCGATGATTGACTGCATAAGGTAGTTCGTCAGGGACATTTTTCCTACCGAGGATAAAGGCTTGCTCCATTTCATGATTTTTTCATTCAACAATAATATCGAAAGGATAATTGCATAAGATACTGATAAGAACGGACCTCCTAAAAAGTCCTGGATATACGCATAAGCAAAGTTGGACTGAAGGAATAATGGCAGAGACTTAATGATGAGCCCGATCACCAAGGTGCTGCTTCCCACAAAAATCCATGTCTTCTTATAATCTTTCACTTTTTCTAATAGTTGCAGTTTACTAGCCCCTGCTCCAATCATCATCATGGGAAGAATCGAAAGCAATAAGAAAATGAGATTACCCGGTGAATTGACTGCATACCAGTCTTCAAAACGCTGTTCCATAATACTTGTGAAACTCCCCGAAGCATATGCGGCAACAGAATTCTGCAGCGACTGGATATCAGTGAACTGAGTCACTCCAGTGGGATCTGCAAATGTCATTAAAAACAGTAATATACTGAAAAACAACTGTGGCAGCAGAAACAACAATCCTCCCAACCACAATAATCCCTTTCCAGACATTCTCATAAATGCAAGAAGAAGAAGACCGAAAACCGCATAGTTAATCAAGATATCCCCTGACCAAATGAGGAAAGCATGAATGGAGCCGATTCCCAATAAGACGAGAAGCCTCCTGATTCCAAATAGGTAAAAAGACGTCCCTTTAAGGGAAGCCCTTTGCTGCTGAATCCCCAGTCCATATCCGAACATCATGGCGAACAGGGGATAAAAACTCGCCTGTACCAATACATCGATCCATGGATATAAGGCGATATCTTCAGGGGTTTTCCACCATGAATAAGGGTCCAGATACAGGAATGGTGAATGGAAGGATATCATATTGATGATAAAAATGCCTAGTAAGGAAAATCCCCTGATCACATCGAGACTGACAATACGTTCTGAATGTTCCGTTGGTGATAACGAGTTCATGTACAGTTCCTCCAAAAAAATTAATCTTGTTTCTATTCTAACCCCAAATACGAAAATAGGCGATTATCACCTATTCGTTCTCATAACATAGAATAACAATAGTTAACTTTGTTTTAAAGGTGTGAGTGATAATGCCCGCAATCGTAGGAATTGCACAAGTCGTTAGCGTCGGTTCAAGCGCCGTCTTTCATATCGGGGATGTATTCAACATCAGTCCAATCTCAACAGCCAAAACCTTTGCAGGAGCAGGATCGTTCATAACAGGAAAAGGGATATCCGTCTACAACGAAAGTTCCTTGACCTACACGGTGGACGATGATGCAGTAGATCAAGGAATAAACTTTAACCTATGAGTGTGATGCCGAATGACGAATTATTATGTTCAACAATCCATACAGATTCAATTTATTAAAATAGGAGGAATGTCCAATTCTTCCATCTTTCAGATCGGAACATGCGGACAGATTGCCACAAATGATTTCCTATTTAATACAGGGGGCTTTACGGAGCCTGCTCCGGAAGCTGAGAAAAACGGGAACGGAAAGCCTCCACCTTCTGTCGCACCCCTTGTTCCCCTGCAAGCGCCCGGATAACTTTAATCGCGACAAACGAAAGAGGTGACAGTATGAATAATTATTATATGACCCCACAACAACTTTATCAGTACATCGAAATGTTGAACACGAAAATTGTCGCGTTGGAAAAGAAAGTGAATCAACTGTCACAGGAGTTAACAACCTTGAGGGATTCCCCCAAAATAAATGTGGAAAAAATCGAATACAAATTCGACCAGCTGAAAGTGGAGTCTCTTGACGGAACCCTCAACATAGGATTGAATCCCAATTCCTTAAAGGAAACGATTGAGGATTTAGCGGTAGAGCAAAATGTTGATGTCCAATCAATCAAGGACATCAACCCATATAAAAAAAGAATTACGGAAGAAATTAAGGCCTACATCGATTCCGATCTCCAAAGCCTGATCCAGGATAATGAAATGCAATTTAACCGCTCACTTGATCCATCTTACTACGAAATGATCAAGCAGGATTTGATAAATCAGATGCCACAACGGATAGATTTCTATTTACAAAACATCCCTTACATCGAATCGAAACACCAAGAAGGGGAATGGGAACGAAAAATCATCACCAAGATCAAAAAGGATATCGAGACAGCCCTTTTCTCGTTTATGTCCCAAATACCTGAACATATGGAAGGAATGAACAATCATGAACCTCCAGGTAATCAATCGTGAATTATCCGTAGGGAATATTGAAATTGCAGGAGTGGCGAGTTCCTCTCTCGTCCTTGTCGGGGATGCGGATATCATCCAATTGGCCTCTGCATTCGATACTCCACCTGAGTCACTGATCATCGGTCCATTTGTACCTCTCACTCCTAAAGGGTAAACCATGCTAAAAAGATACTCGATCGTGAATGATTTAGAGGGTGTTACTTTAGCCTTTAGTTCAGTCTATCAAATCGGCGATTCCCAAAATATTTATGCACAATCCAAGGCTTTTGCCGTTCAACGGGAAAAAGAATTTTTCTTATCGAGTGAGGGAAGCTTTGATTCTGATGTTTTCCAAAAACCGATTACACTCCCTGCAATAAATCCACAAGTAAGTGTCAACCGGCTGAATCTCTGCCCTATAAAAGTCAATAACATGTTTATCCGTGCCACCTCCGCTTCCTCCGTCATTCATATCGGGAATACCCGGAATGTCTATATGGAAGCCAGAGTGAAAAATATCCGCCAGCTGGAGAACGGAAGCGCTCCCCAAACATTTGAAACGATCCAGGACACAAATTAAGCTTCATTTTCTTATCTTGGCACAAGAACATTCACATCTGCTTCACATAGGCTATCAGTATAAACATTAAAAAGAGGATGTTGATATATGCCCGCTTTAGTAGGTCCTGTCGCTATTCTTAACGTCGGTGGAGGAAATGTTCAGTTTGGAGATACAGCCATCATTTCCCCTAAATCTGCTTCAAAAACCTTCGGTGGTGCCGGAGGATTCAATACCGGCCCGTTCCAGTTAAGCTATAATGTATTCAGCGTAAATACTACATTCGATTGCAATGTCGTGGATCAACCGATTACCGGAAATAATTAAAACACAAAAAGTCCTTATTGCGGCTTTTTGTGTTTTTATGTAAAGAGTTAACGTTTGTTCTGACGATAATTGCTTTTCTTTGTTTTCACCAGTCTCGTAGAAGGCTGCTTTCTGATCCATTTTATAAATCTATGAATTTTTTCATCACGCCTCAAGTCTTCTATGGTGTTTAACCTCGCTCCTAATTCATCATTTGTATAGAGGGAATGAATTTGTTTATGACAAGGAATGCACATCTGTGCAGTCGGGAGAAAAGTCCCCCCCACCTCCTTGGGTGTTAGGTGGTGAATCGTCGTTTCCACTTTCTGACGCAAACATAATTCACATGTTCCAACGTTTTTATTACTCACCAAATCCCCCTCTCTCTATTTCATCAGCATAGGTATTCCCTATTTTCAACAACTTTAAAAAACCACCTCGAAGACAAAGCTTCGAAGTGGTTCTTTCTTAAAATCTTAACACGTGTCCTCCATCAAAGAAGTATAGATACTTCTCAGTCACCGTTTCTTTCCATATCGTTTCAAGTGCACGTGTATATAATTCTATCTGAACACGGTAGCGTTCTTCCATAACAGGTTTCGCTTCCATAAAGCCGTCTTTATATCGGTCATGAATGCCATCTGTTTTATAATCCAGCAGAACAATTCCTTTTTCATCCCGAAATACACAGTCGATGACCCCTTGAACAAGGATTGTTTCTTCAGGGGCACCTTCTCCTGTTTCAGATATCTCCCTTAAAGGGACGCTCATGCTGAATGGAATTTCCCGTTGAATATCCGAGGCGCTGGCCATCCTCTGACCAAGCTCACTCCGGAAGAATCCAGCGATGTTTTCTAATGAGACTGCTTTTTTCTGTTCTTCCGTCAAGATCTCTTTGTTTACTAAATGCACCAACAGCTCTTCCACATCACGTTCTTCAGGGACGCCGTTAACAAAAGAAATATGCTGCATGACAGTATGCATCGCCGTCCCCTTTTCAGCCGGGGACAACTCTTTTGACTGCATGAATTGAGGGCGGTTATATACAGGTTTCTGGTGACGGCGAAGGATGTCGTTACTGGATGCTTCGTCTCTTATTTCCACCATTCTCTTAAGCTCCGACACGGATTGCTTGGAACGGAGGTTTGTGGCACGTAAATGAGGATACTCCCACGACAAACGGTGCAATACCTCTTCTTTATGTGCCGATTCAACGTCCACTTCCTCACCATTCTTCACCCGCTCTTTCCAGTCTTCCTCTTCTGCCGATTCTTCACCCTCTTCTACACTCAGCTCGGACTTATGGAACACCGATACATTCCAGCATGAAGGATGCTTCACGATCTCTGCATCGATTCCGCTCCCCTCTAGCAAAGAAGCTTCGGAAAGCTCTTCGCAGTGAGGGTGCCGCATAAGGGACGGACCTATCCAATCAAGGTAAGAGCTTGCCTGTGCACGGTCATAGTCAGATAACAACCATTCAGTCTGCCCTAAAGCGCCCCTCCATTTCTTAAGGGACTTCTCTAAGCTTTTCACGGTCCCCACTAAGAACAGTTTCTCTTTGGCACGGGTTAACGCCACATAGAGCACCCGCATTTCTTCTGAGATTGCTTCCATGCGCTTCTTTCTCTTAAAGGCCAGCTGAGGCAGGGATGGATAGCTGATTCGTTTGGCAGCATCGGTATACTTTGCAGCAAACCCAAGATCTTTATCTAATAAGTAAGAAGCGTTCAAGTCCATAAGATTGAACGGCTTTGACGTCCCTGCTACAAAGACAACCGGAAACTCAAGTCCTTTACTGGAGTGAATGGTCATTAAGCGGACCACATCCTCCTGTTCACTGAGAGCTCTCGCAACCCCGAGATCATCCCCCCGTTCCCGCATCCGGTCAATAAATCGCAGAAAGCGGAATAACCCTCTAAACGACGTTGATTCGTATTGGCGGGCACGGTCGTATAATGCACGAAGATTTGCCTGACGCTGTTTTCCGCCGGCCATTCCTCCTACATAATCATAGAATCTGGTGTCCCGGTACAATTGCCAAATCAATTCTGTAACCGATCCTTGTCTAGCCTTTGTCCGCCAGTTCTGCAGATGATACAGAAAGACTTTCACCCTTTCAAATGTTTCTTCTTCACGTGCATTAGTTGGTTTTTCACTTGCGAACTTCTTCAAGGCTTCGTAATACGTTCCCGATCTTGAATGGATCCGGATGCTGGCAAGTCCCTGCTCGTCCAGTCCTACAATAGGCGAGCGAAGAACCGATGCAAGGGGGATATCCTGGTACGGATTGTCAATCACTTTCAGGAGTGAAAGCATAATGGCGATCTCAGTCGCTTCAAAATAACCAGTGGACAGATTGGCATAGATCGGAATTCCTTGCCGTTTGAATTCTTCCATGATTTCAGCCGCCCAAGGCATGGAACGGAGCAGAATCACAATGTCCTTGTATTGAATCGGTCGCTCTGTCTTCGTTTTGGCATCATAGATCGGAGTACGCTCTTCAATCATTTCCTTCACTCTATTTACCATGTATCGGGCTTCAAGCACGGATTTATCCAGATCACCCTCGTCAAAAATGGACAATTCCTCTTCTTCCCCACCCGATGGCGTTTCTTCTGATTCCTGATTGATGATCGCTACTTCAATCGGATACTCTTTTTCTTCAGGATAGGGGGCACCCTTTATCAGCTCTGCTTCCTGGTTATATTCCATCTCACCAACCGAGGATCCCATGATTTGCTTGAATAAAAAGTTGGTTCCCTCCAATACTTCTTTCCGGCTTCTGAAGTTTTGAGATAAATCGATCTTCAATCCCCCTTCTCCCCTTTCCGGAAGAAAGCGGGTATACTTCCCTAAAAATAAATTCGGTTCTGCCAATCGGAAACGATAGATGGACTGCTTTACATCCCCTACCATAAAACGGTTCCCTGCTTCTTCCCGTTCTTCGGTGATGAGGAGAAGAATGGACTCCTGAACCATATTCGTATCCTGATATTCATCGACCAATACTTCTTTGAATTTAATTTTATACTGCTTTGCAGCTTCTGAAGGCAGTAAAGCATTTGATGCAGGATCTCTTAAAATATCAAGGCAAAAATGCTCTAAATCGGCAAAGTCAACCAGTCCCTTTTCTTCTTTCACTTCTCGGAAACGTTTGCCGAATTCCACCACCAGTTCCGCCAGGGTATGAATCACCTCTCTCATCTTCTTCATATCCTCAAGGAATGACCCGGGTCTTCTCGAGAAGAAATCCTCCTGGAGTTTCTCCAACGTCTTCTTTCCTTGATCCCTAAGCTTCTTCGCTTCATCCACAATGTCCTTATCATATTCATCCCCGCGGCAAGCTTTCAGCTTTGTGAAGGGTAAAGTTTGAATGGTTTCATAGAGTGCAACCCACGAATTGCTGAGGCTTTCTTCAAGGCTCTCGACGATTTCTATATCATTTAGGAAGTTCTCTGCTCTCGGACCGGGCCCTCCTGGAACACGGGCCAGATCCAACGCCCGCTGAAACAGGCTTTTCGCGCCATGAAGCTGTAAGCGAATATCGGTTAACAGAGGTTGAATAAAGGGCAGCTGGTCAATCTCTCTTCCTTCTTCAACCTCATACATTTCTACCAATCCTCTCAGCCACTCATCAGGGTCGGGATGAGAGCGGGAGAAATCGTAAAGCTTACGGATCATATCTTGAAGGGCACCGTCACTCCGATCATTCGTAAACGTATCTACCAACTTAAAGAATTCCTGATTGCCTTCTTTTCCATACTCCTCTTCAAACAACTCATCAAGCACTTCATCACGAAGCAGATCCCCTTCTGTTTCATCTGCAATCCGAAACCCTGGGTCAATGTCGATGAGATAATAATATTTACGGATCACTTCAAGGCAAAAAGAGTGAAGAGTTGAAATGGAAGCACGATTCAGCAAGCTCAGCTGCTTCCTTAAGTGATGGGAATGGGGATCCTCATCAATCGCCTTTTCCAATGCCTGTCCAATCCGGTGTCTCATTTCAGCGGCCGATGCATTGGTAAAGGTTACAACCAATAGTTCGTCCACATCCATTTTGTCTTCTTCAGAGAGGATCTTCTGAATGATCCTCTCTACAAGAACAGCGGTCTTCCCTGACCCTGCAGCTGCTGCTACGAGAATGTCCTGACCTTTTGCCCAGATCGCCTTCCACTGATCATCTGTCCATGTAACATGATCAGGCTTGGCTGGAATCGTACCATTACTCATTGGATTCTACCTCCTCTCTTACTTTCTTCAATAGATCTTCTGGTTTTGCCGTTGGCAGCACTCTGTACTCATTTTCCTCCAGGGACTGATCGAATTGACAAACTGAACGGAACGAACAGAATTGACAAGGTGTCCGATCCTTAAGCTTGTATGGTGCAATATTGGTTTCACCTGAAATGATCCGGTTTCCTGAAGATTCATAGAGCTTTCTCACATGCTGGCGCATATAATGGAAGTCTTCCTGTGAAGCAGCTTTTGAACGGGAGGATAATGATCCATCCTTCTTAATTCCAGCCGAGATAATATCAGAGCTTCCCGTATCTAATGTTTGATCCATCAAGCGAACGATGTTGGAGTCCCCAAGAACTAGTCCCTTCATCTTAAAACTCTTAAATATTTCCTTCTCAATCTGATCCATCGTCAAGATTTTCTTGCTATTGATCATAGGGTTATGAACGTGGAAATAGAGCACTCCTGCAGGCTTTGCTTCCTTGCCGACAAATTGTCTGGAGTTTGTTAACACGATATCCAGATATGTCAGCATCTGAAGCGCTAATCCATAGTACACTTCCGTCATATCCAAATCTCTCGCACTCGATTTGTAATCAACAATTCTAAGGTAAACCCCACTTGTATCCTCTGCTTTATCCACCCGGTCGATCCTTCCCTGAAGTTCCATTTTGGAACCGTTTCTCAACTGAAACTGAAACGGCGGCAGGGTGGCATGCGGACCAAATCCAAGCTCTACTCCAACGGGAATAAATCCGCTTGCCTTCGCATGTTCACTGAGGATCAGACTTGCACGGCTTATGATTTGCTCAAGCTTCTGAGCGATATAATAATGGCGGTTAGAGCTTAATAGAATCTGGTGCTGAAGCTTCGGTGCCAGCATCAAGACGGCTTCCTTAGCAAGCTTCAGGCACTGTGCTTTTGATAAAGAGGCCCAGGTCATCCCATGACGCTCCACTTCTTCGGAAATCCATTTCAGAGCCGAGTGAAACATTTCACCGATATCAGGAGCCTCCAGTTTGAAGAAATCCCGTTCTCTAAGCTTCAATCCATGATTGGCGAAATGAGAAAACGGACAGCTGTGGAAAAGTTCCATCCGGGATACACTGGCTAAAATATGGTCACCATACAGATCCCTGCTCGTATCCTCTGAAAGCTGATTCGCCCGGTTCTGGTAAAACAGGCTGGATAATATATGCTGAGAGTGCCATTTCCAATCGTTTGATGTTGCATAGAAATTATACACATCCCACCAGAAATCATAGATCGGATACTCCCGTTTCTTTAACTGTAATTGTGAGGTTAAATGTGAAATCGTCACATTTGGATCACACACATAAAATAGCTGCTCATCCTCAGAGAGCTCGGATGGTTCATTAAATAATAACTTCGTTTTTGCCCCTGGGAACATTTCACCCAGACGCTTGATGAAGGAAGACGGCAATAATGCTTTTCCTTCTTCGTTTGCGATGGGATAACTGATATATAAACATTCACTTGGAGTCGTAAATGCCTTATATGCCACAAATTCTTCGTCCAGGAGTTTCGTCCTGTTACCAGGGGCAATCTTTATTCCTCTCCTGATTAATGATTCCCGGTCTTCATCAGACAGGACCCCGTCTTCATTCATTTTCTTCGGTAGGACCCCATCATTCACTCCAATGACAAAGGCAGCTTTAATGTCTCCAAGTCTGGATTTCTCCAGATCAGCAATGATGACCTGATCGATAGCCGGGGGAACTAGGGAAAACTGCATCGTTTCAATTCCAGCATCCAGGACTGATGAAAACTTCTTCATCGTCGTGGTCTCATCACCAAGCATTTCTACGTATTGATCAAGTAAGTCCATTACGGCCGACCACGCCTGATCATGCTCTCTTGCCGCAATCAAGTCTCCTTTTTCTTCTGCTTCGATGCGCATACGTTCAAGCTTGGCCGGGATATCCAACTCTTCAAGATACAAATAAAGAGTTTCGCAGAATTCCCGTCCCGTCGATTGCTTTTTCAATCGTTTCCCAAGACGAATGATCGGTGCCGAAATAAATAGTCTCAGCTCATTGATTTCATGCTCGAGTTCCTTTTCCCGGTCGGTTTGTGGTGCATCTACATGCTCCAGCCCCCGGAATCGACGATATTTCCAACGGTCTTTCTTTGTCCAGCGGTCCCCTTTAATCCCATAGGCAAGGACATAGTTTTCCAAACGGTCCATTTTTTCACGCAAATCTGTGGGATTTTGTTGATAAGGGAACAAAAGGTCTGTTTTCACTGCCCGGAAAACGGGCTCATATCTCCAGTTCGTGTTCATAATTTCCAGTGTGGAACGGATCAGCTCGATCAATGGATGATTCAACATTGTCCGCTTTTGATCGAGGAAAAAAGGGATATGATGATCCTGGAATATCGTTTCAACCTTGTCACGGTAATCCTCGCTGTTACGAACCAAAACGGCGATATCCTTATAGCGGTATCCTCCATCCCGTGCAAGCTTCCTGATTTCTCTTGCGATCCCCTCTACTTCTGCCCTTCGATTAGACGCTTCCATAAATTCAATCGAGCTATCCCCTTCTCCAAATGGAACCGTTGGCCTGTCTTCAAAATAACGTTCTAAATGAAGCATCGTATCATTGTGATAGCGAATCGGCTTCACCAGTACCTCTTCTTCTATGGACTTCCCCGCTCCATAGCATATATCCTGTAGGGTATGGTACGTTTCGTTTGTCATCCGATAGAGGCTAAGCTCGTTCATGACGCCCATTTGCTGCTCAGGATCAGTCGTCAGGGCAACCGTCACGGCCTTACTATGCTGAATGAGCTGATCGATGATCAGATATTCCTGCGGTGTGAAGCTATGGAACCCGTCTATGTAGATGTCTGCATTTCTAAGAAGCTCAGAGTTTTGCACATTATCAGCCAACAACTGAAAGTAGTCTTCTGAATCAATGTATTTACCCATGAGCTTCTCCTCGAATTTCCCGTAAATCAGCTCCAGGTCATGAAGCTTATCCTTCAACACCTTGGAATCCCGCTCACCTCTCCCGTCCAATTGAAGGAGATCCCCAGGTGTAATACAATAGCGTTTAAATTCCGTCAGCATGGATTCTACATGTTGAATGAAACCGGGCTTATCTGCAGCCTTTGAGAAGATATGGAGACGATCTTTGTTTTCGTCGATGATCTTCCGTATCATCATATTTAAGCCGACTTCTGATAAATGGTAGCGGCTCATTCCCCCTGTTTCCTGCAGAATCTTCCACGCAAGGCGGGTGAAACTGAACACCTGTCCACGAATCATCCCGTTTAATCCCGGTGTGTTGACAAGCTCGTATTCCGATATAAATGACATCTGATCCGGTACGATATAGATGATGGGAGCACCATTCGGCGCTTCCAATAAGCTTTGTTTCATCTCACCTAATATACGATCCGTTTTCCCCGTACCTGAGCGTCCGAGAATAAAACGTACAGCCATCCTCTCACTCCTTTTCTTTCTCTAATCTATTGTAGCCATGAGGCAATGTAAGTTTTGGTATAGGTCCATTATAGTACACAGGCACAAATCTTTCCCGCCTCAATCAATATTGAAAATATTTGGAACACATGCATACAGTAAATAGAGGCAGGTGATTCCGTTTGAATCGATCCTTTAACCGAATTGCTTCTGTTCTTGTTGTGATGGCGATCATGATAGCCTGTAATATTTATACATTTATTCCCATTTACGGGAATATCGCTTCCTCCCTCTCCATACCACAAAGTGAAGTCGTTATGGCAGGAAGCTCATTTATTTTTTTCTACGCCTGTGGTCTTCTGACCTTTGCCAATGGCGCTGATCGCTTTGGAAAAAAAGAGATCCTTGCTTGGGGAATGCTGGCCTCTGCGATTTCCACTTGGTTGGTGGGGATGTCAGGTGATTTTTTGAGTTTATTTTTTCTACGGGGAATTCAAGGTTTTTGTTTGGGGAGCTTTGCTCCCGTCGCCTTTGCATATACGTATGATTTATTTTCCGGAAGAAAAAGAACGCTGCTTCTTGCTTTTATCAATTCAGGTTTTCTGTCCGCCGGCATCTTCGGTCAAATACTCAGTGAAGGTATCACCCGCTACAGCAATTGGACGTTTGTATTCTTCTATTTCGCAGTGGTCTATGGCTCCTTATTTCTAATCGCAAGACAAACGCTCCCCTCTACGTCCACTAGATTCGTTTCAGTTTCACAACAGATCATCACAATGTACAGACTCCTTATGAGAAAAGAACTCATGTTCTGCTACGGAATTGTTCTCACCCTCCTATCATCCTTTGTTGCCTATTATGACAGTTTGACCAGATACTTGTCTGGAAGTCCCGGCCTGCTCTTCCTCATAAGGGCTGTAGGCTTGATCGGAGTCTGCCTTTCTCTCTTTACAGGTCGCCTCCTTGAAGCCATTGGAGTCTATAAAACTCTTTTTATTGGTGTTACCATCTCCATTACGAGTGTATCGATCGCCTTCATTTATGTACACAAGAGTGAGCCCTTCATCATCGTTCTTTCATCAATCCTATTCGTTTCCGCCATTTCCTTGTTGATTCCGACAGTGATTACCCTCATTGGAGATATGAGTGGCGAAGACAGGAGCCAGGCTCTCAGTCTTTACTCCTTTACCTTATTAGTAGGAACCAGCTTGGCTCCTATCGTGGTCATGCAGCTAACTTACGTCCAATCTTTGTTTATGCTGCTGGGATGCTTTTTGTTTAACGCCTGGATGGGAGGCTTGTTGTATGCATGGGGAAGCAAATGGAAAATGAAGGACTAACGACAGACCTCCATTCTTCCCTTCCGCTCTCATTATTTGCTCAGATTAATCCGGTGGACTTGACTGTTTTAAATACTTTATGAATTATTTTCTTAGTTTCACAGATACAGGAGATTGTATGAATCCTCATTCCCCCCCTCTAAGTCCAACAAGTCAAAAAAGAGGTTGGGACAAAAGGAGTGATGTCTAAACAAAACCCGAACTAATTTGCCTGCAAAGAGGTAATCCAGTTCGGGTTTTATTCTTATTGAAGTCCACCTAAGATTCCAATTTTATCCAGCGGTTGATGGGAGTGCAAGACGGAGACTCCTGCGGGAAGAGTAGCTTATGTGAGACCTGTCCAGCTGCAGGGCTTAGAGGCACATGTCATAAGTCAAACCGTCCATAAAGGCAGAAAACGCCATCAGGGCCGTTTCGCCTTATGCCAACAGTCTCTCGAGCAAAGCCCTTCCGCTTTCCTTCCCTGAGGCTTGCCGAGGACGCACACGGGCTACCTGCGGAAAGCGGAGTCTTGCACGGAAATCATTAGCGGTATAAAGAAGCTTCACTTAAATTGTTCGTGTTTATGTGAGGTTTTTTTAGTTTTGTCCCAACCTCTTCACACTTCCTTCCCATTCATCCGCTAATAGTCCATATAAAAGCATGTCATAACGATTCCCGTCTCTTTGCAGGAACTGCCGGTACCTTCCTTCTTTTGTGAATCCCAGTGATTCATATAAACGGATCGCTCTCTCATTATACGAAAATACCGTTAATTGAAGACGGTGTAAATTCAACTCATGAAAGGCATATGCCAATAGACACTCCATGGCTTCTTTGCCGTAACCATTTCCCCATGATTGCTCGTCACCGATGGAAATGGCGATCCAGCCGACACGATGGGTCCACAAAATACCGTCCAATTCCACAAAGCCTATGATCTTTCCATCGTCTTTTAAACGGATAGCAAAGCGAAAGGCATTTTCTCCCGGATCCCCCATCCATTTTTTTATATCTTCCACTGACTTCGGCTTATGGGGGAGAGCATCCAGTAATCTTTGAACCTCTTCATTTTGATTCCATTCACGTATGGCCGCAAGATCTTCCTCCTGAAATCCTGAAAGATATATTCTTGCACCTGCTAATAGTCGCTTCATTCTTCATTCACCTCGACATGTATTTCGGGATGTATGCCTTCTTTTCCTTCATTGGCCGTGAATAACTTTCTTAAGAGCTCTCTTATTTAAGGTTCCCTCTTTACTAATCGTGATGACAGACGCAGCAAATCATTAGCGTGAGCCTACGCAATATAAAGAGCCTGGATGATTCCAGACTCCACTGTTCACCATATCATTTCCGCCCACTCTGGATGGTCGATGAACGGATTTCGGTTTCCTTGGTATTGCTCAAAGATGATGTCGTTGCGCCTGATTTCCCTTGCATCGACAGGATCCTGTGCGTGCCACTGAAGAAGAACAGACACTTTTCCGTGGTAAGGTGCACTTCCATTGTTGACATTGTTATTGATTTCTAGATCGAGTTCACCGCCTGTCTCCTTCATATCGGACCGCCATGTAAAAGATCATACGGGCTACGTCTCCCTTCACCTCATCACGCGGCTCCCAGGAATCCCCGTCATAATAGTTCCCGGGTGCTTCGGTATGCTGAGTTCCACCATTATCAAAGTCAAGATTTCCCCTTGTGGAATTGACCGTTACATCGGTGGGCCTCAAATGATGAAGGTCCGTCCCCGGTCCCTGAGTCGTTCCGAAATCACCGTGGGATTTTGCCCACACATGCTCACGGTTCCAGTCGTCGACCCCACCTCCGTTTGTCATTTTGGACTGGGAGCGTCCTGAGTAAAGCAGAATGACATTATTCGTGTTAGCCGGGTCTTCATCTGTGACGCGCAAGGCTCCCCATACATCACTGTAGGAAAGGGTTTGGTGATCATCGATGATGTTATGCAATGCTGTTTTTAACGATTCTCCCGTTTTCCCTTCTGCCGTCCTGTAATATTCTCCATATGCCGGTGGGTCAGTTGGATCCGTCGCCCCCCCTTCTTCCACTGTTTCGAACGCTGTTGAAGATTTCACACCCGGATGGGAGAAATACGCAGCTAAACTCCCCGTCACTTTTATTTTTTTTACCTAAGAGGCCCGGGTTGCTCTGCAATCCAAAGCTCGAACGGTAAGAAGATGGAATTTGTACATACACCATATTATTCGTATTGGATTCTCCACTGGAATCAGCCAGAGCCAGAGCATAATCATTGGGAAAATTACTTGTGACGACCGATGACGAAGAAGTCGGCTGCCCGACCACATACCCTTCCACTGACTGAGTCGAACCATTCTGATTCCCTATTGCCTGCAGGACGGTGAATGGTGAGCTCCATGTCCCGCTTCCTGCTGCATTCATTTGTTTTGGAGATACTTGACTACACGCAATGGTAAAAATAATTAAAATGGCAAACATGCTGATGACCTTTTTGTTTACAACCTTCATACTATTTTTCCTCCCCTTTCAATATGATTACTCATTCAGCCTACACCACCGGTTGTCAAAATAGGGTAAATTTTGTGTAAATTTGTGAAAATGAGACTTTTTACACAAGAAAGCCAACACAGGAACGGGTCATCACTCCCCCTCCAAGAGCCCTCCACAACAAAAAAGCACCAGCCCATTCCGAGCTAGTACTCTCCCTATGTTAGATTACATCCCCTCCACTAAGACAGAAGCCCCCATACCTCCTCCAACGCATAAGGAAGCAATTCCTTTTTTTCAATTCACGACGCTTCAACTCGTGGAGCAAAGATACGACGAGTCGCGCTCCGGTACAGCCTACGGGATGACCGATACTGATGCCGCTTCCATTCACGTTAACCTTCCTGCGATCCAGACCCAGCTCTTTCTCAACTGCCAAGTACTGGGCAGCGAATGCTTCGTTGATCTCGAATAAATCGATTTCATCCAGTGTCCATTTCTCTGTTGCATGTAATCCTTTTTGAATGGCCGGCACAGGTCCGATACCCATTACTTTCGGGTCTACGCCTGCCACTGAATAGCCTACGATTCTTCCCAGAGGCTGAAGTCCTCTTCCCTCAGCTTCTTCTTCACTCATCAGGATTAAAGCGGCTCCTCCGTCATTGAGACTTGAAGAATTTCCAGCAGTCACCGTTCCTCCTTCCCTAAATGCCGGTTTTAATTTCTGCAATTTTTCCACTTGCAAACCCGCTCTTGGACTTTCATCTTGATCAATCACTTTCTCTCCTTTACGTTCCTTGACGGTAAGAGGAACGATTTGAGAATCGAAGAATCCATTTTCTATTGCCCTTACAGCACGTTCATGACTTAACACAGCAAATTGATCCTGTTCCTTCCTGGAGATCCCGTGAATCTCTGCCAGGTTCTCAGCCGTTTCTCCCATCATGATGCCATGAATGGGATCTTCAAGCACTTCCCAAACAGAATCACGAATTTCACCATGCTGCAGTCTTTGGCCGAACCTATGCTGTTTCAGAATATAGGGGCTAGAGCTCATCGCTTCTACTCCACCTGCCATGACAATGTCGGATACGCCGGTTTGAATTTGCATAGCAGCTGAAATGATCGCCTGCATCCCGCTTGCACATTGACGTTGAATCGTAAAACCTGTCGTTGTGTCGTCAAATCCCGCCAGTAAGGCAGCTGTTCTTGCAGTATTGGGTTGATCTGTCCTCTGAATACAATGTCCAAGGATCACTTCATCCATGTCCCCTGGGGATAATCCACTGTCCTCGGCCGCTTTTTTCATAACAGGTACAATCAAGTCCGTCGGGAGCAGGTCTTTAAAAGCTCCTCCAAATGCCCCCACCGGTGTACGCATTGCCGATGTAATCACTACATTTCTCATTTTCCCACTACCTTTCTGCTACATCATAATACCGCCATCTACATGGAGGACGGTCCCATTCACATAATCACTATCATCAGAAGCAAGGTACAAGTAAGCCTTTGCAATATCTTCCGGTTTCCCCAATCGGCCGAGGGGAATCATCGCTTTCATTTGGGCGATGACTTTTTCCGGAACTTCTGTCACCATGCCCGTTTCGGTAAAACCTGGAGCGACGGCGTTTACGTTGATTCCTTTGCGCCCTAATTCTTTCGCCCATGTTTTCGTCATTCCCACTACGGCGGCTTTCGTCGCTGCATAGTTGGTTTGACCGACGTTTCCATAGACTCCGCTTACGGAAGAGGTATTGATGATCTTCCCCTTGCCATTTTCAATAAGGTATGGAACAACCGCCTGGGTACAATTAAATACCCCTGTCAGATTCACATCCACCACCTTTTGAAAATCTTCCGGTGATAACTTGTGAATCATGCCATCTCTTGTGATCCCGGCATTATTAATCAGAATATCGATCTTTCCAAAGTGTTCCTTTACCTCTTGAACAAACGAGTCTACAGAAGCCCGATCGGCTACATCCCCTTTGAAAAAGGCAGCGTTGCCCGTTCCATGCTCATTTAATGTTCGTGCCTTTTCTTCGCCTTCCACATGATCGAAATCCACCAGGGCTACCTGGCATCCCTCCTGCACAAATCGTTCTGCCGCTGCGTAACCAATCCCATTCGCAGCTCCTGTAATGAGGGCGACTTTCCCTTCCAGCCTCATGATAAATTCCTCCTTTTCAGTCCAAAAAGACCATTCATTGATTAAAATCACCGATGTGCGGTGAAAGCCCGCTATTCTTTTATTCAACAAATGCAGTGTTTTTTCCTATATATTCGACGATTTCATATGTCCTTTTTTCAGGTCATGTCATAACGCTGTTGCATTACATACTTACCAATCTCAATAACCAAAAAAGCACATTTTATTGGAGTCAAGGAAAGGCCCCATGTACACAAACTCATTAAACACCATATCCCCAACGGCTATTTTCCTTTATAATGAATCTACTAAATGTTAGGGAAATTGGAGGATTCATCCTTGAATGTATTTCAGCAGTTTCAGCGAACAATGATTAAAAACTATCTATTAGGCAGTTTCATAGCTGTTTTCGGGGTCGGATCTGTGTTTATTTTTCAAACCCTTATCCTTAATGAAAATGAACTGTGGACCATGGCGGGCATCATCACCTTTTCAATAGCCATCATGTTCACTTCCGAATTCTTAGTCTTTCAAAAACATATCCATCCCATGAAACTCGCTTATAAGGACTCCTCTTTGTCCATGAAGATCCTGTCAGCCGCCTATCTGCAAGCGGAAAGGTTTCCACTTTTAACGGTTAAACGAATTATGCTCCCTCATTTTTTAGGGCTGGCTCTTCCGTCAACTTTGCTAACAGTCTTCTGCATCAAATCAGGCTGGTTATCACTGCCGTACACATACATTGTTTATGCCTGGTGCGGTGCCTTTTTAGTCGCGATCCTTCATTCTTTGATTGAATTTTTTTTTAACTTTTCGAGCTTGTCATATACTGCAGGAGGATCTCATTCGGAAAAGTGTTGAAACATACCGCTTCAATCCATCTGTCCAATCTACTTTGTTTATCAGTTTAAAAAGAAAAATCCTGGCAGCCATCTCTGTTTCTTGCCCTCTTTCCTATCCTGCTATTTTCACTGGCTTCTCAAATACGGTTATCAATTGAGGACTCCGCTCTTCTGATAGATTACTGGAAATGGGCCGGGGTTCTCATACTCATCATTACGATTCTCGCCTTCTATGGAGCTCTCCTTATTTTCAAGAGCATTGAGTCTCCCGTGAAAGATTTGATAGCCCGTTTTGAGAAAGTGGAACAGGGGCACGTTTCCACTGCAGTGAATACATACACGGATGAGTTTTCCCATTTGTTTTCCGGCTTCAATCACATGGTAGGGGCCATCAATCTCAGGGATCGGAAAAACCAGCAGCTCCTTGACCAGTTTTTCGCTGTCGTCGCAGGCACATTGGATGCGCGGGATCCATACACTGCAGGACATTCCAAGCGTGTGGCCGAGTATTCCGTTTTAATCGCCAAGCAATGTAACTGGCCTTTGAAGGACATTGACTTACTCAACAAGTCGGCTCTCCTTCATGACATAGGAAAAATCGGCATTCGAGACGATGTGCTTCTAAAAGAAGGGAAATTAACGAATGAAGAATTTGATCAAATCAAACTCCACCCTGTTATCGGTGAAGAAATCGTCAAAGGGGTTCAGTTAACGGAAGAACTCCTGCCCATCCTACCAGGTATCAAGCATCACCATGAGAGGATGGATGGTCGTGGGTACCCTGATCATCTAAAAGGACTGGATATCCCCGTTTTCGGACGGCTTATCGCTGTCGCGGATGCCTTTGATGCCATGACATCAGACCGTCCTTATCGAAAAGGAATGTCTATGGAAAAAGCCCTCACCATCTTGGAAGAAGGCAAGGGGACCCAGTGGGATGAAGAATTTGTAAATGCATTTATGAGGGTGATCAAAAGCAGTGAGGACGCCCATTTATCTAATCGAGCCATTTAAATCCCTGCTCTCACTAAAAAGGATCAGATCTTGAATCAGATCTGATCTTTTTTTGATAGGCCGTTTCACGTTGTGGGTTCCACCACAAAAAAAACACTGCTCACATTATGAACAGCGTTCCTTATCATCAGTTTCTAAATTGTATGTCCCATTCGTTGATTGGCCAGTAACGAAGATCCACTTTACCTACCACCTGTTCCCGATCAACGAAGCCGAAGTAGCGACTATCCATGCTTCCCCGCCGATTATCACCGAGAACAAACACTTTTCCCTCTGGAACGGTTTGCTCATCCGTGATTTCTTCCAGGGTAAAATCACCTGTCAATTTATTTCCGATGTATTCCTGCTTGAACTTTTCCAAATAAGGCTCAGGATAGTACTCTCCATTTATATATAGCTTATCATCCTTATAAACGACCTTATCACCAGGCAGTCCGATAATCCGTTTCACATAATCTTCGTTTTCATTTGCATGAAAGACGACAACATCAAAGCGATCCAAGTCTCCAATATGATAACCGATTTTATTCACAACAAGCTTATTTCCATCTTGTAGCGTCGGCATCATCGATTCACCCTCGACTACATAGTTGGAGAAGAGAAAGGTTCGAATGATGACAAAGATGATCAATCCAATCCCTAATGCTTTAATCCATTCGAGTCCTTCTCTTTTTACCTCTTCTCTCAATTTGATTCCTCCTGCTTTTTCCGTTCAATTCGTTGGTCTATTTCCATTTTTTTATTTAGATGTATTTCAATTCGTTTTCCTATTAGCCATAGTATAAAGATAATGGCGGCAACGATAACCGTACGTATTGGCTGTCTCACTAATGATATAATATCATATCCGATAAAGCTTATGGTAAAAATCATCACCATTTTCCCTGTAACCACAGCGAGCATGTATTGGGCGATACTGATGGATGACAATCCGGCCACCACATTCACCACTGCAGACGGCGTAAACGGGAAGCAAAGAAGAATGAACAACGGGCCGAAGCCATGCCTGTCCACCCATTTTGTCAATCGTTTTACTTGTCGGTTCCTTCTCAGGAACCGGAAAATCCGAGTTTCCCCAAATCTTCTTACCAATAAGAACACAATGAGGGCTCCAAGAGTGGCACCAATCCAAGAGAAAAGGAACCCCCACCATAATCCGAAGGCATTCGCATTGGCCGTCACAAACACGACCAGGGGCAGGAATGGGAGAAATGCCTCAAGCAGCGGAAGCAAAATGCCTGGAATGGGTCCAAACGATCGATACTGCTGAATCAAGTCCATCATATTTTCAAGAGTAAACCAGTCTTTTATCTTATTTATATTCATATTATATGTTTCCCCTTAAACGACCATGAACAAATACACTCATTTCGTTATTTCGTTACTTATATTTTCATCATAGCATACCGAATCAGGATTTCCATATGCTCCGTTTTATTACTATAATTTTGCCTATTGAAGAGGGAAGTAAACGTTTTGGGCCGGGTTATTTTTTGGGGAATGGTTTGGGTTGCGTTCAGTTTTGCAAAATCTGCCGTTTTTTACACAATAGAAGATAACTGCTGTTGAAATGGGTCAGGTACCACTCCACTTGAGTAAATCCTGGAGACTTCGGTATCCCCAATTCATGATTTATTTTCAAATTACAGTTTTTATTTTCAAATCCGGGATTTTATTTTCAATTTCTCATCCTCCTCTCTCCCCCAACAAAAAAGCTGCCACCCCCTTCCAGGAATGACAGCTCTCCCTCTATAAATACTCCTCAAACCAGTCCACAATCTCCTGCAATCTCGCTTCCCTGAGAGAAGGTTTTCCCGTCCTGGATAAATTATGGTTAGATTCCGGGAACCGAACGAATCGCACATCTTTTTTCCGGCGCTTCAACGCAATGAATAGTTGCTCTGCCTGTTCCACCGGACAACGGTAGTCGTTTTCGCTGTGAAGAATCAACAGAGGGGTGTTCATATTCTTCACATAAGCAAGAGGTGAATGCTTCCAAAGGGTTTCAATATCATCAAGATCGCTCTGGATTTGCCATTCGGAGAAATAGTAGCCGATATCACTCACTCCGTAAAAGCTGATCCAGTTGCTGATGGACCGCTGGGTGACGGCAGCTTTAAACGTGTCGCTGTGGCCGATGATCCAGTTGGTCATGAAGCCCCCATAGCTTCCCCCCGTCACACCAAGACGGGTTTCATCTATGAACGGATATTCCGTCAGTGCATAGTCCACTGCCGCCATAATATCTTCGTAGTCTCCCCCACCGTAATCTCCCCGGACTGCATTGACGAAATCCTGCCCATAACCGTGGCTTCCACGGGGGTTTACATATAAAACGGCGTAGCCTTTACTTGTAAGCACTTGGAATTCATGAAAGAACGTATTCCCATACATCGTATGGGGTCCCCCATGTATTTCAACCACAAGCGGGTATTTCTTTCCTGCCTCATACCCTGCAGGCTTCATGATCCAACCTTGCACGGGCCATCCTCCAGCCCCCCCTGTACATAAATGACTGTGGAGAGGATAGCTCGCGACCCTTCAAGAAATCCCCATTCAGGTTGGTTATCTTCGTCAGTTCTCCTGTGGGGACATGAAGCGTATACAGTTCCCCAGGTTCATTCGGCTTGCTCATGGCCACCAGCATCAATTGTCTCCCTGAATCAAGATCGAAACCATATACATGCTGCTCTTCCTGAAGCAGTGCAGGATAGATGGCTCCTTCGATGTGAGCATAGTACAGAACTGTGTTACCTGCGTCTGATGCGAGGAAATAGAAGCTTTCATTATCCTTGGACCAGACGATTCCTGCTTGAGATGACCCTTGGATACTGTCGCTGTTGAGATAATCTCCCACTGGGACGTCCATACCATCAGTCAGGCAAATGGAGTGGCCTGTTTCCATATCATGCAGGCCACACTTTATTGTGGGTCGCATTCTCAAATTCCCGTCCATGGCCGATATAGGCAAGGTATTTCCCGTCAGGTGACCACCTTGCCTCGCCGTAATAACCGGATTGTTCATTCGTTTTCTTATATTCCTTCGTTTCAAGATGAAAAGTATATAAATCAGACTGGAAGGAAAGATCCCTGTCTTCAGTTCTGTCTGCTGACAATGCGATCTGCTTTCCATCAGGAGACCAGGAATGCAGAGTGTAATCGTAGACATCATCCGTGATTCTCTTCATTTGCTTCGAAGACACATCGACTAGGACGATTTGGGAGTAACAATTGTCATCAAAGCCACGGTCATCACTCTTATACTTCATGCTTGTCGTTATGAATGGCTTTAATTTCTCCTTATCACACTCCTTCTTTTCAAAGGTCTCCCCTTGCCGCATCCTGATCGAGAAAGCGATCTGTTTACCACACGGAGACCAGACTGGATTCGTAACGCCTTTTGAATAATCAGTCAGCTGTTCTGCTTCCCCGCCATCACGGGGGATAACATAAATCTGATTCACTCCTGAACGGTCCGATATAAAGGCAAGCATTCTTCCATCAGGTGACCACCTTGGAGAGGTAATCCTCTGTTCCCCGAACGTCCATTGACGAGTGGTCCGGTTTTTCAGATGGATGCTATGTAAGGATGAAACATATTCATTCTGTTCTTTACACATGATCGTCTGAATAAAAACGGCCTCATCTCCACTTGGAGATAATCTTGGATCGGACACTGCTCTTATTCTGTAAAGGTCCTGGATTTCAATTCCTTTCATCATTTCCTGCCACCTTCCTCTCTTCAGTACACATTATTATTTCTACATCTGAAATACTTTTTCCTCTTTGGATAAAATCACGCTTTCCCCATCATAATAGAAACAAATTCAGATTCTACAACTTTCCCTATTGAAAGTAAATTGAAATCCACGTAAAATAAATATACGAACATACGTTCTTTAAAGAAGAAAAGGAGGCGTCTTCATATGACACGGATTCCCGAGAACGACCGAAATATATTAGAACAGGCGATCTATTTACCTATGGTGTTGACCATTCTGAATCGTGATCTGCAAGTCGTCGACAGCAGCCCATTTAAATTAAAACGTCCGTATTTGGAAATGATTGAAGAGACGATGAAAGTGATCCAAGGAGAGCTCGCTCACGTCAAAAAGTACATGAGGACCAATAAGATGAAGGTGGAACGGATTCAATCAGACGATGCCTTTACGATGTATATGTTTCTGTATAAAGGATATGAAGAGCACCATAACTACTTCAACCCTCGCCTTCGCAACCGTGTGGAGGATTTAATGAGACATTACTTGTATCGAAGATTCCTCGAAACGAAATCGGATACAACAAAAGAAGCGTGATTCACGTCACGCATCGGCTTTTGTGATATTACGATTAAGGTACAGCGTCCTTACTTTACTCGTTTCCCTTTGAATTTTTGCATTATACTTGTTTTCCATTTCTGACACTCTCTGTGTATAGGCAATACGCAGGTCAGAAGTACGAAGCATTTGATTCTCAAATGAACTGTAGGAAATTGGGACGATGCAGGACTCATTGTTTTGAAGAAAAACCTTGGTCGATCCATTTGTCGAGCGCTCATACCCACGGACGTGAGAATGGGATACCCAGGCACATTCTTGTTTGACAGGAGATGATGTCGGAAATAGATAGATGGACATCTGGGGATTCACCATGATGGGAGCTTTGTAGATAATACCCGTTAATCTTTTGGTGCCTTCTTTCCTTCCTTCATAGGAGGAACCAAAGAATTCACAGCTCTTCTTTAAGATATCAAACGGTTTAAATGGGGAGATTAACACGTCATCCACTTCTATGATTTTAGTAAAAGTCCTGGCACCGTACTCGATGGGCTGTAGAATCATTGTATGGGGATTCACTTCATATTCTTCTATTATTCGAGATTTTTCTCTCATTTCATCGCCTCCATTTACATTTTTCACCAAAATAATACCACAAATATCGAGGGTTGTCTTGTATATTTTTAAAAATTCTGAAATTTAATCTGTGCCACCCTTCCCTTAATAAAAAATTATCAGAATATTTAATTTTTTGGTTGAATTTTTACTACTTACCCCATATACTAATAAAAAGAATTCAGGGGTGACCGTATATGGAAAACAAAAAGTCCTATACAGAAATGATGAAAGCTTCTGCGATGAGCCGTAAGAAAGCCGCTGAGAGAAGCGTTATGGAGATCTATATCGACATGGTGCTGCATGAAAGCATTCTGACGACGCGTAAGACAAAACTCCTGACAGACATTGATGCCGCCCTGGATAAAAAAAATAAACCTTTGTTCATGACATTAACGAAAGAATTAAAGGAACTGAATCAAAGCTACGGATGATAAACAATAGCTGACTCTATACACGGGTCAGCTATTCCTTTTTTAATGGACGGGCCTTTGGTCCCTCTCCTTCATGAATTTCTTTCATTCAAACAGCAAATCCTATAGGTAACCTATAGATTCTGGAGCGTATTTAATGATTCTGCTTATAAAAGTGCTTGTCCTGTACTTAATGACCATTGGAGCGATGCGACTGATGGGGAAATCCACCATCGTACAAATGACCCCCTATGACCTTGTGGCGATTATTATCGTGGGTACCATTGCATCCGAGCCACTCATCTCTACAGAATTCCTGCCAACCATGGCGGCTCTCGTCATTTTAGTGGGGCTCCATGTACTGTTCTCATTCCTGACACTAAGTCAATGGGGAAATCGATTCTTCCTGGGAGAACCCACATTGTTGATAAAAAATGGCGAGATTTTAGAGGACAACCTGGAAAAATCGAAAATCTCCCTCATTCAATTATCATCCATTCTACGTTCTCAAGGTTACCCCAAAATCTCTGATGTGGACTACGCAATGTTGGAGCCTATCGGGGAAGTCAGTGTCATCCCGAAGGTGGAAAACACCCCGGTTACCGTTCAGCAACTTGACCTCAAAATTGATGATGAAGGCCTGCCGATTTCAGTTATTGTGGATGGCAAACTGCAAATACGTAACCTGAAACTCCTTGGAAAATCCCAAGAGTGGCTGGAAACTCAACTAACCAATGCAGGGGTTCAGTATAAAGATGTGATTTTTGCTTATATGACAGAGAAAACCAAAAACCTGATTATCAGTAAACGAGAAAAAGCCTAATCACAATGGATAGGCTTTTTCTTCTTACTCATAAGACCTCTTTCATTCTTCGCAATCGGAAGGAATCCGTAACACAAGGCTTTGGAGAAGAGACCTTGCCTTCATGTCTTTGGTCGTCCGCATTCATCTACGGCTCTTCAATCGACTACGACAAATCTAATAGAACAGGTTTCCATAGGCTTCAATGGTTAAATATAATGCCACGGCAGTATAAACGAAAGCTGTCCAAAATGAGATGGAATGATAAAATCTTTTCTTCTTTTCCTTGATTAAATGCTGGCCCTTTTTGTAAAAGTAGCCATCTCCGTTTACATAGATGATGATAAGAGTAACTAATATCCCTATAATCAAAGACCACTCCATCATGGGCCTGCCTGTTTCAAGATAACTCAAAAAAGGTAATCCCACTAAAACTAAAATAGTAATACTAAACCGTATGAACAGCATCCACACTTTTTGTTTTTCTATTTTCCCCATCCCCTGCCGTATTTAATATACTTATATTACCATAAATACCAAAAATTAAGTGGATGAATTAAAATCAAAAAAAAACGACTTGCCCCATTCACAAGTCGTCCTCCATATATTTCACACAAAAGGGGGAAGGCAAAGTCACTTCATATCTATTGGGGTTAGCCCATCACTCTATTTCTTTTTCTTTCTCCACTTCATACTCTTCAAGCATCGTCAGTCTCTCCAGCATAGTAGGGTGTCCATAACGGAAAATCTTTACAAGCAGTGGAGGGTTCACCTGGGACAATCCTACCTTCGATAACTTTTGAAAAGATGTGATGGCTGCTTCTTTATCCCCTGTCATTTCGATCGCGTAACGGTCTGCCCTCGTTTCCTGATAGCGGGAAATCCAGTTGCTGAAGGGACTCACAGCGAACAAGAGCATGGATGTAATCAGTAAAAATAGAGGCAGTGAGCTCAAATTCGACACGCTGGATACCTTCAGGTCATCTTTATGGTTCGCTACAATGCCCCTCATTACCTTAGCTGTCAGGAATAGGCCAAAGAAGGAAAGGACCAGATAGATGGCAATGCCTATATAAATATGTTTCTCCACATAATGAGCCATTTCATGGGCCATAACAAACAGGATTTCATCATCCGTCAATTTTTCCAGGGTCGTATCCCAGAGAACAATTCGGGAGTTGGATCCTACCCCCGTCACATATGCATTGAGGGAATTCGTTTTCTCGGACATATCCACTTCAAATACATGATCTGCAGGGATTTTCGCTTTATCGGCAAGGGAGAGAATTTGCTCTTCCAAAACCTTATCCTTCAATGGATAGAAGTCATTATACAAAGGGTCAATCAACACAGGCTGCACGAACATCATGAAAATCGTAAAGGGTACGGACAATGCCCATGCCGCCAGCCACCAGCGCTGCTTGAACCGCTTCATCAAACCATATAATACCGATACGATGATGAACATGAGCAGATAATTCACCCAGAAATCCGTTACCTCGTCCTTCATCCACATAGAGAACGTCTGGGTGGAGATATTGTAACTCTTCGAAATGGTATACGACATATACTGGAGGGGAAAAATCGCAACAAAAGAAGCAATCGATAACCAGAACAAGTAGATGGCCGTTTGCAGGAAACCATTTTTCACCGTTCCCCTTGCCCACTTTTCGAATACTCGGGATACCCCCAAGATCAGGATGAGGAAATAAAACAACCATTCAAAAGGAGTGGATAAGAAAAACAAGAGATTCTTGATTTTCGAGAAATCCTCACTCAACATGATCTCTTTATCATTCATAAAGGTGGAAGGATCTGCACTGCTGCCCTTGTACACGTCAGGCAAAGTAGAGTCCGCCAAAAAGAATAAATACACATATAAAAATAAGCCTAATAGCAAATAAGCCAGTATCGATCGAAATGCCCATTTTCCTACCAACAAACTTCCTCCCTTCTTGTCCTCAATACTATATGTAATACCCTGTCCAAACATTTAGAACATAAACCCGCAAAAGCAAAGCTTTTACCATTTCTCCCCTTACCTTAGAGAAGGAATGACGTATTGAGCATGAGGTACTGGTACTCAATCAACTTATATGGGGCAGTATTGTCACTGTAAAAAACCTTTCCTTATGACTACATTCAATCAATAAAAGCCGCGATTCAAATCGCGGCTTACATCAAAAATACAGAATACAGGGACAAAACGGAAATCGCCCCGAGCACCACCAGGATGACATTGGCACCAAGAAAGGCAATGGCAAATGCGGCTGCCGTCCCGACTGCTCCAAACATAAGATTACCCTCTTGAATCAACAAGATGCTTGGAAAAATTAAAGCACCTAATACGGCGAAAGGAACATTCTTTAGAACCCCTTGAAGGAATGGGGGCAGTTCTTTTCCTTTGAAGACGAGAAATGGGAGCATTCTTGGAATATACGTGACAACCGCCATACCGATGATCATCAAAACGACCGTGCTATTCATACGATTTTCCTCCCCCCTTCATCATGACAATCCACTCAACCATCAACGCTGAAACGATTGTAGCAGCAACAATCGACCAGCCGTTTGAAAGATTCGTTGTATAAAGAAGGATGCTGTTCAAAGCTCCTGCGACTAAAGCAAGAAAGGTAACTTTGACACTCTTTTTCATTGACGGTACGAGGAGTCCCACGAACATGGCGTAAAGGGCAATCGTCATGCTGGCTTGCAGAAATTCAGGAAGGATCTCTCCAATGAAGTACCCTACTCCCGAATTTACGACCCAGCTTCCATATGAAATAAGCATAACCCCTAAGGCAAACCCCGTTTTCACCTTACCATCTTTGACACTGATGACTGTGAACGTTTCATCCGTAATGCCAAACGCATAAAAAAGCTTCTTGAACAACCGATCTTCTTCAAGCTTCTCACTGAGAGAAGCTGACATCAGAAAGTGACGGATGTTCACGATGAACGTCGTAAGGATAATTTCGATGATCCCCGTCCCTACTGCAATCAGACTCAATGATATGTATTGAGCGGCTCCCGCAAACACGAGCATGCTCATTAACAGCGTTTCGGTGACCGTGAGACCCGTGGTGCGTGCCAATAATCCAAAGGTCAACGCGACAGGCATATACCCTATGGCGATACTGAGTCCTCCCTGAAGGCCAAGGCGAAATTCACTTGCTTTTTTCGTGGAAAGAAGCGCCTCCATCCTCTCACATCCTTTATAATAGAAGTAGTGAACTATTTTAATATTTCAATAATTTATTATATTATACATATAGACGTTATAGTATACAAGAGGAGTTTTGACATGGAAAATTTCCCGATTCAAATTGGAGAGAATATTAGGAAGATCCGAAGGGAGCGCGGCTTCAGCCTTGAGCAGATGGCAGAGCGTACCGGTGTAAGCAAGGCGATGATCGGTCAGATTGAGCGTGGTGATTCGAATCCGACGGTCGCGATTCTATGGAAGATCGCCAATGGCTTGAAGGTATCCTTCTCTTCACTGATTGAAAAGCCAAGCAATCAAATATCCATCATTCACTATCAAGACGTTCAGCCTGTACTTGAGGATAACGGAAATTACATTGTTTATCCGATCTTCCCTTTCGATCCCCTGAAGAAATGGGAAAGCTATCGGGTGGAAATGAAGCCGGGCTGCTCGTATCGGAATGAAGGACATACGAAAGGTGTGGAGGAATACATCACGGTGCTGTCTGGGAAGGTGGACCTTAAAATCGGTGAAGAAACCTATGAACTGACTGAAGGAAGTTCAATACGATTTGCCGCTGACTCAGGTCATGAATATGTAAATGATACGGAAGAAACAACTGTGTGCCAGATGGTTATTTATTACGGCGGTGAATAATAGTTAAAAACCTGCATGTTTGCCCACATGCAGGTTTTATCAAACGATCAAGCTAGCAAAAAGTATCCTTTGGTTTCGGTACCGATAATCCGAACAGCGGACGGAGATACAGGGCCAGGAACGTACCGGCGAGGGCAAGGATCCCCCAAATATAACCGTGAAGACTGAAGGAAGCAATCCCTCCAAAATAAGCACCAATGTTACATCCGAAAGCCAAACGGGCACCGTATCCCATCAGCAGTCCACCAATGACGGACGCCATGGCATTTTTTCCGGTGATTTTATTAAAACGGAACAGACCTCCTGCTGCAGATGCAAGAAATGCTCCAAGGATGACACCGAAATTCAATACGGTTGTGGAATCAGCAAAGATCGATGCCTGTAAAGCCTCTGCATTGGCTCCTGTCCAGTAGCCCCAGCTTGCCACGTCGACTCCGAACATTCCCGCAACCTTTGAACCCCATAAAGCAAAAGCAGAGGTGATCCCCCAGGGGTTCCCGCGTGTCATGAGTGTGAGAGCATTTAACACAGCCAGCACGATGGCAGCTGCGATGAGGGGCCAAGATCCGCGTAAAATCCGTTTCCATCCTTTTGTCGTGGGCAATGTCGCCATACGGGGAGGATTTTTCTTCTTCTCGACCCTCAGTGTAATCCACGCAATGAACCCAAAGAACAAAATGGAAACCACCCATGCCCCAAAATAACCTAATCCTGTAGAAGTTGCTAATGAAATAGGTTCAAAGGACGGCATTTCCTCAGTCCAAAATGGAAGATGATACGCTCCAACTGTGGCACCGATTATGAAGAACAGCAATGTGATAAACATAACGGAGCGGCCGCCGCCGATTGCGTAAAGGGTACCTGAAGCACACCCTCCTCCAAGCTGCATGCCAATTCCGAAGAGGAAAGCGCCAACAAAAAGACTGACACCAACGGGAGATACATAGCCTGCCGCTTGACCCCCAAAGAATGTGTATCCAGTCGCAAGGATCGGGGCAAACAGCGTGACGGCAACGGCAAGCATTACCATATGCGCCCGGAGAGCCTGCCCGTTTCCAACAGACATCACTCTTCGGAAAGCAGAAGTGAATCCAAATCGTGCGTGAAATAATGTATATCCTAACAGCAGCCCCAGCACCAATAGCACCGTTTGGGCAATGTCTTGTGTAAAAAGTAAATATAGTCCAAGAATCGCTGTAACGATTAAACCACCAGCCACTAAAGATGTCTGTGGCGGGTTCAGTCCGGTACTCGCTTTCTCTGGTCCCTTTTGTTCATTAATCGGTTGAACATAGCCAGACATGAACAATCCTCCTTAATCTGATTGAATTGGTTGGAATTTATTTTACAATCGTAATAGATTCAAAGGCTGTTGTCAAAAAGATAGACTTTACCTTCCTTTCTTCTATATAAAAAGCTGCTTGAGAAATCTCAAGCAGCTTCATTTCTATAGGCTCTTTTCGTAAACATTGTTGCTTCCCTAAAGAAGAATGTAGAAGTTGATTTCCGCTCCAATCAACTTTCTGAGCATGTTTCTAAATCATTTCGATACCAACATGTTAGAAACAACCTCTTTAAAGTTTATTAGAAGATTGCTTTTCTATTAAGGAAAAAAATATTGGTTTTCATTTCATTGTTGATTGACATATTTAGCTACATCACTACGAATTTTTAAAGATGGAAAGGCTCCTACGTAAGTAAAGACGTGCTGAGACTTTGTTTGGCTAAGCTTAGGAGGCTCCGCCGAACACAGACTGCAAGCAGAGAAGTTCCCCTTACCATTCAGCACCTACTGACTGACAGAGTATGGCAGAGATTATGTTACAAGCAACAATAGTTGCGAAAAGAGCGTTTCTAATCGGGAGGATGCTGTTTGAAGTCAATGGTTCAGGATATAAGCAAATCGGCTATTCTTCCATCATCTCAGAACTCCTAGTAATTCTTCATCAATTGAAATACTACTATTTTGATTAACAGTTTCAAGAAATAGTTCTATTAATCTATCAGACGCCATAGATATCCCTTCAATCGTGATGTCCTTTGGATATGTTTCAAGGAAACGTGTAATAAACTGTGGACTCAGTGATTCATATGCTTTGAATTGATGGAGTTTTTTATTTTCATTCATGGCTTTAACATGCAGGGTTTCGTCCCTCATCGCCTCAAGCATCTTGAGTGCATAAATCACATTATTACGCTTTAATTCCGTATGTAACTTCCTCATGCTATAAACGAATTGGAATGGAATGTCATAACCAATAGAACGATTCGTAAGATTAGTGGTAAAACGCTGGTTTTCACTCTCCATTTTCGTAGAAACTTTACCTGATTGATCATAGACTACCTTCCACAACGGGGATTTTACATTCAATTGCTCCGTTGGAAGGATGGACACATTGAACTCCAATCCATTCTTCATGAAGGCAATGAAAAGATATATATTGTCCCTTAGCTGTATTTCCTTGATGTAAATGGAATGAAGTGAAGAGAAGCATTCACGGATATATCTCCTTGCCTTGTCTATATCATCCACTGTTGGAGAGGACACCATGAGGTCTATATCCGAAAGCTCATCTTTATACCCTGTCACCCCAGATCCCAACTGAACGACCCCTTCTATTAAATCCGAAGACCTGAGTTTTTCGATCAACGTTCTGAAGGCCGATTCTCTCTCTTTGTGGTTATACATGTGATCACCTCGATATGAATTTGGACTATCAATCATGTAGTTTTAGGCTTTCAATCTGATTCCAATTATTTCAAATCGGTGACGATTTAACAATGATTTTTTTAAAATGGTGATAAATACTCTTTTTCAAAGGCTCCTTTCGTAAAATTCCCCGTAAAAAGAACATCGCTTCTTTTGTATAGTTCATTGAACCTTTTGACCTCTGACACTGTTAACCCTGATAGAAGATGAGGCGAACTACGTAGACTTCTGAAGAAGTAGGGGCGAACCGAGATCCTGTTCCCTTAAGGGGAGGAGGCCCGGCTGAACGTCCGCCGAAAGAGAAGAAGGTCCCCTCATCATGTTGACAGAACCCTGGTTTAATAAGCAACAATCTATGCGAAAATAGGCTATTCAAATGAAAAAGAACCCCAATAAAAGAGTTCTTTTCCACAAAACTTCTTACTTTCCTTTAAACTCCGGCTTCCGCTTCTGGCTAAACGCCAACAAGGCTTCAACACGATCTTCAGTAGGGATGGTCATTTCATATGCTTTTCTCTCAATCTGCAATCCAGTTTGCAGATCTGTGTTCATTCCGTTCTTCACGGCAAACTTAGCCTGCTGAAGGGCGATAGGGCCATTGGAAAGCATTGGCTCTATGAACGAATGGACCTCATGTAAGAAATTCTCTTTTTCTACTACTCTTGTCACAAGTCCGATGTCCAAAGCTTCTTCCGAGGTCAATCGTTTAGCGGTCAGTATAAGCTCAAGGGCTTTTGACTCTCCCACCAATCTTGGGAGACGCTGGGTCCCCCCCGCTCCCGGGATGATGGCCAGACTTGTTTCGGTTAAGCCCATTGTAGTTTCTGCTACAGCGATTCTGAAATCGCAGGCCAGTGCCAGCTCCATCCCTCCCCCGAATGCGTAGCCATTCATGGCGGCGACGGTTGGCTGAGGGAGGGTGGCCACTGATTGGAATACTTCACCGATTTTGTATACGTTACGAATGACTTGCTGCTCTGTCAGGGTCTTGCGCTCTTTGAGGTCGGCACCGACTGAGAAGGCTTTTCCTCCACTTCCCGTGAAGATGACGACCCTTACGTCAGGATTGATGCGTAGTGCTTCCACTACCTGCTGAAGCTCGTTCAGTGTATCGTAATTAAAGGCGTTCATGGCATGAGGTCGGTTGATGGTGACCGTCGCCAGATTGCCTTTTTGTTCTAGTAAAATGGAATCCATGTTTGATCTCCCCTTTGTTTAAGTGTTTCCTTCTTACTGTATGATTCGACACAAACCGAGAAAACCCTTTCATTTTCATCCGACTGAGAGCATTAACGAAGCATTTACCCGAAAGAAGTGCCTTTTCAGCCGGTAATCAGGTCCTATATGCACACCATACCTTCTATAAGCGAGTAAGGTGATACCATAACGTAAAGAAGATGTTCAGTGATTTACTGAACATCTTCTTTCTTTATGCTTGAAGCACTTGTTCTTTCAGTGCCCTTCTTAGTATCTTCCCAGTTGTGTTTTTTGGCAGTTCTTCAATGAACTCGATGGATGCCGGAAGCTTGTATTTGGCAAGGTGCTCTTTACAATACTCCAGCACTTCCTCTTCTGTTAAGGATGGATTTTTTTTCACAACATAACTGCTGACTGCTTCACCCAGTTCAGGATGAGGCACACCGATGACCGCCGCTTCCACGATATCCGGATGATTGTATAGGACTTCCTCGACTTCACGGGGATATACGTTGTAGCCACCGACGATGATTAATTCTTTCTTCCGATCGACGATAGTGAAATAACCCTCTTCATCCATGCGGGCTAAATCCCCAGTGTATAACCAGCCGTCACGGATGGTTGCAGCTGTTTCTTCTTCCATCTTGTAATAGCCCTTCATGACATTAGGACCCCTTACGATCAGTTCACCGACTTCTCCCACAGGTACATCTTCTCCCAGTTCATCGACGACTTTATTCTCCACATTCATGATCGATGTCCCAATGGACCCTGGTTTTCTTGGACGATCCAATGGGTTGAAGCATGTCACAGGTGACGCCTCCGATAAACCGTAGCCTTCAGAAATCATGACGTTGAATTTCTTTTCAAAATTTTTCAAGAGGGCTACCGGAAGGGATGCGCCGCCTGAAATACAGAGACGGAGAGAGGATAAATCCTCAGGGTTTCCTTCTGGATACTGGAACAGGAAGTTGTACATCGTCGGCACTCCTGCAAATACGGTTGGCTGATGAGCCTTAGATAAATCAAAGATGGCCTTGGGACTGAAGCGCGGAACGATTAACAAAGTCGCTCCAGTCATCAACGGTGCATTCAGGACCACGGTCAAACAGAAGACGTGAAACATAGGCAGCGCCGTAATGACCGTGTCGTCTTCATTCATCTTTAAATAACTGCCTACGTCCGTTGCATTGGAGTGAATATTTTTATGTGTCAGCATGGCGCCTTTCGGTTTTCCTGTCGTCCCAGAGGTGTAAAGGATGATGGCCACCTCATTTTCATCGACGGGCTCCCCTTTAAACCTATGGTCCCCTTTGTCAACAACGGCTGTAAACGATTTCATTTTTGGATAGGCCATAGAAATCTTCTCTAAATCGATCCCCTTTGCCCTTTCATCCCCTGATTCACATAAGATGAAGTGCTCTACGTCTGACAGTAGATGCTGCATCTTCTCGATTAAAGGTACAAGCAAATCTAGTGTGACGATGGCTTTCACGTCACCATTCTTCAATATATAGCCAATCTCATCCGGTGTGTAAATCGGATTGATCGGGATGACCTTTAAACCAAGGCGCAGTGCCCCATATAAACCGATGACAAAATGTGGTGAATTCCCTAATACAAGTGCAATGTGATCCCCTTTTTTCAGACCTAGCTGTTCTAAACCGCTTGCAAATTTCGATACAGCACCGTTTAATTCCCCATATGTACTTGACGTATTCAGAAAATGGTAGGCTGTTTTATCTGCTTTTTCTTGAGCGATCTGGTCTAACCGTGTTGCGATATTCAATTGTATCCCTCCCCTTTTAGGTAAACTGAATGAATGATCATTCATCAAACTATTAAAAGTATTCAAAATATATTCTATATAAAGAATAGTATTAATACAAGTATCTAGACGAAAAAAGCCGCCCGGACAGGACGACTTTTCCATTATCTTATTGTGTGAAAATAGCATTTGAAACTAGTCTGAACAGATAATCCGTGTGATCACGGAATGTAGGTTCGAGTCCGAACAACACAACGTTTCCATCCTTCACGATCGCTGGCTTGCCTTGTGCCGCTTCACTGTTTTTCCAGTGGCCGGCAATGAAGAAGTCATCGCTGTTTTGATAGCTTGATAGAATTTGAGCGGATCCTGTATTTCCAAACCATGTTGGTTGATAGACAAATCCAAGGTCATCCGATTCATACCCGGCTGTGTAAGGTGAGTCCGTATGTGTCAATTGAACAATACCGTTGCTGTTGGATCCACCTGTTTCGACCTTCACGTCACTTAACCCAAGTTTCGCCGTTGCTTGGGAAGCACCAGCACCAATAGCCAGATATCGGCCGCCCTCTGCGACGAAGCCTTCAACATTCTCTTTAAATGCTTCATATTGTGCGGCATCCTTTAATCCAAATTCTGAGTTGGCCACACTATTTTGATAGGATATAAGATTCGATCTTCCATTATAAATAAACACATCCGTTGAACCTAGACCCTCTTCCGCTACGTGCATGGGAGTCTTTTCTTCAACCAAGAAGCCCAGACGCTCTAAAGCGAGCTTAGTTCCAGCGTGGGACTGAGCTTTGTTGATTCCGCCATCTTTCAAAAGGGTCACATGCTGAATCGTGATCTTTTCAGCTGATTCAGGTACGGATTGAGACGTTATCGTGACAGCTGAACCTTTCAATAAGTCAGACAGTGCGGTCTTTGCATCTGCTCCTGCATACAACGTTCCATCCTCTCCGCGATGAAGAGTGTAACCGCTCTTTACTAGTTGGTTGGCAATCGCAATGGATTGAACCGACGAGTTAGGAATCGCATAAGGTCCGTCACCAATGAGTTTTCCACTTTCATTTAAAGCTGTAACCTGTTTCGATTTAACTTTCAGTTCCGTGTCGCCCTTCACTTCCACTGCATCAAAGCCCCATAGTTCAGGCAGATTCCATGCAGAGATATCATACATGCTCGGTGTATCATCCGTAATGTCTTCCCCGTCCCATAGCATGGTGTTGGCAAGACCGGCTTTAGCCTGGTCCATTGGTACAATGTACGTTCCTTTAGGATAGGTGACACCATCAAAGGTGAAATCTTTCTGAGCTTCTTCCACAGTGATATCATTATCTTGTAGATGCTCCACAGCCTTCAGGGTTGCCGTGGGATCTTCTCCATCATTCGGAAGGATATAAGCAGATGGGAAATGTCCCTCCGCATGGAACGGATGATCAAACTGAACTCCCCGTTTAAATACTTTGATCTGGTCCTTTACCATATCCACTTTATTTGCACTCGCATAACCAAGCGCTCCCATTACGGCATCATACGTCCACTGAACACCATCCCAATCATTGGTCGGCGCCTCAAGCGTGTATCCGTATGCACCATGATACATGGCATACATCGGAGTGAAGATCGGAGGATAATCATCCCACCCTGATGAATCATCACGCTGGGGGATATAAGTCCCTTCCATATTCAGATAGTCTACTTTTGATGATTCAGTATGAGTATTTTCATAGTTTTCCTTATTGGAGACGATACTGGATTCCATTGCTTCCGCTTGATTCAGTGCCCACTTAGAATACAGATCATATTCATAGTTAGGGTTATGGGGTGGGGTACAAGGCTCGATCAGACCCGGTTTTGCCGGTCCGCCATAAGATTTCACATAGCCATGTAAATCAAGGAAGACCATTGGATTCCATTCCGTGATCAGGTTTACCATATGTTCTGTCTCAGGCTGTGATTGCGTGATAAAATCACGGTTCAAATCAATGCCGCTTCCGTTGAAACGCGTGGCATCAATTCGGCCATCAGGATTCGCCACAACGTTGAAGATCAGGATGTTATCTTCTAGAATCCCTTTTGTTTGTTCATCCTGTTTAGTCGCAAAGCGCTCTATTAGTTGAAGCGCAGCGTCAGTTCCGACAAACTCGGTGCCATGGATCGAAGCATTGATCATGATAGGCACTTTTAAATCAGGATGCTTATCGATAAAGTCCTGTGCTTTTTCTGGGGACTTGATCATTTTCTTACGCAAGCCCTTATAATATCCATACTTTCCTTTTGCTTTCGCATCCGAAACAGTCACTACAAACATATCATGGCCGGATGCCGATTTAACATCACTCTTCTCCACCGTGACACGATTGCTTTCCTGGGCGATTGCATCCAGCTTCCCTTCAATTTCAGAGTACTTTACAAAATCATAGTGCTCGCTGTTAAATAAGCTTTTTTCCTTCTCATCAAGTTGAGTGGTTTGTATCTGCGTGTGAGGAGATTGCGCTAAAACGTGTGGCGAGGTGGATAGTAATGTGATACTGGCGATTCCTGCTATCATTTTTTGCTTCATTTACGTACCTCCAAATTATGTAATAGTATTATGATAGAATAATTATTCACATGGGTACATAAATATTTAGCCCTATATTTCGATCGGGAGTATTTTACCAGTTCAAACAAAAAAGAGAGGCTTCCCAATCAGGATACCCCTCTCATGTCTATTAGTACACCAAATCCACAAATTCATCCTTCGTCACATTACCGAAATAGTGTTGAATATCAACACCTTCCAAAGCCCCGGCAATGTCTTTACGTTCATAGCGAGTACCTGTCAGCTTTTCTTCGATGTCCTCTACATTACCGACTCCGAAGAAATCACCGAAAATTTTACAGTTATCTATTATCCCTTTGTTCACTTCGAGACGGACGTCAATGGATCCGACCGGGAAGCGGTGAGAATGCTGAAGGTTGAATTTTGGTGATTTCCCGTAATTCCAGTCCCAGTTCTGATAGCGTTGTTTTGAAAGCTCATGGATGTTTTTCCAGTCTTCCTCCGTCAGGACATATTCTTCAACGTCGCTTCCGTCAAAGATATAATCCAGCAGGGTTGAACGGAATTGTTCGATACTCATTTTTTCAGACAGGAATTCTGAAATATTGGCCACACGACTACGGATCGATTTGATCCCTTTTGATTCAATCTTGTCCTTTTTCACTCGAAGAGCGGACACAACGTTTTCCATTTCGGAATCGAACAGCAGCGTTCCGTGGCTGAACATACGGCCTTTAGTTGAGAACTGGGCGTTTCCCGAAATCTTTCTGCCTTCTGCGATAATATCGTTACGTCCGCTAAGTTCCGCCTTCACCCCCAGCTTATGAAGGGCTGAGACAACGGGTTCAGTGAATTTTTTAAAGTTATGGAAGCTCTCTCCGTCATCCTTTGTAATAAAGCTGAAATTAAGGTTTCCTAAATCGTGATAGACCGCTCCCCCACCGGAAAGGCGGCGAACGACATGAAGACCTTGCTCCTCTACATAGTCTGTATTAATCTCTTCGATTGTATTTTGGTTCTTCCCGATAATGATGGAAGGTTCATTTATATAAAACAGTAAATAGCTTTCATTAATATCTAAGTTCTTCAGTGCATATTCTTCAATAGCAAGGTTGATCCGTGGATCTGTTATGCCTTTATTATCAATAAATAACATCGTTCATCCTCCTAAATATCTACTTCCATATCCTTTTCTGCTAATAACACTTCGCCCTTATAGATGCTCTTGGCTTCCGTCACCAATTGACCCAGGTCTCCAAAATGCGGTAAATGAGTGAGAACTAGCTTTCCTGCATTCGTTTCCCTAGCCAGTTTCCCTGCGTCTAGACTCGTCATATGACCGGCGTTCGAGGCATCCATCCCTCCATAGAAATTGCATTCACAAAGCAATACATCCGCGTCTTTCCCAAATGGAACAAAGGACTCCTTGAATGCAGAATCTGCAGTATAGAACAGCGATTTGCCATCTGCCTCGATTCTCATCCCGTAGCATGGCACCGGATGTTTGGTCTTCACAAATGATACCTCGAACGGACCAATCGATAAGGTTGTATCTTCCTTATATTCATGGGCTTTCATTAAATCTTTATATGTAATCGTATCGTAACCCCGTCGATCTTCCCCATGGGCATATACAGGTAATGTACCGTTATTTTTCCCAAGGAAGTATTGAATCAGTAAAGCGTGTTGCAGTACACCTATATCTGCTACATGATCCGGATGATAGTGGGACAGAAGGACCGCATCCAGATTTGTTGCCTCCACGTGATGCTGGAGATGGGATAGGACTCCGCTACCACAGTCCATAAGCAGTTTAAAGCCGTTATGCTCAAGTAAATACCCGCTGCTCGCTTCCCTGGCTTTCGGATAGCCGCCCCATTGGCCGATAACGGTTAGCTTCATATTTAAACCCCGCCCTTCACTTTAGTTTGTATCCCTACTATACTTCATTGTGCCTATTTTTTCATTTTTTTCGCCTATTTTTGAATTAATTGTTGACGAAATTCATACTGTTATAATACAATAAAATAAATTAACACATCAGTTATATAACACAAACAATTGATGGGTGAAAAAATTTACGGAGGGTGATGAACATGGTAAAAAATATTGTGGAGTTCTTTCGAAATTTGCCGCCTAAGTCTTGTGCACAATGTGGAGATACAATTGAGGAGCAGCATGAATGCTACGGCATTTACTGTGAGAAATGTACGACTGATTACGAGTATTAGAAATGAAGATTCAAAGGGGTAATAAAAAGGATGCTCTTCTAAGTGAAGAGCATCCTTTTTATGTTAGTGTACTTCTACTGTTTGCATGGTGTGTTCGTGAATATCTTCACCTTTTGTTACATGAACGTGTACATTATATGTCCCTTTATCAGGGAAAGCATACGAACCTTGATACATACCGGCTTCTTCTTCTGCTAGGTCGACCCACTCATGTTTCTCTTGACCCTCTTTATAAATCTCCAAACGCACTTCTGCTTTTTCCAGTGCTTTTTCTTTATTTTTCACATGAACGTTTATTTCTTCTTCTTCATTCATCATCATCATTTCTGGCTTCATAAGATGGATGGAAACAGTACTTTCGTGATGACCGTGATGACCGTCTCCGCTTTCTTCACCGTGTTCCTGAGCTTCTACATTGCCAATCATAATATCAGCTTTCGGCATGGTGTGCATATCACGGGCTGTTACATGAACTTGAACCGTATACATGCCGTCTTCTTCAAACGTCTTTTCCCCTTTATATACACCGTTCTTATCATGCTTTGCTTCAATCATTTCACTTTCTTCTTTATGCCCAGCTTTCCAGATTTCGTATTTCACTTCCCCGGCATCCTCGACGTTCTCATCACCTTGAGTGACTTTAGTGGAAAAAGAAACAGATTGACCTTTTTCACCTTTTTCAGGTACGTCCAGCTTTGCCTCAATCGCTTCCAATTTTTCATCTTCCCTTGCTCCGTTATCATCATTTGCATTCCCGCAGGCAGCGATAAACAATGTGATAAAACCGATCAGCACAAACAAGCTTACCTTCTTCATCCCAAACTCTCCTTTAATATGTAAAATGTCTCACCATTATGTACTTCTTACCAATTAGTATACACTCTCATACTTACGGATGGTTTGTCCATTTTATGAAGAAAAAAAGGGAGATTTGTGTGCTAACTCCCTTTTTTTTCCTTATGCTTCTACTGTTTTCGTATATTGTTTCTTGAATAATCCCACAAAGAATATAGATGTCAATGCCACAAACACAATGAAGTATCCCAGCAGGATAGAGAGGTTCTGCCACATGAAATCAAAGTCCCCGCTTGAGATGACCGCTTTGAATGCTGACACTGAGTATGTCATTGGTAACAATGCACTGATTGGCTGCAGAGCGGTCGGGATTAATTCTAATGGGAATGTCCCTGCACTCGTCGTCAATTGAAGGATTAATACGATAATCGCTACAAAGCGTCCAGGATCACCTAAAATCGTTACAAGCATTTGAATGAGGACAAGGAAAGTAAGACTTGTCACAATCGTGGAAAGCAAGAAAAGTGGTACACTCTCCACTTCTAATCCTAACCCAAGCAGTAAGATTCTGCAGCAATGAGTGATTGAATGATTCCCACCACAGTAAGAACAGTGAATTTACCAAGAAACCAGCTCATACCGCTAGATGGACGATCTGCCGGTTCCTTCAGCGGATACACAATTGAAATCAATAGTGCCCCTACGAATAAGCCGAGTGACAGGAAGTATGGAGCAAATCCTGTTCCGTAATTTGGAACATGATTGATTTTCTCATTCTTCACGTCGACTGGACCAGCCATCATATCATACGTATCATCATCCGCTTTGACACTGTTGGCTTCTTTTGCTGCGTCTTTTTAATTTTGTTTCATATTCTGTTGTTCCATCTGATAGTTTCGTTGAGCCTTCTGCTAATTCTGTTGAACCATCGGCAACTTGCTTAGACCCATCCGTTAATTGAGTGGATCCATTGTATACTTCGTTTAAACCTGAACTCAGTTCGCTTGTTCCTGAGGCAACACTTACTGTCCCTTGATATACTTCACCAAGATTATCATTTAATATGCCAAAGTTTTTCACCACTTCACCCTGACCTGCTTGAAGCTGGTTGGATCCTTCATCCAGTTGGGCTGAGCCGTCTACTAATCGGCCGACTCCGGCATGAAGCTCCATTTGGCCCTTATTCAGTTTCTCAATACCGGCTGTTAGGTCATTGGCGCCATTTTTAAGTTGCCCTGCTCCCTTACTTAATGCACCTGTACCTGTTTGAAGATCCGAAGCCCCATTTTTTATTTGTCCAATTGCTGCTTCTAATTGAGCACGTTGTTCTTCAGGAAGCTTTCCCATAAAGGGCGCTAATTGCTTTTCCAATTCATTTGCACCGGAACTGATTTCCTGAGCACCAGCCCCTGCACTATTCGCATACCCCTCCAGCTCTTCAAGACCGGTTGCCAGTTGCTCCGTAGCACCATATAGTTCTGAATCTCTTGAGGTATTAGCAACTGCACTGGCTAAACCTGCGTCCACCTGCTTTAATCCAGTCTTACTTTTATCAATTCCGGCTGCAAGAGCATCGATCCCTGATTGGACATCTTTTGTTCCTTCATACAATTGTAGGGATTTTTCCTTCATGATCCCGACTCCGTCCGATAATTCTTTAGAACCTTTGGCAAGTTCAGCAGCACCAGCCCGCGTTTTCGCCACACCGTCATTCATCTCAACATTCTTTTCTGCCAACAAGGCTAAATGATCCTTTAACTTATTGGCACCTTGTGATAAATCGACGGCCCCATCATTGATTTCCCCAGCTTTGTCACTGGCCGCCTGATACCCGTCTCCCATATCTTTGATCTTGTTAAACATTGTCTCAGCATATGTTTCAGAGACAGACTTCGAAAGGCTTGCTTTGATTTCTTTCATGGCTGTATCACCTATTTGGGCTGACAGAAAGTTAAAGCTTTCGTTCGGAACATATTTCAGAGAAAGCTTTTTAGGATGATCTTTGAGTAAAGTTGTTCCGTTCCGAGAGAAATCCTCCGGAATCTCAACCAGCATGTAATAATCCTGCTTCTCTAAATTTTTGTATCCTTCATTCTTATCGACAAAGTGAAAGTCGAATTGCTCGCTATCCTTCAGTTTATCAACAAGTTCATCCCCGATATGCAATTCCTTTCCATCAAACTCAGCACCTTGATCACTGTTTACCACAGCAACCGGTAAATCTGAAAGTTGTTCATACGGATCCCAGAATGCCCATAGGAACATACCACTGTATAAAACAGGGATAAACAGGACAGCCAGAATCGGTATGAGAAGTTTCTTATTCTTGAAGATCGCTCTAAATTCTGAACCAATAAATGATTTCTTCATATTTATCCTCCTCTAGTTTATGAAAATAATTTGTGACCGATATACCCATTTGGTCATTCCACCTCAAAAATAAATGACTAATTTATTCATTTAGTCATTTGCTGCCAAAAACGAAGGACTATCGATTCGATAACCCTTTAATTAAATATAGTTCAAAGAGGTTGGCAATTTCATCTTTATCAAGTGGACCATGTGCCCGTTCCCAGTCAAATATAAGGGAAACATACATCTTCAACATCACAAAAGCGGTCATTTCTGGATTACAGGGCTTAATGGCTTCAGAGGCAATCGCTTTTTCAATGCGTTTACTTACAAATTCAATGACTACCTTCTCCATGCGATCAATTACTTCAGATACTGCAGGAGTCCCCATTTCCCGTGCTTCCTGATAAAGCTTGATGGTGAGCTTATGTTCTTTGCGGAATTCAAGCATGCGAAACAATGCACGATGAACATTTTCAGAAAATGTATCTTCCGGGTCGATGACCTCTTCCGCTTCGCGTTTCATTTCAATAATCAACGATGATACAATTTCATCAAACAATTCTTCTTTATTCTTAAAAAACGTATAGATCGTTCCTTTTCCCACATTTGCTAACTTTGCCACCTGATCCATTGTTGTGGCTTTATAGCCAAATAGTGAGAAGGAGTTGGTTGCAGCATCCAGTATCTGTTTCCTTCGATCGACCGCCATGGAATCCCCCCCCTTAAATATGACCGATTGACCAAATTTGAAAACCAGTCATTTTCATGACATTTATTAATTTATCATAGCTCTTTTCATAACACAAGTTTATTTTATTCTTTCATTCCACATATTAAATAAGCTCTCCTGAATAGGCTATAGTGATAAGGTTTGCTTGGAGGTGTCTTATGAATATATACGTGGTGAAAAGCGGAGATTCTCTCTGGTCGATCGCACAGCGATATGGTGTCGACGTCAATCAGATTTCATACGCAAATCAAATGAAGAATCCGAATATTCTCGTGATCGGACAAAGTCTTCTCATACCGGAGCCATTGAAGGAATATATCGTACAGCCTGGGGACACTTTGTACAGCATCAGCCAAAAGTACACGATCAGTTATAAAGAACTGACCGACTTTAATCAAATCTCAGAACCCGACACATTATACGTCGGTCAATTGATCGTCATGCCTTCCTTTATTCATAAAGTAAAGTCCGGGGAATCTCTCTATACCATTTCCTATAACTTTAAAGTTCCCCTGCAGGAGATATTAAATGCAAATTCAATCCCCAACCCCTCCCTCATTTACCCGAATCAGCAAATCAGGATTCCTAATACTAGACCTGAAACAGAAATAAATGCCTATACAACCCGGACAGATAAGGAAGGGATAGCTGAAGTGACAGGATTGGGAAGCTATCTATCCTATCTGACCCCCTTTACCTATTCGATTACAAAAGACGGTTCGGTCACTGAATTAAAGGATGATGCCCTTATTTCAGCGTCATACAATCAAAACGTGGACCCGCTCATGGTGCTGACAAATTATTCTGGAGGTAAATTCGACTCAGATCTGGTTGCCACTTTGTTAAGAAGTGAAGCTCTGCAAGGCACCCTTCTTTCATCTATCCTAAAGAAAATGCAGATGAAGGGATACAAAGGATTAAATATCGATTTTGAATATGTGTACCCTGAAGACAGGGAAAATTATAATACTTTCTTAAGAAGGACCGTTAAAATGCTACGACCTGAAGGGTACTCTGTATCCACCGCCCTTGCCCCTAAAATCAAAGCGGATCAAAAAGGGCTTTTGTATGAAGCCCACGACTATAAAGCCCACGGAGAGATTGTCGACTTTGTTGTCCTCATGACCTATGAATGGGGATGGGCAGGCGGCAAGCCATGGGCAATCGCCCCGATAAACGAGGTGAAAAAAGTACTCGATTACGCTGTTACAGTCATTCCAAGAAGCAAGATCCTCATGGGGGCTCCCTTATATGGACGCGATTGGAAAATCCCATGGATCGATGGAACCTTCGCAAAGACCGTCTCCCCCCAAGGAGCACTGGACATCGCAAGCAAATATGGTGTAAGGGTTCAGTACAATGATGTGTATCAATCCCCTTACTTTATCTATTGGGATGAAACCGGGCAAAAACATGAAGTATGGTTTGAAGACGCAAGAAGCATGCTGGCAAAACAGAAAACGGTAGATGATTATGGATTGAGGGGATTAAGCTACTGGGTTTTGGGGTCGGCATTTCCTCAAAATTGGGTGCTTCAGCATTCTAGATACCGGGTTGTTAAATGAATGCTGCACCTTCTGCTCATGCACCTATCATACCGGACTGCTATAAAGAAGGTTTCTGACAGAAAGAAGTGAACCAATCAGGCTGTCTTTAATGATCAGGGGTCATAGCCTTAACTATCACCCAATAGAAAAAGACTGCCTGCCCGGCAGTCTCACAATACCTACTTCAAATACTTCAACACCTTCAGTACCGTCCTTTTTCCCTGCTGGATGCAGTCAGGGATGCTGACCCCTTCATAAGAGCTTCCGGTGATAAATAGTCCCGGCAGACTCGACTCAGCCTGATCATACATTGATTGGATCCGTTCCCGGTGACCTACTGTATATTGAGGCATTGAGTTCTTATAACGGGAAACGATGGTAAATTCCGGTCTTCCCTCTATATTCATGATCTTACTAAGATCTTCTAGAACGATTTGTTCAATTTCATCATCGGAAAGATCGACGATGGTTTCGTCACCTGATTTCCCGAGATAACACCGTAACAGGGCTTTTCCTTCCGGGGCAGTGTGGGGCCATTTTTTATGGGTCCAGGTTCCCGCGGTCAATGAAAAGTCACTGTTTCTTGATACCAGGAATTCCGTTCCGGCAATGTCTTTTTTAATGGCCTCCTGGGAAAATCCCATTGCTACGGTGGCTACCGATGTAGCCGGCATTTCTTTTAAAAAGGATAAGAATGGGTACGAGGTGAACATGGATTGAGCAACATGAGGTGTAGTCACGATTACACTGTCGACTGTTAACTCCTCGCCGTTTGTAAAGGTAATCGTGTAATCATTGTTGTCATCTTTTTCTATGTTGGTTACTTTCATGCTTTTATAAACAGTATCCGGGTCTAGTTCTGCTTCCATGGCATCAATGAGGGATTCAAGGCCTTCGGTGAAGGTCTGGAAATTCCCCTCTTCCTTCAAGGGGGGACTGGCCGTTTCTTTTTATACCCGCTATTAAACTACGATGCTTTTGCTCTAGTTCATAGAGTTGCGGGAAGGTGGACATTAAGCTTAGTTGGTCGATATCCCCTGCGAATATGCCCGTTAGAAGCGGTTCGATTAAGTGGTCAACGACTTCATCTCCCATTCTTCGTCTGAAGAACTTGCCCAGTGACTGGTCTTTCGTTTCCTGTGAACGGGGTAGGACGAAGTCTGCGGCAGCCCTCATCTTTCCAGTCAGAGAAAACAGGCTGGTCGTTATGAAAGGAGCTATTTGGGTAGGAATACCGACGATGGATCCGCCGGGTATCGGGTACAATTCACCACCAGCTATCACATAGGAGGGTCCTTTACAGTTACGAATAATCGTATCCCCGATACCCAGCCGGTCTGCTAAAAGAGCGACTTCATCTTTGTTTGATAAACAAGAGTCCGGTCCCTTTTCGATAATATACCCGTCCCTTTTCAATGTTTGCACTTTTCCACCCAGCCGGTGGGTTGCTTCCACAAGCTTTACTTCGATGGGAAGGTTATGATCTTTCATTTCCTGTTGCAGGTAATAGGCCGCCGTTAACCCGGTGATTCCTCCACCGATGATCACGACACGCTTATTCTGTTGTTCAAACACGTTCATCGCCTTCTTTAACAAAATATCTTTTACTCCACAATAGAGAAGGACTAAAGCGTCGAGTGTAAACTCACGTGCTTCAGTCCTTCCATTTGTTTCATCCAAAAACGAGAGGTTATTTAAGGTGTTTTAACACTACGTCTGCCATGGCATCGATGAATTCAGCTTTGGCATTGGGCATTTCAGGACGATAATATGAAGCTCCAATATCATCTGTTACCACTTTACATTCATAATCATTGTCATATAGCACTTCCAGGTGATCTGCAACGAAACCAACCGGCGTATAGACAAATGCTTTATACCCTTTTTCTTTATATAGGTCACGGGTTAAGTCCTGAACGTCTGGTCCAAGCCATGGATCAGGCGTGTTACCTTCACTCTGCCACCCGACTGCATATTCCTTCACACCTGCTCCTTCGGCAATCAGCTTCGCTGTTTCCTCTAGTTGCATTGGATACGGGTCTCCCGACTGAAGGATGCGTTCCGGCAAACTATGTGCGGATACAATCAGAACAGCCTTGCTTCGCTCTTCATCAGACATGCTTGCATACGTATCTTTGACTTTATCCACCCAATACTGAATGAATTTGGGTTCATCATACCAGCTTTCAACGGACGTGATATGTGGCCCACCCAGTTTTTCTGCAGCTTCCTTCGCACGTCCATTGTAAGATTTGACACTGAAGGTTGAGAAATGTGGAGCAAGTACAATGGAAACCGCTTCTTCGATTCCATCTTTATGCATTTGTTCCACAGCATCTTCAACAAATGGTTCAATGTGTTTTAGGCCAAGATACATTTTGAATTCAATGTCATCTTGAATTCGGTTTAAATGCTCTTCAAGGCTCTTCCCTTGATCCAGTGTGATCTTTGCCAATGGAGAAATCCCGCCGATTGCTTCGTAACGTTCACGGAGGTCTTCCAGCAGTTCAGGAGAAGGGGCTCTTCCGTGTCGGATATGAGTATAATAACGTTCCAAGTCTTCTTCTTTATATGGAGTTCCATAGGCCATCACCAGTAGACCCATTTTTTTCTTTGCCATATCAGTTCACCTCATTATCAGTATCATACAGTTCATTATTGTGCCATGTTTCTTCCAGTCAATCCATGTTCAAACACTCATGAATGTGTTCTACTTTGCACTGTATTCATGTACGAATGCTGCTAATCGCTTCAACGTGTCGGGATTGACCTGCGGGAACACCCCATGTCCTAAGTTGAAAATATGACCAGGAATCTGCATCCCTTGATCAAGGATCTCCTTTGCTCTTGTTTCAATCACGTCCCAAGGAGCCAACAGGATGGCAGGGTCAAGATTTCCCATTACAGTTTTAGAAATGCCTCTTTCTCTTGCTTCTTTTATCGGCAGGCGCCAATCCAATCCTACAACGTCTATAGGAAGGTCATGCCATTCATTGGCCAAGTGACTTGCACCAACACCGAACATAATCAATGGTACGTTCTCTTCTTTCAATTCTGTAAAGATTTTCTCCATCACGGGCTTTATGAAGGTGCGGTAGTCCTGTACATTCAAAGCACCCACCCAGGAGTCGAAAATTTGAAAAGCAGACGCTCCTGCTTTTATTTGAGCCTTCGCATACGTTACCGTCATGGCAGCCAATTTATCCATTAAGGCAAACCAGGCTTGTGGTTCTGCATACATAAATGCTTTTGTTTTATTGTAATTTTTTGAAGGTCCGCCCTCGATCATATAGCTCGCCATTGTAAATGGAGCACCTGCAAACCCGATCAAAGGCACGGACAGTTGTTCCTGAGTCAATAGTTTAATCGTATCCAACACGTAGGGTACGTCCTTTTCAGGATCGATTTCCCCAAGCTTTTCTACATCTGCTGATGTTCGGATGGGATTGTCGATTACAGGACCGATACCTGATTTGATTTCCACATCCACTCCGATAGAAGGAAGCGGTGACATAATATCTTTATAAAGAATCGCTGCATCAACATCATATTGTTCAACCGGAAGCCTTGTCACATATGCACATAGCTCGGGTTGGTGTGTAATTTCAAAAAGAGAATATTTCTCCTTAATTTTGCGGTATTCAGGTTGTGAACGACCTGCTTGTCTCATATACCAGACCGGAGTATAGTCCGTCCTTTCTCCCCTTGCTGCTCGTAAAAAAGTATCATTGATTTGTTTCATACCTTTGTTCGTCCACCTTTCTATGTAACTCCACTATTCCCATTGTATACTAATTCAGTTAGATTCTAAAATTGTCCTATATCCAATACGACCGTACGGATTGTAACCCTTTTAAACTATAGACGTTTTCAAGAGAATTGTATAGTAATCACAAGAAAATGTCATAAATTTGCCGATTTTCAAATTGGATGAAAAAATATCCATAAATCATGTTACATGTATGAAGGATTAGGGAAGAGTATAATAGAGGTAATTAACTTGTTGAGGTGATTTGGATGAAGGTGTACATAACGACAGGAACCCACGAATTCCTGCAGAAGAAATTGGAACGGCACGCTGAAGAAACCATGATATTGATGCAGGGAAAAGATGCCATGCTTTTGCATGAGACACATGGTGAAAGTGTTTTTGAATCCCCACGAAATTATGAAGTCGTCGACGGATCAGGGGAGCTTAAGAACACCGGTTACGTGGTGTTCAATAATATTCCTGTTACATATGAAGGTAGACCGCTATTCGAATATCGATTCAAAAATCGCGCAGGATTGATCGAAGAAGTTGCAGGCTTTATAGCCATCCGTATTCTGCGTCCATTAGATACGGATACCTATGTGATCATGACCCAATGGGAAGATGAGGAAAGCTTCACAGGATGGCAGGAATCCAAACAATATCAAAAAGCCCATGAAAAAAAGAGGGACGGAAGAAGGAATCGATACTAAGAAAGATATCTTTCCACGTGAATCCTATGTAAGTGAATATCATGTAACAGATAAGGATTAATGCCCACAGGCTGCCGTAAAACCGGCAGCTTTTTTATATGACAAGGACTTACAGTATATCCAATAATAACCTTTCAATTCATGTGTACATACATAATTTCAAAATTCTAACAGTATACTTTATCGTATTGGTCTCAGAATGATTTGTATATTTACAACTCACATACAATGAAGAAAGGAGTGGAGTACCAATGAATCAAACCTGTCTGCTTTTGATTGACTTCCAAAAAGCTTTTAGACAACCGACATGTGGAAAACGGAACAATCCCGGTATGGAAGAAAACGCCGACCTACTCCTTCGGGCGTGGCGGGACAAAGCCTGGCCCATCGTTCACATCCAGCACTCTTCACATGATATGGAATCACCTCTTCATTCCAGCTCAACAGGATTCGAATTCATTGAACAATTTCGTCCTTTACGTGGTGAAAAGCATATCATTAAACACGTCAACAGTGCATTTATTGATACAGACCTGGATCTATATTTAAAACGGGAAAAGTTCAAATCCCTCGTCATGATGGGCTTCACCACAAATCATTGTGTATCCACTACGGTTCGGATGGCTTCGAATCTAGGCTATGATGTGAACGTTCCTTTTGATGCCACGGCATGCTTTGAAACGTATTCCCATGATGGTTCATTATTTTCTGCTGAAATTGTTCACAATTTATCCCTGGCAAATCTTCACCATGAATTCGCCACGATCTCTTCAACAGAATCCATCCTATACTCGCTTTTAAAAATGAGTAAACCTGTCACTTTTTAAGGAATACTCTTATTCTCGCAAAAGGGGCTTAGTCAAAAGGGAATGTTCTCATCCCCCTTTGACTAAGCCCCTTTTGCGTTATTATTAACTGTTATGGATTCCTAGTCTACAGGTCCTTTCGTGTACAGGATTCCATTCCGATTCGCATAGATCGCTGCCTGAGTGCGATCAGCCACTGCAAGCTTGCTTAGAATATTACTCACGTGCGTTTTGACAGTCTTGATCCCAATAAAAAGTTCTTCCGAAATCTCCTGGTTTGTCATACCTTCCCCAAGACATTTCAATACGTCCATTTCCCTGGATGTTAACTCTTCATGAGGCTTTCTTACCTGGGGCCGGAATCGATTCATCATCTTATCCGCTACCTTGGAAGCAATGACCGACTCTCCTTTCATGGCTTTATAAACTGCCGACACCACCTCTTCAGCACTTGCTGTCTTCAATAAGTAGCTGTGGGCTCCTGCTTCAATGGCCGGAAACACTTTTTCATCATCATAATAGCTAGTAAGAATGATGATTTTACAATCGGGATGAAAAGTCAGGATTTTCTCTGTCGCTTCAATGCCATTGCCGTTATCCATCAGTAAATCCATGAGGATCACATCGGGGAGATACAGCTTTGCTAGCTTGGCTGCTTCCTGACCGCTTCCTGCTTCACCTAAAAACTCGATTGCATCTTCCGTCTGCAAGTACGTTTTCATTCCTAACCGAACCATCTCATGATCATCAACAATCATTACCTTTATCTTATCCACCCTTACCCCTTTCGTTTAGACCGGTATCCTCAGGTCAATATACGTTCCTTCTTTTTCTTTAGAACGAATATGAAACAATCCCCCGATTTCTTCTGCCCTCTCTCTCATGGTTTGAAGTCCGTAGGATGTCATCTTATTTTGTTTCAGATTAAAACCTTTGCCATTATCACTTATGTATAGAGAGACATAACCCGCCTTTTTTTTCTGTCACAATCTTTACTTTCGTCGCTTCTGAATGACGGAGGATATTTGATAGACTCTCCTGGATGATCCTGAACATATGAGTTTCGGTTCCCTTGGATAGATCTTCTATTCCATCAAGACTTGCTTCGATTTCAATTTGCGTTTTTTCCTTTAATTCTCTGATTAAGATGGTTAATGCATCACAAAGACCTTCACCTTTCAAATCAATGGGCCTTAAATGAAGAAGGAGTGCTCTCATCTCCCCTTGTGCTTTACCGGCAATTTCCGCAACTTGCCTTACAATGGTTTCAACCTTTTGTGAATCTTTCCCGATGCTTCTTTGTGCAGCAGATGAAAGCATGTTTAAGGCAAACAATTGCTGACTGACCGAATCATGCAGATCTCGCGCCAGTCTCTGTCTCTCTTCCATGACCGCTGCGTGGTGAACCCGATCAGCAAGCTCTGATTTTTCATCAGCCAGTCTCTGCAGTGATTTCACCTGCTCCTGAATAAACACGGCAAGCTGGTTTAATTCATCTGATAAGAGTCCAAGTTCGTCATGCTCATATCGGTCTACCCGGGCTGAAAATTTTCCACTTCTTAATAACGTGACAAAGGTAGAAATATCATCGATCCGGCCTTTAAACGTATAACCTGTACGAAACCCGAAATATATGCTCAGCACCAGCAGAATCATTCCCAACCATATGGTCAGATAAACCGACTGTTTAAGAGATATACTTGGATTCTCAAAGAAATACAGATGAATTTGCAGTGATATAAAGAAAAGCAGAATGGCCATGACAGACATCATCAGAAAACTTTTAAAGATCCAATTACGTATATTCAAGGATTTGTTCAAGCTCTCCCCTCCTTTGCCATAAGATACCTTTTACACCCTGTTAATTCGGATCGAGCCTATTTTCACATCTATGGAAAGCTTTATTTTCCTACTCGCCTGCTCGTATTCAGGTGAGCGGTAATATAGATCAGAACGTATATCCTCAGACTTCTGATCAAACAATTTCACATCCCCCACCTGGACCCTTAAGGTGATGTCCACAGGCACATTTTCGGGGATGATCATCTTTACATCACCTATCCACCCCTTGATATCAATGGGTGTTTCTCCTTCAGGAATATAAGCTTTACTGAAATCAAAATAGTAATCTCCTATTGCGTTGTACAGTTTCATATTCTCAAGGGGCCAGTTAGGTTCTGAAAAATGGATATCCCCTACGATAAATCCTCTGTTGATTTTGTTCTTCGTCTGGAGGGTTTTCTCTTCTGACAGCTGATTTTCAGTGACTGAGTCAGACATTTTATCAAACGGATATTCACTGCTCACACTGATTTTGAACGGTTTATTCCTTCCCACTCGATGAATGGCAACGGCAATGATGAATAGTGGCCAGAGTTCCCACCATCTTCCATAATCGAAATCAACGATCTTATATCCATCAAGAATGATTAAAGCCCCCAGTACGAGGCTGAAGAGCCCGAATAGTAATCTCCCGAAACTTTTTCTAATAAAACTGTCTATCGTCCACTTTAAACCGAGTAGCAACAACAGAATAGGAATAATATTGACAAATATCTGTGTTATTTCCAAGGAAATGACACCAATATTTAATAATAGCAACAAGATTCCTATCACCATCAACAGAAAAGAGAAAAACCACTGTTTTCTTCCCGTATATCTCATACCAGCACCACCTTACCATCTACTATTAGTTTCGCTATTAACGGGTAAATTCCTGTAATTACTTTCATTATAAAGTGGATTCCCTGCAGGATGGAGGAACACAGGCATGATTCTTCCTCGGTCTGGAGACGGAAAAAATATATCCACCCTGTATCACACCTTTTCACTATTTTCATAATCTATAGTACAGATCAGGGCATATGCCTAAAGTTTGAGGAAAGATTTAGAGGAGGTTTTCTAATGGGGATTGATTTAACTGCTCTTCATTGGATTTATTTAGCATTCATAGGGTTTATCATCGTGTTTATGATTTTCCGTAAAGACACTACCATCGTGTGCATTCTGGGAATCTTTAGTATCGCCTTGGTGGCAACAGGATCGTTGAGCGGATCGGTTAGTAGTATATTTACTAGCTTTATATTTGCTATCACGGAACTGCTTTCTACCATTCTTGTGATCTCCATTATTGTTGCTATGAGTAAAGGATTGACTTCAACGGGGATCAATGATGTGATGATCCGTCCGTTTACAAAGTTCATTCGCACACCTGCCCTTGCTTATTGGACGATCGGTCTTGTCATGATGTTTATTTCTTGGTTTTTCTGGCCATCACCGGCTGTTGCCCTGTTAGGTGCAGTGTTAGTACCGGTGGCTTTAAGAGTGGGATTACCTGCTCTTGGTATAGCCATGGCCATGAACTTATTCGGCCACGGCATTGCCCTTTCAGGTGACTTTGTCATTCAGGCAGGCCCGAAGTTGACGGCAGATGCAGCAGGTATCCCTGTATCGGATGTCATTTCAGCCAGCATTCCCCTCATAATCGTGATGGGTGTCGTCACGACTGTTTCCGCCTTTCTGTTTCTTAAAAGAGATATGAAAAAAGGAATTCTTAAGGTGGATAACGGCGCACTCGCTGCGATAGGAGGGGACCAGACCGCCTCCCCCAATATCTTGTCGCCAAAATGGAAAAAGACGATTGCCCTTCTAATTCCGGTTTTGTTTGCCTTGGATATTACGGCAATGGTTCTCTTTGATCTTCAAGGAGGAGATGCCACTGCACTTATCGGGGGAACATCCATCCTCATTCTGCTTCTGATTTCATTAGCTGCCTATAAAGGAAAAGGGTTAGAAAGAACGACGGGTTATTTGATTGACGGTTTTCAGTTTGGGTTTAAAGTCTTTGGTCCCGTGATCCCCATCGCCGCTTTCTTCTATTTGGGTGATTCAGGGTTCCAAACGATTATCGGGGATTTCCTACCATCTACGTCTCAAGGGATCGTCAACGATCTCGGTGCATCCCTTGCCGCTGCCGTTCCACTGTCAAAGGCAGTCGGTGCCATTACCCTTACGACAGTTGGAGCCATTACAGGGCTCGACGGGTCAGGATTTTCTGGAATATCCCTGGCAGGATCCGTAGCCAATTTATTCGCAGACAGTATCGGGTCAGGCGTTGCAACTCTTACCGCCCTAGGGCAGGTGGCAGCCATCTGGGTAGGTGGCGGGACCCTTGTCCCTTGGGCACTCATCCCCGCCGCTGCCATCTGTGGAGTCGATCCATTTGAGCTTGCACGGCGAAACCTGCTCCCGGTTGTCATTGGATTAGCAGCCACCACAATCGTGGCGATGTTCTTGATCTGAATACAAAGAGGGACGGACCTAAAGGAAGGTCCGTCCCTCTATTTCTCTTCTTTAGGACGCTTCTCATAAAGAAAGAGGCAGAGTATGAAATAGGAGTATCCCAACAGAAATCCAGCTGCCACATCCGATGGATAATGGGCTTGTTCCGCTATTCTGCTGATTCCTGTCAGCAGGGAGAGGACGACAGCCAGAACAAAGAACGACAGTTTTAATCCTGTGGTAGTAACCTCCTTACTAATGAAATACGCTGCAATAAGTAAGAAGACAAGCCCCACCATGGCATGACCGCTGGGGAAACTGAATCCTTCTTCTCCGTGCGGGAATGGTGGCCTTTCCCTTTCCATCAATCCTTTGATTGCTTTATTTAATACATTACTTCCCGCTACCAGTACAACGACGGTAATGATTCCAACATAATCCTTCTTCCACCACCACAGAAATAAAATAAGGGTGATGGACCCGGCACCAATCACCAATTCCGTTCCGATTATGGAAAACACCTCAATAAATCGAAATGTGCCCATGAAGGACAATAACTCATTATCACCAAAGATCTCCATACCATAGAAAACAAAGTGTGCGATGGCCATAAACAATACAAATGAAACAACCGCCGTTATGTAATGGATTTTCCCCATCGTATTCCCCCTTTGAAATTAACGTTCAATACCAAGCTCCCTCACACAAATTAGTGTTATAATATTCGTAATATTCATTAAATAATAGGAGGTTGTGAACTTGCTGAATGAATTATATCAGAAATTAGAAGATCGTTGGATAGAAATGGTCAAGATCCGCAGATACCTTCACCAACACCCCGAACTGTCCTTTCAGGAGAAGAACACAGCAGCGTATATTGCTGATTACTATGAGAAAATCGGGGTTCCCGTTAAGGAAGAAGTCGGAGGCAACGGGATAGTGGCTAGAATTGAGGGAGCACTTCCTGGTAAAACAGTCGCCCTGCGTGCAGACTTCGACGCCCTCCCCATCCAGGACGAAAAAGAAGTGGAATACCGTTCCACCGTTCCAGGTGTCATGCATGCATGTGGTCATGATGGACATACGGCGACACTTTTAGTATTAGGTAAAACCCTCCATGAAATGCGGGATAAACTAGCCGGCACAATTGTCCTTATTCACCAGCATGCAGAGGAATATGCACCAGGCGGGGCAAAGCCCATGATTGAAGCTGGATGCCTCGATGGAGTGGATGTTGTTTTCGGGACTCATTTATGGGCAGGTGAGCCCCTGGGTAAAATCTTATATCGAAGTGGACCTGTCATGGCTGCGGCGGATCGATTTGAAATCGTCATAAAGGGATCTGGCGGACACGGAGCGCAACCTCATAAAACGAAAGATTCCATCGTAATCGGAGCCCAAGTCGTTTCACAATTGCAGCAAATTGTCAGCAGAAGAGTGAATCCGATTGATCCAGCTGTCGTGACAGTCGGTTCCTTTATGGCCGATAATGCATTCAATGTTATTGCTGATACCGCTAAACTCACTGGAACGGTACGTACATTCAACCCTGAGGTAAGGGACTTCATTGAAGAAGAGATCGAACAGATCCTAAAAGGTGCTTGCCTGTCAGCCCGTTGTGAATATGAATATGTGTATGATCGGGGGTACCCTGCAGTGGTGAACCATCGGGAGGAAACTACATTTCTGATCAAAAGTGTTGAAACAGTCGATGAAGTCCATAAAGTGGAAGAAATTGATATGCAGATGGGAGGCGAAGATTTCTCTTATTATTTGGAGCGGGTGAAAGGTACCTTCTTCTTTACAGGGGCCAAACCGGATGGTGTGGATGTCGCCTATCCCCACCATCATCCACGATTTGATATCAATGAAAAGGCTCTTCTGATTGCCGCTAAATCACTTGCATCTGCTGCCATAAAATATCAGGAAAGATTTTCGGTAACCGGTACATTTACGAAATGAAGAATAATGAAGGATCAGGCACCAGAGCGCCTGATCCATTTAATTTAATAAAAACGATGGTTCTTTTCAATTTTACTTACCACCAGTACCCACCATATCAGGAGGGGTTGAAATAATAACCTCACCCAGAGCAATACTTCATTTGCTTCTTCTTTACCTGGGGCAGGAATTCCTTTAATGGCAGCATAAATATTAGCTGGAAAAATGAGTACTAAATAAATTGCCGTGACGATACCTGCTTTTTCACGAGTCTTAGGAATGAGCAATAGAATAGCCAGTATAAATTCAATCATACCCGTTATATACACGATTTCTTCACGAAGCGGGATGAATTCAGGAATCATTTTGGCAAACCCTTGAGCCTCAATGAAGTGAAACATCCCTGCTAAGAAGAAGAAAAACGAGAATAAAATAAGTCCTGCTATTTTAAATCCCTTATTACGCTTGTTCATTTATTTTACACCTCACTACAATAATGGTAACGTACTGTCTGACAATATTCCAATATTCGGAGTCTGTTTGTTGGCATCCGCCCAAAAAAAGATCGACCAAAAAGTCGACCTTCCCTCATGTTTATTCTAATTCATGAAAGTAACGAATCCGATAAGCAAATATTGCCACTTCCCCTAATTGTTCAAGAAGCTGATAATTTGCATACGCACCAATCAAAGCCCCTACACCAGGGATCAATTGAAAAAATTTCACAAAATCAATGTAATCCCGATATTCCTGCTGGAAGGTTCTCCAATCCAATTCCTTCAGCCCTTCCTTTTCTTCTTCCCAGTTTTCAATGATGGTGAGAACATGTTTCTTATGAGAATCGCTGGAAAAGGCAAGTTGAAAGACATGAAGGAGAAAAAGGCGCTCTTCGTATTCCTCTACATCATATCCATGAATCAGAGAGCATTCACTAAGAAACTTCATTTTCATGGACAGGAGCAAGGGGAAGTCAGCAAGGCCAAGAAGAATTCCTCCAACTCCTGTACCCGCTCCTTCGATGGTCGCTGCCTTCCTGTAAAATCCCAAGCGATCCTTCATCATCTCTTCTCTTTCCTTCAATGAAGATTTCACTGAAACACGCTGAAAGGGTACCCAACCACTGTTTTTCAATGTTACCTCGACCATTTTCCTGATGCTTTCTGTTATTGCTTTATGTGCTTGTTCAGGAATCCATCGATTTACTTTGGTTTGGGCTTGTTTAGAGATTCGTTGAATGACGGAAGACCTTTTACTGAATTTACGTTTCCATGCCTCAAGTTCCTCTCTTTCAAGGGTCACATTCAACCACCTACCTTCTTTACCAAATACTCCATCTAATAGATTTTCATTAAAATAAAGTTTCATCCATTTTCTTCAGTCGCTTCACCAAGTAAAACCGGCTAAACAGCATTGAAAATGACAGACCGGCAAGCAGAGTAATCAGTCCTTCCATCCAAGCTCCCTTTATCAATAGAGGAAGGGAAAACATGGCGGACTGAACCATCATCACCTGATTGATGATTTCTTGAAAGGTCGATTTCTTTAATTCTCTTGATACAGGATAAATAAGTACCCAAATCTTGTAATCAAATCGTTTAAACAAAGGCACCAGCTGAAAAGCCGTCAGGTATAGAAATACCAAAGCCGTCAGAAGACTGAATAAAAACGAAGAATTTGAATAAATCAGTAAAGAACCGATCACGGTTAAACGAATATAAAGACCTGAGTATTCACTTGTCCTGATCATTGATCGGAGATACAGATAGCGATAAGTGTCCCCTTGAGAAAAAGATGTCTTTAACAATCCGTCGAGCCATTTTCTTCTGTGGACTTTTCCTTTAAGCTTAGGGACATCTGTGAACATATTGGCAATTCGGTAAAAGATCAGCATCCGCTGTTCCTCCAGATTAATCAATAGATCCCATTTAAGATTCTTCCCTTTTGTTGATTGGAAAAAGTAGAAAGCGTATCCGACCATAATCAGCGCCAGAATGATGCCCATCCACAAATCTGCCTTTGATAAAACCAAGAACAAGAAAGTGCCGCTTAGTAAAAAGCGCATGAAGCTGTCGATCCAATGAACTTCCCTTTCCTGAAAACGCAGCATAAACCAGCGAACGTACAGGTTCCACACCTTTATGCCTAATAACAGGCCAAGTAACGGAAAGAAGCTTCCAAAATTCACGCCTGATACCGCTACATACATAGGCATGAGTGCCGCAAGCACAAGCAATTGTATATAGGATTGAAACATGAAGCTGATCCAGATGCATTTCGTGAAATAACTTGATAAACGCCCTTCTAAAGGCAGGAGAAACACGGCATCCGCTTCCCTTAAAAACGTATACACGGGACTCCATGCCAATAAGAGCCCAAGGATCACCGCCATGATGAGTGGGGCAGGAAACGCCGGATCAAGGGTTTTCACCCACTGATTATAGGTATACGCCGCTCCCCCGAGGGCAAAGATCAGGACGAATAATAAATGATCGTTGAACATGTACTTCAAGTACTTCTGAAGCTCCTGATTATACTCTACAATCCTTCTTTTCCAAATGTTTTCCACCTTACTCATCATGGGATTCTTCCTTTGTGAGCTGAATATAAATGTCGTCCAACGTCGCATCCGGCATGGAGAATTCCTTTTGCAGCTCTTGAAGAGTGCCTTTTGCCCGGATTTTCCCTTCATGAAGAATGATGAAAGAATCGCAGTATCTTTCTGCTGTTGCCAAGATGTGGGTTGACATCAATATCCCGGCGCCTTGCTGCTTCATTTCTTCCATCCAATCCAGGAGTGATTGAATGCCAAGAGGGTCAAGTCCGACAAACGGTTCGTCAATGATATAGAGACTTGGCTGAATAAGAAATGCACACATGATCATCACCTTCTGTTTCATCCCTTTTGAAAAGTGTGCAGGAAACCACCCCATCTTCTTCTCCATCCGAAAAGCCTTTAACAGCTTATCAATTCTACCTTTGTATTCGGAATCGGTTAAACCATAGGCCATGGCAGTAAGCTTTAGGTGCTCCTCAAGGGTCAGTTCATCATAAAGGATGGGTGTTTCAGGTATGTAAGAAAACTGCTTGCGGTATTTCTCAGGATCCTTTTTCAATGTATGCCCATTAATGGACACTTCTCCCTGCTTCGGCTCCATAAGACCGATAATATGCTTGATCGTCGTACTTTTCCCTGCTCCATTCAGTCCGATTAATCCGACGATTTCATTAGAATGAATGGAAAAAGAAATATCTTTCAGAACCGGTTTTCGGGTATATCCGCCAACCAGGTGATTGATTTCCAATAAAGACACGGGCAGCAACGTCCTTTCTTTATAAACATGTTTTCTCTATTTTAACAAAACTTGATGGGAAAGACATTGTTTAACCTTGAAGGCGTTCCATATTTTAGCATTCATATAATGTTGAAATATGCACATCATATTATTTGAAGGGGCCAGCAATAAGAAAAAGGGGATGGTTGTTAAAGACCAGCTAACCGATTTCACTATTGTTTGCGACTTGAAGGATTGTCGTCTTCTTTAGTGAATGACACACTCACCCTATTCAATCATCAAAAATGATAAATGAGGTGTTTGTTAAAGCACATTTTGACTGAATCAGCTTACCTTAGCCATTAAGATAAGGGGATGGTCAGTTTGCACAGCGTCATTCATGTTTCTAATGGTTTACACATATCATCCTTATAGCAAATGAGGTGTTTGTCCAAGACGGCTAACAGATTCTATTGTCTAATTGCTTAAATAGCACAAGATAAGGGGATGGTCGCATTGAACAATGTTCATTCTACCTTCAGAATGTTCCACTACAGAAGCTACTAGCGAATGAGGTGTTTATCAAGGAGAACGAAGCCTGACATATAAACCTTTACAGTATTACCCCTTCAAGAAGAGAGGCAGGAAACCCGTTCCTGTCTCTTCTTCATTTATTGTTGAAATAGTGGTAAAATACATACACGATTACTGAAAGGTGGAATGAAACATGAGCGACTGTATTTTCTGTAAAATCATCCATGGGGAAATCCCAGCCATGAAAGTGTACGAAGATGAACATGTCCTTGCTTTCCTTGATATCAGCCAGGTAACGAAAGGGCATACCCTCCTCATCCCTAAAGTACATAAAGAAAATGTTTACGAGTTGTCCCCTGATATCGCGAGCCATATCTTCTCCGTTGCACCTAAGATCGCCAACAGTATCAAAGCAGAATTCTCTCCGGTTGGGATGAACCTTCTGAGCAACGCAGGTGAAGAAGCCGGACAATCCGTTTTTCATTTTCACATGCATTTTATTCCCCGCTATGGTCAGGGAGACGGCTTTGGAGCCGTTTGGAAAACACATAACGACGACTACAGTCAAGAAGATTTAAAAGGAATTGCAGAGTCCATCGCGCAGCATCTGTCATAGGAAATCTCCTGCTCCCCATTAGAATGGGGAGTGTTTTTTTCTGAATATTTAATCTTTGACAACGGTACCCTATATGTTATAATGTACCTATCTTTTCGCTAATGGCAATAGTGCACATTAGGAGAAGAATAATAAAGTTTAGTTTAGTTGAGGAGAGATGAGAAATGAATACAAAAACACTAGTATCCCTATCATTGCTGGTTGGGATCGGGGCTGTCCTGCACACAGTGATCCCTGGCATTTTCTTAGGGATGAAACCGGACATGATGCTGACAATGATGTTTCTAGGTATTATCATGTTCCCGGCCAAGAAAAACGTATTGCTATTAGGCATATTGACTGGGGTCATTTCGGGTCTGACAACACAGTTTCCCGGAGGATTCTTACCTAATCTTATCGACAAGCCCATTACGGCATTTGTCTTCTACGGAATTTTCCTGGCCACTAAAAAGATCACTCGTTCACTGGCAGGTGCTTCTATACTGACAGCTATCGGTACACTTATATCAGGAAGCGTATTCTTACTTTCTGCATATGTGATTGTCGGACTGCCTGGAGCTTTCTTCGCTCTATTTGCAGCAGTTGTACTTCCGGCTACTCTTGTGAACGCCGGCGCAATGTTTGTGGTGTATCCGATCATTAACGGTATTCTAAAACGTTCATCCATTCGTGAAGCAGTTGCTTCAGAACAACTGTCATAACCTAAATCATATGAAAGCCCTCCATTCAACGTACTGCCAACATTGAACGGAGGGCTTTTTCCTGCTCTTACTTGACTGCAACCCATAAGAGAATTCCTATTAAAAAGGTAATGACCCCACCGGATCCTAATACGGCAGCCACGTTTTTTTAATACATTCTTAGGAGGATACATACCTGGCCTTTGAATGGAAATGAAGTTATACACCATACTGAGAAATAACACCCCACAGAGAGCAAAGAAACCAAAGATAATCCCGTCCATTGCCTTGAACCCCCTTCTTTACCCCATCTCTTACCTTTATATTTATGCGGGAAATAAGGAAGTTATGAATTGACTAGTTTTAATCTATCGGAAAAGGGAAAAGGAAAATACCTGTTGATTGTCGAATTAAAGTAATATAGAACAGAAGAACGAGGTGACCATTTTGAATAAAAAATCCCTTTTTTACGGCCTCTTTATTGGAGGAGTCGTTGGAGGAGTGACATCCCTCCTCACATCCCCTTCATCAGGAAAAGAAGTCCGGGCACAAATCAAAGACAAGAAAGATGAGTGGGCAGGAATGATCGATGAGGTGAAGGTGCATATCAGTGATCTCAAAGAATCCATCGGCACACTCTCTCAGGAAGGAAAAGACACTGTCCTTCAGCTATCAGCAGACCTTAAAGCTTCTTTCCAACAATGGCAGGCTTCAACAGAACCGAATAATAAACGCCTCCAGGAAGAAATCCGTTCCATCCAACATACCATTGAAGAATTGGAAAAATCGATTAACTCAACAAATACCACCAATCAATAACCTAATCCCCGCTTCCCTCATTTAATGAGAAGGGTGCGGGGGTTTATTTGATCGGCTGGCAATGGAACATAAAATGATTCAAGCAAAATCCTCCCCCTATATCTCTTTTAATATAGTGATCACCTATCCAACCCTCGCCATCAAAGCATTTATCAACATACTCTTTTGTATTTTAACGCGCGTTGTTCCACCAGAAATTATATACTTCGAAAAATTTTGTCAATTTAGCCTTTATTAATTATTACTTTATTGGCATAATAAAATATAAGCGCTTTCTTTTTTGTGATAGTTATTTTGATTTGGCATTTTCGAAGTATGTTAATTAAAAAGATTTTCAAGCAAAGTGGGTGAATGACATGAAGGAAAGAGAATTTACTTTGAAAGAGGCTATGCTCTTCAGTCAACGAATGGCTCAGCTTAGTAAAGCCCTGTGGAAAGCCATAGAAAAGGACTGGCAGCAGTGGATCAAGCCATACGACTTAAATATTAATGAACACCATATTCTCTGGATTGCGTATCATTTAAAGGGAGCTTCTATTTCAGATGTAGCGAAATTTGGCGTTATGCATGTTTCAACCGCATTCAACTTCTCCAAGAAATTAGAAGAACGAGAATTGCTTCAATTCTCTAAGCGGGAGAACGATAAACGTAATACCTATATTCAACTGACGGATAAAGGGGAAAATATCCTTCTTGAGCTGATGAAAAATTATAAGCCCGAGAGTCACTCAATCTTTCAAGGAGTTTCCCCATTAAGGGAGTTATATGGAAAATTCCCTGAAATGATCGAGATGATGACCATCGTACGAAACATATATGGAAATGACTTTATGGAAATATTTGAAAAATCATTCCATAATATCGAAAATGATTTTTCTGATGATAACGGAAAACTGGGTGAATTGTTTCAAGATGAAGAAGAGCTGGCTTGATGCCTACAAGCTTTTCTTTAATAATTTCATCAAAGCTGGATAAATGTCCTGAGCTAAACAGCTATCCACCACTTCATGGACCTTCAGCTTTGAATGAAGCCCTTCTTCAAACTCTTTGAAAAGCGGAGTATGATACACGAATCCTTCCGCTTTTTGCTTTTCAAGTTTCATGCTCAATTTATCACATGTAAGAAGGAACTCCTGTACTTCCCCCTCTGACAGTCCTTTCTGAATGATCAACCGATGAAATGGATATCCGTTTTCAGGTATCATCTCGGCCAACAATCGCTGATAATACTCGATCTTCTCAATTCTTCTCATTAATTCATTCATATTACTCACCTTTCAATCGTTGCACAGATTCTCGTATTCTCATTGTACAAAACTATAACATTCCTGTCTTAAAAACTCAGCTTAAATTATAAGAAAAAATCATCCGAAATGTATTGATTTTTTCCTGCAATCGTAATAAAGTATGTAAAGCACTTATCTGAGATCTATTCGTCTAATGGAGGCGATTTTTTTATGCATTGCTGGAAAACAATCAATCTGGAAAAACAATTCGGATTTTACCGAGTCTTTTTACTTTCATCCATCATCATGATGATGGTATTCTCATTAATATACGTACCAATCAACTTACTATTTCCAAATGTGTTCTATGACAACCATTTCATGGGATTCTTGGTAGGACTGCTGAGTATTTATCCATTGCATAAATTCTTTCACATGGTGCCCATACTGCCCTTTGTGAGAAAAATGAAGTGCAGATGCGATCGAAAGTTATTTCTATTACCGATCGTTTCCTTGCGGGTTGATCAGCCTATTTCAAAATATCGTTATATGGTGGCCCTGGTAGCGCCATTCTTCATACTGAACGGAATATTGTTATACGGATGCTTCCATTTCCCGCACTACTCTCATTATTTTACAATGCTGCTTGCATTCCATACCGGAATTTGTTCCATTGACTTTATTTATGCAGGTCAATTAATGCATTCACCAAAGAATGCATTAATAGAAGAGAATGAAGATGGATACGAAATATTGATTTATCAGTAAGGATGATGGAAGGCCATTGAATACACTCGATGGAATAAATCATCCTTCTGCTTTTATCAGAACGGTATCGCGGGGTTTTTCGTCTCCACCTTGGCTTTTCGCTTCCACCTCCTTGAACCCACTGGAGGAAGATGGCGAAAAAAATGAAATTGCGTATTTTCTTCAATACTCTCGCTACCATTTAGAGAAGTATTTTGGTAATGTATAGCTTATAGGAGATAACGGGGAGGGGTTTGGATGATCTCCATGTTTTTAGTATTTGCAGTTTTCATCTTATTTTATATAAATAAAATGACAAATGCATTATGTTTGCAAAAAGAAATACCTGAAGAACGCCAACCTAAGGTGTTTAGAACCATCAATATCCTAATCACCATACTACTGGTCTCTTCTTATATAGAGATATTGTTTACATAGGATAATAAAAGCGGAGGCGGACTGTTTAGCCCCGACAAGCATAACCGGGAAATCCCTGAAGGCGTTCTTTGCCTTTGGGGATTTTTCGGTTATGACCTCGAGGGGCTGGCCGCCGGAGCTGGATAATAAAAGCGGAGGGGCTTCGCTCAGAGGCGACAAGCTTAAGATGAACCTGCCGGAAAGGCGTTTTTTGCCTTTTTGGCAGGTTTATCTTATGACCTCGAGCCTCTAAGCCCAGCAGCTGGATAATAAAAGCGGAGGCGGACCGTTTAGCCCCGACAAGCATAACCGGGAAATCCCTGAAGGCGTTCTTTGCCTTTGGGGATTTTTCGGTTATGACCTCGAGGGGCTGGCTGCTTTTCAATTACCGGAATCCCCCTGATCAATCATAAAAAAACAGATCCGCTGGGATCCCGGATCTGTTTGATCATCTATGATTACATTAGCAAACGTATGCTGCACCAATGATGATTAACAAAATGAATAGAACTACGATTAACGCAAATCCTCCGCCGTAAGCACCTGACATCTGCGCTTCCTCCTTTCATGTATAAAAAGCCACCTGGATATGAATATAGCAAAAGGGGCCGCCTTCCTTAAGGTATTGCCCCCTCCACAGTCATTATCCGATAACTTTAAACCCCGAGGCTAAAATTATAGCCATGCTGCACCCACAATGATTAACAGGATGAACAGTACTACGATTAACGCGAATCCTCCGCCGTATGCATTACCCATAACTTCCCACCTCCTTTGAAGCGCTAATTTATCTTATTCAAGTTAGCTGCCATTTGTTTAGGCTAATATCAATTTTCTGAATTTTTTAGTAAAGATATGCGGCACCAACGATGATTAATAAGATGAACAGCACTACGATTAACGCGAATCCGGAATTGTATCCACAGCTCATATTTATTACCTCCTTTTCTCTCTTCGCTTTTATCATATGAAGGAACCTAGGAAATGGGTGTGTAAAACGCCTATTTTTCTTAAGATTCACTTGGAAAATATTTTTTTTAATGGAAGAAGTGTGTTATAGTATGATTTGTAGAATTTTGACAAGCCATCTAACGAATATATTGTAGGAGTTGGTCACCATGAAAAAATGGATCATTTCAGTTTCTTTGGCTGCAGGAGTCGCAGGCCTTGCAGGATGCAGCGGAGACGGTGCTGAAGGAAATAGTGACGTTGTTGCAACAACGAAAGCTGGAGACGTAACAAAAGAGGAATTATACAAATCAATGAAGCAGAAGTTCACTCCACAAATGGAGCAAGCCCTTCAGGAACTGGTTTACACGAAGGTCCTTGAAGAGAAGTATGATGTGTCAGAAGAGGAAGTTGAGGAAAAGCTGAATGAAGCAAAAGATCAATTGGGCCCTCAGTTTGATATGTTCTTACAACAATATAACCTTGATGAAAAATCGTTTAAAGAATACTTAAAGCTTCAGTTATTACAAGAGAAGGCGACGATTTCCGATGTAAAAGTGACTGAAGAGGAAGTCAAGGAATATTACGAGACATGGAAACCTGACATTCAAGTTCGTCACATTCTTGTGGACGATGAGAAAACAGCTAAAGAAGTGAAGCAAAAATTAGCTGACGGCGGTAAGTTTGAAGAGCTTGCAAAAGAATACTCCAAGGATCCAGGTTCTGCCGAAAATGGGGGAAGCTTGGGCTGGGTAGACAATGCAGGCCGCCAAAACTTCGTACCTGAATTCTCCAAGGCACTGGATACATTAGAAAAAGGCAACGTGAGTGAACCTGTCAAAACAGAATATGGCTATCACATCATTGAAGTGACAGATAAGAAAGAAAAGAAATCCCTTGATGAGATGAAAAAGGAAATTGAAACAGAATTGAAGCTTTCAAAAGTGGATCCTCAAAAAATTCAGGAAGCCATGAAAGCTGAAATCGAAAAAGCTGACTTAAACATTAAAGATGAAGATCTAAAAAAAGCATTTGACCAGGTTCTGAATCCTCCAGCTGCACCTGAGGGCGGAGAAGCTCCCGCTGCACCTGAAGGAGACGAAGCACCGGCAGCAGATCAAGAATAAGATAACCAAAAGGACTGGCGGCTCTATAAGCCGCCAGTCCTTTTAGTATTCCCCATCATCATGTCGTCAATTGACGTCTGCGCTCCTTTTCCTCTTTCATCCGTTGAATATAAACTTCTCCTTCTTTCTCAATCCACTCATCTTCCATATTCTTTTCTTCTTTAGCTGATTTAATCGTCATAAAGGCACTCCCGAATATCCCTGCTACAACCAAATACATCCAAATAGGCAGTGTCATTTGCTTCAACTCCTTATAGGTTTGTCCTCTTGATTAACACTATATGAAAGGAAGCGGTAAATCATACTTACTTTATACTCCGTTCTACTTAAAAAAGCCCCGGTTCACACCGTGGGCTTACTCTGATTATTTATGAAAAGTAGGTTTATAGAAGGAACGATTATCAAGAGCAAATACTCTTTCTGTGTACTCCCCTGGTTTCACCCGTTCCAGTGCACGGTCAAGCATATTCATCTTTGCATCCACATTATCGATATAATGCAGAATTTCAGCTTCACGAATGAGTGGAGGTTTAGGGCTGCCCCACTCGGCTTTACCATGATGACTCAATACAAGATGTTGAAGGATCATGACTTCTTCTCCTTCGATTCCCAGTTCATCGGCAGCTTTTCCTATCTCATTCACCATAATGGAGATATGGCCGATCAGATTTCCTTCTATCGTATACGTTGTCGAGGTTGGACCTGAAAGTTCAATGACCTTACCCAGGTCATGAAGGATCACCCCCGCGTATAACAAGTCGGAATCAAGGGAAGGGTAAAGTGCTGCAATCGCTTTTGAAAGATCCAGCATCGATACGACGTGATAGGCAAGACCTGATACGAATTCGTGATGGTTCTTAGTCGCAGCCGGATATTCCAGAAATGGCTTTTGATATTTTTTAAGCAGGTGCCTTGTGATGCGTTGAATATTGGGATTTCTCATTTCAAAGATGTACTGGGTAATTTTACTTGTCATTTCATCAATGCTCACAGGCGCCGTCTCCAGGAAGTCTGAAATGGCATAGCCATCAGCTGATGAAGCCGGTCGAATCTGCTTGATTTTGAGCTGATTCTTCCCGCGGTAACTATGTATGTCCCCGACAACCTTTACGATAGTTTCAGGCTGATAGGCCTTTTCATCCTGCTCTGAAGCATCCCAGAGCTTCGCTTCCATGTCTCCGCTCTTATCCTGCAGAATCAGGGTTAAAAACGGCTTTCCTGTATTTGTCGTGCCTTTGGTCATTTGTTTAATTAATAATGGCAAGTCAATGGTTTCTCCGACATTAAAATGGGTGATTCCTGACATCTCTTCTCCTCCGTCCAACTATATTATTAGTTACAGTATATCATATTTCCATAGATTACATGGTTGGAAAGGGCTGGGACGACGGGTTTGAATCATTGCCATCCTTGATTTCCCCTCAAGGAAAAACCGTCTTCTTACAGAAGACGGTCCCCCCTTTAATTCACTAACGCCCTTTTTTGTTTCTTGCTGATCCATACTTTTGTTGCTACCAGTCCAACGAGCATAATGAATGCCCCGAAGAAGTATGGGATATGAATATTCCATTCAAATAAGGTACCCGCCAATAATGGCCCAGCGACATTACCGAGACTTAGAAATGAGTTATTAAGCCCCATTACAGTGCCTTGTCGCTCACCCGCCAATTTTGAAATAAGAGAGTTCAAGGATGGACGAAGCATGGAATTCCCCACGAAGAATACAGCAGTTGTGATCAAGACACCCACAAAGTCGGTTGCAAATGTCATGATGACAAATCCCAGGGCACTGAGAAGCAGTGAGCCTGTTACGACTTTTTCCTCCCCAAACTTTTTCGTTGCCTTTCCCACACCAACACCTTGAACTACGGTACCGATGGTTCCAATGATCAGGATGATGATGCCGACCTGCTGGGGACCATATCCGTATCTCTCCAGGGCATAATAGCTGAAAATCGATTGGAAATTCGCCAAACCGAAACTCATGATGAAGACAAGTATCAGCAGAAATCCGACTGGGCTCATAACCGCATTCTTCATGACAACAAAGCGATTCTCGCGTTTTTGATCAGGATCAAAGGTTCTATTTTCCTTTGGATAGGATTCAGGTAAGATGATGACGGAAACGATTGCAGCGATGGAAGCGGCAATCCCGGCAAAGATGAATGGATAGGAGAGATTGATTTCAGCCAGCCACCCTCCGATCCCCGGACCAATGACAATTCCAAGGCCCATGGCAGCGCCAAGGATCCCCATCCCTTGGCCACGATTGTCTTCATCCGTTACATCCGATACATACGCCATTGCGGTAGGCATTAATGCTGAGCCGAAAATGCCTGCGAGGATCCTGGATAAAAAAAGCATCCACAACCCTACTGCGAAGGCGAAAATGAACTCAGCTACAGCAAATCCTATCAGTCCGATCGTGATCAACGGTTTCCTTCCGATCCGATCGGATAAGCGCCCCCAAATGGGGGCAAATAAAAACTGCATGAATGCAAACACGGCGACCAGTGCTCCCAGTGTTTGGGCATTGGCATTGAATTTTTCTACATAGAACGGAAGGATGGGTATGACAAGGCCTATTCCAACCATGACAATAAATAAGTTAAAGCTCAGTAGTGCAAGTGGTCCCCTATTGCGTTTCCACCCTTTTGTTTTTTTCATGTGATGTGTTCCTTCTTTCTTACACTCATTTCATTTCCATGCTTTTCTATTTAGAGGCAGCAGGCAAGACCCTTTAAACAGACTCCATGTAGTATTGTAACGAATTCAGGGGATTATTGCTAATTCTAGTTATGAAACAAACTCAGGAAGTGCGCATCGAAACTTCATCATGTCTCTTCAATACAATCACCTCTTCATCATGGAAAGCATCTTTTATATGGGGGTGACATGTAAAGAATAGTATCTGATGGTTGATGGACATTTTCCTCAGCAGCTTCAAAAATGCAGTGGTTCTCTCCCTGTCAAAGTTGACGACACCATCATCAATAAGGATGGGTAGAGGATACTTATCACGGAACGATTGAATGAGGGCAAAACGCAGTGCAATATACAGCTGTTCTTTCGTTCCTTGACTAAGTTCGACTGCGTTGAATACCTCTCCATTATCCGTCTTCACTTTGATCATTTCATCTTCCTGCAGAAGAATGCGATGATAGTGATTCTCTGTCAGCTCTCTGAATATTTCTTCTGCGAGCCTCATCACCTCAGGCATTTTGGTTTTTTGGTAGAGGTCGATGGTTTTACTTAATGATACTTGGGCCAATGTATATTTGGACCATTCATAGGCCAGTTCTTGAAGCTCGGCCTTCTTTCCATGAAACTCCTGGAGGATACTGGAGTAACTCTTCCCTTCCTCGAGCACTTTTCTTTCATATGATATGGATGCAAGCTCTTTTTGACGGGTGGATAGCTCAGCGGTTAGCCCGTCGATTTTTTCTGACACCTGCTTTACTTTCCTCCTGCTCTCTTCCAAAGAGTCGAATTCCTTAAACGTATCTAGGGTCCGCTTCGTCAGCCTTGTTTTCAAGCCACTGTATTCGGCAGCTAAGTCGCTTCTTTCTTCCGCTTGTAAGGCTTTTTGACGAAATTCATCTTCTTTCTCACAGCCTGCGGATTCCATAAGGGCTTGTAGGTCGTCACGTACCTTTTCTCTTTCAATGGACAGCTTGTTTATTTCAAACGACAGAGGCTCAAGTTCAGATTGAGCGCTGCTGATGATCATTTGTCTCTTCTCTAGTTCCTGCATGATCCCCTTTAGTCTAACCAGCGCATCCTCCACAGTCGTAAACGTTAGAGAATGACGGTGGAACCATGATTGGCAATCTTCACGATACTCTTTCATTTTATCGAACAGAGAGGCTTGTTCCTCTTCTAATTGGATAGAACGTTCAAAGGCAGTGACCGCTTCTTTCATTTTGACATGGGCATCCGGAAGCCACTTCCAGTGAAAATCATTAGGTAAACTAAGCTCCGATCTCAAGTGAGATAATCTTTCCTCACTCAAGATCATTTCTCGCTCCATCCTATTCTGCTTTCCCTTGACCTTCTCAAGCTTCAGCTGTTGCTCCTCTAAAGATAGAATTCGCTGCTTCCACTCATGCCTTAATTCCATTTGCGTCTTTAAGTTCTCCTCATCCTTCTCTATAGACTGAACGTCCATTTGCCCTTCCGGCTTTAGTTCTTCAGCCCTTGATTTGATTTCCTGAAGCATGCTGAATTCTTCATGTAAATGTCCCTTTGCCTGAATCAGCAATGTCCCCACCACAATGAGGATCATGAGGCTGATCCCGGAAAACAGCCAATTTCCCGATACGACAGCCCATATAGAGAGCCCCGACAGGAGCAGAAGTGACACAGACATGGCAAGGAGCTGTCGAGAGAAAGACGCCTTCTTCCTGATGAAGCGCTCTTCACCCCGTTTCACCTGAAGGTTCACCCAGTCTGCCTGATCACGTGAAGCCAGCTTGGATGACTTGGCCTTCACAGATCTTTGTAATTGCTGATACTCATCCTCTTCCATCAGCCTTTCTTCTAATCGGTCACACTTGCTTTCAATGAGGTAGAGCTCTTCTTTCGCTTCCTCATATAGATTTTGCAAGCTTTCCCTTTCATGAAGAAGCTTTGAGTGCTTGTCAAGTGCTTGTTGAATGTTGTCAGACATCATCATGCTTGTATCAAGTTTTGGCACGTCTGTAAAATCTACTGTGAGTCCCAATTCACGGATCGTACCGTTGATCTTATTGCGCACAGCTTTCAATTCACTATCCCGCTCACTGCTCTCTTCTTTCCATTTTAAATAAAAGGACTGATGAGACAAGATCTTCTCTAAGAATGGAATGTCTTCCCTTAAAGTCTTATCTATTTCTGCCGACTCTATTTTCTTTTGGAGATTCCCCAGCTTCTCCTTCAGTGTTTCAAGGTAGGCTGATACTTGTCTTTCTTCGGTTTTAAGCTCATTAAAATGCTCTAAACCTCTTGGCGGAAACACCACTTCTTCCAATTGCAACATCCGCTGTTCCATACGTGCGAAGCCGTTGAGAGTATTCCAGTTTTCATTAACTGAAACCAGGTTCTCTCTCTCTTCGCGAAGGGAGGCCGTCTCTTCCTCCATAGAAGAAATCTGTTCTTTTAATGCTTGCTGCTTCTCTATCAGCAGGCTGAATCGTTCGTTTTTTTCTTTTCCCTCCCTTACCTGCTTCTCCAAGGATTTCAATTCAGTCAGGACTGTATTGATCATCGGTTTCCTTCCAGATTTTTTAAACAGCCGCTCACGTTCTTTTTGCCAATCCTGATCCATTTGTAAAAGGAGGTCCGTCCCTGTAGAGCCTGCGGAGAAAAGGTAGCGGTTCAGATCTTCTTTTTTCAGGCGCTGGATGTTTTGAAGTCCTTCGAGGTTGAATGAAAATATGTTTTGGTAGGTTGTCCTGTCAAGGTTCCCAAGCAACTGTCGAAGGGCTTCTTCCCCTTCCACCCTTCCATCTTCGAATTGGACGGTTACGTCACCTGACGCTTTGCCTTTAATCCGCTCGATTTGAACGAGCCCATAATTGTCCATTTCACATATGACTTTACCACCGTATTCCCCAGAGAACTTCGGTTCGTATCTCAACAGGGAATGCTGTTTAGTCGGAAAACCGAATAAAATGCTATGAATAAAGGACATAATGGTCGACTTACCAGCTTCATTTTCTCCAAAAAACAACTGAAGGTCTGAAAGTTTGTACTGTTTATTGATTATTTTTCCGTATCCATAAATATGAAGTTCAAGCAGTTTCATCTTCATCACCTCCCCGTTCAGCTTTTATTTTGTATCAGTTGCTTTGTTTCTTCCATTAAAATTACCCTGTCGTCTTCCTCTATGCGTTCCAGGAACCGGTATATAGAAGAGTGTTCATACAGCTCTGCAAGGGCTTCTTTCCACTCTTCTTCAGTCATGTTAACCAAAGTGGACATCACTTCCAGCTTAAACGGATCCTGTTCCTTTTCCCGTGTCGATTGTGATGGACTCCACTTTATTGAATGAACCCACTTCATCCCCGCTTGAGTCTCATATTCTGACTGCAAGGCTTCCAACAGGTCACCATTTTCTATTTTCCCCTTCATATTGTGAGGAAGCGACCCATCATCGGTCAGGACAATTTCGATGAACATGTCCCCTTTCAAGGATTCAAGAGCATTCTGTATACGCTGATAGACTTCTCCAAAACGGAGGACACCCGATAGGGATACGTGACATGTCTTCCAGATCAAATCGTGGGTCGGGATAAAGGTCAGCTCGGTATGCTGATGATCCAGGACCACTTCATAGCAGCCCTTCTCCCCTGTTTCTTTCCGGTGCCTTCCTTGTATATTGCCTGGGTATACGATGAAAGGCTCTTTGTGCAGGATCTGACGCTCATGAATATGTCCAAGGGCCCAGTAGTGGTAATTTTTCTCCAGGAGATCATTGAGCACAAAAGGGGCGTAAACTGCATGAGAAGAATGCACGCTGCCTTCGCTTCCATGGAGGATGCCGATTGTATAGCGGCCCTGGGACCTTTCTGGATACTCTTCAATTCTTCTTTCTTCAATATGCCTTTTCCCATAGCTGAATCCAACTAAATCAACGGATTCTCCACTCTTGGTAGTAAGTTGTTTCACTTCTGTGTCCTCTTTGAAGATATGTATATTGTCCGGCATATCAAGTTCTAAACGATAGCCCCCAAGGTGATCATGATTCCCGTGAACGACATAGACAGGAATGTTGTGTGAGTGTAGACGGTTAAATTGCTTCAATAATTTCGCTTGTGCGCGGATACTCCGATCTTCTTCATCAAACAAATCACCGCTGATCACCATAAAATCAATCTGTCTTCGGACTGCTTCGTCTACCACTTTTTCAAAAGAAGCAAAGGTACTATTATATATCCGTTCGAACACGTCTTGCGGTAGATGTTTAAGTCCAATGAACGGACTATCCAAATGTAGATCAGCTACATGAATAAAACGTATTTTTCCCATGACGTTCCCTCCTTCTTCTACGAATATACGTTCTTATATTCTTTCATTATATCCTAAAACGGGATGGAATTTCAGTATGAAAACATCATTTATCCAATTCATGAAAAAAGGCCGTCTCAAGAATGAGACAGCCCCTTTTAAATTATTTATTTGATGTGATATCGATTGCTTTCTTAATATCTTTATAAGAATTGGATTTTCCATACAGGAGGACTCCTCCGCGATACACTCTTGCCCCAAATACTCCCAATAGGACGATCGTCGCAAGTAGGATGACAATTCCTATAACTGGTTCATACACGGGAAGATTAAGCATCCCCACACGCAGGAACATAACCATCGGAGTAAAAAACGGGATATAGGAAGACACTGTGATAAAGCTGGATTCCGGATTCCCGAGCCCAAACATGGAGATGAAAAAACCGATCATGATCAGGAAAGTCATAGGCAGGATCATCTGCTGTACATCTTCAATCCTGCTCACGAGGGATCCAAGTAAGGCAGCAAGGGTGGCATAAAGGAAATACCCTAATAAGAAGAAAATGATCGCATACATCACCACACTCGCCGAAAGTGATTCAAATCCAAATCCTTCAAAGAATCCATCTACCAGTTCATCTTTCTTACGGATCATGGTGAAATAACCTACTGCGAGTATAACGGCTAATTGAGTCAACCCGGCTAGACCGATACCGATGATCTTGGCAAACATTTGTTTCACAGGAGACACACTGGAAATGAGAATTTCCATGACTCTGGAGCTTTTTTCTGTCGCGACCTCCATAGCGGTCATGTTAGCGTAGGCAATGACAGAGAAATAGATAAAGAATAAGAGAACATACACAACACCCCTGGCTTGACTCAGTTCTTCTTCAGATTTTGCCCCTTCCACCAGTGCGAGCTTCTCAAATGTCACACGTCCGCTTAATAAAGCCAGTTCTTCATCTGAAAGCTCGAGCTTATTCGCTGCAAGAGAGGATTTAATAGTTTGCAGGGCAACTTGCAGTTCCCTGGACACGTTCGATTCTGAAAGTGAATTGGATTTATATAGAGCCTGTGGAAGTCCTTCCGGGCTCTCGCTCAAAACAAGCAATCCCTTGATTTCTTCAGACTCAATTTTCTTCTCGATTTCTCTTGAGGATTGAGATGATGATTCCAGCTTGATCTCACTTTCCATCATCCCAAGTTGTTGCACTAATGGATCGTACAGTTTACCTGTTTCGTCGAGAACGGCTACCTTACTTGGGTCATCTCGATCTAAGCTCGAAATGACACTCTCAAAGTTAGCCAGAAGGATAATGGCTGCGGCAATGATAATAGTGGATATGATAAACGACTTCGCCTTTAGCTTCGAGAAATAGGAGTGACCAAGGATCAAGAAGAAATTATTCATAAGAAGTCCCCACCTTTTCTATGAAAATATCATTTAAAGAAGGCTCTTCTAGTTCAAATTTTCGAAGGAATCCTCTTTGAACGACATCACGGAATACACCTTCAGCTGCCTCCTCTGATTCGACCTGCAGAAGAACCCCTTCGGTTGTTTTCTTCAACTTGGTCACACCTTGCAGCCCCTTTAAATATAGAAGATCAAAGTCTGCATGAATCACCACATTCTTCTTTCCAAATGAACGCTTGATTTCCTTTAGGGCCCCATGTACTACAGGACGTCCCTTATGCATGATGCACAGACTTTCACACAGCTCCTCCACATGTTCCATCCTGTGACTGGAGAAGACGATTGTGGTCCCGCTTTTCTTTATTTCATTGACTGCGTCTTTCAGAAGCTCTACATTTACAGGATCCAGGCCGCTGAAAGGCTCATCTAAGATCAGTAATTTAGGCTTATGGATGACGGCTGCGATAAATTGAATTTTTTGCTGATTCCCCTTCGACAATTCTTCCACTTTTTTATTCATATATTGAGGAACATTGAATCGGTTCAACCAGTAGTCCAATTCTTTTAAAATCGCCTTTTTCTCCATGCCCCTAAGTCGTGCCAGATAGACGATTTGATCGCTCACCTTCATTTTCGGATATAACCCTCTTTCTTCCGGAAGATATCCAATCTGGGGACTCGTTGAATAATCAATGCTTTTCCCATCCCACGTAATCTGTCCTTCCGTTGGGTCTAACAATCCTAACACCATTCGAAATGTCGTCGTCTTCCCGGCTCCATTCGCCCCAAGAAACCCGAACATTTCACTTGGAGGAATCTCAAGTGATAGATCATCCACGGCTGTGAATTCACCAAACCTTTTGGTTACCTCTTGAATACATAAACTCATTCCAACACTCCCCTACTGCTCCTATATAGGAGCATCTGTTTTCTCTATAGTCCTTACGATTATCTCCACAAAAGGTTTCATCTTCCAATTTTTTTCATTATCAAACTATTTAGACTTTCCAAAAAAATGATAATATGAAAAAATAAAAGGGTACATCATTTTATACAAAGGGGTAAATAACTATGAAAGTTTACAAACTGACAGTCTTTGAAAAAGACGGTAAAAAAATTCTAGATGAATCGTTCGAAGCTTCCTCCGATAGTGATGCTAAGAAAATGGGAGAATCCTTGTTAGAGGAGAAGGGGTACTCCCGAGTATACTCACCGCTGTACTTCCCCGCTTGGAAAGCTATTGCTGTTCCATGTCTAAAAACCCCCTCATCATTCTCATCACCCGAGACAGGTGACTTCCCGTGAAGGGTAGTCAAAAAAAGAACTAACCAATCCGGTTAGTTCTTTTTCACCTTTATTCTCCTTTGAACTCAGGTCGTCTCTTTTCGACAAACGCCCGAATGCCTTCCTGATGATCCGAAGTTTGACGCATCAGCCATTGACCTTCCTTCTCTAGGTCAAGAGCATGCTGCAGCCTCTCTTTGTTTAATGTGACATACACTTCCTTCGTTTTCAGCATCGCTTTAGTCGGTGCACTTAATACTTGTTTCGTATAGCGCTCGATGCCTTCCTCCAGTTTACCAGATGGGATCGCTTCATCGACCAGTCCCTTCATAAGGGCCTCTTGTCCTTCCAGCACTTTTCCGTTCCATATCAATCGTTTGGCTTTATGCGTTCCCAGGCGCTCCTGCAGAAGGAAGTGACTTCCTCCATCTGGAATAAGCGCAATGCCGATAAAGTTCATGGCAAGCTTGCTGTCTTCTTCACATAAAATGTAGTCTGATGCAAGGGCAAGGCTGAACCCAAGACCTGCAGCGGCTCCATGTATTCCTGTAAGAACGATTTTCGGCATGGAATACAACGTCATGACAAGTTCATTGATGGTATCCATGATACTGGCGAACTGTTCTTTTCCACTTAATGAAAGCATGGACTTGATATCTCCTCCGGAGGAAAACCCCTTCCCTTCCCCTGTAAGGACCAATAACGAAATCGCCGGATCATTCTTCACTTCCTTTAAAGCAGCCAGAAGCTCTTTCATTAGCTCTGCATCCAATGAATTAAGGGACTGCGGCCGATTCAGCGTAAGCCTCGCCACCTTACCATCTTTATGTAGTTTTACTGTTTCATATTGATTTGACACTGTCAAATTAATCCCTCCCCTTTCTTCTAGCATATCGTAATATCGTATGATTAGATATCATTTTTTAGAATAGTATAACAATTCAACAGAGAGGCGGACAGGATGTCTACCTCTCATTTGAATTAAACTTGTTTCATTTTATCCTGAACCTGATCCCTTAACGCCCTCTTCAAAAATTTTCCTACTGACGTTTTAGGAATTTCATCTAGGAACAGGATGTCATCTGGCAGCCACCATTTGGCAAATTGAGGTTTAAGGAAGTCCAAGATGCCTTCTTTCGTTACATTCCCTTTACCTGATTCTTTCAATACAACACACGCGATTGGACGCTCCTGCCATTCTTCGTGGGGAACAGCCACAACAGCCGCTTCGAAGATATATTCGTGGGCCATGAGAGCATTCTCAAGATCGACAGAAGAGATCCACTCCCCGCCTGATTTGATAAGATCCTTTGTGCGGTCCACGATCTTAATGTAGCCTTCTTCATCAATGGTGACCACATCACCTGTATAAAGCCAGCCATCACGGAAAGCCTCTCTGGTTCTTTCGTCTTCATAGTATTCTGAAGCAATCCATGGACCTCTCAGGGCAAGTTCTCCCATTTCCTTTCCGTCCCAGGCCACTTCTCCGTCTTTTCCGACAATCTTCATATCCAGTCCTGGCACTAGAATCCCCTGTTTCGCTTTTATATCTAGTTTTTCCTCAGCTGACAGATCATCATGATTGCTTTTTGAAGCAGCAATCACGGCAAGTGGGCTTGTTTCCGTCATTCCATATGCATGCATGAACGGGATTCCGAATTTTTCTTCGAAAGTACGAATCATTCCTTTAGGAGCCGCCGATCCCCCACACAGAACAGAACGAAGGCTTGAGAGATCATATTCATTCTTCTCCAGCTCATTGAGCAATCCCAGCCATATGGTCGGGACACCTGCCGAAATGGTTACTTTCTCATCCTCCATTAACCGGGCAAGTAAGGCGGGAGTAAAATACGGTCCCGGCAGAACCTGTTTTGTCCCGAACCAAACAGATGCAAACGGCAGCCCCCATGCGTTCACATGAAACATCGGAACAACCGGGAGGGCAACATCGCGCTCACATACCCCGGTCGTGTCAGCAAGTCCCAGGGCCATGGCATGTAACACGATTCCACGATGAGAATAGACGACTCCCTTGGGATTCCCCGTTGTGGCGGAAGTATAACACATTCCTGCAGGAGCATTTTCATCCAGGTCCGTCCTGAATTCAAAGGAAGGATCCCCTTCTTCCAGCAGCCTTTCATAATGATAAACCGGTTCTAATGTGGTCTCCGGAAGATCACCGTCGGTCATGACAATGAAAGCTTTTACAGTTGGAATCTGATCTTTGATCTTTTCAATGAGCGGAACAATGTCAGAATCGATCAACAACACCTGATCCTTGGCATGATTGATAATATAGACAATGTGTTGAGGCGATAGGCGGATATTGATTGTATGTAGTACAGATCCACTGCATGGGATGGCAAAGTACGCTTCCAGATGTCGATGATGGTTCCAGGCGAGTGTCCCGACTTTATCCCCTTCTTCAACGCCAAGCTGAGAAAGACTGCTTGCAAGCCTTCTTGTTCTTTCCGCCCACTGTTTGTAGGTGAAGCGGTTTATTCCTGATTCTGTTCGTGAAACGATCTCTTTTTTTGGAAAATACTTTTCGGCTCTTTCAATCATTTGTGTCAGCAGCAGAGGTGTTTGCATCATAATCGATCTCTCCCCTCACATTTAGTAAGCGTTTACAAAAGTTTAGTCTGATTTTCTGAGTCTACTTTACTAATTCTACTTTCAGGCGATAAATCCTTTATGTATTGTTGAAAAATTCCGTCAAATCAAACACCTTCCGAGTTCAACTAAAAAACACGCCGTTCAAATCACTGAGCGGCGTGTTTTTTTACGAAAACAAATCATTTAGAATATTGATTTTTCGATCGGTATATTCTTTGAACCCGATATTATAAGCGTTTGGCTCCTTTGGATTGGCAAAATGAGTGATCTTTCCGGTCTTCGGATCGATGAATTTACTCGCTGCCCCGCAGCCGATGCCGATGATGGTCTGGACTTCCTCCATGATCATGATGTTATAGATGCTGTCCTGCCCCGGCAGGGCATAGCCCACATTTTCCAGGTTACCAAGGATGTTCTTCTGACGGTATAAATAGTATGGCTCATAACCATTCTTCTTCGTCCACTCTTCTGCAAGGTTCATCATTCTCTCAATTTCCAACCGATCTGCTACCTTATACTTGTCTTTATTCTTTGTCATTTCAGACGCACGTTTAAAGGACAACGTGTGAACGGTCAAGGATTCCGGCATGAGCTTTTCGGTTTCATCCAACGAATGTTGAAGCTCAGGGAGCTCTTCACCCGGGAGACCTATGATCAGGTCCATATTGATGTTGTTCATACCCATATCCCGTGACAGATTGAATTTGTCTATCGTTTCTTCTACTGTATGATGACGGCCGATTGCTTTTAGGGTTTCCTGTGTGTAAGATTGGGGATTGATGGAAATACGGTCGATATTCCATTTGTTGAGTACCTCTAGTTTCTCTGGTGAGATCGTATCAGGCCGGCCGGCCTCAACCGTCACTTCCCTTACGTTTTCCACATCCGGGAAAGATCGAACCATTTCTTCATATAGAGCATCCATTTCTTCAGCTGTGATGGAAGTAGGTGTACCTCCTCCGTAGTAGATGGTCGTGATTTTGATGTTATTTTCTTTCATCCATCGTCCCATTTCCTGTATTTCATAATGGAGGCCGGCCAGAAATGAATCCACCCTTCCTTGTTTACCGAGAATCGCATAGGCAGGGAATGTACAATAGGCACATTTTGTCGGGCAAAACGGAATGCCTATATAGATACTCACTTGCTGCAGATCATAAAGATCTGGTACAACCGCCAACTGTCGGTCGACGATGTTTTGCATGAGCTCAATCTTCTCATCCGTAATGAGGTATTCTTCTCTCAATTTCCGGTGAATCTCTTCTTTTGGCATTCCAAGCTGGGTGTTTTTATGGATGAGCTTCGTCGGTCTGATCCCGGTTAAAATCCCCCCACTTCTGCCTGATACCAGTCATATCTTGAAGAACATTCAAATAGACATGGGAAACCGCGGTTTTCAGCTGTTTAAAACGTTCTTTTTCATTATCATAAGGAGACCAACCCTTCTCATAGCGGGCAGAAAATTTCACGTCTGTGGTTGGCTTTGTTAAGGTCGCAGCAGCTTCTACCTTATCTTCGATGGAAAGTTCTATATGGACTTGAAGATCTGCTTCATCACAATCAGCAAAATGAATCACGGACTCTTCAAAAAATAAATTTGCAATCAATCGCAGAGGGCGTTCAAAACGCTCATCCTCGATTCCTCTTATCAAAACATTCACGTTCTAATCACCTTTCAACAAATCTAATAAGCTTTTATAAGTGTACAGAATGGGCTTGGAATGGTCAATGGGAGTCCGCCATCACTCTGCAAAAAACACCCCCCGCACCTTCAGATATGTGCGGGGGTGTTTACGATTATGATTCAATGATATTCATTTTTTTCAAAAATGGGATTGGATGCTGTTTTCGGAAAAGCTCTGTCACGAAATACGGGATGCCCTTCTCACTTTGACTTCTGGTAATCCAATTCGCTGCCTCTCGCACCTGCCCCGGGGCGTTCCCCATGGCCACACCGAGTCCGCAGCACTCTAATGAGTCGATATCATCCATACCCGACCCCACCATCACGATTTGCTCCTTCTTTACTCCCAAGCGCTCAGAGAGATACATCAACCCCCGCAGCTTTGATACCCCTTTTGGGACAATATCCAGTTTATAGTCGGAAGTCGGAATCGCATCCACCTCTTCATACATTCCCTTTAAAGAGGCGACGACATCCCAGACATCTTCCCGGTGCTCCATGACTACTGAAATCTTCGGAACCGACATCGGATTTTCCAGGAGATGATCGCTCACTCGTTCCACAAACTGTTTACTATATAGTAATCTGGACTCTCTCTGCCATGAAACTTTGGCCATATCCTTCGCTTGGGAATTGGCTTTCCCTATAATGGAACGCTTCTCATGGGAGAGATATACTTGACTTGAGAACCCTTCCAGGAATTGAGCTATTTCATACGTGATATCCTCAGCGATTTTTTTTACATAAAGCGGCTTTTCAACCTCAAGCGCGATATAGGCTCCACTATGTGTGACGATAGGAGTATGAATCTTAAGGGCTTTGGCCACTTTTTTTGCTGAAGCAAAACTCCTGCTCGTGACTAATGTGACAGGCACGCCTTTATCTTGAACGTACTCAATTGCTTCCTTGGTTTCCCTCGCAATTTTTCCGTTTTCATTCACAATCGTTCCATCAATATTCAACGCCAGCATTCTATATATCATTGGTGTCCCCCCTATATGTTGTCTGCTCCCTTTCTTTACTTCTATGAAGGTCTTGAGACAAATATGACAAGGGTCGTAATTATACTTGGATACCAGTACAAAAAAACCGACTCCCCTAGGGAAGCCGGTCTTTCTCTTATCCATTATTACTTCTGCATTGAACCGTAAAGTTCTTCAAGAGGCTTCATGATGACTTTGTTTAAGTCATTGATGACCATACTCATGCGTTGCTCAGCTTCCATAAGCTTTGCGATTTTTTCGTGTTGTTGAACAAGTTGAGCTGTCTTTTGAGCCTGCTCTACTTCCTCTTGAGTGATTTCTTCACCGCTCATTTGCTTTTGTTGCAGGTTCATTTGAATGTTTCTGAAGTTTTCAAACATCTTATTCGCAGATTCGTCATTGTTCACTTCGTCATACATGTTTTTCAGTTGTAGAAATTCGTCGCTTTGACGTAAAGCACGTTCTAATTCGTTCGCTTGATCGTATAAGTTAATAGCCAAAATACGTACCTCCTATAATTTCACTCTATGTTTCCTTCACCACTATAACAAACTATAGAGTGAATTTCTAGGAAGGACCCTTGAACTCTGCTGATTCAGGAGATGAACAGGGCGATGATCCCCTGGACAATCCCGATCACACCACCCAGCAATGCACCTAAGTACGTAATCATCTTGAATTCGCGACGTGAAATGCCGAGCACCAATTCTTCCAATCTTTCAACGGAGAAGGATTCCACCTGCTCCTGGACAATCTGCTGAAGATGCATTTTCTCCATCAGGTTCGGTATCTTCTTCGATAAAAGGTCCGTCCCTCTGTCCACCCATTTCGGAAGCTGGGTTTGAAAGAATGTATCTTGATGTGGCTGAAGCAAGTGGCTCAGGGGCTTTGAAAGGTGGGCTTCAATGTTAACGAGTTTAACCAGGGATGCCTGGACCCCTTGGATGAGATCTTCTTCGGGTAATCGATTGATGAAATCCTCAAGTTTCGTTTGTTTCAACTTCGACCATTCTTTCGTCAGGAGATTAAACAGGATTTCCTGAGTTCCTTCATGTTTGATGAATTTGACGATTTCAGGCTGAACTTTATCAGCAACGGACGTGTTACCAAGGAACATCCCCAGCATGTTTCCAAGCATGCCCCGTTCTTTCAGAAAGTCGTCGATCATCACTTTCACTTTCGCTTTTCCTTCAGGGCTCGTAAAGTATGCTTCTGCACGGTTCGCGATGAAATTGACTATTTCAGGGATATGTTCTTCCGCTTTGGCCTGCCACTTTTCGGGAAGAACCTCTTCAAGCTTCTTAGACGTATAAACTGCTTTTGTATCCTTCACTTTTACGGCTGCCCACTCCTCAAGCCACCCATTGAGACGATGGGAAGATACAGGGATCTGAAGGGTTTCCAGCCATTCATTCACCGTTTTGTCCGATGTGAAGACAGGCTTTAATTCTTCTGACAGCCAGCTGGTTACGTCGTTTTGGAAATTTTCATTCATCACTTTTTTCTGGAGACTTTCAGGAGTGATTAAATGGTCCACCACCATTTTACCAAGTTGTTCAGCCAATTCCCCACGTCGTTTAGGGATAAGCCCCGGTGTGAAAGGAATTTTGAATTTCCCGATATAGTAAGCCTTATAAGGCCTGAATAACATTTTTATCGCTAATGAGTTGGTGACTCCTCCAATGAGGGCTCCAATCAGTACCATGAACAGGAACAGGATGAAGACATCCAGCATGATTGCACCTTCCTTTTCTACTTCTGTCGTTTGAACATTTCAGTTGGGTTTACATAGAATGCTATATCAACATTAGCCCAATAAATCATTATAAAATCAATCATACGGGTTATGCAAATGGAGAATGCAGAATGAAGATAAAATGTTCATTTAGTTCAAATAAACACCATCATGACCATCATTTCTTGACTGTACCGAAGAAGCTGATGAGTCGTTTACCTTTCCAGCGGGAGATGACGCTGAAATGTGGAAACTCTCATCTGGATGTTACATGTGTGGAGAGTACAAGTGATACTCAGCACATTATATTGGATACAGGCGATTCATTATTTTCATCCATACCAAATCTGGATCCCATATGGATATCTATCGATTCCAGACATAATATGATTCGTATGGGGCCGGTTGTCGCCCTATTAATCAATCCATTCTCTCTTCGTACATTACCTTCACACTCTTTAAAAGAATATTTTACAGAGTGTCAGAGCTGGTTTCAACAAAAAGGTGGATTATTTTACCTGCTTCCCCTCCCATCCTTTCTAGGCGATCTTAAAGAAGGTGTCGCCTATCATGATGGGGACTGGAAATCCACCTTGCTTCCAGCTCCAGATATTATATACAATCGCTGTCACTCACGGAAGACAGAAAGAAATTCTTCTTATAAAGACGCCCTCATCCGCTCTGAAGACCGGCAAATCCATGTCTTCAACTCTGGTTTTCTAGGAAAAGATGAAGTTTACCAATCTCTGAAAGACAGCCCGGCCCTCGCACAGTATTTACCCAAAACCGTCCAAGGATTTGATTCATTAGAGGAGATGCTGGACGTATATGAAGATGTTTTCTTAAAAGGGATCAACGGCAGTAAAGGGCGCTACATCATGCGCATTCAAAAAAAAGACAACGAATATATCATGTACCAAAATTCATTTTCCTCAAAGAGTCCACTCTCTTTTTCAACTTATTCTTCACTCTTTAAACAGATTCGGGCGTGGTGTAAATCCTCTTCTTATTTAACACAGGAAACCATTCCATTCCTTTCTGTGGAAGGTCAGCCATTAGACTTTCGATTTCTTTGTCATCTAAATGGGAAGAGGAGCTGGGAAATCGTCTCTGCTGTTGCCCGTGTCGCTGCAAAGGAACAATTCGTGGCAAACATCGATCAGGGTGGGCGAATCGAAAAGCCCCTTTCCATCCTGAACACCTATTTCCCCCCCAAGAAAAGTGCTGAGATTTTTCTTGAGATGAGGGAATTATGTAAGCATGCCGCAGAGCTTCTCTCGGAGACGGCTGACGGGCATTTTGCCGAGCTCGGGCTGGATGTCGGCATCGATCATAGCGGGAAGCCGTGGCTGATTGAAATCAATTCCAAACCTTCTAAAAGGACGTACCTTGATAACGACCGGATCCGACCGTCGGTGAAAGCACTGTATGAATATAGTTCCGGTATATGGATGAACAAGGAGGATTAATTCAATGAACCATTCACTGGGCATTATGACCCTTACGCCCCAAGAAATGAACAGCTATTTCACAGAAATTGGGAAACAATCCATTTCATACCCTGTGGATCTATACCTGTTTTCTCCTAAAGGAGTGTCTCCATTAAACGAGACAGTGGAAGGATACTACTTCAATAAGGAAGCTCAAAACTGGGAAAGAGAAGCCTTTGAGATACCCGATTATATTTATGACCGTACGTATTACCAAAAGGATTTGGAATCCCGGCAGGCCAAGGTTGTCGTTCAATGGCTGAAAAATCAGAGTCATATCCGCTTTCTCGGATATGGTCTCCCAAATAAATGGCATCTCTATGAAAAGCTGAAGAATACAGCCCTCTCCCCTTATATACCCGAAACATACCTTGTGACTGATGGAAAACATTTATTAAATCTACTCTCAAAACATAAAGATGTAATAATCAAGCCCGTTGACGGGGCCCATGGATTTGCTGTTTACCATCTGGCGGAGACTCATTCGGACATTGTCGTCCGCACGACAAAAAAGCGGGGAATCGTGGAACAATCCTTTCCAAATAAAGAGAAGTTCCTTATTTGGTCTGATCATATCCTCAAGCAGCACACTTTCATTTGTCAAAAAAGATTGCTCAATCTAACAAAACAAAACGCCCCCTTCGATATGCGCATCCTTCTCAATAAAAATGCATTGGGTGAGTGGAGGGAATTTCAGCGGGCGATACGAGTGGGAAAAGAAAATGGAATTCTGACAAACATCAGTCGAGGTGCATCTTATACCTCTTTCGGTAATTGGAAGAGATCACAGGATACAGTTGCATGGGATGGTATGGAAGAGGAACTGACCGGTATCTTGGAGGAAATGCCATTACTCCTTGAAGAGCACTTTTCTCCCCTCTTTGAAATAGGGGTCGATCTTATCATTTGTGAAGACCAATCGATGTGGATACTGGATATGAATTCTAAGCCTGGTCATAAAGTAGTGGATGAATTAAGTCCAGAAAAGGCTTATTCAATGTTCCAAGCCCCGTTGGATTATTGTGATTTCCTGGCATCACAGAGCATTTCATCCTTAAGACGAGGTGATTTTTAATGCTTAAAACGTTTAAAATCGAACAATTTCATGATGACGAAGACATCCTCTATCTTCCTTCCGGTTTCAAACTTGAAGGAGAAACAATTCCTCAGATAATGATTCTTGGAACTGCCCGGCAAAAGGCCCTATGCCTGCGTCATCCAAACGGGCGGAATGTCATTGGAATGAGTTCAAGTTTAGCAGCAAAGTTACATCTCCCTTCTAAAGTAGAGGCCCTTTCTCTACTAGCCAAGGAGGATTGTCTATATCTCGGGGTGCTCATTGGGATCTTCACCTCAGGATTCAGGAGCTTTCGTTTAAGTCCCATTGGTGAACGGTCCCATTTTTTCAAAAAACTCCTGTCCGTTCAATCCTCATTGGGAGTCATTCCCTTTGTATTCGGCGAACGTCATATCGATTGGGAAAATGGACTTGTACAGGGTTATTTCCACTTTGGGGAAGGATGGGAAATCGAGAACATCCCTTTACCTAATGTCATCTATGACAGACTGCCGAACCGTCGCAGCGAAAAAAGAAAAACCTACCGCCTCATCAAAGAAAGGTTACAAAGAGAATATGGAATCCCATGGTACAACCCGGGATTCTTTAATAAGCTTGATTTATTTGAACGACTGGAGAATGATTCTTCGGTCCAGCACTTTCTCCCCGAGACACACCCGTTTCAATCATTTGATGTGATGGAACGCATGTTAGCAGAACATCACCATGTTTACCTGAAGCCAAAAAACGGGAGTCTCGGCAATGGCATTCACAAGATAACATACAGCCGCTCAACCGATGAATATTATTGCCGTTTCAGAGATGAAGATCAGAAAAACCGTTTACTGAAGTTTAAAACGCTGGAACAGCTCGCCAAAACGATCTTCAAACATCGAAACCCTGACACATATATCGTGCAACAAGGAATATCTTTATTGCACGATCATAATCGCCCCATCGACTTTCGGGTTCATACGAACAAGGACGAAAATGGTTCCTGGCAGGTAAGCGCAATAGCAGGGAAGATTGCCGGGAGCGGAAGTGTGACGACCCATACCAATAACGGCGGAGAAGTAAGGGTTTTATCTGAATTATTTACAGAAGAAGAAGACCGGCGATTGGTCGAAGAAGCACTTAAGGAAGCTGCTTTAGAACTCTCTCATGCCATTGAACGCAACCTGGAAGGATTTATTGGGGAAATCGGTTTTGATTTCGGAGTGGATAAAGATCACCGAATCTGGATGTTCGAAGCAAATTCAAAGCCGGGAAGATCGATCTTTTCACACCCGGAATTAAAAAGCTTTGATTTATTAACAAGAAAACTCGCTTTATCATTCGGTATCTTCCTTACTCAGCAAAGCTTGAAACATCCAGAGGAATTGATTCCATGATTATTCTGTATGACCGTTTTAAAAAAACCTTTTTTCATGAGGAAAAATCCATAACGACCTTTGGGTTTGCTAAGGATTCCTTCCTCCTATCCTCCAAACATCAGAAGGACTGCTACCGATTCACCATCCATTCAAGGAAGCAGAACATCCCGGCGATTCCATTGATCGGGATCGTCGCCAGTAAGGAGAAAAGCAACAGATACAAAGGGAACTTTGAATGGTTCCGTTCCATCCAACAAGACGTGGAAGAGGCCGGGGGAATGTGTTTTGTTTTCTCCCCGCAGGATGTATTCGGAGAGACCATTTCAGGGATCATATACAATCAGCCATTGAATAAATGGGTTAAATGCTTATTCCCGGTCCCTAATGTCATTTACAATCGGGTTCCTTCCAGACAGGCAGAGGAGGATCAATCGTATGAGAAGTTACTCCATTTCATTGATAGACACAAGATTCCCTTCTTTAATCCACATTTTTTCAATAAGTGGAATGTATACGAAGTATTGTCGGAGAGCAATGTACTGAAGCCATACCTTCCCCACACAGAACGTGTAACAAATGAAGAGGCTTTCTCCCAATTTCTCAACTCCCATAAAAAAGTGTATGTCAAACATTCCCTCGCATCACAGGGAAAGGGGATCAGACTTATTGAGATAGATCCAAAAGGGCGTGTCCTATGTAAAAGCATTAAGAAAATAGAGAGGTTTCTAAACGTATCCAGACTTTTTCAATCTTACAGTGAATGGTTTAAGAGTGATGAGTGGATCATGCAGGAGTCCATACCTTGTAAAACACTGTATGATCATCGCTATGACTTCAGGATCCTGGTCCTTCACACAGGGGTGGATTTCCAATTGATCGGTATCGGTGTGAGAATGTCACAACGGCAGGAGGTCACCACTCACGTTCCTGCTGGGGGAAGGATCATTTCACTGAAAGATGTGGCGGAAGCTCAGACAAAAAAGGAAATTTCATCAATTGTTCAAGCATGCGGGAAAGAATTGGCTAAATCCTTCGGCTATGTTGGGGAATTCTCCATCGACTTAGCCCCAAGGGAACAAGGCGGTTTAGTCTTATTTGAAATCAATTCTAAGCCCATGACCTTTGATGAAGAGGAAATTGAAACGAAAAGGCGGAAGCAGCTTGTCCGCACCTTCCTCACACTCAGCGCAATAAATAAAGAAGGTTGAATTCACAGGGATTCAACCTTTCTCCTTTCACCCTATCGTAATGAATTATAAATAGTAGAAAATCGGGTAGCATGTTCCATTTCATCAGTCATGGCAATAAAAAGTGGTTTGTATGCTTGTTGATTGGGGATTTCAAGCAGCATGTCCCTGTAAAATTCTGCAGCCTCAAGCTCATCCTTCAGTGCTCTCATCACCCCTTCTTTAAACGTCGTAAACCCCACCTTCTCCTTCTTATGTTCGTAGTATTCTCCAGTCAATAAATAATGCAGGTATTGAAACATTTCATAATGTTCTTTTTCATCCTTCCGGGCATGTTCGATAAACTCTGCATACAATGGATTGTTTGTCCGCGCTTTTAATTCTTTATAGAAATAATAGGCTGACCACTCATCACTGATCGCCTTTTGCAAATCACGAATAAACGTATTCATTCCTCGTCCCTCCTCTAGCTCTTCTGTAAATTCTATTAGGGGAGGATTTCATTTATGATACAATTACAACCATAGAACTCTTTAAAACGTTTACACAAATAATGGAGGATGAATAATGATACAGCATTTCCAATTCAAAAACATGTTTGAAAATAAACAGCTTCCGGGCTGGACTTTTTCTTTTTATTTCAGTGGGAAGAAATACACTGGTCATTATCATAAGGACGGGAGAATCGAATGGGACGGTCCCATCCCACCTGCGGAAAATGAAGACGACCTTAAAAAGCAGCTCCATGAACTGATGCTCTTCCATGTATATGAATGATGAGCCTATACCTAAAGGGAAATGAATGACATTTCATGCATAACTTCAGCTTCCTATCCAAAACTAAGTGCAGGAGGCTGATGAGCATGAAAAAAGACAACTTAACCGACCAATTTCTTCCTGATACGAATTACGAAGGGAAAGAAAAAGCGTTTCTGGATGTTGACCGCTTCATCAATGAAGGGATGTCAGGAGGTTCCGTCCATATGAGGGAAAACACCACCAACATCGAAGAAGCAGTTGACATTACACAATATGAAGAACCCCCAAAATGATAAAGGAGAATGGCTTTCCTTTCCTGTGAATGTGAGGGGGTTGGCCCTGGAGCAAAAAAAGCTGCCTGAAGGTGGGATCCTTCGGCAGCTTATTCACATTTTTATCGGCTTCTGACAAGCATATTGACGGCTTCTTGAATGGCGTCTTCTGCATTGAGGCCCTCTTCTTCTGATTCACGGATGCAAGCTTCGAGATTTTTCGCAACAATGAGGCCGATTGTACGGTCAACGGCTGTACGGACAGCAGATAATTGAGTCACGACATCTTTGCAATGCTTTTCATCTTCCATCATTTTCAATACGCCACGGACTTGTCCTTCAAGACGCTTCATGCGATTGGTCACTTCTTTATTATATTCCATTTTGGACACCCCATATTGATTTATTCGTTCTACCATAGTATTAAAATGAGTAAACTTTTGCAATCATCCGCACTTTGATTAAGCGAAGGATTTCAGTACAATACCATTATAACCTTTTTTACTATAATAATGAATATGAGGGATTGCATGTTAACATCTTTACGTAAAAAATATCCTGATTCCATCATTCAAAACCACTATCCGACCAATCTTGAAGATCAGAGGATATGGTTTACAGATGATGCAGAAAATCAATACATAGGCATAGATAAAAGAGAAATCACTTCTGAGGAAATAGAATTGCTTCAATGCTTGTTCAGGGAGATAAAAGACGCCGCCGGAGTATTGAATGATTCTGGTCACTCGAAGGAATGGTTCAACTTCTTATTTAATGAGGGTCCGAGACCCGCATTTAGTGAGGGTGATTTTCGCATCATTCAATTTTACTTAAAGGAGAGTTTAGACCAGTCCTTATTGAAAGAAGCCCTCAAACATCTAGTACCCCTCAATACGATTCTAGTATTGAAAGATGATCAAACAGGATTTCTTATTGAGGAAAAGAGTGACTGGAATATGGATGAAGAGCAATTAATGTCGATTTCTCATGTGATTGAATCAGACTTTTTCGTCACTCTCACTTATTTCATGGGACAATTCCATGAAGTTTGTCCACAGCAATTCCCTCTTACATTTAAGTATGAACGGGAATTATTTTCTTTTTCAAGATTGGTGCAGAAGCAGTCAGGTATTCAGAATATGGTGAAGGTCCTTCCTGCCTTTGCACTGCACCACTTACCTTATGAATGGAAGGAACCATTTTTTTCTAAGGTGGCGGAAGTCTTTTTGGAAGAACCTGAGTTAATACACACTGTAAAGGCTTTTCTTGAAAATCAATCCAACATCAGTCAAACTGCCAAAATGTTATTTATGCATCGCAATAGCGTCCAGTACCGTATTGATAAATTCATTGAAAAAACCAACATAGATATTAAGACTTTTCAGGGTGGAATTTTAGCTTATTTTGCTTGCCTGAACTTTCAATCTGACAACCTGCCTAAAAAGCTCTAGGGAACTTTGTGCAGGTTGACCATTCCTTTTTGAATCCGCTTTCTCTACAATGAATTCATAGATGAAAACGATTGCATTTCAAGGAGGAGAAAGAAAAATGGCTGAATTAAAATTAGATCACATCCACAAAATTTATGATGGGAAGGTAACGGCAGTTAATGACTTTAACCTTCACATCCAAGATAAAGAATTCATTGTATTTGTCGGTCCGTCAGGTTGCGGAAAATCAACTACCCTGCGAATGATTGCAGGACTAGAAGAAATTTCCAAAGGGGACTTCTCCATCGACGGAAAGCGTGTAAACGATGTGGCTCCAAAAGACCGTGATATCGCCATGGTATTCCAAAACTATGCCCTTTACCCTCATATGAGTGTCTATGATAATATGGCATTCGGACTGAAATTACGTAAATTTGATAAGCAGGAAATCGACCGCCGTGTACAAGAAGCAGCTAAGATACTTGGTCTTGAAGCTCTTCTTGATCGGAAGCCAAAAGCATTATCCGGTGGTCAGCGTCAGCGTGTAGCGCTTGGACGTGCCATCGTACGTGATGCGAAAGTATTCTTGATGGATGAGCCTTTATCCAACCTCGATGCTAAGCTTCGTGTACAAATGCGTGCAGAAATCGCAAAGCTTCACCAGCGCCTGCAAACTACAACGATTTATGTAACCCATGACCAAACAGAAGCCATGACAATGGCAACGCGAATCGTTGTCATGAAAGATGGGGTTATCCAACAAGTCGGTTCACCAAAAGAAGTTTACGATAAGCCTGAAAATGTATTCGTAGGGGGATTCATCGGTTCACCTGCCATGAACTTCTTCCAAGGTTCCCTTGAAGAAGGTAAATTTGTGATCGGGAAGACCAAGGTATCCATTCCTGAAGGTAAAATGAAAGCTCTTCGCGAACAAGGTCATGTTGGTAAGAGTATTACCCTTGGAGTCCGTCCTGAAGATATCCACGATGAGCCATTATTCTTAGATACTGCAGAAGGAGCCAAAATCATGGCGAAGATCGAAGTATCAGAACTTACAGGTGCAGAAACAATGCTCTACTCTCAATTAGAAGGACAAGAGTTTGTAGCCCGTGTAGACTCACGTACAGATATCGCAGCTGGTCAAACAATTGAACTTGCGTTTGATATGAACAAGGCCCACTTCTTTGATGCAGAGACAGAGTCAAGAATTAGATAATCTTAAAAAAAGCCGCACTCATTCATGAGTGCGGCTTTTTCAATTAAAACTCTGTCAAATCTATACTTTTCCCCTCTTCCTCTCCACATCGAATACATGTGAATAGATGAAGGCAGGTATCGGAGCAGCTGCTGTTCGGTATGCCGTCCGCTAGTTGCACATGCTGTATGTCCATATATGCGCTGTACTCATCGTAAAAATCATAATATCTTCCCTGGTCCGTTGTAGAGTCTCCACATTTACCGCAGAGCCCCCTGTATTCAACGATTCCATTACATAATGCGCAAGCTTTCATGCTGTGTCACCATACTTTCAATCAAAATCATTGTATAGTGTTATCCTTTTTACAAAGACGGTGATTTATGTAGAAAATTTAAAGGGATTTACAAGGAATAAATTCCCTGTCACCCAGTTGAATATAATCCCTCAAAAAAACCATAATACCTAGTAACAAGGAAGCAACAAGCTTTCTCCCCCCCACTCGATGGGTTATACCATGTCAGATGGTCGCTCATGGAATAGCGTGCTGGTGCAACTCCAGCTGACCCAACCAAAAAAATTATACATTTTAAGGAGATGACAGACTATGCAACAGCAACAATCTCGCAGCAACTCATCTAACCAACTAGTAGCTCCAGGAGCTCAACAAGCAATCGACCAAATGAAGTACGAAATCGCTTCTGAATTTGGCGTACAATTAGGACCAGATGCAACAGCTCGTGCTAACGGTTCTGTAGGTGGAGAAATCACTAAACGCCTGGTTCAAATGGCTGAACAACAAATCGGTGGCGGGTACCAACAATAATTGAATAAATGAATGGATCAACCCCTGGTCTCTGACTGGGGGTTTTATTTGTCCTGTATGATCTATCAAAACAACAAAAACCGGCTCACTCTTTAAGAGCCGGTTGTTAGCTTATTCCTTATTGTGGACCATATTGGCTGGATTTATCCACAGATCGTATTGCTCTTCGGTAACGTAACCTGATTGAATGGCCGCTTCTTTTAACGTCAATCCCTTTTGGTGAGCAGTCTTGGCAATCTCTGCTGCTTTCTCATAACCTATATGTGGATTTAATGCCGTCACGAGCATAAGTGATCTTTGAACAAACTCGTTAATCACCTCTATATTGGCTTCTATACCATTTACACATTTATCGTTAAAGGACTTTATAGCGTCTGTAAGAAGCCGTACGGATTGCAGCATATTATAGATGATGACAGGTTTAAAGACATTCAGTTCAAAATTCCCCTGACTTGCCGCAAATCCGATGGCTGCATCATTTCCAAAGACCTGGGTGACGACCATCGTCACCGCCTCGCTCTGTGTCGGATTTACTTTCCCAGGCATAATCGAACTCCCAGGTTCATTTGCAGGTATCGTAATCTCTCCTATCCCGCTTCTCGGTCCACTGGCTAACCATCTCACATCATTCGCTATTTTCATTAAATCTGCCGCTAATGCTTTAACTGCACCATGTACATATACCACTTCATCATGAGACGTCAAGGCATGAAATTTATTATCAGATGAAATAAACTTGATGCCAGTTTGCGTTTCTAATTGTTTAGCCACCTTGTCACCGAATTCAGGATCGGCATTTATCCCTGTCCCAACAGCGGTCCCCCCCGATTGCCAGATTGACTAAACGCTGGACACTTTCTCTCAGCATACTATAGGACCTTTCCATCATGGCCCTCCAGCCGCTGACTTCCTGACCCAGTGTCAACGGGGTGGCATCTTGAAGATGGGTACGGCCAATTTTGATGATATCAGTGAATTGGTCCTCTTTTTCTTTAAGTGTGGCAGTAAATTCCTGAAGGACGGGAAAAAGCTTTGATTCGATTTCCTGGTATGCAGCCAATGTGCATAGCGGTCGGGAATGTATCATTTGAACTTTGGGACATATTCACATCATCATTGGGATGTACCTTTTCCTCAACGCCATTTTCACGAAGGATCTCATTGGCACGATAAGCGATAACTTCATTGACATTCATATTGGATTGAGTTCCACTGCCAGTCTGCCATACAACGAGGGGAAAATGTTCATCCCATTTTCCTTCAAGGATTTCTACACATGCCTGACCAATGGCATCCTTCTTTGCTTTTGAAAGCTTTCCAAGTGAGTGGTTGACGACTGATGCCGCTTTCTTTAACTGCGCGAAGGCGTATGTAACTTCTATGGGCATTTTCTCTGTACCGATCTGGAAATTTTCTTTACTTCTCTGCGTCTGAGCACCCCAGTACTTTTCCTTTGGCACTCTCATTTCTCCGATTGTATCACGTTCGATCCGATAGTCCATTCTGGTTCCTCCCTTTTACGATTCATCTATTACCATATTTCCACTAATCCAGTTGATCTAACCTATTTTTGAAAAGATTATGATATCCCTCTTTATTTATTCTTTAATCCTTCAAAAAGACACTTAAAAGGGCTCTTTTCGTAAACAGTGTTGCTATTCTTAAGAAGAAAGTAAAGGTTGATTTCCCCTTCAGGATGCTTGCTTTCCGAGGGGGGGGCTTGCGGTGAACCTCATCAGGCGTTTCTCTGTGGGGAACTTTCGAAAAGACCGATTAAAAAAAGATGAATGAGCAAGTGCCCATCCATCTTTTTGAGTCTATTGAATTAAATTAAGGAACTGTTTCGTACGTTCATTCTCAGGGGTTTCAAAGACTTGCTGGGGCGTGCCTTCTTCAACGATATAACCGCCGTCCATAAAAATGACTTTATCGGCGGCTTCTTTGGCGAATCGCATCTCATGTGTAACCACCACCATGGTCATTCCTTCCTCTGCAAGATCCTTCATGACCTTCAGGACGTCTCCCACAAGTTCGGGATCGAGTGCTGACGTAGGCTCATCGAAAAGCATGACTTCCGGCTCGATTGCCAATGCCCGTGCAATACCGACCCTTTGCTGCTGTCCACCTGAAAGCTGGAATGGATAGTAGTCCACTTTATCTCCCAGACCTACTTTTTCCAGAAGCCGAATGGCTTTCTTCCTTGTTTCGTCCCTGTTTCGTCTTTGTACGACAGTCGGTCCTTCCATAACATTTTCCAATGCCGTCATATGGGGAAAAAGATTATAATTCTGGAACACCATGCCCGTTTTTCGTCTAAGCTTAATGAGCTCCTGTTTGGATAATTTCTTATTAAAATCAACGGAAGTCCCGGCAATCGAAACCTTTCCTTCATTAGGGATTTCAAGGGCATTCAAACAGCGCAGGAAAGTCGTTTTCCCTGAACCCGAAGGTCCGATCAGAACGATGACCTGTCCCTTATCGACCTCGACATTCATCCCCTTTAATACTTCTAATTGATCAAACCTTTTCGTTAAACCTTTGATGGAAATCATATTCAATCTCCTTTATTATTACTTGGCGATATATCGATCAAGGCGAGTCTCAATTCGCCCTTGAATGATGGATAGAATAAAGCAAATGATCCAGTACAACAAGGCTGCCTCCATGTACATAAGCAGGAATTCATAGTTGGTCGCAGCAATCTCCTGTGCTTTCCTGAACATTTCCGTTACGAGAATTAATGAAGCAAGTGAGGTATCCTTCACCAAACTGATAAATGAGTTTGATAGAGGAGGGATGGATACCCTGGTTGCCTGTGGCAGGATGATTCTTTTCAAAGCCTGGGAATACGTCATGCCGATCGAATACCCTGCTTCCCATTGCCCTTTAGGAATGGATTGAATCGCTTGCACGGACGATTTCCGAGGAGTATGCGCCTTTATTTAATGAGAATGCAATGACGGCGGACGGGAAAGGATCAAATTTGACCCCAAGTGTCGGTAACCCATAGAATATAATGAATAGCTGAACGAGTAAAGGTGTTCCCCTGATTGCCGATACATAAAACCTGGCAATTCCTCTTAGAATCGAAATGTTGGATAACCGGGCAAGTGCAGTCAATACGGCCAATATCATACCTAAAGCAAAAGAAATGAGCGTTAGAGGGATAGAATAGTACAAAGCCCCCTCTAGCATTGGAAGCAGGGAGCTTTGTAAAATATCGATCATTGCTTCAGGATCCTGATAGATGCTATTTAGGAGATACATCTTCTCCGAACCACTTCTCGGAAATCTCTTTATACGTACCGTCCTCCATCATTTCCTCTAACGCTTTGTTCACTTCTTCAACGAGTTTTTCATTTCCTTTACGGAACATCAGGCCGCTTTGTCCGGCTTCTTCTGCTTCAGCAGCAATTTTGACATTCGCGTTCGGCTGTTTCTTTAAGTAATCCAGAATAGAAATCTTATCATTGACCGTTACATCCACTCTTCCCTGCTCCAATAATTGGATCGATTGAGACAGGCCTTCTACACCTTGGATTTCTGCACCGTTTTCTTCAGCGATGTCACGGTAGTTACTTGTCAGAGATTGAGCTGAAGTCAACCCTTTAATGTCCTCGAAAGATGTAACATCTTTGTTATCTTTAGATACAACCACTACAGCACTTGATTCAATATAAGGATTAGAGAAATCATATTTCTCCAGTCTGTCCTCACGGATACCAACCTGGTTGGCGATCACATCGAATCGTTTTGAATTCAATCCCTCAAACATGGCATCCCATTGAGTCTCTTGGAATTTAGCTTCAACACCAAGGCGTTTGGCCACTTCACGGGCAATTTCCACATCAAATCCTGTTAATTCCCCGGATTCGTCGTGGAATGTGAAAGGAGGATATGTACCTTCAGTACCAACCAGTAGTTCCCCTTCTTCCATGACTTGATCGTAAAGTGATGTTTCAGAGCTTTCTTTTGAATCACCATTGGATTCCTCTTTATCTTTAGATTGACCACATGCTGCTAATACCATGGATAAAGTTATTAGCAAGATGATGGATAATTTCCACTTTTTCATCGTATAACCCCCACTATTCTTATCGGATTTAATTAACTACGATTGTCATCATAAAACGATACAAGGAATAAGTCAACACAAAAGTTCTCAATTCGAGATTTTTCTTTCCTGCCCTTTGTAGTATGTAACCAGTGATGGCTAATCATGTAAATTTTCAGGAATTTGCGGTACACTATTCCAAACAGTCACTAGGAGGGCATATGTATGAAGATTGCATTATTTGGAAGCACAGGACGAGTGGGTTCAGTCGTCTTTCAACAAGCACGGACGGCACATGAAGTGATCAGGCTAATGCGCACGGATAAAGGTGCGACAGATCATGATATAGTGGGGGATGTCCTGAACGAACCTGATGTGATGAGAACGATTGAAGGGTGTGATGCCGTGATCAGCTGCCTGAATACAGATAAAAAGGATGTACTTTCAAGAAGCATGCCACTCCTGTTAAAAGCGATGAGGCATCATGGAGTGAAGCGGATCATCACATGTGGAACTGCAGGTATCCTGCAGGCACGGAAGGATTCACGTTTATACCGGTTCCAATCAGATGAATCAAAGCGGAGAAGCACCACTGCCGCTGAGGACCATTTAAAAGCTTTTTTCATCTTACAAGCATCAGAAATGGATTGGACGATTGTTTGTCCTACCTATTTACCTGATGGTGAGAGAATTGGGGTGTACCGGACAGAAAAGGATATTCTACCACAGGGAGGTAAAAGCATTTCCATCTATGACACCGGGGATTTTATGTATAAACAACTGTCTGATGACACTTACAGCAGAAGTCGAGTGGGGATAAGTTATTGAAGGCTACATAAAAAAGGGACAGTGTAAACTGTCCCTACGCCCTTATTATTTAAAGATCGTCGCAATGATTTCTTCCGTTGTCATACCGCTTTCCACTTCAAAAGTCCCTGGTCGCAATTCATTTTCAAGTCCACGGTTCTCTACTTCTTTGTAAAAGTCCAGACCACTTTTAATGATGTTGGCATTCTCCAGTGCATTCCCCACATCGATGCTGGTCATTCCACTTGAGACCGTCAACATCGTGCGGTAAACCACATCAGTTTCGTTTTTCTGCTCTTTTTTATCTTCTGTTTTTGCTGCCTGTTTCTCGTTCATACGTGCAAGCTGCTTATCCCATTCATCTTTTGTATGTATGACAAAACCTTGGGAAGTCAGTTGGTCGACCATTTCTTCTTGTGAAAGTTTTTCTTTTTTAACGGTCTCTTCTCCCCCCTGTACTCTTCGCTTCAGACGGTCCGAACATATATACCCCACCTATTAAGGACGTTGAGATTAAGAGACCTGCCGCAAAACTGCGCAATGAATTAGGTGTCACTCTCATTGTGCTACTAAGCCCCTTTCAGCTTTCCCCGTTTTGTAAGGTGCAAGCATACGGTCCACATCATGTGGTGGGACTTGTTTTTTGGTTGCGATGCTCTCGATTGAATAGCCTCGCTTATGCATGTCCAGCATGTCGCGGAGCAAAAGCCGTTCCTCTGAAGCAGCTGGTGCAGCCCCTGACTGCTGCGCTGTAATTTCTGCATCCAGTTGCATATTACGTAATTGTTTCTCGAGTTCATGTACTTCATTCAATACTGAAATGGAAACATGCTCTATCTGTTGCTCAAGTTGTGAGTTGGATTGTGTCGTTTTTACAAACGATAAAATGAGCAGCACAACTGCTGTACCAAATAAAATGGCGATTACCCATCCCATCATAGGTTCCTCCCTTTATATAACTTTTTAATCAATTAAATTATACATTGATAAAGGGGGAAATTCGATTTAAAACGACAAAATAAAACAAAAGTCCTGTTTTACTAACAGAATCTTGTATGATTCATCATTCTATTGGATGGAACCAAGCAGCTCATTCATATTCACGATAAACCTTTAATCCACGTTATAAAGCCTTGGGATATACAAAGAAAAGGCATCCGACTTAAATCGTCAGATGCCTTCATTCATTATCCTGCCATATCTTCTTTTGAACCTTTTTGGAGCTGATACATTTGATAGTAGCGTCCCATGCGTTTCATCAATTCGTCATGATTTCCACGCTCGACGATTTCTCCACGATCCAATACAAGGATCTGGTCAGAATTCTTAATCGTCGAAAGTCGGTGAGCGATAATGAAGGTTGTTCTCCCTTTCTTCAATACTTCCATCGCCTCCTGAATGACGGCCTCAGTCTCTGTGTCAATGCTCGACGTTGCCTCATCCAAAATCAGGATCGCTGGATTGAATGCCAGGGCGCGGGCAAAGGATATCAATTGACGCTGACCTGATGATAGGGTACTCCCTTTCTCTATTACCGGCTCATCATAGCCGTTTTCCAGGTTTTTGAACACTTTTTCAGCACCGACGGCTTTAAGTGCCTTCTCCACCTGTTCCCTCGAGATCCTTGGGTCACCAAGACTGACGTTTGACGCAATCGTTCCTGTAAATAAGTAAGGGTCCTGCAATACGATCCCCATATGCTCACGAATGGTCTGAAAGGGAATGTCAACAATGTCTTTTCCATCAATAAGAATTTTCCCCCCTCATTACTATCATAGAAACGGAACAACAGATTCATGATCGAGCTTTTCCCTGAACCTGTGTGCCCCACCAAAGCAACGGTCTCCCCTTTGTTGGCCTTAAAGGTAATATCCTTCAACACATATTCATTTTCCTTGTATCCAAAGAATACATGTTCAAAGCTTACATTTCCGTCATACTTGTTCATTTTCTTATCTTCCACCGGAGTTCCTGTCTCTTCCAACAACCGGAACACTCTCTCCCCTGCAACGAGTGCCTGTTCAAGATTGGCAAGCTGATTGACAATCCCTGTCACAGGCTGGAACAACCGGTTAATATAATCGACAAAGGCATAGAGTACGCCCAGTGTCACGACAGAACCCACTCCGACTGACGCCCCCCCGAAATACCAGATGAAAGCCACAAAGGTAATATTCCTTAATACCCCCACAAGGTTATGGGAAGTCATGGAATTTAAGCTTAATAGTTTATTTTGATACTTGAAATGAGTCCCGTTTAAGTCTTCGAATTCTTCATTCGTCTTCTTCTCTCGGCTAAATGCCTGAATGATGTTCATGCCCTGTATGGATTCATTGATCATGGCATTGATATCACTTACTTTTGACCTAATGATGTGATTATATTTAGACGCAAACTTTCTGTACAAGTACGTCCAAATGACCAAAATCGGGATCAAGATCAAGCAAATCGCCGCTAACTTCACATCAAGGATAAAGAGTGCGATATAAATTCCGATAATATAGATCGTGCTTGAAAAGAAGGTAGATAACACGGTTACATATAGATCTCTTATCGCTTCCGTATCATTGGTTATCCTCGCTACGACCTTTCCTGCAGGCAGATTATCGAAATAGTGGATAGGTAATTTTTGAATGTGCTGAAACACATCATTCCTCATTTTCTGAATGACCCTGTTTGCCGCTTTCTTCAAATAAAATCCCTGACCGTATTGAAAAAATGCTGCAACGACAAGGAGGCCGAAATAAAAGGCAATCAATTGAATGATCTTAGGAATTTCAGGGTTATAAAAACGAAGCAGTTCTTCCCCCGTTAACTTCCTGGCAGGATAGGTTGCGGTTTTATCTCCCTTTTTAATGGTCAATTCCCCAGAAGTAACGGTTCGTTCCCCGTCAAAGGAAAGGGTGGCAGGAACATAGTAAAACGCTCTTCCTACCTGAAGGATGCGGATGCTTTCCCCTTTTGCTTCGCCTTCAGAGAAGTACTGATCTCGTTTGTACCATTTCCCTCCATACTGAACCGCTTCTTCTCCCTCTACCGTTTCATACCAGAGGGATTCGATTCCGAGAATATGGTCATCAATCAGTTTTTTTGCAATGAATGGCCCTGCAAGTTCTGCCGCCACTGACACACTCAGCATCAGAAGGGCAGCAATGATAATTTTTTTATAAATCAGGGCATATTCCGTTAATTTTCTTCCGACATTCATGCCCCCACCTCCTCAAGTGAAGAATCTTCAACTTGTTGGCGGTCGAATTGCTCTTTATACCAGCCACCATTTTCAAGGAGTCGATCGTGAACCCCTTCTTCCACTACTTTCCCATCTTCGAACACAACGATCCAATCCGCATGTTGAACCGCCGAGAGCCGATGAGTCGTAATGATCGTCGTTTTCCCTTCACGTTCTGTACGTATGTTTTGTATGATTTTTGCTTCTGTTTTTGCATCTACAGCCGATAATGAGTCGTCTAGGATAAGGATCTCGGGATTTTTGATGAGTGCCCGGGCAATGGAAATCCGCTGTTTCTGACCGCCAGAAAGAGCCACACCCTTTTCCCCGACAAGAGTGGTCAACCCTTCAGGCAGCATATCAAGATCTTTTTTGAAATCAGCCAGTTCAATCGCTTTTACTAGATCCTCTTCTGTTGCATCATGCCTTCCGAAAAGGATGTTTTCCTTGACCGTCCTTGAGAATAGAACATGATCCTGAGGCACATAACCGATCCAATCCCTTACTTGTTGTATCGCCAAATCATTTATCTCTATCCCCCCTATGGACAAAGTCCCCTTGCCTCCAGGGTATTCGCGCAGTAACTGCTTAATGAAAGTTGTCTTTCCGCTCCCTGTTTTCCCCACAATTCCAAGGGTACTGCCCCCAGGAATGTGTAAATTGATATTTGATAAATTCAGAACCTGGGAAGATGGATATTGGAAGTCTACAGCCTGAAATCCAATCTGGTCTGGAACATCTACTTTTTTCGGGTGATCGGGATCTCTGACATCCTGCACATAATCAAGGGTTTCCTGAACCCTGTCAAGAGACGCATTACCCCTCTGCATGATATTGATTAACTCCCCGATGGCAAACATCGGCCAGATTAACATCCCTAAATAGACATTAAAGGACACAAGCTCTCCCAATGTAATAGATTGATGAAACACAAGGTATGCTCCGTAGCCCAGTCCGATCAAATAGCTTAATCCTACAAGCACTTTAATCGTTGGTTCGAAAAGAGAGTCAATGACTGCAACAGCGATATTCTTGTTGTATACGTCTTCAGTCATGTCGGCGAATTGCTTCTCATCCGCTCTTTCCTGAACATATGCCCTAATGACTCTGACCCCTGCAATGGACTCCAGTACTTTGTCATTTAAATCCCCGAATGAATCCTGTGCTTCTGTGAACCGTTTATGAATCCTGGCTCCATATACCTTCATCAACAATGCCATGACAGGCAGCGGTAATATCGCCGCGATGGTTAACTTCCAGCTGATGAGAAACCCCATGGTAAAGAGGATCGTTAACATAAAGACACTGGAGTCGATCAGTGTCAATACTCCGAAACCTGCTGTAACCGATATGGCTTTTAAATCATTCGTGGCCCTTGCCATTAAATCTCCGGTACGATTTTTTTCAAAAAATGTCGGAGTCATCTTTAACAAGTGGCCCATGAATTTACTCCGGAGCTTTCGTTCAACGAGAAAGGCTCCGCCAAATAACTGATACATCCACACATACGTCATCCCGTATGAAACAAGGGCAATACCTGTTACCAGCAATAGATACTCCCCTACCACTTTCCAAGTCATCGAACCAAGGTGAATATCATCAATGGCATTACCGACAAGCTTTGGGGGAATGACGTCAAGGATACCGACAATCGTCAATAATATGATAGCTACCGTATATCTCTTCCAATTTTCAATAAAAAACCAAGACAATTTTTTAAAAATACTAAACATCTCACTCTACCTCCTCTGGTTGACTTTCTCCACTATCCGCCTTCTGTCTCCACAGCAGATATCATCTTCTTCATTTGAATGATTACCATCATCATATCCTCCTTATAAATTGTGTTTGTATGTGATCAAGGTTTCCCTTGTCCTCACCTAACTTCTTGGACCTTTCCACAAATAAAAGACGGACGTCAAAAGGCTATATCAATAGATCCAATATGCCCCCGGTGGGATCTATTGTGATCTGTTGCGCCTTTGAAACGTCCGTCTTTGTTTTGGACACAGAAAAGCACAGATTATATACATAACCTGTGCCCATTAAGCGTTCAGAAATTGCTAAGGAGTTACTGGTCATGTGATGATATGAAGTTGGTGTAGAACGCTGCTGATGCTCCATGAATTGTAAACACTTTAATCATCACAAACCCTCCATTTCTTTTATTTATTCCATTTATAACCATACTACACACTTTAAATTGTGTCAATATTATTTTTATTAATAATTTTCCATCTTCTAAATGCAGAACCTTCTGAGATCGACTATACAAATTCTATCATTTCTTACCATTTATTCCACGACGACCGCCGTTCCGTAAGCAATGATTTCAGAAGCGTTCTGCATGACGGCGGAGGTTTCAAGACGGACGGCTATGACAGCATTAGCCCCTTTTTGGGATGCTTCCTCCATCATCCGCTCAATGGCTTGTTTTCTGGCAGCTTCCATCAATTCGCTGTATTCACTGATTTCACCGCCAATAATGGTTTTAAGACCGGCAATGAGATCTTTCCCTATGTGCTTCGCCTGTACCGTGCTTCCCCTTACAAACCCTTTTAACTCCTTTACTTCCTTCCCAGGTACAAAATCAGTTGTTACAATCATCATATTCAGCACTTCCCTTCTTTGTCTTTTTTCCACAATTTCTTCGCAAAGATGAGATAAAAGAGGAGTGGAAATGGGCACTGTATCAATCCCCATATTCCCCAGAACCAATAATGATGTCCGTTCTTCCTGGCATCGATGAACAGATAAATACTTTGAATAAGCAAGATGGGAATGACTATCGGCAGGATATAGAGTTCGTCTTTTGTCATATCCCTTTCACCTTTTTCGTGTGGATGAAGACAGTATAAACTGTGGCTCCGACAAAAATGGCAACTTGAAGGAGAAGAAATAGAATGGGCATTTGAAATAGAGTAAGGGAGAACACAGCCAAGATACCACAAGCTGCCATGAGAAAGAGGATAAAATCCCGCTTGTACCTTTCTTTCAGCTGCTCTTGCTGATCTTGAACAAATTGATTAAACCACTGAAGTGAAGGTGTAGAATCATCAATGTCTCCATCGATGGACCTGAATCCTTCATCCAGTAATTTCTTCATATCCTTGTCATGTTCCTTATGAGTGTTCATCTATTTTCAACTCCTTTCTCAGCCGGATGATTCCATGATGAACTCTTGATTTGACAGTACCTGGAGGAACATCAGTCATATGACCGATTTCTTCATAGGAATAACCGTAATAGTGCTTTAATATGATGGGAACCCTGGCTTCTTCAGACAACACTGAAAGGGCCCCCAGGACGTCATTCCACTCCTCATTTCTCGATTCCATCTCCCACTTTAATTTCCTTCTATTCACTTCTTCATCCTGCCAATTTTTTTCTCTTTTTCTTTTACGCTGTTGATCAATAAAACGATGAGTGGCAATGGAAATCAACCACGAAGAAAATTTCGACTTTCCGCTGTATTGATGAATCTTCTCTACGCATTTTGCCATAGTGTCCTGTGCAAGCTCCTCCGCCTGGTCCCGGTTCATCGTCACCTTCATCAAGTATTTCACAAGAAAAGGATAATGTTCCCGAAAAAGCATAGCAAAGGCTTCGTGATCACCTTTCTTTGCTTTCTTAATCCATTTTCTCTCTTCCATCCGTTCCTTCCCTTTCTTTCCACCCCAACCTGCGAGTTCAATGATAAGACGCACAAGTAGACAATTCGTTCATAACATGATGATCGTTTATTCCATTTTTTCATTCTATTTTTTTATGAAATCTCCTTCTATTAAACGGGAATAGAAGCAATCTGTCTCAACCATTCAACACCGCAGGTTGAGTTTCTTCCTCCTTCACATATTTTGGAAGAATGATGGTATAGAATATTCCAACGATGATCAAGCAGCCCCCGACAAGCCAGTAAAGCATCTCGACAGTTACGATGGACGGGAAAGTCAAGGCAATGGCCCCTAAGGTCACAGATTGTGAAAGCATCATTAGAGGATTGATCCATCCTTGCACCCTCCCCATCATTTTTGGATCGATGATGCTTGGCAGCCAACCCCCGAGGGCAATATTCACTAGAGGCAGCCCCAATGCGGCAAGAAAAATGATCGATAGGAAGGTCCATGTAGTTGGCGCGAAGGATGCAGCGATGATGAACGTACCTGAAATAACCAGGCCTGCAACAATCAGGACATGAAACGTAAACTTTTGGGCAAGCATGGAAGACATTATGCTACCGATCAATACACCGGCACCGAATGCGACACCTAATATAATGGAGTATTCTTCATACGTTCCCGGTGCCAATTTATATTTCAATATAAAAATGGGGATGACCGCGAACCCGCCGTTCACGACTCCAAATACGACAAATCCTCCAATTAATGATAATAGCAGCTTATGATTCAGTATATACTTCATTCCTTCAGTAAAGTCATTGGTCACTGATTGAATATTCAAATCCTTCCACGAATGCTTGCCGTTTGGAAGGCGAACTTCTTCAGGGATGACGCACCTCTTGATTAAAATGGCAGAAATAATAAAAGTGATTAAATCGACTGCGATGGCACCGTAGATCCCCGCCGTCCAATACACGAAAATTGCGATGGCATTCCCCAGGAGCATGAACAAGCTCATCACCATTTGATTCAACCCGGCGGCCGTGGAATAATCATCCTTTGAAAGGACTCCTTGCAAGATTCCCTGTTCTGCAGGAAAGAAGAATTTCTGGACTCCGCTTCTGAGAAAAAGAATCGTAAAGATGAGAGGCAACCAGCCAATGAAGATCGCTCCAAATAACACCAGTGTGAGTAACGCGCTGATCGTATCACAATGATAAGCAATTTTTTGCCGGTCCATCCTGTCAGCGAATACCCCTACAAGGAAGAAAACCAAAAGAGTCGGCAATGAGTACATCATTTCCGTTATCGAGGCATACATGGGTTGTTCAGAAAACCGGTCTAGAAGATAAAACATAAATGCAGTCAAACCGATCACACTTCCCATATGAGAAGTGAAATTTGCAAAGAATAATTTCAGAAAGATCCTATTCTTAAAGATATCGACCATTTTTTTCATACTGTACCGTCCCCCATCAATTTTGAACTATCTTAATAGTAAAGAAAAACGGAAATCGGATTGAGGGTCTATTGGTGGTTTTTTCCTCCGTCTCTGGTCGGAAATGGAATAGGTATCAGTCTCTCAAGGGCGGCAAGTGGACGTAACAGTCAGAATGTTGCCGATAGCCGTTCATACCTTCTTATACCCTTACTCATTCAAAAAAATAGCCCAAAGCCAAAAGGCTCCAAGCTATTCTTTACCAATCAATTATTCAAACGTCCCCTTCACAATCGCTTTCCCGTTTTCTACCATTGTTTTCCCCTTGGCAAACACCGTGTTTACTTCCAGGGTATTCTTATCCAACAGCACGAGATCGGCGTCCTTCCCCCTAACAACATGACCTTTTTGCTTTAATTTCAGGATTTTTGCAGGATTTGAGGTAATGACTTTCAACGCAACTTCCAATGGGATGCCTTCTTCCAGGACGGCGTCTTTCACTGAAGAGTAAAGACTCGACACCTGACCGATCTGCAATCCCACCAATTCTCCGTCCCCGTCAAAATCAGGAAGGCTCGCTTGTCCGTCCGAAGTAAATGTGATTTGTTCCACCGGTACACCTGCATCGATCATCCGTTTTAGCGCTTTGCTGGATTTCACTTCTCCATCTTCAAGAAATTGAGGGATGGTGCTCGTCGTAAAGTCGACATAACCGCCTCTTTGAGCGTATTGAATCCCTGCTTCAAACAGATGGGCATTTCGGTTGATATGGGTTGGATAGAACTGCTTTATTGGAATGTCCGTTGTATCGACTATTTCCTCCAGAAGCTTTAAATGGTCAAGACTATCCCCTACATGAACATTGACGATCCCCGATTTGCCTGACAGCATGCCACCGATCCGGGCAGCGGAAGCAATCTTCGCCAACTCGTTCACGGTGGGTTGAGATGAGCGGTGATCGGCAATCGCCACTTCTCCCACTCCGATGATAGAATCTATCAATATAATATCGTCTTCTATTTTACCAGTAAGAGTTTTTAATGGAACTTGATAAGAACCGGTTTGCACGTAGCAGGTAATCCCCTCCTCTTCAAGACCCTTCGCTTTCGCTACAAGGCTTGCCATGGTCCTCGTCGTTCCATCTGTACCGATTACTCCGACAAGGGTCGTGATGCCGGCAAGCGTGGCCTGAGTCAATTGGATCTCCGGTGTTCTTGTGCGAAAGCTCCCTTCGCCTCCGCCACCCATAATATGTACATGTGAGTCTATAAATCCAGGTACAACATATTTACCTGTTGCATCCACAATCTTTATATCCACAAATTGATGGGGTGGTTCAATCTTATCTTCTATAAAACCTATTTTATTATCTACTATTAATAGATCCTTTTTCCCTAGATACTCTGGAGCATAAACTTCTCCGTTTTGAATTAATGTCAGCATGATGTTTGCTCCCTTCATTTCTTAGTGCATATTATCGTGGAGAACCTTGCGATAAGGTTACCCACGATGGATCAATTAAAAACCGATCAATGTCGCCGTAATCACAAAGATCGATGACAGAACGAATAGAATGAGCATGAATTTCATAATGAATTTAGCCCATATCCCCCAATCGAGTCGGGCTGCTCCAAGTGTGCCCAGTAAGGCGGCGGAAGTCGGAACGAGGATATTGGTTAATCCATCCCCCAATTGGAAAGCAAGGACTGCTACTTGACGTGACACTCCGGCGATATCTGCAAGTGGAGCCATCAAAGGCATTGTTAAAGCGGCTTGACCTGATCCGGATACTACAAAGAAATTGAATACAGACTGGAATATATACATACACCAGGCAGAAATAGCTTCGGGGAAATCTCCAACCACCTGTCCTGCACCATATAACATCGTATTTAATACAGACGGTGCGTCAGGTGAATCCCCGCCTAGGATAATGACGATTCCTTTTGCCATCCCTACAACTAATGCAGCCGGCAATAAATCCTTTGCTCCTTCGATGAAACCTTCTGCTATATCATCCCAACACATTCCATTCAATTTAAACAGAACGCCAATGATCCCTGCGACCAACCCGATTGTAAAGAATTGGCTGGCAATCTCAGGAATATAGTAGGCATGTTCCACTACTCCCCAAATGATCCAGGCAATACCTGCTGCAACCGTTAAAATGACAAGTGAATGACCCAAAGTGAATTTGGTATTCAAGTCCTGCACTTTTCCTTCTTTACGGAAATATTCATCAGAAGCGTAAGAAAGACTTCGTTTCGGTTCTTTCCTGATTGCCTGGGCATATCTCCATGTATAAATGATGCCCACTAGTGTAAAGACAATCCACATGACAATGCGGAAGCCTGCTCCTGAAAGAACCGGTACACCTGAAACACCTTGGGCAATAGCCACTCCGAATGGATTCATCCAGGATGTGGCGAAACCGATTTGGGTGGCCACGTAGGTGATCATGATCCCTGTTATGGCATCATATCCGATCGCAATCATGATGGGGACGAGAATCATGGCGAAGGCGATGGCCTCTTCCCCCATCCCGAACACCGCTCCACCTAAAGAGAAAAGGAAGAACATAATGGGAATGATCAGGGATTCCTTTCCTTTGGTCCTCTCAATCACCTTTAGGATTCCTTCTTCGATGGCCCTAGTCTTCATGATAATACCAAATGCCCCGCCAATGATTAAGATAAAGGCTACCACACCAACAGCTGATCCCCATTTATCCCCCGATACCAGACCTTCAAACACATAATTAAGGAATCCTATACCGCCACCCGGTTCGAAAAGTCCTGTTCCTTCTCTAACCAGATTTCCATCATCGTCCTTTACATAACTGAATGAATCAGGATTCAAAACCGTTTTGGTTTGTTCTTCTCCATCTTTCATGAAAGTGATTTCTTCTGTCGTGAATTGCCCTTTCGGAACGACATACGTTAATAGTGCTGCTGCAAGTACAACAAAGAAAACAATAATAAATGTATGCGGTACTTTCCAGGCCTTTTGTTCTCTCTCCATTTCTTTCCCCCCCGTTTGTATGATTTACTTCACATAGATACATGCAAGTTCCGTGCCAAATTGGAATTATCTGAAAAAACAAACTTCAGGTGCAATAATGGTTATTATCGGTTAGAATACATTTAACCATTAAACCACTCATCAACCAATTAATCCATAAGGGGGAGACATATGAAACGAGAATTAATTTTATTGGCTGGAACAAAGGAAACAGAGAGAGCCCTGAAGGAGCAATTACAATCCGTATTCGGTGAACTGATCAATATTAACAGCTATGCTTGTGATGAAGGAATACCAACCTATTTCACAGGTGAATTGATTGTTTATTCTTCTGAATTGATTGCACCTGAAGTGAAGGAATATATTGATTTTGATTCCTGCACAATCATTAAAGCCCGCCGAACCGTGAACTACGAATACATTGATAGAATTTTCGAATTACCGCCGGGGAAGAAGATACTCTATGCGAATGACTTCATTGAAACGGCCCGTGAAGCTGTTTCTACACTCAAGCGTTTGGGAATCGATCATGTCGAGTACATCCCTTATGCCCCCCCTGGAGACTACCCTGGACAAATCAATATTGCGATATCACCTGGAGAAACCGCAAGCATTCCTGCTTCCATCCCCGAAAAAATCGATATCGGTGTACGGCTCATCGATTTGAATACCATCATGAAAATCATCTATCATTTTCAATTATCAGAGCAATTAACCTTTGATATCACCGATCGATACACGAGAAAGATTATAGAGCTCAGTCAAAAACTGGGAGCCATCAATCGAAGGGCGAAGACGTTAAATAAATTTTTAAATAAAGTAGTCGATGGTGTAAATGATGGTATCCTCGCGTTCCAGGAAGACGGTGAAATTACCGTATTCAATGAAGTGCTGGAACGAATGGTGGGAATTACAGCTGCCCATGCGAAAGGAAAAAAACTGAACAGAGTGTTCAAGAATATTGAGCTCAATCACTTTTTGACTTCCAGTCAGGATGAAGATCAACAATATTTCACTCTTCGTCAGCAGAATGTCATGGTTTATCGATTCCGACTGAAGGCTGAAGGAGTGATCGTAGCAACATTTAAAGACCTCGAAGAGTCCATTGAGATGGAAAAGGTCCGAAAACGGGAGCTACAGCGAAGGGGCTATATTGCAAAATATACGTTTGACAGTATCCTTGGTAAAAGTGACATCATTCATGAGACAAAAATGATTGCCAAGAAACTGGCTCAGAGCGAGCTGCCCGTTTTGATTTATGGAGAAACCGGTACGGGGAAAGAGCTGTTTTCCAGCGCAATGCACAACCATTCATCCCGAAAAAACAGTCCTTATCTTGCCGTCAACTGCAGCGCATTGCCTGAAGACTTATTGGAAAGTGAATTATTCGGTTATGAGGACGGGGCCTTTACCGGAGCCAAAAAGGGAGGAAAAAAGGGACTATTTGAACAAGCTGACGGCGGGACCCTCTTTCTTGATGAAATTGGGGATATCAGTCTCAAGCTGCAGGCGAGGCTTCTGAGGGTGCTTCAGGAAATGGAGGTGAGGAGGATTGGCGGGAACAAAAATATTCCCGTTGATGTCCGGATCATTGCAGCTACGAACAAGGATCTCCAACCCTTAATCAAAGAAGGCACATTTCGGGAAGACCTCTTTCACCGCCTGAAAGTCCTCTCCTTGTCCTGCTGCCGAGTCTCCGGGATAGAAGCGAAGATATCCCCCTTCTTATTGAAAACTTTCTTCGAATGGAGCAACGCAACCTCACCACCATTGACGGGGCTGTGTTAGATGCATTGAGGAAAGCCCCTTGGAGCGGGAATATACGTGAACTGAAGAACACCTTGCTGTATATGATCACTGTCGCAGACCAAAACAGGTTGACGATTCATCAGTTACCTAAAAATGATCATAATCTTAAAGCAAGGGAACATACTAAGGATACCTTTTCCATTCCGGCCATCTCTCTATCTAAAACCGAGGAGTATGTTAACATCCTTACGGCATTGATGCAATTCTTAGAAAAAGGAAAGCGGTCAAGCAGACAAAAGATCTACTCTGCCCTTGAGAAGAGTTCCACCCCCCTGTCCATTCAACAGATCAGAACAAGATTGAACGAACTCAAGGATTTAGGGTATGTACATATCCAGAGGGGAAGGACAGGGACAGAAATATCCCCTGAAGGAGTGACCTGGTTAAATAATAACATGGAGAAGGTTTTGTCTATTCGTTAACAGGGTAACGTAGCATTAACCGGTTAGTAATACAAAGTAACTTTCATTGATACGATAAGTCGAGGTGATTTTCATGGTACGTACGATCTTAATGGTCATTGGAGCGATTGTGGTCATTGGTTGGATTATCAGTATGCTGTAATCGACCACTCGTGCAAACACGATTCCCGCCATTATATGAATAGTAGCTAACGAAAGAGCAGAACGGTTCTTCCCCCGTTCTGCTCTTTCTTCTATTGTAAACACTGTGTATTCTATACTATTTTTAACTCATATGAGAAAAAAACGTATATCAAAACAACATTTTATGGGTGTCATGATAAGGAAATGATGATGCAGGCGGATCAAACCTTTCCTCCCTATCCCCATATTCCTTCAATGCGTTTATATGTTGAATCACGATTTCACAGGTGTGATCATCAGCATTGATTACCTTCAAATGCTGAATGCATTTACGGATCATTGGGTCTATTTCTTCCTGGGAATCTTCCTCGTACAGAGACTGAAGTGACTTTAAATACATATACACAATTTGACGCGTCTTCTCATCTGATTCGATTTCTGTCAATTGATGGATACATTGCCTGATGATCGGATGCATTCTATCCATAATCTTTTCTCTCCTTAGCAGATTGTATTTCCATAATACTTCGAATGAACCTTCCTGTTTTTGGGGATTTTTATAAAAAAGATTAAAAAATAGTTTTTCGGGTAAACAAATAGTATTCCAATGTTGAGGTGATCTAGATGTATAAACATATTTTACTAGCTTATGATGAGACAGATGGAAGCAAGAAAGCGTTAGATCATGTGCAGAAACTAATAAAAGATTCTATAAATACACACTTAACCGTGCTACATGTTTCAGATGAAAAAGTCGCCAATGAATCCCGTGACAACTATACGCCCACCCATGCGATAGCGGATACTTCACCAGGCTTTGACAATAACTATATGGGGAATCTATCAGTCTCACCTGATAACAAAATCCATTCGTCCGGTGTCGAGCGCCAGGAAATCAAAACGCCTGCCTCTACACATTCTTTCTTACAAAACGCCAAAGAAAAGCTTTCTACTTACGGAGTCGAGGCTGACTATATTCACCTCTCCGGGTCGGAAGCGAAAAGAATATGTGAATACGCAAAAGAAATTCAGGCAGATCTTGTAGTGGTTGGAAACAGCGGAAAGTCCGGTATGAAAAAATGGGTACTCGGAAGCGTCAGTGAAAAAGTCACTCAAAACTGCGAATCAAGCGTTCTGGTTGTTAAATAGATACCAGAAAGACAGAGGGACGGACCTATTAAAGGTTCGTCCCTCTCTTTCTTCTTGCAAGCTATTCACCCATTAATTCATCAAATCGTTTATGGGCGTTTTTTTCGTCAAAGCTGCTATAGATCCGGTAATCGTCGATGTCCAAAATTCGAAAATGTTGACTGAAGAGATTTTGTTGAAGGATGTAGTCTTCACTCTTCTTTACATCTCTCCACCAGACCTTCCCACCTAACGTTTTTTCTTTTCGATAATCCATTCCTTCTCTCGCGATTGTTTCGATAATTTCAAGAGGCTCTCCTCCGATACTGGCGGTTAAGGTTTCACTATCTTTAAACAATGCACAAATCGCTATAACGGCTGTCCAGCTGGCCATGACCCTCCCCTTTTCGATCTGGACAAGGGTTTTTTTGGATAGTCCAATGATATTTGCCATCTTGTCTTGGGTATATCCTGCTTCTGTGCGTATAAGTCGCATTTTATCTGAAATGATTAAAATGATTTCTTCTTTCGTCATCGATTCACACCTTATTTTTCATATAGTGTAATATTACACCATTTTTTCCACCATTTCAAGATTGAAATACTCTCACAATTGAGCCCATCCCTTTTTGTATCAGCACGTCCACTCTACTATACTTTAGGGTAAGAATGGACAAAACCTACTTTACGGGAGGCAGATTCACTCATGACAAAACGTATCATTGTCCTTATACGCGAGGATCTTCGAATTCACGATCATCCCGCTCTCTATAAAGCTTCTCAAGAAGGAAGCGTGATTCCTTTATATATCCTGGATGAACAAACTTCCCAGTTCCCAATTGGAGAAGCGAAAAAGTGGTGGCTACATCAGAATTTATCATCGTTTCAAGCATCTCTCCACTCAGTAAATGGACGATTGTGGCTGGATAAAGGCAAAGTGGAAGAGGTTCTTCCACAATGGGTAAGTAACACCAAAGCACAAGCCGTATACTGGAATCGTGTATACGACCCGGACGTGTATGAAAGGGATTTATCATTAGCCCGGGACCTATCCCTTAAAGGTACTGAGGTACAAACGTTTGAAGGGACATTACTACTTCCCCCATGGAAAATCAAGAAAGAGGACGACACTCCATATAAAGTATACTCGGCCTTTTATCATTCAATAAAGAAGGAAGCCATCCCGAAACCAGTACCCTCAGTAAAAACAATGAAAGTCCCAGACATTGGAAATGGACTGTCTTTGAAGGATCTCGATCTCATCCCCCCCACTCCCTGGTACACGATAATGGAAAGCATCTGGGATCCAGGGGAAGAAGCTGCGATTAAGAGGTTTAACACGTTCTTAAAGAAAAGCATCGAGGACTATTCTGCTGGAAGAGACTTCCCTGCTGAAGGGCACCATTCAACCTTATCTCCATACTTAGCACTTGGAGTCATCTCTGTGAGAAGCTTGTATCATACACTCAAGGAAAGAGAAGATACCATAGAAGTGGAACCCTTCATCAAACAATTAATCTGGAGAGACTTCTCCTACGCCGTATTGCTTCATTTCCCTCAATCCTCTTCAAAACCCCTTAATGAAAAATTCGAAAATTTCAGTTGGCATCACGATGAAGACCATTGGGAACGATGGATAAAGGGGAAGACGGGCTATCCAATCGTAGATGCAGGCATGAGGGAATTGTGGGAAACAGGGTTTATGCACAACCGGGTAAGAATGATCGTAGCATCCTTCCTGACCAAACACTTGCTGATTCCATGGCAGAAGGGGGCCAAATGGTTTCTTGATACACTGATTGATGCAGACCTTGCAAATAATTCAATGGGGTGGCAATGGGTGGCAGGTTCCGGCCTTGATTCATCTCCCTACTTCCGAATATTCAACCCTACTCTTCAAAGTGAAAAGTTTGATCGAGAAGGGTCTTATATACGGATGTGGATTCCGGAGCTGCGTTCTCTACCCAGCAAATACATTCACAAGCCTTCAGAAGCCCCAACCCAGGTTCTTGATGAGGCAGGTATCAGGATGGGAGAAAGTTATCCGTATCCAATCGTCGATCACGCCTCTGCCAGAAAAAGGGCACTTGAACGATATAATGACATCAAATAAAAAGATTCTGACATGCAAAACGAGTCCACGACATCTCTGTCATGGACTCGTTTCAGTAGTAGGCAAGGATTAAGCCTCTCCTCTTTGTTCCTTGATGGTACGCTTTTTCTCAGATTCAGATACAAATAACGCACAGGCTGCATCCCCTGATATATTGATGGATGTCCTTGCCATATCAAGGAGACGGTCAATCCCTAATATCAACCCAATTCCTTCAACCGGCAGATTCACACTGCTTAATACCATGGCTAGAAGAATCAGCCCGACACCGGGAACCCCGGCTGTCCCGATACTGGCCAGTACAGCTGTTAACACAACGGTGATCAATTGCTCCAGTGAAAGGTCGACACCATACACTTGAGCGATGAAGATCGTCGCAACCCCTTGCATAATTGCTGTTCCATCCATATTGATGGTAGCGCCTAAGGGCTGAACGAAAGAGCTGATCGATTTCGATACTCCTAAGCGCTGCTGGGCAACATCCATGGAAATAGGAAGTGTCGCATTACTGCTTGATGTACTGAATCCAACACTCATCGCCGGGCTGAAGTTCTTAAAGAACCATATTGGATTCTTCCTGGCAAGCAGGAGGATTGTCCCGCCATAAGTGACGATAGCATGAATGAGAAGTGCAGCCAACACGACTACAAAATAGAGCCACATCGCCTTCAATGCACCGAACCCCTGACTTCCGATGGCAGAAGCAATTAAGCCGAACGTTCCATATGGAGCAAATTTCATCACAAGCGTTACAAGATACATCATCAATTCATTACCCTGTTCCACAAGTTTCAATATGCCTTTCGTCTTCTCCCCTAATGCCGTCAAGCCAAATCCGATGAAGATGGCAAACGCAATGATTTGAAGCATGTTCCCTTCTGTCATGGCAGTAAGAGGATTCTTCGGAATGATGTTCATGAGAGTTTCCCCTACTGGTGGAGCTTCTTTCGTTTCAAACCCTTCCGATTGTGCCTTATCGATTCCCTCCACCATGCCAGGATCGATGACATTGGCAAGGGATAATCCGATTACGATGGCAATACAGGTTGTAACCAGGAAGAAGACAATGGTTTTCATTCCGATTCTTCCTAATTTCTTCGGATCCCCAAGACCCGCCGATCCAAGAACGATAGATAGGAATACAATCGGCACAACAAGCATGCTGATGAGGTTAAGGAAGATCTTCCCTAACGGTGTAAAAAGAAAAGGATCTAATATATCAAATATATCTTTTGCAAAAATATTCAATAATAACCCTACGATGGCCCCCAGTATCAGGGCGATGATGATCTTGGTTGTTAAATTAAATTTCATAGATGTACCTCCCCATAAAACACAAAATAATTAAAAAATGTTTACCCTTAATGATGGCTTGTTAAACCATGCTTTTTCTTTCTGTAAGTCGACCTTCTAAAAACGACGCCCTGCTTCCTTCCTGCCTATTTTCATTTCCCGCTCCTTTATTATACTGATTTTTTTAATAATTAAAGAAGTTTAACAAGAATTTAAATCATTTTTACTAATTATCAAACCACATTCCCATAAATTGTGGAAAACAGATGATTCTATTTACCTGCAGAATCATTTCCAATCTTTTCTTTCTTCATACAGGGATTAAACCATACGCAATTGGGTAAATAGTAATAACAGCATGATTATAGAAAGGAACATTCTGAAGATGAATAAAACAGTCTACTTTGTTTCAAGTAGTCAACAACGCAGTCTAATGGCTGAAGGTTGGGCAGGGAAACTGGATGTTTCAAATTGGTCTTTCAAAAGTGCCGGCTGGGTTTCAGGGAACCGCGCTGAATTCAGCGTCCTGGCAATGAAAGAGTTATGTATTGATATTACTTCCTTACCGCTTTCAAGTATTGAGATGGAAGAATTGGGCGAAGCCTCTGTTATTGTAGCGATACAGGATAAAGAATACGACGATGAGATAGAATTCCCTTCTGAACTCGATGAAAAAGTAATCTACTGGGACCTGCCTAATCCTCGTAAACGTTCGAAGACACGAATCGAAGAATGGGTTCATTATCAGGAGATTTGCGATGAGATTGCCCAAAGGGTAAAAGAGCTTGAAATCTTACTCCCGCAACTGCATTAAGAGGACTGATTACGATGCATGAAAGTAATCAGTCCATTTTTTTATGTGAAATACTCCAATTTCGCTTTTGGAAAGTGCTTCTCCATATAGGAGTAAAGATGATCTTTAATATCCTGCTCCTCATCCTTCTGATAAATATACTTTCCGATTCCATATTTCCCCCATTTGTAACGCCGTTCTTCCTCGTTCAATTCAAGCTTCGTCATGGGATAATTTTTCTCGATTACTCTCTTAGCCGGCTTGGTGAAGCGATGCTGAATGAACTCAAAGGTCAAATCTTTCTTCGCTTCTTCCGGCAGATGGGCCTCAAGATGCTCAAACATCTCTTTATACCCTTCCTGCCACCCTTCATGGATATAAATCGGAGCGACGATGAAACCTAATGGATATCCTGCTCTCGCAACCTTTCCGGCTGCCTCAAGACGCTTATCCAAAGGCGATGTACCTGGTTCAAAGTTCTTTATAACATAATCGGCATTGATACTGAAGCGGAATCTGGTCTTCCCATTATGCTTGGCATCAAGCAAATGGTCTACGTGATGAAACTTCGTCACAAAACGGAGCTTTCCATATTCAGATTCACCAAAATGCTCGATTGCCCGTTTCAACGTATGAGTCAGATGGTCCACCCCAACAATGTCAGAGGTACAGGCAGCTTCAAACCGGGTGAAATCCGGTGCCCTTTCCTCAATATACCGGTCTGCCGATTCGAAGATTTCATCCACATTCACATACGTTCGTATATATGGTTTACTCCCCATCGTTGTTTGCAGGTAGCAATAATGACAGTGCCCCATACATCCGGTTGCAAATGGGATGGCATACTCAGCCGAGGGCTTTGAGGTATCGAACTTCAATGTCTTCCTGACTCCAACCACTAATGTGGATTTCGCAATCCGGTATTTCTGAAAATGATTGTCCCCCGGAAGGTTACGAACCTGATTATGCGATGTTGTGTAGCGGATTTCCACATCCATTTTCTCGAATTTTTCTTTAAGCTCTTTTCCCAGAGGATAATCCAGGGCATTCGGTTCAAAATAGACTAATTGCGGCACGAACGGTTTAACCATGATTTATTCCTCCTCTAGGCCCCCGAAGGATTGAGAGTAGGCCTGTTCGGCCTCGGCTTCTGAAGAATAGACGGCTATTTCGTGTGTTAACGGATAATAGGTTTCATACAAGAACAGCGCCAATTCATCGGGATTCTCCGGATTGTGCACAACCGCGGCTTCCTGAATATTCGCCACACTTTGCGTATGTGGATTCCGGTAGATCACGTAGACCACATCGCCGGCCTGATAGGGTGTATATTGATCATTCAATTCCATCTTTTTCACCTTTTTCTAAACGTCATTACTATCATTTTTCGCTATCTCCCTCATATTTATGATGGTAAAAGATGTTTATAAAAGGCGGTATTCGTAAACTTTATTTCTTCTTAAGGATAGGAGTCCCTTTACGTTTCCCCACTTCCCCTTTTACATGCCTGTCTGCGTATAGAGCCTTACTAAAAAACTTCTCTGCCCTCCAAATAGCAAGAGAATCCCGTTATCTATATCTCATAGAAGTCACATGTGTTTTGATAAACTTGTTTATATACTTCTGCCTCAGGAATCCCCTTTAACACGGCGATTGCTTCAATTGTGTTATGCATCATTCCCGGATGGGTCATCCTGCCCCGAAACACTCCTTCAAATCTCCAAGGTCCATCTGTTTCAACCATAAGTCCGTCCATCGGATACCTTTTCACAAGCTCTCGGATGTTTTCTTCATAAAGGACATCCGGGGTAATGGAGATGGAATAGCCATTTTCAATCATTCTGTCAATAGTCGCACCGTCTCCCTTGAACCAATGAAAATGAGCTTTCTCTACGGAATGCTTTTCTAATAAGTCACATGCAATTGATGCATGCTCATACACCGCATGAAGGATGACAGGTTTACTCACCTTCTTGGAATGGACCAGAAACCGTTCCAGCAGCTCCATATAAGGATGGATGACGATTTCCGGATTTTCTTTCATTTTATAATAAGGCAGTCCTATTTCCCCGATTGCCACCAGCTCCTTGTGATGCCTCTCTATAAATGTTAGAAGCTCTCCCACTTCTCCATCAGAGGGGAGTTCCTGCTCAGGGTGAAAACCGGCAGCTGCCTTGATCCGCTCATCTCTTTTCGACCACTCCACATTCTGTCTCGATGACCTGATATGACAGGAGACAGAAATAAGGGCCTTTATTGCGTAAAGATCAAGCTCGCGGAGAATCTTTTCGCGCTCTTCAGCCTTGTACATGTCCAAATGGATATGGGCATCAATCAATGAGGGTTTAAACAAATTGAGACAACTCCTCAAAAATGCCCGTTTTCCATTTCAGGAACTCTTCCGTTAAGAGGATCTCTTTGTCCCTTGGACGTGGAAAGGGTACTTTGAACTCCTTTTGCACCCGGGCTGGACGGGTCGACAATATAATGATCCGGTCTGAAAGGAAGAGGGCTTCGTCTATATTATGGGTGACAAACAGGACCGAACTCAAATCTTCTTCCCAAATGGATAAGAGCCATTTCTGCATGTCCAACCGTGTGAATTCATCGAGGGCTGAAAAGGGCTCATCGAGACATAAAAAGGATTGTGGACTGACGAGGGCCCGAATGAAAGCCACCCTTTGCTTCATACCCCCGGAAAGATCATCAGGATATGCATCCTCATAACCCTTTAATCCGGCGCGTTCAATCATGTCCAGAGCTTTCCCCCTATCTCTTTTCCCGTGCAACTCCTGACCGAGCATCACATTCTCAATCACCGTTCTCCATGGGAGAAGGGACGGACTTTGAGGCATATAGCTGATCGTTCCCCTCTGACCGTTAATGGACCTGTCATCTAAACGTATATCTCCAGAATCTGGTGTGAACAATCCTCCGATCACATGAAACAGCGTGCTCTTACCACTGCCGGAAGGACCGAGGATCGAGACAAATTCCCCGTCTTCGACACGAATGGACAATTGATCAAGGATCAGTTCCCCATCAAAATATTTAGACATATTTTCAATTGATAAGGTCGCCATATTACTTGTCCTCCTTTTTATTCCACTTAATCATGACTTTCTCCAATAATAGGATGATCCCGAAGAACAGCAGGCTAAGCAGCATGATCATAAATATGGCCACAAATACTCTGTCTGTCCGGAAAGATGATGAGGCAAGTGTCATGTAAACACCTATTCCTTTTTGGGCACCCAGCCATTCGGATATCACTGCACCCATCACACTGTAGGTAGCTGAAATCTTCAAACCTGAGAAAATGGAAGGAAGCGCATGGGGCCATTCAACCTTTCGAAAGATTTGACCTTTCGTAGCCCCCGCCATTTTCATGTATAGAATGTATTCATCGTTCGTCTGCCTGAATCCATCCAAAGCAGAAACAGCTAAAGGAAAAAAGCAAATCAATGTGATGACGATGATCTTTGGCAATAGTCCAAACCCGAACCAAATGACAAGTAAGGGAGCTAAGACGATGATCGGTATATTTTGTGATACGATCATGAGGGGGAAAATCGCTTCCCTGACTTTGGGCAGTAGATGCAGGCTTACTGCAGTCACAATCCCGATCGTACACCCGATGCTAAATCCCCCTATTGTAAGGAAGGTAGTGGATAGAAGATGCCCCTTAAATTGTGACCAAGACTCAACTCCTTCGGTCCAAATGTCTAAAGGGGAAGGTAACAGCCAAACAGGCACCTCAAATACTCTGATGACGATTTCCCAAATGACGAATAAAAGGATGAGGACCAAGAAGGGTCTCCATCCTTTCGCTATCCAAGATTTCATCCTTTATACTTCTCCGTTAATTGGTTCATAGCAATACCTGCAGGCTGATACAAAACCTTGATCTGAGAAATGACGTTTGAGCTCCCCATCTCAACCATCCGTTCATTCATCTCTTCTATCACCTTGAATAAATCAGCCATATCCCCTTCCATCGTCGTTTCCAGGGGATGGACTTCATAGCGGACTCCTGATTTATCAATGATTGCGATGGCTTCATCCACATATGGTATGACATCTTCCCCATTTTTTGTTTTCGGGATGATCTGTATGCTTACGAGTGCGTTCCCCATTTTATTCACCTCTTAGTTTGGTAGGAATTCATTAGTAAATGCTTTTTCACTGTCCAGCTTTTTATCCAGCAGATCGTTATCATGCATCCATTGAGCATAGTTTGCCCAGACATCAAGCTTTTGCTCCCCCCATCTCTCAGCATCATCCTTATATTTAGGCGCCAGCCATTCCTGGCTTTTCATCACTAATTCTTCATCTAGATCAGGAGCTGCCTGCAGAAGAATCTCACCGGCCTCTTTCGGATGGTCGATGGCAAACTGATAGCCTTCTGATGTTGCTTTAAGAAATGCCTTTACCATTTCCGGGTCAGATTCTATCATGTTTTCATTTGTCGTGAGAACCGGAGTATAATAGTCCAGTTTCTCAGAATAATCCTTCACGTACATCATGTTCAATTCTTCCCCGCGAAGTTCTGCCTCGATCCCTGTCCATCCATAATAGATCCAGGCAAAGTCAACATCCCGTTTAACAGCGGTGAAGAAATCTGTATCTCCCATGTTGACAAAATCCACTTTCTCCACATCCGCATCTTCCTGTTTCATAATCGAGGACATGACAGCTTTTTCAACTGGGGAACCCCATCCACCATAGCTCTTTCCTTCAAAATCCTTCGGGGTTGTTATACCCTTATCCTTGGGTGAGGCAAACCCGGATGTATTATGTTGGATGACCGCAGCGATGGACACGAGTGGAACATCCTGTACCCTTGCCTGTGTCACGCTCTCCTGATAGCCCACTCCAAATTCGGCCTTCCCCGAAGCAACGAGTTGATCCGCCCCAGCCTCACCAGGTAAAATGATATCCACATCAAGCCCCTGATCTTTAAAATATCCTTTTTCTTTGGCAACGTATAAACCCGTGTGATTGGTATTCGGTGTCCAGTCAAGGACGACGGATACCTTTTTCAGGTTTTCCTTCTCCTCCGTATTTCCTCCTTCACTGCACGCAGTTAAAAGAAAGATCGTACAAATGATCATTAACCATTTTTTCATCATGTTTCCTCCTCGAATCTTGTATGTACCGGTAACGCTTATTCTCTATTCTTCACTTTGCAGGGAGATTGAATGTAAGGACTGCCGGACAGGGGGACACAATAAAAAAGCGCCCCAAGCTTCAGCCCGGGACGCATCGTTAAACATGATCAAGTATTGTTTAAGAGAATGTTTCCTACGCTGGTATGAGCCAGTTCAGGTTCAAAGGGTCAGTATCTGTCAGGATACAATCTCAACCGGCCTCACCGGTCCCCCTACACTAGTACTATGAAATTAAACGTTATCTTCTTTCCTACTTTGCCACAGAAAAGATGGAGATTCAAGCATTTATTATCGAAATGCCTAAATCTGAAAAACCTCATCAAACTCGTTCATATAGAAAAGATGATCAATGAACGGGATATAGACAGATACTACTTCTGAATATCCTTTTTGATGATAATAAAACGTGTAGTTGAGAAGAAAAATAATGACTAAAAATGGAAGAAGTTTTTTCTCCCTTGGCGCTAATACCCCCATTGAATCATACCCCTTTAAGAAGGCACGGATGTATGTTGCATACTCGCCATCCCCTTCTTGCAGGAGATCTTTCAGCACCCCTGAAAGAAAGTAACCGACATCTGCTATTCGAGGGGCTTTCCTTATCCTTTCAAAATCGATCATGCCAGTCACCTTTTCGCTTTTCATCAGGATATTTCTCGGGTGACAGTCGCTATGAACGATTCCTTGGGGTAATTGTCTGTAACAAGCAGACCATTCTTCGAGTCTACCAAGAAACCCTCTTCCCCACTTTCCTATGGTTGAACCATCCTGGCTGCATATCCACTCTCTTAATTGGGTATCGATTCTCCATTCTTCCATAAGGGGAAGATTCATATCTCCTCTCAGCCCTTCATGCAAATGTGACATGTACTCTCCCACATTCATTAGGGAAGGCAAGGAATAACTCCTTAAAGGGTTCCCTTCCAAAGCCTGATACAGTGAGTGGAATTCCTCTCGGTGATGTACGTACGGCAGAAAGGATTGAGTTAATACCGGCACCTCGACCTTAAGGCCGCCCTTAAATAAAAAGGAAGTAATCCGGTATTCCTCCATCCGCTTCCGTACGGTAGAATGCTTTCTGTTCTTCAAATAAAAAGTCTGACTTCCACTCTTCACCCTATATACGTTCGGATGCAGGGTCACTTCTTCTATGCTGGAGGGATTGACCTTCCAGTTCAATAATATTTCCCGAAGAGGTTCAATCATTGTTAATTCCTTTCAAAACATAGTAATATACGTTAGTATGACTATGAAAGATTGTCTACATACCATATGAAAAGAGGTTGCGCTGATGCAAAGAATACAAATGACAGAAGATTTATCATTTTCAAGGATCATTCATGGGTTGTGGAGACTTGCGGACTGGAAACAATCAAAGGAAGATACTCTCTCCTTAATCAAGCACAATCTTGAAAACGGAATCACCACGTTTGATCACGCAGATATTTATGGCTCGTATACGTGCGAAGCCCTGTTTGGTGAAGCCCTTGCCCTCGAACCATCTCTACGTGAGAAAATGGAGATCGTAACAAAGTGCGGTATAGTTCTGCCTTCAGACAACCGTCCTGAACATAGGACACATCACTATAACACGAGCAAGAAACATATTTTATCATCTGTTGAAAACTCCCTTCAGGATTTAAAGACAGATTACATTGATTTGTTATTGATCCACAGACCGGATCCATTTATGAATGGTGAAGAGGTGGCCGAAGCTTTCACTCAATTGAAAGAAGAAGGAAAGGTCCGTCATTTCGGGGTATCCAACTTTAAAGATCATCAGTGGAATATGCTTCAATCGTATTTACCATTTCCATTGATCACAAATCAAATTGAACTATCAGCATACAACCTGGAAAACTTCGAAGATGGAACGTTACATTTTTGCCAGGAGAAGCGTGTCGCACCCATGGCATGGTCACCACTGGCCGGAGGGGCCATTTTCAGGGGGGAAGACGAGAAATCGTTACGCCTTCAACATACATTGAAAAAAATCCAGGAAGAAACAGGTGCCAAGGGTATTGATCAAATTCTGTATGCATGGCTCCTCAATCATCCTGCCCGTATTATGCCGATTGTCGGCTCAGGTAAAAAAGAAAGAATTCAGCATGCCATCGATTCCATGTCGATCACGTTGAACCACGACCAATGGTTTGAAATCCTGCAATCGTCCATGGGGCATGACGTCCCGTAAAATAAGCTAAAGCGGCACACAAAAAAGACGACCCTTATTAATAAGGTTCGTCTTTTTCAATTCGCTATTTCCTCGCCGACATAATATTCAAGATAGACATTTTGCAGTTCATTCATGGGTAATTCATAAAGCTGCTTACCAACGTATTTATATACGCCGATTCTTAATAATTGTTGAATATAGAAGTCTTTTTTTAATTCAGGTGTCTTTTGTTTCTGCGATTTATTTTCTTGATGTAACATGCTCATCCCTCCAGTTGAGGATATACCCCAATCCATGAAGGAACTAAACATCTATGAACCCATCGGATGAAACTTGACCAGACTCATGTACATATGTGGTGGTGTTCATCCAGTATCCTTTTCCCCTCTACTTGTATAGTGGAATGATGGATGCCGTATTCCTCATGAAGCAAAGTTGACAGCCTCAATAAAATCGAATCCCGATTCACCTCATCCTCCACCACAACGTGGCAGCTCAAGGCAGTGAAATCAGATGTGATGCACCACACATGAAGGTCATGGACTTCAATGACACCCAGGATAGCAGAAAGGCTTTTCTTCACTTCTTCCGTATCGATTTCTTTCGGTGTTCCTTCCATTAAGATATGGATGGAATCCTTTGTCACTCTCCATCCGGAAACGACGATGAGAAGGGCAACGATGACAGATGCAATGGGATCTGCCATGTTCCAGTTGAAGAAATAGATTAATATACCTGCTGAAATGGCACCAACTGATCCCAACATGTCACCCAGTACATGAAGGAAGGCACTCCGAACATTCAAGTTATGTTCTGTATCTCCCCTCATTAATATCCACGCTACAAAGATGTTTACTGCGAGACCAATGAAGGCAATCACCATCATCGCCGGGGAAACCGCCGGAGTATCGATAAAACGATGATATGCTTCCCAGAAAATATAAAGGGAAACGAGAATTAACGTGATGCCATTTATAAAGGCGGCAAGAATTTCAAATCGTTTATAGCCATAAGTCTTTCCTTTATCCGAAGCCTTCTCTCCTATATAAAAAGCTGCGAGACTAAGCCCAAGGGCTGTTGCATCACTCAGCATATGTCCAGCATCTGAAAGAAGGGCGAGGCTGTTGGTGACAATTCCACCGATGATTTCCACAATCATAAAAGTGAAAATAAAAAGGAAGCTGATTAATAACGCTTTTTTATTCTGATTGTGTCCGTGGCCGTGATCGTGACCCACATGACATCCCTCACTTCCCGTCCTTTACTTTTAATAATCTCAGACCGTTCAATGTTACGAGCAGTGTTGCCCCCATATCCGCAAATATGGCAATCCATAACGTAAGCCACCCTGGAATCACCAGTAATAAGGCAAGGAGCTTGATCCCGAGGGCAAATGAGATATTTTGCTTAATGATGGTCAGGGTCTTTCGACTGAGGCGGATGATATAGGGAAGTTTTGTCAGGTCGTCATTCATTAATGCAATATCTGCTGTTTCAAGCGCAGTATCTGTCCCTGCTCCCCCCATGGCAATTCCCACACTTGAGGCTGCAAGAGCGGGGGCATCGTTGACTCCATCCCCTACCATGGCTACTTTTCCATAGGCACCCATGTATTCCTTTATGAAGGTTAATTTTTCCTCAGGCAGCAGGCCTGCCTTCATTTCTTTAACCCCTATCCTTTTTTCAATCGTCCTTGCCGTATTTTCATGATCTCCCGTCAGCATCATCGTTTGCTCGATTCCTAATTGATGCAGGCTGTCGATGATTTCCCTGCTTGTTTCCCGAACTTCATCTGCCACCGCGACAAGAGCCAAAGGAGTCCCTTCCCTTCCAAACACCATAACTGTTTTCCCTTCGCTCCGAAGTTTCTCGACTTCGGTAGAAAGAGGGGCTGTAAAGAATGTATCTGCCCCAAGGAAATATCGTTCGCCTTCAATTAGGCCGCTTATTCCTTTACCGGTATGGGATTGAAAGTCAGACACCTCACAGTCCCTATACTCAATATGAAGTTCTTCCGCCTTTTTCAAGAACGCTTGGGCAAGTGGATGCTGGGAATGAAATTCGAGTGCCGACATCTTCATCCACAGCTCTTCCTCTCGAACCTCTCCTAAACGGACGAGATCAGTCACCACTGGCTCTCCTTTTGTTAGCGTGCCTGTCTTGTCAAAGGCAACAGCCTTTAATCGCCCTAATTCCTCTAAATACACACCACCTTTTATCAGAATGCCGTTTTTGGCTGCATTCCCAATAGCAGTGACGATGGCAACCGGAGTCGATATGACAAGGGCACACGGACAGCCTACCACGAGGACGGATAGTCCCTGATACACCCACTTCCCCCATTCTCCTCCAAAAAGTAAAGGAGGAAGGACGGCAACAAGGAATGCGATGACCATGATGATCGGGGTATAATATTTAGCGAAGACGTCCACAAATGCCTGAGAAGGCGCCCTCTCTCCCTGGGCTTCTTCAACGAGATGAATGATCTTGGCAAGTGTCGTGTCTTCGATTCTTTTTGTTACTCTAACCTTTAAATATCCTTCTTCGTTTAAGGTTCCTGCAAAAACTGCATCACCCTCAAGTTTTTCAACAGGGACAGATTCTCCTGTGATGGCTGCCTGATTGATGAATGATGACCCTTCGAGAATCTCACCATCCATGGCGATCTTCTGACCTGGTTTCACCACCATGATGTCGCCGACTTCAATATCTTCGGCATCAACGGACAACTCTTTTCCATTCCGGAGGATAACTGCCTGGGGAGGGGCAATGTCCATAAGTGAGCGAATCGATTCCCGGGCTTTATCCATGGAGTAAGACTCCAGGACTTCACTGATGGCAAAAAGAAGGACAACAATCGCCCCTTCCCCCCATTCACCGATAAGTGCCGCTCCGATAATGGCAATGGTCATTAAGGTTCTCATATCGAACTCCAGCTGGAGAAGGTTTTTAAACCCTGTTTTGAATAATCGATATCCCCCGATCACAATCGATGATGCGAACGAGAGAGTAGCAAGGATTTGATGGTTGCTGATTCCAGATGCCTGAAAAGAATATGCCAGTAAAATGAATAGCACTGAATAAAGCAAATGCTTATATTTCGCATAGAAAGGTTCTTTATTTTCCGTTTTCTTTTTCATTCCGTCCTCTGTTAAGCGTAGTCCTTCAAATGCCCCGGCTTTTTCTACTGATTCCTTCGTAGTTTCGCCGTAAACAGTAATCTTTGCCGCTCCAAAGTTCACTTTTGCGTCTACTACCCCTTCAAGATGCTGAACGTTTTTTTCAAACTTCGCTGCACAGCCTGCACAGGTAAAGCCCTCGACCCGGTAAGTATGCTTATGTGCCGGTTTACTTGTCACGTTCTTCCACCTCCATCTGATGCGCCACGGCAATTTCAATCAATTGTTTTACATGATGATCATCCAGTGAATAATAAACAAGCTTCCCTCTTTTTCTGAATTTGGCCAGGCCCTGCTTTTTCAATAATCGTAAATGATGGGATGCTGTTGCTGTTGAAGCACCCACGATATTGGCCACATCGCAAACACATAATTCATCTTCGATGGTTAGCGCATAGGCTATTTTCATTCTTGTCTGATCCGAAAGTGCCTTAAATATTTCGGCCACCTTAAAGCTATTTTGCGTCGATATCATTGATTTTAAGCGGTTAACCTTTTCATCCTCAACACATGCTACTTGGCACACATCTGTCTCTTTCATTCCTACTGCACCCCTCACATTCAAATGCCCTTTTGAATATAGTATAAAAGAAAGCACAAAAATGTTCAAACGTTCTTTTGAATGTTATCCATTCTCACCTAATAAAAGGATTTAATGAAACAACCTGGTGTAAAAAGCTATAAAAAAAAGCCCCGGTAAAGCCCGGGACTTAAATGAAGTACATATTAATTTTGCTGAAGTTTTTTACGATCTCTTTTCATAAAGAGATCCAGGGTAACCCAGAAAACCACAGATGTTAACGCATAAGTGGCAATACCGAAATAAATGTCTTCTGTTTTCCAGTCTAATCGTGGAATAAGCAGGCCGAGTACGCCTGATAATATATAATAGCCGCCAATTAGTTGCAGATACAATCGTCCGGAATCGGTCTTGATATTTTCGAGATAACCTTTTCCTGCCTTTCCGAAGAAAATGGCTATTCCTCTTAATATGACATAAACAGAAAAGGCAATGATAAGGGCTACAACAAACTCTTGATTAAAAACGTCTGCCATAATCGTTCTCCTTTCCAACTATTCACATCCTGAATGGTTGTGTTGTCCATTCCAATTCTTGATGATGAAAGCAATTAACATTTTGTCATTAAGAAACATTGTACTCACTGAGAGAACTTTCGGTCATGGACAAGAATGTGATACTTTTAAAAGGATATACTCAATGCATGGGAATTTCAAGTGCTATCGTCACTCATTTTTTACGGAAACATGACTTTTCTATTCAGGAGGTGTGAAAAGCCGAGAAGGGCAACTTAACTCCCCTTCATAGGCTTATGCCCATTGGACATTCTACTTAATTTATTTCTTGTTGCTATCTTAATTGGACTGACTGCCTTTTTCGTGGCCTCGGAGTTTGCCATCGTAAAAGTCAGAAGCACTCGAATCGATCAGCTGGTATCTGAAGGAAATCAAACCGCCATAGCGGCTAAAAGGGTCATTTCCCACCTAGACGAATACCTGTCTGCCTGTCAGTTAGGCATCACCATCACAGCCCTTGGTCTAGGATGGTTGGGTGAGCCGACCATCGAAACCCTGCTTCATCCCTTATTCGAAAAATTTGACATGAATCCATCCATCACCAGTATCATTTCATTCGGGCTTGCTTTTTCCATTATCACCTTTTTGCATGTTGTTGTGGGCGAATTGGCTCCTAAGACTTTTGCGATTCAAAAAGCTGAAAAAATCACTCTATTATTCGCCCGACCATTGATATGGTTCTACCGCATCGCCTACCCTTTCATTTGGACACTGAATGGTTCTGCAAGGGTACTTACGGGGTTATTCGGCTTGAAACCCTCTTCTGAACATGAAATTGCCCATTCAGAGGAAGAACTTCGAATCATTTTATCCGACAGCTATAAGAGTGGGGAAATCAATTCCTCTGAGTTTAAGTACGTCAATAAAATATTTGAATTCGACGAACGAATCGCAAAAGAAATCATGGTCCCAAGAACCAATATTGTGACCTTGTCCGCTGAATTGACGATAGATGAAGCACTTACCATTATCAAGAAAGAACGTTATACGAGATATCCTGTCGTGGAAGGGGATAAAGACAATATCCTGGGTATTGTGAATGTAAAGGAACTTCTGACCACACTTGTCGATCACAAGGCCGAACATGAAGATTTGACATCTTTTATCAAGCCTGTGATTCGTGTCATTGAAACCATTCCTATCCAGGCATTACTCGTCAAACTTCAAAAAGAGCGCTCTACAATGGCCGTTCTCCTCGATGAATATGGCGGAACTGCCGGTCTCGTTACCGTTGAAGATATCATTGAAGAAATCGTAGGGGAGATCAGGGACGAATTTGATATCGATGAAATACCTGAAGTGCAGCAGGTTAAAGAAAATCAGTATATCTTCGATGCCGTCATGCTCATTGAAGATGTCAATAATCTATTGGGGATTGACATCGAGGAAGATGAGGTCGACACAATCGGGGGATGGTTCCTGACCCAGAAATACGAAGTGAAACTGAATGATAAAATCGAGGAACAAGGGTACTGCTTCAGAGTGAAGGAAATCGATGGTCATCACATCCTGTATCTGGAAGTAACCAAGTTACATGATAGCCATGATGAAAAGAACGAGTCCACTTGACGACTCGTTCTTTTCATTATGGTTTCGTTTTCAAGAAAAAAAGACAATAGCTGAAACAAATCCCCGCCTGGAATAATTCATTTCAAACAATGGAAAGATAACAACAAACATTTAGGAGAGGTGAATTATGACTAGCATCATTGTTGGTTTAATCCTGCTTATGGTCTTGGCCTATTTAGGCTGGTCGATTATTTGGATCGCCCCCCTGGTAGCAGGATTAGTGGCGCTCATGAGCGGTCTCGACCTGCTGCCTGCGTATACAGAAACATATATGACCGGATTTGTGGATTTCGCAAAGGAGTGGTTTCCCGTTTTCCTTTTCGGAGCCATATTCGGAAAACTGATGGAGGATGTGGGGGCCGCACAATCTGTCGCATTTAAAATCACAAACTTAATAGGAAAAGATAGAGCCATTCTTGGGGTTCTGATAGCAGCGGCGGTTTTAACCTATGGAGGTGTCAGTTTATTTGTTGTTGTATTTGCCATCTATCCCCTGGCTATTGCCATGTTCAGAGAAGCGGATATCACACGGAAACTATTGCCGCCGACGTTTGTATTGGGTGCTTTCACGTTTACGATGACGGCCATTCCCGGTACACCGCAGATTCAGAACTTAATACCCATCGATTATTTCAAAACCTCTCCAACAGCCGCTCCCATCATTGGTATCGTCGGTGGATTGATCATGGCGGCAGGCGGATATTTTTATTTAAGGTGGCGTCAAAAGCAGTTCACCAGTAAAGGGGATACGTTCACAGAGCCTAAAGGTGGAAATGACGTGAAAGAGATCAAGGAATCAGAGCTTCCGAATTTCTACTTATCTTTTCTCCCTCTTGTCATTGTCGTCGTCACTCTGAATGTTTTCAAGTGGAACATCCTGACTGCCTTACTGGTAGGGATCCTTTCCATATTGATCATCAACTTCAAGCATTATAAGAAATTCATTCCCGCCGTGAATGGTGGAGCAAAAGGCTCCGTTATGGCGGTCATTAACACGAGTGCCGCCGTCGGTTTCGGAGCGGTCGTCACGGCTGCCCCGGGATTCAAGACGTTAACCAAATTGATCCTTGGCATCAAAGGAAATCCGGTCATCTCAGAAGCTATCGCCGTCCAGACATTAGCGGCCATCACCGGTTCTGCCTCCGGAGGTATGGGGATCGCCCTTGAGGCTCTGGGAGATAAATATTATGAGCTTTCTCAAACGAGCGGCATCAGTGCAGAAGCGTTCCACAGAATCGCTTCCATTTCATCAGGGGCTTCAATCCTGCCTCATAATGGTGCACTCCTGACCTTATTTGCCGTAACAGGGCTGACCCATAAAGATTCATATTTGGACGTTGCAGTTGTAGGTTTGCTCATACCCACCATCGCAGAAATTGTGTCGATCATCCTGGCGAATATGGGAATTTATTAATAACGAGGAGGAAATGAAAAATGGTAAACGATAAAGTAGTATTCATTACCGGTGCTGCAAGGGGCATCGGATTTGAAATTGGAGAGCACTTTGCTCAAAATGGTGCAAAGGTAGTTCTTTCTGATATCAATCAAGAAGGCCTTGATGAAGCGGTTGAGGAATTAAAAGACAGAGGATTCGAAGCTATCGGGATTAAATGTGACGTTACCAATGAAGAAGAAGTGAAGTCCGGAATCGATAAAACGGTAGAACACTATGGGCGAATTGACGTATTGATCAATAATGCAGGCATTCAACACGTGGCACCCATTGAAGAATTTCCTATAGAAAAGTTTGAGCTGCTGATCAAAATCATGCTCACTGCCCCATTTATTGCAACAAAATTTGCTTTTCCTCATATGAAAAAACAAAAATTCGGCCGCATCATCAACATGGCTTCTATCAATGGATTAATCGGGTTTGCCGGTAAAGCAGCCTATAACAGCGCCAAGCATGGAGTAATCGGATTGACCAAAGTCTCTGCATTGGAAGGTGCAGAGCATGGTATTACCGTTAATGCCCTCTGCCCTGGATACGTCGACACCCCACTTGTCCGGAACCAGTTACAGGATATTTCAACCACACGCGGGGTTGAGCTTGAAAAAGTATTGGAGGATGTTATTTATCCCCTCGTTCCACAAAAAAGATTACTATCGGTTGAAGAAATCGCAGACTACACCATTTTCCTATCAAGTGACAAAGCAAAAGGTGTAACAGGTCAGGCCGTTGTCTTGGATGGCGGGTATACTGCTCAATAAAGAGAACGAGACTAAACGGATCAGAACCCTGATCCGTTTTATTTGATTTTCATTAAACTACCCATATCTTCATTCAGCTTTTCGATGTAAAATATTGTTATTAAGGGATGACGGTAGTGAAAAGGAGACATGATGAAAATCTATTGGCAAATCAGCTACTTTGTAATTGGATTACTCATTTTCAGCTATGGTATCAGTCTGTCCATAAACGTGCAGTATCTGGGAATTCATCCATGGGATGTACTAAACATCGCCATGTATGAAAAGCTGGGATTTACAATCGGGACATGGAACATCGTTGTGGGGGCGGTTCTGATTACATGTACACTGATATTAAAAGGGAAACATGTCAGGATCGGCACCATCCTGAACGGCGTGCTGGTGGGCATACTGGTAGACTTTTTTCTATATTTCGATTTGCTTCCACCTCAAACGAACGTCATTACGGATGTTCTCCTTCTCGTATCAGCGATTATCTTGATGGGGATCGGCGGTGGTTTATATTCGGCGGCTCACCTTGGCACAGGACCCCGGGACGGGTTTATGCTGACTATTTCAGATCTGACCCATTTATCCATCAGCAAGGTGCGTATCATTTGTGAATGTGCTGTTTTACTCATTGGACTCCTTCTCGGTGGCCCGGTGTTCATCTTCACATTTATTTATACATTCATTCAAAGTCCCATTTTCCAGAATTCGTTCTTGTTTTTTACCGAAACACTAAACTCCCGTTTTTCAAAAGGAAATCATGTAAGTATGTAAAGGGACAGATTTCCATGTGACAGTCTGTCCCTTTCTGTATCATGTCATCTCGCATGCGACCAGTCCATATTGTTGATAAGGATCCAGTTCCTTGATAAAGTGAAATATCTGTTGAACCTGATCATGATCCATATCCCGCTTATAATATTCTTCCAAGACCATCAGCATTTCATCCGGGTACATCAAACAGGTGTGACTTCCCCAATCCGTTTGTCTTCCTTCTATCTTTTTATGGTATATCCCGTCCAGCAGAGAGAAGAATAGATCGTACCCTTTCGGGAAAAATGGACTGATCCTTTTTGGGTAATTGTGATTCCAGTCCCCTCCTTCATAGTGAAATGTCCGGTCTGATAAATCTCCGATAAAGACTTCCACATCGGCCATCTTATCACCTCCTAAAGTCTAAAATCACCTCTATTAGTATGTATAAGCCCGTCCCCGTTTTTAGAACCTTTTTGTTTAAATAGAAAAAAATAAGCCGCTTTATGGATCTCACCTTAAAGCGACTCTTGATCATTATAGATACTTTCGCTGCACGCTTCTTCCGTCATAGGTGAACAGCATCTTTCTGTTCTCCACATGGGTTTCGATGTGTACCGGTCTTCCCCAAAGCTGGTGGAGATAAGGTAATACCTTTTCTAGATACTTGATATCCAGTTCAACATCTTCGAACCAGTGTTTTAAATACAACTCTCCGCTCTTCATATAATCCCCGTCATTCACGGTGATGTACGGGAAGCCGCCGTTGACCCTCATACCCACCAGCTGATCCCGGACATGAGTCCATTCTTTATCGACGATTTTGTAATCCTTGCCCTGCTTCTGAAATAAATACATATCTTCTCTTGTTACAAGATCTTTCGTCAAATAGTTTCGCAAGAATGAAATATCCGATTCGATTTCACGCACCTCAAACATTTTTTCACGTCCGGAATTTTCTTTAACCCCTCGCTTTTTCATCTCTTCTGTTGGGTTGTTAAAACGCTCTTCAATATCTTCAAAGATCTTCAGTCCTAAGTAATACGGATTAATTTGTGTACGGGAAGGCTGTACAACACCTGCATTCAGCTTGGCAAACTCGATGGACTCTCCACTCGTCAAATCCATTTCCCGGATGATGCGCTGATGCCAATAGGATGCCCATCCTTCGTTCATGATTTTTGTTTCCAGCTGCGGCCAAAAATACAGCATCTCCTCCCTCATCATGGTGAGGATATCACGCTGCCAGTCCGACAACTCCCTGCTGTACTGCTCAATGAATAGAAGAATATCTTTTTCAGGCTGTGGAGGGAACTTTTTCTTCACTTTCTTCTTCTGCCTGCTTTTTGGCTTTTCATCCAAAGACCATAGATCATCATACGGTGTTGCATGTATCCCATCTTCTTCCACCCACTCCACATCATCCATTGACCAAGAAAGTTTTGGACGCATCAGTGAGGGATCAATATGCTCATCTACAGCAAGTACGGCATCAAGGAAATTTTCAACCTCCTGTTTTCCATGTTCGATTTCATACATTCTCACCCGTTCTGCCGTAGCCGCCATGCTCTCTACCATATCCCGCTTCGTATTTTGGAATCGGACATTATTTTTAAAGAAGTCACAATGGGCCAATACATGGGCGACAATCAACTTATTCTGAATCAGGGAATTCGAATCCAATAAAAATGCATAACAGGGATCCGAGTTGATCACGAGCTCATAAATTTTACTTAACCCTAAATCATATTGAAGCTTCATCTTATGGAACTGCTTCCCGAAACTCCAATGAGAAAAGCGGGTCGGCATACCGTAGGCACCAAATGTATAAATAATATCAGCAGGACAAATCTCATAACGCATCGGATAAAAATCCAGCCCAAACCCAGATGCAATCTCAGTAATTTCCCCTATCGCGTTCTGCAACTGCCTTTGTTCCTCTAAATTCATCTTCATCCCCCTCTTTATACTCTTATCTAAATGTATGAAGACAATCAGGATTTGATGAAAAGAAAAGCGGAAGGGCTTTGGGAGAGGCGACAAGCATAAGACAAGGTGCCAGGAAGGTGGGCCTTTTCACCTTTCTGGCACCTTGTCTTATGACCTCGAGCCTCTAAGCCCTGGAGCTGGAGAATAAGAAAAGCGGAGACGGGTTGGTCAGGCCCGACAAGCATAAGGTGAGGGCGTTGAAAAGGCGGCATTTTCGCCTTTTTGGCGTCCTTACCTTATGACCTCGAGGGACTACCCGGCGGAGCTGGACAATAACAAAAGCGGAAGGGCTTTGCCAGAGGCGACAAGCTGCTGAAAAGGCTGCTTCCATCATTTTATGGGTGGCAGCCTTTTCAGCAATCTTATGTCCGGAAACTCTTTTGCAGGAGCATTACAGGGATAACAGTAACCATCAGCAAGAGTGAAGATAGAGTAAAGATCATTGATATACTTAGTATTTCGAGCAGCCACCCGACCCCTACGGAAGAAAGACCGAACAATAAAGTGGTTAAAGCTCCCTGGGGCAGCATAGATCTTCCCGAGTTCTTCTGGTGGAGCACTTACCTGCAAATACGTCTGTAGCACCACATTTTTCAGTTGATCAAACAAGCCAAACAAAAAGGATAGAACCAGAGCCATAATCGCCATCTCATTCCAAGCAAAGACGAGTGTCACAGTAGATGTAACCATCATGCCTATTGAAAGCCATTTTGATCTGTGCCTTGAAAATAGGCCGTGCAGCTTAAAAATCATATACGAAGCAAGAACCAAACCGATAAAGAAACTGGAGTTGATGAACCCCCCACCATTCTACCCCACGGTCAAGTTGCAGATCGACATAGAGATACAAAACAGCTGCAATCCATACTGTGCCTGAAATCGACTCCAGCCCATAAATACATAATACAGGAACTAATCCTCTCCTCTTTCTAACTTCTGACCACCCTTCACCAAGCTTCTGCTGCCACCACACCTTTCTCACTTGCAAGCTGGTACTCGGGATAACCGGCAGCTTCAACATAAACAGGGAACTGGCAAGAAACAAGACAATGATGACGATAAACAAATTCATCTCGCCCATGAAAGCCAGTAGCATCCCCCCCAGTGCCCAGCTGGAAAATTGAATCGTCCGATCAACGGTAGATAAAAAACCGTTCGCTCCCATCAGTTCCTCTCTTTTCACAAGAAAAGGAACATAAGAATTCCTGGCAGGGAGTGCCCATCCATCTAAAAATGAAATGATACTTGCACACCCTAAAATGAACCAGACATTTTCCATGCGAAGCACCATGAATAATAAAAAACAACATAAAAAGAATGTTTTTCCCATTTGAGAATACGCGATCAAACTCCTCATTTGTGTTGAATTCAAAAGAAGAGGCGCCGCCACACTGCTAATGAACCTGGAATAGGTGATCACTAATGGTACTGCCGTCATGTACAATGCGGATCCGGTAATATTGTAAATAACAGAGATCAATCCTACGATATACAACACATCTCCCATGTTGGCCAACGCTTGACCGAACCACAAATTTCTAAACGCATCGGAATGCATGATCTCTTCCCCCCACTATTCAGCTTTTCATTAGGTGAGAAAGAACATATCACATTGGACGATTGAACCCGTTCCAAAAAATGAAAAACGACTTATGTATAGCATTAGTTTATCAGACAGCTTCCATTTATGCAGAGAGTTTCTTCTAGTTTATTTCCACGGGGTCGTCATTTGTTTGAATTCAACATAGTGTGACTAAATCCAGGTTTATTGTGCCACTTCCAGGGAAACTTGTTCCTAATATGAACAACTACTCGTTTTTTTGGTAAAGTACCTTGCTTTAGTTTCCACTCTCTCAATCCCGAAGAAAAAAAGCCTCCAATGAAGAAGACTTTATTTGTCTGTTATTCCTTTTCCTGCACCGTGATGTTCAGGATCTTTTCGTTATCCAAATCATGGACAACAACGACAACGACTTTCTTTTCTGTAGCGTTTTCTTGAACGGTAAACTCAAATGAGTCGGACACTTTGTTTTCAGTCATTTTTTTTCGGCCCTGATACTGATAATCCTTTACAGGCTGACCGGGATAGTCCTCTTTTATAACAGCCGTTGCAATGCGGCCGAATTTTTTGTAGTCGGCCGGCTGAGCATATGCCTGACTTGAAAATAAAAGGAAAAACACGGTTGAAACGATCACCATTGCTTTCTTCATACATCTCACCCCTAGTTATGATTCATTTATAGGATAAATAAAAAAGGGATATTTATTCACCCAATACTAGGAAAACAAGCATTTGCAGCATAACCAACTTTTACAGAGAAATAAAAGCGGTTATCTCCATACACTATGATTACCCCTTCAAAAGGAGGGAAACCAAGTGAACAAAGTCGACTACGATCGGGCCTTGTATTACACTCACCGATCAGAATGGGATAACCTATTGATCCTCATGGTGAGAACGAAGGATGACCTTCTTTCGAAAAGAATTGAACACTTCCTGCATGCGTATCATTTTTCGAATGATTACACGGTTGTAGAGCGCAATCTGTATACGCTTTTACGATATATTGAACATGCAAACTTCACCTATAGTGTCGAGCAACCACTTGAGGAAACCTTTGCAGAGATGTAGCAACTTGAGAATTCCACCATCTGCTGATCCAATTAGTATGCACAATTGGGTCAGCTTTTATCATGTTCAGAGGGGAGGTACATGCATAAAAAAAAACCGGCAATTTGCCAGTTTGTTCTCTACGAGGACATTTCCCTTTTCACATGTTCAGCAGCTTTTACATATCCGTTGAGTTCCTTTATCAACCCGTGTACTAATTTCGCAGGCTCTTCAAGAAGTGATTCCCCTTCATAATCAAAACAGTTGGGATCAAGGATGACCTGCTTCGGAATAACGTTCGCATATACTCCCCTGCCGACGGTGCGTAAGTTGTTCAGACAGTTGATTCCGCCTTTTCCCCCACCGGCACATGCAAGGAGAGCAACAGGCTTATGGGCAAAATGTTCACTGCTCAGGAAATCGAGTGCGTTTTTCAAAGCACCGCTCATACCGCTGTGATACTCAGGGGATGCTAAAATAACAGCATCTGCCTTTTTTACTTTTTCTTTCAATGTCTGTACGGCCTCAAGCTCTGATTGATGCTGCTCTCCTGTATACAACGGCAGCGCCCCATCACTTAAGTCAATGAGGTCAATATCATATGTCTTTGCAATGAATCGTGATGCAGTGCCAGTTCGACCTTCTTTTCTTGGACTTCCGTTAATGATTAGGATACTCATGAAAAAAATCCTTTCCTGTTTAGTTTGATGTTAAATGATGCTTTACAGCGTACAAAGCCGCTTGTGTCCGATCAGAAACATCCAGCTTGGAAAAAATATTCGATATATGGGTCTTGACGGTTTTTTCCGTTATATATAGGCTGGAAGCAATCTCTTTATTACTCTTACCTTTCGTCAGCTCAATCAACACATCCTTCTCCCGTTTCGTAAGCTCATGGATTTTGTGCGGCGGCTCCTTTTTGGAAATTCGGGTAAGTAAATGATTGGTTGCCTTTGGATGAAGAGAGTTCTCCCCGGATAAAAGTTTTCTTATGCTATTCACCAGCTCATCGGGTTCAATATCCTTTAATTGGTACCCTGCTGCCCCTGCTTCGATGGCTGGAATCACATGATTCTGATCGGAAAAACTGGTGAGCATAAGTATTTGGATGGAGGGATGAGTTTTTTTGATTTCCTTTGTTGCCTGAATTCCATCCATGACCGGCATCATTAAATCCATCAAGATAATATCAGGTTTCAATGTTTCTGCTAATTGAACGGCTTCTTCACCATTCTTCGCCTCACCCACAATGTCCAGATCCTTTTGAGTTTTCAAAAAGAATACGAGGCCTCTTCGCACGACATGATGGTCATCGGCTATTAACACTTTGATCATTGCACAGCACCTCCTAATAGGGTATTTGAACTGAAATGGTCGTTCCTTTTCCAAGTTCACTTCCGACGGTTAACCGGCCACCTATGCTTCTAACACGTTCTTTCATGCTTTGGATTCCTAATGAGGGCAGAGAATGTTTCCTGTCATAATGGAACCCGTATCCCTTATCTTCAATCGTAAGAAGAATCGATTGTGACTCACTTTTCAATGTATAGTAAATATCCTTCTCCCCGGAATGTTTCTTACAATTATTAAGGGCTTCCTGACTGATTCTCCAGAGTACTTCCTCTACTTTAGAACTGACGGAAATGACTCCCTCTACTTTCGTTATCAAGGTTAAACCCAACATATCTGCGTAACCTTTGGCCGCTTCCACCACCCCATTTTCCAGACCATGGGGCCTCAATTGCCAGATGAGGGCCCGCATTTCCGTCAAGGCTTCCTGGGCAAGGCTTTGAATGGTGTTGAAGGTATCCTTCAGCTCCTCTTCCTCCGTCATTTCTTTACCTCCCCTTGCCGTTAAAGTAAGGGAAAACAACAGTTGATTCACAGAATCATGAAGGTCTCTCGCCAGTCGGTTTCTTTCTCCGATCAATGCGATCTCCTTCTCCTTCTTTGTCAGCATAATACGTTTAATGGCAGAACCGATTTGGAAGGCAACCGATTCAAGAAGTGCCAGTTCGTCCGTTGAAAAATGGGTTTTATTCGGTGCTGCCACATTCAACAACCCGAAGGCCTCATCACCGGACTGAAGGGGTACCGTCGCATGATACGTGATATCATCTGTAGCGCCCCTGTTTTCTTCAATTGCCTGCTCGATTCGCTGACACTCTATGATATTGGAGGCTTTGGTGAGCTTGCCTTTTCGAAAGCGGTTTACACACCAGCATCCTCCCTCCTTCATTCGTTCACAGTTACGCTCTGAAAGGGATTCAGGAAGATTCTCATAGGATACAAGCTCGTGACTGCCTTCCTCATCGATAAAAAATATCCATCCCGTTGTGAAGCTTGTGCCGACGATCAGCTTCTTCAATGCACCTGAAAGCATGGAAGACCGCTCTGTTTCATTGTTCAGCAATTCAGCTATCTCTTTCAAAAGCTCAATATTTGAAAGGGATTCTTGATTCATTTTCATCGTCCTCTCCAATCCTATACTATTATTATATAGAATTCACACAAAAGCGATATTCTCAAAAAGCATGAAACCGTCTCCGACCTTTGACCGAAAACAAACGTTCTGATGACAATAGAAAAAAACAAGAGAGGCAGCTGGCTTCTCTTGTTTTTTTGATTGGACCCTGATAACAGGCTTTATGCTTTTCCTTCAGGTAAACCGATCATCGTATCCACTTTCGCCATGATGGCTTCTTGAAGAGCATGTAATTTATCATCACTATCCTTTTGGGTTCTGCCAATCACGCTGAAATAGAACTTGATTTTCGGCTCTGTCCCTGATGGGCGCAGACAGATCCATGATCCATCTTCAAGATGATACTTCAGGACATTTGATGAAGGAAGTTCTATAACAGATTCTTCACCTGATTGTAAATCAACTTTCCTGCTTGATTTATAATCTTCCGACGATACAACAGCAAGTCCGGCCACTTCTTTTAATGGGTCGTTTCTGAAGTCCCTGAGAATTCCCTGAATTTGTTCAGCCCCTTCTTTTCCTTTAAGAGTCAAGCTCTTAAGTCCCTCTTGATAGAAGCCGTGAGTTTCAAATAAATCATTCAGAACATCATAAAGGGTTTTCCCCTCTTTTTTATAATAAGCTGCTGCCTCTGCAGCCATGAGAACGGCCTGTATCGCGTCTTTATCCCGTGCAAAGTCACCAATTAGATAACCATAACTCTCTTCATAACCAAATAAGAAGGAGTGTTCACCTGTTTCTTCATATTTCTTGATTTTCTCACCGATAAATTTAAAGCCTGTCAGCACATCCTCCACTGAAGCTCCGTAATGTTCGGCCACATTACGGCCGAGTTCAGATGTTACGATGGTCTTGAATACCCGGCCATTTTCAGGAATCATGTTCTTTTCCTGTTTACGTGCAAGGATATAATCCAGTAAAATCGCACCTGTCTGGTTTCCCGTCAGGAGGATATACTCCCCTGATCCTCCCTTTACAGCAACCCCTAAACGATCGGCATCAGGATCTGTCGCAATGAGGATATCGGCGTCAATCTCTTTTCCGTCACGAATGGCATATTCAAAGGCTGCTTTATCTTCAGGATTAGGGGACTTAACCGTTGTAAATTCAGGATCTGGGATCGACTGTTCCTTTACAATGTGAACCGACTCATATCCTAAAGCTTTCAGACCTCTTTGGGCCATTTTCAATGCAGTTCCATGCAATGGAGAAAAGACGATTTTCAGATCAACTTCCTTGGCAATTTGAGGTTTTTCTGAAATGGAAATCAAGTGTTCAAGGTAAGATTGATCCATTTCTTCACCGATCATTTTAATCAGGCCTTTTGATTTCAACTCTTCTTCAGACTTCACCTGAATTTCAAGCTCATTCTCTACCTCATTTACTTTGTCGATCACAGCGTCGGCTACATGCGGCGGCAGCTGTGCCCCATCTTCCCCATATACTTTATATCCATTATATTCAGGAGGATTATGACTCGCCGTCACCACAATTCCTGAGAATGCCTTTAATTGCCTAAGGGCAAATGAAAGTTCCGGAGTAGGCTTCAATTCATCGAACACGTATGTTTGAATCCCATGTGTAGCGAGGGTTTTAGCTGACTCCATGGCAAATTCAGGGGATTTATGACGGGAGTCGTAAGCGATTACAACCCCGCGATTTTTAGCCTCTTCCCCTTGTTCTTCTATGTATCGCGCCAACCCTTCAGAAGCCTTTCTGACTGTATATATGTTCATCCTATTGGTTCCGGGGCCAATTTCTCCCCTCATACCACCAGTACCAAATTCTAAATTTTTGTAAAATGCGTCTTCCAAGGTTTTCTCGTCGTCTTTCATTGTTTCTAAAAGCCCATTCAATTCTTTATCAAGATGTAAGTAGCTGCTCCATTTTTCCCACGATGTTTTCCAACTCAAAACGATCCCCTCCTAATGATGTATAATAATTAATTCTATCATAAATTGTAGAAATCCTTCTTAAACTATCCGTCACATGTCGACAACTTTCACACAATCTTTATTTTAGCATAATTTTTGACGATGGAATGATGAAAGTGACCATAAAAAAGAACCACCCTTTTACAGGCAGTTCATTGTTCAATCCTAACACTTCAGATCATTTGCCCAGATTGATTATCCGATAACAGGACCTCTTCCTGCCAAAGCTGATAACCATAAATGACCACCGACATGGTGACAAATAACCCCCACCTTTCCCATGTAGAAATATCGATCAATTTGTAAATACCAAGTACATCTTGAAATATGTAATGAAATGGAAATACCGTAAACAAGAAATCAGCGATCACATTTACCAATAGATATTTCCAGAAATGACCGAACGAGAATGTAAAGATCCAAATGGTGACTACTAAGAATGCCCCTAAAACACCTGATGCGAAGGCAGGATTAAGTGATGGTATAATCGAAACGTTTATCTCCCAGTGCTGGTGATGATAGGCTACCAGATTATAAAGGACCATTATAAAAGAGGCCAATATTCCCACAGGCATAAATCGCTTCACATCTTTTTTATTCAAAAGCAATAAGCTGAGCCAGGGAATGATCAGGATTAACCACAGAATGATTTTGACAAACACATACTTCACTCTCCCATCCATCTATTGGTAGTAGTATTTTCAAAACATTCATTTCTAAACATTTTTCTTAATAGGCACCAGAAAACCAAAAAAGCTCATCGGAATTTCCTTCTTCCAATGAGCTTCATTCTACCCGTTATTTATTTCTTATAATTCACACCGTATACATCATGCCTGCGGTCTTTGAGCTGGCGAACCGTTCCCGATTGTCTCTGGCGGCGCAGCACCTCAAGGTCGACGTCTCCGATCATGACCATCTCGATGTTCGGATTCGTTTCCCCAACTATGCCATCCCTGGCAAATTCAAAGTCTGAAGGTGCAAATATGCCGGACTGGGCGTATTGAATGTCCATATTTTCAGTTTGGGGAAGATTCCCCACCGTACCTGAAATGACCGTATAGATCTGGTTCTCTACAGCACGGGCCTGTGCACAGTATCTGACACGGAGATACCCTTGGCGATCTTCCGTACAGAATGGGGTAAAGATGATTTTCGCCCCTTTGTCTGTTGCGATACGGGCAAGCTCAGGGAATTCAATATCATAACAGATTTGAATGGCGATCTTTCCGCAATCAGTATCGAATACCCGAACAGAATCTCCCGGGCTGATCCCCCACCACTTTCGTTCATTTGGTGTGATATGAATCTTGTATTGCTTCTCTATCGTTCCATCCCGGCGGAACAGATAGGCAATATTATAAATCTCATCATCTTCTTCCTTTACAAAATGAGAACCCCCAATGATGTTCACGTTGTAACGAACAGCAAGATCCGTGAATAATTCAATGTATTCCTCCGTGAAATCGGTCAGCTTTCTCACAGCAAGGCTGGGTGACTGAATATTCAGGAATGACATCAGCTGTGTAGTGAAGATTTCAGGGAAGACAACGAAATCCGACTTGGCATCTGAGGCGACATCCGTAAAATACTCAACCTGATTGGCAAACTCCTCAAAGGAATTAATTTTACGCATCATATATTGAACAACACAGATCCGGACCGGATAACTTGTCTTAAAATGCCGCTTACTTGATGGACGGTAATCGACATTATTCCACTCCATGAGGGTAGCGTATTTATGAGATCGTTTATCATCTGGTAAGTAGTTCGGATTGATCCGCATCAGGGTGAATCCATTTAATAATTGGAAGGAAAGGACCGGATCATAAATTTTATGACGCCCTACTGAATCGACGTACTCACGGGGAGACATCTCCTCTGAGTACTTGTGATAATTCGGGATTCGGCCGCCGATGATGATACTCTTCAAGTTCCACTGGCGTGCAAGATCCTTTCTTGCTTCATACAAACGGTGCCCAACTTTCATACGTCTGTATTCAGGATGAACCATGACTTCAATTCCATATAAATTATAGCCGTCCGGATTGTGATTCGTTATGTAACCGTTATCCGTTACATCGTCCCATGTATGACGGTCATCGTACTCATCGAAGTTAATAATTAAGCTTGAGCATGAAGCAATGATTTCCCCTTCTAATTCCGCCACAAGCTGTCCTTCTGGAAACACGTCCAGATGACTTTCCAAATGCTCTACCTTCCATGGATCCATTCCCGGAAAACAGACAGACTGCATGTTGATGATATCTTGAATGTCCCTATGTTCCATAGGACGAATGATCATTTTCTTTTCAAACTGTGATAAATCTAGTTTTTCTGCCATATATGATCTACTCCTTCATAAAATACCCATATTATATACCCTTATAGTGCACTGATGAAACGAAGTTCATGACAGTCCACTTCATTTATTTTAGCAAAGGGATGGAAGCGATTTGAAGAATTTTGATTTGTGTGAGTTTCTGTACGTAAAGTGAGTTCGGAAACATTGTTTAAAAGAGGCTGGTGGCATAAGGCGAAAAGGCCCTTAAGGCGTTCTTTGCCTTCATGGACGGTTTTGACTTATAACATGTGCTTCTATGCCCTGCAGCTCGACAGGTCTCACATAAGCTGCACTTCCCCCAGGAGTCTACGTCTAGTACTCCAATCAACCGCTGGTTAATTGCAATCTAAGATATTTTAATAAGTATAACACCCGAACTATATTACCTATTTACAGGTAAATTAGTTCGGGTGTTATTTAGACATAAATCCTTTTGTCCCAGTTTCCCTGATCAGCCTTTATAATAATATGCCGTCGCTTCCCACGGGTTCAGAGTAAACTCATTTTCTATACGCTTATCTTCGTTGGTAATGAGCACTTTGGCACGTTTGATGTCAAATGAAGCGATGTTCTCCAAGACTTGCTTCTCTCCTGATACGTTGCAAAGAACCAATATTTTCTCATTTCCATAGGTTCTCGTATAAGCATACACGGAAGGATGTTCTGGATAATGGAGCTCAAAGGAACCATACGGGATGATTTCGTGCTCTTTTCGGAGAGAAATCAACTTTTGATAGTAGTAAAAAATAGAATCGGGATCATTTAAAGCTTCTTCAACATTGATTTCTTTATAGTTTGGGTTAAGCCGGATCCATGGCTCCCCTTCCGTAAATCCTCCATGAATCCCGTTGTTCCACTGCATTGGGGTTCTGGCGTTATCTCTCCCCTTCACATAGATGGAATTCATGATTTCTTCCGGATTCTTCCCTGCTCCTATTTTTTCACGGTACATGTTTAACGTTTCGATATCCCTGTAATCATCAATCGATGAAAAACGGACATTCGTCATACCAAGCTCTTCCCCCTGATAAATGTAAGGAGTGCCCTGCATGAGGTGAAGTAGTGTTGCGAGCATTTTCCCGGACTTTACGCGATACTCCCCATCGTCCCCAAGCCTTGACACGATCCTTGGCTGGTCATGGTTATTCCAATACAAGCTATTCCAGCCTTTACCGTGAAGCTCCGTTTGCCACTTCGTTAAGATTGATTTTAATTTTACCAGATCGAATGGGATGACGTCCCATTTCCCCCCTGGACCCGAGTCCACGTCCATGTGTTCAAACTGGAATACCATGTTCACTTCATTTCGGCCTTCACCTGTATAAAGGATGGCTTCTTCCGGTGTGACACCAGGCATTTCTCCTACTGTCATGGCATCATAATGTGAAAGGACTTCTTGATTCATCTCTTGGAGAAATTCATGAATGCGCGGGCCGTTCATAAAGAAATCATGACCAGATGCATACTCCTTTCCTTCAGGGTTCGGAGCATCTGGGAGTCCTGGAACTTTTGAAATAAAGTTGATGACATCCATCCTGAAACCATCGATGCCCTTATCCAGCCAAAACTTCATCATGCGATAAATTTCCTGACGAAGCTTCGGATTTTCCCAGTTCAGATCCGGCTGTTTTTTTGAAAAAATATGAAGGAAGTATTCGTCTGTCTCCTTATCGTATTCCCAGGCTGATCCACTGAAAACCGATTCCCAGTTGTTCGGTTTTTGTCCGCCTTTTCCTTCCCGCCAAATATAATAATCCCGGTAAGGATTATCCTTCGATTTCCTTGACTCCACAAACCAGCCGTGCTCATCTGAAGAGTGATTTACAACCAGGTCCATTACTAGCTTTATGTCTCTCTTATGCATTTCATCAAGCATTTCTTCCCAGTCAGCCATTGTGCCGAATTCGTCCATGATTTTTTTATAATCGCTTATATCATAGCCATTGTCATCGTTCGGTGATTCGTAGACAGGGGATAGCCAAACCACATCGATTCCCAATTTCTTCAGATAATCCAGTTTTGAAATAATCCCCCTGATATCACCGACACCATCCCCATTGGAATCCATGAAGCTCCGTGGATAGATTTGATAGACTACTGACTCTTTCCACCATTGTTTCGTCATATGTGTTTCCTCCTGAAAGATCATTTTCACTAAGTTGCAAACGCTTGCACAAAACGTTAAAAAAATATCATACTTCTTCATTAAGATTTCTTATTTTACAGTTATAATAATAACATACTATAATTTGATAGAATATACGAAGAAAGGAATTCTATATGAACAAAAAAGCAGATTCCCTGTTATTCCTTGCGTGGGCTTCCTCCCTTGTTGCAACTATGGGAAGCTTATATTTCTCTGAAATCATGAAATATGAACCTTGTGAATTATGCTGGTATCAGCGTATCCTCATGTATCCGATGGTCATCTTACTCGGAGTGGCTTATGTTCGGAAAGACTTTCAGGCGGCACTATACTCCGGTATTTTATCCGGAATCGGCCTTCTCGTTTCCGTGTATCACTACTCCCTGCAAAAAGTATCGTTTCTATCAGAGAGCGCACCTGCCTGCGGACGCGTGCCGTGTACCGGTGAATACATCAACTTTATGGGATTTATCACGATTCCGTTCCTGGCTATGACAGGTTTCATCATCATCTTTATATCGAGCCTAATCGTATTAAAAGCAATAAAGGAGGACAACTAGTTTGAAGAAAGTCATGATATTTTTAGTAGCAATTGTTGGATTATTTGCAGCCATCGCCATTATCACAAGCATGCAGAACAGTCAAAAGGCAGAGGGGAATAAGTTTAAAAAGTCGAACCTGGATCCCGCCACTGTCGAACTTCTGGATGACCCTAATTATCAAAATATCATCCTACCTGAAGAGCTTGAAGAGCAACTAAAGAATAACGAAGACGTGACCGTTTATTTCTATAGCTCTAAATGCAGTCACTGTAAAAACACCACACCTTATCTAGCCCCTCTTGCAGAAGACATGGGTGTCGATATGGTTCAGTACAATGTTCTCGAGTTTGAACAAGGATGGAGTGATTACGGAATCGAAGCCACTCCGACCCTCGTTCATTTCGAAGATGGTAAAGAAGCGGCTAGAATCGTAGGGGGACAGCCTGAAGAAGAATTCCGTAAGTTTTTTGAAGAGAATGTTACAACCGAATAATGACACAAAAAAGAGGGGCTGACTTTTCCACAGGTCAGCCCCTTTCAATTGAGGAGGAATTTCAAGATGAAGATATTCGGATATCTTCAGGATTCACTTATTATAAGTTATCTTCCCCACAGTTTGATCTTATAAACATCTTATATGAATTTTCAAACTTTTCATCCCGTGATTCTTCAGATAAGAAGATGGTTATCCGCCCTTGAATAAATACTCAGACTATGCTTACAAGCGGGTTCCGTACTGAATTGGTCATATGACAATGGGAAAAACATGCCAAACCCCTGGAGTATACGGGCATTGTGATAAAACATATCCTCATATACATCTTTTTTCACACCGCTCTCGACGATGGAAATCAACGTTTGCAAGCTGGAAATGACCTGAAATGCTTCTTTAAGAGTACCAAAATATTCAAAATTCCTTGTTGTAGTATGCAGTACCTGCATTTCCTCAAATTGTTCGATTTCATCATCTGTGAAATAATCAGGGAAAATAGTACAATACATGTACTGTATGAGCTCTTGAATCTTATCTTCCTGTTCATGTGTCGATGCTAGTAGAACTTTCACCTTCATAACCCACCTTTGTAATGGTTGTAATCTCTCTGTAATAGATATATTAAGGATAACATAGAAGTAGAACCCAAAGCGTGGTAATTATACCCATGAATTGGGTTGAACAGGAGTTAAAATAGGCTTAAACACCCACGCGAGTATAAAGAGATTGTCTTATAAAGGAGATTTTTGATGAAAACACAGAAAAAAGGGGAACTATTCGAACTAGTCATCCCAGATAATTGGAAAAATGTAACGATTGAAACAATCCTTAGAAATAAGTGGCAGGCCCCTAAGAAAATGATTCATACTATGAGAATGGAAAAGGATATTAAAGTAAACGGAGAATTGATATCCTGGACCCACCCTGTTCATCCAGGGGATACACTTCAGATTCATTTGTTTAAAAAAGTAGATTACGATGTTCCTCCCACCTATGGAGTGCTCGATGTTTTATATGAGGATGAACACTTGATTGTCGTGAATAAGCCTGCTGGAATCGACACTCATCCCAACCACCCCTGTGAAACGGATACCTTATCCAATCTTGTGGCGTATCATCATCAAGCCCGGGGAGAATACTGCCGTGTCATGCACATTCACCGTTTGGATCGTGACACGTCCGGGGCGGTCATATTTGCCAAACATGCCTTAAGCAAAGCGATTCTTGACCGGCTTCTTACTGAGCGAAAGATCAAACGGACTTACCATGCTCTTGTACATGGCACATTACTACGGAAAAAAGGTACCATCGCTGAACCGATCGGAAGGGATCGCCATCATAATACAAGACGAAGGGTATCACCTGCCGGTCAGGATGCCATCACTCATTATAAGGTGCTTAAAACAGAAACTTCTACCACAATGGTGGAAGTTCAGCTCGAAACGGGACGCACACATCAGATTCGTGTTCATATGAGCCATATCGGACACCCGCTGGTGGGAGATACATTATATGGGGGAAAACCAATCGTAAAGCGCCAGGCACTTCATGCGGCGAGGATCTCGTTTCCGCATCCCCTGACAGGTGAGAGAATTGAGTGTCAGGCTGAATGTATGGATGATATAGGGGTTTGATGGAATACGCTGATTCAGGCTTTCTTATTCCATCATATCGGATCTCGTAAGAAAATGTTCAAGGATACCCTTTGTAAGGATTACAGCCGTTGATTGAGGTCTCTTCAAGAATGTTAACAAGAAAAAACACCGGATCTATACTCATAAGAGTACCCGGTGTTTCTCGTTCCGTTACTTCAATCCGTTTTTCACCGCTTCAGCAATCTGGATGGTGCGACGGGTCTGATGTTTCACAGCAGGTTCTACCTCTTCAATCATGTTCCCTTCTTGATCCACTGTTACACTTGTTCCGTATGGGTTCCCGCCGGTAGTGAAACTTGATTGATCTGTATAACCAGGTGCCGCGATAATCGCACCCCAGTGCATCATGGTCGTGTATAGGGCAAGAACCGTCTGCTCCTGACCTCCATGTGAGTTGCTGGCAGATGAAGTGGCACTTACAACTTTGTTTGCCAATTTTCCATTAAACCATAATCCCCCAGTTGTATCCAGGAACGCTTTCACTTGTGAAGGCACGTTTCCGAACCGGGTTGGAACATTAAAGAGATAAGCATCGGCCCATTCCAGATCGTCAAGTGTGGCAACTGGAACGATATCTTTTGTTTCATTATAGTGCTTCTCCCATGCGGGATTCGAAGCGATTGCACCCTCAGGTGCAGTTTCTTCAAAACGAAGTACTTTCACTTCAGCCCCTGCTTCTTTCGCAGCCTCTTCTGCCCATTTCGCCATTTGATAGTTTGTTCCTGTTGAACTGTAATACATAATAGCAAGTTTTACGTTAGACATAATCGAAATCTCTCCTTTTAATGTGGAATGTATATAGAAAATGGATGAAACACAGAGTAAGGATGCAGGTAGATCTTAGAGAAACCTGCAACAGACCGCACTACACTTCTAGAATAGCAGTGCGTCTAAAGAGAATGATCCTGCCCCTGTCAATGCGACTCCAAGAGCAACAACGATGAGGATCACATTATATTCTGTACCATTTTGGGTAACCCAATAACCATTTGGTCCATGCACTTTTACAATGGCTACAATCATCGTCCCAATGATAAGTAAAGCCGCCAGTGGCGTCAGAAAACCTGCCGCGAAGAGTAATCCTCCTGCAACTTCAGAAAGTCCGGCAAGCAATGCCATCGTCTTTCCAGGCTTGATTCCAATGGACTCAAAGAAACCACCTGTTCCTTGCAGTCCGTGTCCCCCAAACCAACCAAATAATTTTTGTGCTCCGTGAGCAGCAAATGTTAACCCTACAACTAAACGAATAACCAATAAACCAAACGCAGCTAATGCTGTCATCTTACTTCCTCCTTTTTGTTTTCCCTTCGAGATTGGCTTTAAACATTTCAAATCTAATTATTCTCAAATCATTTATCTTTAATTTGAGATATATACATAAAAAAAGAGTACAAGTTATCTCGAATATATTTATTTTTAATTCGAGATAATTATATACCAGCACTCTCTCCACTGTCAATAAGATTTTACCACTATTCAAGTAAATGGGTGCTTCCCAATCAAAAGGTCCCTCTATACGAGGGACGGACCTTTTTAAATTTATTTCTATGGTACTGATTAAAAGTCGAAGTTGTCCGGATCTGGACCGAAGCGTTCGTCAAGGTTCAGTTCATTGATTTGGTTCATTTCTTCCAATGTCAGTTCGAAATTGAATAGATCCGCGTTTTCTTTAATACGCTTCTCATGGACGGATTTAGGGATGATGATGACATCATTTTGCAAATGCCACCGCAAAATTACCTGTGCTGCAGACTTTTCATGTTTAGCCGCAATATGATTCAGGGTCGGCTCATCCAGAACCCGCCCTTGAGCGATTGGAGACCATGCTTCCACGGCGATGTTTTGCGATGCACAAAATTCTCTTATTTTTTCTTGATTCAGACGTGGGTGAAGTTCGATTTGATTCAATACAGGCTTTTCATTGCCGTTCTTCATCACATCTTCAAGATGGTGCTGATGGAAGTTGCTTACACCGATGGATTTCACTAAACCTTCCCCCATAAAGTCTTTCAAGAGCCTTCCATGTATCATTGTATTTTCCTTCTACCGGCCAATGGATAAGGTATAGATCCAGATAATCCATATCAAGCTTTTTTAAGCTCGTTTCAAAAGCTTTTAATGTTGAATCGTATCCCTGGTCACTATTCCACACTTTGGATGTTATGAATAGTTCTTCTCTAGCCACTCCACCTTCTTTTACACCTTGACCTACGCTTTCTTCATTGTCGTAGACCGCCGCTGTATCGATGGATCTGTAACCGGATTGAATCGCTGTTCGAACAGCGTGCACCGTTTCAGACGGATCTTTCATTTGAAAGACTCCTAAACCAACATAAGGAATGTCGATTCCGTTATGTAACGTTTTCGTACTTCGCAAGTTTTTTAACATGTAGCATCCCTCCTGAATTACTATTTTACAAACTTAATCCCGATTATGCTAATTTTATGATCAGGAAATGATCAACGCTGATGAAATCGAAAAGGTCCGTCCCTCTCTGCTGGGGACGGACCTTTCTAGTCGATCTACCGGTTGATAAATTGCTCTTTTCTCTTCCCAATGAACGATAGCTTATGCAGGGGCCGTGTCATGGCCACATATTGCAGCTTGATATCTAATTCGTTTCCCGGGTTGAATGCTTCATCAACCGCTACGATCATCACGACGTCGAATTCAAGTCCTTTTGAAAGGTAAGATGGAACGACCACGATTTGATCTTTAGGAATGGATTCTTGTTCTTCCAACAACTTCACTTCACCTGGATTGCGTTGTTGAAGGATCTTACTGATTTTCAAACAGTCCTTCATGCTCTTTCCGATCACGGCAAAGGTTTGAAATCCTTCACCACGGCCTATACCGACACTGCCCTCAATGATGGAAGCCAATTCTTCCAATTCTTTAAACTCTTCATAGGTGGGAGCATCCCCGTGTCTGACCACTGGATTCACCTTGGGGAAATCATAGGGTAAGAGATTCAACAAGGCATTTGCCTCTTCCATGATTTCAATCGTGGTTCGGTAGCTTTTTTGGAGTTCAGTATATGTAGCTCTTGGAAACACATCTCTATACACCGGGTCCCACGACTGAAGTCCACGGTACGAGTGAATCCCTTGAGCAAGATCCCCAACCAGCGTGAACATGTCGGTTTCCAGTGCCCTCTTCAATGAATAGAGTTGCAGATAGCTGTAATCCTGAGCTTCATCTATCACGATATTCTTCGCTTTGTAAAATTTGTCGATCCCGTACAAATGGGATTGCAAGTAAAGGAGTATCGCCAGGTCTTCTACTTCATACTGTTTTTTCTTTGCGTATTTCAAGGTGTAGTCACAAAGTTGTTCAGCTTGCTTAAGGCTCAAATCACCCTTCGAGTAGGAAGCAAGCCGTTCCGGATCTGAAAATAATTCAATGAAATAGTGATCCAGATTCTTCTTTTCAAACTGCTTCATATACGCACCGACGCTTGTGCGGATCGCTTTCTTGATTTCGCTCACACGTTCACTTTTCTTGTCTAATGCTTTTGACACGTAATCTTTCCGGTTTCCAGCCTTTGAACGCTCAAAGAGAGCTGTTTCGATCCGTTCATCAAAAAACTTCTCCACCTTCTCCACCATTTGTTTCTTGTTCTGACGGACATAGCTTTGGAGGAGGGATTTCAGCTTTTCCATCCTACGATAGATCGGCATATACGTGTATTCCTCTTTAAACAGGTGAGTGAACCTTCTTGCTGTATAGAGCTTATATTTATCCACATAGAAGTCCTTGGATGTGTAAAAGCGCTGTTCAATTTCTTCGATGTAATCATCAAGTATTCTCCTGAAGGTCTTGGATCCTTTAAACCCTGAAATCCATGAAACTGTTTCAACGTCCCCATCATGGGCTTCAATCAGTTTAATAAGCTTGTTATCTTCTATTAAGGTAAGTTCCTTCTCGAGGCAGGTCATAACATAATCCGTGAATGTTGTCTGCCTCACCCGTTCCACTCCAAGCTCCGGCAACGCTTCTGAAATATAGTCTATGAAGAGGTTACTCGGTGCCAAGATCATCAGTTGTTTCGGGTCAAAATGCTGTTTGTAATGGTAAATGAAATAAGATATACGGTGAAGAGCTATTGTTGTTTTTCCGCTTCCGGCCGCTCCCTGTACGATGATGGGCTTATTTAGATCTGCACGGATGATACGGTTTTGTTCTTCTTGTATCGTCGAAATAATCTCTGTTAATCGGTTGCTTGAGCTTTTGGCTAATGAATCCTGAAGCAGTTCATCGGTGGTGGTCAGATCGATATCGCGGATTTCCTCCAGCAAACCATCTTCAATCATGTACTGGCGCTTTAAGGATAAATCTCCTTCGTACTTCTCGTCTTCAGCATCATACGAAACATTGCCGATCCTTCCCTCGTAATATAGATTCGCAATGGGAGAACGCCAGTCCACAATGATTTGTTCCTGGTTCTCCCGCTGATAAAGGGAGGTCTTCCCGATATAATGCTTCTCCACCCTGTCCGAGTCCTTATGCTGAAAATCGATACGGGCAAAATACGGTTTGGTTTTCGCTTTTGTGAGGGATTCCAACTCTTCTTTAGACATTTCAAAAAAGCTTGAGTTCGTCAAGATATCGATGTAGGCTGCGCTAGACTCGCCCCAATCAATATCCCCAAAAGCTTTTTCCATGTTTTCCTTATACTTTTCTTTACTTGTCCGGGATGTATTGATGACAACATCAATGTAGCGTTTCGTGAATTCTAAGCGTTCTGTTTCCGTTGAATAATCGGGATGAATGTTCGATTCCTTCGTCATACATTTCTCCTTCCAAATGTTAGTATCCGCAATGGAGAAAAATGTCTCACCTCTTCCACTTAGGTAACGACTCTAAGTGGACAAACACTTCAAGGTGAAGCCGGTTAAACCAGGCGCTCGAGATGGACATCACTAAAAAGACACATCGAAATCTGGATAAATTATGTAGGCGTTTGGGAGCAGGAATATATATTATCAGATAATTAAGGAAAGTACAATAGAAAAGCGGAGGCGGCTCGTTCAGAGGCGACAAGCATAAGGGGAACCTACCGGAAAGGCGTTTTTTGCCTTTTTGGTAGGTTTACCTTATGACCTCGAGCCTCTAGCCGCCGGAGCTGGATCACGAAAAGCGGAAGGGCTTTGCCCAGAGGCGACAAGCATAAGGCGAACATGCCGGAAAGGCGCCCTTTGCCTTTTTGGCATGTTTGACTTATGACCTCGAGCCTCTAAGCCCTGGAGCTGGACAATATAGAAAAGCGGAGGCGGCTTGGTTAGGTCCGACAAGCATAAGCTCAATTGACCAGAAAGGCGCTCTTTGCCTTTTTGGTCAATTTAGCTTATGACCTCGAGGGCCTAGCCGCCGGAGCTGGATCATGAAAAGCGGAGGCGGCTCGTTCAGAGGCGACAAGCATAAGGGGAACCTACCGGAAAGGCGTTTTTTGCCTTTTTGGTAGGTTTACCTTATGACCTCGAGCCTCTAGCCGCCGGAGCTGGATCACGAAAAGCGGAAGGGCTTTGCCCAGAGGCGACAAGCATAAGGCGAACATGCCGGAAAGGCGCCCTTTGCCTTTTTGGCATGTTTGACTTATGACCTCGAGCCTCTAAGCCCTGGAGCTGGACAATATAGAAAAGCGGAGGCGGCTTGGTTAGGCCCGACAAGCATAAGCTGAATTGACCAGAAAGGCGCTCTTTGCCTTTTTGGTCAATTTAGCTTATGACCTCGAGGGCCTAGCCGCCGGAGCTGGATCACGAAAAGCGGAGGCGGATCGTTCAGAGGCGACAAGCATAAGCGGAGACAGATAAACATCAAAAAGACCCTCCACCTATAATAATGGAAGGTCATTCGTATGTACCAGGGGAAAGACAATCGAAAAACTCGTCCCCTTACCCATTCGGCTTTCAACTGTAATCTTCCCTTTCATGGCTTCAATACTACGGTAAGAAACCATAAGTCCGAGTCCCGTCCCTCTTTCCTTGGTAGAAAAGTAAGGCTCCCCAAGACGGGCTTGCTGTTCTGTGGTCATCCCCATTCCATTGTCAGCGATGGTGATGGTGACATATCCTTTATGAACCTTGGTTTGGATAGAAAGAGTACCGCCATCGGGCATGGATTCCACAGCATTTTTGATGATATTCAAAAATGCCTGATGAAAACCCCGTGTACTTCCTTTGATGGTGGCTTCGGTAATATTCGTATCTACCTGCACGGATTGTTGATTACTCAGAGGTTCAATCATTTCAATCAGTTTATTAAGTTGTTCGGCAACCAGAATATTCTCCGTATGCTCAGAATCAGGCTTGGCAAAAGTGAGATAGTCATTAATGATTTCTTCTGCCCTGTTCAGTTCTGATGATGCGATGGCCAAATATTGTTCTTTCTTCCCAGCGGGAATATTTTTTTGGTTGAGCAGTCTCAGGAACCCTTTGATAACGGTTAAAGGGTTCTTCACTTCGTGTGAAATACTGGCAGCCAACTGGGCCATCACTTCCATTTTTTCGATTTTGACAAGATCTTGCTTCATTTGAATCTGTTTAATTAATGTTTCACATATGTATGTCAGGATAAGAATTCCTACAGAAGGAAGCAGAATGAAATTAATCATATAACTTTCATCGATCACAAATTCGATCATGGCGTCTGCAATCAAGGCCGCCAGTATGGAATGAATTGTAAAAAGAACCACAGAAAATGTGATTTTACCCTTGCTGGTTAACTTTGAAAAATTGAACCACTTCATAACGCCAATCGTCAAAAGGTAAATGGTCACGTAAATAACAAATGAAACGAGACTCCAACCGTACATCATAGCCCTTGAAGCCAACAGAACGACTAATAAAGCGAAGCCTGTGAGAGGCCCACCATACATGATTCCAAGGACAAAGGGAATCATCCTTAAATCATGAACACAATAAGGATTCTGGTAAATAGGAGAAAGCATGCACAGGATTATGGCAATACTGAATGAAACGAAAATTGCAGCCCTTGTAAACAAGCTTTGAAGCATCTTTTTTTCAACAAGGAAAAAAATTAAAAAAATGCTCAAAATGATATAAAAAAAATTGTTGATAACATCCTGATTAAAGATAATCATACTTACCCTTTAACCTTTCACTGAAATTCTCTACATTACAGAAATTCTACCATACTCCTTCTATAATCGTTACAGATTTATGTATAAAATGTTTAAATATCATAAAACAACTCTCTTGAGTACTCAAGAGAGTCAATCAGATTACACCCTTTTCAATTGATTCCCAAGATATTTCGCCAGTTCAAGCATGCCAAATTGACCGGCCTCAGCCTCTGCATCCTTATTGTAATTTGTATTGGTATTTACATCATACGTGTAAATCGTACCTTCTTTATCTTGAATAAATTCAATTCCGGCCACATCGATCTTGTTTTCTTTTAAAAATTGTTCATAGGATGAAAGAACCTCGTCTGTATAGTTTTTTCTGATTTGAAAAGCTGGTTTTTCCTCCTGCTCCCCTACTGGACAAAATTGATCATTGACCTGACACACGTCTGCGGGGCACAATTCAAATCCCTTTGACGTGTCCACCTTCACAGCATACATGAATGTACCACCGATGAATTCACAGCGGGTAATGGAAGAGTCAGGGGATTCGATATATTCCTGGATAAGGGTCGTTCCATCTAACGGCTCTTCAAACGCCGGGCTGTACACATAGTTTTTCAATGCGTCCACAGAATGAAACAGCTGAACGCCCAAGCCTTTTCCTGCGCGGTTATGCTTAGTGATAAACGATGGTTTACCAAGCTTTTCAGCCGCTTCAATGATTTGCCCTTTACCGACTGCAGCCAACGTTTTCGGTGTCTTGATACCAGCAGCGTTCAAGGACATATATTGGTTCACTTTACTCACTTCCAACCGTAGGGCACGACTTCCATTCAGAACCTTTCGACCGTGCCGCTCCAACCATGCAAGAACACTTTCCGTCAGCTCCGGCGCATACCGATGATTACGGGTATGGGAAGATGCACTGATCCGATTATAGAATACCCCTTCCGGCGGCTCTGAAGACAAATCAACGATCCCTTCATCAAGGAACCATTCCTCATAAGGCAATTGGAGTTCATCGAGGCGTACTGTCAGATGATTGGTCCAGTCACTGTTTTCATGAATGATATAAATCTTTTTCACGATCATTACCCCATTTGCTTGTAGGATTCTGTATAATTCTATTAACACAAAGTAATCCTACTATAAAAGTAGGATTTAGGTCAATATTCACGTTCTCATTTAGATTTCCTGTCGCTTCTGATCTGGATTTTCATCCCACTCTTTGTAATGGGTTCACCTCTCGAAACATCATGAGAGAGGGAAGGTCTTTGGTCTTCTTTCAGTATATCCCTAATTTCCTGTAAAACTTCAATGTTCGTCGTCTGTTTCAGCTTGTATTGCTCCTCTCCGCCCTTTAAGCGGTTAACCACTTTTATAACCAGGAAGATGCTCACGGCAACGAGCATAAAGTCTACAAGAGCTTGCAGGAATTTTCCCAATTCAATCACCTCTGCTCCAATTCGAAGGTGCAGGCCTTCTAAGTTTATTCCTCCAAACAATATACCGATAGTTGGCATCATCATGTCTTCCACGAGAGATTCGACGATCTTGCCGAATGCCGATCCAATGATGACGGCAATGGCGAGATCAATAACATTCCCCCTTGAAATAAATTGTTTAAATTCAGACCACATGCTCCATTCACCTACCGCTTCATTACTTTAAACATATGGCAGAAACAAGTGACTTATGAAGACAAGGGTAAAAAAGTCTTACAGAAGGAATTTTCCTACGATAACGATCAGCACAATGCATGCAACAATGCCCATTAACACCACAAGCATTTTCTCTTCTTTATTCTCTGACACTTTTTATGCCTCCTCGAGCTTAGTATGTTTTATACGGTTTGTCGATCAAATAATTTCGTATGCAGGATGACCGGGGAAGGGTCTTCATTTTCAAGGAATAGTTTAAATGATTCCTGTCCCACTTTTTGTATGGGCACTTCAAAGGAAGTGATATTCAATGCATCTGCGATGGGATGATTATCGAAACTTAAGATAGCCATTTCTTCGGGTATCCTGATCCCTCTTTTCCCTGCCTCTGTCACCATACCGGCCGAAACCTGATCACTCGTTACAATAATGGCAGTAGGCTTGTCTGTAAGTTCTTTCCACTCCTTTACTACGTTTCTCCCGTCCTCTAGATGATAGCAGTCATTAAAGATCCACTCATCTCGCACATATAGACCCGCTGATTCCAACCCATCGTGAAAACCCCTTATTCTTTCTTCACTATTCGTTCCGAAGGTTCGATGCAAGCACAAACCTATACGGGAGTGACCCTTTGAATGTAGATAGTGAACTCCTTTTCTGATTGCCTGATAGTGATCGATATACACCTTTTTATATGGATGACCATTCACATTTTCGCAAAAAACGACGTTGGTGTTTTCAAGGAACGGCGTGATTACATCCAATGAATTTGACCTTGACGTCAAGATCAAACCGTCTACTTCTTTCATTTGCATGCGTCGAAAAGCATCAAGCTCTGCCTCCTTGTCATAATTGGTTTGAAAAAGTTGCATATGATAGCCATGCTTTAACGCCTCCCCTGCGATCCCCTGGAGAATTTCACCAAAGTAGGGCAGGTTTAAGAAGGGCAGGACCACACCTATGCTATATGTTTTTCCTTTGGATAAATGCACTGCATTCGCGTTCTTTATGTAGTTTAATTTCCCTATCGCCTCGAGGACCTTCTTGCGCTTTTCCTCCTTCACATAAGGGTGCTCATTCAGCACCCGTGAAACCGTCGATACAGAAACTCCCGCCATCTTTGCGATACTTCGGATATTTGTCATATAGACACCTCACATTGGTTTTGGTCCAAGTATTCCAGACATCACCCAATTTATAGCAAAATTTAAGTCTTGCCATGAAACGCGTTTCACACTTTAGAGTGAATCATGTAAGGGGATGCCCCTTGCAAAATAAAAAGATGAAAAGGAGGCGGTAATCATGCTGGGCATTTTATTCTTACCTGCCTTGTGTGCCGTCATCATTGGAGGAAGCTATGCTGCATTGAAGCCCATCCATTTCAATACCCCCCCACGATCCAGATGATCCTTTTGAACAAATATTCAAGATCAGATGATACCCATGAGACTGCCTGCTTTCTGTAAAGCAGGCTTTTATTCAACCCACTTGGATGCCCAAATCTGAACAGCCTCCAACACAGGCTGAAGTTCTTTGCCTCTTGTTGTTAAGCTGTAAAGAACTTTAACCGGTTTCTCGTCCAGGACTTCCCGAAAGATGATTCCGTTTTCTTCAAGCTCTTTTAGTCTGTCTGCCAATACTTTCTGACTTATATTCGGTATTTGTTCATTTATATCTTTAAAACGGCATGTTCCGTCAAATAATACTTTTATGATCATCCCGATCCAACGTTTTCCCAATAGTTCAAAGGCGGCGGCATATTTGGGACATAGTCTTGTTTCCATTCATAACACATCCTAAATTGTTTTCCCTTGACGCATACTAAAACGTCAGTTATATTGTTCATATTGTTTATCCACTTACAAAAAGTAAGTAACCAACAAATATATACCATATTGTAACATTTTTTTGATCATCAAGGAGGCTTTACAATGGATAATTTTTTTCAACTCGTCGACGAACGACGCTCAACAAAAGTATACGATCCTCAAGTGGAAATCCCCCCGGGAGGAATTAGTCAGCCTGCTTGAGACAGCAGGAAAAGCACCATCTGCATGGAATCTCCAGCAATGGAAATTCTTGGTCTTTGATACGAAAGAAGTTCAGGAACGCTTATTACCAATTGCCTATCATCAGCAGCAGGTTCAAGATGCTTCTGCTGTCGTGGCTGTACTTGGCGACCTTGAAGCCAATAAGAATATCGACCCCGTCTTTGATCCAGCCATTGAAAAAGGAGAAATGACCGCTGAAATCAAAGAGGTCTTAAAGAAACAAATTGACGGTGCCTACAGCCGGGACGATTATCCACGGGATGCCGCTTTCAGTAATGCATCCTTGGCCGCAATGCAATTCATGCTTGCTGCGAAAGCAAAGGGCTGGGATACCTGCCCGATCGGAGGCTTCAACCCTGCGGCGCTCGTATCCGAATTCAATGTGTCGGAGCGCTACATCCCGATCATGCTCATAACAATCGGAAAACCACTGCAGGAAGCACGCAAATCCGGACGATTGGATATCCGCAACTTAATTGATTGGGCAGAATAAAGCATACGAAAAGACCACATCCTTATGGCTGTGGTCTTTTCTAAAGGCTCTTTATAAGAGTACACTCTTTTCAATCTGTTTCATTTCATAAAAGTATCCTTTTTTCCTCATCAGTTCATCAAAACTTCCCGCTTCCACCACTTTCCCATGATCCATGACGACAATTTGGTCCATGTCTTCAAGACCTGTCAACCTGTGACTGATCAAGATCAAGGTGTCTCCTTCGGCTATGCGATAAAGATGCGAAAAGATTTCGTTCTCCATCAATGCATCTACTGAGGATGTCGGTTCATCCAACATCCACAGCGCTGGCCCCTTCAGCAGTGCCCTTGCAATCGCCAGACGCTGCTTTTCTCCGCCTGAAAGGTTTTCCCCTCTCTCTAATACAGGGTCTTCTAAAGATAGATGATCAAGCTTCACCCTCTCCAATGCAGATTCCATCTGGCTGTCAGTCAGTCCATCCTTCACCAGCATAAGATTATCCTTCACTGTTCCATAGAAGAAATGGTTTTCTTGAAGAACCACATTCGCTCCAGCCCATAAAGATTCTTTATCCGTATCCATAAGGGATGTATCGTTCACCAATATGGATCCTTCGTCCTTGGGGTAGAAATGTAACATTAGTTGAAGCAATGTAGACTTCCCAGATCCCGAGGGACCAACAATAGCTGTTTTGGATCCGGCCGGCAGCTCAAGGCTCACTTTATCCAGTGCCTTCCTTTCTTCTCCATCAAAGGAAAAGCTCACATCTCTGACACTAAATGAGGGAGCCTTACTGTCTAAGATACCGCCATAGGATCTTCCTTCCCTTACTTCTGACATGACGGTAGAAAGTCTGTTTGCAGCCTTACGGGAATCTTCATAATGGATGGGAAGGATGGCCATGGGTGTTGCATTCTCAAATACGGTTAATGAAATCATGACAAGCATCGCCAGGAATATCCCGTCTAAATCTCCCTCCCCCACTGAATAAGCACCCACAGCCAGAATCAACCACGAGATGAGAAGGGACACCAGTGTATTCGCTGAATGACTAAAGAGGGAATAGGTGCTCTCCCGTTCCTGCTCATTCACATATTCTGTTGACGCCTGAACAAGGTTCCTCTCTTTATCCTCCAGCCTCTGGTATAGTTTAAGTTCTCTGAATCCATAAAGAAATTCCGTTACTTCAGTGGACAAATCCCCTCTTCGTTTCCTCACCGACCCATCAATCCCCTTTAGTTTAAGAGCAAAAAATGCAGGGACGATAAACCCTGTCAACAGAAGCCCCCCGAGAAGGATGAATGCTGTGGAAAGGGAATAAAACATGGTAAATAGAATGGTGCTTAAGAACACCATTACCATGATGACCGGTGGATAGAACACACGCAGGAAGAAATTCTGCAGGCTCTCTACATCGCCGACTATTCTTGAAAGGAGATCGCCACTTCTATAACGTTGGAAAATTCCTGGTGCCAACGGCTCGATTTTTTCATAAATGGCAACTCGTAAGTTCGCCAGGATCGTGAAGGTGGCCCGATGGGAAAAATACCGTTCGGCATACCTGCTTAACGCCTTTGTAAAGCCAAACAACTTCAAAAGAGCGATCATCACCGTCAATGCATAGAGAGGCACCTCTAACGCCGCTTTGGATATTAGGTATCCACTTGAAGCAAATAATCCGACAGAGGTGATTCCAGCCAGGAAACCGAATAGGATCGAATAGACAATATCCTTTTTCTCCTTCATCAACAATTTCACGACAAACCCTAACTCTTTCATTCCATCTTCACTCCTTGCTGTACTGTCACCATTTCACGATAAAGAGAAGAAGATTCCATCAGTTCCTCATGCGTTCCAATGCCTGCCATCCTTCCTTTGTCCAAGAATAAGATCTGATCAGCTTTCCGAATCGTATGAAGGCGGTGGGCTACCGTAATCACCGTTGAATACCCGGACAATTCCCTTATGGAAGCCTGAAGGATCCTCTCGGTGTGAAGGTCCAGTCCCGTTGTCGGCTCGTCAAAAAGAATAATCGACGGTTTTTTGAGAAAAGCTCTTGCTATGGCGATACGCTGCTTCTCTCCTCCGGAAAGACCTCTCCCTCCTTCGCCTATAAGAGTGTCAAAGCCTTTTTCGAGCCCTGAGATCATTTGAGAGATCCCTGCTTTTTCTGCAGCGTATTCCATTTCTTCACGGGTGATCCCCTCTCTCCCACCAATTGCGATATTCTCGGCAATCGTGCCTGAGAATAAATACGGATTCTGGGATATATAACTCAGTTGGTCAAACCAGTCTTTTTCATCAAGTTCCGTTCTCTGGACCCCATTGATGATAATTTCTCCTTCAGCAGGGTCCAGCAATCCGGCAAACAGATGAAGAAGTGTTGTTTTTCCTGCTCCACTCTGACCGACAATGGCCACTTGGCTGCACGGAGGAAAGGAAGCCGAAATCCCCTGAAGGGAAAATCCTTTATCCTTATAAGAAAACCGGACATTTTTCCATTCGATTGTGGGTGGTGCCCCATTCCATTCAACCTTCTCGATTCCCCAGCTTACAGATTCATCATCTTCTTTCAGTTCTTCCATCACTTTCTTTCCGGCTCCCATACTGCCACGTCCAGTATGAAAGGCATGCCCCAGTTCTTTCAGTGAAAGATAGAATTCCGGTGCCAGGACAAGAACAAAAAAAGCGGTGAAAAATGAAATACTTTCAAAGACGACCAACCTCAATCCCACTTCAAGGGCAATCAGTCCGATGCTTAACATGGATATGAACTCTAGCATCAAGGATGATAAGAAAGCAGTCTTCAGTACTTCCATGGTGGCTTCTCGAAAGTCCAGACTGCTCGATCGTATCCCTTCTTTCTGCTGATCGCTTCTTCCAAGCAGCTTCAAGGTCGTCAGTCCTTGGAGTGTATCGAGAAAACGGCCTGAAAAAGCCGTCAACTTATCCATTTGTTCCTCAGATTTTTTTTTGGTCATCACTCCTATAATGGCCATAAATAAAGGAATGAAGGGTGCTGTTATGACCATGATCAGACCGGTGTAAAGATGCTCATTGAAAATGACCGTTAATAGTATCAACGGTACGATGGTCGTTTGAATCCTTTGGGGGATATATTGACTGTAATATCCATCCAGCCCGTCCACTGCATCCATCATCGTACTGACCTTCTGCCCTGATTGACCTCGAAGGGAAGCCTGCAGAGGATTATTTGCCCATTTGGTAAGCAGCCTTTTTCTCAATTCGGTCCTTACCTTTGAAGACATCCTGATCCCGATTCTTCCATTTGCATTGGAAAGGATTGCTCTTCCTGCCAATATGACAAGTAAAGCCCAAAGCAATGGAAGGATATCCCGGAATTCGGCTCCCTGTATAAACATATTATCTACAATGCTAACGAGCAGATAGGCTTGCCCAATCACGACTACCCCCATTCCAAGGGATGTTGCATAGAGGGTCACCATGGATGCTTTCTGCTGTTTAGCTAATTGATTCAGTTCTTTCATTACCTTCCTCAACTCCAGAAGTTTAAAGTTAGTGAAATACTTCACAAATCATTAACTCTATTATAGTAGACTTGCCTCATTGATGCATCTTTTAAGATTGACCTTTTTATGACAATTAAATGGGAGACGCTCCCTTAAGCTTGTTCGAATCAAGGATATGGATTCATCGTTTTTCATTTGGGTGATATATGAATCTTTGATGAAACATGAGAAGAGTTTCTGATTTCCTAACCTAAAGAAAAAAGAGACGTAATCGCCTCTCCTCTCCTGGATACTCTTAAATTTTTAATAAATCCCTCGTTACACGCTGGATGATCTCGGGCAGCACTGAAAAGGTATAGGGTTTATACACCCTCTCTGTCCACTGGTGACCATCCTTACCGTAAACTCCAATATTGATGGATGGGATGTTCAGTTTTCTGATCATGTCAATGGGAACAGGATACAATTGATCAATCAAAGGTAGATTCTTTTTTAAATACGGAAATGTCTCCGTCCTCTTCATGAAGTGAAAGGAAGCTTCCATCGGCAAGATAAGGGAAAAATCGTTTTATGACAAATTCCTCACCCGTTTCCCTGGCTATATCCGCTAAGCATGATCCCAGTATCTCTTTCACTTTCTTGCCATACTCATTTTCTTCATTCAAAAAGTTATGGGGTAAAAATGGAGGTGCGAAGAAAATGACCACTCTCGGCGTTCGATCTGGATCGAGATGCTGCAGGGCTTCCACCATGCTGTACGCGATCGTCCTTCGGTCTTCACCTTCCATATCATGATAGATTTTTTTTCATGACAGGATCAGGATCAATGCCCCTTTCTTTCAACCAGAAGATATATTCCCTTAAAGTCAGTACTTCCACTTCCCACGAAAACTCCCTCTCAGGGAACCCATGATAGCTCCGGTATTGCTCATACTGCTTCTTGCTGTGCTCTTCCATTTCTCTGACTGCCTTTAATGCAGCTTTCTTCATATCGTAGAGCACTTCCCTGGCCGTTCTCTCGTATACAAAATAATTGAAGTATAGGGATGCGCTTAGAGGTGTCTGAACATTATACGTATGCTTATCATCTTTGAAATATAAACAGGAAGGAGGCAAGGTGAACTCTCCTGGAATATCCTCTAAATAATGTAAATTCTGGTTAATTTCCAGATTTATTTTGGAAGCAATCACAGTAGGATCGATGGATGTCAACACATCCCCTACATGTGCTTCCCTTCCATATATATAAAAGCTTGGCAGGAGTTTCCCTGCAGCCACCTGTATAAATATATCGTTTGCAATCCCCATCATAAATCGGAGAAATGAAATCGGTATTGATGGCAGCTAGAAAATCAAAGCCCTCCTGCTTCAACCGATAGAGTTCACTTAAAGCGGAAATCATTCCGGCATGTTCACTTTCTTCATCTCCATTGAATAGGAAGAGTAATTGCCCACCCTGAATATTCTGCTCTGTATAGTACAAGAGATTTGCGATGTGTACGGCGATGCCGCTTTGCATATCCAATGCCCCTCTTCCAAACAGCCAATTCCCTGACAGGGCATCTTCCCTTACCTTTTCTTCCCCTTCATAATCCATAAAGAATTTCTGAAGAAAGTCTGGGTCATGGGCCATATCTTGAAGTGCACCATAATCATCCGTTCCCACGGTATCATAATGGGCATGGAATAGGACGGTTTTCATAGTCGTACCTTTCACAAGGGCAAAGACGTTTTTCCTTCCTGTTGGATCATTTGGGACATCCTGCAGCCATACTCCATCAGGGTTTTCTTGAAAATAGGGGAAAGAGGAGATCAATTCATATATATACTGGGCTTTTTCCCTTTCGCCCGTTGTTCCGTTATAGCTTTTCAGAGCGACTAAGGATCGTGTGATCTGTTCAATCTGTGCGGAGATTGATTTGTTTTTCAACTGAGTATACACGTTAGTACCGCTCCTTTCTTAAAGAAATGTCATGAATCATGGTGAATCGTTTACATTCTTATGTTAAAAAGAAGGATTCTTCTACAATTGATAACATCTTATCGAAAATGAAGGGGGTTTGGAAGGGGTTTCAGTATGATTCCTGAAAAAAATTTCGCTTTTTTCTATTGAAATTCACTCTAATACCGAATAATATAGAAGTTGCGCGTTTTTAATGTTCGTTTTTATTGGAGGAATTACAATGTTTAAGTTGAAGGAACACGGCACTAACCCTAGAACTGAAATACTGGCAGGAATCACAACATTCCTCACCATGGTTTACATCGTCATCGTCAACCCTATCATTTTGGCTGATGCAGGTGTCCCGTTTGATCAAGTATTCCTGGCAACCATTATCTCAGCCGTTGCCGGAACGCTATGGATGGCTCTGTTTGCAAACTATCCGATCGCCATCGCCCCAGGTATGGGTTTGAACGCATATTTTACGTATTCAGTCGTCGGTGCAAATGATGACATCTCTTATGTTGTTGCATTCTCTGCCGTATTTGTGGCAGGTATCGTCTTTATCATTTTATCCCTGACACCATTCAGGAAAAAATTAATCGAAGCCATTCCCGAGAATTTAAAGCACGGTATTACAGCAGGTATCGGCTTATTTATCGCTTTTATTGGATTGAGGCTGACTGGATTGATCCAGGCTCACCCAACCAATCTGGTTCAGCTCGGGGATCTTCATTCGTCCTCAGCCATCCTGGCATTAATCGGTCTGGCGGCAACTCTTATCCTTATGGTACTGCGTGTCCATGGAGCCTTATTCATTGGAATGATCGTCACAGGACTCGTTGCGTTTTTCACAGGAGAGTTATCATTTAAGGAAGGTTTTGTCGCTCTGCCCCATCTTCCTGAAGGGCTGATCGTCGCAAACCCGCTGACGGCGTTTGCTGATGTCTTTCAATATGGGTTATATGCCGTTGTCTTCTCGTTCTTGCTTGTTACCATCTTTGATACAACAGGAACCATGATCGGGGTGGCTCAACAAGCCGGTCTTATGAAGGGAAATACGATGCCAAGAGCACGTGAGGCACTACTTGCGGATTCCATTGCTACCACGATCGGTGCGATGTTCGGTACAAGTCCCACATCTGCTTACATCGAGTCATCGGCCGGTGTCTCAGCTGGTGGAAGAACAGGTCTTACCACATTGACGGTTTCCATCTTGTTCATCGCGGCTGCGTTCTTTGGTCCCCTTGTGAGTGCGGTCTCTGGAATTTCAGCCATTACGGCTCCTGCCCTTATTATCGTAGGAAGCTTAATGATGGGAAGCATTTCACATATTAAATGGGATCAATTAGATGAAGCCTTCCCTGCTTTCCTCATCATCCTGAGCATGCCATTAACATCAAGCATTGCCACGGGGATTGCATTAGGATTCATATCTTATCCATTATTAAAAGTGGTGAAAGGACAATGGAAGCAGGTACACCCCCTCGTTTACATCTTTGCCATCTTGTTCTTCTATCAGCTGGCGTTCCTGCCCCATTAATTGAAGATATCAGATACTCGAAAGACCGTTCATGATGAACGGTCTTTTTTCTCTGTCGCCTCTATTCTCTTGATGTTTCTTAACGTCTTCTCATGGAATGTCAAACAGTAAACATCCGGCATCTCAAGCTCTTTCCAACATTCAACATCATAAGCGCCATCAAAATAATTCATGATCAGAACCATGATATTACCGTGTGTTCCAATCGCAATGTTTTTCCCATTATATTCTTCTAAGATCTTAAATATCCCCTGGACCCCTCTTTTTTGGGCGGCAGAGTTCGATTCTCCCCCTTCTAAAGAAAAGTCAGGGTCAGCCCATACAGATGAAATTGCTTCATCAAAGTCCTTAACGGGCATATTGGATAAAGTGCGCTCTCTCACCTCTTCAAGCATCACGATTTCAACATCCAGATGACGGGCAAGCCCTTCAACTGTCTGTACTGCCCTTCTATATGGACTGGAACATACTACATCGATTCTTTCTTTCAGTAACCGTTCTGTCATCTGTTCAGCATCCCTCTTCCCTTTTTCGGACAGGGGCCTGGTTAACTCATCCGGTGTATAAACCGAGTGGGCATGCCTGACGAAATAAAGGCGGGTTACAGTCAATGACATTCACCCCTTTTTCCTTTACCATGAGACCAATTGAACATCATGAAAGAACCGCTCCCTTCACTTCCATACTGTATCCAATCGACCTGAGTAAAAGGATATCGCCTTTTTATATGGTTCTATGCCAGGGTCCTGTGACGTCTCTGCAATACATTCCAATAACAGCTGCATCCCTTTACGATGTTCGCTCAAGTTATAAAGGGTCATGGAATAAAAGACTTTCATCGCCGTATTTTCAGGAAAATGCTCAAGCCCTTTTTCGAAGACCTCCCTGCTTTTCTCGTACTCACCCAATGTCCGATATGTACTGCCCAACCCCAGATAGGCTCCCTGCAAGTCTGTATCATCCAGGCCCAATCGGATCGCTTCCTCATAATAAGGAACCGCCCCGCTTTCGTTCCCCATTGCGTCATGGGTCCAGGCACACTGATAATGCAGGAAGGCATTGGCCGGTTCTGCCTGGATCAACTCTTTCCATCTATCGATTGAGTCTTTGTAATCAGTAGACTCCCTAAGGGCGATAGCCTCTTCTATTTTTCTCTTCATCTCTCACCCTCCATTTATTCGGGAATGTATTCCATCAACCAGGAATCATGATATTCCCCTTCATGAAGCTCATGTTTGGGGAGTATTCTCGCTTTACTATACCCACATTTCTCATAACAGCGAATCGCCCTGGTGTTCCAGGTCATGGGATCCATTACGAGGCGGTGAACCCCTTCCTTCTTAAGCAAATAATCCACTACAGCTTTGATGAGGTCCGTCCCTATCCCCATGTTCCAATATGCCGCTTCTCCGATGAATTGATCGGTTCCGTAAATCACTTCGTCCAAATTCGTGTAGCCGTACCGTATCATGGTTTCTTCGTCGAGCTGATAGTATTGGAGATAACCAATTTCATTCCCTTCATACTCGACTATGCAGCTCGTGACATCCCTCGAGCCTAGGAATTTGTCTTCCACCATCTGGAGAGTGAAAGGGTGGTCCCTCCCTTCATAATATTCCAACACTTCCGGGTCCGACAACCACTTAGTTAACGTGTATTTATCCCTTTCCTCGACAGGACGGATGGAAAGTTTTCCACTCATGACAATCATACGAATACACCTCCCAAAAGTTTTTCCTCCTTACTACATTCATCAACGATTTGAAAAAATCCTTCTTTTCCATAGAGGTAGGTTCCTGTGCGTGACAAGTTTGTGAAGTAAATCACATTTTACATAGTATGTTCTTTTTATGAGTAGAATATCTTTGTGAATCATGTTATGATTTGGTTGTGAAGGAATTCACAATATCTGATTTGCTTCGCCCAGGAATCATATTAAATAATTAGTGAATAGGTGATGACGTATGACAATCAAATGTACAAACAAAGTAGCGTTGATCGGTACAGGATTTGTTGGTTCAAGTTATGCCTTTGCTCTGTTGAATCAAGGAATCGCACATGAGCTTGTGATGATTGATCTGAATAAGGAAAAAGCGGATGGGGATGCACGTGATCTGAATCACGGACTTGCGTTTGCCTCTCCCATGAAAATATCTGCAGGTGACTACAGTGATTGCAAGGACGCCGACTTAGTTGTGATTACAGCTGGGGCCAACCAGCAGCCCGGAGAAACCCGCTTAGACCTTGTGGAAAAGAATATAAAGATTTTCAAAAACATAGTGGAGTCTGTCATGAAAAGTGGTTTTAACGGTATTTTCCTTGTGGCGACGAACCCTGTAGACATCTTGACCTATGCAACGTGGAAATTTTCAGGCCTGCCTAAGGAAAGAGTCATCGGTTCAGGCACGATCCTGGATACAGCGAGACTCCGTTATTTAGTGGGAGAGCACTTTGATATCGATACGAGAAATATTCATGCTTATATACTGGGTGAGCACGGTGATACAGAATTCCCTGTCTGGAGTCATACCACAGTAGGAGCAAGTCATATAAGTGAATTGGTCGACCTGCATCAGGATGAAGTGCAGAAGCAATTAGATGAGATATTCGTCAATGTGCGGGATGCTGCCTACCATATTATTGAACGTAAGGGAGCCACCTACTACGGCATTGCCATGGGCCTTGCCCGGATCACAAAAGCGATCTTCAACAATGAGAACAGCATTTTAACCGTTTCTGCCCTCCTTGAGGGAGAGTACCGTCAGGATGATATTTATATCGGAGTACCTGCCATCATTAATCGTGAAGGTATCCGAAAGGTCGTTGAACTGCCGTTAAATGATAAAGAGCGGGATCAATTTAACCACTCTGCAGAAACACTTAAACAGGTCATGAATCATGCGATGGAATCTTGATTAGCGCCATGCTCGAATATTATTAGACACGCACGCCCATTGGACCTCCTCATAAGATAAAGAGAAATTCTTTATGAGGAGGTTCTTTTATGTACGATCATAGACAGTTATTCCCCGGATTCCCAGGATTCCCTGGTGGAGGTCAAGGATCAGGCGGTGGCTTTCCTGGTTTTCCTGGCGGGGGACAAGGAGCACCTGGATCACCGCCACAAGGCGGACAGAATCAGCCACCTTCCGGACCACCACCGAATTTCCAGCCCCAAAAAACGACAGCACAGGGGACATCCGGCGGGCCGGGCCTCTATGCTGTTGACCCTGGCGCCATCCGCCGGTGTTTATACCGCTATACCTACATTTGGTTACGGAGAGATTCATTCTGGTTTTACCCGGTTTATGTAGGACGCCGTTCCATCTCAGGGTGGAGATGGATTGGATTCACATGGGTATACTACGGCATTGATTTAGATAAGATCGAATCCTTTACGTGTGTGTAGGGCTAGATATGTATTCCTATCCTTACTATAGAACGGGAAACACCAATGGGACGATAACCGTAACCGGTGAACATACTCTTTATGCCGATCCCGATCAAGCCATCGTCTCTATCGGGGTTGTCACGAAAGATGAAGAACTTGAATCAGCACAGAATCTGAACCGGCAACAATCCAGTCAAGTCGTACAATCACTCTTGAATAACGGGGTGTCAAAAAAAAGACATCCAAACCTCCACTTATCAAGTGTACCCTCAGTACAACTATGAGGACGGGAAACAACTCTTTACAGGATATGAGGTGCGCCAAGTATTTCGCGTCACCATTAAAGATATTGAAAGGGTGGGTACGATCCTGGATGATGCGATTAAAAGCGGAGCCAATCGGGTAGAAAGCATTCAATTTGTCAATTCAAACCCAGATGAATTCTACCAGTCAGCCCTTTCTTCCGCCTATCAAAAGGCGTACCAAAAAGCACTTACACTATCGAGCCAATCGGGGCAGCAGCTCAATCCCCAGCCAAAGTCCATTACAGAGCAATCAAGCCCCATGGTCACTCCCTTCGTAACAACTGGATTTGTGAAAGCCGCCGAAGAAAGTACAGCCGTTCAACCAGGTCAGGTTGCTGTCACAGCCATCCTGACAGTAGAATATCAAACTCGATAACAAACTGCCAAAGCAGATCTTTGGAGGGTTTCCATCATCTCATGAATGAATACAAAGGGCTCATCCTATCAAGAATGAGCCCTCCTCTTTTCCTATCTACCAACCTTCAATTGAGGATTTACTACATGCACCGCCACTCTTTCAGCAGACGCAATGACTTCATCTTCATTCAACACTCGAACCCCATGCTCTACATAAGCAGGCAGAAAGGTCATTCCCGTTAAGTTAGCAGTAGCCTGGAGAGGTTTCAGCAGTTCACTCATGGAATAGTGATTAAACCCTCCTGCTCGATATGCCCCTGCAGGACCCCCGGTGGAAGTCACAACCAAGAAGTCTTTTCCGTGAAGCTTTGTCCCCTTTGAACCATAAGCCCAGCCATGTTCCAGCACCTTATCCTGCCATTCTTTTAAAATCGCAGGTGTGCCGTACCAAAACAATGGGAATTGGAAGACGATTCTGTCATGTTCTACCAATAGATTTTGCTCTCTTCCTACATCAATGTTCATGGTTGGATATTCCTTATATAGGTCATGCACAGTGACGCTCTCTTCTTTTTCCAAACGTTCCGCCCACGCCCGATTCATTTTTGATTGTTGTAGATTTGGGTGTCCTACTAGAACTAATGTTTTCATTATGACCACTCCTTATTTGTATGTACAAATAATATCATCACTTGTTTGTACATACAATCAATATCATAAAAAAATTTATTTTTTATTTTCTAAAAGTGCATTCGCTTCATTCACTTCTAGGGTGAACTTACGGGCCTGTTCCTCACCCATGATATCTGCATAGCGTTTAAACAGGTTCTTCCAGCACTTCGAAATCTCATCCTGCATGCCATACCCTTTATCTGTCAGGGCAACAATCGACAGCTTCCCTTCATTCTTACGTGTTACAAGCCCCTTCATTTCTAATTTATCGACAAACCGGGTACTTGTTGAAGGGGCAATATTCAATGCCCCGCTAAGCTCTTTTTGTGTTAGACCGTCTTTATTCTTTAAGGTCATCAACATAAACGCATAGGTGGGAGACAAACCGATCGGGGCAAACTCTTCCTCCGCCATCTTGTTCATCATTCTTGCCAAGTGATTGGCAGAGAAATAAAGGCAGTTACAGAACTGATCTTCCACTATTCTCGACCTCCGTTAATGTTTGTATGTACAAACTACATCAGTCATGAGGATTTGTCAATGCTTTCCTCTCTATTCCCCCAGTGCCTTCGATTTTTGGCTGCATGCTTCCATAGCCGTCAAAATGGTCCCTTTAAAACCGTTCTTCTCCAAAGCTGCCACGGCTTCAATCGTTGCTCCTCCGGGTGAGCAAACAGCATCCTTCAGTTCTCCTGGATGAGCTCCCGTTTCAAGAACCATTTTGGCAGCTCCAAGTACAGCCTGGGATGCCAGCTGATAGGCTTGCTTCCGTGGGATACCTGATAGAACCGCACCATCTGCCAGTGCTTCTATGAACATAAACACATACGCGGGAGATGACCCGCTCACTGCCGGTATGGCATCCATCAAGCTTTCCTCTACCATTTCAGCCTTTCCGAAGCTCTCTAATAGGGCATGCACGACGCCAAGGTCGTCTTCGTTTACTTCTTTATTCACACAATACGCTGTCATACCTTCACCTACAAGAGACGGTGTATTCGGCATGGTCCGAACGATCTTCATTGATTTGGACAAGTGATTCTCCATCCAGTCCATCGTGATGCCTGCAGCGATGGTAATGACGATGGCATCTTCTTTCAGGGAATCTTTTATTGATCGGATGATATCCCCGTATTGATCAGGTTTCACTGCTAGAAATACAATATCTGAAAATGCTGCTACACTGCGATTATCACTTGTAACCCCCACGCCAAATGTTCGCGCCACTTTATCCAGCGTCTCCTCTGTTCTTGCGCTGGCTTTAACCAAATGATCATCCACCAGGCCGGATTTTAATAATCCGCCCATGATCGCTTGTGCCATATTTCCGCATCCTATAAATCCAATGGTTTTATCCATTTCTTCACCTCATCAGTTTGTATGTAGATAGTCTTTAGCATCATACCAAATTTATCTCCTCTTATAAAATAAAAAAAGGTCCAAAGGAGAACTCCTCTAAACCTTTCCATCCATACACCCGATTAACTGAATCGGGAGAAGGGCTTTTTGATGATCCTTTGACATCCCCCTGTGACGATGGTTTCACAAACTCAGGCTGATTGTTTGATCCTCACACATCCCATTTCCATGCTTTTCCATGTTCACACCATAAGAGGGAAGTGCTCGAATCATTGGGCTCTCGCTTGTTCAAGAATGTCAACATAGTCCAGATCTACGATTGGCTCATCATGGAGCAACCTTTCCCTTATCTGGGTAAGAAGAGACTCCTCGACCTCAGATAAATTCGTAAGATCCCATTTTTTATGAAATACAGAATAGAGTGTCAGGTCCCTGAGCAGTAGAAAATGTGGGATGCGGCTTACCCACTCTTCATCTAACTCACACTCGGTCAAATATCCTTTTAAAAATGCTATGAGAAACGTTCGTCCAAATTGACTGCGGGTATCTACATTCTCATTGCGAAACTTCCACCATACGGAATAGTAAAGAGGAATGGCCACGTCACTGATAAAAAAGAATCGCATAGCATCATCAAAGTCAAACACATGAAGATCACCCTCATGGTAAAAGAAATTCCCTGGATGGATGTCTGAGTGAATCAGGCCAAAAGTATCTTCGCTTTCTACAAAGCTTCTAATCGCCTCCTTGTTTTGTTGACCAGCTTCAAGTATGTACGTATCTTCTACAGATAAATATTTCTTATAGTCCAGTACATCGTCCTCATCCCAGCGATTCCTGTTAGCATCCTGTCCGTATCCTTTTGTTACCCGATGCATATGCCCTGTCATTTTCCCCCATTTATAAAACAGGTCATCATCAAACAACGCATCCGTTACTTTTACTGGGCTCCCCGGGGCCTTATCAAACAAACATACATAAAAGAACGTATCGTCTGCCTGAATGACTTCCACGAGCTTCCCTTTATGGGACAGATTGACTAACGAGACGTTCACTCCATTTTTATGTAGATGATTAATCCATGTCAGCTCATCTTCCACTTCCCTTTCCGATCGATGAGAACTATGGGTGAGCCGGAGAATATATGGGGTGTCTCCCTTATGAACCTCATACACATAATTTTCAAAGTCACCGAGTTTCTTCGCTTGAGCAGTCTGACAGCCATACCGTGAGGCAGCTTCAGCCAATAGTTCAACTGTAAATAATTCTTCTATCCACTTTTCCATGTTACCTTCTCCTACTCTAAGTTATTGGATTTATCTCAAAAGGGCCACTTGGTATGGAAACAGTTCCCCTGTCATGATTCCTTCTTTTACCGCAGGATCCTCTTGCATGAACGCTTCTGCCTTCTCTTTATCCTCCGCTTCAAAGACAACGATGCCAAAAGCATGTTCTTCTTCATTTAATGTTCTCCCCTGCAAGGATCACCACACCGATTTCCTTGAACTCTTTCAGTCTCTGGAAATGCTCCTGAACGATGTCTTCATCCGCTGCAGTCCAATTTTCTTCTTTATGTAAATGCGGGATAAGCTTTAATACATAGATAAATTCCATCTGAATACAACCTCCTTCTCTTCTATATATACTACTTTACCTGTCAGGATTCCTTTTTCCTGACAGGCAAAAAAGCTGTTGAGCCTGCTCAACAGCTTTTTTTCATGGTCAATCCTTTACCTTTTTTCCTGTTGTTTTATCCGGTGATCAATTGTAGAAATGTGGATACGTATGAGTGTCAGATGTTTTTACAATATGAATTTCTTTCCTTGCATTGATTGAAGCATAGAATACGTCTTCAAATGAATTGAACCCAGCTCTACTCAGTTCATCTTTTACCCATTTCTCTTCTACATTTAATGTATCCAAGACGCTTTCATGCATCACGCCATCCACTATAAGGGGAAAAGCCAGGCTCGTACCCTTCAAAACCCCCGTATCTTCAGCAGTGAGTGCCTGTTTAGAAGGCAGCTTATGAATGGATAAATTCCCATTCGGCTCAATGATTCCAATTTGCACATCCTGGAGTTGAAAAACCTCTTTTTCCCGGAGCAGCATGAGGATATTATCGATGGTATAACCTGTTCCTTTCAATTCATCTTTGAGGATCTGACCATTTTCGATGACGACAGTCGGTTCAAACGATAGCAATTTGCCTATTTTCCTTGAGGAAATTTTCATTTTCGTCAAGATCTTTTGTAATATGCCTATCAGGAGCATGGCGACAATCGTATGGACATGATTGATGTCCGGGTCTGCAATGTCTGCACCTACGACAGAACCAAACACGAGAACCACTAAAAAATCAAATACCGGCAGTTCCCCCACCGATCGCTTCCCCATATATAGAGTCACGAGTATCATGAACGGAAGAATCGAAAAAATCCTTAATGTCACGATCCCCAAATCTTTTATATCGACCATGTGCTATTCCATCCTTTATATGCCTGATAGGGGTAGTATCCCCAATTGCCGGACTTTCATGAAGGCTTAGAATAGATATGTACCTCACGGCTCATTTTGTTGTTAGTATGTCCTCATACCATTCTACTCCAACACTATTTTGAATTATGAGTAGATAACAGTGAAAAACCAGCCTCATCGGCTGGTTTTTCTTAAGCGAATGCTTTTTCCTGATCCTTTTGAAAAAAGCTCTTCATTGCATGGAATACATCGGCTTTTTGCTTGAGGATATAGTAACGGAAATCGTCATTTTTAATATTCTTGTATGCTGACATCAAGGTGGAGTGACGGTTGTACTGGTTGACTTCCCCATAACCGAACATGCTGGACACTTTCATGATTTCTTCTACCAGCTTGACACATCTCACGTTATCCGAAGTCAGGTTATCTCCATCAGAGAAGTGGAAAGGATAGATATTGAAGCGGGTTGGAGGATATTTGTCATTAATGAGCTCCAATGCTTTGCGATAAGCTGACGAACAAATGGTGCCTCCGCTCTCCCCTTTTGAAAAGAAATGCTCTTCTGATACCACTTTGGCTTCGGTATGATGGGCGATGAATTCAATCTCAACCGTTTCATATTTTGTTCTGAGGAAACGGGTCATCCAGAAGAAAAAGCTTCTTGCCATGTATTTCTCCCATACGCCCATGGATCCGCTTGTATCCATCATGGCTAATACGACCGCTTTAGATTCAGGCTTCAACACTTCATTCCATGTCCTGAACTTCAAATCCTCTGTAAAAATCGGATGAAAGCTTGGTGCTCCTTTCATGGCATTCCTTTTAAAGGCAGACATCATTGTTTTCTTTTTATCTATATTTCCCATCAGGCCTGTTTTACGAATATCGTTGAATTCAATATGCTCGATGGTTTGGACATCCTGCTCCTTCTTCTTTAGATTCGGAAGTTCCAATTGGCTAAATAAAGCTTCTTCAATCTCCAGCATCGACACTTCAGCTTCATAATAATCTTCGCCGGCTTTATCTCCGGCCCCCCTGACCTTTTCCAGGACCCTGCTGCTGCGGTGAGCCGTCCCTTGCAATGACGTCTCCTACCTGACTCTCGCCGTCCCCTTGCCCGACATGTTTATTCTTATCATAATTATAACGGATTTTATATTCATCTAACGAGCGAATCGGGATCTTGACGACGTCTCGACCATTTGACATGACAATGTTTTCTTCCGTGATTAAATCTGGTAAGTTGTTTCGAATCGCATCCTGTACTTTTTCCTGATGTCTTTGTTGATCATCGTGACCTTTGCGGTGGAGGGCCCAATCTTCCTTGGAAATGACAAACTGATGATTATCCATTTGACTCAAATTATTCCCCTCCTTAAAGTTTTTTCACATTTTTTCCTTTTCCTGCATACACTATGTTGACTGTCTAAACTGCATATATCCCATGAAGTGAAACGGGGATTACTCTATCCTATGCAGAAACGACGATAAATTTACAAATAATTTCGACAATTAAACGTTCTTTTATGTTTGGACAAGCCTATTTTTCTGACAGCTTGTATAAAGGGAATGGAAAGAAGTATTGGATCCTGATTCTTTATCCATCCGGGGTTTGTTTCTCGGTAGGCTTCATTGACCGAATGTTCCCGACGAATTCTTCTGATTCGGGCATGGATTTGGTCTAAGGTGAGGTACATATGGGTGGAGCGCTGTCATTTTGTTCCATGCGTTCCTTTCTTGGGGTTGATGAAAAACATTATACGTTCGTTCTCACACTTATCTTATTTCGGAAATTGAGTCACTTTTGGACTTTATTGGACATCTATCAAAATAATCATGGAAAAGAAAACAAAAAAAGAACCAGGCGCGATCACCTGATTAACCTTCTTCTTCATATTGAGCCGGGTCTGATACTCGGTTGTGTATCTTTAATTCTCCGCTGGACCGTAACTTCTCCATTTGTTTCCCGAGCTTAATGACTTCCTCCATATTGGAGGCCATGCTTCCGTTAAGAGGTGCTGCTTCAACAGGACGTTGAGATTTCGAAGACATCCTCTACACCCACTTTCTATCAGGATAATGGGCCCGGCTCTCTATCTATAGATTATTATATTCAGATTTTTCCGTCAACTATTCCTTGTCTTTCTCTTTGTATTGAACCGGGTCGGGTTGCTTTTTATCATCTTCAAGCTCTTCATTCGTTCTTAGCTTATCCATTTGCTTCCCCAGCTCCTTCATTTCAGCCATATCATTTGCCATTGATCCGTTTTCAGGTTCATCGTTTCTATCTAATTCAGGTTTATTTTTGCTCAATTCTCTCACCTCTTTGGGTTCTACTTTTCCCTTAAGTTGAGAGAATTAAACCACAATGAGAAATCGGGAGGTGCAACAGGCACCTCCCGACTTCTCATGATTATCGATTCAACAAGCTTCCTACATAGCGCAGGAGTTCATTGGCTGAAGTAGAGTTGTAGCCGTGTTCATCAATGAGTCTGGCAACGACTTCATTCACCTTCTTCAACTGCTGTTCGTCAGGAGTCTTGGATGAAGTGGTGATTTTCACAACATCCTTTAAGTCAGCGAACAATTTCTTTTGAATAGCTTCTCTCAGCCGATCATGAGAATTGTAATCGAATCGCTTTCCTTTACGGGCATAAGCAGAGATCCGGATAAGGATTTCTTCGCGGAAGGCTTTTTTCGCATTTTCTGAAATACCGATCTGCTCTTCGATAGAACGCATCAGCTTTTCATCGGGATTGATTTCTTCACCTGTTAACGGATCATGGAGCTTCGCCTTATTACAGTAAGCTTCAACATTATCAAGATAGTTATCCATAAGGGTCTTGGCAGACTCTTCATAGGAATACACAAATGCTTTTTGCACTTCTTTCTTCGCAATATCATCATATTCCTTACGGGCAAGGGAAATAAAGTTCAAATACTTCTCCCTCAGCTCATTCGTAATGGACGGATGTTGATCCAGGCCTTCTTTCAATGCCCGGAGGACGTCTAAAGCGTTAATGGTCGGTACTTCTTTCCTGATGATGGTGGATGAGATCCTGTTGATCACATAGCGGGGATCGATACCGCTCATTCCTTCATCCTGGTATTCTTTCTTCATTTCATCCACATCAGCAGAGTTGAATCCTTCCACATTCTCACCGTCATACAAGCGCATTTTCTTGATGAGATCAATATCTCCCCGCTTCGGCTCTTTCAATCGGGTCAGAATCGTGAACATAGCAGCCACTCTTAACGTATGAGGTGCAACATGGACATTGGACACATCACTTTCATTGATCATTTTCTCATAAATTTTTTCTTCCTGGGTCACTTTTAGGTTGTAAGGTACCGGCATGACGATAATTCGGGAATGCAAGGCTTCGTTCTTTTTATTGGAAATAAAGGATCGATATTCTGTTTCATTCGTATGGGCCACGATCAGCTCATCCGCTGAAATGAGTGCGAATCGGCCCGCTTTGAAGTTTCCTTCCTGAGTAAGGGACAATAAGTGCCATAAGAACTTTTCATCACATTTGAGCATTTCCTGGAACTCCATCAAGCCACGATTGGCTTTGTTCAATTCCCCGTCAAAACGGTAAGCCCGTGGATCCGATTCAGAACCAAATTCTGCGATGGTGGAGAAGTCGATGCTTCCCGTTAAATCTGCGATATCCTGTGACTTTGGATCAGATGGACTGAACGTACCAATTCCGACACGTTTATCTTCAGAGAAAAAGACTCTTTCCACTTGAACGTCTTCAATGCGGCCCTGATATTCTTTCTCAAGTCTCATCGTATTCAATGGAGAGAGATTTCCTTCAATCCGAATACCATACTCCTCGTAAAAATCTTCTCGTAAATGCTGAGGGATCAGATGCAATGGATCTTCGTGCATCGGACATCCTTTAATTGAAAAGACGCCCCCTCTATCGGTCCGGGAATAGTGCTCCAGCCCGCGTTTCAGCATGGAAACAAGGGTGGACTTCCCTCCACTTACAGGACCCATCAATAACAAGATCCTCTTTCTCACGTCTAATCGTTTCGCAGCAGGATGAAAGTATTCTTCAACGAGTCTTTCCAGCGCCTCTTCTAAGCCAAATAATTGATTGCTGAAGAACTTATACTTTCGTTTCCCCTCGACCTCCTCAACCCCGGCATCCTTAATCATATTAAAGACTCTTGAGTGAGCTGACTGCCCAATCCAAGGCTTCTCTTTCAGCAGGTCTAAATACTGAGCAAACGTCCCTTCCCATTTCAGTTTCTCTTCTTCTTCTCGGTAATGTTCAATTCTTTTTAAAATATCCATAAGGACCTCCCCCCTGTCGCTTAATGAGAGACGATTAATATACTGTATGCGCTTGTTCACCCGAACATGTTAACAAGATATATTTATTACAGACAAAGGTTCACTATTCTCTATGAACAGCAGGATTGCCCTCTTTGTATCAGTGAGTTCTCCAGGTTGTCACAGATACAGTAAAAAATATACCGATTTCATTCACATCAAATAGAAAATAGGCTATACTAAAGACAGACTGTGGAATAAGTGAAACTGGGAGGTTACCAAACATGGGTACGATAATGATCATCGGTGTATCTTTAGCGTTCTTAGTAGCGATTTTCACTGCTGGATATAATGATAAACCAGGTTCAAACTAATCGAATGAATGAAAAAAGAACTGACCTATACGAGGTCAGTTCTTTTTTGACTACTACTTTTCCTATCTTTTATTGAATCCTTTCTTCTCCACAAACTCCTTCATGTACATCCGTTTTTTCCCTGACAGCATGGTGGCCATTTGCTCTGTCCATCGATCCGAACGTTTCCCACCGGTGCGTGCGTAATAATAGGAAGAAATCGTTTCGTCATAACGATCGAGCTCTGCTTTCATGGATGACTCATCACGCTGATAGGAATCCTCATGGTAAATGGCTTCCATTGGTAAGCGGGGCTTTATATCCGAGTTTCCTTCAGGGAAGCCCACCGCCAGACCGAATAATGGAATGACTCGGTCAGGAAGCTCCAAAAGCTCACTCACTGTTTCCAGATCATTCCGGATCCCGCCAATATAGCAAATGCCCATTCCCATTGATTCAGCGGCAATGGACGCATTTTGAGCTGCAAGTGTTGCATCGATGACAGCCACCATGAATTTCTCGGTACTTTCCAATGACGGAATCACCTCTCTGTCCTCCCATTCACCTATCTTTTCGTGACGGTACAAGTCTGCACAGAATACAAGGAAATGTCCATTTTCTTCTACATAGGATTGTGGGCCTGCAAGTTCTGCCAACTTCCTCTTTTTAACAGGATCCTTCACCCCGATGATGGTATACGCCTGAATATAACTGGATGTACTTGCTGCCTGAGCACTCGAGATTAAGGTCCGGATCTGTTCATCAGTCAATGGTTCATTCTTAAACTTTCGGATGGAGCGATGCTTGAGTATCGTTTCGATCGTTTCATTCATTATGTACACTCTCCCTTACAATCGTTACCTTTAGTATAAGCCAAATAAAAAAAGGAATGAAAATCATATGATTCTCATTCCCCCCTTTTCATTATAAAAGGCCCGGATAATTTCTTTGTCTTAATGCCTCATATATCAGAATTGCGGCTGTATTGGACAGGTTCAATGAACGCACGTTTCCATTCATCGGAATGCGCAGGGCGCGGTCTAAATTGTTCTGGATGATTTCATCTGGCAGTCCCGACGTCTCCCTTCCAAAAATAAAGAAGTAATCCTTCTCTTCTACACTGTAATCAAAGTCGGTGTGCGGGATTTTTCCATATTTGGTTAGGTAGAAGAATTCACCGCCGTCATTTTTCTCGAAAAACTCTTCAATCGAATCATAATATACGATGTTAACGAACTGCCAATAGTCAAGACCGGCACGTTTTAACATTTTATCATCTGTTGAGAATCCGAGAGGGCGAATCAAGTGCAGAGTAGTATCCGTAGCTGCACATGTTCTTGCAATATTCCCTGTATTTGCAGGGATTTCTGGTTGATATAATACAACATGTACTCCCATGTCAATGTCACCTCATTCATAAAACTCTAAGTGACATTATACCATTTCTACCTCATAGAACAATACTTAGCTGTCATCCACGATCGTAAAAAATCGATAATGGATGTTAGGTGTATAAGCTGTCGAGTCCTCATACTTCCAATACCGCATTCTGCTGTTGAATGTGTGGGCATTCACCAGGGGTTCTCCCCTACTATCCTTCCCCGTGACGATCGTCGTATGGTCAAATCGGCCATCCCCTTCGAAGTCATAACAAATGACATCCCCAAGCTTTAATTCTTTAGCATCCTGCACTTGTCTTCCCCTCAATCCCACGGTTGAATTAGGGATGTACCACCTCATGGAATTCGCCACTGTCCAGCTATAGCTCCAGCTCTGGTTTCTCATCCACCAGCCCTGCCCCTTAGAAGGATACCCACGCATAGGGGCATCCCCGGCATGAAGGCATTGAGAAATATAATTCGTGCAATCATTCTCAAATTTCTTATAGGCTGGGTTATAGCTGTTCCACCATCGTTCTGCATATTGGACAGCACTCAAGCGATCATAATGATACGTCACTCTTTCCTCCTTGCCTTCTAAGGTCCTTTTCCCTTCATCCTCCATCGGCTCTTCATATTGAATGGTACTCTCTCGGTCTTCATAGATTTTGTCCTTGTAATGGATCGCACTTCGATTTTCCACTTCTTCTTCTAAATAAAGAAGGTCTCCCTGCTTAATAAGATATTTATAGTGAACATCATAAACAATGTGTTGAGTTTCATCGGGGAGAGGCGTAAGACTGTGGATTTTCCCAGACGCATCCACCTTTACGATTTCTGCTTTCCTCTGAAGACAAGACTCTTTCTTTCTTCTGACTTTATCACTGTGATAGTCTGACTGACTGCGAGATGTATATTCATCAATCACATGCTGGACGTTTTCCATTATGAGCTTTCTTATCATGGTCTTCCCTCCTCCCTAATTGTTATGCACGGAGGGAAATGTTCAAAACAAAAAAGGATAAACTCGAATGACTTAATGAGTTTATCCTTTCCATCTAGTTTGTTAGAAAATGAAGTCCTTTTTCAATCTCAGCTAACACTTCCTCGTCCGCTTCAACCGATTGTCGCTTCAATAGAGCCTCGCGTGCTTCCATTCCCCCAATCTTCCCCAGTGCCCAGGCCGAGGTGCCCCGGATGACCGGACGCACATCTTTATTCATGACATCGATAAGATCGGCGATGGCGGTTGTATCCTTATAATGAGCCAGGGCAATGATGGCATTCCGCTGTATCGGCTTTTTCCCTCTCCATGATCCGGATACATGCCCGTATTTATCTTTAAATTCACGGTTACTGATCGTTAAAAGGGGCTTTAATAACGGCTTCGCAATCTCTGGATCAGGCTCCATCTCTTCGTGAAAATGAAAATCCATCCCTTTGTTTTCAGGACAGACTGTTTGACACGTGTCACATCCGTACAGTCGATTCCCAAGCTTTACCCGGTACTCATCTGCAAGGAAACCTTTTGTCTGTGTCAAAAAGGCAATGCATTTCTGAGAATCCAGCTGTCCACCTTCTATCAACGCACCTGTTGGACAGACGTCCACACACTTATTGCATGTCCCGCATTGATCTTCCATCGGTGTATCGGGAGCAAACGGAAGGTTCGTGACCATTTCCCCCAGGTATACATACGATCCGAACTCTGGTGTGATAATCGAGCAGTTCTTCCCGCTCCAGCCAATGCCTGCCCGTTCCGCCACTGCGCGATCCACAAGCTCACCTGTATCCACCATGGATTTGAAGCGAGCTTGAGGGACTTTGGAAACGATATATTCCTCAAGCTTAGCAAGACGGTCCCGAAGCACGTAGTGATAATCCGTCCCCCATGATGCCCGGCAGAAAATCCCCCGTCTCTCCCCCCGTTTGCTTTGAGGGGCATTCTTCATCTTTGAGGGGTAGGCGAGAGCAATGGCAATGATTGATTTAGGACTGTCGAAAATAAGGGAAGGATCGACCCGCTTTTCAATGTCCTTCTCCTCGAAACCCGATTGAAATCCCAGCATTTCCTGGCGGAGGAGCCGGTTCTTCATTTCGGAGAATGTATCCGCAGTCGTAAAGCCGATCTTATCAATTCCGATTTCCTTGCTGTACTCGATGATATCCCGTTTTAATTGATCCATGTCCATTGCCTTCTCCTCCTTTCTCCCCACTATATAAATTCAACACTTTGAAATAAGCATACGTGAAATGGCAACGTGTAATATGATAAACTATTTTAAAACAAATGTGGAGGGAAAATAAGTGGAAATCACGATCGATTCATCCATTACGTCTATAATCCCTGATTTCAAAGTGGGATTCATCCAATACCATCATATCCAAGTCGGACCTTCTCCTCAAATGCTGAAAGGCAGACTACAGCTATTTCAGGAATCGATCTTCTTCGACCTGCATGATAAAAATGTAACGGAATTAGAGGGAATTGCCTCTTGGAGAGATGTCTTCAAAAAAACCGGCAAAGATCCAAACCGTTACCGTCATTCAGCCGAGGCCCTCTTTCGCAGGGTCAAAAAACAGAATTACCTGAGCACTATCAACTCAAGTATCGATCTCAACAACTTTTTCTCCCTTCAATACGAAGTGCCGATCGGTATTTACGACAGGACGAAACTGACAGGGGACAGCCTGACATTAAAAATCGGTGAATCAGGACAAGTCTACAAGGGACTCAACGGCAGGGAAAATTCTTTGGAAAACCTGATCGTCCTCTGCGACGGAAACGGACCTTTCGGAAGTCCATTCGTCGATTCTGAGCGGGCACCGGTTGGGGAAGAAACCAAACATGCTGTACAGATCATCTTTTTAAAGCCTTCCCTTTCAATAGAAGAGAGCGAAAAACTCACGAAGTCATTAATGGATATGTTTGTCGGTATTCACGGTGGGGAAGGATCATTTGAAGTGGTTGGTGGATGATAAGTAATGAAGGATCCCTGCTTGGCGGGGTCCTTTTTTTAGTAATCAGGCAGCAAAAAAAAGAGAGCCTCATGGACTCCCTCCTTATTCCCTCTTACACCCACCACATATCCGATGGTTGCTCTTCAATCAAAATCGACTGCAAATTCTTCACAGCTCGACGGAACCCTTCTTCAATGGACATGATCGGATCCTCGTGCTCGATACTCACTACATAATCGTATCCGAATGTGCGGAGGGCACTCATCATGTCGGACCACTCCTGTAAGCTGTGTCCGCATCCCACAGAACGGAAAGACCACGCTCTTGTCTGGATATTCCCATAAGGCTGCATATCCGTCAGACCGTACATGTTGACATTTTCCTGATCGATATACGTATCCTTCGCGTGGAAATGATGAATGGCATTCTCTTTCCCGAGTATTTTAATAGCGGCGACGGGATCGATGCCTTGCCACCACAGATGGCTCGGATCGAGATTGGCCCCGACAGCATCACAGGTTTCTTCACGAAGCTTTAATAAAGTATACGGTGTATGAACAAGGAAACCTCCGTGAAGTTCCAGACCGATTTTCACATTATGATCCTGGGCAAGCTGCCCCATCTCTTTCCAATAAGGGATCAGTTTTTCTTCCCATTGCCATTTTAGAATATCACCATATTCATTGGGCCATGGAGCGACAGGCCAGTTCGGATGTTTCGCACCGTCATGGTCGCCTGCTGTACCTGAGAAACAGTTGACCACCGGTACGTTCATCAAGCCTGCCAGCTTGATTGTTTTCTGAAGAGCCACATGGGATTCTTCTGCAAATGCTGCATCAGGCGAAATCGGATTTCCGTGACAGCTGAAGGCGCTGATTTGGAGGCCCCTTGACGTCACTTTCTCCAAGTAGTCCTTTCTCTTTTCTTCGCTTTCCAGAAGGGCGTCCAGGTCACAATGAGCATTCCCGGGGTATCCCCCCCGTTCCGATTTCGACTGCGGTCAGTCCGGCTTCTTTCACATAGTCAAGCATTTCATCAAGATTCTTCTGAGAAAATAATACCGTAAATACACCAAGTTTCATTTTACGCTTCCTCCTATTTCAATCGGATGCTTTGTCCGGTTTCACTGCTTCTATAAATGGCATCGATGATCTGAGATACTTGCATCGCTTCGCCAGGCTTCACGATAAGCTCCTCTACCCCAAGGCAGCTGTTAATAAAATTTTGAGCTTGAGGAAGGCTTGGGTCATCTTCCCCCGGTATCCAATCCGCTTCACTGTTCAGGAGCATACCGTGCTTCATTAGGTTCATATGGAAAGGAAATAGATCGATTCCTCCCGTTTCACCGGAAATGCTCATACTTTCTTCATCACTCTTCACATTGGCAGACCAAGACGTTTCAAAGAGCATGGATGCCCCGTTATCAAACTTGATATAAGCGGTCACATGGTCATCCACTTCAAAACTCTCTTTATCAAAGTCCCCCCACTGATTCACTTGATCTGGCATTCTGCTAAGCTTGTTATAAGCCGTTCCGGTAACTTCGACAGGTGCCGGATTGCCGAGGAGCCACAGGGACAAATCAAGGAAGTGACAGCCGTAGTCGATCAAACTGCCGCCGCCTTGAAGCTCCTTATTGGTGAACACACCCCAGCCTGGAACTTTCCGGCGCCGGATCGCTCTCGCCCTGGCTACGATCGGTTCTCCGATTTCATCTTCCATGATGGCGCGCTTTGCCGCACGCGAGTCCTTCATGAACCGATAATGATAGGCAATCGCAAGCACCTTTCCAGCTTCCTCGGCAGCCTCGATCATACTTTCACATTCCAGTGGTGTCATGGCCATCGGTTTTTCACAAAACACGTGCAGGCCTGCTTTCAGTGCCGCAATCGATATTTCTGCATGAAACTTATTCGGTGTGCAAATCGTCACGGCATCCACATGTTCAAACATATCCCGATAATCATTGAACACATGTGGGATATTAAATGTCTCTGCAACCGTTTGTGCTGTGACAGAATTAATATCACTGATCGCTTCAATCGATACAGATTCTGATAGTTTTATAAACGTGGGGATGTGTCGTGTCTGGGCAATGCCCCCTACGCCGATTATACCCATTCGAAGCTTGGTCATCGCTCGTATTCACCTCTATGACAGTTTTACAATTCTTTTCGTTTCACTGGATTCAAGGGCGGATAAAACCACTTCCAGAGATTTCTTCCCTTCAGCACCTGATACAGGCATTTCCAGATCATGCAGGATGCTGTTTACAAATTGATCGATCACTCTTGAGTTCGTCTGACCGCCTTCATCATTCGTTTGTATGCCGCCTAACTCATATTTCACTACTTCACCGGTGACATATTGAACAATAAGGGAATGGACTGGATCGTCCTCTAAACGAAGGATGGCTTTTTCTCCATAAATGATCGTCGAGTTATCTTCTTTAGACACATAGGACCAGCTTGCAGCAAGGGTGCCAATTGTGCCACTTTCTGTTTTCAATACGCATACTGCCGTATCATCCACATCTGCATTTTCCTTTGCACTTGTTTCAACAAATGCACCGACCTCAGCAAATTCCTCTCCTAAAATAAAGCGGAGGAGATCAGTTTTATGAACGCCAAGATCTCCCATCGCCCCAATGAAGGCTTCTTCCTTTTTAAAGAACCAGCTGTCTTTCCCATCGGCACTCCAGCCTTCAGGTCCACCGTGACCAAATGCTGAACGGAAGCTGTAGATTTTACCTACTTCACCACTTTCAATCAGTTGCTTTGCCTTTTGGTGAGAGGGAACGAAGCGCTGATTGTGAGCGATCATCAATTTTTTCCCATTTTTAGCAGCGGCATCAATCATGCTTTGAGCTTCTTCACTTGAAGTCGCCATCGGCTTTTCACATAATACATGTTTTCCTGCGTTTAAGGCATCAATGGATACCGGGGCATGCAGATAGTTTGGCGTGCATACACTCACCGCTTCAACTTCGGCATTGGAAAGAAGTTCTTTATAATTCGTGTACGCTTTCGCACCTACTGCATCAGCTATTTTCCATGCCCGTTCTTCCACGATGTCGCACACCGCTACCACTTCTACATTTTCATTGTTTGCGTATTCCGGAAGATGACGATGCTGTGCGATGCTTCCACACCCGATTACTCCAATTTTTAATTTTCTCATGATTTCTCCTCCTCTAATCCTTTAATGAGATCCTTTTATTTCTTCCAACGGCTTTGCATTTCCATAGACAGGTCTTTCACGATCAACCGGTGCTGCCCATCTCACTGCATTCCCAATCACCTTTTGTACTTGTTCGTTATAATAAGTAGGATACGTCTCATGTCCAGGACGGAAGTAGAATATCTTTCCGTTTCCACGCTGATACGTACATCCGCTCCTGAACACTTCCCCACCCTCGAACCAGCTCACCATCACTAGCTGGTCAGGCGCAGGAATATCGAAATGCTCTCCATACATTTCTTCCTTCTCGAGCTCGATGTATTCTCCCAATCCTGCTGTAATCGGATGACTCGGATCGATGATCCAGATTCGTTCTTTCTCATCAGCCTCCCGCCATTTCAAATCACAGGAAGTACCCATCAATGATTTGAAGATTTTTGAGAAGTGACCCGAATGAAGAACGATTAACCCCATGCCATCCAGTACACGCTGCTTCACTCGTTCAACCACTTCATCAGACACTTCTTCGTGGGCGATATGTCCCCACCATACCAATACATCTGTTCCATTCAAGACATCTTCGGTCAACCCATGCTCTCTTTCGTCTAACGTGGCCGTTTTCACATTGAATGCTGCTTCACCCAGGAACGAGGCAATGGCACCATGGATTCCTTCCGGGTATACTTCTCTCACTTTCGGATTCTTCTGTTCATGACGATTTTCATTCCATACAGTAACGTTTAACATGGTAGAACCTCCCATTTTATGTGTTTGCCTGCCGGTATTCATTAGGTGTCATACCGACATTCTTCTTAAATACTTTACTGAAATATTTTTCATTTCCATACCCTACACCATAGGCAACTTCGTAAATTTTCAAGTATGGATTTTCAAGGAGCTTCCTTGCCTTATCCATCCGGATACTCGTGACATAATCCGTGATAGTCGCCCCATAATCCTGCTTGAACTTACGTGAAATGTATTCCCTGCTTAAATAGAATCTGTCGGCAATCTCTTGAAGATGAATATCATGCTGATAATGCTGCTGCAAATATTCTTCGATCTGCTGCATATTGTTCTTTTCCCGCAGATACTTTGCCTGGGAAAGGGTTTGAATTAATTCATCGAACTCTTTCCCTTTTTCTTCTTTAAATTTCCTCAGGGAGAATGTTCCGTCTTCATTCCAATAATCCACGCCTCGATAGAAGGGCTCACTTCGTCTTATTTCGTATTCTTTCAGCCAATTATTCCGTAACTGTTCAAATTGATCTTCCCATACCTGAAGCTGCTCAAGAGATACAATATGCTTCCTCTCTAATTGGATAAAAATCTTTTCCAACTGGGATTTCACCTGATCCACGCTTCCTGAACGGATCGCCCATTTTAAGTCATTGGAATGATCTAATAAATGAAGAAGGGAGCCCGGCTTCACCTCTTCATGGGTCACAATCTTCCTTTGCTCCAACAAGGGGTGCTTCAAATATACTTCCAAGGCAGATTGGTATGCTTCGTTCACCTTCTTTGACTTGCTTCCTAGGGCCATCACCGTAAAGACCTTACTATACTGATAGATGATGGTGTAAATCTCCTCTAATAAATACAACACATGCTTATCGTTCCAAAAGAGAATCACTAGCTCTTCATCTTTGTGACTATTCCGGAAGCACACCCCATCATTTTGTTTTCCTAACAGCTCGTTGCAAATATTGATAAGAGTAAAAAATGCCAGGTCCCTGTCCCCTTTAAAAGATTTCATCACAATCGGTTTGATAGGAATAAGGGCAATCCTCTTTTGCGACTTAGCAATATCGATTCCAAATTCATTTTCGACCTTTTTGACCATCTCTCTGGTCAAGCTCTCTTCCGTGCACAAACTTGAGAATATCCGATTCCAGTAGAGGGGCTTCGCCTCATTCATCACCCGGTGTTCTTCAGCCTGGGACTTTCTTGATTGGGCCTGCTCATTCCATTCTTTCACAGCTTTATCAAGTGTTTCATTCAACACATCCGGTTCAATGGGCTTCAGGATATAATCAAAGCTTTTATAGAAGATGGCATTTCTCATATATTCGAAGTCATCATACCCGCTCACTACAATGGTTTTGCTTTTTAGATTCGAGGCATGGAGCCACTTCAAAAGGGTAATGCCATCACGTTTCGGCATCCTCATATCAGTGAAGATGATCTCCGGCCGGTGCTTAGTGATCAATTCGATGGCTTCTTCCCCATCTTCCGCCTCCAAAATGGTATCAATCCCATGCTTATCCCACTCCGCTAATAAAAGTAATCCTTCACGTACATGCTTTTCGTCGTCAATGATGATCGCTTTCATTTGCTACACCTTCCATTCGTATTGGCAGCCTCATGGTGACCACAAAGCCTCCATGTGCATGATTTTCAAGCTGTAAAGTAGCCAGATGGTCATAGTAAAGATTTAAGCGTACATACACATTCTTCAATCCGATGTTTGTTTCATCTCCAGTTTTATTCCATGCATCTGCTTTAAAATGGTCCTCGATTTCCTGAAGTCTGCTTTCCGATACCCCTGCTCCATTATCACGGACAACGATTTCCAGATATCCTTCATCGAGATGGCAGGACAGCCATAATCGTCCAACTTCCTCCCGGATATCGAATCCATGTTTAAAATAGTTTTCTATGAGGGGCTGGAGGATCATTTTCGGCACAACAGTCTCCATGACACATTCCTCAACCTCTATACTGTACTCCAGATGATCACCGAACCGTTCTTTTTGTAAAAGAAGGTATGCCTTTGTATAGTTGATTTCCTTGCTTAACGGAACAACATCCTCCTCCATGTTCATCCCGTACCTCATGATTTTCGAGAGGTGGGTGATAAGGGAGTAAATTTGCGGAACCTTGTTCTTTAAAGCAATCGTTCCGATGGATTGCAGGGCATTATACAAAAAATGCGGATTGATCTGGGACTGTAGGACCTTTAGCTGATTCGTTTTGTTCTCCAGTTCCAACTTGTACTCGCGGTTGATCAAGTGGTTGATCCTCTCGATCATTTGTTGAAAACGGTAGCCGAGGATACCGATTTCATCTGGACCAAACGATTTCACCTTAACCTTCATATTTCCTTCTTCAACCTGTTGGATATGTTGGAGCAATACCCGTATAGGCGATGTAATTTTAAAGGAAACAAAGAGAGTTGCCATAACTACCAGGGATAACCCAAGTACTCCAAAAAGAATATTTATTTTTGCTACACTAAATGCGCTTTCATAAAGATTTACGAATGGGACCCTTTTTACAAGAAGCCAGCCGCCAGCTGAAGGAGGAAGCTGATCATACATCATTACCCCATTGAAGGACCCCTCTTTCCACTCGAGGGTCCCGGAGATGTCCTTTGAATCAAGAATTCGTTTAATCCACTTCTGATTACTGCCATCATCCGAAACATCACGATCCGAGCTATAGATCATTTCCCCTTCGGAAGAGAGAAGATAAAATTCCTCCGTCTTTTGGTTATAAAGGTTCCGACTCAGGTCAATGATCTTATCAGGTGCGATTTCCAATGAAATATATGCAAGCACGTCATCACCGGGAACGTTTCGGAAGGCCCTGTGAATCGTGACAATATCTTTCGACCGGTTGATATTCTTTTCTTCCTGACTGTGGGTCGGTTCAATGTACATGTTATATGGGCTGCGCTCTGCATTCCTGAATGATGCCCATTGTGAATCCCTTACCTTATTGGAAAATACAACGGTAGATCGTTTGGTTGCCGAGATAACACGGTCTCCATCTGAGAAGGATATACGCACCCCGTTAATGGTATCCCCAGTGTAGAGAATCGTTTGCACAACATTTTTGACAATGCCGATGGTAAGGTAATTATTCTCCTTGCCCGGTGACCTCATATAGTTGAGAAAATCAGGATTATTATAGAGTGAAAGCGTCAATCCGTTGAGTTCATCAATATAACTCTCGAGGTTCACCTTACCCTGATAAAGAAGATTACTGCTCTCAGCAATCACCTGCTCCTCAATCGTCCCCTTCGTATACAAATATGTAATAATAATCGAACTGCCAAACGGCACAATCGTAGTCACCATCAACAACACAATCAGCTTATTTCGTATGCTGGTCTTTAACATGAGGACGGACCTCCCAAGTCTCACTTATACACTAGTATAAAGTGTTCTTCCCTGCTCTTGGAAGTGTTTTTTCAAACTATTCCTACTAAACTTATAAAATAGAAAGCATGCCTTAAAGAGACATGCTTTCTATTAGTCTGTTTATTTCAAGTTATCCCATGATTGCTGGAATTTCTCAAGTACTGTATCATAATCGATTTTGCCTGCAGCATATTCCTGGATCGTTGCAGCGAATTCTTTGTTCGCTCCATCAGGCCACTTGAACCAAGTCCAAGGAATTGTCTTATCTTCTTTCGAGTATTCAAGGATGGACTGACCTAAGTCCCCTAGACCATTCGGCTCGATATTATCGAAAGCCGGGATGAACGCAAACTCTTCTGTGATATAGCGCTTACCTGTTTCAGAAGATACCATCCACTCCAAGAATGTTTTCGCTTCTTCAAGGTGCTCGGAGTTCTTATTCAATACCCAGTTATTAGGTACTCCTACTGGAAGACTGTCAGCACTGTCATCATTGCTGATCGGAATCGGCAGGAATCCCATGTTGATATCAGGATTGATCTCGGTGATCATGTTCTCTGTCCAGTTTCCTTGTTGCAGCATGGCCGTTTCACCAGAAGCAAATAGCGTTACTTGTGTGTTGTAATCCGTCGTCAACGGATTATCATTTGCAAACTTAAGCTCAGCATCCAGTACTTCTTTGAACTGCTTGAACTTTTCATTTCCTGTAATCTTCTCAGTACCATCATATAGTCCTGCGATGAACGCATCCGGATCTTCCTGTTGAGCAAATGGGATGTTAAGTAAATGTTGACCAATGACCCACCACTCACCGTAACCGGCAGAGAAAGGAGTGATTTTCTTTGCTTCAAGCTTCTTCGCTGCATCTTTCAACTCATCAATCGTTGCAGGAGGCTCAGTGATACCTGCTTCTTCGAATAAGTCCTTGTTGTAGACAAAGCCATACCCTTCTAAGTTAACAGGCATTCCATAAAGCTTACCGTCTTCATCAGTCATCGGAACTTTACCGATTGGAAGGACATGCTCAACCCATGGCTCTCCGGAAAGGTCAGCAAGCTTCTCTTTCCAAAGCTCAAGTTCTTTAAAACCGCCGTTATTGAAAATATCCGGCTCTTCACCAGAAGCAAACTTCGCCTTAAGGGCAGCACCATAATCGGCACCTCCACCAACTGTTTCAAGCTTGATCTTAATGTTCGGATGCTCTGCTTCAAATTCCTTGATCATTTCTTGAAGCTGATCCGCAATTTCAACCTTGAACTGGAAGAAATTAAGGGTCACAACATCATCACCAGAACCCGAATCCCCGCCTGAACTGTTTGATTTGTCTTTAGAAGAACAACCTGCAATAATTCCAAATACTAAAACCAAAGACATACAAAGTAATAAAATACGTTTCATAAATGGTTTGACCTCCCTGATATTAAATTATTTTATATAAATTCCTGTATCAATGATAGACCATCTCGACAGAAACTTTATATCTACTTGATTGAACCTGACGCAATTCCTTTAATAATGTGTTTTTGTAAAAATAAGAAGAAGATGATGATCGGTGTAATTCCAAGCACCAGGGCTGCCAGCCCCATATCCCACTGCTTCGTATATTGTGCGAAGAATGAACTTGCTGCAAGTGGAATGGTGCGAAGCTCCGCATCCTGTAATACAAGAAGCGGCAGCAGGTAATCATTCCAAATCCACAGTGTGTTCAAAATGATCACGGTAACTGTGATCGGCTTCAGTAATGGGAAGACGATCCTCCAAAACACACCAAACTGACTGCAACCATCGATCATGGCTGACTCCTCGATTTCAATCGGTACAGTTTTCACAAACCCGTGATACAAAAACAGGGAAAGAGGAACACCGAATCCGAAATACATGATGATCAATCCAGGAATGCTATTAGTAAGCCCCAACGTTCCCCCAACCTTCATAAGGGGAATCATCACAGTGGAACGGGATGACCATGGCGGATACAAAGATGATGAATAAAATCTTGCTGAACCTGCCAGGCGTACGAACCATTTTCCATGGCTGCCATGGAACTGATGATCACCAATCCGATATTACTGAAAACCGTGATGACCAGGGAGTTCCAGAATGCCCGGGGAAAGTTGATGACTTCCCATACCTTCGCATAGTTAGAAAATACAAATTCCTTCGGCCACGCCGCTGCATCAATCAGGATCGCAGCGAACGGTTTTACAGAGTTGATCAACACGAAGTAAAAAGGGATGAGGAAAATGAGCCCGATCACAATCCCGATGATTTCTAAAACAAATGTTCTTTTCGTATAGCGATTGCCCATCATGCCTCAACCTCCTTCTTCTTCGTCACCATCACCTGAATCGTGGTAAACACGGCCACTACCACAAAGAATAAAATCGATTTCGCTGTTCCCAGGCCATAACGATTATTCTGGAATGCTTCTTGATAAATATTGATCGCAACAGATTGGGTAGAATTGAAAGGTCCTCCCCCCTGTCAACGAAATGTTCAAGTCGAATATTTTAAAGGCCATGGAGATCGTCAGGAAGAAACAAATCGTGAATGCCGGTAAGATCAATGGAATGATGATTTTGGTCAAGAGCGTCCAGCTGGATGCCCCATCCATTTTCGCGGCTTCCAGAAGTGAATTATCGACTCCTTGCAGCGCTGCCACATAGATGACCATCATGTATCCGCTGATTTGCCACGCAAATACGATGACAATTCCCCAGAACGCCGTCGTCTCATCACCCAGCCACGGCATTTTAAAGAATCCAATGTCCGTCATGTTCCCGAGTGAGGCAAATCCCTTAACGAAGATGAACTGCCAGATGAATCCAAGCAGCAATCCACCGATTACGTTTGGAATAAAAAACACCGTCCGCAAAATATTACGGGTCTTTAACGCTTGCATTCAACAGCAATGCAAACGCGAAACCGATTAAATTACTAATGAGCACTGCCGCAAACATAAATTTGGTCGTGAACATAAATGAATTAAAGAACGTCTTATCGTCTGTAAAGATCTTCTTATAATTCTCAAATCCGACCCACTCAACAACCGAGCTTACACCATTCCAAGAGGTAAATGAATAATATACCCCCATCAAAAACGGAAGAATCTGAATCACTAAGAAAAAGATGAGTGCTGGTCCTACGAAGGCAGCAACATATGTCAGCAAGCCTTTATACTTAAATTTCTTCTTCGTCACTGCCTTCAGTTGCGCATCAGGGCTTACTGGTCCTGTCTGAATCTTGGTCTCCACCCGAATCACCACCTTTATAGTATGTAATCGCTTTCTTCTAGTATAATGGGAGCGCTTTCTTAAAAAGGGGCACTCAATTGACAAAGAAGGTGCACAATTTTGACTACATACGTTTTGTCAGTGTGGGCGGCGGGTATTTGATAAGGTTGGATCGGGTTTTATTGTTAATGAAGAAGCATAGAGCAGGGTGAAAGGTGGGTTTTGAAAATCTAATGGGATTTTGATAATAAATTGGGATTTTTGATAATAAATTGGGATTTTTGATAATAAAACGGAGAAATTGAAAACAAATGGTCCAGTTTTGAAAATAAACAGATCCAGGACAAAAAAGAGGGGTTCCTTTTTCATAAATAAACAACAAAAAAGGCTCTCTCGTCATGAGAAAGCCTGTAGTATGTAATTTGGAGCGGGTGAAGGGAATCGAACCCTCATCATCAGCTTGGAAGGCTGAGGTTTTACCACTAAACTACACCCGCGATGTGGTACCGGTGGCCGGGGTCGAACCGGCACTCCAGAGGAACACGATTTTGAGTCGTGCGCGTCTGCCAATTCCGCCACACCGGCATTACATTTGGAGGCGGCAACCGGATTTGAACCGGTGATCAGGGTTTTGCAGACCCATGCCTTACCACTTGGCTATGCCGCCTTATATTGGAGCGGAAGACGGGATTCGAACCCGCGACCCCCACCTTGGCAAGGTGGTGTTCTACCACTGAACTACTTCCGCACTACTGGGCTAGCTGGATTCGAACCAACGCATGTCGCAGTCAAAGTGCGATGCCTTACCGCTTGGCTATAGCCCACTGATAGTATATGTCACGGAAAGTGAATATGTGACTTTTATGGGGCGACTGATGGGAATCGAACCCACGAATGCCTGAACCACAATCAGGTGCGTTAACCACTTCGCCACAATCGCCATAATAAAATTGGCAGGGGTAGTAGGAATCGAACCCACACCAAAGGTTTTGGAGACCTTCGTTCTACCGTTAAACTATACCCCTGCGATCTTTCGCTCACGCTAGGTGAAAAATGGTGGTGGAGGGGGGCAGATTCGAACTGCCGAACCCGAAGGAGCGGATTTACAGTCCGCCGCGTTTAGCCACTTCGCTACCCCTCCATATGAGATCACTCGGATGGTGCCGGCAAGAGGACTTGAACCCCCAACCTACTGATTACAAGTCAGTTGCTCTACCAGTTGAGCTACACCGGCATCAAGTGAAAATGGTGGCTCAGGACGGAATCGAACCGCCGACACATGGATTTTCAGTCCATTGCTCTACCAACTGAGCTACTGAGCCACTATGTAAGAAAAAATGGCGGTCCGGACGGGACTCGAACCCGCGACCTCCTGCGTGACAGGCAGGCATTCTAACCAACTGAACTACCGGACCAAAGTTTTTTACACCAGCAAAATAACGTTCATTACCTCGCTATTGCGAAAACAACTATCCATTTTGACTCTTTAAGGTTTAACCTATTCAAAGTCAAAATGGTATTGCGGGGACAGGATTTGAACCTGCGACCTTCGGGTTATGAGCCCGACGAGCTACCGAACTGCTCCACCCCGCGACGATATAAATTTAACAGATTGTTTCATCCAGCTTACGCTATATGATGAATCATGGTGGAGGATGACGGGATCGAACCGCCGACCCTCTGCTTGTAAGGCAGATGCTCTCCCAGCTGAGCTAATCCTCCGTTTTGCTTAGTAAAAAGTGGTGACCCATACGGGATTCGAACCCGTGTTACCGCCGTGAAAGGGCGGTGTCTTAACCGCTTGACCAATGGGCCTTTATAAGAGAAGTAATATGGCGGAGAGCAAGGGATTTGAACCCTTGAGACAGCGTTAACCGTCTACACGATTTCCAATCGTGCTCCTTCGGCCACTCGGACAGCTCTCCATATGATGGCTCCGCAGGCAAGATTCGAACTTGCGACCGATCGGTTAACAGCCGATAGCTCTACCACTGAGCTACTGCGGAACGATATGCCTGGCGACGTCCTACTCTCACAGGGGGAGATCCCCCAACTACCATCGGCGCTGAAGAGCTTAACTTCCGTGTTCGGCATGGGAACGGGTGTGACCTCTTCGCCATTGTCACCAGACAAATTCTCGTCTTTTTTAAGGACAAGTACTATTATATCGTGTTAAAATTTTTTTTCAAGGACTTTTTTATATTTTTATAAAAAATTTATTCCCTGAAAACTAGATAAAGAATTGATGTCAAGAAAGCCGAATATCGACCAGTTGTTCATTTAAATCAATGACTCTTTGTGGTTAAGTCCTCGATCGATTAGTATCAGTCAACTCCACATGTCGCCATGCTTCCATCTCTGACCTATCTACCTAGTCATCTTCTAGGGATCTTACTCACTTACGTGATGGGAAATCTCATCTCGAGGGGGGCTTCATGCTTAGATGCTTTCAGCACTTATCCCTTCCGCACATAGCTACCCAGCGATGCCTTTGGCAAGACAACTGGTACACCAGCGGTGCGTCCATCCCGGTCCTCTCGTACTAAGGACAGCTCCTCTCAAATTTCCTGCGCCCACGACGGATAGGGACCGAACTGTCTCACGACGTTCTGAACCCAGCTCGCGTACCGCTTTAATGGGCGAACAGCCCAACCCTTGGGACCGACTACAGCCCCAGGATGCGATGAGCCGACATCGAGGTGCCAAACCTCCCCGTCGATGTGGACTCTTGGGGGAGATAAGCCTGTTATCCCCGGGGTAGCTTTTATCCGTTGAGCGATGGCCCTTCCATGCGGAACCACCGGATCACTAAGCCCGACTTTCGTCCCTGCTCGACTTGTAGGTCTCGCAGTCAAGCTCCCTTGTGCCTTTACACTCTGCGAATGATTTCCAACCATTCTGAGGGAACCTTTGGGCGCCTCCGTTACTCTTTAGGAGGCGACCGCCCCAGTCAAACTGCCCACCTGACACTGTCTCCCACCCCGATAAGGGGCGTGGGTTAGAATTTCAATACAGCCAGGGTAGTATCCCACCGATGCCTCCACCGAAGCTGGCGCTCCGGCTTCCAAGGCTCCTACCTATCCTGTACAAGTTGTACCAAAATTCAATATCAGGCTACAGTAAAGCTCCACGGGGTCTTTCCGTCCTGTCGCGGGTAACCTGCATCTTCACAGGTACTATAATTTCACCGAGTCTCTCGTTGAGACAGTGCCCAGATCGTTACGCCTTTCGTGCGGGTCGGAACTTACCCGACAAGGAATTTCGCTACCTTAGGACCGTTATAGTTACGGCCGCCGTTTACTGGGGCTTCGATTCGCACCTTCGCTTGCGCTAAGCACTCCTCTTAACCTTCCAGCACCGGGCAGGCGTCAGCCCCTATACTTCGCCTTACGGCTTCGCAGAGACCTGTGTTTTTGCTAAACAGTCGCCTGGGCCTATTCACTGCGGCTCTCTCGGGCTTGCACCCTACCAGAGCACCCCTTCTCCCGAAGTTACGGGGTCATTTTGCCGAGTTCCTTAACGAGAGTTCTCTCGCTCACCTTAGGATTCTCTCCTCGCCTACCTGTGTCGGTTTGCGGTACGGGCACCTTTTTCCTCGCTAGAGGCTTTTCTTGGCAGTGTGGAATCAGGAACTTCGCTACTATAATTCGCTCGCTGTCACAGCTCAGCCTTCACGATGATGGGATTTGCCTCATCATCAGCCTAACTGCTTAGACGCACATATCCAGCAGTGCGCTTACCCTATCCTCCTGCGTCCCCCCATTGCTCAAACGGAAAAGAGGTGGTACAGGAATATCAACCTGTTGTCCATCGTCTACGCCTATCGGCCTCGACTTAGGTCCCGACTAACCCTGAGCGGACGAGCCTTCCTCAGGAAACCTTAGGCATTCGGTGGATGGGATTCTCACCCATCTTTCGCTACTCATACCGGCATTCTCACTTCTAAGCACTCCACCAGTCCTTACGGTCTAGCTTCGCAGTCCTTAGAACGCTCTCCTACCACTGACACCTAGAGGTGTCAATCCACAGCTTCGGTGATACGTTTAGCCCCGGTACATTTTCGGCGCAGAGTCACTCGACCAGTGAGCTATTACGCACTCTTTAAATGGTGGCTGCTTCTAAGCCAACATCCTGGTTGTCTAAGCAACTCCACATCCTTTTCCACTTAACGTATACTTTGGGACCTTAGCTGGTGGTCTGGGCTGTTTCCCTTTCGACTACGGATCTTATCACTCGCAGTCTGACTCCCATGGATAAGTCTTTGGCATTCGGAGTTTGTCTGAATTCGGTAACCCGATGAGGGCCCCTAGTCCAAACAGTGCTCTACCTCCAAGACTCTTACACATGAGGCTAGCCCTAAAGCTATTTCGGAGAGAACCAGCTATCTCCAAGTTCGATTGGAATTTCTCCGCTACCCACACCTCATCCCCGCACTTTTCAACGTGCGTGGGTTCGGACCTCCATTCAGTGTTACCTGAACTTCATCCTGGACATGGGTAGATCACCTGGTTTCGGGTCTACGACCACATACTAAATTCGCCCTGTTCAGACTCGCTTTCGCTGCGGCTCCGTCTTATCAACTTAACCTTGCATGGGATCGTAACTCGCCGGTTCATTCTACAAAAGGCACGCCATCACCCGTTAACGGGCTCTGACTACTTGTAGGCACACGGTTTCAGGTTCTATTTCACTCCCCTTCCGGGGTGCTTTTCACCTTTCCCTCACGGTACTGGTTCACTATCGGTCACTAGGTAGTATTTAGCCTTGGGAGATGGTCCTCCCAGCTTCCGACGGGATTTCACGTGTCCCGCCGTACTCAGGATCCACTCAAGAGGGAATGAAGTTTCAACTACAGGGTTGTTACCTTCTTTGACGAGCCTTTCCA
>CP128835.1:3970000-4187338 GCA_030388825.1 Rossellomorea sp. AcN35-11
GAGCATGCTGAGATCCACTGAATAATGTCTGGCTTCAGAATGATTAAGAAGATCCTGGAACGTCCAGTGCTCTTTCTGATTCAGTATGTTTAAGAGGTGTTCTGTAGAAACCTTGGTTCTTGAATGAATCAGAAACTCACTTGCAAGAAACAATAACTCAAGTCGTTTATCTATTTCCTCATCACTTGTTACGAGTTCTTCATACAGTTTGTAGATTTCAGGCTCAATTTGCTTCACCTGATTCCACACGGTTACCTCGGGATGGAATCCGTTTTCGATAACAGCAAGCCTTGCCAAATGATGAAGAGAATGAACGATGTGATTATAAGCATCCAGGTAGTGTTTGCTTTCAAAGAATTCTTTACCGTCCATATAACGTCGAATCAACTTGGCAAACTCCATACCCATTTTGATTTTCCTTCCATAGAACGGAAAATCCCTTAACTCCGTTTTAAGGTTTTGAATATATTCATTGCGATCGAATAGAACCTTTCCATTGAACAGCCAATCGATCACTTTGCGGTTGGACCCCAGTAGAATCCACTCATTAAGCTTCGATTCCGCTACGACATGCAGTGCTGCCTTTTGCTCTTTATAGGAATAATGTTTTATGAATACGGGTTGTTCCGCCTCTTTCACAATTAAAAAAAGGACAATATCAAATGTATCGGTCAAAGGGCTTGATTTCTTGCTTTGCTCTATTAAAAGCGCTCCTAAAGTATTGGGGTGACTTGTACGCTCTTGGTATAACGGTCGTAATATGTCTTCCATTTCATACTCCTCCACATCACTCATTGGTTGGTTACTATTTCGACATTCATATAAGATTTCCTTCTCTGAATATAGTCATTTTTCGACAAAACGGTTTCGTATCCCTCTTCTTACACCAATTATGGTATAGTATTTTTTTAGGAGGGACAAACAAATGGCTAAGTATTCTAGTAAAATCAATAAAATCCGTACGTTTGCCTTAAGTTTGGTTTTCATCGGATTCATCATTATGTACGTAGGTATATATTTTAAAGAACATCCTTGGGTCATGACAACATTCATGCTGCTGGGTTTTCTGGCAATCATCGGAAGTACGGTCGTATACTTCTGGATCGGGATGCTGTCCACCAAGGCTGTTCAAGTCACTTGCCCCAACTGTGGGAAGGTCACCAAAGTACTTGGGCGCGTGGACATGTGCATGTATTGTAATGAACCGTTAACTCTTGATCCGAATCTTGAAGGGGAAGAGTTTGATGAGGATTATAATAAAAAGAAAAGGTAGACACAAGAAAGACCTTCAGAATGAAGGTCTTTTTTGTTCTCAAAAAAAGAATGGCTCTGGATTCAGAACCATTCTTTTCTAATGGGTATCCTTTATAGTGCATTCCGAGCACGTCCCGTAGATTTCCATACGGTGATTGTTCACTTTGAATCCAGTGACATGGGAAGCGAGTTGTTCCACCTCATCCAGTCCAGGGTAATGAAAGTCAACGATCTTGCCGCAGCCATCGCAGATGACATGGTAATGATCAGTCGTCACAAAATCAAAACGGCTTGATGCATCCCCATAGGTCAGTTCCTTCACCAACCCTACTTCACGGAATACCCGTAAATTATTATAAACCGTAGCGACACTCATATTAGGGAATTTCCCTTCAAGTGCTTTATATATGTCATCAGCCGTTGGATGAGCCATTGAATCGATGAGATACTCTAATATCGCATGACGTTGAGGAGTGATACGGACTCCCGTTTCCTTCAATGTCGAAATCGCTTCTTTTAATTGTCCTTCTTCTGACATCGTCATGCACCTCTTTTCATAAGAATTATCATTTTATAATGTTTATAAATAGTGTACTAATCAACGTCCCCTTTTGTCAATCATTCTCACTGGTTACTCGTGTAAGTTTTTCTCTCGTTCACCGAGCTGCTGGTTTATGTAGCGACCTGCAACGAATAGGTAGTCAGAAAGTCGATTCAGATACGAAAGGACTATTGGATTGATTTCTTCATTTATCCCAACCGCTTCCCTTTCAGCTCTTCTCACGATCGTTCTCGCTGTATGAAAGGCTGCACCAGCCGGGTGACCTCCAGGGAGGATAAAGTTGGTGAGGGGTGTCAACGTACCATCAAGAAAGTCGATTTGTTCTTCCAGCTCTTTGATATGTGATTCTTCCAGCTTCCATTTCACTTCTTTTCCTTCAGGTGTAGCCAGTTCGGCTCCGACATGAAAGAGAATGGTCTGCACCTTATGGAAGAACTCCTCAAATTTTTCTTTCCCATCAAAATATTCAGCTTTGATGTAGCTTATACCTAATCCGATCATTGAATTGGCTTCATCGCATGTTCCGTATGCCTCCACGCGCTGATCTTTCTTGGATACCCTTGTTCCATAGACCAACGAAGTCGTTCCTTTGTCTCCCGTTTTGGTGTAGATTTTCATTTTAATATCCCCTCTCTGTATCGATTACGTTGATAAAGTTCCTACTCTTATTACTATATGTAGTTAAATTCTTTTTAAAAATTCCAAGTGCCCTTGGCATATATTTCTTTGTGATACTGGAAAGGTGAGGTGTCACGGTTATCCCCTCATCTTCCCAGAAGGGATGCCCTTGAGGCAATGGTTCATGATCAAATACATCCAGGTACATATGGTCTATCAACTTCTGTACACTCACTTCAAGAAGTACGGATTCCTCCACCAGATCACCACGGCCTATGTTAATGAATACAGCAGAGTCTTTCATTTGTTGAAAATGAGAAAGCTTAAGCAGATGTTTTGTCTTTGCGGTACTCGGCAGGACGGATACGATATAATCTGCATGCTGCAGCTCATTGGTGAATGTTTCAAGAGTGTGCATATGGTCAAAAATGTTCTCTCCCGCTACCCGTCGAATTCACACCGCTCACTTTCATTTGGAACGATTTAGCCAGCCGGGCGATTTCCCCGCCGATCGCTCCCGCTCCCAGAATCAGAAGAGAGGATTGATGGAGTTCCGAGGTTGGCAGTCTTCGGCTCCAGATACCTTCCCGTTCCTGATTTATTACTTCCCGTAATTGTTTTGCATGCTGAAGCATCAGCCCGATCGTAAACTCCCCCATTGGGATCTTGTGAATGCCTTTTGCATTGGTAACGAGGATCCCCCTCTTCCTGATCGCTTGGAACGGCATCTTCTCAAGACCGGCAGAGGTAACCATGATCCATTTGCATTTCTCACACGTTTCAATGTGCCCGTTCGTCAAATCCTCCCCCATCGTGACGATGACCTCGGCGTTTGGCAGTTCAGCTTCCGCTTCTTTGATTTTTTTATAAAAATGAAATTCAGCTTCAGGAAAGCTGTTTATCAAGTCTGAGACGAATTGCTCCTTCGGTTGAAATGTAAAGATGATTTTCATGCACGTTCCTCCCATCACTATTACCCACTATTTTACCATAGAGGATAGAAATCCCCCTAGTTTCAATATCCTTGAGACATAAAAAAAAGGATCGACCTGGTCGATCCTATACACGGATGAGACTGACTTATTTGAGGAGGTTGCCCTACTCTTACTATATGTCCTTACACAATATGTGAATGGACAAAAGCCTCGACTCAGTCAAAATAGGCTTAAAAATAGGCTTAAGAAAGATTCTCCTTAATATAATCCAGTGCTTCCTCTACATGCCCCTTCACTTTCACTTTCCTCCACTCCTTTGAAAGATTGCCTTCTTTATCGATAATGAAAGTGGAGCGTTCGATTCCCATGTATTCTTTTCCAAAGTTCTTCTTCAGTTTCCAAACGCCGTATTCCTCGGCCACCTTATGATCTTCATCTACAAGAAGCAGGAAAGGAAGACCGTGCTTGTCCACGAATTTTTCATGTTTATCGACAGGGTCGGGACTTACACCAAGGATGACGGCATCCAAATGTTCAAAGTTTTCATGCTGATCCCTGAAATCGCATGCCTCCGTCGTGCATCCTGGTGTCATGTCCTTCGGATAGAAGTATAGAACCACGTTTTTTCCTTGATAATCTGAAAGCTTCACTTTTTTTCCGTTGCTTGCGAGTAATTCGAATCCCGGTGCTTTTTGACCAACTGTCATAGATAATCCCTCCATTGGATTGTATTCTGACTATAGCGTACCCAATGGCAGGGAAAAACTCAAACCATACGCTATTTGTTATCATAATGTATAAATGATTTGACGACAAAGGCTGCCGGTATCGTATAACCAAGCCAGGATTCAATAAGAGCAATCCCTCTGCCAATCCCGACAGGCGTGACATCCCCGTATCCTACTGAGAAGAGGGTGATGCCGCTGAAATACATAGTGGTGAATAAATGATCCAGAAAATCACCCGTCAACGGTTTCCCTCCCTCAACGAGAATCGGGACCCCTTCAAGTTCCAATAGTGTAAACAGAAGGCCAAAGCCAACCATGATCGTAATATAACTCATTCCCAGGAAGATGAAGTGATGAAATGAAACATGATGCTCTTTCCATCTGGAAGGATAAAACAATGCCCTTAAACTCATCACCATACAGAACAGAATGATAAACCCAATGATATAAAGCATGTACATACCCTCTTTTTTCTGCTTGTCTTCCTATATGTACGCTTCTGGCCTCCTAATCATTCTAATTACCTGCACCCCTGTATCGTTTTACACCTTCATTCCATAATACAATTGAAAAGATGAAAAATCCCATGCCCACAAAGGGAGTCAGAAACGAATATGGATACCATTCCGTCTTTTCGAGGAAAAAGGCAGAAGGATACACCCCTACGAATGCGAACGGAAGGATCCAAGTTAACACAAATCGGATCACTTTATTATAGATATCAACGGGGTATCTTCCATAGTTCCCGATATTATACATCATCGGCATGACGGATGTTTTCGCATCCGACCAGAAGGCAATGCTTGCAAGAGCGATAAAAATCCCTGCATATACGAGAGCCCCGCCAATGACAAATAGAATGAATAAACCAGGTTCGTACCATTCAAAGGTGATATCCAGTCTTCCTCCTGCATAAAACATGACGGCCATCCCAGTAATCACTCCGAATAGGGACTCTAGCTCCATCCGTTCCAAGATGATTTGAAACAGGCTGTGTATGGGACGGGTCAGGATCCGGTCAAATTCTCCCTTCACGACATATCGGTCGTTAAAGTCCCAAATATTGAAGAACGAACTGAACAGAGCAAAGGGAACCAAAAAGAAACCATAGATGAAGATAATTTCATCCCTTGTCCATCCACTCAACAGCTGAGTATGGCCGAACACGACCAGGATGAATACGAGATTCACCGCCTGAAACAATAAATCGGAGAGGATCTCCACAACAAGGTCGGCCCTGTACTGCAGTCTGATCTTCATGTATTGGGCGACGTACTGAAAAAACATTTTCACATAAAACATGGGTCACCCTCCTTGAATAATCATTTGTTTTTTGGCCATGCCCCAGAGAATCTTGATGGGTATGAGAAGTACCAAGGACCACGCCCCCTGCATGAGAATGGCATTGAAAGATTCAGAAGTCGAGAATCCATTTGTAAAGATCATGCTCGGAACATAACTGATACTCTGAAAAGGCAGGAACCCCATCACATTTTGTGCCCAGAGGGGGAAAAAGTGAATCGGAAGCAATAAGCCCGAGAACAAATCAATCACAACTCGTTTTGCACGTATAAGACCATCATTGTTGAATAAGAAAAAGGTCGTGATTCCCGTCAGCAGATTGATTTGAGTGTTGATAATGAAACTGAACAGGATTGAGATAGAAAACAGCACCAGTGTATCAAAGCCTGTTCCGATTTGAAGGGGGAAAATCAGGCTCACAATGATCATCCCAGGGAATGAGAAAAAGACCAATCTGAAGATCCCTTCTCCCAGTCCCTGCATCGTCTTCATGCCCAGATAGTTATAGGGTCTGATGAATTCAACTGCCACTTTCCCCTCTTTGATTTCCTGTGCAATTTCACGGTCAATATTATTGAAATAAAAAGCCCTTGCCATCCAGGAAACCGCAACATACGTCGTCATTTGAATAATCGATAATCCCTCGATATCTTCTTTCCCGCCGTAGATCGCCTGCCACAAGAAGTAGTATGCGCCAATGTTGATGCTGTAGATTAATATTCCACTATAATAATTAGTTCGATAAGCAAGCATCATGAGAAAGCGAATGCGAATCATTTCTATATATTTAGCCATGACATCCTCCTTGTATCAGGACAAATCCAATGACCATTTCTTTCTCATTGATCATTTTGTCACAGCTCCTTTTTCGTAAATGTTTCGTATGATTTCTTCTGTTGTCGTTTCTTCTATTTTCATGTCTTTAACTTTGCAGTGCGTAACGACATCCGTGATCAAACGGGAAATCACTTCATCATCCGCTTCCGTTAAAGCAGAAAAGCTCTGCTTCTTCTCATCAAATGACCAGGAAATCGAGTGTTGCCTTGTTAGATCGGATAATGCCGTCAATGAAGTATCGTCAAGGAATTGAAAAACAACTTCCTTCTGGTCCCCCCAGTTCTCTTTCAGCTGGCTCAATGCGCCATCGTAAATGATTTTTCCTTCATCCAGCATGACCACCCGTTCGCAAAGGGCTTCAATATCTGATAAATCATGTGTCGTTAGCAAGATCGTCGTATTGTACTTTTCATTAATCTCTTTTAAGAATTGACGGATCTTCAGTTTCACCAGCACATCCAGCCCGATGGTCGGTTCATCAAGGAACAGTAAAGGCGGATTATGTACAAGAGCAGCAGACCAACTCACAGCGCATTCTTTGTCCGAGAGACAGTTTACGTACAGGCTTGTCCAATAAAGGACCGATATCCAGTGTTTCAATCACATGATCCATATGCTCTTTGTATTGTTGATCCGAAACTTTATACACTTTCTTTAGCAGCTGAAAGGATTCCTGAACGGCAATATCCCACCAGAGCTGTGAACGCTGACCAAACACGACTCCAATTGTCTGAACGAATTTCTCCCTGTCTCGATGGGGGTTCATACCGTTAACGGTCAGCTCACCACCAGTGGGTGTCAAGATGCCTGTCAACATTTTGATCGTAGTGGATTTTCCCGCCCCATTTTCACCAATGTATCCAACCATCTCCCCCTGTTTCACATTGAAGGAAATGTCGTTCACTGCAGGAACGATTTTATAATTACGCGTAAATAGATCGCGAAAGGCCCCTTTAAGTCCGGAACGACTTGAAAAAGCCTTGAACTCCTTACGCAGGTGATGTACTTCGATTGCATTCATACTGGTCCTCCTCATTTTGAAAATATGACGTTCTTCTTTACAAACAAAGATTAGTGTACCACAGAGGATCGTTTCTATTGGAGTAGTCTGCTTAAAAATGAGTCTCTCCATTAATCCCGATTTGCTAAAGTGGAAAAGACCGTACTACAATAGAATAGAAAGATGGCTAAATACACATTTTCAGGAGGAAACCATGAAATATACTGAATCAGAATCATTACATACAGAAGCGTTGGAACATATCGTCGGAGGGGTGAACAGTCCCTCGCGCTCCTATAAAGCAGTAGGCGGTGGCTCACCTGTAGCGATGGAAAGAGGACAAGGAGCCTATTTCTTTGATGTTGACGGAAATAAATACATCGATTATCTGGCAGCTTACGGACCTATCATCACCGGGCATGCCCATCCACACATAACAGCAGCGATTAAGACTGCGGCTGAAAATGGTGTCCTTTACGGAACCCCGACCCGTCATGAAGTGAAGTTCGCCAAAATGATCAAAGAAGCCATGCCCTATATGGACAAGGTCCGATTTGTCAATTCAGGGACGGAAGCCGTCATGACAACGATCCGGGTGGCAAGGGCCTATACAGGAAAAGACAAGGTCATAAAATTCGCAGGATGCTACCACGGACACTCGGATCTGGTACTGGTTGCAGCCGGTTCCGGTCCATCTACGCTTGGAACACCTGATTCAGCAGGTGTTCCTAAAAGCATTGCCCAGGAAGTCATTACCGTTCCATTCAATGATATCGAACCATTTAAAGCAGCGATGGAAAAATGGGGGGATCAAATTGCAGCTGTTCTGGTAGAACCTATCGTAGGGAACTTCGGAATTGTAGAACCGAAGGAAGGCTTCCTCCAGCAGGTGAATGAGATTGCCCATGAGGCAGGGTCCCTTGTCATATATGATGAAGTCATTACCGCATTCCGTTTCATGTACGGTGGAGCACAGGATATGCTGCAGGTGAAACCGGATTTGACCGCTCTTGGCAAGATCATCGGCGGAGGACTCCCTATCGGGGCTTACGGCGGAAAGAAAGAAATAATGGAACAGGTTGCACCCCTCGGTCCTGCCTACCAGGCAGGGACCATGGCCGGGAACCCGGCGTCCATCCTTTCAGGAATTGCCTGTCTCGAGGTATTAAAGGAGGAAGGTGTATATGAGAAGCTTGATAAACTTGGTGAAATGCTTGAAAATGGAATCCTTGCAGCAGCCAGAGAAACATAACACACCTATCTCCGTCAACAGACTGAAGGGCGCACTCACCCTCTACTTCACGACCGAAAAAGTCGAGAATTATGAACAGGCTGAAGCAACGGATGGTGAGATGTTTGCGAAATTCTTTAAGCTGATGCTCAATCAGGGAATCAATCTTGCACCTTCTAAATATGAAGCTTGGTTCCTTACGACAGCTCATTCCGAACAGGATATCGAGGAAACGATCCAAGCTGTCGATCGAGCTTTTGCCCAACTATAATGGAATGATCAAAAGACTGCTCCACACTTGAGGGGCAGTCTTTTGAATTGATTTCTATACTAACTCTCCCAGTGTCCTCCTATCGATTTATTTTGCAGGAGAAATCCCATGCATTTATTTGTTTATTCTATTCGACAAAAAGGTACATATTCTGTAAGAACTTATTTATATTTGCCTATTGATATTGTCTGGAACTACATGTATAGTACTGTATTGTTTATTAAAACGTTACACAAGAAAGGATACTCTTCCCATGAAACTTGGTGCTCGCATCCTTAAAACAGGAATTGCGATTGTATTAGCTTTACTTGTTTCACAAACTTTGAACTTACCATCACCGGTGTTCGCCGGAATTGCAGCGGTCTTTGCCGTACAGCCCACCATTTATCGATCCTATCTGTCGATCATCGAACAGATCCAGGCGAACCTGATCGGGGCTGTAATCGCCGTCGTATTCGTTCTTTTATTCGGCAGCAACCCACTGATTGTAGGTCTTGCTGCTGTCATAGCCATAGCCATCATTCTTAAGCTGAAACTTCAAAACACGATCGGCCTTGCCCTCGTGACGTTGATTGCGATCATGGAAGTAACGGATCAGGATTTTATTCTGTTCGCATTTATCCGTTTTTCTACCATTATGATCGGGGTATTTTCATCTTTTATCATCAACCTGATGTTTCTGCCGCCGAAATACGAAACAAAGCTTTTCCATAAAATATCTGATTCTACAGAAGAAATCTTAAAGTGGATCCGTTTAAGTTCAAGACATGCAACTGAATTTCATCTATTGAAGAAAGACTTGGAACGCATAAAGGAAAAGTTGATCAATGTTGACCAATTGTACCTGCTCTATAAAGAAGAACGGGATTATTTCAAGAAGAATTCCATCGTCAAAAGCCGGAAACTCGTCATCTTCAGACAGATGATTTCCACTTCAAATCGGAGCTTTGATATTCTGAAGCGTCTGAATCGTTATGAAAATGAGCTTTTTCAACTGCCCGATGAACTACGGGGAGTGATCAAGGGGCAGCTTGACTGCCTCCTCACTTATCATGAACAGCTTCTGTTAAAGTTCCTTGGTAAAATGCATCCCTATTCTGAATCAGAGGCGCAGCAGGATGTGTGCATGCACCGGAAAGAACTGATGAACATCATGATCCAGGAAGTAAAACAGCATAGTAAAGACGAAAACATACACAATTTCCACCTGCTCCACATTTTCTCTGCCATATTTGAATATGATGAACATTTAGAGCACCTGGAAAAACTCATCACAAGCTTCCAGTCGTATCATAAGGAAGACAATGAAGTGAAGATCAGTGAAGAAGAAGAATAAACAAAAAGCGTAGCAAGGGATCCACCCCTTGCTACGCTTTTATTGTTTTACTCAGTTTTTCATTTTAGGATCAAGGGCATCCCGGAGTCCATCCCCCATCAAGTTGAATCCTAATACCGTCAGCATGATGGCAAGTCCTGGGAAGATCATGGTCCAAGGAGCCTGGAGCATAAATGTACGGGCATCAGCCAACATTTTACCCCATTCAGGTTGCGGAGCCTGGGCCCCCAACCCGAGGAAACCAAGTGCCGCTGCTTCAATGATGGCAGTGGCAATAGCAAGCGTCCCCTGTACTATGATCGGCGCCATACTGTTGGGAAGAATATGACTTAATAGAATCCGGCTGTCCTTCATCCCGATCGCTTTAGCAGCCATCACATACTCTTCCTGCTTTACACTCAACACCCTTGACCGGATGAGACGTCCGAAATTCGGGATATTGATGATCGCAATGGCAATGAGCGCATTTCTCAAGGAAGGACCAAGAGCAGCGACAACAGCTATCGCCAGCAGGATGCTCGGGAAGGCAAGCATAATGTCAAAGATACGTGAGATAATCGTATCCACCCATCTTCCATAATAACCAGCCACGATCCCGAGTAGACTGCCAACGACAGCAGAGCCGATGACGGCAAAGAAACCTACCCACAGTGAAATTCGAGCACCAAATATGATCCTTGATAATATATCCCGTCCAAAGTCGTCCGTACCCAGCCAATGCTCAGAAGAGGGAGGCTGAAGCCTTTTGGATAAATCTTGTTCATTGATCCCCTGTGGGGCAATGAGTGGAGCAGCTACAGCCAGGATGACAAAGAATAGGACGATGAAAAAGCCGACTAAAGCGATTTTATTTTTGCGAAAGCTTTTCCACGCTTCCTTCCAGGGAGATACCGTTTCCTCTTCAATGGAAGGATGAAGCTCTTTTTGCGGTTCTGCTAATTCTGCCATGGGAGTTCACCTCTTTCTTCTAATGATGTTAGTTGTATTTAATGCGCGGATCGACAGCTGCATATAGCAAATCGACAATTAGGTTGATTGTTACAAAGATCGTCGCCACTACCAGAATGCCTGACTGTACGACAGGATAATCACGGAAACCGATCGCTTCATAGATATAACGCCCAATTCCTGGCCAACCGAAGATGGTCTCAGTCAATATCGCTCCCCCCAAGAGAAGACCCATTTGCAGACCGATGACCGTCAAAACTGGAATGATTGCATTTTTAAGGGAATGCTTGTACACTACCCAGAACATTTTCAACCCCTTGGCACGGGCAGTCCGGATATAATCGGAACGCATCACCTCAAGCATGCTTGAACGGGTCATCCGGGCAATGATCGCCATGGGGATGGTTGCCAGGGCAATCCCTGGAAGAATCAGATGCCTCAGCACTTCACCTAACTGATCGAAACGTCCCTGAATGATTGTGTCGATGATATAAAGATTGGTGATTGCCTCGATTGGATTTCGGATGTTTTCCCTTCCTGTGGTAGGGAGCCAGTCCAATTGAATACCGAATATCCACTGTTCCATCAAACCAAGCCAGAAGATCGGCATGGATACCCCGACCAATGCAAGGATCATAGCCGTATAATCAAACCATGAGTTCTGGAACCATGCACTGACGATACCTGCATTTACCCCAATGACCACAGCAATGATGATCGCGACGATCGCGAGCTCTGCTGTTGCAGCCAAATACGGCCAGATTTCACTTGAAACTTCTGTTTTCGTACGGATGGAGCTACCTAAATCACCTGTTAATAGGCCTTTCAAATACTCAAAATATTGAACATACCAGGCATTATCAAGACCCAATTGAGACCTCAGCTGTTCAATGGCTTCCTTCGAAGCCTGTTGTCCGAGGATCACCTGGGCAGGGTCCCCTGGAATCGCACGTATGATAAAGAATACGATAAACGTCATTCCTAATAATACGGGTATTAACTGGAGTAATCTTCGTATGGTGTATTGAAACATTTTGTTCACCTCTCTGAAAGGAGATTCTAGTATTCTTGGAAGCTTTGTTACAACAGATCGGCGGCTAGACCCTCGAGGTCATAAGCCAAACATACCAAAAAGGCAAAGTACGCCTTTCCGGTATGTTCGTCTTATGCTTGTTGCCTCTGGGCGAAGCCCCTCCGCTTTTCTTTTTGTCCAGCTCCGGGGCTTAGAGGCTCGAGGTCATAAGCCCAACATACCAAAAAGGCAAAGATCGCCTTTCCGGCATGTTCGTCTTATGCTTGTCGCCTCTGAGCAAAGCCCCTCCGCTTTTCTATGTACAAAGGGGAGACTCATAGGTCATCTCCCCCCGGGTTGAAGCTTATTTGGATTATTCCATGTCTACTGAACCTAAGAAATCAGATCCAGTTGGATGCGGTTGGAAGTTCTTCACAGCCGCGCTTCCAGCCAATAGTGGTGTAGAGTGAGCAAGAGGTACCCATGGAGCATCTTCATGAATGATTTCCTGAGCCTTTTTGTACATCTCTTCACGTTTTGCCTGATCCGTTTCAGATTGGGCAGCAATCAACAGTTCGTGTAGCTCATCATTGCTGTAGTACGTATAGTTATTGCTTCCGATATTGTCTTTATCAAGTAGGACATAAAGGAAGTTATCGGCATCACCGTTGTCACCAGTCCATCCAAGTAGGAAAGCATCCGCTTCTCCGTTACGGGCTTTTTCTAAGTAAGTAGCCCACTCGTAAGATACGATTTTCGCTTTCACTCCAATTTCTTCAAGGTCAGCCTGAATCGCTTCAGCTACTTTTTGGCCATCCGGCATATATGGACGTGGAACAGGCATTGCCCATAGTTCCATTTCAAATCCGTCTTTCAGTCCTGCTTCAGCAAGAAGTTCTTTCGCTTTTTCAGGATTGTATTCATACCCTTCCAGAGCATCGTTATATCCGCCAATAACAGGAGGCATCGGGTTTTTCGCTACTTCTGCTCTTCCTTCGAAGAATGCATCAATGATTTCCTGTTTGTTGATCGCATAGTTGATCGCTTGACGTACCTTTGGATTATCAAAAGGTTTACGAGTGGATGTTAACCCTAAGTATCCAACGTTCATGGAAGGACGTTCGAATAATTGTAATTGGTCATTCCCCTCAACTTGTGAAGCATCGCTTGGATTGATACCATCTGCAAGGTCGATTTCCCCAGAAATAAGGGCATTTAAACGTGCAGAGTTTTCAGGGATTGATTTAAAGACAACCTGATCAAGCTTAGGAAGCCCTTCTTTCCAGTAGTTCTCGTTTTTCACAAGCACGATTTTGTCATTACGCTTCCACTCTTTGAACTTGAAAGGACCTGTCCCTGCATCTGTAGGAGCTTCTCCAAACTTATCTCCCAATTCCTCAAGTGCCTTGGGGCTGACAATCGCAAACGGGCTCATGGCAATATTCTTTAAGAAAGGAGCCTGTGGACGTTTAAGAACAAACTCGACTGTTGTTTCATCAACTGCTTTAACTTCCTTGATTACGTGACCTTCATCACCTTTAAAACCACCAAACATAGACTTATAGTAGTAGAATGCATCTGCATTTCCATTCATCCAGCGCTCGAAGTTCTTTACAACTGCGTCCGCATTGAAATCTGTACCATCCTGGAATGTAACACCTTCACGAAGTGTGAATGTGTACGTCAACCCATCATCAGATACTTCCCACTTCTCTGCCAATCCTGGATTTGGTTCAGTATCCTGCTCACCAAATTCAACGAGAGTTTCGAAGATATTCTTTGTTACTTTAAATGATTCACCATCGGTAACGGCTGCAGGATCAAGGGCTACGGAATCTCCTCCACGACCAAAGATCAATACTTTTGGATCGCCGCTGTCTTTACTGTCACTACCTTCACCTGAAGAGCTTTCATTCCCCCCACAACCGTAAAGTACGGATGATACGAGCAGGATGACAAGCATTAAAATTGACCAGCTCTTTTTTCTCAACTAAATCCCCTCCTGAATAATGTTTATATACTTATGAGACTTGTCTTCTAGTAAAGATGACAAGCTACATAATGCCCTGGTTGGTGTTCCTTGAATTCCGGCACTTTCTGTTTGCAAATCTCCGTTGCATATGGACACCTGGTATGGAATGTACACCCGCTTGGGGGATTCGACGGACTCGGAATGTCCCCCTGTAAGAGAATGGTTTCCCTCTTGAAATCAGGATCAGGTACGGGGACTGCTGATAGAAGTGCCTGAGTATATGGATGAAGCGGTTTTTCATAGAGAGTTTCACTATTACTCAGCTCTACCATTTTCCCCAGGTACATCACACCGACCCGATCGCTTATATGTCTGACTACACCCAGATCATGAGCAATGAAGATATAAGTGAGTCCAAACTCTTTTTGTAAATCCTGCATCAGGTTCAATACCTGTGATTGTATGGATACATCGAGTGCAGATACCGGCTCATCGGCAATGATGAGCTTCGGCTTGGTCATGAGCGCCCTCGCTATACCGATCCGCTGCCTTTGGCCGCCACTGAATTGATGTGGATAACGCTTTGCATGATAGCTGCTTAGCCCTACGATATTGAGAAGTTCATGAACCCTTTCTTTTCTTTCCTTTGCTGAGCCCATTCCATGAACCTTCAATGGCTCCTCGAGAATCTTTTCCACGGTATGTCTCGGATTCAAGGAAGCAAACGGATCTTGAAAGACCATTTGCATCTCCCGTCGGATCTTTCTCATTTCCGAGTTTGATAGACTGGTAAGTTCCCGGTCTTCAAATGTCACTTTCCCATCGGATGGATCAATGAGCCTCATGAGCATTCTGCCGGTCGTGGATTTACCACATCCGCTTTCCCCTACGATCCCAAGTGTCTCACCCTTATTCACGGTAAAGGATACTCCGTCTACTGCTTTTACAGAACTGACAGGCCGCCCGAGAATCCCTCCCGTAATCGGGAAATGTTTCTTTAAATTCTCAACCTTTAGCAACGGTTCCGTCATAAACTCCCTCCTCCACTTCATCGAACAGGAAGCATCGTGTGCAATGTCCTTGTGATGTTTCATATAATTCCGGCGTTTCGACTAAACAACGATCGAATGCATATTCACAGCGGGCTGCAAATCGGCAACCGGTCTTGATGGACCCCGGCTTCGGTACATTCCCCTGGATCGAATGAAGTCGCTGCTGCTTCACCCGCATATCCGGTACGGACTGAATCAGGCCTTTCGTGTAGGGATGCTGAGGATTTTTGAAGATCTCTTCCACTGTCCCCTCTTCCACTACTTTACCTGAGTACATCACGACCACCCGCTCACATGTTTCTGCTACGACACCCAAATCATGGGTAATGAGGAGAACGGCCGTATTCAGCTCCTTGTTCAATCGTTTCATCAATTTCAGTATTTGGGCCTGAATCGTCACATCAAGTGCTGTTGTAGGCTCGTCTGCTATTAAAACCCGTGGATCGCATACCATTGCCATGGCGATCATGACCCTTTGCCTCATGCCGCCGGATAGCTGATGAGGGTATTCTTTGATGAGTTCTTCGGCTCTCGGCAGTCCAACCATTTTCATGATCTCGACTGCTTTTTCTTTCGCTTGTTTCTTATTAACCTTTGTATGTATTCGTATTGCTTCCGTTAATTGATCACCTATGGTAAAGACAGGGTTTAAAGATGTCATTGGTTCTTGGAAGATCATGGCTATTTCATTGCCCCGGATATCTCTCATTCGTTTTTCTGATGCTTGTGTCAGGTCTTCATCTCTATAAAGAATCTTTCCACCTACTATTTTGCCTGGTGGTTTTGGTACGAGACCCATGATGGACAGGGATGTTACACTTTTCCCGCATCCGCTCTCCCCAACGACTCCCAGTACTTCACCTTCATTGACATGAAAGCTGACTCCATCGACTGCAGGAACTTCTCCGTCATCAGTAAAAAAGGAGGTCCTTAAATCTTCCACTTTCAGTAAAGGACGCGCTTCGCTCATTCAAATCCTCCTCTTCAAAACTATCTCTCTTTTCTTAATAATGATTATTTTCTAAATTTTATATGTTTCTTATTATACAAGATGTTACAAATGTTGCAATCTATTTTCAGAATTTTTCTACTAAAATTCAATTTCCTCTTTCATTCCCAATTCAATTCAATATATGTCCAATTATTCTTTTCATTCCTTCCAGATAAAGTTATTCAGCCCTACTTTATTCATGCCTCCCCTGAAAAACAGGTGGAATTTTTAAAGAAAATCAAAAAAAGTCATGACTATACTCACGGAATCGTGATGAGTCATGACTTTCATATTACTGATCGAGTTGTTGTACCTGGAAGAGTTTAAAATAATGTCCCTGCTTTGCCATCAATTCTTCATGGGTGCCCATTTCGACAACCTCCCCATGCTCCATATGAATGATCCGATCTGCATGAGTGATGGTGGATAATCGATGGGCGACTATGAAGGTCGTTCGATCTTTCGCCAGGATTTCAAGAGATTCCTGGATAAGGTGTTCACTTTCGAGATCAAGGGCTGACGTTGCTTCATCCAATATGAGAATGGGTGGATTTTTCAGGAATACCCGGGCAATCGCCACCCGCTGCTTCTGGCCACCTGACAGCTTCACACCCCGTTCTCCCACTTTCGTGTCATAGCCCTGAGGTAATTTCATGATGAAATCATGGGCATTAGCCGCCTTGGCAGCATTGATCACCTCTTCATCCGTCGCCTCGGGATTACCGAATTTAATATTCATCTTCACTGATTCACTGAAGAGAATGTTGTCCTGGAGCACCATTCCGATATTGTCGCGCAATGATCTCACCTGAAAACGTCTGATATCCGTTCCATCGAGAAGGATTCCACCTTCTGTCACATCATAGAATCTCGGAATAAGACTGACAAAGGAGGATTTTCCTCCTCCACTCATCCCTACAAGGGCAACGGTTTCCCCTGTTCTGATATTGAGATTGAGGTTACGGAGAACCTCCTCTTCTTCCATTTCATAACGGAAGGAAACATCTTTGAATTGGATATCTCCCCGGACATTTTTACAAGGAATCGCACCCGGTTCATCATCGATATCATACTTCTCATCCATAAATTCAAAGACACGATCCATGGAAGCAATCGACTGAGTCAAGGTAGTAGATGAATTCACCAGACGTCTAAGGGGACCATACAGCCGATCGATATAAGCGATAAAAGCTGCCATCGTACCAATTGTAAGGTCTCCATTGATGACCTCGATCCCTGCATAGCCTATGATGATCAGGGGAGAAATGTCCGTAATCGTATTCACAACAGCGAACGCTTTTGCATTCCAGCTTGTTTGCTTTAAGGCTTTTAGTAAGAAATGATTATTTTGATTCTGGAATTGTTTCTGTTCATACTCTTCAACTGCAAAGCTCTTGATGACAGCCATCCCTTGAACCCTTTCATGCAAATGACTCTGAACCTCTGCAAGGGCCTGGGAGCGCTCCCTCGTCAGGCCCCTTAGTCTTCCGAAGAAATAACGGACAGAGAAAGCATAGAACGGGAATGCGATGAGAGAAACCAATGTTAAGGTAATATCCATCGTAAACATGATGGACAGGGCAATCACGATGGTTGCCGCATCCAGCCATAGATTCATGAGACCGGTTATGACGAAATTCTTCGTTTGCTCTACATCGTTGATGACCCGGGAAATGACTTCGCCGGCTCTTGTATTGGAATAATATTTAAAGCTCAGCTTTTGAATATGGGAGTACAAATGATCCCTTAAGTCATACAGGATCTTATTGCCCGTCCATTGGGCAAAGTACTGCCGATAATACTCGACAGGAGGTCTGACGAGTAAAAAGAGGCCGAGCATGATCCCCATGATCAAAAGTAATTGATTGGTTTTTTCTTCAGCCGATATTCCTTTAGCCCCCACGATGTCATCAATGACGTACTTGATTAAAATCGGAATCAGCAAGGGAATGGTAAATTTAATGATGCCTATAATTAATGTACCAATAATTTGCCACCGGTAAGGTTTTACAAATTGAAGGTAGCGTTTGATACTATCCAAGTGATTACTCCTTTCTAAGTTGTGTGTGTTTATTCTGCCCCAATAAAAAGGGATGACCCTGTATGGAACGTAGCATTGTTCCTCTTCACATCCTTTGAGGGAACGAAGAGGTTGCTCCTTACTGGGTCAGCCCTTTAATGAATATGCAATTTTCCAGCTGTGTTACCCCCTGTGAGTCAAATAACGCTCGTACCAAATATCGATAAAGTCCGGAGCAAACGGCCCTTTTCTTTGTCTGATCCAACGAACAAGCTTGTCAACATTTCGCTTAAGAATATGATCGATCACATCCGGGTAACCGTATAATTTGCGATGAGCTTCATACTCATCCTCATCCAGCAGTGTGTAAGTCATGTCAGGAAACACTTTGATATCCAGGTCGTAATCAATATACTTGATCGCTTCATGATCATACACAAATGGTGAGCTTAAATTACAATAATAATAAATACCGTCCTCACGAATCATACAAATAATGTTAAACCACAGCTCTGAATGAAAATAGCAAATTGCCGGTTCACGCGTCATCCATGTTCTTCCGTCTGATTCCGTCACCATCGTCCGGTCATTGCCCCCGATGATCTGATTCGATGTTCCTTTTAGAACGGTCGTCTCATTCCATATGCGGTGAATATTCCCATCATGTTTAAAGCTATGTATTTGTACAGATTTTCCTTCAGTGGGAACTGCCATCGTACCCCCTTCTTTCATTTCAAAATTACCCTTTTATATACTTATCTATTCTATCATTATAACGTTTCCTCAGAAAATTTAAAACAAAAGGGCTGTCCTTAAAGAAAATATCCTTTAAGGACGGCCCGATATTGGTTCGTAAATGGGTTTTTATGATAAGTGGAGATCCTCAATCCCTTCCTTTTCCTGAAGGATTCCTACGCAGGAGATGATGAGATTGTGTACCGCCCATGTGAAATCTTAGTTTTTCTACTAAGTGACGCTTTGCTCCTTTTGATAAGATCGTATTACTTCATCTGTTTGATTCTGGAATATTTTTTGGATTTCTTTCAGTTCCTTCTTCTTTGTAGCGATTTCGCTTTTTATCGATTCAACTTTCGTCAACTCTTGAAGCTGAAGAAGCTCCTCTTCAATTTCCTGACAACGCTCTATCTCTGCCTGAAGATATAACAACTTATCCATCGTCTCTAACTGCTCTGTGACCAACTCATTAAATCGTTGCTGCATCCTTCAACCACTCCTCTAAACAGGCTCTCCTAAAACATTCTCCCTCCCCCTTCCAAACCCTTTGACTACTTCTGTCACAATCCCACCAGTTTTGTCGATGGAGAGGGACGGACCTCCTCTTGTATAAGAGGAGGTCCGTCCCCTTGAAAATGAAAAAGCACCCAACCTAATGGGTGCTTTTTCCGTCAGAACAATTCAATTATTGTTGTTGTTGACCGTATTTACCAGAAGCTTGCGCTTTGTTAGCTTCTGCTTGTTGGTTTTGTTGCTTCACATGTTGTGCCGCTGTTGTTTCTGAAGCGAACTCAGTACCGTATTGTTGTTGTTGAGTCCCTGCAGCTTGAGCGTTTTGTTGTTTCACGTGTTGAACGCTTGTACCAGCTTGAGTTTTGTTTGGTTGTTTTGCCATTGTAATCACCTCCACGCTTATTAAGATAACCAAGCGTGGATTTCACTATTCGGTAATTTTCAGGAAAAAGATTCCTTTAAACCAACAGTGAGCGGCCCCCATCGACGATGATGGTTTGACCCCTTATCATGGATGAATCATCTGAAACGAGGAACATGACAGACTTCACAAGGTCATCGATTTCCACCATGCGGCCGGCAGGTGTTTTACTCCGTGCATCTTCCAACAGCTCTTCGCGATTAGGAAAGTGTTTGAGGGCATCTGTATCAATGGCACCTCCCGATACTGCATTGACAATGATATTCCTCGGCGCAAGCTCCACAGCAAGATAACGGGTAAGAGCTTCAACGGCTGCTTTAGAGACACCTACTGTTGTGTAGTTATCTAAATAACGGATGGACCCGAGAGAACTGATGCTCACGATCTTGCCGCCTTTGTCCATTAATTTAGCCGCTTCCTGGGCGCAGAACAATAATGCTTTACTGTTAATATTCATCGTCCAATCCCAATGAGACTCTTCAAGTTCCATAACAGGACGCAAAACTCCTGAGGCAGCGTTGCTTACCAGAACATCCAAACGGCCGAATTCAGCCTTGATCTGCTCGAACATGACTTTGATTTTTTCCACATCGCCTACATTGGCCCGCACTACAAATGCTTTACGGCCAAGCTTTTCAACTTGCTCGGCTGTCTCGAGCGCTCCTTTTTTACTTCGTGCATAATTAATGACGATATCGTATCCTTTTTCTGCAAGCTGAATGGCGATCTCTCTTCCAAGTCCACGACTGCTTCCTGTTACAAGTGCTACTTTTTGACTCATGATTCTTCATCCTTTCGATTTCATTTACCAATTCGACCAGAGCATAATCAGAGACTGACATGCAAACTAATAAGAGTATATCAGTAAATTGGAGGAATGAGTTATGTATGTAGGCAGAGATATGACGGAGCTTTCCATGATTCCTAAAAATGAATGGAAGAAAAGCGAGCTGGCTTTCTTTCATCATTCACTACAACAAATAGTACCCTATTTGAACGCTGAAGGACAATCGATTCACAGGGAAATTGTCGAGGAAATTGAAAACCGAGGTGGATTGAAGCGCGGTGAAGCAGATTATACTCACGGCACGAAGGTTACTTTCGACTAAAAAATGAGCAGCCATCACGGCTGCTCTCTCTTATTTCTGCACCATTTGTTTTCCGGTTTCCTTCCAAATTTTCTGATGAGAAACAGGGAAGGCAAATCTCTCTAATTCTTCAGGCGTAACGGCAATAAGATCGCTCCCGTCAAGAGTCGTGCTTTCTATTGAACCGACATACACTTCAATATCCCAGACGATGTGGGAGAATATGTGCTGTATCTTTGTGACTACTCCGGCTTTTATAGAGAGATCCACCTCATATTCCTCCACGATTTGATCGAGGAGCTGATTTCTGCCGCTTCCTGAATTCCCCACTTCAAAATTCGGGAATTCCCATAAATTCGCAAGCAAGCCTTTATTCGGGCGTTTATGAATCACGACCCGATCATCTTCTGTAAACAGGACGGCTGCTGCCATATTCAATTTACGGGCAGATTTCTTTTTGGATTTGACTGGAAGTTCAGCTTGCACACCCTCATGGAATGCCTGACAGTGCTCCCGCACAGGACAAAGTAAACATGATGGGGATGTAGGCGTACAGATGAGAGCACCAAGTTCCATCAGTGCCTGATTGAAGAAAGACGGGTTTTCGTGATAAATCAGCGCCCTCACGGCTTCTTCAAATACTTTTCTGGATGAAGGTTTGGCAATGTCGAGCCAAATAGAGAGAATACGGGAAAAGACCCTCATCACATTTCCATCTACTGCAGGCTCAGGCTTACTGTATGCGATACTTAATATAGCCCCCGCTGTATAAGGTCCCACCCCTTTGAGGGACGATATCTCTTTAGGTGTGTCAGGAACAATCCCCTCATACTTTTCATGCACTTCTTTTACTGCAGATTGGAGATTTCTTACTCTGGAATAATAGCCGAGGCCTTCCCAAGCTTTCATCACATCTTCTTCGTCTGCAGTGGCGAGAGCTTCGATTGTAGGAAATTTCTCGATGAATCGGTTAAAATAAGGGATGACCGTATCAACTCTCGTTTGCTGAAGCATGATTTCAGATACCCACACTTTATAAGGGTCCTGATCCTTTCTCCAAGGAAGGTCCCGCTGCTCCCTTGTGAACCATGATACTAAATCCTTCTGGAATCCCTCACGGTTAATGGTCTGTAAATGTTGCAATGGCTCTACTATCAATTTTGTACCTCCAGGATGTTAAATGTTACATTTAATAGGGAATAAATAATTAAAGCTGTGTTTTTAAGCAAACCAGGTTTATATCTTTCAATCCTCCACAAATACATTCGTCTAATAAACCAAATAATAAATGATGTTGGGATGTCCGTAAACGTTTCAAAACATGGAAATGTGATTCTGTAGGGACAATAAACCGTTCGATGTAACGGTTAGGGTCGGTTTCAGATCTTTCCCACTGAATATTAAAGGCGTCGTATTGAGGTAATGTCTTTACGATATTCGTCATAATCTGCTTATATTGGGGTTGTAAATGATGTTTTATTTCATATTCTAAGTATATGTGCAGAGTGTTTTTCATTGAAATAAACTCCTTTCAACCTTATCATGTTCAAAAATGATTGTCATAAAGAATTCTTAGAATAGCGAGCCAAGGGAGGACTTTTTTTGGATACAGGCACTCATATTGTCATGGGCTTTGCTCTTGGAGGCTTAGCTACCCTAGATCCCGTTGTCGCTGAAAGTGCTGCCACTTCTCAAAGTGTGCTGGTGGCAGCTGTCATCGGCTCTCAAATACCAGATATTGATACTGTCTTGAAATTACGCAATAATGCCGTTTATATACGTCATCATCGTGGAATCACCCACAGCATCCCGGCCGTCTTTCTATGGCCGCTCTTGATTGTAGCTTGTCTTTATCCCTTTTTCCCAGGTGCAGATTTGCTTCATTTATGGATTTGGACATTTGTGGCCGTATTCCTCCATGTATTTGTCGACATTTTCAACGCCTATGGTACCCAGGCCATCAGGCCGATTTCGTCGAAATGGGTCGCATTAGGGGTCATTAACACATTTGATCCCATCATTTTCGGAATCCATATCGGCGGTTTAGTCCTTTGGGGAATTGGTTTACCACCGGGAAAGACGTTTTTGGTCATGTATATAGTCATTTTTGCTTATTATGTTTTGAGATTTCAAGTTCAAAAAGCGGTGAAAAATGCTGTGAAACGAAGGATTCCCGAAGCGGAAAAAATAATCGTTTCACCTACAATCCGGTTTTTCCAATGGCGCCTGGCCATCGTAACGAAGGAACATTATTATGTAGCAAGGGCATTTAGACGATCTATTACGATCTTTGATCAATTCGAGCGGGTTCCGATACCCGAAAATCCCGTCATCGATGCAGCGAAGAAAGATAAAAACCTGGCAGCCTTTCTGTCCTTCTCACCGGTATACCGCTGGGAAGTGGACGAATACGAGGATCATTTCGAAGTGCGATTCATCGATCTGCGCTACAGAAATAATGGACACTACCCCTTTGTCGCTCTGGTACAGCTCGACAAAGACCTGAATATTGTCAGCTCCTACACAGGATGGGTCTTCAGCGAAGAAAAACTCCGATCAAAAGTAGACATCGACATTCTAATCGACTAAAGCAGTGAGGGACGGACCTTAAAAAAGGTCCGTCCCTCACTGCTTTAGTGCATTAAACCGTCATCTTCTTTATCATCGATGAGGTGCTTATATTTCGGATTTTGAGCTGCAAATTCGTGTATTTGTTCTCCGTACGTATTCACCCATTGACGAACGACTTTCTCAGTAACGGCTTTTCCTTTATAATCATAACCGGCTTTGGCATAGGTTGCTTCGAAATCCTCCCATACAAGTTCAATCCATGTTCTTGCTTTTTCATACGAGAGTTTATGGTTTTTTTCTATTAACAATTGAGTTAACTCGTGGAATGTTGACTCCATTTTGTCTCCTCCTTTTCCATATATTTTGTTTGTGACTTTAACATAATGTTCCCCCCATTCAACCATACTAACAGTACGTGGTTAAGCTTAGTTGTGAATCTTTGCTTCTTCACGGTATGAGTCAGTAAATCACCTTTTAGGAGGCACATTATGCGAAATAAATCGACAGGGTTCCCCAATATGAATAACAACAAATTCGAAGGAGAACCGAGAGCTAAAGCGGAATTTGCATCTAAAAGGGCAAATGGTACCATCAATACCCATCCTCAAGAACGTATGAAAGCTTCTGGAGAAAGAGATCACGACTCACTTTAATGAAGTGAAATTTGTCTAGGGGGTAGTCACGATGGCAAACATGAAAAACAACTTCTACCGAAATAAGTACAGCAGTCCATTTAATAAGGCATTCTACAATCCCAAGCATGCCCATTCACAAGCAAATGGACACACCACACAAACTCAAGACTTAATCATTCTGGAGAACCAGACACGCAAGCGTTCTTAGATTTAAAGAGGTCCGTCCCTCCTGACGGACCTCTTCCCTATTTCTTTTCCCCTCTGAGAAGGGAAATAGGAAGAGCTTCTTCGTTTCCATCCCCGCCAAGGCGGTAGCCCCATGCGAATACCCCATTTAAGTAATCCACTTTGAAGTAAGTTCCTGGGTCTCCTTCTATGGCATAAATTCCGCCAGGCTTATAGTTATCAGGATCCATTAAATAAGCCTGTGCCATCAAAGCTTTCCTCTCCAACACGGCAAACTCATTCACAATCCCCAGCTGTTCAGCTTTCCTCGCCTTTTCTTTCAAAGATGCAATCTCCTGCTTCAACTCATGCTCTGTCATCTCACTATATCTTCTCTCTTGTTCCATTCTTCATCACCTCTACTAATAGTAGTATAGAGAAAATGATACAATAAGAAAAGCGGAGGGGCTTTGCCCAGAGGCGACAAGCATAAGACAAACATGCCGGAAAGGCGGCCCTTTGCCTTTTTGGCATGTTTGGCTTATGACCTCGAGCCTCTAAGCACCGGAGCTGGACAATAAGAAAAGCGGAAGCGGCTTGGGCAGACCCGACAAGCATAAGACGGGATGGACGAAAAGGCGCCCTTTGCCTTTTTGGCCGTCACGGCTTATGACCTCGAGGGGCTAGCCGCTGGAGCTGGACAATGAAAAGCGGAGGGGCTTTGCCCAGAGGCGACAAGCATAAGATGAACATGCCGGAAAGGCGGCCCTTTGCCTTTTTGGCATGTTTGGCTTATGACCTCGAGCCTCTAAGCACCGGAGCTGGACGATAAGAAAAGCCGAAGCAGCTCGGGCAGCCCCCGGCAAGCATCCTCCATGATCCCATTAAGATCTTTACCATTATCATAAGAAAGGATGACATCAACATGCATACAGCCATCATCACAGGCGGAGGCTCAGGCCTTGGAAAAGAATTGGGGAAACGACTGAGTCGTGAAGGGTATCACATCTTCCTGCTTGGTCGGACAGAGAACCGCTTAAAAGAAGCGGCCAATGAAATTGAAAGCGCAGGCGGGCAAGTTTCTTATGCCACATTGGACATTCGTTCAACTGAGGACATAGATCAATTTGTTGAAGGAGAGCTGAAGGGCGGGCCTGTGAAATTACTCATACATAACGCGGGTGTCGGTTTTTTCGGACCCTTCAAGGATACAGAAGAGGACGAATTGGTAAGCATGTTCGAAACCAACGCACTAGGTCCGATTCGGTTAACCCGGGCTCTGATAGACAAACTGGATGAAGACAGCACTATCATCAACATCATTTCTACTGCCGGTCTGAGAGGAAAGAAAAATGAATCATTGTATGTAGCCAGTAAATTCGCCCTGCGAGGATTTGGTGAAAGCCTGCAGAAGGAATATGAGGGATCGAACCTTCGTATTGTGAATGCGTATATGGGCGGGATGAATACCCCTTTCTGGGACAAGAGTGATCACATTAGTGACCTCTCAAGACTACGCTCCCCTGATGAAGTTGCGGAAATCATCGTCAATAAATACAAAGAAAAAGACGAAATCATCATTGAATCAAAAAAGTAAACGTAAAAGGCAGCCTTCCAATGTGAAGGCTGCCTTTTACGTTATGGAGCGAAAGGAAAGAACATAAAAGCGACGACAAATAATAAGACTGGTACTAAAAAGACAGCAAAGGCATCCACGACAACCACAAAGGCCATCCACACCCATCGAACGCCATCGGATCTATTGAGGAACTGCCGAATCATACGGATGTTCACCAGGATAAGAAAAATAGCCATCCCTACCAGAAAAAAAAGGCATCACCCAACTCCCCATGGTTTCGGCATGACCTTGGTTACGCCACTCTTGTTTCCCTAATGAATAGTAGCCTGTCTGGACTTTAATGATGATCTCACCAAGAATAAAAAGAAGGGACGTACCTGCCACTGCCCCACCTGCATAAAGCTTGAACTTTTTGCTCGTACCGATGAGCAGCAGCAAATTCAAGGATGCAAAAAGTATCGTGAAAATCTCCATCGGCCCACCCCTTTATTATTTTTTCTGCTGGAATACAATCACTCTTCATTTTCTTTTATTTCTTCAAGCAGCCTGTCAATATCCTCTATGGAGAAACCTTTTCGATACAGAGTTTGTTTCATTTTTTGGTTGTATTCAAACCCTTCATACTTTCCACTCAGCTTCCTATGGGCTTTCAATCCTTGATGATAGACAGCATCCCATCTCTCATCATCGTTGCGGTCGGATTCAACTGTCTCCCATACAATTTTCATGACAGAACCCGGGTATCCTTTTCGCATCAGGTTTTGTTCGATTTTTTGCCTGGCAATCATCTTTGAATCTTTTCGGTATTTTTGAAGAAGTTTCTCCGTCAGCGCCACCGCTTTGTCTACTTGTTTATCTTCTGTGAATGCTGAGAGTGCCTCTTCAATATATGGGTCGTCCACACCTTTTCTTCTTAATTCACCTTGGATCCAAGTTGGTCCTTTATCAGAGGTATTCATGTGAGTGCCAACAAAGGCATGGGCGAATTCTAAATCGTTGATGTATTTCATTTCATTTAACTTATGGATCACCTCACCGATAATGTCGTCCTCCAGGTCCCCTTCTCGAAGATGATCCCGTATTTCTCTTTCTGTACGCATGCGGTAGGACAGATAATGGATCGCCTTATTGAATGCCTTTTTCACATCGTCTTCATACTGCAGTTCTGAAATTTCGAGTTCATCGACTTCAAGTCCTTTTCGGAGCTGAAATTTTGCCAACACTGACTCATCCACACTGAAGGCATATGTTCCATCTATAAATAAATTGTAACGCTCATCGTTTTTCACTTGCTTCGTTATTTTCGTAATCTTACCCATTTTTTCCACCTCATTCTAATCCTAACACATTCAACATATGTTTTTTATTCTGAAGATAGGTAAAATAATAAGTATAACTGGAGGGATGATGATGAAGATTGCGATTACAGGTGGAACGGGTTTTGTCGGTCAGGCACTGACGGCTGAGCTTATTGAACACCATCACGAGGTATTGATTCTCACCCGAAACCCTGATAAACACGAGGACCGTCAAGGTGTACGCTACGTAAAATGGTTGTCTGACGGTGCTAAACCAGAAGAGGAACTTGAGGGTATATCCGTCTTCGTTAACCTTGCCGGGGAATCCATCAACAGTGGAAGATGGACGGATGATCGCAAGAAACGAATCATCAATAGCAGGATCCATTCCACTCAAGAGGTCATCAACATTATGAAGGCATTGAATAAGAAACCAAAATGTCTCATTAATGCAAGTGCAATTGGCTACTATCCTTCTTCAAAGACAAATACCTATACGGAAGCATCAACCGAAACAGCGGATGACTTTTTAGGGGAGACGGTTCAAGTATGGGAAAAGGAAGCAGAGAAAGCAAATCAGCTGGGTATAAGGGTTGCTTACTCACGATTCGGTATCATTCTTGGGAAAGAAGACGGTGCCCTTCCCCGAATCGCACTTCCTTATATAATGTTCGTAGGAGGGACAGTTGGGTCAGGTGATCAATGGATGTCATGGGTACATGTAAAAGACATCGCGAGGGCTATCCATTTCATTGCAGAAACAGATTCGATCTCTGGTCCTGTCAACGTGACGGCACCTTCTCCCGTCACGATGAAAGAGTTCGGAAAAACTCTCGGTGCCGTACTTGGCAGGCCGCACTGGATCCCGGTCCCTTCCTTCGCTTTAAAAGTGGCCATGGGTGAAATGAGCGTCCTTGTCCTTGAAGGGCAAAAAGTATTGCCAAGTGTCCTCTCAGAGCAGGGATTCAGTTTCGAATATCCAGAATTAAAAAGTGCACTGATCGATCTTTATCATTAATTCATAGGTATGTCCCTTCCTCCAAACGGCAAAAATAGAATTAATCTTGATCAGAAGGGATGTACATATGTATGGATAATAAGAAAAAGAAAGACAAAACCAAATCGGTTCTGTCAAGTGCCCAAGAAGTGACCTATTCAAGAGAATTCAAGGCAGCTGATCGTGCAGGCGGATTCAGTTCAAAGAGACATCGATAGTCAATTATTACCTAACTAGAAACCCTTGTTTTGAAGAAGAATAAAGGTACAGACTTCAAGTCTGTACCTTTATTTTTTATCCAACTGAAAAGGGGATGTTCATATTGGGCAGATCGCGTGGAAATAGTAAACGAGGAAACAAAAACAGCTTGCCTCAAACACCTTCTCAGCTCAAATCTGACGGTGTTGATGAAGAGTTCTCTCGTGAACTCGCTGACCAGGCTGATATGGAAGCACAAGCCCGTGCCAACGCTGCCAATCAGCGTACACGAGTGAAGAGAAACCAATAGTGCAAACCCGGTAGGAAAAAAAGGTAGGATCTGAGGAATTCATCAAAAACCACCCATGTCTACATGGGTGGTTTAATCGTGAGGAGGGTTATGCGATAACCGGTTTTTTATGCTGTTTATTTTTGCCGAGAACAGTTTGTTTTACGTATGGAATCACCCAGTGGTCAACCCCCCAGTAGTAGGCTCCTCCCCCCACAAAAAGAAGGATGATGGCAGCAGTGTAAAGGATGGGATTCGTGCTCACAGTCCCTGCCAATAAAAAGTTTAGATTCATGAATGCCCCGGCGAGCAATGCAGGGAATGTCATGAAGCCGATTATCAGCCCGACGCCGACGAATAATTCTCCCCAAGGAATCAAAATATTGAATAGTTCTACATTCGGTATTGCGAAACCTTTCAGAAAATCTGCATACCATGCTTGGACGGCTGGATGATCTCCAGTCGCTTTAACCAGTGCTCCTTGCAGGAAACCACTTGCATCAAAACCGTCACTCACCTTATGCCAACCTGCTTCCAGCCACTGAACTCCCAACCAGATTCTTATCACTGTCCAAAACGCACTCACCTTTTGATTTTCCCACCATCTCATGATGGATCATCTCCTTTTGGGTGTTTTGATTTGTGAAATTTTTCACAAGTGTGATTAAGAAAAGGAGTCGATCATCAGGTAAGACTGAAAGCCATCTCTCTTGTGAACCATTTCACATTTACTTTACACTTATAATATACTGCTTCCCGGCCCTTATTGCAATAGGCTGTTGAGGTGTTCACAAAGGTGTCAAGGTCTGAATGACTCTACCGACCATAACAAAAGGACCGCTGAACGATCGTTGTCGTACAGCAGCCTGATGGTAATGGTGACTCTCTTATTCCCAAATGAAAATTCAATCAACATTCATCACTGGAGGTTGACTGTTTCAATCATTTAACTGTTTATCCACATCACCTTTCACGACTCATATCAATGATCCTGATTACATTTTCACCGTCATCTTGAAAGATAGCATATCTGCCTGGCGGGATATCACATGGTGGTTTAATAAAATGGAGTTTCTCCTTGTGCTTGGCATAGTAATCATCCACGCTGTTCACGATAAAAATACCGCCTGCTCCTAAATCAGGCTCGTCATTTTCAATCATCAATTGGACATCCGTTCCAGGCAATTTGAGGGCAATCGTATGATCTCCTTCCCTCCATGCTTCCTCAAAACCCAGCGTATTAGAATAATAATGATAAGACTTCTTTAAATCTTTTACAGGATGACATAAAAAAGCGAGTTTCAATTTACTACACCTCATCTTTCTATTATTCAAGAACCAATCCAAGTATCTCATCCACCCATTCAGGATGCTCTTCCTTCTCAAGCAGCCCGCATAATGACCGGTGAACACGCTTAAATTCAGGAACCATTTCCCTCATCACAGCATTCATTTCACCGGGATTCCGGTTGCATGACCAACTTTTGAGCAATGCTTTTTGATCCGTGGTGAAACTCGATCTCTCTCCTTCATACCTTGACCAGTCCCCTGAAGCATTCGGCACTCTTCCTTTCTCCATATCCCAGCCTGCAGCGATGGACCATCTCATCATATCGATGGAATGAAGGGCATAATACATTTCTCCCCGATTTCCCCTGCGATACACTTCATGACTGTGAGCAAAGAATTTACTTCTCCAAATCTCGAACTCTTCATTTGTCACTCGATAGTCCATCATTTGGGATGCGTCAACCGTCGCCTGGACACAATGGTGTGGATCATAAACGATGTCTGCTTCCTTTAAATAGAAAGAAGGCTTAAGGTCCTGCTTCCTATAATAAAAGGAATCTACTTTTACAAAGTTTCTAAAATGAGCGACAGTATGAGCAGCCCAAGGGAAATCCTCGTAAAACAGGACCTCCCCCCATTTCCCTGCCCTCTCCTTCTTCCTTGCCCTATACTCTTCAAATGTATGATCTTTCACTACAATTCTAAGATCCAGATCTGAATAAAGGTCATGATTTCCCCGAGCCATTGAACCGCCATAGAAAAATGCCAGGACATTTTCATCGTTTAAGAGATCTTTTTGAATGGAATCTTTCAGTTTATCACGCTCTTGTACCAACTGCCGGTCTCTCTCTTCATACGCTGCTTTAAATCCCGCACATCACTCTGCCACATCCTTTCATTTAATATTTACTGCCTATACGCTATGAATCTTGAACACAGGAAAAATTCATTTAGTGGAAAACCCACACTTTCTTTAAATTCCCTTCCCCTTATGTATTAAATTTATATTACCATATAAATCCATCAACCGTGTTTGTATTTTCTGAAAATACGAACAGCAGAAACTTTCTTCTTTCTTGCCTGTATTACATAATAGAAACAGATAGTCCGTTACGGGGGATGAAACGATGAAATCCGAGAAAAAGCTTTGGAGAATGTGGAAAGTATTATCATTGGCTTTGTCAATTGTCGCAAGGGTCTACTGGTATAGACTGCAGGGAAAACCCCAATGGGAAAGAGATAAGCTTTGGGAACGGATCGGAAGAGAGTTTAAAGAAACCCTCTTTGAATTAAATGGGGTGTTGATCAAGGTGGGGCAACTGTTAAGTATACGGGAAGACCTCCTTCCAAAAGAATTTGTCCATCAAATTCAGGACTTGGTGGATCAAGTCCCTCCCTCACCTTGGAAGGAGATCGAATCGGTTCTTGAAAGGGAATGGGGAAGCCCCGTTTCATCAAGGATAAGGGGAATGAAACCTGAAGCCATAGCCTCAGCTTCAATCGGGGAAGTGTACAAAGGGATGCTTCTGGACGGGACCGAAGTTGCAATCAAAGTACAGCGTCCGGAAATCCCCTCTCTCGTGAAGACTGATTTCCGCAGCCTTTCCATCATCATCTGGTTTGCCCGATATTTCGCCCCGGTGCCGAAAGGATTCATTGATTTTAAGAAGCTCTATCAAGAGTTGAAACATGTCATCGAACAGGAACTCGACTTTTCCAAGGAAATGAATACAGCCATTTCCTTTAAACAGCGCTTCATGAAGTATTCCAATGTAAAAATCCCGACGGTGTACCCTGAGCTATGTACCGATAAAGTGATTGTGATGGAATGGGTGGACGGGTTTCGATTGAATGATAAGGAAGCGATCCAATTTCACGGGTTAAATAGGAAGAATCTGACACAGGATTTAATCCGTCTCTTCCTCCCTCAGTGGCTGGAACCGGGGATCTTTCATGCAGACCCTCATGCAGGCAATATCCTGCTTCAACCTGACGGCACTTTCGTCCTGTTGGATTACGGAATGATAGGCGAGATTTCAAAACAAGATGCTGTACACTTTCAAGATTTGTTGGAAGGAGTGCTTTTAAAGAATTTCCGAAAAGCTTCGGAGGCACTGGCCAATTTAGGATTCCTCCTTCCAGATGCCAGTCCAAAAACGATTGAACCTGTGCTGAAGGAATGGATCTCCATTGATATGGAGCAGTACAAGGCGATGGATCTGGTGTCTGTAAAGAAAGAAATCAACGATTTGGTGAAGTCCTTGCCGGTACAAGTACCGACACGTTTTATCTTTTTGGGCCGTTCATTCGCCACCATCGAGGGACTTATCCATTCGTTAAGTCCTGAGGAAGAAACACTTGAAGTAGTCAAACCGGCCTTTTTGGATTGGGTGAAGGACAGTAACACCACTAAGTGGGCGCTTCTCATGAAATGGATCAGCGCACAGCCATTCTTCCAGACTTTCCAACATGTACGGCAGCTTCTTGAAATCCCTGAAAAAGCACTCGCACAAAAGGATTACCAGCAGCAAAATCAGTTTCAATTCCACTTATTTGAAAATCAGAAGAAACAAGCTTTCATTCTTTTCCTGTCAGGGTGCATCGGTGCCTTAACAGGACTAGGGTTCAGTATGGCACTCATTTGGCAAGTAAGCTTCAGTCTTGCCGGATTGGGGCTTGTCATGTATTCGATCGCTTCCATCAGGCAAAGAACTTGGTTGAAAAGGCTGAAAAATGGACATCTGCACTAATCTAACAAGGTGACCTGAAAAAAAAGGTCACCTTGTCTATCACCTCACATAATATTTGTAATGATTATTCATTTTCTTCGTCCCTGATCAATGCTCCATGCTCATTCGGGTCGTATTGATATTCATCAAGGTCAATCCGGTTATTCAATAAAAATTGAACTCCCTCCGCCTCAAGGGAAAGTCGTTGCGTCATTACCTGTTCTTCATCACGAAAGCCGATTTCCCCTTTGCTGTTCACAACCCGATGCCAGGGGAGCCGGTGCTTATTACTCATGGCATGAAGAATGCGAACCACCTGCCTTGCCGCTCTTGGACTGCCAGCGACTGCTGCAACTTGTCCGTAGGTCATCACTTGTCCTGGAGGAATGCTCTGCATGATCTTCACCGCCCGTTCAGTAAACGGCTTCATATGTATTCACCTCTCTCTGTCTCTTCATTTACCTAAATTCATGTGATAATAAAGATCATCCTTTATCTTTTCACTATCACTTTAACTGGTAAAAGTCTTTAAATATTCAGCTTAAATGGCTAAAAAAAGAACACCCTACAGAATGTACTGAATTCATTGTAATACGCAAGTCCATGTTTGTGAAATACTCTCAGATAAAGTCGATTTCCTAGAAGATTTACCACGAATATATTACACTGGCTATGAACGAATAAAAGGACGTGATAGTAAATGGATATTAAACTGATTGCACTGGATATGGACGGAACGCTTGTTAATCACCATGGAGAAGTTTCCCATGAAAATGCTCAGGCGATTCAACGCGCAAAAGCAAAAGGGATACATGTAGTGTTAAGCACCGGCCGTTCCCTCTTCACATGCCGGGACATTTCAGATGAACTGGGACGTTCATCTTATCTGGTCACGGTGAATGGAGGGGAAATCTATGATCACGAATATCATCTGGTAGACAGCATCCCCCCTCGATGTTGACCTTGTAAAGCAGCTTTGGGCATTAAAACAAGAGCATGATGTATACTTTTGGTCTTCCACTTCCCAAGGATTATTCAATAGTAGAAAGCCTTTCGATCAGGACATTGAAACATACAATTGGCTGAAGTTCGGATTTGATATTCAGGATGATGAGGTCCGTAAGGTGATGATGGACGAACTTGTGAAAAATGAAGCACTTGAAATCACGAATTCATCCCCTACCAATATTGAAATCAATCCCGCTGGTGTCAATAAAGCTGCAGCCATTAGTGAAGGTATGCAAATGGCTTGGCCTTTCCATGGATCACGTCATGGCAGTGGGTGACAGCATGAATGACATTGCCATGATTCGGGAAGCAGGCTTCGGAGTGGCCATGGGAAATGCCCAGGAAGCCGTTAAAGAGGCTGCTGATTGGGTAACAGGTATCAATACCGACCATGGAGTTGCACAGGCGATTGATAAAGTCCTTTCAGAAATGGAATAAAATCGTTTGCCAGGCTGAAGTGGATCAGGCACTTCGTCTGTCAAAGGTGCTTTATTCCGGCAGTTAAGTCCCCAATGGATTGAATCCATTAACATCCGATATGTATCCAAACTGATGGCGGTTGTCTAATGGATTTATACCAAGATAGAAAGAGCAAGAAGCATCCGCTAAGGATGCTTCTTGCTCTTTCTAAGATTTCTCACTTTCACGAAAAGAAATACATCTACTCTATCTCATCATTCTTATTCAACGATGATCTCATCATCTACAACAGAAACGAATACTTCCGATACTTCATCTTCATCCAGAAGTATATCTGCCACTTTATCTTCCACTCTTTCCTGGATCACTCGTCGTAACGGCCTTGCCCCAAATTCAGGATGATACCCAAGTTCAACCAGCTTTTCTTTCGCTTCCTTGTCAAACGTTACGGTAATGCCCTGTTCTTTCAATTCAGCCTGCAAATCATTCAGCATAAGATCCAGAATGTGCAGAAGTTCTTGTTTTTCAAGTGATTTAAACTCAATGATACTGTCAAAGCGGTTCAAGAATTCAGGCTTAAAGTAAGCTCCCAGAGATTGAAGAATATTGGTTTCTTTAATCGCATCTGTACCGCCTGTGTTGAATCCAACCACCGATTCTTTCTTGTCTGTGACTCCTGCGTTACTTGTCATGATGATCACCGTTTCTTTAAAGCTGACCGTTCTGCCCTGGCTGTCAGTCAGGCGTCCGTCTTCAAGGATTTGAAGGAACATATGCTGGACATCGGGATGTGCTTTCTCAATTTCATCCAGAAGAATGATGGAATACGGATTACGTCTTACTTTCTCAGTCAATTGTCCAGATTCTTCGTGACCTACATAACCAGGAGGTGAACCGATCAATTTGGAGACGGAGTGCTTTTCCATATATTCACTCATATCCAATCTCAGCATGGACTCCTTCGAACCAAACAACTCTTCTGCCAGTGTTTTAGTTAACTCTGTTTTCCCTACACCTGTCGGTCCGACAAATAGGAATGTACCGATCGGACGGTGCTTCGCCTTCAAACCAGCACGGCTGCGCCTAATGGCTTTCGCCACTTTCTTCACCGCTTCTTCCTGCCCGATCACTTTACCCGCAAGATTTGCCTCGAGGGACTTCATTCGTTTGCGGTCATCACTTTGGAGCTTCCCTACCGGGATGCCTGTTTTGGATTCAATAATCATCTGGATCAGTTCTTTTTCTACCTTTGCTTTAGAGACTTGCCCATTATCATCCAATTGTTTTTCTAATTCCAGTTCCTGGTCGCGAAGGATGGCAGCCTGTTCATAATTCTCTTCTTTTGTCGCCTGTTCCTTCTTCCGTTTGATATCGTTCAACTCTTTTAACAGAGAGGTCTTGTCTGTTCCCTCTGACTGAAGGTTGACTTTAGAACCTGCCTCATCCATTAAATCGATGGCTTTGTCCGGTAAATAGCGATCCTGAATGTATCGATGGGACAGTTTCACACAAGCCTCAATGCTTTCGTCTGTATATTTCACACCATGATAGTCCTCATACTTATCTTTTAAGCCTCTTAAGATTTCCACTGCTTCTTCAGGCGTCGGCTCATTCACCATCACCGGCTGGAAACGGCGCTCGAGAGCTGCATCTTTTTCAATCTGACGATATTCCTTTAATGTGGTAGCGCCGATCACCTGTATTTCACCTCGTGCCAATGCAGGTTTTAAAATGTTACCTGCGTCAATTGAGCCTTCGGCGGAGCCTGCACCTACTAACTGGTGGATCTCATCTATAAATAACATAACGTTCTGACGATTATGAAGCTCACTGATAATGGCCTTCAAGCGTTCTTCAAAGGAACCTCGTACTCCTGTACCGGCTGTCAATGAAGCAACATCCATTACATACACTTCTTTATTTAACAGCTTTGACGGCACATCACCCGCTACTATTTTAAGGGCCAATCCTTCTGCGATGGCTGTTTTACCTACGCCAGGTTCACCGATAAGTACAGGATTATTTTTGTTGCGGCGATTTAAGATTTCAATGACACGATCCACTTCTTTGTCCCTTCCAATCACAGGGTCGATCAAACCGGCTTTGGCGGCCCCTGTCACATTTCGGCCGTATTGATCAAGAATGCCGTTTCCTCCATTGCCACCTTTGGTATGGTTTTGATCATTGTGATTAGAATTTGCACCCATGCTCATCCCTTTAAACAACTCATCAAACGGAAATCCTCCATGTAATCCAGAAGGCGTGTGCTGCTTTTGAAAGCAAGCAGAACACATTTTCATACTGGATTTTTCTCCGTTCACTTGCTTATAGACTTCCACAGTTGCTTGATTGTGTTGACATACTTGACATTTCATTTCACATTCCCTCCTATAATCGTGTTTTATATAAAGATATATTAATTGTTTGAATGGATAAGGTCATTCTCTCTTTACAAGGATGTTCACTTTGACTTTCTTTGACCTTATACACAAAGTATACTTTGACCTTTTTTGACTTTCAAGATTTTTGCTTATGGAAATGTTTTCTTTTTTCGAAGAAGTAAATCAAAGGAGTTCCTTTTTGATCGAAGAGTATAGGAGATGTGGAAGGGTAAAATCAAGTAGTTCGCTTATGAAATCGAACCTTTGGAAAGACGTGTAGACAGGGGAATGATCATTTCCCAACATCATTATCCGAATTGGCAAATACCAAAAAAGAGAGGGGGCTTCCCCCTCTCCCAGTTAAAAGTTAAACGAATTTGCGTTCCCAGTGACGATGAGCGGCGATTGCTTCTGTAAATTCTCTTGAGAAGGATTCCATGTCTTCACCAACCACGACACCTGTACCTTTGACACCGGCTGCTTCCAGCCAGTGGATTCCTTCATTAGTGGCACCGATCGGTTTGAAATGAGAATACGCTTCTCTCAAAAAGTAGTTTGTTTCTTGGGAGAATGATGGGTCCACGTTCTCCCCGCCTGCTGCATAAAGACTGTCGAACAGGACGGATTCACCTGTTAAGAACGTATGGTCCACTTCCAGTTCTGAACCGTCATCACCCTTTCTCACACCAAGTTTGTCACTGATTATTTCAGTCTGTATTCCTTCTTCCTCCAGAGCCGCTAGGACCTTCTTCACTTCTTCGCCTTTAAAGCCGTTCCCTACGATCACTCCCACTTTCCGTGTAGACGGCTTTTTAATCGTCTTTTCTTGGCTTAAGGCAGGAGAGGACTTGGTTACCCTCGAACCTTCCCCTTCCGGAACCTTTGCATTGATGGCTTCTGCGAAACCTTTTGCAAGATCTATGCTTACGTTTGCAAACATATTTACCACCTGCTGCTGGACCGATTTACTCTTCACTTTTCCAAGCTCGAAGCTGAAGGCTTGTACAATATGGTCCTTTTCGGCTTCACTCATGCTGTTCCAGAAGAGCGTCGCCTGGGAGAAATGATCTTTAAAGCTTTCACTTCGGTCTCTCACTTTACGGCCTTCCATTTTTTCCTGATAGTGTGTGTAGCCCCCTTCTTCACGACTTGCAGGAGCAGGTGTATTTTTTTGCAAGTGAGTTGTTATGATAGCTCACCTGGCCTTTGTTGATCGTATGTCGACCATACCCGTCCCGCTGGTTATTATGGAATGGGCAAACGGGTCTGTTGATCGGAAGCTCATGAAAATTCGGTCCTCCAAGACGGATCAATTGTGTATCTGTATAAGAGAATAAGCGTCCCTGTAATAAAGGATCATTGGAAAAGTCGATTCCCGGTACGACAGAGCCTGGATGGAAAGCAGCCTGCTCCGTTTCTGCAAATACATTGTCCACATTGCGATTAAGTGTCATTTTACCCACGATCTTCACAGGAACCTCTTCTTCAGGCCATAACTTGGTAGGATCAAGTACATCAAAGTCAAAGTTAAATTCATCTTCTTCTTTAATGAGCTGAACCCCAAGTTCATACTGGGGGTAATCACCGTTTTCAATTGATTCATAAAGATCCCTCCTGTGAAAATCCGGGTCTTTCCCGTTGATTTTCTGAGCCTCGTCCCACACAAGTGAGTGAGTACCAAGTACAGGCTTCCAGTGGAATTTTACAAAGTGAGCCTTTCCTTCTTCATTCACAAACCGGAATGTATGAACGCCGAAGCCTTCCATCATACGGAGACTGCGGGGGATCGCCCGGTCGGACATGGCCCACATGACCATATGGGCTGATTCCTGATTATTCGCTATGAAATCCCAGAATGTATCATGGGCAGAAGCTGCTTGAGGCATTTCGTTATGCGGTTCCGGCTTGAGCGCATGGACCAGGTCAGGGAATTTAATCGCATCCTGAATAAAGAATACAGGGATATTGTTCCCTACAAGATCGTAGTTGCCTTCTTCTGTATAAAACTTGGTTGCAAATCCACGTGCATCACGGACGGTTTCACCGGAACCCTTTGATCCCGCCACAGTTGAAAACCGGACAAAGACAGGTGTCTTCTTTGACGTGTCCTGGAGAAATTTTGCACGGGTATATTCTTTCATAGAATCATAAAGTTCGAATTCTCCATGCGCCCCAAATCCGCGTGCGTGGACGATCCGTTCCGGAATTCGTTCATGGTCGAAGTGAGTCATCTTCTCACGGAAGTGGAAATCCTCCATCAACGTTGGTCCCCGCTCCCCGGCCTTCAACGAAAACTCATCCTCTGATACTTTCAACCCTTGATTCGTAGTCAGGTGCTTGCCTTCATCCTCCACACGATACTTTTCAAGCTGTTCGTCCTTCCTGCTGCCATTCATTTTCTCACGTCGATCGTCTCCCATGCTTTCATTCCTCTCTATGATTTTTCATGTTTACTATGTAAACCGGTGTGCTTCTCTAGTACCCATCAAGAGCACCATTAAACATTTTTTGGAGAGCTTGGAACCGATTGGGTATCGTGTCATACTTGTTTACTTAACGTCAGGAACCTTTGTATCCTGTCCTGACTAATGAAGGATGGAAAAAAAGAATTGGAAAAGAGCAGATGATATTTTTTGAAATAAATTCCACATCAGTCTTTACTTATGTAACATTGTTCTGTTAAACTGTTTTTATATAACGTAACAATGTTTTGTTACATAAAAGAGGTGAAATCTCGTTGGATTCAGAACTGATTTCAAAAAAAGAAGTATTGGAATTAACCGGGATTTCATACGGGCAGCTCTATCGTTGGAAACGAAAGAATATTATTCCTGAAGACTGGTTTATTAAGAAATCAAGCTTTACCGGTCAGGAAACCTTCTTTCCCAGGGATAAAATGCTTGCCCGCATCGGTGCGATCAAAGAGATGAAAGATGATTACTCACTGGACGAACTTTCTGATTTCTTTTCACCCAATCCTACAAAGGTTGAAGTAAAGGGAGATGATTTACGTTCTTTGAACATCCTCTCAGAGCACACCCTGTCCCTCTGTGATTCCCTGCTCCATGACAGAAAGGAATTCGATTTCCAGGATATTCTAAACTTGGTGATCATCGAAAAGGTTACAGAGTTACAAATCCCCCAAGAAGAGCAGCAAACCTTGTTTCTTTTTCTCCATGAAACTTTCACTCCCCTGAAAGAATCTTCCCTTGAACTTGTAGGTCTTCGTAAAGGTTCCGGATGGATATGGATGCTGATTCCACTTCACTCTGACTTCCTTGTGGACCATACAGTAACGGTGCAGGTGAGAATTGACCTGCAGCAAATGATGGAAGAGTTAAAAATGACGTTGACGAATATAAGTGGGATGTAACGCCCGAGAAATGGAGGAAATGATATGAATACTGTTGAAAAGAAAGAACTTCATGACTTGAAGATTAGTGGATCCGGCACATCAGCTGGAGGGCAGTTCGATTCAGTGAAGATTAGTGGAAGCGGAAAGATCACAGGGAATCTCGACTGTCACGAGCTGAAAATATCAGGTTCAGGGACGATTTTGGGAGACGTCAATGCAGGTCTGATTAAGACGAGCGGATCTTCCACCATCGAAGGAGACACGAAAGCAGAAACCATTACAACAAGCGGCAGCTCTAAATACGAAGGCTCTGTCATGACGGCCGAAATGAATATCAGCGGCTCAAGTAAAGTAGCCGGCGACCTTATTTGCAAGGCATTCAAGGTAAGTGGTTCATGCAAGGTCGGGGGAAAGATCCAGGGTGGGTCGCTTAAAGCAAGCGGATCCTTAAGGGCTGACATGGATTGCGAAGTCGAAACCTTCTCCTCATCAGGATCAGTCCATATCGAGGGACTCTTAAATAGTGATCATATTAAGATTGAAATCAATCATGAATCCTCCATCAAAGAAATCGGTGGTGAATCCATTACGGTACGACACCAGGGCTCAACGGGGATCATTAAGCAAGTGGTCAACTTTTTTCTGCAGAAAGAAGATTACTTGTTCTCTGATTTGATTGAAGGTGATGAAGTGTACCTTGAGAATACGAAAGCGAAGCTGGTTCGGGGGAAACATGTGGTGATCGGGGACAATTGTCACATCAATACGGTTGAGTATTCAGGGACGATGGATGTGAAAGCGGACAGCCGGATTGGTGAAAGCATTAAGATTTAATATCGCCTAAAGTAAAACAGGAATGGTTTACCGTTCCTGTTTTCATATGTAGAGCTCCACCTTTACGTTGCATTTGTATTCATTTAATCGAAATTTCATGTTTTTATTCTGAATGTTCTGCTATATTAATAGGTATAAAGTACAATCCTACCTGAAAACTGGAGGCCACTATGACACGCCTTACCGATCACTTGATTGTCATTTCATTCGATTGTTTGTCAGCTATGGATTACCCCATCCTCAAGGATCTTCCTCACTTTCAAGAACTGCTTTCCAATGGATCCTTTTGCAAAAATGTAAAAACCGTATATCCTTCTGTGACCTACCCTTGTCACGCCACCATCGTCACAGGTAAGTTTCCAAACCGTCATGGTGTTATTGACAATACACTCCTTCAGCCTGGCAGGTTTTCCCCGGATTGGCATTGGCATAGACGACATATTAAGAGTACCACTCTGTATGATGAAGCCAGGAAAGAAGGGATGACCACAGCAGCCTTACTCTGGCCGGTGACAGCGAAAGCAGATATTGATTACAATATGCCTGAGATCTTCGCGAATCGCCCTTGGCATCATCAAATTCTTGTATCCCTTTTCAATGGCAGTCCCCTTTATCAATTACACATGAATCGGCTCTATGGGCACATCCGTAAAGGACTGAATCAGCCTGAGCTTGATGATTTCGTTCTGGAATCTACGGTTGAAACGATCAAAAAGAAGCCAGAATTAATGCTTGTCCATTTTACAGACCTTGATACTCAGCGTCATTATCATGGAGTTTCATCTGAAGAAGCACATGCTGCCATCCGGAGACATGATGCCCGGTTGGGACGAATCATCAAAGCCCTGAAGGAAAACGGGATTTACGAAAATTCCACCATCGTGGCCCTGGGTGATCATAGTGCTTTAGATGAAACAAAGGCTGTCCAGCTTAATGTCATGTTTCTAGAGAAAGGATTCATAAACGTGAATACGAAAGGGAAAATAACCGACTGGAAGGCATACTGCAAAGGATGTGATGGTTCTGCCTATGTGTATGTAAAAAACCCTGAAACGAAACAAGCCGTGCAAGTCCTTTTGAATACTTTGCAGGAAGACCCGTCAAACGGAATCGAAACCATCCTCAACAGCAGAGAAGCCTACGAAAAAGGGGCTGATGAACACTGTTCATTTATGCTTGAAGCCAGACGCGGCTTTTACTTTAAGGACACGTTGGAGGGCTCGTTCATCCATACCATCAGTCCTGAAGATGTGGAAGAAAAGCGTTATACGTATGGATCTCATGGATATTCTCCTGAAAAGGACGGCTACTCCACCATATTCATGGCTGCCGGTAAAGGGATCCGGCCTCATGTTGAAATACCTTCCATGCATTTGACAGATGAAGGACCCACATTTGCACGCCTCCTTGGCCTAAGCCTTGGGGAAACAGATGGAAAAGCAATCGAAGGAATACTGGATAAATAAAAGGAAAGAGACTGTTTCCTTAGGGGGAAAAACAATGAAGCGCTTTTCAAAGGAAGAAAGTAGCTGGATCTTTTATGACTGGGCAAATTCAGCCTACTCCATTATCATTTCAACTGCCGTCTTTCCACTATTTTATAAGGCAGCCGCGACAAATGCAGGAGTCAGTCCGGCCAATTCTACTGCTTATTTAGGATACACGATTGCCATTGCCACCTTTATCCTTGCCATGATAGGTCCAATTCTCGGGACGATTGCCGATTATGAAGGCTACAAGAAGAAATTCTTTACCTTCTTCTTTGCCCTTGGTGTCACATTCACCGCTCTACTCGCGTTTGTTCCCAGCGACCAGTGGCTGCTCCTCTTGATTTTTTATACAGTTGCCGCCGTCGGCTCTGCAGGTTCCAACGTTTTCTACGATGCCTTCTTAACCGATGTGACAACTGAAGAACGCATGAACAGAGTTTCTTCCAGGGGCTTCGGATTTGGATACATTGGAAGCACGATACCGTTTATCATTAGTATTGCCATCATTCTATTATCCCAAAGCGGTGTCCTTCCCTTCTCCGTCACCATAGCCAGTAAGATTGCATTTATCATCACCGCTTTATGGTGGGGGATCTTTGCCATCCCATTAATGAAGAATGTACATCAACGCTACTTTATCGAACGTGAGATGAAACCTGTCACGAATAGTTTCAGGCGTCTCGGAAAAACGTTGAAAGAAATCCGGAAATACCGCCCATTATTTCTGTTTCTTCTTGCGTATTTCTTTTATATCGACGGCGTAGGCACCATCATCACCATGTCAACAGCCTACGGGACAGATCTCGGTATCACCTCCACTAATCTCCTGATCATCCTGTTTGTCACCCAGGTAGTGGCAGGGCCTTTTGCGATTCTTTACGGAAGGCTTGCGGAGAAATACACCGGGAAAAAGATGCTGTATGTGGGGATTATCGTCTACATCTTCGTTTGCATCTATGCCTACTTCTTAGATACCACCATGGATTTCTGGATACTCGCCATGCTGGTCGCTTCTTCCCAAGGGGGCATCCAGGCTTTGAGCCGGGCTTACTTTGCCAAATTGATACCAAAGAAAAATGCCAATGAATTCTTTGGATTTTATAATATTTTCGGGAAGTTCGCCTCCATTCTCGGTCCTTTATTAGTCGCCGTAACAGCACAGGTTACGGGCAAATCGAACAGCGGTGTCTTCAGCCTTGTTATTCTCTTCATCATCGGCCTTGTCATCTTAGCTTTTGTGCCTGAGCCGAAAGATAATGAGATTGACAAGCCCGCCATACTTTAAGAAAAGAGCCTGAACGAAGTCGTTCAGGCTCTTTTCTTTATTAAAATGTTTTAGCCGCATCCTTCGCTCTGGCAATGGCATCTTCTTTAATCTCTTCGGCTTTATCAGGCATGGCGGCGTGACCTTCCACAATGACTGCCCCGAAGGAAGGTACTCCAAAAAATTTCATGATGATGTCCAGGTATCGGTGACCCATCTCCATTCCAGCAGCCGGTCCCTCTGAATAAATACCGCCACGAGCCTGAATATGTATGGCTTTCTTATCGGTCAGTAATCCAACGGGCCCCTCTTCAGTATATTTGAATGATTTCCCTGCCACTGCAACAGAGTCAATATAAGCCTTCATCACCGGAGGAAAAGAAAAATTCCAGAAAGGTGTGACAAACACATATTTATCGGCACCGATGAACTGATCGGATATTTCATTCAGACGTTTCACTTTCTTCTGTTCTTCTCCTGAAAGCTCCTCAAATCCTTTACCTGTCTGCAGCTTCCCCCATCCGCTAAAGACATCGGCATCAATATGGGGGATGTGTTCTGAGTATAAATCGATGTGAACCACATCATCATCCGGATTCACTTCTTTATAGGTTTCCATAAACGCTTTCGCCACTGCCATGCTGTATGATTGAGTATGATCATGGGGATGTGCCGTAATGTATAACACTTGTGTCATCTTTCATCCATCCTTTGCTCGTAGTTTTCGCTGTACTATTTTGTGGAGTAAAGGGGGGATTTATCCAACGTTTGGTGATAGTAAGTAAAATTCACCTGCCACTCTCGGTGTTTGAAGTGGGCCTTTTTCTGCAGATCTTGGTGTTATCAGTCTGCAAGCTTTAGTAAAAATCGTTTAAAGTAATCGTAAAAAAAGAAATGCTGCCCTTCCGGCAACATTCCTTTAGTGAAAGGGGTGTATCCCCTACTCTTCTTCACCCGAAGCTTCAAAAGGGTTTCCCACGATCTTCTTCCTCACTTCATCTGTCAGTTCAAAGGGTGTGTTCTCTTGTCCTTCCCCTGTGAGGGAAGGGTGACTGCCATCATAGTGAAATGGTTTACCTTCCATGTCGACACCTCCGTTTTACTGTAGTATTACCTTTATGTACCTGCCTATGCGGTTCGCCCGGCACTGAACCGAAACCGCCTTTATACCCAGGAGGATTTCCTTATTATACTATTCTTCTTTAGCAGCTTATATCCTTTTTTTAATAAATATGGATTTCATTACTATTTTTCTTTACGGTCCCAAACAGGTTATATTGAACAAAAAAAAGAGACATCTAGATGTGATGTCTCTGATTTCCTTCAAGGAATCTCTTTTGCTTCCTTTTCATGACCATTTCTTCAAGGGTACCGGATCCACATAAGACTCCGAGGACGATGAAGAAGAGCCCAATTAAATGATAATAGGTAACCGTTTCATTCAGGAAAACAGCTGCTCCAACCAGGGAGAAGAACGTATTGAGATTAAGGAAGATCGATGTTTCGGCAGCTCCTATTTTGCCGATGGAGTGGTTGTAGATCATATGCCCTGCCGCCGTTGCCAGAATGGCAGAAGCAAAGAACAGAAGCCAAATCGATCCTGGTGCATTTCCTAACTTATGCAACGCTCCCGGCTCGGTGAAAAGGCTGATGATAAATAGAACCAAAGAACCGAACACTAGCATATACCCGGTGAGTAACCGAGGATCCAGCGTTTTGGCTGCCCTGCTGATAAGGATGAAGCTCAGGGCCTGGGAGAAGATCGAAATAAAGATGAACAGATCACCTGTTTTTAATCCTCCAATCCCCTCTCCACCTGACAGGACAATAATGGCAACCCCGACACTTCCTGAGATAAACCCAATGATTTTAATCACTGTCGGTCTGTTTTTAAGGATGAACGTCGCCATCAAAGCGGTCAACAGCGGTCCCGTCCCGAGGATCAGCCCCCCGTTTGTGGATGACGTACCCGTTAATCCTACTGACAGAAAGTAATGATGACTAACCACATTCAACAAGCCGCCTGAGACAATGAACAAGAACTCTTTAGCCGTTGGTTTTCTTATTTTCCCCATGATACCAAGAATGATAAAGACGGTGACCCCTGCAGTGAAGATGCGGAGAGATGTAATTGTTACAGGAGTAAATTCACTCACTAAAACCTTCAAGGCAGGAACATTAAAGCCCCAAATCAACATGATGAACACAAGTATCAAATACGTTTGCCACTTTTTCAATTCCTTGAGGCCTTCTTTCTTTATTTAGTATTCATCCCATCATAGCACCATATGGGGTTTTCTGTAAGAGAAAAACATACATAATGTCCCCATTCTATGAATCTCACATATGATAAAGCAACTTCCTTATTTACAGAAAGGTGAGAGTGATGTTTAAATCATTTTACAGACCTGCTCACGGCGGCGGCGGGCATGCAGCCTGGGGACATGGACATGGCCACGCTGCCTGGGGGCATGGAACAAGTTGGAATCATGGAGGAGATTGGGGGCATAACAGCTGGAATTACCATCCTGGATTCGCGGCGGGTACGGTTACAGGATTGGCCGTCGGAGCTGCCGCTTCACCTGGTCCATATCCTGTACCCGTTCCGGCTTATCCATATCCCTATCCATACCCTTATCCTCCACCCTACCCGCAGCCTTAATGACTAATAATAGAAGAAAAGCCCCTCACACAACGGAGAGCTGGGCTTTTTTACATATGTTTCAAGAGTGGTAGGAGCGATCCATTTAAGTGGGTCTTTCAACTTGGGAATCCCAGTCAAATCATTATAGCCGTTCAAAATCCTATGAATTGTGTTACTATAGAAAAGTTAGTATTTCACAGGTTAATAGAATCAGGAGGAACTGAATATGGATTTCTTATTTCCACTCGGACTTGCCATTTCATCGGGAGCCATCATTGCTCTTTTAAAAATCATTGCAATCGATATCATATTATCCGGGGACAATGCGATCGTCATTGCCATGGCAACGAGAGGATTACCGAAAGAGCATCAAAATAAAGCGATTTTCTGGGGAACGGCTGGAGCTGTCATCCTTCGTATCTTCTTCGCTGCCATTGTTGTTTACCTATTAAAAATCCCCTATGTCCACCTTATCGGCGGAGTCCTTCTTTTGTGGATCGCATATAAAGTACTGGTTGAGGGGGAAGAAGAAGCAAATATTAAATCCCACACAGGACTTAGACAAGCCATTACGACCATCATTATCGCTGATGCCGTCATGAGCCTGGATAATGTGGTGGCCGTTGCAGGTGCAGCACACGGACATGTCGGTATGATCGCACTTGGGGTATTCATCTCGATCCCCATCATGATATTCGGATCAAAGGCGATTGTCAGAGTACTTGAGAAATATCGATGGATTGCCTATCTGGGAGCAGGAATCCTGGCATTTACCGCAGGTGAAATGATTGTCCGGGACGAGAAATTTTTAGACCTACTGAACATCCATCATGGTCCTGTTACGTATTTAATCACAATCAGTCTGACAGTCGGTGTATTGCTCATTGGATACTTAGTAAATAAGAGAGCTGTTTCACACCACGGGAATAAGATTGAACAATATCATGCTTAATTCCTAAAGAAGCTTACAAATGTAAGCTTCTTTTTGTTTGTGGTGAAATCTTTTGGGGATACTAAATGGCAGTTGATTGAAGTGAGGACGTGGTGGTTTGGATTTCTTCATGAGTCAGGAATCACTGACTGCACTGGAATGGATATTACGCGCTGTGATTGGATTCATCTTTTTACTGGTGATAGCTAAATTAATGGGACAAAGATCGATTGCACAGTTAAGGTTCCTTGACTTCGTCATGGCGCTGCTGATTGGGAACATCATGGCTCACCCATTGTCAGACGAGGGGCTGGGGTTAAAAGGGTCCATGCTCACCATGGGCACATTGGTCGCTCTCTATCTGATCGGGGTGTATATCAGTTTACATTCAACTTTCATAAGGAAAATACTCGATCCTTCTCCTATTAAATTAATCCATAACGGGGAAATCCTCATCAAGAATCTCAAGAAAGCCAGAATACCATTGGACAGTCTTTTATCGGAATTAAGGAAGAAGCAGATCGAAGAAGTGGATAAAGTGGCATTGGCCCTGTGGGAAAGTGGTGGAGAAATTTCCTTCTTTCTTAAACCCCAGCATCAACCTGTGACTGGAAAGGACCAGGGGCTCGCTCCAAAGAGATTTGATCTTCCCTTACCCATTATTGAAGATGGAAAAATCAATGGATCTCAGCTCATGAGCCTCCAAAAAGATGATACGTGGCTTCATAACCATTTAAAAACAACCTATGATGTCACCGTGCATGAAGTATTACTTGCCACGATCGATAAAAACGAGAAGATAAAAATCTATCTATATAAGTAAAGCCCACTCCTCATAAGGAGTGGGCTTTTCACATTATTTCATCATCTTCTTGACGAGTTCTTTGTTTCTCTGTTTGAATACATCGTTATGAGAAGAAACCATGGCGGATTTAGTAGCTTCAGGCTGAATATATTGTTTCGCTTTATTGACTGCATTGGCTGCGTCCTGGAACGCCCCTGCAATCAAGTTCACCTTTCCGTCGTGTTTCAAGATGTCACCCGCTGCGTAAAGACCTTCAATTGATGATTCGCTTGTCGTCGTTCCAGCTATGTAATACTGATCGATCATGTCGATATTCAATGAACTATTTTTAAGAAGGGAAGAATCGATTTCATACCCATGATTGATGATGACTTCATCAATAGGTAAGTGGGACACCTCACCAGTCAGTTGATTGGTCAATTGCACCTTTTCAATGGATTCATGATTGGCGGCTGCAATCAGCTTGGTAATCGATGTGTTAAGCAGGCATGTGGCCGAACTGTTCATGAGTTGGGCACATTGCGCTTCGTGACCGTTCAGGGCTTCCTTTCGATAGGCGACATATACTTTCTTCGCAACAGGCTCTAATTCATTTGCCCAATCAATGGCTGAGTTTCCTCCACCTGAAATGATCACCGTTTTGTTCTTAAACCTTTTTAGTGACTTAACTGTATAGTTTAAATTCGTTACCTCGAATCGTTCTGCCCCTTCAATATCAAGCTTTTGAGGATTGATGATCCCGCTGCCGACTGCAATGATCACCGTTTTTGAGTAGTGCTTTGCCCCGGATGAACCCTCTAATATAAAGATGCCTTCTTCATTCTGTGTAATGGATTCCACCTTTTCGTTCAAGACGACAGACGGATCGAACGTCAATCCCTGTTGAACAAGCTGCTGAATTAACTTTTCCCCAGGTATGGGAGTGAGCCCGCCTACATCCCAAATCATTTTCTCTGGGTAGACGTGAATCTTTCCTCCCAACCTTGGTTGAAACTCGATGATCTTTGTTTTCATTTCTCTTAGTCCACTATAGAAAGCTGAGTAAAGTCCAGCTGGACCTCCCCCAATGACTGTCACATCAAATAGTTCGTGATTATCCATTCCGTCCACTCCTTGAGTAATCAAAATGTAATTGATTATCATTCTCAATTAAATCCTACCCCTTTTTTTATGTTTTGACAATAGAAATTTTTATTGACATTAGTAAAAAAGGATTATAGTATGAGAGTTGTTCGAGAATGAGAATCATTATCACAACACTACTTAATAAACGGAGGTCTTGAAATGGTTCGCCTCTATACGAAAGAATTAAACATTGGCTACGGTGAACGCCTCATCGTGAAAAATTTAAGCGTCACAATCCCTGATAAAAAAGTGACAACCATCATAGGCTCCAACGGATGTGGAAAATCGACTTTACTGAAAGCGATTACCCGTATCATCCCCCATCGCTCCGGTAACGTCCTGTTGGATGGTGAGAACATTTCTAAAGGGAACACTAAGGAGTTAGCGAAGAAGATGGCGATTCTTCCACAAACCCCCGAGAGTGCCAGTGGACTGACGGTCGGGGAGTTGGTTTCATATGGCCGTTTCCCCCATCAAAAAGGAATGGGCCGACTATCCCAAAAAGATTATGACGTCATCAATTGGGCTCTTGAAGTGACAGGGACACTGGAGTTTAAGTACAGGGAAGTAGATGCCTTATCAGGAGGTCAACGACAACGCGTCTGGATTGCCATGGCCCTCGCCCAGGAAACAGATATCATCTTTCTCGATGAACCGACTACCTATTTAGACATGGCTCACCAGCTGGAGGTACTGGAACTTCTGCAAAAGCTGAATAGAGAACAGGAACGTACCATCGTGATGGTCCTTCATGATTTGAATCAGGCTGCACGATTTGCCGACTATATCGTTGCTTTAAAAGAAGGAGAAATCGTGAAAGCAGGCGATTGTGAAGAAGTCATCACACATGAGGTGCTGAAACAAGTGTTTCAAATCGATGCTGAGATAGGGAGAGATCCTCGAACAAACAAGCCAATGTGTTACACATACAATTTACTTAAAGGAGAAGATCAACATGAAGAAATGGCTCATCCCGGTTACTCTGCTGTTGGTGCTGCTCGTTAGTGCCTGCGGCAACAGCTCTACAAATGAGGAAGGATCGGAAACAACCAACTCTTCCGATACCATCACCTATCAATCAGAAAATGGGCCGGTTGAAGTGCCGGCAGATCCACAACGGGTCGTCGTCCTATCTTCATTCGCCGGTAATGTCATGGCATTGGATGTGAATGTAGTAGGTGTAGATACCTGGACTAAAATGAATCCACGTTGGGAAACCGAATTAAAAGATGTGGAAGAAGTAAACGACGAAAGCCTGGAGAAAATCATTGAGCTCGAGCCTGACTTGATCCTCGGTCTATCCAATATTAAAAATGTAGATAAATTAAATGAAATTGCCCCTACTGTTACATACACTTATGGAAAAGTAGACTATTTAACACAGCACATCGAAATTGGTAAACTACTAAATAAAGAAAAAGAAGCGCAAGAATGGGTGAATGACTTCAAGAAGCGTGCCCAGACTGCAGGGGATGACATTAAAGCGAAAATCGGAGATGATACAACCGTATCCGTTATTGAAAGCTTTAATAAGCAATTATACGTATATGGAAACAACTGGGGGCGCGGTACAGAGATCCTTTATCAGGAAATGGACCTGAAGATGCCTGAAAAAGTAAAAGAACAAGCGTTGGAACCTGGCTACTTCGCTCTTTCAACCGAGGTTATGCCTGAGTATGCCGGAGACTATCTGATCATAAGCAAAGATCCAAAAGCAGATAACTCATTCATGGAAACAGAAACATACAAAAACATTCCTGCTGTTAAGAATAATCAGGTATATGAAGTAAACATGATGGAATTCTACTTTAATGATCCGTTAACACTGGATTACCAGTTGGATTTCTTCAAAGAGAGCTTTCTAGGCAACTAATTCACAAAGGGAATTCTTACCACAAGAATTCCCTTTCTTTCTACTCCACTAAAGAAAAGATGATTGATGATGACAGCTGAAAATCAGCACATTCCATTTATTTATAAATTAATCGGGTCCACCTTCCTATTCGCTGCGGCTTTTCTTGTATCTGTGGTGTATGGGGCTGCGGATACAACGGTGAAGGACGTATGGCTCGCATTGACTCCCGCCGGTGAAGGGGATAAAGTAACCCTCCTGAGGGAGATCCGCTTCCCCAGGGAAGTAGCCGCCATGGCTGTGGGAGCTTCTTTAGCCGTCTCTGGAGCCATCATGCAGGGTATGACACGAAACCCTCTTGCTGACCCGGGGTTACTTGGGTTGACAGCGGGAGCAAACGCCGCACTTGCTGTATCTCTGGCCTTTTTTTCCCACCATCGGCTACTACGGCATTATGATTGCCTGCTTTATGGGTTCTGCCATCGGAGCCCTGTTGGTATTCGGCATCAGTTCAATGAAACGCGGCGGATTCTCTCCCTTTAGGATTGTATTGGCAGGGGCTGCCGTTTCCGCCTTTTTATTTGCCATTTCGGAAGGAATCGGGCTCTACTTTAAACTTTCCAAAGACGTGTCCATGTGGACGGCCGGTGGAATGATCGGGACCACGTGGAACCAGCTACAGGTCATCGCACCTCTTATTTTAATCGGAATGTTGGTTTCATTATTTTTATCCAGACAGCTGACGATACTGAGTTTAAATGAGGAAGTTGCCCTCGGATTGGGACAACGGACAGTATTTGTGAAAACCATCCTGTTTATCGTCATTGTTATACTAGCAGGGGCTGCCGTGGCCCTTGTTGGAAATATGGTATTCATCGGCTTGATGATCCCCCATATGGTACGGGCTGTGGTTGGGACGGATTACCGTTTCATCATTCCCATCTCCACTCTGTTTGGAGCATCCTTCATGCTCCTCGCGGATACGCTCGGCCGAACAATTAACGCACCTTACGAAACACCAGTGGCAGCGATCGTCGCGATGATGGGTTTACCTTTCTTCCTGTTTATCGTGCATAAAGGAGGGAAGGGCTTCTGATGATACACCCAGATTTGATCAAAAAACAACGACTATTTCTATTGGCTCTTCTGATCCTTCTGGCAGCAACAGCATTTATGAGTATTGGACTGGGCTATTCTTCTGTTTCATATGATCGCCTACTGCCTACTATTTTAGGTGAAGGTTCATTTAAAGAAGAATTCATACTCTTTTCCATCCGTTTACCAAGAATCATCATGACCATTTTGGCAGGGATGGCTCTTGCCCTTTCAGGTTCCATTCTACAAAGTATCACACGAAATGACTTGGCTGATCCGGGTATCATCGGGATCAATTCAGGGGCCGGGGCTGCCATTGCCATCTTCTTTTTATTTTTCCCTATCGATGCCGGCTCATTTGCGTATCTGCTGCCTATAGTGGCATTTGCCGGAGCACTGCTTACAGCCTGCTTGATCTACCTATTTTCGTATAGTAAACGGAATGGGATTCAGCCTGTTAGGTTAGTCTTAGTCGGGGTCGGATTCTCCATGGCACTGTCGGGACTCATGATCATTCTCATCTCCAGTGCTGAACGGGCAAAAGTGGATTTCATCGCCTTGTGGCTGGCAGGGAATATCTGGGGGTCAGACTGGCCGTTCATCTGGGCGCTTATCCCCTGGTTGGTCATTCTGATTCCGTTTGCACTCTATAAATCCCAAATGTTGAATCTTTTGGGAGTAAGTGAGCCTGTCTCTGTTGGTGTAGGAGTTTCCATCAACCGTGAACGTTTTATTATGCTGATGACAGCTGTTGCCTTAGCTGCATCGGCTGTTTCGGTGACAGGTGGGATCGCCTTTATAGGATTAATGGCCCCCCATATCGCCAAGGCACTTGTGGGACCCCGTAATCAATTATTCATCCCCATCGCCATCCTGCTGGGCGGGTGGCTATTACTCCTCGCTGACACCATCGGCAGGAACATCCTGGAACCTGACGGAATACCAGCGGGAATCATGATCGCTCTAATCGGTGCACCCTACTTTATGTATCTGTTAGTGAAGAAATAATCGAAAGAGGGACGGACCTCTGCATTCTATATTTCTTTAGAAGAATGTGAGTGAAACAAGAATCTGTGTGCTGAAGAAGGTCCGTCCCTCCTTGAGTACTCTATCCAAAAAAGGTACCGGCATCATCCGGTACCTTTTTCAATTAATCTCTTCAATCTTTCGTCAAAGCACCCTGAACGGTTCAGCTGGCGCGTTCAGGCCAATGCTTCCTTCATAACGGAATTCCAATCATACCTAATCTAACATTTCACACCATTTTTATAAGTTCATCACTTCTTCAATGAAGTCTTTCACCCGTTTCTTGTATTCCTCTTCTTCCACTGTAAATCCTTCCGTATGGCCAGCTCCAGGGACGATCCATAATTCTTTTGGAGTGTTGGTTGCCTCATAGAGGCGATAGGCCATCTCCGTAGGGACCAGTTCATCCTGATCGCCATGAATGATGAACAGGGGCAATCGATTCTTCTTCACCTGTTCGAGTGAAGAGGCTTCCCTGAATGTGTATCCTGCCCTGACTTTGGTCACAATACTCGTTACCTCCATGATTGGAAATGAAGGTAAGCGATATAGATACTTCAATTGATGTGAAAGCTCCTCTTCCAGGGATGTATATCCACTGTCTGCAATGATTCCCTTCACTTCTTTCGGGAGATCTTCCCCGCTAGTCATCAACACGGTCGCTGCCCCCATGGAAAAACCGTGCAGGAATATGGATGCCTGTTCTTTTTCATTGATTAATAGATTGATCCATTCCTTATAGTCCACTCGATCGTCCCATCCGTAGCCGATATAATCCCCTTCACTTTTCCCATGTCCTCTTGCGTCGGGCTTGAGGATATTGTATCCTTCCTCGTAATAGAACCTTGTGACTTCCGGCATCTGCTCGCTGTTCCCTTTATACCCGTGAGCCAGGATGACGGACTTCCCATTTGGGTTATCATTTTCAAGATATTGAGCCTTCAGGGTCAAACCGTCTTTTGTCTCAACCTGTACCGTTTCAAAGTTCCGTTTACTTGTCCAGTCCCTCAATTCTTCCAATCTTTTCTGTTCTTCCTCCAATACGCTCACGGCTTCCACCGCTTCCTCCGTCCCCCCATATAATTCAATAGACTCATTACTTCTATTAATTGCCACTTCATAAAAGTAATTCCCAGCTACAACAAGACCTGCTCCCAACACAATAAGAATGATCCCCATCATCCATACGATCCTTTTTTTCATGACCCGTTCTCCTCCGTACAAGTATTTATTACTATTTTACTTGAATTCTCCTTAAGATTCATAGAGGAATGCATCGTGATGCAGGTCTTTTCAACCAACCCCCTCCGCCTAAATACCAACGAAAGAAGAGCTTATCTTCCACATAACGGAAAACAAGCTCTTCACGAGTCTTTCTTCTCTTCTACCAGCTCCGTGTATACGACCAATCGTTCTACGTAATTCCGAATTTCCCTGTCAAAATAACCAGTGCATGTTATCAAATTCAGCCTCGGTTTCTGACTGGGACCAAAAATGTTTCGTAATGGCGCATCATCCTTTTGATAAGCGACTTTTTCCATTACGACAAAAGTCAGTCTTTCCCCGTTTTCATCCTGCAAATGGATTTCATCACCCGGTTCAAGCTCTTTCAATTCGTAAAAAACCGCCGGCTGCTTCTCGTCATCTACGTGGCCTGCAAGAACAGCGTTCCCTCTTTCTCCTGGTTGAAAGCCCGGCTCAAACCAAGCCACATCCTTACCGTTGTCGGGAACCTCCATGTTTCCTTCCTTATCTAGTCCGAATTCCTTGATGGGTGCTTCCAGATCAAGTTTCGGTATGGAAAGAACTGCGGGAGTTATCCTTCTTTCTTCCACTGGCGGATCAACTGCTGGAGAAACGGGCTTTACAGGCTGTTTAACGTTGGATGATTGAACCTCACTCTCTGTAACCACTTGAGGCTCTTCGGCAGCACAAGCTGCCAGAAGAGCCATCAAAGGGGATAGATAGTAGAAGCCGTTTCATTATTTTTGAAGTTTTCTGCGGGTTACAAATAGTAGTGCAGCTCCACCTAATACTGCCGTTGCAAGGACGATTGGAAGAGTAGAAGACGATTCAGTCGCTGCTCCACCCATTCCTGTCTCAGGCATGCTTCCAGGCATTAACGTGTAATCTTTCAATACAAGCACTTCTAATTGATCCGCTGTGTTAATGGCAAATACACTGTATACCGTGTTTTCTTCAAGCATGGTTCCAGAAAGATCCAGCACTTGATCTCCTTCAGGCGTTCTGATTTCTAAATCATATGTTCCTGGATCTAATTCCTTGTAATCCGTGATTGCCTTGAACTCGGCTCCACTGAATAGTGCATCTCCTCCAACAAGGCCTACATCAACGGTAGGTGCATCAGGTGAAAGATGCCCAACCCGAACCTTTGTCTTTCCTTCTGTTACTTCCATGGAATCCTGTGCCACAACCAATTCAAGGTTTTCTACTGTGTTAGCAGCAGCCACTGTGTAAGCCATTCCTGCTTGAACCGTTAAATCTTGAGAAATGACAGGGTCTTCACTTCCCATCGTCCCTGCAGCATAAATTTCTACTTTATGATCCCCGGCTGGAAGGTTCATATAATCTGTTGCAGCTTTAAATTCTGCACCTTCAACCACTGCATTTCCATCTACATATACATCAACAGCTGGAGCATCAGGAGAAGCATGTACAATTCGTACCATGGCATCATTCTCAGCCTGCAAATGCACCTCCAGCCAGTGATAACATTACCATTACAGTTGCTAAAATCGAGAAAATCTTTTTCATTTCTTCCACTCCTTTTGTATTTTGTACAAGTTTTGTAGTTTACTTGTACATTTACTGTATAACCTTTTGGAATGGAATTCAACTAATAAACTGTCTCATTAGCACATTCAACTCTCTAATCGATTTGACTGGGTCTCCCTTTTCAAAAGAAAGGCTGTTATAAAGAGATTTCACACCCTAAACCCGTTACCTAGGACCCGGTTGGCTCCGGACCCATTTCGCATCTCGCAGAAAAATCTTTCCCATTCCAATTGACACATTCCGATTGATGCATATAGAATGTGAACTAATCATTGCCACAAATATACTTTTTCATATACTCGTATAATATTGGAAATATGGTCCAAAAGTTTCTACCAAACTACCGTAAATGGTTTGACTACGAGAGAGATCAGGGACAGTAGTCTCTGTTCTTCTCTCTCTATGTCAAACCCCGGGTAGCACCCGGGGTTTTTCATTTAGAAAAGGAGAGATCCCTATGGATACAAACAAAGAGGCATTAAAACAACGAATAGCAGCTGCAAATAAAGACATCCCAGCAGACCTGGTCATTAAAAACGGAAAAATAATCGATGTTTTCAATCTTGAAATCATTGAAGCAGATGTAGCGATTTCAGATGGGATGTTCATTGGAATCGGAAATTATGATGGAAAAAGGGTGGTGGATGCCGAGGGCAGATACATCAGTCCTTCTTTTATCGATGCACATGTTCACATTGAATCTTCCATGATTCCACCTTCTGAATTTGCCAAAGTGGTGGTTCCTCATGGAGTCACGGCGGTTATCACAGATCCCCATGAAATAGGTAATGTGTCTGGTGAAGAAGGAATTGAATTCATGCTCAAAGACTCTGATGACATCCCCTTGGATGTATTCACTATGCTTCCCTCCAGCGTCCCTGCCACTCCATTCGAAAACGCTGGTGCCACGCTCTCAGCAAACGATTTGAAGCCTTTCTATGCCCACGAGCGGGTCTTGGGGCTGGCAGAAGTGATGGATTACCCTTCCCTAAGAAAAGGCGATGACTCCATTGTGACTAAACTACTTGCCACCACAAGTCACAGCATCCATATAGACGGACATCTCGCAGGACTCGACACGAATGCCATCAACGTATATAAAGCATCAGGCATCAGGACAGATCATGAATGTACGACGGTACCAGAAGCACTGGAGCGCTTACGAAGAGGGATGTACCTTCTGATTCGCCAAGGATCCGTTGCCAAGGATTTACCATCGCTTATCGGGGTTGTAAACGGGAGAAATGCCCGGCGTTGTCTATTCTGTACAGATGATAAGCACTTGGATGACTTGATCGAAGAAGGAAGTATCGATCATAATATCCGCCTTGCCATACAAGAAGGAATCGATCCCCTCCTGGCTATTTCCATGGCATCATTGAATGTTGCCGAATGTTACGGGTTACACACAAAAGGAGCCATAGCACCCGGATACGATGCTGATTTTCTATTGATGGATGACCTTGAGTCTCTATCTATATCCCAAGTATTCAAAGATGGAAAAAAAGTCGCTGAGCATGGTCAGTTTGTCGGTGAATTAAAGGTGAGGACGGAACCAAACCCAACTTTGACATCGACGGTCCAAGTTCCCAGCCTCCAAAAAGAGAATATACAGATTCTGATAGGCGGTTCAAAGAAAGCACATATCATCGAAATCATTCCCAACCAGCTTCGAACAACTAAACGGATGGAGCGTGTAAAAGTCGAAAATGGCTACTTCGTTCCTTCTATTCAAGAGGATCAACTGAAAATGGCAGTCGTTGAAAGGCATAAGGGGACAGGAAACATCGGTCTCGGTATCGTCAGTGGATTTGGACTGAAGGAGGGAGCCATCGCTACCACCGTCGCTCATGACTCCCACAACATTGTCGTGACCGGTACAAATGATGAAGATATCCTCTATGCCATCGATGAGCTTCATCAAATGAATGGCGGCCTAGTGATGGTAAGGGATGGAAACGTCCTTGCTTCCCTTTCTTTAACAATTGCAGGATTGATGTCGGATAAGGGGTTTGAAGAGGTTGCCTCAGATCTACACAAATTGAAGAAGGCGTTTGTTGAATTAGGCTTCTCAGGGGATTTCAATCCGTTCCTGACCCTCTCTTTTCTTACGCTACCGGTTATCCCGCAATTAAAGCTGACGGATCTCGGGTTGTTCGATGTAGAAAATGGCCGGCATATTGAGGTTGGGGTGTAGGGATATTGGGGGGTGTCAGTAGAATTTCAGGGGTATTTTGACAGTCAAATTTCAGAAATCGTTCACCTGTTGAAATCACCTACAATATTAACAGGCATAATACGGAATCATTGTCCCTTATAACTATCCTTCTCTACACCAAATAAGAAAAGAGATGCCGATCTTCCCCGGCATCTCTTTTTTCATGATTACCTTACACCCACTTCTGAATCTTTTTCTTCCTTTTCGTTCGATGCGGCCACTTCGTGGTTGGCAGACTCAGATATGGCTGGCTGATAAGGTCTCTCCTGACTTCTGTTTGCGTAGGATTTCAGCAGTTCCCCAACGTCGATTCCTGTCATCTCCCGTAACGGCTCCTGCATGTCCAGCATCGTTCTCGTGATGCTCTTTCCAAAGGAAGGCACTCCCTGGCCATTGCCGGAATCGATGATCTTAACAGAGTCAATATTGTTAAGAGGCTGAGCGATCTTCTCTGCGAAGACTGGCAGCATTTCGATGAGTTTCTCCGTAATGATGACATCTCCATGCTTCTCCATTGCTTCTGCAAGGAGCTTTCGAGCTTCAGCTTCCGCTTTACCGCGTTCACGGATTACATCCGCTTCTGCAGAACCTTCTTCCCTGCGGATCTTGGCTTTTGCTTCCCCGTCGATTTCAGCCTTGCGTGCTTCGGCTTCCGCTTTTCTGGTCGTTTCGTAGTATTCAGCATCGGCTTTCGTTTTACGCACCTTGGATTCTTCCGCCTCCAGCTTAACGGCACGCTCACGCTCCAGGAATTGAAGAGTCAGCTCTTCTTCTTTCACTTCCTTGGCAAGTTTGGCTCGCTCAAGCTCATAGGACTGCTCGGATTTGGCTCTTGCTCTCTCCGTCTCTTCTTTGAATGATGCGTCTTTGATGTCCTTCTCTTTCTTTGATTCGGCAATCGTGATCTGACGCTTGTATTCCTCTTCTTTCGCTTCCTGATCCGTTTGGGCACGGTGAATCCGTGTTTCACGCTCCGTGTTCGCTTCAGCGATTTCAGCTTGCTTGCGAACCTCCGCGATTCGGGGACGGCCAAGATTTTTTAAGTATCCATTTTCTTCGTCTGCATCCCTGATATCCGTTAAGCCCAGTGACGTAATTTTGAATCCCATGAGATCCAGCTGCTTCTGGGCGATTTCAGATACATCGGCATTGAATTTCTCACGGTTACTGTTGATGTCTTCTACTGTCATCTTTGAAAGAATCGCACGAAGATTACTTCCCAGTACTTCAATGATTTCATCTTCAATTTCTTTTTGATCTTTACCTAAGAACTGCTCTGCGTAATTGGCGATCCCGTTCAGCGTATCGGCGACCTTCACCATGGCCACGGCATCTGCAACGATGGGTACTCCGCCATTCGTGTACACTCTCGGTGTCGATAATTTCAATTGAAATGATGTTAAATTAACCGGAGTGGAGGTTTGGAAACGTCGTAACCGGTATCCCCCACCACGGATGATTTTCATGGAACGGCCTTCCTGGTCCGTAAATATGTTCGTTTCCTTTTCAGGATCACCGAGTTTCGGCCCTGTGATGATCAGTGCCTGGTTAGATCTCGCCGTTCGATAGCGGAACCTCATCCAGAAGTAATACGCGACCCCTACAATAGCTGCAATGACCAGAACAGGAATCAGGAAAACGAAAAAACCAATCAATCCTATTGAACCTAGCATTCTTACAACCCCTCTCAACAGTTTGTTAAATCAGCACGGTGTCTGATTTAATTTTTATATAAGTGCTTGCTACACTAATATATACGGAACAAAAGATAGAAAAGTTTCAATTATTTAGGTGAATCTCTTCATTACCAATAAAAAAAGCCCGAACCCGTCAAAGGTCCAAGCATATTGATTATACTAGCGAGCCGTGTATTGCCCCAAGTACGGTAAAAATGACGAGATGATCCCCAACGGCGATAAGAAACATACGATTTGAAATGAGTCCAAATAAAGTATTTTTCAAATAAACGATGGAAATAAGGATCCCAATGATTCCACCAACCATGGCTCCTTCTGCTAATCCGGCTGCACCTGTCGATTGTACGAGGAGCCCGATCAGAAATGAGCTGATGAATGCTACTATCACAGCCACTATATATTTAATCGGTCCAGAACGGTCCTGCCCTTTCTTCCCTAGTAGGATCGAATAATAGATTCCTCCGTATACCATATACACCACAGCACCCACTAAAAGTGCGGGCAAATTCACTTCCAATGCCATATCCATTCCTCCATTAGTTCGGTTCAATGGCTAAAGCGATCGCTTTAATCCTACATTCAATGTCGAGAGTTCCTTTTGGTATGTGAAATTCTATGAGCTCCACCGGATTCCCGAGATATCTGTAACCACTTTGGGGAAGCCAGTAGCTGTATAGCTCTGAATAGCACTCTATGAGCTGCCCCCTTTCCCGGTAATCGACTGATTCATCGAATTCATAGACCACATGCTTGCCACCACGGAAATAGTGTACAGGTTCGCCTTCTTCTAAGTTCCCCGGTTCACTAACTGCCATTCGACATTCATACCTGCTCTTTTCAGGCGGGGTAATATAAGGATTACTCTTTGGTACTCCGAATATCAAAGGACTTTCCTCTATCAAATTTCTTGCATTTCCGAAGCGGTAAAGGTCCTGCCACGTTCCCGGGATCCCTTCCACATAAGAACCTGTATGATATCGGTCGACGGTAGGGTAGTCTTTAAAGTAAGCGATTTTCACTTTGGTTAAATCCAGCCATTTAAATTCATTATAGGATGCTTCCTCATGGAATTCTTTCACTTTTGTGCTGAAAGGTTTAGATTTCTTGCGGTTTTGATATTCCCTGGGAAAGCGTTCTAAATAAGCCCCCTCCCGCCAGCTTTTAGGGCTGGTCTTGAAATAGGCGTTAAATGAATAGGTGAAATAAGATAAAGTGGAATAACCACATCTGGCAGCTATTTCGGTTACAGGAAGATGCGGCTCATAAATCAGCATATGTGCAGCCTGTTCCAGGCGGAGTCTCTTCACATATGCTGCCGGTGTCTCTCCTATCTGCCCTTTAAACAAACGTTGAAAATGGTACGGAGAGTATGTGGAAACGTTCGCTAACCGATCTAATGATAGATCTTCGTTAAGATGTTGGTCTATGTAATGGATGACTTTATTGATTTGTCTGTGTTGATCATTATGCATTATTTCCACGCTCCAGATGCTTTTATTTCCACCTTTCAAGTTTGTGGATATTTCTTACAAACATACCTGATAGAAATGCCGGGACTCCTATTTCAATGCATTTATCTTTTACAAACACTTTCATTTCATCCACTGTTATCTGTTGTTGAGTGAATTCTCCTTCTCGGAAACAGTGCCTGCAATACATTGGACTGATATCCAAGTTCCTTTCAGTTCCCCGATCCTCCACTTTCTTTAAGGGCATCCCGCAGCTTTGACATTTTTTGTATGGTTTCAAATGAGCCTGCCTCCTTTTTGCTTCATTTTACCATAACGGTGAAGTCCGATTGGAAAATCTATGATAAAATAGCAGTGTTCACAATTTAATCATTGCTCACTGGTGAAGATGATTTCTAATCATTTTCTTAAAAGGGAAGCTGGTGAAAATCCAGCGCGGTCCCGCCACTGTAAAGCGGAGATATCATATAAATCCACTGTTTCAAAACGGGAAGGAGTATGCTATCGGTGAAGCTGAGCCAGGAGACCTGCCAAGTTGAGAAGAACACATAAGTTCCTACGGGAGATAGGAGGGTGTTACGCTACATGAGGAATCAATCGAGTGATCACACGATTCTGGACGTTCGCATGGAATAGCCGCATCTTCTTTTTCAAATTGGAAGATGCTTTTTTAATTTCAAATTACACGTTCGGGAGATGAGAAAATGGAACAAGCCTATTCAGTAGAGCGTTCAAGAACCATACAAACCAAATTGGTGCTGCCGCCTGATACCAATCATATGCAAACCATCTTTGGAGGGAAGGTGCTCTCCTATATCGACGAGATAGCGGCATTATCCGCCATGAAGCACTCAAGCTCTGTCGTTGTGACAGCTTCTATAGACTCAGTCGACTTTTTATCATCTGCCACAGTGGGTGATGCCTTAAGCCTTGAAGCGTATGTCACTTCAACGGGTAGAACATCCATGGAGGTCTACGTAAAGGTATTTTCAACAAATCTCGTGACAAGTGAGAAAACATTAACTACCGAGTCCTTTTTGACGATGGTTGCCGTGGATGATAACGGGAAGCCGAAGCCGGTACCAAAGGTCATTCCTCATTCAGAAGAAGAGACAAGACTGTTCAAGACTGCCCCGCTACGGAAAGAGCACAGGAAGAATCGGGCACTCATCCTTTAATCACAAACAAACACTCAGTGATTCTCACATCTCTGAGTGTTTTTTCTAGCTTTCGTTTCCTGCCGTCTTCAGCCTTTCATCTGCTCATGTTTCAATGTAAATTGATCATTTGAAGAAACGACAGAACCATCTTGGTTTGATTCTTCAGCTTTTTTTCTTCACTTCAGCCCCTTCCCCCTCAATCAATGCACTCCTTAATATGCTGCTGATAGAATTCACACATAGAATCAGGACGGCGAATAAAGAGAGCGGAACGACAACAAGCATGGGGCGTAGAAAAATCTGCTGAATATTGATGGCAACCGTAGCAGCCCATTCATTTGTTTCAGAAAAATAGACCGGAATGCTTTCCATGATGCCAAAGTTGGCAATTTTCAAGCCGCCAAGACACATATGAAGGACGCCCAGCTGAATGAGCAGAGCCAGTGTCTGGGATACCTGTTCTGAAAACAGGACAATGGAGTGTCTTCTGAACTGAGGAAGCAGATGCTGTTTGAATAGATGAAACTTTCCCGCTCCCATCGTCTTCGACACCTGGATAAATTCGCTCTTCATAAAGAGCTTCATCTCTTCTCCTAAGTAAATTCCTAGAGATGGGAGGGTAACAGCGGCAATCGCAATCACCTGAATAAAGAAATATCGATTCGAAGGAAGCACCCCGGTCTGAAAGGCTCCTTCCAGGGGAATCAGCAATGCATACACGATGATGACAAGGGGAATGTATTGAAAAGACTCCCCCATCCCTTTCATGAATCTTCCTGCCAAACGTGGGAGGAATGTATACATAACAGCAAAGAAAAAACCTAACACCATTCGCAATAGAGCGATTGCCAGTGCTGCAAATATGGTATACTTCGCTCCGGTTAATAGTAATAGAAAGAAGTTCCTTCCCAGTTTATCACTTCCTAAAGGAGGCATCTCGCCCGGGGTGAATGGGGGAGCAGCTATCACCCTGCCATTTTCATCTGATAGATAATTCACTGCTTCGTCATAATCAGGTTTCAGAACGGGCACCAGAAAGCCGGCCACAATGAATAGAATTATAACCAGGATGGGAAGGGCCATACGTTTGGCCATCCAGCTATTCATGCTGCTCACCTCCTTTCAACCATTTAGATAGAATCATAGATCCTATCGTGAATACGATAAAAAATGGGATAAAAATGAGAAGCATCCCAAGAAAGAAAGCGGCCGGCGAATTCGTGGCCGTACGCAGTAATGTTTGCATGAATCCATTGATGTTAAAGAGAAGTTCAATGATTAATAGGTTTGAAAGCATGAGTAAAAAGATAGGCTTCAAATGAAAGAAGAAATGAACCCAGACATTACGGAACAGATGATGCCAGACCGTATAGGACTTCCTGAAGCCCTTTGAATAGGAAAACTCGACATACGGCTTCGTTTCCTCTTCTTTTAGTTGAAAGAGGAATTGTTTTAATAAGAAGACTACTGGTAATACCGATAAACATAGTATAGGCAATATGTAAATCCGTTCTTCCCCTAGTGCATAAATATCAAATACTAACAGACCTGTCTCTTTAAATAACCATATAATGAAAAGCTGGAATAAAACGACGATAAAGACATCTGGTAACGCATCCAATACATTGACGATTCTGGAAGAGAAGCGATAGGCGTTCCTGGGCAGCAGGCAGCAGCATAAGAGTATAGCTCAGGATAACCGCCATAAGAATCGCCAATAAGAATGAACTGAATAATAGTAGAAAGGAGTAGGAATATGTACTGGCAAAGACCTCTGAAATGGGATATTGCTTATTTCCCTCTCCCCAGTAAATTTGTATGAACGATGGATTCATGATTTCCGTTAAAGTCTGGTCCAGGCGCTCAAGATAGCCAGCCACATTAATCAGTAGTTCAGTATCATATGCTAAGAGCGAACCGATTCCACTGAGGAAATACAACCCTAAAACGACAACAAAAAAATGAAAGGGAATTTCAAGCACCCTTTTCATAGTATCCCTCCTGATTTTTTACCAATTAAATACATTTTTCTAGATTAATGTTACAGTAATGTAATATAATTGTAAACACTCGTTTCTACTTTGATGACACTATCCAAATAGGTTTCATACCCAAACTGAACTGCCAATAAGAATACAGCAGAAAGATGTGTGATAAAGATGAAAAAGAATTTTGTATTACTGGATCTGTTGATCTATGCTGCTCTTCCCCTCTTTGTTTGGAACATCATGAGAGATTACATAGGAGATTATTATGCCATGCTCCTTTCTTCAGTACCAGGTATCATTTATACCATCTACCGGTTTATTGAAATGAAGAAAATAAATACGTTCGGTTTATTCATTTTAGTCACTTTGGTGTCCAGCACTCTCATAGAGATATTGGCCGGTTCATCACTCCAGCTCCTGTGGAATCAAGTATACTATGCGGCTGGTTTGAGTTTCTTTTTCCTCCTCACCATGGTGTTCCGAAAGCCGATCTCCCTTTTCTTTGGACTAGATTTTGCAGAACTACAAGGATACGACCGTACCTTTAGTAAACACCTCTATTACAAGAAGCCCATTTTTATGATCTTTCAGTTGATCACTCTATGTTTTGCCTTAAGAAGTGGAATTCTTGCAATGGTCAAGGCATGGCTTATTAAGGAGTACGGTGTGGAAGCCTTTGATAAAGGAATCATCCTTCGACAGGCATTTAGCTGGATAATGTCAGGGGTTGCGGTTGTCGGTTTCATTTATATAGGGAAGATCATAAACGACTCTCCATCCCTGGTGAAAGAAGTGGAGAATGAGCTGGATAATAAGGAGAGTGAAAGCGTATAGTCAGTAGTCAGGTGAGATTGAAAGCATCTATATGGTATCTTTAGATTCCAGGTTCATTCCTTATTGATATCGATACTACAAACCTCCCATCCTACATACACATGTATGGAACCCCTTCGGAAGGAGAGTGCTTAATGTATCGTTACGACCGTAACCATGGGATGAATGGAAATACTTCATATACCACGCGGATCGACCCATTCGTCGTGAACCGGCTTCAAACCCTCATGGGAAAGACGCTTATTGTAGAGACAACGAAAGATACGATCCGGGGTGATCTGATCGAAGTTCAACCGGATCATATCAGCTTACAGGCAGGTGATTCAGTCTCTTTTGTCAGGATCCAACAAATCGTCTCCATCATGCAGGTGTAAAGAAAAATTTCATCGTTTCCTGCGTTCACTTCCCCCGTTCCCACACATAGAATAACCGTGAGAGGAGGCATAATAAAATGGATCGTTTCATTCTTTTAATGCTGGCGGGTATTTTATCTGGATTCGCTTTACTGAGAGCTCCTTTGGCAGAAACATTTCTAGCAAGCTTTTCCCCGGTAACGGACATCATCGGCATCTTAGCCATTCTCATATTCTCACTTTTCCTCATCTTTAAAGGCGTCCTTGAAATACTGGGTAAATAAACAAAGTGACTCAGATACCCTCTGAGTCACTTTGTTTTTTTGTCTATCCAACACAGAAATCGGGGACGGACCTCACCCGAATTTCTCCTTATACCGGCCAAGAGTGAGGAGGGGCCATATCCAATTATAGCTGTGATAGTGAATATAAAAATTCCCTGGCAGGCCACTGCCTGTAGGGTATGTGTGAGAAATATCTTCCTCCTTGCCAGTCACCAATTCAAGCAGCGACATGATTCCGAGGTCTATGGCAGGAGTCGGCTTATCTTCAATTGAAATCAAGGCCTCGAGTGCCCATGCGGTTTGAGAAGGCGTACTGAAGGAAAGGGGGACGTATGTCTTCCTCTGATCGCTGTAGCATGATTCCCCCCAGCCCCCATCCTTGTGTTGAATACGTTCCAACCATCCTTTGGCTCTTTGAATATGCTCATTTGAGGAAGAGACTCCAACCGCCTTCATTCCCGTGATGGCTGCCCATGTTCCATAGATGTAGCAGACCCCCCATCTACCATACCAGGAACCATCGGCCTGTTGCATCAGCTTGAGCCATTGAACCCCCTTTTCCACCTGAGAATGGTCCATGGTTAGACCTGCCCTGCTGCCGAGAAACTCTAAAGCTCTCCCTGTCAGATCAGGAGTCGACGGGTCAATGGCTGCCTCTTCTGCTCCGTCCATTGGAAAAGAGGTGAGAATACCTTTAGATTTATTTCGTTCAAACGCCGGCCAGCCTCCATCACGGTTCTGCATACCGAGAACCCAATCAATGCCGCGATCCCACGATTTCCGTACGTTTGGATGTTCTGCAGCCGAATATGTGAGAGACCTCAAGGCAGCTGTCGTGTCATCCACATCAGGATGGATGCTATTGCTCGATGAAAAGCCCCATCCCCCAGGTTTCACTGCGCTCTCCATGGCCCAATCCCCATACCTGAAGTGCTGTTTTTTTAAAAGGTACTTTACAGCATTTTCTATAGAATATTCCCCCGGATCCACCCCTGCTTCCTGAAGTGCATAACTGATCAACGCCGTATCCCATATCGTGGAGGGGGAATTTTGGACATGGGTGCCTTTCTTTGTTTCACAAGTCATGTCTTTTAACCCTTTTATGGCCTTCACAATAATGGGATCATCCTTTTTTCGTCCTGATGCCAGCAAGGCATACAGCATAAAGAAGGTGGTGCTGAAGTAACTCAGATACGTTCCATCTGATTCGATCCGCTGGAGCATGTACTCTTGGGCAAACTGTTGTGATTGTTGATGGAGATTGGCTGGAAGACCTGCGATCGCCTGGAGGCCTTCATTGATCTTAGAATATAAATTCAACTCACGCTTCCCATACCTTGCTTCATAGGGGGCTCGGGACAAATGTGACATATGGGGAATGTTGTTCATTTTCAAGATGAACCGCTGACTTTTCAACAGTAAAAGTGGGGCTACATGGGCCCTTGCATAGCTGCTCAAGTCCCAGAAGTTTAGTGGGAATTGCTTTGGGATCAATAGAAATTCTATGGGAACGGGAAGTATATGCCTCCAATCGTATTGCCCATGTATGGCAAGCATACATTTCGTGATCGAGTGTGCCTTATGAAAACCTCCTTTTGCCTCTATGAAACGTCCGGCTTTATCGAGTCGTTGATCATCGTCCTGTACCATTCCGCTATACTTCAAGGCAAAGTAGGCTTCAATGGTGGAAGACAGATTCCCTTCCTTCTCATCATGAAAAAGCTTCCATGTCCCTTCTCTTGACTGCAGCTTCCAGAGACGGTTAACGAGCCGTCCGACAAGCTCTTCATCATCCATCTCAAAGGACCTCAGAAGAATAATCATATAGGCATCCGTCATTAAACTGTTCTCAAAGCAGAAAGACCACTTTCCCTCTGTATTCTGTTTAGACTGGAGGTCATTCACAAGCCCTGTAATCGTATTCTCAACCTTTTTTTTCATATATTGTTCCTCCCGGCATTCTCTCTGTTGTCATATATATGTGAAGAACCCGGGTACTAGTAGTAAGACAAAAAGAAGAACCTGCTCTCCGGTCCAAAGGGCAGGCTCTTTCTATTGATCTTCCATTTTTTCTGTGTAGTAACGTACAAGTTCAGGATACTCCTTAAGCTCCTTTTCCCCCTGGTACGCAAGCTGATAGACTCCTCTTTTCACCCTCTCAAACCAGCGGTAGTAATTCTTCTGAAGGATGGAGGGAGTTTTGGCACCTGTTCCAAGTTTCACTAAATCTCTTGGGGACATGGGCCCGTATTTTTCCAGGAGACAGGCAATCTGGATGCAGTTTTCCTTATAGGCTGTCATAATCTTCGTCTTGTTGCTTCCGCCTACATTGTAATCTGCACTGCGACCTTCGATTTCTTTCACAAGGGCATCCCGCTTGCGTTTACCGTTCTTCATACTCTTCTTCCGGTCAAATACTTCCGGATGAATCACAAACTCAAGCTTCGGCGTTTTGGTTGTATACGACACCGTAATCAACCCAAGCTCTAACCGCCTGACTAAATGACACACATCATTCCATCGCTTTGAGCGGGGACGCTTCGGTTTCGGTATCGCAATATACACAAGATCCGTCAGCCGCTGACGCTTTGTAGCCTGAATCAGGAGCTCCACATTCAAGGAAAGCTTCAATTCAACGATGACCAGCTCATCTTCCTTGATGGCGGTCACATCGCAATCATTCACTTCACCATTCACCTGATAACCCAGCTTATGAAAATGCTTCTGGATCGGTTGATACAGATCCGACTCTTTTCGTTTCTTCATAGGGTAAAAAACCTTTCCGGGAAAAAATTCTATACAATAAAGTATAGACTATCCATGGAATTTTTCCAGTTTAGGAGAAAAAGAGAAAAGGGCATTTTTCAGGGTGTGGAGGTTTATTCTGCTTTTTGAAAGGATGTTTCCAGGTGATTGACTGTCATATTAACCAGTAAAATCAAGAGTGAATAAGCCATTACAGGAAAAAACACGATATAAGGCTCCAATAATAACTCCCCGTACCGACTGCCGATCAGCCCGGACCATTCATAAGTAAAAGTGGAATACACATTGTACTCATCATGTTCTTGTCCCGAAGTGATGACTGTCCCTCCTATAAAAATATGAAAAACAGCAAGATGCAGCAGGAGAGTAAGGACCTGTACAAGCTGTCTTCCTGTCATGATGATAAGTCTCGGGAAGAGATGGGGAAATACATGCCTTCTTGCTCGATGGAAGGATGATCCCCCGAGGACCCTGGCACTATCCATGAAATCAAGACAATGGATATGCCGTACGGTTTCTCCGATCATTTTAGCCAATACAGGTACACCCGCCAAGATAAGAACCACCAGTTGCAGGAGAATGGATTGAGTCAACCCAAGGGGAGGTGCACTTCTGAGTTCATACAGGAAAAAAAGGCGAAAGCCAAATCATCACCAGAAGCGACTGGGGCATAAAGGTGAAAAAACAATCTCAACGCCCATCCATACTCCCCTCCCAAATGATTCGTTATCCATCTAATCAAATTCTAAAACTGGATAAATTAAACATAATCTACTGTATCTGGATCATCCTGTCAAGAGGGATTGGAGGGACGGACCTTGGGAGAGTATCAGACAAATCGTGTACCGTATGGGAGCAGGATCCTAGGCAGGGGAGGGTCCGTCCCTCTCAGCGCCAACAAAAAAACCCCCATCAGGCATCCAGCCTGACGGAGGTCCGTCCCTCTATTAAGGTAATTCAGTTGTCCCCATCAAGTAGCGGTCGCATTCCCGGGCTGCTTCGCGGCCTTCGTTGATGGCCCAGACGATGAGACTTTGTCCCCGGCGCATGTCTCCCGCTGCGAAGACTCCCTCTACGTTAGTCATATAGTTTCCGTACTCTGCTTTCACAGTAGAGTTGCTGTTCGTTTCGACTTCAAGTTCCTTGATCAAGTCTTGTTCCGGTCCGCTGAATCCGATGGCAAGGAGGACAAGGTCTGCCGGCCATATTTTCTCCGTACCGGGTATTTCATCACGTACCTTGTTTCCGTCTTCGTCATAGCGGAGCTTCACATTGACCGTGTGAACCTCTTTGATATGACCATGTTCGTCACCTACAAACTTCTTGGTCATCACAGCGTATGCACGTGGATCCTCCCCAAGCACTGCAGCTGCTTCCTTCTGACCATACTCCACACGGTGAATGACTGGATATTGCGGCCATGGATTGCCGACTTCATCACGCATGGCCCCTTTTTGATCATAGATATCAAATTGAGTCAGACTTTTACAGTTATGTCTGACAGAAGTGGCCAAACAGTCTGTTCCTGTATCCCCACCGCCGATGACGATGACATTTTTCCCTTCAGCAGAAATATACTTTCCGTCTTCCAGGTTGGAGTCTAATAAACTCTTTGTGTTGGCATGAAGGAATTCCATTGCATAGTGAACGCCTTTCAAGTCACGGCCATCCACCTGAATATCACGGTGAACAGCGGCTCCTCCGCACAAAATGACGGCGTCGAAGTTTTCACGGAGGTTTTCGACCGTATAGTCTTTCCCCACTTCCGTGTTCGTGACGAATTCAATGCCCTCTTCCTCTAAAATTTCTACGCGGCGCTTGACGACAGAATAAGGCAATTTCATTTCAGGAATACCGTATGTCAACAATCCGCCTATACGATCATTCTTTTCAAAAACCGTCACGAGGTGACCCGCCTTATTCAATTGGGCAGCCGATGCCAGCCCTGCAGGACCTGACCCGACGACGGCAACTCTTTTACCGGTCCGGTGTTCAGGCGGTTCAGGGATGACCCAGCCTTCAGCAAATCCCCTTTCAATAATCGAGCGTTCCACCGTCCTGATGGCAACAGGCGGCTCATTGATTCCGAGGACGCATGCTCCCTCACACGGAGCTGGACAGGCGAAGCCGGTAAATTCAGGGAAATTGTTCATTTGATGTTCCCTTTTCAGTGCTTCTTTCCATTGTCCCTGATACACCAGATCATTCCACTCCGGTATTAAGTGATAAACAGGGCATCCCGTTGTGGCTCCATTGATTTCCATTCCCGACTGACAAGTGGGAACGCCGCAGTCCATGCAGCGTGCCCCTTGCTTCTTAATATCTTCTTCAGAAAGAGGAGATGTATAATCATTCCAATCCTTTATCCGTTCAGCCGGATGTCTTTCATCCAATGTTTGTCGTTTATATTCCATGAATCCAGTTGCTTTTCCCATTGTATCCCCCTCCCTGATTAATTAGCCGGTTCCAATACTTTTTTCTCTTCTTTGGTACCTTCTTCGAATGCTGCCATTTCTGCATCGAATTTCTCTAATCCACTGTTTTCAAGCTCACTGATCCGCTCCCTCATCTTGAGGTATGATTTCGGGATGACTCGTACGAATTTAGATACGTAGGAATCCCAGTTGGCCAGAATCTTTTTACCGTTATTGCTGTTTGTATAGTGAACATATTTTTCGATCATATCGTATACATCTTTCATCTCTTCAGGATCAAATAAAGGCTGTACAAGGACAAGCTCCTGATTGCAACGTGATCGGAAGTTGTCGTCTTCATCAAGGACATATGCAACTCCACCTGACATACCTGCAGCAAAGTTTCGTCCTGTTAGACCAAGCACGACGACCTTCCCGCCTGTCATATACTCACAGCCGTGATCTCCTACACTTTCAACGACGACCTGTGCTCCACTGTTACGTACACAGAAGCGCTCGCCTGCCACTCCATAAATGTATGCTTCTCCACCGGATGCACCATAGAAGGATACGTTACCGATGATTGTGTTTCGTTCTGGAATGAACGTAGCAGTCGGATCAGGATGAACGATGATCTTTCCGCCTGATAAACCTTTTCCTACAAAATCATTTGAATCCCCGACCAGTCTCAAAGTCAGTCCCTTTGGAATAAAGGCACCGAAACTTTGTCCGGCAGAGCCTTTGAACGTTAAACGGATCGTATCTTCAGGTAACCCTTCCGCTCCGTATCGTTTGGTAATTTCACTGCCGAGCATCGTTCCCGTTACACGGTGTATATTCCGGATCGCTGTCGTCCATTCTACCGGTTCTCCCGTTTCGATGGATTTGCGGCAGCGAGGAATGAGCTCTTGATAATCCAACGTTTTCTCAAGCTCGTGATCCTGCTTTCGTGTCGCATATCGCCCCACCTTTTCCGGCACATCCGGCTGATGCAGGAGAGCAGAAAGGTCAATGCCTTTTCCTTTCCAATGATCGATCGCTTCATTCGCTTCAAGGATATCAGTTCTTCCGATCATTTCGTCAATGGTCCTGAATCCAAGCTCAGCCATCAGTTCTCTTGTTTCCTGTGCAACAAAACGCATAAAGTTGGCCACATGCTCAGGATCCCCCGTATACTTTTTACGTAAATCCGGGTCCTGTGTCGCTATTCCCACAGGACATGTGTTCATATGGCACACACGCATCATGACGCAGCCCAGAACGACTAGAGGGGCAGTAGAGAATCCATACTCTTCCGCTCCCAAGAGAGATGCTACTACTACATCCCTGCCGGTCATCATCTTCCCGTCCGTTTCGACGACGATTCGGTCGCGAAGACGGTTCAACAACAGGGTCTGATGAGCTTCCGCCAGACCAATTTCCCATGGAAGTCCCGTATGTTTCAGGCTGGTTCTCGGTGCAGCACCGGTCCCTCCGTCATATCCGCTGATCAGGACAACATCCGCCCGGCCTTTTGCCACACCTGCAGCGATGGTCCCTACACCTACAGCTGAAACAAGCTTCACACTGATACGTGCCTGCGGATTGGCATTTTTCAGGTTATATATCAATTCGGCAAGATCTTCAATCGAATAGATATCGTGATGAGGAGGAGGCGAAATCAGTTCCACTCCTGGAGTGGAGCCCCTTACTTCAGCTACCCATGGATATACCTTTTTGCCGGGAAGATGCCCCCCCTCACCAGGCTTCGCACCCTGTGCCACCTTGATTTGGATTTCGTCGGCGTTCACCAGATAATGGCTTGTTACACCGAAACGACCGGAAGCAACTTGTTTGATGGAGCTCCGTCTGGAATCCCCATTTTCATCCGGCGTGAAGCGATCGGGGTGTTCCCCGCCTTCTCCAGAATTGCTTCGTCCACCAATTTTATTCATGGCAATCGCTAACGCTTCATGGGCTTCCTGGCTGATGGAGCCGAATGACATGGCACCTGTCTTGAATCGGCGACAGATTGCTTCGACTGATTCGACCTCTTCGATCGGGATGGACTTCGTTTCTTTAAAGGAAAGGAGTCCCCGGAGTGATTGCAGATTCTGTTTTTCATCTGTCAACATGGTCGAATATTTCTTGAATAGCTCATAATCATTCGTACGGCAAGCATGTTGAAGAGTATGGATCGTGCTTGGATTATAGGCATGATCCTCTCCATTTTTACGATATTGGAATTCATCTCCCGATTCCAACGTACGCTGATTATCTTTTCGGTCATTGAAGGCTTTTCTGTGCCTTAACAGCACCTCTTTCTCAATGATATCCATTCCGATCCCACCAAGTCTTGACGCAGTACGGGTGAAATATTTATCAATCACATCTTTGTGGATACCGACTGCTTCAAAGATCTGGGCACCACGGTAGCTTTGAATGGTTGAAATACCCATTTTGGATAATACTTTAATGACACCGTCCGTCCCTGATTTGATGTAGCTTTTCACCGCTTGTTCGTATGTGGTGTCCTTAAGTTCACTCTTTTCCATAAGGTCACGGAGGGTTTCAAAGACCAGGTACGGATTAATGGCTTCAGCCCCGTATCCGAGAAGTGTAGCAAAGTGGTGGACCTCCCTCGGTTCCCCTGACTCTAATAGAAGGCTGACCGTCGTACGCGTCCCCTGGCGAATCAGATGATGATGAAGCCCTGAAACGGCAAGAAGTGCCGGAATAGCCGCTTTATCTTTTACAACTCCCCTGTCTGATAAGATCAGGAGGGTTGCACCGTCTTGAACGGCCCTGTCAGCTTTTTCATATAAAGCATCCAGTGCGCTCTCAAGCTGATTCTCCTCATCGGTTACATCAAATAAAATCGATAAAGTGACGGCCTTGAAGCCTTTTTCATTTTGATGACGAAGCTTTTCGAGCTCTTCACCGGTTAAAATCGGTGTCTTTAAATGGATATGCCTGCAGCTTTCAGGTCCAGGATTCACCAGATTCCCTTCAGCTCCGATCGTCGTACCGACAGATGTGATGATCTGCTCCCTGATCGCATCGATCGGCGGGTTTGTTACTTGAGCAAATAATTGTTTGAAGTAGTTATAAAGGAGCTGAGGTTTCTTGGATAACACAGCAAGAGGAGAATCATACCCCATGGAACCGACAGGGTCTTTCCCGTCTGTGACCATAGGCTTAATGATCTTATTCAATTCCTCTGTTGTATAGCCGAAAGCCTGCTGTTGCAGGAGCACTTCATCCGTATCAAGTTGAACCGCTTCCTGGGTTGTTTCAGGCAGATCCTCAAGCTCGAATTTATTATTATCCAGCCAGTGTCTGTATGGTTGCTCTGAAGCGACACGCAACTTGATTTCCTCATCAGGGATGATCCTTCCCTTTTCCAAATCGACGAGCAGCATTTTTCCGGGCTGAAGGCGGTCTTTGTACACGATGTCATCGGCGAAGATATCAAGGGCTCCCACTTCAGAACCAAGAACGATCATCCCGCCTTTTGTCACGTAGTAACGGGCAGGTCGCAGTCCATTCCGGTCAAGACATGCACCGATTTGAGTTCCATCTGTAAACACAAGGGCTGCCGGGCCATCCCATGGCTCCATCAGGCAGCTGTGATATTCGTAGAAATCCTTTTTCTTCGGATGGATCGTATCATCATTTTCCCATGGCTCCGGTACCATCATCATAGCCGTGTGGGCAAGGGATCTTCCTGAAAGATGAAGGAATTCAAAGCAGTTATCGAACATGGAGGAATCACTGCCTGTCTCATCGATGATCGGAAGGATTTTCTCCAGATCCTCTTCTTTAAATGCACTTGAGTGACACAGTTTTTCACGTGCACGCATCCAGTTCACGTTTCCTCGTAATGTATTGAATTCTCCATTGTGTATCGTGTATCGATTTGGGTGAGACCGCTGCCAGCTCGGGAAAGTGTTTGTACTGAATCTTGAATGTACAAGGGCTAAAGCTGACCGGAACTCAGGGTGGTTGAGGTCAATATAAAAGGAGTCCAACTGTTCGGGAATAAGCATTCCCTTGTAAACGATGGTCGTGGACGACAGGCTGCAAAGGTATACATCTTCCTGCCCCTCTGCAGTTGCGACTTCTTTTTCGATTCGCTTCCGTATGACATACAGCTTACGTTCGAAATCCATCCGGGACTGTATGTCCTCCGATACTCCTATGAATACCTGGCGAATGAATGGTTTGGACTTGGAAGCCACTTTCCCTACAAATGAGTCATTGAGAGGAACAGGTCTCCATCCAAGTGTCTTCTGACCTTCTTCTTCAATGATGCGTTCAAAGATTTCTTTGCTCTTCATGCGCTTCTCATAATTTTCAGGGAGGAACACCATTCCGATTCCATATTCACCTTTTCTCGGAAGGATGATGTCTTCTTTTTCACATTGCTTTTTGAAGAAATGATGAGGAATTTGGGTAAGGATACCTGCACCGTCACCAGTGCTTGTATCAGCAGATTGTCCTCCGCGGTGCTCTAAGTTACATAGAATGTTGATGGCATTCTGGACGATGCTGTGACTCTTCGTCCCATCGATGTTAGCGATCATTCCAATTCCACATGCTTCATGTTCTTGCGCAGGATCATACATGCCTTGCGCTACAGGAAGATTCGTTTTCATCCATTGTCCCCCTCTTCTAGACTTGTATAATTTTTGAATAATTAACCGGTTAATTAAATTTTCTTAATTTTCGTTAGTATATCATGAAATTTAGAAAAAACGAAAAATTAAGTTAATGGAAAAAGAGGATGTTTTCCAAATATATATGGAATATTGAACTTGAAGCCTGATATATACATGTTCATTTATACTTAATATTCAGAATCTTTAAAAGCCTGACACTACCATAAAGAAATCGCTTTCAAAAAACGGCTCACTGGAACATTTTTCATCGCAATCCAACATGAATTTTCATGCAAAAACATTACTAAAAAAATATTTTTTACATCTGATTGAATCAGCGTTTTTTGAGAGGGACGGACCTTGGAAAACATCGATCCTAAACCCTTCTTCTCCGCAAACATGCGATCAACCTGAAATTTCTGTTCTATTCCCTGTATAGGATTTAGGTAAACATACAGGAAGAGGGACGGACCTCCAGAAACCCCGGAGGTCCGTCCCTCTTCTTCACACTTTAACTAAATTCCTTCAGTTGGTCCCAGTGATGTTGGTTATGATGGGTCAATTTGTTGAAACTATCAGGCCCTTCCCTTTCTCGTAGGATAAGGCGATAAGTGACCTCACCCACTCCATCACCTGGATGTGATGCATCGTGATCTTTTCCTACCCTTTATCAAACCAACGATTCTGGGACGGCCTCCCCATCCCCCGGAGGTCCGTCCCTACTCTATTATTACATTATTTCTTATTTGCTTCTTTTAATGCTTCGTTTTCGACTCTGTCCATGAAATCGGTGACGACTTTCTTGTTGTTTTTTTCTCCACCCAGTTTCAGTAAGACTTTCCCAAGGAAATTCACTCCTTCGTTTTCACCGCTGTATATGAATCGGGTTTGGTGATCATCTATTTTGTGAAGGGTGAATTCTGCTTCGATTTGAAATGCCTTAGCGAGGGTAAACCCGATTTTATTATGCTTTTTCTCAGGGGTATTTTCATATTCGAGGTCCTCCACGATATACGTTTCGATCCTTTTTCCCTCTTTGTATTTTTGCTGATAGGTGGACCCCACAACGCCTTCCTTTTGTTCCAACACTTTATTCTCTACCACGTTCGGCATGATTCGTTGAATATTCTCCAGTTCAAATAAATACCAAATCGTTTCAATATTGACCGGGATAATCCGTTCTTCCCGCCATTTAATCATTGTTATCCTCTCCTATTCCCATCTCAAAGAAATCATCCATTTCTTCAATGATCGTTTGTATGCGCTCAATTTCCGCTACCAACCCCTGCCTTTTGGCAAGGATCAACTTCTCCAGATTCTCAAAGGACTCGTCTTGAACGACTGTTAACATCTCTTGAATGGAGAAGTTAAACCTTCGTAAATAGACCAATAACCGCCCGACGAGATAAGACCCGTTATCATAATAGCGATAGTTATTCGAAGGATCCACATAAACAGGTTCCAGTAATTTTATCTCAGCATAGTAACGCAGTGTCTCCTTACTTAATCCTGTCATCCTGGAAAATTCGCTTACCTTATACATTCTTTCCACCTCACACTTAAATCATAAACCATGTGGTGCACCACATGGTCAACCCTTACCCATTCACTTGTTGAACTTTCTCATCTTTCATAAAAAAACACACGCGGTTTCACGTGTGCCTTTCCTCTTTCCACTGCCTATTTCACAATCAATACGGGACAGTTCGCACGCTTTGCCACCTTATGGCTCACGCTTCCTAATACAAATTCCTGGAGACCGTTCAATCCCCTGCTTCCGATCACCACGAGGTCAACGTCATTTTTGTTCACATAATTTACGATTGTAGGTCCCGGCTCACCATGCAGTACATGGAGCTGATATTCCACTCCCGCTTCTTTTGCTTTATGTTCTATATCCTTCATCCGCTCTTTACGTGCATCACCAACATCAATGGAATTCCAGTTCGACAAAACATCGGACTTGGCCCGCTCAGCGTCTATGATGTAGAGGACCTCTATAAAGGAATGTTCACAGCATGAAGCAATATGTACAGCCTTCTCCCCTGCCCGTTTAGAGTGTTCAGATCCGTCTGTCGCAAGTACAATCTTATTAAACATGCTCTCTTCCCCTTTCAACTAGTGTGTTCCTAATTTATTCGCCAGTTTCCCCACTAATTCTGAACTGTCCTCGTTTAATCCGGTTACTTCTGCGTGGATTCCGTTCTCCTTAAATTTTGATACGATTTTTTCAATGGCAGCAACGGCCGAATCATCCCAGATGTGGGAAGAACTCAAGTTGATTTCCACCTGTTCAATCTTCTCACCATAATCGAATTTCTTCATCAATTCAGATACAGAAGCGAAGAAGATTTCTCCATCCAGCTTATACACTCTTTTCTCCCCTGCAAGGGATTTCTCTACTCGGATCCGGGATATTTTAGATACGAAAAAGAGAGCACTCAACAGGATCCCAGTAAAAACCCCAATCGCCAGATTATGTGTCAGCACAACGGTCAGTACCGTCACAATCATGACGAATGTATCACTTCTCGGCACTAAATGCAGAGTGCGGAGAGAGTTCCAATCAAATGTACTGATTGACACCATGATCATGACCCCTGCTAATACACCCATGGGAATCCTGACGACCACATCCCCCAGTATGATAATCAAAAACAGCAGAAACACCCCTGCAATGAAAGCAGACAACCTTCCCTTCCCTCCTGACTTCACATTGATGACGGATTGTCCAATCATGGCACAGCCGGCCATCCCGCCGAAAAACCCAGTAATAACATTGGCGATGCCCTGTCCACTGCTCTCCTGGTTCTTGTTGCTGCCTGAATCCGTCATATCATCCACGATCGTAGCGGTAAGAAGAGATTCCAGGAGCCCCACTACGGCGAGAGCCAGTGAATAAGGGAGGACGATAAGGAATGTTTGAAGGGTGAACGGGACCTCCGGTAAATGGAATATAGGAAGTGTCCGTGAAATACTGCCCATGTCCCCCACCGTCCTTACGTCAAAATCCATGGAAATGGCAAGGGCGGTCAGCACGACAATAGCGATTAGAGTGGAAGGTACCGCCCTCGTGAGATAAGGAAGTAAATAAATAATGGCCAATGCTGCACCTGCAAGCAGGTAGACCAGCCACTCTGCCCCTTCAAAATGCTGAAGCTGTGATGTAAAGATCAGGATGGCCAAGGCGTTTACAAATCCCACCATGACCGACCTTGGAATGAACTTCATGTATCGGGAGAGTTTGAACATCCCGAACAGGATCTGGAGGATTCCTGTCAAAATCGTGGCAGCCAGTAAATATTGGATGCCGTGATCCTGCACTAAGTCTATGAATAATAAGGCCATAGCACCAGTCGCTGCGGAGATCATGCCCGGTCTCCCACCCACAAACGAAATCGTCACCGCCATCGTAAACGAAGCATACAACCCCACCATGGGATCGACGCCTGCAATGATGGAAAACGCAATTGCCTCCGGAATGAGGGCAAGTGCCACGACCAAACCGGAAAGGATATCCCCTTTTATATTGCCAAACCAAGAATGTCTATAGGATTGTTGCTCCACATCCAAATCCCCCTTTTTTGGTAGTATGAACGAAGCATACAGGGACTATGAAAAGGAAGTGGCATTCCCAATCCTCTATCTTACCAGGTTTCCCTGATTCTTTTCTGTTTTCAATAACGGGATGAGCCCCTTGACTTTTTCACATGCATCCTCAATCGAATCGGCTGTTATGGTCACTTTTTGATCATCCGGATATTGTTTAGCCATGTACAAATACATGGGATCATAATAGAATTCCAGTAAAAGTTCCAGAATCCTCCCATAGTTTTTCTTTCCCATCTCATCCTCTATTTCATTGGCAATCGGGCTATGTATCCTTCGTTTAATGCATCGAAAGGCTTCTTTAAACTCCTCATGGTGTTCATGCAATCGGTACTCCTCTAAAATATGACTGATTCTTTCTTTCATAGGCATTTCAATAAAAATGTGAAAGCCCTTCTCCTTTGTTTCCACCAACTTCTCAGGGAGACGAAGCCTTCCGATCCTTTTACTTTCCGCTTCAAAAAGGAGGTAAGGAGAATCCTGCATCCTGATCAGGTCATTTACCAGGAGAGAATCAAAGGTTTTCTGATTGTTAGCCTTTAAACCGATTTCACCGAAAATGGATCCCCTATGATTGGCCAACGCTTCGATATCCAGGACCGGATAGCCTTCTTTTTGAAGTTGCTTCAGAATGGCCGTCTTGCCAATACCGGTTCCACCGTTTAAAACAAAAGCTTGCTGAGTTAGGGTATAGGTCTCCAGCTTATTGAGTACCCAGTGGCGATACGCCCTCACACCACCCTGGATCCTCCCCGCCTTCATGCATTAAATCCAGGAACGTGGCAGCCGCCTTGCTGCGCATTCCCCCACGCCAGCAAAAGACCACAATTTCACCTTTTAGATTCTTGAATTCTTGCAAAAACCCAGGAAGTTTCCGGGAAAAGATTTCAAGCCCCCTCTCCGTTGCTTTCTCTTTACTCACTTGCTTATAGAGAGTCCCGACTTCTGCTCTTTCTTCATCATTGAACACAGGGATGTTCATACTCCCCGGGATGGTCATCTCTCTATATTCAGAAGGAGATCTGACATCCACGAATATGTGGTTATTGAAATCGCATTGATCAATGGTTAGATCCTTGAACATTTCATACCCTCTCCTCTTCCTTTCTTTTCTATTTTACACCAGTTCACCTTCAACATTCACAATATTCTGTATTCACCACTTATAACTGTGAATCATCCCCGAACAAAAAAGAGCACCCTTGTGAAAGAGGGATGCCCTATCTGATTTGGATTTCTTTTATTTTTTGTTTCATATTTTCTGGCCACCACGCACCGCATTCCTCTGATACCAGGCAGGCAGCACATTTTTCAAGGTCGTACACCATCATCCCCTCGATGGGCGGCGAATAAAGATGGAGGGTCACAAGGGCCTCTTCACTCCCTCTTCTCATTTTATGGACACCTTTCTTTGGAGCAAAAAAGAACGAACCTTCTTTATATTCGCGAGTGAATATCTCTTGAGGAAGCTGGTTCTCTTTCACTTCAAATATGGTATTGACTGAATTTCCGTTCATTACTTGAATCCATCCCATGGAGTCACCATGATCATGGGGGGCACATTCCATGTCGGACCAATTCATCACAAGGAGCTCAGCTGCATGATTTTGATAGAGAAGCTTTCGATAATATGGCTTTCCTTCCGGAGATTGCAAGTATGGATGTACATCATCCATATTCAGCTCGAGAGACTGCAAGACTTCTTTAAGCTCTTTCATTGTAGGGTTGGTCAATTTATCCAATTTCTCTTTTATCCGATCCCTTATGGTCACCGCGATCCCTCCCTGGTCTTATCGTTTCTTCCATAAAAAACGTTGGAGAACCCAAATCATCTGGCCATTGACAATCACTACTCCTATTATGATTATGATTCCACCCAGGATGCTTATGAAGAAAATTTTCTCGTGAAGGAGAAGAATCGCTGCAATGAGTGTGGTAACCGGCTCTAAATAGAGGAACATTGACACCTTTGACGCATCCAATACCTCCAATGCCTTAGCCCAATACCAATACGCAATTCCAGACACAAATACACCAAGGAATATGAGGTGGGCCCATTCCACATTGGATAAAAGGGAAACGCCTTCCCATCCCCGGTTCCGAATCAGAAAAGGTATCGTCAAACTGAAGCCCAGGAGACTCATATAAAAAGTAATGACAAGTGAAGGCAGCTCTATTCGAAGTTTTTTCAGCAATACGGAGTAGATGGCCCAGTTCAATGTACTGAGAATCATCAGGATATAACCGGCGTTGACGGCAAATCCAATAGACTGCCCGCTCCTCGCTGACGTCACCATCAGTACACCTGTAATGGCTATGATCATGCCAAGAGCTTTTGGAACCGTCATTTTTTCATGCAAAAAAATCATGGAGAGAATGACGGTGAACACCGGAGAAAAAGAAATCATCCAACCTGCCGATGATGCATCAATCGTAAGGAGAGCCGTCGCCTGTATCACTTGGTGAATGAAAACGCCAAGCACCCCAAGGACAATCAGATGAGGGATATATCCAAGGGGAATGGTGAGCCGATATCTTTTTACAAGTAAGAGAATGAGCAGAAACAAAGCTCCTATAGCAAACCGAAGAACGAGCAGGGTATAAGGGTCGAGAGTGTTTAACACTGCTTTCGTTGATACAAATGATATCCCCCAGAAGCTGATTGACATTGTGGCATATAAGGAGGCAGCCATCTTTGTTTTAACTGGAATCATGGGCAGAGTATCCTTTCAGAAAAAGGGTCTTTGTACCATGGTATGCTCGTCCCAGGGAAAGATGTGGGGTTTGTGATGAGTTTGGAGGGAATTGAAAATATATGTGTGGATTTGAAAAAATGTTGACGGAATTTGATACTATATCTTTGATTTTGAAAATATGTTGCGGGTTTTGATACTTGCAAGAGGGACGGACCTCTTCCTACCCTACATTCCCTATTAAATCAACGTTTTAGTACGGATCCTGCGGGAAAGAGGTCCGTCCCTCCTCCTGCTAATAAATCAGCCCGTACACTAAAAACCGTTCATACTCATTTTTTTCATACTCCCCTTTCAGGTTCACTTCTTTACGCAGAATGAACAAAGGGTGATCTTCTAAATAATGGACATAATCATCGGAGCTGTAGTACAGGACGATCTCGACATCTCGTGGTGACTCTTCCACTGAAAAGAGGATGTTGTTGATGATGGTCATGAAGATTTGAACAGAAAACGGGTTAAAAAAGTAGAACCGGTTATCCCGGGGATGAATCTTATACTCCTCTGCCAGGCAATGATGGAAGATAAGTTCATTTCTATTATTCTTCACTTTTCTCAAGTAGTTCTCTCGATTTTCCAGAGCTTCGTCGTAAAATTCCCTGTTCATTTCAATCCCAATCACCGTCGCTTGAAAGAGGTGGTGAATAAAGAAGTTCAACCTTCCTTTCCCGCAACCAAAATCCACGACCCGGTCGCTCCTCTTCAATTCATATTGCCTGAATAACTCTACCAAAGCCTTATATGGTGTCGGCTCATACCGGTGATAATGAAGAGAACGGTGAAAACCCATCTGCATCTTTCCTGTATGAACACCCAACAAATCATCATAATACTCTTCTTTCACAACTCCACCTCCAGGGACGGACCTGAAAAACGTTTTATGTATAATTCCCTGTCTTTTTTTCATTTGTCCCCTCCTCAAAATGTCATAGTAAAGCAGATAAATTGACAAACCTATAAAATCTTATTACATTAATAGTAACAAGGGGAGTAGCGACCGGTAAACGGCTGATGAATCATCATCCCGGTATGAAAATACCTGGTTCATCAGGCTGGGCTCATTCTTCAGCACGCAAGACCTTGGTACAAATATTTGTGCCGGGGTCTTTTTTATATGCACAGTTTTGGAGGAGATTACATGGTTTATTTCGTTTTTTTACTGGCTGCAGCCACCGTGGTTGCCGCAGCCATCTACCTGAACCGGTTCGGGGATGTAATCAGCAAGAAATCTTCATTAAGCGGAGCCGTCGTCGGGACATTCCTCATCGCAGGAGCAACATCACTTCCTGAATTGACGACGAGCTTGACCGCCGTTTATATCGATAATCCGGATATTGCTGTCGGAAACATGCTTGGCAGTAATGTATTCAATCTATTTATCCTGGCAGTGGTGGATCTGATTTACCGTAAACGGAGATTATTCCAAAAAGTGAACCGAAACGCAACGATCCCGTCTGCCTTGTTTGGTTTTCTTTTCCTGATGATCATCATTTCCGCTCTTTACATTCCAGGTTCCATCGAGTTGTTTGGTATCGGGATTGAAATGTTTATCATCCTCGCCCTATACTTTATCGCTGTAAAATTTATCTCAAAGGACGAAATCGAAGGAGAATCAGCACCGTCAAGGGATTATCCCCTTAAAACGGCAGTCATCGGCTTTGTGATTGCCGCCCTGGTCGTATTCGTTTCAGGGAGTGCATTATCCATTTCCGGTGACCGGTTAGCCGCTGAGACGGGGATGAACGCAAGCTTCGTCGGTAGTTTCCTCATTGCTGCTTCTACGTCTCTTCCGGAGCTCGTGACGGTCCTTTCCGCATTTAAACTGGCGAACTATAATATGGCCATCGGCTCTATCCTGGGAAGCAATCTGTTTAATATCCAACTTCTCGTCCTGACCGATGTCCTTTACCGAAAAGGAGCGATCCTCCAAGCAGTCGATACGTCACATATCTTTATCGCGTCTCTTGGATTGTTGATGACACTCGTGACCCTCTACCTGCTGTTCCGGCCGTCAACAGTCACAAGCAAGTGGCGATATATGGCTCCATCTTTCATTATAACCGTTTTATACATTGTCTTTTCCTACGTATTATTTTAGACATTAAAAGGCGTGCCGGGGCACGCCTTTACTTATTGACCGGTTTCAAGATAGTCCTCTGTAACGGAACCCCTCCCATGGATACATTCCTTTCAATGAATAAATAGGTTTTCCCATCTACAATAAACTTTCTCTCACCCACATACTCCACATCTTTTCCCTTTTGTTCAAGCTCTTGCCGGATTGCCTCAATGTACTCACCTTCCTTGAAATACCTTTCTTCAAAATCGATTTGGATATGTTCTTTCCTGTAACCCATCAGCCAATTGGACAACATGAACAAAACGATTCCTCCTAAAAGGATGAACAGAAATCCCATTGATTTCCCCCCTGATTTATTCTGTTTCCCTTATATACGAATCAGATTGACCTTACGTTTCAATTCTGTAGTATGGCATCCCCGTAAGACACTTCACATGATTCACCTTTACACTTATGGTACATTAAACTTGATTGAATGATGAAGGAGTGAATGTTAAATGGCGGAAAAAGAACAAATCAAGCAGGACATTTTAGATGCTTACCATTTCAGACACGCAACAAAGGAATTCGATCCAGACAAGAAAGTATCAGACGATGATTTCCGGTTCATTATGGAAACAGGCCGACTGTCACCAAGTTCATTTGGATTCGAACCTTGGAGATTCCTTGTGATACAAAAGCCTGAACTGAGAGATAAAATCAAGAATACTGCCTGGGGAGCGTACGGAAAACTGCCGGAAGCCAGCCATTTCGTCGTGATCCTCGCAAGAACGAAAAAAGATACTAAGTATGATTCACACTATTTACAGGATCATTTTAAACATGTAAAGAATCTCCCTGAAGATCACATGGCTAAATACTTAGAGAAAATCGAGCAATTCCAAAAGGTTGATTTCAATCTCCTGGAGGGAGACCGCCCGCTATATGACTGGGCTGGGAAACAGACCTATTTGGCCCTTGGGAATATGATGACAGCAGCGGCACAAATCGGCGTGGATTCCTGCCCGATTGAAGGCTTTGATATTGAAAAAATGAATAAGCTCCTGGATGAAGAAGGCTTGTTAGAAGACGGCAGCTTCAGTATTTCCGTCATGGTCGCATTCGGTTACCGAGTGAAGGATCCCGCGCCGAAGACTCGCCGTACCTTTGAAGACATCGTGAAGTTTGTATAATACAAAAATGACCCCGGTACATCGCGGGTCATTTTTTATGTTGTTCTATCATTTAAACCAATCGGCTCCCTCATCCATATGAACAAAGGGAATGTCTGTATCCACTCGACCGGTGATTTTCTCCCTTTCCACATCATGACCATCCAGCCACTGGGCAAAATCAAAGACAACCGGTTCTCTGTCCCCGCCAAGGGCAAACCAGGCTTTCATCTCCTGCGGCAGGTAAGCCGATGTATGTATCGTGCCTGCCCAGCTTCCATAAAGATCCGAGAAGACACCTTTCTCTGTATCATTCAACAACCGAAATGCTTCCTTGGCATCGAGTCCCTCCTTCTCCTGAATGATTGCCAGTCTGCGCTTTGAATCGACCAGATGATTTCGATTTTCATGTGTCATGACTTCAAAATGATTGGTGCATGCATTGGACGTTCGAACTTCCACCCCACGCGGTGAGGTTTCTACAATAAATGTCTCCCCGCTTCTGTCATACACCACATAACTGAACGAATGCCTGTGAGGAATTTCCTTAAGCATCTCCACAGCTTCCCAACCATTTCCGCAAGACTCTAATACCAGGCGGCCGATCATACAGCAAATGAAGCCAACTCCAGGACTTTTCCGATGCATGAAATTATACCCCAAGGCGAGGCCTTTCTCGTTCATTCCATCCATCCGCCCCGTCACCCGCTGACTGGGACCGATCATACTATATCCGCCATCCGTCGGTTGATAAAGGGTATAGCGTCCTTCATAGGTTTTCGGATGATAATCATAATTCCGGATCAAATAATCCCTGCCTGTCACGATGGAACAGCCGGACTTCACATACTCAACCCGGTACCCGCCAAACTCCTGCAGCACTCTTTCCATGGGCCATTCCAGAGCTTCCTGCAAGCCAAGCAGCTCATCCCAGATGCCGGGGGGCGAACCTCTTGATCGCTTCCTTCGTTTCCTCGATACTGATGGAAAACCTCGGTCTTCTTACCTTCCACTGATTCTCCCGATTTTTTACCGTGATGGAATCCTTTATCCTTTCCCCCTGCAAGCGGCCAAACTCATAATGAGAGCCCCGAAATTGAATGATATCACTATGTATTGTCCTCATTTTAAACCCTCTTTTGTCAGAATGTATTCTATAAGGATAATAGAATGCTTGAGAAAAAGAAAGGAATCGCCATCCTACTTCTCCCGCCCATCAGCCGGCAGAAAAGCCACCATCACAAAGCCTATGACAAAGGCCAACCCCGTTACCAATAGTCCAAGAAAGAAACCGACGGCGGCCATAACCCCATCCTCACCTGGGTACCGGGATTCATAAGTGCCCCACTTATACAAGATAAATAAAAACAGGAACAAGTAGAAGCTACTCCCTGCCATAGCCGTTTTCAGACGCTCCCCTTCCCCCCACTCTCTCGAATGGACAAGTGAACTCCACACCAGCAAGCTCATCATAATAGCAGCCGCCATGATGACAAGATGAAGAAATGGGATCATCATCACGGTCATAACGTACAATATCAGTCCCGTTGTACAGAATAACAATAGATTCATCCCGAACAAAGAAACTCCGATTAACCAGGGGTTCTGAAACCACTTGTATTTATTTAGCGATTGAATCCACTTCAACCTAAAGATTTTCTCACTCGGAATTCTTATGAAAATGAAAACCCCGATGAGAGCCAAAAGGATAATCAACGTCAATCCTCGAACCTCCCATTAATCATGATGATATGGTTTATTTTACCACACCATCTGTTGATAATTTTGTGTTGTGTAAAAGGTATGAAGCACATTTCCCACGTTCTAAACTCTTTCAGCTGCTGAATCCATACCAATGATCACCTGCTGAACGATATAAAAAAGAACGGCCACAACGACCGCTCCCACTCATCATTTCTTTTCAATAATTTCATCGATAATCCCATATACCTTCGCCTCATAGGCACTCATGAAATAATCACGATCCGTATCAATGGCCACTTTCTCGACAGGCTGACCCGTTTTTTCAGCGATGATTTCATTGATATGCTGTCTTAGTTTCAAGATTCGCTTTGCGGATATTTCCAGGTCTGTCGCCTGCCCCCGGGCACCGCCCAGTGGCTGGTGTATCATGATTTCACTGTTAGGAAGAGCGAACCGCTTTCCTTTTGTCCCTGCAAGCAACAACATCGCCCCAAAGGAAGCCGCCATACCGGTGCAAATCGTCCGCACATCGGGACTGATATATTGCATCGTATCAAAGATGGCAAACCCCGCTGAGGTTGAGCCGCCCGGGCTGTTGATATAAAGGGAAATGTCCTTTTCAGGATCGTCTGCTGCCAGGAACAATAGCTGGGCTACAATACTGTTCGCCATGTGGTCATTCACTTCATCACTTACCATAATAATACGGTCTTTTAACAATCTCGAATAAATATCGTAGGATCTCTCCCCTTTTCCTGACTGTTCAATCACATAAGGTATTGTATTCATATCGGATTCCTCCCTCTTTCTTTATGCAGCTGATGAGAGGACTGCGGAAGGAGAAGGAGACGTTCGAGGTGTCAGGGTTTGAACCACTTGATGTTTAAGCAGGAGTGGAAGATAGGCTAAAAGAAGAGATGGATCCTGAGCTTTCAAGCTGCGGTATAAAATGGTGTTCAGTTCCTCTTGAAGGTTTTCATCCCAGAAGGACTGTACAGCTCCAACTTCTTCATCTGAGATTTTTTTCACCCTGGCCCTCGACCGGTTCAGAAGAGCTTTCACAGCCGTTTCCGTCATGTTTAACATGGTGGCCACTTCAGATATTTTGTACTGAAAGGCTTCTTTAAGGATAAAGGTGACCAGCTGTTTTGGAGTCATTGTGTTTGAAAGCAGCTGGATCATATCCTTACTGATCCCCTCAAGGGGCTGATCCTCGATTATCAACTCCGGTACTCGCCCAATAAGTTCCCTGCTTTGTTTCCTTACTTTATCAATCCATACATGATAAGCGATCTTATTGAGTAAAGAAGAGCTCCATCTACGTCGATCTGGATATTGGCTCAATGCCTTAAAGATAGACTCCTGTGCAAGATCTTCCCCGTCCCATTTATTTTTCGTCAGGAAATAACAGTATCGATAGAGTTTTGGGACCAGATCCTCCATGCCCTCTTCATTTCGCCTGCCTATCATCCGGTTTGCGGTTAACCTTTTTTGCATTGTCTTTTCGCTCCTTTCCATCCTCTCATGCTTATAACGGATAAGAATGTAAAAAAGATACGGGTGAGGGAAATCCTTTTTTATTTAAAGGCTTTTTCTAAGGGATTACGTTTCCATGAGCTTCTTTAACTTCTCTGGCTCATCTACGCGGAGGGCAACCTCTGACACCTGCTTTTTCCGCCCCATAAACATGGTCGCTTCTAAAGGTTCTTTTAAAAACAAGACGACTTGTGGTTGAATTTCTTCAAAATCTTTGCACATGAACACAAGGGCATCTTTACCTGGTGTCGCCCCCCATTCCATCGTATCTATTTTATGAAGGGGGATGACCATGCGTTGCATCAGCCCTTGAGTCACATAGATGCTGTCATTTTTCACTTCCAGGGGGGTGTAACCGGGTAATCTGAATTTCAGCTATAAACAACAGGACTGTATACACGTTGAGGATCAACAGGATGAAGGACAAGATGGGAAGCTTCGTGTGGAGCCACCAGTGAATTCCGATTGTCTCTATCACAACGGCGTGGATAAGCATGATATTCATCGCAACGGCACTGGTCTTGTGGTGCATCGTTACCGCACCTTCGTGAACAGGCGGTTTCTTCCTCCAGCTAAAGAGTGCATAATACATCATCAGCCCTTCAGACGAAAGGATTCGAAGCAGCATATGGCTGCTGACTTTATCCCCCACTGCAGGAAGGAATGAAAAGAGAGGACCGATTCCTGATACTTGCATAGAAGAGCGGATGCCTGGTATCTTGCGGACAAAAAGGAAAATAAGCCCCAACTCAGCTGCAAGGAGCAGTACTTCGACCCCTATCCCTGAATACAGGAGGAAGGTAAACGGAGCGAATAATTCTTCCGGGATGATGACTCTCCCTAACACAAGCCCAAATACGATTACACCAATGACTTGTTTCTTCGACAGCTTAAAGGCAGCCATAAGCCAGGGCGGGTGAAATCATCATCAAGTCCACCATTGATCCTATGACGACCTCCATTTCCAGTTCAATAGACAAAAACTGTTGAACCATTGGTTGATACACCAACCAATTACTTAGGAGAACGACAGCCAACAGCCCTAATGCCCATTTAGCTAACTTTGTATCACGTAGTACCATGAAAAATGGCTCCTCTCCAAAACAAACATTCTACTTAATCACATTATAACTCTTCCAGCTTTTCCCGAAAATCCTCATCTCTCAATATGGATAGTATGAATCCATTTAAATGTTTGGAGATTTTCCTTCCCTCTCCTTTTTGAAGATTATTTGTAAATATAGCGATCTCTGTAGCGTTCCCGTCAAGGTCTGTCGCATAGGCAGCATTGGTGACAAGAAATGTGGTAGATCCACCTTTTTGTCCTGCGTGCTGCAGCCATTCTCTATTCTTAGGACTTTCCATCAGTCCCTCCAAAACGGCGTCCAGCCCCTGCTGTGTATGCTTCGGGAATGAAGTCTTTGAATTGAGCTTCCCCATGATGGCCGCATATTCAGCGGTTGTACTCCGCGTCAGTCTGTCGGACCAGATTTTCTGCAGGGGCTCATTTGTATGCAATTGGTCTATGTATGTTTGTTTTTGACCGCTTTTCAATGCTTTCAGAATGTCATGGGATAGTTGAATGTATTCTTCTCTCGACATCTCCTTCAAAGTTGCTTCAATCGTTGCTTCTGTATAAGATGGATTCTCCAATTTCAGATGGGTGGGAATCAGCATGGCGGACACGATGGGATAGACGGACTCATGCTTCTCAATTTCCCATTCATCCAACAACCGGTTAATTGCATCTACTCCAAGAAGATCCATCATATATTCAGTGTTTGCGTTCGAGCTGAACAGAATCATCCCCTTCACCACATTTTCGAGATTGGTGGAATTCCCCAGGAGCAACCCCCGTTCTTTTGAATAGGCAAGCCAGCTGTCATGGGCTCCTCCATCCGTATTCGGGACATAATACGAATCGAGTTCATCCAGAGACACACTCTGCGTAGGATCGATTATGTTCCCTTCACATTGTCTGGCATATTCAATTGCCACGATGATCTTCACTGTACTCGCTAAAGGAAACATCTCATCTGCCCGAATGGATGCTAGCGTTACCCCGTTACGTCTTACCGTCAAGCTGCTGTTATCATTCTTTTTCAAATGGTTTAACAGATACTCCGGGTCATCTTTCCCTGCCGATTGCCTAACCACTGCTACACTGATGATCACTCCAATCACCATACAAGCTCCAATAAAAAATAATGCAATCTTCATTTTATACACTCCAGTCTATGAAAGGTGTCATGTACTATACGATCGGGAAATGGTAAATGTTTTATTTTTATATACAACAAGGGGATGGGACAAGTGTTTTAGAACACAAAAATCCGAACGATCACTCGAAATTCAAGCTCATTCGGATTTTGAAATTATTTTATTAGGACAGGTTTCTTGTTATTGGATATCCCAGCTGTTGATGTGAGATGGGAGACGAAGACTACCCCGGGAAAGTCTGTTAGGTGAAACCCCTCTATAGCAGTCTTGCACGTAAATCAACAGGCGTACAAGAGAGCCTGTTCATACTATTCACCAGATCGTATTCAGTTATATCCCAGCCTCTTAATCAGGCTTCCTGCTTTTTACCGGCTTCATTATTTTTCAAGAACATATACAACGAAGCTGCAAAGATGATGATGTACCCGATAACACTAAGCCCATCCGGGATCTGGCCGAATAAGAAAATACTGATAAGAGCAGAGTACACGACGGTGGAATAGAAAAAGATTGAAATTTCTCTTGCCGGTGCAAACTTGTAGGCGATTGTGATTCCGAATTGACCAACTGTGGCAAAAACACCGGCGGATAACAAGTAAATCCATTGCTTCATGCTCATCGGTTCATAAAATCCAATCACAAAGGGGAGCAGCACCACCGTTGTAAAGAATGAAAAGTAAAAAACGACGGTGTAAAACTTCTCCCTGGTCCCCAATACCCGCAGGACGGTATACGCACCGGCTGCAAAGATGGCCGAGAATACTCCTGCAAGATAGGGAATGACATCAAAGGAAAACGCCGGTTTGATGATAAAGAGTGTTCCAATGAAAGCAACGATGATCGACACAATCTGAAACACCCGGGTTCGTTCCTTCAGGAAAATCGCTGAGAAAATAATAGTAAGGAATGGACTAAGTTTATTCAGCATATCGGCATCGGATAACACCAAGTGATCGATTGCATAAAAGAACAGCACGATCCCGACAGCCCCCAGTCCTGAACGGAGCAACAAAAGCTTTTGATTTTCCTTTTTCCCGAATAGCCTTTCGTTATGATACCGGACAAATCCGAATGCGATGAAAGCAGAAACGATGTTCCGGAAAAACGTTTTTTGAATCGTCGGCACATCTCCTGACAGCTTAACAAAAGCCGCCATCAACGAGAAGCCGAACGCAGATAGTAGCAATAGAAGAATTCCTTTGTTTCGATTTGACATATCTTCCTCCGTTTAGATTAAAGATCGTTGGATCCATTCCCCTTGAGGTAGAACACAACCACAACCTAATTAGTGTAACAAATTCCAGGCAGAAGATGGAGAATTCAGCCTGGCTGATGGCAAACGTTGACTCCATAATAGATTCCCTTGTACAGGTGGATTTATCCTTTTCCTTTTATCTCTGTTGGGTTTATTTATGGTTCTCCCACTATCCCGGGACAAGTTTTTGGAGAAAACTAGTCCTTCGACTATACATTTTTTCGCTGAATGAATAAGATGCAGTATACCTTTATAGGGGGTGATCAAATGGAAGAATACTTTATTGCCAAACTGAACGGAAGAAACGAGGTACCACCTGTCAATTCAGAAGCATTCGGAGTGGCAAAATTCGTCGTGAATAAGCATTGTACGAAGATTAAATTCATCTTGAAAGTCGATAACATCCGGAATTTCGTCCAGGCCCATATCCATTTTGGAGGTCGTGGGGAAAATGGACCAGTACTCGCTTTCCTTTTTGGAGCAGACCTTGCTACACTGACAGAGCAGAATGGGATCTCAACGAGAAAAGGAATTGTAAGAGGTGTCATAACAGATGAAGATATCGTAAGGAACAATGTCGGGGTAAAAGACGTAGAAGACTTGGTCCGTCTCATGAAAAAAGAACTCACCTATGTAAACGTACACACGGAACAGAATCCAGGCGGTGAAATCAGGGGGCAGATTAAACCTCTTTACAGGGATTGCTGCTACTAAAAAAGAAGAGCTGCCAGATCATAAACTGTACCCTGTGTAGTAGACACATTAAAAAAAGTCTACTGCACAGGGTATTTTTATGTACAATAAAATAAAAACAGGACTGGAGAAACATGAGTAAAAAACTATTTACAGAGAAAGAAATAAAACTATTATCTAAAAATCCATTTGTGAAAAACGTTAGCTCAAAGGGGATTACATATACAGATGAGTTCAAAGAGCTTTTCATTGCTCAAAATAAACAAGGCAAGTTCCCTAGAGAGATCTTTGAAGAATGTGGGTTTGATGAAGAAGTTATTGGGATAAAGCGAATTGAATCTTCAGGCAAGAGGTGGCGTGAAACCTACCGTAAGCACGGAGTTCTTGGACTACGGGATACGAGGTCAGTAAATACAGGAAGACCAAAGGAAAGAGAATTATCTACTGAAGAAAAATTGGCAAGGATGGAAGCGGAAAATAACCTTTTAAAGGCAGAGAACGAACTTTTAAAAAAGATACGATTCGCCGAAAGGGGGTTGAAGGACAAGTAATAAAGTTATCAGCTGACCAGAAGTTCAATCTCATCCGGTCTACGATAAAGAAATATAGCCTAAAACGTATGGTAACTTATCTGTGTAACATAGCTGGGGTCTCCCGTCAGGGATATTATAATTACTTTTCTTCAACACAAATTGAGCGAAGGAAAGAAAAGGAGAAAAAGGATGAAGTCCTCCGGGACTTAGTACTCCAAGCCTATAAATTTAAGAAACGTAAAAAAGGAGCCCGCCAAATTAAAATGGTTTTGAAGGGTCAATTTAATACTGTATTTAACCTTAAGAGAATCCGAAGGATTATGAATAAATATGATATTCAATGTCCTTTTCGGAGAGCTAACCCTTACAAGCGTATAATGAAAGCAACCCAGGAACACAAAGTAGTTCCAAACCAGCTTAACAGGGAATTCAAGCAAGACTCACCTTATAAGGTTCTGCTTACAGATATCACCTACCTTTACTTTGGAAAAGGCCAAAGGGCTTATTTATCAACGATCATTGATGCCTCTACCAATGAAGTCTTAGCGCACAATATTTCTGAACGAATTACTTTAGATATTGCTACGGACACTTTGAAGAAGTTGAAGAAAAATAGGAAAGTTAAATTAGCTAAAGAAGCTTACATACACTCTGATCAGGGCAGCCACTATACCAGCCCCACATATCAGAAACTGGTCAAAAAGTTTAGGTTGGGTCAATCCATGTCAAGAAAGGGGAATTGTTGGGATAACGCTCCCCAAGAATCATTCTTCGGACACTTCAAGGATTTAGCAGAAATAGAACAGTGTCACTCTTTTAAGGAACTAAAAAAAGAAGTAAAAGCAGCCATCTATTATTACAATACATTCAGGTACCAGTGGAATATGAAAAAGATGACCCCTGTGCAATACAGAGATCATCTTCTTCAATCAGCCTAGCCTTTTTTAAAATGTCCTTTACAAAGGGTACAGATTATCAATCAGGTAGCTCTTCTTTTCTATCAATGGCCAAAGAATAAATGACCTATTCCATTCTCTCCAGTATTTCCTTTACTTTTTTTAAATCTTTTCTATTCGCTTTTTTCATCATACTCGACATAAGAGGTGCCATCCATTTAGAGAAACCACTTGGATTTCCTCTATTTCTGAGCGTCATCCTTGTCGACTCTCCGTCCAACTCCTCCCACAGATAGGTTGTCTCCATGGGAAACGGGCCATTTGATGTTTTCATCACTAGTTTACGATGGGGAAGATACTCCGCAATCTCATAAACATAAGAGAGATCACGCCCTAGAAACCTAGCTTTAAAAGCGATTTGGGAGTTGATGGATAAAGGTTTTTCCGTCAGCCACTCCGCCTTATGGATGTTAACATACCATTCGGGTGCATGATCGGGGTCGGCCGTATATTCTGAAACCTTTTGAACGGGACATTTTATGATGATTTCCGTCGTAACATCTACCATTTTGTACTCCTTAACCGAAACGAACTTCATTCATTCCTTAATCTTATTTCAGTTCGACATAGTTTTTAAGCAGTGTGCCCAATAGATAATTCCAGCCTTCAGTATGTTTTTCTTCCCAGTCCTCTTCAATGACTCCAGATGCAGTATGGGATAATTGCAGCAAAGTGGCATCTCCCTTTTCAATCAGCCGATACGTATAGGCACTATTGACCGCCCCCTGCATACCAAGATGACCGTGAAGGCGGATTTCCTCAGGAGCATTTACATAATAAACAGTCCCCCAGAGAGCCCCTTCATCTTCTCGCCATTTTTCAATAAATTGGCCGCCAGGAACAGGATTGAATGTGAATTCTGAATCCACTCCCTCAGGAGCCAATTTAAATTCCCACCAGTCTCCTGCCTGCTCTGTCAATGCCTTGAATACTTGTTTCCGGGATGCCTGAATCATTACTTCCTGCTCGATACGAAATACTTTACTCTGTTCCATTGGTTCTCCTCCTTTGTTTTCTGCCAGTGACCGTAACGTTAACAGTGAATTGGCGGTAGACCCCATGTACTTGCCTACCCACCGGTTATGCATGTCCTGCAGTGGAACCGCGTTAAGGTAATTCCTCCGATACTTTCCTTCACGCTTCACCACGACCAAATTCCCTTCCTCCAAAATCGTCAGATGCTTCATGATCGCGTATCTTGTCACTTCGGGAAAATGATCATTCAGTTCACCGGTCGTTCTTGCCGACTGTTTCAACAGGTCCAGGATTTCCCTTCTTATCGGGTGCCCCAGTGCCTTAAATAAAGTGGAAAGTTCGTCTTTCATTATAACGATCCTCTCATTGTGTTTTACATGTGAATATTTGGTCACATGTAATATGTGACTTTATAGTAACATGACAACGAAGGTGAGTCAAGAGAGGCTGTTGAGTAAACAAAAAAAGATATTAGCATGATTGCACTCCTTGTATGATGAAAGCAATGAAGCCTTTCATCACGAAAAAACCTGATCGCCAGCTTGACGCAAGCAATCAGGATCACATTTATCTATTGATCATCCACTATAATATACACAGCCTTTACAGGTCCATGCACTCCCACAATTAAATTCATTTCAATATCGGCGCTGTTGCTTGGACCCGATATGAAGTTCACGCAGGATGCGACACGTTCACCGCTTTCTATTTTAGTATGAATGTCCCTTGCCACCTGGGTCATCCTTGGGACGATCGTACTCTTTGGGATGATGGCGATATAGACGGCAGGGAGGAGGCTGACCGCACGTCCCTTGCCATCATCGCTATACAAGACAACTGTCCCCGACTCGGCAAGAGTTGCATCGCTAAAGGTTATACCGATATCAGCAGTTGCTGAATAGGCCAGATTCTCTTCACCGCCATTCCGGTCCCAAGTGCGAACTTCTATTTCATCATCTCCAAGATCAGTAAGACCAAACTCGGCAAATCGAGGGTCATCCCAGGTAACGACTGTTTTTCCACCGTAACCCCTTATAAGATGCGGAATCAGAGCCGATAGCTCAGACGTAACGGTTTCATGTACATCGGTATGAATGAACTGACATTGCTCTTTGAATATCTCAACAAGCTGATCCGTAGAGTATTCCTTATATACTTCCCATTGGGGATTGTAGTTCCATTGAGGCTTATCTATATGATGCTTTCGCTCCCTCCCCAGATGACCAGCCAGCTTATTCAAAAACGAATCACGATTCTTGATGTGCCCGACGTCCATAGGCCTATACCTCCTTTTGTCTCTTTTTATACCAATCTCTGAATCGATCTTTCTTCGGTGCAGGAAATTCCCGGATATCAGTCCAGTTTTTCAATGGGCCCGGTCCGTTTGAGATCTTCCCGCCTTTGGTATATGGGGCAAGTGTGGTTGGTGCGAGCCTGGACCCGATATTGTACATGGCTGGTGAAGCCGTTCCGAGACTGAACGCCTTCATGGATAAGTTTTCAAAAATTGGGGCCTTCCCTTCCTTCTCCACAATTTCCTGACGATGCCGAAGCAGATGTTCGTGAAGTGGAATCTTCACCGGGCATGCTTCCGTACATGCTCCGCATAATGTGGATGCATACGGCAACTCTTTGTAGTCTTCATATCCACCAAGAAGGGGTGTCAACACCGCCCCCACAGGTCCCGGGTAAATCGATCCGTACGAGTGGCCCCCGACATGTCGATACACAGGGCAAACATTGATACATGCTGCACACCGGATACAATGCAGAATGGACTGAAAGGCAGTTCCCAAAATTTTTGAACGTCCATTGTCGACGATGACAAGGTGAAATTCTTCCGGACCATCCATTTCCCCTTCTTGTTTAGGACCCGTCAAAGCAGTGATATAGCTTGTCAGCTTTTGTCCGACTGCTGCACGGGTCAGGAGGCTGACGAGCACTTCCATCTCTTCCCATGTCGGGACGATCCGCTCCATTCCCATTACGGTGATCTGTGTTTTGGGCACCGTCGTTACCATACGGGCATTCCCTTCGTTTGTTACAAGGGGAAATCGTTCCTGATTCGGCAATGGCGAAATTACATCCTGTTATTCCGATATCAGCCTGAAGGAATTCTTCCCTTAACTTTTCACGTGCAAACAATGCCAATTCTTCCGGTTTCTCCGTCTTGTCATATCCAAGTTTATGCCGAAATACATCCCGGATTTGCTCCTTATTTTTGTGGAGGGCAGGTGTCACGATATGGGAGGGTGGATCGTGATCATCTACTTGAAGAATCCACTCCCCAAGGTCACTCTCAACCACTTCGCATCCCGCTTTTTCCAAGGCTTCATTCATATGGATTTCTTCTGTTACCATGGACTTCGATTTTACGACCTTTTTCCCGTCTTTCTTTTTCACAACATTTGTAATGTACTCATTGGCTTCGTCTGCGGTTTCGGCAAAAAACACATGTCCGCCGCGATTGGCTACATTGTCGCTCAACAGCTCAAGGTAGTAATCCAGATTTTCAATGGTATGGGAGCGAATCTCTTCCCCTAGTTTCCGCCACTCTTCCCAATTCCCTAATTCTTCAGCCGCGTTTAATCTGCCACTCCGGAAACGCCCTTGAGCAGAGGAAACGGCTCCCCTCATAAATGTATCAGCAAGCCCGCTTGAAACCCGATCATTAAAGGATTGATTCCCTATTTTCATTGCCATTTGATTTCCTCCTTTCTTATCGGCTATTCAATACAGAAGCAATATGCATGACTTTTACCGGTTTGCCCTGCCTTTCAATACGCCCACCTATGTTCATCAGGCATCCGCAGTCGGCACCTATTAAAATATCAGCTTCGGTTTCTTCTATATGCTGGACCTTTTCATCTACCATTTGCTCCGAGATGGGAGTCATTTTCACCGAGAATGTCCCGCCAAATCCGCAGCAATCATGGCTGTGTGGCAACGGTTTCATTTCTAACCCTTCCACATGACTCAGGAGTTTCAAAGGAGCTTCCTTCACCCCCAGCAGGCGTGTCATATGACAGGAAGTATGATAGGTGGCCTTCCCATTCAGCTTGGCACCTACATTCTCGACTCCCAGCACATCAACAATAAATTGAGTAAGTTCATATGTCTTATGCGCTAATCGTTCAGCCCGTTTCTCCCATTCAGGATCTCCTTTGAAAAGATGAGGATACTCCCTGAACATGGTTCCACACGAACCTGAAGGAGTTATCACGTAGTCCGCATGTTCAAAAACCGTTATCATATGCTTCATCGACTCCTTCGCCTTCGCTACATATCCACTGTTATAAGCAGGCTGTCCGCAGCAGGTCTGCTTCTCTGGAAAATCGACTTCACAGCCCAGCCGTTCAAGTAACTCAACTGTATCCATTCCCACATCGGTCTGAAATACGTCTATTAAACAAGTCACAAATAATGATACTTTCATAGACCTCACCTTTACTTTCTGTAGAAATTCATAGATTGGAATTCTTTGCTAAATCATGAGTAATACTAGTGTAAAGCGTAGACCGCATACAGTCAACAGGTCATCAGATGACTTGTTGACTGTATCTATTTCCTGGAGGTTCGAAGCAATCGTCGATTTCGCTGATCTTTTCATTCAACGGGTAAATTTGCGCCAACGTTACCTCCTGATGTTAGCACTCATTTAACAGCAGATTTTGTCTGTTCTTCCCAGCTGAAAAAAAACCTACTTTCAATCGGTGAAAACAAAGCAAGCTCACCAGTAAGGGAGCTTGCTCCTTGATCAATTTTCATGCCGTTCTCCCGATTTGTTTCAAGTCTTCCCTGCTTTGTTTCTGCCCCTTTACAATGAGGCTTACAATTGTCAATCCGACTCCAGTAAGGATCAATGTGCCAATGTTAAAGCCGATCCCGTTTATAAGGACATACCCGATCCCTCCGGCAAATAAGACGTAAAAGCCCATTGGAATTAGCGTCTTTCTAATCAGATTTCCTTCTTTTCCTATTAAGCCTGCAGCAGATGAAGCCGCAACCACATTATGAACGCAAATCATGTTCCCGGCTGCCCCTCCTACTGCTTGGAGGGCAACAATCACGGCCGGAGCCGCCAGGATATTATCTGCTACTCCAAATTGGAAAAGGGAAAACATCATATTGCTCACAGTGTTGCTTCCGGCTGCAAAGGCACCTATGGCCCCGATAGTAGGAGCTGCCAGCGGCCAATAGCTTCCAAACACATTTGAAATCCCTTCTGCTAACACCAGTGGCATGCTTGCATAATCGGCAGCGTTGACACCGGAATTGATGAAGACCTGAACCATTGGTACAGCGAAGATCAAAGCCGCCATTGCGCTGACAATGGTCTTAAATGAATCTTTCACGGCGCGTCCGTAATCCTTCATATTCATTTTATAAATAAAAATACTGATCAAAGAAACAAGTACAAAAATCGTTCCCGGTATGTTCAATGGCTTTGATGCAACTGAAATGGCCGTTCCAAATACATTGTCCGCTGATACTACCCAGGCTTGGATCCAGTCTGTGAAGGGCAGCGATTTCAACCTCGTAAGAACCAACAGGACCGCTACTAAAATATAGGGCATCCATGCCGCAAGAAACGAAATGTTTTTCTTTGGTCTCTCGGCCTCTTCGATAGAAAGAGAACCATTCCACGCCGGGTCCCAATTAGATGGCTTATCAAAGTCCCATGATCGTTTAGGAACGAATAATCCTTTTTTAGCCGCCGGCACTACGATGGCCAGGCCCACCAAACCACCGATTAGAGAAGGAAATTCAGGACCTAGAAAATTCGCTACAAGAGCATAGGGCATGGTAAAGGCCATTCCTGCAAAAATAGCAAACTTCCAAACGGCCAATCCTTCTCTGATGGATCTATTTTTCCCAAAGAAGTACGTAAGCATGGTGACCATGAAGAGCGGAATGAAGATCCCGATGATCCCATGAATGATGGCAACCTGGCCGCCAATCCCGGTTACATAAGCATCCATTGTAGTACCTTGTTCTGTCACATACTGCTGTACTAATGGTGAATCCTTTAATCCCGTATTGACTCCAATCAGAATAGGAGTCCCAACCGCCCCGAAAGAAACGGGGGTCGATTGGAGGATTAGGGCAACCATGACGGCTCCCATTGCCGGGAAGCCGATTGCCACGAGGAGTGGACCGACGATAGTGGCCGGTGCCCCCCATCCTGCCGCTCCTTCGAGGAAAGCTCCGAACAGCCAGCAAACGATAATCGTCTGGACCCTTCGATCAGGTGAAATACTCGTGAATCCCTTGCGGATCGTGTAGACTGCCCCACTCTCCTTTAACGTGTTTAATAACAGAATCGCTCCGAATACGATGACGGCTACCTCCAGTGCAGTTACAACCCCTTTCACACTTGCGGCTGCGACCTGATTGCCCGGCACTTCCCAAATAAACATGGCCATCAGGACTGTCACAATCAATGAAACAGGCATCGCCCTCTTTGCCGGCCATCTCAATACAACTAAAAACAAGAAAACCGAAAATATAGGCATGGCCGCCAGAACTGCTAACACACCAACACTCATCCATACGTCCCCCTCTTAAAGTACATTTACATTTCTCCCACAATTCCCCCAACTAATCATATCAACAGGTCATCTGATGACTAATATAATTAACAGTATAATTAAAACGCTTACATATCACAATGATATTTTTGTAATTTTATAAAAAATTAAGAGGGACGGACCTCCTTTAAAGCACAAACCCTGTTAAATCAAGGTTTCCTCTTTTTTGGAGGTCCGTCCCTCTTATTCTTGAATGTCGTCGAAGTATTTCATGAGGACTTCTTCGACGCTTTGTAGATGGTGAAGCATGAGCTGCTGTGCTTTAAGGCCGTCTTTTGCTTCGATGGCTTCGTAGATGTTTTGATGTTCCTGATATAATCGATCCAAGGTAGACTTTTTTGAATAAAGCCAGAGGCGGCGGGTTTCTCTCATGGTGGTGACCATCATTTCCGACACATTGTTCATGAGACCCGTCAGCAGCTCATTTTGTGAAGCTTTGGCAATCGCCATGTGGAAACGGAAATCTGCTTCTTCCCCCCAGCTCTTCATCGCTGGCTGTTTGCATCTGATCCAATGCCGTTTTGATTTCTTTTAGTTGTTCGTCCGTCCTTCTAGAAGCGGCCGCTTCAACAGCACCAACTTCCAAAATTCTCCGCACTTCCAGGAGCTGTTTGACATCATCTTTTTTCATTAAGGCTGCAATATATATAGGCAGAGAAAGCATACTTGAATCAAACTCTCTTACATAGGTGCCTTCTCCCTGATGCATCTCGACTAACCCCATCGCCCGTAATGCGCTTAATGCTTCACGGACAGCCGATCTCCCCACTTGAAAATTCTCAGCCAGCTGCTGAACAGAATCCAGCTTGTCACCGGACTTCAACTGCCCTGATTTAATCATATCAATCAAAACCTCAGCCACTTCTTCGTATATCTTTCGCGGTTTAATTCGTTTATAATTCAATCGTGTTCACCCCAATATGTATGTATATATGATTCTATAGTATTCTAAGTGGAGGGACAATAATGAAGGGAACCGTTATGAATGGAGAGAAGGTCGAGTCAGCTTGATTGGTAGGACGAGGATTATTGTCCACGATTTGTAAACTATCGAAAAGAACCTTATTCAATCATAGATGACCGACAGTTGAAAAAGCCCCCATTCATGACATGAACCGGAGGCCTCTAACCCTTATTTCTTCATAATCGGAATCCAAATCTCACAACGATAATTCTCATCATTCGGGTTTCCTGGGGGATACAATTCAAATTCAGGACCTCCCGCATGTTCATAACCTGTAGAAGGGAACCATTCAGAGAATATTCGCTTCCATACAGCTTGAATGGCATGGGGCATCGGGCCGATTGATTCAAAAACAGCCCATGTAGCGGCCGGAATGTCTTTTCCCTCCAGGGTGTGTTCATTCTCACTCTTTTCCTCCGCGCCGATAAAATACGTGAATTCTTCGTTAGGATGATCGAATTCCATGCAGATTCCCACCATTTCATCATTTCCCGCCGCATCACACATCTTCTTATCTAAGTCCGTTGAGTTCACTTCATCCCAGAACAAAGGTATGTCCTTCGTATTCTGTCCATTAGCGGTTGAGACTCTTTTTCCTTTTCCAATCACATGGAATGCTTCTTTATCCACAATTTTATAATCCATTTCAACTTCTCCTTTAAGTTGGATTTGAAAAGAGATGCGGGGAAATGCCCTTAAAGTCGTTCCCGGTTCTTTCACCTTGGAAGGGGATACACCATGTGCCTTCCGAAACGCTTTCGAAAAGGATTCCGGTGTCTCATAACCATGCTTATAGGCGACATCTATCACTTTCACATCACCATTGATCAATTCCTGTGCAGCCAGTGTCAGCCTCCTCTTCCGGATGTAGTCGGATACTGTGTATCCTGTAACAAGAGAAAATAACCTTTGAAAGTGAAATTTAGAACTGAAGGACAGCCGGGCCAATTCATTCATATCGATATCACCTTCTAGATTGTTTTCAATATATTGAATGCACTCATTCAACCTATAAAGCATTTCCATAACCTGCATCCTCCCTTCTACCCTAATGTATCATCTGAGTCTCCTCTTCTCCTGTCATTTTGTGCTTTTAAGTGACAGGTGAATGGACTGCCGGCAAACCTCCAGTGATGATTCCAGGATCATGCTTACAGGCACAACAGTTTCTTTCTACAATTACCCATCCATCTCCTCTATTTTCATTTACTGAATCAGGCTGTTAAACAGAATGGGTGTTAGAACCCCCTCCCTCCATTTACGTGCAGCATAGTTTACGAAAACGGTCTAAAATGTAAACTATAAACGAAATGACCGTATTTTCACCCTCACCCTCCTCATATACATGTGTAATGTAGACAGAGGGGGAGAGGGACATGAGGAATAGAGCTGATACGTATAGTTATGGAGATCTTACCTACCCTGATGATATGGTATCGATTGTCAGAAATGGTTTGACTCCCACAAAAGATTCAAAAAAGATCTTGATCATAGGAGCAGGTATGTCTGGATTGGTCGCAACCTCCCTGCTAAAAAATGCAGGTCACTCCGTCACGATACTTGAAGGGAACGATCGTATCGGCGGAAAGATTTACACCATGCGGGAACCTTTCTCTGAAGGTCAATATTTAGACGCAGGAGCCATGCGTTTTCCGGATACTCATGAATTGGTGTCCGAATACATCCATAAATTCGGACTGCCGACCAATGAATTCATAAATAATGTCGATTTGTACCTCGTCAACGGGGTGCTGACAACAGCTTCCTATTACAATCAACATCCTGATGTATTAAACTACCCCCTGCCACCTGATGAACAAGGGAAAACCGCCATCGAATTATTGTCCTCTGCCGTAAAACCTTTCCTGGACCTGTACGATAGGGCCGACCCATTGGAACAAGAACGGTTGAGAAAGAAGTTCGACCGATATTCCTTTGATGGATTCTTACGATTCAATCCCATCGGGACTTCCCTCTCCCCTGCAGCCATCCGTATTGTAAAAGTGCTGTTGGGCATAGAAGGATTCCCTGAATTATCGTTTGTAGATATTTTATTGGACGTTGTCCGCACCGTTTTTAATAAAGAGTTGAAGTTTTATGAAATCACAGGAGGAAATGATCAACTTCCCCACTCCTTTCTGCCTGACCTTCAATCGAACATCCTGTATTCTCATCAAGTACATCAGATCCATCAGAAGGATGACGGGGTCACCGTCATCACGAAGGACCGTACAACGGACCGGTACCATAGCTTTGATGGTGACTATGTCATCGTGACCGTTCCGTACTCTGTGCTGCAATTCATTGATATCCTTCCTTATCAATCGATTTCGTTTAAAAAATGGAAAGCCATCAAGGAATTACACTATGTGTCTTCTGTAAAAATAGGATTGGAATTTAAAACGAAATTCTGGGAAACCTTCAACAACGGAAATATCATTACAGACTTTCCCCTCCGATTTACTTACGGACCAAGTCACGGGAGAGGAGAACCAGGCCCCGGCGTCATGTTAGCAAGCTATAGCTGGGGACAAAATGCCAATCTGTGGAACAGCCTGACGGAGGATGAACGAATTGAGGAGGCTTTGCATGGACTTTATAAAGTTTATGGAGATCAGGTTTATACGGAATTTACGAAAGGGGCTTCATACAATTGGGGACAAAACCCATTCTCAGCAGGATGCTTTGCCCTCTTCGCCCCAAACCAGGCATCTGATTTCTCAGACCATATCTATTCGCCGGAACAGCGTATCCACTTTTCCGGCGAACACACCTCCCCCTTCCATGGATGGGTGGAAGGAGCCATAGAATCCGCCATCCGTGCGGCCTATGAAGTCAATAACAGAAATGACCGGGAGGGACGGACCATGGAATAAGATGGTCCGTTCCTTAATGGATTTATCACTGGTCCTCACTCAATGCCGGGCTGATTTCAAGCCTTGCTTTCTGAAATTAATGATGTCGGATGACGGGTATTCACTGACCGGAATTGAATAGACCGGCAAGTCGTCAACTCGACGGTTTATCCACCCTCTTCCTCAGGGTATTTAATACGAGGAGAGCCCATAAATTTATTAGAAAAAGTGTATGACTGGATTCTCCCGCCCTGCTATTGTAAATTTAAGACAAACTTACATAGTCATACACACAAGGGAATCTATTTTTTAAAGGAGGTTCACTATGCAACACTACCATATGATCATTAATGGAGAACAAACAGGTTCTGACCTTTCAAAGGTGAATGTAACCAACCCTGCGACATCGGAAGTCATCGCCACCATCCCCCGCGGCGGAAAAAAAGAAGCTTCCAGGGCTGCCGATGCTGCTTATGAAGCATTCAAGGACTGGTCCGGATATTCTGCTTACGAACGAAGCGAACTGATCAGAAAATGGCATGATTTAATCGAGGAGAATAAAGAGGACCTCGCCCGGACCATGACCATGGAGCAAGGGAAACCATATAAGGAAGCATTAGGTGAAATCCAATATGCCAACGGCTTCATCGCCTGGTACGCTGAAGAAGGAAAACGGGTATACGGAGAACAGATCCCTGCCTCCCAGCGCAACAAACGTTTATTCGTCCACAAGCAGCCTGTGGGAGTCGTTGCCGTCATCACTCCCTGGAACTTCCCTGCTGCCATGATTACCCGTAAAGTCGCACCGGCCCTCGCAACTGGATGTACGGTCGTCATTAAACCGGCGGGTCAAACCCCTTTGACAGCATTAAAAATGGCGGCTTTAGCAGGGGAAGCAGGTATCCCTAAAGGTGTCATCAATGTGGTGACAGGTGACTCGAAAGCAATTTCCGACGCCTGGATGGAAGATGCCCGAGTAAGGAAACTGACCTTCACCGGATCAACAGAAGTCGGGAAGGTGTTAATGAAAGGATCAGCAGACACCGTTAAGAAAATCTCGTTGGAACTCGGGGGCCACGCCCCTGTCATTGTGATGGCCGACTCTGATCTTGATAAAGCCGTTGATGGCGTCATCTCCTCGAAATTCAGAAATGCCGGACAGACATGCGTCTGCTCCAACCGTATCTATGTTCACGAATCGATTCAAGGTGCCTTTACAGATAAGCTTGTTGAAAAGGTGAAGAAGCTGAAAGTGGGTAACGGTCTTGAAGAAGGGGTGGATATTGGGCCATTAATCGATGAGGATGCAGTAGATAAGGTACAGAAGCATGTTGAAGATGCTGTAAGCAAAGGTGCCTCCGTCGTCTGTGGCGGCAACGGGAAAAATGGACTGTTTTTTGAACCTACCGTTCTCACGAATGTACAGGATGATATGCTGTGCATGAAAGACGAAACATTCGGCCCGGTCGCACCGATTACGACGTTCAAAACGGAGGAAGAAGCCATTGAGCGGGCCAATGATTCCATTTACGGACTAGCAGCCTATGTATTCACCGAGAATATCACGAAGGGGATCCGGATTAGTGAGCAACTGGAGTATGGGATTGTTGGATTGAACGATGGTCTGCCTTCCACTCCACAAGTACCTTTCGGCGGCTTCAAGCAAAGCGGGCTTGGACGTGAAGGCGGACACCACGGGATTGATGAGTACCTGGAAGTGAAGTATATCTCTGTTGGGTTGTAGAAAAAAGAAGGTCGTGGGAACACGGCCTTCTTTCAATCACTGAACCTCAACCTTCGTTCAGTCTTTTTGTTTGTTTTTGATACACTTTCATGGCGTTACCATCCAGACCAATCGCTTCAGTTGAGAAAGCCCAGCCGTATTTCTCATAATAACCCTCAAGATCTGTTGCGAGATAGAGGGACTGGTAGCCTTTTTCATAGGCTCTTTCCAGACCATGTTCCAGGAGATTCGCCCCTAGTCCCTTCCCTCTGTGGTCCGGGTCAACATACAAGCAGGCAAACCAAGGATACAGGTCCTGGCGGCTGTTCAGGTCATTTCTAAGTAAAGCGTAAGTACCAATGATTTCCTCATCGTGTAATGCAATAAAAAACCTGGGGAGGTCCTCCTCGGTATGACAGGAATGGTACATACAATCATAATAAAAAGTGTAACTCTCTTCGCTCCCCCATTGTCCCCAGAAGGCTTTCACTGCTTCTTCAAACCTGCTTGAATTTTTATCTACTTCTACGATTTTCATTGTGTTTTCCTTCTTTCAATGTTTTGGTGCATCTTCTTTGTATTCTTCATTGAAGAGAAAAAACCTTTTTTTCGGAAAAAAAAGGAAAAGGCACATCCTCAATGGAATATGCCTTTTCCTTTTTATTTAGTAAGCCCCGTCTGAATACGTTAATTCGTAGCTATGGGAATAAATCTCAAAAATATTTCCGAACGGATCCTCTACATATACCATGCGATAAGGCTTTTCCCCAGGATAATACTCGCGGATCGGCATGCGCTGTTTTCCACCGTGCTGAACGATTTTTTCAACCATGCCTTCTACATCAGGGTCCTGGATACAGAAATGGAATAATCCTGTTTTCCAGTACTCGAAGTTATTCTCAGGCTTTTCGTTATGAGGGAATTCAAACAGCTCCACTCCGATTTTGTCACCTGTTGCGAGATGGGCAATTCGGAAAGTCTCCCAATCGTTTCCGAATACATCTCGGCACATTTGTCCGATTGCCGTATCATCATTTTCTACATCAGAAGGCTCCATGATGGTGTACCACCCGAACACCTCCGTATAAAATGAAATGGCTTCTTCCAGGTTTGGGACGGACAGTCCAATATGTGAAAACGCTCTTGGATATGGTAACATCGTAAATATTCCTCCTCTTTTTGATTAGTTTCATCTAACACGTCCTTATTATACGGACCTCTGCTTCTTTATGTAAGAATGCACTTTTTTGTGAGAAACTAACCTAAAGGTAAGAAAGGATTGAATCTGGTATGGAAACACCCACCGATCAACAAGGAAAACTGAAGTGCTCAATTGAATACACTCTGAAGAAAATCGGAGGCAAATGGAAAACCGTCATCCTATGGCATCTGGGTACGGATGGGACCCTCCGTTATAATGAATTACGCAGACTCCTACCTGGAGTAGCCCATAAAGTACTGAGTCAGCAACTAAAAGAACTCGAAGAAGACGGCTTCATCAATCGCACCCAATACGACACCATTCCCCCGAAAGTGGAATATTCCATGACGGAACTCGGAATGACCCTCATGCCCATCCTCACGCAAATGCACGAATGGGGAAACGAACATGGCGAGTTTTAGGGAAATAGGGAGAGGGACGGACCTCTAAAAGCTCAATTTTTTATTTTAGCAACTTTTTTCAGGTTTTGAAGGTCCGTCCCTATCAAGCCTACAAACATAGACTCAATCAAGATCATGGAAAACTGAATAAATGAAGGAACTGAAAGAAAGAGCCTGCAGCTGACCCTTCGTTCTACTATACGGAGCAAAAGACAAGGGTCATAACCATGCTAAGAAAAGATAGAGAATCTATAAAAGGAGGGACGGACCTTCACTCAGCTTAAACCTTATGAATGTCAGGGTTTAACTGTTGAGTGAGGTCCGTCCCTCTATTTTTTTTCCCTCTATTTGTCTCCCTACTTCTGCACCATCCCTTCCCACTCAGCCAGAAACGATTCCAGTCGGGGTCCCGGCAATGGCCGGCTGAAGTGGTAGCCTTGGCCGACCTTGCAGGCATTCCTTTTTAGGAATAGCACTTGTTCTTCTGTCTCGATCCCTTCGGCGATGGTGGTGAAGTTCATATTTTGACTGATATCAATGATCGCTTTTACAATCGAAACCTGAGTGGGGTCTTCCATGATATCATCAACGAAGGATTTATCGATCTTGATGTGATCGATTGGCAGGTGTCTTAAATTATTTAGTGACGAATAACCTGTTCCAAAGTCATCCATAGAAATGATGACCCCAACTTTTTTGAGCTTATTGAGAACCTTTGTCGATTTCTCAAAATCCTGCATGATGCTTTCTGTTATTTCAAGCTCCAGTCTGCTTGGTTCAAACTGGAGTTGTTCCAGAGTCTCTTTAACCATTTCAACAAAATGGTCGTCTTTGATTTGTCTGACCGATATATTCACGGCCATAGGAATGATGCCAAAGCCTGCCTCTTCCCATTCCTTACTTTGTTTACAAGCCTCGTTAAGAACCCACTTCCCAATGGGGATGATCAATCCCGTCTCTTCTGCAAGAGGAATGAATTCACATGGAGAAACCATTCCGAGTACAGGATGCTCCCAGCGGATCAGGGCCTCTACGCCTAAAATGTCCTTCGTTTCCAAATCGACTTTAGGCTGATAATGGAGTGTAAATTCATGGCGTTCCAACGCTTTTCTTAATCCATTTTCAAGTTCCATATTCCTCGAAGAGACCTTTTCGAGCTCAGGATAATAGAATTGATAATTGTTCTTTCCCTTTTCCTTCGCTAGATACATGGCTGTATCCGCATGCTTGATCAGACTTTCCTGCTCTTCTCCATCTTTCGGGTACATACTGATCCCGATACTTGGTGTCACGAAGAATTCCTGCTCCTGGATGATGATTGGGCTTGTGAATGCTTGTAAAATGTCGCGGGCTACTTGTTCTACTCGGGTAAGGCCAAGGTTCGACAGGATGATGATGAATTCATCGCCCCCTTGCCTGAACACGATTCCATCTTCTTGAACAACATCCTCTAATCGTCCGGCAACCTTCACTAATATTTCATCACCGGTTGAGTGACCTTTCGTATCGTTTATGACTTTAAAGCGATCTAAATCCAGAAAGAAGATCGACATAGGTTGATCGGGTGATTCATTGATCGATTCATTTAAGTATTGCTTGAATTTATTTCGATTCGGCAGGCCGGTCAACGTATCATAATAAGCCATGGTATGAATGGTTTTCTCAGCCTTCTTCCGATTCGTGATATCCCTTCCCACCAGCTGCAGAGCCATTCTTCCACCATATAAAATTGGCATGGCAGAGATTTCTACCTCAATCACTTTGCCGTCCAGACTGTAAACGGTCAATTCAAACCGTTCTCCTGTCAGGGAATTTCTTGTCTTCTCCCTTACCATGGAGATGTTTTCACGACTCGTGAAACTGGAAATGTGTTTATTTATAATTTCACTTGCACTTTCAGCCCCCAACAGCTTGCTGCCTGCTTCATTGATATAATCAAATTTTTCGTTGTTGATGACGGCAATAATATCCGGAGAAAGCTCTACTAAACTACGGTATTGGTCTTCACTTTCTTTCCGGTTGGTAATATCGAATAACACACTTGTAAAAGAGATCATTTCACCATGTTCATCCAGTGTCGGAATACCTCTGTCTTGAATCCATCGGACCTGGCCATCCGGCTTGATGATACGATACACACTGACGCAAGACTCTCCGGATGCCAAGGTTTCTTCCCTTTCTTTTAAGACAGGCAGATCCTCAGGATGAATGACTTTTTTCCAGAGTAACGAGTCCTGATAAAATTCGTTAAGAGAATAACCATACAGGTTTTCAATTCCGGGTGTGATCAAAAGGACGTCCTGCTTCATATCGTGAGACCAAATCGCGACATCCAATGTTTCAAAGATATTATTTAAATTCTTGTTACTATTCGTAAGCTCCACTGAAGCAACCGAGTTCCCCTTAAAGTGAAGAAATAAGAACGTCAGCATGCTTAACGCAAGTCCTGTATGCAGGAATAATGACACCCATGCTTCCCCACTATTTTCTTCCCAAGACATATTTATTATTTCCAATAGAATCATAATTATAAAGAGTATGATGATTGTCTTTTCGTATTTAGTAAAATTCATCCATTAATCTCCTATTTCATGTAAGAAATCCATCTTTATACAAGTGTACTATTTATAGCTCTCATTCTCAATCATGCATCTTTTTTCCATTGACTCTGAGTCCCTGAGCTCAGGTCCCAAACCGTGTTCAGACATGATACTCTTTTGGATATAGCCTTTTTGTTATACAATAAGTAGAACACTTCTGTTATAATAAACATATAACAAAAGAGGAGGTCAACAGTTGTTTATCCAAATTGAATCTCAATCAAAGATACCGATTTATGAGCAGGTGAGGAACGGGATCATGGAGGGGATTGCCAGGGGGGATATAGCACCGGGAGATATTCTTCCCTCTGTCCGGAGTCTTGCCGGTGATCTGGGTGTGAATATGCACACGGTGAATAAAAGCTACCATGAGCTGGAAAGCAAGGGTGTGATACGGATCATCCCAAAGTCGGGGGCGGTCATTTGCACCCCTTTAAAAGGAGGAATTCCCCCTGAACGAATCGATACCCTATCGGAAGAGTTGCGGCCGCTCATAGTGGAATCATTAGTAATCGGAATGGATCAAAGCGAAATTCTAGAACTGGTTGCATCGATTATTAACAGGATTAAGGAGGAGTAAAAAATGGAATTAATGCTTTTATTTATCACTGTCGGGTTTCTCATGGTCATGCAAATCGCGATTCCTTTCATTGTAAAAAGAACCGTGGTATTTGGTGTAACGATTCCCGTCGATGAAGTAAGGAACAAACAGCTGCTGCGATATAAAAAACTCTATGCCATCTCAACCTTCATCATTTCATCCCTGGCGCTGGGTTTATATTTTATCTGGACAACAAACTGGACACCTGCGAAAAGCCACCTTATCTTTGGGGGATTCTTCCTGCCATATGTCATTCTTTTTATCTCTTTGTCCCTATACTTCTATTTTCATATGAAAGTAACGGCACTAAAACAACGAAATCAGTGGTTCAAGGATCGCAGGCAGGTCAAGGTTTCAGAATTGAATATTCGTTCAAAAGATGAAATGCTTCCTTGGATTGCCTATCTGATCCCCATGGTCATTACCGTAGGATTGATTGTTTTTACATTGGTGAATTACAGCGGATTCCCCGATCAAATCCCTACGCATTGGGGACCCGACGGTAAGCCGGATGCCTTCACTGACAAGACGGTTCTCACTGTTCTGACCCTGCCCCTTGTTTTACTGTCAATGAATGCGATGTTCCTTGGAATCAATGAGATGACCAGAAATTCCGGAATCAAACTGAGTGCAGGAAACGTTAAGGCATCCAGGGTCCGTCAGCTCCGTCTGCGTAAATACACAAGCTGGCTCCTCTTCTTCATCTCGATCCTGATATCCATGCTGTTCACATTCCTGCAGTTCACCACTCTCTACGAAAACAGCATCAGTGACCTGCTCATCATCACCATGCCCCTTGCCTTCTCAGCCCTCGTCTTGATGGGGACGGTCCTTCTCGCCGTCAAAGTAGGTAAAAAGGATTCAGACTTCGATTTAGAAATCATCGAAGAAGGATCAGGGGATGTGATCAACGCAGACGAAGACCGATACTGGAAAGGCGGGCTTATCTACTTTAACCCGGACGATCCCTCCATCTTCGTCGAAAAGCGCTTTGGAGTAGGCTGGACACTGAACTTTGCCAAACCCCTGGGATACATCATCCTGATCGTACCCCTTCTCGTGATCGTGATCATTACCTTGATTTAAAGACGAGGGACGGACCTCTCCCAATGAGCAATGATGCTTCATCAAACGCTCATTGGAGTCGATCCGTCCCTTTTGTTATACGTTTTTCTTCTTCATCTCCCTCCTGTCCTCCTCCCTCTTCTTCTTTAACCAGAGGTCCGTCCCTCTTCTATTATCCTTCTACTATAAAAGGCTCAATCTATGGAAATTCGACTTTTATTATGGACAGATGGTTTGGAATGCTATATAAATAGTAGATGGAAACTCACAAAGAAAACGTTTACAACATGATTGGACAAGGGGGATTCTATGTTAGATGTGCTAGACAAGATCAATTCATTTTTATGGGGAACACCAAGTTTAGTGCTATTATTCGGGACTGGCCTGTTTTTGACTTTTATGCTTAAAGGCCTTCAGTTCCGTAAGTTGATGTATGCTTTTAAACTAGCTTTCACTAAAGAAAAGCCTTCATCCTCTTCTGACCAGTCAGAAGGAGATATCAGTAACTTTAAAACATTGATGACGGCATTATCCGCAACAATCGGAAACGGAAACATCGCAGGTGTGGCAACGGCTCTGACTATAGGTGGACCTGGAGCGATCTTTTGGATGTGGATCGTGGGTCTTCTCGGAATGGCGACCAAATATGCAGAAGCCCTACTTGCCATGAAGTACCGTGTGAAAAATAAAAACGGGGAATACTCAGGCGGGCCAATGTATTATGTAGAAAAGGGGCTTGGCAGTAAGTGGAAATGGCTTGCTGTTGCCTTTGCCTTATTTGGTGCATTCGCTGCACTCGGAATCGGGAACAGCGTTCAGTCCAATACGATTGCAGATGTGATGACAACAAGCTTCAACGTCAACAATCTCACAACCGGAATCGTACTGGCAGTCCTGACGGGATTGATCATTTTCGGAGGTATTCAGCGAATCAGTACCGTTGCTTCCTTCTTTGTTCCCATTATGGCTTTTCTATACGTTGGAGGTTCCCTGATCATCATCGTTCTGAATTACGATATGATCCTTCCCGCTTTTGAAATGATTTTCTTCTATGCCTTCAACCCTATGGCAGCTGCAGGTGGATTCACGGGGATCATCATCTCTGAAGCGATCCGAAGCGGGGTTTCACGGGGGATCTTTTCAAATGAGGCTGGTCTTGGTACTGCAGCACTGATTGCCGGTAATGCGAAGACGGATCATCCCGTGAAGCAGGCACTTGTAGCCATGACGGGGACGTTCATCGTCACCATCGTGGTTTGTACCATGACAGGTCTCGTACTGTTGATCACAGGTTTCTGGGATCCGACAGGTGGAGCAATATCAGGGGTCGAGCATGCACCGAGCCTTGACGGCGGTGCCCTGACAAGTGCAGCCTTCGGACATGCCCTAGGAGTCGTAGGTGAGTATATCGTTTCGTTCTCCGTCATCTTCTTCGGTTTCTCAACAATCGTCGGATGGTATATGTACGGGGAGAAATGCTTTGAGTATTTGACGAATGATCGATTCGCTAACTCCTATCGTCTCATTTATATCGTCGCAACAGGTCTTGGTGCTGTGGCCAACCTGGAGCTCGTCTGGGCTTTCGCCGATATGTCAAACGCACTTATGATGATTCCAAACTTGATCGCGTTACTACTTCTCTATAAAGTCATCGTTTCGGAGACGAACCATTATTTCAATGTATACATGCCTATGATGGAGGCAGAGCCAAAAAGAAAAGCCAGCTAAACAAAACCCTGGGCGATGAGAGTCGCGCAGGGTTTTCATTGTTCAAGAAAAATGTCATAGATCCAAATGATACTGTATTAAAAATCCCTGATAGCCAGAGATGCACCCAATTCGTATTTTGAAAAAAATTGATCCCTACTCGTTCATAAAAAAAACCACCCTAATTCTACGACAGAATCAGGATGTTGATGTCTTTTAAGCATACCACTTATGCCACATATGATCATTTCTCCCCCTGACAAAGGCGTCCACCCTGTTTGGCCCCCAGGATACCGCTCCAGGTGAAGAACGAACGCCTCCCCGTGGTGCTCCGAGATCTTCCCAATTGCTCCAGCGGGAACCGTTCCACCATTTATGCCACATATTGTTGTTGTCTCCCCGCACGAAGGTGTCGATTCGATTCGGTGCCCATGAGGATGCTGCCGGGGCTCCTTCAAACCCTTGTGGCGGTGAGCCGAGATCTTCCCAGTAACTCCATCTCGAGCCATCCCACCATTTATGCCACATCCGGTCGTTTTTCCCACGGACAAAGCAGTCGATACGATTGGGTCCCCAGGAAACCGCTCCAGGTGAGTCTCTCAACCCGCCTCTTGGTGTACCGAGGTTCTCCCATTGACTCCAATACCTTCCGTCCCACCATTTGTGCCAAAGGTTATTGTCGTATCCACGTACGAATACATCCAATCGATTGGATTGCCAGGATGATACGGACGGATCCCCCTTGAAGCCACGTGGTGGTCCCCCAAGGTCTTCCCATTCACTCCAGCTGGAACCGTCCCACCATTTGTGCCAAAGAGTATCACGATTTCCCCTCACAAAGGTATCAATCCTGTTCTGCCCCCATGAAACAGCGGCCGGCGAACTTTTCAAGCCTCTGCGCGGAGCTCCGAGATCTTCCCAATAACTCCAACGGGAGCCGTCCCACCACTTGTGGTACATTCTGTCATTCTCTCCCCTGACGAAGGTATCCAATCGGTTCTCCTGCCAGGAGGCAACGGCGGGTGACCCCTTCATCCCCTCTGGCGGTGCACCGAGGTCCTCCCATTCCCTCCAGTCGGCACGGGAGTCAAATGGATCTTGGCTGACAAGCTGTGGAACGTATTCATGATAAGGTTCAAAGTAATTCGGGTAATAGGTGAATTCACGTTGCGGGTCGTACTGTTGATAAGTATGGGGTAAAAGGGCGTCTTCATAATCGTATCCTGCCCCTCCATATGGTTGGAGTTCATACGGAACAGGGCAAATCGGATATCGTCGTTTAATATACATACATCATCCCTCCTCTGCATTTACTGTATGCAAGAGCCCAGATGGAGGAGTATGTACATCTTTCACATTCCAAAACACCCTCTCCGCAAGCAGAGAGGGTCAAAACGTTACACGAGATACATGCGGTATTTTTCAGCGTCGCTTGATTTACATTCAAGGGTCAATTTCGTACCATTTTCTTCATACTCGGTCTCTATAACATTGGCATGCTCGTTAAAATATGAAATCAAATGCCCTTTATCAAACGGGATCAGCATTTGACAGCGTTTGTAGTCTTTAAAGATGTACCCTTTCACCACTTGCAGAAGTTCTTCAATCCCAATTCTATTTTTAGCGGAAAAATAAATGCGGTCCTTTTCAATTCTAGGTATCTCTTCTTCCATCATTTCTGCTTTGTTGAAAGCATAAATCACCGGTGTCTCCCCAATCCCCAACTCATCAAGAGTTTTATCGGTGACCTTCATCAATTTTTCATAATGAGGATCCGAATAATCCACTACGTGAACGATAAGGTCCGCCTCCACCACTTCTTCGAGAGTGGAACGGAATGCTTTCACGAGCTGATGGGGCAGTTTGTTTACGAAACCAACCGTATCCGTAAGGAGAAAGGCCTTTTTATCCGGCAGGGTGATGTTTCTAACGGATGTTTCAAGGGTCGCGAACAGCATATCCTTTTCAAACACCTGCTTATTCTCGTTCGGGTGGAAGGTTTCCACAAATGCATTCATGGTCGTGGACTTCCCTGCATTTGTATAACCGACAAGGGATACGACGGGAATTTCACTTTTTTGACGCTGCTTACGCTGGGTACTGCGCAGGTCGACGAGTGAATCCAACTCCTTATTCAGTGCTGTGATCTTCTCCTCGATCCGGCGGCGGTCGAGCTCAAGCTTCGTTTCACCCGCTCCACGGTTCGCAAGTCCCGAGCCTCCCCCTTGTCGCCCCAACGATTCCCGGCGTCCTACAAGGCGGGGTAACATATATTGAAGCTGAGCCACTTCGACTTGTAGCTGGGCTTCCCTGGTTTTCGCCCTTTCAGCGAAGATATCGAGAATCAGCATCGTTCTGTCCATGACACGAATATCAAGCCTCTCCTCAAGAACCCGGATTTGTGAAGGAGAAAGCTCATCGTTGGTGATAAGAACATCCGCCTCCCACTCTTCAATCAGGAGCTGCAGTTCTTCAATCTTCCCTTTTCCAATATAATGCACGTGATTCGGGCGGGACAGATTCTGGGTCATTTCTCCGGCCACATCAATATGTCTTGCTTCTGCCAGTCCCGTCAACTCGAGCATCGAATACTCAAAGTCATTATTCTTATCTTTCGTGTTCACGCCAATGGCGATGGCTTTTAATCTTTCTTCCATAACATTGTCACTTCCTATCGTTTAGTAGGTGCCGAATAAAAAAACACAGGCCTCCGCCTGTGCTTTTTGTAAATGGTGTTGAATATACGATGGCACATGAAGAAGACCGCACTTTCCCCTGGTGGCTTTCCAACGGAAACACCAATCGCACCAATCGGTAAATATTCAATTCTATTTTTAGAGGGGTTATAGGCACCCCTTCCTTCATCCACGTCAAATGAAGAATTCCTTTAAAAATAGTCAGACCGATCCCATCTACCCTGCACACAGGCAGAGCCTTTGAACTTATTCAATTAAGCGTTCAAATTGCGGATGCGAAGTCTGATTAAAATCAAAAGGAAAACCTCCATTTCTCATAAATTACATCCATTCTACCACAACTGCTCATGAATGGGAAGATATGGTTTGAGGGACTATGGTTTGAGGGACGGACCTCCATCCGGCATGATTCACGGATGTATACGTTTCATCGACCCTTCAGAGGTCCGTCCCTCCCAAATGACTATCTAACATGATTTCTACTTTCCTGTTATACTCGTAAAGTATTGATTCTGATGGTAAAGAGAGTGATGATGATGAAAGAAGGCATTATGCTTATTGTGGAATTGATCAATAATCTCCACGATTTGTTGATTGTGATGGCAAGTGATCTCGGTTTCACCCTTACGGATAAAGATCTGCATTTCTGGATTATGGGATTCATCGGCATCGCCGTGTTCTTTTTTGTGTATGGAGTATCCAAGATTCTGTCGAAACTTCCCTTTGGAATTACCGCACTGGCTTTCTTCTATACGTTGACTTTCATGTTCGTGTTGGTCTTCGCCATTGAAATCCAGCAGGCGATCACGAACCGGGGGCATATGGAATTCATCGATGCCGTCATCGGTTTGTGGGGATACATTGTCTTTTTCTTCATTTATATCGGGATTGCGGCTGTTGTCCTACTGGCAAAATACTTGTTTCAAAACATCAATAAAAACAGAACCCTGGATAACGATTAAGCCTCTCGGTGAAAACAAGTTAAGATAACGTGGAGAAAAGCTTAGAGTCTTTTAAGATTCTGAGCTTGTCCTCTCCATTAACCAAACACCCCTTCTATTTCACGAATTCACATCCCTTAATCCACTGCCGCTTACAAAAAATATCCACATAGAAAAACGATGACCCTGAATCGGGTCATCGTTTTTCTATTACAAAGGAGTAATCTTCCATCCATCGGCATCAAACTGAACTTTATAAACTCCTTCTGGATTTTCCACATCTATATGTTGTGATAACCATTCATTAAAAGCCTCGTCCGTGTCCAATACGACTAAGTAATCGGATTTTTTGAGACTTGTAAGGAACTTTTCTTTTTCTTCTTCTGAGCTTATACCCTGCGTGATGGAATAGTTCTTTGACAGTTGTTCATAAGACGCGATGTATTTCAGATATCCCCTATCATCTTTACTATCCGGGCTATAATACGTAACCTGTGGTTCAACGGCTCCCGTCGAGGCAATTTTGCTGACCAGGGACTTTACTTCCCATCTGACTGTCGACAGGGCTTCCGGTTTCTCAGCCATCACTTTGATGTTCCCACTGAATGGATAAACAAAGAGACTTCCCAGCAAGATCAGAGTCGTCACTTTCATGATCGGCTTCTTGTTCAAATAAACGTCCCACTCATGGATAACAACCGTCATTAAAATGCCGACTACATAAATGATAATCGTTGACTGATATCTTCCGAACCCTGCAAGTCTCGAGGCCTCAAATTCAGGCATTAAAAATACGTACATAAAATAGAGAGACAGCATGTAAAGAAGGTAAGAACCGTTTGACATGGCTAATGAGAAAAGCAGGAGCTTCGATAGCTGTCTTTGAAATACAAAGACGAAAATCAATAGAATGACCGCAATCACATTTAAAATGACAAGGGCTTTGACGTTATTCGATTCTATATTGGTCGCGGCCTTCCATAACTGAGTTCCGATCGTATCCATAAACTGTGGAGACTTTTCATTATTCGTCACCTTGCCGGGTGTGACGGCAAACTTATTTGCTCCATAACCGGTTTGGTAGGCTTTGATTGTATATTTCAACCATAGATAGTTCAGGAACATGGGAAGTCCAATCAGCCAAAACAGGGCATGGCAGGCAATCCTTCCTGCCTCTTTCGTAATTAGCTGTTTATGTAAGTAATGATAATAGATAAAGCTAAAAATAAGGATGACATTGAAAGCCAGAAAGATCTTCCCACTATCTTTTAAAAGCATCAGCAGAATCAGTATGGGTGTATTCACAATAAGCTGCTTCTTCCAATCATCTCTATAATAATACGCTACAATGATCGAGGCCAATGCAGTCAATCCTAATAGGATATCGACCAAAAGATTATAAAAACTGCCCCAATTCACGAGTAATAGAGAAAACCCTGCTGTCATCGTTAACACAAGAGCTGCCGGTCTAGTCCATTTACTGAAATAAAACATCGTGACAATGCTTGATAATACTAAAAATGCCTGAGCCATCAGGGCATAACTTTCATGTTTCCCTAACACGCTTAAAATGAAGTAAATAAACACTGCACTGCCTGGAGGATAGTTCTGGAATGTCACGATGGTCGAACTGTCAGGTAATCCATCAAGGAGTGACATTTCCCTCACAATCAATCCCCAGTGACTGAAATTATCATAGTGGGTCAAGATCAAACCCTTTAAGTATACAATCATTCCTGCCAGCATAAGAGCAAATACAATGATACCCGGGTGAAGCAGCGGTTTTAATGGCTGCTTCCTTTTCACGAAAAGAAAGAGGTAAACGCCAAAAAGAATAAGCCCCGAGTAGTAAATAAGGTTTACTGCTAGAGGCATAATGTTAATTAACCCTGCACAAAACACAACGGTAGTGATGGATGAAAAGATGAAAATGGGGATAAAAGCGATATGCACTTTTATCCGATTAAAAGCAAGAAGCCCCCATCCGCTTAAAGAAGCGAAAAGGAATAAAAAGGATACAATGCTGCTCATGATTCAACAACTCGACGGCCCACTTCATTTTTGAAAACCCACTCTCTCTGAATGACAAAGCTCACCAGGAATAACAAGGAATCGACCATAATTTTGATGACTACCTCTCCAGAACTGAAAGCGGAATAAATATAATGTACCCCCAACGCAGAAATGCCCATCTGAAGAATACTAAGGGTATAATATTTTACCATCGTATGAGATGATGTGGATTGAAAGACTACATTTCTATTAATCATAAAATTAATGAACGAAGAAAGCACCCTTGCCAGCACCGTTGAAACAATGATGAAGGAATCCGGCAGCATTTCTTTCAGCATCAATGAGAAGATAATGAATAGAACAATATCTATACCAAAAGATGCAAAAGAGGATGCGATAAACTTCAGGAACACAGAATAGATTTTGATCGAATCTTTAATAGGATTGAAGTGCGAGGATTTATTTTCTTCTATATAAATCGTCTTGATCTTTACTTCTTCGATTTTGATATTCTTTTTCTTACATTCAAGCAGCATATTCATCTCGTATTCATAACGATTTCCTTTCACCTCAAGTAGGTCGCTTACGAATACTGCAGGAATCCCCCTCAAACCGGTCTGTGTATCGGAAACATTGATCCCGCTGGCAAACCTGACAACGACCTTTGTGAGATTATTCCCGAACCTGCTCCTGAATGGAATATTTTCTTCTGAGAAGTTCCTGGATCCAAGTACTAAACTGGTTGGGCTTCCCACTAATTTAGCAGCCACTTTCTCCATGTCTTCGAGAGTATGCTGTCCATCGGAATCAATTGTAATGAGTCCGATTGAATCACTATAGTTCTCATTGAAATATGTAAAAGCCGTTTTAAGTGCACGACCTTTCCCCTGATTCACAGCATGGTGGAGCACCACACACTCCTTACGTTCTTCCAATTCTTCAAAAATACTTGAACACTCTTTTTTACTTCCATCATTCACAATAATAACTCGTGAAAATTGAGCTGATACGATTTCATTTACTAAGATGGTCAATTTTTCATCTGGGTTATAGGCAGGGATGATGATGGCAATATCATGCATGGAATTCATTATATCTCCTCCCAAATATTTCAATCTATCCAACTATATCTAAAACAGTAGAATAATACAATACTATATCTTTTCTTTTTACAAAAACTACATAATTGTACCTAAAACAGATTCCCTCTTCACACAATACCCACTATTCGTCATTTTACACCTATATGAACGCCGGTACACGATGAATGGTTGACTCTACTCTCATCCACCCTTAACAAAAAAAAAGAGAGCTCTCTATATAGATGAGCCCTCCCATTTTTATTTCCCGCCTGTGAATGAAATTCCTTTAATAAAGTACCGATTAAAAAAAGCATACAGAAGGAGTACTGGCAGAGTAAAGACCATGGATGCCGCCATGATGTAGTTCCAGTAGCTGACGTATTGGCCTTTAAAGGTGTTCAGCCCTAATGGCAGTGTATACATTTCAGTATCGGTCATGACAATCAATGGAGTCATGAAGTTGTTCCAGAATCCCATGAAGACAAAGATCGCCTGTGCGGCCAACGCCGGCTTCGCTAATGGCAACACCACCTTGAAGAAGATTCCGAAACGGCTCAGTCCATCGATTTGAGCAGCCTCTTCCAGTTCTTTCGGGAAGTTGATGAAGAACTGTCTCATCATGAAGATGAAGGTGGCATTGATCATTGCCGGTACGATCATTCCCTGATACGAGTTAAGCCAGCCGATTTCCTTTAGAATCAAATAGTTCGGGATCATCGTGACTTGTGCCGGAATCATCAGAACAGCCAGGATCATGATGAACAATGTCTTTTTCCCTGGAAAACGTAGACGAGCCAAGGCGTAACCAGCCATGGAATTAAAGATGATATTCAATGAGGTCCCAATGACTGCGATGAATAAGCTATTGAATAACCATCTTGGAAAGAGCTCCTGCTCGATAAAGATCTGTTTGTAGTTATCCAATGTGAAATTTTTTGGAATGAAATTCATCGTTCCGCCAATGATTTCTTCCAATGTTTTAAATGAAGAAGATAGTGCCCATAAGAATGGAATCAGAGTTGTGATGGCGTAACCGATCAGGACAATGTATAGAAGACGCTTACTGAACGTCTTTTTCTTCGAATTCATGCTTCCATCCTCCTTAATAAAGAGATTCTTCTTTAGAGAATTTACGTTGAATCAATGTCGCCACGAGGATGATTAAGGCGAGGGCAAAAGCCAGTGCTGCCGCATATCCCATGGTTCCCAATGATTTAAAGGCATATTGATAGATCAGGAGGACAACCGTTAACGTGGAGTTGTTCGGACCACCGGATCCACCTGAGAAGATATACGATTGATCAAACAGCTGGAACGTTCCGATGACCCCCATGATGACGACAAAGGATGTAACCGGCCTCAAGAACGGTACGGTCACATAGAAGAACTTCTGAATGGCATTCGCTCCGTCCAGTTCAGCCGCTTCGTATAAAGAGTCCGGAATATCCTGAAGGGCGGCAAGATAAATGACCATGAAAAACGGTGCAGTCGCCCAAATGTTCATCAACATAATCGCATTCAGGGCAATGTCTGGGTCGCCTAAGAAATTATATGTCGGCAAGCCCACTTTCTCTAAAAGGTTGTTGATCAGCCCTTCTTTGTTATACATCCACATAAAGATCAGTGTCAGCACGGCTGAAGACGTTAAAGTCGGTAAGAAATAGACAATCCTGAACAGCTTCTCACCCTTTAACCCCGCGTTCAATGTCGCTGCCAGCACCAAAGCCAGAAAGGTTTGCGTCGGCACCACAATCAGTACGTACTTTGCCGTGTTCTTCAACGCGATAATGGCCCGGTTGTCTTCCATAATCCGGGCGAAGTTTTCGAAAGCAACAAATTCAACACTCATATCCCCCAGGAGTTGAACCTTATGAAAGGATAAAAAGATGGCATATAGAATCGGTCCGATAATAAACACCGCTAATACAAATAGCGTGGGAAACATAAATAAATATCCCTGCCCTGCATCCTGTAATCTCTTCTTAGTAGATTGTTTGTTCATTCTTATCCCTACCTTCTATCTGTCTCTACTATCTTCAGCGATTACCTGTATTCTTTCTGCCCAGGTCCGCATCCAAGACCTCAAAAGAAAGAATACAGCCAATCGTAAAGCTGTACCTGACACAATTTGGTGTGCCAGGTACCTTTAAAAAGATTATTGAATTTCGCTGTTCGCTTGTTCTTCTGCTTCTTTCAATGCTTCATCCAATGGTCGGTCACCCAGGAAGGCAGCGATAAATTGGTTGTTGAAATTATTCATGATGATCGGCAGGTTCTTTCCTTCTGCCCAAACCGTTGCATAAGGTGCTCCCGCGACAAGCGCCCCGCGTAATTCATCCTTGTCATACCCTAATTTTTCTGCAACTGACTTACGTGTCGGAAGGGCAAATCCTTTGGATGTCCACGTTTCCATCCCTTCTTTACCAGTCAGATAGGAAATCAGCTCCCATGAAGCTTCCTTCTTTTCAGATGCCGCATTCATAACATAGCCAACGGTGTAGGCCATTGTTCCTTTTTCCCCATTGATGGTCGGTAATTCAGCCGTTCCGTAATCTACATCAGGGAAGGTATCCGCTAAGAATGGGATCGCCCAGTTCCCTTCGATGACCATGGCAGCCTTGCCTTGACCGAACATTTCCCCACCCCAGTTCGCTCCAACTTCTGAAGCCTGTGCAGAGGTTTTGTCTTCGTTATGCTGGTCGATGATCGGCTGAAGGGCCTTGACCACGTTATCTGAAGCAAAGTTCGCTTGATCATCCTTCACCACATCCCCACCCGCCGACTGGGCAATATGGTAAAGGCGGGCGAGTTCAGGAGCGACTCCAAATCCATACACGCCATCCTTTGTCAGGGCTTTTGACACTTCACGAAGCTCATCCCATGTTGTCGGAACTTCTACACCGGCTTCTTCAAACATCTTTTTATTGTAAAATAAGGCAAGAGTCGAATAGTCTTTCGGGAAGCCATATGTCTTTTCATCGACCTGGAACGCTTCAAGCATCGGTTTCTCAAAGTCTTCCACATCGAAATCTTCCGTTACGTAATCATCCAGCGGTTCCACAACCCCGGTTTCAATCAGGGCAGGAGCCTCCAGGGCATCCAAATAGAAAACGTCAGGACCTTCCCCGCCAATCAAACGTGTCTTCAATACGTCCATATACTGCTCGGAGATGACTTCATGCTTCACGTCAATAGTCGGATGTTTTTCTTCAAAGTCAGCAATCGTTTGAGTCAACAGCTTCTGTTCAGAAGGATTTCCTCCCCAGCCTGCCAACGTGATTTGCACCTTTTCATCAGCTCCGTTTGAACTCGTCTTCTCATCTGACCCGCTGCACCCTGCCAAAACCGAACCCACTAACATCGTCGTCATACCTAGAGTAGCCATCCATTTTTTCTTCGCCATTTTTCATAACCCCTTTTTATGATTTAGTTAAAATAGGACTGTTCATCCTGGATGTGATTACACTGTCTGCTTTTCTTTCACAATGTCATAGCCTGTTGAGTTTTCTAGTATAGTGGTTTCTACTTTGTCTCCTTTTCGCGTTAAGGTCAGAGACAGCACTCCATCACCAATCGTTATATCGTGCACGGTCAAGATGTTCATTTCATGAAGTAAGGTTGGATTAAGATGAATTTCTTTTGTTAAGCTGTTTGGAAACAATCCTAGCAGTGATTGAATAAATACGAGGGGGCGTCCCTGCTGCCCATGCCTGGGGAGAACAAGCGACAGGATACTTTACAGCCTTCCCGATTGCAGAGTCATAGCCGCAGAACAATTCCGGCAGTCGATCATACTCGAAGTGTCGGGATGCATCAATCAGTCCGCTCATCACCTTCTTTGATTCTTCCATAAATCCTAATTTACTTAATCCCAGAAGAGTCATGCTGTTATCATGGGGCCAAATGCTTCCATCGTGATAACTCATCGGGTTATAACCAGCCTCGCCTTTCCCCATGGTGCGAATGCCGTAGCCTGAAAACATCTTGTCATTCGTCAACGTCTGACTTACTTTTTCAGCCCTCTTTCGAGACATCATTTCTGAATATAAAACGTGTCCTGGATTAGAGGTGATCGATTCAACCTTTTCCTTGTTCTGATCAAGTGCGATGGCATAGAATTCCACGTCATCCATCCAAAACTCCTGTTCAAATCGCTCTTGGAGCTTGTTCGCTTCCATTCTCAACCTGGAAGCCGTTTCTTGATCCTCAAGTTCTTCATAAACTGCAGCCAACCCACGTTTCGCCTGGTACACATACCCTTGAACCTCTACTAAGGCAATCGGTGTATCTGCATAGTCCCCGTTTCGATGTACAATGGAATCCCCAGAATCCTTCCATCCCTGGTTAGCAATTCCTTTCGACGATTCCTGATGATATTCAACGAATAGATCTCCATCACGGTCTCCATATCGGTCGATCCACTCAAGCGCTCTCTTCACGTTGTCTGAAAGATTTCGGAACGTATGGAAGTCACCCGTCCATTTCACATACTCGGTTAACAGAACTAAAAATAGCGGGGTTGCATCAATCGTTCCATAATAAGGGGTGAACGGAATTTGGTTCGTATTCGCAAGCTCTCCGTACCGAATCTCATGCATGATTTTGCCAGGCTGTTCATCTCTCCACGGATCCACCTTTGTCCCTTGTTCACTGGCCATCGTGAACAGGGTTCCTTTTGCCACCTGTGGCTCGAAGGCAATCATCTGCAGTGCGGCAATCAGACTGTCTCTTCCAAATGGAACCCCGAACCAGGGCAGGCCTGCTACAGGAAACTTTCCGTATCCAGTGTCCGTCAGGAGGACGCGGAGATCTGACAACCCTCTGTCCACCAGTCGTTGCAGCGGCTGGTAATCCGTTTCAACTTTCGTTAAACCGGCTGACCATTCTTTATATGAAACCTTTAATTTTTGAAGAGCTTCTTCGACTGGTAATAGATCATCTCTGACCTCTTCTTTTTCCAGTGGTACGACCATCAATGTAATGGACTTTTCTTCCTCATGCTGAAGCTCAATCTGGAAGGTAATCTCACCATTTTCCTCCACGTTTTTCGCTTTGGCATCCCAATGGATCTTTGTCGCCCGATTGATGCCGTCTGCTCCTTCATATTGAAAGGTCAGTGTTTGATCCTCTACCTTCTGCCCCGCCCTCATTCCTATGTTTCCGGTTTGGAATCCGCGTACGATGAACATATCGTTAAAGTCCACATCGACTTCCACCTTCAACTCAAACGATACCGGTTTTGGATAATAATTTTTCGTCGTGATCGTTTCGTATAGCACATCTCCGTAAATAAAGCGCTTCCTTTCGATCTCTACTGATTCCCTCCAAAGAATAAGTTTTCCATCCTCTTCTTGGTGGGGGTTCGTCAATAGAATGGTAGACATATAGTTTTCGGATCCATCCGAATGTAAGAGAATCGGTTTTTCATGATTGATTTTCACATTCAGCTTACTGAGATACCTTGTGTCATTCTTATACAAACCAAGTCCATAGCTATGATCTGAAACGATATCTCCCTGCTCATCTGTAAGAAGAAATAAGTTATTCTCTTTAATGACTCTGTAATTCATCTTTGGTTCCTCCTACTGTCAAAAAGGTTTTATTAGTGAATCATTCCAACTGGTTTCCGAAACGTTTTGGAAACATTCAAAAAATAAAAAATCCTATCTTTTTCCAAAACGTTTCGGATCATCTCCTAAATAAAAGTTGGCTATTCCTTTATGGAGACGTTCACCAACATTTATTCATTTCTATAAAGTGCTTTCTCTTTTGATTAACTTTGTCTCTAACACCATCCGGTGGGTCTTGGACTGATTTGATAATAAATCGAGGAGTAGTCTTGCCCCTTCATACCCGAGTTGAAACTTATTCTGTTGGACGGTTGTCAGAGTGGGACTGACATAGGAAGCCAGCAGTATATCATCATATCCCACGATGGAAAGCTTTTCAGGAACCTTTACATTCAACTCTTTCGCTGCACTCATGGCCCCAATGGCCATTAAATCACTTGCACAAAATAACGCTGTGATTTCAGGATATGAGGTTAATAATGAGAGGGCTGCCCTCTTTCCACTTTCTTCTGTAAACTCCCCATTAACGATGTAATTGGCATTGAGTCCGACCTGTGCCCTTTGTAATGCATTTTCATACCCTTCCAATCGCTGTTGACTAACAAACGCAAATTCATGGCCATTAATCATCCCGATCTTTTTGTGCCCCTGATCGAGTAAATGCTGAACGGCTTTCTCGGCTCCTAATACATTATCCGTTGTCACATGACTCACATTCCCGGATTCAAGGGGAATATCGATCAGTACGCAGGGAATGTCACTTTCCACGACTTCATGTAAATAAGGGTCATCGGTTCGTATACCCTGGATAATGACACCGTCCACTCTTCTTTCCCTGCAAAGTTGAGTGTACGTCTTTTCACGCTGCTTCGAAGAATTGGTATTGAATAACACAAGATCGTAGTCGGAACCGGAAACAAATTCATTAATCCCTGCCAGCACTTCCACGATGAAATTATCCTTCACACTTTCCTTCGAGAATCCTGAAACGAGTAATCCAATCGTCTTCGACTTCTTCATGACCAAACTTCTGGCAATCGAGTTCGGACTGTAATTCAACTCCTTTGCCACTTGGGCAATCTTTTTCCTCGTGTCTTCATTTACATCAGAATATCCATTCAACGCTCTTGAAACCGTCGTCACGGACACTCCTGCTACTCTCGCAATATCTTTAATCGTTGTCACTTACACATCTCCCAAAACGTTTCGGATTTCCTATAATTGAATGATATAACAACTTGAAAACGATTACAACATTATTCTTCTATAACGTTGGACATGGGGACAGGCACTGTGTCCCAGGCCAGGGTTGTGGGACGCGGGGACAGGCACTGTGTCCCAGATTTGGATGGTGTGACGCAGTGACCAACTTCGGAGAGACTGTTGTATTACTCCCTTCGCCTGTCGGGTTTGCTCTGATATAGATGGAATTTCTCAGAAATGTCAATGATTCTTTACAACCCTAAGGCCCCGCACACATCCTTTTTCTGTAATTCCCTCAAAATGTCACTACCAGAATGAAAAAGACAGCGAACGTCACTACATTCGCTGCCTTTCTGTCCTGTTCATTATAGCTTCCAAACCATCCATTTATTTTCTCGCTTCATGAACTTTCAGCTTCTTACCTTTGACTGTGGTTTTCTTCATTGCTTGTAAGACTAACGGCCCTTTGCCATTCAATATCTCTACATAAGATAGATTTTCCTGGATTGTGATGATACCGATGTCATCAGCCGTCACTCCATCCATTTTGGCGATGGTCCCAACAAAATCGACAGCCCTGATTTTCTTCTTCTTTCCGCCATTGAAGTAGAGCTTCATGATGTCTCTGTTCAACTGCTCACTTTTGTCTGATTTATAATCAGGTTCCTCCTCCAGTTTACGCTCAAATGCAGCTTTCGACTCCAATACCGTTTCTAATGAAGGGGCCACTAGCTTTGGAATCGAGAATCCGATATACTGCTCAATCTCTGCAAGGAATTTCTCTTCATAAGGTGTACAGAAGGTGATCGCTTTTCCGGTTTGACCGGCTCTCCCTGTTCTCCCTGTGCGATGGACATAGCTTTCTTTTTCCATGGGAAGGTCATAGTTGATGACATGGGTGATATTTTCGATATCAATTCCTCGCGCCGCTACATCCGTTGCCACCAGGTAGCGGAAATCTCCCCGTTTAAAATCATCCATCACTTCAAAACGGGCTTCCTGAATCATACCTCCGTGGATTTTATCCACAGGATACCCGGATCGATCCAGTTCTTCACACAATGTATCCACATTTTCCTTTGTCCGGCAGAAAATGATACAGCTATCAGGATTTTCAACGGTCGTCACGTTTTTCAGAAGGGTAAGCTTATCTTCATCCCTCACTTCAAACAAGGAATGATCTATTTTATCCGTTGTGATCCCCGTTGCTTTGATTTCAATATGGACGGGTTCCTTCATATACTTGTGACAGAGCTCTTCCACGTCTTCCGGCAGTGTAGCCGAGAAGGTCAGGGTCATTCGATCCCTCGGCAATTTCTGAATAATGGCTTCCACCTGGTCAATAAAACCCATGTTCAGCATCTCATCGGCTTCGTCGATGACAAGATATTGAAGTTTATCCAGGGGAAACGTCCCTTTTTCAATATGATCAAGGACACGTCCAGGGGTGCCGACGACGACATGATTTTTCTGCTTAAGCTCCAGCTTTTGACGGTGAAAAGGAGATTTCCCATACACAGCAGCCGCTTTGATACGCTTATATCGTCCGATGTTCGTGATGTCCTCTTTCACTTGAACGGCAAGTTCCCTGGTTGGCGTCAGAATGAGTGCCTGGGGTTTATTTTCTTCCCATACCACCATCTCGCAAAGAGGGATCCCGAATGAAGCCGTCTTCCCACTTCCCGTTTGCGACCGGACAACTAGATCCTTTTTCTCAAGGGCAAGAGGAAGTACCTTGGATTGGACCTCTGTAGGGGCTTCATAGCCTAAACCAGATAGTGCATTTATAATAGTATCGCTAAGTTTATAATCTCGAAATTGTCTCATTCTCATGTTAAAACCTCATTTATTTTTTCTTATTTTCATGGAAAATCTTGAATTCTATTCAACACTACAAATTCTTTTGAAATATCTTTAGGTATTCCATCAATAATGTGTTATGCTTTACCTAACCATTTTAAACTTGTAACATGTTGTCTCCGGGACCGACGAACGCTGTCGGTCCCTTTTTATTTCCAAAAGCGCAGGCTGCGACGAGGCGGAACCTTCCATTAAACAATCAACCCGGACAATAAAAAAAGGACCCTCCGAGAGAGTCCCTTCATCAAAAGCTATTACGCTTTGTTTACGTTAGTCGCTTGAAGTCCACGTTGACCTTGCTCAGTGTCAAATGTAACTTTTTGACCTTCGTCTAGAGATTTAAATCCTTCGCCTTGGATAGCTGAGAAATGTACGAATACATCTTCTCCACCTTCGATTTCGATGAAACCGAAACCTTTTTCTGCGTTAAACCATTTCACTGTACCTTCTTGCATGTGTGTATCCTCCTGTGTGGATTCGAATCCACGATTTATTACTATCGTTGCTCAATGAGAGATCAAAGGCGAAAAGTTTAAGTACTTATTCTTTCCTTACAGACCGAACAAAAATAATTCTTACTCAGTGTAACAGATAAACCAACTAAAAGCAAACCCCTTCAAACTCTCTCTTTATAAAGGAGAAACCTCTACATTCGTCGAAAGTAAAAGATAAAGGGGATGGTTTAATGAATAAGGTTGGATTACTCAAAAGCTTGAGTAAAGCTAGTCGCGGAAACTTTTTTTCAATCGAACTTCCAGTGTCATCGCAAGAAGAAGCAGAATCCATCGAAAAGTCAGCAGCTGAATTAGAAAAGGAAGGAAAAATCAAAATCAGGGAATGTACTCTGAAGGAATCCTGCGTCTATATTCAAGGCATCATGAAATATTCGTTAACGTAACCGCAAAAAATGCCACCACATTCAGGTCCTTTTAGAAAAAGAAAAAAAGGACCCTCCATAGAGAGTCCTTCCTCATAAAGCAATTATGCTTTGTTTACGTTAGTCGCTTGAAGTCCACGTTGACCTTGCTCAGTGTCAAATGTAACTTTTTGACCTTCTTCTAACGTTTTAAAGCCTTCGCCTTGGATAGCTGAGAAATGTACGAATACATCTTCTCCACCTTCGATTTCGATGAAACCGAATCCTTTTTCTGCGTTAAACCATTTTACTGTACCTTCTTGCATGTGTGTATCCTCCTGTGTGGATTTAAATCCACGATTTATTACTATTATTGCTCAATTAGATATCAAAGGCGGAAAGTTTAAATACTCTCATTCCTTACAGACCGAACAAAAATAACTATTATTAATAGTAACAGGTAGCCGTCCATATAGCAAATACTATTTTATATCGACATCTATATTAGAAAAAAAGTCCACTCCCAAAAAGGAAATGAACGTAAATAGGATTAATTATCTTTCTGCTTATTGCCATGCTTAACGCCTTTACTTGTATAAGGCTTGTTGCTTTTTTTCTTGTTGGCCCCTGCCTGCCATCGGTTCCAGCCTTTCTTTCCTGTTCCTTGGCCGGTTCCGCTCTTTTTCTTGGGTTTACTCATTTTTTCACTCCGTTATGGTTAGGTTCGTTCTTTCAAGTTCGTCCCTGCTATCATACCATTTATTTGAGGCAGAAAGTACTTCTTGTTTATTCCACTTCGTTTTTCTGACCCGTATAGATAAGGACGGCATCCCGAAGGAATTCTGCTGCACCATCTTTTACAGCATCATAATATGCTTTGAATCTCTCATCATCCACGTACATCTGGGCAAGGCCTGCATGAGCTTCCTTACTATAGTGTCCCCAGTAGAAAGTGATCCACTGTTTATGCAGGTCTGCCACTTTTTGAGCCGCTCGACCCGAAGGATCGCCTGTTTGAAGGGCTTCTCCCAAGACTTGTTTGATTTCCTGTTCCAGCCCGGTGATTTTTTTGTGCTCTTCTTCAGACATGTTCCTGAGCCTTGCATTCGACTCATCCATTGCGTTGCCGCCATATTTCCCACGTACTTCTTTTCCATACTTTTTCTCGTTGTCCGAAACCATCCTTTGCTTGAATCCCTCAAACTTCTCATGATCTGTCATGGTCATCTTCCCTTCCTTTACTTGTAGTGTTTTATTTACGTTGGCTATCAATCGATCAAGCTGCTCTCTTTTGGCCAGTAAAATTTCCCGGTGTTCTATTAATGCATTTGTTTCGTCGAAGGCTGGATCATCAAGAATATCTTTAATTTCATCCAACCCCATACCCAGTTCTTTGTAAAAGAGGATCTGCTGCAGTCTGTCGACTTCTTTTTCCCCGTAGATCCGGTAGCCTGATGAATTGATTCTGGCCGGCTTTAGAAGTCCAATTCCATCATAGTAACGGAGGGTTCTCGTACTCACACCAGCCATCTCCCCCAATTTTTTAACGGTATATTCCATCATGTCACCTCCTGACAATTTTCACTTTACAGCCTGACGCCGCGTAAATGTAAAGGGGTATATGGAGGAAACATGTTTTTTTGTATAACAGCCCTCCGGAATGGGATCCATTTGTTGAATTCCTTGAAAATATAATGTCAGTCCGATATTCTTAGAATATTAATTATCCTTTTAAGGTTGTGTTTAGCATGCGTATTAACAAGTATATCAGCGAAGCTGGGAAAGCATCCAGACGAGGTGCAGATAAATTGATCACGGAAGGAAGAGTCACAATCAATGGGAAAATCGCCAAAATAGGTGATCAAGTGAATCCCGGAGATGACGTAAAAGTAAGCGGGGCCCCTGTCAGAGTCGCACGGAATAATGTGTACATCGCTTTGAATAAACCGGTGGGGATCACGAGTACCACCGAAAAAGGCGTGAAAGGAAATATCGTCGATCTCGTTAACCATCCATTACGGATTTTCAACATCGGTCGTCTGGATAAAGATTCCGATGGATTGATCCTCTTGACGAACGATGGAGATATCGTCAATGAAATTCTCCGCGCCGAAAACCAGCATGAGAAAGAATACATCGTAACAGTTGACCGCCCGATTTCCGAGGATTTCTTAAAGCAGATGTCAGAGGGTGTCAAGATCCTTGGTACGAAAACATTGCCATGTAAGGTGGAGCAGGTCTCCAAATACGTATTTCAGATCACACTGACTCAAGGCTTGAACCGGCAGATCCGCCGTATGTGTGAAGCCCTTGGATATGAGGTGTACCGATTGCAGCGTACACGAATCATGAATATTCACTTAGGCAACCTGCCTGTAGGTCAATGGAGGGATCTCTCCAAAAAAGAAAAAACACGACTGTTCCAGGACTTACATTATGAACCGAAGGAATGGTGAAAAAAACACACCCCCGACCAGGACATCCGGGGGTGTCTTCTTTTTATGTACAGACACTTAAGATTCTTCATGATCCCCTGCTCCTTCTCAGGTCCCTCTATTAGCTTATTGGAGTAGATTCAGTCATTGCATTGAAACCATAAGAACAGCCATATTCCCAAAAGAATAATCCTTTTTTATCCACAAAGATAGTCTCATCGTTTCAATAAAATCAATCCCCTCAACATTCGAATGATACCCTCATATCCATAAATACCCAAGGATACCGACTTTCCCACTAGTTTATAGTTAAAATTACACTATTTCTTCTATTCACATAAGATTCCCATATGAGTTTGGTCCTCTATTCAACCTGGTCATATTTTGATAATTTTGATTTGCATTAACATGCAGACTATTTTCAGGGAGGATGACAAAAGTGAAGAGAAAAGCGAAATGGTTAGGTTCACTGCTAGTAGGGGCAGCTCTTGTGACCCCTTCATTCGGAGCACAGACAGATGCAAAGGTACAGGATGAGGTCAAAGGGCAAGACAACATCAGGGTATACATACAATCGGATAACACCTCTATCAAAAATGAAGCAAGGAGTAAATATGGGACGAGATGGAATCTGGATGAAGACACTTTCTCCACTACCGTAAATCAAAGCCAATTTGAAGCCCTACAGAAAAATAAAAATCTATCAGTTCAAAAAGTGTCAAACGTACAGGTGGATCTCCTTTGGGACTCCAATAAATCCGTTTCTCCCACTGATCAAACACCATGGGGAATCGAGGCAATGTATGAAGATCCCGCCATTCAAGCGACAAGTGGTGGAGAAAACATTCGTGTAGCTGTATTGGATACAGGAGTGAAGACCAACCACCAGGATCTGGAGAATCGGTCAGAACAGTGTAAAGACTTCACCGGGCTCCTATCCCCTTTGAGAGATGGAAGTTGTTCTGATTTGCATGGCCATGGTACTCATGTTGCCGGCAGTGTACTGGCTGATGGAGGCGATGCAGGAACCGGAATCTACGGAGTCGCTCCAGATGCTAAGCTTTGGGCTTATAAGGTCCTCGGGGACACCGGAATGGGCTTCTCCGATGATATTGCTGCTGCCATCCGACACGCTTCCGATGAAGCTAATCGCCTTGGAGTGAACCTGGTTATTTCCATGTCGCTTGGATCAGACGGAAAGGACGAACTGATTTCTGAAGCAGTAACATACGCTAACAAGAATGGCACCCTTGTAGTAGCGGCTGCCGGAAATTCCGGTCCCGATGAAAACACGATCGGGTACCCTGGCGGTCTGAAAGAAGCAGTGGCGGTTGCTGCTTTAGAAAACACAGTTGAAAACGGAACGTACCGAATCGCTGACTTCTCTTCCAGAGGGAATCCTTCAACAGACGGTGATTATATCATCGGAGAACAGGATGTAGAGGTTTCGGCTCCAGGAAAAAACATCCTATCAACCTGGAATGACGGAACATATAATACGATCAGTGGTACGTCAATGGCGACTCCACATGTATCAGGCCTGGCAGCTAAGATTTGGGCAGCGAATCCGGGCTTGACGAACACACAGCTGAGATCAGAGCTTCAAAACAGAGCCAAAGCGAAAGACATCCTCGGAGGGCTACATGCAGCTCAAGGAGATGACATCGCTTCTGGATTCGGTTTCCCGACAGTAAAACAATAAACACCAACCTCCTTACCCCATTGTATTTCTTTGGGTAAGGAGGTTTTTTATGTTCTGCTTCCCCTGAAATACAAAGACCTCACCCCAAAACGTTTAAGAAGCCTCAAAAGAACTAGTCCTTTAGTAGTAGAGAGTCTAGACATTTGGACAATGGAAAAATGTCTGAATCTTTGGGAAGATAGTGTGATAGAGTTTATATAAGAGGGACAGCGCTCCCTTATCATCTATTTATCAAAGGGGGGATTTTTATCGCTCATTCCATATCCCGTGAAAGATATTCTTATCTTTACCTCATGACGATCAGTGTCATCGGATGGTGCGCCATCCTCTATCATTCGATCAACTTGAGTGCTGATACGTCTTCTCTTTTGGTGCTGCTGTTGTTCGCCCTGTTCCTTGGGATCACAGAGTACTATCCCATCCCTGTCTGGAAGGGATTTACGACCATTAATTTCCCTTTATTGTATACCTTATATCTGATCTACGGGCTCAGTATGACCGTCACCATCTTCGCCCTCGTTCTCCTCGTGACTGGATTATGGCAGAAGCGTCCTTTAAGGATCCTCCTCTTTAATCCCGCTCAGTTGGGAATCAGCTTCATTCTTGCCGTAGCGGCTGTCGAAACCTATATGAATCCAGCCATACAGGGAGAAAATCTGATCATAGCAGGGACTTTGAGTTACTGCCTGCTCTTACTCTTCTATTATGTCATTAACAATGTCATTGTGGATATGGTCCTTCTCTTAAGGCCTCAGCCATATAAGTTCGATGCATGGAAGAATAAATTGATATCAGAAGCAAACAGTGCCCTGATCTCCATCATGTACGGCGTTCTCTTTTACATATTGGGAAGCCAGAACCGCGGGGAGATCGACGTATTTTCTTATTTCTTCTTCTTCTCGCCGTTGATTGCCATTTCGCTGATCGGTGCCGGATATATGAGGATCAAGACAGAAAAGAACAGATTGAAGAGTCTCTTTATTGTGACGAAAGAATTGAATAAGCATATGCTGCAACAGAATCCGTTCCAATCATTTTTCAAGGAATTCAAACATGTGGTGTTCTATGATGAATTGTTGCTGTTATCCTTGCGACACAGTGAGTGGAACGTCAAGTATGATGGGAGGTCGTCCAAAGACCCCATCATGGAAAATTGTTCATTCGAAGACCTCCCTGGTACGCAGACCATCCATTATATTAAAAACAGGAAATATGAGGAAGAGAATGGGCTCACCCGCTGCTTCAGCAAAGAGATGAAAGCGTTTGTGTGTGTACCCTTGTTACTGGAAGAAGAATTGCTCGGCCTCCTCGTCGTCGCTCGTTCAAGAAGCAACAGTTTCCTTGAAGAAGAACGCAATGCCCTTGCAACCACCGCCAATCAATTGGCTGCCGTCCTTAAGACAAGGACTCTCGTAAAAGAAGAAGAAGAGAAAAACATTCTGGAAGAAAGAAATCGGATTGCCAGGAACATCCACGATGGAATCGCTCAGAACCTGGCAGGCGCCGTCCTGAATCTGGAAACTGCCCAACGGAAATGGGCCAAGCATCCCGATGACAGTTACGCATTGGTCGATGCCTGTACCCAGAAGCTCCGGGAAAGTTTATTGGAAGTCCGAAATTCCATCTATGCCCTCAAGCCCCCTTCCCGTAAAAACGTGGGCTTGATCCCGGCAATCAATAAAAGAATCGAAGAGTTCTATAAAGATGATACGTATAAGGATACCAATCTCACTTTCTCGATCAGGGGGAAGCCCTATACATTGAGTTCCATGGTGGAAGGCATTCTATTCGATACGTTCCAGGAGAGTGTCCAAAACAGTTTAAAGCATAGTGAAGCAAGAAATATCGACGTATCACTCCACTATCAAAAGGAGAACATCATGCTTAAGATAAAGGATGACGGAAAGGGATTTTCCCTCTTCCATGCCATGATCAAAGCACAGAAGCATCCACATTTCGGCATCATGCAAATGAATGAAGCCGCAGATAAGATTAACGCCACATTGCATTTTGAAAGCAAAGAAGGAAGTGGAACCGAAGTTATCCTTGGGGTTCCGCGCCTGGGAATGGAGGGAGAACGTTGATTAAGGTATTTTTGATAGATGATCACGCCGTGCTGAGAGATGGGTTGACCAACATCCTCGGATTGGAAGAAGATATACAGGTTGTCGGGGAAGCGATATCTGCTCATCAGGTCCTCGAAGAACTAAAGCATTCGAAGCCCGATGTGATCCTTCTTGATATCAACATGCCCGGAAAGAATGGGATCGACGTATTGAAAGAAATTAAAACTTATCATCCGGAAATGAAAGTGATCATCCTGACCATGTTCAGCCAGGAAGATTACTTCTACCACGCCATTGATTTAGGGACAGACGGGTACTTATTGAAAGACTCCCCTTCATCCCAAGTCGTTGAAGCAATTCGATCCGTTTATAAAGGGGAATCGTATATCCACCCCCTCATGACCAAGAAACTTCTGAATCTTCACCAGAATAAAAATAAACAGGACGAAGAGGACCAATTGACCATGAGGGAAAAAGAAGTGCTCACTTTTCTTGTTGAAGGACTCTCCAATAAAGAAATTGCCGGCAAACTTCATATCACTGATAAAACCGTGAAAATCCACGTAAGCAACATCTTCAAGAAATTCAAAGTGAAGAGCCGGTCCCAAGTGATCATTTATGCTGTGAAGCACAGGCTCGTCCCATTGCCTCCTTACATTGAGTAAGGAGGTTTTTTTACTACTTTAGTCGTATCCACTTTGTCTTTTGTCCTAATAGGATTAGACCTATGCCTAATTTACTAGAAGATTCACACTATATATACTTTTTAAAAAAGGAGGGAAATCTATGAAGCTACGTTTACTTGTTTTAGTCGTACTTTGTCTGGCATTCGTTGTGCCGGCAAATACCTCTCTACATAGTGAAGCTTCCACAATGAATCATTCTAAAGTGGAAGACGGCCTCTTGGCCAAGTTCACTGAAGCAGGCACCCCGCTTGAAATCATCGTCAGTTTTACTTCACAGGATAAACACACACAGAAACAGGTACTTCAACAAACAGGGATTGAGAAGGGCATCCTTCTAAACCAGCTGCCCATGGCCGGAATGACCGCCACCAAGGAGCAGATAGCTGCATTAAGTCAATCGAGCAAAGTCCGTTCCATCTACTACAATCAGAAGCTGGAATACGAAAATGCCGATGCAACCAGACTAACCGGTGTCGACAAGGTCCGGACAGATGGTGATTTCATCAAGAAGAACGGCGGACTTCCCATAACGGGAGACGGTGTCGGAGTGGTGGTGAACGACAGCGGTGTGGATGGGACTCATAAGGATCTTGAATTCGGGGATCACCTCGTGCAAAATGTCGCCGCTTTCATGAACCTGAATGCTGTGACAGAGCTCGCCCCCGTGACGTATGTGGAGAATGTTCCGAATACGGATAATAACTCAGGACATGGAACTCATGTGGCAGGAATCGTCGGAGCCACCGGAAAGATGTCTTCCGGGAAACATGAAGGCGTCGCACCCGGTGCTGATTTAGTCGGGTACGGTTCCGGAGCAGGATTAGCGATATTGGATACACTCGGTGCGTTCGATTACAGCCTGACGCATCAGTTCGAATACAATATCCGCGTCATCACCAATTCATGGGGGGATACAAGTGAAGCCGGAAAGCCTTTTGATCCGGAGCATCCCATCAATATTGCCACGAAGAAATTATTCGACCGCGGGATACTCACCGTATTCTCTGCAGGGAATTCAGGCCCCGGAGAAGGAACGATCTCAGGGAATTATAAGAAAGCTCCATGGGTCGTAACCGTGGCGGCCGGTACAAAAGGTGGCGAATTAACGGAGTTTTCATCCAGGGGGACTGAAAGATGTCGGCGGAACCGTCTCGGTGGATGGTCAAGAATGGCATTGGACTGATGCACCAACCGTAACGGCACCTGGTGAGAATATTATTTCCACAAGAGTCATCTCCCCCATTCCAGCATTGGGGGCAACCATTGATGTAGAATTCATCGACCCGGCCTATCTTCCTTATTATACGACGATGAGTGGTACATCAATGGCAGCACCCCATGTTGCCGGGATTGCTGCACTATTATTTGAAGCAAACCCTACATTAACACCTTTAGATGTGAAAGAAATCTTAACGTCCACTGCAACGAACATGCCAAACGATGAGTCTTGGGAAGTAGGAGCAGGTTATGTGAATGCCTACCAGGCTGTGAAGGAAGCTTATATCCATTAATGAAGGAGAGTGAACGTATGAAGAAGTTATCATTCATCTACGTATTCATCGTAGCAGCATTGATCTTTTCACTGGTAGGAGGGGCCTTCACATCCCCCCCTTGCCCAGGCGCAAGAAGGGGTCCATGTGGATCCTCGATTAACAGAGGCCCTCAAACAGAATAAACCCGTTTATCAGGTGATCGTCACGTTTAAGCAGAACGGTCCGGTGACGGATGGACAACTGGATGTATTGAAGAATGCCGGCGTGGAAACAGGATTATCCATGCACACCCTTCCCATGGTGGGGGTACTGGCAACGAAATCACAAATAGACACCTTATCTCAAAGCAGTGAAATTCTGTCACTCTATTTAAATGAAAAACTCGACTATTATAATGCAGATTCAACCGCCATAACAGGTGTAGACAAAGCCCAAACGGATGCTTCATTCAGAAATGCCAACAATGGAATTCCGTTCAGTGGAAAAGGAATCGGTGTAGTGGTCAATGACAGCGGTGTCGATGGCACACACAAGGATATCGAATTCGGAAGGAATCTGGTGGAGAATGTGTTGGGAAGTACGAATCTCAATAGCCTGTCTCCAAGCTTACTTCCTGTGACGTATACAGAGGGTGTCGTCAATACGGATACCAATTCGGGTCACGGTACCCATGTCGCTGGAACTGTCGGCGGAACCGGGGCCATGTCGAAAGGAAAGTACGCCGGCAGCCCCTGGAGCCGATCTGATTGGATATGGTTCAGGTGCCGCGCTGTTCGTCCTCGATGGTATTGGCGGATTTGATTATGCCATCACCAACCAGATTGAACACAACATCAGAGTCATTACAAACTCATGGGGCTCTTCAGGCGACTTTGATCCCTACCATCCTATCAATCTGGCAAGTAAAGCAGCCTATGATCGCGGCATCACGGTGCTTTTCGCAGCCAGGGAATGAAGGTCCCGGTGAAAACACCCACAACCCTTACGCAAAAGCCCCTTGGGTTATCTCTGTAGCGGCTGGTGTGAAGGATGGGACACTGGCTGACTTTTCTTCAAGAGGAACGAAAGGCGTCGGTGGGACGTTTGAAATGGACGGAAAGCAATGGACATGGAAAGATGAACCATCGGTTACTGCACCGGGAGTGGACATCATTTCAACCCGCACAGTCTCACCTGTACCGGCACTGGGAGCTACGGATGACGTGAACATGATCGAGCCGGCTTATCTACCTTATTACACAGTCAGCAGTGGAACATCCATGGCGACTCCACACGTTGCAGGGATCGTCGCCCTTCTCCTTGAAGCAGATCCGACTCTCTTGCCTGAAGAAGTGAAAGGGATCATTCAACAGTCTGCCACCAACATGCCTGGATACGAGTCATGGGAAGTAGGGGCCGGCTATGTGAATGCTTATGCAGCGATCGATTCCGTCGTTCATGATCGAACATACGGCGAAACACTCACAATCAACCAGGACTTTAACAGCTCTGTCGATACACAGACGGAACGGAAACCGTTTACGGTTGATTATAATCCGAACACGTTTACATCTGATAATGAATATGAATTCGTCGTGACAGGCGGTTTGAACACCCTTTCTGCCAAGGTTGACGCCAAAGGATTACTGGAGGAGACAGGAAATCCTGTGAACCTTGTCCTTGTTGACCCTGACGGGAATGAGCACAGTTCAGGGATCAGCTTGCTCTTTCCTTTATCCACGGATCGAACGGTTGTGGTACAGAATCCAAAAGCAGGCACATGGAAAGTGAAAATAGTAGGAATCAGAGGGAATGAAGTAAATCCTATTGGTTCAGGTGTCCCTGAAGAGGTAAAAGGAACTCTATCCTTCACATCTGTGAACGGATTTAATGGACTTTCTGACATTTCAGGAGATCCGGCAGAACAAGCGATCAAGTCAGCTGTCAGCAATCGTTTAGTCGATGGATATACGGATGGGACATTCAAACCCCGCAACTTCCTAAAGAGAGATGAACTGGCTCAGTATTTGGTGATGGGGGCTGAGATCCGCCAGAACCTATCAAGTTCAGACTTAATTTCTGATGCAAAAGCTGATTTTCTTCCCTTTATATCAGCTGTTACTTCAAAGGGCGCTGCCTTTAGAGACGGAAATCAGAATCAAAAAGGGGTCATGACCCTGAATGAAGAAGGAAAATTCAATGGAAAACAGAGGGTCAACCGCACAGATCTTGCCTACTCCCTCGTTCAATCCCTTGGACTTGAACAACAGGCAGCCGGCTTTTCTGGGAACATCACTGCCCTTTACAAAGGGGAAGAAGTGAAGGTTGTGGATACAAATACAGTACCTCCTGAACAGAAAGGATATGTTCAAACGGCCATTTCGTTGAACATCCTGAATGTACAATTTAAAGTCGAACAAGGACCTTATGATCTGGAACCGACATTGAAGGCCTATTTCCATCCAACACAGGATGTGACACGTGGAGATTATGCCGTAGCCGCTGCAAGGTACTTTGAAGCCTATTTAAAATAACACTTAATTGGAAAAGACCCGTCCATCGCGACGGGTCTTTCGTTATCCACCACACAATGCCCTTTTGCTTTATCCTTCATTGACGGCTGAATCCAGGTGAAATCCGAGAAAGCGACTACCCTGAAAAATCAATTCTCCCCGGTCCCCTTCTATGATCATCCCATAGTCCTTATCTTTCACCTTTAGTTCCATCCTGTCACCTTCCTCTACTTGGAAGGTAATATAATAGAGGCTGTAGGCCCTAGATTCTCCTCCGCCCCTTATGGCCGTCCTCTTCCCAATCACTTTGGCCTTCACCTTTTGTTCCGGTGATTGATTATTATTACTCCATTCTGATAATCCCTTCGTGACAGAAAATACGATGATCGAAAACACGATCAAAAAAATGATTCCAATCATAACCGGCACCACTTGAAACATGATCTCCCCACCTGGCTGCACCCTGCATTCCCCCTTGAACTTTTTTCTATATTTTAACATCAAGAAACCTGTCTGTGTTCGTCATCCAGTTGATTATTTTTCATTATCCACTTTCAAAGAATCTGGGATGCGGATACAGATTGGATGAATCGGAAGGGGTCCATTTACCTCCATATACTGTCCTGAGAGTATTCAGCAACTAAAATAGCCTGATCGACAACCGTAAGGTTTCGATCAGGCTGCCTTTTTCAATTACCCTGCAGGGTGCTTCATCTTGTTCATAATCATAGTGAAATAATTTCTCTTCACGGGGCTGCGGGATTCTAGTCCTTCATAAGAGGGAGGGTCCTCCAGCTTAGGGGAATACACCCGTGTCCCCTTTATGATTTTTCTGATGGAGGACGTAAGCTCCTCACTTGGACTGTCTTTTGGCAAATACCCTTCGGCATCAACTTGTTCCACTCTCTCTCTATACCCCATTTTGGCAAATGTAGTAAGGACGAGCAATGGACATCCCACTTTAAGAGGTCCGTCCCTCTCAAGCATTTCTATCCCCATGATGAAGAGGTCGGGTTTGAGTTGATGAATCTGTGTCAATGCATCGTGCCTGTCTGCTGCCTGTCCGACGACCTGCATGTCGTCTTCGAGATTGAGGAGGGAGATCATGGTTTCGCGGATTGATTCTAGTTCCTCCTGAATGACGATCCTAATCATGTGAATTCCCTCCTTTATAAGGCTGTCAAGTAAAGACTCTCCTTAAAAAAGGAGAGTCGGCGGGATTTATAATTCAGGTTTGGCTTCAGTCGAGATTCTTGATTTAGACTTACTCAAGGACTTTATCGCTTTAAAGCTAACGAATGTTTTGTTGTTTTCGTCCCACAGCTTGAATCGCAATGACTTTAAGCTTGTCATAAGCGTAATGGTCGGTACGTTCTGTAATGGCTCTGTGTTATTATGGGCTTCTTCCAATTTGTAATTCGGCACCCTTGGACTCAGATGATGCACATGGTGATACCCGATGTTCCCAGTCAGGAACTGCATGATCTTGGGAAGCTTGTAGAATGAGCTTCCTTCAACAGCTGCCAACACATATTGCCATTCCTTGTCTTCTTCGAAATACGAATCTTCAAAGGTATGCTGAACATAGAACAACCAGATTCCGATTGATCCTGAAATCATAAAGATGGATCCCTGTACTAGAAGGAATTCCTTCCAGCCCAGCGTCACGCATAGAAGTGCAATAAGGGACACGATGATCACGTTCACTAAATAGGTGTTGTGACGCTCTTTCTTACGGGCGTTCTTACGGTTGAACCGGTTCTTGAGAAGAAATACATAAATCGGTCCCAACACGAACATAACGAATGGATTGCGGTAAAGGCGATAGGCTAAACGAGTTTTGAAAGGTGCTGCTGCATATTCATCAATCGTCAGTGTCCAGATGTCCCCGGTTCCACGCTTATCCAGATTTCCACTTGTGGCATGGTGGACGGCATGATCATGTCCCCACTGATCGAACGGAAATAGGGTCAGTACACCCATGGCCGTTCCGACGAATCGGTTGGCACGACGGCTTTTAAAGAATGAGAAATGGGTGCAATCGTGAAAGATAATAAACGTACGTGTCAGGAATCCTGCAAGCGATCACGATTGGAACGAGTGCCAGCCAGTACGACACAGAAAGACTTTGATACGCAAGAAACCATAATAGAAAGAATGGCCCGATGGTATTGATAATCTGCCATACACTTTCTTTTGTTGTTGATTTTTCATAAGGAGCAACTTCTTTTTTCAACGTTTTTATATTTGTCATCTCATAATTCCCTTCATTGAAAGTGTTGGATTCATTATAGGATAAGAGAAAAGCTCGTGTTAGTAGTAGGTGTCATATGGTGGATATGACAAATGTCATAAGGGAGAAACTGTAAGCCGCTTTCATTGCCTAAAGTCCTTGGTATTACTCGGTTCTTAATCTTTTGTTTGCGTTTTCAACACCTTATATTTTTTTTTGAAAATAGAAAAATATTCTTGTTTTGGTGAAAAAACGCCTGATGATGACGCAAAAAAAGAGAGAGCCTGAATGTATCCGGACTCCCTCTCCACACTGGACTTATCCTCTGTATCCTCTGTGATATTCAAAGCAAACGCTTTTCCAGACTGATTCCGTTCACTGGATGTTTCAACATGAGCCTTACGGTAAAACAACAATTTTTTCATGACATGATGCACAATACTTGCCATATCGGATACATGTTTCTAATGAATCTTCCGGTTCCATGGGCCACCACCTGATGGAGCCCATCGGTGCTAGTGGAGCATACGTTTCTACTTCAGGGGGGATACGTCCTATGACCACTACTTCCAGATCTCGGAAATGGGTATCCACCCCCTTCTGCAGAGTTTTGATTAACTGAGAAGTATCGTACACCTTGCAGGAATATGGAATGGGAAAAAGAATCGATACGTGTGACTTCTTTTCATGAATGACGTGAGCCGTTTCCTTTCCTTTATCCCCCTCGTGCCTATTCCATATACGTTGGTACGGCACTTCTTCCGGCAGCTCCTTCTCTCTTACCTTCTGATACATTCTCTCATGGTAATAGTGTCTGAGCTGTTTTACGAGAATTTGAATTTGCTGGTTCCTTATAAAGGTAGAATTATTCCCCTCCCCATTTCGATATTGGATATATAATAAGTCAGGGACGGCCACAAAGGTCGTAGCCAGGAAGGTGCGGATCAGCATATCATAATCGTCTGCCACCATCAGTTCCTCCCGATGGCCTCCGATTAAGTGATAGCATTCCCTTGTCCATGCACGGGGGTGATTGGGTAACCCTACAAGATGCCTGATCGTACTTCCATTTATGGCTGTATGTTTGTTTACATTTTGCCATCGTTTCAATGACGGCACCCATACGCGGTAATAAACGCTATATCCGAAACCGGAATCCCACCCGTACCAATGGGCCTGTTTGCTATCCTCGTATACCTCCGAACAATCTCCATAAGCAAATCCGCACTGGGGATTCTCTGTCAGGGCGTCGACGATTTTCTGCAGGCAGTCAGGGGTCAGTTCATCATCATGATCTACTTCTACCAGGATTTCTCCCGTACACAGACTTGCCGCATACCTTTTTACAGCCCCGATATAGCCGCTCCTTGAGTCTTGGCGGTAACAGCGGACACGGGGATCCTTCATTGTCTGCAAGTCCCGTAAATAGGTTTCATCCTTATCCCCCGAATCATCGATGATCACCCACTCCCAATTTGGATAGGTTTGATTAAGTAATGAACGGTATGGCCGCTTAATCTTTTCCCCCGACCTATACGCCGCCGTAAAGACAGATACTAAAGGTAGATCCGTAGTGAACCTACTTGATGGGATCGGTTTGGTCTCAGGAAATGGATCCGTCCGCATCAACCAACAGTAAAACAATTTTTGAGGCTCTATGTCATCGGGTGACGAATAATGAAGCCAGCGTCTCCTTTCCATTCTTGACAGTCCATTCATCGTGTCAAATTCTTTCCAGTCCGGTCCCAACGTCACATAAACACGGGGATGTTTCGGATGTACTTCTGGAATTGCTTCATCCGGCTCAAATACCTTCACGACAATGCGGCTTTCCGTAAGGCGGAGTAGTACACTCCCTACATCCACCTCTTTACTTTTCGCAGAAATAAAGAGATAAGCAGTTAGCAAGGGAATGCCATTGGCAGACATTTGATCTCTCCTTTCATGGTGATCATGGATGTGCCATTAATTTACGGTGAAAAAATATGAGATAACTTATTCTTAACGACTGTCTTGCAGTCAAAATGATGTCTGATTGAGGCTGAACCCTTCTTCGCAATTTCCATAGCTTGTGGGCGATTTTCAGTGATCCAATTCAAAGTGTCCATGATGGATGGAACATTTGCATCAATCTCAAGGAAATCTATTCCCGCCTCCAAGGTAAAGCGATCTCGCCTGGGGTTCGTCGATACCAATAGGCACCCTGTTGACATTGCGTCCGCTGCAGCGGTCGTTGGAAATCCATCAAGTGCATATCGATCTTGAGTCCCCGTATATATGAATACATGAGAATGCTCATATACCTGTTTCAATCGTTCTGGCGGCAGAGCTCCATAGAAGGAGTAATTTGTATTGGTTAAAAGATGTAAATCATTTTGCCAATCCCCGATGATATTTAAATGAAATTGATCATCTAATTGATTAAATACTTGTGTTAATAGAGGAAATCCTTTACGGACCGCTCGATGGGCCGCAAACGTTAAATGAAGTTTTCCATCGATTGATTTCTCTGCACTGGAATAGAAGTCTGTATTGATTCCAACCGGAATAAAGATGCTGGTTGAAATTTCTTTTCTTACTTCCTCAATGTTGGTAAACACAGATCCACATCGTTCTCCCACCATTTTAAGAGCTTGCGAGGAGGTATCAGGACCCAGCCCTCCTCCAGTACAGTGTTGCGTGCAGGTTAATCCCTCTTTCTTTCATAAAGGAAGATAGATTCCATTGTGGGTTTGATCCTGGAATCTTTGGTCCCCCTGGCAAAGAAGTGCAGCCTAGCAGACTTGCTGCGAGATTTAAAAATACACAATAGATGTCGGTCACCCTTTCCTTCTTCGCGATTTCCTGAAATGAGGAAAATGGATAGACAGGTGCAGGAAACTCGTCATGGTAAACGTAAGTTGCAAAAAATAATGCGTCGCGGCACTGTTTGTTGATTTCAATGTTTTCCCAATACCTAAATCCACTTTGTTTCCAAGGAAAACACGTATCAATGACGGCCAGTCGTCTATTATTATCCTTACGCTTATCAGTATCCAAGGGAACACCCCTTTCTCATTATAGAAACACCCATAGCTCTCCCTTTGCAAAACTCAATTGGGTCAATACGGAAAATTCTCCTTATCCAGAGTCTATTCCCTTCATCCTGGAAATATATTGGATATGGAAAGGAGTTGAACGTTCCTATACTATGATGAATATTCCCTTTTTACGACCAAACTTAGTAAAGCAGGAAGTTCTCACACCTTATTTATCAGAGATAGACGCTACAAGGCAGTACAGCAACTACGGCCCCCTCAATACACGATTCGAAGAACTTGTCCTTCGTGATTACTTTGATGGAACAGGAGCGGTCACCACAGTCAGCAATGCCACTATCGGACTGATATTAGCTCTTTCTCGGTGCAGGAGACCCAAAGGGAAATATGTACTGATGCCAAGCTTCACTTTTTCAGCCACTCCGCTTTCTGCCTTATGGTGTGGATTGGAGCCATACTTTGTGGATGTTACATGGGATGAGTGGTGCATGGATACAGAATGGGTGTCTGAATTGGTCTCAACGTTGGGAGACGAAGTGGCAGCGGTTATGCCCTACGCCACATTCGGCACACACATGAATCTTGATTTCTACCGTGAATTGCATGAAGCGGGGGGTTCCCGTCATCATAGATGCAGCGGCAAGCTTCGGGGTGAAGGGATCTCAAAGTCACTTTGGTCAAGACTTCCCAGGACCTGTCGTCTTCAGTTTTCATGCGACGAAATCTTTCGGGATAGGAGAAGGCGGTCTCATATATTGCCGGGACTTAGATTGCATTTCAGAGATTAGGCAATCAGAAAATTTCGGTTTCTCCACAAGCAGGGAAACCACATTAAAAGGGATGAACGGCAAAATGTCCGAATACTCGGCAGCCATTGGACTTGCCACATTGGATACCTTCAAGCAAAAGCTAAACGACCGCCAGAAAGTGTATCATTGGTACGTAGATCAATTGAACGAACAACACTTATTGTCGAAGGGATGGAGCCTTCAATTGACGAATGGACAGATTCCATACCAATTCATGCCGATCTTATGCCCCCCTCAAACACAGAACGATGAAGTCATCGACACACTGAAGGAACTGAAGATCGAAGCGCGCACGTATTTTTCTCCGCCTTGCCATCTGCATCCCCTATTTTCACATCACCATAAAACGTCAATGGAAAACACTGAACGAATCTCAAGGAGAGTGATCAGTTTACCTTTATGGGAAGAAATGACCTATGACTTGGTTCAACGCATTGTAGAAGGGATATCCCGTCCATAGAACAGCTCGTTATATGGGGATGCGGCGGTCATGCACGGGAGGTCCTTCACCTTTGCGAACAGATTGGCAGCCACGTAATCGGATTCCTGGATGAAAGAACAGAACTAAAAGGCCGAATCGTAGACAGTGTGCCTGTACTTGGAGACCTCAATGATATCCTTCCTCTCAGAGATCAGGTCAGGATTGTATGCGCAGGTGTAGGAGACCCGAAGGTAAAAAAGCGTTTTGTGGAGAAAACAAAAAGTCTGGGATTTTCAATCGCCGATTCTCTGATTCATCCGTCTGTTCATATTTCTAAGCGAAATACGATTGGAAAAGGAAATGTGATTTGTGAAGGTACAATCATGACAACGAATGTGCAGATCAACGATTTCGTGATCGTGAATAGAGGAGTCATCCTGAGTCATGATAACCGGATTCATGACTATGTGACCATTGCTCCGGGGGTAACGATAGCGGGAAATGTAACGATAGAAGAAGGGGCAAATATCGGGATAGGCAGTTCCATACGAGAAAAAGTAACCATCGGCGCATGGTCCATGATCGGAGGAGGCTCATTCGTCAAAGAATCAGTCCCTGCTCATACGCTTTACGCCGGAGTCCCTGCTATTTATAAAAGAAGATGGCCCTAACGATAGGGGAGGTGACGGGATGAATCGACCATTAGTGAGTGTTGTCATTCCTGCATACAATCGGCCCGATACATTGAAGACTGCCCTGGATAGTGTGCTAGGTCAATCTTACCCTTTAATTGAAATCATCATATGTGATGACAGTTCCGATGATAGGGTGAAAGACATGGTCGAGCCTTATCTAGCAAAACACACAAACATAGAGTATGTGAAGAATGAACAGAATCTATTTCTGAAAAACTGGCAAAAATGTTACGACTTGGCACAGGGAGAATTTATCAATTACCTTATGGACGACGATGTTTTTCATCCTGATAAAATTAAGAGAATGATCTATTTTTATGAGAATTTTGACGGTATCAGCCTTGTGACCTCTCATCGTCAGACAATCGATGAGACAGGGGAACCAATCCCTCCATTTCGTGCCACCAGGAAATTATTCCAAGAAACAAGGGTCATGAATGGGAGATGGTTAGGTGACTTGGCGCTGACCCAATGTTTAAACATGATTGGTGAACCTACAACAGTCCTTTTCAGAAAAAAAGATTTACAGGAACCCTTCGGAGTGTATAAAGGCAGTCAGTATTCCCTTCTTAACGATGTAGCCGCATGGCTGAATCTGCTCGCGAAAGGAAAAGCGGTATACATCGCTGATACATTAAGCTACTTTAGAATTCACCCTTCGCAAAATAATCAGACTCTCGGTGAAACTACATTCAGTCAATGGCTGGAGCTTATTGTATCGAGTCGTGAGGATGGTTTCCTTGCTAGTGATGATGACTACGTAAAGGCTCTTCTCACCTATCGGAACCGGATCCAACATCGACCCCCTTTTTCAAATGACGTTAAACGGATTGATGAGATACTGAGTGAACTTCCTGAGTGACGTTACCGATCAATACATCCCATATATCGTTTTAACCCATCCTTCCAGGAAGGCATGGGAGGAAATCCGTTGATTCTGAGAGCCATATGATCCATCACGGAATAGGAAGGTCTGGCTGCTGGTCTCGGGAATTGTTCAGTTTCACATGGTCTGAGATCGACTTCCAGGCCAGCCTCCTTAAATATTTCTTTAGCAAATTCATACCATGTACAGGAATCTGAGTTGGTCACATGATAGGTTCCAAACTTCTTAGTCTCAATCAATTGAAGAATTGCTTTTGATAGATCGCCCGTATAAGTCGGGCTCCCTCTTTGATCATCCACGACTGACAGAAAAGCTTTCTCATCAGCAAGCTTCAACATGGTTCTGACAAAGTTTGGACCCTTTGAGCCAAATAACCAGGAAGTACGAACAATGAAATACTTCGAATGGATCTCCTTGACGATCATCTCACCTGCTAATTTGGACTGTCCGTAGGTATTAACCGGAGACACTGGCGAATACTCATGGTACGGTATCCTTGATTTTCCATCAAATACATAGTCGGTGCTGATATAGATGAAGACAGCTCCCCATTGCTCCGCAGCCGTTACGAGATGACGTGTTCCCAGGGCATTGATTAAGAACGCTTTATCCACATTGGTCTCTGCCTCATCCACCTTGGTATATGCAGCACAATGAATGATAATGTCGGGTTGTATCCTCCAAATTGTTTCCTGTACAATCACTTGATCCGTAATATCCATTTGAACTTTATTCTGACCGAAAACAGTATACCCGCTTCTTTCAAGATACTTTATAAGGTCAGAACCAAGCTGGCCTCCCGCTCCCGTGACAAGCACTTTATTCATAGCAGCCGCCTCCTTTCAGAGTTCCCTCTTCTTTTCCCACCACTCTTGATTCGATTGGTACCAGGCAACCGTCTCCCTCAAACCCTTCTCGAATGAATAAGCAGGGCTCCAGCCTAATTCCTGTCGTATCTTACTAGAATCAATGGCGTATCGAAAATCGTGCCCCGGTCGATCCTGAATGAAGCTGATGGAAGCATTCGAATTCCCAACTATATCCATTATCTTCCTTACAACTTCTACGTTCATCCATTCATTATTCCCGCCGATGTTATACACTTCACCTGGTTTTCCCTTCTGTATGACAGCGTCTATGGCGGAGCAGTGATCTCTCACATGTAACCAATCACGAACATTTTTCCCATCCCCGTATACAGGTAGTTCCTTCCCCGTGATGGCTCGTATGATCATTCGGGGAATCAGCTTTTCCGGGAACTGAAAGGGTCCATAATTGTTGGAGCAGCGTGTGATATTCACATGTAAGCCAAATGTTTCATGGTATGATCTGACAAGACAATCTCCACCTGCTTTACTCGCTGAATAAGGGCTGTTCGGGGACAAAGGGGATTGCTCGGTAAAGAAGCCCGAAGGCCCCAGTGAGCCATATACTTCATCCGTCGATATTTGTATGAAACGGATCTGATGGCTTTTAGCAATATCCAACAAGCATTGAGTTCCCACGATATTGGTCCTGACAAATTCAGCTGAGTGCTGGATACTTCTATCTACATGAGATTCAGCCGCGAAATGAATGATCAGATCCACATCGTGCTCTTTCACCACATACTCCATTAATTCATAGTTCGTAATATCTCCCTTTATAAAAGTATATGAATCGTCATTTTGAATACCGTTTAAATTCTCAAGATTTCCTGCGTACGTTAAGGCATCCACATTCACAATGGATTGTTCAGGATATGTTTCATGAATATACCGGATGAAATGACTTCCGATAAATCCTGCTCCGCCTGTCACTAGCATTGACATATAAGCTACTCCTTTATAGAAAAGTGAAATTCCGCTTGATTAAAAGGGGGAAGATTCCGATCTTTACCGGACAGAATCGGTGACGTAACGGGCCAATCAATGTTTAAATGGGGATCATTCCACATAATCCCCCTATCAAGGGAAGGATCATAATACTCATCGACTTTGTAAAGAACAGTCGTCCCGGGAACCAGTGTACAAAATCCATGAGCAATCCCTCTGGGAACCAACACCTGCCTATGGTTTTCATCACTCAATAAGACTCCGATCCACTGACCAAACGTATCTGAATCATGCCTTAAATCCACCATTACATCATAGACAGAACCTGATGCAACCCTGACCAGCTTGGTCTGCGCCTTCGGATTCAATTGATAATGCAGTCCCCTGATCACTCCCTTTTCCTTCGAATAAGAGTGATTGTCTTGAATGAATTCATATAAAATGCCGTTATTCTCAAACATTTTTTGGTTATAACTTTCCATAAAAAAACCTCGGTGATCAGGATACACACTGGGCTCAATAACAAATACTCCTTGAATTTCAGTCGTCAGCAGGTTCATGACTCACCTCGTAACGTTTGTTGTAGGCAGTATCCAATAGATACTTACCATATTGATGATTCATCAATGGTCTCGCTAACCGAAATAATTGTTGCTTGGAAATGTATCCTTTTTGGAAGGCGATCTCTTCGACACAACCAATTTTAATATGCTGGGTTTCTTCTACCGTCTTCACAAATTGAGAAGCATGAAAGAGAGACTGATGTGTTCCGGCATCTATCCAGGCATCCGTGGCACCGAGCAAGTGCACCGTCAAGTCCCCTTCCCCTAAATAGGCAGTCATGATATCAGTGATCTCTAGCTCTCCACGCTTTGAAGGTTGAATGCCCTTCGCAAAGTCAACCACCCTTTGATCAAAGAAATACAATCCCGCCAAGGCATAGTTCGACCTGGGCTGTTCCGGCTTTTCTTCTATTGAAATGGGTTTCCCGTCTTCAGAAAAACTCACAACACCAAATCGTTCCGGATCACTGACATAGCACCCAAACACCGTTGCACCCTTTTTCTGCATTGCGGCTTTATGCAATTGTTGTTGAAACGTATATCCATAAAAGAGGTTATCCCCAAGAATAAGGGCTGTCTGATCTTGACCGATAAAAGATTCTCCGATTAAAAAAGCTTGTGCAATGCCATCAGGTGATGGCTGGACCGCATATTCGATGGAAATCCCAAGGCTTGATCCGTCTCCCAACAATTCCAAGTATCTTGAAGAGTCATGTGGGGTGGAAATAATCAGTATCTCCCTTATCCCTGCACTCATCAATGTGGACAGCGGATAATAAATCATCGGTTTATCATAAACCGGCAATAAATGCTTTGAAACAGATTTCGTCAAAGGAAATAACCGGGTTCCGCTGCCCCCTGCCAATATGATGCCTTTCACTACCTCTCCCCCTTTTACAAAATATGGATGATTCTGTTTCGATTATAGTGTATGAGGATAAAATTATTTGGTACATAACAAAGATCATCACTGCGTATGGAGGAAGGATAGATACTAAGAAAAGAAGTTAGTCAAAAGACTAAAGGTAGTCGTACATTAGTACGACTACCTCAAATCCCCTATTTCGCGGGTGATAACTTATGGTGTAGAAAGCAAGATCGTAATGGCAATTCCATTGTTTAGGTTTGGAACATTCGAACGATTTATTCTTACTGATATGATATCACACTGACTGACAGGAACATTGGAAGAAGCAAAATTACAACAATTAGGACTAGTGACTGTGACCGTTGCAGCGGTATCCACTGGGGTGTTAGTACACAAAGTGCTCCTCACTACAGTAGCTGTCACACTTCCATTCATGCCTAGGTTATTATCCCGAGTGTGTAAAGCAATTCCTGTAATGGTGGAATTTTGAGCAATGACTACGGTATTTTCTACAAAATTTCCAGAATCTGAACCTATCCCTACATAGTTTCCATTTGGGACATTCTGATCTCTCGCAAGATAGATGGCAGAATTACCAACAGCCGGACCTTGCTCGCCTTGAGGACCTTGTTCACCTTGAGGTCCCTGCTCGCCTTGAGGGCCTTGTTCCCCTTGAGGACCTTGCTCGCCTTGAGGGCCTTGTTCCCCTTGAGGACCTTGCTCGCCTTGCGGGCCTTGTTCCCCTTGAGGGCCTTGTTCTCCTTGAGGTCCCTGTTCTCCTTGAGGTCCCTGTTCTCCTTGTGGGCCTTGTTCCCCTTGAGGTCCCTGCTCGCCTTGAGGACCTTGTTCTCCTTGAGGGCCTTGTTCCCCTTGAGGGCCTTGTTCTCCCTGAGGTCCCTGCTCGCCTTGAGGTCCCTGTTCTCCTTGAGGTCCCTGTTCTCCTTGTGGGCCTTGTTCTCCTTGAGGGCCCTGCTCTCCTTGAGGGCCTTGCTCGCCTTGAGGACCTTGTTCTCCTTGAGGACCTTGCTCGCCTTGAGGACCTTGTTCTCCTTGAGGGCCTTGTTCTCCTTGTGGACCTTGTTCACCTTGTGCGCCTTGTTCCCCTTGAGGGCCTTGTTCTCCTTGAGGTCCCTGTTCTCCTTGTGGGCCTTGTTCCCCTTGAGGTCCCTGCTCTCCTTGAGGACCTTGTTCTCCTTGAGGACCTTGTTCTCCCTGAGGACCTTGTTCTCCCTGAGGACCTTGCTCGCCTTGAGGACCTTGTTCCCCTTGCGGACCTTGTTCACCTTGTGCGCCTTGTTCGCCTTGAGGACCTTGCTCGCCTTGAGGTCCCTGTTCTCCTTGTGGGCCCTGCTCCCCTTGAGGTCCCTGTTCTCCTTGTAGGCCTTGTTCACCTTGAGGACCTTGTTCCCCTTGCGGACCTTGTTCCCCTTGTGGACCTTGTTCTCCTTGAGGGCCTTGCTCGCCTTGAGGACCTTGTTCTCCTTGTGGACCTTGCTCGCCTTGAGGACCTTGTTCTCCTTGTGGACCTTGCTCGCCTTGAGGACCTTGTTCCCCTTCCGGACCTTGTTCTCCTTGTGGACCTTGTTCACCTTGTGCGCCTTGTTCGCCTTGAGGACCTTGCTCGCCTTGAGGGCCTTGTTCTCCTTGTGGACCTTGTTCCCCTTGTGGACCTTGTTCTCCTTGTGGACCTTGCTCGCCTTGTGGGCCTTGTTCTCCTTGAGGGCCTTGCTCGCCTTGAGGACCTTGTTCTCCTTGTGGACCTTGCTCGCCTTGAGGACCTTGTTCTCCTTGTGGACCTTGCTCGCCTTGAGGACCTTGTTCCCCTTCCGGACCTTGTTCTCCTTGTGGACCTTGTTCACCTTGTGCGCCTTGTTCGCCTTGTTCGCCTTGAGGACCTTGCTCGCCTTGAGGACCTTGTTCTCCTTGTGGACCTTGTTCCCCTTGTGGACCTTGTTCTCCTTGTGGACCTTGCTCGCCTTGTGGGCCTTGTTCTCCCTGAGGACCTTGTTCTCCTTGAGGGCCTTGTTCTCCTTGTGGACCTTGTTCTCCTTGTGGGCCTTGCTCGCCTTGAGGACCTTGTTCCCCTTGCGGACCTTGTTCCCCTTGTGGACCTTGTTCTCCTTGAGGGCCTTGCTCGCCTTGAGGACCTTGTTCTCCTTGTGGACCTTGCTCGCCTTGAGGACCTTGTTCCCCTTCCGGACCTTGTTCTCCTTGTGGACCTTGTTCACCTTGTGCGCCTTGTTCGCCTTGAGGACCTTGCTCGCCTTGAGGACCTTGTTCTCCTTGTGGACCTTGTTCCCCTTGTGGACCTTGTTCTCCTTGTGGACCTTGCTCGCCTTGTGGGCCTTGTTCTCCCTGAGGACCTTGTTCTCCTTGAGGGCCTTGTTCTCCTTGAGGGCCTTGTTCTCCTTGTGGACCTTGCTCGCCTTGGGGACCTTGTTCTCCTTGGGGACCTTGTTCCCCTTGTGGACCTTGTACACCCTGTGGACCTTGAGGGCCTTGTGGTCCCTGTTCCCCTGATCCTCCTCCTGCTGGTCCCTGAGGACCCTGCTCTCCATTTATTCCTTGTGGACCCTGAGGACCCTGAGGACCTGGAGGACATTTGAAAGGATAAAATGAACAGCTTTCAGGAGGTTCATATAAATCTTTAAAATAAGCATCATAAATACTATTCGATCTTCTTAATTTATTATTTTTTTTCTTCACTTATCTCTCCTCCATAAGGAAGCATTGTGTTTGATCTTAGATGAATGGCTGTATCACAATGACCTCGGGTTCACACACATAAAGGATTGTGATGGATGAACCTCTTCCTATCATGGAATTAATGGCATCATACTCTGTCAACTCTTTTAAAACGGGTACTATTCATGCATGATTCCATTACTCCTATTTGCTTTATATATGTATATAGATGAGAAAAGAATGGGACACGGCACCCGCCCTGTTTCACTTAGATAATCCTATTTTTAAGGCTTTCCTGTTGTTCATAACCAAAAAAGGGGATTCCGAAAGCAGCACTGCCGGAATCCCCTCTTACCCAACACTATTTTATTAGAAGCAACTTATCTCTTATCTACCAAAAATCAGATAATCCTGCTATTTTACTAATTCCTAAACCTCCACCCATAAAAAAAAGCGTGGAAATCACTCCCACACTCCTCACTCGCAGACCAGCACCTGTCTGACAAATCTCCCCTTACTCACTTCACAGCGATCAACAATATGAAAACCAGCCATAGCCACATTCTCATCTACATCTTCCAGGGTTACAATCACAACCTTCTCCGCAAAGCGCCTCGCACTGCGTAGCATTTCCAGCTGTTCATCATCGGTTATGACAGAACAAAGATTATAAGGCAGATCAATGACAGCGACATCAAAGCTGCCTGTCACATCATGAATATCCCTTAATGACACTTTCCCTTCCAAGCCGAAATATGCAATATTCTCCTTCACTCCGTCCATTATCAGTGGATTACGGTCGCTTCCGACGATGTTGATGCCCATGGATAATGCTTCTACCAGGACTGTTCCGATACCGCAGCACGGATCGATCATCCTGATTCCTTCCGTTTCCGGAGCCGCAATGTTTACAACAGCCCTGGCAACGCGGGTACTGAGTGCAGTGGAATAGCTGTGGGGTTTTTTCACATGATGCAACCATACGGCTTCATTTTTCGCATATGTTCCGAATACCCACCGACTCCCGGTGTCCATCACACCGAACCAAATACTCGGATTCACTAAATCGGCTTCCGCCTTTAGATGCAAGCCCACTTCCTTCTCTATCTTACGGAGCTTCTTAAAGCCCACTCGATCAGAATCAGGATTTTGCACAAACACCACTTTGAATCCATCTGGTGTTTCCAAATCTTTTATTTCATCTATTAAATCTGTAAAGCTTTCTCCCTCGCATATAATCTCAATTCTTTCCCTGATAAACGGACTCCTGCTGGGATCGATCTTCACTGAACTTTCGAGTATACCAGATTCGGAGTTTTGTCCAAATAACGCTCTTCTTTCCAATCGGCACAGTGATTCTTCGTTCTCTTCCCATGAATACATATATAAATAGTTTTTCGTTTCTATTATGATCATCTCCGTATGATGTTAAGAATAATGTGATACATTAGAACATTGTACCATATGTGGAACAGGGAAAGCCCCCTGGTCAGCTAACAAGTTAGTGTACCGGGGGGCTTTCGTCATGTCATGAATTATTTTTGGATCATAGCGATATATTCTTTCACCACCTCATACACATATTCCTGATTGGCTGAGGCGGTTTCAGGGTTATATGCCCCGCCATTCGTCTTATTGTTGGATAATATTCGAATGCCTAAAAAGGCTACATCATAAGCTCCCGCAATTTGGGCCGCTGCCGCCCATTCCATTTCTTCAACAGAAGTTCCGTAATTCTCATGGAACCAATTGATCCGGTCCACTTCATTATTCCAAACATCTGCAGAACCTATCGTCCCTTCCACTACTTTTCCTTTTTCATGAATATCTTTCACGGCCTTGGCTGCATGAAGCAAGTCTTCGTCACCATCATAATATCGGATATTTTCTGCGTTCGGATCTTCTCCGGCACTTCCTTCAGAAGCCATCAGGTCCATGGGGATCCAGTCTGTTGGTGCAATCCCTTCTCCCTCTTCCAGGTGTCCTGTCTTTAAGGACCCCAGATTGACGGTTCTTTCGCCAATTACGATATCATACACATTCAGATCAGGGTCATGTCCACCGGATGTACCTTGATTAATGATGGCAATCGGATCGTATTTTTCAACGGCTACTGCCGTTGCTGCAGCTGTGTTTTCCATTCCCTTTCCCGTTTTGGTGACGATGACTGGATAACCATCCATCGTGCCTTTATAAAAGACAAATGATCCGGACTTCTCTTCTTTAACATCTTCTAACTTTCCAGCAAACTTTTCAGCTTCAATCGGCATCGGGCCTTGAATGATGATCGGCCTTTCCGACTTTTCTTCCATAGCCTCTGTCTGTGAAGTAGAGCTGCAGCCTGTGAATACACTTAATGCCAGTGCTGAAACCATTGTGAATGTAGCGATGTTCTTTTTCATTGTAATCTCTCCCTTTCCTGATGAAGTAATCCCGCTGTTTTGGCCAAAAGAAAGAGATCTGGAACAAGTAGAATCGTCTCTACTATCCAGACCTCCGAGTCAAAGTAAGATTGATAGAACAAAAATGTCCATTACAAAATGGTTGAGGCAAACACGCCTAAAAACCGAATACTTCAACTCGTAGTCTGGTTCTTATAATGGGAACCAGGTAGAAACACTCAGACCATATTACCGAGGATATACGAGTAACGATATGTAAATCAGTACTGTGCTACTATACCAAACCCGAAATAGATATTCAACAAAAATACGAATTTTATTTGAATATTATGTTTTAATGTTCGTGTTTAGTTCATCCAAAATCATTTAATCCGTACGAAAAAGCCTATCTAGCTGGAGATTAAACAAACTCATCTAAAGGAGTTCTGTCCCTGATCCTGAACAATAGCAGGGACAGATTCACCATTTTTCACGGAATCACATAATAAGGACGCATCATTTCATAATCTTCATGTTCAAGGATGTGACAATGCCAAACAAACAATCCCGTATAGGGCCCGAACGGAATAATGATACGGGTGATTTCATGGGGATTTGCCCGGACCGTATCTTTCCATCCCTGTTCATTTGGATCAGGAGACTGTCTGGGACCGGTCGGGACAACCTTCTTTTCTTTGTCATACATCTCTTCATCAAAAGGCTGCCTGTCAAGGATTTGAAACCGTACCATGTGTAAATGGATGGGATGCGTTGCTCGAGACACATTCACAAAGGTCCAGACCTCCACACTCCACAATCGGGGCATTTCAGATATTGGATCCACCCACAATCGATCATCCAATAAATGGATGGACCGTCCATATTGATCCGGCCTCATATTCAACAGCAGTTTCCTAGTCTTGTTACGATATCTTTCTTCTAACTTTGGAACGTGTGTCAGCCGTTGGGGAACGCTGCTGACATCCCGGTATGACAACGGACGAGTGACCCGGAATTGCATGACAGATCCGGTCGTTTCAGGGTCTGGTTTATTGCCTTGGGGAAACGGGGACTCAGCATCATTCATCATCGTTACAGTTTCCCCGAGAGATGATGTAAAATCGATGATAACATCTGCTCTTTCTGCCGGAGCCAGAAGTAAGCTCGATACTTCTACAGGCGTTGGCAATAACCCTTGGTCCGTACCGATTTGAATGAAGGGTAACCCATTTGAAAGGGATAATCGATAAAAGCGGGCATTGGATCCATTGAGGATCCTAAACCTGTAGCGCCGGGGCTCAGTCTCGAAATGAGGCCATACTTTCCCATTCACCAGGATCGTGTCACCGAAAAAGTCCGGCAGAACCGAAGGATTTACGCCTGGTACAGGAACCTCTGGTTGAGACGGATATAAGAGACTTCCGTCCGGATTAAATGAACGATCCTGAATGAGGAGGGGAATGTCGAACGGCATGCCCGGCAAGTTGAGACACTTCTCCTCTTCATCCTGGATGATATACAATCCCGCCAACCCGGCATAAATATTCAGGCGGGTGATCCCCATTGCATGGTCATGATACCAAAGGGTTGTTGCTTCCTGTTGGTTGGGATAGGTATAGATTTGATTGGTGAATCGAGGCCCAACTTCTTGAAATCTCCTCGTGAACCAGGCTTCGGGGTACCCGTCACTTGTATCCGGTGTCACACCACCATGAAGATGGACGACTGTCCGCACCTCGGGTTTATTTTTTTCTGCACCGTGAACCGTCGTATCAATGGGCAGAAAATGCTTCAACGGCAGCTCATTTTTCCACAAAACGCAGATCGGCTCATTCCTCTGTACTCGAAAGGTGGGACCGGGATATTCACCGTTATATCCCCAAATGGTTGTTGGCGGCAAATCTCTGTGAAGCTTTTTCATCGTCTGGATCATGCTTACTTCATAATATGGTATAGGATGCAGCCATGAGGTCGGCTGGATGTCATTCATGATAGGAAGTGGATCGACAAATCGGTCGAGCATGAACATCACTCCTCCATAAGAACTCTTCAAGCTGATACTAAAAGAGTATTCTTCTCATGCATTCGTTATCCCACCCTTTTCCAGTTCATCGATGATCTTCCCGATTGCACCCAACAAATGCCCAGAAGCAGACAAGCGCATCCACATGTTACAGATGATCTAAAGTTGGGAACTACTATACTAAAAAGGAGAAACTGTCATGCCGGAAGGTCCAGAAATCAGAAGAGCTGCCGACCTAGTGGAACGTGCTCTTCAACATAAAACCGTACAGGATGTATACTTTGCTTTTCCTCATTTGGAGGTTTACGAAGACTTATTGAAAGGTTCCACCGTTATCCGGGTGGATACAAAGGGAAAAGCCATGCTGATCCGCTTTGACAACGGTTATACCATTTACTCCCACAATCAGCTTTATGGAAGGTGGTATATCCGAAACCTGTACAACTATCCGCAGACGAACCGTCAGCTCCGACTTTCCTTGCATAATGAGAATAAGTCCGCGCTCTTGTACAGCGCTTCCGATATTGAAGTGCTCCGTGACGGGGAGGTGCACGTGCATCCATTTGTGGCAAAGGTCGGTCCGGATATTTTGAGCGAAGAAGTCACGGAGGGTGAACTGCTGGAGAGAATGAAGGATAAGCGATTTTCCAAACGGAAATGGTCCATCCTCCTGTTAGACCAAAGCTTTGTGGCTGGTATCGGCAATTATTTGAGGTCTGAGATAATGTTTGTAGCAGGGATTCATCCTTCCCTTAGACCGGCGGACTGTACTATAGAGCAGCTGACGAAAGCGGCAGAGGCGATAATTCAGCTGATGGTGCAATCCTATAAGACCGGGGGAATCACGAATAATCTTGAACTTGCAGACAGGTTGAAGGCGGAGGGTATGAAGCGCTCCCGTTACCGTCATTGGGTCTTTAACCGTGAAGGGGCTCCATGCTATATGTGTGGGGGGGAAATCGAGAAAATGATGGCTGCTTCCAGGAGACTGTATTTTCGTCCTCATTGTCAACGTGTGTAGTGGGACAGGTAAAAAGCCTGATCCCTTTTTTACATGGGCAAAAAAGGGATCAGGCTTTATGTTAGAAAAAACTTCTTTATTTTTATGATCACGTACCACAGTAGGTTCGATAAGGACGGTCTGGCCGGTCTGGAAGATGCGTGTATTCTATGTCCCCTGGAGAAAGCTCATAGGGGTTGGATAGAACAGCGAGGAGACGCTTCATTACGCTGCAGTCGCCCCGCTCCACGGCTGCTCCCAACGCTTCCTCCACCCTGTGATTCCGCGGTATGACGGCGGGGTTGCTTTTCCTCATTAATTCGCAGGCATCCGTTCTGGTTTCCTTTTGTCTATCCAGCCTTTCGTACCACCGTTCTTTCCATTGGTCAAATTCTTTACTCCCTGAAAGTGAAGAATCCAGTTCCTCATCAAGGGCCAGTCCCCTGAACGTGTTCGTATAGTCGGCACCGTCCTTTTTCATCAAGTCAAGAAGGTCCTCTGCCAGGACCCGGTCACCGTCCTCTTCGTTAAAGAGACCGAGTTTATCCCTCATCCCCTTCATCCAAAGAGACTCATACTGTTTTGGAAATTCGTAGACCGCTTCCTGTGCAAGCTCCAATGATGTCTGTTGCTCATCATGGAGGACCGGCAACAACGATTCGGCAAACCGGGCTAAATTCCACCCTGCAATGGGAGGCTGATTCCCATAAGCATACCGTCCCCCTGTATCGATAGAGCTGAAGACTGTTTCAGGATTATACAGATCCATGAAAGCACAAGGACCATAATCAATCGTTTCTCCACTGATCGTCATATTGTCAGTATTCATCACACCGTGTAAGAAGCCCACGAGCTGCCATTTGGCCAAGAGGGCGGCCTGGCGCTTAATGACTTCCTGCAGCAGGTGCAGAGAACGGTTCGGGGCGTTCATTCCTTGCGGGTAGTGACGCTCCACTGCATAATCCACCAGTGCCCTCAGATCCTCTACACTTCCAAACTTTGAAGCGAATTGAAAGGTACCGACGCGAAGGTGGCTGGCCGCCACTCGAGTCAGAATCGCACCCTTCTGTTCTGTTTCCCGGTAGATGGGTTCCCCCCGTAGTGACCACTGAAAGGCTTCTTGTAGTCGGAATGCCAAGTCCATGCATGGCTTCACTGATGATATACTCACGGAGCATGGGTCCAAGTCCCGCCCGGCCGTCACCCCCGCGGGAATAAGGGGTCCTCCCACCGCCTTTGAGCTGGATATCGAACCGCTCTCCCTCTGGCGTAATCTGCTCACCGATCAGGACAGCCCTGCCGTCCCCCAGCATATTGAAATGTCCGAATTGATGACCTGCATAAGCCTGGGCAATAGGTTCTGCCCCCACCGGGATATCATTCCCTGATAAGATCTCTGCACTAAGTTCCTCTGCATTCAGCCCCAACGATCCCGCCATCTCATCATTTAGAACAATCAATTCAGGTGAATCAACCGGTGCAGGGTCTTGTCGGGTAAAAAATGCCCCTGGCAGTCTCGTATAACTGTTTTCCAAATTCCAGCCTGCTTTCTTTTCCATAAGCACGTTCTCCTCCAGTTCAGTACTAGCATAAAAAAATCATAGTCGGTCTATGATTTGTCCAGGTTCTTTTATCTGACCTTCATTATAACGTTCTTCCTGTCTGCTGTCCTTTGTTCCATTTCAACATCTATACCGATAGGTTTTTCATGAATATCATTCCCTATACCTCGCAATGGATCAGAGTTCTTTTGGGAATAACCATAAAATTAACATTATTGTAAAAAATAAAATTATTTTGAAATTATTGTCATATAAAGCTATAATGGTCGTGAAGATGAACGAATTTATCAGGGGGTGTTTCATTGAGAAGATTCAACTTCATCCGTCTTCCCGTCCAATTCTTCCTTACTTGTATCGGATTATTTCTTTTTAGCGGGGCAGGTTCCCTGCTTGCTTATGACAGTGAATTGGTCATTATGCTGGGGAGATATCTTCAAACATTACAGGAGATCGGAAAGGACATTTCACAGCCTGCTTCCATCATCATCCAGTTAGGGGATCCGCTGAATCCGAAAAGCTACCCGATTTATCCCATGTTATTTCAGATGTTCGGCTATTCCTTTTCCCTTCTCATCCTTTCATTCTTTCTGGCCGCCGTCACCTCGTCCCTTATTAGCTACCTGTTCATGTTTCTGCCGGGCAGGGTGTATCGAATCTGCTTTCGGATACTCGATTCGCTGGATTCACTTCCAGATGTATTGATCATTGTCTTTATTCAATTGTTCATTGTCTGGTTCTTCAAGAAAACCAACATCCTGCTGTTTGACATTTATACCCTTGGGGATGAAAAAATCTATCTGCTCCCCGTCATTTGTCTGGCGATCATGCCCATCGCATTCTTAACGAAGCAATTCTTATTTCAGCTTCGGGAAGAAGAAGAAAAGCCCTATGTAGAATATTCCTATTCGAAGGGTTTCTCAAAAGCCTACACCATATGGGTGCATTTATTCCGGAACGTATGGGTCCATTTTTATTATCATATCAAACCCATCTTCCTGCTGATGCTCTCGAACCTGTTGATCATTGAGATTCTCTTTAATATCAACGGCTTTATGAATGTGCTCCTTGACGTATCAAGCAATACCCCAAGCGCATTTTTCATCGGTATGCTGATGATCTACATACCTTTTTTCATCGTGTTCACTTTAGGAGCCGTTTTCCTTAGGAAATGGCTGTCCGGAGAGGAGGCTGGAGCATGATTATCATCCGATCACCAAGGTTTTGGCTGCCCCTCAGTATCATCCTGCTCCTCCTGGCAGGCAGTTTTATCGTGCCTGCTTTCTTCCCTGAGCTCCTGGAGCCGGGACCACCGTATTTAAAGGATGAGAAGGGAATGATCATTGCAGATCCCCCTTATTCCATGGAGGAAATGAAGCCTTTAGGAAGTGACAAGCTGGGGCGGAACCTGTTCTATCTGCTGCTGGCCGGCGCTAAATATACGCTCCTGTCCGCTGTCATCATTGCTCTCCTTCGTATGATGGGCGGGTTTATGTTCGGGACGTTGTATGCCTTTCTGCCACAATGGGCCAGACAGTTCATTAAAGGTGTAGGGGATACGTTCAATTTCATCCCCCTTGCCATTGTAGCCTTTGTTCTCCTTACACCGCTGCAACTGGCCTTCCAGGCAGAGGCCATGTCGTCCTTTCGGTTCCTGGTCATCGAGATCCTGGTGATCGCCATCATCATGATCCCTTCCCTCGGTATGTATATCGGGGAGGAAATGAAGGATTATCTCAAGAATGATTTCGTCTCTGTCTCCAGGCAGATCGGAGCGACGAAATTCCATCTCATCAAAAGGCACCTGCGTCCACAGTTCAGCCGCAATGCCATCGTCATGTTTTCAGAGCAGACATCCCAGACCCTTTACCTCCTTATTCAGCTTGGGGTCCTCCACATCTGCCTGGGAGGTCTGAGGATCGAAGAGTTCGGGATCATGGAACACGTACCCGAATACTTCTCCTATACCAATGAATGGGCAGCAACGATGAGTATCAATATTCGCCAGGTCTTCCTTTATACCTGGCTGGTCATGACACCACTTGCCTTTTTTGCCGTTTCGATATACTGCATCAACGAGATCACCAGGTTCTTAAAAGAGGTGCTCCTTGAAGATAAGCTTCCGGTGAACAAAAAGAAGCAAGATGTCTCGCAGTCACCGCTCCCATCCTCTAAGCTTGAAGAGCCATTCGCGTTTACGCACCAATCTCATTCAAAGGAGGAAGCCCAATGAAGAGCAGGATGATGATCACACTTATCGCTTCTGTCTTTCTTCTCTTGTCAGGCTGCCGGGTTGAAATGGCTACGGAGCTTCCTGAAAGGAAACCAAAGCCTAGCGGCATCAGGATCGAAATGACGGGAACGGTCCTCCTTGAAGAAAAACAAGTGGTCGTAGAAGGACAGACAGATCTGCCTGAAGATGCCATCTTATTTGCCGGACTCAAAGAATACGGGGATTACGAATCATACCCGAGGATTCTGAACTGGCAGGCTGAAGAGGGAGAGGAATATGTGACCGAAAGCACAGGTAAAGTTGGCAAAAACGGAACATTCCAGATTACCGTGGACCGGGTCGATCCTGAGAAGAGGTACAAGCTGGAAGTGTTATTCAATCCAGCAATACAGCCCTCCAAGGTTCAGGAGGTCTTCGGGATATGGGGGGAAAACATTGCTCCTACAATAGGAATGACAGACTTTGAATACAACGAAAATATCCTGACCGGCTTCATCAAAATTGCGCCGATCATGAACATTACGGATAACGGCGGTTTGGATTCCAAGTGGAACCTCACGAATATTTTCGGTGAGAAATCCAGGCCGATTCAATAAAGAAAGCCCCTCACATTGAATGTGAGGGGCTTTCTTTGTCAACTGGATCAGACAGCACGGCTACTCAACAGGCTGATGGAGTCCTTACTGATTCAGGGTCAGGGTGGCGACACATTCGACATGAACGGTCTGAGGGAATAGATCCACTGGCTGCACCCCATCCAACGTATATCCAAACGGTTCAAGCTCCTTAATGTCCGTGGCAAATGTATCCGGATTGCAGGATACGTATACAATGCGCTCCGGTTTCGCCCGGCCGATTCGTCTCATCACTTTTCCGCCAGCACCGGAACGCGGAGGATCGAGCATCAATAATTGAGGGTGGCCAAAGCTCTCTAGCATTTGATCAATCCCTTTACGGGCATCCTTTGCCAGGAACGTCGTGTTGGAGATCCCATTATCCTCTGCATTTCGCTTTGCCGATTCAATGGAACTTTCGACGATTTCAATGCCTGCAAGCTCTCCGACTCTGCTTGCAAATGGAAGGGAGAAAGTTCCTACTCCACAGAAAAGGTCGATCATTTTTTCTGACTTCTTCGGTTGTCCCATCTCAATCGCTAAGTCTACGAGCTTTTGAGCCTGAGTCGGATTTGTCTGGAAGAACGTATCGAACCAAAGGCGGAAACGGTATCCATCCATTTCATCATAGATGAAGTCGCGACCGGCCAACAGATGAATCTCTTCTGCCTGGGTCCGGTCCGCCCAAGCCGTATTTTCAAGCCATAGCAAGCTTTTTACGTGAGGGAATTTTTCACTGATGCGGGCAACTAAATCGTCCACTGCCTCCTGATGGTTCTCCGGTGCTTCAGTCGCGAACAGACCAAGCATCAGCTCACCTGTGATGAATGATTGTCTTACCATCAGATGACGGAGCAATCCTTCGTGCTCGTCTTTATTGTATCCTTTTAGATGATGATCCTTCACCCAATCGGCTACTTCCATGGTCGCTTCCACCATTTCTTCACTGGCGATCAGACATGTCTCAAGGGAAATGATCTTACGGAAATTCCCTTGTTCATGCAGCCCCAGTGCCCCTTCAGGAGAAAACGTGAATTCCATCTTATTACGGTAACGCCATGGATTGTCCATCCCCATGGTGTCCCGGACCAGAGCGGGATCAAAGCCTTGGCTTTCAAGGGCATGTTTCACATGATCCGTTTTCTGCTTCAACTGTCCTTCGTAATCCCAATGCTGCCACACACATCCGCCGCAGCGTTCAAAATGGGGACACGGAGCCGGGACTCTTTCAGGATGGGCCTCTAGAATTTCGTCAGGCATCGCCTTCCTTCTTCTTCTGTCCGGCTGATCCACTGTTACCTGGACCTTTTCACCTGGCAGGGTCTGGGGAATCGTAAGCCTAAGCTTCTTTGGATTGCCGAGCTCATTCTCACGCCAGATCACAGCCTGTCCAGAACCCTTTTGATCCAGCTCTTCTATAGTAGCAACCATTGTTTCTGGTTTCATATTCGTCAATTTCTGGTCCTCCTTGAAAACGTCTGTCTAACTTAATACTTTAGTAAAAATAGAGGCGGAATGCAACTGGCACTTGTGCCCTTACACCATCCCTCAGGTCCTTCTCAAGGTCCGTCCCTCAACACGTTACCCCATTAAAGGTCGGACCTTGAATTCGGGAGGGTATGCAGTGTCCATATTCCCCGGTGATACAGGCTCACCTGGCCTTTCAGATGACTTTCAAGTTGAAATCTTTATGAAAGATCGACCTTCAGCATCCTAGCCTTACTATCGAATGCATTGCAAAAAGGCGCCTGGCCCACGATGGGATCAGGCACCTCTTCCTATATTATACGGGACAGTGGTTGTCCCCGTGCCATTTACTTCGCTTCTAAACGACTGATCCGATCATCAAGATCAGGGTGAGTCGAGAACATCGCCGATTTACGACGGCCATTGATCTTCAACGTGGAGATGGCTGTGTCATCTTCCCCTTTCATGCGGCTTGAATATGCTTTCAGCATTTGCAGGGCATGGACCATTTTATCCTTACCGGCAAGATCCGCTCCCCCCACGGTCGGCGTGATATTCACGGTGACGTGAATAGGCAAAGACAACTAAACTTCCAAGAATCGAGAATACAATCTGGAAGATAATGACGGCAATGAAATGAACGATCGGTGCCATTTCCTCCCGTGCAAATCGTGACGCGATCCATGCGGCGATCCGTGCCAGGAAGACAACAAATGTGTTGACCACTCCCTGCAGCAGCGTCATGGTCACCATATCCCCGTTCGCTACGTGGGCAACCTCATGGGCAATGACACCTTCCACGGCATCATCATCCATTTCACGGAGTAACCCAGTTGAAACAGCCACGAGTGAGCGCTTCTTGGAAGGACCTGTCGCAAAGGCATTCACTTCAGGAGAATCATAGATTCCGACTTCCGGCATATGCACCAATCCGGCTGCTCTTGATAACCGGTGGACTTTCTCGACAACGGCACGTTCCTCAGATGACAACGCCCCATCAGGATTCAACACCTGGACACCCATCATTCGCTTTGCCATCCAACGTGACATGGCCAATGAAATGAACGACCCGGAGAAACCGATGATGGCACTGAATACGAGTAGTGCCCCTAAATCTATCCCGCCTGAAGCATTGATGTAATTACCTGCTCCCGTAACGGAAAAAATGATACTGATCGTCAATAGTACTAAAACGTTGGTTAAAAGGAAATAAAAAATTCGTTTTCCCATCTTGATATCTCACTCCTATTTCAAGTTCATATGAACCTGTATCTGAAATTTATTATACGTCCTTTCCTCCTAAAATACAAGAAGAATCCTCCTGGAAGAGTGAAATTGACGGCATCTGTCGGAAGAAGTACTATAATAGAAGAGAATGAGAAAGAGACGGGGGAATGAAGATGGACATGTTCAATTTGACACGCAGCCATATGGCAGAACTACTCTTGGCCCTAAATGGTACCAGGACCCATACTCCAGCCATGATTCTGCAGGATGCATGGACTGCCTTTGATCCTGATCGTGATTTCTCCGAAGAAGACATGCCTCCAGTCGTTCAGAAAATCCTCACCACCACGAAAAAGGAAATCGGTTTTTCATTAAATGAAATCGTCTCCCTTGGAAATCTGATCGAATTTACCAACTTCCCTCAAAGCACCGTCCAAAACTGGGTGAAGCGTGATGTGAAAGTATTGATTGGATCTCCTATGTTTGGAAAGAAATATACGATTGAACAAGCCGCGATGCTGTTCATCGTTGAGGATCTCAAGGCAACTCTGGATTTTGAATCGATTCGGAACATCCTGACTCTCGTCTTCAATAATATTGAAGACCGTACCGATGATATCGTGAATCCCACTGACCTGTACGCTGCCTACTCCTCTATCTTTGACAAGATCCATCATCAATCATTACCTGGGATGAAGACCTCTATCCCGGGGTCGGTCAATGAGGCGATCGATCAGTTCATCCAAGGGGAGTGCCGGGAAGTCCTGCCTACCTTTAACGGGGTTAAGGAAGACAATCTCAATAAGGTCCTCCACGTACTGGTCGTCTCCGTCCTTACCGTGCAGTCTGCTTTCTATCAGGCAGCTACGAAGAAGTATGTGGATCAGGCTTTACAGTTGCAGGATACATAAAAAAAGCCTGGTCTCCAGGCTTTTTTTTATGAGTCACAGGAAACCACCGAGACACATCCTCCTTCAGGAAACCCTCCTCCCTTCTATGTTTGAAAAACATGTCGAATCCTCCTTTAAGCCATCACTTTTTAAAAAAAGTTTCACTTACATGTTGAGAAAGTAAAGGTCAAAATGACTAGTAGGAAATCCCTCATTACATGTAACAGGATGAAAATTTTCATAAATTCTCCCCTTGAAAGGTCACTCTTTGATTGTATTGTTTACTAAGTTAAGATGACAGAAAATTCGACTTATTCAGTTAACTGTCGTTTTTTGATACTATAAATGAGCAAGATTCATTACATACTGGTTCAGTTGCTCTCTCTATGATTCTTGTAAAATGACTTCAGCGAGTCACATTTGTCGTCAGTACCAAAACAAAAAGAGGAGAGGATGTTGAAAATGAAGGTAGGAAAGATTTTAGGAAGTGTTGCTTTAAGTGCTCTATTGGTGGCACCAGTCTACACGAGCCCCGTTGATGCTGTACAAAACTCCGAAAAGGTACGTGTACTTATTTCTTCAACAAATGAAAAAGCCGCGGTTCATGCAAAAAAGAATTATGGTGTCCGCTGGGACTTTAATGAAAATGGATTCTCCACTGATATGACGGAAGCACAATATCATGCACTTCAAAAGAACAAAAACTTGTCAGTCAAGCTGGTTGATGAAGTTTCAGTGTCTGCAAAGCCAGGGGGAAATGCAATGGCTGCACCGAGTGATCAAACTCCATGGGGAATGGAAGCGATATATGAGGATGCAAACATCACTGCAACGACCGGTGGCAGCGGCATTAAAGTAGCCGTTCTTGATACGGGGGCCAATATCAATCACTCCGACCTTACGAATAACGTTGAACAATGTAATGACTTCTCACAAAGGAAATCCAATCTTGTCAAAAATGTCTGTGAAGATAAAAATGGTCACGGTACGCATGTAGCTGGCACGGTACTCGCAGACGGAGGAGCCGGTGACGGGATATACGGAGTCGCACCCGATGCAAAGCTTTGGGCGTATAAGGTATTGAACGACCGTGGTTCAGGATACTCTGATGACATCGCAGCCGCAATCCGCTATGCCGCTGATGAAGCAGACCGGTTAAACGTCAACACGGTCATCTCCATGTCCCTGGGCTCAAGCTCAGAGAGTCCACTTATCACCGATGCAGTCAACTATGCTTATAATAAAGGTGTATTGGTGGTAGCAGCAGCAGGCAACTCCGGTCCAAGCGCCAACACGATTGGTTATCCAGGAGCTCTTATAAATGCTGTAGCGGTGGCTGCACTCGAGGATGTGCAGCAAAATGGCACGTACCGGGTGGCTGACTTCTCTTCACGCGGGAATCCGAACACGGATGGAGACTACGCCATCGGAGTCCGTGATGTAGAGGTTTCCGCTCCAGGAAGAGCCATCGAATCGACATGGTATGATGGATCGTATCATACCATCAGCGGAACTTCCATGGCAACGCCACACGTTTCAGGATTGGCCGCAAAAATCTGGTCGGCGAACCCTACCCTTTCTTCTGCCCAACTTCGTGCCGAAATCCAAAACCGTGCGAAGAACAATGATATTCTGGGTGGATCTGGTGCTGCAGCAGGGGATGACTATGCTTCAGGATTCGGATTCCCTACTGTCAAATAACTTTATAAATAAAGCGTTTTAACATAATCAAGGGAACTTCCATCCATCAGGAAGTTCCCTTTTTTTTCCCTCCTTATTATCGATCTTTCCGTACAAGATCCCCGTAGGTCTCTCTTTCAATGACAACCCGCGATTCCCCATCCTTCACAAACACGACAGCAGGCCTCGGGATCCGGTTATAATTACTCGCCATGGAATAGCCGTAAGCACCTGTACTGAACACTGCGAGGATATCTCCGTAATTTGTCGGCGGCAGCATCAGGTCCCAGATCAGCATATCTCCTGATTCGCAGCACTTCCCGGCGATGCTCACGAGTTCCGTGCACTCCTCATTTGGGCGGTTGGCAAGAACCGCATGGTATTTCGCCTGATACAGAGCCGGACGGATATTGTCCGTCATCCCTCCGTCAATGGCCACATATGTGCGTACATCAGGGATGATTTTCTTCGATCCCACTTTGTAGAGGGTCGTCCCTGCTTCTGCAACCATGCTTCGGCCCGGCTCCACCCATACTTCAGGGAGGGGATATTCGTTCTTGGCAAAATAGTTTTTCACACTGTCGGTGATTCCTTTCACGTATACTGGGATCGGCAGGGGCTGATCTTCCTCAGTATAACGGACACCGAATCCTCCACCGATATTCAATACAGGCAGGGTCACATCGTACTCGATGCGAATCCGCTGCAGGAAATCAGCCAGTACCCCGATCGCCTGATCGAAGCCTTCACGCTCAAAGATCTGGGATCCGATATGGGAATGGAGCCCCAGTAATGTGAAGTATGGCTTTCTAAGAGCCAGTTGAATCGCTGTTCGCGCCTGCCCGTTGGAGATGCTGAATCCGAATTTCGAATCCTCCTGCCCCGTGGTGATGTACTCATGGGTGTGGGCTTCGACACCCGGGGTGACCCTGATCAGGATCTGAACCTGTTGCTCCCGCTCTCTGGCAAGGTCGTGGAGCAGTTCAAGTTCCAGGAAACTGTCGACGACGAAGCAGCCGATTTCAGCCTCAAGAGCCATGAGAAGCTCTTCTTCTGACTTATTGTTCCCATGGAAATGGATGCGCTCAGCCGGAAATCCAGCCTCCAGGGCTGTATACAATTCCCCTCCGGACACCACATCCAGTGAAAGATTTTCCTGCTCAGCCAGTCGCACCATCTCTTTACAAAGGAACGCTTTACTTGCATAGGCCACCTGATATTTGAGGCCGCTTTCCTCGAATGCCTCACGAAACAACTTCGCATTCCCCCGGATCATGCCTTCATCGTACACCATTAAAGGCGTACCGTAGGTTTCCGCTAAATCACCCGTGCTCATCCCACCGATTTCAAGATCTCCTCGAACATTTACGTCAACTGTACTCATATCCAAAACTCCTTTTGACTCTCTAAAAAAACACAAAAAACCCGTATGAAGCGATGCTCATACGGGTTATCATCAAAGTTTCCGGAAACATGATGAAGACTATGTATTAACATCTCTTCAATAGTGCTCCACAACTTTTTCATTGTGACAGTCCAACATTTCTTCAATGCTGGCCCAACAAAAAATAGAATTGGCTATTTTCTGCTTCGGCGATCTGCCTTTCCCTTCTTGTCCCAGAATCCAATATTCTCAAAGAAGATACTCATCATACTCGCGCCTCTATTATCAGAGAGTGACTTATTATTTTATTGGCATAACTATACCATTCTCGTAAAATGGTTGTCAATTGTTTTCAGAAAAACCCCTGGAACCCCATTGAATTTACTCAAGATCGATTTGGAACCGGTTTACCGTTCCAAATCAACGTAGGGAATGGAACATCCAATGAGTAATCCTTAAGGTCTGCATCCGCCGCCTGGCTGAATGTAGACTAAAAACGCAAGTGGAGATCCTCCACTGTGATTCCATAACCAAAACGTGGACTATTCGCCTAAAGCGTGAGATGTTCCTCCAAAGGATGAATGGCACGACGCACGATCGTCTCGCCGTTTCCTATTCCCTTGGACTTTTCCTGGTCTTTTCCGTTCACTTTTCACTCTAATAAATACTTATATTCACCTCCTTGAACTACTTCATTTGCCTCCATCTCCGTCCATTCTCCAATTGAAACACCTGGATTCGCATCCAAGTAACTTTGAGTGATTTGAAAACCTATTTTGTAGTTTGACCACAAAGGAATATCTTTGGCTGAGTTGCCCGTGAAAAACTCATTGTAAACACTTGAGTCGTAGGAATTTGCATTTTTTCTTAATTCCTCTAAAACGATGTGCTGACTCTTATTTGCCAAAGATTCCGCCCATGGGGCCTGATAATCGGGGTACACTAATCCCGCAAAAGAATCCGCTTTCCCTTCGAAAATAACAGCCTCCATCAATGAGTAAAGTTCTTTACCGCTCCTTTCCATGTTCACTGCATGGTGATATTCGTGTGCCACTATATAATTTAACGTTTCCTCTTTAAACGAAGGGTCTATCTGGAGTAAAATGGCACCTTCACTCATGGTCAATCCCCAAACTCCATCCATTTTTTGTATAGTAAATGTATTTTCAGGGTTAAGAGGCATGACAAAAACCGTCTTGGTGCCCCCGGATAAGTAATTGGCAGATTTTATAAGGGATTCTTTTATCAATGTATTGATTCTATCTTGCTGCTCAAGCAGTTGGACTGTATTTTCTTCTAATGTTTGCGGGTTCTCCGTAGGTTGAAAGAATGGAAAGTACATATTCCCTATATCTATATTCTTCTCAGCAGCGTACTGCTGAAAGGGAACAACCACTTTTCCCCCATATTCAACTTTTGTATGTTGAGATGGATCGTCCTGTACAAGACCTGTGTATTCAAGAATTTCCTCATAGAGAGGGATGATCTGAAAGGTCTGTTCATCATGGGTAAATTCCAATGAAGCTTGAGAAGGGATCGAAGGAGCTTTATCACTCTTGGCACTGCTCTCGTCTTTGGAACATCCGATTACCATTGACATGATTAGAACAAGGATGGCTGGGTACGTAAGTTGTCTCATATTCACACTTCTCCTTTCATAATGGGATAAACTCTGTTCGACACGATTTTCTGTCAGGCATAGAATCACCGGCTGGTGTTTTAGTACTAAAAAGATTCATTGAAACATATACGATTGAATTTCCAAATAGTTTCAATTCCTCCGGATACTTGTTTAATAGTCTCCTATCCCTCTTCCGTTTGACCAACAAAAATTTGTGTGAGTATACATAGAAAAAGAAGCTTATCATCAACCATAAGCTTCTTTCGGTCTATAGAATATCGTTTTATTCTTCTTACTTAAATACCTTCCTTCTCATCCACTGCGTAGCAGCCCATTTATCCCCGATGACGACCGGTGCCCCGCCGTGGAGTGTCAGATCGTTCAGCTCCTGGCTGTCATAGAAATATTCGAAGTAAACCGCCATCCCTTTTTGTGGGGAGACGGAGAGATTCAGTTTCGGGAAGTAGGTTTCCCCGCCTTCTTCTACGTCGTTCAGATACATGACGAGGGTACTGATTCTCGGGTTCTTGACAGGCCTTGCCGATGCCGAGAAGAAATCAAAGTGGGCCTTATATTCCTGACCCGGTTTATAATTAAGGATTTGCAGACCTTCCCCATGCTCGACGGGTATATTCATAATCTGCGAGACCCGCTTTTCAATACGAGTCACGACGTCATGCTCATTCTCTTCAAGGAAGACAGAACTGCTCGTCCGGAGCTCGTCGACTGTCCGGGTATTCCCAATTTTTGACCGTTCGACACGGTCCTTGGATAACTGGATGAGTTGATCGCATTCTTCGTGGCTCAGCACATTTCCGAGAACGACGATCAGCGGCTCTTCCATCTTCACGATGATCTGAATATCCCGGTCGTCCGTCTTGATTTTATTCCCTGTATGGTGAAAAATCGTTTGTTCCTTTACAACTGTTTCAGTAGTTTCCATTGCCAACATTCATCAACCTCTTATCGTATTTTTAACATTCTGACTTCTTACATTGGTGGAAGCATCCTTTGAATCTTCCAATCTGGAAAAACGATTGCAACAATAGGCATAACGGTCATCATTTTTTGTTGGCTGTTCCCTCCCGGGTGTATTTTCATATATTTTACACCCGGAATGGGTCTATTTCTATCTTTATTTTTCTCTTTCCTGATGAAAAAGTTGGAATCACATCAGGAAGCGGGATCCCTGCAGGATTTGCTTAGGAAAAAGGGTGTCACAGAAAAGACCCGGATGGGTCATTCGTGTAAATGAGGGCTCAGAAATGGAACAAGACCTTGAATACTTGTTACGAGTTTCGGAAGGGGGCTAGAGAATTTTTGGGTGGTTTTTCAATATATTGATCAAAATACAATAAAGAGAACAGCAACTTGCTGTTCTCCCATCTTAAAACCCTTTTCATTTATATCCTATTTGAGTGTGATAATTGTGCCTGATATTTTGGTTATATCAGTGATCCTACCTTAATGATATCGGCTAGTCACCTAATCTAGTCATCTTCACTGTCCATCCAATGAAACTCTTATCACATCATCGACATAAGTTGTAGTGCTGTAACCTAGAATGTCAAGTTGGGTAGGAATGTAATCTTCCGTGGAACCATCACGATAAAAGTCTATCGTCTGGACCGTTTCAAAGTAACGGGGAAGGTCCATTTCACCGTGTACATATTCATTCACGTCATACACTTTCCCATCCTCATCCATCAACACACCTTCCCCGCTGTTTACCCCGATTGAAATCATATCATCGTCTTCTGACATGCCTTTGAAATGATAATTTACACTCTCATAGGCCCTGTCCTTTGACATACCATGGGTCAGAACCACCTTTGCCGGGTTCCCGACACTGATCTTATCAATCGTAATCGGATTGCCAAGGTATTCAGTCGTTTGGGGCAGATCCTTGCCGGCATCGAGGATGATGGTTTTTGGTTCATCCACGGATAATCGAAGCGAGGCGAATCGGATGTCCACTTCCTTTGGATCTTGGAAATAAAGAGTGTCGAAGGCTGCGGTAAAGGCAGTCCACCCTTCTTGATCCCAGGCCTCCACATACATATGGCCCCCGAACGGGTTTGAATCTGACTTCTTTTCACCTGCTTTAATAGAATCAAAGTTGATCATTTCAATCCTTTGTTTATCTGATTCACTCTGAAAGCTGTACTGGAGGATTGTCGCAGTCGGGGCGATGGTCAGCTTATCCAATCTCACCGGGATCCCGGCGACTTTGACTTCCCGATTCATTTCATGAAGATGGGAAGATTGCTTTTCGAATGGGATCTTAAAGCTCCAGTCTCCCTCGGCAAACTTCATTTCCCCTTCTGTCACCCATTTACCCTGGGAGTCTAGGGATAATTGCATGACCCTGGCAATATTCAGGTGAATCTCCCCCTTATCCTCCACTACGGGTGACAGGCTGATGGTACCCACATACACATTGGCCTGATCATTTCCGTAGTCACTTTGATCGACGGGTGGAGAATAATACCTGTAACCATCTCCCATACTCATAACGTCACGTTCATTTTCGATAAAGATGCCTTCGTACGGATTAATCATATATTGATAATCATGGTTCATATCCTCGATTTCATAAAACACCAGGGTCTGTACGTCATCGGCCACGACACTTTTGATCGTGATCTTGACTCCGTCACTTTCGGCCTCAAGGTTCAACCGCTCTCCCAGGTTATGCTGGAGCAGGGTACGAAGCCGTTCATCCTCCTCTGTATAAGAATAATAGAGACTTGCGAATCCCCCCGTGACAAATCCCGTGCTTATGAGGAGGGCGAATACACCTGCGATAGACATCAGGATTGAATTCCGCTTCTTTCTCCGTTTCTTCCTGCTCGCTTCTCTTTCATCCACCCTGCTCCTGAGCTTTTCCATAAATCGGTCAGGAGGGGAAATCTCCCTGCGCAACCGGTCAAGGGTCAGGGTCACTTCCTGGAAGGAGGCCAGGTCTTCCTGGCAGTACTGGCAATGATAAATATGTATTTCAAATTCGACTTTCTCTGGTCGCTCCATGGTTCTTCCTAAGTAATCCAAATAGGAGGGCTGATAGTCGGTACACCCCTGGAATCGTCTTCCTTGATTCATCTTTTCACGAATGACCCTGATCCCTGCAAACACCCTTGAAGTAACCGTTTCGACGGGAATGCGGAGAATTGTGGCAGCCTCTTCCCGGGAATACCCCTTCACATACGTTAACGCGACTGCGTCTCTCTCTGGACTTTCCAGTTGACGGATAGTCCCGAATTGATCATCCCCACCTGAAGACGGTGAACTCTTTTCATCGACCAGCTCCTGACACTGATGTAAAAAAACAGCAGCGGCTTTCCGTTCAAACGAAAGTTCTTTTTTCCTTCTGTGCATCTCTTCCTCTAATCGGATGATGGAACGGTAAAATGCCTCCTCCAGCTCCTCCTCACTGTCCAGGAAAACACGGCCGAGTGCGTACAGTGAGCGTGCCTCCTTTTCAAACCAGGCGATGATCGAATCCAGTTCCCGTCTCCCGTACTTACTGACCAGCACGGGACCGGTTTCCAATTTCGCCATAGTCATCCCCCCTTTTTCCAAATCTCTCAATCTCATCCTATTAATTATTTCAAAATTCCCAATCATTCACAATGATTTTATGCAGCTTACCTCCGTTAACCTCCTATTCCTCTCTTGAAAATCTAAACTTACCAATTGGGGAATTGACGAATTTCACTTCTCTATCTATAATTTCATTACCGAAGTGTCAATCATTAGGATATGAAAGAGGCGTGGAAATGAAAACAAAAGACAAGCTGATGGATTACTTTCGTATACAGTCAGAGCAAGTGGTCAATGAATGGCTGGAGATGCGGGTGGACGATCAATTTTCCATTTTTCATGCACATGCGTCAAAGGAGATAGAAGATAAACTGAGGCGGGAATGCAGAAGTTTTATTCAGTTTATAACAGAAGCATTAGTGAACAAAGATTTCAAGCTTTCCGAGGAACTTATGAATTGGTCGAACACCATCGCCAGAGAGCGTGTCAATGACGGGACAAGCATTGATAAGGTGCTGGATCAGTTTCAGAGATTCAGAGCCCTTTATTTTCGTTTTATGAAAAAATGGTTCCTGGAGAATACAGACATGCTAGAGGAAGAGCGGTATGACCTGATTGAAAACTATCAGTTGATCTTCGATGAAGTCATCAAAACCTTTGTCCTTTCATACAAAAAGCACTATGAAAATAGGTTGAAAGATCAGATGGGTCTCATCAATGAATTAAGCTCCCCTGTTATCCCTCTTTCCGAAACGATCGCCATCCTCCCCCTGGTCGGGGATATCGATACATCCAGGGCGAAATATATCATGGAGTCTACGCTGCAGAAGTGTTTGGAAAAAGAAATTCAGCATCTGGTTGTGGATCTCTCAGCCGTTCCGGTCATAGACACCATGGTGGCACAGAAAATCTTTGAACTGATGAATACGTTGACATTGGTGGGGGTCCAGCCTATGATTACAGGAATCCGTCCTTCCATTGCACAGACCGCCGTTCAATTGGGTATCCCACTCGGTTCATTGACTATTCATTCTTCCCTGGTCTCTGCCCTGGATCATCTGGGGTACAGCCTCAATCCCTGCTGATAGTCAAAAAAAGGTCTGAATCCCATTGGATTCAGACCTTTTGACTATTCATATTCGATCGATTTCACTCAATTGTTCCATCATATCCAGCTCAATCATCTCTTTTGCCTTTGAGAAGGTAAGCACTTCATTGGAAACCCAATGATTATATAATTTTGACAGGGCGTTTCGGTGATACACCGTACCTTTGACCTCAGTGAAGAAATAGATGATCAACAGATTGACTACATCTGCAGGAAGAGACTTTTTCCGTTCAATCCCCTTTAGGGCGAGGATGTCCAACCCTCTTAACGGGCCTCCCACCACGGTTTCTGCCATGTGAAAATGGTCAGCAGTCCGGCAAAGGATCAACAGTTCAGGATTAATATCTTCAAGTTTCAAGTGAATTCCCCTTTTACATAGATACTGAAGGAATGATCTTCATTTGATGATAGGATCAACTACTATGTATTATAACAAAAAAGCGTAACAGAGGAATACCCCGGTGTGCTAATTCTTACTTAACCAGAATTCCATGACTTTCTCATTCGCTGAAGGATAGAGAAGGTCCTTCACTTGCTTCTCCATGAGATAACACTCTGACAGCCATAGGGGAAGAGGTAGACAATCATTTTCTTGCTTCCACAAACGTTTTCGTTCCAGTGCATCTTCCACTTTCATCTTCACCCAAGTATCTAGGATCAGATTATCCCTTTCGGCTTCACCTTCTTCCACCAATGGATGGATACAGCTGGTGAAATAGGGGATACCGTCAGGGAAGTGACTTCTATTCTTTACCCAGATCACGCTTTCTTTTGGAATGAAGCCTATCGTCCTATTTGTAGTCAAAGGCTGCCTGCTTTCTTCTAAAAAACAATAACACCCTGACCATTCCCTGTCGTCTTCTCCCGGCAGAAACAACTCTGTTGTATAAAGGGATTGCCCTGTATCATAGAGGTTGTAGACCACACGATTGATAAAGACTGGATCGCTCTTTTGATTCAAAGAGCCGGGCCCTGGTGGACTACACGTAAATCCATGTGAGTCGAATCGTACCATTTTGACGAATTGCATAGCGCCCCTCCTTCTATCGTGAATTCCTAAGGGCATCCTTCACCAATTCACTTTATAGTTGGAGGAATTCCCTCTATAGGATTCATGTAAACAAAAAATCATAAAAAAAGAGCGAGAATGATCCTCGCTCATCACATGCTCTTCTTTCTAACGCACTTCGCTTAATGCTTTTTCAAGAGTGGACGTGACAGAAATGTTGTCAAATGAGATCCCCAATTGAACCGCGGTTTGGGCTATTTCCGGCCGTATCCCTGAAACGGTGCTCTTCACACCGATCAGACTCAGGCTGTGGATGATCTGGAATAACTGGTGGGCCACCATGGTATCCACCATGATAACACCTGACAGATCAATGAAAAGATGTCCCACATTTTTATCCACACATTCAGCCAGGGTATTTTCAAGGATATACTTTGCCCTTCCCGTATCGATATCCCCGATCAGGGGCAGGACACCTGTTCTCTTATCGATCAGGATGACCGGGGAACTCAACTCCCTGATCATTTCCTGCTGGGCACTCAGGCGCCTTTGGGCATACTCATAATTTCCTTCGGCGAATTTTGAAATGACAAGACTGAACGTCTGGATCATCAACTCTCGTATAGAATCAATTTCTTCCGGTGAAAACATGTTTTTATGCTCACGCCTAAATTCCTTCAACACCCCCAGGTATTGATCCTGGGTTCTGAAGAACTCTCTCAGAATAAAATGGGTAGGGGTTTGCAAATGCTCTTCATCCTTGGCGATTTCCTCGATCCATTGCTCGAAATTCAATAGCGCATCCTGACCCACTTCCTTAAAGAGGACACAAAAGCGTTCGTGGAATTCATGATTTTGGCGTTTCAACGTTTGGATCACTTTCTGGTCCCTGGAGGCATAAACCCCGGTTGGATCGTTCTTGTCCAGTGACGCATACCAGTCTTCCGTCAGCTGCCATGTACGTTCGGTCATATATTCGTAAAATTGTTCAAAAACCTGCATGTTCAACCTACTTTCTTTTAAGCAAGATAATATGATGAATTTACACTTTTTCATTGATATTCATTCAGCCTGTAACCGCACTCTTAAAATAATTGTTCATAAGCTTAATGTACTATTACCTTGGATAAAAGTAAAAGAAAAAGATGAACGAAAGATTTAGAAGAAAAAATAGGGACGGACCTTCAGAGGTCCGTCCCTATAAGCCTATCCGATATTTCGATATTCCTCGGCGATTCTGACGCTTTTTTGCTGTGTGAAGGCGCTGATGACAACGACAATGAGGACGTTGCAGATTAATCCGATGATGCCGGCGTGTATATCAAAAGGTGTCGAGCCGGCTATCAATTGATAATAATAGTTGACGATTGTACCGACGATGAGACCGGTGATGACAGCGGGACCTGTCACTCTTTTGGAATAGAGGGCACCGTAGACCCCGGGTGCAAATTGAACGATGGAACCATATGCACCCAGCAGCAGGGCAATGAGCCCCTGCCCTCCAAATACGGTAATAAAGTAAGCAAGCCCGCCTACTACAAACACCCCGATTCTCATCAGCAGCAGTGTCGTCCGGTCAGGAAGATCCGGCTTGACATTCTTGATCACCCCGTCCGTAAATTCAAGGGAGGCACTGTGGGTGATGGCATCTGCAGTCGACATAGCTGCAGCAAGCGCCCCTGCACCTACAAGCCCATACACCCAACCGGGCAGACTGAGGACCGTGGTGATCAAATAAGGGAGAATCTCATCAGGTGCCCCAATATCAGCGGGATTGACGATATTCACTGCGGAAAACCCGACAAATAACAGAGGAATAAGAAACAGGGCAAAGACAGGATAGACCAATACGGTTTTCTTGATCGTGCGTGCATTGGAGGCATAGGACTTTGAAAACAGGTGGGGCCACATCAAGAACCCAATCAGTGAAACAAGGATCGTGGTCGTATAAGCGGTACCCGACATGGTGGATCCTACCTGACCGATTTCAAAGAAGGCAGGGTTGTCCTGAACCAGATTCGTAAACATCCCCCCTACGCTGTCGTGCAGCTGATTCACAATGGCAAGTCCCACCACCCAGGAAATAACGATCATCAAGATCCCCTGAAATACATCAGACCATGCAGCAGCCCGTAAACCACCCGTTGCCACATAGACGACGACGATCCCATACGCCAGGAGAGCTCCCAGCCACAGGGGGATGCGCCCTTCTGTCATGATATTGAAGATGTAGGCCATCCCTTTCATCTGCGTGGCAAGATATTGAATGGAGGCGAATAGTGCAATGAATCCGATTAATATCGGGAGAGTCTTCCCGCCATAGCGCTTTTTCATAAAGCCTGACACCGTGTAAATGTTGAATTTTCGTCCGATCTTCCCGATTTTCGGCCCAATGATATACCATGGAAGAATGGCAAAAGCGGTATAAGTTAAAATATAAAGTGCAGGTGCCCCTTTTGAATAGGCCCATCCAGGTGCTCCGAGAAATGAAAAGGCACTGAATACAGCTCCTCCCATCAGGAACCACATGACAACTAACCCAAGTCCTCCCCCTGCAACGGTAAATTCATCTAACGAATTTTTATCATGACCCCTCCCGGCCATCACACCTACTACCAGTGCAATGACAAGGTAGCCGATCATCATGATCATCGCAATCTGCCAATCTGTCATTACTTGACCTCCTCTTCATCTTTGTCCGGATCCATTCGATAGAGTACAAGAACAATCAAAAAGGTGATGACAATCCATGAAATCACCCAGAAGATCGAAAACGGCATACCGAGGATCATCGGGGTCGCCCTGTTCCCGATTGAAAACAATGGGAACACCAATAACAGAAACGGCAAAATCAAAGACAGGCAATAGATTTTGGTAAACGTACTCTTACTCATGAAACACCCTCCTTTTTTGTTGCGTATACCACTTTCCCGTCAACAATCGTTACGTCTACTTTTAAATCCCGTATTCGTTCAGGTTCACAAAGTAATATAGATTCATTCAATACGACAAGGTCGGCAAGCTTCCCGGCTTCTATACTTCCTTTCCATGATTCTTCAAAGCTGGCATAGGCACCATACCACGTATAAGCCTTAATGGCTTCCTGCAAGGTGATCCGCTGCCGGGCTCCCACCACTTCACCCGATTTACTCATACGGGTGAGGGCTGTGTAAATACCGTAGAGCGGATCTAGAGTGGTGATCGGGCTATCCGATCCGATGGCAAAAGGAATGCCGCTTTCGGCAAAACTCCTTAAAGGAAACATGATGTTCACCCGATCCCCATAATCTTTCCTATATCCGTCTCCGAATTCATAGAGAAAGGCTGGGTTTGGGATGGGAATGATTCCTAATCGATGTATGTCCTTGATGAGATCCGGCGGGGTCATTCCCGAATGTTCAATGCGATGGCGATGATCGTCTCTCGGATGTTGTTCCAATGCAGCCCTGACCGCTTCGATCATCATTTCCACGGCTTTGTCACCCATGGCATGGGCGGTGATCTGCCATCCTGCTTTGTGGGCTTTTCCAAGGGATTCATTTAACCCTTCCTGGTCTAAATATAAAATGCCGGAGTCAACAGGGTTGCTCGTATAGGGTTCCCTCGTCTTTGCCGTCGGACCGCTGCTGCTTCCATCGATAAAGACCTTTGCCGGTCCGATCCTCATCCACTCATCTCCGAGCCCTGAAACCATTCCGCTTTGAACCCCTTTCTCCACCATCCCAGGTGAATCATGGAGAGATCCGTAAAGGGCATATACTCTCTGCTTTATCCGCTTCTCTTTAACAGCTTTTTGAAGGAAGCGTATATGCTCCGGCCCATACCCGCCCGCATCGTGGACACTCGTGATGCCTTTCTCCAAATAGTCCATGGAAGCGAGAGTCAAACCTTCCTGTACTTCCTCTGCCGAATAGTGGGCTAAAAGAAACATCTCCATGTGGGCCGCTTCAAACAGAAGTCCTGTCAATTCACCATTCTCCCGGCCAAACTTCCCTCCATCCGGATCTTTGGTGTCTGAATGGATGCCGGCAAGATCCAGTGCACTCGTGTTGACACAGGAGATATGCCCGCATGTGCGGACAACGATGATGGGATGCTCGGTGGAAACCTGATCCAAGTCCCACCTTGAGAGATGCCGTCCCTCATCAAGACTGTTCTGGTTATATCCCCATCCCCTTATCCATTCTCCTTTTGGGGTACTCTCCGCTTTCTCCTTCAAATTCCCGAGTAGTTCTGTTATGCTTCTTGCTTCTTTTCCATTCACACCGAGCTTATTGGTACCGTAGAGCTCAAGATGTGCATGGGCGTCAATGAAGCCGGGCAGAATACTTTTCCCCTCAAGGTCAATCACCTGCGTGTCTTCACCAGCATACCGTACTATTTCCTCATTCGTACCAACCGCCAGAATGGTATTCCCCAGAATGGCCACCGCTTCTTTCACCGCGAATTCAGAATCAACCGTAACCACTTCTCCATTCATCAGGAGCATTGTCGCCTGCAAACCCTCACCTCCATTTATGTAAGGAGGGACCTGCCCTCCACTGCTTGATCACTTATCCTGTACTACAGCTGAAACGTCATTGGTATCAAGCGACCTCTCATGCCCCTGACAGATCCGCAATGCGGTAGCGTACAGAAGCTCCACGCCTTTATGGATATCGTCCATTTCTGCAAACTCCAGCGGATTATGACTGATGCCTTTTTCACAGCGGACGAAGATCATCCCGTAATCGCTTATATACGACATGAAGAGGGCATCATGAAACGGGCCGCTCATCAAAGTCGGCGAGTCGAGTCCCAGCTTCCCGTCTTCCTCTTTCATGATGGACTTGATCCAGTCGGCGCAATATCTTGGTTCACTGCGGGTATCCTCTTTGATCTCGTATGACAGGTTGTACAGAGAGGAGGTGTCTTCTATGATTTGATAGAGTTTGTCTTCAAGCGTTGTACGGGCTTCAAGGTCGATGTCGCGAAGGTCGACCGTAAACTCTACTTTTTCAGCGATGATATTTCTCGAATTCGGGAATACCTGCATGCTCCCTACTGTTCCTACAGTGGTGTCAGTTCCTTCTCTTTTGACCAGCTCATCGAATTTCCGGATGATTTCTGAAGCCCCGACAAGGACATCCTGCCTCATGTTCATCGGTACGGATCCTGCATGACCGGCGAATCCTTTGAGGGTGACCGTCAGCCAGATCGGACCCGAAATGCCAGACACGATTCCAACGGGTTTTCCTTTGTTCTCAAGGACAGGTCCCTGTTCAATATGGAGCTCAAGAAACGCGGCGATATCCCCTTTTTTGTATACGGGACTTTCCGTGATATCCGGTTGTACCCCGAATTCCTTCAACGCTTCCCTTCTCGTCACACCCTGCTTGTCTTTCCGTTCAAGCTCACCATCCTCAAGCATCCCGGCGAGGGCCCTGACGCCGAACACCCCTTTATTGAACCGGCTGCCTTCTTCATCGGAGAAACAAATCACTTCAATGGTCCGGTCCGGCACGATCCCTTTGTCCTTGAAGCTATGGACGACTTCGATGGCTCCGAGGGCCCCTGCGGTACCGTCGAACCTTCCCCCATATGGCTGGGAATCAATGTGGGATCCGAGGATAAGGATCGGCTTATCTGGGTCAGTCCCTTCCATCCTACCGATCAGGTTCCCGAATCCATCAATCTTTGCTGTTAACCCGGCATCCTCCATCCAGCTTTTCACCACATCCACGGCCTTTCGGTCTTCCTTCGAATGAGCCAGGCGGCAAACGCCCGTCTCCCCGATCTTTCCAATTTCAGCAAGCTCCTCAAGATGCCTCTTTAATCGATCTCCATTGATTACCATCGAACCACCCTTTTCTCCATTGTTTATGAAACTTATAGATAAGTGTATTTTGAAAAAGCTTGTTTATCATTAGACAAACTGTCTACAAAACAACATGGGAATCAGACATTTCGGTAAAAAGAAAGAAATTTCAGAAAAATAAAAAGAGACCCTTCTCCATGAACTCCCTGACACGATCCCCCTTTCAACATGAACAGGCCTGCTATGACTAGGTTCTAGATGATTTTCACAGAATCCTCCTCCATTTCCGAAAATGAAGCGATTGACACAGGAGAAAAAGAGGGACGGACCTTATGATGAAATCATAAAGTCCGTCCCTCTTTATGGAAGAGATCATGTGCCGGATGAGAAAGATTGTTTTCCTTTAAGGAACCAACCTTTGTGCCGCCTTCCCAAAGACCGACGGCTTCAAAGCTGATGGAGTCCTTATAGTATCCTACATCTATCATGTTTTTTTCCATGATAGATTCACTTTTAATTGCTTGTTACTTTTTTTTCCGCAATCAAGTCCTCGAGACGTTCTTTTTGAGAGATCAGATCTTCAATCGATAAGTCCTGTCTGTAGGAAGGCTGCATGGATTGTAAGCCGGTTGAGATGGGATTATGCTGGATCAACTGTGACAGCTGTCCCTGATTTTGTTCGTAAAGACGATATCCTACTGCTCCCACCACTGTTCCTGAAACGAATCCCATAAGAAAATCTTTGTTCACTACCATGTTTAAGTCCCCCTAGATTTTATTATAATAAAAGCGCTTTGCTCTTATTTGCATCATTGAATAATTCGACCATATTGACTGCCCACGTTAAGGTGGCGACATGAAGGATGTTACCGGCACCCAGAGAAAGCATGCTCACAATACCCGTAATCACATCCGGATGCCTCAGCTTGTTCTGGCCATGAGATAGGACGGTATAGGCTGTCGAGATCATAACTGAATAATCTAATACACCCGGTATCTTCCCTGACGACTTTCTTAAGTAAGCCAGGAGAATCAGGAATCCCGTTACTAAGGACCTCAGTAAATCCTTCCTTAGGGCAGGAGTCATATTGACCATGATATGATCGAGTGGATCAAACCTCGTTTGCTTAAAAAACAGGCTGATGAACCGAAGTATGACATGTTTGTCTATGATCGCTTGATCATAGGATATCACCATGGACTGGATGATTGGCTCGATTCTCACCATTAGAATCCCTTTGATTGAGGAAAACATATGCTTGATTTGTTCATAATCCTTTTTGTCATGAAGGGCCGGTATGATCAGGCGGAGTCGACCAGGTATGTCGTGGATGATGTTAAAGGTTCCTGCCATTGAACTCGCTCCTCCTTCAAGAGTAATGTCGTACTATTCAGTAATACGCCGATGGTGGCCGCATTATGAATCGCAGCCCCGACGATGGGTGCAATCACCCCGAATGCACCGAGCATGATCGCCACACTGTTGACTGCAATCGTAATCGTGAAATTCTGTTGAATCTTGGTCATCGTTTTCTTCGATAACTGAACGGCATCGGAAAGGATCAATGGATTGTCGGAGGTGATGACAACGTCACTTGCTTCGACGGCAATATCAGTCCGCTTCCCACCCATGGTGACCCCGACGTCGGCAAAGGCGAGTGCCGGGGCATCATTGATCCCGTCCCCTACCATCATCACGCGATTTCCGGACCTTTTGAGTTCTTCAACATACTTTGCTTTTTCATGGGGGAGGACCTCAGAATAGTAAGCATCCAATTGAAGTTCCTGATACACGTCCTGGGCGACTTGTTGATTGTCTCCTGTAATCATGAGGACTTCATCGATGCCAGATCTTCTCAGTTGATTGATGGTCCGTTTCATCCCATTTCTGATCCTGTCTTCTATGATGATGACACCTGCCACCTTCCCGTCTAAAGCAACCATGACGGCATTTCCAGACTGGGACAGCTTATGGACGAACTTGAGGCCTCTTATATCCACCCCTTCTTTTAGGAGAAGCTTCTTATTCCCGACTAAAACCTTTTTATCCCCGACCCGTGCTTTCACCCCGTGTCCGACCATTTGTTCCATCTGTTCGTGGTCATGATCAGGAAGATCAAGCTTCCATTCCCTGGCCAGATTCAACATGGCCTCCGCGATTGGGTGAGAGGAATGCTCTTCGGCGGACGCAACGTACATGAGAATCTCTTTTTCCATATAGCCGTTATAGGGGATGATTTGTTTAACGACAGGCTTACCTTGGGTCAGGGTTCCCGTTTTATCAAGGATCACAGTGTCAATGGTTGAAAGCTTCTGAACGTACTCCCCGCCTTTAATAAGAGCACCGTTCCGAGCCGATTTCCCGATGGATGCCGAGATGGCGGCAGCGGTGGACAGTTTGATCCCGCAGACATAATCGATGACAAGCATGTTCAATACCCGGTCCCAGCTCCTTGTGGCGGCGAAAATAAAGCCAGCCAGTAAAAAGGACACGGGAACGAGACGCTCGGAAAGCTCATCGGCATAAGATTGAATTGGGGCTTTCTTCTGTTGTGCATCTTCTATTAATTGAACGATCTTCGAGACCGCTGTCTCTTCCCCTATCTTCTCCACTTTGACCCTGATGTTTCCCGACCTGACAATCGTTCCGGCATACACATTCTGATTGTGTTGGATTTCCTTCGGATAAAATTCCCCTGTAATGGAAGATTCATCAATGCTTGCCGATCCATTCAGGACAAGTCCATCTGCACAAACCTTTTCCCCTTCAAAGACCATGATTTCATCTCCCGGACCAATATCCTGGATGGAAACTCTTCTTTCATTTCCTTGCCGGTCAACTTTCCACACATAAGGAACATCCAGATTCATCATGTCCCTGACGTAACGGCTCGTTCGTTTAGCCGTCATTTCCGTGATCATCTCACTTAACGTAGACATGAACAGGATCACCAGTGCAGACCTGGGATTCCCTTTCAGTAAAGAAGCAAAAATGGCTGCCGTACTTAATGTATCTGCATTGGGCTTCTTTCCCTCCTTGAATCCCTTCGTCCCATTGGCGATGATGTGCCGGGAAGCATATATGCTCATCAAGGCACCCGGACGAATCAGCTGCTTTATTCCAAGCAGACCCTTGGCCGGGAACAAAACATCCACCAAAAGGGCGGCCCCGCTCACAGCAAGTTCCTTCTTATGATTGATTTCCTTTTCAATTGATACAGACATTCTCTTTTTAACGGTATGGATTAATTGACTGGGTGAAATCGCAGCTTCGTGATGGATGAGGATCGATCGGGTTTCAGCTGTATAAATGGCGGAATACACACCGGGCACTGAACGAAAACAGGCTTCAATGATCTTTGGATGACTGTCAGTATGAAAGAGAAGACGAGTTCTACCTGGGATCGCGTGTAGAATCCGGATCTTATTCACTACCTGTCACCGCCTTCCTTTGTAATGAGAGTGTACGCCCAGTAAAGGAGGCTGCTCGCGAAAGCCGGATTGGCTGCAAACCCTGTAGCCCCTTTGAATAGAAGCCATGCAACCAGCAAGGATTCAACGTCTGCTTTCCCCCCCTGTTTGTTTTTTGATGAGGTGGTCAACTGTATGGACCCCTTTTTTCATCGTTTTCTTCATCTTTGAATCCATTTCGGCATAGGTCTGAGTAGAAATGTGAACAGCGAATTGTACAATTTCATCGAATTGTTCGGGAGTCAGGTGACTGCTGTGAAATTCCATCAACAGGCTCCCGGTGATTCCCGAGGCTTTTACTGTTTTCACAAGGGGAAGGAAGCGAATATGCTCTTCCAATGCATGAGCAATCTTCTCTTCCTTCCAATGATTGCTCTGTAAGCGGACACGACCAGGCATGGCATGAACCACCTGGACCTTTTGATCTTTCAGTCTCTTCATGATGCTTGGTGCCAGAATCGATGCACCCAAGCCGACCAAGGTTTGGATCATAACTGCGCCACTTCTCTCGCAATGACGTCATTATGTACCCGTTGAACCGTTTGGATCCATTCTTCAATCTGCTCCTCATTGACATCGGCATTCGTCTTGTATTCTACTAAAATAGTTCCTGTTTCAGACGTGTGCCGGACGGATTGAATATGTTGCTCTAATTGTAAAATAGGCAGGAGTGAAGCAACGATCTTCGAATTCCCTTCCCAGTAAGGCGAAGACAACCGTACCCGGCCGGGGATAAAATGCATGACCTTGATTTGATAACGGGAAAGCATCTTTTCTATACGTCTGAGAAAAAATGCTTGTTTCACTTTTGTCAGCATAACAGGCTCCTTTACAGAAAATTTGCATTATTAAATAATATACTGGTTTTTGGGATTATATTACAAGCTAAGTTTTTCCTGATTTTTCGTGTTTTTTCGTAGGATTTTGGAAGTGGGCATGGAAAAAAGACCTCAGATCTGTCCGAGGTCTCTTTGTCTGGTGTAGTCAGTTTAATGTGACACTTCTCTTTTACATGATTCTTCATGGCTATTGATTTATTTCACTATCTCCTCATAAACTCAATCGTTTCCTTCATCCCCTGTTCATAAGGTGTACCCTTCACATCCCCGACTAACTCTTTCACCTTTTCACCTGATAAGATGGTAGGTTCGGAATTGATATACTGCATCTCCACGGCTTCACGCATGCTTTTCCCAGCAAAAAGGGCATAAAGGGCAAACATCGGCTTCGAAATGGAGTAGAGACTATTCCCTTCTCCTAACTGCCTTTTCAGTATGTGTTCCAGCTCGCTTCCGGTAGTGGTCCCGACAGCAGGGATATTCCAGTTGTGGCCATATGCTTCGTCCCTTAAAGCCAAGTCAACCATCGTCCTGGCACCGTCCTTTGTGTAAATAAATTCCCGGGCTACATTCTTTGGTCCTACAAATCCGGCTTTTTTCTTTTCAAGTAACTGCTCCAATGTGTAGTGAATGTACGTATTGGTGGCGTTCGGTCCATAAAAGTCGGGGAAGTGGCAGATGAACGCGGGAACTGAGCTCTGATGGATCATGTGATTGATTTCAAGGCGGAGTTTCCCTTTCCGTGTATGGGGATGCTTTTCCCTGTCTTCCTTTAGTACATCACCGCCGCTTCGTCCATAGATATAGATATTATCCACCATAGCCAATCTGGAGCTGTTTCGTTCCGCTGCATGGAGGATATTTTCTGTAATGATTAATAATTTATGTTTCCACGCTTCATAGGGAAGGTTGATGGCATGAAAAATGATGTCACAACCTCTTGACGCATGAACAAGCTGGTCTTTGTTTTCTGCATCACCTGCCTGGATGTCTACGAGACTGATGCCATCAAACAGCGTACCAAGCCTTTCTCTTCCTCTTGCAAATGCTGCGACCTCGATTCCCCGGCTGACCAATTCCATCACCAGGGCATATCCCATTCCGCCGGAAGCTCCCACTACCATTGCCTTTTTCATAAAACCATCCCCCTCTTATTAACCACTGGTCAAATAACATTAAAAAAAATGTATTACCCAATTGATTTCATAATGAAATCAACATGGGAGCGTGCCAGATTCTCTACATCTTCAAAGGTTTCATCACAATGACAATAGTGACTGACAAAGCCGTGCAACGAAAGAAATATCGACCATGTCTGCTGGATGGTGACCTCTCTGTTGCTCAGCTGTCTAAGAGCATTGGAAAATTTTTCATATGATTCATTCGGGCCATTGCTGACATAGCATTTGACTTCTTCATCAGCTAGCATGAACATCATTTCATACTGGCTCTTATAGGTCAGGCCGAATCGAATGAAAGCAAGAAGGATCCCCTTAAACTTCCCCTCGTTATCCACATCCTCACCCATCACATCATCCAGCCACTGATCTAACAGCTTAAAATCGGATTCAATCATGGCATAGAACAAATCTGCTTTATTCTTGAAGTGATAATAGATGGAGCCGTGACTGTATCCAAGCTTTGATGCAATCTTTCTCATGGACACCTGCTGGTAGCCCTGGTTACGAAAAAGCTCCCGTGCCGCCCCCATCACCATTTCCTTCGTCAATTCCTGTGCTACTGCTTTTCTCGGTGACATAATCTTACCCATCCTTTTTATTGACCAGCGTTTAATTAAATCATAATCGGGTGAATAAACCATTGTCAAGGATTTATTTACCAATTAAGAGGGACGGACCTTCCGTAAGTAAACGGAGGTCCGTCCCTCTTAATGGAATGCTTATCTCTGTATCCGGTCTTCACAACACAGCCTCTTTGAAATGATTCACAGGTGTCGGCAGTGTAAAAAAATTATAAGAAGAAATATGTAAATTTATGTTAATCTAGTAATAGAGGTAAACACCTCATATTCCGTTATACGGAATAAATCTAGAACGATATTATCTTCTATATATATGAAACAGGGAGTGATGAAAGTGAAATACCTTTTTGATTTTATTCTGGCACTATCTTTGAATGGCATTTCCTATTTCATTGCGAGCTTACTTCTTGGAAATGAATTACCTCTTGGGCAGGCCATTTTCATCGGTATTTCTGTTGTTTCATTAGGGGCGTTGACTGAGGCCCTGGGAGGTCCGATGTGGTTAATCGTCCTTATCCCATTTCCTGTTGGAATGGGTTTGCTTTTCTCATTTCTTAGCGTATCTGTTCCACTATGGTTCCTGACATATATCACCACTCTTGCCATATACACCGTTATACATATACCCATGAGTTATTTTTTCCAATTCCATTCTTTAATCCCTGCTTGGAAACTTTCTTAAATACATCGTAAGTTAACCAAATAAGAAAAGGATAAAGGCTCAGAGTGATTGTGAGCTTTTACCCTTTTGGTTTCATGAGATCGTTCAATGTTATGTAGGATGTTACTTTATGTTCTCCCCATTCGATCATTTCATTAGCACTGTCAAATTTCCCCACAGACGCTCCTACTTTCCCAAAAATCCCCCTTCGGATTTGATCAGCTGTCCCGTAATCCATTCCGAATCTTCACTGGCGAGGAACTTGATCAGCTTTGCGGCATCTTCCGGCTTCCCAATACGCCCTGTAGGGAATAGAGGGAGTAGATGATCCCGGATCTCTTCATTGATCCAGCCTGAATCGGTTGGACCCGGATCAACGGCATTCACCGTGATGCCGATTGGCGCGAGGCCGACGGATAATGGTTCCGTGACGGCGATCAGCATGCCTTTTGATGCGATGTAGGCGAGATTATTGGGATCGGGTCCCTTGGATACCATATGGATGACCCTGCCGCCCTTTCCTTGAGGGAAGGCCTTCCCGAACCTTCTCGCAAACTCCATTGTCAGCATCAGTGTTCCGCTGTTGTTCACTTGATAATGCTGATCAAGGATCTCTTTCGTCAATGTATGAAAATTGGACGGGGATTCAAATGTGGCGTTGTTCACTAAGATGGACGGAGAACCCAATATTTCTTCCACTCGATCCATCAAGAGGTCCGGTGAGGCTTCATCACTCAAATCCACTTCCAAATGGGCGGCACGGACCCCCATGCTGATTAATTTTTCACACAGCCTATCCGGAAACCCTCGTTCCGCCCCGTTCCCACTCTCTTCATCAAAAGGAGACCAGTGGGTGAAGAAGATATCCGCTCCAGCTCCGGCAAGGGAACGGCAAATCGCTGCCCCGATTCCTTCCCACCGGCTTGTCCCTGTTACAATGGCTATTTTCCCTTTTAAATTGGTCATTTCATTTACCTCCATGGCAGATCACAAATTTTCGTAAATTTCAATCAGAGTCCCCTCAGGATCCCGGAAGTGGGCGACCTTTAATCCCCAGTCGACCTTCTCCATGGGGAGGGTGATAAACGTCACCATTCCCTTCAATTTTTCATACGTTTCTTCCACGTTTTCCACTTTAAGGACGAGGGCGAACCGGTCCGTCCGCCGAGGTTCGGAAAAGGTCTCCTGGTCAAGGGCATCCTCCATCCGTTTCCTGTCGAATATCCCCAATTCCATATGACCGACCTTGAATTGACCGTACAAAGACGTTTCATCTCCCCAGGAGACCTCAAAGCCGAGGACATCCCGGTAAAAGAGGAAACACTCCCTATAGTCATTCACCAGTAATCTAGTATGTGTGAGTTCGATTTCAATCCCTCCCTGTTTACCTCAATTCTAATAGACGAATAGGATATAGTAGAGCCCGCTGGCCAGGGAAAAACGATAATGGATCATTGCCAATTCCATGCCCTGACCATTTTGACCCTCACTGCCCCGTCCCATTCCCAGAATCCCGGCCGCCTCCCATTGTGTAGTTACGGTCCTCTCCAGGCCTGGCACCAGGATTTATCCCCTGCACATGTTGATTGTTCCGTCTCTTCTTTCGTCGAAGATCAATCAGTAAAGAAAAGAGTAAAATCCCTGCAATCATGATCACAAACCACCACATCATTCATCACCCCTTCTACAGTGTATGATCTGCCGTTCGTTTGATCACCTGATTCACCTTGTAGATCTTTACCAACAACCCTCCTTTATTTAAAATTCGATGTAGAATGGATGGGCTGAATCATCCAGACAATACTCGATCCGTTCCCTGAAATTCTTCCAGGTCACCATTTCCAACGCTTGTTCTATGGGAAAGAATCCGACTTCCAGGCTTTCTGAAGAAGTTGTCGGCTGTCCTCCAATCGCTTTAGCTAAAAACAGGGTGTTACAAATAGATCGATTTACATTCTGGAATACACCGCAAAATTTCACTACTTCGATGTCGATTCCGCTTTCTTCCTTCGTCTCCCTTATAGCTGCTTCTTTCAGGGATTCTCCTTCCTCCACCTGCCCTCCAGGCATTTCCCAGCCTCTGCGTGGACCTTTTATCAACAACATTTCCTTGTGGTCATTGATCACCACAGTCGCTGCCGAAACAATATGTTTAGGCGGTACATACACACTTTTTCCTTGAGATAGCATACACATTCCTCCGATTGGTTTGTACAATTCACCCATGTCTATGAAGAGAATTACCAACTATTTTACCATAATATTCTAAAAATTATCTCAAAAAATGGATGAAAGGTGTGTCTCTTACCCCCACCTATCATCCAAACCAATCCCTTATCATACGCTGCAAAGGCCTTGAACACCTCTTGGTGAAAAAGGCCGGATAACCTTCACATCTCAGGAAATCATGGGGCCTTCACAAGTTCCAATAATTCTTCCATACTACCTGAACATATTTCCACCTCGGGTAAATGATAAAAGGTGGTGGTACTGGCGAAATCATGTACTTCATTATCCGATGAATAAAGGATTACCCGTTTGTCGAGGGCGATGGCCATCCCCAATTCAACATGACTCCCTTTCCCACCTGGTAGCAGGACGATGACAATATGGGAATGAATGATTCCGTCCTTTTCTTTTTGTCCTATGTATCTCAGATCCTCAAATGTCGAAGCTCGTTCATTAACCGTCCAATCATATGTATGGATGTGTCCTTCCATTTTTAACGCTTCACTTACGTAGCGTACTCTATCCTTATTACTGAAGCCGGAAGCAATATAAAAATTCATCTATATCCCCCTTTTGCCTATTTTCAACGCCTGGACTCCATGTGCCCGGCTGCCCCCTCCAGGCATCCTGCTGATGCTTGTCATTCAAACCCTATATTAACATAAATTCCCTCTTACCCTTATTAATTCATCTGCAAGGTCCGTCCCTCTCCTTTTCGATGTGCTCTCCATCGTTTCGTGATGGCGGTTTCGGGGAATAGATGGTTATGCTTCTTAGACTGACACGGGAGGAGGAATGTGAATGATTGGCGAAACAGGTAATGTGTTATTTCTAGGGATTCCCATGTCGATCATTTTGATATTGATTATCTCGACGATCCTTTTCTTCAGGAGAAAATCCAGGAAGGATAGGCGTTTTTAAGTTGAAACGATAAAATAAAAAGGAAGCGGGAGTGTCAGTGAAAACTGACACTCCCGCTTCTCTTTTTATGCTGGCATTAACAGCCTACGGCAACAGCACTTCATCAATGACGTGAATCACACCATTGGAAGCCTCGATGTCTGCCTGAACGACATTTGCATTGTTTACACGAACGGGATCAAGGGAGATATCCACGGTTTTCTTCGCAAGGGTTTCAGCCTTCATGCCATCTTTCAAATCCGTTGAAAGGACTTTCCCAGACACTACGTGGTACAGAAGAATGTCCTTCAAGTCTTCCCTCGCTAATAATTCTTCTGCAGTGATCCCCAGTTTCTTCAAGAGCTTTTCAAAAGCCGCATCGGTTGGAGCAAATACCGTAAAGGGCCCTTCCCCTTTCAGAGTATCAACCAATCCTGCTTTCTCCAAAGCTGCTGCAAGGGTTTTGAATTGGCCTGCCTCTACCGCCGTATCAACGATATCCTTTTTGCCTGCAGGTGCCTGACCGTCTTCAGCAGCCCCTGCCCCACTTGAAACGGACAGGAACATCATGAGTGCCATCAAGATGAATCCAACTGTTTTTTTCATCGTCCTACCTCCTGAAATTAGTATGTAAACTGGTGTTTACTCAAAAGGTAGTATGTGTTGTATAAGCAGGATTATCCATTTTTGGATAAGGTTTTTGTCTTTCATTATTTACATCGAACGGTGAATGGCTTCATTCGCTTTGTGGGCAGCTTCATTCGGAACATATAGTTGATACGTGGTGGCGAACCCATATCCTCCGCCTTCCCCGCCTCCAGAACTGATCGTTTTGGTTTGATGTTTGATCCCACTATTCACCAGCCTTCCTTTGATTGTGGAGTATTCCCCGACATCTTGAGTGGAGTAAACCAGCTCCCACCTCATGAATAATCGCTTCAATATGTTTTCAAACATTTCCACCGCCTCCTCATCCCTCAATCACGATTCAGAATCCCCCCTGACCTTATTGGACAGATCTTGTCTTTTCCTCATTCTTCTTTTTCTGGGCTTGCCAAGTGTAGATCATCCCTGTCACCCCTGCCGACATGCTTACCACAAAGCTCCACATCACATATCGCCATTCCCCTGTTATAAGTGCCACCCCGATGAAGAACACCAGCTGGCCCACCAGGGCAAACCACGAGGCAATCCAGGCCAATGTAAGATTTTGTTTCATCTTTACCCCTCCGTTCTTATTACCAATTATTTCAAAGTGTTTCATCGAACTCAATCAATATTTTCAAAGTTTTAAAGCTTACACTCCCGTCACCATATATAATAGGAATGGGTGATCAAGATGAAACGCATTCATTACAGTTGGATCATATTAACCATTTCCTTTTTTTCCATCATAGCAGCCGGGATTGTCCGTTCTTCGTCGGGCGTATTTATCGAGCCTTTCGAAGGTGAATTCGGATGGAATCGCTCCACCATTTCCCTTGCCTTTGCCGTGGGCTTGTTTTTGTACGGGTTTTCAGGTCCTTTTATGGCAGCGTTGATCGAAGTGCTTGGATTGAAAAAGATGATGATCCTATCCATGGGAACGTTGGTTACAGGCGCTACCCTTACGCTTGCAATGGAAGAACCGTGGCAATTGATTCTGATTTGGGGAATCATCATCGGGCTTGGTTCCTCCCTGTTCTTAACGGTGCTGAGCCCGTATGTGGCAAATCGATGGTTCGTGAAACGGCGGGGTCTGGCAGTCGGGATTCTGACAGCAAGTACGGCCACGGGACAGCTGATCCTGCTCCCCGTCCTGGCGGTATTGATTGAAGGTCATTCATGGCGCTGGGCTATGAACCTCATCATCATCCTGAGCGTCATCATGTTACTCATCATTGTGTTCTTTATGAAAGAATCTCCTAAAGAATTGGGCATATCCCCCTATGGAAGTGATGAAGGAACCGAAGAAAGCGGGGAAACCGGGAAGAAGAATCCCATCGTGTTGGCGTTCAACGGTCTTTTTCTTGCCGTTAAAGCCAAGGAGTTTTGGCTTCTCGCAGGAAGCTTTTTCATCTGCGGGTTATCAACGAGTGGATTGATTGGTACGCATTTTGTTTCCTACTGCCTAAGCTACGGGATTCCTCTCGTTACTGCCGCTTCACTCCTTTCATTCATGGGCATATTCGACCTGGTCGGCACCACCTTATCCGGATGGTTGTCGGACCGTTTCGATAATCGGTGGCTATTGTTTTGGTATTATGCCTTAAGAGGGGGGATCCCTTGTGCTGCTTCCCTTTGCTCTGTCAGAAGGATCTTTGCCGCTACTCATTCTTTTCACTGTATTTTACGGACTGGATTGGATTGCCACGGTCCCTCCTACAGTCAACATCTCGAGGCAAATCTTCGGAGTCGCCAAAAGCGGGATCATTTACGGCTGGATTTTCGCCGCTCATCAGGCTGGCGCTGCCGTTGCAGCATACGGAGGCGGAGTGATCTTCAATCGAACCAACTCCTACACATCCGCCTTCCTCCTCGCAGGGGTATTCTGTATCCTCGCCAGCCTCTTTGTCATCATCATCAAAAAAGACGCAGGGGTGGAAAAAGAGGGACGGACCTCTTGAAGAACATCAGCAACCGGTTATGAGGTCCGTCCCTGAAAAAGAAGCTCCTTCGTCATTTCCAAGGACGAAGGAGCTTTCTATTTCTCATTTGTTCTTTCTTTCCTGGGCCTTGATGGATACTTTCTCAAGTCCGTTTTGGGCGAATTCTACATCAGACTTTGGCATCGCTTGATTGTTTTTAAGATCTTTGTTTTTCTGTTTAGACATTCTTTCACCACCCCATTTCGTTGTATTTATATCGTGCACAAGGAAGACCATAAATATGAAGGATCTACTATTTTTGTTTAAACGAAAAAAGCCGACTCCAAAAGGAACCGACTTGTGATGCAGATGATCAATGTTAAAAAATCCCGTTCTCATTCGGTGAATCCTCTGGGACTGCCTGTCCGACATCCCACAATTCAACGATGCGTTCACCCTGGAACCGGAAGAGATGGACAACGGCGAATCCCGGGTCCTCAGGATGCTGCCTGATATGTGAGTGAACGGCAACGGTATCTCCGTCTTCCATGGCATGCTTGACTTCCAGTATCTTGTCAGGGTTTTGACGTGCATCTTCTTCCATGGCTGTCATAAGTGATTCCACATCACCTTGGAAATACGGGTTATGGTGAGTAAGTCCCGATCCCCCATGCTTCAAAAACGCTTCCCTCACTTTCCCTGAAGCGACAAGCTGCAGAAATGAGACTGCTTTTTCTTTGAGTCCTGTTAAACCATCCATCTAGATCATCCTCTCCATTATCTATAGTTTCATTGTAAAGGAAAGAGATCGTTTAGACGAGCACTATGACATATGGAAACAGACTTCCACCATTCATTGGGGTTGGTTACAAATCTCCTTGATCCACATTGAGTTCAATTAAATTCCCATCGGGATCGGCACAGAAAATTTGTGCAAAGCCGCTTTTGGAATAGGGTTTATCTAGAATCTCCACTTCGTTTTCTTTTAACCATTTGAGAGTATCGTAATAATCTTCCACCCTGAGGGCAAAGTGTCCTTCCCGGCTGGATAAGCTTTTATCCTGACGGATGGTCTGGGAGGAAGGATCGACAATCAGGTGGAGCTGCTGCCCCCCTATTTCATACCAGGCACCGGGAAAATCAAAATCAGGCCGCTGTATTTCTGTTAAGCATAGTGTTTTACCGTAAAACTGTTTGGCCTTCTCCAAATCCGTAACCGTAAGACTTACATGATGCAGACTTTTATACGCAATCACAACGTCCCTTCTCTCTTTTCCTTTTTCTAAAATGGAACCAGCCCTCTATACCGTCATCTTCCAGCTCGACATGGAGAGCCATCGCTCCTTCTCTTTATAATCAGGATTGATCTTCCCTACAAGCCTCCAGAAGGATCGATCGTGATTAAGGTGAACCATGTGACACATTTCATGGATGACGACGTAGTCGATAACGTCCATTGGAGCCATGGCGAGCTTCCAGTTAAAAGTCAATTGCCGCCTGGCATCACATGTGCCCCAAGTTGTCTTGCTGTCAGAAATGCGTATGGACCTGGGTTTCATTTTAAAGTGCTGTTGATGGCTGGTGATGCTTTTTTCCACCAGAGTTTTACACTGCTGATAGTAATAACGTTTCAACGCCTGTTTAATCCGGTCATCATCGGGCTCTTTCACATGAATATGCAGGGTATCACCGGTAAAGGCGACATAGTCCTGCCCGGTCCCAGGGTCATGATGGACTTCGATGGGATAGCTTTTCCCTAGATATAAAAAAGGCTCACCCTGGGCATAGCTCTTTATCTGCGGACCCTCGAGACGGTCCTTTCTTTCCTGGGATTTCTCCAGAATCAGTTCCCATTTGTCCTCAAGTAATCGAAAGACGGCCTCATCCTGTGTACCTTTCGGTGCATGGACCTCAATCTGCCCGAAGCTGTCGAGATAAATGCCGATGGACGTTCGATTCTTATATGTGATGTTGAAATGTATCGTCTCACCTGAGTACGTATGCTTCATGGCGGTTATCCCCTGTATCGGACGGCTAATCCTTTTAAGAAATTACGGGCATAGCGATCTCCGCACACTTTATAATTTTTATGCCCTTCCCTTCTTAGGAGCCCGCCAAGCTCCCCTTTGGTGATGGTCACTCCAGCATCATCAAGGATCTCGATCATGTCCTCACTTGTTAAGGAAAGAGCAATCTTCACTTTCTTAAGCAGAAGATTATTCGCATGTTCATAGGTCAATTCCTGTCGTACCGGCTGACCCGGCCCTGGATCTTTCTTCCCTCTTTTGAAGGTGATAAATCCATTTAAGAAGGATTCATACATCTCGTCATCACAAGGAATCTGATTGTCCTCCTCCTCGTTCTCTTCCCCATCGTTGTATGGCGTTTTGGTCAGGACCTTTACTACTTCTTCCTTCGACAGGTCGAAGCCGCCGAGTTTGAAGATCTCCACCATTTCCGTATTCTTGATATCCAATGCGTACCGCAGTCGAATCAATAGATCATTGTTATCTAAATTCATATGTGAACCTCCTGAATGATTACGTATCATTAAATCACTAGCTTACCATTTACACAGCGTAAAAAGAAGCTTTCCGTACATGACAACCTGTTAATCGTCAGACTCCATAAAGAAGGTCCGTCCCTGCAAAAGAGGGACGGACCTTCATTTACCCTTGATAAAGTGGAAAACGCAGTGTCACGGTGGTACCGTTTCCGGGTTCACTGTCAAAGTGAATGGTTCCGTTGTATTTCTCCACGATGTTGAAGCAGATCATGAGACCGAGTCCGGTCCCCCTGCTCTTTAATGAGTAAAATGGAGTGCCAAGGTTCTTTACCTCTTCCCCCGTCATCCCCTGCCCCCTGTCGATGATCTGGATGACGACATCACGTTTCTGCCTTTCTGTCATGACTGAAACAGTGCCGCTGGGAGGAGAGGCTTCGATGGCATTTTTGATGAGATTGATGAAAAGCTGCTTCATTTCTATGGAATTGGCCGCAACGTGACAGCCTTCGATCACATGAAGGTCGATAGAGTTATCATTCAATAGTCCGTACATGTTGAGGATCTCCGTTACATCCTGCAATACCCTTTCAATGTCGATGCGATCCACTTCTTCCCCACCATCAGGCTTTGAAATCGAGAGAAACTGGGAAATAACATGCTCCGCTGTATCAAGCTCGTTCATCATCAGGGAGAAGTTCTCCTTTTGGCTTTGACTGAATGAGGGATCCTTCACATAAAATTGAAGAAAGCCGTTCACCACGGTCAACGGATTCCGGATCTCGTGAGCGACAGCCGCCGCCAGCTGCCCTGTCGTCCTCATCCGCTCTGCCTGTTGAACCTGCCTGTAGTACATTCGCTGCTTCTGAATCCGCAGATTCGTTAAATGAAAGATAAAGTACAGGATGATCTGACTTGCCAGGAAGTTCACCACATTCCCCGCTATGTCTTTATAGATATAAGGATAATGCACACCTTCATCTACAAATCCGATATACCCAAACGTCCCTGTTATGAAGACAACATTGATCACAAGTGAAAAATAAAAAAGACCCTTATCAAAAAAGAGTATGGAAAAGGCCGGGATGAAACAAAGAAGGACAAACCCCGACCACGTATCCGGATACAGATAAAACAGGGTATAAAAGTAACCTGTGGATGATAGCACGATCATGTATTTTAACCAGGCATTTTCATACCACGGATACATCAGCAGGCAGAATGAGATGACAAACACCATCACTCCATGCATCCCAAACCCTAAATTAACAGGGTTATCAATCAACCATCCCATCACCATCAGGATGATGATGACCGAGACGATGGTATAGTAATATTTTTTATGTAACCGACCTTGAAATTCTTTCATTAAGATGCTCCTACTAGTAATCTACATTTCTACCGTACAATGACAGATATTGTAACTATCTAACAAAAGCATTGGAAAGTCAATCATTGAATGAATTCGTCCATTCTGTTCTTCATCTGTGTCTTTATGTGGAATAATTCATTATTGTTTTTGTCATTTCCGGGGAAATAGTTACAAAACTTGTCGATTTTTCAGCGGGTAGGGACTTTGTCGGACGGTGCCCCGCTACCATCGGAATGAGAAACACACGTCCAACATATGTCATTGAAAGAAACAGTCACCGTTATTCATGATTCAATGGGTACGATCTTCATCAATTCATCAAACGAATCAATCGCATGCTCATATTCGTCCACTTCGCCAAACCCATATCGGGCGTAGACAAACGGAACACCGGCCTCTTCGGCTGCCTTTTGATCTCCCTTTGTATCCCCCACATATACAGGAGATGTCAGATTGTTCCGTTCCATAACCAGTTTAATATTTTCACCCTTTGAGAGGCCCGTTCTGCCTGGATTTTCATAGTCCAGAAAATGCTTATCCAGTCCGTGGAACTCATAAAAAGCCTCGATATATCCGTGCTGACAATTGCTGACGATGAATAATTTATACCTCTTTGACAATTTCTCAAGGACCGCTTCCACATGATCATATACATGGCCGCCATTCTTACTTAAGTGGGGGATCTCATGCTTCGATAAATTCTCCAGCAGCTGTCCCGTTTCCTCTTCGTCTAGTTCAGGGAACAGCTTCTCTCCAATTTCCTTCATCTGAAGTCCCATAGTCCCTTCAAGATGCTTACGCGTTACCTTACCTTTTACTTTATCATGATCATCGGTCACCTTGCTCCATGCTTCAAGCACAGAATCGATCGGATCCCAGAGTGTACCGTCCAGGTCGAATATGATGCTGTCCATACTTCATTCCTCCATTACGTTTAGTGTTCTTCAATAAGAGAATTTGATCAAGTAGCTAGCAGTGATGATAAAAAGTTTCAGCCCCAATAAGAAACAGCTGCCCATATTAAAGCCCCTATTGCAACAACTGCCAATAGTAAATCGATCATCGCAGTCTTCTTGCTTCCATTCTTTAGATTCATCACCATGTCATACATCCCCTTGCCTATCCAAAACACCATCAAAGACATCCAGCCTATGGAGTCATTTTTAGGTTGGTCATCAAACAACAGAATCCATGCCCCTATAATAAATGAAAACAGAAAGACATTTAGTGAAATGTTCAGAGGTTTATTCAATTTATAAAAATCTATTTGTCTCCCTCCAATAGCAGCAATTTACTCTTTATTTTCCTATAATGATGAGTGACGTATCTCCTTCCTGCCTCGATTTATATACTCAGCCATAATCGATTCTGGGACCAGACTCCCCCCCGTCGCCCAGACCAGGTGGGTCGCCTTTTCGTTTTTAATAGAAAGGGATTCCACATGTTTCCGTACATCGGGAAAAAGTGGGCCGATCATCCCTGCCAATGCAGAAGGCTCAAGTGAAATGGCTTCTGAATCGTAAAGAAGGGCAAGCATCTTGAATAGATTGTCATCTCCTACCGTATAAACACCGTTGACCAGTCCCTCGATCATCCTTCCTGCCAATGCGGAAGGTCTGCCAACCGCCAACCCGTCCGCTTCCGTCCTGTTACTTAATCCTATATCCTTTACAGAAATCGCTTCATGTAAACCGGTGGCAAGCCCGAGAAGCATACAAGGGGACTCGACGGGTTCGGCCAGGTAACAATGGACAGAATTTCCGAAGACATGTTTCAGCCCATACGTCACTCCTCCTGGTCCACCCCCTACACCGCATGGCAAATAGACAATCAGAGGATGTTCACGGTCAACCTTGACTCCTTCTGCCTCGAGCTGCTTCTTCAACCTGAGTGCCGCAACTGCATATCCCATGAACAAATCCTTCGAGTTTTCATCATCAATGAAATAACCGTTCGGATCTTCCATGGACTGCTTCCTTCCTTCTTCCACCGCATGGGAGAAGTCGTTCTCATGCTCGACGACCGATACACCTTTTTTCCGGAGAAGGTCCTTTTTCCACTCCTTCGCATCACGGGACATATGGACGGTCACCTTGAAACCAAGCGCCGCGCCGACTGTTCCAATGCTCAATGCCAAATTACCTGTCGATCCGACGGAAATGGAGTAGTCGGAAAAGAACGTCTTGAAGGAATCTTGTGCCAGTATCGAATAGTCATCTGTCAATCGGATACGGTCTTCCTGAAGTAACAGGGTTTCTGCGTGCTTCAGGACCTCATAGATCCCTCCCCTGGCTTTAATGGAGCCGGCAATCGGGAGCTGGTTATCACATTTCATCATAAGTTTCCCGTCGATCTTTCTCCCATAGTGAGCTTGTAGTTCCTCCTTCATCCCCAGCAGATGTCGGACAGGGGATTCAATGATACCATCCGTCTCCATTGTTTCTGTGAAAACCTGTTTGAAGTAGGAAGCAAATCGTTGAAGCCGCTTTTCCGCTTCCTCCATATCCTCTCCTGGAACACTGCAGACGTTCTTCCGTAACGGATTCTGCCAGAAGGTTTCTTTCCTTTCTTGTAAATCCGCCAATAAAGCAGGATTTAATCCCGTATTATCTTCCTTACTCATTGTATATCCCCCTTCCAATGCTCCTCAAAAAAGGATAGAGATGTGTCTCTCCTGAGTCATCTTTTAACCTCTCCCTTTTTCATCACCTTTTTAACAATTATTTCAAATCTTGACTCTGAACTCAATTCATTTTTGCCCATCAAAAAAGGTCTGACCTTTTTGAGGCCAGACTTCATAGTGCATCACAACGTATCATACTTTTCACTAAAGGCTATATGACTCGCCAGAAAATAGATGATGAAATAGATGGGAAGGGAATAAATCATTTTCCAATTCAGAAGATCGTAAATTCCGATCCAATAGATGAGGGGTTCCCCGACGAATGTTGTCAATACAGCAAAGATGAGTCCCTTAAGGAATGGAGAGAACCCGGGTTTCAATTGAATCAACCCCATGATAACGACAGGCATTAAGGATAAATCATACGGGACATAAGCAGGGATGAACGGTAGGACATCATAGCGGTATGCCCACAATCCCATTTGGACGCCGATGGTATCAAGGCTGACAGAAACGACGCCTACGAAAAATCCAGCGCTCAACAGACGGTACCGGCTCTCCTTCTTATGCAAAATCAACCAAAGGAGCCAGGTGATGAATGTGATGGTGACACCAAACCACCATTGCCAGGTGAAGACAATCTCTTCTTTCCATAAGGTCATGTATGCATCACTTACTTGTATGGTCTGCTTGGATATTTCGTCTATTTTCTTCACTGTACTCAACATTCACACCGCCTTTCTACCTGCTTATTGACCTCTCCTTTCCAAATAGGTGACATAACGGTAAAGCCCCAGCAAAATCAGCAGTAGTAAGACATCTTCTACAATTGAATATTGAAGCTTCCACCATCCGTAATGGAAATAACCGAACGGCTCCGGGAGAGAAGCCACCATTTCATACCCGATAATAAGGGCCAGCCATACCGTAATATAGAGGATTTGTTTTCCTTTTCCTTTTTTAAAAGGGAAAAAATTTAGAAACAACACATTGACCGGTGGAATCAGGACTGTGTGGGTAAGGATGTCTGTCCAGCCGATCTCCGGGGTAAAATACCAATAGCCTCTATATTTCAACTCCACATAATGATCATGCAGAAGCTGAAGGGCAATCGTAAATAACCAGATATGGGTCATCTGATTTAAGGTGAGTCTTTTCTTGACTGCCAGGGCTATTCCATTAAATAAGATAATAGCAAGTAAGAGTCCAATCATGAAATCACTTATCCTCATTAGCTCGGCGATCCTGCAGAGCTTACCATAGTTTTGATGGAACTAAAGGTGGACCAAGGCATCATTCATCCAGACGGAGCCTGCTACCCAATAGTCGCGCTGGAACTTGCCATTATTATGCCAATTCTCCTGAAAACTATTCATTAACTTCATTGAGGGACGGACCTTTCATTCCATCAATAGAGGGTCTTCCCTGTGACCCTTATTTGTTTTGTATGAATCGATTCCCAATAGGGGACATTTACGATAGGGAGCGTGTACTTGTGCTGAAGGTTTTTGCTATGCAGCAGGAGGGACGGACCTCTGCATGTTAAGTAAACCATCCCTCTTCTGCATGTATGCGTCTATACGTAAATGGTGTGATTCAGATTGATTAGAACATACTATTCCAAAACATTCATCCACGAGGAGAACATCTATGATTTCATTTATCGTGACCATCCTATTTATTCTATCCGCATGGCACTGGGGAGATTGGAAGAACTGGAAACAGTATTATCCCACCATGCTTTATATGATCATCAACGCGGTTCTGTTCAATGTCCTTACGTATGAATATCCTACCTGGGAATGGAGGGATCACAGCGGAGTTTTTCCAAACCACACCCTCTTGGACCTTTGGATCATCTACACACAATTTCCTGCTGTCGTGCTCCTCTATTTAAGTCATTACCCTAAATCCTTTAAACGAAAAGTTCTCCGATGGTTGATATGGGTCGGTATCTTTACCGGATTGGAAGTGTCTGTCGGCATTGTGAAATACATCGTGTATGACAACTCGTGGAACATCTGGTGGTCGATTATTTTCAACATGATTACGTTCGTAATGATTCCCTTGCATTATAGGAGACCATTACTCACCTGGTTGTTTTCGTTGATCGTGATCGCTTGTTTATGTATGATATTTGAATTGCCATTGACGAAGATGAGGTAGCCGGCTCAGTGTTCCTCCTAAAAAAATAGCTTATCCTTTTCAGAATAAGCTCCAGCTTTGACGATAACCACAAAACTACCCATCTCATACAGCTGATTGACGCCGGCGGGGCCGACTAAAAGAATGTGAGAAACAGGAACCCATTACACCTCAGTATCCTTGACCTGCTTCAGCAGCCTCTGCATCAGCCTTTGTCACATGGACGGTCCCTGGTGGATGCTGGGGCGGGGCATAAATCGAGTATAACTTGACGGGAGTATTCCCGGTGTTGATCAGATTGTGCCATGTACCCGCCGGGATCACGACGGCATCATCATCTTTCACTTCCCTCTGAAAGGTTAAGTTATCCGGCCGGTCCCCCATCATGACGATTCCCTGCCCCTGTTCAAGGCGAAGGAATTGATCAAGATCGGGATGGATTTCAAGGCCGATATCTTCCCCGGGTTGAATACTCATCAGGGTTACCTGCAGATGCTTCCCCGTCCAAATAGCCGTCCGGAATGTATCGTTTTCAACCGTAGCCTCTTCAATATCCACCACATATGGTGCAGGGCCGTAATCCATTGACGTCACCCGGTTGTCAGCATCGATACCCAGCATACTCAATCGACGGGCATGCTCCCATTCATTCCTGCATGTATTCACGAATACCTCATACAGCTGCGGGTTTCCTGCCTGCAAGCTGCCAAGGCGGAACTGTTCATACCCATTCAACGCTGTATCATACCCTATGCTGAGTCCCTCACGGTAAGAGGAGAAAGGAACACCCTCATACCTGTAAACCGGCTGCGTCCCCGTAAGGGAAGTATACAGGTTCGAAAGCTCCCACCAATTCTTCTTCTCCTCTTCCATCATAGTGATCAGGTCCTGCTGATGTCCCTGATCAGGCGCAATGCTGGCTAATCGATAATACAAATCAGCCGTCGAGGACTTACCCTTGATTCCATTCAGGAGGATATCCACAAGTGGATCACTGCCCACATTGCTCATTGCCATGGCTTCTCGATACCCTGGTTGAACAGGGCCGTTCATTGGAATATCGTACATGCTTTTCATTCCCTTCACCTTTTTACCACGATAGTGTATGCAGGAATGTGGCGGATGTGCTTGTGCCTAATTCTTCGAGAAGAGGGACGGACCTCACTTTTTTAGAAAGTGAGGTCCGTCCCTTATAAACCTGTAATGCAATGGATTTTCGAGGTCCGTCCCTCCAATTTATAAACGTACTGTTTTCTTAGAATCCGTCACCTTGTAAAAGAAGCAAGACCGTTATTCCTCGTTTTTGGAGGTCCGTCCCTCACAGACCTTAAACATCCCGGTCATGTTCGGTGAGTAGTCTTTGAAATCATATTTTTCATAGAATGGCACGTTTCCTTCTGAAGCAAAGAGTCCTACAAAGACTTTATCAGGGGCGTGTTCTTGTATGTAACCCATGAGCTCATCCATGATTTTTCCTCCGATTCCCTTCCCATGGTAGTCGGGGTGAACCACAATGTCCTGGATATAGAAATAGATCGCTCCGTCACCCACGATCCTCCCCATTCCGATCACCACTTCCCCATGCATGACAACTACAGAGTAAATAGAATTCGATAGAGACGCTTCCGCCACATCGAAATTCATGAATTCCTTCCAGCCGACACTCTCACATAAATAGGTGTATTCTCTCAATGTCGGGACTGTCCCGGCCATCATCTTATATTGTTTCATCCAGTCGTTCCTCCGCTAAACTGCTTATTTTTCTTATCTATTAATAGTTCGACAGGGTTCTGGCTATTCCTTTTTGAAATGAGCTAATGAGGTTTAGAGAGTTTATTTTCAACACTTCCAATGGTGCTCTGCCGAAATCGTTAAGGTGAAAAACAATGTCCCCTACCAATATAGGCCCTTCCAGGACATTTTCCCTTTCAAGCGTTTACATGGCTAAGGTGAAATGATCGTGTATCTCATTCCAACCTTCAAGGTCCGTCCCTTATTTTGCCTTATCCTCTCCTTTATGGAATAATGAACGGGGAATTTATTTAGGTGAGGTTTCACTCTACCACTTTTGATTTACATGCCGAGGGCTGGAGGTTATTTTTTGTTTGCACATGGATTGAAAATGAAAGGCATAGATTACAAGAATCTTATTTTATACATGATTTTGGCCCTCTGTGTCGTGGCTTCTCTTTATTTCGTATATCACAATCATGGATGGTATGATCGTCCGATTGCGGAAGTGGTCAGTACGAAGATCGGGGAGACGACGGATATGGAGGATATGAATGGGAATAAGGACCGCCTCTACCTGCAACAGATCGAAGCGATCCTTAAAAACGGGAAGCTGAAAGGAGAGACGATTCATTTAACGAATGAATATTCCCTTTCGGGTGCCTATGATCAAGCCTATCGCCCCGGCAATGAACTATTCGTATCCATTGACGGGACGAGAGATGGGGACCACCTGACAGGACATATAGAAGACGTCAAACGGGATCACTATTTGATGATCACCGCCTGGGCATTCATCACCCTTTTACTCGTAGTCGGGAAAAGGCAGGGGCTCCTCTCCCTCATCACCCTGGGAGTCAATGCCCTGATCCTTTCCTATGCACTTGATGTATACCTGAATTCAGAAAACGTCAGCCTCCTGGTGGTTTGCAGCATCGGGGTCATCTTATTCACCTGCATCTCCCTGCTCCTGGTGAACGGCTTCAATGAAAAAACCTACGCTGCGGTGGTGGCGACTCTGATCGGAACATTCATGACCCTCCTGATCAGCTATGTGGTCGTCGGCTTCACCTCAGGGGAAGGTCTTCGGTATGAGGAGATGCAATTTCTCACCCGTCCCTATGAAATGGTATTCATGGCGGGGATCCTCGTAGGTTGTCTCGGGGCCGTGATGGATGTCGCCATCACATTATCTTCGTCCATCTTCGGGCTTTATGAGAAAAATCCCGCCATCTCCATCAAAGCCCTGCAGAAGTCTGGCTTTGATATCGGGAAGGACATCATGGGAACGATGACGAATATATTGTTTTTCGTCTATATCAGCGGTGCGATCCCCATGCTAATCCTATTTTTCAAAAATGCGTCCCCCCTTGGATTCACCCTGACCATGAATCTTTCACTTGAAATGGCCCGTGCCCTCACAGGCGGAATCGGCATCGTGCTCGCAATTCCCATCGGCATCTATACGTCCATCTTCTTTGTGAGTAGAAAGAAGGTGAAATCATGACGGTACAATTGTGTCTCGCAGCCATCCTTTTCATCCTGATGGTGGCCATAGGAGGGAAAAAAGGAGCCCTTTCCTTCATTGCCCTGTTCCTGAATTTCGGTGTCCTCCTTCTTACGATCATTCTGATGAACGATCCGAAGCTAAATCCGGTAATCCTGACGCTATTCGCCTGCATCATGATCAGCTGCATCTCCCTGTTTTTCATCAGTGAAATCAACATCAAGACCGTGACAGCCTTCATCTCGACGATTATCACGACAGGCGCACTTCTTTTCTTCATCCTGATGCTCACGGATGCCGCCATGATCCAGGGATTCAGTGAAGAAGAAATCGAGGAAATCGGGGCATTCTCCCTCTATGTAGGAGTGGATTTTGTCAAAATCGGTGCTTCCATGATCATCATGAGCACGATCGGAGCCATCATTGATTTGTCTATTTCCATCTCCTCGCCCATGAGGGAAATCGCCTATCACAACCCATCGATCAGCAGGAAAGCATTATTCGCTTCCGGCCTTAGCATCGGCAGGGATATACTTGGGACCAGCACCAATACCCTGTTCTTCGCCTTTTTCGGAGGTTACATGGCGCTGTTGATCTGGTTCAAGGATCTCTCCTATTCATTGGGGGAAATCGTGAATTCCAAAGTTTTCACGTCGGAAATGATTTTCATCGGAGCGGCTGGAATCGGGGTGGCCCTGGCGATTCCGGTTACTTCCTGGATCACGGCTTACTTTTTGGTGAAAAAGCGAAGCCAGAGGTGATGCAGTCTCTGTCATGGAAAGGCCAAGCTCTTTCAAAGAAGTCGTATGAATAAAAAAACACCCCCAAAAGTTAGTTTTCACTCTAACTTTCGGGGGTCGGTACCACCCTGTTCCAATGCGTTTTTTATATAAGAATCCCCTCTTCTTTTAAAATCTCTTCGAAAACACGGACGATTTCTTCATCATAATGAGAGCCCGACAACCTTTTCAGTTCATCCATGGCATATTGTCTGCTGAAGGCTTTCCGGTAGGCCCTGTCTTCTGTCATGGCATCGAATGCATCACAGACGGCAATGATACGGGCTTCGAGGAGGATGTCATCCCCTTTCAGTCCCCGGGGATAGCCGCTGCCGTTCAATCGTTCATGGTGCTGCTCTATAATAGGGACCAGCTCCTGGTAATAAGTGTCTCTGATCATATTGGCACCGTCTTCAGGATGCTTTTTGACAATGGCAAATTCCTCATCTGTGAGACGGTCGGCCTTGTTGAGGATCTCAGCCGGTACATGGATTTTACCCATGTCGTGAAGAAGGGAAGCCATGGTGAGATTCTCCAGCTGATCTTTATGTAATTTCAGCTTTTTAGCGATTTTCACGCAGTATTTCGATACCCTGTCACTATGCATGGAGGTGTACCGGTCTTTCTTTTCCACTTCTTTTACTTTTTCCAACAAATCAGACATATCCTTGCTTAGATGAAAAAAGGTAGGTTCTGTAACTGCCCATAATAAGGTGACCTGTGTGACGGCTGTGAAATGGATCGGTTCTCTGATTCCTTGGGCTGAGAAATAATCCTCTGCCCTCATCATCTTTTTTTCGCCATCTATCTCACATTCCATCTCGCCGGATAGGACATAATAAAATTCCATCCCACTGGGGTTATCACCTGGGTATACGTAAAACATGCTTGCTTCATGGATCGTCTGTATCAATACCTCTACACCGTCACCCTTGGATAACAGGCCTAACTCGAAGTGATCAAAGGTCACTTTCTCCAGTGGTGCTCTGATATTCCCCATTTTGAATCCTTCCATCATATACGCCCACCCTTACATAGTAAGTTTCGACAGTGAATAAAACGAGCCCATTTGAACTCGTTCCATACCATTTACTGTTACCCTTTATAGAATCCAACCACTCGAATGGGATCGATCCACACCCATCTGTCAGCAAAACGGACGTGCTTCCAGCTGCACTCGGCCATGACACCTTCTTCTTTTGCTTCTTCAATCATCTCTTGAGACATTTCCAGCGTTTCCTCGTAAACCTTATGGATGATGTCATCCAATTCTTCATTGTATTCAGCTGTGATTTTCTCCAGCCTATCCGAGCGTTCTTTCAGTGTTTTTGTTATTTTAGCATCCATTTGAGATACCTTATCTTTCAGTTTACTGACCTTCTTTTCGTCACTGGAGAGCTTCAATTCCTTCTCCGCTTCTTCTTTGTCTTTCTTTAATTTTTGAATTTCCTTCCCCTCTTCAAGTTCTCTTACCTCAGCTAAAAACTTCCTGTTAAGCTCGTCTGCTTTTTCTACAGCTTCCTTTACCTTCTTATCAATTTCCTGATTGGTTTTTTCAATCTCTTCGAGGACCTCTTGATAATCTCCATCATCCGAAGCACCCACTACACTTGTTCCGAAGCTAAAGTAGACCATCATCATCACGATAAGAGACACGATCTTTTTCATATGTACACCCTCCCAATCTATTATTATCTCATTCACTGCCATTTCATTTTCTGCACATACTAAATTCTGTCATATTATCTAAATTTAGTATAAAAGTCCTCACTCCAAAAAACAACAATTTTTAACAGAATAATCTGTCTATTTTTTCGTCATAGTTGAAGATGAGAGGGAATAATCGGGAAAAAACGCTGATTTTGAAGGTGATTGTAAAGTCAAACGTTTCATTTCTATCATCTTCCCCTTGCTATGAAACCCGTTTCATACATTACTCTTAAGGAAGAATGCGGTCTTTCCCATTCCACTCGATTGGCGTAACGTTTATGTGGCGGCGTGACAATCGTATACCGTTCGCGAAGTGTTCATTGATGATGAACACTTTTTGTGCTGGCAGGAGCGTTTCCTCTCGTCCGTCATGGTTTTTCAAAAAATTTTCATAAAATGTTTGAATATTCTTAAAATGGTTAGTATAATAGAAAAAAGGTCAAGGAGCTGATTTTCATGAAGAAGTATTTGCTTAACTCACCACAGTCTGATGTAAATCACATGGATTCATTATTTGCAGAAATGATATTGGACGAGGCTTTGCTAAAATTTCGGAAAGAGCAAATCGCACAGGACATTGACCAGGCATTACACAATCGAAACAAAGAAGAATTCCTGCGTTTGACGGAGGAATTGAAACTCATTCAGAATGCCGGATAACATACGATTAACGATCTTCCTAAAGGACAATGCCCCTGCAACACAGCAGGGGCATTGTTTATTTTCCAGATATTATGACACATAATCGATCGTCTTTCCGCCGATTTCCGCTTCTCTTCCAAACAATCTTGAATATACGCCCGTTTGGTTCTGAAGGAGTTCCACATGCTTCCCTTGTTCCACGATCCGTCCATCTTCTAGGACCACGATCTGATCGGCTGAAAGGACCGTTGATAACCGGTGGGAAACGATGATGATCGTTTGATTCTTGCCGGCTCTCACCACAGCTTCATTGATCTTCGTTTCCGTGATGGGATCAAGGGCCGAGCTCGCTTCATCGAGAATCAGGATCGGGGCGTCCTTCAAGAGGGCGCGTGCCAGGGAGAGACGCTGCTTCTGCCCTCCTGACAACAGGCTTCCCCTTTCCCCCACAGGGGTGTCAAGTCCTTCAGGGAGTGTGGCGATCAGGTCACCCAGTCCGCTGTCTTCGAGGGCTTTCAGGAGTTCCGCCTCTGTTGCATCCCTCTTCCCGATCCTCAGATTTTCGGCCAGTGTCCCGCTCCTTAACATGACATCCTGTGTCACAATCGCCATCTGTGATCGGAGCCACGCTGTATCCCATTCACGGATATCGCGGCCGTCGACTTCAATTTTGCCCACACCCGTGTCGTAAAGCTTGAACAAGAGGTCGACGATGGTAGATTTTCCTGATCCGCTCGGTCCCACCAGCGCCCACTTTTCACCGGCACCGATAGAGAATGACACACCCTTCAACACATTCTCTTCCTTACCCGGATAGGAGAACGCCACATCCTGGAGGGTGATGCTGCCTTTTGCCCGCTCGCCTCTTGCCCCTTTTGACACTTCGGCTTCAGAGACTTTCTCTTTTAGGAGGATTTCTGAGCGATCCAGTGCAGGACCCGTTCTTCTGACAGACAGCCAGTTGCGGAGAAGGCGCTGCATTTCATTGGCGGCAATCGTTACAAGTCCCCCGGCTGTCAGCATCTGTCCGCTTGTCAAACCTTGGTTCCAGATCAATAATGTACTGATGAGATACACAAGTCCGAGTGCAAAACCGTTGTAGCTCGCAATCACCACAACCGACTGCATCCTAGCTTTCAATTCCTTCACCGAGTGCCGGACGAAGGTGTCACGGATGGAGATGACACTTTCCACTTCACTTTCAGACACCCCCATGACCCGTGACAGATGGATACCCGTCACCGATTCACGCAATCTCTCAAGATATCTCGACGCTTCCTTACGGGCATCCGCCGAAGCCGACCGGGTTCTTGCCCCCACATAATTGGAAGTCCAGTAAAAGATCACACCGAGCACGACACTCGTGATCATCAAATATGGATGGATCCATAGGAGCACCAGGCTGTAAATGAATACCCCCTGCACGCTCGCCATGAAGGTCGAGCCTTCCCAGGCAAGGAAGTTATGGAGGGTATCGGGGTCATCAGACACTCTCGCAAGCATTTCCCCTGTGGAATTATGGTGATAAAAGGAATACGGAACGATCTGGAGATGGCGGAACAGCCGCAGCTTCTGCCAATTCGTCACGGTTTTCGCGGTCTGATGGCAGAAATATTCGTCGATGACCATCATCACCAGATCAAGGACCGCTGATAAAATCAGGAGCCACATCAGACCCCAGAGCCAGCTGTAGTTTTCATTCGGAATGATCGTATCCACAAGCCAGCTGAGGGCGAGGGTAGGGATCAGGGCCGAAAACACCTGGCTGATGGCGATGACGACAGAATCTGCGATCACCCATTTTTTATAAGGGCGGAGAAAGGCCAATACCCTTCTGCCGTCCTGATTCTTTACTTGGGCTGTCATCCGATCATCTCCCTTTCAAGCTCGCTGTATTGAGCCTTGTATAATTCATAATACTTTCCTTGCTTCAGAAGCAGTTCTTCATGAGTTCCCTTTTCAGCCACGACTCCTTGATCGAGGAGGATAATGATATCTGCCTTCCGCACTGTGACGAGACGGTGGGCGATGGTGATGGTCGTCCTGCCCGGGATCAGCTTCTCCAGTGAAGCTTGAACCCGCTCCTCCGTCTCCCCGTCCAGGGAGGATGTTGCTTCATCGAAGACCAGGACAGGCGGCTGCCTCAGAATCGCCCGGGCAAGGGCCACCCGCTGCCTCTGACCACCTGAGAGCTTCAGCCCCCGCTCCCCGACGATCGTTTCGTACCTTTCCTCAAGGGAGTCGATCAATTCCTTCAATCCCGCAGCCTCCACAGCCTGTTCCAATTCCTCCATGGTGGCATCGGGCTTCCCGTACAGCAGGTTTTGCCGCAAGGTGCTATTTAATAGGAAGGTTTCCTGCGAGACGACACCGACCTGACGGCGGAAACTGTTCCGGTTATAGTCCAATAGATTCTTATCATCTATGGATACCGATCCCTCCTGGGGTTCATACAGTCCAAGTAAAAGCTGGACGAGGGTACTTTTCCCCCCTCCGCTCGTCCCGACGATTCCGATGTGGTCCCCTTGTTCTAGGGACAGGGAGACTCCCTTCAAAACTTGCTTATCCGTCCCTGGATAAGAGAACCATAGATTCTCCAAGTCTATCTTCCCTTTCACAGGACCAAAGGAAGGAAGCTCCTCTTTATGCTCCTCGGGAAGATCGAAATATTCATAGATTCGCTGAAGGGCCGGAATCGCCTGCTGAATCGTCAGGGCATGCTCCGCCATGGAACGGACCGGCAGGAACATGATGGGGATGAAGCTCAGGCAGGCAACAAGGGTACCGATCGTGATCGTCCCATCCCAGACCGCCCAGCCGCCGATCAACATGACGACACCGGGAGCGGCAATATTAAAGAGATTCCCGAGGCGCCAGTTCACCTTGCCGATCAGGGCTGCCCGGATAGAGAACTGCTTCCAGTCCAGAAGCTTCTTCTCCTGTGTCCCCACTTCCACATCCTGTGTCTGGTAGGTCCTTACGAGTCTCACACTTTCAATGCTTTCCTGAAGGTGCTGATATCGGCACTCATCTCCCGCTGAACGGCGCTCATCTTCCGCATCTTCTTACCTAATGTAAAAGAAGGAACAATATAAATGGCAAATACGGCGAACATCACGATGGCAGCCGGCCAAAAAAGCACAAACACGGCGGCAAAGGCAGCAATCGCTCCCACCACCTGCTGGAGGATACGTGGAACCACCGTATTATTCAGGTTCTGGATGGACTCCACATCATGGGTCAGCCGGAACAGCATATCCCCCCCTCGGCGTCTTCGAGAAGAACGACATGGGTGTCCGGTGCAGCTTCCGGAATGCCCGGATCTGCATATCCGTAATCACATCGAGGCCGATCTTCACCTGCACATACTCCTGCATCGTCTCAAACAGGGATTTGCCCAGGTAAGCACCGAGAATGCCGGCTACGACCCAGACCAGGAACCCCAGGTCACCACCCACGATCACATCATCCACCAAGCGCTTCACAAGGATCGATGGCACGATCGTAAACAGACCGCCGATGATGGAGAAGATCAGGGCCACCAGCAGCTTCCGCCAATAAGGCTTAAAATGATTTAACGTTGTTTTTAATAAGTTCATGATGACTCCCCCTCACAAAACCCTATTTTATACCAATTTATTAAAATATTCACTATAATTCGAATCGGTCGAATCATTTAGATACTTACAGTATACGAAACTCCTTATATTCTTACTTCCGTCAAGGGGACGGACGATTTCTACGACTTTCGGATGATAGAAAAGGCTATTTCGTAAACATTGTTGCTGCAAATCAGAAAAGAGTAGAAGTTGATTTCCGCTCCAGGATGCCACCTTTTCTCGGTGCTGGTGTCCTGATCAGGAGAAGTTCCCCTCAACTTCCGGCAAATCGTACGTTTAAAACGCAACATTCTTTTAGAAAAGCGCAGAAAAAAGATGATCCCTCTTTCTGATGGGATCACCTTTTCAGGGATATTTGATTAGGTTTCCTCAATCAGCCGTCGGAGGCTTCATCACCGCTGATCGTTTATCACATGAAAATCTCCTGCTTTGTTTCCCTTGTCTGTTTAAATGAAAAGAGGATCATCACTCCTCCGAGGATCCCACACATCCCGTACATAAAGGAATAGGATGAAAAGTCCGCAAGCGGACCCATCACGACTCCACCAAGGGAAACGCCCAGGTCCGCCGTGGCGATGAAGAGCCCTAAGAGAACATTCCGTTCCATTTTCGGCAGGACAAAGGACAGGTACGTGGTAAGTGTGGGATAAATCAGGGCCTGAGCCATCCCGATCCCTACGGCTCCCCCATAGAACAGAACACTCCCGAATGTCTGGGAGAAGCTGATGCTGAGGGATGACAGGGCGAGAAGCAGCATGGTTCCCATGACAAAGGGGGGCGTGCCACCTGCCGTCAGATGGGATGCTTTTTCTCAGAGTAAACCGGGCCAATACCACCGTTGCCGCCTGCAGCATAAGGAAGACACCTGCACTCCCCCCTCTCCAGCTGAAGGGCGTATAAGGGAATGAAGGTAGTGATGGCCCCGAAGATGATGGAAGACCCGAGCATCAGGACGCTGCACTTCAACAAGAAAGGATTTTCTACGAGTTGAGTAAAGGAGGAGAGCATCCTCCTCCCTTTCCCCTCTCCTTCCTCCTGGGGATTACCTTCATCGGTTTCCAGCTTGGCCGTGAATCCGAATAAGCCCGTCATAACGGCAAGGCCGATCATGACGTATCCGAATGAATCCATGCCTCCCTGCCAGATACCGACGGCAAGCAGAGGGCCAAGGATTCCTGGGATATACGAAAAAAGTGAATACAGGGAGATGCCCTGTGACCGGTCTTTCTCAGGCAGGGCATCCATGATCCCGATCTGCATGGCCATGGAAAAGAAGGCCGTTGCCACCCCCTGCAGCATCCTCGCAGCCAGATAGCCCCAAAGACCTGAAACGGCATAGAGGGCAAGGGCCAGGCCGTTCAGGATCAGGATGATGCGCAGGATCCTTGTAGGTCCGTGCTTTTGGATGATCTGACCAGCCCAGGGCCGGAAGAACATCGTCGTGAATAGATACGCCCCCATCACGAGGCCGATCACCGTGTTGCTCGCTCCCCACTCTTTTCCTTGAAGGGGGATGAGCACATTCAGGATGGCGTTCGCGCTGAAATAACATAGGACGACCAGGTAAAGTCGTAAAAATGGCCATGATAAGGCTCCGTTCACAGTCTTTCGCCTCCTGTCTTCTTGTTGGTTTCCGGGACTAAAACGTAATCATTGACTGTAACAGGTGCTTCCCATACGTCGATTGAACGTCCTGTAAGCGTTCCGTTTCCACTATTTCTTCCACCCGGCCGCGGCGGAAGATGAGGATGCGGTCGCACAGATAGGCGGCGGCCTGAATGTCATGTGTAATGAACACATACGTCAAGCTCCGGGTTTCTTTCAGTCCCCTGAGGAGATCCAATACCTGTAGTTGAACCGACACATCAAGGGAACTGATGGCTTCATCAAACAGGATGCAGTCGGGTTCCGTCGCGATTGCCCTTGCGATGCAGACCCTTTGAACTTCTCCCCCGGATAATTCATGGGGATACTTATGTTTATCGTCAGGAGACAACCCTACTTCCTTCAACAGCGCTTCCACCTTAAGGATCTT
>CP128836.1 GCA_030388825.1 Rossellomorea sp. AcN35-11
ATCATCATTTTTCCTCATCACTCTTTCCCATGACTCTAAATACCTATTTAAGTGTTGTTCCATTACAGCCCGATGCTCTATAATCAAACCCGCTTTTGAGGCATTTGGGTGATCTTTAATCCTTAAGAAAGTGTAACCCTTTTTCTTGAAACGACCTGTAATCAACAAGCGATCCCCACCCACTTGCACATATCCTTGACCACGCTTTTCTGAATTCTTTTTTGCCCTATTCATCTCAATCTTGTTTTTCACGAATACATAATTCAATGTATCCTTACTAATTCCTATATCATCCGCAATTTCTTTTACAGTCATTCTCTTAATGAAATATAAATTTTCCAAGACTTTCTTTACATTTTCAACTCCATACTTCTCTTTAATAACTTCTTCTGAAGATTTACACTTCCCCTTAATCGCTCTAACCTTTGCTTGTACAGCTTCCTTCGAACGCTTTAAATCCTTAACAACTTTATCTATATCCAGACGATCCTTCTTTATGTCCAACCGCAAAAGATCAAGCTCCCAATCCTCCCAAGGCTTTCCATCTCTTTCTTTATCGGTTTTTAAGCGAGAAGACTCCTTCTGATTCACGTTAGTGTATCAATGGGAGATGAATCGCTTTTTTTCAACTCTAAACCGAGGTCAAAAATCCCTAAAACACGAATATTTGTTCTCTACCTGCTCTTTTGGTATAATCAGTATTAATTTTCTGAATACTTAAAAGAGCAATTCGTGCGGTTGTTAGACCCAAGGGAGTCACGGTTGAAAAGTGGAACCATGATGACGACCATATCCATATTTTATTTCGTTCAGTACCAAATATTGATTTGTTCAAAGTGTTAAACACTTATAAAAGCGTGAGTTCTCGCTTCGTTAAACGCGACTATCCTAAAATAAGACAACAACTTTGGAAAGATATGTTTTGGTCTCGCATGGCTACTGTTTACTTACCACAGGCGGCGCTCCAATTGAAGTTTTAAAAAAGTACATTCAATCTCAGGGCGAAAAGTAAAAAGCAGTTAATGCATTCGAAAGGTGGTGAATTGACATGACTAGAAAAAAGGCAATTAAGGTACTCCGTAAGAAAAAGAAAACAGACAATATTCAGCGCTTTACACAGACTCAAAATCTTGGAGGCAATAGCCTTGCGGCTAAGGAATTTAAAACACTAAAACGTATGACTCATAGTGCAAAGGCACTTCGCAATGTCGGGTTGCACGTTATTAAAAAATCGTTTCGTGAACACAATAAAATGCCCACTACCAAACAAATTGATGATGCGATGAAAGCGGACGTTAACTATTGGGGTGCGCAATCTAACTCTGTCCAGGCTATTCGTCGTTCTCTTATGGAAGAAGTTAATGGTTTTTTTAAATCCATTAAATCATGGAAAGAAAATCCTGAGAAGTTTACCGGTCGTCCTAAATTTCCAAAATACCTAAAGAAAGAAGAGAAACGCATTATAGAAATCTACCAAATACCGAAGGTAGATAAAAATGGATATTGGACTCTTCCGATGAACACCCAGTTTAGAAATAAATTCGGCTCTATTAAGATCCGTATGCCTAAAAACCTCCTACATAAAAAGATTACCTATATTGAAATTAAGCCAAAGCACAAAGGTCGGTTCTTTGAGGTACACTACACTTATGAAGTGCGAGTTTCCCAAATGAAAAAGCAACCTACGACAACTAAAAACGCTTTGAGTATTGATCTCGGTATAGATAACTTAATGAGCTGCGCCACCAACAATGGGGATGCTTTTTTAATTGATGGATTAGCTCTAAAGTCATTAAATCGTTACTTCAATAAAGAGATAAATAAACTTCAAAAGAAAAATCTAGAGAATGGAATTTCTAAACGGATCGTCACAAACAAGCAAGCGAAGCTTTGGATGAAACGGGAAAGACAAATAAACGGATATATCGGAAAAGCCATAGGGTTACTTTTCAAAAAAGCGAAAGAATTCAACATCGACACCTTCGTTGTCGGTTATAATGCCGGCTGGAAACAGAAAGTTGATATGAGCAAAAAGAATAATCAACAATTCGTTCAGATTCCGTTTAATAAACTCATTTCGGCCATTGAAAACAAATGTTTAAAAGAAGGTATTCGTTTTGTTAAACAAGAGGAAAGTTACACTTCAAAAGCTAGTTTCCTAGACAGAGACGAGATTCCTGTATGGTCCAAAGACGATAAAAAGACTTACGTGTTCAGCGGAAGACGTATTACTCGAGGTCTGTATCTTAGCAAGAAAGGGGTTTGCCTACATGCTGATCTAAATGGAGCTTTGAATATTTTAATTAAGTCTAATGTGACAAAACTACCGAATCCATTAAAAGTAAAAGAACCGAAAAGAATAGAAGTTCTAAAACGTAAAGCTGTTGCTTAGCGCATAGCACATATCGGGTGCGTCAACCATCCAAGTGTATTCGACACGTTGTGTCGGGGCTTGTAGTACGTAGTTCGCAAGGCTATGACTTCGCTGCATTCATGCGGCGGACCTTAACTCTCGTAGGGAGGGTGCAAGTGGGAAAACGATCGTTCGTCATTAGTACCGACCTAAAACATTCTTGGGGTGTCACCGCAAGGTGGCATGAATTGTAGAGCGTCAAATGTCTTTCAACAGACGAAAAGACCTACGGTTCAAACTCAAGCCCCCACTGAAAAGTTATATCTCAGTGGGGGTAGTTGACTTTCTCTCAATTGCTCAAACCTTAGAGCGCTTGCCCACCGTGGCATATATTCTCTTGGATCCATTTTTCTTAAATTCAGTAAGTTTTTATTCTTTTCTGCCCAACCCCAAAACATATTTATATCAATCAAATAACTAGGTTTCACCTTTTGGGAGGACTTTTGCGTTCCAACTCTTATGTATTTTCTTTTAGCCGGTAATCCCTTTGTATTAATCCACTTAGTAACAACCTTACCGTCCACACCAATGATCTGCGCTAATTGATTTGCAGAAAGGTATCCCAAAACTGCTTTTATATCAATACCCATATTGGTTAATTTCACTTCAATATTCTCTGGCCGTCTGCCCAGTCGTTTTCCAATTTCTTTAAACGACATATAACCAAGATTCTCTAGAATATAATCAACGTCCTCATCTGTGTAAAGTTTCGAATGGTTTTTGGGCTTTTCCTTCACCACTCCCATACAACCCCTCCTATCTTGACTATTACTTCGACTTTTTCTGCATTTTTCATCCAAGCAAAATTAAGTAGAAGTGGCGAAAGAAGGCGATAATCCGAAAGATTAGATCGAACAACTCACATACCAACAAAAAGGCACTACCGGAGATAATCCAGTAGTGCCTACTTTGTACTTGTTCCCCTGCCGGAGATTACTATTGAGACATTTCATCATACCAACGCCAGTTATCCAACAACTCATCTATCTGCAAGTCGAATCGAGGACTCCCATGCAAGTAAAAGTCCTCACTACAACCGCTCTCTGCTAATTGGAAAGTTTCATAGACTATTTCTCCTCCCTCTCCATCCGAAGAATAACCAGTGGAACCAATAACGCCACTGTTAATGCAATACTCATCAATAGCAGTTCTATTACCATCGTTGTCTACATAATAAAATTTGTTATTTATTCTTCCATAATCCCTTTCTTTAGTAGACGTGCTGAATGTGGCATAGGAATCTAAATTTGAACTAAACTGCTCAGGCAGATCCTTTATATATAAAGGGAACACATCATAATCCCCTTCTTTATTTAACTCTGGCTCCCCCCGGGATATTATAAAGTATCAAAATTGGACCTTCGTACCCCTCAGGAACAAGGTATATATTGTTCGTCTTCTCTAGACCTGCACTTAATTGATAATTCATACCCCATATTAACATTACAACCACAGGAACAAACGAAAGCACAGTTAAAACATAATGTTGCTTTCCAACATCTTGTCCCTTTCTTTTAATGGATTCATCTATAACGAAAAATATAAATGCACAGATGATTGCAAATGCTGCAAGCCCACCTATTAAGAAAACAGTGAGGTAAGCAAGAGTTATATGTATAAACCCAGCCGCTATGATCCTCCCCTTAGGCAGACCCTTCGTTAAAAAATCAGAAAGCAATGATACGGGGATTCCATAAACAAAAGTCCCTAAGAGTGAATACGCCAATACAATAAAACCTAAGACCCACCCACCAGGTTCAAACGAACCAGGAACAATAAAAAAACCAGATAAAATTAAACTAGAAAACAATGCTGATTTTACTTTTTGCACTATGCTACCTCCTGAAAATCGCTATTAAAACACAAAAGGAGCACCACTTTGCGTAGTGCTCCTACATTAATATATTATCATAAATTCACCTCAATTTTGCCAATTCGGGACAACGAGCTTTCTTTTTCTTACCTCTTCCCTTTTTCTTTAATCCACGTGGACCTTTTTTCTTTACACTTTTGTACTCTTCAACTTTCACATCATCATCCCCTTATTCTAACCGCTCTATTAATTCACCATATGCACACAGAACTATTTCTATTACAAAAAATTTCAAACAAAAAAGGTACTACATAAGAGTAGCACCCCATTTTATTACTCTTTATTTTTTAATGTCTCTCTTCTCTCAATTTCCCGCTCTACTGCTTTTAATAAGATAGAGGAAGCTCTTTTGTAGAGTTGATCATTTGCCTGATTTGAAAGTGGCAAGGTCTTTTTTATCGTTACGTTCAACTTTTCCCGAGCCATCATAGGCTATCGCACTGGTGTTTCGGGGGATTGATTCTAGATACCTCATACCCTCATAGTGAGCCATTTCCGTTACTTTGTAATATGTGTTGAAGTACCAATTGCAAAGCAATAGTTTTGGACGCAGCTTTACTACATTCATACCCCAGATACGAAGAAACCTCAACCAATTCCCATCCACGGTATTTCCTCAAATATGCAATAATCTCTGTCCTTTTCATACTATATGTTGCTTCTAGAATTATATTAACCCTTCCTTCTACCTCGGACACGATCCCCTCTCCCATCCAATACTCAGCACTAATATATCCTTTTAGAACTATCTACAACTTTATGAGTTAGCCATGATGAGTTACGATTAGCGCATTTTTCTTCTTTTTCCACGGCCTTTAATAATCTTTTTTGAATTTTATCATCAATCCTTTTCATTAAACTTATCACCATTTTGTCCCCCTATAATTTATGCAATATGAATATATTAACTTCAGGCCATCTAGACGGCTATTATAAGCGACATAGTATTGGCTTATATTTTCCGTTTAAACAAAACGCATGTTCGGTTATAATATCTGATAAGGAGGCTGAGTTATGATCAGAGATCGAGGTTTAAAAAAATGGCATGGTTTTTTCATGCCAGAACACACAGTAGCGCTAAAGGATTATGCGAAAGAGCAGCAAAGAGAAAACATACCAATTCTAGATGAGCAGAAACTGCAGGAGATGAATGAGCTTATAGCTGAATCGATGGAGCACAGCTCCCCTGTATGCTTTAAAGTCTACAATAAACAATTAGGGACCTTTGAATTTATAAGAGGGAAAGTCCACTATGTAGATTCTGTTAATCAAGTATTTCGCATTAAGGACAAGGACCACATTGTCCACAAAATAAGATTTAGTAGCATTGCCGACATATCGCTCGAATAACCAAAGATTCCTTCAATCTATAATGATATAATTTCTATAAGAAAATAAATGTAGGTGATGTAAGCTCAATGAACAAAAAAATCAATTGCTACAAATGTAAGTTCTTCAAAGTAACTTGGAATCCTCACTATCCTAGAGCTTGTGGCGCTTACGGATTTAAAGGAAAAGAACTCCCATCATCATTTATTGTTAAAGCCTCTGGAGAACCCTGCAAGCAATTTACACCCAAACTTAAGGAACAACACTCAATCCCAAAAAGAAGTTATATAGACCAAAAAATATAATGAACCTGCTTCTTCTTACACATAAGAAAAAGCAGGTTCATTATTAAAGTAAATTGGAACCTATTATAAAACCCAAAATCACCAAAACAATAGGAATTAAAGCACCTTTAAGTTTATGCTTATCTAAGCTGTTATCCACGCGCCACACCCCTCCTACACCCAATACTACAAGGCTTTATTAGAGGTGGCGACTATAAGATACATTAAGAGGCATACTTTTTATAGTTCATCCTCTTCTACAACATCAATTGCTGCAGGAATCTTTAAAACATGATTCACATAACTAAATGAAGGCTTATTGTCTTCTTCTATCCTTTTATCCAGCTCACTTAGTTTCTCCTTTGGAACTTTAATCGACCTTGAACTCCCTCCGCCAGAATAAGCCTCAATAATTTTATTGTTCTCCAATTGATCAATAATTTTTTTAGCCCGTTTAAAACCAACCTTAGATATTTTTCTTAAATGGTTGATAGAAATTTCACTATTTTTGATTACACACCCTAACGCCAATTCATATAATTCTCCATCACTTATCTGCGGGGGTTTATTTGTACCAATTACTCCTATTTCTTCAAATTTCTCATATTCTCCACTGTTATCCAAAAGTTTCAATATCAAATAAATCACCCCTCCCCAACAAATTAGACACCGATACAAAAAGAAACACCACAGTTATCCTGCAGTGCTTCCGCCTAATAATATTTTATCACATATATATGGTTTACTTAGCTTTTTCATAACTTACATCATGGAAAAAGCAACTCAAGAGATAAGCACAACCTGCTTCTTTATGTTCATGCTTAGGGTCGAAAGAACTCATGATCGCTTTGATGTGATTTAACGCATCTTTCGTTTCGACTCCTTCCCTTGCTTCCCATTTGCAATTTTTCAACCCACAAAAGAACCAATCGCCCACAACCTTGTTCCATTTACTAGAGCCATTTTTATACTCGCTCGGAATCTCTTCCATAGTCGGTAGAAGCTTCACCATATTCCCTCCAAAAGCAATCTCTACGTCATTTACATAGATTGGTTTTAACATCTAGTCTAACCACTCCCACTTCATTATTTTTCATAATCTCTGCATAATGAACCAAATTAATTCCTTATAGCTATCTTCCATTCTACATATTGCATCACACCAATAACAAGGTCGGTCAAATCCTTGGGGTCGCAATTTCATCTAGATGTATTTAGAACAGGGTCCACCTTGTCAGTTACCACTGCAACAACTTCCTAGTCTCATTAAGTACAATGAAATTATAATATCAATCTATTCATTATTACAAATTTCGAAGGGCTCACACTTCAATTCTAAGACAAACATCCGCTCCATTAATGAAGCGGTTATAACTTAATAAAAATCCATAGGATCGACTAATTTACCATTCTTTCTAACCTCAAGATGCAAATGCACTCCCGTCGATTCACCTGTCGTTCCCATAACACCAATTTTACTTCCTTTTTGAACCCTTTGACCAACACTTACATCAATACTCGATAAGTGAGCATAAAGGGTTTTGATACCATTTTTATGATTAATAATGATCTTGTTTCCATATCCCCCATTGTCCCAACCGGCAAACTCAACAGTCCCGTTATCTACGGCAAGGATCGAGTGATTTGAAGGTCTAGCAATATCGGTACCTTTATGAAATTTCCCCCACCTCGGCCCTATATGACTAGAAACATAGCCACCAACAGTAGGCCACGCAAAAGAATCGGTCTCTTTTGATGTCTCTACCTTTGTTCCTTTAATGATTATCTTGGTTTGTGGTTTGCGAACCAAATTTTCTTCTATTACATCCTTACTAATTTGTGTCCCGTTTTTCTTGATAACATTGTATCGAACCATTTTTTCACCATTACTGCCACCCTGTTTAACCTGAGTTTCTCCTTTATATAGATCATCACTCTCTATGACCTCTGTTTTAAAAGGAATTTCCTCTAACTCAGATACCACCTCTTTTATTACAACATCAATTAGAGGTTCAACAACTTGAACATTCAGTTCATCTCCTATGTGAATAATTGACGTTTCCGTTAAACCGGGATTTAATTCTATAAGTTGCTCTGATGAAAGGTTGTATTTCTGAGCAACTTTCCCCAAGAAGTCACCACTCTCAACAGCATGTATCTTTTCTTGTAGTGGTCCCTTTTCGAGTATCCCTACTGCTTCATCTATGGATAGAACCTTTTCAGGCAAAACCCTGCCTGAATCAGTCTCTAGTTTCTTCTCAACATAGATGTTGTATACTTTAGACTCCCCGGCATTCAAATCTATTTCATTCGACACTTCCTCATTGTTTTCTCCGTCAAATTGTTTTTCAAGGTGAACGATTTCTTCAGCCGATACATATTTCAACTTAATTCTTTTTATAATTTCTTGTGCGGCAGCTTCATCTTCTACGTATCCAACCAATTCACCATCAACTTGAATTTTCGTTGCATTCGCTACTATTGAAACATTGTCTTTGATCCACTCTTCAGCCCCTTTATCACCTGCCCCAGAACGCAAAACAAATTCTGGCACATATGATACTTTACCTTCTAGCGTCAAAGAGTTATCTGAACCTAGCCGCTCCTCTAACTCTTTTTTCTTTTCCTCTATAACGTTTTGAATCAAGTCATTGTTTTCTACCGGCCCGATTGAATTATCATTATCACTATTATATATCTTGAAAATTACATTCTTATCTTGATGTGCACTAACAGTGGATGTATTCATCATCATTAATAAGGCAGCCGATGTTGTAATAACCGACTTCACCCATAAGTTTTTATTTGTTTGTTTCCCTTCAGATGACATACCTGATGTCCCTCCATTTTTTTCGCTATTTACCAATTTCATTTTATCCACTCCCAGGAGACATGGCGATAACTAGCGAACTAACTAAAACACAAAGAACCGCTCCTTATACTATAAAGAGCGGCATTGGACTGTATCTATTTTTTATTATGTGTATTTATATATATCATCGCTTCTCGCTTGCTGTCAAAAGAAATTGGCTTTGCGATAGTTTCTGAAGAATCCAAAAGGAACACCTCACCAAATCCCTCTGTACGCACCTCTACAAGCCATTTATTATCTATGTGTCTCGGCCTCATACCCCTCTCATATATGAAAAAGTCATGAGCATACTTGTTTTTTTCATTCACAACCCCGCGCTTAACCGATACCTGGATCCATTTAGAGAGGTCCACATCCGGGAAATACGTATCCCCATCGAAGTCGTGATATACAAGAGTACAATACACTTTTTCCACATATGGAAGGAAAGCCTCATAGATCTGCTCTCCTCCAAAAATAAAAACCTCTTCTTCTCCTTCACATATATTCCAGACCCCTTCAATCGAATGAACAACTTCAGCTCCCTCTACTGAATAGTCTTTATCTCTGGTGAGTATGATGTTTCTTCGATTAGGTAACACCCTACCTATCGATTCGAAGTTTTTTCTTCCCATAACAATTGCGTGACCTGTAGTGACCTCTTTCACATACTTCCAATCATCAGCTAACCTCCATGGAATATCCATGTCCTTCCCAATTACTCTGTTTTGTCCCATCGCTACAATTAAAGAAACTTCCACCTTACTACCTCACTTCTTTTTTAGAATAAGCCTATCATTCGCTGTTAGAGCAGGCTACAGAAAGGGAAAGATCCTTTGACAAGATTATACTTAGTCTAAACACACCACTCACTTTTTCGTACATTATGTGATATAGTAAAGACTATCTTTTAAATGAGGTGATACTATGGGAAAAAGCAAGGCGAAGAAAAAGAGGATAAAAATGCAAAGAGAACAGAAGAGAAACCCAGAACTTAGCCGGGGGATTTATACATTTGCAGACATGCGAACTAGAACCACCAAGACCAAGAAAGACAAATTATATCAAAACAAACACAAAGGACGATTATTAGACCAAGGCACAAAGCGGTCTACAAATCGTCCTTTTTTGTCTTTTTATATATGTTTTTTCACGGTATCAATAAGGTCATAATCTTCAAACGATTTTCTTAAGAATCTTTTTACATTTAAGTCCTTAAATTTATCGAGCATCTCCGTTTCTATATAACCCGAAGCCACTATCACCGGAACCTCAGGATCTATCTCCCTTACGACCTGACCAACAACATGACCGTCGAATTGATCTTTCACCGACAAACGGTAATCAAGAATGACCATATCTGCTTTTTCAGAGTTCAAGGATTCTATAAAGTCCATTGAATCACTAAACGTATGAACGTCATAGTCTTTCCCTAACATATATTTTAACCTCAACAGATACCCACGATTATCATCTAATACAAAAATCTTCTTCACACATTTACACTCCCTACATTTTCATTATACTTTGGAAGAATCACTCGCATAGTTGTTCCTAGCTCACTGCTTTCTTCAACAACAATTCGCCCCCTGTGATTTTCTATAATATCTTTGCACAAAGGAAGCCCCAAACCAGTTCCACTGTCTTTGGTCGATAAAAACGGCTTAAAAACTTTGTCCCAGGACCCACTATGAATGCCTGTTCCGTTATCTATAATGTCTATATAGTAATAATCATGCTTAAGATCAATTTCTACATTAACTGTCCTTAGAGAATCAAGATTATCTCTTTCTGCTTCCATCCCATTTTTAATTAAGTTAATTAACACTTGTTTAATCTGAAGAGGATCAATATCAATCCTACCCTTACCTATATCCTTATAAGATATAGCAATTTCTCCACCACTTACATTTTTGTGATTTTTAATTAGTTTTATCGAATCATTAACCACTGCAATAATGTTACTTTCTTGTATTTCAGGAGTTTGATATGTTTGGGTATCTTCAAATTTCTGAATTAGATTTATTAAATGATCCGATGCCAATTCAACCTCTTCTAATGCCTGTTTCTCTTCATCCTTTGTGAGTTCTCCATTTTTCACATAAGTAACCAAGGCTAAGACCGACGATACATTATTCAACTCATGAATAAGAGCAGCAGAATTTCGATTTTGAACCTTCTTTTGCAGTTCAAATTGTGTTGCTACCTTATTCTTTTTCTTCTCAACTGATTTTAATTGAAGGAATGCAGCTACCAACACCAAACAAAAGATAAATTCACTAAGAACACCCACAGTGTGATAAAAATACTGACTCGTATTTAAAAACGCTAAGGACATCATTGCCACTACAGCTATATTAAGCGTGATCATAAAAGCTCTTATATCCTTATCGATAACGCTAAATGAAGTAATCACACCAAAAATGGCATTAATACTAAACTGCAAAATGATATACAGGAGTATGATTCCACCCTCACCGTATATCGGTGAGTAAAATGCTACTTCTCCTCTTTCTATTAATGTTAATCCCTTAATGCCATTTGACATGTTGACACCAAATAGAAGACACAACATAACGAAATGTATTAATAACACAGTTTTGCTTTTAATATAATAATACGGCAGTTTAGAAAATTTCTTGTCCGATACCGCAGCATCATTTGCTACAATATGCATCATAACGAAATAGGATACTGGTAGACTGATTTGACCCACCCCTAAACAACTTAAATAAGAATAAGGATTCTTCATAAGTCAACATCTCACTTGAGTATAACGTAGCTAAGTCTAAGTTCCACAGCACCAGCGAAAGCATAAACAAACTTATCGTAGCGGCTAATTTACTAAATCGAAACGATATATAAATACTTATTCCAATCACGAGCGGCAGAGCTGAAAATATCATTAAAAAATAAAGGATGAAATTAGATGTGATCATAATCTAACTCTACCTTCTTCAATAAACAAACCGCGTTATTACCACCATAACCGTGTGTTGTTATTAAAATTGAATTCACATCCACTTTCGACAAATCCCTATTAACGAAGATATTCTCCGCTATATCCTCCCCGGCATTAACAGTCGGAAAAATCACATTCTTATCCATTGATATAATGCTTGAGATAATTTGCAAGATACCAGAAGCACCAAATGTATGACCAATATGACCCTTCGATGAAGTATACACAATTGGATCTTCCGCAAATACAACCTTTGCCACTCTAGCTTCAATTGTATCGTTAATCCGTACACCCAGGGCCTGACTATTCACATAAGAAGGCGGTTCTTCATTCTTCATAATTTCTTGAACAACCCTCAACATTTGCCTACCTCTAACGTCTGCTCCATTTGAACCCTTATTATCATTATTGGCAGAAATTTTGTTAACACTTAATAAAGGGCGAACACCTCTTTCTAGTGCACATTCTTTAGATTCCACCACTAACAATCCAGCCCCCTCCGAAATAGCCATCCCCTTGGAAGCTCTGTCAAACGGCCTAGATACCCTTGAAATGTTTTCCGTAGTACTAACCATGTTTATTTCTTCAAACGCATGGATGATTGTATTTGTAATGGGAGTATCCACTCCTCCAACAAAGCAGATATCAAGTTGCTTAGTTTCTATTAATGTTTTCGCAAGCGCCAGCGCCTCTATTCCTGCTGTACAACCTGTATTTAGCGTTAGCACCTGACCATTCACGCCACCCAATTTATTCGCAAGAGTAGTGGCAGGGGTATGCGAAAAAATCCGGCCAACAGTAGTGACATCCATTTCTTCAAACTTATCAGAAATCGCATCATAACTATGAACTTCTATTTCTGTGAAAGCTCCTGTCGTCCCTACAATAATACCTACTTTTTTGTTATTTAAATTCACTCTCGAAAGCTTAGATTCACTAAGTGCCTCTTCTAGACAATATGAAAGAATCCTAGAGGCCTTTGGTAGCTTCCTGAACTGTTCGGCAACACCTGTTAGATTTTCTTCGACAACTGAACCCACCACTTCTTTGTCATGCTTGTAATTCGGGACTTTCAATTTATTTAATATCCCTTCCTGTCCTTTTAGAACACCATAGAGTTCTTTCTTATTTTTGATACTTCCTATTCGGATCCCCGAACCCGTAACCACCACATCCATATTACACTCTCCCTATAATCAAAAAGTTCTCACAAAACACAAAAAGCACACGGAATTGTTCTATTCCGCAGTGCTCCTAACGGCATTTCTATTTCTTTTAACCACTAACCCCGTCCCGACTACAATCGAGACAACGATAAACTCAAAAACATATACATTCATTATGTTCGCGATATTTCGCTCAATAAATTCTTCATGGACAATCATCTTAGAAGCTGTCCATGCTAATATCGCAGAACCAAAAGTGACAATTGACGGAAAACGGTCTATCCACTTTAGAATTAACGTACTTCCCCACACCACAATAGGTATAGATACTAATAATCCAATAAGAACTAAACGAAAATCTCCTTGAGCTGCACCAGCTACCGCCAGCACGTTATCTAAGCCCATTAAAACATCAGCTATAATTATAGTTTGAATTGCCTTCCAGAAACTTTCTACACCCGACATGTCACCATGCGACTTGTTTTCAGTTAGTAACTTAAAGGCAATCAATATTAATAATAGACCACCTATTAACCTCAATCCCGGTACTTCTAGTAAGTATACAACGACCAAAGTTAGGACAGCCCTAACACCAACAGCGCCAATTGTACCCCATATTACCACTTTCTTTTGTTGCGCCTTCGGTACATTTTTTGCAGCTAAACCAATCAGTATCGCATTGTCTCCAGCTAACACGATATCTATCATTACAATCGCAACCAGAGCCGATAAAAACTCCCCCGAAAACACTTCCAATTTCATACCCCCCTAAAAATACAAAAAGGAGCACTACAAAAAGTAGTACTCCTACGTATATTAATAATATCACATCTCATAATGGTATTTTAAGCAACAACCCATGCAATATACGCATTTCCTCTAACTTTGTGAATGCGCCAAATTTTGAAAACGTTACTAATTTCACAACCATCAATAACACAATAATGCATAAATACATATTTTTTACACAAAGGTGGTTATATGTACCCCCCCTTTGTCATATGTTTATATTTTAGTTAATTACGACTGCATATCTAATTTTACTTCTTCATATTCTTGCCTTATGCTATTTTTACACACGACTTCGAAGAATGGTTGTCCTTCAAGATAGACGACCAACAACCACAAATCAACCTATAAATGTCCAGTTACATATATCGTTAGCATCTAAGGGAGCTTAACCCCGAGAACTACGCAAGAAGAGACAAGCCATTAAGTCTTATTAATTTTCAAACTATTTTAATTCACTCTATTGTTTTTCCTTCAAATGTATTGTATTATTTGTAAAAATAGTAAATTAAAATAGTTAATACCAATCTTTATTAATCTATTTTAAAGGGAGAATAACCATGGATAACAAACCTTATTGGATGGTAGTATGGAACAAAATAACCGGTGACTTTAGAAATGCAAAAACAAAGACTGTAACCGCAAACCAAACTGAAATAGCTAAAGGATTTGAAGAAGAATATCCTGGATACCTAGTTGTTCACATAGGTGAAGGCGAACTCCCACCCAAAACATATAGATCATTAGATTATATTAGCTAGCTTATAATAATAAATGCCATTCTTCAGTGCTATCGGTACTGAAGGATGGCATTTTTTTATTCAGTTTCTAACTTATCACGGTACCGATGAGCCATTCTACCGGCTGCACTACTAGCTATAGCTGCGACAATATCGTCACTATAGGTGTTGCACTGCCCTTCCTGTTCGTCCAATTCTTTAATAATGCCGTATTTCCTCTTATCTGCGTATCCAAAGTTAGTAATGCCAATTGATCCGAATACATTCACAATTCCAAGTGCAATAGTTTCATCAATCCCATACAAAGGTTCATCATTTTCAATGATACTTTGCAATGGTTCCGGCAACAGCTTTTGATCTGCCAACATATCTAAGGTCAGACCAGTTAACACCGCATATAACACTTCTCTTTTATCCATCACTTCAATAACGTGTTCTAAACATTCATTCAGAGTTAAACCCGGGATATATTTGTCTTGAAGCGTATGTACAACTTTTGCAATATCCATTAGCTGTATCCCTCTTTGTTCCAACATCTCTAAGGCCTTTCCTTTTAGCTCTGGCGTTTTAATAAAACTCATTTTATCCTCTCCTCTTTCATAATAAAAAACCGACCACCCCAAATGAGATGACCGGTTCTTCCGATTTTTCAACTTAAGTCACTAAGTACTCTTTTATCACTTTTATAAGAACATCAACATCACTCTCTGATGCACTTTCATCTATCATAAAGTAATTAGTCATGACATACTTTTCATAACAGCCATCCCCATAGTATTCATCTACAATTAACACCTTTAAATTTAAGTGCTCGGTAATCGGAACTAAGTAAATCTCACTGCCGCTACTTCCAGGGAAATTTAGGAGGTTCTTGCCAGGATGGTATTCTCTAAGATATTCATTTATACCATCTAATACATCCTCGCACTCAAACTCACTAAAACTTCCAGAAAAACCAAACATCTTATCTTTAAAATATTTACTTAATATTTCGTTATGAGGAGTTCGTTTAGGCTCTAATATTGAAGTCATTGCTACCATCAAACCACTCGCTTCAGCTTCTCTAACTAAGGTCCAATCCGATTTTTTGAATCTCATTTTTCCATCTCCCTATTAAGTCTCACGAAAATACTCTCTCCACCTGCGCACAGTTTTTCCCCTTATAATCATCTCATCGAACCTTTTAAGATAATCTTCCATGTATGGGTTTCCCCTACCGATGCGACCAAAGTTCGAACCATTATCAGACACCGCTTTATCATTGATCATCATATTAGAAGAAGGATACGGACAGACATTCTCAGGTTGAATTATTTCTCGAGACTCGCTACTTTCTCTTACAGTTTTCCAGTAATAATTTCTGAGTTGAGCTATGTAACGTGCAGAATCCACAAAAGGGGTTAATAGCTCCGGTTTACCTCCGTATATATCATTAAAATACCAAGGTAATAGCAAAAATAGGTCCATATCTGTAATTGCACCCTCTGTCACTTTATAACGTGACGTTGGCTGACCTTCTTTTGAGAATAAATAGTACGTTTTAACCTCAATACCAAACGCAATATCTCTCCCAGGCTCATGTGCAAATTCCGGCTTCTTTTTTTAGCAATATATCTGGAAATGTTTTTTCTTGAAATTCGAATCGATATTGCAAGTATTCATTATTTGGATCCCACGACTGCCTATGACTATTTAAGAAGTTAGCAATTTCCTTTTCAATCGCCTTCGCCATCAAACCTTGCGCAGAGTTATCTTCACCTATACCATTAACCAAGATATTCGTAGTATATAAATCCGATATGATTTGCAGCAACATTTTAGTTCTTTTCCAAACTCCATAAAAGGGTTCTCTAACATCCGGATCGTGTTTGACCGGAGACCTTACAGAAGGTACTTTTCCCTTGTCACCCACACTCTTTAAAGTTTCTACTTTATGAGATTGATTCATAATACCCCCCTAAAATAAACAAAAAACCACATTTAGCCGGCCTCTTATCTAACGAGATCGTCTAAATGTGGTTCTCCCACTTCATCTTATTTAACTACTTGTAATTATATCAAAAAATCACACCATTCTTAACCGAAATTTTTAGAAACTAATTACAGAGTCAATAATCTATCCACAATACTTTGCTTTAAACTTATCAATTTTTTTATTGTCACCTACGATTAAGAAGCAATCTGTAGGCATTAACTCTTCGAAAGCTATATGCCCAGAAAAGGGTTCTCCATCTCTCAACAACAGCGAAACGGTTAAACCGTACTTTTTAGTGAATTTTAAGTCATTCAATGTTTTGCCCCAAAAATCAGCAGGTACTTGGACCTCTATACCACTAACCGTTTCACTAAATGTAATGTACTCCAAGATTCCTTTTGAGGTGATTTGTTTAGCAGCACGTTTTCCCGCTTCTTCTTCTGGATAAATAACAATATCAGCACCAACCGCCTCTAGAATTTCACCTGTTTCTAAGTCACTTGCTTTCGCCACAATTTCTCTAGCGGAACGATCCTTCAGCTTTTTTGTGATATAAATGGCCGAGTCTGTCGCCTCCCCAATGGCCACAAATACACTATTAAACCTTGCAATATCTAAGTCATCTAGCACACTATTTTCTTTGGCGTTTCCTAATATCGTCACATCACAGTATTCCTTTACTTCTTGGAGATTTTCTTCACTAGTGTCACATGCGATCACTTCAACGCCTTGATAGCAAAGCTCTTGGACTACACTTTTCCCAAATCTCCCTAAACCTATAACCAGGATCCTCTTATCCATATATATACCTCCCTTTAATTACCCAACAGCAATATCTTCTTTAATGTATTTCGTTTTGGTTTTCTTTTCACTAATAAATAGATAAACCCAAACAATAATGCCTACTCTTCCTACTAACATCAATAGACTCATCCACACTTTTGTAAAGGAAGACAATTGATCTGTCACCCCAGTGGAAAGCCCGGTCGTTGTTAGAGCACTTAATATCTCGAATGCGATCTTATCTATGCCAAAGGGTTCTACGAAACTAATTAGCACTACAGAGAAGATAAACACTCCTAAAAATCCAAAAAATATTAAAAAGGACCTCTCTACAGTTTCGTTCGGAATCGTTTTTTTAAATAAAGTGGCCTCTCCTTTCCCCCTTGCAATAGCCCATAATTTAGAAATCAAGACCGCAAAGGTTGAGGTACGAATTCCTCCCCCACAACTACTGGATGATGCACCGATGAACATCAAAACCCCCAAGACCATGAGAGTACCAACTTGAACAGACCCTATATCAATCGAAGTAAGGCCACCATTACGGGAAGTGACTGATAAAAACCAAGCGTTTACCATTTTGTCGAAGACATTTAATTCACCAAATGTTCGGGACCACTCTGAGAACAAGAATAATATAAATCCAAACACCAGAAGCACCCCATGCACAAAAAGATTTACTTTTGTAAATAATGTCTTTTTCCTCTTCTTAACATTCAAGAGATCCAGGATAACCGGGAAACCCAATACCCCCAAAATTATTAGGACACTACTGATTAACAAAAAAATCGGATTTTCCTGAAATCCCATTAAACTGTTTCCAAATAAGTCAAATCCAGCACCAGTAAAAGAGGAAACCGTGTGAAAGGTTGCCATGAACACCGAATCCATGCCAGTCCCATTCTCCTTAGATATAATTGGATAGAGGAACAAAAAACCTAAAAACTCTACCACTATTACGATAAGTAGTATTAGAATTGCAACTTTTCTAATTGATTTTATATTTCTTTGGTTTTGATCTGCCGACACCACTAATAACTGAGATATAGAAAAATCTCTGCCGACAAAAAACAAGACATAAGTATAGAAAGCCATTATGCCAATTCCACCCACTTGGAACTCAACCATAAGAAGGAGCTGCCCCCAGACACTCAATTCCTTTGTAATATCTATAGTGGATAGACCTGTTACACTCATCCCACTTGCAGATAAGAACAAAGCATCTATAAAACCAATTCCCGATTCATTTGCAAATGGTTGCATAAACATAAAAGTAAAAAACAAGATTCCCAAAGTATATATCATCAAAATTGGTTTTAGTGGAGACATTCTATTAGATGTTTTATACAACGATCCTTCACCCCATTCACTAAATAAACACCCGCTACCTCTAACTTAAGAGCGAAGCGGGCAAACACTACATAAACTGTTTAATTATTTTTATCCAACCGAAAAAGGATATCCAAAGCGGTATGCTGATGATCGTTCCCCAAAACATACCCATTAAAATATTCCCATCTTCTTGCATCAACTCCATCACCTAGCTCGCCATATTATCTTCCATTCCAGCTGTAAGTTTTCGGTAGTTACTAGAAACTGTACCTGGAGATACACCATACTCCTTTGCTATTTGAGACTGAGTGACAGATTCTTCTGGCATATGCACTTTATGTACCATGTATTCTAAGCCCGCCGCTACAGCCTCAACTTTCTTAACATACGGCCTTTCACGGAGACAATACTCTTTCCAATGATTGAATCCTTTAAGGATAATTTCATTTTTCACTTCTTTTTCGGCCATATTATACAAATATGTTTTGGCCACCTCTTCATATTGAGGGTTATCCAATTTGGCCGCTTCCATTCCATGACCAAGAGTTTGAATTAAGAATTCAGGGTAATTCATTTCCATCCCACCGTCTTTCGAAACGACTTCTTTCATATAATCGATTAGGATGTCTTTGTCATGTTGGTAAAGTTTCACCACGTTATAAAGAAACGTGTAATGATTCATGTAAGGAATCAAAGTCCCTACGAGTAAACTACCTTTAATAAAGGTGTCTCCTTGAACGATTACTTTGTATCTTTCTCCACCAACAACATCTACTGCAATGAATTCGTTTTCCGAATCAGCAACCTCTAATACTTCATAGACACTCGGCAAACATGATCCCCATAAAGCCAACTTTTCTTTAGTCGCAGCAAACACTTTATATTTAACCCGATCAAAAACATTCTCATAAATCGTCCGATTCCCTTTTAGGACCGGCACAAAATTAATTAACCAAGGAATCAGACCGCCAGTGTAGATATTTTGAACCTCCTGGTTTCCTGCAGCAAAGTCTCCTCTATAACCCCTAGCTACCTTATCAATATCACTTACGTAATATTCTTTAATAAACTGTACGAAATGCTTATGAATATCATTCAGTTGAAGATCCACTAATTCCGGTCTATTAACATCAGGGTTTGATGAGCCGCAACACCTCTTATATTTTTTCCCACTCCCACAATTACATGGTTGATTTCGCTTTATTTTACTCAATGACTAGCACCCCTTGATGGTTTTGATATATTCATATTACATGGACATAAATTAGATGGCGAAGATAAGCGAAAACAAAAGAGCCACCCCTTTATGGAATGACTCTTTCCAACTAATCACCCGAACTCCTCGTGTGTTCAGTTTTTTCTTCCCTTTTTTCTTTCCCCTTTCCCCTTTCTTCTTTTTTGCTCTTCTTCTCTTTATCCTCTTCTTTAGTTTTATTTTCCTTTTTAGTCCTGCGTTCATCAGGTATATCCATTTTACGTTTAGCACCTACCAGTTTCTCTGCTACCTCCACTTCTCCACTCTCTACTTCTTGCTTCTTAGAGAAATTATCTTCCGATTTTATTTTGGGACTATCTTTAATCTTCTTATTTTCTGTGTCTAATTTCTCCTGTTTCTTTTCAATTCTCCACTCTTTTTTTGATTCGTGTTTTTTCACCTGTTTTTCACGATGCTCTTTTATCCTAGTAATATTCTTAGTTAAGGCTTCTTTTGCCTTCTTATTCTCAACATTATCTAAAGCAACCTGCAATGATGCTAAATTAGTTTCTAACTTTTCCTCCAACTTAGGAACTCTATCTTCAGAAAAAGATTTTTCATCACTTGTTTTAATTACAGTATCAAACTTCTCCAAAGCCTCTTCTTGTTGCTCCACTGCCCTTTCTAATGTTTTTCTTGCCTCTTCTTTATTACCTTCATCATACAAAGCTTCCGCCTCTTGAATTCTCTCTTCAGTAAAAGAGGCTAGTAACTCTGCATCCTTTTCTTCATCAAATGTGAAAGCAAGTTGAACATTCTCTTTTAATGTTTTAAGGAAATATAGCATATCACCAGGCAATAGCGAAGGTGCATCCTCCTTTGCTTTTTTATCGCTACCTACAGACCCATCACTCTCTTCTATGTCTTCAAGAGACATCTCCACCTGAGCCCTCGCCTCCACTTTAACTTCTTTTTCTTCACTTTCAACTCCCTCATTTTCATTCGCAAACACTCCCCCTCCCCCTAAAGAGAAGGCAGTTGCCATAACTGTTGTCGCTACAACGTTACGCACCCCTTTATGGAATTGACCTTTATCCATCCTTTATCCCCCCAATAATATTCAATAAAAAAAGCACCCAGATTAGTTAATCCGTAGTGCTTCCACGATATTTAATTCAATTATAATAAGCAAAAGTGAATATACTCAACCCCTATGAAACCGAAGGAACCTTCGAATCATATTAGGCAACACTGTTTATTTCATTTAATTTTGCATTAACCAACTCAACCACTTTAACCGCATCCTCCGGTTTACTGATATCATACTTATCGATATCAATAGTTAGCACTGGACTCTTATCATATGTCTTAATCCATTCTTGATATTTCCTATGGAGAGCTTTGTAGTAAGCAATATCACTTTCTTGTTGTTCGTATTCCCTTCCCCTTTTAGCAATACGGAAAAGAGTTGTCTCAAATGAACCACTTAGATAGATTAATAATTTCGGCCTACCATTTCGAGTTACTTCTAAATCTTCTAGAATATTATCTAGTAAATCTAGGTAAGTATGATATTCAATTTCTGTCATATTACCTTGTTCATAAGCTAGCAAAGCAAAAATTGCATCCTCATAAATGGAACGATCCATAATGCTAAATTCATATGTTAAAGCCTTCTTAGAGGCCCTATACCTACTATTTATGAAATAAATTTGAAGCGGAAACGCCCACTTCTTTTTATCATAATAAAATTTATCGAGAAGCGGATTGTCTTCTACACTCTCATAAAGAACATTGTACCCCAATTCCCTACCAAGCAATTCCGATATACTACTTTTACCCGCACCGATTGGACCCGCCATTATAATCAAACAACCACTCCCTCTATTAAACAGATTAGCAAGCTAAACTCTAAAGACCTACGCTTTAATTCACATTGACAACCTCTTGAGCACAGACGTAACCCTCTATCAAATTTCTCATTTCCTTATATACAGAATAGAAATGATACTCATTAAATATAAAATACCTTTCTATTACGATTTCGCGTCCAATCCCTTTAATTACAGCAGTTCCCATTTCTCCATCAGGATCTACAAAAGAACGTATTTTTAGTTTTTCATACACTTCAACTTCAGAGGTCCAAAGACTTAAAGAGTCCACCCAACTAAAACCCATATCTTTTAAGAACCATACGTTTTCAGGGGTGAGAACACCATTTGTTGACATAAACATTGTCGCTCCTCGTCTATATTCGATCTATTCCTGGAAAACAATATACCACCGTGATTTAGAAATGGCGAAAGCTAGGGAAATTTAATAAAGGGATATACGTGTATACGCATATCCCTTCCATTGAATTTACTTAATAACTAACATTGTTGAAGTTTGGTTAATGTGGCCCAAGAAAGCTTCTCCATACGTACTAAATCCAGCGGTTGGGTAATCAGAGAAAACATTTCCGTATTCTTCCGTTAATCCTTTATTCTTAAGTTCTAGCGTCCTTAAAATACAGTGGAAGTTAACGATACCGCTGATTGAACCTAATTCCTTTTCTTTATCTCTTAATGCCTTGGCTGTATCCTCAACTATATCAAGCCCTTTAAGGACATTCACTTCCATACCCTCAAGGATTTGACAATAGAACACAACCTTTTGTCCATCCACACGTTGAGGACTACGAACGAATATCTCCTCTCCCGCCACAAGACCTAAGGGATTGGACATGAAGAAATCCTCTAATTCAGACTCCTTAACACCAATAGCCTCTGCATACGCTTCAGTTGCTGGTTTACCGTTAAACTCTAATACAGTTCGAGTTTCTTCATCAACCTTTGTAGCAACTAACTTTTTATCCAAAACATCGAAGGACTGCGTTTTAATGAAATCAAACTCAGCCTTCATTTTCAATAACGCTAAAATGGCAGCATTATGGTAGGTTTGACCTTTATAATAAAGAGTCGTTTGTTCAAACTTTAGATCATCACCAGCCGAACCTCCAACAAATAGAATGTCAGTAGATTCTCCGATACGCTCCATTAAGTCTTCTTCAGACAAAGATAGACCATCAAAAAGCACGATCCCTGCATACTTTTGGAAATCCATGTCCATTGGTTTTTCACCATAGTATTCTTCAAATGAACGGAATGCACCCTTCACATCCCCATCAGCACCTGCATCTTCAACAACTTCGATTTTCACGTCCTCTACAACTTCTGACGAAAGAGCCATAGCTGAAACAGCACCGTCACTCATCACACCGCTTGCAAGCTCTCCCGAAGTTGTGGCACCTATCACTTCTACACCTGGGAACAGATCATGAAGACCTTCACTTAGCTTCTTTGTATCGTGTTGACTAGAAGAAAACACCATCAACACTTTTGTATCAAATCCTTTTAGACCTGTTTCAAAATCCGAAAGAATTCCTTTTAACTCCTTTTTATCACTAAATATTTGTTTCGCTTTCATAGTTAATTGCCTCCCCTTTTTTAAATGACTACTCCTAATTCCTTAGCCAACGACTCTAATTTTGTAATTACTGCCGGATCATCCGGTGTTGAACTAGTAAACTTATCCGGGTTAATTCCCTTTAATGTAAGTTTAGTTCTTGTTGTTTTCTCCAGAGTCGGATTTCCTTTACTTCGATCCTGGATTATCTTATCAATGATGGCCTTTGCTTTCCCCATAGTTACACCCCCATAGACACAAAAAAAACACCGCATCTCTATTTAGAGATACGGTGCTTCCGTCGTTTTATTTTTATCTAACAAGTATCATTATACAAAAGACTTTGTACCTTGACTACAACAGTAAATTATTTTGAATTTTCTAAATAAAAAAGGGTATGCATTTACTGCATATCCCTGGTCTTTAAGCTTCTTTTTTAAATACAAGTGAATTTTCATAACCATTATCGCATTCACTACATAAAGCAAGATTCGTTCTAACTCCAACACTAGGTACTTCACGTATTACTTTGATTTTATTTTGTTTACAAGATTCACATAACATTTTCGTTTCACTCCTATGTTTCAATTACATAATCATTAATATAACACCTCGCTTATCTGATGGCTAAAAGAAGCGACAAGTTTTTTTACTTCACTTATACTACCTTGCACTTCTCTTATTTGTTTATAATATATGTATCAAAATCACAGAGGAGATCTATAAATGAACATTCAACTTTGGAATCAAATAGCTCAGATACAACTTATGCGAAGCGTTGGTCCCCACCAACCACCATCAACTGATCTTTTTTCATCTTTATTTTCAGAACTATTACAAAGCCATTTGCAAATAACAGAGAAACAGACATATAAACCCAATCACAAATCCCACCCCATTCCTTTATCACCACAAGGGGCACTTAATCAAACCCTCCCTTCCAGCCCAAAGGATATTAACTCATATGTTGATATTGCAGCTAACAAATACAACCTTGACCCTAAACTCCTCCACGCAGTAATCAAACAAGAGTCAAATTACGATCCCAACGCTACAAGTCACGCAGGGGCTCAAGGGTTAATGCAGTTAATGCCTAATACTGCAGAAGGTTTAGGCGTAAAGAACAGCCTAAACCCATTAGAGAATGTTATGGGAGGAGCTAAGTATCTACGACAGATGTTAGATAGGTATGACGGTGACACTAAACTCGCATTAGCAGCTTATAATGCTGGTCCCGGTAATGTTGATAAGCATGGAGGTATCCCTCCATTTAAAGAGACACAAGCCTATGTACCAAAAGTCATGAATTACTACACGAGAGCATAGCACGTATATACTAAACTATTCCTCTGAATAATCAGAAAAAACATTTCCAGGTGATTCACCTGCCCAATCTATAGTGGTATAATGTACACATCTAACAGCGGGAGAACCGTGACTCTTTAAGGATACCCTTCTAGCGTCACGGTTTTTTTGTGCAAAAATTCAAGCGGAAAGGAATTAAACAATGAAAAGCATTGAGAAATTACACTTAGATGAATTAAAATCAAAAAACCTTCTTATGTTCATCACGTTTTCTATCTCTATCGTCGCAGGATTATTTATCTCACTAACCGAAGGCGAACCACAAAAAATCACTTTATACACTTCAGAGTTGATTGTTTTCGCCACCATATTTTCCTTAACTAAATATGTTTTCAAGAAGGACTTCTTATTCCCTTATTTAAGTATTTTAATGATTTATAGTTTTACTAATCTTGCTACATCAATGTTCGGAGGTAGTTATGTCTATATAGCCGTACTTTTCTTTGTGACAGTATTGTCGGCCGTGCAATTTAACCTCAGGTTATTTTGGATAAGTTATATCATCGGACTGGCATCCTTTTATTACAATAAAGCTAAGGTCGTTGATTCACAAGCTACTAACTTCAACGAAAATTTCGCACCCATGGCTCTAATTTACCTCTTACTTGGTGTCCTACTCTTCGTCCTTATTCACATCAACCAGCGACAATCTAAATTACTAGCCCAGATACTAAATGACTCCGAATCCAAAGCAATTGAAGAATCGGAAAGAGTGAAAACCATTTCAAGATCTACAAATAATATCATCACAGGTATTGAAGAGGTTAATGAAAAACTCCAACAAAACAAGGATAGCCAAACCGAAGTTACGACTACCATCAATGACGTTGTTGCTGGAAGTATTGCACAAAGTGAACACATCTTAGAAATCTCCCAAAACACCAGGAATACCAACGATTCCGTCAAAAGCATGATAAGCCTATCTAAGGAATTAACACATGAATCTAACATAGCCTATACGGTTGCTGAAAATGGAGAATTAACCGTTCGTCAGTTAGAAAATGAGATAGTATCTTTGCAGTCTGTTAATACAGAACTCACGGACACCTTTTCCATCCTGACGCAAAAACAAAACGAAATTTTACAATTTGCTCAAACCATTCGAGAAATCTCAGAACAAACCAACCTCCTCGCACTGAACGCTTCTATCGAGGCAGCCCGCGCAGGAGAACATGGTAGAGGTTTCGCGGTGGTTGCAGATGAAATCCGGAAATTAGCTGAATTAACGAACTCAAGCACAATTAAAATAACAGAGAATTTATCATCATTAGAACAAACTAATAAAGAGGCATCCTTGAAAATCCAAGATAACAATAAAAGCGTACAATCTAGCTTAAACTCCGTACAAAATGTCCAGGGATCCTTCGAACTGTTGAAGAATACAATTGATGGCCTAAATAACAGATTTAGAGATTTTGACTCCCTTTCTGAAGATGTAATTCTACGTTCTGAGAGCGTTGATATGTCAACTAACGAACTAGTTTCTATTATTGAACAAACTTCTGCAAGCATTGAGGAAGTAAGCGCAACCATTGAATCACTAACAAACGACACCATCATGATTGCCCACACCTTAGATCAAACAAATGAAAACGCTAAACATTTAAAAACTATTCTTAAATAACAGAGAGGAGCATGTGCATAACAGCACATTGCTCCTCTTTATATTGGTTATTTCTTCAAGAAACTACCCACCGGCCATATTTTATGGAATTCTCCCTCTTCTTTACCCTCAAGACCGGACCTAATCATTTCATGATCTGCATCAGTTTTATCTATTTGATGAAGGAACCGCGCCTCAAGTGTCATTGGAGTCACAACAGACCCCCATCCCAAAGATACATCACCATGGTGACTTCCGACTAAGTGCAGCAACTCATCGATCAACTCTTCTTCCTCTTCTGTAATTTCTCTTCCTTCTTCCTTCATTGCTTGCACTTCTCGATCTATCCACATCATCCCTAATGCTATATGGCCAACTAGACGTTTCCTGGTATAGCTTGGACTGATAGGATTGGATAGCTCTTCCACTTTCCCTATATCATGAAGGGCTATTCCAGAAAGCAATAAGTCTATATTTAACATCTTATATTGAGTGGCAAAATACCTAGCTTGGCGACTCATGGACAGACAATGATACAAAAGCCCACCCCAATAATTATGATGATTCTTGGAAGCGGCTGGCTGAATGATAAATTTTTCTTTATTCTTGTAATAGAGACGCTCGGTTATTTCCTTTAGGATTGGGGTACCAATTGATGAAAGAACTCCCTCAAACTCCTTTACCATATCTTCAGTATTTTCCGGAGCGCGCGGAATGAACTGCTCTATAGACACACCATCCCTATCTTCTACAATTCTTATTTTCTCAATCTTGAGCTGCAATTGGCCTCTGTACTCGTCTATTTTACCTTGTACCTTTACCAGTTTTTCAGCAGTAAACAGGAATGCATCCTCCTCAGATGAATCCCACAACTTCGCCTCAATACTCCTATCATTATCTACCAATTCGAAGGTTAGAAAACTGCTTTGTTTTTGAGTTTTGCCTTCAGTTGCATTTCTAATTAAAGCAAATCCTAAGAAACTTTCTCCAGGCCCTTTAATGTCCCTTAAACTCTTCATCAATATCACTCCTTATTGAACCATTTTACAAATGCTTCGATATTTTAGCGAATTGTCAAGCACAAAAATACAGCCACCTTACAGTGACTGCATTTTAAATCTGATAATAACGGAAAAGTGAATTAGTTATTATCCTCTTTCACCTTTGATTCAGCACGCATTATCTCTAAATCTATTTTCTTTTCTTGTATATCCAATTCTCTCAACTTAACCTCATAATCCTTCTTTTTCTCGTATCCATAATATATCAGCGAGAACCCTATGACCACGACTACCAATACGAAAAAATTCATTTTTTCACCTACTCATATCATTTGATAAACGTAATGGTTAATGGATAACCGTATTTCTTACCTTCACTTGCCTGTACCCCAGCTACAATTGTTAAGATTATTTGACCTAAGAATAGAAGCGGTAATAATAACAGACCTATTAAAACAATACATAAAACGCCGGCAACAATCCCATAGATAAGCAAACTCAATTGAAAATTAACAGCTTGCTTGCCGTGGTGATCGATATACTCACTATTCTCCTTCTTTAACAACCACAGAACTAAAGGGGCCAAAATAAAACCAAAGCCAGATACATATCCCAAGAAGGAAGACAAATGCACTAACATCGCCCATTGCCTTTCCCCCTTGGACACTTCTTTGAAATGGACTTTCTTATTACTTTCAACTTTACTCTCGTTCTCCACAACATTACCTCCCAATAATAAAGAATTCCGTCTCCTTGACAGTAGGAATTTTTCTATCCCTTTTCACCAAAAGACCAATATCTGTAGTATAATTCTCATACAAAGGTGGTTACATTATATGTCTTTTTATAAAGAGATCCCCATAGCACTTCTTTTAGATTTCTATGTAGAAATACAAAACAATTTGAATAAAGGGATTCTAACTGAACAAATGAAAAAAGAGCTAAAACTAATTAGAAAAGCTGCTATCATAAGAGGAATTAAATTATCCTCTTTAGAACAACACTCCAAACAAAGAGATTTTTCAGGTTATCATTACTGCAAGTAGGTTATTTACCGTATTTACTTTCCCTTTTTCCATCATTCTTTCGGTCTTTCCACTTCTCAACAAAATTTGAAGCAACAGATAATATATTTATAGAATTCATTAACTGCTCACTACCCTGAACGAATTTACCTTTAAGCACTAATACAGATTCATTTATTTCGGATACACTTCCACCTAAATCTTTAGCGGCTTCAAACAAATTATCGAGTTTAGAAGCTTTTTCACTAAAGTCATCTACTAGTACATTGGTTTTTTTAAATAATTCTTCCGTTTCACGGGTGACACCTCGCATCTGAACTTCTAAACTATCCATTGTTGTTGCTGCACTTTTTAAAGTCCGTTGTAGAGAATTTAATGTTTGGATCACGTGATAAACGAGAACCACAAAGGCTAAAGCGATTATACTTACACTTGCATATAAAAACACTTCCATTTGAATCTCACTCCCCTTCAATTATTCTTATCCACTCCATCTTATACCCAAGCCTTATAACCTGGCGAAAGAAAGCGAAAAACACACATAAATAGCCCCGGAAAAACCCGGAGCATATTCGGTGCTAATTATCGGAAGGTTTTGATTTTCCACTTGATAAAGCAAAGTTTCTCTCTTGCTCTGCAATAATAATCTGATCATCTTCAGAGTTATCACGCGCAACCTTTTGTGTCAAAATCGCCCCAACCGCAACGAGTATCATGACAGATACATAGAATCCCTTCTCGCTTAGTGTCAAATCTGCATTATACAGTCCCACACTAAACATTAATATCCCCGCAAAAAAAAGTAAAATATGATAACACAGTAAAAGCTGGCGTATTTCTTCTTCTATGCTTTTGCATATAAATTATACCCCCTTAGATTACTTACTACGTGGCGGAACTATCACATCAACATGATTTGATTCGCACTCACATTCTTCCCTTCCTACCAAACCACAATAACAATGACCTTCTTCGCATCCACACAACTCTTTAACTTTGTTGACCAAAGCATTATGCTCGAATGCAGCATACCCCTTTTCCTTCAAACCACCTGCAAAGCCATATGCTTTATCCTTAAAACGTCCCGACTGATCACCTAAGTTTTCTCGCAATCCTCTTCCCGATTTAGGCGCAAGAGCCAGTCCGAGCAACCCACCTACAAGTATACCGGCAACAAAACCTCTTTTATCCAAATGAAATCACCTCCTTATATGCGATTAAAAACAAAAAACGCGTTTCCCCCTAAAGAGAAAACGCGTTCTTCGCAGTTTATAATTATCTAATTATCATTATATCCAAAAAAGTCCTCTGATTCATTTATTCCAGGTTAGCTATTTTCTTTAAGTCGCTATGTCCCTTTTGTTAAAGACCACGAAAGTTAGGGCGTGAAATACGATGAAGTAAATGAAAATCATTGCTACAGAAAACCCCATTGTCATGCCATCTACTATCGGCCTTGCAAATCCTCCTGTATATTGAGTTAGATCGGTATTTGCAAATAGACTATATTTCGCCCAATCGAACTTCATTGCCAAAAGGGTTGTAAGGTTTCCACCCATGAATAACAAGAACAATGAAACCCCAATGGCTAGAGAAGAGTTTCTGAATACAGTTGAGATCATAAAAGCCATTGTCGCCATCATCACAACATCTATAGTTTTCAATAAATATGTTTCGACTAAATATAGCACTATATTTTGTTCGATTACCTCTCCGTTAACGTATGCCAGGTGAGCCGACTCTTTAACTCCACCAAACAACACAATCCCCACTAAAAACGAAACTACAAACAATAATAACAACAACGATGTTCCAAAGAGCATGACGGTGATATATTTTGATAATAAGATTTTAGTTCTTGAAATTGGACGAATCATTAATAATTTTATCGTTCCCCAAGAGAACTCACTTGCTACAATACTAGCTGCAACGATAATACTAAATAACCCTATCAAACTCACAGTGAATGAATGAGACTCCACGAAGGTCCACACGGTTTCTTTGGTATTAGGTGCCAAGTCATGTTCAATGCGGTACTCATTTATCGAGATGTTTTTTTCTATACTTGCTCTACTAAACTTATCCATTTGCGTTTCAGAAAGCATTTGTTTTTCACCTTCAACACGCGCTGATAGTTCCTGCTTCCAGTTTTCGTCTTCTTTTATTTGAGAATCACCATACTTTTCAAAGGCACCTACCACTCCAATAACTAAGAGTAATAATCCAATCATTACGTAGGTCCCAACCCTTCGGAATATCTTCATCCACTCATTTTTTATAAGATTAAACATTCTGGACCACCTCTTTCTCATCCGTTATTTCAAGGAACCGGTCTTCTAATGTTTTAGAGACTTGCGTAACACTATAGATTTCCACTTCGTTTTTAACAAGTGCTTTAATTAATGGCGGAACTTGATCTTTAGTCAATCCCACTTGAAGTTTATTTTCTATTAACTCAAACTGAAGCTCTGAATTAAAAGATTTCATGGTCCTTTTTACCTTTTCTTCATCATCTTTCACTTCAAATTGATAGATGAGTTCCTTCCCACCAACAAAATCACTCACTGTTTGAACATCTACAAGTTTCCCTTTTTGAATGATACCAATACGATCACACATCATCTCCATTTCGGAAAGAAGGTGACTCGAGACGATGACAGCCATACCCTCTTCTTGCGCTAACTTTCTAACATACGCCCGGATTTCACGAATTCCGGCAGGATCCAATCCATTTGTCGGCTCGTCCAAAATTAGAATTTTTGGTTTATGCAGAAGACATTGAGCTAGGCCTAACCTCTGTCTCATCCCTAACGAATACGTTTTCACCTTATCGTGAATACTTTCAGTTAGCCCGACTAACTCTACAACCTCTTCAATTCTATTTTCAGATATCCCTTTTTGCATACGAGCAAAATGTTGAAGATTTTTATATCCAGTCATAAATTTATAAAGCTCTGGGTTCTCTACGATTGCACCAACCGACTTAATTGCCCCTTCAAAGTCATCTTTAATGCTTTTACCGGAGATGACCACATCACCCTTTGAAATACTCATTAACCCTACAATCATTCTAATCGTAGTCGTTTTACCCGCCCCATTAGGACCAAGAAAACCAAACACTTCTCCTTCATACACATCAAAGGATAGATCATCAATAATAGGTCTACCCTTAATTAATTTCGTCACGCCTTTTAATTGCACAACTGATTGCAATATTTCACTCCTCCATTCTTTCCTCAATTCAACAAAATAAAAACGCATTACACCCAGAACAGGGTAATGCGTTCTTCGCACTGATTCTACACAACTTACATTATATAGGAAATTAATTAAAGGTGCACCATCTTCAATTAAGAAGCTTGTAACTTTATTATTAAATCCACTAATGTCTGAATATCTTTCTTATTGTTTGCTATTTTACGAAACAACCGAGTTTCATCCATAGTAGGATTACGACCTAAAGCACTTTCGATAACCAAAGTAATTGGCATATAAGACTCCACTAACTCTTGTTCTTGTTGCGCTATACGTTTTTCTTGGCGTTCGCGTATCTTATGATCAATCCAATCCTGCTCATCATACCAAAAAAATTCTCCATGTCTTTCACGATACACTTCGATCCAGTACTGTAATTCATCCTCATTATCATGAAATCTTTGATTACATATTGTATTGACCCGCATACCGTTAGTTTTAACTCCACGACCATCTCTTGTTCGAGGCATTACATGATGGGTTTCATTATCCGGCCGACTACAGCCGCATTCACAACAACCATCGGCTCGATCCTTTAACTCTCTTACTATTTCTTCTGGAAAGTCCCCGCGATCTTTTCTTGTAGGCATATGGTTATGTTGAGATAAGGTCAGTTTTTTTAATTCGCTAAGCGGACTCTCCTTTTTCTTTTTTTCTTTAGTTTTATATGGCTGCACTTTTGCCTTTAACGGTTTTTTCTGCCTAAGAGAAGAACCATTATTCTTTTCTTTAGGTTTTGATGTAGGCTTAGGTACTGCAGGCATTTTAACTTCCCCCTTTTCATAAATAGGTAAACCTATATTGGTTTTCTAAAACACCTTATATTCATTTTCATAAATCTGAAAGAAATTGGCTACTATAAGCGAATCGCTCTATATAGCCTAAAATATAAATATGTAATACTATTTATATATCGAAGAAGCACTTCGACCTTATTTGAGGTCGAAGTGCTTTTTTATTTTTGGTAAAGGAAGTGAAACGTATGAAATTAGGTATATCCGGAAAACTTTCAAGCGGAAAGACAACCATCGCCAGCCAATTCGACGCAAAAGTCGTAGCAATTGGAAATTCCATTAAGAAGACTGCAGGATATTTAATTGAAGATACGGACAAACTTGAGGTTTACCTGAACGGAGTATTAGGTGAATTCTCAAAGGAAATCCACTCAAATTTAGTCAAAGAATTTAATAATAACTTCCTAGACGGGGAATGGATCCATGACAGTGAATCCGGATTTTATGTAAAGAATCAATCTTACAGAGATTTACTCCAAGCTGTTGGTGACGTTGTAAGAGCTCCTTTAGGATCTGATATTTGGTGCAGAATGACTCTACAAGAGTCATTAAATTTGATTAATGAAGGGCATTCCGTTATATGTGATGACATTCGATTAAAAGAAGAGAAAAACCTGTTCGAAGAAGCTGGATTCCCTGTCATCAGATTGAATGTCTCCCAACATAAACAAAGGGAAAGAGCAGCACAAAAGTACGGATTTGTTAGTGAAAACCAATTCAATCATAAGACTGAAATTGACCTTGATTCTGTACATTTTGATTTTGCTCTTGATACCACTACCGACACTGTTGACCAAACAACCACAAAAGTTAGAGATTTTCTTAAGGATATACAGTCATGAGCATACTCAAGAGAGTGGTGGCGTTGACTGAGAGTATCGAGATTGGACAACGGGATTCCTGGGACCAATACTTTATGGCTAAAGCCTATATCGCCTCCATGAGATCCACTTGTGGATCAAGGAGGGTTGGAGCAGTTATCGTCAAAGGCAAACGCGACATCGCCTCTGGATACAACGGCTACCCCCCAGGTGCTAAACACTGTGTTGACGGTGGTTGTCCAAGATTTGAAGCGAAAAAGAAGGGCTTGATCGAAAGTGGGAAATATTCAAATTATTTCCCGTGCGACGCTTTTCACGCTGAACAATCAACCCTAAACCAATGCTTAGAACAGGGTATTTCCACTAAAAACACCTCTATTTACTGCACTACTTTCCCCTGTCGGGAATGTGCAAAGAAAATACTAGGTGCCCAAATAAACAAGGTTTATTATTTAGAAGGATACCCTGACGACTACTCTAAAGAGTACTTTGATCGATACGGTGTAGAAGTAATAAAAGTCGAAATATAAAATACACCCGCTCCTCCTCTACTGAGAAAGGGCGGGTGTTTAATTTCCTCAGTCCCCCTTTAGTTGCTGACCATGACCATATTCATCATAAAAGTCTGAATGCAGAAGAAAAGCACCCTTACCATATTTTAAGAAAGAATCCCCCAATCTCCCGGGGAAAGGTTTTTCTTTGCTAGCTTCATAGCATGTCCCCCACATACTCTATATTCTGTCCCTGAATCCTTAAAGTATATTGCATCGTTTTCACAACAATCGCAAGCCACCTTTTCCTCATACTCACTAGGATTCCCCTCTACTTCATCGAAGGTGTATGCCTTCAATAACAATCCCACCACACGATTAGGACATAAGATCACCCTTCTTAATCCATTGTCTATAATGGCTAACATATCTTCTTCACTAAACACACTTCATACATTTCATGAAATCCCTCCTTTTAATCTAAATTACTTATAGGATCTACCCCTAACAAATTTTCAGAAGCACAAAAATACGCCCTCTGCACCAGAGCGCGTAATATGTATCTAAATATAAGTGAAAATGATCCTCCCGATTAATAGCAACATATGGGGTCCTACAAAACAATAGTAGATGATAGCCTTAACATTTCTGAATCTACTCTCTTCATAATTCATCAAATACTTAAATGATAAGAAGAGCAACAACACTAGAGTAGATGCAAACATCGTCACCCTTAGGCCCTTACTCATTTCCGGAGGGTTCACCATAAACATATCCCAAAAAGAGGGATACAGATATAATTGAACAAGACTTACTATCCCACCATCAATACCTATGTAATTCAGAAATCTATTAAGACTAAACAATAATAAACAAGCAATTACAGCCATGATTATGGACATACACCCAAAAGGACTTCTTCCTCCATCTGATTCAGAGAACACATCCAGCCACTCCCACCAACGCATCTCAATTCATCCCTTCATTTTACAAATCTTTTTATATACTATACTATTAGATGGAATATATGGCAAAAAACCACAAGAAAACCGCTCCTGTTTGGAGCGGCAACTTCACTTTATTCACTAGATTTTAATTTTACGGCTGTTCCATATACCAATAACTCCGAAGCCCCCTGCATAATTTGTGATGTCACAAATCGAACGTTAACGATAGCATCAGCCCCTTTACTTTTAGCATCTTCCACCATTAGATGAGTCGCTTTCTTCCGGGCATCAGTGAGCATGTCTGAATACCCTCGAATTTCGCCTCCTACTAGCGATTTGAATGAGGCTGCGATGTCCTTGCCGACATTTTTACTTTGCACAATGTTCCCCCTTACTAATCCAATCATCTCCCCAATTTCACGACCAGCAACAGTCTCAGTATTCACTATAATCATTTTTCTTTTCCTCCTTTTTTTCACTTAACCTTTCTCTAAAGACACCTATAAATAAAATTACAGAACCTAAAAAGGCAAACACACCCGCCAGGTACCACAAAATAAAGACTTGAAACATTGACCCTACATATCCAATAAACCAAAGAACCATAGCCCCTACGAGCATCCACGAACCAACCCTAACCACTCTATCACTCCCTTAAGTAGTTCATTGCTGTTCTACCTCAAGACTATTCACTCTCCTATAAAAGAATCACTCACTTTTAACCCTATGCTTTCCATTCGATTAAGCATGTCAGCTATCTGTTCCACCAACAGCTCAATACTGTAAGCATGAGAAATAAAATTCTTTTCCTGTTCTGACTCTGATAGAACTTCTACATTGAACCCTGACAGTTCACTTACAAGGTCATCCCATTTCATCTCCAACCTCCACCCCTTAGGATAGCTATCTGGACAGTATTTAGCACAACCTTTACCTCTCAGCCCTTTTAACACCCGCATAAATTCATCAGAGTGATACTTTACATAGTATTGATTCTCCTCATGTCCACCCATTAAAATAACCTTATCTAAAAACTCTTCACGAAATTGAGCATCAAAAAGCTTGTAATCATGTTCAGCCATCTCTTCTTGTTCTCTCAACCAAGTTGGCATTTCCGCTAAAGCCATCGATGGACCGTGAACAATTTCTCCAACCTTATGATCTTGCTCAACTAGTCTGTAATATAAGTTCAAACCTATTTTTTCGTCCCTCTCTAACAACTCATACTCAAGTTCATTATTTAATGCTTCATATGCAGCCATAATCGAATAATAGAGGTTTTTATAATTCCAATTCATCACAACATCGTCATAATGTTTCATCTTCTTATATTTTTTAAATAACATTCTTAACAACGACAACATTGTCCTGATTTCGAGTTTTTGAATTTCTTTATCTTCATCGGTAATTAGTTCGTGATATATTTCTAGTTCTTCATTTATGTAGTCCATATAATAATTGATAAGTACGTTAACCTCTTCCATATTCATAATAAATTTTCGCCGCTTACCCAGTTCACGCTTTTTACGGCCTTCTTCCTCAATCTTTTCTTGTCTTTTTTCATGAAAATCAATAACGTTATTCACAATTCCCCTTCCCCCAATACTATTTCAGTATTTTTCCACAAAAAAAACACCACGACTATAGTAGTCGCAGTGCTTCTGCCGATAATAATTAGTTTCTTTTATTTTATCACAGCACTTTATGCTATTTCTTTAATTTCTTTTCCCTCTTTTGTTTTAAGGATGGGACTCTTTCGATCAGTTACACAACCCTCATGAACGACACAAGTTGTCACATCTTCCCTGGAAGGTAATTCAAACATTAACATCTGAATTACTTCCTCAATAATGGATCTCAAGCCCCTCGCACCCGTTCTTCTCTCGATCGCCTTACGGGCAATTGCGTTCAATGCACCTTCAGTGAACTCTAATTTGATATCATCCAGACTTAACAACGCTTGATACTGTCTTACTAGAGCACTCTTTGGTTCAGTTAAGATCCTTACCAGGTCCTCTTCTTTTAATAAGTCCAAAGTAGATACCACCGGCAAACGACCGATAAACTCAGGAATCAAGCCATAGCTCACCATGTCTTCAGGAAGTAATTTTGATAAATACTCCCCTTCTTTAAGATCCTCCACTTCTGAGCCTGAACCAAACCCAATTACTTGTTTTCCTAATCTATTTTTAATAATTTCTTCAATTCCATCAAAAGCACCACCACAGATAAACAGGATGTTAGAAGTGTCGATTTGAATAAATTCATCATGCGGATTCTTTCTGCCGCCTTGAGAAGGTACATTGGCTACAGTCCCTTCTAGGATTTTAAGAAGAGCTTGTTGAACCCCTTCACCAGAAACATCACGAGTGATTGATGGTCCTTCAGATTTTCTTGCAATCTTATCAATTTCATCGATGTAAATAATCCCTCTTTCAGCTTTCGAAACGTCACCATTTGCAGCGTTAATAAGCTTGAGCAGGATATTCTCTACATCTTCACCCACGAATCCCGCTTGAGTTACTGATGTTGCATCCGCAATTACAAATGGTACCCCTAGCATCCTAGCTAGAGTTTGACCGAGCAGCGTCTTACCACTTCCTGTTGGACCTATCATAGCAATGTTACTTTTTTGCACTTCTACATCACCAATCTTACCTCCTGAAGTAATTCTCTTATAGTGATTATAGACGGCAACAGCTAAGGATAACTTTGCTCGATCCTGCCCAATTACGTATTCGTCGAGCGCGCCCTTCATTTCCATAGGTTTCGGAACTTCATTTAATTCTAATCCTTTTTCTTTATCTAATTCCAGCTCCTCTATAATCTCATAGCAACTTTTTGCACACTCATTACAAATATAGACTCCTGAGCCTGCAATAAGTTTGCGCACTTGATCTTGAGACTTCCCACAAAACGAACATTTTAACAACGGTTTATTTTCTCTAAACGATGGCATATACCATACACTCCTTATCTGATATCTTGTATTTTTATCATAACAGCGATTAGTCTGTCTGGCGAAAAATGAAGAACATTTTTCATATCACTCTTTCTTTCTAGCTAAATTAAAACGATGTAGAATAGTGTATATACCATTCACATGGAGGTGCTTAATTGGAAGACCCAAGATTAATCAAACAGAGAACAATAAGAGTGTTAATCGTTCTCTTGAGTGTGGTAGCAGTTTACCATCTATCTTTTTACCTCTCAACATTGATTTACCCTTTTCTAATTGGCCTATTTATTGCTGTTATTATTAATCCTATCGTAAATTTCTTTGAATTGAAATTTAATATTCACCGCGGCCTATCTGTACTACTTTCTTTATTTTTAGGTTTCTCCTTATTTGCGTTATTAACCACTTTGTTAATATACGAATTAATAGCAGGATCCACTTACTTAGCAAAAGCCATCCCACCTCATATCAACTCATTAACGCTAATAATTGAAGAACATATTTCATATACCCTAATGCCAACATACAATCTCCTAGCCAGTGAGTTTAATAACCTAGACATCTCTTATCAAAAAACAATTATAGAAAACTTAAAGAAATTCGGAGAAAATTTCAGCAGTTCATTAGGAACCATAGTTGAGGATACATTTAAGAGCATTCCATTGATCATAAGTAAGATTCCTAATTATGCTACAGTGGTTATCGTTTCTTTGCTTTCAACTTTCTTTATAAGTAAAGATTGGAACAAATTTAAACTACTTTTTTATAGACACACCCCAGAAGGAATCCAACAAAAGTTAAAGCATGTCACAAAAAACCTTAAACACGCTTTAATGGGTTTCATTAAAGCTCAATTAATATTAATATCTATGACAGGTTTTATAGTACTTATTGGTTTATTAATTTTACAAGTTGAACATCCTTTTACTATCGCTATCGCTATTAGCCTTGTTGATCTCTTACCTTATTTGGGAACCGGTTTAGTTTTTGTGCCCTGGATACTGTACAGTTTTTTTACAGGGAATGTCGGAATAGGAATTGGTTTATCTATTCTTTATATGATAGTTATAATCCAAAGGCAGATCGCAGAACCAAAAGTCTTATCTTCTAACATCGGATTAGACCCTCTAGCTACACTATTAGCTCTTTTTGTAGGCTTTAAGTTAATTGGATTATCGGGACTTATAATAGGACCAATCGTATTAGTCTTCTTTAAAGCCTTGTACCAAGCTCATGTTTTTAAAGATATTTGGCGTTTCATAATGAACGGTAGAACTCGCGAAAGTAACAAAGCCATTAGGACCCCATAAAGGTCCTAATGGCTTTATTATTTTATTTTTCCAATACTCTTAAACGGATAGTATCGAAATACCGCTTCTCCTAACATTGCACCTTCTTCTACAGAACCAAAGTATCTACTATCTAAACTCTCCAACCTATTATCTCCCATTACATAATATTTCCCTCTCGGCACTTTCACCTTTATGTCCCCAGTGAACTGACCTAAAGTTGGAACTCTATTTACATACTCCTCTATATATATTTCTCCATTAATATAGAGAATATCATCTTTGAACTCAATATCATCCCCCGGCAAACCGATAACCCTTTTAATATAATATTCATCTACATGGGGTGGATCGAATACGACAACATCAAATCTTTCTATTGAACTAACTTTAGAAACGATAATTTTGTCCTCATTTTCAAGTGTTGAATACATTGACTTCCCATCGACGATAAATAGCACAAACAAAAAAGATTGCACTAACCAAAATAACAACAGACCCAAAAGAAAAGCTTTTATCCACGAACTAATCTCACCACTTTCAGCATTCACCAGAAACACCCCCAAAAAAACCCGCCCCTCTCACATATATGAAAGGAACGGGTAAGCCTTAACTAATTTTGAATTTAGCAGATAGTTCTTGAAGTTCCATAGCCATACTTGATAACGTTTGTGTAGCAGCTGTGACCTCTTCCATTGAAGCAGTTTGCTCTTCAGCTGATGCCGCTACCTCTTGAGCGTGTCCAGAAGTATGTTCAGACACCTCAGAAACTGAACCCATAGATTCGACTAGATCGGACGTATTCGTACTGATTTCTTCTACAGAACCTGCCACACCTTTCATTTGAAGAACGATATGGTCAATCGTTTCAGAGATATTCATGAATACACCTCCAGCCCCATCTACCAATTCCGTTCCTTTGTTTACGGCTTCTTCTCCTTTTTTCATTGAGTTTACAGCTTCTCTTGTGCTTTCTTGGATTTCGCGGATTAACTCTGAAATTTGCTTCGTAGAATTACCAGATTGCTCAGCTAACTTCCTTACCTCATCTGCAACAACAGCAAACCCTCTCCCATGTTCTCCAGCGCGCGCAGCTTCAATTGCAGCATTAAGAGCCAATAAATTTGTTTGTTCTGCTATATCATTTATGATCGTTAATATCTTCTCAATTTCATTAGAACGGGTACTTAAGGAATTAACCACATTTGAGATTTCCTTAGTATTTTGATTGATAACATTCATTTGTTCAACTGCTTGATTAACAGTATCTTTCCCATGATCTACTTGCTCTTCCGCCTTATGAGACGATTCAGAAACAGAATCCGAACTTTCTTGGATCTTTTCAACATCATTTAATATTAATCCAATTTGATTCATTGATTTTTCAATCGAGCTTACTTGAACATCCGCTCCATTAGACACTTCTTGAATAGAGTTGGTAATCTGTTCAGTAGCTTTAGCGGTCTCCTCTGCATTAGCAGTAAGTTCTTCCGAAGTAGCCGCAACTTGCTCCGAAGCCTCCATTACATTAGATACCAAACCTCTTAAGTCACTCACCATCACATTAAAGCCTTTTGCTAGTTGGCCTATTTCATCTTTCTTATTTAAGGTCTTAACTTCCCCTAGAGAAAGATCACCATTTGCTACCGTCCGCATTCCATTTTGAACAGACTCAACATCTTTTAAAATCCTTCTAACCAATAGATATACTAACAATATGCCGACCACTAAAGAAGCTATCCCAACAACAAGAAATTCTTTCAATACATGCTCTCTAATGAAATGCGCTAACAGAGACATGTCGAAGTCTAAACCTGCTACGGCAATTACTTCTCCTTTTTCATCTACAATAGCCTTTGCCAATGTAATGGTCGATTTCCCTGTACCTGTATCCATATATGGTTGTGTCCAAATTACCTCACCCTTCTTTGCAACAGCTGAGGTATACCACTCACGTTGCCGCGGATCATACTCAGTTAAATCCACTTCACCTGGAGGTATATTAGAAAGGTAGAACTCTCCTTCCTCTGTTGCAAAGTACGTATTTAGTAAATACTCATATTCACCTTCATATTCAGACAAGAACTCTTCATAATACGTTGTTTTCACAAGATCATTTATTTCCGGCATATTTAAAAATGCCTCATTTGCCTTATTGGTAAAAGTCTTCGTTTGAAACTTCATCTCTTCATTATTAATTAAGTCATCGAGCACTATTTCATATTCATCGAAGATCTTTTTAACACCTGAACTTGCATCCTCCATTGCTTCCTTAGTTATCACAGCATGCTCTAATAACTCAGATGACTTGTAACTACTGTATCCCAAGGCTAACATCGGTACCAATATCAGTAGCGCCATGAACAACGGCATTTTCAACCTCAATTTCATCTTTCATCCCCCTAATCCCAAAACAAAAAACCGCATGAGAATAATAAAATCCTCATGCGGTTCTCCCGCTTCAGTTATATAAATTTGCTTTTCTATACACTATTATACATAGAAGATTATAAGAATTGAATAATTTGTTTGAAACCAAACATTGTCAACTAAAATTCCCACCACAATTCATACATCGAGGTCGGTTTGTGTAGGTTAATTCTTGACAGTTTCTACATAAGATTTTTTCCAATACACCACTTTTAGATGGGATTATATCTTTGGTGAATAAATGTACTCCCATTCCACTATAAACCTTCATTAATACGCGCTTAGTCTCCAATTCTCTAGCTTCGTGAAGCTCTTTTATTGGAAGATAACCCAATTCAACCATATCTGCTATATCCGACCAACTATCATCTATAGTTCCATTCTTTACAAGCCTTACAATTCCTTCAGCAATTTTGACTGCCCTTTCTTGACCATCATTATCCAAATTATACCCCCTTCGTTTGGATTCGCTACTACTCACCGCCACTAGAAGAGCGATAGTTGTCTCAATCCTGATGAAGGGTCTTTCTCCTCTTCAGGAATGACCTCTTTTTCACTATGTATGTTTTCTTTTAACCTTTGGGCCAATTCTTCTTCTAACTTTTTCAAATCAAAACCATGACTCTTCATTAGAATTTTATAATTCTCTTCTGCCATAGAAAGAGGTCTCTGCACCGCACTCTTTATCTCATTCAATAGAATTTTGTTAACAACCATTTCATCAGACCTTAATTTACTTGTATAAAAAAGAGAACTCTCTATGTTAAACTTTTCCTCAATTTTTTCTATATCACACTCTATATCAGCAGAAACACCCTGAACAATCATGTCATACCACTTAACCAAATAAGTTTTTTTGATTTTAGATTCCATAAAAAACCTCTTTTAAAATTGTTATTAGATATGATTTTAGTCACTACGATCTTCATTTTCCTTTAAATGCGTTTCTAATTCCCCCAATAGGTACCCCCAGAGAAACATACCTCCAAAAGCACTCCCTAACATCCCCCAAGGCATTTCATATCCCATACTATAAGAAATTGTATACGTCGCTACATGCATTCCGTTCAACACCCATAAGCAGATTAATATTACCCTCACAAGGCTCAAATCCATACTTTTCTCATCAACTCCATAGTATGCAACAAACATTTAGAACCTTTTAAGAAACGGTCCCAAATGTTTGTTGCAGAGCATTTATTCTGGAGCATTCTTTTGATTAAAAAGACGCTCCCTATCTATACCCTCGTAGTAGCTTTTTAGATCATCTTTTATCTCTTGTTTTTGAGAGTCACTTTCGTTAGATACTTTCATTTCTTCATCTAACTGCGCTAATAACAAGCAAACAATTCCCTTTGCTCTATCTTGTATAAAGTCCATATCCCCTTTTGCAGCACGTTTATTACCACTTTTGATATCCTTTTTAAACCGCTCCACGGAATATAATAATTTTTCAAATTCCTCATCCACAATACTCATCTAAAACTTTCCCCTTCTTTTTTCTTGATGCTTTTGAAATATTTTTCTCCCGAAATTATAATACACGGATTCATAACCTGTGGCGAAAGGGAGGGATATTTGTCTCTACATTAATACCATTTAATTAGCAATTTGATATTCTCTTCTGTTTGTTATTTTAATATATAAGTTCTCCGGTCTATTGTCTGACTTGTCCTCATTGTACCTAAACACCACTTCTTCCGGTCTTAAAAACCGCTGTAACTTCTTCTCCATAACAAGCCTTGCCTCAGAAATTAATCCCTTCTTATTCGCATAGGGATGATCTTTAACTTTTAAATACCTCATCCCCTTACTTGTTACCACTCCACGAATCTCTATTTGTATTTCTTCTATACAGATTATATAATTTCCTCTTTTCTTGGCCTCTTCACGAACTACTTTTATTTTTGGGGTTTTTTGAATTTTCCTCTCTATAGCCTTTTTCGATCTCCCTAGTTTATCGGATATTGCAGTAAGATCCATATCAGGATTCCCAAGATAAAAGACTAAAGTGTCGATCTCACCTTTAGTCCACTTCACCCCTTCTCTAGGAAGTTTTCTCCTCATCTGCTCTTTTTTTAATTCATATGCCCAATCTGGTATATATTCACTAGCGCTCATCTTAGTTAGGTCAATAAATGAGGTGTTTTTCTTAGCCCAAATCCAAAATTCATTTATATCTATTAAATAACTCTTTGGCTGATTCGAGTCCTTCACCAAGGACCTTCTTTTTGCCGGCATACCCTTATTGTTAATCCACCTAATAGGTACCCAGATATCTACACCTAAAATATTCGCTAATTGGCTGGCCGATATATACCCTGTAGCCCCTCTAATACCCATTCCTTGACGAGCCAATTTAGATCTTATACTTCCTTGGGTCATACCAAATTTTTTTGCTACTTGATCCAAACTCTTATGTTCAAGAGCATCTATCACTTTGTCCATTGCTTTATTTTTATGAGTTTTTGGTATCCTATTCAAAAAAATCATCTCCTGCTATAACCTTAAAATTAATCAAGTACATATTATCAAATCTATTTTGTTATGGCGAAAATCAGGGAACACAAATTTCCTTATTCCCCAACATAGACACCTCAATAACGTTTAATCAGTTATTTCCGCTTTCTCACAACTCGATTCAACGTATTTATCAACGGTCGATAATTTTCACTAATTAAGCCAATACATTCAGCAATAATATAAAAGAAAAATAGATAAAAAGAAAAAATCAATATCGACACCCAAAATGCACTACTCACAGATAAAACCGACAACAAGCCAAAGAAAACACTTATGCTATATATGAGTAATACCGCTTGTTTTTGAGTCATCCCCATTTTTAACAATTGATGATGCAAGTGGTTTTTATCAGCAGAAGAAAAAGGAACTCTCTTCACCTTTCTACGCACAATAGCGAAAAATGTATCTGAAATAGGAACACTGAGTATCAACACAGGTATCAGCAATGATATAAAAGTCGCTTCTTTTAGGTTCAATAACGACAGACAAGCTAAAGAAAATCCTAAAAATAAAGAGCCCGTATCCCCCATAAAGATTTTTGCGGGATTAAAGTTAAAATGAAGAAAACCCATTATTGTTCCCACTATAATCAGAGCTACCATAGCAACATGAGTATGGCCGATGGATAAGGAGACAAAGAATAAGGAAGCCACAGCTATACCAGATACACCACTTGCCAAACCATCTAGTCCATCTAACAAATTTACCGCATTTGTAATTGCCAATACCCATAAAATCGTTATGGGAATGCCTATCCATCCTAATTGAATAGGTTCTGCAATCAAAGGAATAGAAACTCTCTCTATTAGTAGCCCAAACTCCATTGCAATTAATGCCGCCATAACCTGCCCGAACATTTTATAAACCGGCTTAATGTCATAAATATCATCAACAAGCCCCGTAATTACCATTACCAGACCACCAATCAATATTCCGTATCCTATATTCGTTGCCACATTATCTGTAAATATAACCAACAAACCGTAACTGACAAAATAACTTAGATAAATTGCTAATCCCCCTAGTAAAGGTACACTCTTTGTATGCACCTTCCTATTGTTAGGCTGATCTACTATATTTAATTTTTTTGCAACCAAGATCATAAGTGGTGTGAGAAACAGAATAGCCACATAGGGTATTACCAATGAAATAACATAACCGATAGAACTACACCCCTTTCAATTTTATTAAACAAGAAGACCTACTTCCTAAATAGGAAGCAGGTCTATATTTGTTACGAATAATTTTTCAGATACCTAAGCTGCTTAATTGTCTTCTACTGTTGTTTCAGACTCCACAACTTCTTCGTCTGAATGCTCTTCATTCTCTTCAGAATTAGAATACACAACGGAATCTTTTGTTTCTTCTCGAATGACAGTATGAGTGTTACCTCGGTTCACATAGTCACGAAGAAGATTTCCAACATCAATACCGGTTGCTTCTTTTATAGATTCTTGTACAAGCGCCATTGAACCTGTAATAGATTTTCCGTAAGAAGCAACCCCGTTACCATTCCCAGAGTCAATGATCTTAACCGAATCAATATTAGATAATGGCTTTGCCATGGCCTCTGCGTACATAGGTAACATTTCAATTAGTTTTTCAACAATCACTACCTCACCATGCTTTGCAATAGCTTCAGCCAGCAAACGTTTAGATTCTGCTTCCGCCTTACCTTTACGTTCGATAACCTCTGCTTCAGCCAGACCTTCTTTTCGTCTGATTTCAGCTTTCGCATCCCCATCAATTTGAGCCTTGCGTGCTTCCGCTTCTGCTTTTTTGGTAGTATCGTAGTAATCTGCATCTGCTTTTGCTTTACGCACTTTAGCTTCCTCTTCTTCTAACTTAACCGCTCTTTCACGCTCAAAGTGTTTGATGCGTAATTCTTCTTCTTTTCGAGCTGCTTCTAATTTAAGCGTTTCTTCTTGAACCTGCTTATCTAGTTTAGCCTTTTCTAGATTATATGACTGCTCAGATTTCGCTCTTGCACGTTCCGTTTCTTCTTTTATGGCAGCATCTTCAAGATCTTTTTCTTTTTTGATACGCGCTACTTCTCTCTCGTTATTCATAACCGCTTCAGAAGTTTGCCTTTCATCTTCGGCCTTCTTAATACGAGCTTCTTTTTCATTCTCAGACTTACTAATTTCTGCATCTTTCCGGACTTTCTCAATCTGAGGTTGACCCAAGGCCTCAATGAACCCTAGACCACTTGAGTTTTTATCTGCACTATCTTTAATCTCTTTCAATGTGAACGTTAAATCAAAACCAAGCTCCTGTAGTGCTGGAATAGCAATCTTACGAACTCCTTCGTTGACTTTCTCATAATTTTGATAAGCATCCGAAGCATCCAACGTCGCCATAATAGACCTTAAATGACCCTCTAAGACATCAGTTAATTCAGTTTTTACGTCTTTTTCGGATTTCCCTAAGTACTTTTCAGCGTATCGAGCAATCGTCTTTTTATCCTCACCCACACTCACCACCGCTGTAGCAAGAACTTGCAAAGGAATCGCGTCTCTACTGTATGCTTTAGATGATTGAACAGTAAGGTTAAATGACTTTAAATCAACTTTTGTAGCCGTTTGGAACATCTTCAATCGATGTCCTCCACCACGAATGATTTTCATAGAGCGTCCATTTTCATCTACATAAATAGATTTGTCTAAAGGGACTCCATTATCGTCAACATTTTTCAGATTGAAAAGCTTTGTACCTGTAATAATTAACGCTTGGTTAGATGTGGCCGTCTTGAATCTTACCTTCATGTAGAACCACCAAACGATACCTCCAATCGCTCCTAAAACAAGAACTGGAATTAATACTACTAGAAATCCTAATAACTTCAAATTAACTACCCCTTCCTTCACATTTAAATAATTGAAAGAAAAAGACCACCTAAAGCCACTCGATGAAAGTGTAAAACACACATCGAGGACTTTTAGGTGGTCCTTCCACGCAAATTATTTATTAACCAGATTATCCCACGGTTTTATAGAGATGTATATTCCGAGCGATAAATTTTTATTTGAACCATATTACAAGAAACCATATTAAAATCCCTAATATAAGGTCGAGGAACAACCAGTACATCATCCTAGATTCTGTCCAAAGATATACAAAACACATGATGGTAGCTAGCAGAAACAATATAACGCCTATAAACAACATCAATACCCACCCCCAAAAAATATAAGGAGGACTATCTCCTCTGAATTCCCTCTTGCATTTTCAAGGGCTTCGACATACACCACAAAAATCCCCTTGGCTAAACACGGTACACAGAAGGTTAGTTGATGATAGAAGACCTCTAAAAATACGAAAGCGCTTTGGACATGAGTTCTTTCCTCAAATCTTTTTTGCTACTTTCATACTTCTCTTTAAATTCTTGAGCTTCTCCAGCCGTCAATTGATTACTCTCCAAATCATCTTCGAGGGCAGAATAAAGTTCATTAAAGGAATCATCAACCTGTTCTTCTAGAGATTCCGCTGCAGACTTGTATTTTGAATAGAAACTCAGAAAAGACACCTTTTCACCCGATTCTTTTTTTCGTTTTATATTCCTTCAACGCAACATCTAACATTGATTCCAATTTATCCCTCGCCTGTCTATCTAATTCTTCAAAGGAAGGCTTATATTTGTCTTTCAACGAATCTGCAGTAACTTCGAACACCACTTCATTTTGTTCTAATTCTTCCTCTATCCCACCCTGATTAGTAACTTTATTCGAGGCTCCTTTCAACTCTAGATTTTCTATAGCCCCTTCTTCCTTGCCTTCATTTATATTTCTAGAAGACTTAACATCACTTAAACCATCTACTCCACTTTTAGGAGCTACCAATTCCTCTCCTAGTTCTTTTATATTATCTGCTGCATCTTCATCGACAGCCTCAACATCTTTTACACTATCACCATTATTCAATTCTGATTTTGGTACTTTTACAGATATATTTTCGTCAACAATTTTACTAAGCTCTTGATCCTCTCTTACTAAGTCATCACCCTTACCCTTAAGCGAGTTAAAAAATAAAACACCTATCAACAATATAGCGATGAATACACCTATAAATACTTTTTTCTTCAAATATATCACCTTCTCAATTTTTAGTTTACTTGAGTCATATTATATAAGACTTTCTACTATTGTTATAATTTTTTTGTACTTGTCTTAGGCATTTAACACTCGAGTCGATATAATTGTGTATGTACCAAAAAAACTACCAGGAGGTTTAAGCATGAAAAAGTATTTAGTTTCATTTCTTGCGTTTGTAATGCTATTATCCCTTTCTATTCCTAATTACACTACAGCAAACGCAAGTACAGTAATGGCTTATGCAGTGATCGGTGGACAAGAAGTTCCCTTCAACGTTTCATCTACCGATAAGCACACCATTAACGTTGCAGAAGAATTAAACAGAAACAACCTTAGTGAGCAAGATATGGTAACAAACATTATCGTTTATGCTCCAGGGGCCGAAAAAGCAACCTTAGACCTTTCCCTTCTAGGAGATACCATTGAAGGTTCTGAACTTTTCGGCAAAAATAACGAAGTGTTGATTGAAAATGGCTATGCGAACTTTGAAATGTCTGAGATTCTAGGTTCTTTTGATGGAGGAGAACCAGGCATTTCTATCTCCACACTTAAAGAGCTATTATTGCTCTTAAACAACCAAATGGAGATGAAAGTTTTCATTCACTACCCAGAAAAAGTAGAAGATTATACATTTGTATTCACTTCTACTCAAGATAATCCTGAATCTAAAACATCAACAGTCGAAAACGTATTATTAAATACAGACGCAGGTGTTATTGAGGGTATCAAAGAAGCACCAGGTTATTTCGTTTTTGAAGTTAACGAAGATAACGCCTCGAACATTGTCAATGGTTTCGAGATCGTCTCTTCTACCGGAGAATTTGCTTACCCTTCCGTTTCAAAAGCTTCGGAATTTGGTTATGTTCCTTTTGTGAATGGGAAAGCTACAATCAGCTTCTCAGACATCTTTGGAAAATTGAGCGAGCACGTTCCAAGTGATATGGACATTGAGTCAGAGAAACCCACCCTTGAAATTCTTGCATTTGTAGCTCAAGAAATGGGAATCAGCAAATACTATTTCGACGTTGAAGATGCAAAAGGAAACCTATCTTCTTCCACTGTAGAGTTTGTTGTGGGTATAGATAATACAGATAGCGAAGATAGTGGAGATGACCAATCAGGTTCCGACAATGATGGTGAAGGTAATTCTGGGAACGATAGCGATGGCAACACAGAAGACGAAGGCAGCTCTGAAAATAATGATGAAAGCAACACCGACTCAGATAATACTAGCTCAGGTGAAAACAACAATAACGAAGATGAGGAAAGCACTCCTAACGATGATTCCTCTAACAACAGTGGCAACGAGGTTAATTCCGACCAGAATACCGAAGACAACAAAGAGAATAAGAAAAACTCCGCGACAGACAAAAAGCTTGAAGCATCTGTGGATGTAAAGGTAAATGGAAACGGAGAAGCAACGGTAACAATCAAAGATATTGAAGATCTAAAAGACGTTTCATTAGTAGTTGTAAAGCCAGACACTTTACACAATAGCAACAAATATAAAGTTGTGTTAGACAAAGACACACTTAAGAAAATGAAGAAAAACTCCACTAAGTTACTAATCGACAAAGGCGATGTTAAATTAAACATCCCTAGTGGATTACTCAGCAAGTTAGCTGATAAAGACACCAACATTGAGTTCATCATGGAGAAATTAGAGGCCAAGGGTTCTCTAGGTTCTGTTTACGACTTCTCAATCGTTGCTGGAGATGACTTGATTACTGAATTTGGAGAAGATGCAATAGAGCTTATTTTTGAACTGAACCCATCTCTAATCTCAGAAGTTCCTAAAGACATGATCAAAGTATTCTATTTCAACCCAGAACTAAAAAAATGGGAAGTGGTTGAAAATAGCAGGTATGAAGCAAGTTCAAAAACCGTTAAAGCTAAGGTAAAACACTTTAGTGTGTATGGACCTTTCAACAATAACAACGACTTGAAAGAAGCTCCTAAACAGATAGACACTGACTCAAGTACTACAAAGGAATTAACGGAATCTACCGCTTCAAGCGATACTGCGAGTGGCAGCGAAGATGAACAGGACCAAAAAGAGGTAACCGATGAAGGATCAAACCTTTTCATCATGATCATAATCGGAGTTGTTCTAATAGCTGGTGGCCTCACCTTCTATTTCTTAAAAAAGAGAAGATAAAATGCAAAACCCCCTAGTTCTTACTAGGGGGTTTTTATATAATCCTTATGTATTAACTTAAAGTCGAATCAAAAACCTCTTTTTGCTCATCATGTTCTAAAGACCATTGCTCCACTTGTTCTTTTAACCCTTTTATAAATGAAACAGAAAATTCATTATTCCCTTTTTGATAAAAATGGCTCTCTAGTTGCTCACTCATTCTCTCTAATATATATCTTTCCTTAGTAATCTCATTTCCCACCTTTCTCTTACATATTGTATGTTAGGACCGAAATGCCCGCGCTTATTGAAACTATTAATGTAAAGATAAAAGCATACTTTACAACTTTTTTCCGTTTTTTAATTATCACTATTTCTTCAGGGGTGTTAAACTTCATAATCACAAACTCCTTTGGTCAACATGTTTCTTTACATATTACACACTACAGAAGAATATGGCGAAACCAAGCGATTTTTTCGCTTATACTCTGTTATTCTCACACCCTATGATATTCTACCAGTAGATAAAAAGAATGGAGTGTATATAATGCGTAACAAGATCGCCTCTGCTTTAATGATCACAATAGCTCTAACCGGTTGTCAAAAGGAATTACATCTTAATTCTTCTAAACTAAACCTCGCCAACAACAACAATTTTATAAAACAAGACATACCAACCTTCCTAGAAACGAAACCAATAGAGGCACCAATTATTCCAGGAATACCCGAACCACCCGACACTGTGCAAGTAGTTTCAAATCCTAGCGATGTGCTTGTTGTCGTTAACAAGACTAATATATTACCGGCGGATTATATACCAAAGCTTGTTAAACCAGATATTCCTTTTTATTTCAGTGACGACCTCCCCAAAAGATATTTAAGACCTGTAGCTGCAAAAGCAGTTCAAGACCTTTTCTTAGAAGCTAAAAAAGCTGACATTCATCTATTAGGAGCCTCAGGTTACAGATCTTACAACCGCCAGAAATCATTATTTTCGAACTACGTCAATTCTTATGGACTTGAGGAAGCAAATAAATTCAGCGCTTACCCCGGGCAAAGTGAACATCAAACAGGGTTAACACTGGATGTCACAAGTAGAGGAATGAACTATAAGCTTGAAGAAGAATTCGGTTCTACCCCTGAAGGCAAATGGTTGGCAAATAACAGCTATAAATATGGATTTATTATCAGATATCTAAAAGGCAAAGAAAACATTACAGGTTACACTTACGAACCATGGCACATTCGCTATGTAGGTATTGATGCTGCGAAAGAAATGCACAATAAACAAATAACATTGGAAGAGTATCTCCAATCAAAAAACCTGTATGTTATTAGAATACAAGACATTTAGTAAACAGAAAGAAGCACTGCAAGCTGTGCTTCTTTCTGTTTTTTTATAAGCTATTCGACCAAATCTTCAACATACGGCTTTAGAACAAAACCTACCTCCATATCAACATATCCTTCTATACCTTCCGGCAGTCGAGAGTACACTGAAGGGTAACCACTGATTTTTTCAGCGAACCCATCGATAGTCCCTCTTATTTCCATCCCATCTGTCGTAAAAACTATTATTCTCTGTGAATTTAACTCTGTGGGAGCGTAACGAATCTCCGATATCATGTCTAAAGCTTCACTTTTTATTTTCGAAAGTTCTTTAGACATCCACTTTAACTCCTCCCCCTCTTTCCATTCCAACAAGAGAGGTAAGTCCCGAACAGACCCATCTTGATTCTTTCGTAGAACATGCCCATTACTTAACACAGAATATTTCTTAGAATCTTCAAAAAGTGTCGCCACTTTTTTATATTCTTTAACCTCAATACGTATGTGATTTGGAAACTTTCGCTTAATCTCCACTTTCATTATTTCATCGTGTTTGAGAATTTTTCCCCTTATCTTATTTAAGTCTTGTGGCCAGTACCTTGTATCAGAAGAAACTCCACTAACTTTGATGATTTCTTTTGTAGTTACAAAACTATTCCCTTGAACAGTCACCTCGGAAACATGCCCAAGTGGAGATAAGAAGTATATAATGATCCCTATGATGAACGTGAAAAGCCAAACTAGAAACGAAAATCCCCTTTTTAGTTTACGCGGTTTATTTGACATATTTTCATCTACTTTCACTCCATTTATTTAATTCCCCTAACTTTATATAATTCATTAACTTATCAAGATCTTTATTAGTCAGTTGATTTTTATCAATGATCTCGTGATTCTCAGAAACACTAAACCAATAAGCTTCTTCTGCAGAACCATCATCAAACCCAAGAATCAAAATCCTATTGCCTTCATTTTTTAAGATAGTAAACTCCTCTCCAAATTCAACTTCAATAGCTTTCAAGCTTTTATAAGAATTGAGAGCAGAATAAAGAAAAGGAATAATACATATTAAAGAGAGTGTGATGAAAATCGAAATACTTATACCATTATCTTTCACTTTGTTTTTTTGGAAAAGCATCCCCACTACCCCTTTTTTCTAATTTAATGAAACACAAAAGAAGCACTGCCATTTGACAGTGCTTCTGCACCTAATATTTTATCACAAAAAGGGATAAAAAAGGAAAATACATTTTTATACTGACATTCTTCTTTCCGCTTCCCTAGTAGCAACTGACTTTCCAGTGTTCCAAGTTGTATCAAAAGGAACACCATATTGCTTACACAGATCCTTAATTTCATCCTGTCCATAATGACTAGTTACTTTCAAAAGAAAAATTACTTGATCACTTTTTCTAACTTTTGATTCTAACCTGGCCACAGGTTCATTTCCACTACACCATAGAAACACTCCACCTCTGCCCTCTATTGCAGACTTGTAGAACCGCTTATTAGGTTCATCACCCACTATTAAGATACTACGACCTTCTAAAGTTTGTTCAATCATTTCACCGTCTTTAGAAGTGACATCATCAGAGGTATATCGCTTGTATGATAGTGCTCTTTTTTCAATTGAAGGAATGCTGACACTGTTCATAGGATGAACCCAAATGATCCTATGTTTTTGTACATGACCTTTATAAAAGGCAATATCTATCATGGCACCCACTTTAACTTTGAGAGAAGGATCCTTGACACTATTGTTGATATTTTGTATTTCAACCTCATTTAACATTATCGTGTATGGAACCCCATTCATTCTTACACTTTTTATCTCTCCTCCATCCCAATAAGACTCAACAGCAAGCCCTCCTGCCACTTTAGTTACAACCCCAAAACTAATCTGCTCACGCTCTTCTTGAGGTTTTCTATCTCCCATTTCTGCAAATGAATATTCAAATCTTCTACCTTCAGAGTAGTTACTTTCTATTTCTTGAGCGTATATGTAGTCACCGTCTTCTAATCCAAGACTTCTTACAATCCCTTCCGGAACGTAACCTTCAATACTAGGAACAAACCCACCTCTTCTCTTCCTCTCAAATTTATAAATCATTTGTTGCGTTTCATCTACCTCCGATACCTCTTCAACTACACTACCAGCTTCAATCTCTACATCTTGTAAAATATCACATGTTTCATTCTTTTCAGTTTCTTCAATTACTTCATTGTCGCTCTTAGTGGTATTACGAAGTTTTAGAAGTTTTTTCAGAAAAGAAAAGTAGTTTGCCATTTCCTCTTCTGATCCTTCAATATTTTTCAAGGTAAGTTCATTAAGAATGTCCATCATGTCTTTTTTTGCATTTTCTAGTACGTTTGTTGTTTCCATAAGAGTACCTCCTACTTTTCCTGTAAAATTATTTTTATCATTATTCACTTTCCATACCCATTTAATACCTCAGCAAATCCATAGTTTATAACATACCAAAGACTCCATTTCATGGCGAGTATTGGCGATGTCTTTTTTTCAGCACAAACAGCGCCAGAAAATATTTTCTTGGCGCTTGCTAATACTCAATAGATAAAACAGTGATACAAATCTTCTTGAAAAAATTGGCCTTAATGAAAATCATCGCTCGCTTTATACTGCTCAATTTCCGCTCTTATGTCTTCTAGATTACGATTAAACTCTTCATCACTTTGTGTTGTGCTACTAAGAAAAAGCAAGGCTACCACTAAACTACCACCAATAGTAGCAAGAAGAAATGTACTAATGAGCATCTTTTTAATCATTAGCCATTTTCACCCTTCCCAAAATAAAAACACCCTCGTATATTATTGAAAGATTAATCACTCTCCACATACACTCGGTGCTCCCGGCCAAACCTAATATTCACTTAATCTATCTGGATGGAACGTGCAACAATTTCTTTATATGCAGCTACCTTCACTTCCCTTAACAAAAATGTCTTTAATTGCTCCTCATTATACCCCGTCTGAAACCTATGATCATCGTAGATTATAGGATATGTTAAGGACGTTGGATTTTCTTCTATAAATTTGTATAACTGAAACAATGTAAAATCATCGGATTCCATCATTCTATTAATTTCTTTGTACGGCTTCGACCTAGTGGAAACTATTTCTGAATAACCACCAGCCCGAATAGCCAAATCTTTAATCTCTTCAAAACTCAACGGATTATATGTTACATTTTTTTCAATATAAGGTATATTATTATCTTCTAAAAAGTTCTTCGCCGCCCTACAGGATTGTAATCCGCTCCTTGTAATAATGCTTATCGGTTTTACCATTTACTCCCCTCCGATCATTAGACTCTAGCGGCCTATTTTTCTATAATGATATCAACCTCTTCATAAAATGGCGAAACAAAGTGATATTATTTTTAATTTTTGGTTTACTCTTTATAATATGTATAAAAGAGAAAAGCCCCTATTTATTAAATAGAGGCTTCCTGGTTTACTGAATTTCTTCTTTTCGCTTATTCAATATGTCCTTTGTGGATATCCCTTCATAAGCGTCCTTGATTTCATTATAATCGTATTGATTCCGATCACCCTTACAATTTCTGATAAAATCCTCAATAATTACTACAGGATATACATCCATGGATGAACGATTACAGTCACATTTATTGACTGGCACATTTAACACTTTTACTTCATTTCTTTGAACTGTAGTAGTAGTCATAACAATGTCTCCTTTACAATGATTGCATTTGTCAATCATGCACCAATCACTCCGTTCCTATTAATATTGAAATTATTATAGCACGGTTGATCTTGCATTTATAAATTTTCAATCAAAAATATACAGTAATCGATCTGTCACTCCACTGTATAACGTGGTAAAACAATAAGAATCGTTTTTTAACGCGACTCCAATTGTCACCTTATTCCCATTCAAGTCTTCTCCAATAAGATTGCGCAAGGGATCCGGGTTTCTATAGTTAGGATATTCCCCAATATCAAAACCCTCAACAATTTCTCCCGTCATAATCGCATGGACTACATCAATCATTTCAATGTCTCTTTCTACCATTCTTTTTTTCGAAGTGGAATGTTAGAGATACACTTTTATTACTGACTACCGCTTCTTGTAAACTCCTAAGCTCATCATCCCAAAACAACTCTAAATGTTTCGTCATCCCCTTAACTCCTTTCAATATTGCTCCTTTTAAAAACAAAAAAAGCCCGTTCAAGTAGGAATTTTAGGATCCATACTCAAACGAGCTTTTGCATTCTCTAAGAAGACATCATTACTTCAATGAACATTAGATTCAGTTCATTTGCTTAAATGAAACTCAATGTACTTCCCCTTCTTAGAGAAAGTATAATATTAATTAAGTGCTATATATTTTAATTATACCAAATCTCATATTTACATTGGTAGATTGATGAAAACCAATCAGTAAAAAGATACCTTATGGTTTGAATCAATTTCATAGATAACATCTTTTCTTTCAACTACTATTTTGGTTTTTTCGTTTAATACACCCGCCTGATGAATCGCGTTAAGTAACTCCTTTGCAGGATTTATAGCCACAGGGTTACCCATATGTTTAAGCATAGTAACATCTCCGTTTGTATCGCCATATGCAAAGCTATTATCTTTATCAATGTCATATTTCTGAACCATGAGAGCGATCTGTTTTTCCTTATTTGCTGAATCCCACATAGGAGAAATCTCACCATTAAAAGCGCCATTACTATCTATGTGATAAATAGAGCCTCGAAAGTCAGTAGCATTATATTTCTGAGCCATTTTGGACACCAGGAAATCTGGACTTCCAGAAATGAAAATGACCTTATGCCCTTGTTTCAAGTGCCATCGTATTTGCTGTCTAGTGTATCTGTAAACACGATCAGCTTTTAAGTGCATTACTTGATTGGCTGTAAATTCTATCGCTTCCCTCGAAACCCCAATAAGGTGTTCTCTATAGATCTCGCTCACATCCATGAGATATTCATCATACTGCCCTTGCCGTTTATCCCAATTATTAAAAGTCTTCTTAACTTGCTCATGCCACACAGAAGGTGATATGATCTCATATTTTATCAATCTCTTGAAATGCTCAATCAAAAGAGAGTCCCTATAAAAAGTCCCGTCAATATCAAAGAAAGCAGCTACATTCTTACCCATAATTAATCTCCTACCTTTTCATATTATTTAAACAATAGGTAATAGCCTATAATTAGGCCCACTAGTGAAGATGGAGCTAGTAAAACTCGCCACACAATATACTTTTTTACAAATTTCTTTAGTAACAATGGCGGAACGAGAGCAAACATTAGTAGAATCGCCACATTTAAAGTGTATGAATCCAAATCTTAATCCCCTTTACTATTTTCAATATCCACCTAATGAAAAAACCGCTCTCCTACATGAAATATTCCATGTGGAAAACGGTCCTTCCGTTTGGGTTTTGTTTTTTGTCAAAATAGGGTGTTGATATAGAAATTATGCCACACCCTTATTTAGTGGTCAAAAACGGGCGATAAACTCTTGTGTTTCTTCTTCACCATCTTTAATTGGACCAGGAGCCATCTCACCAAAATTACAGCCTGATACAAATACAGCAGAAAACAACAAGCAACAACCCATCATATAATATTTCTTCATTCTCTCCCACCTCACTAAAAAAGCACCAAACAGCTAGTAAGCTGAATGGTGCTTCCATTCTCACACTCTATTAATTTCATACCCATTTAATCTGATCAAACGTGTCTTTGAAGCACGTACTATGAAGAAACTTCCCATCGTTTTTAAAGCCACCTTTATCCCCATAAAAACTGCTCGGATGATAACTAGTGTGAATTTTTTCAACTGGGACTCCCATACTCATTAACTCGTTTTTATATTTTCTTGCATCTCCCCACAAAAAGTACACTATTCTCGGATTGTTTGAAGTCATATGCTCTAGGATGTATTTGAAAAACGGAGACCATATCTTAAGATGCTTTCCAATTTTACCTATTTCAGTTGTCAGTGCAGTATTTAAAAATAGCACTCCTTTCCGCTCCCAATCAGAAAATATCTTATCAGGGGGCAAAATCGGAAACTTTCCACTCCGTATTTCATTTCTTACTTCATCTATTGTTAAAGAATTACCTATTCCAGAGTAGGTTTTATGCAACAACTTTAAGACGTTTTGCAATGACCGATTCACTTTTGGATCATCCCACGTCTCTACGTTGGCGACTTCAAATGACCTGCCAGTGGCTACATTTTCTAGAGGGTAAGGATCCTTCCCAAAAATTGCGCACTTTACATTTTGTAAATCTAATTCTGCAAAGCGAAAAACCCGCTCCATGCTCGGAGTGAATTCATTCCCAATCTTCTTTTCTATCTCTTGAAGAAGTACCTCTTGTTCAGAAAATAACTCTTTCCAGGAGGAATGAACAATATGCTCAGTCATCAACCTTTTCCCCCTCTTTTAAAGAGATGTTTATTTTAAGCTGAATGTACACCCCACATAGAACTGCAAAGGAAAACAAACTACCATAATGGTACAAAGGATTTAACCAAGAGCGAACGTGATTAAATTGCATAATCATTGATGCGACCGTTCCCCCTATAAACGACAAAAGCAATACCACAAGAATCAATTTAGTTCGTATTTTCATTTCTTTTAACTCAGATAACATTTTAACTCTCCCTTTCTACATCCCACACTTTTAATACCTTCTAACTTAATGTAACATTAGACCTTTTGGAATTGTACTATAAGCGAATTAAAAAAGAGCCACTGATTTTAATCAGCAGCCCTCAAAAGCAACTCTTTTATAAATTTATAATACACAAATTCACCTTACCTTAAAATGTAGAAATTACTCCGTATTTCCCATCCTTTCTACGGTAAACTACATCTGTTTCATTCGTAGCAACGTTCGTATATACAAAGAAGTCGTGACCAAGTAAATCCATTTGCATAATCGCTTCCTCTTCAAACATTGGCTTTAATGAAAATCGCTTTGTCCTTACAATTTCGTACTCTTCTTCCTGTACCCGTTCTCCCTCATTAACATCAGCTAATTTAGAAATCCGGTGCCTCGGCTTTCGATTCATTTTAGTTTTATATTTCCTTACTTGTCTTTCTAATTTTTCTAGAACTGCATCAATCGCAGAATACATATCTGCATGATCATCCTCAGCGCGTAATAACAAACCCTTCATTGGAATAGTTACTTCGACTTTATGAACCCCTTGAAATACAGTCATTTTTACATGCGCTGTAGCGTCTGGTGTTTCATTAAAATATTTCGTTAACTTCGTCACCTTGCTTTCTACATATTCAGAAAGGCTTGGTGTTACCTCAAAATTTTCTCCACGAATGTTAAACTCCATTTTAACTCCTCCTTAGACCTACATTCATTTTATAAAAAAACAAAGAACCGCAAGCCGAAAATCGACTTACAGTTCTCCTGTTTTTAACGATATTAAGTTAGTACAATTATACCACTCGAACTATCCCTAAAAAAGAATATTAAGAATATTTTTCTATCATGCTAACCAAAAGCTCTTTTGGTTGAAACCCAATCAGATGATCCACCTTTTCCCCATCTTTAAAAAGAACCATAGTTGGTATACTCATAACATCATACTTCTGGACAGAATCCTTATTTTCATCAACGTTTATTTTGAGTATTTTTACTTTGTCTCCCATTTCTTTGTCTAACTCTTCTAAAACAGGCGTAATCATTTTACATGGACCACACCAAGGTGCCCAAAAATCCAGCAATACCAATCCTTCTTTAAGTTCCTGTTCAAGAGTTACATCAGTAACGTTCTTCATATACAAATAACCTCCCTATACATTAAAAGAAGCACTGTGCGTACACAGTGCTTCTGGTAGACATTATTATATCACCCAATTATTAATTCCCCAAGACAATCCTATTTCATAAGAATAAATATCATTCAAAATATTGCTAGTATACATAATGGAAAATCAACCATCCTACAATGTATAATATAGATATTATCTTTCTATAAATTTTAATATTGTTACTTCCCAGAGGGAGTAGTATAAACGCTCAAATTCGAGTGATCGTCTACCATGTAGAAACCATGATCACTGGAATTTGGGCGTTTTTTGTTCAAATACACCATATCAAAGGAGAGAAAATTATATGTTAACAGTAAGAGAAGCAGTAGCAGACGCAATTAGAGAAGAAGGAGGAATCGGTCTTTTAAAACGTCTGTATGATAAAGTTATCAGCCGATTTCAAGATGAAGACCTAAACCCACCTAATAAAGAGTCTATTCGAGAAATTTTAGGATCTCACACAATCGTAGATCCTGAAGGAAGAGTTGGACGGGAGCGCAAAAACAAGTGGAGTTAAGTTCGAACGAGTCTCAAATGGAATATATAAATTAGCCGACGAGAATGGCGCTTGTGCAGTAATAGAAGGAGATGCTCGGGACCTGGAAGCTGCTGGCCTTGAAGAGGAAAGCGTTGACTTAATCATCTCTGACCATCCTTGGGACGAGGGACATAACCATCGCTCCAGCAATCAGAAAAACTTCGCAGCCAGATTACGAAGACACCACCTTTCTTTACGGGCGGTTCGACTTTCAACAAAAATTCAAAGTGCTCAAAGAAGGTGGTTATTGTGTCGAAAACCTCCCTGCAGAGAATCACAAGAACACTAAGTACTTAAGAAAGATAAGGGAATATGCCGAAAGTGTAGGATTTCAATTTTACGCATTGATTCCCTGGATCAAATTTGGAGACAACCCGCGCAACACCGGACGCTTTAAGAAGGACCGGGAATACCTCCTCGTCCTATCTAAGAGCTCCGCTAGAAGGCTATCACCCATCGGCAAACCATATATGACTAAGGAAATGCTACCGGCACAATTCGATATGACAAAACAGATGAAAGAGTTAACCAAATCACATCAAGCAGAGAAGCCCGTTCTGTTATGGGAGCAAGTGATCCACCTATTAACAGAACCCGGAGAGGTTATTTTGGACCAATACTCAGGTTCAGGTAGTGCTACTGAGGCAGCAATCAATACAAATAGACTTCCTATCTTAATTGAACTTCTTAGCGACAACATCAAAAAGATACGAAATAGATTAGGACTGCCAGCCCTTTTAAAAGACAGAAAAAGAGAGAATCTCGAAAAAACATTTCGGGCTAAACCGAACGGCCAATTAGCTTTATTCTGATTTAGTCTACTTTAGACTATCTAAGATGGACTAACTAAAAAGACCATTCAACTAATACTTGTTGAATGGTCTTTTTTCTATGCTCTTTTATGGTAACCAAACGCCCTTACTACGTTCAATCTTTTCTTTCTTACTAGCTCCGCCAAGTCTTCTGAAGTAATAACACCTTTGTGTTGCTTATTGATTTCTGCAATCAATACATCTAATGCATGCTTCGGCTTCCCTAATTTCTTCGCCGGCTCTTCCAAGAGGGTATATAAGAATACTCCCTTTTCATTCATAGGTTCTACTTTGATTTTATATCCCTCTTGATATAATTCCCTCACACGAGCATCCCAACGAATGCTAACCTCTTTAAATCGAGTATTAGGCACCCCATTCTCGCCCGCTGTTCTTAATAACTCTAAAACCTTATCTCTCTGATTTTGCCTTTTTACTTTATCCATTGTTTTGACCGCTGATTCCATACCTATCACCCTTTTTCGTATATTGTTTTAATCTATTAGCAATTCATTATCTTCAGGGCCCTATTACTCCCAAACCCTCTTCTCCCAATAAATCCCGGTCTATCTCAGATTCCAATTCTTCTTCACTTGTGACCGCCTCTTCATATTGACTGGTATCTTGCTCTTCCTGATTTGGCCCTGTTAGTTGGACAACCAAGCTATCACCTTGCTTAATTGGTTCCCCTGCTACTACACTCTGCATAGACACGAAACCATTACCATAGTTTGAGAGACCCAATCCTAATAATTCTGAAAGCCTCATAACATCCCTCAGTGACCACCCCTCAATGTCAGGCATAGTCTTCTCTCCATTTGTTAACAGAAGAACCTTAGTCCCTTTTATCCTCGAACCACTCTCCGGGTATTGCCCCACCACTGTTTGACCATTACCAATAACAGTTACATCCAACTCTTCTAGTTGTGATTCAGACTCACTCAATGAGCGGCCAACAAAATCTTCTATATCCACTGCATTGTCCACTTTTTTAATCTCAGTCTGTTCCACATTTTTATAAAAAAGGGTATTTGTCATGACTTTTCGAAATATATAAGAAACCGGATGATTTCCTACCTCGTAACCCCATTCTTTCAACTCTAACTTTGGTTTTTTCACCGCTACATACATCACAAATTGAGGATCATCCGCTGGCACAGCTCCCATGAAGGAAAACAAATAGTTTGAATATCCGTACATGTATCCACCTTCAGGGTCAGGAATTTGAGCAGTACCCGTCTTCCCAGCAACTTTGTACCCGTCCAGTTTATACATTTGTGCAGTTCCCTTCTTTGAACTTACAACCGTTTCCATAGCCTCTAACACCGTTTCAGAAGTTTGAGGCGTAATTGGATTCCCTACGACTTTAGGTTTGTTTTCTTGAATGACTTCACCTGTATCAGAATCCACCACTTTCTTAACAACGAAAGGCTGCATCATGTTTCCGTTATTAGCAACAGCGGTCATAGCTTTGACCAGCTGCATTGGAGTTACAGTAGTACCTTGACCATAAGAAGATGTGATTTTCTCTATTGGCCAGTTGTATAAAATAGTTCCCTTTTTCTCTCCAGTTAGATCAATATCTGTTTTAGTGTCGAAATCGAATGAATCTAGGTATTCTTTAAACTTCTCAGTTCCTAATTCTTCGTTTACAATTTTCGAAAACAGTACATTTGATGACCGCTGAAACCCTTCAAGATAAGAAATTGTCCCCCAACCTTTTCCGGAGTTATGATCTCGGATCGTGTGATAGTCACCGGAGATTTTATAAGTTCCTGAACGGTACAAAGTGTTTGGATTCCAAAACCCTTCATTGATATAAGATGCCAAAGTAAATATCTTCATAGTCGAACCAGGCTCGTAAGCATATTCGATAATATCGTTTTGATAATATTCAATATCTCTTACATTTGGATCAAAACTCGGGGCACTGCTCATCGCGAGAATCTCTCCGGTTTTCGGATCCGCAACGACGGCCATTATTTTCTCAGCCTCATATTCTTCATAAACATAAGACACAGCTTCTTCTAAGAATGTCTGTATTTTTTGGTCAATCGTTAAAAAGATGTCATCACCATCCTCTGGCAAGTATATTTGCTCCTTAGGATCTGGCAATTTAAATCCAACTTTGTCTGTTTGATAAGAGACAGAACCGTCTTTACCCATTAGTTCCTTATCATAAGTTTTCTCAATACCCATCTTCCCTTCTTCTCGCTCCAGGTCTTCTGAATACTGAGAGTAACCGATTGCGTGAGATGCAAATATACCGTTAGGATAGAATCTTGTGCTTTCTGCACGAAACTTTATACCCGGTATCTCCAATGCTTCAATTTCATTTTTCACTGAAGGTTTTAAATTTTTTCCCTCTGTTCCAAATTCCACTTGAAATAGATTTTCTTTTGATAATTTATCGATTAGTTCTTGCTCGTTAACTTCTAAGATAGGCGCTAGTTTTTTTGCATGGCTTCTTTTGGATCTTTAACATGGTTTGGATATTCTTCTTCCAAGATGGCGTAAATCGTATAAGACGTTGTATCCCTAGCTATTTCCATGCCATTACGATCGAGTATTCTACCTCTATCAGCTTTTAGATTTTCTTCAACTGTCCAAATATCTTTACCGAGCATGTTTAGATCTTGTTTATTAACTTCTTTTACAGATTGTATGTATGCTACCCTTCCCAAAAGTATTAGAAAGGAGACACAACTAAGAAGACACAAAACAAACCAACCATATCTAGCAAAACCCGTTTTCTCCATCTCTTCATCACTCCTGTAATTAAAAAAGCACTGCAAAAACCTCATGAGTTGCCCCATGAAATTTCTACAGTGCTTCTGCATACGTTATTCTTTTAGGTTGTCAATTCGTAGAATTGATCTATTGATACTAATACTTCTCTTGGTTTACTTCCATTAGCCGCAGATACAATACCCCTATCTTCCATCATGTCGATTAGGCGCGCTGCACGATTGTACCCAACCCTAAACTTTCTTTGTAAACCAGAAGACGATGCAGTACCCTGCTCAATAACAAACTCACAAGCATCAACGAATAATTCATCTTCCATATCTAAAACAGAATCTTGTTGAACCAAATTCTCTTCCTCAAATAGGAACTCTGGTTCTTGTTGCTCCTTTATAAACTCAGTGACTCCTTCGATCTCTTCATCTGATACAAAGTTACCTTGTAATCGCACTGACTTAGCACCATTACCGGAGAACAACATATCCCCTTTTCCTAGTAACTTTTCAGCTCCACCTTCATCCAATATTGTCCTGGAGTCAGTTTGTGAAGATACAGCAAAAGCAATCCGAGTAGGAATATTCGCCTTAATTAATCCGGTGATAACATCAACGGAAGGTCTTTGTGTCGCAACAAGCAAATGGATCCCGCAAGCTCTCGCCTTTTGAGCAATACGGCAGATTGCATCTTCTACATCTGAAGGTGATACCATCATTAAGTCAGCTAATTCGTCAATTACCACAACGAGATATGGCATTTTCTCTTCTGCCTTTTCATTGTATCGTTGGATGTCTCTTACCTTTTCCTTTACAAACTTTTGATATCTAGACTCCATTTCATCTACTGCCCACTTTAGAGCTTTTGTAGCCGTTTTAGGATCTGTGATAACAGGACTAACTAAATGAGGTAAATCATTATAAGGAGTAAGCTCCACCATTTTAGGATCGATTAACAGTAATTTCACCTCTTCCGGACTCGCTTTATATAAAAGCGAAACCAGCATGGTATTAATGCATACACTTTTCCCCGACCCCGTGGCCCCAGCAATTAAGCCGTGCGGCATTTTGTTTAGGTCTGTCACAATCGGCGCACCTGATATATCCATACCTAAAGCAACTGTGAGTGGAGATGTGCTGGAATTAAATTCTTCACTTTCTAGAACCTCTCTCAACATTACCGGCCTAGCTTCCTTATTAGGGATTTCTATTCCTACACTACTCTTACCAGGAATCGGCGCTTGAATCCTTATATCCTTTGCAGCCAAACTCAACTTTAAATCATCCGATAAATTCGTTATTTTGTTCACTTTCACCCCTGGGGCCGGTTGAACTTCAAATCTTGTAATTGATGGGCCTTGTTGCATATCAACCACTTCAGCTTTTACATGAAAGTCTCTTAAAGAGGTTTCTAGTTTTTCCATTTGATAAAGCATCCACGTCTCATCTTCATGATCAGTATTGAACACCGGGGCTTTTAACATTGATAATGAAGGATGGTTGTATTGAGCTGTATTCTTTGGCTTTTCTTCTACCTTTTCAACACCATCACTCTGACCTGAGGCTTCATTTCGTTTGATTTGGACTGAATTCTGAACCCGCTCCTCATCTAAATGCACTAATTCCTCACTTTGCAAAGCAGGCGATTCGTAAGCATCATCTTCTGTCATCTCTACGTCTACTTCTTCAATCATCTCTTTTGATGTGACATCTATTTGATCTACGTCAATTTCACCAATCATATCCTCTTCCACTTCTTCCGACACTTCATAATTAAATGCCGGAACCCCAGATACATCTTGATTTGAATGTTGAGACTCTATAGGTTTATCCAAGACCGGATGCACACTTTCTTCCCCTACAACGAATGTTCCTCTCTCTACACCCCCCATTGACAATAACGATTCAGGGGAACTAACCTCTTCTTCGTGTAACACCGTTTCAACAACGATTGATGAATCCTGCATTGGCAAACCTGGTTCGAACACTTCTTCATTAGAAAGCTTTTCTCTTTCCGAAACCAGTACTTCGTTTGATTGAACCAACTGCTCCGCCTTTCCACCTTCTTCTGCCTTTACAGATACGACAGTTTCTACATCTTTTCCCTTACCCTCTTCGTTATTCCGCTCTTGATTTCTCGGAAGGAACCCATGAGTTGGAGAAGGAATCTCCCTTGCAGAAAATGGCGCTTTTTTTATCTCGACTTTTCTAGGCTTAACAACTTCTTCTTTATCATATCTATTAGGGCTTTGCTGCTCTTTAAATGGAACGACTTTATTAATAGAAGATCGAGGTTCACTCTTTGGGATTCTAGCCCCATCACGTACATTTTCCACTTTTTTATCCGAATCCACTGTAACAGGAAACCTAAATTCAGTCTTAGCATTTGGCGAGTATACATATTCGACATTTCGCTCCATAGTGGGTTTTCTCTTAGGTTTTTCGGAATGCTTTATGTATTCCGGTTCGGATAAAAAAAGAGCTTTAATCCACTTTAAGAACATCTTTTCACTCTACTTTCTTTTAAAAATATATACAGGTTGTCATTGAACTACCCCGAATAAATTAATTGTATCACATACTTTTTAGAGCGGTTATCATAAGTACATTTTGACTTCAGTAAGTTTTCGCTTCGAATATCCAAATTACCTGCAAGGTGATATATTCGACCTATCCAGAAGAATGTCAAACCTTAGAAAAGAGGCATAAAAATGAAACTTAAAAAACCCAAGAACGAATTGTTTTCAGAAGTAACTTCCTATTCATCAGAAGCAAAGATCAACCTAGACAAAGACAGCGAGTATAATACACAGATCTCGATGATCGGCCTTACTAAAATGGACCTATGTTATCTCAAAGCCATGCAACCAGTTATGTATGAAAACATTGATATAACAGTAGAAAGGTTTTATAAAAACCTCGAGAAACAACCTTCATTAATGAAGATAATTAATGACAATAGCTCTGTAGAACGCCTTCAGAAAACACTTAAACGACACATTACAGAGATGTTCAATGGAATCATTGACACAGATTTCATAAAACAGAGACATATTATTGCTCACGTACACGTTCGAATCGGCCTAGAACCAAAATGGTACTTAGCTGCTTTCCAGGAACTTTACGGAACATTATCTTCGTTCTTGTATGAACACACAGCGGAATTAAAAGATTACAGCAACGCATCTCTAGCGCTTGCAAAAATGTTTAACTTCGAACAACAAATTGTTTTGGAAGCATACGAGCAAGAAAACGAACTTATCCGTCAAAAAGAAGCAGAAAAGAAGAAAATGATTAGAGCTGATGTAGGCAGAAGCTCAGAAGAATTAGTAAGTATTAGTGAAGAGACAAGTTCCTCAATTGAAGAGGCAGCCAACAAAAACAAAGAAATTCAACTACTTACTACTCAAGGCTTAACAAACGCCCTTGAAGCGGAAGAAAAGTCCAGAGAAGGCATTGAGCAATTAAAAAATTTAGATTTCACAATGATAAAGTCCGACAAAAAAATGTCCAAGATTGCAAAGGATATGGACGAACTCTCTACAACTTCTAAAAGGATCGAAGAAATCGCTACGCTAGTGACCTCAATAGCAGAGCAAACCAATTTATTAGCTTTAAACGCAGCTATTGAAGCGGCGCGAGCAGGAGAACACGGAAAAGGTTTCGCTGTAGTTGCAGGTGAAGTTCGTAAATTAGCTGAGAACACAAAAGGCGCAGTTACAGAAGTGCATAGCCTTATTACCGCGATTAACTCATCAACTGAACAAATGAAGCAAACCATAGGTGAGGTTCAATCAAGCGTGAAGAGCGGAACTAGCCATTCTAAAGAAACCCTAGAGTTCTTTAATTCAATTCTTAGCGCTATGGAGAAGATGAAAAAAGAGAATAAAATCATAGCAGATGAGATCAATGAAATGAGTTTAATTTTTGAAGACATCAGTAAAGCTGCAGAGCAAGTGGCCACATCTGCTGATTCATTAAACAACATCACTTCCCACCTATAATAGAAAAACCCCCGTTAAACGGGGGTTCTTTAATCACAATTTAATCATGAAAACGAGTGTGTAATCTTATAATACACTTTAACTTTGTGGTTATCCTCAACCAATTCATATCCTAAACAACTAACAATAAGATGCATGTTTCTATCATTTCTAAGTTCTTTGATAAATTCGGCCGCTTCTTCCCAGTCATCAAATATTCTGTCCCTTATTCCTTTTTTCTCATGTTTTGTGTGATCAAAAGGCGCAATATTTAATTCCTTCTCTATCTCTCCAATAGACAACATGTAAAAATCCATCTTTTTCTCCTCCTAAGCCAATGAAAACATGTCCATTTGCACTGGTTTTTTTGGCTTAAAAGTATCTTCTATTTCAGCTTCTTCAAACCTCTCAGCAGAAACAATGTTTGCTCGACTTCCCAAATTATTAATAATCTTTTCAGTGTTTTCCTTAAGAATTTCAAATAGGATTCCAAATCTACCTTTTTCAAGGCACGATTTCCCTAAATTTCCGCTACCAGCAAATTGGTCCACAACTACCTCTCCAGGCAAGGTAATGAGATCCAGGATCGCTGAATAAAGACCACTAGGTTTTTCACTCTGATGGATCCTCTCTTTTCCAGGACGCTCATATTCAAAACGAGTCGGCAACATCGAGGCAGTCCCACTCATAAAACAAGGTTCCCCTTTCAACAACTCTCTTTGTTTATCTTTTCTCAGCTTGCGAGGTTTCGATTTTGAAAAGAAGAGAATATCCTCCACGTCTGTAGATTTTCTACCTAAGTGGTTTGGTCGGTTTTTTGCTTTTAACCACGGCACCTTTGCGTAATAGAGCAACCCCGCTTTTTTGGCCAACTGTTTAATTTCGTAAAGATATTCATAATTGTTTGCATTCTCTTCAGGTACAATTTCAACAAGAAATGCTCCATTTTTCAGTACTCTGGCCTTCTCTTGAAAGTCCGCTAATATATATTTGAACGTATGCTCTCCATAAGAAGAAACAAAATTCCGATTTGTTCCCTTATTAGATTCACACTCCCAAGGGTGATCATTGACAATGGCATCAATAGAATTATCCTCTAGCATGAACAAATCACGCCCGTTTCCTTCTACCACCATTACAGCAGAATCATCTCCTACGACCCAATACACACCTCTTGCAATTTTTTTAAATAATTTGTTGATGTTATCATAAATCCGCCCTCTAATAGTCGTTCTAGGTTTTTTAACATCCAATTCATCACATATTTCACCAATACTTAGCGGTTTACCCTTCTTCACTATTACTTCAAATATTTTTTGAGCTAACGTCTCCTCTTTCTTCATCACATATTCCCTTCCTCTCAATCAATTTTTAGAGCAAAAAAGACGCTCAATCCAATGATTTTTCTCTCTCAATAGAAAGAAGACAAATCACTCGATCGAGCGCCTTATAATTACAACCCTTCTTAAGGTTGCTAATAATTAAAAAGTTAATGTGTAGATATATATAAATTCTATCATACACTTAAATCTAGTGCTAATTGTTTATGACCTTGCTCTTCTTCCAAAAGCTTAGTATGCAGCTCTTCTACCGCTAGACCATAATAATCACTTAACTTTTTAAGGTTCTCCATATTAGCTCTTACTTTTGCATTTTCGTACTTATGATACTTACGATTATCCATACCCGCATCCTTAGCAACTTTGCATGCAGGTTTTCCTGAAAGTTTGCGTAGATATTTTAGATTCTTCGCTACCACTTCTTTTTCCTCTTCAGAAATGAAAATCTCATAATCGTCTGTTAAGTGAAGCCCAATGATTCCCAAAGCCTTTCCTACCTCACAGTTTTGTATGCAGTGACGATTAACTTCCCCACGCACTTGCTCATTTACTGAATCATATTTAGATTTAATTTGATCTGGGACCGGGCAAGAACCACATATATTATCTAAGATTACTCCTGAAAGTCTGACTAAATCTTTTTTCTTTTTTGACGCTAGACCCATCGATTTAACTTCTTTCAATACTGTGTTTTTATTCATACTCTCCAACTCCCTTTGAAATATTGACTTGCTTCCCTTCAAGCCATTTAGATACAAAAAGGGACCACAAAAAGCACGATGCAGGTACGTAACCCATCGTCTCTCTGTGGTCCTTCCACTTTTTTAAGATTTATTTATTTTTAGATTATCATTCATACTAAATTATGATGCAAGGGTCTGAACCCTCTTAGCAATTCACAAATTCAATTATATCTAAAATATTACAAAGTTCAAGGTTTTTTTGGATATTTTTTAAATTTGTGTATTATTTTCCATGCATAATATCTTTATTATTCGACATACTAAGTTCAAACACGTAAAGGAGGTTATGAATATGGCACAAAACAATAGAAATAATCAATTAGTAGCTCCAGGAGCTCAAGCAGCCACTCGACCAAATGAAATACGAAATCGCTTCTGAATTCGGAGTTCAACTTGGACCAGATGCAACAGCTCGGGCAAATGGTTCTGTAGGTGGCGAAATCACAAAACGCCTTGTTCAAATGGCTGAACAGCAAATCGGCGGCAGTTATTAAACAAATAAAAGGGTGCGCCTATAATTAGACACACCCTTTTATTCATCCCCAAATCTTCTTTCTAAGTTTACGAACTTATTATATTCCTTAATAAAAGCTAAAGATATATTGCCCACCGGACCATTTCGGTGTTTTGCAATTATGATCTCAATTATGTTTTTATTTTCAGCCTCTTTATCATAATAATCTTCCCTATAAAGAAACCCTACAATATCGGCATCTTGCTCGATACTTCCAGATTCACGAATATCAGACATCATCGGCCGCTTGTCCTGTCTTTGCTCTACACCACGAGAAAGCTGTGATAGAGCAATTACTGGTACTTGCAACTCCCTTGCAAGTTCTTTTAAAGAGCGGGAAATCTCCGATACTTCTTGTTGCCTGTTTTCTGTTCTACCTGAACCTTGAATCAATTGAAGATAGTCAATCAAAATCATTCCCAAACCGTGTTCTTGTTTTAACTTTCTACACTTCGATCTAATTTCATTAATTTTGATCCCAGGGGTATCATCAATAAATATACCTGAATTAGAAAGAACTCCGACCGCCATTGTGAGTTTGGACCAGTCACTCGCTTCTAATTGCCCCGTCCTCATTCTTTGAGCATCAATATTACCCTCAGCACAAAGCATACGCATAGCCAACTGATCAGCACCCATTTCCAAACTAAAAATAGCTACATTCTCATTTGTTTTTGTACCTATTCCTTGAGCTATATTAAGTGCAAATGCAGTTTTACCAACAGAAGGACGGGCTGCCATAATAATTAAATCGTTCTTTTGGAAACCAGCTGTGATGTTATCCAAGTCTTTAAATCCTGTTGGCAAGCCTGTAATTTCACCTTGATTGCTATGCAATTGCTCAATATTGTCATAGGTTTCTACCATAACATCTTTAATATTTTTAAAAGAACCCGCATTTTTCCGATTTGAGACTTGGAGCACTGTCTTCTCTGCATTATCTAAAATGGCATCCACATCATCTTTTTGCTCATAGGCATCAGATATAAGTGTTGTAGCACTTCGAATCAAACGTCGCAATATAGCCTTTTCTTCTACAATCTTTGCATAAAACTCTACATTGGCAACTGTAGGGATAGAACTCGCTAAATCTGACATGTAGCTTACACCGCCTACATCCTCCAACTCACCCTGACTACTTAATTCTTCCGTAACACCTATTATATCAACAGGCTTTCCCTTATCATTTAAGTTACACATAACCCTGTAAATCTTTATATGTGAGCTCCTATAGAAATCGTCTGGCTCCAAGATCCCCATAATGGTAACTAAAATTGAGGGTTCATAAAAGACCGCACCCAAAACAGCTTGTTCCGCTTCTATATTAGCGGGCGGCATACGATCCATCGTCATATCTCTTATAGATGATTCTGTCATTATTTCTCCCCCTCGAATTCTCTTACCCTATCTTACCAACGAGGCCAACCCTAATCGAATTTTGATAAGGGCTTTTCACACCATATACAATATTACGACAATCTAATATCTTTTCCTAATACTGTTTTTAGCAATTTAGCTATCACTTCAACACTATCTATGTGAAATTCAAAAACATTCTGGGAAACATCCATCATTTCATTATCCATTATCGTTTTTACTGATTCCATTAAGACGTATTTCTTTTTATTCTCAAGGTAACCAAGACGAATGAACGTTTTGGTCTCTTTTTTAATAGGTACGTCCATTATGTCGGTCCCAACCAACTCTTCCTCACTCACCCACGTTATAGGACCAAGATCTTCTAACCGTTGCTGCTCTTTATTCCTATCTTCTTTTAATAGAGAGGCAAAATCACTTAATTTAAATAAGATTTTATTTTTCTCGCTTAAATCTTCATAATTTAACTCATGTGCTTCTGAAATTGCATGTTGAAAATATTCAATAATCTCTTCCTCTCCTTCTTCAAACGGAACCATAACATTTTTCAACTCTCCTAGAGAGTTTGTCGTATATAGAAACTTATTAAAGGGGTCATAAAGCACCCTGGGCAATTACTTCTCCGGTTCTGGAATTCTTACAAATCAAACCAGAATGCGGTGTTGTATTTTCTACAGTAAATTTAATAACCTCTTCATCTAATAACCGAGCTATATTTTTGTCATTATCTATTAAATAATTTTCTACTTTATCTGCTATCTTTTTCAGTCTCACTACTATCACCCATTCATTGATGTTTAATTCCTTACCTACTCACTGATGTCGTAGTTACATTCTATACATTTTTGTAACCGATGGTAAGAGTAAGGCATAATTATATTTAGTTTTCCCTCTTGTTTTTTATAGTATAACCCCGGTGATATAATTAAAAGACTTAGACAACCAAATTTAGGTTTACTAGAAAACAAGATGGAAGGTATGTATATGTTTAAAAAAATTATTAATTCTTTTGATTACCCACTAATCGGTAGCATCATCTTATTAAGCTTATTCGGTTTAGTAATGGTGTATAGCTCCAGCATGATCGTATCCGTAATTCGATATGAAACCGCGGTTGATTTCTTTTTCCAAAGACAACGATTTTTTCTATTATTCGGGTTATTTGTTTTCTTCGTGACAATGTTCATTCCATATCACTATTATGCGAAACCACTACTATTAAAATCAGTTGTTTTAGGAACTTTCATCCTACTAATCTTAGTCTATATTTATGGTCATACCACCAATAACGCACGAAGCTGGATTCGAATTGGAAACTTGAGCATCCAACCCTCGGAATTCGCTAAATTGAGCGTGATTCTGTACTTATCTGCAGTCTACTCTCGAAAACAATCCTATATACACGATTTTAAACATGCCGTACTCCCCCCTATAGGTTTTATGGCCATGATATGCTTTATCGTTCTTGTCCAACCCGACTTCGGCACAGCCTTTATCATTGTCTTAATATCTCTATCTATCATTCTTTGCTCAGGCATTAATTTAAATAACCTAACAAAGCTAGCTGTGTTAGGAGTTGGGATTGTAGCATTCGTTTTAACCATCATAACACTATTAGGAAAATTAGATGAGGTTTTTTCTGAAGAGCGACTCTCTCGATTCACAGGCTTTCTAGACCCATTTAACCACCTACAAACTTCAGGGTATCAGTTAATCAACTCATATATCTCAATGAGCAACGGAGGCTTAAGCGGGACCGGATTGGGACAGAGCACACAGAAATATGGGTACCTACCAGAACCGCATACGGACTTCATTATTTCCGTCATAGCTGAAGAACTTGGTATATTAGGTGTATTTATTACCCTATTTTTAATAGGATTTATAGTAGTAAAAGGATTTTTTATTGCTAGAAATTCAAGAGATAAGTTCGGGCACCTTCTCGCAATAGGCATTGCGAGCATGATATCAGTACAAACAGTTATCAATATCGGGGGAGCATCAGGGCTTCTTCCCATCACAGGAGTAACCTTACCTTTCATCAGTTATGGAGGTTCTTCCCTTATATTATTACTAGCCTCTACTGGCGTATTGGTCAACATATCTATGATGACTCGTTTAAAAGCGTCCATGAACTCATAAAGAAAAGCTCTCAACATCACGTTGAGAGCTTTTTTATTTAGTGCAATTTGTGGAATTTAAAGGCATCATATACACTACCAATAATTTCTACCGTTACAATGTCAGAACGAACAATTCCATTGCTGTAAAAAGCAGTGAATGTAAATGAAACATTCCCATTCGCTAACCTAGTGCCACCTTCTGCAAACGCCGGCTCATCTAGATTACCAACATATAGAGTTGGACTTGAAACCCCCAACAGAAGGTTATTACGAGTATATAGATTCCCATTGTTTTGTAAACCACTAAAATCAACTTCTACTCTATTAATAGGGTGATCAATTACATCTGCCTCTAACACGAAAACCTCTCCAGAATAAAACTGCGACGGAGTATTTCCATTTTGAATATGCCTGTTTTCCCAACTAGCTGTATGTTTGACATGTCCAACAACAGAGAGGTCTAAAACAGGAATAGTGGTTGATACCCAATCACTTTCTCCATGGATATCTGTTACATCCTGTCTAATGCTGTAATTTCCAGGCATATCAGGGAACTGATAAGTGAAATTAGGGCTTGTTCTCGTCGTCGTACTACCGTCTGGCAATGTGATTGTGTATAGATACGTTAATGCATTGCCATCAGGATCTGAAGCCAAACTAGTAACTGTCATTGTGTCACCCACATAATATTGTGATTGATCTGTCGAAAATGACGCTACCGGAGCGTTGTTGAATCTGAACGGTCCTTGATAAGTAGATACTAGATTCCCTACATTATCCTCTGACTGCACATGCAAGTACCATGCCCCGTAGTTGCTCTGAGAAACTACATAGTTTGAGCTTGTAGACCAGGAAGACCATGATGATGGCAATGACGTTGATTGAGTCCAAGCATATCTTGAACGTTTATAACCTGAGTCTGCATCACTAAACTTTAACCTCACATCTATTGCAACCGTACTCCAAGCTCTACTAGTAAAATTGCTGGTATCACTACTATTTCTATACTGAACGGACGGAGCAACTCCGTCTACACGTAGATACTTAGTGTTTGTATAACTCCAGCCGAATGCATCGTAATTAGCTGCATCCAATCTAGTATCAATACCAACATTATCAAGATATCTCCTTCTGATTTCTTGAGACTCTCCATGGGTGTTTCCTCTCACTTTGAAAGTAGCACCTTTAACATTACCACTCACATAATCTCTATTCACGGATAATACATCGTAATCCGGTTCAGAGACAAGCATATTTAAATTTGTAGATGTTCCACTTAGATCATGATAATATACATTCCTGTTGCTATCTCTACCTATACTTAAATAGATTGCAGACAGTCCAGAATCGTCATCCACACCCCTCAAGTGAACATCGACCGTATCTCCCGGCTTAATCCAATAGTCATTTCCGTTATTATATCTTTCTCCACTCACGGTTTCAGCACTATTATATGGAGCTTCTCCATCAACTCTTAAATTTTTACCCGTATTATTGTATCCGGTATTATTATCAACGTTATCACGGAAGTAATAATGAATATCATAAGAATGTCCATGGGTTTTGGCTGTTACATTCCATAATACCCTCCCATAGCTTGTGTTTTCTTCTCGTGTTGCAGAATTAATAACAAGAGATGGATCAGTATCCCAATGATTATTATCATTACTAGCCAAACCAAAAGAGTGGCCAGATTTAGAATCTACTCCATTTCCATAGAAACGTATTATTTGTGTTTTATTCCCTGAATCCGTATCTTGTTGCCTCAAACGGACATTCACACTTTCGTTGGGACGTATCCAATAGTCATTCCCATTAACATATCTTGCTCCGAGCACCTGATCAGAAACATGAGTCGGTGCTACCCCATCAGTGCGGATTGTCATTCCCGTTTGAGTCCAGGTATTATTATTACTCCAGTTTGTTGCATTATCTCTGAAAAGATAAGATACATCATAATTATGACCATGCGTGTTAGGTGTAACATTATATGTGACTTCTCTGTAACGCTGATCTCCACTTTCATATGTTTCAGACACTGAATTCACAGTCACATAGGAACTTGTATTGTAATTATTTAAATGCGTAGAGCTTACATTCCAATCATGTTGAGACCGGGCAGATGAAGAACCCGACAAACCTATATATTGTCTGTACGTCAATGCCATATTATCATAGGAGCGAAGTCTAACATCTACACTTTGATTAGGTTTGATCCAATAATCATTGCCACTTTTATAAGCGTGGCCAGATATTCCAAACGAGTTAAGACTTGGATTTGTTTTATCAATGTAGTAATTTCCAGAATACACATTTATTAAATTCCCTACATTATCCTCAGCCTGAACATGAATTCGATTCAACCCTTCACTCGATAAAGTGAATGTTCGACTTGAGCCATATACATATGAACTATAGGAACCCCAAGAACCATTTTGATATATGCGGTATCTAAAGCGGTTTACTCCTGAATCTGAATCAGAAACATTCATATTTACGGTTATATTTGAATTGGTCCAACTCTTACTATTTATGTCATATGAAACGGAAGGATCCACACCATCAACTCTAACTTTGTAACTCGTATTGGTGTAATCCACCGGAACATTATCAACATTGTCTTTGTAGTAATATTGAACATCGTATGAATCACCATGCGTTTGTGGAGTAAATGTCCACCGAACCATGCCGTAAGCGGTGTTCTCTTGTCTCGATGCAGAATTCATGATAACTGAACTATGAGTAACCCAATTATCCATATGACTCGTACTACTATCACTAAATCTATGACGGGCCCTTACATCTACACCGGAACCATACAACCTAATATACTGATCTTTATTTCCTGAATCCGGATCATATTGCCGCAACTGAGCATACAAAGTGTCACCAGGACGAACCCAATAGTCATTGCCATTTTTATAGCGGTGATCATAGATACCTTGAGAATTGTGTGACGGAGCTACACCATCCACTCGCATATTCATGCCTGTATCACCATAGTCTGGCGAAGAGTTACCATCTATATCTCTATAAAAGTAATGAATATCATACCTGTGACCATGGGTATATGCCTCTACTCCCCATTTCACTTTACCATAAGAAGTATTCTCTTCTCGATCTGCCGATGTTATTTTTACATGGGTCTCAGAACCCCACTGCCAGTAATTTGTTGTGGTATCAGTAAAATTATGATTGGCTCGATTGTCTTGTCCACTTCCATAAAGTCTTAGATATCCATTACTGTTTCCAGAATCAGGATCTCGTTGTCTTAAACGCACATAAGCCTGATCACCAGGTTGTACCCAATAGTCATTGCCATTAACATATCTAGCATTAATAAATTCATGTGATACATGCACTGGCGGTGCAGTGTCTGGTGGAGGTGTAAAACTTAGCACCACCTGATCTCCCGCAAAAGTCCAGTACGTCGTATTAGCCCATCTTGTTCCATTTCCATCTAAAGGACTTCTCACTCCATACCAAACCGCTGTATCCCCTTCATCACTACTCACCCGAGTGTAAGTCTGTTCTTTAGTAAAATATACATTTGGAGCGGAGGCGGCTGACTGGCGTGGTGAAGTTCGTCTAATAACAGGATCATCATTCATTTTCAAACTACTAGTATTTGTGCCACTAGACAAATTTAATTTTCCACTATTATACGTAAGGTCACTGAAGTTAAATGGAACTTTTAGGCTTTCTAACACAACTTGAGAATCTACTCGTTTTACAATGAACATATCCCAACTTGCATTCTCATCTGCATTTGGAAAGATATCCTGTAAAGGAATGTATGCAGTGAACCCTACGTTGTCATACCTCATATTACAAGTGGTATTATTTTTGTTTGTGGTACCACTCGCACATTCATTCCAGACACCTGGACCCTGATTGTTATATTCTAAGTCTTCAGTTGCTGAAATATTTCTAAGGGTAGTTAGATATAATTTTTGAGCACCTACCCCAGAATCCCCACTTTTCTTTCTTAACATTATGTGTGTAGAATGATTTGAAGCCGTATGTGTTTTGTATCCTGATAAAACCGCCCAACCATCAAACTTCAAATAGGGTTGACTTGTTCCATTAAAATTTCTAGTCTCTACTGTCCAACCATTAGACAAATACTTTGATGAATAAACATCATAAACCATCCTTTTTCCACCAGTCCAAGAAAAATCTTTTGAACCAATGGAGTAGGAACCGCTGCTTAATGCATTACTTACACTGGACTCAGGCGAATGAGGATTGGCAGCATTCACCCCCACGCCATTCATTGACATCGTAGCAACAAATATTAAACTAAGTAAAAACAACACCTTTACTACTACCCGGTTCACACCTTCACCCCCTAACACTAATAATTATCTCTATAAACACAAACTTCATCTAAACTATAAAACGAAAGAAAATGGTAACACTTCTTCCTATGTACGAAAAAAAGCACTGTAAATCTCTATAGTAGATAGATTTACAGTGCTCCTGCTTTATACTCAATCTTATTATAACACTATTTTTTAGTTTTTTTGTAGTATCCACCAACAACTACCGCAACTACTAGCAATACAATCCAAAGAATAGCAGACATAACTCCCGCATTGTTTTCAGATTTCATTTCCGATGAAGCTACTTCTGATTCAAATACTTCATCCTTCTCCTTCTTAATTTTTATAGGATTATTCTTTAGTTCTTTTTTGTCTTCATTTTCTATTTTTGTTGAAGAAATAGGTTCTGTTTCACTTGCATCTAAATTGTTCTGAGACAAGGTTTTATCAGAGTCTCCTTCATCCCCCTCTAACACATCCTGAACTTTAACTTCTTCTATATTATTATTCCCTTGGTTTGTTTCAGAGTCCGATTTTGATTCCAGCTTTGGCTCTGGCTTTGGTTCCGGCTTTGGTTCAGGCTTTGGTTCCGGTTTTGGTTCCGGTTTTGGTTCCGGCCTTGGTTCCGGCTTTGGTTCCGGCTTTGGTTCCGGCTTTGGTTCCGGCTTTGGTTCCGGCTTTGGTTCAGGTTTTGGTTCCGGCTTTGGCTCGGGTTTTTTCTCCTCAATTACCTTTGTATACACAGTTAAAACTTCATATGAGTTGTTAGACTTGAGGCTTGTAACCTCGAATTTCTGGCCACTATATTTTACAACATCTGTTGTAAGACCAGTAATATGAAAGTTCCCTCCGCCGTAATAACCAAAAACCATTCCTTTACAATAATTAGTTGCATCCACCGCATTTTCACTTCCCACATCATTTGATGTAATAGTCATTTCACAATAACCAATTTTCTCTTCACCAAATGCCACCCCAGGAACACTAAACAATGTTACTACGAACATCACAGCAATAATTCTACTAATCTTTTTCTTCATCACTAATTTCCCCCTAGATATTTTATGTATTTGCATTTTCGCATTAATCAAACATTTACCCCCTGTTCGTGTTGCTCACTGTTCTTATACAAACCATCGACCAAGATGAGAACACAAATAAAACAAACGCCCGCACGGATAATGTGTTTTGGACACAATAATCACCGCCGGGCGCTTTGCTTATTAGCATTAGTCTCGAATGGATCAATAATCCTATCGAAAGAAAGAATTAAATAAATGTTTAATTTAACTATAATTGATTTTTCCTAATATTACAATAGCGATACACCTTATCAATTTTCTTCTAATAAAAATACCCATATACCGCATGGCCTTCCTTAATTGAATAGGATCTCCGGCAAAATATCGAGGACTAGTAGTTGTCACTACAACAATAATACTAGGCCCGTTTAATGTATCAACAATGTTATAGGTTGGATTTGTGTAAGTCATCGGGAAAGTCGCATTTGAATCATCTACAAACTCTATATACTCCAGCACAACTTCATCTTGATAAAACGAGGTCGGATTAGGTGTAAGCGCGCTATCCAGATCCATATAAGACATAAGACCATCTCTAAAATTTTGCCTCGCTTGAACTTGATCAAACACAAGTTTCCCATCCCTAAGTTGAGCCTCATCAAGTGCAAGTGAAGCATCATGGACAGCTATTTCAACAGCATTTTTCAACTCCCTTGTAGCGGTTTTATCAGCATCTAAGTTGAATTGCATTGCAGTAATAAACGCAAACAATACAGTTAAAAAAATGGTTCTTAACGCTTCAGACACCTTTATTCACCTCCTTCATACTTTAACCCACATATTCACTCATTATCTTTATGTCTTTCTTGATAGTAGTGGGTCCTTGATTAAATATATCTAATATAAAAATAATGCTCTTAGGCACTTCTATAGATGCAGTTAAATAATCCTGCCTGTATGTTAAAGCAGTTGTTGCAGTAATATTTATTTTCGTAGGATCAAAGTTATAATTATTTACTAGAGTTTGTTCCATCTCATCTATAATTGCCGTCGTAAACCTTCCTTCTATCGCCGCCTTTTTCGCACCCTCATTCAACACAACCTCTATTGCTTCTTTTTCTAAGCTGACTTTATAGGCCAAAATAGGTGCAAACAAAAAATTGATGACTATAAACAGTGTCATCCACTGACCCAGCGCCTTGCTCACATCGATCCCCCCTCACTAAAAGTTTAGAAAGGGAAGAGGATCTTCTCTTCCCTTTCTTTACAACATTATGGTATTACTGGTAGTTTGGATTGAACACCATTAACCTGATTTTCATAATGCGTTGATTCAGATGAAGTCATTGTATATGCCACTCCAAAAAGGAATGCCCCGATAGCTACCACTGTGATAGCTATCTTCAGAAACGTACTTATCGTATTATTCATGTACCTTCACCACCTCTCAAATCGAATTTGATCATGGAATTACTGGTAATTTTGATTGAACACCATTAACCTGGTTTTCATAATGCGCTGATTCAGATGAAGTCATTGTATATGCCACTCCAAAAAGGAACGCCCCGATAGCCACTACCGTGATCGCTATCTTCAGAAACGTACTTATCGTATTATTCATGTACCTTCACCACCTCTCAAATCGAATTTGATCATGGAATTACTGGTAATTTTGATTGAACACCATTAACCTGATTTTCATAATGCGTTGATTCAGATGAAGTCATTGTATATGCCACTCCAAAAAGGAATGCCCCGATAGCCACCACTGTGATAGCTATCTTCAGAAACGTACTTATCGTATTATTCATGCACCTTCACCACCTCTCAAATCCAATTTGATCATGGAATTACTGGTAGTTTGGATTGAACACCATTAACCTGGTTTTCATAATGCGCTGATTCAGATGAAGTCATTGTATATGCCACTCCAAAAAGGAATGCCCCGATAGCCACCACTGTGATAGCTATCTTCAGAAACGTACTTATTGTATTATTCATGCACTAACACCCCCTTCAAATAAGATAAATTTAAATTTATGGTATATTCGCTTGTACACCTTTAATCTGAGTTTCATAGAATGAAGATTCACCAGTAACCATGGCATAAGCGGTACCAAATAAGAACGCCCCTATCGCCACTACTGTGATTGCTATTTTCAGAAACGTACTTATTGTATTATTCATGTACTAACACCCCTTGCCTTAAGTGAATTTTAGTAATCTACACACCCACTTACTGACTTCATCAAAAAATAAAAAGCACCGAAAACCACAAATCTAGTAGTTTTCGGTGCTCCCGATTAATTCTTTTTAAGTTGGTGTTCATTTTCCATTAAACCTTTATGATCTGAATTCTTTAAATCTAATGAGTCATAAGCTACCCCAAAAATTAATAGAGCCATTATCATAGCTGTTATGGCAATAATCATAAATGTAGCCAGGGATTCTTTCATTTCCTCACCCCTTAAGATACATAATTCGCCACGTCATTACTAATGGAGCCTATCAGGGCATACATAGAGCCAAAAATAAGAGCTCCTATTACGATGGCCGTTATCGCTACCTTTAAAAAAGTTGCTAATGATGTATTTATAGCCATCACCCCCCTTACTAAAATTTCATTGCAGTGTTCTACTACCAGCGATAATATCCGAAACCATTACCACAATAAGAACAATGAAATTTAGTACAATTAAAAAGTGGGTGACTTTAATAGGGATCCCCATTAAATCTGTCGTTACCTTTCTTCTTCTACGATAGTTTTCTATCTGCGACCTTGCAAACATGTTCTGCATCCCTTTTAATGATTGAATCGCTGTGTCTCTCTCAACTCTATCCAACATTTTAATGACAGCGATTAGTGATTGCGCCTCCCGCGTCCCCATTTCATCAGCAAAATCATCTAATGCTTGCTCAGGGCCTTCATCACTGGACCAAACACTTAATGTCCTTGCCAGGTGAGGTTTAATTACCGAAAAATAAGGGAGCATACCTCTAAGTAAGTTATAGGCGTTGATACGTGTGGTAGTCATCATCTGCAGCTCGTTTATGAGCAAGTCATATAACATAAAGACTTCTCCATTACGTTTTGCATTTTGGTAGTCTATAACCCTCTTCATAATCATCCCAAACACTGAAACAGGATTCCAAGGTAACAGGAAAAATCCACCGACCACAATAGCCGCAAACGCAATCATGTTAAGCTGACCATTAAACATCAAAGGTATCATCACATAGTTCACAAACAATAAAACAACTAGAGAAAACAATATAATATGATATGAAAAGCTATTTAGACCTAATGGGTACCCTGCTTTCTTAAACCATACTTCTGCAGAAGATTTTTCAGCGCTTTCTACTGCACTTTTCGCAATTTTTTCTCTGTTAGTATGAATAGAATGTCTTATTCTCAGTCTAGTTTGCACTCGTTCGGTTTCACTCGACATTCCTCGATAGACAAGAACCGCACCGGAGATTGATAGAACCATGCAAACCAGGTAAATCAAATAGGGTAATACCTTGAAAAACAATACAAACTCACCCATCGATACACCCCCTTATATATCATTTTTTGGACGGAATATTAACATCGATATCAGAACCGAAAACACTACCCCCAAGACGCTTACTACAAATAGCACTAAAGTACCTTGATTCCCGAATTGGAGATCAAACCAACTTTGTGTACCTGACGAGAAATACCCTAATGCTAACGAACCTATGAATATAGGAACAGTGAGAAAACCATTCCAAACATGGTCCAATGAATGAGATTTTTCTTCTTCAAGCATCTGTTCAGTATCCTCAATTTGTTTCTCTAACACCAATAGAGCACTCAATACATTTTCGTCGTCTAAGTACGCCTTCATTATGATACTTCCTAGCCTCTTCGCCCAAGAAGTTCCGGAAGTATATACGAAAATGTTAATGGTATCTCTAATCTCTTGTTCATTCCGCGAAACTTGCAAATCAGATATTAAGCGAAGTAAAATCTTTCTAAGTTCCTTTGACCTGACTGTTTTTTGAGTATCAACAAGAGAATGGTAGATATCGAAAGAGTTTGCATTATAATTTTGTGCTAAACCCTGAAGCATCGGTAAAAACTCTGCCCCCATTAGATGCCTTAATTTCCTAAGGCGTACTTGCAAGGAAACGTAAGGAACAATAGCCATCAGTCCACCGATGATTGCACTAAAGACTAAATCTTTGAAGTTCAAAAAACTTACAACTCCAAAGAACGAACCTAGAGAAGTACTAACAAAATAAAAAGCAAATGTATCCGCATCTGATTTTTTCTTATTAGTAGATTTAACTAAAAGATAAATATGTTGCGTAAATGGACCCCTGGTCCTATCAGTCTTACTAATTACCTTTTCGGAACGAATCTTTCTTAACCTATAACGATGTTGCCATTCTGTAACTTTAAGTTTCAAAGGAGATTCTATTATATTTTTCGCAGTGTGAATTCCCACCAAAACGACAACCAGGTATAAAATGTAGTAGATCCCAGAACCCCATAACCAATAATAAAACTTATCCATTATTGAGCTCACCCACAATTTCGTCAAACACCTTATCTTTTAGGTTCTCATACTCAGACATAGGAGACTCCTCTTCTCTTTTTTTTAAGAGATTGATAAGCTTACGGGTTTCTTCCATATTTTCTTCTGCCATCAGTAACATTAGCTCTTTCGAAATACCGGAAGAATAGTAGTATTGTTTTGTTACTGGGCTATATCGAATAATTTCATTTGTTAAGTGTTTCTTGTTATCTTCATCCCATATTACTTCCGTAACTCCAATAACTCGTTTTTTCCTTCGATCACGATCACTCTTTAGTGTAATGATAAGATCTATACTTTGAGCAACACGAGCCAGCTCATTTTCGAACTTTCGATTAGGAAATTCATCTAAAATATGCCTTGCAATCTGTTCCACTGCACGATGAACGTGAGTTAAATGGTAAGTAGTTGCGTTCCCTCTTTCTCCACGCTCTTGCTTGTAAGTATCCCTCTGTCTCCAATGAACGAATCTCTCCAACGATTATATAATCGTGTTCCATACGGAGCAGACGAGGCATTGCATTGTGAAGATCCCCTTCTTTTGCTTGTACCTCAAACACCAATCTATCCTTTAGATGCTCGGTAAGACGAAGTTCAAAATGCTTTTCCATAATAGCTGCTACAAACTCAGGATCTCTCTCCCTAATCATCGACTTCAAGAATGTTGTTTTGGCCGAACGGACCCGTCCCGCAAAAACGATATTGCACATAGTACGCGAGAAAGCACGATATATCTCTATATCTCTATCGGGGATAGTACCAAGTCTAGCTTGTTCAGCGAGCGATATATCTTTTACTACAAAACGCCTAAACATAATATAGGTTTCCCTACTCCTGGGCCTTTGCATCATAGTGATACGACTACCATCTTCTCTCTCGATCTCTAACTCAGGAGTTTGATCATTAATGACTGCATCTTTAGAACGCAGAGTAAATGCCCTTTTGACCCTTTCTACGGCAGCATCATCTTCAAATTCTTCTGGCTGTTTTACAAACTTCCCGTCCATATCAAACCATAATTGTTTACCTCTTATAACTGCAGCTTCACTTTCGGGATACTTCTCCCACTTATAAAGAATGCTCAAACCCCAAATTTCATGGAATATTGCCTCACTTAAGGATTCATAAAATGTAGGATAGTCATCCGAAACTATATTATGTTTACGCAGAACCTCTGTAATTTTATAAATAAACTGATTCATGGCCTTTTCATCACCAATTACAGCTTTGTGTTGCCTGTCCAGCCACTCTATATGTTTAGAATCATTTGAATCTACTTTTTGACCATCTGGAATGACTATCAGTTCCTTCAACTCATCCCTCACCGTTTTACATATATGTTTAAAAGATTTTTTTCTGGCGTATGTTGTTACCCTTGATTGTTTAAGACCTTTTTCTTCGATAGTCTGACTTAACCATTTGGAAGAATCAAATGGAGCGTCTAACCCTAACTGCTTCTCAGCATCCGAAGACTCTATCTTCTCAATAACCTCATCTAGATATTTATCTCCCATTTCGCTTCACCCCCAATTACTTTTTTCCAAATAAACTTAATACTCCCCGCTTTGGATTGTTATCAACTACCCTTGGCTTATCAGATAAACCTGCTTCTGAAATGAGTAAGTTTCCAATCACATCTATAGGTTTTTGATATATGGGGTCTGATACATCGTACATCAGATGTTTTTGTCTAACGGATACAGGACCTATCGTCCCCATATCCGGTATAGTCGCAATTCTGTTCATTTCCATCTCTGCTTCAAGATCTTTCTCGTTAATAAGTGATACATTCGGTGTAAAACGGTTAATTAACATCATGAAGTCTTCTTTTTTTCCCACCCATAGGCTCCAATAATTGATGAAAAACGTATGGGAAATATCCGCGATATCCCTTTTCTTCTTGACTAGTAATCATAAACTTTAAATTCGATTGAACATAAACCTGAGCAGCAATTGCATTATCAAAGTGAACTCCACCGTCAATAAGGATGAGATCAAATTCTTCTTTTGCAACATCTAGCAAATGCTGAATTTCATAATTTTTGAAATATCGCTGCATTTTCACATCACGATTTCCAGCTAAATGATAAAAAGTTTTGTGTTGGTGTAAAGAACCATTAAACTGAGCTATTGTAAGTGACTGCGAACTCAAATCAACTTTCAAATCATTTAAATACTTCCCACGATAGTCGTAGAAATAATCAGCTGAATCCCAAGCGTTCAAGCTTAAAACCAATACCTTCCCATGAACGCGCTCGGAGATAACTTTCGCTACATTAAAAACAGTTGTGGAAACCCCTACTCCAGGATGAGTTCCAAAAAACGCAACAATGCGATCAGAAGAGTAGTCGCCACTGTTCGTTAAATGTTTTAAAACCTCTTGAACCGTTTGATTAACTGTATAATGTTCATTTATTGGAGTTACTTTATGTGCTGCACATAATCGCGTTATAGTTTTTGTCACTACGTCAGCCTTTAAATCGTGCAATTTATAAAAAATAGGGACATCCGGAAACCTTTCCCTTACTTTCTCCAATTCACGATAAGAAGCACACTCCCCATCAATCAATAAAGATTCGACTTCCATATCGTTTTGGTATTCTTCCCCACCAAGATCAGAAAACAAATAAACTTCTTCTACAGACTCATCTTTTTCTAATAATTCTTTATACCTAGAGTTCTTACTAATAACACCAATCTTCATCGATTTCTCCTCCTTTCTTATCAGTTATAGGTAATGTACAACTTGTATCCTTCTTTAATCACGTAGTCCGCCAAAGCAGTGAAATCATCTTCATTTAAAATAACTTCAATATCAGCTATTTGAGCAGAAGCATCTAAACGTTTATCATCACCCCTAGCGCCCTCTCCTCCTATAACCTCTTTATTGCTTGGATCTTTTGCATATATCACCTGAACATCTTTAAGGACTGGCCCCTTCACATCTTTCAATTTAGAAATTTCCTCTTCTTTGCTTGCGACAACGTTAGCTTGGGTTTTATTATCTTCATTTTTAATTAAGTAAACATCAATTGTATCCTTCCTTCGGAGAGAACCTGGAGCTGCGTAAATCCATTCAGCAATAATAGGTCTGATCGCTTCGCCTTCTTCCTCATTTGGAATAAGAGCATCTCTATCTAACATTTTTTCAGAAATCATTGAGTTGCCAACCATGGTTTGAGATGCTTCAACACCTATAATTTCTTTAATTCTATCTGCCGTAAAAACACCATCAATCAACCCACTCTTTTCTCTTCGTTGAACACTAATTTTCGAGAGTTCAATCACTTCATTCTTCTCAATAACTTGCCCCGCCTTGACGGTTACAACCTCAACACTATCAATCTTATCTTTTACATAAACGTCATATACAACAACGAATGACATCGACACCAACGCCATAAATATGCCAATCGCAATTTTTAATCCTGGCTTCATAGCTACCCATCACTTCTCTCTATAGAATATTTCTTATTAAACAAACCACTTAACAAACCATTTTTCTTTCTATATCTTTTGATAAACTCCTTAGGCAATAACTCGTCAAAAACCGGCAATAGCAAGTCACTAATTTGTTTATCAAAGTTTTTCGTATCATTTATGAAAGAACCTTCATACTGGGACTTAAACACCTCATTGGCAGGAAACACAGGAACCAGTGTACTGAATTTATCTTTGAACAAGTCTTTCATAATATCGTGTTTCATAATACTTTCATCAAACCGATTTCCTATTAATCCATTTTTCTCATCCTTCATCATTTTCCTAAAGTATTCCGTCTTCTCATTATCCGGATCTTCAAGCAACTGTATATTACTAATATCAGGCTCAATGACAAGGTACGTTTTCGAAGCGATGTCTCTTAAATCCTGATACACTTCCTCATGCCAATCGGTGCCCACATCTACAATCGTTACAGTAGAAGGAGACGAAAGTAAGATTTTCACAAAAACATCAAAAGGGACTTCATCGCTTTGGTAAATAGGTTCATTTGTAGGATGTTTTGTTACTAACCGAATATCTTCTAGTGTCCAATCAAAAACAATCTTTTTCTTAGGATCCACATCTTTGGTATATTGATAAAATTGACTTCGGTATTCTGGATTTTTCTCATGGCCTATAAACCGATCGTAAGAGTAAGCTGGAGAATAGGGACTTTCAACATAAGTAACTGTTACCCCCATCTTCGATAACCCTCTTGCTATGAGATGAGAAACAAAAGTACTTCCACTTCGAGAAAAAGGACTTCCCACAAGAATCATTTTCTTATCGACAGGAACCCCTACTACTTTTTCCACATTATTCTGTACGTTAATTTGGTAGTTCCTCTTTACCACTTGCTTATTGATTTCTTTCTTAACTACTTCTTGTTTTTCTTCAGTCTTTTCTTCTTGGTCTTTTTCACCACGTTGATTGGAAACAGGTCGGATGGAGGTAGCTTTATCCCTCCACCTATAGTCATTGCTGGATTTCAAGAAGGGAGCGGCATAAGAAAAGGACTTAGGCTTACCGATAACCTCTTCAAATAAATCAATGTCAATCTTAGCCTTTCCCTTTACAAATACATTGTAGATACCCATTTGAACCACTTCTGCAAGAAAAGGGTGTCCCTCTTTTTCATTTGCCAACAATACTATGTTGATCTCACTATATTTTTCACGTATCTCTAACAATCCGTCTGCTACAAATTCAAGCCTCTTATCATTTAACTTTTTCCCTATGTCACTAGTAAGAATAATTGCATCTACTTCAGTACCTTCTTCTTTTAACTTATCTAGAGATTCCATAAGATACTCCAATGCAACCACAACATTGAAAACCTTAAAATTTCTTTTTTTTAGGTGTTTCTTTATATTTTCTGCAAATTCAAAGTTAGGAGAAGCAATAAGCACATTCCCCTTAAAAACATCTTCACTCATACCCTTACCACCATTCTGAATAACTAAATTGATCGATTAGTTATATAAACAAAAAGAAAGAGCACCCAATATCTTTTTCTTAGAAATTTTTTCAAAGAAAAGACATTGAGTGCTCCTCAAAAGTACATATAAAATTCGTTTCCTATATATGTTTTAATGATATTAAATTCACAGTAGATTGTCAAAGCCTACCACCTCTTAAAATCGATAAATAGTAAATAAAAGTAAAAACCCTACGTGAATTTTTTCATCTCATTCTATATAGGTTTTGATTTGAACTTTTTTTGTGACTTTTCACCTATATACAGAACACTTGTTCTGCTCCAAAATGTAATTATACGGAATTTGTAACAATGCTGAAAAAAATATGAAATAAATTTCATGAAAACTATTGTCATTTTTCGACATCTTATGTACAATTTCACTTGTACTATTTTCCTTGGTAATTTTTTTGCAAATAACCATCTATGGACTAATTCATATACTAAACCTACGAAACACTGTACGAAAGGAACGAATCCCATGAATAGAACACTTTCCCAAGACATAGAAAAAGAATTCCTTAACGGTGAACATAGCCAACGCATTCAAGAATCGATCATGCAGCAAGAAGAAGGAACCATTGAAATTTTCGTGAGATATGGTAGACATCAAAAAACATCTCCCCCTCCAGTCAATCTATTAGGGGAAACAGGTGAGGGAGGCCTGCGATATAGCTCCTTCAAAGACATGGTACATACTATATCTACAACCCTAAAAAAATGCGGCAGAGATATAGAGTTCGGTTATTTGTTTATTGAATACAAAGCTAATGAAGAAGGTTATCTTCAAGAATTGAACTTATCCTTTCGAGACGATATTATTCATGGTAATCGGCCGAATAAACAATACAACTAATAAAGAAACCATACAAAGCATTCAATCACTTCTTGAAAGCTTTGTATGGTTTTTTTACATCATGTTACCAAAAACTTCATAATTCAATATAGAAATATAAACAATCATATATATAAGTCCATTAACTCTCCAACTTCTTCTCAACGATCTCACAAACCGTAATCTTTCAATCCCTCTCTGCATTATTGTGATAAATACCAAAATAAAGGCACTCAATAGAAGAACATATCCCAACATCGATTCCCCAAAAACCACTTTAGAACTGAAATGAATACTTAACAGTAGAAAGAACGCCCCTATATCAAATGAAATTAGTAAAGCCCTCTTTTTATCCCCTCTTATCTTCTTTGCTACAAAATAAGCCAAAAAGTAACCCAATAACGGAAATGTTACCACCAGCGCTACCAACCACGATAATACTGTCATCTCCACTCTCCTCCTTCTAAAAAAGGAGAAGCATAAAATCCACTTCTCCTTAAAACAATTCTATTAACCTATTTAATAACTAACATATTTTAAAGGATTGACCGAATTTGCATGAGTTGGTAACCACGGCCCCTCATGAATCTCGTAATGTAGGTGCACTCCCGTTGACCAACCCGAGGTTCCCATATACCCCAAACGTTGACCCTGTTTTATACTCTGACCATCATAAACTTCTCTATTCTGTAAATGTGCATATACAGTAGTATAAATTCTTCCATTCATGTAGTGTGTCAGGAACACAACGTTTCCATATGAACTAGAGTAATAGGAGCGGTTTACAATGCCATCAGCAGAGGCCTTAATCGGCACAGGACCACTTATCGTTTTGCCTATATCAATACCATTATGTTTATCTCCCCAACGCGGACCAAAATAGGATGTAACTCTCCCATGCGTTACTGGATTAGCAAAGCCTGTACGACTTTTGTTTGTCTGAGCCATCATTTGCTTCTCTTTGCTCTTAGCGTCCTCAAGCATTCGCTTAATAGTGGCTTGTTGCTTCCGTAACAATTCCGCTTCTTCTTTCAGCTCCAATTGATAAGATTTCAACTCATGCTCTTGTTGCTTAAGCTCTCGCATAAGTCGGTCCTTTTCAGCTCGCTGACTTTCTAACGAAGCTTTGATTGTCGAAAGCTCTTCTTTTTGTTTCACTAGATTCGCCTTTTGGATCACTAGCTCTTTTTTCGCTTCTTCCAGCATACGTTTTTCTTCTCTTTGTTTATCCATTATTTTTTTGTCTTGATCCATAATGGTATTTACTGCAGTTGCCCGGAACAAGAAGTCACTGAAACTTGTCGCTCCCATAACTACTTCCAAATAAGTTACGTCCCCTCCACTTTGCTGGATGGAAGTTAATCGGTTTTTCAGAAGCTTATTACGCTCTTCTATATTCTTTTTCATTTGCTCTATTTCAGCTTCTTTTTTCTTTATAGCTTCTTCTGTTTGCTCAATCTCTACTTCTTTTGCCCTAAGTTTCACTTCCGTCTCTTCAACCTTTACATCCAAGACACGGATTTGCTCATTGACCCTAATTTGTTCAGCCCTATTACTATCAATCTTACCTTGAGTTGACTGCTGCTCAGAATTCACACTATTCTTTAATTGATTTGTACTATTTTGTTGTTGCTTTAAGCTTTCAATTTGCTTACGAACATCACTTAAACCTTCAGCCGATACTTTTTCTGTATTAGTAACTTCAATTCCTGATAGAGCTAAGGCTACGATAGCAAATAAGGCGATTAATTTATTCTTCACTATCCATTTCCCCCTATTCCCTTATCAATTGGTACTAGACCAACAATAATATTAAACTTTTAAGAACTTCCTAATACTCATTACACTTCCCCAAACCCCAAGTGTAGCGCCTATTCCCACTAGCAATAATGATAACTGCCACGCAAATGGATTGAATGGTAGCATTTCTAGGAATGGGACTGTAATTTTATGACTTAGGTTCGAATCAAGATAGTGATAACCCACCAGGATAATAGTTACCGGAACAATTGAACCTAAAAGCCCCAACAATAATCCTTCTACAAAGAACGGCCAGCGAATAAAACCATTCGTAGCTCCAACCAGCCTCATAATGCTAATTTCCTTTTTACGAGCTATAATCGTAATTTTTATCGTATTAGATATTAAGAAGATAGCTGTGGCCATCAAACTAGTGATTAGACCTATTCCAATGTATCTAGAGTATTTATTAACCGAGAAAAGTTTTTCAACCACATCTTTTCCATAGTTTACTTCACTTACCCATTCAAAGGTCTTTACCTTATCGGCAATACGAAATGTTTCTAAAGGATCTTCAGCTTTAATCACAAATGCATGGTTGAGGGGATTATCTTGCTCAAACAGTTCCCAGACCTCCCCCTGGTCTCCCATACTAGCAATCAAACTATCTAACTCCTCATCTTTAGAAGAAAATTGAAGGGAATCGATACCGGTAATCCTACTGATATTCATTTTTAGTTCATCTATATTTTCCTCAGTCGCCGTTAAGTCTATTAATACCTTTATCTCTACATCTTTTTCTACATTCGATACTACTTGATTTAGGTTTAACATCAGGGCTAAAAAGACTCCAACTAGTAGTAACGTTGTGGTTACAGCCCCAACAGATGCAACAGTCATCCATCCATTACGCCATATATTTTTACTTCCTTCACGAAAATGCCGTAGGATTGTTCTAGATTTCATTCCCATACACCCCTCTTGCTTCATCTCTTACAATTAGACCATCTTTGAATGCAATTACTCGTTTCTTCATAGTGTTTACAATCTCTTTACTATGCGTAGCCATAATTACAGTGGTTCCTCTCGCGTTAATTTCTTCAAGAATCTGCATTATTTCAAGAGCGGTGTCCGGATCTAGATTCCCGGTCGGCTCATCAGCTATAACAAACTTAGGGTGATTCACTATAGCTCGAGCGATAGAAACACGCTGTTGTTCTCCTCCGGAAATTTCAGAAGGATAGTAACTGGCTTTCCCCTCTAAACCGACCAGCCACAACACTTCCATGACCAATCGCTTGATATCTTTTGGCTTTTCTTCAATTACTTCTAAGGCGAAAGCTATATTTTCGAATACCGTTAAATTTTCCAGCAATCGAAAATCCTGAAATACCACACCTATATCTCTTCGTAACAATGGGGCTTTTCTATTCTTTATCTTAGCCACATCAATATTACCAAGAGTGATTTTTCCTTCTGTAGGCAATTCTTCTCTATACAACATCTTAATAAATGAAGATTTACCTGAACCACTTGGACCTACAATATACACAAATTCCCCCGGCAAAATCCTCAAATTGACACCCTTTAACGCTTCTACACCATTTTTATACTTCTTCGTTACTCCCTTTAGTTCAATCATTACAATCACCTACCGTAGTATTTATATTTTTTTCAATACTTTGTAATTCGAATGGCTCACTACTGTTCTCTTGTACGTCTCTTTTTTCCTCATTATTAATTGATCTCCTTCAGCTTCTACTGATACTGAATTAGCATAAACTCCGATGACATATCCAGTGTAGGTACTACCCTCTACATAAAATTCAATTAGATCTCCTTTTCCGGCTGCTCCTTCAGGTGGTGCACTTTTCTTGAACATTACTCCATCTCCTTTTTCACACAATAAAAAACACCACCAAATTAATTACCCTCTGCAACAAAATCAGGAAAGTAATCAACATGGCGGTGCTCCCGCAACTTGTATTTTTCAATTATTTATATTATCTATTTAAAGTTTATCAGTGTCAACGAAAGGGGATATGTTTATAAAACGTTGACACTATGCAGTTTATAGTCACATTCTCCTTTATCTCCTGAAATTCCCAAATAAAAAAGCTCAGAATTTCTCTGAGCCCTCAAAACAGTTAATTTAACGTAGCTTTCAAAATAGATACCTCAGCTAATCCCACTTCTTTATAAATTTTATTTAACTTTTCTTCAGCCTTTTTAAACTCTTCTTCAAACGCCTTGAATCCTGCATCGTCTTGAATGTTCTGTTCTTCATCCCACTTTGAGAAAGCAGCAACAAAAGTATTTACTATATCATCTAACTCTTCCTTGTGATCCGAAAGAACCTCTTTGTTCTGAATCTCAATTTCTTTTAACCCTTTATTTAGGGACGAAACAGCAATACTACCCTCAGAGATTCCACTTTCAAGTTGTTCATCAGACAATCGATCCTCTTCTTTTTCCTTTTCTTTCTCTAAATCATACAATACCCCATCATGTTGGTTGATCACCGACACCAAGTTCATTTGAAAATCAAGCAGCGCACTTTTAACCTCCTTCTGCTGGTCCTGTGCAACCACTTCTTTATCTGGTGAACCTTCCGTTTTTTCGGAGCAACCAGTTGCAATCAACAAAGTCGCTGCCCCCATTAAAATCCAACTCTTTTTCATTTATTCTCCCCCTTTTTTTGGTACATATTTACTTTATCAGACAATTACAACAATAGAAAGAAAGAGCGATAGAGGGTAGACAGACAAAGAAACCCCGCTTTATAAAAGCGAGGTTTCTTTCTACATTCCTAGCATATAACCACCATTAAACAGGTAGAGATAAATTCCACCAACTTCTTTATTCCAAATTTCACTGACAGCACGTTTATACAAATCCATTTGTACTTTATACTTCTTTTTTATTCTTTCGAATCCGTTTTCTACATCTTGCGGGGATACAAAATCTGTCTTGTAATCAATTATTACTAGCTTTCCATTAATTTCATACACACAGTCAAATACCCCTTGTACAAGAACACGTCTTTCCTCTTTGTCTGTCCAATCAGAATATGCTTCTTTCGAAGAAACACTATAACTAAATGGTATTTCTCGGTATAGCGTGTTAGCTGATAACATCCCTTTCCCTAGCCTTGTTTTAAAAAACTTACTTATGTGTCCGATCTTAATAGCATCCCCTTGCTCTGGAGTGAGTAACTCCTGGACTACCATCCTATCTACTTCTGTTTTAATATAGCTTGCGGACATCTCCGGTTGAAGCTTTATCTGTTGCATCACTGCATGCATCGCAGTCCCCACTTCTGCGGGCGATAAGTTCTTTTTTTGAATAAACCTTGGTCGCTCCACAACAGGTTCCCTTTGCTGCTTCACCATATCAATGTTATAACCTTCTATTATTTCTTTTTGTCTTTTCACCTCTGTTACTGATTGTTTAGAACCTCTATATTGAGCATCTTTATGTTGATACTCCCAAGACAAACGAGCGTGCACTTCTTCTTTATATATATCATCAGTATCTACAGGCTTAATTGATTGTAATAGTTCAATTCTTTTTTCTAAAGAAGATACTGTAGTAACTTCATTTTCTACTAGAGATACACCTTCTACAATTTCTATCTTCCACTCAGAAGGGTCTTCCAATATACGTACAGGAACAGCGTCAGTCTTACTTTCATTTAATTCAACAGCATCGCTATGACGCATTACAGCTGGTCCTACCCAATCAAAATAAGATTTTGCTTTTAACCTTTCGTAATCAGGTAAAATCCATTCTTGATGGGTAAGGTGCCTCTTCCATGTATCCATTGACTTTTCAACGTCTTTTATTGTCCCCAACAAGAACAATTTTTCTTTCGCTCTGGTCAACGCTACATACAGCACTCGCATTTCTTCAGCTATCATTTCTTTATGCATTCTCTTTTTTATAGCTAGATGAGGCAGTGTATTGTAGCTGACTCGCAGGTCCGTGTTAATGAATCTCGAACCGTAACCCATTTCTTTGTGCAACAAGACCCGTTCCTTCATATCTCGTTGATTAAACTCCTTATTCATTCCAGCCACAAAAACAACCGGAAACTCTAGTCCTTTACTCTTGTGAATCGTCATTAAACGAACAACATCTTCTTGTTCTCCCAACGCCCTTGCAGCTCCCAGGTCATCTCCTCTTTCCTGCATACGCTCAATAAACCTCAAGAACCGGAACAACCCTCTAAATGAAGTTGACTCATACTGTTTCGCACGGTCATATAGAGCCAACAAATTGGCTTGTCTTTGTTTACCCCCGTTCATTCCTCCCACAAACTCAAAATACTTTGTCTCTCGGTAAATAGACCAGATCAGTTCTGCTAACGCTCCATCCCTAGCCGAATCTCTCCACTTCCCTAATTGCTTTAAGAATGTGACGATTCTTTTTTGCCAACATTCCTTTGTTTGCCTTAGGATACATGACGAGAGCATCAAAGAAGGGCCCTTTTTTATGTTGTGCACGAATTTGAGCTAACTCCTCCTCGGTCATAGACATAAAAGGCGAACGCAACACTGCTGCTAAAGGAATATCTTGATATGGATTATCTACCACTTTAAGCAGTGACATCATCACCTGAACCTCTATGGCTTCAAAATAACCTGAAGAGAGCTCAGCATACGATGGAACCCCTTGTTTCTTCAACTCTTCCATAATAGTAGAAGCTGATGAGAAAGAGCGCATAAGAATTACAATATCCCGATAATTAACATTTCTCTTTTTACCAGTTTCTTTATCTATTACTTTGTATTGGCTTAGGATCATATCTTTGATCTTTCTAGCTAACAATTTCCCTTCAAGTTCCGCAGTAGACACTCCACTAGCAGTTAATGTTGAAATGTCTTCTGGATCACTTTCCCCATTGCGATTAATCATTACTACGTCCACCGGAACACTTTCTTTATCAAAACCTGCCCCTAGCTTTAGTTCTGCGGCTTCGTCATATTCAATATCACCTACAGACTCATTCATAATCTGCCTAAAAATGAAGTTGGTCCCTTCTAAAACCTGTTTCCTACTCCTGAAATTCTTTGCTAGATCTATTCTCTCCCCACTTCCATCACCCTTAAATCTTCTATACTTATCCAGAAATAAGGCTGGTTCTGCTAAGCGAAAACGATAAATACTTTGTTTCACGTCCCCCACCATAAACATGTTGTCTCCAGACGAAACCAACTTCAATATTGTTTCTTGGACAAGATTAATGTCCTGATACTCATCGACCAAAACCTCGTCATAAAAATTTTGTAATTCAATAGCAGCATTAGAAGGTTTACCTTCGTTATACAGTAGCTTTAATGCTAAGTGTTCAAGATCCGAAAAATCCACAAGAGCCTTTTCTTGTTTTTTCTCCCAAAACTTTTGGCTATACTTCTTCGTTAAATCTACTAGTACCCTCACTACCGGTTCCATGTCTTTGATATCTTCCATGTAGGCACCTAGTGTTTTAGAGAACATTTCTTCCTTCATTTTATTTATCTGCTTCTTTACTTCGTTTCTTAATCCTTTGACCTGATCTTGAATAACAGGGTCAACTTCATCCTTCGGCACTCTTTTAAGATTACCAAAACCCTTTACCTGGAACGCATCGTATAGTTCTTCCCATGACTGCGCAGAACGAAGATCATCAACATACTTAATGTCAGCAATAAGATTTTCAGCATAAGGATAAGGTCCATTAGGCTGCCTTGTTAACTGCATTCCTTTTTCCAGAAGAGAACGACAACCCATTATTTGCAACTTCACATCTTCTAACAATTCTTTAATCCATACACTTTCATCAGGATCAACCGTTTGATAATTACCAACTAAACTTTCTAGCCATTCATCGGGCCATGGGTAAGCTCTTGAAAAGTCGTATAACTTTCTTACTAGCATTTGAAGATCTGTATCATGCCGATCTTGACTATACCAATCAGCTACTCTTAGAAATTCTTCATTATTCAAACTGTACTCTTCTTCAAAGAGTTCCTCAATGACTTCTTCTCTAATTAACTCTGACTCCGTTTCATCAACTACTCTGAATCGGGGATCAATACCCAACTCATAGTAATACTTCCGCGCTATATTTATACAAAATGAATGGAGTGTAGAGATAGAAGCACGAGTAAGTAAAGTTAACTGTTTTTTTAAATAACGCGAAGAAGGATTTTTAGAAATTTCTTTTTCTAACGCTTCTCCTATACGTTTTCTCATCTCTGCAGCAGCAGCATTTGTAAAAGTAACCACCAAGAGACGATCAACATCCACCGACCTATCTGGACTGGTAACCTTTTTTATCATTCTCTCCACTAGTACAGCAGTTTTTCCAGAACCTGCTGCGGCAAGCGACTAATATGTCTTTTCCCGATTCGTAAATTGCTTGAGATTGCTCTTTCGTCCACTTCGTCTGTTTATCTTCTATTGTTGTAGCACTACTCACCTACACTTACCCCCTTCATCTCAGCTATTATTTGTTCCGGGTTCTTGGAGTACAAATTTCTAAAGTCATTCCCTTCCAACGTTTCGTCAAATTGGCAGATTGATTTAAAGGAACAAAAACGACAGGAAGTTTCATCTTTCATCCGGTAGGGGTTTATCTCTATTTTTCCACTTGTTATTTCATTCCCTGCGCTTTGTATTACCTTTCTAACATGCCCTTGAAGCGCTTCATAGTCCTTATCCTCTATCACAGAGGAATTCTTATAAAAAGATCCATCACTCTTTATACCGGCCGGCACTACTTTTGAATGTCCATTGATCAAAGAATTATCCATGAGGTTGACATTTTTTATATCTGCCATCATCAACCCCTTCATCTTAAATTCTTTCTCTACCTGCTCTTGAATTTGTTCGTGGCTTGGCATCACGTTGTTATTTAACATCGGATTATGAATGAAAATATAATGCTCCCCCCACTTCAGATTCTTGACCTAACCACTTCTCAGCATTTGAAACAACGACATCTAGGTAGGTTAAGGTTTGTAATGACAGGCCATAATAAACCTTTGATAGATTTAAAGCGGTATCACTCGATTTATAGTCAATTATTCTCAACCACGACTGGTCACTTGTTCTAGCCTGGTCTACACGATCAATTCTACCTACTAAACTGAGGGCCCCACCATTATTTAAAGGAAACTCCAACGAAGGCAAGGTAGAATTTTTTTTTGCCAAACTCTAACTCTAAACCCACGGGGACATATTCACTGACCTTAGAATGATCCCTCATGACATTTACAGCTTTTTGCACGACTATTGTTAATCTATTCTTAATGTACTTAAATCGATCCGTACTTAATAGAATGTTATTTTGAATTGTAGGTGCTAACTCATTAATAATATTGAATGTTAATTGCTCACACTCTTTTAAAGAGAGATCATCCCATCTCATACCCTTATTCCTTATTTGTTCTCCAAATCTACTAAGCGCTTCATGAAACAACGTTCCTACATCAGGGGCCTGCAATTGATAAACTTCTCTCTCTTTTAGACCCAAACCATAAGAAGCAAAATGAGAAAAAGAACAGGAGTGGTATTTTTCTAATCTCGAAACACTTGCTTGGATTGACTTTCCGTACAATTCCTCACTGGTGCTAGCTGACAATTTTTTAGCCTGATTTGAATGAAACAATCCCCTAAGCGCAATATCTAACGCAAACTTATCATTGACGACAAACCAGTTATAAACACTCCACCAGAGATCAGAAATCGGATATCCTCTTTTCCATTGCTGTAACTGAGATGAAAGAAAGGATAATGCCTTCTTTCGGTTGGTAATAAAACCGATTTGAGTCTTTTCATCTTCTTCGAATGGATCATTTAAAATTAATTCTTCTTTTATATCCGGAAACAGATCTTTCACCTGATTAATTACAATCGAAGGCATCAAAGACTTTCCTTCCTCGTTTGCCATAGGATAACTTATCCAAAGGGAATCCGAACTGCTTGTAAGGCCTAAGTAAACCAAAAAACTTTCATCTATTATCCTTCGCATACTACCAGGTGCCAACTGCATACCAGTGTTCGTAAGAAGCTCTCGCTCTTTTTCTGTAATGACACTAGATTCAATCGGTTTTGAAGGAAGCACCCCTTCATTAACCCCCAACAAATATGCATTTTTACAATTTAAGAATCTTGATAACTCGATATTACCCACTAAGACTTGATCTATGGCAGGAGGCACCAAGGCAAACTTTAATTCCTCCAACCCCGTCTCGAGTAATCTAATAAATAGATCCAAACTTACTTCTTCTTTTCCCATTAGTTCAACCATTTGGTCCAATAATTCAACTATATTACTCCACACTTGGTCATGTTCTCTCGCCACAACCAGATCATCATTCTCTTCTGCTTTTTGTTTTAGCACTTCTATCTTCTTAGGTACTTCTAATGTTTCCAGGAAAACAAACAAGACCTCTGCCATCTCGACTACCGTTCCCGTTTCTTTAAGATTTTCTCCAAATGTATCTAAATGAGAAACCAATTCTCTTCTCAGCGAGTTAAGAGCGTGCTCAAAATCATGATGCGTCTCATAACTCCTCAAATACTCTCCTTTGTTCATCAGTTTCCAGTCTTCTTCACTTCTCCATTTCTTAAGCCCTTTGATACCATTTGCAATGACGTAGTTTTCCATTTTATCTAGAAGCTCAACAGTTTTCCTTCCATCCACCTCTATCGGACCAATTAAACCCGTTTTAAAGGCACGAAAGACAGGATCATACCTCCAATTTGTTCTAACAATTTCTAAACTTGAACGAATTAGCTCTACCACAGGATGATTTAACATTGAACGCTTTTGATCTTGATAAACTGGAATATTATAATCTTCGAACAACGTCTCAATTAAATCTTGATATGCATTGTTTTCCCTAAGAAGCACAACACAATCTCTCCAAGAGTATCCTTCTTCCCTAACCTTTTTAACAATAGAGCGCGCTACTCCTTCGACCTCAGCCCTCCTGTTGACCGCGGTAACTACTTTTACATCTGAATTGCCTTTAAAAGGGACCGCGGGACGCACATCGAAGTTTTCTTCTAGATGACGCAGGGATGGAGAATTTAAAAATCTAGGGAAGCTGCCAACATTCATGTCTACTGCAGGCTCGAATTCTATACCATACGAAATAGCAGCTTGGTATATCTCAAAGTAAGTTTTACCATTCATATAAAATAAACTTAGTTCATCAGGAAGATTTTCTTCATAATTCTGATCCACCTTCATAGAGATAGTTACTCTCCTACAATGTTGTATAAGCTCATGAATAACCATTAACTCCTGGGGAGTAAACGAGTGGAAACCATCAATGTAAATCTCTGCATCTTTAAGCGCCTCTGAATGGCTTATCTTTTCTGACAACAACCTTAAAAAATCTTCTTCATCTATGTACTTAGAAACCAGGGACTCTTCGTAGTCGCACAAAATCAATTCTAAGTCTTTTAATTTCCTTAATAGGACTTCTTCCCCTGGAGATCTATCTTCTAGAATATTTAACTCCTCGATCTTCATATTAATAGTGCCCAATCCAACACAATACCTCTTGAACTCTGAAATAACCTCTTCTAATTGGTCAATGAATCCACTTTGATCTGCTGCCTTTTTATATACCAATAACTCTTTCTTTTTTTCTTCTACAATTTTTCTAAGAAGCATATGTATCCCTACACCTTTAACGTGATAACGTGATATCCCGCCTGTTTCTTGTAGAACCCTCCAAGCTAACCTGGAAAAACTGAACACCTGAGTACGAATCATCCCCCTTAGACCCTTTGTATTAATCAATTCATACTCTAGCTCAAAAGACATTTGATCAGGTACCAGTAAATATAGCGGGTGACCTTCAGGTTTCCCAATTAATTCACTTTGAACTTCATTAAGTATATATGTCGTTTTTCCACTGCCTGCTCTCCCTCTAATGAAACGCAAAGACATTATTCATCCTCCTATCAACCTATTCCTAGCGGTCCGTACATCTGTCTCCTTTATTATCGCCGTTTTCACTCCGCATGGCATTTGCAAGTGAATAAAAAGACACCCAACATAGCGTTGGATGTCTTATAAAACTACATAGAAATTTGTTCTCTTAAAATTTTTATAGCTTCTTCACAAACTAGATTCATGGGTTGATTTGCATCCACCATCTTAATTCGATTAGGAAACTTTTCTAATACCTCTAGGTATCCTGAACGTACCCTCTGATGAAACTCTAAGGATTCCTTATCCAATCTATTCACTTCTCTATCTTCATTAGATGAAATCCTCTTCAAACCTACTTCTGGCTCAACATCGAGATATAGGGTTAGATCTGGCATATAATCCCCTATTACAAATTTATTTAGGTTATACACTTCCTCTATGCCAAGACCTCTTGCACACCCCTGGTATACTAAGCTACTATCAACAAATCGATCACACAGAACAATTTTACCCTGCCTTAACGCAGGAAACACCACATGAATTAAATGTTCATTTCGGCTACCAGCATACAGAATAGCTTCTGTTTTCGCATCCATCTCGGTGTTATCTACATCTAAAATCACTGACCTTATTTGTTCAGCTATTTTCACACCACCTGGCTCCCGTGTAACCAACACATCATAACCTTGCGATTCTAAATAGCTTTGAAGGAGTTTTATTAGGGTAGTTTTCCCTCCTCCCTCTCCACCTTCAAGTACTATCATCTTACCTTTCATTCACCATCACCCTTTTTATGTTATGTACAAATAAAAAGACCCAACTTCGAAAAGTGGGTCTTCTTTAAATTCATGGTTGATTAACGAGGTTCTACTAGCAACTTGATTGCTGTACGCTCTTCGCCGTCAATTTGAACATCAGCGAAAGCCGGAATCGCAATTAAGTCAACCCCTGAAGGAGCTACAAAACCACGAGCAATTGCCACAGCTTTAACAGCTTGGTTTAGAGCTCCTGCTCCAATTGCTTGAATTTCTGCTTTCCCGTTCTCACGAACCGTAGCTGCAAGCGAACCTGCAACAGAATTTGGATTAGACTTTGCTGATACTTTTAACATTTCCACTTTAATTTCCTCCCTTTAATAACTACATTTAATGACAAACAAAAAAAGAGCACCGTAATGACTTGGTTCCTGCGAAAAGAAAATTTCACAAAAAAAGTCGTTACGGTGCTCCCGTTTGTTTAATTGTCATTTATTTTACTATAACCAATTATATCATTTGGTTTTTTGGATATCCACTACTTTGTGTAAAATTATTGAATCTATGAACAGAGACTACTCAATCCTTACTAATTTATGGGCGTTTTTCTCTTTTCTTCTGTTCCGATCTTCAGTGTGCAATACATTACAGTAGTTTTCAATTCTTTCCATTATCCTGTCAGCTTTTTGATTTTCCTTCCCATTAGCCGATGTAAAGGCTAAACTGTCATGCAAATCTTTCAAGTTCTTATTTGATGTAAAGAGCGTTGGCAGTTTGTGATTAACCCTAAAATCTAGTAACGGCCCAATAACCTCATCCCTTACCCATGGCGTAAGTGACTCTGCTCCAATATCATCTAAGACTAATATTGGAACTTCTTTCATGGCATTAATCTTGTCTTCTATATTTATTTCTTTGTTATTAAACGAACTTTTCAATTCCCTCACAAAATCAGGTACATAAACAATAATCGAATTTATCCCCCTTTTTTGTGATAAGTAATTCATTAGCGCCCACATCATAAACGTTTTCCCGGAACCAAACCAGCCGTATAAGTATATTCCTATGCCATCCCCTTCTTTTCCAGGAGCAACTTCTTTGGCATATAAAATTAAAAACTCCAGTATCCTAGATCTTCTTTTTTCTTCATCTTTTATATCTTCTCTCACATCTTTAAAACTGATATTGCGCAATTCTTCGTTAACATAATAACTCTTTATCATTTTCTGTTGTTTTTTTCTTTCAGTCTCTTCTATTAGGAATTTACATGGTTTGTTAGTAAATACCGGTGCACCATTATACTTTTGGACAAAAATCTTATGGCCGTGCAATTGATTAGCACACTCACTTAATCCATTGCAGTTCTGACAATTATCATGAGACATCCTTACGTTATCTAATTGAGTTAAGTATGGTCCAACATTTTCATCTGTTAGTTCGAACTTTTCCATGATTTGTTTAACTAATGTGTCATTTATTATTCTATGTTTTTCTTGTTCATATATTTCTCGGAAATTTTTTCGCGCCTTTAATTTATCGAATTGTTTACCTATCGGTTCCACGATACCATCCCTTTTTTCATTAATATAACAATTATTTTTTCATATTAATGTAGAAAAACCAAATTTTAAAAACCTATTTTTTAGGGTTGGAACTCAACGCTCTACCCAATTTTTCTTTCCTTTTTTCTTTTTCCTTCCTAATAACATCAACATATAAAATAACATAAACAACGGTCAATATTCCATATCCAAATAAAACCGGCATCATAAATGTTAAAACAAATAAGCCAATCCCATCAAACCCACCAATTGCTAACTTTACACTAATAAGAGTGACTGATAACAAAAGATACATTTGTAATACCAAACTAAACTTTGCAAACGATTTTCTCCGATATTCCCATATGTAAGATATCACACTTGTAAGACCACTTTCTTCTACATTAACCGGTATAAATTTCACCTTTCACACCTACCCTTTTAGATATCCTAGATCAAACATTCTCCTTACAAAAAAGTCGCTAACCCCATTAATAGATTACTATTAACTTCAGTTAGCGATTCTTTCGCTTTGAATATTATTTAGTTTATTCACGTGTAATCCTTAAGGCAACCACTAGGGATTAGACGTGAATTTAATCATTAACTCATCGACCTTTTCTTTATAGTGTTCCTGTACATACTCCCACACAAAATCACGGTAATGCATGAAAAATAACATCATTATTATATTTTTGTTAACTTTCACATCTAGCTTCTGATTAATATCTAATACCACCGTTTTTCCAGGATCGCAGTAAATGATAAAAATAGGCAGAGGTTTACCTTCCACTTTATAAGACTCTAAAGTATACCTAGTTTTCACTCCACTAAATTCTATATACACCTCCGGGGTTGTAGGAGGAACCTGAGATGATATAGCGCCGGGATCTAAATCAAGAGCAATCTTCTCATTATTGGCCATGTTATAGTTTCGTAAAGTTTTCAATTGATAGAGGGAATTATTTAAAGAGCATCGACCGTAAAAAGTCGTAATTATTAATTTTTCTCCTCTTACTTCATATGTGAAGATGATGTCTGAGTCCAACACCCCGAACCCTTCCTTAATTTTCTTAAAACGGTAAGGCATTAATATCAGCTTATTAAAAAGGGATTCTAACTCGCACTTGGAAAAACTAGGACCCACCCTAGTATTCCAACGTAAAACAGCGTGCTCATCTTTCAATTCCACAGACTGAAACGTTTCTTCAAAAACAACTCCATCCATTCTACCAGAATTCATCGTAGTAATTTCATTTTCATCAGTTAAAACTGGATTTCCTAAGAATTGAATCGCTTTTTTAATTTTATTAGGTCGCCTCATAATGTGTAAGATTATTTTATTTTCAATTGCAGTATTTTCTATCATTTTAACCCTCTCCAAATCCATCTGTTTCTTAAATGGTATCTTACAAGGGATTTAGCGGAATTACAAATTTTGAAATACAAATCAATTACGAACTAAACCCCTCGCAACAAAATAAACACTATTTGATGCGAAAAATTAACTCGTCCTCTTTAGAAAGATAGTAATCTTGTCTTGCCAGGTTCGCTACATACTGGGGATCCTTTAATTTCTCAATTTCATTCCTCAATAATACTTCAGACTCTTCAAGATGCGCTAACTCTTCCACTAATTTATCTTGTTGCTCCCTCATTTCCTTTACATCGTTATTTTTAATTAGAAACAAAGAAACAAAGCTACTGGTGGTGATTAAGAATAGTATCGGGATTAACACATTTTTTTTAAATTTTATCGTCCTATAGCGACCTACGCCCCCACTTTTTTCATACACCTAGAACACACCCCTATATTCAAAGATAATTAAACCAATACATCAATCAACAAACCTTTTACTTCACCAATTAATTCCAAAACCCTAAGCCCAGAATCACTTTCTTTTTTAATAACACGATCTGTTATTTCAACCAATTTTTCATCCACTTTACGAAGGATACTTAATGACCTCGAATGCCCAAAACCATTGAATTCTTCCTTATTTTCGAGCCTTACCGCGTTCTTCTTAACATAAGCCATGAATTCCTTAACTTGTCGTTTATATCTCTTCAAATTGTCAATGGACTGGTTTTTACCAAGCTTATCGCCTTGCTCCTCTATTGCCATCATCAGGTCATTCAATCGCCCGGATGCCTCTTTCTTGGTTTCCTTCGCTACAATTTCATGAAATTTCACCTTGTCATATGTATTGCTATTTCTAGCAATATTTGTGTTGGATATGGGTTTATTCAGCGTAGTTTTTATATCCATATATTCTCCCCCTAAAACAAAAAAAGACCATCAACTTAAAAGATGCAAATGCACCTCAAAAGCCAAAGGTCCTTCCTCTAGACAATTTATTACTATTATTATAACTTTTATAACTATTCCACAACAACCAAAAGTCCGTTATTACAACTAAGCTAAATACAAAAAAGGGGCTTGGTATTTTAATACCAAGCCCCTTTTGAGAGCGTTAAAGATTAACGAAGTAATTGAAGTACCCCTTGTGGCTGCTGGTTTGCTTTTGCAAGCATAGATTGAGCAGCTTGAGATAGGATCGAATTCTTAGTTTGATTCATCATCTCTTTCGCCATATCCACGTCCCTAATACGAGATTCAGAAGCCGTTAAGTTTTCTGCAGTCGTACCAAGGTTGTTGATAGTGTGCTCAAGACGGTTTTGAGTCGCACCAAGGTTAGAACGCTGAGAAGATACTTGCTCGATCGCGTCATTGATGTCACTGATTGCTTTGGTTGCATCAGTAGCATCAGAGATATCAATTCCACCAACACTTAGACTCATATTTGCAGTTGCTGCAAGCATCAAACGAGAATACGTTTGTAACACCATCTTCTACACTTACAAAGTTTTGGCTATCAGCTGTAGTTGCTACAACATCTCCACTCGCATTACTAAGAGTTCCACCTGCAAAATCAAAACTATAATCCCCTGCCTGCAAACCATTATTAGCAAATTCAGCAGTACCAGTAGCTGCTCCTGTAGAATCAATTTTAATTTCTCCAGAATCTACTGCATTAGTGAATGTTAGAACGTCATCTCCTAACGCACCAGCACCGTTACCAGTCCAAGTAACTCCACCATCACCAGTAGTTCCGACTACTGTTCCATCTTCATTTTTCAAGTCTGTACCGTCAATCGTATAAGTTCCCTCAGCACCAGCACCTTCAGCCGTAGTATCTACACCAGCACCAATAGCTGCTGTAAGTTCTGTTTGAACTTCACCCGCAACACCAAGGTTGAAACCACGCATGTCACCGATTGAAAGATCGATAGATTGGCCTTCGTTAGCACCAATTTGGAAAGAACCATTGAAAGAACCATCAATTAGGCTCTTTGTATTGAACTCTGTAGTTTCACCGATACGTGTAAGCTCTTTTGAAAGCTCATCAACTTCCTTTTGAAGCTCAGCACGATCTGTACCAGTGTTTGTATCATTGGAGCTCTGTACCGCAAGCTCACGCATACGCTGAAGAATAGAGTGAGACTCGTTAAGAGCACCCTCAGCAGTTTGAATAAGGCTGATACCATCTTGGCTGTTTCGGCTAGCTTGTTCAAGACCGCGGATTTGCCCACGCATTTTCTCAGAGATCGCTAGACCTGCAGCATCATCCCCTGCCTTATTAATACGAAGACCAGAAGATAGTTTTTCCATTGATTTCGAGCTGCCTGCATTTGCAGCATTTAACTGACGAAAAGTATTTAACGCAGCGATATTGTGGTTAATTCTCATTGTATATATTCCTCCCAAAAAATAAATGTTTCCAACAACAAAACAAAAGAGCACCACCATAAATGAATTAGTAGAAAACTAACTCTTCTATGACGGTGCTCCCGTATCCGATATTTCTGTTGGTATACATATATATCGACCACTTTTTAAAGGTGTTTAATTTTTTTTTCAATTTCTTCTCTTATTACTTTAATATCCTTGGGCGCTTCTACTCCTATTCGCACTTGGTTGTCTTCCATGCCTACCACTATAATCTGGATATCATCACCTATCTTGATGGTTTGACCTTCTTTTCTAGCTAATACTAACACCCTATTCACCCCTTTATATAAAAAACCACTTAGAATGCTGTTAACAATAACAGCCCTAAGCGGTTCTTCCACCAATGCTATGTTGAATTTATCTAATCTCCATTGTATTATGTTCTGATTTTAATCCTCTACACAACTTATGGCAACGATAAGGGAAATCTACTCTTCATCCAACATCCTATTTATTCTTTCCATTCTAGCTTTTTGCTCTTCTACCTCTTCTTCGGTTAAGGTTTGGTTTACTTCTTCTTGTACCCATTCAGGTTTATCTTCGCCTTTCTCTCTCTTTCTTTCTTCTTCTTCTTTATCTTTAAATTTCTTCATCCTTTGATAATCCTGTTTGGCTCTCTCCAACGCTTGGTGGACAGTTTCAACACCTGCTCTTTTCCACTCTGCAGCTATTTTAGTAATGAGACCTCTCTTAAATTGATGATTATTGTTTATCATTACAAAATCAATTAATACATTTAACACTCCAGGAGCCAACTTAATTTGCATCAATACTTCTTCAATTACTTTTATGTCTACCCATGGTGGCTCTCCATCAGAAAAATAATACTTCAATGCATCATATGGAGTAATGTTAAGATAGTTTTTCTCTATTTCAGATAACCCTTCTTCTGGAACTGTATTCAAATTTTGTTTTTCTATTATCTTTCGTTTTTTTGAACCTGATTTCAGCAAATAATAATCTACAGCACAAGATCTCAAATCTTCCAAAACGAAACCACGAACATCATCATAAGAATCCGCGACTATTCCAATCATCTCAGATTCGTCAAAGTTATAAACAAAAGCTATACGTAATATTGACTCTAATATTTCCTCTGTAAAATATTCTTCAGGGACCAACACACTGCTCCCTCGCATTTTGGAGAGGAATTTGTCAATGTTAAACAACCCTTTTACCATACCCTGTCTCTTTTCGACCCTATCCCCTATAATCGCATCGTTTCTATTAACAGTTAAATCATCAGGATGAAAGCTGCCAAATACATCACCAAATGAATGTGTCAACTCTGTGTAGTTAGTTTTATTGATTCTCTTCTTTTTAAACAGCGACATGATTCCTTTGATTTCATCGGTACTCAATTCACTTTGCAAGAAATAGGAGTAAATTTCATTCTCCATAAAAGACTTTGGTGACAGAGGGGGATATAATTCAAAAACGAAATACTGAACATTATTTTCTTTTTTCACATACGTCCTTACCAAACCCAGGGATTCTATTTTTTTCAAACAATCCTCAAGGCCTTCAATCGACACCCTTAATAATTTGGTTAGATGTATAATACTCCTTTTATCACCCTGTAATTTATAATGATCCAACTCATTCCAAAATGTATTGTACAGTCCAACACATTCAACACCAATTAAAGGCTGGTACAAATAGGTTAAAACTTTTTGGTCAATATCCCCCATCAATGAGTCAGACCTAACAACATAGACATCTTCCTTTAAAAACACGAATATTACCTCCAGATTAATCTACTGTAATTAGATTCTCTTCATGATATTCTAATCCTTGCTCTTTAGCAATTTTCAAAATACGCTTTGGAGAACTTAGTTCATTTTCAATAACCTCTAATTCTGACAAAATCTCTTCACTACTTTTTATATCTGAGGCAACGATTTGATTCTCTTTATGTATATCATAATATTGCGCTTCTAGTTTTAGTAACAAGACACTAAAAACCAAAATAACACTAATAAACATTGCCCCCCACACCCTTAGCCTTAAAGTCTTTAACTTCATTGTTGTATCTTTGGAGACACTCTCTTTCCCACTGCTCTTTTCTGTTTTTGATGCTCTTCCCATCTAATAATCCTCCAATTATTATAAAAGCGCCTCTTAAATAACTTAAGAAGCGCCTTCATACCATATTTATAAAATATCGGCTGCAAGTTGTGCCAAGTGGGACCTTTCTCCTTTTTCCAAAGTTATATGTCCACCAATAGCTTGATCTTTAAACTTTTCAACCGCATAAGTCAGCCCATTGTTATACTCATCCAAATAAGGGTGATCAATCTGCGCAGGATCCCCCATGAGCACAATTTTGCTTCGTTCTCCTACTCGAGTCAGGATAGTCTTTACTTCGTGTTTAGTGAGGTTTTGAACTTCATCAATGATGATATATTGCTTAGGGATACTTCGCCCTCTTACATAGGTTAAAGCCTCAACTTCGATATTACCCATGCCATCTAAAATCCCATCAAGTTCTCCTGGTTTCTGGGTGTTGAACAAGAACTCCAAATTATCGTAGATAGGTTGCATCCACGGTCTTAACTTTTCCTGCTTTTCACCCGGCAGATACCCAATGTCATTACCAAGGGGAACAATCGCTCTAGCAATCAAAAGCTTTACGAATTTATTCATATCCTGGACTTGTTCTAGTCCAGAGGCTAAGGATAATAGAGTTTTTCCTGTCCCAGCTTTACCTACCAAAGTTACAAACGGGATATCGTCCCTCATTAACAATTCAAGAGCTAAGGTCTGCTGTAAATTTCTAGCTTCGATACCCCAAACCGCAGGGTTTTCGTAAACCAACCTCTTAAGCACATTGTCCTTTTTACAGACAATGCCCACCGCAGAACTACTTGAACCCAATGAATCCTTAAGCAAAACAAATTCATGAGGATGAAATTCCAATCCCATCGGCAAATCAGATAAACTTAAAGCATTATTATAGAAATTATTAATTAAACCGACATCCACTTTAAGCTCCCTTAGACCCTTATAAAGGTGAACATCATTTATTACTCGATCACTCATGTAGTCTTCTGCTTGAATACCCAAAGCATCTGCCTTTACACGAACTAGCGTATCTTTACTTACCAACACAACCGGTCGCGTTTCCTCTGACTCTTCTTCACTTAAACGGATTTTATTAGCAACAGAAATTATCCTATTGTCATTCGTCTTTTCAACGAAGATTTTGTCTAACTCAGAATAATCACTGAGCTCTATTTTTAAAGTTCCTCCATTATCCAATGGGATAGCTTCAAATATTTTTCCTTTTTTACGTATATTATCTAACAATTTAGAGAATGTACGTGCATTTCTTCCGATTTCATCCATCAGAGTTTTTTTAGAATCAACTTCTTCTAAAACTATGGCAGGGATGACTACATGATTTTCTTCAAAGGAATAAATAGCATAAGGATCTTGCAACAGCACATTGGTATCCAAAACATAAATTTTTTTCATACACCCCCTTGAGCTTTCCTCAAGGGTTCACCTCCCCAACTTTTTAGATTACTTTCGCTTTCTTCTTATAAAAGCCGGAACACTTACAAAACTATTTTCTTTATCTGTTTCATGATCAGATTCATCTTCCCTCCATCGGTAAGATAAATCTCCATTTTCCTCTCTACCTCGTTGGGTACTATCATCTTGTGTACCAACCGAACTGTTAACTGCAGGTTGCACAGGAGTAGGAACAGCCTGCTGCACAACATTGTGTTGCTTGACCTTAGGTTTCACTTCTTGTTCTTCTGGAAAACCCGTCGCTACAACAGTAACAATAATTTCTTCCTGAATCTCCGGGTTAATCACAGAACCAAAAATAAGGTTTACCTCGTCATCACATACTTTAGCTACTGCTTCTGCCGCCTCAGTTACCTCATGTAAACTCAAACTATTACCACCCGAAATATTCATAAGTACACCTTTAGAACCAGCAATAGAGGTTTCTAATAAAGGACTAGAAATGGCTCTACGCGCTGCCTCTACAGCCCTATTCTCTCCTTTAGCCATTCCGATCCCCATTAATGCCGAACCTTTATTACTCATTACAGTTTGGACATCCGCAAAATCTAAGTTGATCAAACCTGGCACCGACATTAAATCAGAAATCCCCTGAACCCCAGAAAATAGTATGTTGTCAACCTCTTTAAAAGCTTCCAACATCGGTGTGTTCTTATCAATAACTTCAAGGAGTTTATCATTTTTTATAACGATAACAGTATCACAATTTTCTTTTAGATCTTTGATACCCTGAACAGCTTGGCTCCGCCTTTTTCTACCTTCAAACGTAAAAGGTTCAGTTACAACCCCTACTGTCAAAATACCTTTCGAACGCGCTAAGTCAGCAATAGCAGGAGCTGAACCTGTTCCTGTTCCACCACCCATACCAGCGGTAACAAAAAGCATATCTGCACCCTCTATGAAGTTTTCAATCTCCTGCATACTTTCTTCTGCAGCCTTCTTTCCAACTGCGGGATTCGCACCTGCTCCTAGACCTCTAGTCGCTTTTCCACCTAATTGAATTTTTACGCATTCTATTTCTGAATTCTGACCAACTTTTCTTAATGCTTGTGCATCTGTATTTGCTACCGCAAATTCTACACCGCGAAGTCCTGCCTCCATCATTCTTGAGACTGCATTTCCTCCGCCCCCTCCAGTTCCAATTACGCGAATAACTGCTTGTTGATCTAAATCTTCGTTAAACAATTGTTCCACCATCCTCTAATATTAAAAATTAATCAATCCTAAACTGATTTTTAGAGCTTCATCCACTCTTCTCATGGTCTTTATATCAAGTTTGCATATTCTATCTGTTAATCGCTTTTTATCAATTGTCCTAACTTGCTCCAGCAGAATAATTGAATCCTCTTTTAACGGAAAGTCAAGAGACGATAGTTCTATATGAGTAGGCAATTGCATCTTCTTGATATTAGCCGTTAATGCAGCAACTATCGTGGTCGTGCTTTTTCGATTTCCTACATCGTTCTGCAATATCAATACAGGCCTCTCTCCACCTTGCTCTGAACCCACTACTGGGGACAAATTAGCTAAATACAATTCTCCCCCTATATACAACCTTGGCCGACAAATTTCTGTTCACCCCCACAACCGTTCGGAACTACTATGTATGCTGTTGCGTCATATAAATCCCTCCATCCAAGAACGTTCCAAACACAAAAAGCACCACGAGAATAGTTGATTAGCAAATTGCAAATCTAACATTCTCGCGGTGCTTCCGCCTAGTAATTTTAATTGTATCCTCAGTATATCATACATTTTTCGCGGTAGAAATTAAACATTCATATTTTTATGGTAAATATATAGTTCACTAAATTCTAGGAACTTATCCTCATTCTTTTCAATTAACGCCTTATCTATCTGGTTTCTATAATGCTCTTCTAAGAGTTTCGCAATAAGCTTTTCAGCTTCCTGAGAATCACCCTCTTTAATTTGAGCTAATCTATCATTTTCTTGCTTGGCCATTTCGTCGTAATATTTTAATAATCCAGGAAGTTCTTCAGCCTCAAAATCTTCAATAATTTCTAAAGCTTCTATCACGTCATTTTCTGTAGTGGTTTTTGCAACTTTGTATTTAGTCTTAGTAGTATCAAAAATCCTTATAGGTAGATTTTGTTTACTAATCTCAGCCTTAGTCAATTTAATGCCACCTATAGCAAAATTAACAAGAGTTAGTGCTTCATCATGGTATTTTCTAAAATAAACTAAATCATACTCTTCTATTGAAACGCCATTTTTCATGGCATACATATGACTTTCAATAGACAACAAGCCATTTTTCCCTTCATATATCCCAATTTCAAGAAAAAAATCCACTTCTTCTTCCACTGACAAAATAAACAACTTATTAGCAAAGTGCAATTCATTTACCTCTTTAAAAATGACTTCAGGGAACGTATCTTCTAAATCTTCAACCGGAAAAAAATCAAACAAATACAAACAATCGGTTATTTGCATATAAATCCCCCTTCTCTATTCTTAATCGATAAACCCCACTTTTCCCTATACTGCAACAGGAGCTTTAATTGTCGGATGAGGATTGTAATCTTCTACCTTTATATCTTCCATTGCAAAATCGAACACTGAACTAATATCTGGATTTAACACCAATTTAGGTAATTCTTTTGGTTCACGAGATAACATCTCTTTAACTTGTTCTATATGATTAAGATAAATATGAATATCTTTCCCATGGTAAATCAACTCGCCTGGTTTATATCCAGTTTCTTGAGCAACCAAATGACACAACAACGCATACCCCGACAAGTTAAAAGACAACCCCAAAAAATAGTCATTAGACCTTAAATCTAAAATCAAATCCAACTTATCTTCTCTAACCAAGAACTGAAAGTTGTGATGGCAAGCAGGTAGGCCAGCATGACCTTTATAATTATCTGGATTCCACGAATTCACAATAATTCTCCTTGAGGACGGGTTGTTTTTGATTTCCTTTATAGCATCTTTTAGCTGATCCACAGTTTCGACTTCCATTGTATCAGGGTTTACATAAAACGCCTCTCTCCACTGCTTCCCATAAACCCTACCGAGATCCCCATACTTTGCCGCAAAATCATCATCTTCAAGAACTCTTTTTTTGAAGTCGTGCATTTCTTCTTGATATATTTCATTAAAATCAGGATCATTCTGAGAACGAATTCCAAAATCAGTCATATCTGGGCCATTATACTCTTCAGATTTGACCCACTTTTCAAACGCCCATTCATTCCATATGGAGTTATCGTTTTCTAAAAGAAACCTAATATTACTGTCTCCTTTTATAAACCACAACTTTTCACTTTTAACTAATTTAAATGGGACTAGTTTTACTGTTAACAAAGGAAACCCTTCACTCAAGTCGAATTTCATCTGATAACCTGATATAGATAATGTACCAACCCCCGTTCTATCATCTTTCACCACTCCATTTTCCAATATATATCTACCTAATTCTTGAACCTGCATATCAACATTATTCATATTCTTTTCCCCTTTCACGTTGTCAAAATACACAAAAATACACTTTACTCAGAATACACCTATTTATCCATATTGGCAGTTGTAAGCACACTCCCTACTAGAGAACAAAATAAAAATGCTCTAAAAGGAAGAACTACAAACTCAGTTGCATTCCTTTTTAGAGCATTTACATTGCAATTACTATCTCGGTCATTACTTTCTACTTCCACTATACCACAGTCAATAAATATTATTCATCTAACTGTTATAGCCTTAAACCTTGGTAGCACAATAACTTATTTCTCTAGATAAAACTTGAAATGATCATAGTCCAGGACCGGCATTCTTTTATTGATCAGACTATACTCTAATTGCATTAGACTGTAAGCCAAAACCGAATCTCCATCTGCCTCTAACAGATACTGTTGACACAATATCTGAATATTATCCTTGTTGTCACTCATAAAATCACCTTCTTGTAACGCTTATTTGACCAAACCATCATTCAAAAAACATATTAACCAATTTGTTTAATCTTCCTTTTTCTTTTTTTTCCTTCTTTTTGGTTGTTTTTACGGTTGATTCTTTTTCTGCAGGTCTAGCATCTACACTCAAAGAAGGAACATTCGACTCCATATCAAGTTCTCCATAATTTTTAAAATATAAAGGTATTAAACCAGATATTGCAGAGAAATCGGCTGCAGCATTGCCGTCTTGATTGTTTGGTGTTAGCACTGTTGCTCTTCTACCAAAGAACTCTTCTGCCATTTCTAAGAACCCTTCTATAGCTGCCCCTCCTCCAGTGAATATCACTCTTTCTGAAGGAATAATCACTTCTGATTCTTGAATAGCATCTAAGATTTTCTCCAAGATTTCTTCCATCCTCGAAGCTATAACGTGATGAACTTCCTTTCGATCTAGTTCGGCTGTACCCAACTTAGTTTGAACACGCATACTACCAACTTCATTTTTCAACCCAACTTCATGTTTTAATTTATTTGCTTTATCCTTTTTCAAGTGGAAAGCATAGCCCAAATCCTGCGTAATCAAATCCGAACCAATACCTAACACTTGAATGTTTTGTATCCTATCCTTTTCAACAACGGATATCGTTACAGTCTCGCCACCAATATCTATAACCCAAGCGCCATTGACACGATCCTCATGTGATAGATGTTCCAGTAAAGCGAACGGATTCAGTAACAAACCCTTCATTTCTAAACCAGCATTATTTATAGCCCTACGCATACTATGTATTGCCGTTTGATTAGCCATCCCTAGCATGCCATTCATTTCTAAACGGCTACCCTTCATCTCTGATGGATCGTTTATGTGCTTCACTTTATCCAAGTTAAATTCTACCGGAGTAACATGAACCACTTCCAATTCAGAAGGCATATCCGTCAACTTCGCAGCATCCAATACCCTATCAATCTCTTCTTTTGTTACGATTTGCTCAGGGTTAGAAATAGAAATAACACCATTACATTCAACTGATTTTGTGGTGAGTCCACCCATACCCACAAATACTTCATCAATCTTTTGGTTAGTCATTCTCTCTACTTTGTCTACTGCATCTTCCAGCCTTTCAGAAACTTCTAGAATATTTGTTATCAACCCTTTATTAATACCACATGACTCAAATTTATGGGTAGAAACTGTAACAAAACGATTTCGTGACTCTTTTACTAGTAACACTTTTATTGTTGAGGAACCCAAGTCGATACATGTATATATTTTTTCAGCCATAATAGTCTCCTTACCTTTTTTTATTAAAATATCTGGTTGTAACTTGCGTTTTCTCACTTTCTTGTTTGCCCAAGCCTTCACTTAGTTGATTAGCACACTCAGAACAGATCCTTGCTCTACTAATTTGTTGACCACATATCTGGCATGAAATCGGACTTTCTCTTCTTTTCATGATAATCCGATTTTCATCTATCAACTTTGATAAGAAGTCCATACTAACATCTACTTCCTCACACACGTCATTTGCAGATGCGTCAGGATTTTTCTTAAGATATTTTCTAACCTCATACGCTACTTCATCTTCTTCTTTTTTACAGTCAAGACAAATTAGGCGACCAAGAGTGTTAAACAACTTCCCACAGTTATTACAGTTGATCACTCTCATAAAAAATCACCTCTCCTAAATCAAAAAAGAACGCACGTATATAGAGGTTTCACCCTCAAAAATACGTGCGTTCTTCGCATTAAGTAACATATAGTATATGACTATTATTTTATTACTACGATTGTCAATATGTCAACGATACGCACAAACAATCACCCTATACACAACCGACTTCTTTCCTAACAAATCATATATATGCTGAAGTGATTTTGTAATTTGAGCTTTTTGATAAATCTAGTATTAAACTTTCTTCTAACTGGGTTCCATCTTTTCTACTCAAAACACTAACTATAGGGTTACCAGGATTTTCGGAATTATATTTTAATACTACTGCTTTTTGCTGGTGGTTTAATATTATTGATGTACCAGGAGGATAAATAGTAATAGATCGCGGGAATGTTTCTACTAATCTGGAGTCTAATTGTTGAGGAATACTTTTTCGAAGGACTTCCACACCTTCATGTGGTAGCATAGCCTTTTGATATACTCTATCTGATGTAACAGCATCATATACATCAGATACCGCAATAATTTTAGCGAACTCGTGAATGTCATCATTTTTCAAACCTCTAGGATACCCACTTCCATCTAACCTTTCATGATGTTGATACGCTGTTTGCGCAGCTTCCTCAGGGATAAAATAATTATCTTTTAACACTTCGAAACCTAGAGAGCTATGAGTTTTTATTATTTGAAATTCTCCATCTTTTAGTCCTTCACTATTGTATAAAATAGCACGTGGTATAAGCATTTTCCCTATGTCATGCAGAAGGGCACCCATACCAATTAACTCAGTGTCTTTTATTGAATAATCAAGATCTTTCGCAAGCTGCATTGAATACAGCGTTACATTTATAGAATGAAGACAAAGTTCTTCATCTCTCTTTTGAATTTCAGCTAATATATTCATGACCCCCGAATCCGCCGGGGTTGATCTGAATAATTCGTTTAGCACTTTTTGAAACCTTATTAAAGTTTCCTTACTAACAGTCTTAGCTTTTTTGTTTTTGTGGAGAATATCAAAAAATCCGCGCTTTACACTTTCTATATCTTCATCATTTATGACGGCATCCTTCGACCTATTCTTCTCTTCAACATAGATATAACAAACACCATTCTCAAGTAGCAGTTTCTTGATTCCCTTGGTTAAGACAATCCCCCTTTCAAAGACCGGATCCCCTTCTCCTTGAAAGACGGTACCTACTAGTTCTACACCAGTCTCACTCTTTTCCAACTCTATCAGACGCACCTTAATCACCCCTTTCAAAACAAAAACACCAAAAGATGATTTTTCAACCATCCTTTGGTGTTTTTAATTGAATGTTTAATTAATATGGATTACTTGATCGCTTCTTTCAATTGCTTACCTGGTTTGAAAGCAGGTACTTTACTAGCTGAAATTTCAATTTCTTCACCAGTTTGCGGATTACGACCTTTGCGACCTGCACGCTCACGCACTTCGAAATTACCGAATCCGATTAATTGGACTTTATCACCTTTTACAAGCGAAGCTTGAATTGTGTCGAAAACAGCGTCAACTGCTTTTGTAGCATCCTTCTTTGTAAGTTCTGCTTGAACAGATACTGAATTGATTAATTCTGTTTTATTCATGTTTGTTCCTCCTAAGTAGTAATTGTGTAGATTATATAATGAAAATCATTATTAACTCATTTGAAATAATACCATATAAACCCGGAGCACTCTACTTTTCATAGACATGATTTAATTTCGAATGCTTATTCATCAAACGGTCTAGCTTTTGACTGGCCGTTACAACTTCTGATGATGTTAATGGATATTTTTTAGATATCAAAAACATTTCTCTTCTTGCATTCTCAATATCCTTCATAACACTTTTCTTCAATCCCATTTTAGCACCCCCACTAAAATACACTGCATTCAGAGTTTTTATCAAGTTGCTAAAATAAGATTACCACGGTGTGCTTAGCCGGGCAAATCAAAGGAACGTTTAATCAAAAGGTTTGATCAATACTTCTACTCTTCTATTTAATGATCTACCTTCAGCTGTATTATTTGAGGCCGCCGGTTTATATTCACCAAATCCTTTAGCAGTTAAATCCCGAGGATCCAAATCGTCATTTTCCAACAAAATCTTCATGAAATTCACCGATCTCATTACACTCAGATGCCAGTTCGAGTCAAAATTAATTCCAACAACAGGAACATTGTCTGTGTGTCCACTAACCTCAATTTGTCGAGGTGGATTTGAAACTAATAAGTTTGATATCTCTCTTGCAAGACCGAAAGAGTCACTTCTAACTTCTGCAACTCCAGAATCAAATAAAGCATTGTTCATGATTTTAATCATTAATCCATCTTCTGATAGTTTAGTTTCCAACTTATCAGTAAGACCTCTTTGTTCAATGTAATCTTCAATTCTTTCTTTTGTTTGTTTTAAAGATTCGTCATTCAGCGCAGATGGAACTTCCTTCTGTTTTTCTAGCATCGTTACGTCTCTTTGTTGTAAAGGAGCTTGGAAATCCATCACTCCATTACTTTTTAGTTCACTCTCAAATACAATCGCTAACTCCTGGTATTTCTGAGGGTTCTCATCACTAATTGCCCACAAAGCAAAAAACAGTGCTAATAACAAAGTTAATAAATCACAATAGGGTATTAACCAGGATTCATCGATATGCTCTGCATGTTTTTTCTTCCTAGCCATTTGAATCACGCTCTTCTTCTAAGGACAGTCTAGCGCTTTCCGGAATATATACCATTAATTTTCTTTTAACGTCTGCAGGCGACTGACCATCACAAAGAGACAATACCCCCTCTATTACAACTCTCTTAATAGACATCTCTTCCTTTGTCTTTTCTTTTAACTTACTAGCAATAGGATGAGATATAACATACCCTAAGAAGATACCATAAATAGTAGCTACAAAGGCCGCAGAGATTGAGTGACCCAATGCAGCTGTATCTTCCATATGACCCAAAGCAGCCATTAATCCTACAGCCGCTCCCAAAACACCAAGCGTAGGAGCAAATGTCCCAATCTTCGTGAAGATCTCAGCTTGATTACCATGCCTTTCTTCAATCGCATCCATCTCTTCTAACATAACATCTCTAATAAATTCAGGTGTTTTGCCATCAATTGCCATCATTAAACCATTCTTTAAAAATTGATCATCCAACTCATTCGCTTTATCTTCTAGGGCTAAAAGGCCCTCTTTTCGAGCTATGTCTGCCCACTCCGTAAAATCCGCAATGTAGTCAGGAATTTCTTTATCAATTTGTTCTTTGAATAAATACCTTCATCAAAGCCGGTATCTTCATAAAGGTTTTGGTTGATGTAGCAATAAGAATAGCCGCTCCTGTTCCTGCGAAAATGATCAAGAATGCAGCAGGGTTAATGAGAGCTGTAATTGTTACACCTTTTAACACCATACCTGTAATAAGAGCCACAAACGCTAAAATCATGCCAATTACTGAGTTTTTATCCATCTTAACAACACCTTCATTTATAGTTTGAAAATAAAAAAAGAACCCGCATTTAAGGATATAAATCCAAAAATGCGGGTTCTCCCCCGTTCTTTCATTTAAAAACATTATATAACACTAGCTTCTTTGATTTCTACAAATAATTCTTATTGCTACAGGTATAGCCGGTCAATAATTGGCAGATAATCGACTTTCGCTAGGTAAGTAAACTGGATCTCAATACCATTTTCTTTAAAGGAATCCAACGGTATTGATTTTCTCTCACCACTCAACATTCCATTCCAATACTCTATAACATACTTAGCATCTAAAAAATACGTTTTATCGAGTTTCACAAATCGGCATATCAAGAAACTCTCACCCTTATGAGCAAGAATGTTTTTCATATGTTGTACTTGATGAGCATGAATATTCTTTAAAGGGAATGAAGTCTTGCTTTGTGTTTCTTTTGCCTCAAAATCAAAATACCTACCCTTATAAACACCATAAAAATCCACTGTACTTGGTTCTTGAAAATACGCAGAACAGATTTGATTATCTTTCACTTTCAATACCTGAATAGGAGTTGGACGCTTATTAAAGATCGCCTTACCAGTGATTTGATAATGGGTATTAGTATCTTCTATATCTTTCTCTAAAGACATACCCCTGTTCCCTCGATCTATATTTCCCCTTTTTCTTTCATTCTTTTTATCGGGTTTCTTTTTATACACATTTCCATTTGGATAACGCAGAGTCACCACACCAACCCCTGACTATTTACCTTCTATATTTTTCTCCTCCAAATGCTATGTGGCAGAACAGACGAGTAACGTCCTCACTATCATACCCCAAACGGGCCCTGGCTTCGGCTCTAGCATAAAGATGAATTTTTCCGCTAACTTCAAAGAATAATTTATCTGTAGACCGCTTAGCCTTCGCCCTACCTGGAATACTATCACTAGCTCCAGCTTTTGCAGTGACATACATTTTTGCAAGAGCTAAAGCAGCTTGTTCTTTATCAAACATCGGCAGCCATTTAATATAATCTGCTTGATCCTCAAGTTCTGCATCTATAATCATTTCTTGTGCTTTTGGGAATTTTGAAATATCAATTTTACCCATTTTCAATCACTCCGAATAGTTGTATTTCTCTCCTTGTTCCAAGTTTACATCGCATCTAAAAACCGAGCAAATTTTCGGCTCCCTTATTTTTTCATCTTTAATTTTCCATCTTTAAAGTAAAGCTTAGCCGAAACCTCTCCCTTATCCCCCAAAACGAATCCTTCTATCATATCCGTTTCATTATTAGTAAATAACTTTTCTAACTGTTTAATCGGTATTTCCTTAGATTTTATAGTTTTGGAAAACGTAAAGTCACATTCAGGATAAGAACTGCACCCCATAAACTTCCCACGATCCGTCATCTTTCCTTCCTCACACTTTAGACAGGGACCATAAGTTTTATTTACAAATTCCATCTCTATTACCGCTTTTTCTAGATCCTTCATTATTAGACAAGCACTGTACTTTGATTTCTTTTTCTTAGAGGTGAAAGTTAGTATATCCGTTTTTCCTTTTTCAATCAGACTCTTAGCATGCTTTGAATTTATGGTCTTGTTAAACTGGTTCTTCCAGATTTTATAATTACAACCTTCCTTCCATCTGCTACACCCAAAACTCTTTTTCCCTTCAACGATTATCCCTTCTCCACATCCAGGACAATCTGCTATCTTTTCGACTTTATTTTTTACCTGCACCTCTTGTTTAGCTGCTTCCTCCACAACAAGAGCAGTAAATTTCTTTACGAATTCCAGAAACTTTTGGTGATCATATTCACCTCTTGAGATTTCGTTTAATTTTTTCTCCCATTTACCTGTGTATTCCGGAGAGGTTAAACTCGATAGTTTGGTTTGACGTAGCATATCAATAAGCGCCCGGCCCTTTTCAGTAACATGAAGGGATTTGCCTTTCAACTTGATATACTTTGCATCTATTACACCGTCAATCGTAGAAGCCCTTGTTGCAGGTGTACCAATTCCCGAATCTTTCATAGCTTCTCTTAATTGTTCATCCTCAAGCGACTTACCCGCCACTTCCATAGCAGTCATTAAATGTCCTTCTGTGAAAAGTTTAGGTGGTGAAGTTTCTTTTTCAACCGAGGATGATTCTGTGCAGTGTACAGAGTCATTTTCATTAATTGAGAAAGCTTCAGTTCTCACTTCTTCTTCTTCTTTTTCTTCATCTTCTTTCCCCTTATTCTCATCATTGATTTTCCAACCCAAGCTCTTTAATTCCTTAAATGATGTGTGGAAAGAATGACCGTTCACCTCAGTTTTTATTACATGCTTCAAATACTCTGCAGGAGGGAAACATTGGGCTATGAACCGCATAACAACCAGGTTATACACGTTCGACTCCTTTTTATCTAAGTCTTCTGGAACCTTCTCTGTCGGTAGAATAGCATGGTGATCATCCACATACTTTTCATTACAAATTTTATTATTCTTTTCATCTATAAACTTCATGTCCGCTTTTTCCATAGCTGAACTATATTCAGAACCTTTTAGCACCTCAAAAACATTTCTCATAAAAGGAATCTCTTCTGGTGTCACATAATTACTTCCTGTACGTGGATAAGTGATACACTTTTTGTTTTCATACAAAGACTGGGCTATTTTTAATACCTCTGAAGCGCTATATCCAAATTTTCGGTTTGCTTCACTAGTTAAAGATGTAAGATTATAGAGCTTCGGAGCATAAACCTTCTTAGGTTCTGTTTCATAGCTAACAATTTTCCCATGTTCATACCTAACCTGTTCCGCTATCTCCTCCGCTCTGTCAGGACTCTCAAATGGCTCTTGTTCCAACACCCCTTTATACTTCGAATCACCTTGCTCGAAATTTGATTCAACCACGTAATACGTCTTTTTCACAAAATCTTCTACCGCTTTACATCGATCATATACCATCGAAACAACCGGCACCTTCACGCGTCCGATATTTACTGTATCTCCCGCTCCCACCTGGACTGTAAAAGCCATAGTTGCGTTGATCCCTATTAACCAGTCTGCTTCACTCCGAACAACCGCAGAGTTTAATAGGTTTCTATACTCCTTTGCATCTTTGAGGTTATCATATGCCTTTTTTATGGCTGCTTCTGTCACACTACTGGTCCACAAACGTTTAATTGGTTTTTTGTATAAACCTGTAGTGAGGGCTGTCCTATGGAATATCAATTCTCCTTCGCGCCCACTATCACAAGCATTTACTACAGTTTTAGAATCTTTCCCTAACTTTTCAATTAGGCTCACTTGTTTACTAGCTCCCTTGTTCCTAGTCAATTTATGTTTTTCTGGTATGATAGGTAAATCTTCTATCTTCCACTTTTTATATTTCTCATCGTAAGCCTCAGGATAGGCTAACCCAACCAGATGACCAAAAGCCCAGGTTACGGCATACCTTCCCCCCTCACATTCTAAATACCCATCTTTTCTCTTGATGTCTTTAAATAACGACTTGGCAATACTGGAGCCAACCGAAGGCTTCTCCGCTATAATAAGCTCCTCATACATAAAAACTTCTCCCCTCTATAAAAAAGGAGTGGGTCATAGATAGCCCACTCCTCTTCATTTTCTATTCATAACTTGGATGTAGTATGTTATAACTGGCACATTACGACTGATATCTTTCGAGCTATATTAAGTATTCTATAGAAAAACCATTGTAGGTTAACCCTAATAAATAACGGTAGATAATTAACATAAGCATAAACACATTAAAAATAACAAAGAGCATGGACAGCACACTTTCCACTAAACTTCCTGTCTTAAATGTAAAAGGCAGCTTATAAGACTTTTTAGAAAACGGCCTTAGTATTTGGACCCCTCTTTTGGTAAGAGAATCTCCCACTACATGGGACAACATCCCAACTGCTAATCCGAAAGAGAGATACAGACTCACCTTTAATGGTCCACTTGGAATAACCGCTGACACATCGATTCCTAAATACCGGTTTACCAGATAAGTTAACCCTAATATATTCGCATACACAAATAAGAGGTGAATAGCTGAAAATAATAGAATAAAAAGTAATGAATGTGTAAATTTTCTGTGCCCAAATAACTTAGAAATAACTTTTGATAAAATTGGATACCTTTTGCTTATTGTTGCTGTCGGATGATCAATGTCCGGTATCCCACTTCCCTTATATACAAAGTACACATAGGCCGCTGATAACAATGGTCCGGCAGCTGTAATCTCCAGACTTTCCATTAGGTAAACAGAGGATAGACCGAATGCTACTCCAAAGTTTGAATGGGTTTTTGCTAACACTTATACTGCTCCCCCTTAATCCGGCCCCACTTCATCTACAAAAGTATGTATGGGATTAAAGAGGAATTGATCGACATGACATTTTCAGAACATAGCAAAAAACACCCCGCCACAGTAACATACCGTAGACAGGGTGCTCCCCATATTTATTAATTTAGTTTAATGATAATTTACAGATAAGTAGATGTCAATGAAACTAAAAAAGGACCATCCAATAGGATGATCCCTAACTAACCTCTTTAGCCAATTTACTCTTGGCTTTCTTGAGTAAATGACATACATTTTGCCTTGTTTGTCCTAACTCTATGGCGATCACATTTTGAGGTGCGTCGTCATATACATGTTTGAAAACAACTACTTTTTCGCTTGTAGTTAGCACTTTATCTGCCGCAACCTCTAAGTCCCGCTTCAAAATTACCTCATTTATGAACGGTTCCTTTCTACAAGGAATAATGTCTAACAAGAACAAACCCTCTCCATCATTACACTCTTTGTGAAGAGAACGAACCTTACTCTTCTCTTTCTTTTCCTCAACATCCATTTTAGTTGGCATTTTCAATGGAAACGAGTTATTTATCTCATCCATGATATATCCTCTAATATAATGGTAGGCTATCGTGGACCACTTCCCCTTTTCAGGATTAAATTTCTTCGCAGCAACCAACATAGCAAGATATCCAATCTGAAAAAGGTCTTCAATGTCCATTCCTCGATTTTTCGCAATTTTTTCCGCTTCAGCATATCCTCCGAATGTCCGATTAATCACATTCTGAATGAGTCCTGAATGCTCCTCTACTTTAATCATATTGATTCCTCCAATTATGTAAAAAGGCAGTAGCGAGATAAGAATATCCCGCTCTACCACTCACTATTTCAATAGTTTTCTCTTTGTTAGTACTCCTGAATTTCGAACGAATCAAAACCACTTTTCTATCACCTTAACGAACAAAGACATAACTCAGAAAGGCTAGGCAGTTTTTAGAGAAGCCAAGAACATCTCTAAAGCTAATTTCTTTTCAACCCTGCCCGTTTTCATCTTGTAATCAAGGTCCGTTAGGTGATTCAAAATATTTATTAAATCTTGTTTATCAAAGTTACCCACTTGTTCAGCTGCAAGTTTTACAGGATAAGGATGCTGACCTAATTCCTTAGCGATTTGCACCTCCGTCATACCTTGATTCAGAAGAGCTCCCACTTGATAGATCAACCGGAACTGCTTCGCAAATAAAATCACCATAGGAATAGGATCCTCTTTTCTCTTGAGCAAGTCAGTTAATATCTCAAAAGCTTCATCCAAGCGTTTGTTAACCGCTTTATTTATGAGTAAGAAAATATTTTGTTCAAGCGAGCGGGATACCATATGTCGCACATGATTCTCTGTAATCATACCAGTATCTCCAACAAACAAAGCCAATTTGTGAATCTCATTTACAAGGCCAACGAGATTAGAACCTACCAATTGACCTAATAGATCTACTGCTCTAGGCTCAATTTGAACATTGTGTTGCTTTACTCGTCTTCGAATCCAATTACCAACCATTCCAGGTGATAACGGCTTCGCTTCATATACTTCAACTTCTTTTTTTAAGAGCTTCGTTAATTTCTTGCGGCCATCAAGCTTTTCATAAGGACAAAGAATAATGATTGTAGTAGATGGATTAGGATTTTTAAAGTAGTCAATCAGAACGTCCAAATTATGCTCTACTTTCGACTTCACTTTTTCACTTGTCAAAAAGTATGCATCCTTGATCAACACCACTTTCTCGTCATCTCCAAACAAGGAACTCATTTGCGCTTCTTGAATAGCTTCTTGGAGCGGCACCTCTTTGCAGTCAAAGACAAATACCTGATCACCATTTTTACCCAACGCTTTCCCAACAATAGTATCTTGTCTTTCCTCCATCAAAAATGGTTCTGTTCCGTGTAATAAATGTACGTTGTTGCTCATACTTCTCTCTCCTTTGTAATTGTTTTTATGGGTAGAAAAAAAGCGACCCATCAGAATAAACAAACCAATGTTCTTTCAAGAAAGTTTGTTCACTCGGATGGAGCGCTTTAAGAAATAAATTCTACCCGCCTGGGCTAAAATGTACTGATTAATTAAATGTCGATATATATCTATTATACAAAATCAGAACACCCTATTAAAGCACGAGCCAATCTTTATTGAACACACAAGAATTCGGATTACCAAAAACTTCATAAAAAAAGGTTGGCGAAGTAAAGTCGCCAACCTTGAATTACATTGTTACTTTTAAAACAACTTAACCTTTAAACTGATTTTACTTCAGCTTTCGCCCGGTGTATAACGTAGGCGATTATTCTTATAAGCCGCACTTTAATTGTGCGCCACAGTTCGTACAAGTGTTACACCCTCCGATGTCTTTCACTGTACCCTTCCTACAAACAGGGCAAGTTTCTCCAACTTCAGAACCTATTTTCACATTGGTTGATTGCAGATCGTGAATAGTATCAAGCACGTATACTTTTGATTCTTCTTTAGGAAGCAATTCTTGTTGTTCCTGTTTTTGTTCATCTTTTGTCAAAGTCAGTACCTGCTGATCACGGCTTCCATCTACATATACCGTACCACCTTTTGCTCCACCCCTGTACAATCGTTCATAGACCTCTTGAACCTCTTCTACAGTATATCCCTTAGGAGCATTAACAGTCTTCGATAAAGAAGAATCTATCCAATTCTGAATGACACATTGAGTATCAGCGTGTGCTTCAGGAGATAGTTGCATAGAAGAAACGAACCATTTTGGCAAATTATCTGGATCAGCATCTGGATTTCTTTCTAGATACTCTTGAACTATAGCTGCTTTCACCTCAATAAACTTACCTAATCGGCCACTTCTGAAATAAGTGAAGGAGAAGTATGGTTCTAACCCCGTAGACACTCCAGCCATTGTTCCAGTAGAACCAGTCGGAGCAACAGTTAGCAAGTGAGAGTTACGAATACCATGATTTAGCACACCCTCACGAATTGATTCTGGCATTTTCTCCATATACCCTGTTTGGATAAATTTCTCACGATTGCCCCGTCCATCTTGATCTTCCATGAATGGGAAGCTCCCGCGTTCCTTTGCAAGTTCGATAGAAGCACGGTAAGCAGTGGTTGCAATCACTTCGAACACTTCATCTACTAATTGATTTCCTTCTTTTGAACCGTATTCTTTTTCACAATAAATCAGAAGATCAGCAAGTCCCATAACACCCAAACCGACTCTACGTTCGCCAAGCGCTTGCTTCTTGTTCTCTTCAAGGAAGTAAGGCGTTGCGTCGATCACGTTATCCTGGATCCTTACTCCTACTTCAACCGTTCTCTTTAATTTTTCGAAGTCTACAACTTTATTCTCTTTGTCTGCAAACTTCGCTAAATTCACAGCAGCTAGGTTACAAACACTATACGGTGCAAGAGGTTGTTCCAAATCTCTTAATCTGTTAAACACAAAGGCTTTTTATCCTCTGCTTCTGGAGGTTTCCCCCATTCCCCACAGCAGCACCCAAAACTGTAGGTATCGACTATTTATATAGTCTAGATTTGATAGTCTAAAATAGACTATCTACACCTAAACCTTTATAGTCCAGTTCAGCATATCTCTTAACCGTTATTTTACAAGGCTTGTTGCCAGTCTCGCGGCCTCGTGGATTCATTATAGTCTGCTAATCTAGCAGGATCAGAATCTATGCGTTGCCCCTGTTATAGTCTTTACACTATAACTTCGGTTCGGATTACCTTACCATTTTGTTGGCTTAGGCTCCCCGCTTCATTCCGCGATTTTTTACGTGAGGCAAACAACTATTACCACACGGATTTGTTGCAACAACCTTTTGACCATACGCAGCAGCATTGGTCTTTTCGTTAGCATTATCTAGAAAAAATATACCAGGTTCTGCACTATAGGTTGAACAGATATTAATTAAATCCCATAGCTCTTTCGCCCTAATTGTGCGGTGTGTCTTCACTTTCATCCCGTGCTCTTTTTCCCAAACACGAACGTCACCAACTTCATGCCAATTCTCATTGTAGTATTTCATTTCTTCTTCGGAATAACTAGCCGTATCTGGAAACCTCAATTCATATTCTTCATCTTTCTCGACCGCTTCCATAAACTCATTCGTTAAGCATACAGAAATATTCGCACCTGTCAGAAAATCAGGGTTATGAACACTGTAGGTACCGCCATCACGCAGCATTTCTTCTGCTTCTTCGATGACTTTCTGGCTAAATCCACCATTCCCTTCTACACTCTTAAAGTTTAAAGCCCCTTGATATAAATTCTTTTCTGTCTCTGTTAATGGAGTGAACTTCAACTTATCTTTAGCCAATTGCCTAATCTCTTCATCTGCAGTTGTTTCGATAATGAATCGCAGGATCTTTGGATTTTGCATCTTAGATATAATGAACTCCAGGATATCAACGTGCCAATCTGCTAACATTATCATTTGCGCTCCACGTCTAGACCCACCTTGTTCTACCAGATGTGTAAGTTTAGCAATATCATCTAACCAAGATACAGAACCAGACGATTTACCATTTACTCCTCTAGCCAAAGCATTTCGCGGACGCAAAGTTGACCCATTAGTCCCAACACCACCGCCTCGAGACATAATCTCCATTACCTTTTTTCGATGATCGGAAATACCATCTCTAGAATCTACAACAAAAGGCATCACGTAACAGTTAAAATAAGTCACGTCAGTTCCTGAGCCCGCGCCGTAAAGAACTCGTCCAGCCGGTATAAAGTTCATCGTTACCAATTCATGATAGAACTTTTCAAACCATTCTTGACGGGCCTCTTCCGTTTTTTCTACAGAAGCTAAACCCCATGCATTACGTTTAGCAATCTGTTCATAAAATAACTCTAGTGGTTTATCAATAGCTACAATTGACCGCTCCAAGATATACTCTTCAGGATTTTCAAGGGCTCCTCGATACTCTTCACTAACTTCCACCTTTGCAGTTTGACTCTCCCTATCAATTTCAACTATTTCTCCAATACCTCTAGCAGGGAATTTAGGATCCTCTTTAATCGTCAATACAACCGTATTACCAACATCCAAAGTGGCTTTCTTAGTATCCTTAAAAGCATAGCGATCTAACATAACCAATCGCTGAATACCTGAGTGAGTTGTTGTCATGTCAGGGGTAATCGGAAATACATTCTCAAATAAAGAAATATCCTTATTTAAAGCGGTATTCCTTGCTGAGATTTCATGTTCCATAGTGTTTGTATTACTCATTCTCAATCTCTCCTTCTTATTTTTATATTGGACAAAAAAAGGTACTTAAAAGTAAGTCGCCCAGACCAATAACCGATCGATTGTTTTCCTGTTCAGATAAACAGAGATCGGTTACTCGACTGAGCTCTTACTTTTAAGCACCTTTATACCCTCAAGGGTTGAGGCTTATTAAGTAATTACTTGAATCATAGTTCTATTATACCAACCCCGTCTACCGGTTGTCCATCTAACTAAAATGCCACATTCGGGTTACCTTAATTGGTTAATGAGCCCAAACATGTCATTGGACATTCGTAATGCTTGAGCATTAAATTGATATGACTTTTGAGCCAACATCAATTCTGTCATCTCTTTTCCTGTATCTACATTAGACATTTCTAATGCCCCTTGCCTTAAAGCTACATCACCATTATTAGTAACTTGAATCAGATCTTCTTCATTTAAGTTTAGACCAACTAAATTTTCTGGAAGAGTAAATTTATTTCCTCCTACAGCATTAAGTAATTGAGGTCGAACAACACTCACCATATCTAATTGATCTACAATCACTTCTCCATTATTCGCAGTGGATACCTTGACCACACCAAACTCAGTTATCGTAATGTCTTTAGCGCCTTCCGGAAGAATTATATTTCCATTCTTCCCTTGCACATGTTCACCATTAGCTGTAACCAGGTCCACACCCGTACCGTCTGGCCGAGGAGATAAGTAAAACTTTCCATCCCTGGTGTATAAGGTTTCTCCTTCTTTAGATATCTGAAAGAACTGATTAGGATTGGCAATTGCCACATCCAAAGCTCTTTCCGTTTGTTTAATTGAGCCTTGATCCATACGCAAGGAAACTTGACCTAGCGCAGCACCCACACCTTGACGGATACCTTCAGGCGATCTTCGCCCCTCCTCGAATCCCTCTCTTGTTTGGTTATTAAACTGTTGGTATAACAAATCGTTAAAACTAACTTCCTTCCTCTTGAATCCCGCAGTACCCAGGTTGGACATATTATTTGATATGATATCCATTTGCTTCTGGATTTGGCCCATCGTTACTGAGGAATTAATCATCGTGTTTAACATTTACCCACCCCTTATCTCACTCTTCCTATTTCAGTAACAGCTTTCTCCATAGACTGATCATAAGACTTTAATACTTTTTGATTCATTTCAAACATCCTGTATGAATTCATCATGTTGGTCATCGTTTGTTGAAGATCGACATTAGAACCTTCTACAAACCCTTGCTTTAAAATGAACTCTACACCTTGAACTTCTCTCGCATTAGGGAGCGGATCAACAGAAATAAATAAACCATTACCTTCTTTAACTAAATCAGAAGGTTTATCAGAATAGGCCATAGCTATACGGTCACCCGGGGCAACACTACCCTCAATTACACCATTCTCCTTTACCTCAAAGACATCTCCTGCAATTTGAATAGTTTCACCCTCTTCATTCAGTACCATATTTCCATTACCGGTTGTCAAATAGCCCTGTCCATCCAACGAAAAGGTTCCATTTCTTGTATAAGCTACTCCGTCACGGGTTTGAACCTGATACAAAACAGAGCCCTCTTCATTCGTTTCAGGATTAACCGGCATAGAACCATTCCATATGGCCACATCCGTGATATTACCAGTCTCACGAATATCTCCTTGCTTCATAAGCGGCGTAGCCTCCTGCATATAAACGCCAGTATTTAAGGGTCCCACTACACCGCTATGAACCATCCCTTTTGGCGACCCTGGTTCTGAAGCACCCATTCGTGTTAGCAACATCTCAGGAAAGGCTCGTAAAGAAGATTGATCTACCTTGAATCCAGGTGTATTTGCATTCGCCATATTATTAGAATTCATGTCGATCTGCCTTTGCTGGGCAACCATCCCTGAAGCGGCTGTATAAAAACCTCTTAACATACTTCTCCACCCCTATTCTTCAAAATTTTATAGAACTCCCTTTTTCCTTAGTTCTACTTGTTTAGAAAATACGTATCTAGTGATCATTTCCCTATCAGAACTATTTATATCGTCATACTGCATACTCAATTTAAAATCAGAATCATTTATAGACACTCTTTTCACTTCGCACTTAAATCCCACAAGACTATTCGCTAATAAAAATTCGCAGAAAACTTTATCTCCCACTTGAATATCAAGTGATTTATCCATCTTGACAGCGATACCACCAGCACTAATATTAAGCAATACGCCCGATAAAACTTTATCATTTAATATCAAAGAAACACCTTTTGTATCGGAAACACGAACGTATTCTCGTCTTTGTATTCTCTTAACATTTTGTGTGGTTGGAGCATCTAAAACAACTAGTGGTATATTATCTCTTTTCTTCCTTTTTAAAGTTGGCTTATACTTATACATCACGCCATCTTCACCTACAAAGGTAACGTCAAGGGTTTCACCCTTATAAAAGAGACCCGTCTTACCATCACTAATATTTACGGGATACTCAAGCATTATTTCATTAGAATTGAAATCTACAATCCTTGATGTATATATGCCACCCTCGCTTTTCACCTTTACTTTTACACCTATCCCGGGAATTATCATTAACAAGACCACCTCATTAATTCACGAAAAAAAGCACTCCTATCTCATCATTAGACTAGAAAGAAGTACTTCTTCTTATTTATTAACTTTTCTTTATTTTAGTACATTGAAACTCACAGTAGCAATTACTAGCGAAAATCTATATCAACCCAAACATTAATGCAAACCGATACATGGCAAACAACATAAAGGCCATAGACACCAATTTGAATATTGGCTGTAGGACTACATTTAATAATTTGCCACCAAAATAAAGCCCAACACATACAACAACAATTATCACCCACGTTTCCAAACTTAGCCCGAACAAAAAGTTTTTAATTGCTTCAATTGAAAATTCCATCACCATTACCATCTCCTTATCAGTGTTTTAACTTGTTTTCGTTGATTATATAAATATCATACTGGTTTACTACAACGCAGTAAAAAAATGAACAACTCAAAAGCGTTAAACTCCGCCACCTAACCTTACGAACGTTTAACGCTTTTGAGTTGTTTATCAAACTAGTAACGCTGATTTTATAGCTCTTCTATAACAATGACTACATACCGCCTTATAAGAATTTTTACTCCTTAACACTTGATCTCCTTTTACTATAGGAACACCATCAATATGCCTCATATTACATGTTGCTTTCTTTTCACAGTCAGCACAAATTGCTCTGATTTCTTCAACAGACTCTGCTAACGCAAACAGCTTTATAGCACCCGGGAACACTTCCTTCCTAAAGTCATCCTTTAATCCAAAGGCCATGACTGGAATTTGCTCATCAAGCGCAATGTGATGAAGTTCTTCAATCTTAGAAGGACTCAAAAATTGCGCCTCATCCACTAATATGATCTTATAATCACCAGAAAGAACCAGATTCTTAATGTCAGTATCATCTTTAACAGTCACCGCATCTCTCTCTGCACCATTTCTGCTTGAAACCACACCAGAATCATCTGTAGTAATAATAAGAACCTCTTTCCCTTGCCTTTCATAACTAGATGCTACATCAATCAATCTAGCTGACTTTCCCGCAGCCATCGTCCCATACTTAAAATATAATTTTGCCATTAAAATACCCCCTATTTCATAATAAAACGCTCACTTGTGAATTCAGTTTTTACCAACCCCGAATCCACACTTGAGCGTCTACTATTTAATCGATACAACATATTGTTATACTATTATTTTATCACCTATGTTCACCTATGTTTACTAATAGCGATTGGAAAACCCACTTCGCTTCGTGCTATAATTTAAGTTGTACTACTTATACTAGCTAAGGAATTTTCTACATAAACCGTTCAACAAAACCTTGAACACAAAGAAGTTCCTATTATATCAGTAAATATACATCGCGGAAGCACCGTCGGAATTTTCCTGACGGTGCTTTTTATTTTTGAAAAAGGAGGAGTTTTTATGTTAACACCACATTCAGTGGAGTCTCTTAAAGGGATTCAAAAATGGGGTAAATTTATGGGGTACCTCACGATCATTATGGGGGTTATCCATGCACTGTTAGGTTTATTTGCATTTGTTGTAGGTGCAATCCCCGGAATTGTAACCATCTTCCTCGGACTCTTTATACTAAGAGCAGCGAAGAATGCAGAGAAGTTAGTTATCGGATACGATGAACACTCTATGAACGAGATGCTTGATAATTTCAGAAAGTATCTAAAAGTACAAGGAATACTATTGATAATCTCTTTAGTTCTGCTTGTAGTTACAATGTTATTCTATGGGGTAATTTTCGCTTCATTTATCTGAACAATTCCCTTGTTTAATTATTAGATCTAAAAAAGGTATCTGCTCTCCTCCAAGGATGAGTGGATACCTTTTTTATTTAAAACTCTTAATCATTAAAGCTCAAACCCGATAATTTATGTTTCTCATCGAACGCTCTCCACTCTATAAATTTAAAACCCTGACTTTTATAAATTGTTTCGATCTTATTCAAATGATAGAACTCTTCCACATTTCTTGCTATTTCTACTACAGTATTTTTACTATCCTGAACAATAATAATGTTAGGGCTTAATTCTACACCAGAGACGTTAATCTTCCAAAGTAGAGGTTTTGAGAAGTTCTTTTTAAGCTTGACTAACTCCTCAATAAGTAACTCATCATAACGTGATTCAATAGGAATACGCGTTCCCGGGTCAGCTGGTATAAACAATAAATCTCTTACCTCTAGTACCCCTTTTTTGTTTATATCCCTCCAAATCAACCACCATCCTTGACTATTTCCGCCATTAATATCCTTCTTCACTCCCTCTAAAAGAGATTTTTTCATTGTGATATTACACACAAAATCACTGGTGTCATCAACAGAGTACAATGGCAATTTCCCCAAAAAGTCATACTGATGGTGCTCAATATAATCCACGTCACTAGAACCCCACCCTATAATCAATCTTGGTGATTCATGTGTGTTCCGTATGACTACCTTTTTCTTTCCCTTTTTAATCACTTGAATATCAAATGTATTTTTGTCCAATAATCTTCTCCCATCTACTTCACAAATACTAGCAGCTTTATATATTCTAGAAGATATATTTCTTGTCTGGCCATGCTTATAAGTAGCTATACCGCACTCTTCTAGTGATAACAATCCTAAAAAGAATGAATGCCATTGATTCGAACTATTCTCCTTAATATAGCTCAACTTTAAAATACCATCATGGTACGTTATCCCCTTGTTTTTTAAGTACTTTCTTTGCTTGCTATTATTAGGGCATGAGTAATGATGAAAACTATCCCCTTTCCTGTTATTTACTAAACTATATTTAATTTGCTTGTTCTTCGATACTGTCTTTCTGATATGCATGATGGGATGCTTGTCTCTCCCATTAACACATAGACACTCGATATTCTTTTCCCCCTTGGCATACCACTTTCTTAGAAAAGTTCTTTGTTCTTCTAATGTCTTAGACGAAAGGTCATATAATCTTCCTTTAATCCTTAGCTTCATTATCATCCCCCCTCTCTATATACAAATAAAAACCACTAAGATTTCCTTAGCGGTCCTTCCGTTTATAAATTATATTCAACATATTTCCCGGGTTTCAGGAAACCCCATTTCCTCATCTGAAATACCAAGTTCTTGTTGGGCAAGTTTAATTGATTCTAAGTTAATATGCTGGAGAAGCAATGGTTCATAATGTTCCTCAAATAACTTCTTTGCTCTAATTCTTTCTCCAGGATCACCATGATTCATCATCCCATTAATAACGTTTAATTCTTCCAATAACGTTGCCGCCTCTAATTGATTGAGCCCTTTCATGTCTGCTTTCATATATTTCACTCCTATACACCAAATGTCTTATATTTAGCATATAGTGGAACAAAAAAACATGCAAAAAATCATTGATAGAAATTATAGACTAGTAGCCTACCACAATCTGATAGGCTACTTTCTTATAAATGTAGAACTCCGACCATTTTCTGCTTATGAACATCATCTATTAGAACAAAAGAATCACCATTATCATCGAAATCTAGAGAAGTCTTTGAAAGATCATAATCTATTCCTTGTTTCTTCACAAGTAACTTATAACGGATAGGAGCTCTCTTTAAAGGAGACATGCTATTAGTTGATAAGATTAGAACCATATTGCTCATATTTGAGATAACACATAATAATTCTATCATTCTATCTAGGTATTTTATCTGAACCTCTGAATATGACGAACTATCAGGGATATTTATATGAAGAACTCTAGGCGCTTCAACCGGTGTAATCATTGAAAAGACCCAAAATGACCACACACCCTTCAATAACCCTAATAGTTTTTCTTCGTCTGTATTACCTCCATATTGATAAGAGAATAGGTCTCCATCACTTTGCCACAAGACATTATCAAGACCTTTCAATTGCTCCTCGAACTTATATTTTTCATCCCCCTCTAGTTGTGCTGCAGACCTTATATGACCATATAAAGGACCCTCTAAAGTCGGTCTATACCCAATTACTAACTTTTTACGATTCACACCTATTAACGAAGTCATCATTTCCATATACATATTGACTAATTCCTTACGTTGCTCAGATAATATTTCATTAGAAATAGAATTTGCTGGGTGATCCCTTTCAAAAGCAATAATGTTTGTTAATGTGCCCTCCCTTTCAAGTTTTCTACCACTCGTAGAATCGATACTAAAATATGGCACACCTTCCAACTCTAAAAATTTTCGTTCTATCTCTTCAAAAGTTTTATTGAACTTATCACCTTTACCCAATAGAGCAATCTTATGATGCCCATCTTCGAACGCTGGCCATAAGATCTCTCCTTCTCCTTTGAACTTTCCTAGAACCAACATGCCGTCTCTAAATTCCATATTACCCTCCACACCCCTCTTAAAAATAAAAAAACGTGCTTACTCCTAGAGTAAGCACGTTCTCCGTAACTTTCATTAATAATTTAAGCGTATATAAACCTTAACATTATGTCAAAAAAATCATTTATTCTCCAAGAATTTCCTTCCTATACTCATGTTCAAAATGTTCACCTATATACTCCTCTACGAAAGCATCTCGTTCATTTATATTTTCTTCTTTGCTAAAGAAACCAGACTTAACTAATCTTCTACCTTCTGGTTCCTTCGCCCACTCTTTTAATGCCTGCGCTTTTAGTTTCGCATCCACTCTTCTTCTAGCACTTTCTCTGCTGACGTGTTCTTCTTTCTCTTGTTTTCTTTTTTCCTCGTCATCCCTACCATCACCTAACAGCAGCATTTGATTATTTAATTGTTCTTTCAGAACTTTTTCGAATTCCACTAACATATCATGTCCAAATTTAGGCGGTTCAGAAAATGGCCCATTATCATTTTGACCCTGTTCATAAAGCTTTTTACTAGAAGCTAAAAGCTTGTATATCACCTCTATTGAGAAACCTTGATCTCTCCAATGATTTATCTCAGCAAATATTCTCATGGATTTTTCAGAATATACTCTAGCATTGTAACCGTTTCTTTCTACATTAAGTAAATCTCCCATTGCTTTTTCCCAATTACGTATAGTAGCTGGAGATTTTCCAAACATATCAGCCAAATCAGTAATTGTATATTCTTTCTTAACATTTGAAATTTCAGTTTCTTCTCCAACCAAATTTGAACCTGGTTGAACAGAACCCTTCACTGTTTCTGTTTCACTCATTTACTTACCTCCTAATCTTATATACGTCATTTACAACACGCTTTAATAGGCGTTGTTCAGGATTTAACTCTCTTATAAGTTGATTTAGCCTAATTATAACCCTTTTGTAACTACATAAAAAGAGTTATAGCTTCTTTTTTCTACAAAAAAATATCCTTTTTTAATAGATTCAATTTGTACCATTATCCCCAATAATATCGGTTTCGAAATGACAATAGCACTTTTAGAGACCTCAACTGTTTTACAACCTATTGAAACCCTGTTTACTTATTTTTATAACTGAATGTAATCACTTCATCCTCATACAGAATCTTGATGAAGAAAATACAACTAGTTGAAATAGTCTAATTTAAACAGTCTAAAATAGACCAATTCTTCATTTGTTATAATTTAAATCATCGACCTTCTCAGGTGACAGATTACGTTTGGAACATCGCCTCATTTTGTTTTTAATTAATTCCATGTTAGATGGTCTAATCTAAACTAGTTGAATTTAGACTAGTTTAGATTAGACCATCTATTTTAACTTACGCGCGTTCCATCACATCAGTTAATACTATCCAGGATCACCTCTCACTGCCGTTTCGCCTCAATCAAAAACAGTAATTTTCAACCTACTGAAAATCTCTTTTAGCTTACAAATCGCTTTTAATTAATTATAAGTGCATTACCTCAGACACCCTTCACTTGTTTTACAAACATTACTGTCCCATGAACCTAATTAGTGATTCACTCTTTTCTGGAAGTGAACACATTATGAAAGCACATCTGATTATTAAATGATTTATAACCTGTTGTATATCAATTATAAGTTGTAAGTCTTCTTCGGGAAGTTGTAATTCTTTATGTATAGTCGGTTGTATTAAAGCAAGTTTTCACTTACAACAAAGTAAAAGTTGCAAAACACTTTGTCATGGTTTATAATTCCTTGTGTAGACATATTTAACTTATTTTCAATCTATTGCAATATTATGTAAATATAACTATAGTTAGTTATAAGTATTAGCAAATTCACTTTCAACAGGTTGTAAGAATTCATTTACAGCTGCTTGTAATAGAGTTATAGGTTGAAAGTGGGTTGCAACAGCTTGAAAATAGGGAGCATTATTTTTTTTGAGCATAATAGTCTATTTTAGACTAACCAAAATCAACTATAATGGTAGTGGAGATTCACTACATAATCTGAAAGGGGAAACAATCATGACAGCAATCGATACTTTGAAAAAGCAATTCATTAAAGGGGACGCAATTTTAACAGGGGTAGACAGTGGTAACACATCTACTAAAGTAAGCGTACTGAACAAGAAAGGGGACATTGAAACTTATCAATTCCCAACTGTAATTGCTAAAGCTCCTATGACAGTTAACGAAATCACACGTCACCAAACGAACCTGAATATGGAAGGGATCCAAAGATTGCATGTAAAGATCACAAGTGATTCCATTACCGGAAAAGAAAAAGCTTTCTATGTAGGGGAATACGCAAAGGATAAGGAAGATAAAGAACAGCCAGAGGCTGATGATACAAAGAAAACAAATAAACAACTTCACTTACTACTTTAACTGCTTTAGCAGTAGCTGCTTGGGAAACAGGAAAAGAAGGGGACGTTCTTTCACCATTTAGCGGGGGACTTCCTATTAGAGAGATCCAAGAAGAAGCCGGAGGGAAGTACCTGAAGGATTTCATTGGTGAACATGTGGTTGAATCAATTGATGGACCTTACCAAGGTAAATCTGTAAAACTAATCATCAAAGACGGTATCGTTAATGTCGAAGGTGTGACAAGCGCACTAGGGTTAAGTTACGATATCAAAAAAAGGGGAAATCAAGGAACAAAACGTCTCTAACCGCGTAGGCAAAGAGTTTGCAGTTATTGATGGTGGAGCAGGGACACTTGATATTGGACTCTTTGACTCAAATGGTTTTAACGCCCATCTGAGCAAGGATTACAGAATTGGAACTAACCCTCATATTGACAAATTGTTGCACAAAGTTGAAACTGAAGTTTTCAAAGAGCAATACCAAAGAGTTCAAGAAAACAAAGATAAATTTTTAGAAAAAGGAAAAAAACTTCCTAAACCTTACAAAACTCGAGAAGAGTTTATGAGAAAAGTAATATACCCAGGGGGTACAGAGTATGTTAGATTCAAATGACGTTAATTACCAACCAACATTTTCTGCTAGATGGGGAAAAGAATCTGCAGATATTACAGCACTTGTAGTTCAGACCATGGAAGATTACGCAAAAGAGGTAATGAGTGAAGTGGAACTCTTCGAGTTAGATGCAGGCGAGATCCAATCCTTTATCTTCGTTGGTGGAGGGCTACTGTTCGGATATACAGAATTCCGGAAACTAGATTCCCAATTTTATATTTTCCCAGATGACAAAGAAAAATCAGCAGCAATCACGTCTAATTCATACCTAATGAGAAACTACCTGACTCGTTTAAACATATTGAAAAAACAAGAAGATACTGTTAATGCCTAACACATTTACTAACCAAGAGGGGTATTTCCCTCTTGGTTTATTTGGAACTATTTTATAGCAGGGGAGGGAGAAAATATATGATCAGAGGATATGCACCAGGGACCGGTAGGCAATTCACACCCTCAATTGAAGCTACGTGGACAACAGAATTTAACGATTTGCTCCAGGAATATAACAACAATCACAAGTACAGTAGAAACAGACTCACAGAGAAATGCATTCAGTTAGGAATGAAGGTTCTACAAGAAGGTGAACAACCATCTAGCAGTGTTTCTAGTGATTCAGAGGGGATTTTCATACCTTACGATAAATTAACGCAAACTCAAATCGAGTTTCTAAAAAGTCAAGAAGGCCAAACAGCTTTAATAGGAATAATAAAAATGTTATTCCTTGGGGACCCATCTCACTTAGCAGAAAACATCAACAGACCCCAACAAACCGATACCGATATTGTTAAAACTAATAGCTCTACAACCGTAGAGGATAGTAAAACAGAGCCCTCAAATCATACTGAAACAACATCGGGAGACAACGAGAAGAAAACCGACATAGATGACCTTTTAAAAATGAACGATATGTATGGAGGAATGATTCACAATTCCTAACCTATATAACCACCGAATTTTGAACGGTGGTTTTTTTGTTTTCTTCTTTTCTTATCAAGATCGGTAATCAGACACTTTCAATACGTTGTTAATAGGTTAATAGTTGCTTAAATTCAATTTGAAAAAGATAGTCTATTTTGAGTGGTCTATTTTAGATAGTCTGAATTAGACTATCCTATGAAGCCTGTTGTATAAGTATTTATCATGTTTTAAATAACTTCGTTAATATATTTAAGAGGTTTCAAATGAGTTTATAGTCTATTTTGAGTGGTCTATTATAGACTACTTTATGTTTATAAGCACACACTCATATTTCTTCTAGTAAATGAACTGTTTCTCTTACTTGAATTATCCTATGATTATTTTTCTAATTATACATTTCCTACATCGCGGAAAACTTGATAAGATAGAGTTTGATAGTTTATCATTCTCTTAAAATATAAAAACCTTAATATCAGGAGGTCCAAAAAGGATGTTTGACTCTAAATATTTGAACCTTTCTCCAAAAGAATATATGGTTTTGGAAGCTCTATATAAATACAGGGGAGTAACGATTGATCAACTACTCGAAATCCTGGGATATGACAAAAAAGGCGTAACCAATATGTACAAACCCATTCAAACCCTCACCAAACTAGGATATATCTCTGCATATGCTATCTCTCCCAAACGATCCAAAAAAATTTACTATTTATCTTCCTACGGCTATGGAAAAATGCTAGAGCACCTAGAAATTCCTTATGGACACATAGGGACCGGTTATAATCATGACTACGGTGATTTCTCATATGAACTATACAAACCCCCCCAGCAGCCAAAAAATACACCACCTTCTCTTAGTTGAATTCCTTATCAAAACCAATAAGTTCAAAAAAGAAATTGATAAAACCCAGAAAGCAGACCCCTCATTCGATTTCAGAGATAATAGATACGCAGCAAGGAAGTATATGACCTTAGTAGAGAAAGAGGGGGCAAAACCTCAACCTAAAAAAGGGCAACTCCGTCCTTGACGCTGAGGTTAAATTCAAAGCAAACTATAGTTTTGTAGAAATCGATATAGGAACAGAACGTGGAACTCATTTAACCGAGAAGTTTGAAGGATACAAAATTTACTTTGATTATTTATCGAAAAATAAAAAACAGTTACCATCGTCTATCTTATTCATATCCGAGGAAAAGAAATCAGAAATTCAAAAAAACAGACGTTGGCAGACCATATCAAAGAAATTCATTGAAGCTCTCGGAGATTACACAACTTCCGTTAACTTAATTTATGATTCTATTGATAATGTAGAAACAACCCTTCTACGTGAATATAACGCAGAGAATAATCGGAATCTTATACTTGGCAAGATACGCAACTATAACAAGTCAAAAAGCACGCCAATATTTGCTATTGACAAGAACCAAAACTTCAAGTGGGGTAAAGTAAACTTCTCGATTTCTGATTCTGGTTTTTTATATCCATATGAAAGAGTTGAGGGCTACGAAACAAAAGGCTGGGCTATCTTATGGAAATTTAATGAGTACATGAAAAACGAACACATAAGAATAGAGAGCCTTAACAATAAAAAGGGGATCCTACCCGTCCTCTTCTACAAAAACACACCACCAAAGCCAATCGAGCATTACAAAAAGATAGACAGAGATGGATTCTTTGATAACTATTTGCACTTTAAAGATAAAGGAGGAACAGGTATTTGGCAGAACAAAGGCTTAACAGAACTAGAGTATAACCCTATATCTGAGCCATAATAATATTTACAGATAAAATTATATATTTTAAACGATTTCGGAAGGACCGACCTCTTTATCAAAGAGTGTCGGTCTTTTTTTATTTTCTTAAAGGAGGTTCATCGTGAATACCATTATTAACTTTTCAAAAATGCACAAAGACAAGATTCTTGAATGGTATAGACTTTACTTTCATACAATCATTGTCACTGTATTAATCATTTTTAACATGACATTTCTTCTTTATAACGGTGTGTTGAGCTATCTATCTATACTTTTCATGAGAGAATTTAATCTTCCTCACATTAAATTTCACCAACTTTCATGGCCTTTGTTTTTCTTTCTAGCAAATATACCTTTACTAACCTGGATATACTCAACAATTACCCAAGCTATCAAAAAAGGATACAAAAATATAATAGATTGGTCAAAAACCAAAAAAGGACGCATACTCTCAGGGCTATTCAATGGAATTCCTTTTACAATACTCGCCTGGCTAGCATTCTCAAGATACACAAAAGAAAAATATACTCCTTACCTTTCTACAATTCAGGTTGAATCAGATTATTTAACGTTAACAAATCTAGATACTTTGATCGTATTTTTATATTTGCTCCCTCCGTTATTTACCCCTTTATTCGCCGCAGTGATCATTGGGGAGTTCATGAAAAAGAAGTCTTTAAAGAAGCAGTTCTTTAAGTGGGAACCCGCTCTACTGGCCAGACAATCTTTCAACCTAAAAGAAGACTCTTGTGACGTAATAATTGGGTGGGATAAAAAGACTAAGAAACCTATCATTCTAAAGGAAAACGAACGCTTCTTGCATGAGCTCGTGTGTGGTGCGACAGGAAGTGGAAAAACGTCCACATCCATTCTCCCGCGAATTGCTCTTGATCTAGTAAGAATTGCTAGAGGTTATAAATGTTCTGTTATTTTGATAGAGCCCAAAGGAGATGCCGTTTCTGACGTGTTAAAAATAGCTAAAGACCTCAATATACCGGACCATTACATTAAAGTTATCGATCCTACTATAAAGACCAAGCATACTATTAAATTTAATCCATTTTCCGGCGACATGGCTGCAGCAGCTGAAGGTTTCAGAGGGACGCTTAATAGTTTAACAGGAAATCAAGACCCATTTTTTGCCGGTCAGCAAGAAGAAACCGCTGCATTATTCACAATGCTAGCCAAGATAAGATTCGGAAACCTCGCTAACATTAGTCATATCCAACGAATGTTTACCGAACCTAGATACCTAGCAAATATAGCCGAACAAGTACGGGAAGAGGTTGATAAGCTAAAAGCTAAGGGGGACGATTTAACTCCTGAAGAAAAAATGCTAACTACACAGTACGATAGAGTAGTAAGTTATTTTGAAAATGAAGTACTAGAATATAAGACTTTCACTAACAAACAAGGTGAAAGAGAACCCCGTTATTACCAACAAGGCCCCTATAAAGGCCAACAAGAAGTAGAAAACAAGAAAGATAAATTCGTAACAGGTGCTAAAAAATATTTAAACGACATCAGCATGAACGCCATGCTTACCGATTTAATGATTGCTGAAGGTGACGAGGAAGTTTTAGACCTTGATAAGTTTTTATCTGATGGGGGAATCTTACTAGTAAACACAGCGCTTGGCGAGCTCGAAGAGCTTGCTATATTACTAGGACAATTTATGATAAGACAAATACAGAGTGCGGTTTTCAGAAGACCAAGAGAAGAAAATGGTTATAAACGGATCCCAACATTCCTAAGTATTGATGAATTCCCACTATATGCTAACGAGAACTTCGAGAGATTATTAACATTAGGTCGTTCCTATAAAGTAGGTACACTTATAGCCTTACAATCTCTCGGTCAATTAGAAAGAATCGTTCCTGGTTACAAAGAAACCATATTAGCTAACGCTAGTACGAAAACGGTATTCGGCCGTGGAACATATGAAGACAATGAAGCTTTTAGTAATCAATTTGGCGAAGAAGAACGTGTAGAAGAGTCCTTGAACGAAAGCACCTCTCCTATTACTGAAGAAAATCCATCTTGGGGATTCCGTCACAACACCCAAAGAATGCTTATGCCACGGTTTACTCCAAGCGAGATACAAGAACTTGAGTTTAAGAACTGCATAGTTCAACCAGTAAATGATGACGGGACCATTGGAGACGCAACACTAGCTGTTGGTAAGTTCATTAATGAAACAGGCATCCTTAAAAAGTTTGTGAATATCAAAGATTTAGAATTGAGCACCAAAAAACACAAAAATGTTGACGTGACTTTTGCAGAGCGTGTTAAATCTGACTTACCAACAGGTACTATCCCACCAATTGAGGAACTCAAGGAACTCGAAAAAAAGAAAGAGGACCCCAAAGAAGAACTGGATACCATGGACGAATTGTCTGAAGATGACGACTTGACCTTCTCTATAGATGACCTAATCGCACCAGGAACACAAGAAGAAATCGAAGATAATACCGAGGACACCGATGAAGAAATAGACTTTTTCTCAGAACCTCAAAAAGAACAAAAAGAAAGTGATTCTGCCGAAGCTTCTACAGTAAACAAGAAAAAGAATAACGAAGAAGACCTTCTTTTAGAACTTGATATTGATGAACTTACCGTCGATATTAATCCAAATGAAGATGAAATAAGAACGGATGAGCACCACGAAGAAATTATAGACATTGAACTACCTCCTGAAATGGAAGAAGTTACAGAAGAATCAAATGAAAAAGAAACATTTTTCGAAGAGAAAAATCCAACCCAAAACAAGAATGACACATTAAATCCTGGTAAGACAAAGGAGTTTAAACATAGCTCTCCAACACCAGATATGGAGGATGCTATTAACGAACTACTCGATAAGACCTTTGAAGAAACAGACGACCTCCAACCAAAATATGAGAGTAAATCTGCTAAACAATATAACAGAGTGCACGAAGAAAAGAAGCCAGTTGAACTTGATTTCGAAGAAGATGACAAATTATAATGATTATCTTGAATAAATACTTTAATTTGGTTATGATTGAAGTTACCAAGCAGATATAAAAACGATCGGAAGCACCGATTGCACAACAAGTGTGCAATCGGTGCTATTTTTATATACAACAACATCCCAATAAGTATCGCACTCAAATAATTCGAATTTTATATTTTGGAAACGGAAGGACCGTCAACGACTCTTTACAAAGTACGTTGGCGGTCTTTTTGTTCTATAGTGGCGATAAATTCGCCTAAAAAAACAAAAAAGGAGTGCTTTTACATGGCAGGAAATGAGGAATTCAAAACTCAAAAGCAAGCAATTGCATGGGCTGATCTAAAGGAGTCCAAACAGCGTAATCGTGTATTGTATGCTCAGGTTATCGGTATCGAAACGAAGGAGATCGGTAACAATAGAGAAGAAGTATTAAAACTGGATTACGAAGGATTTGAAGGATATCTACCTAAGACGCTTATCGATGATTATGAATTTAAAGGACTACAATCGTTTGTAGGTTCTATGTTGGAATTTGTTGTAAACTACGTCGATATGGAGGCACATATCTTTGGTGCAGACCGCACAAAAGCGCTTGAAGTATTAGCTTCTAAGTTTTGGCGTAACGCGAAAGAAGGTAAATCATACGAAGCGTTTGTTCGAGGAGTTGACCCGTATAACGTTTATGTCCTGGTAGAGGGTGTACCAGCAAAAATGTACCGTGATGACTTCAGTTACACGTTCTTCGAAAACCTACAAGAAGTAGTAAGCATTGGGGATATTCTAGAAGTGCAGCTAACTGAAATCGAGAAGCCGTCTGACAGTAATAAAGAAGGCAGAATTTCAGTGAGCAAAAAAGCTCTTGAAACGGATCCTTGGGATTTTATCTCCCATTACAAAGAAAAAGGCACTTACCTCGGTTTGATTCAGAAGGTTCACATGGACCACGGCTTATTTATTGACCTTCCTCACGGAATTCGTGTGCGCACAAATTTCCCTCCTAATACAGATCACCGTCTGTTACAAGAAGGGGAGAAGGTTAACCTGAAAATTCAAAGTATCGATACAAATAAGCGTGAAATTAAGGGTATTGTAATTACACCTAGACAAGGGGCATATCAAGCTAAACGTACCCGTACAAGAGGTATTTACAATGGCAGATAAGCTGCTGAATTTTTCTGAAAGCGAGGTAAAACCTACCTCCACTTCTACATCAGTAGAGGTGGAGGTAACTAAACCTCCTAAAGCTACCGAAAACCCTTATGAATCACCAAATTGCCCAACCGATATCTTTGATTTTTTACCTCCTGACAATACAATGTTTGGAATGTACAGTGACCCTTATGCAAGAATGCACTATATAGACCCACGAAGAGGGAATCATAACGGTCGTTATTGGTTAAACCAACGTAGAGAAGAGCATAGCTTTACCGAAAACGAGATTTCTTTATTGAAGCTACTCGCTTACCACCGTTGCGCTACTCGAAACCAAATCCATCGCGTTGTTTTCAATGAGGAAGACCGTGTTGAGAAAGTTCGAGATTTTCTTAAAAAATGCCGCCAACGTGGTATCATTACAGCCTTTAGTTGGAAAAGTCCTCTCAACGACGGAAAGAAGAAACCTTTAGTCTATGGCTTGACCCAAGTGGGCGCTGATGCTGCCGAGGTATTATTCCATGATAGCGTGGATAAAGACTTCCGCTTCCAGCCAATTGAGTTTACTAAGATTAAAGGTCCTCTTATGCATACATTTTTCATTGATCTGGTAGCAAATGAGCTATTTGCCGAGCTACGTAAATTAGATCGTGTAACTTCGTGGGAAAGAAGACCGCAAATCCGTTTAAGTGACGGAACCTTCCATCACCCAGGAGCTAACTTTGAAGTAATAGCCGATAAAGGGAAATTCCATACATTTTGGCTAGAGAGCATCCGTATCAATAATGGATGGGATGACTTAACAATAAATCGCTTTAAGCGTACTCAGTTAGCTTACAGTAAGTTATCTGACTCTCAGAAACCCGCTCGTGTCATCGTGGTACTGGATTCAGACGGCCGTATACCGTATGTAGCCAAACTAGCTGAAAAATACATGCCAGATTTAGCATCAATCGTGCGCTACACGACAGATGAGCGTTTGCTAGCCGGTCTAGATAAAACTACTTTCATTGCTTGGAACAGCAAAGAAGAAACTATGAAAGCTCAAGCGATGAAATTTTTAACTCCAGGTCATGACGGCATGACCGCAAGTGAATTCTTCGAAGGACAAGAGTTAAATATAGAAGAAGAATTCGAGGACTAAAATGAATACGGATGAACTGGGTAGGGAATTTTGGGGCATCTTATTATTCGAGACCCACATTAAACATCTACACCAATTGCTCAACGCAGAAAAATATAATAAGAGTTTAATTGAGTTCCTAGATTGGGTGGTGTACCCGGATACTATTCCCCTCGATTCCCAAAAGGTATTTTATACAATCTTACAAAATAGAAATCGCCTAGCTCAGTACGATGAGAGACTAACGTTTTCAGATTATGTTGTCGAACAAATAAATTACGAAATTTCCATAAGGCCGTTGTCCCAAGAAGAAAAAGAACTTCAAGGGATAACGGTCGAATTGCTTAATCTGAAATACCAGAACGAGAACTTAAAACCCGCTTCTTTTAACGCTATATATGAACTTTTTTCATATAGGCATTTCTCCTTACTTTTAGACAAATACGTGGAAAAGAAATTCATAAGTAGGTATCGTGCTGCAGATTATTTAATATTCCACATGGAAAGAGGTTGTGAACTTTGATTTTACAAAGTAGCACAACCTCTTTTGTCGTTCAAAACCTTATACAATGAAACAAGAACCATATATTTCATTCATTACTTTAAATGTTGCAACAGTATCACTATTAGCCCTGTGAGGATTCTCATTAACTACTCCAAAATAATCACAAAGCGTCTCAAGTTTGTAGTCTTTAATAATCAACTGGGCTTCTTTAGCTAAACTACGAGTACACAACAACTCTCCCTCCCAAAGAGGATAATCAAACTTCCGACAGAAATGGTCCAGGAGCCTAAAATCGTAAACAACATTATGACCCACGATTAACTTTTCTCCTTTAACAAAATTCAATAATCGCCCCATTGCCTTAAAGCTATCAGGGGCGCTTTTTACATCATCTTGTTCAATGTTTGTTAAGTTTCTTATCTGTTTTGGGATTTTGATACCAGGATTCACTAAGGTATTATAAGTATCTACAATTATTCCAGAACGAAATTTCAATGCACTAATTTCAATCACTCTGGCGTACTCGATAATCTGACTAGTTGCCTCGAAATCCAATACCACTCCAGAATCAGGACAACCGACACCTTGATAGTAATTAAACTTTCTTTTCGTCTCTTTCTGAGAATGCTGGTTCTTTTTGTTCAATTCATCTTTTTTATATCCTGTTAAGGCTCCAATAGGCAGATGTTCACGAGAACCTTTCTCCATAACCCTAACCAATTTAGATTCAAATTGCTCGCCATCGACGAAAGAATATCCATCAAAAGAATTTAACATTCGTAAAACTTGATCTTTATCCGCTCCAGTACCCACGGATAATAACGACTTAGGAAAAGCCAACTTCAAATGCCGACCATGATATGAATTTAGAAGGGGAGCCAATACCTTTTTCAACCCTAACCACAAGGCCACATCTTGAGGCTTCCTACCAAAACCAACATGCATGAAACCTTCTTTTACATCCTCAACATGGCAGTAGAACCCCATATGTACATCCTCATTAATGAACTTCATTTGCATGGATAAAGTTATATTCTTTCTCACTATATCCCCCCGAAAGTGAACTTTGTAAGTAAATTGTACACTGTCCCTAAAATAAAACCAAAAAACGAGCGAAGATACAAATTCCTTTTTGACTGTAGTTTATGATAAAATCTAAATATATACTTCAAAATAATTAATTTATTTATCTACCCATGAGGGTTGGATATTAAACACGTAAAAGCGCTCCATCCGAGTGAACAATTTATCTTATCAGATAAAATCTTTGTTCTTTCGGATAGGGCGCTTTTTTATTGTGTCCTAATAAAAATGAAAGAGGAGGAAGTTCAATGGAAAATGCATCAATTTTAGTCGATGAGATCAACGCAAGTGCGACACGTTTCTCTATAACTAAATAGCAACCACGCGGATGTTATTTAGGAAATGAGAGGATTTAACAAACTATCACATTGTGAGAAGAGTTAAATTACAACTGATAAGTTCGATGTTGGGAATGAGAGTTTTCATGCTAACTCGAAACCACAGCCTGATACTCCTACATGCATAAAACGATGATAGACGTGATATGCAGGATTGTATGAAGCTAGGTAAAGTCGGTTGAGAGAAGCCGTAAGAATCAGGTAAGTTACTGATTATACGAAAGCTGTCCAGAGGTGGATAGTGCTTCCTATAGACCGGGGCGCTACAAAATACCCATGGTGAGAATGTATGCAAATACTGACGAATCTGCGAATGTACGGGTCTAGAGATTAGCCTATCGAAACAGGTAGGTCCCTACTCCGTGTAGGGTGAGTTACCGAAGAGTAAAATTTTGCGTTATGAAACTCGGGATAACCAGCAATGAGGTTATAAACTCACAGGCTCAAAGTGGACACCTAAAGGTATATGTATAGCTAGAACTTATCGGAACGTGGTAAGCAGAGAACTTCCATCCAAACGCCTATCAGCGGGAAGGTTGATATAAGACTGAAATAACAGTCGAAGTTCATTTATCTCTGTGAAAGTAGGGGCATAGTACCGTATGAACCCTGTTGTAATGACGGGCGGATTGGGATGGCCCCAAGTCTAGTTACTTGTTATACAGAACAGATACTAACAAGGAAAGCTCAAATTTCGGGTATGAAGGTGAGTAAATATTAGCAAAGGAGCTGATATTGCACCAATGAGCACTAAAGCTTTTAGAGCAACTCAGTACTACAACTTCAATGAAGTACAAGAAAATTTGTACCAAAAGAGCAAAGAAGGAAATTCTTTCAAAAATCTCTTAGACATCATCACTTCGGATGAAAACATTCTTTTAGCATATCGCATCATCAAATCCAACGATGGCGCAAAAACATCTGGAACAGACAAACAGAACATTAAGAACATCGCAAACATGGAAAAGACAACTTTCATCAGTCACATTAAAGAAACACTTATGGACTACAAGCCACACAGTGTCCGCAGGGTATTGATTGATAAACCAGGAGGAGGAAAAAGACCTCTTGGAATCCCAACAATTAGGGATAGAATCATACAACAGATGTTCAAACAAGTCCTAGAACCAATATGTGAAGCAAAATTTCAAAAAATATCTTACGGCTTCAGACCCAAAAGAACCACCAGACATGCAATTGCCAAGGTACAATCTTTCATCAATATTTACAAACTCTACTTCTCTGTAGATATCGATATAAAAGGATTCTTTGACAACGTTAACCACAGTCTTCTTATGAAACAACTGTGGAACATTGGCATAAGAGATAAGCGTGTGCTCGCAATTATAGGAAAAATGCTTAAAGCACCTATTAAAGGAGAGGGCATACAGAAAATGGGAGTCCCGCAAGGAGGAGTACTCTCACCACTCTTATCCAATGTAGTCCTAAATGATCTGGATAAATGGGTTATGAACCAATGGGAAAGCTTTGAAACGGACCACACATATGCAGGAAATGACGTTAAAATTCGGGAATTAAGACGCACCTCGAAACTTAAAGAGGGATATATCGTGAGATACGCCGATGACTTCAGGGTAATGACAAGAGACAAAGAAACAGCTATCAAATGGTTCCACGCACTTAAAGGATACCTAAAGGATAGATTGAAACTTGACATATCTCCTGAAAAATCCCAAATCGTCGATGTCCGAAAAAGAAGCACTGTGTTTCTAGGGTATAAAATCAAAGCTGTAGAGAAAAAGAAAAAACTTGTTGCAAAGACTAATGTTTCTGATAAAAAGCTAAAAGAAATGCAGAAGAGGATTAAAGAGAGAATACTAGCAATAAAGAAAGAACCTTCACCCGGAAACGTTTCGCTGTACAACTCAACGGTACTCGGTATGCAGCAGAGTTTCAAACACGCAACACATGTAAGTCCGGATTTCGGTAAGCTAGAAAACCGACTCTGGAAATATCTATACAACAGCTTACATGGACATGCTAAATACCAATTACCGAACATCAAGAATAAGAAGCAAAACTCATATACAAGAATCTATGGTAAAAACACTAGACGCACATTCGTCTTCAAGTCAGGAATATTCCTTTATCCCATCAGCAAAGTTAAAACGGTCAAAAATAAGTTATTTTCCTATGAAGGAAGTCCTTACAAAACCGAAGTAAACTTCAGCTGGGATATAGAAATAATTGAACTAATGAAAAGGAACATCCCAAATGCAACGGTGGAATACATGGACAACAGACTATCGAAATACTCAATGCAAAAAGGTTTGTGCCATGTAACTAAAACGCCATTAAAAGCAGATGATGTTCATTGTCATCATAAGAAACCTAAGGAATTAGGGGGAACTGATGAATTCAAAAACCTGGTTGTAGTACACAAATTCGTTCACAAGCTAATACACGCAACCAAACCTGACACCATTAACAAGTATATGAGACTACTCAATCTTGGAAAGAGGGAAGTTGACAGAGTTAACAAACTAAGAGCCAAATGTAAACTTGGAAGTATCGGTAACGAATAACTAGATGGAACGCCGTGTGCGGTGAAAGTCGCATGCACGGTGTGGAGCGGGGGAAAAGGTCAGAACGGCAGTAGTGAACTACTGTAATGTCTGTTTACGGAGGGTTTAGCCCAAAGACTTACCTATCGCTATTCAATCAATTTCATTCAATGGGGATAGAGGGCATTAATCCCTGGTTGTCATTTTATGAAGCCACAGAGAAACATATTAGAAAAAAACACCTAGACATTCAAGAGGTTGACTACAATATTTACGGCGCTGTAATACCTAGAAAAATTGACGTTGACAGACATCACACTAGAAAAAGGTTCTTTAAAGCTTTAGTTAGATCGGGCATTAACGTGCATAAAGCTTTCTGCCTTCCTAATGTCAAAACCAGCAAGATAGAAGAGAAGGGGGTCGATATGCTACTAGGCCTAGATATCGTAGCCAAAGCACAAGCCGGCATTAAACACATTTATGTTTTTAGTGCTGACACCGACCTTGTTCCTGCAGTACAAAGAGCTCAAGCTATCGGCAGCAAGGTAACAACTATAATTAGTCGAAATCAAGCAGGGGAGATTATGCGACGATATGCTAACCATGTGCTTTTTTTAGAAGAACTGATTAAAGAAATCCCTAATCAACATATTGTTCTTAGAAAAGGAGAGATCGCTCTGTGACCAAACCACTCACACCAGATTATATTTACCAACGAGCCCTTCAAGCAAAAGAGAACTCTGAAAAAATCATTGAGCAAGCCAAAGTTTTGGTTCCTGAGCCATACCATGATTTCATCGTGCTTCTCAACGAAACTAAAAAACTATCTGATGACTGCGTTTATATCGATGATAAAACGTTTAAATTAGGTGTTTGGCACAAAGAAGGCTTTGGGACAATCCAAACATTGCCTAAGCCTTATATGAATGTCAACGGACGTATTAAGTGGGCTAGAGATGACCATAAGGAGTCACAGATGAAGTTAAATTTTCACCCACCTGTCATTTCTTCAGATAACAACTACATGAGCCTAAGAGTTGAATCTGAAATGCTTGGCGAAGTTAATGTCATTACTGAAATACCAAAGGAGAAAACAAACTTCTATAACCAGGACCCCCTTACTTTCGCCCACACAAAAGCAAAAGGTAAGGCATTAGGTGACTTAGGGTATGGATTAATTGGTGATGGCGTGTCCTCAGCAGAAGAAGCTCAGGATGCAATAGAGGAACCTATAGCCGTTACACCTGTAACTGGTGACGATAATGAACCAAAAGAGGTTTCGGTGATGGCTGTGAGCGAACCGGAAATTTTTGAACAATATGCGACATTCAAAGGGACATTAGACAAAGACGACTACACCATTACAATACCAATCGGAAAAATCAAAGAAATCCAGCGCATAAAGCGCGGGTTTATGGTCACAGGCTACGCATGGTTTAACGGAGGTAACATTCGATTCTCAACAGATAATTCCATTCATGTTGTGGACGGGAAGAGAAGCTATGAGTTAGCACTAGATTCTTCTCCTAAGTTCTCTCCTGATGGAAGTTCCGTATTTCATGCGTATAAAGGTGATGAAAAATTACTGATCAAAGCTCCGAGCGCATTGAAAGAGGAACTAAAAGACCTACAAAAAGGAGATAAGATCAAAGCAGATGGATTTTTCTTAAAAGGAGTAATTCAACTTCCGAGAAAGAATAACATAGAAGTTATCTCTAAAATAGCAGGATAATTTCAACCAGGACGAGCCCTTCAGGGTAAGTTCTGGTTTTTTTGCCTTTCAAAAGACATTATAGCCATCCACTTCTCAAGCTAAGAAATATCACGAAAGATATATCAGAAAGCACAGAGAAGGCAATGAGAGCCACCACACCCTTAAGGAAGGGTATAGGCACCCCTAAAGAAAAAGATATGGAATCTGAGGATTCTGAGAGCGCTACGGCAGCCCCACATAAAATAAATCGAAGAAAAGTAGAACCCAAGAATACTGGTATAGCCGGCCAAGAACATAACCACCGGCATTTTATTTCTCCACATACGGTGAAGTTTTATATATGAGGGTGAAAGCTCCAACCTCTTATTAAATCCCCCCAAAACCCTTGATACATAAGGATTCTTTCTTCCCCTCCGGAATTATAGAAGTCTGAGGAAAGGATAATATCAAAGTTATTTATCCCATACTGGATATGTGATATTCTGTTTTTATAACGGTATAGGATAATCTATAAATAAAGAGAAGGAGACAACTAATGGGGATTGTAGAGACTTATAGAAAAAAATTAGAACGCGCTCAAAAAGACCGCGAAACCTTACGTAATTTATCTGACGACATTGAGGACAAACAATATCTTATCACACTGACCGAGGGGAAAATCCAGGACTTCGAAAAACGATTAGAAAGATTAACTTCTCTCGGCGCGGAGATCCAATGCGACGAATGCCAAAATTGGGTCAATAGAGAAGATACCGACACGATGATCATAGTGGATAACCTCTTCCTCTGTTCTAATTGTGGAACTATTGTTAACAAAGTATTAACGGCCGGCGAAGCTGAAACTAAGTGGAATTTACCTAAGGGAACAATTAAACAAGATTGCAATAGGGGAATGCTCGATCTATACATAAAGAAAGGGCTAATAAGGAAGTCAGGTAAATATAGACTGGTTCACGAACTTGTAGGAAAACTCTATTATCAAAAGAAAAAATCAGATACCTAAAAGGAGCAGGGGTGACCCGCTCCTTTTTTTGATTATCTGATTACAGGAACTCTAAACCCTTAGACGTTTGCCGAAAAGCAACCCTGTACTGAGGATCCTTATTATACTTATCTTGAAACCACATTACTTGATTAGCTGAGTTCAGTGCCATTGATATGATCTCTTCTGACAACCTAGTCTTAGACATATCACAACTAACAGCTAATTTTTTCAGCTTATCGTGATCGCTTTCTGTAAGCCCAGCCAACACTTTACCACCTATTTTCTCTTTTTTCATCTTTGGCATTGTTATCTCCTCCTTTAAATCTTTAAATCTTTAAATGATATAAACGCTAAATTAAACCCTTTTAAAGTTTTAATCTTTTAATAATTAAATATGAGAAGAAGAGGACAAACAGAACCTCCATGAACAAAATAAAAAGGAGAGGTTCATTTAGTTGCCCCTCCCTTTTCTTTATTTTTCAAAATAGCCATCCACGAATTCATTTAGGGCATTTAGCAAGTACCTTCCATTCCCCTTCATATTGTCCATCACATGAAGAATCAATTGAAAAAGAGTAACTTCACCTATATAAGGATTTTTCCTATTGATATAACCCAGAACCATCCTTAATTTTGCCTTTTGTTCTGTATCTAATTCTCGCGAAATATATTTTCCAAGATATTGGGTAAAAAAATCATTATCCTTAATCGCTATTTCGATTAACATGTTCGCTGCAGTTGAGACGGTCGTATCCAGAGCAAAAGCTAAATTCGCCAAATTCTCATAATCATTTCTCCTAAAACGAATACTTACCCTTTTGGTTACTCCTTTTCGTTTCTTTGTACGTACAGTAAATAGTTCAGGGTTCCCTCTATATAGAGTAGGAGTCAATATGTAATCTCTTTTGAAATACCCACTCAACACATTCGTGACTTTTTTAGAGTTCAGACCATATTTACAAACAGCCTCTCCGACATCTTTAATGGGATTGCCGGTAAGATCAGACACATACGACAAGACATCTGCAAGTGCTAATTCAAGAGAAGGTTTCACTTCAATTTTCGCATCACTTCTTTTCTTCCTCGCCTTACCTGCCACCATCTCCACTCACTCCTAAATTCTAAGATTATCCCTGCGACACTTTCTTTCTGTCGCGGGGATAATAATTAATATGTGGGTAGGAGGGAGGTTATTCCTACGGGCGTATTAAAAAGTGTCGCGGACATATTTTTCTCTTGAGGGAGGTGTATTCCCCACCAAAGGAAGGGTTAATGTATAGATTCTGAAAATTTCGTCCACAATGTTTTTAAAAGGAGGAGATCGATATGAAATTTAAAATGAATGAAAAAGAGGCAAAAAAAATCGCGAGCAGTTGTATGAAACAAGGAGAAAAACGGGGAATTAAACCACAAAAGAAAAAGAAGAAGAAAAAAGCATGCTAACCCTGATGGAAATACCAGCACCCTATAACACATGATGAAAAGTCCTGTATGTGATAAGATATTAGTAATAACTCATTAAATCAATATTCCATTACCTAACCCTTGAGGGAAAGGATCATAAGCACTTCTTTGAAGTTGCCATGTTCTGCACTAAGCAGAAGTTTGTCATGGTGTCTTGAAAGAAGTGCTTTTTCGCGCTTCAAAACTTAAATTGCAAAAGGAGAGATTCAGAATGAAAAACCAACAAACAGCATTAATCGAATTTACAGATGCAACAGGAGTAACCATACCCGTCATAGATAACGATGGAGTAAACATCACGGTAGAGCAAGTGAACAGATGGGCCCAAATATCGGCCGATAGATTATTGGGAGCAATAATAATAAATGATTTTAGTGACAAGGATAATAAAAACCTTTTCACAGTATGGATTGATGATGAAAGAAAATGCTCATTTTCAGAAGTAGACATCGCAGAGGAGGTTGCAGAGAGAATTAATGTACAAGCTATGAAACTAATAAAAACCAGAGTGCCAAAATCACCGAACTTAAAATGCCCTGAATGCGGTAAAGAATTTTATAAAAGCCTCAATGTGTATGAAGAGTATTTCATTAAATGCCCAAACAGGTATTGCAATGGGGTAGAAGGAGGCATTAACACCAACCTTCAATTTTTTATCCCCATTAACCAAACAGAATCAATTAGATATGGAGTAAGTTTCAGCAAATAATACATTTCGACGCAGTGGTTTTTTTACTTATATAAACTATTTTCATTTCTTTCCCACTAACCCTGGTTGCAGAGCAAATGAACTGTTAGGCAAGACATAGTAAGCATTTGTGGAGCCAGTGCACAACGGAATCTTCAGTTTGACGATTTAGTCGAATTGATGAATAATTCGACGATTTAGTCGAATCGAAGACGGACCAGCAACGTAAGTGTAATTCCCTCAAAGTTCCAAAGTACCCGCTCCCAAATCTAAAATTAAAGCAAACATTAAAACATTTAATTATTTAATCTTTAAATAAACCTGTTTTCACTGGGATCCTTTTGGAAACAAAGTAAGTTTAACTAAAGACGAGATTCATCGTTTTTAAGAAATAAATAAAAAAGCTATCCTTCTTTATCGAGAGGGGTAGCTTTTTCATTCATCTTCATCATCATCTTCTTCCAACCTTTTTAAGATATTGTCAATGACAGTTTCGACACCACCCCTTTGGATCCTATAAATAAAATCACAGTATAGAATCTCTACGACCTTTTCAATTGTAAAAGGATGACCTGCGTAGAGTTCTTCCATATCCCTTAAGAACCATTCTCCGCGAAGGACCCAATCCTTTTCTAATTCAAACTCTATACAAGCAAACTGCTTTTTCTGCTTAGTCGCCTTTTCAAAAAGAGTCGGAAAGAGGGGAGTAACTTCCTGATTATTTTGATACACTTGGATAGGCCTTGTAAGTCTATCACCTTCTTGCAAATTGCTGTACCACTTTTCGACACTTTGCCCACTTTTAACACCTATCAAGAAATCTTCGTACAGCAAATCAATCAAGTCGCCTTCATCAAAATCAGAATCCCTTTTTTCTTTAACATCTTCACAAAACACTAAACTTCGATGGTATACAGATATCGGAACTTCAATCTTCAATTTTACGTGAGATGTTTTAATGATATTATCAAGTAAAGCACCCCAAAAACCTCGCTCTTGCTGTTCATTCATCAATATGTTTGCCTCACTATACTTCCTCATCTATTAACCCTCATGGTTCATTTCTAAAATTAACATGTACTTGAATACGCGATGGGCCGCTTTTCTAATACTACAATCCCAATCTGCTTGTAAACGGACCAATTCTTTATATGTCATTTGATCAACTTTTGCATGTACGATGTTCTCACTGTCAACATAGGAACATTCAGGGAATTCGATATTTCTAGTCAATCCTTTTTCTACCAGGAGAGTAGTAAATTGAGTCATTGATAAGACACTTTCCCCAGCCAATAATCGCACCCACCATTTTTCATTTTCATTTACAGGGATACGAATATCATGTTTCTTATCACTACGAACTTTTCTTCCCTTAGAATTTATAGAAGGGGCTTTAGGCTTTACATCTTTGACCCTATTAACCAAAGGGCTTAGATTGCTCATTTCATCACCACCTGAAAAGTGTACAAAGCTTTGTATAATTTTATTCAGATCTGTCAATAATAGAACTAAAAATAGAGATAGCGGGTGATGATGATGGGTAAGTTAACAGCTGCACAGAAAACAGCATTGGCCAAAAGAGCAAAGAAGAATAAAGGCCGAGTAAAAATTTTAAGCGTATCATTCAAATAATAAGTCATGATAACCGGTTTATAATAGACTATTTAGCTATAGTCATTAATGACAAGCGAGATCCGGATTAAAAAGATTGTTATTTATAAAAACACTCCCCATTTTGTTTCACACAGAAAAAGAGGGGGACAATCGCTCTCAATACCCCTCAATCCATAGGCACATTCAGGTCTCCACATCCATTTATGTAGACCGGTAATCCAAAGCTCCTTATCGGAGCTTTTCGTGTTTTATTGAAAGTAGTCCAGTTACTATAGATGGTCTATAATAGACTATCAAAATGCAGCAGGAACCAGCGGGCAACAATTTGGCTGGGGACTTGTCCTAATTTTCCACACCCGGATTTCCACTTTCCCATATAAAACTATTCTCTTAAACACCCCCTCAACGAAAATATTAAAAAATCAATCTATTATCTCAGGGTTGGTTGGTCAATTGGATAGTTGCCACCTCCTCCCGACGGCAGGGAGGGGGAGGTAGAAGTATAGCAATATATCATCTTTGCCAACACCAACACTCAAAGTGACAATACACACGCCGCCTGGCCACATAAAAAAACGGAGGCCTCAATGACCCCCCGCTTAATTTGTAATTTTATAAGCAACTTCTTCAAATGACATATCATTAGTAACGCGGTAAGAACCAATTTGAATTTTTCCAGCATAGCCATTTTCAATTAAGTAATCACCAAAAGCACGACCGTCACTTATCATTCCCAATTCATACAGCATTTCAGATACATCCTTTGAAGTCATTCCACCTTCTATTCGAAACACGTAAACAATTTCCTTCTGCACCTGCGAGGTAGAAGGGGAGTCCACAACCACTTCTTTATCATCGGTCATAGAAGTCATGACAGCAGTTCGATCTATATTGCCGTTTTCGGTCCGAATATTTAAATCTGCTGCTGTCGCCTCTTTTGTATTGACAAGGAAGTGATCTTTATTAGCTAAAACTGTTAATAAGAAAACGAAAACCACTAAAGCGTTCATCCACTTTACAGCCATCATTCCACCTCTTTATCGATTAGTAATTCTTCTCCCTATATCTTCATAAGTCATCTGATCATTTAGTAGATATGTTCCCAACTGAATCTTTCGCTCAAAGCCACTCTCACCTAAATACAGAGTAAAGTCATTCGCATCCTTTATAATCTTATTTCTGTAAAGTATGGCAGCTACTTCCTCAGAAGACATACCTTCAATGATGTTCAAGTCATATACTCTAATTATTTTTTCTGTTTCTTTAATTTGAACCTTTTCTTTTGGTTCAACCGACGGCTGCTTAATAACAACTTTCTGCTTCGGTTCATTACCTTCTTCAGTAACAACTAATCCTTGTTCTTCTAAATATGCTGTAGCTTTTGAAATTGATATTGGTTGTTCATTTTGCAGGGGAGGGCTAGAAAAATAAAAAAAGGAGATGACCACTGTTGAAAATAACATTCCTAATGACACACCACGCAGAAAAATCCTCATTCTTCGATCTCCACCAATAGTTCTTCCTCTAATACCTTTAACCGGTTTTTAACCTTGTAAATATCAGCTGTATTTCGAATAATCTGTTCCTCTAATTCTTCTTCATGATTTGAACGTTTGAATCCGAAAGAGAGCAAATATAGAATTATCGAAAAAATCCCGATTGCTATAAATACTGGAACCATCGCGTCTTCACCTCTTCATAAAAATAAAAAAAGCACCGAGGAGGACCCTTTACAGAATCCGTCCCAGTGCTTCTGGTTATTAACCATTATTTGTGATATTACGTATCATGTCAACGGTAAGAACCTATCCCCTTAACAATTCGCATGAAGTCATGAAATCTAGAAAACAAATATTCTTTTGTTTCCTCCTCAAACTCTTCTTCTAGGAACGAATTTGCCAAAACAATAATATCTTTGTTTTGTTCGTCCCATTGCAGCAACCTAAGAAGTAAATTTTCATCTTTTCTGCGTTTAACGTATACATTTTGATACCTTAAAAACACAGACATATCTGAAAGCGGCGAACTTTCCTCAAAACTCAATACTAACCCGCAAAAACCCGCTTCATTAATGAAAAAAAATCGCGGTCTGTTCATCGTTAATCTTATGTTCTTTTAATACAGCATAATCATTATCCCAATGTGTAACAAACCAATCTTGTCCGAAATCCTCGTCTATCTTCTCTCGAATCTCCAACCGACTCAATATAATATCACCTCATGAAGTCTGAACTACATCTCAACTGCGTTAACCAATCAATAGATCATCTCAGGTAGCGCATACACCATATTAAATTTCATATCGCTGCTAAATCTGCTCTCAGTAATAATGACATCAAACAATTCCTTGTACAATGGGTTTAATTCAATTTCCTCTAATTGGAACTTCTCATATTTAAGCATTGCATACAAGACTGTTTTTTTATTCTTCAACAAACTCAATCCCTTATGTATGTAATTCAGAGCAGCCACTTTTATCGGAATTCCTCTTCAGTGATACCTTAGAAAGATACAAATATGATTGAGATTGAAGACTATTATGAACGGACCCATCCATCATACTGAGAAGATTTTTAGATAGTTCGTCCATTTGAGACGGATTATCCCTTCTCAACGACACAGAAATCAATACATTCATAGAGTACACTGCGAGGTTACGAAATTCTGGGGGTAGCTCCATAACTATTTTCATTAAATCTTCAAAAGCTTTATTAACACTCTCTTTATTTATTGCTTCTTGCCCTACAAACATGAAGTTTAGGAAATATTCAAAGACCAAAACCCTCAATAATAAATCGTTTAATCCCATATCCCTTGATTTCTTTTTGACTAGAAAAGCTCGATCCATGGAACTGATTAGATCTCCCTCATAAAAATCTATTACCGCTAACAAAAATGTAGTAATATACTCATAATCCTGAACATTACTCAAGGATTCTGCATGCATCCTGGCCAGATCGTAATCTCCCTTAATTATTAGAAAAACAGTGAGATTGAATTTAACCTTAGACACTTCACTTTGATATGCCTTTCTCCTGAATACAGCATCGGTTATTTCTTTTAATGTGGTAGCAACTTTTTCTTTCTCGTTGTCTTTCAGAAGGATAGAGCACAGTAAATTCTTAGCCCTTATTTGAATAGCGCCATCAATTTCCCGCTTAGGATTAGATTTTATTAAAACATTAATTGTTTCTACGCTTTTCTCAGTTTCTCCGATTTTATTGTAATAACACGCCCACAAGAAGTTAGTGATAAAGAAAAAATCTTCAACATCAGTTGCTTCGTTCGAAAACTCTTCTAATTTCCGTTTAGACTCATTTAATAAACCTAACTGGAGAAGACTTTCTATTTCTTCAGCTTGACGCATCCATTTATCATACTTATTTCTATATTGAGCACTTATGGTGAACGGGGGAGCCTGTAAATCTTGTTCCATAACCCTTAGTCTTTCAGCAATAGCGGAGAGTTCAGTCGGTGTTGGATCTGTCTTCCCATTCTCTATATTGGACATCTTTCCTAATGAACAAATACCTTCAGCTAATTCTTTCAATGTCATATGCTTCTCTTTCCTTAACTTCCGTATCTTCTCTCCATTCACTTCAATATTTTGATTATTAGACAAATTCAATCACTTCCTCCAAAATATTACATCTCTATCTTTTGTTATTATATATAATTTACCGATGAAAGAACATCATTTACTTAAATCGCACACAACAATTTTTTTCAAGCACAACATATTGTATCCCCTTGTCAACAAAAGGGGATTTTATGTTCATATATAGTGATTAAAGGGAGGGGACACCTCTTTTATTAACTTGACAGTATCCATGTTCTTAATACATAATAAATACAAATTCTAATCGCAGAAAGTTCAATACATATTTTACCGAGTCGATGTGTGGCTGGAAGGACCAGAACATGTGGATTGCCCCTCGCAATCCGTGTGTTCTTTTTTAATTGTCTTTTTTATCCTGTTGAAATTTTTAATAAAGAAAAAGCGCATAAAAGAGGCCTCCATTCAAAAGAATGAAGGCCCCGCGCTGAAAAAAAGCTTTATTAAATTAACATCATGATAACACAATAATTGAGAACCTTCAACTACTAATTAACAGTTAAAGAATTTCTAGCCACATACGACAAAATATGCTAAAATATAACTGCGCTGAAAATAAGTAGAGGATCCATATCCTTGGACAGGGGATTCGTGTACCCATTTTTACACGATTAACCACCAAGAGGAATATGTCTGATCCTAGACTTTTTTCGGCGCACACGGAGACGTGATGCGCTTTTTTTATTGCATCAAACGGCCTATTGAATTTTCGAACTAAAAGAAAAAAGTTGACTGCACCAACAGCCAACCAGATCTTTTAGAGCAACAAAAGTAACCAGCTTTTGTTGCGATCATGAGCACCAACTCATGAGATATTTAGCGATTAAGTTAAGAAAACTAGATAAAAAACAAGAACTCTCAAAAAAACAGATGTTGAGAGGCGTGTTTCTTATTGTCTTTTTCTAACTTAATTATATCGCTAAAACCTCTATAAATCAAGGAAAAACACCGTTTTAATACATATATTGTTGCTTATTTTTTATTGAATTTCGCACATTTCACACTACGAAAAGGAGGGAAAAAGATTGAGTTTTAGCATACATACCGCGAAGTTAGACAGAACATTACTTAGAGACTTCCCAATGAAACAGTTAAACATTTCTCAAACCGCTTTAAATTTAATCTTTCACCTAACTCCTTTAGTAGATCGTGACGGACGCATCCACTTGGACAAAGAGGTTGTAAGGAAAAAGATGTATTGTGACCGACGCGAATTCCTTAAAGCATTAAATGAGTTACGTGAAACTACATACAAAGGAAAGAAACTACTAACTTACGAAAATGGTTATTATGTTTCTCATTTCCACCTGCCTACAAAAGGGGAAGACTCCTACCTTAAACATATCCCATTTTATAATTCAGCAGATTTCCAAAACCTATCTAAAAACCAGACTCGTCTATTCCTATACATCGCAACAAACAATGTAATGAATCAATTTACACGAGTCGCTGTTGAAAACCTGTACAAAAACACGCTACATGACCAGGAGTACGGACTAAATATTTACGATAGCTATAAAGATATGGCTGAAGACCTTTTCTTCCTTATCGATAAAGGCTATATTTCTGTACGATTCGAAGGTCAAAAAGAAGTAATCAACAATAACTCACTCAACTATAAGTCCGTTTTCCATAGAACTTTTGGATTCAAAAACAATAAAAAAGCACGCACAAGCAAATACTTCAAACAGAAACACAAATTGGACCTGAAAGTGAACCCTTCTTTGTTTAATAAGGAAGCAATTAAAAATGAAGCTGGTAAGGCGGAGCTTCGCTTATTAGCCGACCGTTATCACATGTGCCATGAAGACATAAAAGGGGAAACATTTAATTTCATCATCGGAAGAAAGAAATCATTGATGGAACAGTTCGGCATAGCCGGACTTGAAATGTATAGAACATCACTTCAAAAATATTTCAAAGAGAAAAACGAAAACATCATTTATTATGATCTTGTTGGTAAAGCCGAAAACACCTTCACTGACTTCTATTTATTAGAAGAAATTAAGAAGGTTATTTTGAGCGCCCTTGAAAATGCAGCAGGGGACGGGTTAACCAACAATACTTTGGCATACTCTTTTAAAGAAAATCACATTGCTTCTCTTATTAAATACTGGATCTCAAACACAGCTGATGAACATAAAATATTAATCGATCAAGATATTCAACAAATCGAAGATGCTCATGAGTTGTTATCAGGTCTGGCAGCTGAAGAACCTTGGACAGGCCTATCAAAATCAATCCAAGCTACATACGCTGTTCACGAATCCAAATTACAAGAAATTTTTAGAATAGAATGTATCAAGGCCGGCATTCACCAGCCTCACGAGCTGTTAGCAGAGATAGACTCTAAGGAACTTATTGTTTCATTAGCTTCTAAATCGCTACTTTCTAGACATAAATATCTTGAAGAAGAAGCGAACGAATTAAAACAAATTGTTCGTTTCTTTAGGAAAAAACACATTCCACTTTCTAAGCGACTCGAAGAAAGACAAGATGAAGAACAAAAACCGGCAGTCAAGAGAATTGACCCTCGCACTTGGCTGTACTAGCACTAAGCTGTTGCACTTATTTTTCAAAATAAGATGCTAACGGCTTATTAGTATTGTATTTTCATCCCTCATACAACTACAAAGCCATAATCACTGAAGATTAAACCACATGGAAAGCCAGTTCTAATTCCGTTAAGGAAAGAACTGGTTTTTTTACGTTCACAACTACCATTTTATTGAAAGTCAAAGCAATTATAAGCTTTTGCTTTTCTACTAAAACTGGTCGTAAATCCATTACTTGCTGGTTTTATAAATTTTAGTCCTCTGAAATAATTTAAAAAGGGGCGTAAGCGGGCAACCAGAAGAATACCCTGTAATCTGAAAAATATAAAAAAACGCGGAACTCTTGCTATGCAATGGATCCGCGTGCCAAAACAACGAACTTTATAGATTCTTAATATGTTTTGTTATGAGTTTTGTTATGAGGTTTGTTATGAAGTTTGTTATTTGAACTGTAATAAGAACTGTCATCTGTTTTAACGAAAACAGATACCTGATTCTTCATTATCATTCTTTATTCATTTTGATTTATGCTATAATAAGTTTTGACAATTGCTTCATACATATTATGATTGATTAAAACAAATTCATACCTATAAAAAATTCGGAAGCACCGATATGCAGGGAACTTAAACAACCCCTGTGTATCGGTGTTTTTCTATTTGTCAGGAGTTGTATGGAATGAAACGTCTCAACCGAATACCACCCAAAAGGAAGTACGCACTTTTTTATGAAACTGAGTTCACTTGTTACGAAAACAGCAATGCTGCACCTGAAGGTTTTTATAACGAACCTATAGAGATCGCTTTAAAAGTTGTCGATCTAGAAACCGGCAAACCAGTCAAATACTACGAAACAATGATAAAGCCAGATGCTTTCCCAACATTAAGTGTTTTTTGTAAACAACTCACACGAATAAAACAAAGCGAAGTTGATAATGGTGTCCCATTTGAACAGTTGATAAACGAGCTAACGGAAATTTACGAAACTTACAACCCTTATATTGTTACCTGGAGTCACCGCGACAAAGAATGGCTTATGCAGGCTTGCAGCAAGGCTAATGTACCATTTCCACTTGGCCCTTTTTCCATTCATTTAGATATGGCAAACGAATTTAAAATCTTCAGCAGGATTCCAAGACATATTACCCTTAGAGAAGCCTTCGAATTTATGGGGATCAGAGATAACCTTGCTCACAGGGCAGGGGACGAACTCTATAAATTGGTTCGTCTTTTTGAACATATGAGAAAAGAAAGATGGACACCAGTTTCTAAAATTCTCAAGATCAGTTGAAAGGAAGAACATATACATTGAAAGTATGCAGCGTAAAAGGATGTACTCGGGAACCACGGACCAGAATGCTATGCCAGGCCCATTACGCAAGAATGAAAAAATACGGAGATCCTACTATCGGGGGACCTCTTCGAAGCAAAACTTCAAGAGAAGGGCCTTGCAAAGTGGATGGATGCATGGAAAGAATTTTCGCGCGGAAACTCTGCCAAAAGCATCATAGGCGCTGGATAAGACACGATAATCCCACCAAGAGAATGAACATTTCAAATAAAGGTCTTATTTGTAAGGAAGACTGTAATAACAAAGCAAGAACTAAAGGGTATTGCTCTGTTCACTACGCCAAATTTTATCGACAACAACTATCGATGAAACAAGCCAAATGAAGGTTTCATCTAAATATATAAATTTATAAGGAGGCTACATCTTGCTTTTCTCCAATGCTATCCAATCATTAGAAAGAGGCCTTGATTATTCATCAGCACGAAACAGAGCCATTTCTAATAATATCGCCAATGTTGATACACCAGGTTACAAAGCTCAAAAGGTTTCTTTCGAAGAACATTTGAATTCAGCTTCTAATCTGCAAGCTAAAAAAAGCGATCAACGGCACATTTCATTTAAAGGGCCCTCTACACCCTTTATTGATTTTCCTAAAGGGAGTTCGTATCAACATAACGGTAACGGTGTAGATATAGATTACGAAATGGCTGAATTAGCAAAGAATCAAATTTACTACCATACCAACACAGATTTATTAAAGAGTAAGTTCACCAGTTTAAAACAAAGTATAGGGAGTGGTCGCTAATGGCATTCTTTAGCGGAATGAACACATCAGCATCAGCTTTAACAGCACAGAGACTTCGGATGGATGTGGTCTCCTCAAATATTGCTAACTCCAATTCAACAAGAGCTTCATTAGAAGACGGAGAATGGCAGCCATATCGTAGAAAAATGGTAACTATGCAACAACAAACGAATAAGTTTGATAGTTACCTTGATAAAGCGATGGGAAAGGGAAGCGGACAAGGAGTCCAAGTAAATAGGATTAAAGAGGATCAAACCCCATTCAAAATGGTATTCAATCCGCAACACCCAGATGCAAATGAAGAGGGTTATGTAGAAATGCCTAATGTTGATCCTTTAAAAGAAATGGTAGATCTAATGAGCGCAACTCGTTCATACGAAGCCAACATAACAGCTTTTAACGCCAACAAAGGCATGATGATGAAAGCACTAGAGCTAGGGAGGTAATTAGATGGATAACGGAATTAATAAGGTAAACGGTATAATTAATCCCACTCCAGTGAAACACAGCAAGAGGGTAGGGGAGATCCACGAAAACTTCGGACAAACACTCAATCAAGCTATTCAAAAAGTAAATCACTCGCAATTGCAATCCGATGAAATACTTGTTAAGTTTGTATCAGGAGAGGTCACGAACATACATGATGTCATGATTGCTACACAAAAGGCGGGTATTACAAGGCAGCTAACAATTGAAGTTAGAGATAAAGCCGTGGATGCTTATAAAGAAATTATGCGCATGCAGATTTAACTAATTCTCTCTTATAAAAAATGTACGATCTATTTGAATAATACAGACGACGGAGAAGCACTCCCAAATAACCGCACGAAAACCGTGCGTATTTGGGGTGCTTTTTATTTATTTTTGGGGGAATTCCATGAACGATAAAATACAATCAATAAAAAATCGTGCTATCGAGTTTTGGAAAAACAGCACAAATAAACAAAAGATAATATTTATAGGTGTTTTTCTGCTGATCACCATTGCAGGATCAGCCGTAAGTGTATTTTCTACTCAATCTACACTCGTCCCCCTATATAGCAATTTAACTCCTCAAGAAACAGGTCAAATAAAAGAACAACTTGATGGAAGAGGGATCAAATCTCAAATTTCAAATGGCGGATCATCAATCCTTGTACCAGCCGAAAATGTAGAAAACTTGACCGTTGAATTAGCTGCCCAAGGCATTCCCCAAAGTAGTGATGTAGATTATTCCTTTTTTAGTGAAAATGCCGGGTTCGGCATGACCGATAACGAGTTCGGAATCATGAAGGTTGATGCTATGCAAACAGAATTAGCTAATCTTATTAAAGGGATCGACGGTGTGAAAAACGCAAAAGTCATGTTAACTCTTCCCGAGAAGAGCATTTGGATGAATAGCAACACAGAACAAGCTTCTGCATCAGTCGTGATTGAACAGGAATATGGTTATCAGATCGAACAGAAACAAATTAAAGGTCTATATAACCTAATTTCCAGAAGTGTACCAAACCTTCCTATAGATAATATCGTCATTATGAACCAATTGTTTGAAACTTTTTCATATTCCGATGACAAAAGTTCAGATTTCGCTAATGTAGGAAATCAATTGGCTATAAAGAAACAAATTGAAGAGGACCTACAAAAACAAGTTCAATCCATGTTAGGTACAGTAATGGGACCTAATAAAGTAAGAGTAATGGTCACAACTGATATCGACTTCACTCAAGAAACAAGTGAGGTAAATAAGGTAGAGCCCGTTGATATTGAAAAAAATGAAGGGCTGGCTTTATCGGTAGAAAGAATTACAGAGACATTTACAGGTAATGGAGCAGGAGAGCGTGTCCCAGGAACCGCTGATGAAGATATCACAGGCAACGGAGGCACATACTCAGAAGCAAACACACAAAACGGTGATTATAGCCGAACGGAAGAAAGAATTAATAATGAAGTTAACAGAATCCGAAAATCCATTGTTGAAGCTCCATATAAAATTAGCGATCTAGGATTACAAGTGGTTGTTGAACCACCAGTGGCGGATGATATTGAATCATTAACTCCAGAAAGAAAAGAAGATATTGAAAATCTTTTAAATACAATTGTTCGAACGACAATCCAGCAAGAAGAACCATTAACAGAGGAAGAATTAAACGAAAAGATTTTCGTTTCAGTTCAACCATTCAATGGAAAATTCGAATTTGATGAAAACGGAATAAACGGCAACAAAATACCTGTTTGGATATATGCGGTTGGTGCCATCTTCCTTATAGCTGTAATCGGAGTGCTCATAATGATCATGAAGCGCAAGCGCAAAGGAAATGATACAACTTCATTCGATGGGACGGAAAGTAAGTATACAGAACCAGGCGAACAGGCAGAGGATATTGTATTCTCTGAAGATCCTGTGGTGAACCAACTATCCAAAATGAGTAAAGAAAAACCTCAAGACGTGGTGAAGTTACTTCGTACATGGATGAACGAGGATAGATAGATAAGGAGGCAAGGCGTTTATGAGAGATGATAATTCAAAAATGAACGGATTTAAGAAAGCAGCAATATTGTTCATATCTTTAGGCCCAGACGTAGCTGCAGAACTTTTTAAACACTTAACAGAAAATGAAATCGAACAACTCACATTAGAAATATCTAAATATAAGAAGGTCGATTCGAATACTAAACGCTCAGTCCTTGAGGAATTTAAAGAATTAGCATTAGCCCAAGACTTTTTGGAAGAAGGCGGAATCGATTATGCGAAATCCATCTTAGAGAAAGCGATGGGTAGTGATGCTGCCAGTTCTGTTATTCAGAAACTGACAACTTCTTTACAAGTAAGGCCATTTGAATTCGCTAGACAGGTAGATGTTCCTCAACTATTAAACTTTTTACAAAGCGAACATCCGCAAACCATTGCTTTAGTCTTGTCTTACCTTGAGCCAGATAAAGCGGGAATGATTTTATCCGAACTTCCGAACGACATACAAAAACAAGTTTCTAAGCGAATCGCCAAGATGGAAAGAACCTCTCCAAATATCGTTCACGAAGTGGAGAGCGTTCTTGAAAGTAAGTTATCTACTCACGTTGACCAGGAATTTAACGACACCGGAGGCATTGAAGCCCTCGTAGAAGTGTTGAACGGGGTAGACAGAGCCACTGAGAAAACGATTTTAGACTCTCTTATGGAGGAAGACCCTGAATTAGCAGAAGAAGTGAAAAAGAGAATGTTTGTCTTCGAAGACATTGTTATTCTTGATAACCGCTCCATCCAACGTGTCCTTAAAGATGTGGATACTGAAGACTTGAAATACGCAATGAAAGCTTCTGGAGATGAAGTAAAAGAGCTTCTCTTCAAAAACATGTCTTCTCGTATGGCAGAATCCCTAAAAGAGGATTTAGAAATCATGGGTCCAGTTCGCTTAAAAGATGTAGAAGAAGCACAAACCAAGATTGTGGATATTATTCGTCGTTTAGAAGAAGCGGGAGACATCGTTGTTGCTCGCGGTGGTGGTGACGATTTCATTGTCTAACATCATAAAATCGCCCAATGCTTCCTCTGTTTACATTATCAAACACCCAGAAGAGCCTTCCCCAGTTATAGAGAATGACTTACCTTCAGAATACACAGAAGGTGAAATAGCTGAAAGTATCATTCAAAAGGCTACTCAAACAGGGGATATGATCATACTTGAGGCTGAAAATAAAAAACAACAATTAGAAAAACAACTCAAACAGCAAAAAGAACAATGGGCAGAAGAGAAATTAAAGATAGAGGAATCTGTAAAACAAATTGGTTATCAGGAAGGCTATGGCGAAGGTAAAAGAGCGGCTCTTCAAGAGTACACCGAAACATTATCAGAAATAAAAGATGTCTTAACAAGAACAGTTGAACAACATGAGAAAGTACTCGAAGAAATGGAGCCCCAACTACTCGAAGCAAGCCTGAGGATAGCCAGTAAGATATTAGGTCAAACCATCGAAGAAGATCCTAACCGATTCCTCAGTATAGTGCAAAGAGTTGTCCGCGAAGTAAAAGAAGAGAACGATATTAAGGTTTACATTCATCCTTCTTATTTTGAAATGGTCTTCAATCAAAAAGAAGACTTAAAAGCATTGCTTCAGCAAGAAGCGATGCTCACGATATATGCAGATGAAACCCTTGATGAGACACACTGCATTGTTGAATCGTCTTACGGAAGAATAGAAGGAGGCATAGATGACCAACTTCAGCAAATTAAACAAGCATTAAGCAAATGTTTGGAAAAGGGGTAAGAGATGAGAAGTGTTTTACATCACATCGATAAAATTGATTCTTTTAAAAGGTACGGCCGCATTAAGAATGTAGTCGGCTTAATGATTGAATCAACCGGCCCTAAAGTTTCCATAGGTGACATTTGTAAAATTCATATGGAACAACGAAAAGTCCTAGCTGAAGTGGTTGGATTTAGAGGGAATAACGTTTTACTTATGCCCTTTACAAACATAAAGGATATATCTCCTGGTAGTTTGGTAGAAAGTACAAATGAACCCCTCAAAGTTAAAGTGGGTGACAGTCTAGTTGGGAGCGTCCTAAATGCCATCGGACAACCACTAGATCAAAGTTCCTTGCCGAGAGCATTACATGAAGTTCCTACCGACCAAGAGCCACCTAACCCCTTATCAAGACCACCAATTCGGGAGTCCATTCAGGTAGGTGTAAGAATGATAGACGGTCTACTAACAGTAGGAAAAGGACAACGTATCGGAATCTTCGCGGGGTCAGGAGTCGGAAAATCAACCCTAATGGGCATGATTGCTCGAAACGCAGAGGCTGATGTAAATGTAATAGCCCTTATAGGAGAGCGTGGAAGAGAAGTTAGGGAATTTATTGAAAATGATTTAGGGGAAGAAGGATTGAAAAAATCCATTGTTGTGGTTTCCACTTCAGATCAACCTGCACTGATGCGAATTCAAGCAGCTTATACCGCTACTGCTATTGCGGAGCATTATCGAGATCAAGGAAAAAACGTCATGCTTATGATGGATTCTGTAACCAGGGTAGCCATGGCACAGAGGGAAGTAGGGTTAGCCACAGGCGAACCACCAACTACAAAAGGATACACTCCTTCGGTTTTTGCCATATTACCAAAATTATTAGAGAGAACAGGAACTAATGAAAAAGGAACAATCACTTCATTCTATACAGTATTAGTTGACGGAGACGACATGAACGAGCCCATCGCTGATACCGTTCGAGGCATTCTGGACGGACATTTAGTGTTAGATCGAGCTTTAGCAAACAAAGGTCAATTCCCTGCAATTAACACATTAAAGAGTATTAGCAGGGTCATGAACAATATCACCTCAGAGGACCACCAAAAAGCAGCGAACGAGCTTAGACAATTGCTTTCCTCCTATGAAGAATCCGAGGACTTGATTAATATTGGCGCATATAAACACGGCTCATCTCCTGAAGTTGACCTTGCTATTAAGAAACGTAAAGACATCTTAGCTTTTCTAAAACAAGGCACACACGAAAAGGTCACTCATGAAGAGTCGATTACTCATTTAAAAACGTTAGTAGGTGATTAAAAGAATGCTAGCCTCCATTAAAACTTTCAATAAATTAATTGATGCCAAAGAGCGAGAAAAACAAACCATTTTGGAGTACTACAATGAATTAAAAGAGCGGTTTGATGAAGCCGGCAACAAACTTCATTTATTAATGAATAAAGAAGAACAAGCAAAAGAGCATATGAAAAAATTGATTGAGAAGGGTCACGTTTCAGAAATTCAAAAACAAACCCAATTTATCCAGAACTTGATTCCTCAGATTAAGCAGCAAGAAAACCTTTATCAACAGATTAAGGACCAACTTCATATAGAAGAATTAAAGATCATCAACAAAAATGTCGAGATGAAGAAATTCGAGAAAGTTAAAGGGAAGAAAATAGAACTCTTTAATCAACGCATAAAAGAAAAAGAGTCTAAGGAAATGGACGAAATATCAATCAATCAATTTATGCAAGGACAGGTGATGGCATGACAAGAGTTATCAATTTTTTTTCAATGGCTAATTTTCGTCATCATCATCCCTCTATTCGCATTAACAATCATAGCTGGTAGTGTCCTTTACTTCTCAGGAGTAGATGTAATTGGCAAAACCAAAGACATAGCCGAACTATTAAACGGACAAGAAAGAATTGAAAAAATGCAAGCTATAGTGGATGAAACAAAAGACCTTCTCAAAGAAAAAGTCTCTAATGAGCAGGACTTACAAAAAACCATTGAAGATAAAAATAAGGAAATCAAATCTTTAAAGGAACAACTAACAGTTTATGAGGAGCACCAAAAAGCAAACGAAGATATCATAAACTCTTATGAAAATATGTCACCCAAAAAAGCTGCTGAAATACTAGCGGAATTAGAGCGGGACCAAGCTATTGACATCCTTAAGGGATTAAAGCCAGAAACGTTGGCAAAGGTTTTCGAAAATATGGAAACTTCAGTAGCGGCAGACTTAACAAAAGGGATTACTGAATAGGAGGTGCCAACAGTGACACAAATCAAACCACTTCCTATAAACCCATTAGGAACAAAAGAAATGAAGGGCGAAAAGAAGGAAGAGACCAGGGAAATCGACCTAACATTTATGAATATATTTCAATCCCATGGAAAGAGAACAACATTCAACATTGAGGATTTGCTGAAACAAAAACTCAAGGAAGGTGCTGTTTTAAACCCCAAAATAAATGGTCTGTTAGGAAAACATACTGAAAAGACCATGGATGAAATTAAAAAAATCACAGGTAAATCAATCCATCAAATTCTATCTGATAAAACCGTCTCTTCGGAAGTAAAGGCTCTCTCATTAATTGCTGCATCTCTCCAATTAAAAGGGAAGGTCCAGACAGAATCCGAAAACAAAGGTACAACTCAATCTTTAAAAAAGATCGAACTCTTATTAAAAGAGACGATAAACACGAATAACATTGCCCACCAAAAGGAGCTTTTCAAAAGGCTTACAAGCGTTCTAAGTAATGATGTAAGAACAGAGTCAAACATAGAGGACCAATCGAAGAGAATACTTAACTTTAGCAATAAAGAAACCGGCAGATTAATAGCAAATAAACCATCTCTTACTAAGGTCATATCTGAAGGTCAGAGTTATGGAGAGTTTAAATTGGATAGGGGAATTACTCCCACTATTAATTTAAATTCAGCAGATACACCACAACAGTCACAACATAAATTCATGAACCAGTTAGAATCCATTTTAAAATCTACTCGGTTCAGCCATATAGCCAAAAACCAAACTCAAATGACGATCCAACTCAGACCGGACAATCTCGGTTTCATGACTATAAAAGTTGAACAAGTTAACCAGGAGCTGGTGGCTCGTATTATCACATCTACTGCAGCTACTAAGGAATTGATTGAATCTAATCTCCATCAATTAAGACACTTGAATATTCAGGTCGATAAATTTGAGGTTAATACTCAACAATCAAATCAGTTTGCACAGGAACAAGATCAAGCAAATCAAGAGGAACAAGCAAATCAAGAACACCAACAGGATGAAAACGAACAGCCTTCTCAATCTTTTGAAGAGCAACTAGCCAATATATTGCCTTAGGAGGCACGTTTCAATATGAAAATTACAAATGATTTATTTATTTCAAATCAGAAGAGAGATGTATCTAACAATGACAACTTAGGTAAAGATGCATTCCTTCGAATCTTGATGACACAATTACAAAATCAAGATCCTTTAGAGCCAATGAAAGACAAGGATTTTATTGCACAAATGGCTCAATTTTCAAGTCTAGAGCAACTGTCAAACATGAACACCCATTTTGAGTCGCTACTAGAACAAGGTAATCAAGTAAGCTTCATGGGATATGGGGAGTTAATTGGAAAGAACATATCATGGAACGAAGCTATCGAAGGGGAAAACGGCGAGCCAACCTTCGTCAATAAAGAAGGAATTCTTCAATCAGTTACCCTTCAAAACGGAGTCCCAGTCCTAACAATGGATGACGGGAGTGAAGTTACAGAAGAAATGATCTCGAATATCTTTCAATCCAACAGTAATGTCTTCCTCGAAGCAAGCCATCTAATTGGCAAACAAGTAACCTGGTTAAAAGCGGGACAAGAGCAAATCGCTCAAGTACAAGGTGTTAGAAACGAAAATAATGGATTAAAACTCCGTTTAGATAATAACGAAATCATAGACCTACAAGACATCCTAAGCATTGCACTAGATACTGCACCTTCACAATGACCAAAAGGTAATAAATATATTTTTCTTAAAAAAGAAGGGGGATTTTTAAATGTTAAGAGCAATGTACTCAGGGATTTCAGGTTTAAAAAATCATCAACAAAAGCTAGACGCGATTGGTAATAATATTGCCAACGTAAATACATTCGGTTACAAAAAGGGCCGGGTGACATTCGCTGATATGGTCAGTCAGAACATCTCAGGGGCAAAAGCAAACGACGGTGTTATCGGTGGTGTGAATCCTAAACAAATAGGCCTTGGTTCTACCATTTCTACAATTGATAACATCCATACTCAAGGAAGTATCCAAAACACCAACCGACCACTGGACCTTGCGATATCCGGTGATGGTTACTTCACTGTAACGGATGGAACGACTGACTTTTACACAAGAGCCGGAAACTTCTACTTAGACGATACAGGTCAAATGGTAAATTCGGATGGTCTATATGTTCAACCGAGCATAAATATCCCACCAACCGCTCAAAGTTTCAGTATCGACCCTTCTGGAGTTGTAAGTTTTGTTGATAATCTAGGAGCTCTGCAAACAGCCGGACAACTACAAATTTCTACATTCGCCAACCCGGGCGGATTAGAGAAGGCAGGCGGCAACCTATTCGCAGAGACTGCTAACTCCGGTGTACCAAATGCTACAGTTGCAGGTACCAATAGCGGGAAGTTAGTTGTAGGAGCACTTGAAATGTCTAACGTAGACTTGTCAGAAGAGTTTACTGAAATGATTACCGCACAAAGAGGATTCCAAGCTAACACAAGAATCATTACAACATCTGATGAAGTCCTGAAAGAACTTGTAAATCTTAAACGATAATCGGAGGTGAGCGGAGAGTTCTCTCCATAAAATGATTGAATTAACTAAATTAGATGGCGATTCTCTTTCTATTAATGTCTTTCACATCTTCAAAATAAAAGAACACCATGAAACGAGAATATATTTTATTAATGGCCAGTCACAAATAGTGAAAGAGTCTAAAGACGAAGTGAAAGAGAAAATCGCATCGTACTATAGAAACATTTTCAGAGGCGAATTGCCTTTTAAAGACTAATACGTAAGGGGTCAATAACACAAAAGAAACCTTTCATAATTATGATAGGACTCCTTTTAGCCATTTTATTAGGAGGAGCAGTGACTTACTTTCTTATGAAAGAACCACCCAGAAGAAGACCCAAATGACATTGACTTAATTATAGAAAGATCCATTGAAACTGAACAGGCTATTACGACATCACTGCAGAACGGAACCATCATACAAGTTTCATTTAAATTCCAGACCGATTCTCTCGAAGCAAAAGAAGAATTGGAGAAAAGGATGTTCCAAGTTAAAAATACAATCATTAATCATTTTGCAAACAAAACAACTGCAGATTTTGAAAAAGACGGAGCCATAGAAGAACTTGAAAATACAATCAAAAACAAAATAAACAAAGTAATGACACATGGGGAAATTGAAAAGATCTACACTACTTCATATGTCCTGCAGTAGAAAGGAGCGATTTGAGTGGGAGGGGAAGTTTTATCACAATCCGAAATAGACGACTTACTCAAGGGCTTTTCTAGCGGCGAAGTCAAGGCCGAACAATTAAAAGCCGAACAAGACAAGAAAAGAGTACAAGTATACGACTTCAAACGCGCACTTCGTTTTTCAAAAGAACAAATCCGTAGTTTATCTCGAATCCACGAGAACTTCGGAAGAATGCTTGGCACATCTCTTTCTGGGACGTTACGCACCTACACACAGGTGTCTGTTGACCACCTTGATCAACTACCTTACAAGGAGTTTATCGGGTCAATTTCAACCAAGACCATTCTAGTTAAATATGAAGTACCACCTTTAGAAGGCCGTATATTACTAGAAATCTCTCCTACTATCGCTTTCGCCATAATGGATAGGTTGCTAGGTGGATACGGAGAAGAATTTGAACCTGTCATTAGGGAGTCCCTTACCGTTATCGAGGAGAGAATTCTCAGCCAGGTATTTGAAGGCATAGGAGAAAACCTCAAAGGTTCTTGGGAAAACATGACTTACATTGAACCAATTATTGAAGAAGTGGAAGTGAATCCTCAGTTTGTCCAAATGGTTTCTCCCAACGAAACTGTTGTCATAGTCCCGCTAAACGTGACTATCGGAGAGACCCAAGGAATGATGAACCTTTGCATTCCACACGTAGTACTAGAATCCGTTTTACCTAAGTTATCTATTCAACATCAAATGCAAACAACCAAGAAAGATATAGATGAAGAAACTTTAACCAATATTACTCGTTCCGTCAGGGGAAGTCATCTACCTGTAAAAGCGATCCTGGGTGAAACCACTATTAAGATTGCTGACTTCAAAAATTTAGGAATAGGTGACGCGATCCGATTAAATCAAAATGTGAATGATCCTCTAATTATAAAAGTAGGAGAGGAACACAAATTCAACGGAAATGTAGGCGTTTCAAATAAACGATTTGCAATTAGAATTCAAGACACTCTGAAAGAAGGTGACGAATGATGACAGATAACAATCTTTCACAAGAAGAGATTGAAACCTTAATGGGTGATATGAAACAGACTGATAATGCAGCAGATTTATTAACACCTGAAGAGAAAGATGCTCTAGGTGAAATTGGTAACATTTCATTTGGAAGCTCCGCAACCGCACTTTCGGAACTTTTAGGTAATAAGACTGAAATCGATACACCTACCGTTTCAGCCACCACTCTCGACCAACTTGAAAACGAATTCGAAGATCCTTATGTTTCCGTTAAGGTAAATTACATCGAAGGAATTATTGGCGAAAACATGCTCATCATCGATATGAAAGACGCAGCAGTAATTGCCAATTTAATGATGGGTGGTGACGGAACAGACGTTAATGCCGATAGTGTAGGGGAAATGGAACTTAGCGCGGTTCAAGAAGCCATGAACCAAATGATGGGGAAATCAGCAACATCTATGTCAATGATTTTCAAGAAAACAGTGGATATCTCTCCTCCAGAAACTCAGATATTAGATATGAGAAACGGCGAGGCGAAAAAACATATCCCTAACCAAGAACCATTGGTAAGAGTTTCCTTCCGACTAACCGTTGGAGATTTAATAGATTCTGAAGTGATGATGTTATTTAAACTAGATTTTGCTAAAGAGTTAGTGGAACATCTTTTAAATAACCAGGAAGAAGTTCCACCACAGGAGCCATCACAACCCGAACCAACTCCAAACGTTAAGGAAGAGGCTAAACCAGTGCAAAATAAGATAGTTAACCAACCTCCTACGAGCCTTCAAGGTAGTCCAGAGGTTCAAACCGCTTCTTTTTCAGACTTTGCACCAGCAATTTCTGAAGGATCCGGGAAAAACATAGACTTACTCTACGATATTGACCTTCCTGTATCCGTTGAATTAGGACGCACCAAACGGTCTGTGAAAGAAATTCTAGAGTTTAGCAGTGGATCCATTATCGAGCTGGACCGATTAGCAGGGGAGCATGTCGATATTCTAGTGAACGATACACTCATCGCAAAAGGCGAGGTAGTCGTTATAGAAGAAAATTTCGGTGTTCGAGTAACTGATATTCTAAGTCCTAAAGATGTAATGCAAAAGATCAGATAAAGGGAGGGTCTAACCCAATGAGCAAAAAAGTGTTAATTACAGATGATGCCGCTTTTATGCGGATGATGCTAAAAGATATCTTATCAAAAAATGGATTTGAAATAGCTGGTGAAGCGGCAGATGGATTGCAGTCAATCGAACTGTTCAAAGAGCATTCTCCAGATATCGTAACGATGGATATTACAATGCCAAACATGAATGGTTTAGATGCACTTAAAGAAATCTTGAAAATCAATCCTAACGCTAAAGTAATTATGTGTTCTGCCATGGGGCAGCAAGGCATGGTTATCGAGGCAATCCAATCGGGTGCAAAGGATTTTATCGTCAAGCCTTTTCAACCTGAACGTGTAATAGAAGCTATAGAGAAGGTGCTTTAATGATCAGAGCGTTTTTAATTGCGCTGGTTATGTTATTGACTCCGATGGGTATTGCCCATGCGGAGTCTAACAATAACTCAGTCTGGGAGAATATGAATCAATCATCTGCAGAAAAAACAAAACCACAATCCGAAGAACTTCCCAACACCGAGATAGGGTTTGGAGAAGGAATCAAAACATTCATCTCTTTAATCTTTGTAATCGGTTTGATCTTAGTAGTATTCTATTTCATTAAAAAACGAAAAAATAACGGTTTCTCGCAAGACAATATGTTTGAAAACATAGGTGGTTTACCATTGGGTAACCAACGCTCTTTACAAGTCGTTAGAATGAATAACCGTATCTTCATTTTAGGGGTATCTGATTCTATTCAGTTAATTAAAGAAGTGGAGGACCCAGAAGAGGTTAGGGACATTATACATAGGCAATCAGAAACTGCCGAGCACCACTTCGCCACAAAGTTTCAACAGCAACTTGATCAAATAAAACAAAGCCCTAAAGAAACTATCTCTAAGCTGCTAGGAAAGGATAAGGACGATGACTGAGTTTATCCCAGGAATTGATTTCTTAAATCAGGACCCAGAAGGTGTATCAACATCAATAAAATTGATACTTCTGTTAACCGTATTAAGTATCGCCCCAAGTATTTTAATACTAATGACCTGCTTCACTAGACTCGTCATTGTACTTTCTTTTGTCAGAACATCACTAGCAACTCAGCAAATGCCTCCAAACCAAGTATTAATTGCTTTAGCGTTATTTCTTAGTTTTTTTATCATGGCACCAACATTCTCAGAAGTTAACGAAAACGCGTTACAGCCGCTAATAAATGGTGAGATTACCCAAGAAGAGGCATTTGAAGAGGCTTCAATTCCCATGAAGGAGTTCATGACAAAGTACACGAGAGAGAAGGACTTAGCACTCTTCATGAATTATGCCGGCCAAGAAAAACCCGAGACAATTGAAGATATTCCAATGACTGCTCTGGTACCGGCTTTTGCTATAAGCGAACTTAAAACAGCTTTTCAAATAGGATTTATGATCTTTGTACCATTCTTAGTCATCGATATGATTGTGGCCAGCATTCTCATGTCTATGGGTATGATGATGTTACCGCCAGTCATGATTTCACTGCCTTTTAAAATTCTTCTATTTGTCTTAGTAGACGGGTGGTACTTAGTAGTAAAATCTTTGCTAGTCAGTTATCAATAACCAAATTTAATAACTCATTAAGGGAAGCACCCTTTTAATCCGTGTCTTTTTACACGGTTTAAAAGAGTGCTCTTTTTTATCCCAAATTTAAAAAATAGGAGATGTATAAAATGAACAGACCAACATTTCGCCAATCACAAAATCAAAAAGTTAAGGTATTAACAATCTTCGGCACACGTCCTGAAGCCATTAAGATGGCACCACTAGTTTTAGAATTAAAAAAATATCCCGAACAAATTGAAACGGTTGTTTGCGTAACTGCTCAACACCGAGAAATGTTGGACCAAGTACTAGACATTTTCGACATCACACCAGATTATGATCTAAATATCATGAAATCTCGCCAAACCCTTACAGATGTAACAACACGAGGGCTTGATGGACTTGATGGCATCATGAAAGAAGTAAATCCAGATATCGTTTTGGTTCATGGTGACACAACCACAACATTTATCGCCGGCCTTTCTGCATTTTATAATCAAGTAGCAGTAGGGCATGTAGAAGCAGGGTTGAGAACCTGGAACAAATTTTCTCCATTCCCTGAAGAAGTGAATCGTCAATTAACCGGTGTTTTAGCAGACTTACACTTTGCACCAACAGAGAAAGCTGAATCGAATTTGCTTTCTGAAAATAAAAATCAACACGATATCTTTATTACAGGAAATACCGCAATCGACGCACTCAAAACAACGGTATCTGAAGATTATCACCACGAAGTTCTTGATAAAGTGGGGGATGACCGCATGATCCTACTTACAGCCCATAGGCGTGAGAACATTGGTGAACCAATGGAGCAGATGTTTACCGCAGCGAGAAGGTTAGTCGATGAATTCGAAGATACTCAACTGGTTTATCCGGTCCATTTAAATCCAGCCGTTCGAGAAATCACAGAACGCATTCTAGGAGGACACGAAAGAATCCATTTAATAGAGCCTTTGGATGTAATTGATTTTCATAATTTCGCTTCAAAATCTCACTTAATTTTAACGGATTCAGGTGGTGTTCAAGAAGAAGCGCCATCTCTGGGAGTACCGGTACTCGTATTAAGAGATACAACTGAACGACCAGAAGGAATTGAGGCTGGCACTTTAAAACTAGCCGGAACGGAGGAAGATATGGTTTATAAACTCGGTCACGAATTGCTATCAGACCCTAAAGCTCATGAGGAGATGTCAAAGGCTTCGAACCCTTATGGGGACGGTAAGGCTTCAAAGCGAATCGTAGAATCAATCCTTTATCACTTTCAGAAAAACAAGAATAAACCCGGTCCGTTTGTGGTAAAATAAGAATAGCTTAGATTCCATTGCTCTATCATTCTTTATCACCTAATAAGTCTTTAAGGTACTAGCCGACCATACAATAAAGTAGTACCTTAAAGCATTCCTAAAAAAACACTCTAGTCCTTGTGACTGAGTGTTTTTTGAGTTGCCATACTCTTTTATTTATACGATAATGAACACAGTAACAAATGTCATAAATGAATATTGTAAATAAGCGGAAGCACCGCCAATTCATGAGGAACTCACATTCATCCTCATAGTTGGTGGTGCTCTTTTTTATATAAAGGAGCAATTTATGCAATCTTTCCTATTCAAACATCGCACTCCATTTTACTCAGGAGTTTTACTATCACTCATCGCATTAGGTTTATTTTTTACAAATCAACCTCCAATACATACAGATAAACAGATATTAATCGAACTGGATAAAAGGGTAGAACCCGGGGTCCGAGAAAAACCTTACATCCTTGTCATTGAGTGGAGATTCCCCAAAGGGAGCAAACTTTATAACCCAAAAGAAAATCGCATGTACAGTTTAAGAAACTCAGCGTGGAGCGGTTTGAATTGGGAACTAAAAGAAGTGGATTCTGGTATAGCAGCCGATCAAGAAGTAGGAATGACAGCCATTCGCTACTCAACTGCAGAAGATTTAAATAAAGCATATTCAATCCTCCAAGACCCATCGCTATGGGAAAGAGCGATTAAACAATCTAAATAAAGGGTGATCCAATGAATGAACAAATGGTATTAAAAATGGCAGAGCAGGGTGTTTATACAATTCTAATCGTCTCACTTCCAATATTAGGCCTAGCTTTAGCAGTAGGCTTAATGGTCAGCATATTCCAGGCTACAACCCAGATCCAGGAACAAACTTTGGCTTTCATCCCAAAAATCGTTGCTGTATTTGTGGGCATTATTTTTTTGGGACCATGGATGTTATCTCGATTAATCGACTATTCAACCAATATCTTCTCTAATCTGAATATGTTTGTAGGTTAGCTATATGGAGATTACAGCATTTTGGCTCGTATTGACCCGAGTAACATCATTCTTCATGACCTTGCCCTTTTTCTCTTATAGAAATATCCCAAACCGCTTCAAAATCGGGATAGCTTTTATTTTATCTTGGTTGATGTACGTTTCTATGGAATTACCTGCCGTACAAATGGACGGCACATATGTTTTGTTAATACTAAAAGAAATATTGGTCGGCATCATGTTAGGCCTTATTGCAACAATAATAATGGGCGCGGTAAAAATCGCCGGTGGATTTATTGACTTTCAGATGGGATTCGCTATCGCCAATGTCATGGATCCTCAAACAGGAGCACAAAGCCCCTTGATTGGTTCTTACTATAATATCTTTGCAATTTTACTCCTGTTTGCTGTAAATGGACACCACTTGTTATTAGATGGGGTTTTTTATAGTTATCAATTTGTACCAATAGAGCAAGTATCCCTCAACCTCGGAGATGAATCATTTGTAGCATTTGTTGTAAAAATGTTCAGTACCATGTTCCTTATCGCATTCCAGTTATCTTTACCGGTCGTAGGCATTCTATTTTTAGTAGATACAGTTTTAGGATTCATGGGTAAAGCTGTACCACAATTAAATATATTCGTTGTGGGTTACCCTATAAAAATTACAATCAGCTTTATTTTTATCCTTTTAACCTTACCTATTTTCATCATGCTTATGAGAGAGTTATTCGAGACGATGATTTATGTAATGCGAGGTCTAATGGACGTAATAGGAGGGACAAGGGAATGAACTTATTACAATTAGACCTACAGTTCTTCTCTGAAGAAAAAACAGAAAAAGCAACCCCGAAAAAGAAGAAAGATACACGCGATAAAGGACAAGTTGCCAAGAGTAATGATGTAACTGCCGGTTTTATCATATTGGGAATCTTCCTTTACTTGTGGTTTTCAGGAGAATTCGTAATAGATAGATTGATAAATTTAGTTAAACATAGTTATCAAGAATATTTGACCTGGGAAGTAACTGAAAAAAATATAGAAATTATGTTAATAGCAATAACAAAAGAAGCGACGATAACGTTGGCTCCTATCATGATTATTGTTGTTGTTTTCGGTATTTTTGGGAGCATGATTCAAGTCGGAGTCCTGTTTACCGCCAAACCCTTGAAGCCCGACCTTAAAAAACTTAATCCTATCCAAGGTGCCAAGAAAATCTTTTCAGCTAAAGCACTTGTAGAGCTAGCCAAATCAATATTGAAAATCACTTTTATTAGTTTGGTTGCTGGAGGCATTGTATGGAATAAGAAAGAAGAGGTTTTTTATCTTTCTCAAATGTCCGTAGGTCATGCGGCCGCTTTTATTGGCAGTACTCTTATTACCGTGGGGGCTGCAGTAGGGGTTACCATGCTCGCAATATCAGTACTCGATTATATTTATCAAAAACACGATCATGAAAAACAAATTAAAATGTCCAAAAAAGAAGTCAAAGACGAGCACAAAAACATTGAAGGGGATCCACAAATCAAAGGTAAGATCAAACAGAAACAAAGAGAGATGTCTCAGCGTCGAATGATGGAAGATGTTCCGAATGCAGATGTAGTCATCACAAACCCAACTCACTTTGCGGTAGCCCTTAAATATGATAAAGAAAAAGCCGAAGCGCCCATTGTTGTAGCTATAGGAGTGGACCTAGTAGCACAAAGAATCAAGAAAATCGCTTTAGAAAATAACGTGGTTCAAGTAGAAAATAAGCCGCTTGCCAGAGGGTTATATGCGCAGTCCGAAATTGGTCAGGTTATACCCGCTCAATTCTTCCAAGCTGTAGCAGAAGTATTGGCCTATGTGTATAAACTCAACAATCAAGTTTAACGAGGGGAAAACATAATGTTTAAAAATCGAACTACTAAAAATGATTTAGAGTATGTCATTGAACGAACGTCCCTAATGAAAGATTTAATAATGGAGTTATACAATAAATTACACTCCACTGCATACATCCAGAAAACAGAACTACTGAAAAACAGAATAAACAATCCTAAAACATACAACAAGATCTTCCTTGAATTGAACACTGTATTTCAAGAAATTAAAAACAATCCTCAACCCAAAAAGATTTACAAGAAAATAGAAGAGGCAGAGCGCACCCTCACACAACTCGAATTGTCTTTCATGAAGGTTAAAAACATTAAGATATCTTCTACTGATAAACCTAACGAGGACCATTCATTAAAAACGAACCAACAGCTAAAAAGAGAGGTCATCGAACATTACTTATCTTTGTCCCCTCAATATTTAGCGGAAGAAGTAACTTCCTATGTAAATAGAAAGAACGCATACCAAGGTTTAATTACTCAATTCCTAAAAGATATTGAAGAAAATGAATTTATTTTAGAGGAGTTAGAAGTAGAGACAGCAAAGCACCTTACCAAATTAAGCGAACAAATCAGCACATCAATAAATGAAGAACAATTTTGGAATGACCTTTCTCCCAGCATCGCTAAACACTACATAGTACCAGTATTTTTAGAGGAGTTGATCAAGAACCAATGAGGAATTTTGACGAACTACCCAAGTCAGTTAAAAAAGCTATACGATTCATTAAGCAAGATTCTACGCCTGAACAACTAAAAGATATTGAGATATATCTACAAAAGGCAATCTCCAAAAGAAACAATGAATTCCACAAAGAGAGCTTGAAGTTAGCTGCAAAAAATTAACCCTTTCTTTTTGTTATGTATTCAATTTGCTATAATTATAAAGACATAACTATATAGCTAATCAAATAGAAAGTAGAGAAGCACTCTGCCTTTCGCTAATCAATAGCGGGAGCAGTGTGCTTTTTTTGTTGTATTTAAATAGAGGAGGGCAAATACATGTCCATCAAAGATTTATCCGTACTAATAGGAGTAATATTGATCATTGCTATGCTCGTCATTCCCTTACCAGGATCTGTTCTGAGCTTTTTAATTATCGTAAACATCTCACTAGCATTACTCGTAATACTTGTTGCTATGAACATGCAAGAGCCGTTGCAATTTTCAATTTTCCCATCCCTTATTCTTTTACTTACTTTGTTTAGATTGGGACTAAACGTATCGACAACCCGATCCATCTTAAGTAAGGGGGAAGCAGGTGGAGTAGTAGAAACATTCGGAACGTTTGTAGTTGGAGGTAATCCACTAGTAGGTTTCGTAGTATTCCTTATTTTAGTCATCATCCAATTCCTTGTTATCACCAAAGGTTCTGAGAGAGTTTCAGAAGTCGCTGCCCGATTCACGCTAGATGCCATGCCCGGGAAACAAATGAGTATTGATGCAGATTTAAACGCAGGAATTATAAATGATAAACAAGCAAAAGCACGAAGAGAAAAAGTTGAGAACGAAGCAGACTTTTATGGAGCAATGGATGGTGCGACCAAGTTCGTAAAAGGTGACTCTATTGCCGGGATAATCATTGTAATTATTAACATCCTCGTAGGGATGATCATAGGTGTAGCTCAAATGGATTTATCCATTGGAGAATCTTCATCTAAATTCACCTTACTTACAGTAGGGGATGGATTAGTCAGCCAAATTCCTGCACTATTGATTTCCACCGCTACAGGAATTGTTGTGACAAGGGCCGCTTCTAAAGGGAATTTAGGATCCGATGTTTCTGAACAATTGCTCCGCTATCCTAAATTACTGTATGTAGCTGCTGCGACGATTTTCGGATTAGGTGTAGCTACTCCTATCAACAATATGCTCACTATTCCTATAGCAGGATTCTTAGTTTATGGGGGATATTCACTTACCCAAAAACAAAAAGTTCAAGAAGAAGCAGAGAGAAAAGCATCAGAAGAAAAAGAAGAGGAAGTCAACACATCTCTCGACTCCAACAATGTGTCCGACTTACTCAATGTGGATCCAATAGAGTTTGAATTTGGTTATGCACTCATTCCGTATGCAGACAAATCAGAAGGTGGAGACCTATTAGACCGAATTGTACGCATCCGTCGCCAGTTAGCCCTAGACTTAGGGATTATTGTTCCTTCTGTTCGTATTCGAGATAACATCCAATTAGAACCGAATGAATACCGCGTCAGCATCAAAGGCAATGTGGTGGCCAGCTATCAGTTAGTTGTAGACCATCACCTTGCGATCAGTCCTGGATTTGATGATGAGACTGTAGAAGGGCTTGAGACCATCGAACCTTCCTTTGGCATACCATCTAAGTGGATTACAGAGGACATGAAAGAGCACGCAGAATTAAGCGGCTATACCGTTATAGATAATCCTTCTGTTATTTCTACACATCTAACAGAAGTCATCAAAAAGAATGCTCATAACATTTTGGGCAGACAAGAAACAAAAGAACTTATTGAACATCTCAAAAATTCACACCCAGCACTAGTTGAAGAGGTAGTTCCTAACCTTATTAGTATTGGGGACATTCAGAAAGTACTCAGGAACCTTCTGAAGGAGAATATTTCTATTCGAAATCTTCCTGAGATCTTTGAATCAATAGCTGATCATGCACCTATCACGAATGACACAAGCGTACTTACTGAATACGTTCGTCAATCATTGCAAAAGCAGATCACTAATCAATTCAAACAAGAAAACCAGGTTTTACCGGTCATCACTATATCGAATGATATTGAGCAAATGATTGCTCAATCTGTTCAACATACAGAGCATGGTAATCTTCTTAACTTAGATCCATTAGATGCACAATTAATCGCTAAGTCTATATCAGACCAAGTAGAAAAGGTATCTCAACAACGAATTACACCAATTATTATATGCACACCAGGCATTAGGATGTACTTAAGACAGTTAACCGAGTCGTTTATGGCTGATGTACCTGTCCTAAGCTACAACGAATTGGAACCGACAATTCAGATTGAATCACAAGGGATGGTGAATATTTAATGATAATCGAAAAAATCACTGCCGATACAACAAAACTAGCTTTAGAAAAGGCAAAAATCCTATTAGGAGAAGACGTAGTAATCCTTAACCAAAAAGAACTGAAAAGCGGGGGATTCTTCGGACTATTCTCCAAAAAGTATGTTGAGATCGTCGCTGCTTCAGATGGGAAAGCCAAACAAAAAATCAGTAAGAAAAAAGCACATAAACAAACCATCAAGAAGGAACACAAAACATCGGTAAACCCCGTAACTCAGAACAAGTCACAAGTTATTTCTGAACCAGCATTACCTGACTTCAGGAAAAGCAATGAATCATCTAATGGGGAATACACACCAAAGCCAGTTATTAAACCCGCTATAAAGACTGAACCAATGAACAGTAAAGATAACGAGGATTCTAAGAGGCTGGCTGAAGAGTTGAAGAAAAACAAAGAACTATCAGAACAACTGGAATCCTTGAAATCTCAGCAACTCAAACAACCTTCTAGCGAATTTGTACAGTTCTTCCCTGAACCCTTACGGAAACTGCACACTCACTTAAAGGAGCAAGAAGTAGATGAGAGTTACAGCGAGAGTTTGATTAGTAGCCTTCTAGAAAAATGTTACCTCAAATCAAACGACTTAGATTATGAAACGGTGAAAAAGTGGGCGCATGAAAGAATTTCCCAAGACCTTTCTATGTTCAAATTCGGGGGGAATAAAGTTTCAAAAGAAATATATCAACATCATAGGACCTACAGGTGTTGGCAAAACAACCACAATAGCGAAAATCGCAGCACTTAGCAAAATGGAGCATAAAAAGAAAGTTGCTCTCATTACTGCAGACACCTATCGTATTTCAGCAGTTGAACAATTAAAGGCTTACGCCAAAATTCTCAGCTTGCCAATGGAAACCATTTATAGTGTAGAAGATTTCAAAAAAGCCAAAGAACAATTCAAAGATTTTGACCTGGTTCTAGTAGATACAGCCGGCCGAAATTACAGGGATGCTAAATATATCGAAGACTTAAAGAATGTCATCGACTTCAATGAAGAAGTAGAGAATCTGTTAGTTCTTTCTCTTACTTCTAAATACAAAGATATGAAAGAGATTTATAACCAGTTCTCTACAACATCAATTAACCAGTTGATCTTCACGAAAGCCGATGAGACAGGCAATTACGGTTCTATGATCAACTTACTAATGGAAACCCAAAAGGGCGTTGCTTATCTAACAAACGGACAAGAGGTACCAGACGACATAATTGAAGCATCCCCTCGGACCATCGCAGAAACAATACTTAAGGATGGTAAATAGAATATGAGCGATCAAGCTGAAAAACTACGCCTAAAAGTACAAAACATGACCAAACAAGCGAAAGTTATTGCAATCGTTAGCGGAAAAGGAGGGGTAGGTAAGTCTACCTTTTCCGTAAACTTCGCACTTGGATTAGCACAGCAACACAAAAAAGTATTGGCAATAGACATGGATATCGGCTTTGGCAATCTTGATATTCTGATGGGATTGAACTCACCTAATACCATTTCAGACGTATTAAAAGGCACTCATAAATTAGAAGACATAATCGAAATGGGACCAAAAGGAATTTCTTACATTGGAGCAGGAAGTGGATTGAATGAACTTACGAAAGTAGAGGATTTCAGTTTCCAGAGCTTCACTGACCAGCTAGAGAAACTATCAGAGTCTTACCACTACATACTGTTAGACATGGGAGCGGGCCTAACAGAAGAAAGTTTGAAATTTATCCTTTCTGCAGATGAGGTAGTGGCTATCTGTACACCTGAACCTACGTCAATAAGAGATGCATATTCGATGTTAAAATACATCACCAAACTAGGAGGGGACATCCCTTTTAAAATTGCAGTCAATCGGGTGCATTCCAAATCGGAAGGGAAGGAAACATACCAAAAGATAAAAACCGCTCTAAATAAGTTTTTAAATAAACAGGTTTCTTTACTTGGCTACATCCAGCAGGATGACCAGGTTGTTAAATCAATTGTCAATCAATCTCCCATTGTATTAAGTAATCCTAACTCAAAACCCGCTCGAGCCATTCAAGACATAGTTTCAAAATTTCTAACTGGAGAAGAGGTCATTGATACCAAAGAAACCTTCACAAGTAAATTAACCCGTTTCTTTAAACGGTAAAGGGAGGAAAAGAACTATGTCAGAAATGGATCAGTATCTTGGCATGTTCATAGAAGAGAGCACTGAACATCTTCAAACGATCAACACGCAACTTCTTGAACTAGAGAAAAATCCGGAGGACATCTCAATCGTACAGGAGATCTTCCGCTCTGCTCATACAATAAAAGGTATGGCCGGCACAATGGGATTCGAAGACTTAGCGAACCTTACTCACAAGATGGAAAACGTCTTAGATATGATTCGTAATTCACAAACAAAAGTAACATCCGAATTGTTAGATGTAATCTTTAGTTCAGTAGATTTATTAGAAACAATGGTCACTTCTATATCTGAAGGGGGAGATGGTAAAGCGAACGTCTCCGAAGTGGTATCCGCTTTAGCCAAAATAGAATCAGGAGAAGAAGTAAGCCATCTAGATTCGAGCGAAACTATCGAAACACCCGCCGAATTCACTTATGACCAATACGAAAGAACAATCCTATTAGAAGCTAAGGAACAAAAGAAAAATGTTTTTGAAATTAGAGTGACGATAGATGAAGGTAGCGTCCTAAAGGGTGCCCGAGCCTTCATGGTTTTTCAAGCTGCTGAAGAACTTGGAGAGATTATTAAATCTAATCCCTCGACAGAAGACATAGAAAATGAAAATTTCGAGTTCTCCTTTGCTATCGTTTTAGTAACTTCAGAGGACAAAGAGACAGTCACTGAAAAGATACTAGGCATATCAGAGGTTTCAGGTGTCAGCATGGTTAAAGCTGCCCCAGATACAAAGCAAGAAGTTAAGAAGGAACAAGCAACGAACAAGAAAGAAACCGAGACAACACAAGAGAAGAAAACAAAAACGCCAGCCACTCAAAGCAAATCCATTCGGGTAAATATTGATCGGTTAGATAACTTAATGAATCTCTTTGAGGAGCTCATTATCGACAGAGGACGTTTAGAACAAATTTCCTCAAACCTTAAAGATCACGAGTTAACAGAAACCGTGCAACGAATGACTCGAGTATCCGGAGACTTACAAAACATCATTTTAAGCATGAGAATGGTTCCAGTTGAAACGGTATTTAACCGCTTTCCTCGAATGGTTCGACAACTATCAAGAGAATTAGGTAAAGAAATCAATTTTATTATCGAAGGGGCCGAAACAGAATTAGACCGGACAGTTATCGATGATATAGGAGATCCATTAGTCCATTTAATTCGAAATGCATTAGACCATGGCATCGAGTCACCAACAGAACGTGTCTCTAACGGTAAACCTGAACAAGGCACAATCCTTTTGCGAGCTTTCCACAAAGGAAACATGGTTTATATAGAAATTAAAGATGATGGCGGCGGACTGAAAAAAGAAAAAATCTTAAACAAAGCTTTAGAAAATGGAGTTGTCACACAAGAACAGTCTATTGCATTGTCTTCAGATGAAATCAATCAACTTATCTTCGCATCTGGATTTTCAACCGCAGATACCGTATCTGACATTTCGGGCCGGGGAGTCGGTTTAGATGTCGTGAAGAGTAATATAGAAAAGCTAAGCGGTTCAATACACATTACATCGGAAGAGGGGAAAGGTTCAACATTTAGCATTGAACTTCCTCTAACTCTATCAATCATAGCCTCTATGTTGGTAAAGGTCAGAAATGAACAATACGCTGTACCTTTAACCTCGATAGTGGAAACCGCTCTGATTCAAAAACAGGACATTCAGTATGTCCATAATCAAAAAGTAATTCTATTTAGGGATAAAATCATTCCTCTTATTTTCTTAGATGACTATTATGCTGTACCAGGAGAACAAGAAAATAGAGAAGCCCTTTCAATCATCATAGTACAAAAAGGTGAAGAAATTGCCGGATTGGTTGTAGACGAACTCATTGGCCAACAAGAAATAGTATTGAAATCTTTGGGTGATTACATGAAGGACACTCACTCAATTTCAGGAGCAACTATTCTTGGAGATGGAACAGTAGCATTAATCGTAGATTCCGGTACCTTAATCGGGAGGAAGGTGAGTATAAATGGATGATAAAAAAATGGTTGTTTTCAGAGTCAGTGAGCTTGAATACGGAATTGCAGGAGAGTTCGTTCAATCGATTGAGAAAATGCAGGTGATTACACGTGTGCCGTTTACTAAACACTACATTAAGGGAGTGTTTAACCTTAGAGGTGTCGTAATTCCGGTCATCAGCTTAAGTGATATCTTACAAACGAACTCTTCTAAACAATTAGAAGAGCAAAAGATCATTATCATCAAATTTGAAGATACTGAGCTTGGAATCATCATAGATGAAGCTACCGACGTATTGACAGTTAATTCCTATGAATTAGAACCCATGGATGAAAAATTTGAGTTATCCCATCTGTTTGCAGGTGTGCTGAAACTCGATACCCGCTTAATTTCCATTATAGATATAGAAAGAGCTTTATTTCCGGATAGAAAAGAGGAATAATATGTCGGCATATCATATTGCAAACGCTTGGAAAAAATGGAATGAAACCCGTGACTATGAAGCTAGTGATGTAATTGTCCGACAATACAAACCACTAGTGGATTATCACGTAAATCGCATTCTAACTACATTACCTAAAACCATTCATCAAGATGATATAGAGAGCTTGGGGATGGCTGGATTGTACGAGGCGTTATTAAAATATGATCCTTCTCGAAACATAAAATTTGAGACATACGCTTCACAACGAATTCGAGGAACTATTCTCGATGGATTAAGAAAAGAAGACCGTATGTCTCGAGTTTATAGAGCCCGATACAAAAAGATACAAGAAACATTTATCCAGTTAGAACAGAAACATCAAAGAGAAGTGGGAATAGATGAAGTTGCAGCTAAACTAGGTATGTCTTCACAAGAGGTACAGGATGTCTTAACCGACCAACTCACTTCAGAATTAATCTCAATGGACGAAAATGTACAGGGCATCGACAATAATGCGACATATATAGACACTATTCAAGACGACTCGATTACGCCCGAAGAAGAAGTTATCAAAAATGACCTTATATTACAGATGGCCGATAAAATAAAGAAACTCGATGACAGAGAGCAAAAGATCCTCAGTCTCTTTTATCAAGAAGAACTCACATTAACTGAAATCGGAAAAGTAGTAGGCCTTTCAAAAGGAAGAGTATCTCAAGTTCATTCACAAGCACTTTCTAAACTCAAACGTATGCTTGGATAAATAATCAACCCCGAACCACGTAAACACAAAGGAGTTGTTCAAATGAAGAAAATATCCTCAATCTTTCCGCTTTTAATGGCAACCACTTTTATAATTGGGTTTCTATCCATGTTCATTAAAGATGTTTTTCTTAATAGTGGAGAGTCATACGATTTCTTTTTCTTAATAGAAAACATAGGTCTCGGAAGCACATATTTAATCGGAATTACCATGATGATATATATACAGATTGCTAACAAGTACAGTAAGAATACAGAGTGAACAATAAAACAGAACACCTTGCAGATTCAAGGTGTTCCACTTTTAAAACGAAATCAAAAAAAGGTGCGTTTCAAAAAATATATTGGTATACTATATGTATATCAATATTAATTTTATATTATTTTTTTCAGCTAAGAAGTTGAAAAAAGGTTTTTTGAGAACGCTCGATCCGAGATTATTTAAAACTACCAAACGGTAGAATCCTGCATATTTATAGCAGGTTAAATATCTGGGATGGGGCGTTTTTTGTTTCCCATTTAAAAGTATAGAAGGAGGAGAACTACATGCCACTCATTAGCCAAAAAACCATCGAAGATATAGAAAGTGTACCTGTGCTCGACATCGCGATAGCATTAGGATATAGTCCACGTAGAGCAGGTAAACAATACGAGATTTTGTGTCCCAACTGCGATGGCAAAAACACTTTTATTGATCCTACCAGGAATATATTTAAGTGTTTCGGCAACAAGATATCCGGTGAGTGTGGATGCGCAGGTAACACAGCTATATCATTTTACAACTGGCACAAACACAAAAGTAACGAGCGCAAGAATTTCGTTGATTGCGTCGAGGGAATCGCGGAAGAGATGGGTATAACAGTAGAGTACAAAAACGGTACTACACGAGAAAGCGGTCAACCTAGAAGAACTTTCCGTAAATTCCGTGAAGAAGTACAAACCCCAGCTGCAGACCCAGAAACAGTCGATAAGGTATATCGTTATTTTTTATCTATGTGCCCAATCAACAAGTCTCATGCAGAAGAATGGATGGGAGAGAGAGGCTATTCTGTAGAAGATGTAAAAACACTTCTTTTAAGAACAGTTCCATCCCCAGAAAAAGCAGCCCTCATCTTGAAAACTCTTAAGCAAAAAGGCTTTCCTCTAGAGCGGATTCCAGGATTCACTCAACGTTTTATACCTTATGAAATGGATTATCCAGAGGAGCTCGTCGAAGAAGATAAGGAAAATGGTGGATACTGGATTTGGATGATTACTGCAAAATCAGGCTATTTCATTCCCGTTAGAGATGAGTACGGCCGGATTACTCGGCTTCGTGTGAGAAGAGAGAAGGGAAAACCTAAATACATCTGGTTCTCTTCAGGAGAAAACTTCAAAAACGAACCTGAAAAATTGCGATGGATGAAAGGCGGCGCGTCAAGTGGAGCACCACTTAATATCGTTCCTCCAACCGAGTTACTCTCTAACTGGCAAAGAAATGGAGAACTATCAGATTTCTGCGAGGTTAGCACCCTTATCAGTACAGAAGGAGAGCATAAATCTCAGATATCCGCTAACATTCTCAAAAAGGTAATTGTAGGTGTTCCCGGAGTAGGTAACTACCGCTCAATGCTACCTTTATTAAAAAAGTGGAGTGTTAAGAAACTTATCATCGCCTATGACATGGATTCTCTTAAAAATGATGATGGAAGTGGAAAGAACCAGCAAGTCTTTGATTTCTTAATTGCTTTTGCAAATGAAGCACTTAAATTAGGAATAGAAGTTTGCGTCTGGACTTGGGACCCGAAACATGGAAAAGGGTTAGATGACCTGTTAGTGAATAACCGTTTACCTGTGGAAATTAACTTACGCACAAAAGAGCGTACCATGGTAGACAGTAGCATGATTGCATAAATCATTTTTTGAGATATCGAAGCTTTGCTTCTTTTAATATCTAAACACTCAAAATTAAGGGAGAGATTTTTTATGATGAACCGAGTAGTATTAGTTGGGCGCTTAACAAAAGACCCTGAATTGAAGTACACACCGAATGGGGTAGCAGTAGCCTCTTTTACATTGGCAGTAAATCGAAATTTCACTAATCAACAAGGTGAACGTGAGGCAGATTTTGTCAATTGCGTTGTATGGAGAAGACCTGCTGAAAACGTAGCGAATTTCTTGAAAAAAGGAAGCCTAGCTGGTGTAGATGGTCGTATTCAGACACGTAATTTCGAAGGGCAAGATGGCCGTCGAGTTTTCATGACCGAAGTAGTTGCGGAAAGCGTTCAATTCTTAGAACCACGCAGTAGCAATTCAGGTGGAGGATCAGCAAATCCATCTAATGGTTCTGGAAATGGAAATAACGCAAATCGTGGAGGAAATGGAAATTATGGCGGTAATTCAAACCAACGCAACAATAATAATTACACACGCGTAGATGAAGATCCGTTCGCTAATGATGGACAGCCTATCGACATTTCAGATGACGATCTGCCGTTCTAAAAAATCCGCACAAAAAAATAGAGATTAGTATTTTTTCAAAGGGAGAAAACTTATTTCTCCCTTTGTTTATTAAATAACTTATATTAAAAGGAGAGAGTTTTATTATGAAATTTCTAATCAAAAAGGATGCACTAGTTGAAGTATATGGTGATGTAAGTAAAGCAATCGCGAGCAAAAACACAATTCCGGCATTAAACACAGTCAAAATGGTCGTAAGTGAAAAAGAGGTCACTCTCACAGGAAGTAATAGTGATATTTCAATTGAAGCAACCATCCCCACAGAGAAGGATGGGGAAGAAATTGTTTCAGTAAAGAAGACAGGTTCCGTTTGTGTAAATGCTAAAATTTTCGGTGACATCATCAAAAAATTACCGACTGATATGGCAACTATTACAGTTAAAGATAACTTCAAAACTACGATTGAATCTAATGGTACTCGATTTAACTTGAACGGGTTAGATGCCGATGAATACCCACAACTTCCAAGCGTTAACGCAACAGATGGAAGTGTATATAAAATCAAATCAAAAGCACTAAAGACCTTAATTAAAAAGTCTATATTTGCAGCTTCTACTTCAGAATCACGCCCCATTTTAACTGGAGCTAACTGGAACATTAAAGAAGGTACTTTAACTTCTTCTGTTACAGATAGTCACCGTTTAGTAAAACTACCAGTGGAAATTGGGGGAGATGCTGAATCTAATGTTACTATCCCAGGGAGCAGCTTAAAAGAACTAGAAAAAATCTTACTTGATGACGAATCTCAAGTGAAGGTTATTATCACTGGTAACCAGGTTCTGTTTGAGTTAGATAACATTCTGTTCTATTCTCGTCAGCTTGAAGGAAGTTTCCCTGACGTTAGTAGATTGATTCCAGATGAACACCAAACCCAAGTTACCATTAAAATCAAAGACCTTAAAGCCTCAGTTGATCGAGCATCGGTTTTAACAAGAGACAAGACCAATGTAGTTAAAATCGAATCAAAAGATGGCCTTTTAGTCATCTCGTCAGATAATCCTGAAATCGGGACTATTGAAGACGAAGTAAAATGCCAAATTGAAGGTGAAGAATTAAAACTCTCTGCAAGCGCAAAATATATCATGGATATGTTAAATGCTCTTGATGGGGATGACGTTGTAATTAACTTCAATGGTGCAATGAAACCGTTTATCGCTAATGAAAAGGATAACAATAATATAGTGCACTTGATCCTTCCAGTTAGAACATATTAAGTTTTATTTGCTCCTCTCGTAAAGAGAGGAGTTTTTTTATTTTTCGCTTATAATATCCATCAAGCTTAACCGGTGCTAAACTAAATCACAGATAATTCAAAGCCTGGGAACCATTTTATAAACAAGTGGATTACCACCTGACTTTACATATCTCAAATAATAGGAGGAATACAAAATGTCAGCATTTAAAAAGGTTGCTACAACTTCGGCATTGGTTGTAATGCTTACTGGATGTAACGTTATGGGACCAGCACCAGAAGAAGAAATTCACAAGAACTTTGAAAACGTCGTAAAATTAGAGAGCAACTTCTCTAAACAAGATGAATCTCTAGCTGACCTCGAAGAAAGAGAGCAAGTGATTTACAACAAGCTCACTGAAATGAGCATAGAGGAACGAGATCAAATTAACAGCCTTGCAGATGACGCTATTGCTATCGCTGAAGCCAGAAAATTAAAATTAGAAGATGAAAAGACATCTATTCTTTCAGGAGAGAAAGAATTTAAAAATGTCGCTCCTCTAGTTAAAAAAATTGAAGAAGAAAAAATCAAAAAAGCAGCTGATAAAACAGTAAAAGCAATGAAGGAACGATATGATGTTTACGATGAAATCTACGACACTTACCTAAAAGGAATTGAGAACGACATTGAGATCTATAATCTCTTAAAATCCGATGACGTTGAACTAGAAGTATTTCAAGAGAAATCAAACAAAAGTAACGAATACTATCAAAAGGTCACTGAGTTAAATAAAGAATTTAATGAGAAAACTACTCAATTCAATGAAAATAAAGACGCATTCTATAAAGCAGCTGATTTTAAGATCAAAGAGCAATAAAAGAAGAGTGGTACAATAACCTTTTCTAAAAGCCAAATGGAACACTTTTTTACTAGGGCAATCGGCAAAAAAATAAATTATTTGTATACAAAGACCTAAACCGATATATTTACAGAAAAGTTTCAAGTTGAATTGAAATTCTTGTATAATGAGAATTAGGAAATTTATTTACAAATACGTGACAAAGGTAAAAGGTTATGCGAAGCACGCAAATCGATAGTCGATTTGCGTGTTTTTTATTTATTAATATTCATTACATAAGAAAGGAGGCGGTTGGCATCGACATATTAAATCTTCTCAAAACCGAGAAAACAAGTGATATTCATTTAACTGAAGGAAAACTTCCCAGAGTCAGGATAAACGGCCAATTACATCCGAAAAAAGATTACAATGTGTTGGATCAGGCAGCATTATACAATGTCATCGATTGTTTAGAGGACAAGACTGTAACAAAAAAACTAGAAAACGATCGCTCCTATGATGGTTCCTTTACTCTAGAGCAAAAGAGATTTCGCATTCATATTTATTACACCATGGGGCGTTTATCCATCTCTTTACGACCTATCTCTGAAGTCCCTGAATTTAGTTCATTAAACTTACCCGACACCATAAAAACCTTAACGGACACAAAAGAGGGATTGATTCTTGTCACCGGAGTGACAGGCTCTGGAAAATCTTCAACCTTAGCCAGTTTGATAAATCACATAAATCTAACCAAAAGAAAAAAGATTATCACGATCGAAGATCCAATTGAATATTTGCACGATGACAAATTATCTTTTATTGACCAAAGAGAAGTGGGTACAGATGTACTTAGTTTTTCAAGCGCCATTCGAGATGCAATGAGGGAAGACCCGGACATCGTACTCGTAGGAGAAATGAGAGACCTAGACACAATCACTTCCGCTCTTAAATTGGCTGAAACCGGCCACTTAGTCCTTTCGACCACCCACACCCGGAACACTGCCGAAACATTCAATCGACTTGTTTCCGAGTTTTCTGGTGATTCAAAAGATAAGATCAAAGAACAACTCGCAAGCGTGGTTACTGCGGTCATATCCCAATCACTAGTACCTAACACAACCGAAGATGGACGTATACCACTCACAGAGATCATGGTCATGAATGACGCTCTTCGTAACATGGTACGTAAAGGAGAGTCAATCAACCGCTTTAGAGATAAGCTTAAAACCATGAAAACAGAGAATGGCAGCCAAACATTTGCTCAAAGCGTCAGCGATCACGCTAAAGAAAAGAACATTATCCTTAGCAAGGTGCTAGAATATTTGGACACCTCCACCCTAGATGAATTAGGTGTTAGGAGGGGTGGGAATTGAAGAAATCAACTGAAGACATGTTATTAGAAGCTAAAATAATCACGCAAGAACAATTAGAAGCCGCTCAAAATCATCCTACCAATAAATTAAAAACCCTTGAACAATCCCTCATCGAACTAGAAATGACTACAGAGAACAATATCTCAAAAACAAGAGAGCAACATGAGAATTCCGTTAACTTATCCCTATACGATATCAACTATAACTTCGTGAAAGTTGTACCTGAAAAATATTTACGATCTAATATAGTGATCCCATACTACCAGGACAACGAGAAAGGCATTGTTTACATCGCTATGACCAGCACTTCAAATTACAGTGTCATAGATGATATTAGAAGTTTTTACGGGGCCAGAAGAGTTATCACGAAAATAGCTGACGAGGAAAGCATATTAAATACTTTGGACGAAATTTTTAAATCATTAAACTCCTTTGATAACGAATCATTTTCCTTTGAAATTATTGATTCGGAAGAAGAGGAAGAAGAGGAAGAAGAACTACTCGATGATCAGTCACCAATCATTAAATTGGTCAATGACATCATTTCAAAAGCTATTATTAGTAACATTTCTGATATTCATATAGAGCCACAGCTTAAAAGTGATACTAGGGTGAGATTACGGTTAGATGGCGAACTTGTTGATTACACAACAGTTCCTCGTAAATGGCACTCACAACTAATCTCCCGACTTAAGATCATGGCCAATTTGGATACTTCCAATCGATTAGAACCTCAAGATGGTGAAATCAGATTCAAATACAACAACAGGCTCATCAATTTACGCTTAAGCACATTACCTCTTATGACAAAAGAGAAGATTGTAATACGATTGCTCGGTAATGCGAGTTCTATTAAACCCCTTGAAGAGATCGGCTTTAATGAAGAAAGCTACACTATGATCGTTGACGCATTGAATAAGAAAAAAGGGATGATTCTGGTTACAGGACCAACCGGATCAGGAAAATCCTCCACCCTTTACTCAGCCTTGAATCGAATTAATAAATCAAACATCAACATCACCACCATTGAAGACCCGGTAGAAATCAAAATGCCAGGATTAAACCAAGTCCAAATTAATAAACGGTTAACCTTCTCGAGCGTTCTACGATCCATTCTAAGGCAAGATCCCGACGTTGTGATGTTAGGAGAGATACGCGACGCGGAAACAGCTCAAATCGCAATAAAAGCAGCTTTTACCGGACACTTGTTGCTTAGTACACTCCACACCAATGACTCTGTTAGTACCATACTAAGGCTATTGGACCTCGGAGTGGAACCGTATTTTTTAGTGGATGCTTTAACATTGGTCATCAGTCAAAGGTTAGTGAGAAGGATTTGTCCTCACTGCAAGGTAGACGATCCAGAAAATACAGTGATTCTATCTAATATGTTAGGTGAGGAAATAGATGGATCACTCAAAAAGGGAACAGGTTGTAAGAAATGTAGCCACACAGGATATAGCGGCAGATTTGTTGTTCAAGAGGTGCTAGATGTTCAACTAATAAAAGACCACATTATCCGAGGGGATGTAACCAAATACAAAGTTGAAAAGACACTATTTAAAGATGGCCTAGAGAAAGCAAAGAAAGGCCTAACTACATTAGATGAGGTTTTACCTCTACGATGAGGTGTATGAGATGAAATTTAAATATAAAGCTTTTGACAAAAACAACAAAACAGTAAGAGGCACCTTGGATGCGGATTCTGAAAAAGAAGCTTATTCCATTTTAAAAATGAAAAAGTATTCTCCAACCTCAATCCAAAAGATTAAGGATAAGACAAGCAAACAATCTAAAGGGTTTTCGAGATTAAAAGGAACAAACTCCATATCTTTAGATTTGACTAAACAAATTCCAAGTAAAGATATGATCTTCTTGTTTAACAATCTGTACATCATGATAAAAGCAGGGGTTTCCTTACCAAAAGCCCTTGAAGTTTGTTCTATGCAATTCAAGAACGTTAAGACCTTAAAAGTCCTCAAGACTCTTGTAACTGATATCAATAACGGTAGGGATTTAAGTGAATCCATCGAAAAATCAAAAGCATTCCCTAAAATAGTCGCTCCTGTACTGAGGTCAGGGGAAGAGTCAGGAACCATCGAGGAAAGTTTTCGATATCTAAGTGAATTCCTAAAGAGCAGGAAGGGAATCAAATCCAAAATCATCACCTCGTTGGTATATCCGGTTTTTATTTTCCTATCCATGATTGTCGCTTTATATGTGATATCCACCAAGGTTCTACCTAATATCCTGCAGCTGGTACAAGAACAGCAAGCAGAATTAGATTTCTCTACCAAAGCATTGATATGGATGTCTGAATTTTTCGGGAAGTATGGTCCCTTACCAATAATATTACTCTTCGGTTTAATCGGTACTGGTATTTATATTTTCTTTAAAACCAACAAAAATGCATTTGATAGACTATTATGCAAGATTCCCATTATGGGTTTACTTATAAAAAGAAACAGCGCAATCCAATTTGTATCTACTTTAAAAGTATTAATTTCTTCTGGATTGCCAATAGTTAAATCCCTTGAAATTGTTCATGGCATTATTGGAAACGAGTATATAAAAAGCAACATTGAAAGCGTGAAGAGGGATGTCATAAAAGGGGATAACATTTCGGATTCTTTGGACGAATCCATTTTCGGACCAATAGTAGTTAATATTTTAAGAATTGGTGAAGAATCTGGTAACTTAGAAGATTCCTTAGAATCGGTTATTTCCTACTTGAAAGAGGAGTTAGACGAGACAACCAAAAGGCTTACAGAAACAATCGTACCTTTTTCAATACTAGTCCTTTCAGTTTTAGTCGGAGTTATATTAATGGGCGTTATGAAGCCTATGCTGTCCGTTTATCAAAATTATAACTAAAAACAAAATGGAGGTATTAGTATTATGCAGACAGTTTTAACAGCAAGTAAGAATTTCTTTAAAGGTGCGGTAAAGCCCCTTAAAAACAACAAAGGTTTAACACTAATGGAGCTTCTAGCAGTTATCTTGATCTTGGGTGTTATCGCAGGCATTGCAATTCCTGTCCTATCCGGTCAAGGGGAGAAGTCCCGTGTTACAGCTCATGAATCTAACGTGGCTACAATCGAAGGCGCTGCAGAAAGATATGCCACTGAGCTAGGTTTTGATTCTGCTGTAGCTACAACCGATTTTGGTGAAATCGTGTCAACTCATGAAATGATTACAGAGGCATATTTAAAAGATGTTCCAGAGAATCCATGGGAAGGCACCAACCACGCCGCAAAGAATTCCCTCTACTTTACTGGTAAAGATTCAAGAAACGTAGTTTATGTAGTATTAGCAGATGCTGCGCCAACTGCAGGTACTAGTGAAGTGATCACTATTGATACTGATGGAAATGCAGTAAAATCAGCAATTTCAACTGTACTTCCTGCAGGGACTTACAACTTTGGTGGAGCAGACTTCACTTTCTAATTTATGAACTATTTAAGATTATTTAATAAGCGTATTTCAAACCAAAATGGTTTGACGTTGATGGAACTGTTGGCGGTATTACTGGTCATTTCAGTAATAACCGCTATCAGTATTTCTGTTATAACTGGTCAAGGGGAAAAGAGTAGAGTAGCCGCTCATCAATCAAATGTAAAATCTATCATTAATGTCGTTGAGCTTTATGATTATGATAAAGGGTTCATATTTGACACCACCCGCGACTTAGGTTTGCTATCAAATAATCATGAAATTGTAGTCTCTGGGTACATCAAAGAAATACCTGAGAATCCTTGGGAAGGAACCAATGAACCTTATGAGGATTTTCAATACTATGTCGGCCTGGACGATAGAGGAGTTTTTCACATCGTTTTGGCTGAGGATAATGGCACAAGCAAACCAGACCCCTTAAATGTTGTAGGTATTGTAAACGAGGAATCAACCATAGTCCATATGGACACGGTGATCAACCCTTCGTTCAATGTTAAATGGACATTAAATTAAGATGGTGATTTTATGAATTCTATTAAATCAAATAAAGGCATGACATTGATAGAGGTTTTAACAGTACTATTTATAATGGGTATGATTCTCTTAATTTCATACCCATTATTTAATAATACAAATGAACACTTCAGAGAACATGTTGTGGAAAATCAAATAAAGAGTATTGTTCATACTGCTATATCCGAGAGCAAGAGAACAAGTTCGTACATAGATATTAAAATTTCAACAAATAGGAACCTTTTTATTATAGAAGGTGAAAAAACATACGAAACGGATTTTTATGCTGAAGCCGACATGCATGACGAAGGAGATAAGATAATTACGATTAACCCTAAAGGTATCATAGAAGCAGGAGCATCTTTCACCTTTACATTACAAAAGACATCTTATGAAGTTAAGATCAATACAGGAAGGGATGAAGTGACGGTGACGAAACTATGAATTTATTAGAAGTTATGATCAGTGTCATTATCGTGTCCACAGTCCTTACAATTGGTGCTTACTTATCCATAGATGGAATGAAGGTTATGGAAGACAACAATACTTTAAGAGATTTATCTTATCTAGCAGAAACCATTCGTAACGAAGCCGAGCAATCCACAGACATAACCGAAGTACAAACCAAAATCGATACCTGTATACAGGAATACGATGGTGTGACGTACACCATAGGGGATGAGGGCAATGGCCTTTTTAAAGTATCTTTCGAAAAAGGAAGATTTCAAGAAGAATTTTTCATATACCTCAAATGAAGAAGGGATGACACTTATCGAAGTTGTGTTTTCTATGACTTTTTCATTTATTTTAATAGCTGCTATTTTAACCGTTTATAACATCAATCACTTCATATTGTTTTCAAGTTTGAATCAGACAGAGAATCGAAAAGATTTGGAACTGATTGAAAACTACCTATCCTCGGAAACCACAGAAGAGGTAACCGCCACAATAGGAAACGGAGGTAAGACTGTTACATTAACAAATACAGATACTTTGGAACTTCTGTATGATGGCAACAATTTAAAACTGAGCTTGAATGGAATCGAGAAATCGAACCTTGAAAAAGTAACGAATTTCAGTGCAACTACAGATAACGGATCCTTATTGATTACTTTTGATTACAAGGACACAGACTTTACCGGAAGGTATACATTACTAGATAGTAGATTTGATGAGGATAAATTAGATGCGTATAGATTGGAGGGACCTTAATGAATAATATCCTATTGATACAAAAGTTAGAGAATGGAACAAGAGTGCTTTTTAGTAAATCTAAAGATGAAGAACATAAAAAAGAATTCGATGGAACAGAGCCATCGTTTTTAGCACCAGCAATTGATCAATGGTTAGCATCCCTTGGAGCAAAAAAGAAAAAACTAAAATCCTTTGTCATATTACCTTATGAAAAAGTGAAGATCCACCCAATCATTCCTTTATCGGAATTTGGAAATCCAGACAAGATGAGTTCTCCGCTATGGAGAACTTTCAACAAATCTAAAATGAACACCATGATTACCTTATATTTAGAAAATAAACTAGAGAAAGAAGTAGATAACTACTCCTTTGAGAATATGATCGGTGAAATCAATAATGATATGGGTGTAACATGTGTTAGCGTAAACAAAAGTTTCATCAATCAAGAGGTAGAACTGCTTAATACTTTAGAAATCTCACTTAAAGGGATCTTAATAGAACAAGAAGCTTTATACCATTTATGTGATACCACAGGTTTATATGGCGTTTTCAACTTTTTTAATGATAAAGAAAGAGTTGTGGGCCTACATGTGTATCAGGATGATTTCCTGGTCGGATCAAGATATCTACAAATGGACGTATATCAACACTTGGATTTGAATTTAGAGATGAATTTAATCTTAGATAGCTGCCGAGATTTTATCGGGGATACGTCAATTGAACAATACTATGTATTGTCTGATGAAAAAGAGGACCTAGAGAAGATGAGAAACACTTTAGGAGAAAGCAACACCAAGACCATTAACGGAAATTACCTTTCTTTATATGGTGCTTTGAAAGGGGTTTAAAGCATGAAAATTAACTTTCTTCCAGACGAGATAATAAGAAAATATAAAATACGCCTCCTAAATAAATCCCTTTTTACTGTTTTCATTATCACTACATTAGGAATAGGAACATTATTGATATTAAAGCACCACGAACTGACTCAAACCGAAGCAGAGAGGCAAGCTTTAACTGAAACATTAGAAGAAAGCATATCTACCTCAAACGAGATACTAGCAGAGATAAAAAATAATGAACTATACGGTACTCTTAATGCAAATGGCAAACTCGATATTGAAAATCTATTAGACAGCACATCTCAAAGCAATAAACTAAATTACCGGTTAGATAACCTACTTTACTATGTTTCAAATTCCACCCCACCCAAAGTATTAGTTAACAATATTAAAATCTCGGCAGATAAAATGGAGATATCAGCTCAAGCCGAGGACCTGGATTCAATGGAAAAGATGTACTTAAAATTAGATGAAATAAGTCTAACAGAGCTTCAGGACGTTAAGGTTAACCCTTTGAACGAAGGATCAAATATGAACGTTAAAGAATCAATCTCATTTAAGCTTATTACGGTGTTCTCAGAGCACCAAACCAACAGTAAACCAGAACAACAGGAAGAATAGGAGGTATCTATATGTTTAAAGACAGAAGCACTTTACTCACTATAACTCTCACTGCATCAATTATAGGTATTTCCGTTGTAGGTACTCATTTGATCTCACAAGAAGGAGAAATGATAGACACATTTGAGAATGATATTTACACAACAAATCGAGAGGTCAATGCGACATTAAGAAATATAAAGGAATTCGAAGAAATAGTTTCATTCTTAGATAAATACGAGTATTCCAGAGAATATTTTGACTCATCTTTGAACCTGCTACACCAATTGAAATCTTTAGAACATCTTATGTTCAAACATGAGTTAAACAATATCACGCACGATATAAACAATATGCAAGAAGTGGAAGACTTCGTTGAAGGTTCCATTGAAACATCAGTGAAAGCACCTTTGAATAATATCCTTTCGTTTGTAAGTGAACTTTACGATATCAACCCAAGTCCATATCTAGAAAACATCGAGGTGACTTTAGATGAAGAAGAATTTCTATCTAATAATAGCAAAGACGTAGTAGCGAATATAAATCTAATTTTCAGATCTAAAAATAAGGACTTGAGCAGTTTTAGAACTTACGATTTTAAAGATATTTCTAAGAAAGAACCAAAAGATCCTTTCGGTTATTATACAATTACCTCTCCTAAAGAAGATCAACTTAAAGAATATGCTGATGAATTAAAAGCAAGCCAAGAAAATGGTAACAAAGAAGCTCATAGTGAGATACAAACAATTGTGGAAACTGAGGCAAATAAAGCAGGGGTAGATAAAGACTTAGTACTAGCCATTATCCAGGCTAGCAGTAATTTCAATCCTCAAATAACTCTTACAGAAAATAGAGTGGAGTATCGAGGCCTCATGGGAATAAACCCAGAAGTAGCGCCTTGGTTTGCAGAAAAAGCAGGATTGGAGTACAAGGACGGTATAGAATATGACATTGAAAGCAACATCAGAATGGGCGTTTTCTATTTAAGTCACTTAAAGGCTAATAATTCGAATGTCCACCACACGCTTTCATCCTTCCATTATGGACCAGAAGGCGCAGAAGAAGTTATGGATGATAAATATGAGTCAGCTTTCAGCAGAAGAGTCATGAACGCTATGAAAGATAGCTCTTGGGATAGAGCATCTTTACCAGAACAAGAAGGAACCTCCATTAGGGAGGCTATGAAATGAACAAACTACTAAAAGGGGTGCCAAAGGGTTATAAAAAGGTAACTTCTAATGAAAAAGGCAACACTTCCATATTGGCACTAATGTTAGTATTACTCATATTAGTTTTCGGAGGAGCACTTCTTCTAGTAGTAAATATGGACTTTAATAACACGTATGGCAGCTTACTGAAATCAAAATCGAAAACATTAGTATCCTATGCAGTCGAATCGTATAAGGACCACATAGCAACTGAGATAGAAAGCAGCAATTTACACGACATCGATTCCCTTACAATAACCGATATTCCCGAGCAAAATATTACAGGCGAATCCAATTACACCATTAATTATCCTCTCTATAGCAGCACATCCCCATTATGGGACACTCAATATACTTTTCTGTCCTCCAAAAATATCGCAAGCGAGTTTAAAACATATAGTAAAAATCCCAATATCACAAATTTCAAAGAAACAGGTCTATTCTCAGACCCAGATGAAGATTTTAAATTGAGCATGGATTCAATTTACAATCGAAGTTTTAAATCCAATGAATACTTCTTGATAAAATTGAAAAACGAAGACCCAGCGCAATTAATTAACCTTTACAGTTACATCCCTTCTACAGACGGAAATACACTCGATGCTTCTTTACTTACTATTACTGAGATGGAGCTAGAAGGATTGGCAGGTACAGACCTGGAGTTGGACCTGAACGATGATATTAAAATTTCATCAGTTTGGGATGAGAACATCAAGTCACCGAATATATTGATCGCGGTCACAGAGAAGGTTAAGGGAAAGGTTCATTACTTTAATTTTGTTCCTATAAACTACGGTTCCTCGGACAAGCAGTTTCTGGAACACTTCCAAACCATAGATGTAACAGAAGGGGACCTCAGAGAAGTCGAAATCACTTCATCTTTTTCAACAGAATTGAATGGAAGTTTATTTATTACATCCATATTAGTGAAAGCGAGCGATGGCACTTATAAGAACATTTCTTATTTTACTAACCTTATTGGAGGAACTGATAAATTTAAACTCAATGGAGATTCCATAGAATACACATCCAATACAATTCGAAGTATGTCTGTAGACTCTTTTTATGATGAAGAGACAAAGACCTGGAATATTTATTGGGCCACTTTAGAAGACAGCACCAATATCAGTAACAATCAAATCAAACTACATTCTTACGTGTATGGTGTGGATGCAGCAGTTAAGACTTACGGAAGTATCGATTTAACATGTGATGGAGGTAATAGTTGCCTTGACGGGAAACTGACTATCCCGGATACATCTCAAAGTATTTTGTCTGACGTAAACATTACTGCAGCTTATTCACCGCATATCAAAACAGGTGTAGCTTTTATTAATACCACTATTAAAGCTAAGGATTATCTAGGGAGCCCATCAGATATGATCGCTTCAATAAAGGTCCATACGTTCGAAGCGGATAAACTTAGCTCCGGGACTCTCAATTACGAGATAGAAGAATTGACAGGCCAAAGATTCGGCGAAATATCATCATCATTAATTATTAGTGACATTCCCGATTTGATGGTCCACGCAGACCGGATGCTTGTAAAGGATTCCTACTTATCCTTACAAGATGTATCAGAACTAAAAGTTGAGTTATGGAGAGGGACTGAGTTGAGGTCCAGGACTAGAATAGGCTTTGATTTAGGAGTAACAGTATTAACGCCTGTGAGAACAAATCTTAACAAAGTCGAAACTATTGATGTAAATAACTTGTGGGTTGAATAAGGGGGAGAATTGTTTATGAAAAATAAAAAACATATTGTGCTAGTTCTAATCGGGGTAGCAGTGGGAGCCTTGCTTGGTTCCATAATTATGATGAGTATGCAGGACAAATCTTTGAAACTAAACAACCAAAAGGTAAACAACGATGAACTAATCAACTTTTTAGTGGATTACGATGGACAACAAGCATTAAAGGACTTTGTTATCTACAACCACCTCAAAGACTCTAATATGTTTGAGCTAGTTAAACAACAAGGTGTAAACTCAAATACTTTATATAACTCTTTAGAAGAGGAATATATCAATAAGTTGATTGAGGATTACCAAAAAGAATTTGATAAAGAGTATAAAAAATCACTTGAACAGTTAGAGGTATCGTATTATTCAACCTCTTCTGTTAATGATGCTCAAGATATCAAAATGCTCGTTGAACAAGGTTATATGCTACTAGATGCTGTTGTCAAAGTTGCCGGTGATCAAGAAGCTATGAAGATCTCAAAAGGTACAGAAAACACCAAAGAACTAGGGATAAATAAAGGTGTAATGATCAAAAAGGATAAAAAGGACTACTATATTATCCAAGTTGATAGTTTAGGTCTAATGAGCAAAGAAGAGTTCAAGAAAGAATTCGCGATGAATTTAGAAACATATATGTTTGATGCATATGTAAATGAATTATACCTAGAATCTCAAGCAGAGTGGGGTGATAAAAAAATTTTTTATTAGAAAGGAGGGAAACTGAAGATGAAAAAAGTCCTTTGGTCTACTTTCGTAGTATTTTGTTCAACACTATTGTTTAGTTCAAACGCATTGGCAGCTGCTAATTTATATAAAATTCAAGGAGACTCAATGACACCCTTATTACAAGATGGGGATGTGATTGAGTTAACTTCAAATGAATATAAAGAGGGCGATATGGTTCTCGGTCGGACCAAAACCGGAGGAACCATCGTCAAAACACTTAAAGAAGGAATGCTCGTTGGAGCAAATGAAGAAAACTCTATCAATTTCCGTGCCGAAGAAGTGGAGATTTTAGGAAGTGTTTTAAAAAACGAAAACTTTGAATCAACTACCAACATCTCTAAGCAAGCTCACGCTTTAGGAATAAACAGTCCCATAAAATCAGTATACGCTGGACGGGAATACGTCTTGATGTTACATGAAAATACAGCTGTTACAGGGTTCGGTTCCAACGCTGCTAATGTACTAGGGATGAGCGGTGGAGAAATAAAAAGCACCGGCGAGTTAGTTAAAATAACAGAACTCTCAGGTTTTGAATCTATAATTCCTGGAGCCGATAACGCTTTTGGACTACGGCCCGATGATACAAATGAAGGGATATACCATTTAACACGGTTGAATCAAAGTATAAGCACTAATCCTGATACTGTTTCAACATTAGTGAAGGACGCAGCACTTGTAGGTACTGCAGACGCAAACCCGCACCAAGCTACAGCATTTATTGACGAGCAAGGCTTTGTTAAAACTAGAGGTTCCGATTATTCAACAAGATTAGGAATTGGTGCATATAGGCCCTATAATTTTTATCCAGACGGAGGTTGGACAACTTTTGTATTAGACAATAATCTTGAAAACTGGAAGAAAGTATTAGCACCTAACGGAGAACCCATTCTTTATCCGACAGATACTACAACATCAAGTTATTTTCTGACCAATGATGATAATTCACCAACAGGTGTCTCCATGATTTCTCCTGCTTTTGAAATATATAAGGATGTTTTTACTATCGAAACAAGGATGAGAAACTTTGCCGAACACCCTGTCCAAGAAACTTCTCAAACAGCTTATGTAGATATTAACGATACTTCTATTATGGATTTCATTATTGAAGTATATGACGGAAATCTAACAGACACCGAAATCAACAGTGGCGACCATGCTCCATTAACACAATGGAATAACCCTCATAGATACGGCCATTCCTATGGAAGTGTTGCCCATCGTGTTGCAGAGATAAATTTAGATGGGGCTACTTCAAAACTATACAAGGTGAAAATTTCATCAAAATATGTTTCATGGGATATGAGGATACGAGATCGTATCTATTTTCAAAACGCAAAAAGAATCTTATATAGGAATACAGGTGGACATTTCACTATAATTGATCAAAATAATAATGTATTTATCAACAGAGGTTATAATGATGGATTGGTCCAACCTGTAACATTCGATGGAATGGGAGCAGAAGTGGACATTGTTCCTGAAAGCGCTAGAGGCGGAGGAGACAACACTTTCTATACTGTATTAGATACAAATGGAAGACTGTGGACTTGGGATAATACAACCGCCACAATGCTCGATTTTCCAGCAGACTCAAGCACAAGTCAACCATTTTATGATAATTATGAAATTATAGATGCAACATCAGGTAATGGATTTGGAATGGCTATTAGTAAGCACAAAATTACAGGTGAGACAAACACTTGGGTATGGGGATCCAATTCTCATGGGAAATTAGGAGTAGATTCCAAGGATAGTAGCATCCTAACTCCTATGATTGTGTCTGACCCTAGAGGGAATCCCTTAACAAACATTCAAGCGATAGCAGCTGGGCAACATTTTTCAGTTATAGTGCAGAATACTTCAGATGGCCAACTCGTATGGACATCCGGGAGGAACAATAGCGGGCAACTCGGCGGAGGAACTAGTTTAGTAGTACGAGATCCACAGTTAGTTCCCGGCACTAGCAATACCGACCGCATCTTTCCGGTATTAACAGAGCTGTTAATTTTCAACGATACCGAACAAGTAGTAAGAAAAACCGGAGGGGGAGTTTCATATGTGAAACCCGCAACTCTTCATCCATCAGTTAATTACTATCCAAAATACTTCAGTATATCTGAATACAAAATAAACAGCCCAACTTATTCGCACGCTGTATATATTTCTCCTGACGGAAGCGGGCATCACACAATCGCTTATAACGGTCAATATGATGATAACAGCATATACCCATTAAGAATCGATGAAGGAAATAGATACAGAGCAGATGGGACAACAGAATTTTTAGACTTCAAGCCACTAAACGGCGGAGTAAGAGATATGACAAATATAAAAAAGGCGATACCTTATTTGTGGGCAACGGTTTTCTTAGATAACGACGGAAGAGTGTGGTCAGGATTACACCCATCTTATCCATATTTTCATTATGTTTCAGGTCATGGAGGGGCATACAATTCTATAGGAGAATATAACCCAGATGGCAACCCTTCCAGAGCAACAGACAGAGATCCTGACTTGCGACCCGCAAGAATAGACTTCGACACTTTAGAGAATACAAAGTTTATTGATATTGGTGTGCCAACAAAAGCAAATACAACCAGAGCATTAACACATGCAATTTCAGAAGATGGATATCTATATGAACTAGCCGAATATTCACGGAGGTTAAGTTACCCTGAAATAGACGGAAAAGCAGAAAGATTATTCTCGGGCTATCACTCATTAGCACTAAGGACCACCGATAATAATATATATGTTTGGGGAAATAACGGAAATTACCGTTTAGGAACAGGAAATAATTCTTCTTATAGTACTCCTCAATTAATATCGAGCACCTATTTTAATAATGAAAAAATCATAAAAATTGTATCAAACGATTACGCAACTCTTTTCCTATCTGAAAGCGGAAATGTCTATGCATCCGGCACAAATAACTTTGGATTGTTCGGAGATCCTGATATTGAAGAAGGTACAGTGTACGCAACTCCAACTTTAGTTTCAAAGGCAAGCAAAATAGGGTTAACAGACATTGTGTTAGGACATGATTTTGCAGCTGGAATTGACAAAGAGAAGAGAATTTGGGCATGGGGATATTCAGCTAACGGCTCACTCGGTAATGGCTTTACCATGGAAAGAAATTCTGTGGGAACAGCTTTAGGTAATGCAACTCCTAATCTAACTATTACGTCACCTTTGAAAACGTATTACTTAAGTGAAAATGGTGAGACAAACTTTAGTTTGAAGGGAACTATCACTGAGTATGATATGGAAGACGCAACAATAAATACAACTCTGTTAGGATCAGAGAGAGAATTAACAATAGATAGCGATTCTTGGTATCAAGATAATTATAACAACGTTGTCCCTTTAAACTGGGAGCTGAATTGGTCTGTAGGTGATTTTGAAGATTTAACTTACCAGAGTTTGACAAAAGTAACCACTTTAGACGAAATAGGTGGCTTAGAAGAAACTTTCTTCTCCGCAGAAATCATCGTCGATAATGAAATTCCTACCGTACCAACATGGGGAGACAACTGCTTGTTAGATAATGCAACCGGCAATGAAGTTAGCTGCCAATCGACACCTATCTTCCAAGCGGGAGGAACAAACGGAGTTAACCAACCAGTTCGACTTTATATCAACGCCCCTCAAAAGATTGGGGAAAATAAAGCTCCGGTTTATCCGCAGATTTCTTATCGTGTTAAAACGAAAGGCGGATTTTACATTAACGACTGGAGCGACTGGGAAACTGTGAAAACTCAAAATGAAAACGGGTTTTACTATGATGTATTTGCAGGATTCAAAGGAGAAGCCCAGTTTAAAGTAAGAACTATTGACCTAGCTGATAATAAGTCATTGGAGCAATCAGAAGCAATGTACTCCATCCTGACAGATGCAGGTGCAGAAATAGACAATCTGAGCATCAGTTCATCATTAGTAGACAATCAAGTGAATAACACATTGGAATTCAATGGTGTTTCTCACTCAGGAACAACCATTACAACTTTCACCGTAAAGAGAAAGAACTTTATAACAGGAGATTGGGACAATCTCACAGACCCAAGAGTGACCTGGGAAGGTGCAACAAGTGATACCAACACATATATAGACACAAGTACTGAATTACTAGGAAACACAAAATACGAGTATAGCGTCAATGCAGAAAATAGTATCGGCGTAGGTTTTGATAAGACTGGTTCTGTAATTACGAACCCTTATCTACCTGAAAACTTCATGAAGAAAATAGATGACAATGACCATTTAATTGTTGATATTACTCAGGACAAGCGTAACAGAGGTGAGATCCTATACCGCTTAGTCATTGAAGAAGTCTCTAGCGGACAAGAGAAAGCGTTTGACTATGTATCATCAAGTGTTATGGAAAATGTTCTATTCGATATAGATAATACACAGGTTCCTTTCAATATCACTAACAATAAGTTAAAGCTTACATTGCTACTGTTAGGTACCAACGGTAATTTTCTAACACAATCTTTAGATGAAGATTTCATTGTTAACAAGAGGGTTATCGACGATCAGGACATGCCATTCGTTGAGATATTAATAAACGAAAAGTTCACTCAGCTAACAAATGATGGTGTAAATGAAATCGATTTTGCCATATTCGCAACCGACAATGTAACAAAATTTGAAAACCTTGAATTCCAAGTATCCCATAACGGAAATGATTGGTTTGGCCAAAAAGAAAACGGATCATGGGTGCTCAACCATTGGACAAGCGGAAGGAAAGCATTTACTGAGTTTTCGATGGGAGATGAAACCGGAAGAAGAGCACTATATGTCCGGGCTCGGGACGAAGCTTCAAATTTAGGATTCACTCTTCAAAAGATCACCATTGCCGATATAGCTAATCGTGGAACTGCTGCTGAAACAGACCCATCAGCACCAACAGTATACGATTCCAGAGAACTTACAAATTCTCTTAAAGCAAGCAATGCTGACGGGACACTACACGTAAACAGTCCACGATTTGATGTAAAGATCCCTATTCCTCCAGACGGAAACATAGAAGAGGTCCAGTTTAGCTTTGACGGAGTTACGTGGTCTCCATGGGAGAGGATGTCTAATGACGGGACCAGTCACCATACTAAATCTGTAATTCTACCATATGGAGATGGCAGAAAAGCAATGATGACAAGATATCGAAATAAAGATGGAGCCACAACCACTGTGCAAAGTAGAGATGTAATTAGATACACATTAGATACCTCACCACCAAACATAAGAACCAAAACAAAGAACGGCCCACTAATCACTAATAAAAGCTCTATTTCTCTATTTATATTTGCAAAAGATAACTTTTCACAATCAATGAAAGTATCACTAGATTTATTGGATCCAAACCTCAATTACGTCAGTTTACAAACTGTAGCGGATGGAAGCTATTACTTCAACGAAGGGCTCAACATTATTTCCATTGAAGGGTTGGTTGATGGGAGAAATGAGATCACTTTGCGGGTTTATGATGAGGCCGGCAATTACTCGGATGAAACAATAAACATCATCAAAAAAGCACCATAATGTCCATTGACGCTTTATCTCATTAAAGAGAATAAAGCGTCGATGGGCCATTACATAGGGATGTTACTCATCCTGACCCTCTAAACTAGAGGAGTTTACGATAGAAAGAGGAGGTTGAAGAAAGATGAAAAAGCCCATTTGGTCTGTTTTTATAATTATCTGCTCATTTTTAATGTTTAGCTCTAATACACTAGCCGCTTCAAATCTTTATAGAGTACAAGGGGATTCTATGGAGCCTTTATTAAAAGATGGAGATGTTATTAAGTTAAATTCCCGAGATTACAAAGATGGAGATATGGTTTTAGCTAAGACTGAGACAGGAGGCACTATAGTAAAAACGTTAAGTGATGGAAAGTTAGTGGGGGAGAACCAATATAACTCTGTCAATTACAATTTGGAAGATGTCGAAATTTTAGGAAGTGCTTCTAAAGCAGGTAACTATGATTCTGGCAATAACGTAACTAGACAGGCTCATGCACTAGGAGTAGATAGCCCGATTGAATCCATATATGCAGGCCGGGAATTTGTATTAATGTTGCATGAAAACACAGCAGTAACTGGTTTTGGTTCGAATCTAGCTGATGTTCTAGGGGTTCCTGGAGGACTTACTAAAAGTACAGGGGAGTTAGTAAAAGTCTCAGACCTTTCCGGTTTTGAAAAGATCGTAACAGGGTTAGACTATGCTTTTGGATTAAGACCGGATGATAAAAATAATAATCTATACCATCTAACCAGATTTGATAGCAAGATTGGAACTAATCCAACTGTTTATGACTCTATTTTAGTTAAAGATTTTGCATTGGTAGGGAACGACAGGTATTACAACAGTAACCCTCATCAAGGGACAGCCTTCATCGATCCCGAAGGATATGTCAGGCACAAAGGATCAGACTACGGGACATATTTAGGTATCGGTGATAATTGGCCACACCATAGATATCCTGGAGGAAGCACACATCTTATTGATAATAATCTCCAAGATTGGTTGAAAGTATTAGAACCAGATGGCGAACCAATTATATATCCGACAGACACTACTGTTACTCCTTATTTCTTGTCCAATGAAGATAATACCGCAACACGCACCTCATTAATCACTCCTGCATTCACCATAACAGATGACCGTTTTACTATTGAAGTGAATCTTAGAGATTATGCACAACATCCAACATATGACCGTCTGGTCAATTATGATGACAGTTCCGAACTAAATATTGTAGTAGAAGTATACGATGGGAATTTGACAGATACAGAGATAGATAGCGGAGCTATCACACCGCTTTATAGTTATAACAATCATCAAGCCTCGGTTAACTCTAACAATAATTACAAAGCGATAGAAATGCCTTTAGATGGGGAATCTTCAAAAGATTATAAAGTGAAAATAACATCCAGTTACTCTGCATGGGATATGAGAATAAGAGACCGGAAATACTTTAAAAATGCAGAGCGAGTGTTATATAGAAGTGAGAGGGCTAGCTTTTCAATAATTGATTCAAATAAGAATGTGTTTGTAAATTCATATTATAGTGATGGATTAGTAAAACCAGTCACATTTACTGATATAGAAGCAGGCGTTGAAATTCGCACAGAAACAGCAGAAGGACAAGGAAGTAACAATCACTATGGTATTCTTGATACAAACGGAAGAATGTGGATTTGGCAGACAACTAATGCTTCAATGGTCAATTTTCCTGACATGGAAGGAGCTCCTTTCTATGACAATTACGAAATTATAGACATGAGTATAGGCAAGAATTTTTTCTTAGCAACTAGCAAACATAGAACTACAGGAGAAACAAATGTATTTTCATGGGGAGAAAATAGTTTCGGACAAACAGGAATAGGCTCAGATTCTACTAATATAGCAGAACCTTCTCTAGTTCTACACCCAAATGGCAACCCTTTAACAGACATCAAAGATATTGCAGCTGGGGATGCAATGTCAGCAATACTCCAAGATACACCTAATGGCCAATTAATTTGGACGGCCGGAAGAAATAACAGGGGACAACTAGGCGGGGGAGTAAGGTTGATTTTTGAAGAACCACAATTGGTACCCGGTTTGTCAAACATTGACCATGTAAAGGGAAGAGGAACATACAGTTATGCCTTTTCAAATACGGATGAGGCTATTTACCGGTTTGGTGGAGGAGTCTCATACACATCTCCTTATACGTTTCACACGAATGTGGGATACCCTAAAAAAGTTGATATAGATGAATCCTATGTGTCGGGGGCTTACTATGGATTTATTACTCAAGATGATACCTTAATAACAACTGGACCAATGGGGAATGGAGGGGAATGGAACACCCCAAAGCTATTCACAGGTGAGCTATGGGATTCGACTCCAGGAACTTTTTATACAGAGGATAACAAGGCCATTTATAATGGCGGCATGGATAGAATAGGTCCAGTTAAAGATGTGGCGTATTCACAACGTGAAATGGCCGTAATAGACCAAACTGGAAGGCTATGGGTCAGTATTTATTCTTATCCAAGTTTACGTGGTTATTACGGATTAGGTACTCATTATACAGAGACAGGGGAACTAGCTAATCAAGCTTATCCTTACCAAGGTATAAAAACAGGAAGTTACCTAGAATTAAGACCTATAAAAACCGATTGGAAAGTTGATGCTCCTGCAATTTTTGAAAAAGTCGTCATGCCTGAATGGTCTAATTATGCAAACAGATTCAATGCCGTTACTACATCAGGGAAGCTTTGGAATATTTATAGCTATGCTAGCGAAGTAACCACTCCCTTAAACGACATAGGCATAAAAGAAGTATTTAACGGAAAATATGTTTCGCATTTAATTGATAATAATGGAGACGTGTGGGCTCTCGGTAACGGTTCGAGCGGAAGGCTTGGAGATGGAACTTCTTCCGGAAAGACAGTACCGGTATTAATAGATCCTGCAACTTTCGACAACCAAGAAATAGTTTATGTAGATAGTGGCGAATTTGTCACATACTTTGTAGCTGCTGACGGCTCAGTTTATGCTTCTGGTAAAAACGACTATCGTTTAATACCCAATAACGATATAACGATGGGCGCTTACGTCAACACTCCTGTAAAGGTAGACACATTATCAAACATTAAAGAAATATACTCTGGTAACCAGTTTGCTCTTGCCGTAACCAATGAAAGAAAAGTTCTTTCATGGGGATTAGCCACTGACGGGTCACTAGGAAATGGTTTTACAACAAAGCGGAATATCTTTGGAACGGGTTTTGGTAACTTAACACCGGAATTAGAAATCACATCCCCTTTAAAAACCTATTACCTAAGTGAAAACGGCGAAAGAACCATTACACTAGAAGGGACGATTATAGAACACGACCAAGAAGATACATCAATAACAACTACATTATTAGGATCTGAAAAAGAGGTGACTATTGATAGCACAACATGGTACCAAGACAATTACAACCAAGTAGTACCTCAAGATTGGCAAATGAGCTGGGACGTTAGCGAATTTGGAGATTTAGACTACCAAAGTTTAACCAAGATCTCAGCCTTGGATGGAAGAGGAGGAATTAAAGAACAATTCTACTCCGCAGAAATCATCGTCGATAATGAAATTCCTAGTGTCCCTACCTGGGGAGATAACTGCTTACTAGATAATACAACAGGCAATGAAGTTAGCTGCCAATCGACAGCGATGTTCCAAGCAGGAGGAACAAACGGAGTTAACCAACCGGTTCGACTTTATATCAACGCTCCTCAAAAAATAGGGGATAATAAAGCCCCGGTTTATCCGCAAATCTCATATCGCGTTAAAACAAAAGGCGGATTTTATATTAATAACTGGAGTGACTGGGAAACAATCAAAACTCAAAATGCGACCGGGTTTTACTATGATGTCTTCGCTGGCTTTAAAGGAGAAGCTCAATTCAAAGTAAGGTCCACCGACCTGGCTGATAACGTTTCATTAGAACACTCAAACTCAATGTACACTATTTTAACTGACGCAGGCGCTGAAATAGATACTTTAACTATCAGCTCTTCCTTGGTCGATAACCAAGTAAATAACACTTTAGAATTCAACGGAGTTTCACATTCAGGTACCACGATCACTACGTACAACGTTAAAAGAAAAGACTTAATTACAGGAGATTGGAACAATCTTACTGACCCGAGGGGAACATGGGAAGGATCAACAACGGATATAAACACATTCACAGATAAAAGTCCTGATTTGTTAGGGAACACCAATTATGAATATAGTGTTAACGCCGAGAACAGCATTGGGGTAGGTGTTGAAAAAAAGAACTCTGTAATTACAAATCCTTACCTTCCTGAAAACTTCATGAGGAAAGTAGATGATAACGATCATTTAATTGTAGATATTACTCAAGACAAGCGTAATAGAGGGGAAATTCTTTACCGGTTAGTAATAGAAGAAGTCTCTAGCGGAGAAGAAAAATCTTTTGACTATGTATCTTCAAGTGTCTCAGAAAATGTCCTTTTCGATGTTGATAACACTCAAGTTCCTTTTAACATCACTAACAATAAATTGAAACTTACATTGTTACTTTTAGGCTCAAATGGAAACTTTTTAACTCAACCTTTGGATGAAGATTTTGTAGTCAACAAGAGAGTAATAGATGATGCTGAAATGCCGTTTGTTGAAATATTAATTAATGAAAAGTTCACTCAACTCACAAATGATGGAGTTAACAAAATTGACTTTTCTGTGTTTGCTACCGATAACGTGACTAGGTTCGAAAACCTAGAGTTCCAAATATCCCATAACGGTAATGATTGGTATGGTCAGAAAGACAATGAGGCATGGGTACTAAACCATTGGACAAGCGGCAGAAAAGCATTTACAGAGTTCCAAATGGGTGATGAGACTGGCCGAAGAGCACTATATGTAAGAACGAGAGACGAGGCATCCAACCTTGGTTTTACAATTACAAAGATTACTATAGCTGATTTAGCGAATCGCGGTTCTATCGCAGATACAGACCCCACAGCACCAACTGTATTTGATGCCAGGGAATTAACAAATTCAATTAAAGCAAGTAATGAGGACGGCTCTCTTCATGTTAATAGCCCTAGCTTCGATTTGAAGATCCCAATACCTTCTGACGGAAACTTAGAAGAAGTGCAATTCACATTTGATGGGGTTACGTGGTCTCCTTGGGAGAGGATATCTGATGACGGCACCGGTCACCATACAAAATCAGTTATACTGCCACACGGAGATGGAAAGAAGGCGCTAATGACGAGGTACCGGAACAAAGACGGGGCAGCAACCACTGTACAAGATAGAGATATTATTAATTACACATTGGATACTTCTGCACCTAAATTAGTAACAAAAACAAAGAACGGACCATTAATCACAAACCAAGATTCCGTTTCTCTCTATATGTTTGTAAAGGATAACTTCTCACAATCAATGAATGTATCTTTGGACCTTCTGGATTCTAGTCTTAATTATGTTAGCCTTCAAATCGATCCAGATGGTAACTATTATCTCAATGAGGGACTGAACGTTGTGTCCATTGGAGGATTAGCAGATGGAAGAAACGAGATCACTTTGCGGGTTTATGATGAGGCCGGCAATTACGTGGATGAATCAATAAACATTATTAAAAAGGCACCTTAATGCAGTTTAAATAATAAAACAAGAAAGGCTTAGAGGATGACTCTAAGCCTTTTTTTCGTTAGATGTTACTTCGGTATTACCTCAGTAAACACATTTATCATCTTATTTGATATAATTAGTGTTATAAACCAATGTAAATTCAACTACCAAACTTCTTAGGCAAGAGGTTTTACTTCATTACAAATATGCTCAATCGAGCCTTTATTTCTTTTAGCAGAAGAAAAAATAAAGGTTGGATTGGGCATTATTTTTTGTCCAAAACACTTAAAAAGGAGAGAGCAATAATGAACATAGTTTTTCAAAAGTTCGGCCGACCTACTTACCAGGGATCTCGTATTTATATCGATACAGAAGGAATCGTACCATTTGGATGGTTAAAGGGAAAACGGTATGATACTGAAGCTGACATCGAAAACAACGAGATCATACTTTCATTGAACGAAACAGGAATGAACAAAATTTCAGGGAAGAAGAGAGGAGACAACTATATACCCGTTATCGACAAGACCGGTCCAGACAAAAACGGAAACCCCGTGAAAGACGCTCTGAAGGATTGTGAACATATCACCATTTCTGTTGTTGCAGTGGAAGACAAAGAAGGGGAAGTGGTTGATTATCGAGTAATCATAAAAGGAGAAAAGAGTACCTCTACAGTTAAAGGTGCGCAATCGTCAGATTCATCACCTACAAGTATCACGTTTTGTGCTGGGACCGGAATTTCTTCAGAAGCTCTTAAACAATCAGGATTTAAAGAAATAGCCGCGGTCGAATGGAACCCCAAGGAAGGGAACGAAGAGAAGTTTTCTCGGCTGTATCAATCTAACAACCCGGGCACCGTAATGTTCAATATGCCTATGGAGAAGTTGAAAGCAGAGCATTTACCGAAAGCTGATTTGTGGCTCGCCACGCTCGACTGTACCGACTATTCAAAAGCCTCCAATGGAACGAAAAAGGAATTTCATACAATCCACCTATTTATGCATTTAATGCGCCTTTTTTTGGGAGAAACCTAAGTCAGAACGACCGGCAGCAGTTCTGATAGAGAATGTATCGGAATTCGAGAAGATAGCGGGCCGTTCCCTTGAGCTTTGTTTTAAGGAGGAGGGATACCACATCACCAAAGCACACTTAAATAGCTTAGAATACGGGAGCAGAACAAAACGAAAACGATTTTTCTTCATGGCCAGTATGTACGAGGGCTTTAGCTTCCCTCTACCCGAAGGGATAAAATCGGAACCAATAACCGCTGACGGGAAATTAACTGTAAATGATCTTGAATGGATCACACCTAAGGAGAGTAAGACACTTGCTCATTTCATCAATCGTCAGAAAAAGAAAATGAGCCATAACCACGTTATGACTATTTTTGATATTACGAAAGACTCTCATATAGGAACAATCACAAAATCTCACCATAAAGTTCAACCTGAGAATTGGATCAGACACCCATATAAAGAGGACACCTACGCATACCTTAAAGCAGATCATATCAAAGCACTTCAGGGCATTCCAGAACACTTACAGCTAGGGGATAGCAATAAACTTCAAGTTGAAAGTATGGGCCAGAGCGTATGCTATACATTGTTTATCAAAATTGCTAAACAAGTATATTCTTTCTTAAATTCTCAGAAGAAAAATCCTAAATTACATTCATTATTTGGGGAGAAAAAGGTTTCTAGTCCACAACAATTATGTTTTGGATTCTAAAATTGACCTTATAATATCCATCACCATTGTGTTTTGTTAGCATTGAAGGAGCGGTAAACCCGCTCCTTTTTTACATATTCAGCAAGGAGTTGACAATGGTGTTAGCATCCATTTTACCCGTCGATAACCTCTCTATAGACAACGGCGGATTTATAGATAAGCATTTCGAAATGAACCAAGTTCACGGCATAAGAGACTATATTAGGAAATCCTTTAAAAAACGAGCAATTATTTATAATAACGAGGCCTATCAAAATACCTCAACAAACATTCTTCCAATAGATGAAACGAATATCCCTAAAGACGATTTATTAGTGATCAGACAATCTGCAGATATCTTAAGTCTTCTGATAAACGAAAACAGGATAAAAAAAGAGACTGCCTATATCCCATTTCCAAACAATAATCAAATGATTTTAGAAATAGGGAGAGATGTAGAAATATTAATATTAAATTCCAGCGAGACAGTCTGGAAATTCAGATACTCTCCTTATGAGACTGGAGAAATAGAACAAGCATATTATTATCGAATCCCATCTCAGGATATTTTGGGTGGTATAAAATTCAATCCAAGTAACTTTGAAATTTGCAAAGAAATGGTGAAAATGATCCAGTTAATTGGAACTGAACTAGTGGTCCAGGATCACAATCTAACAAACGCTATGAAAGAACCACACGAAAAAATAAACAAAGAATTAAAGGCTATGTACAATGCCTTAGAGTTCACAATCCAAGAAGAAATCACCATAAAGGACAAGAAAGATTGTACGGATGATGAATCAGAACAAACATCTCAAAACAACATCTTGTCTAATCCTGCTATAGCATCAGACTTTTTGCATAGTCAATAAACGATCTTGAACAGAAAGGTGCTTAAAGAGTGAAGAAACGCAGCTTACTATTTTTGACTCTAAGCATATTTTTTATTGGTTTTGACCTTCCTGTTGCAGCAAAAACCATTGTAGATACGAGTAATACGTATACTTACGAAGAGATGATAGCTGATATTGAAGAATTAAAAAATATGTACCCTGAAACAATTGAATATAAGACGATCGGAAAAACTAATTTCAATCGAGATATACTGGCAGTTAAAGTGGGAAAGGGCGAAAGCAATATCCTCATCTCCGGCAGCACTCATGCAAGAGAGTGGATTACTACAGTTCTTACAATGAAAATGATTGAAGAATACAGTAGGTCCTATCTTAACGATGAAACCATAGAAGATGTTAGAGTAAGAGACTTATTGAATGAAACATCTATTTGGTTTGTCCCTATGATAAACCCAGATGGAGTTACTCTCCAACAAAAAGGGTTATCTGCTTTTCCTAAGTCATATCACACCGCTTTACTAAATATGAATAACGGAAGCTATGACTTTAGGAGATGGAAATCAAACGCTGAAGGGATCGACTTGAATCGTAATTATCCTCCAGCCTGGAACGACTCATCCAGTGTTAAAGAACCTTATTGGAAAGAGTATAAGGGCCAATCAGCATTCCAAACAAAGGAAACCAGCGCGATGAGGGACTTCACTTATGAGGTCCGTCCGAAGAATGTAATTGCTTACCACTCTTCAGGAAGGGTCTTATATTGGATCAATAAAGATGACAGAGCTGAGGATTATCCAACCGTTCAACAGTTTTCAAGAATTACAAAATATCCTATGAAGAAACATTTACCTTACAGAGGGTATACAGAGTGGTTTGTACAAGAATTCGGTGGAATAGGCTTTACACCTGAACTTGCAGTTTCTGTAGGAGACAGAGAAGTACCTTTATCCGCTTTTCCCTCAATATGGGATAGGAATAAAACAATCGGGATCTGGTTAGGAGCCGAAACATACACAAACAACCTTCAACCACCCGAACCATCTGCAAAGAAAATAATCCTCGACGAAGAGTTCCTTACGTATTCAAAACCATCATTTTTCGATATAGACAAGACCATAATTAAGCCCGGTACGTATGCTGTAACCGAAGAAATTAACAATTGGTATAGAATTGTTACACCTTTTGGAGAGAAGTGGATATTACACCCTAACAAAGTTATTGAACCGACCGAAGTAAAAATAAAACCAACAGAAGAGAAAGATACAAAATTTTCATTATCTAAAAAGATGAGTTCTTCCATAGATTACTTAAAATTAAATTCTCACAAGAAGCTAATTTTAATTAAGGAGCAAATTACCTCAACCTGGGAAGGGATACCATACAAATTCAAAGTAGCTTTATTTGTAGTAGGCTCAGAAATAGTATTCGTAATACTTTACATTTCTTTGGTAAGAAAATATTTTAATTTCAACAAAGAAAAACATTCATAAGGAAATGTACTTATAATATCCATCACCACTTTCATTTGCTAATTTAGAGACAGGAGTTTTTCTCCTGTCTTTTTTAATGGACTAAGGAATACAGTTCGCCATACATTGGACCATTTGTATTCAATTTATAGACAACACCTCAGAACATTTAACAAAAGTGGAAGGGAGCCGATGAACATATGAATAATGTCATCACTATCAAACAACTCAGAACACATTTAGAACCACTAGTACCATTTGGGGAATTATTGCTAGAAGTTCAAGAAGGAACAGATGGTTATAAAATAGTTGTCATAGAGCACGAGAAGGGACAACTGGTGAATTTGCAAAATGAAGTTGTAGATGAAAATTATTCCTCAAAAGCTACTGTCACTACATTACATACAGACCAAAATGGAACAATCAAGTTCATTGAACATCCATTCGGGGCATTCACAAAAGCAAATAAAAACCTTGTGCCAATATTGGTCAATTTAATTGGCCATGCAATTGATACGAACGAATTAAGGAGTGAATTAGCATGTTAGGAAAAACAGAAGTAACAATTAATGCGGACCATGTTCTTAACTATATAACTAGCAAAGACGAAGAGATCGAAACTCTAAAAAGCGCACTTAAAATTGCTTGCAAACATACCACAGACAAAAACACTAAGAAATTCTTAACTTTAGTTTTAGAAGAAAATAACTATAATGCTATTCCTCAAAAAGTTGAGGAGGTTATGAATTGAAAAGGATCATTGCTCTCTTAATGTTATTCTCTTTTCTTCTCTTATCAGCATGTTCCAACGATGACGATCAATTAACTACCACTACAGAGGAACATAAGACGAATGAAGAACATTCAGATGAATCCACTTCATCCCAAGTTAAAGAAATAAAGAAATTAAAATCGATTACAACCGGAGAAGAACTCCCCGAGGAGTTTCATACCAACCCATTCACTATAATGATTGAAAACTCTCCATCCGCTAGACCGCACTCTGGATTAGCGGAGGCCGACATCGTTTATGAGTTTGAAGTAGAAGGCAGAATCACACGTTTCTTAGCAGTATTCCATGATCAATTCCCTGAAATGATCGGACCTGTTCGAAGCTCACGACATTATTACTTGCCAATTGCAGAATCATATAACATTCCTTATGTACATTATGGTGGCAGTTCGTATGCATATGAAGAACTAAAGCGCATTAGCATTCCAAATTATGACGGCATGACTCAATCCAAAGCTTTCAAGAGAGATTCAACTCGAAAAGCTCCACATAACGCTTATTTTCACCCATACCCTGACTCATTAGATAATTACGGAGATGACATCGAATCTCAATTCTCATTCAATGAAGGGGAAGAGATTGGTGAAATTCTAAAAGTATCTTATGTCTATAACAATTTCACCGATATTGAATATGTTTTTGACAAAGATAGCACACGTTACACTCGGTACCTTGAGGGAAAGAAGCATGAAGACAGGAATACCGGTAAAGCAATCGAAGTAAGAAACATCCTATTCTTAACTGCGAAACATTCTCCTATACCAGGAGATTCAAGCGGAAGAATTAATGTGGACACAAAAGGGGCCGGGGAGTTAACCTTATATACCAACGGTCAAGAAATAAAAGGAACATGGGAATATAAAGACGGCACTTATCGTTATTATGATGATGGGGCCAACGAACTCAATCTTAACCCCGGAACCACATGGGTACAGTTCATTCGAGACATGGACGAAGTTATCAGCTATTAATAAAAGAAAAAAGCGTAGCGATGCTGCGCTTTTTTCGTAAAAGGAGACATAATGAAGGACATTATTCACAACATCACTGACTCTTATTTTTTTTAACTTCCAGGATATCTATTTCGATATTCTTGAATTTTTTCTTATAATCACCGGATTCCTATTAGTAAGAAGATTTGTTGCATCCCACATTTTGAGGGCGCTTCTAGGCTTAACCCAAAAAACGAAAACCTCTTTAGACCAGAATATTGTTATAGCCTTTGAGAAGCCACTAAGAATGCTCATTGTAATAATAGGTATCTACCTAGCTTACATTAACTTTCCCGTTGGTTTTGACCAAACAGAAACCGCTCACAAGGTATTTAAATCCTCCCTCGTGCTTACTTTATGCTGGGGCTTATACAATCTAACCAACTCTTACACCACGTTTGTTGTAGATCTAGGAAGAAAAATAGGAATTACCATTGATGAACTTCTAGTCCCCTTACTCACTAAACTCGCTAGAATATTACTATTCACTGTAGGTGTTAGTGTTATTGCAGATGTTTGGAATTACAACATAAGTGCATTAGTGGCTGGTCTAGGGGTAGGAGGATTGGCATTCGCATTAGCAGCACAAGATTCTTTAAAGAATCTTTTTGGAGGAGTAGTGATTATTACCGAAAAACCTTTTAAAAAAGGTGATTGGATCCAGACCCCTAGTGTGGAAGGCACAGTTGAGGATATCACATTTAGAAGCACTTTGATTAGAACATTTGCACAAGCCTTAGTAACTATACCAAACTCTAAATTGGCAAATGAAGCTATAACAAACTGGACCAAGATGGGGAAAAGAAGAATTACATTCAACATAGGAGTAGAGTATCGAACCTCAAGAACCCAAATACAATCTGTTATATCTGAGATAGAAACAATGTTAAGAACCCACGAAGCTATAGACCAAGATACAATCTTTGTGAAATTCAATGAATTCAATAACAGCAGCTTAGATATATTTCTATATTACTTCACAAAGACAACAAATTGGGAAGAATGGCTTAACATCAAACAAGATTGCAATTTAAAAATCATGGGGATCTTAGAGAAAGAAGGGGTGAAAGTAGCATTTCCTAGTCAAAGTTTGTATTTAGAAAATCATCTACAACCCATTAAATATGAAGCATAGACCTTATACCGGTCTATGCTTTTCTCTTTCTCCCAAAAGAACTTACATGATTAGCTGTGTTTTAGTCATGAATACAAATTTTTAGTCATAATTTATGAAAAGAAGATAAAAAGGAGAGAGACCAATGGCGACTAAAAGAAATGATTCATGGGATGGCCAAAAAGATAAGCTATTATTAGAGACAGTGTTAGAACATATTATGACAGGTAGCACACAACTTAAAGCTTTTGAAGTAGCAGCAAAGAGGATCGGGAAAACCGCAGGAGCATGCGGATTTCGCTGGAACAATCATCTCCGAAAGGAAAATAAGAAGTTAATTGAATTAGCTAAAAAAGATGGCGAAAAAGCCAAAGGAAAGATTTCCAAAGAAATAGAAGCAACAAAAGGAGATGAACAACCTGTATCAAAAGAAACTTCCGCTGCGACAATCATTCCTACAAATGAAAAAAATCAACCTACTTCTAAGAAACTGTCATTTGTCGTAAATATCAAATCTAGAACTGAGCAGATCTTAGAGTTAGTTGAATCATTAGAGTCAGAATTAGATGCCGAAAAATCAAGCAACACTGAACTTGAAGAGAAGTACGACCAACTAAAAAAAGACTATGATGAGGTAGTTTCTTTCATGTCTAAATTTGTTCAAAAATAAAGCCATACCCTATATCAGAGACATGGTTGCCCCATGTCTCTTTAGTTTCCTTCATACATAAGATATAATGAAAATATATGAATTTAATTAGCTTAAACACTTTACCACGAGGTCAGAGTGTAGCATTGATAAAACGCTCAGAAGAGTGATCAAGCGCAATTTTTATTGCCAAGGATACTTGATCACTCTTCTGAGCTTTTTTATTTGCTCAAAAACACAAAGGGAGAGAAAACAGTGAAAAAATTCAAGAAACTAATCGACCAGTACATTACCCCAAAATTCAGTAAAAGAGCATTTTATGGGCACGGAAAGAAATATCAACAAACCAATTTCACACCTGGAAGTAAGTATGTTGTGGATGTTAAAAACAACAAGATTGTTATCATGTCTCCTGACGGCCACGATGATCTAAAGCCTAGAAAGGTAAGTAAACGAGGACCAGAAGACAACCTCATCCCTGTCATTGACGTGAAAGATAGGAAGTCAATCGAGGCATTTGAAGGGGTAGAATACCTGGAGATTAAGGTTTACGAGGATGAAATTATTGTTGAGGGGTACGTTGCAGAAGATAAACAATCAACCAGTCAACGCACATCAAAACAAACTAGCAAGAAAATCACCTCAATTAGAGACTTCATGAAAGTCAGAAAGGTCACCTCAGCATCCATTTCGTATGACCAATTAAAAATGGCCGCCGGCGGTGGTATCTATCAACAATCAATATTTGATGTTTTTGAATCAAAAGAAAGAGAAGAAACGATTGAATCAAGTGTCAGTTCTTCTGTATCTACAGTTCTTAAAGGATTAGGGATCCCTTTAACTGTGGCAAGCTTTTTTTCAGGGGCCGGAATGCTCGATCTAGCCTTCAAGGAGTCTGGGTTTGAAATACTTTGCGCTCTTGATCGTAATGCTGGTGATGAGAAAGGTTGCTTAGATACGTATCGTCATAACATAGGCAACCACGCAATTGAAGCCGATATTAAAGCATACGATTTTTCTAAACTTCCAAAAGTATCTGTAGCGATTGCTGGTGTAGACTGCAAGGCATACTCAAACGTAAATCGTCAAACAAGGCTACTGGACCATCCAAATAACGACTTATTCAGGTATTACCTTAAAGCTATTAAGGAAACTGAAGCAGACATCTTCCTTATCGAAAATGTACCTGCCTTTTTAACTTCGTTTAATGGAGAGATCGGAAAAGAAATACGCGAAGAAATGAAAGGGTTTGAAATATCTGCAGGTGTATTAAATGCAAGAGATTTCGGATCAGCTCAAGACCGTAAGAGAGCTATATTAATTGGTTCTCGAATTGGTAAAATCGAACTTCCATTTCACACTGTAAAAGAACCTAAGACCGTTGCTCAGGCTTTTGAAGGCCTTCATGATGGCATCCCTAACCAATTAGAATACTCTAAGCCAAAAACTGAAACATTAGAACGAATGAAACATGTACCTCCAGGTGGAAATTGGCGTAACATACCAGACCACCTGAAAACAAAGAAAATGGGTGACAACACTCAGAGCAATGTATATCACAGACTAGATCCCAACAAGCACTCGTGCACTATGGTGAACGTTCGTAAGAGCAACATTACACACCCATGGGAGAATAGAAGCCTATCAGTTAGAGAGTCCGCTCGATTACAGGACCTTCCTGATCACTTCGTATTTAAAGGCACTAGGAGTTCCCAACAAGCACAAGTGGCAAATGGAGTTCCATTTAGCTTAGGTAAAGCTATTGCAACCCAAATTAAGAGACATATCGAGAAATTCGGTAGAAAGGTAAAGGAAGTCACAAAAGGAGTCACCTCTACATTTGGAGAAGGAGCTAATGGACAATTGGCATTATTTTAGTTCTATGACACCCGCTCCTGATTTGTTTTTATATCAGAGCGGGGGCTACTTAAAAGGGGACACACCATTTTCATACTAAGGAGAGAGATTATTCTATGAAGGACACTTATTTCGGATTTACTGATAAATTGAAACCAATGCAAGCCGCTAAAACTGAAAAATTACTAGATAAGCTAACAAGGTATGATGATAACAAAGTCGGAACGAACAAAGAATTCGTTTTTTTGAAATTACAAGAAGGATATATACCTGACCTGCAAGAGAACTACTCTAAATATAGCGCACGGACTGAATCCCAGACAAAACCAAGAACACTCTATAAACTTTCTCAACCAAATGACTCTTATTTTTACGAAATCAATAAAACCTTACATGGCTTTGCTCTACACCTTATTGAAAACGATTTTCTCGATGAACAAAAAGCCTCTGCATTTATTGCCAAAGAAAATGAGGAAAAAGAGAAATCCTTAAAGCAAGCACTGGAACAGGAGCAGAAGGAACGTACGGAAAAACAAAGGTTAAATGAAATAGAGAACCAAAAACGTAAAGAGGAAGTAGAACGCAAACAAAAGGAGTGGCTAGAAATTGGTCGGAATATTATAGAGTATTTTGATACAAATCCAATTACTAGCGTCCTGGATATACATTGGAAAGAGTTGAGATCCATGTACGAGGAATTCGAAGTATATTGTGACGATGTGTATATCCAGCATGTGGACAAACTTACAATGATGTTAGGAAATAAGGAATTATGTATTCACAGACTGCAATATTTTGTTGAATGCGAAAATAAACCAGATAGATCATTCACACTCAAAGGAAACCCAACCATGTTCATAGAAAAAGAGGTGCTTTTTAAAACTTTCCAACCACTCTTAACGGATAAACCCGCTACACTTACAGCTAAAATAAATGCTGTCTTCAAAGGGAGAAAATACAACAAGAGCAAACCAGTTAATACAGAGACTTTTTACCATTATAACGGTGAGCAATTTATTCCTTGCGAGTCTCACCCTATTAAGATAGAGGGGATAACTTTCTTTATCATAAAGGCTAAGGAATCCTGGTGTTTATATGAAGCTAGAAGCGGAAGAGGAACACTATCAGCTAACTCGAAAACCACCTTGCTTGAGAAAGCAAAAGAGTCGATCAAGAGAAATAAGAGTAGACTTCAATCAAGCATTGAATACGCTATTTCTCAAAGTGGACTTTCTCCTAAATATATAGAAAAAACAAAGACTGACCCATTAATACGATTCAACCAAGAAGGACAAGGAGTATTATTTTAGAATTAATTGCAGTTAAGGGCTAGACAACCACTAGCCCTTTTATAACAGGAAGGGGAGTTTTAGATATGCAAATGGATATTTTTGAAATGAATAATGAGGTATCAAGAAGAAATCACGTGATTTTTTTCAGTGGAGGAAAAGCGTCATTCGCAGCAGCGGATTATGTTAAAGAAAAGTATCCAAATGATAACATCCTACTTTATTTTACTGACACACTCTGGGAACACCCTGACTTATACCGCTTTATTCATGAAGGGGCTGACAAACTAAGATTACCAATGCTCATTCACAGCCGAGGTATTACACCACCTCAATTAATGGTGAAACAAGCTTTCATGGCCAACAATGGGACTTGTTCGAATGAATTGAAAATTAAAGTAGCCTGCAGAGTTTTTGAAAAAAGGAAAAGAACCCGAAGTAGTGAAGTGGTATAACAAGGAATACCTTATAAATGATAATTTTTTAGAAGATGCAACACTATACTTCGGTATCGGAATCGGAGAGCTACATCGTGAAGAACCCATCAGAAGTAACTGGGCTCCGTATAAAGTATATATGCCCCTTATTGAAAATATGATAGATGTTGATGAAGTGCTAAAGAAACACAAAATTCGTCCTGGCTCCATGTATGATATGAACTTCAGCCATAATAATTGCTGGGGCAGGTGTGTCAAGGCCGGTCAAGGACACTTCAAAAATTTAATGATGAAACAACCAGAAATATACAACGAATTAATGGAGCAAGAAATCGTCATTAGTGAGTATATTCGCTACAAGAAGCAACCTTCAATTAGAAGTGGAAAAGGAAAAGACTACTTATTTGATGAAGTATGGAACTTCGTTTCGACTGGTGAAAAAACGAAAAAGATCCAACACATCATTGAAACTAATAAATATACTAAGAACAATCTCTTTGGGGTTGATAGTAAGGAACGAGACATCAAGAAACAATACACATTCATGAAAACAAAATCTTTAGAAGAACTGTATCAAGAGCCCGTACAATGCGACATATGGGACGTAGGCGGGTGTGGTTGCTTCATAGATTATGAGGATGAAAGAGAAGAGAAAGAGTCAAAACAACAAATTTCCTAATTTATAAAGGGGTGCATATGCACTCCTTTTTTCATTTTAGAAAACAACTGTTTTCTAAATTTAGAAGAGGTGGGTGTTTTTAAATTTAATTAATTGTTTAGAGAATATTATCTATTAAATTGGATCTCCAATTTTTGTAGTAAGAAAAACATAAGTAATAAAATATACCACTAAATAATAAAATTTCACACAGAGGGCAAAAGAGACCTTTTGTCCTTAATAAGTAAATACATAAATAATAAGCCCTTATATAAAAAACTGGACAAACCTTACTGCCACAAGAGATTGAGAAGAATTTAAACGAATAATATCCCAAAGAAATCACAAATTCAGTAGTGAGGCTTCAAATTTTCCACAATACAGAACTATATATTCAAAGTTAATTACTTATACACAGACCTTCACTCTTTAACCAAGGATATCAACAAGATAATACCAGAGTAATCACAAGAAAACATCCAATCCACAATGTATACTTTGAAATTCACAAGCAAACATCCAAAGAAATACTACAATAAAATAATGACGATTTTGTAATTCTTTCAATTCGTCATTAGCAGATTATCTTATTTAACATTTTATATAACACTAATAACCTTCCGAAATATTAAAATTTCGCAAGGTTAGAAAGGAAGATCATCTAAATTAATATTTATGTTACTAGCGCTCCTGGCTCGAGAGAGGGACTGTTTATGTATTTGCAGCTTAACATCAAAGAATAATCCCGCTGGAGCATTTTTGTAATGATTGTCTACCGCTCTCCTGAATGCTTTTCTAAAATAACCACCTAAAGTGTATATAACTACCTTCCCAAAATATTTCTTCATCTTATGTACTTTCTCATCAATTTGAGCAATCGCAGATTGGTATACTTCTCTTATCCATTTATCTCTCATTTCAAAGGAATTATTCTCACCACGTACTTCCTTAATCCGATCAATAACTTCTTGCTTGAAAGAGAGAACAATATCTCTTAAGTCAGTGGAAGGGCGGTAAGGCACTTCATTTGTGTCCAAGAAGTAAATCAAGTCCTGATTGTACTTGGCCATTAATGAATCGACCTTATATTCATCAACATCGTCCTTGAGACACTCCTCTTTAAGGTTGAACTGTACTCTTTTAATCCAAATCTGCTTACCTCTTGCAGAAACACCATCAAAGTGCACATCAAAGATAGGGGAGAGGATATCTAAAACATTTCTCACGCCCTTAGCATTCTTCTTTAATATATGCTTCAAGGTTTTCATATTATAGGTCTGTGTAAGTTGATCAGTGCTTTCGATTGATTTGTAAGCTAATCCTACACGGAATTGATTTAATAAACCAAAAAGCAAGTTGAAAGCATTTGCATTTGAAGTACGTACCAATTCCTTTAGTATATTTGTCTCAAAAATTACTTTTGGAACAGGAAAATAATTCATGCTTATTTTGGTTTTTAGGCCACCTTGTCTCTGCGGGGCATTCAGTCTCTCGACATCACAAAGAACCCACACACTCTTTCCGTTGTGGATCTCTTCAGAAACGAATTTCTGCTCATTAAGATATTGAAGACCATCATACAAAGAACCATAAGGAACCCCGGTCTTTTCAGCTGCACGAACCAAAGAAAACTCTCGAACCACACCCTTTGAATTGTACTCTTTAGCACATTGCTCTAATAAACATAGATATGTAGCATACGCACTTGCTTTCGGACGTAATGCAGGATCGCAAGCTTCACTATAAAGACGAAATCTCTCTAGTATTTCTTGATGGAATTTAACACCCTCGATTTTCATATTCACGACATCCACCTCCTGACCCAACTAAATTCTTCAGATATCGACAATTAAATTTGCTTAAAAATTATTGTATGAAAAAAACATATGTTTGTCTAAACCACTCAAAACGTCTCGATAGAACGAAGATTTCTATACATACTTGCTACTATCCCTTATACACACTTACTTAATCATCCCTAATTTTCATCTGTCCTGTTAGAACGAAAAATTCTATACAATATACAAAAACCTTAAAATACTAACACTCTTTTAACTTATCTGGAACCGGTGAATAGGAATACCCATTAATTTCATAAGGAAATCTAATGTAGTGTCCCGTTGGAACGAAGATTCTTATACTTTTAGAAAAATTGCCCTCTTAGAACGAAGAATATTAGTACAAACACACTCCGTTCGTTTGAATTTAGGAATAAAAAAAATTTTTAATTTTATTGTCTCGTTAGAACGAAGATTTTCATACGAACCAAAAATCGCATTAGAATAATATTTATGGAATACAATTTTTTTGAGGGATATCACTGTCCCGTTAGAACGAGGAATTCTATACGTATATATGAGGAACGTCCTGTTAGAACGAAGAAATCTATACAGGTTATTAGTTGTTGTCCTGATAGAACGAAAAATTCTATACACATGACCATATATTTCAAAATATGGAATACTGGTACTTTGAATATTTGATGCTATACTAGGATTTAAAGAGCATTAAAAAGGAGTGATCATGTGAAAATTGCCGATTCGTTAATAGCCGAAATCACAGACTATGCCACCAATTTATTTAAACCTATTTTCAATGAGCACATCACTTCTTCTAAATATAAGTCTTTTGAAATGTTTTTAAATGAGACCATTCAAGAAATATTAGATGAGTTGAATAGCTTAGTTGAGGTTACAAACGAAACAGTTTACGTATATATCAACAGAAGATTATCAACAAAAAAACGTTGGGTATCAAAAGAACTGAAAAGCAAATCCCTTTTCTATAACGATATAGAAGTGGTTGCTAAAACCTTCTATGAAAGACAAATAAAAAAAGATTCAGAGAAGTTTTATAATAGCTACGGTTTTCATACGTTTGAAGAACTAAGAAGCAGCATTGTAAATGAATTGCACGAATGGTCTAAGGACCACGAACAACACGTAAGCCAATTCAAATACCTTGAAACAAAGACAAGCATCCAGATTATAAAAGGAATGGCTAACGATATTAGATATATTATGTACAAGGAAATATATCAGAAGTGCCCTAAAGGTATAACAAGTGCGATCTCGTCTCTCCCTTTATCAATGAGCAGTCTGCCGATCGATTACACCAACCAGGCAAAAATACAGAACACCGAAGCTGTAAAAGTTGAACAAGGAGAGTATTATTTAAATAAATATTATATTGATGACCATACAATCTTGGAAAGCAGACTAAATGCTGAAATATTGAAGCAAGGAGTCTTAGATTCAGTATTAAAAACACTTAATTCAACGGACATAAATGTATTCTTATATTGCATGTCGTTACGGGATGACACCTTTTATAATACAAGGGAAATCATTGTAGATATTGGAGATATCGTCAAAAATATTTTTTCATCCCGAAGCAGTAAGAATTATACTGCTGTAAAAGAAAGTTTGTACAGAATGCAACATCTCAACTCAGGAGTGCTTGACCAATCCCTTAGAGGGTTCACTGTTACTATCTTCGATAACGTGCAGATATTACCAAGTGAAGAAGGAGATAAAGAGACGGCCACAATAACTGTGAATAAAGATATTGTTGGTCAGTATGTAAAAGAACAAACTGTTAGCCAATACAGGGATATCATCAACAACTTCCAACTCGATACATCGAAAGTGGCAATATATAGGATTCAAGCGGAGAGGATCAAAGCATCTTTAAACACTAAAGATGAATATCCAATACTAGAAGTTAACTATAATTTCTTCAGAGGAATATTGTATTTTTCAAATAAAAAGAAAAGAGTTAATATCCAAACAATACAAAAGATGCTTGATGAGATTGTTGCAAATGATATTGCCATCAAAAGTTACGAAAGAAAAGGAGATATTTTCACATTAGAGTTTTATCCACTTTCTCCTAAAGAGAAGAGGGAGTTAGTAAGTGAACAGAATGCAAAAGAAATCGTAAACAGTTCTGATTACTTTTTGCTGCAGTAAAGGGAGCAAGGTGAAAACCTCGCTCTCTTTTTTTGTCAAATTTCCCATCATTCCTTCTATACCATTTTCAATTTTGAGCATACGTTCGTATAATATATATAAGGTGTAACAAGGAAGTGAGATGGTATTAATGACTACAATAAAAGAAAGACCAAAATACTTCCGAAGTACGGATTTAGAAAAATTGAACTCAAAGATGATTGGAAGAGGAGCGCCTGATAAGAAGGATAACAAAGGGTACAACCAACCAGATTTTCAAACCCTTCGCCATTATTATTTCGGCCTATCCAACCGCCAGTTAGCAGAAGTGGCAAAACGTTTAATAAAGTATTGCGGCACCCAACTGAATCTAGATCCACAGTTGATGAAACAAAGCGCTCTGTATTACTACCAGCGATCTCAAAGGGAGTACGGAGAACCTGTATCTGTTCTTATCGGTAAGAAATATACAGCATTAGGATTTACATACAACCAATCATTTATAGAAGTGATTAAATCAACTACTAACCACCGTCATTATATAGAAACCAATAAAGCCTGGGTAGTACATAATGATGAACTCCTCAATGTGCTACATGCACTAGAGGAAGAGGGCGCAATCGTTGATTACGCCAAAAAACATTTGTACATGGAAGGGGTATTGAAAGACTATACTTTTCATCAAAAGAATACACCTAATCCAACACAGGCCGGTAATAAGAATAATAAACCTAAAAAACTTTTAAAAATAACAGCTGAAGAGTACGACCTTGAAAGTATTGCAATAAGAATCCCAGACAACACGGAAATTAAAAAAGCGATTAAAAAGCTAAAATTTCCATTAAAAATAAACAACTCTGATACTCATTGGAGAATAGCTAAATTTGAAATAAGCAGACTACTGCAGAGACTCCCTAATAATCTTGAAGTAAGGGAGCTTCAAAAACACGTACCAGCTGCATTAATCCCTGTAAAACTAAATCCACAAGTGTATGCCAACGGACCAATAAAACCTTTTCCACACCAGGTAGAGGCCTCAGAATTCTTATTAACAAAGAAAAGAGCCTTACTAGCTGATGACCAGGGGACAGGTAAAACAATTAGCAGTATAATGGCACTAAAACAAATTAAAGGAAAGAAGTTAATAGTTGTACCAGCCAGTTTAAAACCTAACTGGCGAAAGGAAATTACTACTCTAGACCAGAATGCCACAGTGGATGTTATATCGGGAAGTAATTGGATAGAACCTACGGAATGGACGGTTATAAATTACGATATATTAGATCGCCACATTGATTCTATTTTAAAAGCAGATTATTCGGTGGTAGCTTTTGATGAAGCTCACAAAATTAGGGGTCTTAAAACAAATGGTGAACCAGGAACAAAAGCGGCGGATATGGCTCTTAAAATAGCCCATTCAATTGATTATTGTTTCTTATTAACCGGAACACCTATCGTTAACAAAGTGAAGGATATTTATAATATCCTGAAAGCAATTGGCCACCCAATAGCATATGATTTTTACTGGTTTGCTCATCGCTATTGCGGAGCCAAACGCACAGGATTTGGATTAACAATAGATGGAGCAAGCAAACAGAAAGAACTTCATAAACAAATGAATAAGGTCAAGATCAGACGCACTAAGGCAATTTTGAATCTGCCAGCTAAAAAGCGACACTTCATTCCTGTTAAAGTTAGTCTAGAAGCCTACTATAAAAAAATAGAAGAGTACATGAATGAAAGACAGTATCTTGATGATGATAAAAAGAAGTTAGTGGAGTTAGGGAAGGCACGCTTAGAATTGGCTAAGGAAAAGGTAAAGTATGCCATAGCTTATGCCGAAAAAGCACTTAACAAGGGGAAATCAGTTGTTTTATTCACTAACTACAAGAGTATTGCTAACGAAATTGTTGAATACTTCGGAGAAGATACGGCCACTAAAATAAATGGAGATTGCACAGAGAAACAAAAAGACACGGCTGTAGAGGAATTTCAAGCAGGAAAAAAGAAGATATTAGTAGGAAATTACATTGCAGCTGGAGTTGGGCTAACTCTAACAAAATCTCATTTTATGATAAAAGTTGATTTTGACTGGTTACCTGCAAACCACCTGCAAGCCGAGGATCGAATTCACAGAATAACAGCTTCAGAGGAATGCCATATATACTACCTTTATACAGAAGCAGCAATTGAAAAAATAGTAGTAAACTCTCTCCAAAAGAAACTAGATAACATTTCAATAGTAGTAGATGGAGAAGAGAACGCTATTTATACAGATGTAGCCGAAGAATTAAACGCAGCAGTAGATGAAGAACTTAAGTCTGTGCAAATGAGTATAAACGAATAAGTTCTAAAATAAGCAGGAGCACTGCAACTTAAACATAGTTGTAGTGCTCTTTTTTGCGTTTAAGGAGCGGTTTACTTGAATAATCTATCACCTTTAGAGTTAAATACTATACACTCTGATTACTATATTAAACTCCAATCCCACCTTCATAATACAAATAATGAGAGGGTAGGAGAGCTAGGCATATCTATTTTGGATGAGAATATCAAAGACATCCAGGCAGCCGCAGATAAATTAGAACCAGTTTCAACAAAGACCATTAATAGCTTTCAATTAACATATGACGGGTACATATATGAACAAAACATTAAACCGTTTGATAGAACACCTTTTATCATATGGGGAAGGATTGCCCTGGTTGACCGTTTTTACATTTATCCTCCATTTCGAAAGAAAGGATATGGAAGACAAACTATAAAACTGTTAATCACAGCATTAAAAGAGATTTACCATGTTGATTTTATCATTCTAAAACCGTACCCTTTATTTGGTTCTGAAGATGAAAGCATAACAGAAAGAGTTCCCACTAAAAAATATATAGCAGAAAGAATAAACTCCCTCGTCCCTTTCTATGAGAGCATCGGGTTTAAAACCCAGAAGGTAAACAAACAGTTTTACCAGTGTCTTTGCTTGTTGGATTATATCGATTTATGAATATGCCTTCCTTTATCCATGTCTGACAAATCATGCTATACTCTAAATAATACTAAACAAGAGCCCGTAAATGCCGATATATATGCATAACAAATAGTCCGATACGGAAGCACCGTAGAAGGATTTTGTCTGTAGTAATTAGTTACAGACGAGATCCTCTATGGTGTTTTTTATTTTTTATTAGGAGCGTGATTATTATGAAAATCAATCCATCACAGTTAGCGGGTTTACAGACATATAGAACACAGTCTCAGCCAACAAGGCAAGAGCAAACAGGCAAGGTAAAAGAAGACAGACTTGAGATTTCTTCCGCAACAAGAGAGATGCATACAAAGTTTGAGACCGAACGCCACGAGCGTGTACAAGCTCTAAAACAGCAAGTTGAAAACGGTGAATATAAAGTAGACCCAAGCCAAGTTGCTAAAAATATGATCTCATTTTGGTCTGCAAAGTAGGAGGAAATTATGAATATCAATTCTCTTAAAGAAATCATCCAAAACATTACTGTAATTTACGAAAACCTAAATCAACTAGCCGACCGTAAAACAAAAGCTTTAAAAGAGAATGAAATCAAAACATTAGATTCAATCATGCAACAAGAAGAGGTATACAACAAAAAGATTTTACAACTCTTACAAGCAAGAGATGAGTTTTTTAGTAACTATGGACAAACAAGCGAATCGGATAGCAAGGAGATTGAACAGGTGTCAAAGAGATTGATGGAGGCTTCAAACGAATTCTCAAAGAAAAATGAAATTAATCAAACTCTCGTTAAGCAATCATTGTACTACATCAATATGAATATCAACATGCTTACTCCTCAGAATCAATCCGACACTTATTCACCTAAAAATAAAAAGAGTTCTGAAAAACCCAACCGTGTATTCATGGACTCAAAAGTATAACGGAGGATTTTAAATGACTTCAACTTTTTTCGGATTTGAAACAGCCCGACGTGCTATGCAAGCGCAACAAAACGCTTTATATACTACGGGTCACAATATTTCAAATGCCAATACAGAAGGGTATACCCGCCAACGTGTAGCTTTTACTCAATCGGAAGCTTATCCAGGTGTAGGGAGAAATCGCCCGAATATACCCGGTCAAATAGGAACAGGGGTAAACTCTGAACAAATTGAACGTGTGCGAAATAAATTTCTTGATGTTCAATTTCGAGATGAGAACAACAAAGCAAGTTACTATCAATCGAAAGCTAATAGTCTACAGAAGCTTGAAGAGGTGATGAATGAACCAACAGATAAAGGTTTATCAAACACCATGAATCGGTTTTGGAGTTCACTTCAGGACCTATCAGCAAATCCTGCTGACGAAGGAACAAGGGCAGTGGTAAAGGAGCGAGCTATCGCTCTAACAGAAAGCTTTCATTATTTATCTAATTCAATTGAATCCATTCAAACAGATACGAAAAACGAAATTCAAATAGGAGTAGACCAAGTAAACTCTGTTGCTACTCAACTAAATGATCTTAATGACCAAATCAGAAAAATAGAGATTAACGGTTACACACCTAATGATTTATACGATAAACGAGATTTATTATTAAATGAATTATCTCAGTTCGTTAATTTTGAAACTACCAAAGTCGGATCGGGGGGCCTTGCCTCACCAAGCGCAGAAGGATTGGTAACAGTTGATATACCCGGTCTTGGAATAATAGTAGACGGTACAGATACTACCACACCACCACCAGTATTTGATATTCAGTTCGATGGGGTCAATGGATCAGTAAAAACAATCAGTTTAGGAACAACAACTAACACAGCAGACTCATGGAGCGGAAATGGAAAAATCAATGGGTTAATTGATACATTCGGTTATGAAAACGCCTCTGGACAAGAGGTAGGGGACTTCCCTGACATGATGAGCAAATTAGATAACCTAGCTTATACATTTGCTGAAGGGTTTAACGCTGTTCATCAAGCCGGTATGAGTTTGGTGGAAATAAATTCAGGAACCCCTCAACCGATCAATTTCTTTGAACCAGATACAACTTCTACTACCCGGGCAGATTACGCAAAGAACATTACTATTTCAACCGATATTCTCTCCGATTTAGACTATATTGCTGCAGCCGATAGCACAACACCTTTAAGTGGTGATGGAAGTAACGCTATCAAACTGGCAAACGTTAAAGACAATGCACTTCCATATAACCCTTTGGGAGCAGGAGACTCCTTTGAGAGCTATTACATTGGAGTGATTGGAACGTTAGGTGTCGAATCCCAAGAAGCTCAACGTTTGTCTGCAAATAGCGAGACATTAAAAGAAGCGGTCCAAATAAGAAAAGACTCCGTTAGTTCTGTCTCTTTGGACGAGGAGATGGCCAACATGGTGAAATTCCAACATGCGTACAATGCTGGAGCCAGGATAATGACAACCATGGATGAGATTTTGGATAAAGTAATTAACGGTATGGGTCGAGTAGGGAGGTAATTAAAAATGCGAGTAACCCAAAGTATGTTAAACCGAAATATGCTGAGAAACCTCAGCAGCAGTTACGTTGAGATGGGAAGGGTCCAGGACCAACTAGCTACAGGTAAAAAAATCAACAAACCGTCAGATGACCCGGTTGTTGCAACAAAAGGGATTCGTTATAGAACAAACTTAGGAAATATCGAACAGTTCGAGAGAAATCTAAACGAAGTGAACAACTGGATGGAAGGTTCAGATTCAGCCCTAGATAAGGCTACAAGCACCTTACACAGGATTCGAGAACTAGCGGTACAAACCTCAAACGATACCTATGATGATTCTCAGAGAGCCCAAGTAGCAAAGGAAGTGCGCCAACTCAAAGAACATCTAGCGGATATTGGAAACACCAAAGTTAATGACAAATTCATATTTAACGGTAAAGACACAAGTAATAAACCGATAGATACTTCTACATCTCCGGTTACAGTGTCCTCTAATTCGGATGCAATAACCATCGAAATTTCAAAAGGCATTGAGCTACAAGTAAATATCGATCCATCTAGCGTGTTTTCTTCTCAATTGTTCGATGACATAGACAAGTTCATTACGGACTTAGAAACTCCAGGTGTTACGAATGTAACTCTTGATGAATCAATAACCAATGTCGAAAGCCACATAGACAGTATGTTGTCAGAGAGGGCAACTCAGGGAGCTCGACAGAACAGAGTAGAACTTGTAGAAAACCGATTAAGTGAGCAGAAAGTAATATCCTCCAGAATTCTATCTGAAAATGAGGATGCGGATATTGAAAAAGTTATATCAGATTTGAAGATACAAGAAAGCATTCATAGAGCCGCATTAAGTGTTGGTTCACGTATTATCCAACCATCTTTAATGGACTTCTTACGTTAATAAAAAATTAAAATAATAATTGTAGAAAAGGGAGCGACAAATAATGAAAATATTTCTATCTAGTATCAGTTTCATCTTAATTGCATGGGGCGGCTTAATGCATTATAACGACTGGGATTATCCGGTGACATATTCATTTGGAACTTATAGCTTAATTATAGGGTTCGTACTAGCTGTCATAGCTATTGTAATGCAGGTCCGTGAAGTGATGGATGATAGACGGTTCACAAATGAACACGAAGTAAAGTAATTCGAAAGAAGAAGGGTGATTGTCATGATAAAAATTCAGTCAACACCCGCGAAAATAGGTTTAACAACAACACAAGGTACAAATAGCATAAAACAACCAAAGGCAGAGGTGTCCATTGAACAACCTAATGCACATTTAAATATTTCTGTAACACCTCCTCGTTTATCTATCGATCAATCCAAGGCATGGCGCGATATGGATCTTAAAAATATATTTGAGCGAACTAGAGAATTTGCTGAAGATGGATACCAAGACTTTTTAGAGGGATTAGCACGAATGGCACATCAAGGGGACGAACTAATGAAGATTGAAAACAAAGGAAATCCCATCGCCTCTCAAGCTAGTGAAAATTCAAAAAGCAAGGTATTTGAGTTTAATTACGGAACGCTCCCCAAAAACCCTTTTCGCGTGGAGTTGGATTATGAACCAGCTGAAGTAAATATAGAGTGGAAGAGAAATGAACCAATAATAAATGTCACTCAAAGAGACCCGGAATTTTCTTATAACCCTGGGGGAGTGGACATATATTTAAGGCAACAAAACACTCTTTCTATTACTTTTGAGCCAGAGATTGATCAGATAGGTTAGGAGGTGTTTGTTTATGGAGATAAAAAGAGCGCACCGTTCTTCTTCTTTAACTAATAGCGAATCAGACCATCATGAAAGAAAAAGATACGAACCCCAATTTCAATACTTTAACAATCCAACTAAAAAGGAACCCGAGCCACCCACTAAAGAAGAAGTAATAAAGATGTTAAAAGAAATCAATCAGTTCTTAGAAGAACAAGAAACTTCTATACGATATGAATTTCATGAAGATCTACGAGAATATTATGTGAAAGTTGTAGATACCAACAATAATGAAATTTTAAGGGAAATCCCTTCAAAAAAAACATTGGATCTATATGCATATATTAAACATAAATTAGGTTTGATAATTGATGAAAAAGCTTGAAAGGAGTGAGCCAAGATGCGAATTGGAGGAATGGCTTCCGGAATGGACATCGATAAATTAGTCGGTGATTTAATGAAAGCCGAAAAACAACCACTCACCGGTATGGAACAAGAGAAAACCACCCTCGAGTGGAAAAGGGACTCTTATAGAGAAACAAACAAACTTTTGAAAAGTTTAGATGACTTAATTTTCAACGGGATTAACAAAGAATCTAAACTTAAAAGCAAGGCCGTCTCAAGTACCAATGAAAGTATGGTTACAGCTTCAGCCTCAGCCTCTGCAAGTGATGTAACTACTACAATGCAGGTGAATAGGCTTGCGACATCAACTTCATGGGTATCTAACAATACTGGCGTTTTGACTAAGGATTTCTCTTCCTTTTCTGGTCAGACCATCAAGTTAAATGTAACGAAAGGCGATGGTACTGCAGCAGGACCCGTAGAAATTAAGTTAGAAAGCGGCGATACTCTTGAGAGTGTCCTTAAGAAGTTAAATGAAAATGAAGAACTAGGTGTAACTTCATTTTACGATAACACCAATGAAAAAGTAGTTCTAACAAAGGACGATACAGGAGCGCAGTCATCCATAGAAATTACAGATGCGACTACCGCTTCAATCTTAAAGGAATTAGGGTTTGTTGATGCATTTGCTGGAGGTAAGTTAGGGGGAGATGGACGCTGACTTAGATGGCATTGCTGATGACATAGATGGAGACGGGAACACATTCAACGAAAATGGTGTAAGGATAGCAGGTCAAGATGCTGAATTTAAAATTAATGGGTATCTCACAACCCGCTCTTCTAATGAGTTCACTATTAATGAAGTGACGTATAAACTCAATGCAGCCGATAGCACAAAAACAACTACTATTAAGACCACTACGGATACAGATGCTATTTTTGACAACATTAAATCATTTGTTGATAAGTACAATGAAGTAATTAAATCAATCAATGAGAAGACCTCAGAAAGCAAAAATAGAGATTTCCCACCTTTAACAGAAGAACAGAAAAAGGATATGGAAGAAAAGGAAATCGAACTATGGGAAGAGAAAGCCAAGTCCGGGTTGTTACGAAGTGACTCTGTATTAGAAAATGCACTTAATTCTATGAGGATCAGTCTTTATACACCAGTAGAAGGGGTAAACACTGATTTCGATGTTTTAACCGAAATCGGAATCACCACTTCGTCTAACTATAAAGAAAATGGCAAGCTGGAAATCAATGAAGATAAGTTAAAAGAGGCCATTAACAATAATCCTGAAGAAGTATATCAGTTATTTAATAGCACTGGATCCACGTATGAATCCAAGGGAATCGTAGACCGATTACGCGATACTATTTCCTCAACAATTAAGAGTATTGAAAGGAAAGCCGGTAACGAATTTAGAATGCCTAGTCAATATTCTCTTGGTAAAGAAATGAATCAACTGGATGATGAGATGGACCGTTTTAATGACCGACTAATTCAGATCGAGGATAGGTACTGGCGACAGTTCACCGCTATGGAAACAGCCATAAACAAGTACAACTCTCAATTTGCTATGTTAATGGGTCAAGCAGGTGGCGGATATTAATCCCCACCTAATTACATATTGTTAGAGGAGGAATATTATGAAAGACCAAGCAATTAATCAGTACCAGCAAAATAGTGTGTTATCTGCTTCTCCTGGGGAGCTAACATTAATGTTATACAACGGATGTCTTAAATTCATAAAGCAAGCAGAAAAGGCACTAGAGAGTAATGATCACCAAACAAAAAACGAAACAATCATCAAAGCACAAAGCATCATGACGGAATTAATGTTAACTTTAAACAGAGAAGTTGAAATTTCCCAAAAAATTCTACCTTTATATGAATACATTCACCATAAGTTGTTCGAAGCAAATACCAAGAATGATAAAGAGGCATTAAAAGAAGCATTTACGAACGTTAAAGAACTTAAAGATACCTGGATACAGGTGTTAAAAATGCAAAAAGAAGGCCATCTCACATGAATGTAATTGAACACATTCACGACCTTACCTTTAGTCTCCACGAAAAGCTATGTGATAAAAGGTTAGAACGGCAGGATAAGATCGATGCAATATATACATTCTTAGAACTACAGGAAACACTACTCCCATCTATCCCAGAAGAAAAAACAGAAAAAGAAGTTCATCTGATCACCGAACTTATTAAAATAGGACCTGAACTTAACGATAAAATGAATGAGATTTTGTCCGGCATAAAAAAAGATATCGCAAGAGTGAAGAACACTAAAAAGTTCTCTAATCAACAGACACCGTTTTCTAAGGACGGAACCTTTTTTGACGCAAAAAGATAACATACATCTTCACCAGACTCTCAAATGAGCGGGTATTTTTGATTCAAGGAAAAATTTCAGGATATCGCTAAATATGATAAAATTGAATAAATGATCAATTAACTTCAAGATTTCCTTTTCCTAAGAAGGAGAAGTCAAATTATTATATAAACGCCCAAAAGGTGCTCAAGTGTATCTATGATACCCAAGCTCTTTTTGGGCGTTTTTTATATAAAAAATTATATAAGGAGAGAATATCAGATGGATTTCAGAACTGAAGACGAGAGAATTTTAGCCAAAGTAGTAACAGGTAGTTTTACCAATATCCAAAAAGGAGACAATGTTATATTAAGGAGAATCAATAATATGTTCCAACACCCAAATAGTTGTTATGTCGATAGCACCCAAACAGGTAAATGGCTTGGTCGATATCCCACAAAAGCATTTGAAGTGATCAGGCGGTTAGAGGATAATGAAAGCATTGATGACCTAATGAATGAAAACGACACCGAACAGCAACTTTCACTATTTTAAGGGGAATTATTTTGAATACACAAGAAATTTTAAGAGGACCATTCAATATAGATAGACACAAGAAAGCATTCACAGACTATTTAGAGGTAATTATTGATGAAGAGGGCATCATTATGTATGCTACCCCTTCACACCAGGAAAAATTGATTGCTATCTCTTGCAAAAAACTCAACATCACGAGGGAAGATTTATACGATGAATGTCCAAAAGAGTATTACTTTGATTTAATGAATTGGTTATGCAAGGTATCCGGTTGTATAGCACTCTGGAATGAAAGAAGAGAAGGTCACCCTAATCAGAAACAACAGGAAACCATAAATACACTAATCAAAGAAGGATTATATTTCGGAAAATAAAAAATAGTTATCTTTATGCCTCCCTAAAAGAACTATTTAGGAGGCTTTTATTTTAGATGATCAACTGTGAAGGAGAGGTAAAAATGAAAGAAATAACAAATATTGAAATTGTAGCAGCTGTTGAAGCCACTAATATGATTCCGGAGGGATGGTCAGAAGTTCACCCGTTGTACAGAAGAGACCCTAACAGTTGGGTCTATTTAACTGCAGAAGGTCAGAAAGTGTACGAAGAATATAAAGGAGAAGTGGACCTACTCATTCATACAGTTTATGAACCAAAATTAAAAGCCTGGTCAAAAGAGGCAGTTAAAAAGGTATTAAGTGTTTAATATGGCAAACATACTGTTTTCCCCGCTCGACTAAGAGTGGGGTTTTTTGTGTTTTTATCCCCCATAAAAGCCAGTGAGATTCCAGATTGGTACAATAAGAAAGAATCTAATAAAAAGGGTGAAAGATAGTGAAAAAACAATTAATCGCAGCAACAACAGTGGCAAGCATTCTTCTAACAACGGCTTGTTCAGGTGAACCAGATGAGGACAAAAAAGTTAAAGAAGAAATCGAGCAGACCGTAGAAGAGAAGAAAAAGAACACCATTGAGGAAGAAGCAGCAGAGGTCTCTAAAAAAACCGAAGAAACAGAAGAGGAAACAATCCAAGAACCACTATATCAAGTAAACGAGGCAAATTGGAAAATAGAGCCCATAAACGATGCCAACTCGAAAGTAGCATTACTTACAATTGATGATGCCCCAGACAAACACACTCTGGAAATGGCAAAAACCCTCAAGGAACTAAATGCACCTGCTATTTTCTTTGTTAATGGTCATTTCTTAGATACAGATGAAGAAAAACAAGTATTAAAAGATATTTATGAACTGGGATTCTCGATCGGAAACCATACATATAGTCACAGCAACCTTAGAGACTTATCAGAAGAGAAACAAAGAGAAGAAATTATCTCCCTCAGTGATTTAGTTGAAGAAATAACTGGAGAACGCCCGATATTCTTTAGAGCTCCATTCGGCGCGAACACGGATTTCAGTACAGCACTAGTAGCCGAGGAAGGTATGCAATTAATGAACTGGACTTATGGTTATGACTGGGAAAAGGATTATATGAACAAAGAAGCAATTAGCGACATTATGGTTAATACACCACTTCTAGCTGATGGTGCCAACCTACTGATGCACGATAGAACCTGGACATATGAAGGGCTATCAGACATTGTTAATGGCCTTAGAGAAAAAGGTTATGAAGTGGTTGATCCTGATCTAATCAAAATTAACGCAAGTGAATAAAAGACGGCTTCAATGCCGTCTTTTTATTTTAAAACAAAAATATCCCTTATCAATGCCATGACCCTGAAAATATAATATACTCATTAAGTTGTAAAATTTTCATAAGCAGAAAGGTAAGATACACTATGACTTTACAAGAATATAAACAAACTCTAAAAAAACTTCCAGTATCAGAATTGGAAAAGACACTTAGTGATATAGAAGATAAAATTCAATCAAAACTGTACAACCATCATATCGAGAACCTAGTTGAAGCTAAAATACTTATTTCAGAAGAAATAAACAACAGAAACTTAGTAGCATCCTAAGGCCGCTCCGAAATTAAGGGAGCGGTTGGCTTGTATAGGCACAACGAAAGAGGATTGATAATTTTGTTCACATTCATGAACATATATATATTTTGCGTTGGTTTGCTTCTAGGATCATTCTATAATGTGGTCGGAATACGCATCCCTATTAAGCAATCCATCATTAAGCCTCGCTCACACTGCACAAACTGCAACCACACCCTAACTCCATTTGAATTAATACCAGTCTTCTCATACTTATTTCTCAGGGGGAAATGTAGAAAATGCAAATCAGAAGTTTCACCTATATACCCTTTTATGGAATTAACAACAGGCATGTTATTCTTACTTGCTAGTTCAGAAATAGGGTTGAAACCTGAGTTGTTTATGTCTCTCTTATTAATCTCCCTATTGGTAATCATCTCAGTATCAGACCTAACATATCACAGGATACCTGATAAAATTCTTCTGTTTTTTCTCCCATATATCATTATAGCTAGGATAATTAGTCCTTTAGGGGCCTGGTGGGAACCACTAGTGGGAGGATTTGCAGGCTTTATTACATTACTCGTGATTGCAATCCTCAGTAAAGGAGGAATGGGAGGAGGAGACATCAAGCTTTACGGAATATTGGGAATCATACTTGGTTGGAAAATGGTGTTGCTAGGTTTATTCCTTTCAACAGTTTGTGGATTCCTATTAGGAATGATAGGTATATTTATCGGCAAAGTTAAAAAAAGAACTCCCATACCTTTTGGTCCATCAATAGGCATTGGAACAGTATTCGCTTATTTTTGGGGTGAAGAAATACTACAATGGTACCTCACATCATTTTACTAAGCTGCAAAAAACACCCACTTCTAATTTATAGACTTAGAAGCGGGTGTTTTTGTTAGTTCTTTTTAACATCTAGGACCCGGAAGCCATGAGACTCTAACTTCTTAAGGAATTTTTCCAGGTTAGGGTTATCTTCGATTTTCATAACAATACGACGTACCAATTTATCACTTTCATCGAATGTAGTGAGTGAAATAATCTGTTCATGATATTGACGAGCAATTTGGGCCAATTTTGCAATTCTACCCTCTGTTTCGACAGAAGTAAAAGTGATTCTAACACCTTTGGTATTCATTCCAAAAGCACTTTGAAATTGCTCAATAGCATCGTATCTGGTCACAAGTCCTTTGAATACCATGTTTTCGTCTACGACCGGGACAATAGGAGAGTCCTGAACCAAAACAAGTACTTCCTCAAAGACTCCAGTTTCATCAACAGATAATTCTTGGTTTATAACGATCTCTGAAACCTTCTTGTTCTTCAAAAACTCCTCTCTATCGATAGACCTTTCGAAGAACGCTTTGTAAATACTATTCCTCGTTACCATACCAGCATACTTATCTTTATCTAGAACGGGAACTGCATCAATTTCTTGCTCTTCCAATTTATCTAAAGCCACTTTTATAGGTGCATCTTTTTCTACAAAGAAACATTTACGAACGTCTTTCATTACGCTTTTGACAAACATTTAAAAAAACCTCACTTTCATCTCTCAAAATAGAGGCATTATCACTGAGTAAAACTATTGAACTCAGCCTCCCAAAAGAAGTCTACCACAACGCACGACCAATTCTCCATTATGATTAGAATTATTAGTTTCCCCTGTGTTTTACACTGAATATAGGTATCTGTTAAACTATCTACAATCTTAATAAAAACACGTACAGGAAGCACCTGACAAATAAACCTCCTTAGGGAAGGTCTATTTTGTCAGGTTTTTTTGTTTGTTTTATAGGATCTTCATCAGAGGGGAGAGACAAGAGCTCGTAATGGCGAAAAAAACATTAATCATTTCTCAGAATTTTTACCCAGAGATAGGCAGCGCGGGTAACAGAATCAAAAATATATACAAACAACTGAATGGAAAAGTCGGAAAGGTCAATGTTCTGACAACATCTCCAACGTACCCAAATAGGAATATATATGATGATAAACAATTTTGGGATGATGAATCTCTAAATCATGATCACGACAATGTTACCCGCATAAAAGTGTCCAACAAAAAGTATTCTTCAAGCATCATTAATCGCCTTTTCTATTACTTAGAAATCACTTTTAAGATGATCCTATTCATCCTAAAAGACAAGAATACATATGATATTGTTTTTGTTTCTTCTCCCCCCATATTCATTGGGTTTGTAGGTCTGATCGCCAAACGTAGATACAGAGCAAAATTGATTACAGACATAAGGGATTTATGGCCTGAGTCATTGAAAGGAGTAGGAGTCTTTAACTATCCCTTCATTCTTTACATCTTCGGCTTGTTAGAAAAGTTATTATATAAAGCTTCAGATGAAATCATTGTGAATAGCAAAGGGTTTATTGAACACATTCAGAAAAAAGCTAATCCTGAGAAAGAAAAGATCACTCATATCCCCAATGCAGCTTTAGAAGAAGAGATTTATTCCATAGCGAAAGAACCTGATGAGTTTAGGGTTATTTATGCCGGTAACATCGGCCTAGCGCAGGACGAAAAGATATTGATGGCCTTAGCTCGTAATTTAACTAACTACAATATCCAATTAACAATTATAGGATATGGATACAATCGCCAACTGCTAGAGAAAAAAGTAAAGGAATACGGACTGAAAAACGTCCAATTTATCAAACCCAAAACACGTAAACATACCCTGGAATTAATTCGCCAGCACGATATAGGTATTGTCACGTTAAACGACAAAGAGGTATTTGATACAGTCCTCCCGGGCAAAGTGATCGATTATATGACATGCGGAGTGCCTATAGTGGCATCAGTATCAGGTTTCTCAAAGGAAGTTATCCAAAAAGCTGAAGCAGGGTATGTCTCTGATTCTAAAAATGCTGATGAAATGACAGATAAGATTCTTCACCTATATAACAACCCTATTGAAAAAGACCGCCTTTCAATGAACGCTATCAGCTATGTGCGGACCCATTATCGGTGGGAAAGTAACATCGAGAGCCTTATAGGGTTGATTAATAGACATTCTATTAAAAAAGAAAATGAGGGCTAAGAGGAATGAAGAAAAAAGTTTGCATGTTTGTATGGAATCACTTCACTAATGATGCTCGAGTACTGAGAGAGTGCACCGCATTATCAGAAACCGAATACGATGTAGACCTTATATGTATACATGATCCAAATGATAAAGAAATGTTGAAATACGAGGAATACAATGAAAACTTTAGGATTCACCGAGTAAGAAGGTACCCACTGTTTTTTCAACTGTTAAGTGGTGTCCTTAGAAAGGTGAGAGGAAATAAGTATCTTACAGCATTAACCCTATTGAGTTTATTTGCGGGTTTTTATTTCATCCCACTCTTAACAGGAATTGCTTTAGCTTTTGTGATGGGAGCTTGGAAGTTTAGGAAGCTATGGGTTGCTGGAAGTGTGTTTGCCAGAATGATCATCAAGGGATTCTCTAGGAATTACGACATATATCATTCAAACGACTTAAACACGCTACCACAAGGTTATATATGCTCAAAATTCCGCCTTAAAAAGAAGACGTTGATCTATGATTCTCACGAAGTTCAAACCAGCCGAACAGGGTACGATAAGCCAATCTTTGGCAAGTTGGAATCCTATTTAATCAAAAAGATGGATTCTATGATTGTAGAAAATCACACTAGGGCAACTTTCAACGAGCAATTATACGGATTCTATCCTAATGTTGTCTACAACTATCCCTTCAAACCAAAAGAACAGAATCTACATGATATAGCACCAATTCGGGAATTGCTTGATTTACCAGCAGACGAGAAAATACTACTCTATCAAGGCGGTATACAGACCGGGCGAGGTTTAGACAAACTAATTGAAGCCGCTCCACTATTTAAAGAGGGGACCCTCGTATTAATCGGTGATGGGAAAATTAAAGAAGAGTTACAAGCAAAGGTAAAGGAAATGGACCTTGAAAATAAGATTAAATTCATTTCGAAAGTCCCTTTAGAAGATCTGCCGAAGTATACAAGAAACGCTTATCTCGGTTTCCAAGTTTTAAATAATGTTTGCTTTAACCATTACTCAGCTTCTTCCAATAAATTGTTCGAATATATGTCCAGTGGGGTTCCGGTTGTTGCATGTGAGTTTCCCGAGATCAAAAAAGTGGTTGAGGGAGAAAGAACTGGAATTTGCATAGATTCACATGATTACAAACAGATAGCAAAAGCTGTAAATACACTACTCACCGATAAAGAATTACACGATGAGTTCAGCAGAAATGCACTAATTGCTAGAGAGAAATATAACTGGGAAGTTGAAAAAGATAACTTCTTAAAAGTATATGGGGAACAAACAGGGGAGTGGAAAGAATGACTATAAAAAAAGTTAACCAATTAGACATCACATTGAAGGACGGCAGTACCATGAGAACCTTTAATGATTACATAGGGAAATTCATAAATGATTCTAAAGACTATTACGAGAAGAACATCTTGGATTTCTTTAAAGATTACATTCCACATTCATCAGTGATCTTTGATTTAGGTTCAAACATCGGTAACCATACCCTTTACTTTTCAAAACAGACCAATGCAAAAACAATTTACTCATTTGAACCATCAAAGGAAACTTTTGAATTGTTGGGAGAAAACATTAAGCGAAACCAGTTGGAAAACGTAATCTCATTCAATGTGGGTGTAGGACAGGAAAACAGTAAGGCCACCTTGTTTTCCGATTCAGATAATATGGGTGCCTCTTATCTGCAACCTGCCGACAACGGAGAGATTGAAGTAGTTGCTCTAGACACCTTAGATTTGCTGCCACCAGACTTCATTAAGATCGATGTGGAGGGCTATGAGCAACAGGTCATTAAAGGAGCTTCAGAAGTAATAAGAAAATCAACACCAGTTATCTGGATAGAAATATTTGAAGAAAATTACAAAGAGGTTGATGGTTTACTTACTGAATACGGATATATTCAAATTGACCGATGGTTCGATAACTATATTTACGTCCACCCAAAGAACGATAGGGAATTATTAGACTACACTGTTAAATTCAAAGAACGTCCTTTAAAACGTTTTACAGAATACGCTAAAGAGACGAACCGCAAATACAGAAACGTCACTTCAAAAGTAACTGAATTGACCAATAGGTTAAAAAAGACAACAGAAGATATAGCTGCTAAAGAAAAAAATAGTGATTATGAACGAGAATTATTAATTAAGGAACTAGAAAACAAGTTCTTGAATTCAGTTATTCAACTTAAAGCGGAAATCACTAAATTAGAATCAGACAAAAACGCAACCCTAAGAATCCTCGGCGGACATGGAGATATCAACTCTAACATCCTTAAACTACAGCAAAAGATTAGTGCAATCCAAGAAGAAAAAAACCAGTTGAACGAACTTTATAACAACTCGAAAGAGACGGTAATTGTTCTAAGAAAAGACATAGAACACAATAAAGAAATTCACCAACTCCACTTGGAAAGCATGAAGGAACACTCTGAAAAGCTAACTGCCATGTTGAAACAACTTCAAGATGAAGTTGATACAGAAAGAAGTAACGGGGATAAATTTAAAAGTGAGCTAGAACAATTGAAAAGAAAAGAGAGCGGTTTAACGACCTCAGAAAACAAACGACTAAATGATGAATTAACTAAAACTAAAGCAGCTTTACAACAGGCCCTTAAGGAAAATGAGGGATTGAAGAATACCCTTCAGACTAGTCTTACCGAAGAAGAGAAAGCATTAAAACATATATTAGTTCAACAAAATGAATTAAAGGATACAAAAACGGTTCTATTCAAAGTAGAAAACGAGTTTTCTAAGTTAGAGAAAAAGTATCTTTCTCTAAAAAAATCAAGGCTGGGTAGAATAACACTCAAATACTGGAAATTACGAAAGAAAATACGGATATAAGGGTTAATTAGAGGAGGAGTCCCTTTTGAAAAGAGATGCAATATTAACAAGGTTGGAAGACATCAAAGTCACAAGAAAAAAACTAAACATCTATACTCCTAACGCCTCTAACATACACACAAGAGAGTCTCTTCATGACGGTATAAGTGTGATCATTCCTAGCTATAAAGGAGAAGACGTAATATCCAAGTGTTTAGAATCTCTACTCAAACAAACAATAAAAAAAGATTTGTTTGAAGTTATCATCGTGTTAAACGGCGAAAAAGATTCAACAGAAAAAATAGTAAGCGACTTTAAAGGGAAAAACAACATGAATAACATCCGCTTACTGTATTCTGAGAAACCAGGTGCCTCTCTTGCAAGAAACGTCGGCATTTCTGAAGCCAAGAGGGAGTACTCGGTATTCCTTGATGACGATGATTATGTCTCTCATAATTTCTTAGAAGAAATGTATCGTTTAGCTAAACCAAATAAGGTTGTAGTTTCACAGATAATCGATGTAAATCAAGAATATGAAAATCAAGGGAATAATCCGATTAATAACCAGTTAATTAAGGCTGTTGAAAAAGACAAAAGAGACTTAATGTCCTTAAATATGGTGGCTACAATAAACGCTTGTAAGTTAGTTCCAACTCGGTACATAAAAGAGGTAGAGTACGACACCAAGTTACGCAGCGGAGAAGACGTTGTGTTTTTCATGACACTCTTCGTGAAGAACGAACTTGAAATTGAGGTAATCCCTCCAGCAAATAACGCAATATATTTCAGGTTACTAAGAGAAAACTCAGTATCGAGAAAAGCAATGTCATTTGATTTTAATGTCGTTCAAAGACTGATGGTGATCAAGGAATTAGACAAGCTGTTTAGCAGCACAACAGATATCAACAAATCCTCACTGATAAAACAGAAAATTAACGCTCAATCACAGTTCATAAACAGATATATCAAAGAACACCCAAGTGAAAGAGAAACTGTCATCAAAAAAGTGAGAGAATACAACCTGTCATATACACCTTATTCGATAATCAATAAAGGATTAGCAGATACACTTGTTATTTCTTATTGTTTTCCACCTTATGTCGATACAGCAGGAACGGTTATGGCTAAACGTATCCTTGAAGCTAACGAGGCAGTGGACGTAGTATACAACAAGATGGATAATGTCCGTCCAAAGGACATGAACCTGGACAAGCTCGTTGATCACATGATTGAAGAACGCTTTCCTATACCTTCTTATTCTAGTTTCTCTAATTGGAAAGCGATTAATGAATTCGCTAAATCTGGAATAGAGAAGTTAAACAAAAGCTATTCCAAGATTTATAGCCGGGCCATGTGGCCAGGATCACATTTTTTAGCTTATGAATATAAGAAAAAACATCCTAATGTTAAATGGGTAGCGGAATTCTCCGACCCGCTTATATTAGATATCCATAGCAAACAAAGAATGTCAGTAATTGATGATACCACCTTTATAAAGAACGCTAACCACTTCATTAAAAAGACAACAGGATTAGGTCCTGTTAAAAAGGAAGATAATCTGTTCTTTTGGTGTGAATATTTACCTTATGTATTGGCAGATGAGTTGATATTCACGAATGAACATCAACTATCCTATATGGTAGAGAACTTTCCTATTAAGGAGGTAAGGTGGTTGATCAAAAAGAAAGCACGGATCGTACCTCACCCAACCTTATCGAAAGAGTTTTACCATAACCGAAAAAGTTCGTACTCGCTAGATAATGAAATGACAAATGTAGCATATTTCGGGACTTTCTATAAAACTAGAAATCTTAACGTATTGTTCGACGGCTTAGAGAATGCCGACAAGACAACCAGAAATAATATTAAACTACACATCTTTACATCTAATCCTAAAGAACTAAAAGAAGAGTTAAAGGGAACCGGAATAGAAAATAACATTGAGGTTAACCCATATGTGGATTACTCAGAGTTCCTTAATCTTACTACTAAATTTGACTGTTTAGTTGTTAATGATGCCCATACCAAAGCGTACAAATCTGTTAACCCATATTTGCCTTCCAAACTAAGTGACTACATTGGTAGTGGCACTAAGATTTGGGGGATTTGTGAAGATGGAAGCATCTTGAGTAATTACAATTTAGATTTTAAATCTGAATTAGGAAATACTGAACAAACAACAAAAGTTTTTAGGGATATTGTAAATTCGAAAAAGCTTTAAAGTGAACATCTTGGAGGGAGTGAATCCTATGCTAGTTACTAAAGAAAGCGATAGAACGTACTCAGGGAAAGTAAGTGACTATAAGCAAAAATTAAATATTATGCAAATGGAAAGTGATCAACTAAAAAGGACCTACGAGAAAGATTCAAAGATCATAAAGTTAGAATCAGAGAGGAAGGCACTATTGGCATTCTTAGGCAATGGAAGTGATCTAATATCTTCCTTCCTTAAATTCCAACAAAAATTCAATGCCCTCCAAGAAGAGAATGGCAGATTGAAAGATGACAAACAAGCGAGTAGAGAAAAAGTTATTGCTCTTAGTAAAGACTTGGAAAAGTTATCGAAAGTACATGAAATACAACTAAGAACAAAAGATGTGACCATTAGTGAGCTAGAAGAACAATACGACCTCAAGATCCTTAATAGTCGATTTAAAGAACTTGAGGAACAGAGCAAAAGAACAGAGTTAGAGCTCACAAATAAAATAAGTGATTTACTAGGTCAAAAAAGTGAAATTGAAAATCAACTTAAGACCGCTGTGGTTGATAATATTAATTCTCTCAAAAGAGAAGAAGAAGCGGTTATTGAATTAGACCAAGAAAAGGCTAAAAGTACAAACTTAACCCTTGAATATGAAGGTCTGTTAGAACAAGTCAACCAACTCGAGAAGTACAAAGAAATAGGTAGTAAATCCGAATGTCTTGCAAAAGAGGTTAAACAATTAGAAAGAGAACATAGAGAACTAACTGGCGAGCATCATTCTTTATCAAAGAGATTTGAACTCTTGGATGAAGAGCACAGTAATTTAAAATCTGACCTCGAATTCTTAGTTAAGCAGATCAAAATAAATGAAACCAAATATAATAATCTTCTTAATCGCTACAATGCTTTGAAGGACTCGAAACTAGGAAAACTAACATTGAAATACTGGAAACTCTCAAAAAGATGGGCAAAAGGGAGGCAGCGATAAATGGACACTTCACTTACAAATCGATTAGAAAAAATTACTGCAGAAAGAGACAAAGCTAAAAAATTGTTGAGGACGATGAGCCCAAATGAGAACGTCCCTAAGGAAATTAAAGAAACACATCAAATCCAATTCGAAGCTAATACCTTAACTAAAGAAGTAGGGGTAGTTGACCATCCTAAAGGTGTTAGCCTATATTCCGAACTCGAGGCGAGCGAACATAAATACACATATTTTGTTCAAAAACAGTCGATTTCAGAACTTCTTAAGTTTTTCCAAAAGCATAATGATGAAGTATTTACATTGAATTTCCCTGGGTACACCTTGGATAAATGCAATGCCGAATTCCACTTAATCTTCATTCGAAAGGATGGGAAAAGGGATACTCAAAAATTACTGTTAAACGAAAAGAAAACATTTACTCTAAACAAAGCTAATGAGATTGACCAAATTAAGATTGCTATTAGGGTAACAGGTACCGGTAGAACTTACATACACCACCCCAGCATTGAAGTCGTTAAGCGTATCGAATTCGGCACACCTCTTTCACAAAAGAGAAAAGTAAAAAGAATAAAGGATATGAATGTAATATTCATAGCAGATGAATTTACAACCAGATCCTTTGAACCAGAGTTTAATGCCATCAAAGTAACACCCGGGAGTTGGGAGGAAGAGTTAAAAGGAAAAGACGTTGACCTATTCTTCTGTGAATCAGCTTGGTTAGGGAATAATGGCTCGTGGACAAATAAAGTCGGGACCGGTGGACCTCGAAATCACGAGACGCTACTACAGATTATCCTATGGTGTAGGGACAAAGGTATCCCAACGGTCTTTTGGAACAAAGAGGACCCGTTCCATTACTACGCTTTTGGAGAGACCGCAAAGCATTTCGATTATATCTTTACAACAGACGCTAATAGTATTGATGAATACAAAAAGAATAATTGCAAGAATGTTTTTACACTCCCATTCGCCGCACAGCCGAAATATCACAACCCAATCGAAAAGTACGAAAGGGAGAATAAAGTCGTTTTTGCAGGTGCCTATTATGGCGACAAATTTCCCGAACGAACAAGAGCAATGGATAACATGATTGAAGTCTCAGGAAATCATGGAATAGACATTTTTGACAGGAATTACAATAATCCTGGCTCTCCAAACCAATTCCCTGAAAAGTTTAAAAAGCATATTGTAGGGACCTTGAAAGGGGACCAAATAGAACGCGCATACAAAGGGTATAAAATATCTCTTAATGTGAACAGCATCATCGATTCACCTACAATGTTCTCAAGAAGAGTATTCGAGATTTTAGCATCCAATACTCCAGTAGTAAGCTCAGAGTCATTAGGTGTAAGAAATGTTTTTGGAGATCTAGTTTTAGCGACTTCCAACTTTGAAGAACTAAAAGAACGAATTGATCTATTCTTCAATGACGAGCATTACTTCAAAAAAAATAGGCTCCAAGGACTAAGAACTGTCCTGGAAGACCACACCTACAAAGTACGTATTGAAGAAATGTTAAACCATATGAACTTCCCGTTCATAAAAGAAGACTTAGCAGTAACAGCGATCGGTATTGTCCGTAATCATAAAGACTACGAAAATATAATGACACAATTCAACCGACAAACAATCAAAAACAAAAAACTTGTTATTCTATTAGATCTCTTTGAAGGATACTTAGATATATTCAATAAAGAGAACAATGAAAATGTGAAGACTTACCTTCTAGATTACGTGCACCATTATGACACCATAAATCAACTTGTAGAAACTGAATACTTTGCCCCATTACATTTAGATAATTATTATGGACCCAATTATCTAAAGGATATGGCTTTAGGTACGCTATATACAGAAGATACAGTAATTGTGAAGTCAGAAGGAAAAGAATACACATATGTCACTAACGGGGCAATCGACCGTTCTTTATTACCCAAGACTTCCACGAAATTATTAACTCCAAAAGAGTTTGTAACCAAATTAGAAACTAAGGACCGCTTTGATGACTGGCACTTATTTGGTCACCGTTTCTTTAACATAGATAACTTCAATTTCATTACGGACAATCTTGAGGAACCGTTAAGCACGTTAGAAAAGATAAACATATAAATGAGGTGAGAAGATGAAGAAAATTGCTTTTATCGGCCGGGATTTAAAATTCATATCTCACATAATAGAAGCATTCAAAATGACACACGATGTAAGGATTGACCAATGGGAAGGCCCAGAACATCATGATGAAGTAAAGAGTAGAGAAATCGTAGAATGGGCCGATATCCTTTTCTGCGAATGGGGACTAGGAAATGTAGTATGGTATCAAGAACACAAGAAAGAGCACCAAAAGCTATTTGTCCGACTTCACCGTTATGAAATGAATACAAAATATCCTGCCCTATTCGATTACAAAAAAATAGATAAGCTCATAGCGATTTCACCATATATATTTGAAGAGTTTCACAGAGTGGCCAAAGTACCGCGAGAGAAGATGACCGTCATCTACAATGCAGTTGAAACGGCTCGGTTTAAAAAACCAAAAAACAACGACTCACAATTCAACATTGGAATTATAGGGATCGTTCCAAAACTTAAAAGAATAGATAGGGCATTAGACATCTTTGAAGAATTGCATAATAAAGACAGCCGATACAAACTCTTCATAAAAGGAAAACACCCCAAAGAGTTTGGGTGGGTATGGAACAACAAAGAAGAAAGAGAGCACTACGAAGAAGCTTTCAAACGAATCGACAAATACAAAGACAGCATCTTTTTTGAAGGGTGGGGAGATGTGTCTACATGGTTACAAAACATTGGATTCGTCCTTTCTGTAAGCGACTATGAAAGCTTCCATATGGCCCCTATTGAAGGGATGACTTCAAATGCATACCCTGTGGTTCTTAAGAGGGAAGGAGTCAATACAATATTTCCTCAAAAGTATATTCATGATTCATTAGAAAAAGCTGCAGAATTCATTTATGCTCACCAAGAAAGTCCACCAGAGAATTTGTCCAGGTTTGTAGAGAATAATTACTCTCTGGGAAAAGTGTGCAAAGGAATAGAAAACTTATTTCAAGACATAGAAAAAGGAGAGGAAGCATGAAGAATGTAACCATTTTAGGAAGTTGTGTTACTAGAGATGCATTCGAACAAACAACCGGCAAATACAACATTGAACACTATTTTGCTCGAACATCGTTTGTTAGTTTGACTTCACCCCCCCTTGAACTCAAAGAAGAAGATATTCTACTTGATTCAAAGTTTCAACGACGATGCGTTTATAACGACCTAACAAACCAATTCTTTAATAGCAAAAGGTCAGACTTCATAATCATTGACTTAATCGATGAGCGCTTCAACCTTTTGAAAATTGGTGATTCTTACATAACTAGATCAAATGAATTCGCTAATGCAAAATTGACTAGTGATTACGAATCCACTTTAATAAAAAGAGATTTAGATTTTCGCTCGGAATGGACTGAAGCTGCTGAATCATTTATAATTCAATTGCTTGATAAATATCGCCCTGAAGAAATAATCTTACACAAAACGTTATGGCAAGATTATTACTATGATTCAAAAGGGAACAAGCAACGCTACGAACAGAAAATAAATGAGATTAAACACCACAATAGACTTTTAGAAAGCTATTATGGATTTCTAGAAGCAAGATTCCCAGAGATCAAGGTAATCGATATGACTACCGAACCGTTTCTTGCTTCAGAAAACCACAAATGGGGTTTAAGCCCATTCCATTTCGAAGAAAACTACTATCGTCGTTTTCTTGAAATACTGTCGGAGTCAATAGATAGATAAACGAAATTAATAGTTTGAGCGGAAGCACCGCCTAAGTTTGAGGAAATTAACAAATTCCTCTTCTTTGGCGGTGCTTTTTTATATAAAAAATTGCTTTTGGAGGAGATTTTAAATGAAACTTTGCACAATGGGATTAGGATATATCGGATTACCAACTTCAATTATGTTCGCAAAACACAATGTAGACGTAGTAGGTGTAGACGTTCGACCAGAAGTGATCAATAGTTTAAATGCAGGTAAAATCCACATTGAAGAACCAGGTTTACAAGAGGCCTTAACAGAAGTCGTGGACAACGGGAAGTTCAAAGCTTCTTTGAACCCAGAAGCGGCTGATGTGTTTATTGTAGCTGTTCCAACTCCTAACAATGATGACCTAAACAAATCTTGCGACCTTTCATACGTAATGAGCGCAGTTACAAATGTATTACCTTATTTAGAAAAAGGTAATACACTTATTGTCGAATCAACTATCGCTCCACGCAGCATGGATGATCATGTGTTACCACTAGTTGAATCCGCTGGTTTTAAAGTAGGAGAGGATTTATTCCTGGTACATTGCCCTGAGCGTGTTCTTCCAGGACAAATCATGCATGAGCTTATTTATAACAATCGAATCGTCGGAGGAGTTACTGCAGCATGTACACAAGCGGGAGTGGATGTTTATAAAACATTTGTTCAAGGAGAAATCATCGAAACAACTGCCAAAACCGCGGAAATGTCTAAGCTAATGGAAAACACCTTCCGTGATGTCAATATCGCATTGGCTAACGAAATGACAAAGGTGTGCAACGAATTAGATGTCAACGCACTGGACGTTGTACAAATGGCTAACAAGCATCCTCGAGTAAACTTACATACACCAGGACCGGGTGTTGGGGGACATTGCTTAGCTGTAGATCCGTATTTCATTGTTTCTAAATCACCAGAAACAGCTAAGTTAATCAAGCTAGCTCGAGAGATCAATACATCTATGCCTCATTACGTTGTAGAAAAAGCGAATAGACTCTTAGAGAACGCTGATGGAAAAGTCATCACAGTGTTCGGCTTAACATACAAGGGGAATGTAGATGACATTCGTGAAAGCCCAGCCTTAGAAATTTTCGAAATGTTAAAAGCGGAAGGGAAGTATGAAGTACGAGCTTACGATCCTCACGTTCATAACGAAATGGTTACTGAAGATATTGTAGAGGCAACTCAAAACTCTGATTTAATTCTGATTCTAACTGATCATAATGAATTCAAGGAATTGAACTACAACCAGTTAAAAGGGATGTCTACTAAGCAGATATTTGATACCAGAAATGTAGTACAAAATCATACAGAGGAGTTCGACTACATTAACTTCGGCAACTTATCTAAATTCGTCAAGAGTACGGTGTTAGCATGAACAATGTGCTACACATTATAAAAGAACAAATCTCAAATAGGCAGCTAATCTTAAGATTAGCTGCTTACGAATTAAAGAGTAGCTATCGCATGAACTATCTAGGTTTATTTTGGTCTTTCCTAGTCCCAGTTCTACAGATTCTAGTTTTTTGGGTAGTTTTCGGCATGGGGATTCGTTCAGGTAGTCCCGTTGGAGACACACCTTACTTCGCATGGTTAGTCATAGGACTTGTTCCATGGTTTTACATAAGCCCTTCTATACTCCAAGGTGCCAATAGCGTTTACTCGAAGGTGAATCTCGTATCAAAAATGAAGTTCCCTGTTAGTATACTGCCGTCAATCGAGATTGCAAAAAACACATTCAATTTTTTAATAATGTTAGGCATCCTAATTATAATTCTCTTAAGTTACGGAATTAACTCAGGCTTGTACCTATTACAACTGCCGTATTATTTAATTGCTCTGTTTACATTTTTATATTCAGTATCACTACTTTTGTCTACGTTATCAACAATAATTAGAGATGTGCAATTATTATTACAAGCAGCTATGAGAATGCTTTTTTTCCTAACTCCAATTTTTTGGGACCCTAACAATTTACCTGAAGCATTTAAGACCACTCTACAACTCAATCCGCTGTATTATCTAGTAGATGGATTCCGGAACACCTTCTTAGGGTATAGTTGGTTTTTCGAGGACATGACATACACTCTTTATTTTTGGTATTTAACCTTGTTGCTACTTTTCGTAGGAGCAGCACTTCATGCCAAATTCAAGGATAAATTTGTGGATTACTTATAATTTGGAGGCTAATATGGAGCCAAAAGTTAAGTTTAGCAATGTATCAAAGGAATATAGTTTATATGGAAGCCAAACCGAGAAGCTCAAAGACTTCTTAAATTTTTCTTCAAGCCGAAGAAAGAAACAATTTTTAGCGTTAAATGATATATCTTTTGAAGTTTCTAGAGGAGAGACGATTGGTGTAGTTGGAATAAACGGGTCAGGTAAATCAACACTATCCAACCTCCTAGCCCAAGTAGTTCCTCCAACGAAGGGTAGCATAAACATCCAGGGAGAGACTTCATTAGTCTCAATTTCAGCAGGATTAAACAATCAACTGTCGGGGCTTGAAAACATCAACATGAAATGTTTAATGCACGGTTTAAGTAAGGAGGAAATCTCCGATATCACTCCGAAGATTATTGAGTTTGCTGAAATAGGAGATTTCATAAAACAACCTCTAAAAACATACTCAAGTGGAATGAAATCAAGATTAGGCTTTGCTATCTCAGCTTACACCAACCCGGATATAATTGTGGTAGATGAGGCTTTATCGGTAGGGGACCAAACCTTTTACCAGAAGTGTTTAGATAAATTCAATGAATTTAAACAAGAAGGCAAAACCATCTTCTTCATTAGTCACTCACACTCTCAAGTGAGGAAATTGTCTGATCGAACAATGTGGGTTCACTTTGGAGAATTGAAAGAGTTTGGAAATTCCAAAACGGTAATTGATAACTATGAATCGTTCATTAAATGGTTTAACGGTTTAAGCGAAACAGAAAAGAAAAGATATAAAACAAAAATGCTTATGGAAAAGAAGCACAAAGAAATTCAAGAGAACAAAAGCAGGTTAATTAAACACGCAGAGGAACAACGAGAATTCCCTTGGCCTGTTGTACTACTGTCAATCGCCACTATTATTAGCGGTTATTTAATGTTTCAGATTTAATGGGAGTACCGCCAGCTATTTGCCAGGCGGTACTTTTATGCTTTGAAAGGAGAAGAGGGTAGATGAAATTTTTTATAAAGGTTTTCCTTTGGGCACTTCTAATTACAGTAATCATTGCAGGTGTATATGCCTTTTATCTTAATAACGAGGTCAAAACCACTGTAGACAATATGTATTTTGAAACCAATAAAGAGAAAGAGGAGAAAATACAAAAGAGAGATACCATATCTTTTTTATTGTTGGGTATTGATAGTAAGGAGTCAGAAAAGGGAAGATCTGATGTAATAATTGTAGCTACAGTCAATCCTCACACAAATTCAATTAATATGGTCAGTATCCCGCGCGACACTCTAACCCTGATTAAGGGGAGAGGTTATGAAGATAAGATCAATCACTCATACGCTTTTGGTGGCCCAGACATGACGATAGCCACTGTCGAGAACTACTTGGATATTCCTATCGACTACTTCGCAAGCGTTAATATGTGGGGATTCAGAGATATGGTGGTTGATGCAGTAGGAGGGGTTACAGTTTATAACGACTTACATTTTATTCAGAATCAATATACTTTTAATAAAGGAGACGTTTACCTGACAGGAGACAAAGCATTGTCTTATGTACGTCATCGAAAAACCGATCCCAAAGGCGACTTAGGAAGATCAGAACGTCAGAAACAAGTGATAAATGCTATTGTAGATAAAGTCTCAGGACCAACTGCAATAACAAAGGTACAAGGCATTCTTGAGGTTTTAGGAAGCAATGTAAAAACTAATTTATCATACGATGAAATGATTACTTTACTAACTGATTATAGAGGGACGAAGGACAACATAAACTCTCTGCATTTAACTGGCGGTGGAGTTACAATCAATAATATTTATTATTACAGCATACCAGACGAAGAGAGAAACAGAGTCTCCGGAGAACTAAAAGAACACTTAGAAATTTAAGTGACTCTTATCTACAAAAAACTTCACCATAATAAAGGCCCACTCCGATTATAAAAGGAGTGGGCCTTTATATTTATGGGGTATAGTCAACCCCCAGGGCTATATTTATTTGAAGCATTCCAAATCAAGTATTCTTTGATACCTTGATCGTTTAAACCTTTAATTTGAGCTTCAACCTCATTTTTACCGTACACTTTGTAATTACCGGCACCCAACCAACTCGCAGTGAAGTCTTGAATCCAAGGTCTTGAAGTTGGTTTGTTGTTTAGTGCTGCAATTTTTTCGTTTTCTACTTTTGCATATTCAGACACCAAGTTATACGGCTCTAAGTCAGGCCTAGCAATACCAAAGTAAGAAGTCCAGTGGCTTGGATATATCATCGAAGAAATAACATCAACATGCTCAGAAATTTTAGAGAAGTTCTGACCAATTCCAGGGGGCTTCAGGCAAAGTTGCTGTATATCCGAAGATATCGACAGAAACATCAACGTTATAGGGCTCAAGGCGTTCCTTGGCATACGCAACAAAATCCGTCACAGCCTCAACACGCCTTTGAACATTATCAAGTTCACTGTTCACATATTCTCCTTGAGAGTATGTAAGTTGGTCATCTCTACGTTCAAAACCTTCTGGAAAACGAACGTAATCAAATTGAATTTCTTGAAACCCCATTTTAGCTGCTTCGATGGCTATATTAACGTTATAATCCCATACTTCTTTTAAGAAAGGATTTACAAAAGATTCCCCACGCCCGTTCGCCCAAACTCTATTACCTTCTGTATAAGATAAATCAGGACGCTTTTTTGATAATACAGAGTCCTTGAATACAACAACTCGTGCGATAGGGTATATCTTATTTTTTTCTAAGGTTTCTAACATAGCACGAGGATCTTTAATAAATGGCTTACCTATATCGGCAAACGGGACATCTTCTTCAGGAACGTATGTTACATTTCCCCAATCGTCTTTAATATCGATAACCATTGAGTTTAAATCTGACTCACTTACAAGTGAAACCATATCATCAAAGCGACTACCACCAGCAGTATGGCTTGTCAGAAAGATCCCCCTTACTGCGTCAGGGTACTCAAAAACAAGACCCGAACTAGATAAAAAGCGAGGTGCTTCCGATAATTCTTTTAGTCCTGGAAAAACATCTGCTCTATTACTATTGTACGAAACTTCTTTAACCACTGGCTTCTCCTCAGATTGCACATTATTTAGTGCGATAAAAGATAAAGGGGCCAATACCAGCGCGCTCAAACCAGCTACTTTTACAAATTTATTTAATTTCATAGTAGTACATCTCCTTGTTCTATTTTATTCGTTTGAGGACGAATTATGATTACCTGTAGATATACTACCAAGAACAAATATCGATGGATATTCAAAGCGATAAAATGATTAACGCTTACTCGAATATAAATGATTTATATAAATATATCTGATATAATTTTAGACAAATAGCTTTTAATTACTTTTACCTAAAACTTCTCATGAGGGAAGTTCACTTTTTTATATAAAGGCACCCATCAAAGTGCTCGAACTGTTATTGCAGAAATTCGAGGATTTTGATGGGTTTTTTTATGCCCAAAAAATTTCGAGAGGAGCTTAGTTATGAGTATTAACGTAGATGACGTGTGGAGAGAATTATGTACTTATCCAGAAGTGGGAGATAAACAGAAAGAGGAATTGAAAGTTTATCACACTATTCACTACTCGGCAGCGACAAGATTCGGATCCATCAAAGAGTTTATCTCAGAAGTATCTGAAGAAACCTTAACACAGTGCATAGAAGAGTTAAACACGATGCCAACCTTGGACGGCGGCGGATATGATGATGTTGAAGAAGAAATTAGTTTCGAGGGCAGGTTTCATCTTCATGGAAATATGTTTCATGAGTTGCACCGCCTGGATAGTTTTTATATTCACACCTGGGACGCGACTCCAAAAAAGAGCAGGAAGAAACGATCATTCTTTTAAGGAGGAAACCGAATGTACTTTTCCGCTGAAGGAAGAGAAGAACTGATAGACACACTAGATAGATTATTATTAGCAAAAAAGATGCAAAAGAGAGGAAGATACTTCCCAGATAAAGAAAGATTCTGGATGCAAAGAAGAAATGCTGACTTAGGTAAACTCGAACAACTTGCCTACACCTTAGAACAGACTATTGATGCCAGAGTGAACATCGATTTAGACCAAGAACCACAAGTAGGAAAATATGATGAGGTCTATGTTTTTGATGTCTTCATGAGTGAACTAGATGAATTCAATAATCTCAACAGGAAAACTAAAAACCAATCAAAATGGAAAGAAGAATTACAAAAAATAATAAAAATAAATCTAGAAGAAGTCCTATCAGATGGATTTATAGATGCTCAAATGAAGGTGGTATTAGGAGATATTCCAAATGTGCTCCATGTGAGTATTGAATCAGTTTCTTTCTGTACCACATATACCTTTTTTCAAGGTTTTTTGGATTTCCAAACAGACTTAATAAAATTGCTGAAGCAAATCAAGCAAAAGAAGGGAAGAATCAGCGCATGAGTAACGAACTAATGGTACGAATACAAGATTTTGATACTCCTATATCTGTAAGTAAAATGATAAATGGAGTAGAAGTTGGCAAAAGAGAAGTTCTGGTTGACGATTATATCCGATCTCTCATTGGGAGCCTGAATGACGAAGAGTTACTAGGCTACCTAATGCATGAAAACTTCTTGGAAACAGTACAAACCTACCTGACAAGAGAAGTGGATGAGGACATATACAATGAAATCTTCAAATTGTTCATCAACAACAGTAATGAATTCACTGATACTGATATCAAAAAGCATGAACAATTCACCAAACTAATCACTATTTTACTTGAGAAGGTTAATGTCAAAGAGGTTAACGAAAATTTATTAGAGGATTTACTCAAGAACATCTTTTTAAATGTGAAGTCAGCAGACTTAAAAGACATGGCCGCTTACAATAAATTGTTCAGAGTATTACTTGAGAAAATAGATATCCATAAAGGGTCAAGTATTGTTATTCGAGATTTCATGAGTCGAATTCTAGATAAAATGAATAACACCAAAAACGAGGAAGATTTAAAGGCTATCTTTGATGTGATTGTTGAAAAGGGAGCTAAGAGAGATTGGTTAGAAAAGGTCATAAGTGACAGAAAGCCACACACATCTTTTCAAAAAACACCAATACTTCCAGCCGGTACAGTATTTTACAAGGAATCGATTGGCGGTTTGAAAACCATCATCATGGAAGTCCCAAAGCATCAAAGAGATGTCGAATTCAAACAACTACAATACAAAAGTGTGGGGCATCCAAACCTACTAGTGCGCCCATAAGGGTATGAATCGAAACCAATTTCTTTAAAAGCGGAAATTGCGGGGGAAAATGGACAACGAAACACCCTGTCATCACGCAACTTACTCATAGGGAAACTGAACCGGGGAGTGTAGCATGTTGCGAAAGCCGAAAGTCACTTAGTTATCAAGGTGCGACTGAATGGCGAGATGAAACATTACAGACAAGGTTGAAAGCTAAACTGCCTGAACGATAGACAGAAGGGGGAAATTTGGCCCGGATGCGGAAGATAGCTATAAACGCACTCAAGTACAGGAGGATGTGATGGTAATAGTAGACATCACAGACAAGTTGTTCATCCGTACTTCCTATCTATAATAAATAGAAAATGTCGAAAGTCGCAACCGACACTGTAAGTAGCTATGTTCATTCATATCTAAATGGGGATTACCTAACCTCAAATGCCATCAATTCTGGCTATGGAGGATGATTCCAAGTTGAAAAACAAGGAATGTGGCTCCTGAATATTGAGTATGGTAACGGAGCTCTCGTAGTAGTCCGAGAATCCTGAAATGACAGGAATAGCCGTAAAATCGGAAGCGGGAAAGCCGCTCACATGGCGAAGGGGAGCAGTTTGTCAGCTTAATACGTAACATACATGGAAGGTGTGAGAGACACAATGAGAGATCCAAACGTAGTATTAGGCAATCTAGCAAAAATGAGCGCTCAAAAAGACTATAAGTTTGACAGATTGTACCGCAATCTCTATAACCTAGAATTCTATTCACTAGCATATCAAAACATCTACGCTAATGAAGGCAACATGACTAAGGGAACAGACGGTAACACAATTGACGGAATGTCCATTGAGAAAATAAATGTACTAATAGACGCTCTAAAAAACGAAACATATCAACCAAAACCTGCAAAAAGAATATATATCGATAAAAAAAATGGTGGAAAAAGACCTTTAGGAATACCATCTTTTAACGACAAACTTATCCAGGAAATTATTAGACTAGTTCTCGAAAGCATTTTCGATGGCAATTTCAGTTCAAATTCACACGGGTTTAGAAAGAATCACAGTTGTCACACAGCGTTATCACAAATCAAGAACACTTTCGTAGGTGTAAAATGGTTTGTAGAAGGCGATATAAAAAGATGTTTTGATGATATCAATCACCACATCCTAATTAAAACTCTCAGAAAAAGAATTATGGATGAAAAATTCCTAAGACTTATTTGGAAGTTTCTTAGAGCGGGTTATCTAGAGGACTGGAAATATAACAACACGTATAGTGGTACACCACAAGGTGGTATCATCAGTCCTATATTAGCAAATATCTTCTTAAATGAATTTGATACATTCATGGAGAAGCTGAAAGATAACTTCGACGAAGGAAAAACAAGAAAAGCAAATCCTGCGTACAGAACATTTGAAGGTAAGATTTATCGCCTAAAGAAAAAAATGACTGCACAATGGGAAACCGCTGATAACGAAACTAAACAACGTCTTCTCAAAGAACTCCGTGAACTTAAAAAAAATAGAAGAGAACTCTCTTACTCGGACCCGATGGATAGCAACTACAAAAGATTACAATATGTAAGATATGCTGACGACTTTATTATTGGTGTAATCGGCAACAAGCAAGAAGCTGAAGAAATTAAGAACAAAGTCGCAGATTTCCTATCCAATAAGTTAGACCTTCAACTCTCTAAAGAAAAAACATTAATAACACACAATAGTAAGAGAGCTAAATTCTTAGGGTATGAAATCACCATAACTAACGACAACACTCCTAAGAAAGACAAAAACGGGTCAAAAAACAGAGTATTCTCCAATAAACCTGAATTATATATGCCAGGAAAAGCTTGGAAAAACAAACTATTTGAACTTGGTGCAGCAAAATTCGACGGAATCAAATTAGTATCTAAACACAGACCGTACCTAATAAGTCTAGATAACCTAGAAATCCTTTCCACGTACAATGCAGAAATCAGAGGTATGTATAACTACTATAAACTAGCCAGAAATGCAAGTAATTTGCAAAGCTTTAAACACATCCTAGAATACAGTATGTATAAAACCTTTGCCAACAAGTACAAATCATCTGTACGGAAAGTTGTGAGAAAACACAAAATAGGAAACGAATTCGGGATCAGATATAAGACAAAAGAGGGCGATAAAATAAGATTCTTCTACAACGCTGGATTCAAACGCAACTTAGTACCAGCAACAAGTACCAACGTCGAATTAGTACCGAACACGAACCTTTATCAAGCTAGGGGTTCTTTAATGGATAGATTAGTCAAAGAAGTTTGTGAATACTGTGGGACAACTGGAGTACCACTAGAAATGCATCATGTCAGAAAGTTAAAAGACCTTAAAGGTAAGAAAAAATGGGAAGCCATTATGATATATCGTAAACGCAAAACTATGGCACTCTGCAAAGGATGTCACACTGACTTACACGCAGGTAGGTTAGATTAATCGAAGCTAGATTGGCGAATGGAGAGCCGTATACATCGAGAGGTGTACGTACGGTTCGGGGGGGAGTATTTGGAAACCTATCATAGAAATATGACAAGGCGCTGGGTACTTACCCTACTTTGTATACCAAGTATCAGGCAAGCAGATACAAAACATGATGATCTTTGCAAAGGATTCAAAACCACTATCTGAAGAATCACAGTTGTACCATTATCCATTTGCACATGTTTATGAAAATGGTAAGGTGTGCTGGGGTTTTCGCAATGAAGTAATTAATACTTTAGCCCAACTAAGGATATTAACTAGAGTATTTTTAGATACTCCGAACAATCATGATTTAGCTAGAGAAGGGTCTGTAGAAAGATTAGTTAAATTACAAAGAAAAGAATTCGAAGATAATTTGTTAGAACCTACCATTCTCACATTTGAGAAACTAGTAGATTTAATATAATTCTAAAATTAATCACACAAGGGAGAGAGTTAACTATGACAACAGAAATGAACAAAAAACAAATCGATTTATTCGGAGATATCTACGGGGAAGATTCAGAAATTACAAAGTCTATTACTAAAAAGCCAGCCACACCAAAACCAGCAGCTATTCCTACTATGCCAAAAGTTGAACCGAAACCACCAGTAAAGGTACACGGCGATTGGAAAGCGGACTTTTACGGGAATGTATTTGATGTCATTGATTACGTTGAAGAAATTCCTGAAGAAGGCATTGAAGTAGAGGAACTTCGTAAAGAAATGCAAAAAGATTTCTTTGGCCTTTCAAAAGAACGTGCTTATTGGGAAATTGATGAAGAAAATAAATATATCTTCTTATTTCAAAAAGGCACTTCCAAAGGAGCTCTATAATGGGGATTCGAAAGTATTATTGGAAAGCAAAAGAATTCCTTTCAGATAAAACTAAAAAGCCTGTTTCCGTGATAGCTTCACGGACAGGCCAACTTTTTGAAATCCGCGAACTCTTTATTGGACGCTTAGTACAGCCAGCTCATGATATTCATGAGTTGGATGAAATTGAAGCGGGATTTAAATTGAAAATACCCAAAATCCCCGGACATTATTTAGAACAGATCCTTTCTTTCTTTAGAGATTACTGCGATAAGTACGAGACAGAAGTATTAATTCACATATATATGGACACTCATTCTAATGAATACATCCTGGACTGCCCATATCAAATCGTAAATAAACATCTTGTTAATAATTCTAACTATGTACCATTGGATCCTAGAAGGTACATAAAAATAATGGACCTACATTCACACAATACTATGGAAGCCTACTTTTCTCCAACAGATAATGTCGATGAAATTAATCCAATATTGTTTGGTGTCATCGGGCGATTAGATAAAGAACCAACAATGGTTTATCGAGTAGGGGTTAATGGTTATTTCATTGAGTTACCCCCTACACACTTATTTACAGAATTTAATGTAAGCAAGCAAGTAAAATATCCGGAAGAATGGAATGACAGAGTAGTTGTCAAAGGAGAGAACTTATCATGGACGGAATAAATATCACAAAACCAGACTTTGCTAATGTTATATTACAAGTAGTTATCGTTGGAGCGGGCGCAAACGGAAGTCATTTCTTCCGTAGCTTCCTTCAAGATATAGCTACCCACATTAAAGATCCAAGTTTGAAAAGATACAATGTCGATGTGACTTTAGTGGATAAAGACAAGGTAGAAATGAAGAATTGTGCGTCAGGCATGCGTAAACTAGCAGCTTAATCAACTGTTGGGGGCAACGCACACAGGTACTAGAGTACCCAGATGGTGGAATTCCATCGAAGTGAAGTTAAATGAGTGAAATAATAGGCGAAATTCCTATTCCATAGAGAATCTACATCGTTGAAGGGTTGATAACCCAGAGATGCTATGCGGGCTGAGAACTGACCCAAGGCGGATCATTTAGTACGTGCACACCGTCTTAAAGCGGGTTGTAAGAGCGTAACCGAAAGGGGTTTGGTGTAACAATTATTAACCTAGTAGGTGCGGGCCTCCATGATAGGATATGGTGAACTTCTGTGAAGTGATGTATGCCTCGTAACTTTCCTCCCTTGTACCAAACTGAGGGATAAAACTGGGATTATTGTTGGAGTTCAAATTTTTGCTCCAACAATCTTGTGTATGAAAGGACACATAGAAGAAGATGGAGTAACTTTAGATTCACACCATCTCTGGAATCCTCGGGGTAAAGTCACCACCTAAGTCCCATCAAAGATAGGATAACTCATTTAATCACCTGAGATTGCCGGACAGCGGAGCGGTACTAACGCTAGGAACCTGTACGAGCAACAGAGGCATCGTAGTAATCCGCGCTTAGTAAACTGTACCCAAAAGGACAGTTGAAACGAAAAACGGAGGGAATAACCTAAGCACACCTATATCGAGGGATATAGGACACCATTGTAAGGGTGACCATGCAATGGTGCTGGTGAAGGATGCTAGTCAATAGGAATAGAATCACTGTCAAAAAGGATCGTGAAGACTCCCATTAGGGTAAAATTGCCAACGCAAAACCCACTATAACTTAACAAGAGGTGGAAAATATGCGGGTTAAAAACACGATTCAAAACGAACAACAACTCAAAGAAACACTTGACGAATTATACGCTATGTCTAAAGAAGGAAAGTCCTTCACCGGATTACTGGAACTAATTACAAATGAGCAAACCATTGTCTCAGCAGTTCACAAACTAAAAGCTAATTCAGGGTCTAAAACACCAGGTATGGATGGAAAGACCATCGAACACTACCTACAGATGAAGTACGAGCAACTAATCGGCCTTGTAAGATACCATTTTCGTAACTACAAGCCCCGCCCAGTGCTGAGGAAGTACATTGAAAAGGACAACGGAGGTCTTAGACCTCTCGGAATCCCAACAATGATGGACAGAATCATACAGGAATGTATCAGGCTAGTTCTAGAACCTATCTGCGAGGCTCAGTTTTATCCATACTCCTATGGATTTAGACCTTATCGAGCGCAGGAACATGCTATAGCGAGAATCGTTGACCTTCAGAATATGGACAGAAAATGGACCATTGAGGGAGACATCAAAGGATACTTTGACAACGTGGACCATGGCATCCTGCTACACAAGATAAGGAAAATGGGAATAATCGATAAAAGAGTAATTGCCATAATAAACAAAATGCTAAAATCGGGGTTCTATGAAAACGGAGTAGTGGTTGCTACACCAAAAGGCACACCTCAAGGAGGCGTGTTATCGCCATTACTTGCGAACATCTACCTTAATGATTTTGACTGGACAGTTGCAAGAATGTGGCAAGATCCTAAGATAGGCGACAAATTTGCTAATGAGGGAAATGCCAGGAGATACCTTAAAAGAACTAAAGGTAACTCACCAACTTTCCTTACACGTTTCGCGGACGACTGGGTTATACAATGCGCGGAAGAAGATGACTGCAAGAGATTATTATCTTACCTTAACAAGTATTTCAGACATAAGCTGAAACTTGAGCTTTCCGAGGAAAAGACTGTAATCACTAATGCTGGAGAAGAACCAATTAAGTTCTTAGGGTTCAACATTGCTCTCCAGAAAAGAAGCGGTCCAGCTGGTAAAGACAAGCCAAAACAAATAGTTGCGAAAAATTACCCCCAAACAAAGAAACTGCTGAAACAATGGAATGAATGTAAAAGGCTAATTGACTCAGCCTTCATGCAACCAAACGAGGACAAAATGGCTCTGAAAATCGAAGAATTGAACATGAAAATAGTCGGGATAGCCGAATACTGGAAATGTGGAACCTCCAAGAAGATGTTGACCAAGCTCGACCATCTCATCAACTACAGGTTCTATATCAAGGGGAGAAAGAAATGGAAAAATAGGGTGCTAGAGCACTTCATCCCTATCCATCAACTAACCAACCGACCAGGCAGGCACCATCTCGACACTAAGGGCAAGCCACTCGTAAGGATAACTAAAACATGGGCTGTTAAAGTTGACGACCAGTGGATAGGAGTAACAAAAGCGAGTATCACGCCAATTGTCTACGCCAAAAAGTTTGGAGCAAAACTTACCCCTTACACACCTGAAGGTAGGAAATTAAGGGAAAAGGTTGGCAAAAAACCACCGAATTCAAGGGCTCCGCTGTACAATGCATTTCAACTGTACGCAGCCAGGTTTGAAAAGGATGACAAACACAACTTTGAATTTATAATGAACAGAGAATACGCGTTCAACCAAACATGGAGAGCGAGTAAAGGATACTGTTGCCAAGCTTGTGGTGAAAAACTCATAAAAGGCAAGTGGAGTTGCCACCATAAAGAACCAAACTTACCACTAGAAGAAGTTAATAAAGTCAAAAACCTTACATTCTTATGCACCATTTGCCATGAACTAATTGAATACGGAATCCGAGAAGGCACCATACTCAATACTAGACATAAAAACAAGATTACAAAACTTATTGCATTAAGGAATAAATAAAGAGTTGATCCTTTAAAATGACAGAGATTCTTAATCGGGTAACCCGTAATGGTTACCAAGATACTATAGCTAGAGCAGCTTAGTTGGGCTCTCATAGCTAACTCCTATTGATGGAGAGCCGGATGCATCGAAAGGTGCCCGTCCGGTTCGAGGAGGGGGGAAAAGCACGAGCTTACCTATCCTCAGAGGCAGGTTTAAACCGTATCGTTCATTCGATACGGTGAAACTGCCCAATTGTCTAATCAACTATTTGATCATGAAGATATCGGAGATTATAAAGTCACTGCCCTTGCAGAAAGATACGGTCATCACTATGGATTAGAGGTCAAGGAAGTACAAGACTACATTACAAATCAAGATACTTTACACCGCCTATACACCCCACTTACAGTGAATGAGGAAGTTCAAGTCCTACCAGTGCTTATCTCAATGGTAGATAATAACGCAACAAGGAAAATATTTGATGAATTCTTTTACTCTGACTACCTACCAGACCTAGTATATTTAGATGCCGGAGTTGAAGGAGTTTCTTTAGATAACTCCTTATCTACACAAGAAAAAGAGTGCACAGGTTTTTCAGGACAAGTTTGCACAGGATTAAAAATGAGTGGAGAAGTTTGGCTTGAACCTGTAATGAGGGTATATCCAGATATGTGGGAAGATGAAGACCATTTACCAGAGCAATCTTGTGGTGAAGCGATCGTAAACAACCCACAACGGTGCCAGACGAATAAAATGGCAGCCACTCTAGCAAACGGTGTTATGAATAATCTTCTGCACAACAATACTATTTATGTACATCATGTAGATTTTAATGCTCAATTCGGAGGGAGTAGACCAACTTTTATAAAATCTAAGTTAATTAGAGAATATAATTCAACCGTATTAAAAGCAGAACAAAACAACCGGTGATCATCATCACCGGTTGTTTTTTTGTCCTCATACATAACGAAATGTTGAAATTCTTTATATGAGTATACTTTTAAATATCATGAGAAGTTTGACAAATTTGTGTATAAAAAGGATAATTTAATTTAGAAACTTATCATAGAAATTAATACACCAAATAATAATTTTACTTTAATAGAACTAGGGTATATTGACCAAAAATTCGGTTGATGTGCCCTTTTTTGTTTGTGAATATATTATCGCCATATAGCATTGACCGACACAGAAGGTAAGTTGACAACTAGAAAAGGGGAGATTTATTAATGATTTACGCAAATCCAAACACGAAAGGTTCACTAGTACAATTCAGAGAGAAGTATGACAACTATATTGGAGGAGAATGGGTGCCACCAGTAAACGGTCAGTACTTTGAAAATAAGTCTCCAGTGAACGGACAGGCCTTTACTAAAGTAGCTCGCTCTTCAAAGGAAGATATCGAATTGGCTTTAGATGCTGCACATAAAGCTAAAGCAACCTGGGGAAAGACATCTCAAACCGAGAGAGCGATACTTTTGAACAAGATTGCTGACCGATTAGAAGAAAACTTAGAGTTACTAGCTGTGGCAGAAACATGGGAAAACGGAAAACCAGTACGCGAAACTCTAAATGCCGATATACCATTAGCTATTGATCACTTCCGATATTTTGCTAGTACTATCCGGGCTCAAGAAGGACGTACTACTCAATTAGATAACGACACAGTGGCATACCACTTCCATGAGCCACTTGGCGTAGTAGGACAAATTATTCCATGGAATTTCCCGATTCTTATGGCAGCATGGAAAATCGCGCCGGCACTCGCTGCAGGTAACTGTATTGTTTTAAAACCAGCGGAACAAACTCCTGCGTCTATTCTTGTGATGATTGAGTTAATTGAGGACTTACTTCCAGCGGGGACACTCAACATTGTAAGCGGTTTCGGTGTGGAAGTAGGTAAACCACTTGCCACTAGTCCACGTATCGCTAAAATCGCATTCACAGGATCTACTGCTGTAGGCCGTCAGATCATGCAATATGCAACTGAAAATATCATTCCAGTAACACTAGAGCTAGGCGGTAAATCACCAAACGTATTCTTTGAAGATGTAATGGATAAAGATGATGAGTTCTTTGATAAAGCAATTGAAGGCTTCGTCATGTTTGCTCTTAATCAAGGGGAAGTATGTACTTGTCCATCCCGTGCTCTAATCCAAGAATCTATCTACGATAAGTTTATGGAGCGAGCTTTAGAACGTGTCAAAGCTATCAAAGTAGGTAATCCACTTGATACAGATGTAATGATGGGTGCTCAAGCTTCTAGTGAGCAAAAAGAGAAGATTCTTTCTTACATTAAGCTAGGAAAAGAAGAGGGAGCTGAATGTTTAATCGGTGGTGAAGAGAACCATATCGGAGAAGGTTACGAAAATGGTCACTATGTACAACCGACAGTATTCAAAGGAAACAACAAAATGCGGATTTTCCAGGAAGAAATCTTTGGACCGGTTCTTGGAGTTACTACCTTTAAAGATTTTGATGAAGCGATGGAAATTGCGAACGATACTCTTTATGGACTAGGAGCAGGTGTTTGGTCTAGAAGCGGAGATCTAGCTTATCGTGCCGGAAGAGCAATTGAAGCTGGTCGCGTATGGACAAACACTTATCATCAATATCCTGCAGGGGCAGCTTTCGGCGGATTTAAAATGTCGGGTATTGGACGAGAAAATCACGCTATGATGTTGGAACACTATCAACAAACTAAAAACTTATTGGTAAACTACAACCGGAATCCACTAGGTTTCTTCTGATTTAAACGTTACAAATAACGTAGGTGGTGTAGAAAACGCACCACCTTAAAATAAAACAAATCAAAGGAGAATGTTTATGTCTATTTTTATTGGTGTTATAGGGTTACTTCTCACCTTAGGACTGGGTTACTTACTAAGTAACAATCGTAAAGGAATAAACTTCAAGGCAATCGGGGTAATGTTAGCACTTCAAGTAGTGATTACATTGGTTATGTTCAAAACGACCGTCGGATTAAAAATTGTAGAGTCTATATCCAACGGGGTAACTAAAGTTCTTTCGTATGGATATGAAGGTGTTAACTTTGTGGTAGGCGGTTGGGTCCCACAAGGGGCTATGGTCTTTTTCGTAAACGTTCTCATGCTAATTATTTTTACATCTACTTTGCTGTCTATTTTGACTCACATAAAATTACTACCACTTGCAATTAAATATGTCGGTGGCGCTTTAGCAAAAGTGACTGGGCTATCAAAAGTAGTAACCTTCAATTCTATTAATTCTATATTTTTTGGCCAATCTGAAAGTTTACTAGCTATTAAAACTCACCTAAATAAAATGAGTGATAATAAATTATTCATTGTTTCTACTTCAGCTATGGCTTCTGTTTCAGCTTCGATCATGGGAGCCTATATGCAAATGATTCCACCCAAGTATGTATTAGCAGCAATGATTCTAAATGCTTTATCTGCATTAATTATCGCTACTATGGTAGCACCGATTGAGAAGGACGAGGACGAGGAAATTAACATTAAAGATGTGTCGCAATCTAAATCATTGTTTGAAGCTATCTCTGTAGGTGCTCTGGATGGGGGTAAGGTAGCGCTTATTGTAGGCGCAATGCTTGTTGCTTATGTTGGTCTAATGGCCATGATTGATGCTGGCTTCCTTGCTATATTCGGCATGACTTTCACAGAGGCATTAGGTTATATCTTCAGTCCAATTGCTTTTATGATGGGTATTCCTGCAAGTGAAATACAATCCGCCGGTTCAATTATGGGAGTTAAGCTCGCAACGAATGAATTTGTAGCTATGCTTCAACTCCAACCCTTAATTCCAGAACTTTCTGCTAAGACAGTAGCAATTATTTCTACATTCTTAGTATCGTTTGCAAACTTTAGTTCAATTGGTATCATTAGCGGATCCATTCAAGCTATCAACGGCGAGAAAGCCGGTATCGTTGCCAAGTTTGGTCTGAGGATTCTTACAGTTGCTACTATGGGGTCAATTATTACAGCTACAATGGTGGGCTTATTCTCTTAATCTATATTGGTATCGAAAGGAGTTAAGGGAAATGGTAGAGCAAGTAAAAGCAACTCAAGAAGCTATAGACTTCATGAGTTATCTTAGAGAAAAACACAACTCTATCATGCTATACCAGTCTAGCGGCTGCTGTGATGGAGCAGTACCTATGTGCTATCCAGTGAGTGATTTTCAAATAGGTGAGTCAGATATCTTGATCTCAAAAATTGAAGGCACCGCATTCTATATGCACAAAGCTCAATATAAATATTGGCAGCCATACAAAATTTATTATTGATGTGGCAGAAGGAAGAGGGGCCACTTTTTCACTTGATAGCGTAGAGGAACGACATTTCATATTGAAACCTATATTAGTCTAATTGAAGGAGTAGCCTGGACAGGCTACTCTTTTTCTAATTCAACCAATTCATGATAATCCGTGTTAAGAATGTTATAATAAAATCATATAGTACTCATAACTTATATTTAAAATACTTTTCAAGAGAAAAGTATCCAAAGCGCCGATTCAAGTGCTCGAGCTGATTTATTCAGAATGACGAGTTTTTGAATGGGCGTTTTTTTTGATCCCAAAAAACCAGTGAAAGGAGATTTGACTCAAGTGGCCAACTCAGTATTTTTAGGAGAAACAGATTATTACGGGAAGACAGCAAAAGCATATCGCCAACTTGGGGAAGGGTATAAGTATTTCTTCCTTCTAGAAGATGGTAGTGTAAAACACATTTGCCTTTAATACCTAAAACTTATAATAAGGAGTGTTATTGATGGACAGAAAAAATATTTTCACAAGAACAGAAAGAGATGTTATCCCTCAAGGTCTAACCTACTATGACTCACACGCACAAATGTCATTTTTAGACATTGGTGAACCGATCATATGTTACAAAGAAGACGTTCTAAAAAACTTACCCAAAGAAAGAATTACCAATATGAAGCTTCTAAACGCCCTTAATCAATATGATCGCATTAAATACTGTCACAGTTTAGGTGAGGTTATGGATTTAAGAACACACGAATTGGGATTTCATGCGATTGTTACAGAACAATGCACTCATGTATTAACCGGTGTAAGCACCATAACCATTCAATTGATTCCAGACTTCAAATTCACATCTGAACAGATCAAATACTTATTTAAAAATTATAGTGAAAAATTTAATGATGTTCGCTCTGTTCTTTTGGATTTGAAACACCCATACCGAAGTGAACTAGTCATAAGAATGAACGAGGTATTAAAAAGTTGGACCCTGATCCAAACATATGAGGCCCTCATCCCAAAAGATTACTATATCGAGCAAAAAGGTAATCGATTTGAGGTTTTTGATTTATACGACATGAGAACTTCACAAAGGAGCGGATGTAGTAAAACCTTTAAGACATTAAAGATGGCAATTCAATTCCTTTGGACGGTAGAAAATAACGGTTACGGCTGGGAAAAGATACGAGATGTTAAAGACATACCCAAAGAAGTGAAAATAAAGATCAAAGAGGTCGCAACCTAATGGAACAGATGACACTTTTTCCAGAAGTAAAAACAGTAGCTCAACATACGAAAATTCAATATAAGAGAAACATACCAATTAGACCTGACTCTTTCTATGAGAAAAAAGAAGAAGCTCAGTTAATAGTCAACTTCTCACTGTTAGATGAGAGAGTAGGGATGTACTACGGGGAGTGGATTGTAACCACTCCTTATGATCCTGCTTTGCAAGTGTTATCTGACCGCCACTATTCAAGGCAAACAAAAGGATCTCCACATACTGGTCGCCCAGGATATAAATTAGCACTGAGAACAAGCGATGGGAAAGCAGGCTGGAGAAGTTGGTATGGGAAACGAGATGACGGTTTAACCAATGTGTGGGAGTGTTCATTCTTCAGGAACGAAGCACCTCGCAAGTACCTAGCTTCTACAATGATCAAGTTCGGTGTCTACGCCACTATCTGCGAATGGAAAAAAAGAGAGGGTGAAATCCCATATGCAGAAGAAGGGTTCGTGACCTACGTTGATCCTTGTAAGGTAAATACCAAAACAGAAGCGGGATTCTCTTATAAAAAAGCCGGCTTCAAAGAGATTGGTAAAAGTAAATCTGGAAAAATCCTTCTTAAGCTGGACCTTTATGATAACTATTTGACGATTCTCGAAATGCAGTGGATAGAATACTTTCGTTACTTGCAAAAGGTAATTAGAGTCCTGATGAATTCTGAGAGTAACGATATATATTACCTTGCAGCATTGAAAAGAGAGGCATCTAGTGCAGAAAGCGAGATAACAGCCATAAGAGCAGAAATGAAGATGAGAGGGTTAGAAGAATCCATGTACGACTTCAAACCTCTATATATATTAAATATGGATGAAATGAACAAAATGATTGATACAATCAATTATTTGAAGGGAGAAGGTAGAGTAGAAGATTTAGCTAAAATGTACCCCCTTATTGATATATTCACCGATCCAACATTAATCCAACAATGGAAATATTGACAGAAGAAAAAGGAGATATGATAATGAATACAATAAAAGAATTACACGAGAATTTAAAGATATTTCTATATAGAAAAGACGTATTCGAATTACTTGAGGAAGCAGGGTGCGGATGGCTAGATGGAGGGTGTCGATCCCTTATGAAGGCCATAGCTCTTTGGTTAGGAGAAGAACACATTACCTACTATCAGATTGTAAAGCATCCTAACGATAACCACAGTGAACACGCATTAATTAAAGTTGGAAACTTTTTTCTAGATGGAGATGGTATATCCACCTATGATGAAATGCTTCATCGTTGGCTTACTGAAGAACTAGTAGGCATAAGAAATGGGATTCTATATATTCAAATGTTTAACCCTGGTACCGAACCCCCACATAAGCCAACCGGAGAAAAACCTTTCTACATTGAAGAAGATAAGATACTTTTACTTTCAGCGAAACTAGAAGAAACCTTTGATAAAGAAAATGTACTCAAGACGTTAAAGGAGCAACGCTAATGTATCAAGTTAAAAGACCCTGCAAAGATTGCCCTTTTGTAAAAGGAAGTAGCACCAATATAACTTTAGCTGAAGGAAGAATAGAAGACATAATAAATGAATTGCACTCTGATAAAACGTTTTCATGTCATAAAACTGTTAACTACAATGATTTAGAAGATACCAGCAAGAATAATTTTTGTGCTGGTGCGATGAATTACCTCATAAAAGAAGGAAAACCAAACCAACCTATGCAAATAGCTGAAAGATTAGGTTGGTTAGATATTTCTACGTTAAGAGGCCAAGAGGATATTATTGATATCATTCCTATGAAAATGCCATGGGAGAGAATGCTAGAAGAAAGAATAAATTCTCGAAAAGTAGAAGAACTAAACGAGTTAATGAAATAAACTTAATAAAAGTACCCCTGATTTTAAATAACTATCAGGGGTACTTTTGTTTTTGGGAAGTTTAAATTCGTGGTATAATTATCTTGTAACTTAAAGATTAACCTCATTAGGTGTCTTTACTTATACAATGTATAAAATGATTAATTACAATGCGGAGAAAGGGTTATTCGGGCGCTGCCTACAGTATTTATCGCGCGCATTTAAGGAAGAAGATCTTGGAGTCCAATTCCTTTACGGATCCTTATAGGTAGTTTCCGTCTGGCAAGTTCAAGTCTTGCCTCCGCAACCAATATCACTTATCACTAACCGTAATGAGCTTTTTTGCTCATTACGGTTTTTTTCTTATGTATATGATAAAATAAATATAAATCACCATATAAGTATATAAATTCACTCTCCTCGACTTAGGCAGAAGGGGATATCGATATTCAAAAGCATCAAATCAGGTGCTCAAACTATGAAAAGAAAGAAGTTTGAGAATCAGATTTGGTGTTTTTTTATGCCAAAAAACAAATAGGGAGGGTTTAATGAAATGAAAAATCAATTAGAAACCGTGTTGTACAGCCTGTAGTAGCTGTTAATGAAAAACTTGATAGAATTTATACAATCTAAAGGAGGGAAGCCCTCTTTGCTTAGAAATTGTTGGCAGAGGGGGAACCCTTTTCTGTCTCCTAAGCAAACGGCGAGCAATATGAGTAAAGAACAAAAGAGAATAGAACAAGCAGCATCAGATACTAGATGGTTTACAAATCCAGAAAGAGAAATGAGAAGGTTTCAAATTCTAATTGAACGAATGAAAAGGGTATACTTACAGGACACCAATGATTGGATTGTAGCTTTTTCTAGCGGAAAAGACTCAAGTTTGACTTTAGATTTAACCTTCAAAATGCTCGAAAATTTAAAACCTGAACAACGAAATAAATCAATCCATGTTGTGTCAGCAGATACTCAAGTGGAAACTCCGCAAATGGTATCTTTTTTGAGAAAGAACCTAAACCTTATTAAGAAAAAAGGAAAGGGACTAGGCATTAAAGTTCACTATGTTGTTCCAGAAATGAAAGAGAACTACTGGTGGAACATTATTGGCCGTGGTAACCCCGCACCAACGCCAAAATCGCCCTTTTCCTGGTGTTCCAAAAAATTGAAATTACAGCCAATGTCTCGGAAGCTAAAGGAAATTAACAGATTACAGGAAGTAGGGATGTTTGGAGAAAATATCCCTTATGATACAACACTGTTGTTAGGTGTAAGGAATGCCGAGAGCGCAAAACGAAAACGATCTATTAAGAAACATTCACTAGATAATTATTTTGCTCGTCACCATGACATTGACAGCATCCGGGTATTCCATCCTGTTAAATTCATAAAGGACGCAGACTTGTGGAATTACATCCATTATAATCAAGAATTGGCATGGGGATTACCTTCCATGGAACTTTGGAAGATGTATTCTGAGGGGCAAGAAGAATGCGCAATCGTTCGTACCGAGAAGGACAAATCATGCGGAGCATCCTCTTCAAGATCTGGTTGCTGGACCTGCCTTTACAGTCCGAGAGAGGATCCAATGCTTGAAATCCTAATAAAAGCCGGGAATGAAAATATCAATTACCTAAGTGATTGGAAGAAATTCCTCTTCGACGTTAAGTTTGACGTTCGTTATAGGGAGCCACTTCGCAGGGATATTTATAAAGAGCGTTTAAAGGGAAAGGTGATTGACCTATTTTCTGCAAGCGATTTTTATTACAATCATTACCAACGCGCTGAAAAAGGAGAGGAAGGAGCATACAAACCCGGTTCTTACACATTTGAACTGCGGGTAATGCTTCTAGAAAAACTTTTATATGCCCAAGAAAAGTCCGGATACCTCTTAATTACTGATGAAGAGTATAAAGCAGTATTACAGTGTTGGAGAGAAGACGGATACGATGTAGACTCACTAAATATTCAACCCAGAAATCATCAGCATGATGGAGCGGTTGTACTTAAACCAGATTGGAGACTAGTGACAAGCGGATCAGACAACCCAAGACCTAATCCTAATCCTGTGTTTTACGTTCCTGTTGAGTTTCAGTTCGAGGGAAGAGAATTAGTATCTTTTGTACAAGAACGACAACGACTTACCGGAAAAAGTATCTTTTGTTACTTTGATTATGAAGAACACGAAAACATTAGATTAGTTAACAATAAATTAGTCTTTATTGTGTGTGAGAAAGATATCCAATCACAAGAAGAGGCAAAACAAAAGGTTATGAATTATTTATTTATCGAAGGAACCAAAGAATCGACAGGAACAGATGGAGAACCTTATCAAAGCATGCAAGGGAAATCCTTTGACGCTGCTTTACAGCATATCCTATTGGACTCACTGAAACCAACGATCAATCGCTTAAGCAATAAGGAGGAGGAACTTAGTAAATTCAATGAAAAAGACACAAAAACAGTTGTGTTCATGCACCAAATCCTCGGAAATATAAAAAAAGAAAAGCAAGCACAGGAAGATACCAAGAAAATCCATACTATATCACCGAGTCAACGAGTACCAAAGCAGATGTGCCTATTTTAAAGAAATAGCCTATTCACTCAATGAGTGAATAGGCTTCTTTTATTAGGAAAAGGAGAATTTGCTAAATGTAGTAAGGTATTTCTTCACTGAACTAGAAGGGCTAAGGCAAGTGACCAAATATAAAAGCAAAACTGCGAACATAAAAAACCCCTGCCAATAATAGCAGGGGCAAAAATATTAACCTCAATTTTTCTTATGGAAAGCAACCACTTGACCAATTTCATGATCTCGTGTTTCCTGAATCGCTTTTACAGCTTCTGTATTATATTCAACTTCCCATTTAGTTTTAATAGCTTTAACATATTTTCGAGTTTCATCTACCCAAGACATATCAAGACCATCAAATGGTCCTTTGTTATCAATAGATGGGTTAATCCATTGTATTTCTTCATTATTACTAGGAAAACTCCAACCTTTCAATTCGTAAGTAAGACGGATCCTTCTCATGCAATCACGTTCCCACATCATTTCTACTCCATATCCAGCGTCAGTGTCTGGAAGCATTCCAACCCATGGAATGCGGGGCTCATGGTGGAGATAATCTTCTTTAAAGTACATAGTCAACTTGTTATCAAGAAGTTTCCAAGATGCCACCTTGAGTGCAAATAGCATCATTAGAATATATCCCATAAGGTGAAGAATTATAGGAATAAGGTATTTAGCATTTGTTTGAGTGAATACATGTAGAAAGTCTTGCGAGCTAGAAAGAGCGAAAAATGCGATAACAAAAAGTGTTAGCGCGTGTAAACCCAATACACCGAAAATTTTCAGCCCAATTACCCTTAACACTGATACCCTTTGATCAGGTTCATCACTAGAAAAGTTAGCATCCATTGTTACTCTATCTCGAAAATCTCGAAGGATAAGTGGATAAAAATCATTGTGAGCTCGATCCTTTTTATAAGGAGAGAATGACTCAGGCGGCGACATTAAGTAGTAGTATAAAATAGGCGGAATAAAAGGTGTGCTGCTCCATCGTTTATACTCAAAAAAGTATTGTCTCTTTCTAATCTCCTCTTGATATCTGTATTTAACCTCATCCTTACGACCAAGAAGAAAGAGCGAAGTAAATATAATAAAGGCCCAATCTAAATGTTCCGTTATATAAGGATAAACAGAATCCATAAGTTTTACATAATCGTCATACGCTGAGATATCTCCTCCTGAAAATATTTGAATAGCCCCCGTTATAGGGAATAGAGCAACAGCGATTAGTGCAATTTTAAATCCCATCTTTAGTAGTTTCATAATTATTTCTCCTCCTTGTGTAATAAAAAAACACTTCCTCAAAGGATAGAAATTTCTGATGAAATCAGAATAATCCCCAGACGAAGTGTCGGTTTTAATAATTAGTAAGTCAATTACGCTTGTAAAAGACATATGAAAATATTAGAAACAGTATATATATTTATTTTAGCATATTAGTCATAGGTTTTGTTACTAAAACTCACCCTGTCTGCTATAATTAATAGTATATTCATTTAATGCCATACATTTATTTGTCCATGAGGACGAATCCACCAAAATTTAAAATGACTCAATCTGAGTTACCAATTTACAAAAAATCTTGGTATTTCAGATTGGGTTATTTTATTTTCCCAAAACATTTAATATGAGGAGAGATAAACATGGAAAAACGCATTGAGGAATTAAAAAGTTTATTAAACAAGTGGGGGCATGAATACTACGTATTAGATACTCCCAGTGTTCCTGATTCTGAGTACGATAAACATTATAAAGAGCTGCAATCACTAGAGGAACAAAACCCTCATTTGAAAACTGCTGATTCACCAACCCAAAGAGTAGGAGGTCAACCAAAAGAAGACCTACAAAAGGTTACGCATCGAATCCCTATGCTTAGTCTAGGGAATGCTTTTGATGAAAAAGATCTAATCGACTTTGATAAAAGAGTAAAAAAATCAGTCGGTCACGATGTGCAGTATGTCGTTGAATTGAAAATTGACGGATTGGCCGTTTCTCTGAAATACGAAGAAGGCGTATTTGTCCAAGGAGCGACGAGAGGATCCGGAACCGAAGGAGAGGACATCACATCCAACCTTAAAACTATCCGTTCAATTCCTCTGCGACTGAGCGAGCCAGCTACCATTGAAGTACGAGGAGAAGCGTATATGCCTAAAGCCTCTTTTGACAGTGCAAATCAGGACAGAGAATCTCAAGGGAAGGAACTGTTTGCAAATCCTCGAAACGCTGCGGCAGGTTCACTACGCCAATTGGACCCCAAAATTGCAGCGAAAAGAAATTTGGATATGTTCCTTTATAGTATTGCTGAAACTGATAACGATGATATTCAAAGGCACAGTGACGGTTTAGATTATCTGGATCAACTAGGTTTTAAGACTAATGACCTTCGTTTAGAATGTGATTCAATTGAAGAGGTAATGGATTATATAAGAACAATGACGGATACTAGAGACGATTTACCATATGAAATCGATGGTATTGTTATTAAAGTCAATTCTTTGTCACAACAGGACGAACTAGGTTTCACAGGTAAAACACCTCGTTATGCAATTGCATATAAATTTCCAGCTGTAGAAGTAGTGACTAAACTTCATGGCATCGAATTGTCTGTCGGAAGAACAGGAACTATTTCACCCACAGCCTTATTAGAACCTGTAGAGGTAGCCGGGACTACTGTTGCAAGAGCTCTACTGCACAACGAAGATTACATCATAGAGAAAGATATTCGGATCGGTGACACAGTGGTTGTGAAGAAAGGCGGGGACATTATCCCTCAAGTAGTTCGTGTGATCACAGACCAGCGAACGGGAGAGGAAGCGCGGTTTGAAATGCCATCTCACTGTCCTGAATGCGACTCTGAAACAGTACGATTAGAAGGTGAAGCTGCAGTAAAATGTATTAGCCCAACCTGTCCTGCACAAATCAGAGAATCTCTAACTCATTTTGTATCAAGAGATGCTATGAATATTGAAGGAGCAGGCGAAAAGGTAATTACTCAACTCCTTCAAGAGGACTTAATTTGCTCGATAAGCGACCTTTATCGTCTAGAAAAGACTAGCGTAATGGGGTTAGAGCGAATGGGGGAAAAGTCTGCTAAAAACCTTTTAGCCGAAATTGAAAAGTCTAAAGAAAATTCAATGGAAAGGGTCCTCTATGGTTTTGGTATTCCGTTAGTAGGAAGAACAGTCTCTAAACAATTAGCTAAAGAGTACGGATCAATTAACAGACTTAGAAACATTACAAAAGAAGAGCTGATGAGTCTTGATGCTGTAGGGGAGAAAATCGCTTCTGCTATTCGCTCATTCTTCGAAAATGATGAATCTATTCAACTATTAAGAGAACTGATTGACCTCGGAGTAAATATGGACTTCAAAGGTACAACAACAAGCACAGACTCAAAATTTTCAGGGAAAACCATAGTAATTACAGGTACACTAACTTCAATTAAACGTAAGGACCTAAAAGCCCAACTTGAGGAATTAGGAGCAAAAGTTTCAGGAAGTGTAAGTAAAAACACCAATCTATTAATTGCCGGAGAAAAGGCCGGCGGTAAATTAGACGATGCGCGATCTTTAAATGTAGAAATTTGGGACGAAACAAGGACAATGGAAGAACTAAGCAATTAATAGATGAGAAGAACTCACTTGTTTAGAAAGGGAAACTTTCTTAAGTGGGTTCTATTTTTAAATATGATTCTAAAACTTATGAAGGCGGGTATTTAAATGATTAAACAAATGACTTTAGAAGAATTATTCCTTAATGAGGGAACTAACGAAGAAATTAGTGGACAAAAAGAAGAGAGTTCTAGAAAAGTGTTATTACTTCTAGACGGCCCAAACATACTAAGTAGGGCATATTATGCAACTAGCATATTCCCAGAAAAGATGATGAAGACAGAAGACGGACAATACGTAAATGGTGTTCATGGATTTCTTCAAATGTTAAATCAATATATGACAACCTTTAAACCTACACACATTGCAGCTTGTTTTGATGAGAATAGCGCTACTACATTTAGAAAGAAAATGTATCCAGATTATAAAGAAGGTAGGAAAGAAACCCCTCCTGAATTAAAGTCGCAATTTCCGATAATTAGAGATATATTGCCGAAAATCGGCATACAAACATTTGCAGGTGAGGTCTATGAAGCGGACGATTTCATAGCGAGCCTAAAAGAGAAATTTTTGAACGAACATCCAGAAGGTGAAGTTTTTATCATTAGCAAAGATCAAGACTTATTACAACTTGTCGATGATAGTACAACAGTAATCTCTAAGAAGAATAAATCTGAAATCCATTACGATCCTTCAAGATTCTCAGAAGACTATTATGGATTTAACCCTGAACAAATCATTGACCTTAAAGCGATCCAAGGAGACACCTCAGACAATATAAAAGGGATCCCAGGGATAGGCGAAAAAGGAGCGGTAAAACTATTACAAAAATATAATTCGGTTGAATTGTTACTTGAGAATAAAGATTCATTAGATAGCAGTTTTAGTCGATACCGGAAGAATGTATTAGAAAGTGGAGACGAAGCAACTTTCTGCAAAAAATTAACTACATTAGTTAAGAACATAGAGGAAGTAACAGAATTGAAAACCTCTAACATTAAAGCAAATATAGATATCAGTTCATTAATTGAGATATGTAAGAAATATCAATTTCCTAAGATTCTAAATGCAATAGAATTTGGGAAGTGGGATAAATAAAAGTTAAGACTTGCAGAGAATAGCTGCAAGTCTTTTTTAATTCAGTAATGGAGAAGTTTAAATGACATTATTAACAAATATATTTCAAACATATAACATTATATTTTAACCCCTCTAAAATATTATAGTTATCGAATAGTATAGCGAGAACAACAAACAACAAATTGTTATGTGTTAAATTATTAAGAATTATCTTTACTCAATGTATTAATATACTTTATAATGTATCTAAAGTCCTAACAGGTAATATATACTAATTAGAACCATTTCTTCCAATTAGTGTTATGGAATTTCTTTACTCAGGTTAATTATCGAACTAATAAATAGACTAAATATTATTTAAACAAGGAGTGGCCTTAACATGGAACTAAATACAAAATTTTGGATGGTAGTATGGAATAAAAAGAGTGGAGATTTTAGAAATGCTAAAATAGAAGGAACTGATAAAGACAATACAGACCTAATATCTGAGAAGTTTGAAAAAAATTATCCACAATACAGAGTTATACATGTAGGTGAAGGGGAACAGCCTCCTAAAACTTATCGTTCTTTACAATATGTAAACTAACCAAAGTATGATAAAATATATTTTATAGATGTTACTTAATTTTAAATTTTTCCCCTTCCAAGAGGAAGGTATTGAAACGCCTAGTTGAAAGGTTAAACATTCTAGTTTTCTAGAAGAAACTTTCTCTAGGTGTTTTTTGTTGTCTAATTTTAATTTAGTAACCCTACTATTATATTCACATTTAAGGAGAGATAACGATGCCAGCACAAGCGAAGAAATATGAATATGACCAGATGGACCTCTTTGAATTTGCTTTAACAGAGGAGGAACCAGTAGTTAAAACACCAATGGAAACCACATTTGGAGAATCAGAAGGTGCACAAGTAGAACAGAAAGATAATATAGAACAAAAGTACAGAAAAGGTGCATCTATCTATTATAGAGGAGAAGCGGGTGTTTACTTGAATCCGTATTCGAATGATCATAAAACCTCTACGATAAAGATAGGAGAGTCACACATCGTTGTTTTAACATCAGCGATTGAAGAAAGGTAAACCCCGAAATTCGGGGTTTCTTTATGTTAATGGTAATCAATAATGACCGGTGATATAATAAATATATATATTTATTTAATTAATTTAAATTTACTTCTAAGCAGGGGGAAATTAATTTTAAAAAACACTCTAATTAAACGAGTGATCACAGCTGCTAAAATGCAGAAACGGCAATTCGCTGCTAGTGTTCATTCCTTTAATTAGGGTGTTTTTTTGTACCCTAAAAAATAAAAAGGAGTGAGAAAGTGAGGAGTTAGAGGTACTTATTGTATCCATGCCAGATGCAAGAGGGTTACACTAAAACCAATAAACCTGGCAGAAATTTTTGAGAATACAAAAAAAGAGATGAAGGAGAGAGTAAACATGCATTTAGCTTTATATCGTGTACACAGACCACAGTTTTTTAGAGAGGTAGTAGGACAGGTAGCTCCAACCAGAGTACTTAGAAATGCTATTACAAAAGAAGAGTTCACACACGCTTATCTATTTTCAGGTCCCCGAGGAACAGGTAAAACTAGTATAGCTAAAATTCTTGCAAAAGCGGTAAATTGTACGTCTCCTGAACAAGGCGAACCATGCGGAAAGTGCGAAAACTGCAAACAGTTAAATCCGTCCGATATTATCGAAATCGATGCTGCGTCCAACAATGGTGTTGATGAAATACGTGAAATCAGAGAAAACGTGAAATATGCTCCAACTAACGGACGTTACAAAGTGTATATCATTGATGAAGTTCACATGCTTACAATTGCTGCATTCAATGCACTACTGAAGACTTTAGAAGAACCACCTAAACATGTTATTTTTATTCTTGCCACAACAGAACCACACAAGGTACCGTTAACAATTATCTCTCGTTGCCAACGATATGATTTTAAACGGATCTCAATTAAAGATATCGTAAGCCGCATGAAAAATGTTTTAGAGCAAGAAGGTGTATTAGCAGAGGACAACGCGCTGGAGTTAATTGCTAGAGTTGCTCAAGGGGGCATGCGTGACGCTCTAAGCCTTTTAGATCAGGCCATCTCTCATGCGGAAGGTACCGTAACACTAGAAGATGTAATTGCTATCACCGGTACTGTCGGACTAGATCTTTTGACAAGAACTATTGAACTAATTCATTCCAAAAAAACCTCTGAAGTTTTAAACGTTGTGAATGAGATCATTGAGGGAGGAAAAGAACCTCATTTCTTTCTTGAAGACCTACTAACATACTACCGTGACATTATCTTATACCAAACAATCGGCCAGAAAGCGGACTTATCCAAAGCGATGCTTGATGAATCATTCGTCAGATTAGCGAAGAAAATTCCTTCAGCGGCTATTTATTATATTACAGATATCCTTAACGAAAAATTAAAAGACATTCGTTATTCCAATCAGAGTAAAGTTCTATTGGAACTAGCTTTAGTGAAAGTCTGCCAACCAGAGACTGGTGTTGATCCACTTCTAAAAGAGCAAATTAAGAAAGAAATTCTCCAAGAGCTAGGCAATGGAGAAATAACTTTACCTAATCCTCCAAGCAAAGAGGATACAAAACAAGAAGTGTCACACCAGGAGTCAAACACCACTTCACCAAACCAAAATATGCAAACTAAACAAGAGGAAACAGTTAAGGAAGAAATGATTGAAGCAGACTTGAGTATATTAGACCTGGTAGCAGCAGATTTGAAAGAAGAAGAACAGTCGAATGTAGAATCATTACCTAATCCAAAAAAAGAAGAACAGAATAATGTAGAATCATCACCAGATCCGAAAGAAGAATCTGAGGAAGTCCCATTTGACATCCCGGAGGACAGTTCGATTCCACCTTTAACCGAGGAAAATTTCTTTGAAAAATTAGTCGAAGAAGATATAAAAAATGGAGCAGAATATATTGATTTTGTAGACGGAGAAGAAAAACGAAGTTCTAGTACTGAAACAGACAATGGCATTGTAACTGATGAAGCTACAGCAGGTCAGGAAGATGACATTTTCCATATCCTCAACAATAGCACGAAGGAACATAAAACTGAGTACTTAAAAAAGGAAGAAGAATTCCTTGATAAACTTAAGAAAACAAAAGTACCAGTTTATAAATTGTTTAGCGCTGCGGAGAAATTACGTGCTGTTTCTAACACTCACATGGTAATAGAGTACAAGCAATCCTTCCAATCAGGAATGATCCAAAAGAAGAGCAATCAAACAGTCTTAAAATCAGTATTCGCAGAGGTTTTAGGAAGAGAACTTGAAGTCAAGGCATATACAACTGAAGAATTAACCCCAGTACTGTATGAATTCTCACAGAAAAAAAAAGCCGAAGCTAATGCCCGGCTTTAAGTTGGAGGGAATAAAATGAGTTGGAATAAGATAGAAGACAAACAACCTAAAGTGACAAGAATCGTAAAAAACAGCATTACAAACGATAGAATCTCTCACGGATATCTCTTCAAAGGTGGTAAAGGGGTAGGTAAGGAAGAAATCGCCATACACTTTATTAAGCGATTTTTTTGCAAATCTCCAAATGGTGCCGAGCCTTGTGGTGTTTGCGAACATTGCAAAAGGATTAAATCTGAAAATGTTCATCCAGATTTCCATATTGTTCGACCAGATGGCAATTCAATTAAAATTGATCAAATAAGAGAACTTCAAAAGGAATTTAATTGGAAGTCTGTTGAGGGAGAGAAAAAAGCGTATCTTATAGTGGATGCTGAAAAGATGACCACTCAATCCGCGAATGGATTGCTTAAGTTTTTGGAAGAACCTAGCCAAAACACTCTCGCCATCCTTTTAACAACACAACCTCAGAGAATATTGACAACCATTAAGTCACGGTGTCAAGAAATTGCTTTCCAACCCTTAAAATCTTCAGCTCTAGTTGAAGAACTAGAATCAGAGGGAGTAGACAAAACATTAGGGATGGTAGTATCTCAACTAACTAATGACTTTGAAAAAGCAACCGAGTTAGTAAATGATGAATGGTTTCTTAAATCACTTTCAATCGTCAAACAACTAACCAATGAAATTTACAATAACCCTGATAATGCCGTCTTTATGGTACAAGGAGAGTGGATAAAACACTTTAAAGAAAAAGAACAACAACACATGGGACTTGAGCTTTTACTCCTATGGTATCGCGACATTCAAATGTATCAACTGGACAAGGAACTAATCTTTGTAAATGAAAAAGTACAAATCGAGATCCAAAACATCGAATTAGCTACTTTGTATGAGATTATGAATGATGTTATTCAAGCAAAAGGTAAATTATATAGTAATTCCAATCACCAAATGGTGATGGAACAGCTTGTTTTTTCTATAACTTCAAAAGTTTTATAATCCAACAAGGAGGGGTAAACAACCTCTCCTTGTTTTGTTTGTATTCATTAGTAAAAACAGGTAGAATAATAATATATCCATTTTAATCTTAAGATACTATTTTGCTCATGCGAGTGAATAATAACCTTGTTATGAAAACGCCTTTGGGTGACTATTGCATTTTTACATGCGAATAGCACCTAGAGGCGTTTTTTTATATATCCATTTTTAAATATTAAGGAGAGAGAGTAATGAAAACAATCACAAAAGGAGCAACTATCAATTCAGAGGTACTACAAGAAATAGGAAAAGTATTTGGTAAGGTAGCGGATAAGAAAGGATTAAGAGATAATAATCTTTATTTATCCGAAAAGGAAGGTAAACAAAGTTTCTATCTGAGTGGTTCCGACATCAGTGTAGAAAGAACAATTCCTCTTGAGAGTGGGGTTCCGATTTCAACTGTTGTTCCAACTAAGGAATTTCGTCATAAAGTAGGAATTACTCCAAATAACACAGAAATCACTTTAATGGAGGCTAACAGTAAATTGTATTTCACCTGGGGCAAGGGAGCGAAATTAAGAGTACCACACTGCAACGAGCAGATCCCTTTATTGTCCATCCCTGAAATCTCAGATTGGATCGAATGGAAGCCCGGTACATTACATGAGGTAACAAGAGAATTCATGGAATTTTCGTGCCAAGAGAGTGATGAACGCGCTGACAGAGAACCCGTTTACACTGGAGTTAATTTTCAAAGAGACTCAGAATTCAATGAAACATACATCCGTGCTACAGACAAAAGAAAAGCAGCATCGATGTCTAAAGAAATTAATTGGTTTAATAAAACAATTACAATATCTACAACAACATTAGTTGCAGTAGCAGAAATTATTTCAGCTGAAAAGTCTATTCAGGTTGGAATAAATGATGAAGCGACACTTATCGTTTTTAAAACTAGCGATACAGTGGTGCTTTCTAGAGTGCTTGACGGACAGTTCAACAATGCCGCCATAGACAAGGTGTTTACTCTTGCACCATCAATGGCAGAAACATGGTACCGAGTGGACCTTGCAGACATTGAAAATGCTTGTTACAGAGCTATTAAACTCGCGCCTACATCACGATTAATCAAAATCTTTAGTGATGGAAGTGAAGTTTTATATCAGGCAGGTCAAAATGTACACCTTCCTAAAGAAGGAAGAGATGAAGAGGATTTGATCGAGCCAATCGGAGGTGTAGTCGATAGCGTAAAAGGTGTGGTTAAACCTATCATTGTTGATGCAGCAAACCTTTTAGCAGCAACAAAATTATTTAAAATGGATAGTACACCTGAAATCACCTTATTGACTGCTTTACCTAACGAAAGCCGACCAGGGCCCGGACCAGTTACAGTTATTGATGAAGATAATCAAGCAGCGCAAGCGCTAATCGGACAAATTAGGCATTGAATATGAAGGTAAGAGAGGCTTTACGATCAAGAAGTATCGTAGAGCCTTTTTTTAATTCAATATGCAATACGAAATTTGACAGCCATCAATATGAAAAAAAAAACTAAGGAAACAAACTATCTTAACGTAAAGGAATGGAGGATTATAAGTGGGAATAAATTATAACAAGGACCGCAAAAAGATTACTATAGATTGGGATGAAAAACAAAAGAACGAAGTAAAGCATTGGCATGCAGAGTTTACACCAATAAATATATTCTTCCACCCGAAAAGAAAAACACAACTTATAAGAGTTACCTTAGAGGGGAAGATCCCGAAATGGGTAGAACGGTTCGCATCTACTATTAAGTTCAAATTTGGGATTACATCTGATAATAATGGAAAACAAGGTTTCTGGTTGGCGAATTGGAATGCATGGGAAAGCGGTGAATTTCCTATAACCTATACCAACCTAGACGGAGCTATACAACAACTCATAAAGAAAATTCCAGATGATCTGAAACCATTAAAGGAAAGAATAAAGAGCGGGAAATCAATAATTAAGGAAAACCTCTTTAACAGAACTAGTTTTTTTGAAAGGTTAGGGATATATTACAGACCCGAAGAACTCCATGGCAATTGCGGGACACTTTTATTCGGAAATAATATCTTCCCGGATAAAGAAAAATGGACAGATGAAGAATACGCAGGAATCTTAGAGAATGATGGCAAACTAGAAAAAATAATTGGGGAACTAACAACATCTATTGCAGATAGAACAGACGCTGAACAACAAGAGGGGGACTCAGAGTACAATCCTCTTCATTATGAAGTACTCCAGTTAGAGGAACTTGGTGATATTAAACTAGAAGAGTATTATGAGGAAATTCAAGAAGCACAACTTTCAGAGACTTCAGTTGAAATAAAATTAAATGAAAACTGTGCTGAATTGATACCTAATGAGGACTATACCCTCTTTAATTCAGATACCTTATCTGAATTAAATTTATTAGAATCTGAAATACCTGAAGAGAGAGGTATTTCATTCTTGAATACAAATAAACCAAGAGGAATAGAGGAGGGACACGACAAAGAATATTCGAAACACACAGAAGTATTAAAAAAGGACGTGGGTTTGGAATCTGATAAAGGAAAGGCAGATTCATTTTTCATATTAAATAAAGAAAACGAATCAGTTATAAGTAAAAACAAAAAGAATAAAAGACGGAAAAAGCCTTTAGAACAAGAAACAATTCCTCTATTTTAAAGAAAGAGACCTCCTTCCATTAGGTAAGGGAGGTCTCAAGTATAATTGAAAAAATTCATTTCAGAGTGATATAATTATCATATATATTATATAAGTTAATCATACATTCTTACTCATGAGGGTAGGAAAATTCAAAAATAAGCAGTCAATTGACTGATTACATACTAATAAAAGTAAACCATAGTTGTAACAACTATGATTTTTTAATGTCCAAAACCCAAATAAAGGGAGTATAGACACAATAAATGTGTTTTACTCATCTTTATTTGGTTTTTTTATATAAAAATCTTATAGAGCACTTAAGGAGAGAGAGTGAATGACAGCAACTCAACTAGTAATTCTTGCATTTTTTACACCAGTAATTTTAATAGGTATAGTCAGTTTTGCAATCGAGTTAATAGCAGATCGCAGCAGAATCAACAAATCAGCACCATCCTGGACATCTCAATCAGCAAAAATTCACCGTCCTAATTTCGCTACAAATCGAAAACCAGTACAAGTACCAGTACAAGTACCAGTACAAAAAAATGAACCAGAATACTTATTTGGAGAAGAGGAATCGAACGATATACCAGATTTCAACTCATTAGCGGATTCAGCTGCAGTAGAAGAATTATCATATTCTACATCACAGCAAAACGAACCGCAATTAGAGGAAGTGGATCTTACATCCTTACAAACGGCAATGCCACCGAATGAAAATGTAAAATTCTCAGTAGAAGATAAAAACATTTTAGACATAACACCAGAAAACGATAACATCTTACCGTTTGAAATCGAAGGAACCAAAAAGGAAGAAAAACAAGAATTCGAACCATCAATTCCAACTGAAGATATGGAAAGTAGTATTCGTGAGCTTATCGCTGCCACCTCCGGCATTCCTGATTCAGTGGAAGAAACACCAGTAATCGAAACAATAGAAGAGGAAAAAACAAACGAAGAACAGAGCAAAATGCTGTCAGATATGGAAGCACCACCAGAACAGGAAAACGAATCGCTAGAAGATTATACTGTAGAATCCCCTTTGGGAATCAATTATATTGAAGTTTATAAGATGTTTGGAAAAGATGTTGCCGATAAGGTTACTGCTTCTCCTGATTGCGCACTAGAACGAGGGGTTGATTATGTGATGTGCGGTGAAGTCAATGGAGAATTTTTGAATTGTTTTGGAGAAACCATCAAATTAAAGGGTTTACCAAAAGACTATGATAGTAATGGTGAATTTATTTTACTGAGTGGTCAGTTTGTGACGGCAGAACTATTTCATGTAGATACTTATATGCAAGCAATCGAAGCTTCAAATAGTAACGATATTGAAGTGTTAAATGTCGCTTATTCATAGTAGTCTCTCCTGCGTATTATCGCAGGAGATTTTTTTTTGGAAAAAATACGGTTTTTAATTGTACTAGGATAGTATATAATAATTATTATTAGAAAAAATACCTTCAAACTATAGTGCCCGAAGCTCACTAAATTACCAGTTTTTCCAGTAAAAAGATATAAAGGAAAAACTTTATCGCTTATAATTGATAACGTTTAAGTAGATTCGTTATAATTATAATAAGGGTGTCATGCTTTTTTACCCTTCGCTTCAATATGGGGATTGTACATACAAACAGATAGAGAGAGAAAAAAGACAATCTGAGGGGGAAGTATTAATGTCAACAAAGCTCAACGAAGGTTTGAGTGAAGAAATTCAAACCGAAATGTTGGAGTGTCAAGGGTTAAAAGAATCCATTATGACAAACAGCGAAGGAACATTTGAACTATTTGTACGAAATGGAAGCCTTCAGAAAGCCTGGCCAGTCCCAAGAAAAAGCATATCCAGCCTAAACGACGATGATGATGACGGAATTCGATATAGTGTGTATACAGACATTGTTAGCAGCATTGTTAACACTGTAAATATACAGGAAGAAGCTTTTAAGTTCGGATACATTTTGGTTTCTTATGTAGGAACTCCAGAAGGTGACGAACTAGAAGTATTAAATATCCGTTTCCAAGAAGAGATCCACTTCGCAAGAGAAAAAAAGAGGAAATAATAAAGTTATATCCTAACGGGAGGACCGTTCAGTTATTCTACTAGCAATAGAGAATCAACTGAACGGCCTTCTTGTTTCTATAAGAAAATTTCCTTTAAAACTAAATAAACAAACGGGAGGACCGTTCAAGTAATTTTCTAGTTTGAAAGAAAGTTACTTGAACGGTCCTCTTGTTTTTATAAAAGAGAACATCAAAAAGGGGGTTTTAGAATGTTTAACAACTTTGTTTTAGGTGCAACTGGCGATGAAATCAACAGTGCATTACAAAGGGTAGTTGATATCGTTACATTAATTGGTGGTACTGCTTTCACATTAGCAATCATGATTATTGGACTAGTAATTATTTTCGGATCTGTATCTGCGGCAAAAATGAGAGGTTTGTGGATCGCACTAATTTCTTGTATCGCCGGCGCATTCATCTTCTTTAGTGCTAATTGGCTTTCTGGCGCTATCGATGGGATTGCGATGTTTGCACACTTCTTGTAAGGAAGCCAACCCAATAGGTAAAAGAGTACGATTTGAGAAAAGGTGGATAAAACCACCTTTTCTTTTATAAAGGGGGTTGAATCTATGAATAACGAAATAGTTTTGTCGATTGACCTTACCCAGGAAGACAAAGAAGTTCTAGCTATTTTCTCTATGCGTCAATTTCTTTTATGTTTCCCAGCTGTAGTAGGAGGATTGGCATTCTTAATATGGGGAAAACTACCGTTTCTGAGCGGCGCATTCGAATCGATACTCAGGATTGTATTGATTGTCACCATAATAGGGATTGCAGGGGCACTTGCATTTATTAAATTAGAAAAGTATGAACAATATCTATCTCAATACATTCTAACAATGCTTAGATTCCGGAGATCTCAAAAAACGTATACATCTTAAAAATGAAAGGGGGACTCCCAGGTGTCCTTTATGGATATTTACATTTATATATTGCTAGGTATCTTGGCCATCTTTTTACCATTCATATTTATCGCTAAAAAGAGGATCGATAACAACGAACCCATTGCAGGGTGGAAAAGAAAACAATATCTAGCAGAACAAAGAGGAGAGGATTCAAGCAACTCCAATCAGGATGATTCCACCTCCAAAGAACAAACGCGAAACAAATCTCTTCCCAAGAAAGAGAGTGTAAAAGATGTAATAGGTATAGAAGATGTCAAATTTGGAGTGTTCGAGAAAACTAGAAATGAGTATTCCATTATATTAAGTACAGACTCTGTAAACTTCGATTTATTGAATCCAAGTGAGCAACAAACAATTATTCTAGGCTACCAAGCACTATTCCGCGTTATAAACTTCCCAATTCAAGTACTCGGCCAAGCAGTTCGTCAAGATTTAAGAAAAGACGAACAACGCTTCAAAGAAAACCTCAAAAACATGAACTCCCAAACTCAAGATTATAACTATCGTGTTATTGAAAATATTAAAGCTAAATCAGAACAAGATTTCCGTATTGCTATGAGAATTTATTACGTTATCAGTTATATTTATGAGCCATCAAAAATGGCCAAGTTAACAAAGGAACAGAAAGAAAGAAAAATCATAGAGAAGTTATATCAACAAGCTCATATAACAATGAAAATGTTAAATCGAGCTCGTATCGAAACCGATATCTTAGACTCTGTTCAGGCCATCGAGGTCCTAAAAAGAGCAATGAATCGCGACCGCATGCTTGCCAACCCGATAGATAATTTAATCGAGCCTGGGAAAGAGAAGATTACTACATACATTACTGGTGACCCTTCTTCTTTACCATTATTCGAGGAGCTCGTACAAGACCCTGATGAGTATAACGCTCTTATTAAGGACAGTTTGAGCCAAAGTGCATTTGACGGTGTAGAAATGACTGTGAAAATGGAAGATTTACCTGAATCTAACGTATTAAGTGACATCTTAAACAACAAACAATCGGATGAAGAGGAAGGAGAGAAGTCCAGTGAAAAAACAAAAGAAAAAACAAAAGAAAAATAAACAGGCAGAAATAGCACCAGAATGGGATGGTGGGTTGTCACAAGAATTAGACTTTCCCTCACTGGTAGATTATGCAGTTAATGAAGGTATCCATTTCGAAAAAGATCATTTTATCATTCAGACAGGACTAGGGAGCCTTAAATATGGTAGGACTATCTTCATTAAACCATCTGGATATCCAAGGTCTGTTCGAGTAGGCTGGTTGGACAGTCTATTTCACTCAGATGATGCTGATGTTAGTGTTCACATTGAACCCTTCCATCGCACAATTGCAACGAAGAAACTTAAAGATAAACTCGATAAACTAGAAGCAGTATATTATTCAGCAGTTAAGAACGAAAACCATGCGAGGGTAGAGGAATCCCAACAAAAGATCGCAGACACCAAGAGACTCCAGTATCAAATACGTAACAACACAAATGGTTTATATTATGCAGCTGTACAAGCAACAGTGTATGCAGACACTCTTGAAGAACTGAATGCAAAGTGTGTAAATATCGAAACAAGTTTAGGAGGGGAGAGCATTGAATTAATTAATGCTTTCGGCAGACAAAAAGAAGGATGGTTAAGCACTCTGCCATTAGGAAGAAATGCGCTATCAAATTCTGCCCGTAACCTAGATCAACTTGCATTAACAGCAATGTTTCCACACTCTTCATCCAGACTAAACCACAATGGCGGTATCCCTATAGGAATCTATGGAAGAGAGTATGTGTATTTTAACCAGTTTGATAAAAAACTAAATAACTATAATCTAGGAATCTTCGGAGAATCCGGTTCCGGTAAGTCTGTTTTCGTTAAACAAATTATTGGACGGGGATTTAGTGATGGAATATCAAGATGTTGCATAGTGGATGTGGAACCAGAGTACACCGAGCTAACTAAAGCCCTGGGGGGTATAGTGATTGAGTTGCGTACCGATACTACTAAAGGAGTATCCAGCAGAATTAACCCTCTTGATATCTATGTAGAAAAAGATGTAGTTAACAAGAATACTAAAGATGAATATGAAGTTGAAAAGATCAACCTGAATGAAAAGGTCAAAGAAGTCATTGAGTTCTTTAAAGTAATGAAAGAAACTACTTCAGGGACAAATGGTATTACACTAACGCCAGTAGAATTAGGGATTCTGAATGACATCATTGAAGAATTGTACAAAGAAAGAGGAGTAACCGAAGATCCCGATAGCATCTATGAACAAATTGAAACAATAGACGAAGACGGAAAGGTACAGTTCACAAGGAAGTACATTGATATGCCAACAATCACAGACGTTTACAATAAATTGCTTTCGACGCTAGAGGAATACCCTGAACTGAAAGATATGGTTAACATTGTAAAATTATTCACTAAAGGAAAAGCCTTCGGAATGTTCGATGGTCAAACAGAAATTATTTCAACTGCCGAAAATGTCGATTTAGATACAGCTCCTATTGTAACTTTTGATATTTCTAGATTGAGTGAAAAAGGGATTGATAGACCAATAGCACAACACGTTTTGATGAGCTGGATATGGAATAGATTTATAAAGAACGACCCGAAATCGATGAAACGTGTAATTCAGGATGAAGCCTGGATGACATTACAATACTCTTCAATGGTAGAGTTCTTTAAATTACTAAGTGCCCGTGGCCGTAAGTGGAACGTCTCACTTACATTAGTAAGTCAAAGATATTCGATGTTTCATAGAACACCAGCTGCAAGTGACATAGTTGCTCAGCTTGCGAGTGTCGCGTTTTTAAAACAGTCTGATCAGGATATTGATCCAATCTTAGATACTTTTAGATTCAGTGATGAAGTAGGGCAAAGAATAAGAACAAGCGAAATAGGAGATGTTCTCCTTAAAGCAGGTAAAGAAATAGTTTACTTTAAGTCTTCACCGACTCCAGATGAGTGGGTATACCTGAATACCAACCAAAACATCAAAACAGAAGATTTACTATAAATCTTTTAAAATCCAATGTCAGGTAGAAAGGAGGTAGTTATGTTAAAGCGTATATTAATTTCTTTTGTATTCCTTTCATTCATATTTAGTTTTTCACAACCGTCTATGGCAAGTGCGGCAGAAAGTGATGCATGTGATGGTGCGCTCTTCAGTGGTGACGACGAAGAAGAATGGGAGAACAGAAGAGATGATAAAGACTTAGCTGAAAAATTCATGATATCCCAATTAGAAAACCTTTCAATGATGGGTACAATCAGCAGTCTACCTACTCTAGTGTTTGATAACCCATATTGTATATGGGCAGGAGAAGAGTTGTCTTCAAACGGTGTCTTTACCAACGAAGAAAAAGAAAAAATTATTGATCCTGTATTTGGAGTAATAGCCGTTATTTATAGCACAGTTATCACACTAGCAATTATGATCAGTGCACTGAAATTGGGATTTAACGCCACTTCTCCTCAAGGAAGAGCGGACTTCTGGAGAGATGTAATGTATTGGGTGTTTTCTGCTCTCTTTATAGCAGGTTTCACCACTTTCACTGATCTACTATTCGGAATGAACATGGCGATCGTTAATACTTTTGAATCAATGACTCCTGGAACAGACGATACTTTTATCATGACGGATTTTAACCCTTTCTTATGGTTGGCGGAGTGGGTGTTAACCCTTGCATTAAACTTTATCTATATTGCTAGGAAAATTATTATTCTCTTATTAATGATTATGGGAGTAGTAGCGGCTGCGTCTTTAATATTCGCGAAGACTCGTTATTTCTTTGGAGTCTGGCTAAAAGAGTTAGTAGGAAATATATTTCTTCAAAGTATTCACGCAATTATATTATTCAGTTTTGCTACCATGGCCTCAACAGATGCAAGCGAAATCTTTAAACTTGGCATGCTGATCATGTTTATCCCTGTAACCGGAATGATCTCTAAGTGGTTAAGTTTAGGTGATAGCTCTTCAAAACTGGGAAGCACTTTAACTATGACCGGTCTAGCCGGAGTAGGTGGAGCAGTGATGCTTACCAAAAAAGCGGGTAGTGTTATCCGTGGCGGAGGACCAGGAGGAGGAGAATCTGCAAACGGAAACTCTTCAAGTAATCCATTTGGAAGCACTGCTAAACAAACAGAAAGAGGCGGCGGAGCTGATACTGCACCAACAAGTATATCTACTAAAGCTTCTGGATCTGGAAGCAGATCATGGGAACTTGCTAAGACAGGAGCAGAAATCTTTGGTACTGTAGCCGGTGGCGTAGCAGGTTCTGTATTAGGTCCTGGAGGTGTAGTGGTTGGAGCGGGTGCCGGAGGAGCATTAGCAAGAGGCGGTACTCAGTTCTCTAGAAATGTTGCAGGCTCTGCTGCAGGCACTGGCCGCACACTTGCAGATGCATATAAATTCGGTAAGGAGAGCAAGGAAAATGGCGGATCGGGCTTCAAAGAGAACTGGACCAACTTAGAACAGCGGAGAAAAATATTTGGTATGGCAGGTGAATCCGCAGGATCTCTATTAAGCTGGGGAGGAACAAGCGCGGCTACCGCAGGTAAGAGTCTAGGACAAATGGCTTCAGGGGTCTCTCAGAAACGATTAATGGAAACATCTCAAGAACGTGGTGGTTTTGCTCTAGCTGACGGAAGAGCACTTACTCCAGATACGCTTCAAGAGTCGTATGGCGGAAAAGACGCTATGTGGGTACAAAATAAAGACCACAGTTACTTCGCACTTAAAAATGATGATGGTACAGCAGGGAAACGCATCACTCCTTATGGAGCTGGGGACACAAGCTTAAAAGGCGACACTACTAGATATATGGACTATAAGGTAGGAAGGGCTCCTATGGATGCTGAAAACATTTACAATGAAGCAACCTCTACAACACAACAACAAACTCAAAAATCACCAATAGTAGGGGTAAATGGAATACCTATAAACTCCCAACCTACAGGCAGGGCAATAGTAGATACAACAGGAACACCTATAAGTTCTAATACCACAACAAATTTAAGTTCTGAACTTTCAACTCCTATAAGCTCAGGGGCTACAGCACCTGTACAAAGTAACACCGGAATCCAAGTACAACCAAATGCTGTAACATCTGTACAATCCAATACAGGAACCCCTGAACAACCATCAACTAAAAAAGGAGAAAACATATCACCACAAAGAGGGATGCAACAAGGGTCTTCTTTTAATTTCCAAAGGCAGTCAGACGTTTACACTATATCATCTAGTGGAGAAAAAATGTTTGATACAGGAATGAAGCCAGCAAATATCAATCCAGACACATATGTATCTCACGCATCTGTAGAAGGAAGAAACAGAACTAAATCTGACCGAGGAGCGGATCTCACACACATGGCAGCAGAAACGACACGAGAGAAAGCACAGCAAATGGGAGCAGGGTTCGGGTCAGCAGGCGAAAAAGTATCAGATACTGCAGGGAATATAGGAAGTAGTATTCATGAGTGGAACATTAGAGAATCAGCATGGGCGGACAACTACAAGGAAGTAAAAGAGGAAAACTACAGGAAGAGAGGAAGGGAGTGGCTTTAAGCCACCTCTCCTTTTCCATACATATAACATGCACTTAGTAAAAGGGGGGAGAGAAGGATGAAAAAAAGAGGTATACTCACGATTTTCATATTAACATTCTTGTATCTATCGATAAATCCTTCTGCAGCTATGGCATATGTACCAGGTGACCCCGGATCAGATGGTGGTGGCGGAGGATTAGTTGATATTTGGTACGAAAGCTCTTGCAATGAAGATGCTATCGGCGGAGACGCAGAAGATAAATTATTGAAGTTTAGAGAAGATGAAGCAAGTATTCCAGAAAGGTTTCTAGTAGATGTAGTAATCGTTATTGTTATCGGTCTCCAACCAACACCTATACCTGAAACTATACTAGGGAATCCCTATTGCCACTGGACGGACAGTGATGAGTTCAATGCTTTGGCCTATGGCATTTTTTCAGAGAAAGAGATAGAGGAATCTATTAAACCAGGCATGCTAATTTTTACAGGCATATATGGATTGGCTGTAACATTATCGATAATGATTTCAGCCCTTAAATTAAACTTAAATTCTATATCCCCAAGAAGCTCTACTGAATTTTGGGAAGACGTAAGGATGTTAATTGGTTCTGCACTGTTTATAGCATGCTTATGGCCATTTATAGGGATAATTTTTACTATAAACGACAGCATTATTAAGACAATTGTTGATTTGATGAGTGAACAAGGAGTGAACCTCGAAAACTTTACTCTGACATCAGAGAACGAATATAAATCCATAACCGATATATTTCTTCATTTAGCAGAATGGATACTTACATTTGTTATCAATATTATATATATGGCTCGAAAAATGGTGATGTTCATTGTTTTAATCATTTCACCTATAGCTGGTATAGTTCTTCTATTTAAACCAACAAGGCAATACTTTGGAATTTGGATTAAAACCTTTATATCAGCAGTTTTTATTGCTTCTCTACACGCAATCACTCTTTTTATCTTTGTTATGGTATCTCAAGTAGTTGTTCAGATAGATTCATTCTTCTTCAAAGTCGGCATGATGCTTATGTTTATACCAATAACAACTATGATCGTTAGCTGGATAGGGATGGATAACTCTGCAAGTGACTTGGGACAAAACACAACAAAATCAATATCTAAAGGGACCAAAAAGGCAGGTCAAGGAATAGGGAAAATTGCTGACAAAGCAACCTCAGCTGGCGGTTCAATATTGAATAAAACAAGAGGAAATAAATCAACTAAGCCTACAAATATACCAACTAATAAACCAACCCCATCAAACAACCAACCTACCAAAAACTCCACTAATACAATAAACTCTAAAAACACTAAACTATAAAAAATCCTAAAAGAAATTTTGAAAGAGAGGTGAATAATTCATGTCAGATGAAAATAGAAACAGTCAGGACCTCGGGCAAGACCTCGCTAAACAAGGAGGGGCAGCTTCTAAAAAACTCATGGGCAGCAAGGCCGGCAGAAAGGCATTTGGTAAGATAGCAAAGCTTTTAGCGAAAATAATGATCAAAGTAATCGGCACAATACTAAAATCTCTTCTTTGGATACTTGGTCCGTGGGGAATAGTGATCTTAATTGCAGTTATATGTATGTTACTCGTACTTAACTCAGTAGTTAAATTTTTTGACTGGTTTAGTTTAGGAGGAGAAAGAACAGAAGTTCAAGAATTATTCGATAAGACTTTAGAGCAAGTGTTAAAAGATAAACACAAAGAGATATCGTCACCGTTAGAAGTGGAACTATTCTTCCCAAGTGATGTGATCTCAGAAAACAAAGGCTTAAATAAATCTGACGTTCAGACAAACGCTGAGTGGATTAGTAACGCAGTAAGAGCTTTAACTCCAAGTTACACCCTGTCTGTAGCAGCATTCACCAATCACGTAATATTAGATGGTGATGACTGGCATAAAGACTATGACGAAGATGATTTTGAATCCAGCCTAACTGGTACGGATGCAGACTTCACTTCAACCCCCCACCATACAGATAAATCGTCTATCAGCTCAAGACTAAAAGGGGTAGCTAAAAATAAAGCAGATGTTTATATTTCTGTAGGCGAGAAATATGGAATTAATCCAGCGTTTATAGCTGCTGTTTCCATGTTAGAAAGCGGAAACGGGGGAAGTTATTTAGCGACTACTCACAATAATATGGGCGGGATAACATGCGCAAGTAGCAACCCCTTGGTATCAGGTTGTTATACCGCATCAACTGGACGAGATTGGTCATATTACGACAGTGTAGATAAAAGTATTGAGCACATGGCGCAGATTTTCAAAAATGTTTGTAAGGATAACGGCAGAACAACTGTTTACGAATGTTGGCAGGTCTACTCTCCACCAAGCGATGGGAATCCTCATTGGGGGCCAGATGTTATTACTATTATGAAACAGATGACTAATAATGATGATTTATACATTGAAGATGGAAGAATGCCGGGTGGAGGTTCAGCTGCATCTGGATCTGATATGAGGAAAGATATAGAAAAAGCATTTGAATACTATTTCAACGATCCTCAATTGACAATGCAAATCAATCATTCTAAAGAGACTGGCGAAACCGTCACTACCAAAACTAAAAAGGTATGCCATATAACAGAAGATGTAAAAGTAGGAGAGAAAACGGTTTATTCCTATCAAGTGAAAACCAAAACCGTTGTAGATAAATGTAGATTGGTACAAGATGGTTATATAATCGTATTTGATCCACTGTTAGGAAGATCGAAGCGGGTACCTAATTATAAATATGAATGTGAAGAGAGTAGCAGTGTTGATACTGTTGACGTTGGATCGAAACCAGGGTATCCAGAGCATCCAAACTATAGACACGTAATCTCTTACAGAGAAAATAAGTCTAATGGGTATAATGACGTTGCCATTTATAAAAGTACTGTCACAGATTCCAGAACAGAAGACATTTATGAAGAACAAACGAGAGTGGAAACTACCACAACCGGTCCGACTACAAAAAGTTTGCCGTCAAGAAATATAGCAACGAGCGTTAGCTCGATGTATCTTTCAGGGTCAATTAATTATAAATATAAAGAGACACCTTATAGAGAAGTAAGTGCTGAAGAAAATGGTGATTGTACCACTCACACCTATAAAAAGTACAAGGTAAAAGTCGTAGATGATTCTATCGGGATCAGACCTAACAAGGATGGAGGATGGATAGAGAATTTCCTCACATCTACTATGCCAGAAGGCGATAAAACAAAACTTGTGAGAGAAAAAGATTTGGATTTCTTCGCTGAAATGATGCATGAAATGGATAAAACCCTTCCTACCATAGGGGAAGTTGAAGGTGAAGGTGGTGGTGGAGGTAGTGGATCTTATGATTATGGCAATGGACCTGCGATAGATATCCCTATATCAGCAGGTGCAATAACCGCTCCTACAGCAGGACGAATTACCACTGACTTTGGGCCGGACACACTAAATGGTAGTTCTCGATACCACTATGGGATTGACATCGCAAAAAGCGGAACTGTACCGATTGTTTCTGTTGCGGATGGAGTAATAAGTGACTCACGCTTCTCTTCTTCTTACGGAAACCTTGTGAAAGTAAAACATAATATCGAAGGAAAACAATGGGAATCGCTTTATGGTCACATGCGTGGCCCAGGACCAGCAGTGGGAACTACAGTGAGTAAAGGTCAACAAATTGGTCTTATGGGTAATACAGGTTATTCATTTGGACAACATTTGCATTTTGAATTACATTCACCACATTGGACTTACCGAAGCAGTGGTGGGACAGCAGTAAACCCTTTGAATTACTTCACAGTATCAAAATAACACCCTTTTTAAAGGGTGTTTTATCCATAAATAGATAGGAGTCACTAAGATGAAATTAAAGTATACACTTATTATAGTTGGTGTCCTCCTCGTTAGCTTAACTATCTATGGGCTGATCAAAGAAATTTTAAACCCGGATGTTAAGGAAAATGAGGTATTGGTTGAGCAAAATGCTTCAGAGTTTAGTAATGAAATTGAGAAGATTAAGGAATTCGAAGAACAAAGAGCAAACGGAACGATTAGTACCGAGGAATTAAAGAACTTCGAGAAGCACTTAAAAGAAAAATACTCAACACCTGAATCCACAATTGGATATTTGTTTTCTCTTGCCATGACTAAAGACACTAACAATTATTCCAGTGCATTTATAAATGAAACCTTTAATAAAGATATTCATAAACAAGCAGACCTAACAAAATTAAATGGAAAAATCGATCTGATTAATGAAGCAATGGATAAATTGACTCAAACCGGTACTTTGGAAAAGATAGAATATCAAGACATCCAATGGACAACAGACTCTAAATCCGTTCGTGTATTAACAGACCTCTATTACAAAGGGTGGAAAGAACCAGTAAGGGTTAATATTCTGCTAAAGACAAATGAAGAATACGACCTTCATACTCATTCTCACAACAGAACAGAGGAGCATAATGAAGAGGGATCCAATTCTTATTATGTAGCATCCTCAGTCTGGGACATGATTAGTAATATAGAGAAGGGGGCCACCGAAAATGACCGGTGAATTTTTAGGGACTCTGGGATATAAAGCTCTCCAATTCTTTCAATACATTTTTATCCCAACATTCTTTGTAATGTTCACCTGGGGAATCATTACATTTTTAATAGCTAGAAAAAATCCCACCAGAAAAAGAAAAGGGTATCTGCTTACCGTTTTTGGAGGTATTGGAATACTGTTTGTCCTGTATGCACCTGTATTCGGCATGTTTTACTGGTCATCCGGTATCGACACTCAGTCTATTCTCAATGCTTCAACACCAATAAATGAAATTATTTATAACATATTCTTAGCAATTGTAGAACCCATTCTATTATTTTTGACTTATATGGGAGTAGGATATCTATTATTAGCAGCAAAAGAACCCACTAGGAAGAGGTTAGGACTCCTACTAATTATAGGAGCACCATTTACGTGGTTTTGTCTACATTATGCGATTGAGATTTATACATTTTTTAGTGGTATATAGTCATTTTAGCCCCTTCTAAACAATAGAAGGGGTATTTTTATGAAAAAAATGATATTTTTAATAAATTTTGGATTTTCTTTTTCTTTTCTTAACCTAAGTTCATATAATAGTAGTAACAACAATAAAAATTGAAAGGGGAAACACTTAATGAAAAAAACAATTCCATCTTGTAGCATGTGTCAACACTTCGATCCCCTTCGTAATAAATGTAATATTTATAATGAAGAGGTAGAAGCAAGAGAAACTGAACGTGCTAAACAATGCCAAGAAGAAGGACTATTTGTAAGAGAATTAAATGTACTACCAGATTCCTTTAATATATATGAAAACCCTGAAGATGCACCATCAGATTGGAGACCGGACTTTTCTAAGCTAGCGAAGGATAGCAAAGGAAGAGAGTTATATATAACCACATACAGAGGATATGAGAGAGCCTTACCAGCTTATGATGGTATCGAAATGGAAGCATCTTTCTTTAATCGAGTTCCGCGATGGATTACCTATCAAGGCCAACGCGAAATGGTTTATGAATACGGATATGAGCTAGCAAAGAAAATTATTGAAGAAAAAGGATATAAGCTGAACGCTCTTCCTGGAGAGGAAAACTTCGAGGGTCTTGAAACATACAAGCGATACTATCGACAAAATAAACCACAAAACAAGAAGTTAGTCATGATGTCCGAAGAACCAGTAGAAGTTTGGGATTAAAGAGTTGAGAACTCTTTTGCACGAGGAGAGAAATTTTTCGGGAAGTAGACTCGAAATTATGGTATATAGATTTAGAATATCGTCACTCTTTGCAATATAAACCTACATCTAGATAGAAAAGAGGGGGAAAATTGAACAGTCATCAGTTAATGAACGAATGGATGATTGCAGGTAATCTGACAATACCATCGATTCTCTTGAAGAGTTATACCAAACTCGGCTTGTCGAATGCGGAGTTCATATGTTTACTTAACATATACGAAGCTTCAGAAAAAGGGGAGCGGTTTGTTTCGCCAGAAAAAGTACATACCTATATGGATTGTACTCAACAAGAATGCGCACACCTATTCAGAAGTTTAGTTCATAAACAGGTGATCGGAATAGAAAAAAACAGAGATTCAAATAATGTATTTTCATTCTCACCATTATGGAAGAAGCTAACCATGTTAATACAAGAACCCGAAAACAAATATAAAGAGCACCCAAGTAAGTTGGAACCTAATATATATACGATTTTTGAACAAGAATTTGGCAGACCATTATCTCCAATTGAATGCGAAACGTTATCTTCGTGGATTGATCAAGATTACCACCCAAGTGACATCATAAAACAAGCTTTACGAGAAGCAATCATTTCAGGCAAAGTAAACTTTAGATACATCGATAGAATATTATTTGATTGGAAGAAAAATGGCATACAAACGATTGAAGCAGCTAAGCAACACAGCCAACGTTTTAGAACGCATCAAAACCCACCAACAAAGACAGAAGAGAAACAACAGAAACAACAGAAACGTAAAACTATGGCATTTTATAATTGGCTAGAAGAATAATTAACTCATTTGACCACTGCGTTCCTTTGCAGGTGGTCTTTTTTTGTTTCTGATGGAATTCCAGTAACACTATAATATATTTCAGTAACTGCGGGTAGGAGAGAATTCAGAGAAAAAAGCAGCGCAAAAGCGGTGCTTCAATAAAGTTGTGAGTAATAATTAATAATGTCACAAAAAAGTTGCATCTGTAGGGTGGGTTACTAGGCATTTAGGTTGGAAAACCCAAAGAATACATCACACTCTTTCAACAAACGAAAGGAAATTTTCATATTTATTGGAATGGATTGATGAAGTTATTGATATCCGAGAACAGTTTCCTCTTCTTAGCAAAACAATAGAAATCGTAAGTAGGCTTGCAGTAAAACATGCAAACGTACAAGGGGTCACTGTAGTAATGACAACTGACTTTATGATTACAATCAAGACTTCACAAGGACTTATGGATTAGGTTCGGACTGTTAAGCCCGCTTCAAAATTGAGTAAACGTACTTTGGAGTTTTCGAAATTGAAAGGAGGTTTTATCAGGAACAAGATATTGGTTTGGGCATAATAACAGAGAAAAGTATGCCAGATACATTAATAAAGAATATAGAGTGGTTAAATGAGGGACCTTATTTAGATACTAGGACAATCGTTAATGAAGAACTTATTTAACTAATAGAACACGATCTTTTTAAGGATAAGGGAGGTACATCTATAAATTTAATCTTCCTCAGGTGTGATAAATCTTTGGAATGCAGTCTGGAACGAATATGTTTATCCTTAAATATAATTTAGCAACAAAAAATGGGTTGAGGATATGAATCAGAAGTTCAAAAACTCTAACACTTTGATAAACAATTGGGAAAAGAATAAGATATTATCTCGGGGGACAATTGGTATTATTAAAAGTATTATAATACTTTTTGCAAACTTAAAGTCACGAAAAAAATGTTATTATTAAGCTTATTTGAACTTTAAACACTTAACCATCTTCTAAATGAAGTTTTCTGGTACTCGGATTTTTGTATGAATTTCCCTCGTATTTTTTATCTAATATTTCTAAGACTATTTCTTCTGATAACCCAGTTAGTTCGCTTATAGACCTTATTGTAAAAGGTACAGAAAGTGATTTATAATACACTAAAGCTCTTTCTATTTGTATAGCGTATTTTTCCTCACGATTATACAATCTACTATTCTTCATAAGTCCCCCCCAAATAGTCAATTATCTAAAAAATATGTAGAAGCGAATTAGAGAAAATAAAGGCATTTCATCCTATTTTAACATATATACAATGAGATTACTGTGACTTTTATCACAATTTTCAGTTATTTAAAACTCTTTTTCGCTAGGGCTTTAACTTAATAGAAAATAAAAAAAGAGCCTAAATTATGCAAGTTTTTATGCACTACTTGCGTATTTAAGCTCTTTTTTGCATTTAAATAGGAAAATGCCATTTATAGAATTATTCACAAAAGTTATTAAACTACTAATTCTTCTTTCACTGGTAAGCCATAATGCTTTCTAATAGCTGTTGCTATCTCAAGAGCGATTTCAGGATTTTCTGCTAAGAACGTCTTTGAATTTTCTCTCCCTTGCCCTAAGCGCTCATCATTGTAAGAGTACCAAGCACCGCTCTTTTGAATAATATCTAGTTCTGAGCCCATATCCAAGATTTCACCTTCTTTAGATACACCTTGCCCATACATAATATCTATGTCAGCTGTGCGGAATGGGGGAGCAGTTTTATTTTTTACGACTTTAATCCTCGTTTTGTTACCAACCATTTCATTCCCTTGCTTTATTATCTCTTTTCTTCGAACTTCCAACCGAACAGAGGAGTAAAAACGCAGAGCTCTTCCCCCGGGAGTCGTCTCTGGATTTCCAAACATAACTCCAACCTTTTCACGGATTTGATTGATAAACACAGCAATTGTATTAGATTTGTTGATTGCCCCAGAAAGTTTACGGAGTGCTTGAGACATTAACCTTGCCTGAAGTCCAACATGAGCATCACCCATTTCACCTTCTATTTCAGCTTTAGGGACAAGTGCAACTACAGAATCAATAACGATTATATCAACAGCACCACTTCGAACAAGAGCCTCTGCAATCTCCAATGCTGCTTCTCCCGTATCCGGTTGAGAGAGTAGTAGTTCATCTACATCTACTCCCAAAGCTTTGGCATATACAGGATCCAGCGCATGTTCGGCATCAATAAAAGCTGCCTGACCCCCTTGAGCTTGTACCTCCGCAATGGCATGGAGTGCCACGGTTGTTTTTCCTGAAGATTCGGGACCGTATGCTTCAATTATGCGCCCCCGCGGATACCCACCTATACCTAGTGCTGTGTCCAAAGCCAATGAACCGCTAGGTACAGATTCTATTTTACGATCTGCTTGTTCACCTAATTTCATAATAGAACCTTTACCGAATTGCTTGTCTATTTGTTTCAACGCCATATCTAAGGCCGCTTTACGATCACTCATATTATCTCTCCTAACTTTTTAATCTACATATATTATCTCAAACTTACTTTAACTCAACAAAAACTGAATAGGGGGAAAATCACTGGTAAACACTCATATCGAAACCATCATCTGTTACGTACCCATCTGTTTCCCATATGTTTATTTCATTAAATTCCGCTTCACTTTCTACACTTCTCAAATGATTAGCATATTTAGTATCTGGCTCGTATAAGTACGCGACTCTTGCCAAACCTTCTCGGACGATCATCTCTTCATAAAGAGTATCTCCAACCCATACATAAGCTAGTAATCTACCATAATCATCATAAGGACTTTCCTTTTCTGATAACTCAATTGTCACTTGCTGACCTGAAAGTGTCTTCTTAGCATAAGCACTAGCTTCTGGTCCGAATTTTTGAACCGCTTTTGGACCATGAACCTCAGGAGTGTCAATGTTTAAAATCCTGATAGTTGGCTCACTTTCACTATTAAGCCCTGCAACCTCTACATAGCGTTCAAAATCATTTGGACTAATCTTGATAGTATCACCATCAGTAACATGTGATACTGTTGCAGAGAAGGAACGATCAGATGCTAATTCAGAACCTTTAGTAAATCCCTCAAATTTAGAAAGTCCTTCTCGGATATCTTCAAGACCATCTTTAAATTCTTGTCCAGCTTCAATAACATCTTCTGTCTTATCCGCAATGGACGAAATGTTATTTACAGCATCGTTAACTTCTGTCTGACTACATGTTGCAAGGGGTAGAATCAAGGCTAACGAAAACATAATTTTTTTCATGGAAATCACCACCCTAAAATAATAGTAGTTGTTCGAGGTCATTACCTAGTGGCACAGAATACTCTAACTTCACTTTTTCAGGTTTGTTTTGCCCAACAGAGGAATTGGTTTCATCCATCCATACTTGTTCACCATAAATCCTCTTAAGGTCGGGCTTAGTAAATTCCTTAGAACGAGTAGTGTATACATGTCTATAGGTCCCGTAGAGCTTAACCTTTAATTGAAGTTCCGAAGCATCAACTATTATTCCTGGTATCTCTTTTTCTCCACCTATTAGAACCGGATCTCCTTCTTTAAACACATGACTTCGAATCAACCCAACAATATTATTCATTTTTGTCTCTCCTTAATTTTATCTTGCTTTAATTGTATGCGCGAGAAGAAGCGAAAACAAAAACTGAGTTAGCTTTATTTCGGATTACTATCAGTAAACCCACATCAGAGGAGAAAGTACCACTTTACATTAGAAGGCCGAGCATTTAGAGGCACTTTATAGTAAAATATTGATATACACTTATTTAAATTTCATTATTTTTTACCAAGAGGTAAAAAAAAGACTAATTAAAAAGCGCTTCCAAAAGGGCGATCTATTCATTTTATTGAAAAGGTCCTCTTTTGGAAGTGCTTTTTGCATTTCATTACAACAAAAAGGAGAGTGAGTAGTTTGAGACATTCCATTATTCATCGTCGCCAAAGAAGAAGGAGAGGAGAGTTTAAAGTTTTTAATCATCCTTCCAAAATGGCGAACGAAAAGGCCAATGAGTTTATTAGAAAGTTAGAAAAAGGGAAAGTTGTAGCAATTACATCAGCTAACGAAAAAAAGACTATTAAATTCAAAATGTTAGAGGACGGCTACATTTACCTTCTGACAGAACAAGGAGAAATGAAGGAAGGGAATTTAAAAGATAAGTGCCAGAAGATTTCTATAAGTACGCTGAAACACGCTTGCTATGAATTCCTATACCTGAAAACAGTAACAAGAGCCGAATTCGAGAAATATTCAAGGTATTGGAGTTCGCTTTTTGCACTATTGATTACTGTGTTTTTTGATTCCCTAAAGAAGCATCGCACTCCTAAAGGAGCCATTAGAATTACCTTGATAGGTAGTCGAGTATTTTTCTCAGGTCTATCAGCAGCAAGCAATATTGATTGGGAAGCTATCAGAGAGAATGGATCCGCATTTATATTATTAGCATTTCCCGACATAAAAAGAACTGATAATTGGATAAAGAAGCTAAACGAATACAATGTGGACAAAATTATGCTTGATAGTGGTGTTTTTGGCTATATCAATGCTATTAAGAAGGGGAAGAAAGCGACATATCCAAACCTCAACGAATACTGTGATTTCATTAATAAAAACAAAGACTTATTATCACATGTGATTAATTTAGACCACCTTGAACCTGAAAAAGCAGACGAGAATCAAAAGTTGATTTATCACAAAACTGGAATCCGACCGGTACCAGTGTGGCACCCAGGTGATACTTTCATGGACCATGATTGGGATCGACTAGATGTGTTAGTGAAAGATGATTATCCATTGATTGCAATCGGAAAAACCGTAGGAAAAGGAGAGGACTATAAAAAAGAAATCTTCAATGAGATCTTCCGAAGGTATCCTAATCAGAATTTCCACTGGCTAGGTGGGAACTCACAGTTGTTATTGGATTACAATTGGTTCTCAAGTGATGCCACAACTTGGTGGAAAGGAAGAGAGGAAAAGCCACAACTTACTGTATTCGAAGGCTTCAAAGCGACTACCAAGCGTCTTCATGAAGGAGTGTTAACCAGAGAGGAAGGGTTAACATTTAACATCCAAATGATCCAAAACATCGAATACATGAATTGGTCTACGTTTAAAAGGACTCCTGATAAAGCTCCATTTCCTGATTTAAAGGATTTGTGGGGAAGAGTGTATGACGCGAAGAGAGCTAAAATCGATTCAAGCAAGAGTAAAAACTTAGAAAAATCAACATACAAACAAATAGAATTGTTTGATGAAGAATTAGTTGGTTAGGCCTAAGAGTCTCTAAGGCTTTTTCAATTAAATTATCCAAAGGAGAGAATACACACATGAAATTTAATTCAAAGAAACGTCCATATAAGATAAAAAACAGACTATATATCGAGGCAAAATATTTAGAGAAATTCGGTTTTGGAATAGGGCAAGCCATCAAGTATATTTATGACGAAACAAAACAAGAAATTAAGGTAGTACCTGTTAGCGAATCCAGTAAACACGTTGCTCAGACTACTCAGAAAACCGGAAACGTAGTTCCTGTAATCGACATCAGAGGTGGAGAAATAGAGTCGTTCTTTGCCAAGCACAAGAAAGTGCAAGTGGAGATTGTTGAAGGGAAGATTGTATTCACTGTATTAGAGCAAGTAAATGAAAACATAATCAGCCTGGAGGAGAAGAAGAAGCAAAGAGAAATAAAGTACTCCATTAGCGTACCGGAACTAGCTAAAGTCGTAAACGGTGACCAGATGAGTATAGTTGATATGTTCCGTGTTAGTAAATCTGACGTAGAGTCAGAGGACGGGTTAGGAAAGAGATTAAAGGATAAGGCCATAAAAATGCTTTCATTGTTTTCGGGATGCGGTAGCATGGACAAAGGCTTTCTTGACGAGGGATACGATATAGTTTTTGCTAATGATCGTTACGAGGAAAAAGCTCTAAAGGATTATCACATACAAACCTACAAAGAAAATATCGGAGACCACATCGTAATGAAAGATGTTATGGAGTTGAAAGAGGAGGATATACCTGAAGTCTCGTTCTTAGCCGCAGGAATTCCATGCGTGAAATTCTCACCATTGAATACGAAAAATAACTACAGAGACAGCGATTCAGATACGGATCCACTTGTTGAAAAAACCATCGATATTATTAAATGGAGCAAAACTAAAGCTTTTCTATTTGAGAATGTAAGAAATTTTATTACAGCCAAAAAAGGTGCGATCTTAAAACGTTTAAAAGAAGCCCTGCCAACTTTCAATATTATCGCCAAAGCAATTAAAGCGACTGAGTTAGGGTCTGCACAAGGTAGGACTAGATTCTTCGTGTTTGGGATTCAAAATGCTGAACCAGAAATGACACTACCTCATCTAGCTCCTTATACAACAATAAAAGATGCCTTTGCTAACGTAGAGAAAGCCCCGCAGCAGGACATACGATTCACTCCGACTAATAAGACGTTGGAAAGAATGTCTTATGTACCAGAGGGAGGGAATATCAAAGATGTCCCAGTGGAGTTAAGAGCTCCAAACAAGAAGTTTAGCAACTACTGTCAAAGATTAAAATACAAAGGACAGGCCCCAACTATTACTCACGTTCAAGATGATGTAATATTTATTGTACCCGATCCTGAAATACATCCAGTCGAATGCAAACTACAAGAAGGGGAGCCTAAGCCCCGGTATATATCTGTAAGAGAGGCAGCTAGATTATTTAGTTTACCAGATGACTTTACCTTTAAAGGAAATCGAACAGCAATATTCGAAATGCTTAAAAATGCCGTAGACTATAAGGTGAGCCGTTTCTTAGCAAAAACAATAAAATCACAGTTACTAAATGTACTTGAAAAGCCAATTATGAGTTAGTTAAAAATAATAGAGAACAGACCTTCTTGGTCTGTTCTTTTTTTTTCTAATCCAAACCATATGTGAATGAAGCTTGAGAAGAGAACAGATTTCTCTCTATTCCACAACTCTAGTTCTATAATTAACAATAGTCTAGTTTAGTTAGTCTAGATTAGACTATTCAAGAAATTACTAACTTACCACGCCATATAAGTAGAACGAACTGCTATTTCCTCACTGTTTATTTCAACATTTTTTCGTACACAACCCGAACCATGAACATACTCTAACCAATACTCAACTTCCTCAAATTCCTCTTTTTTACATACAACAGTTACTTCCTTATATGCTAAAACATCACCAAAATAGGGGCACTTTTCACCATAGCGAGCCTTGATCATTCCGTTACTTAGTCGCTCGGTTTTATCATCATTTAATCTTCCCCATACATCTTCTTGAATAACATTTTTGGGTTTTTCTCCAAGAAGGAGAGATAACATTGATGGTTAGTTTTTGGGAAGAATTCTTTTCATCAGAACGTCTCATTTTTCCACCTCATTCGAATAATTTTGATCTCCTTCATTTTAGTAAGAAAAACATAAAAAGTCTAAAATTGGTAGTGGGCTTTTGGTAGTCTAACTTGGATATTTTGCTATTGATAAAGTGGCAATGAATGATAGTAAATCGAATAAAACCTATTATAAAAATGAATATAATAAGTTGGATACTTATTATTTTAGTAGTATACAAGTTATTATCCATCTAATTATCTATCAAAACATGATTATATCAACGTATTAGTGGGGGGCAATTGTTCAGAAAAACGACATTTTAAAAAACCGTGAGTAAATTGTCCCTCTAACCATCCAAAAATAGCTCTGTTTTTTAATAGGAACGAGTAACCTGATATCCGTCTCTTAACTATCAATCACCATCACCATACATTTATAAAAGAAGTCAGGAAAACTTAGAGTTTTTAACAAGAATCACTTTCGAGAATAAAATAATTTTTCATTATCGATAATTCAAAATAAAACATCCCACTCCCGTACATCATCATCCATTAACTAAGAACAAAAATCAGAAAACATTCTCCTAATTTATTTGTCTGAGAAATAAAGACTTTTTCACCAGAAAACAAATCGTTAAGGAAAAACAAAAAAACAATCCAAAGAAAAATTCTATATGAGATCTTTAATTACATGTGGGTAAAATAAGAAAAAAGAAAGACAATAACTTCTACCAATAAATCAATTGATTGAATTGAACGCAAACTTAAAACATTAAGCAGAGAGAACCAGGATGAGTAATCAAAATGAAATCAACTTTAACTCTCAATCGAATACAGATATAATTTATAAATTTATAAAAAAACAAAAATCAAACATAGTTAAAAAGAAAACCCAGAAAGATGAACTTAATGAATTGGAAAGACCCGTCATAAAAAAGAATGTAGAACATAAGTTCTGTTTGATACACATGGACCCAAGTTTCCTGGAAGACTTTTCTCATCGAACACCAGTTCAAACTAGACCTACCTGGAGCGTTATACATCATCGAACGTCAGTTCATTTGTAACTAAAGAAGTCAGAATGCAATCCGATGGACCTTAACTATCGAACGCCAGTTCAAACGTCTTGCTCCATAACATATTTCCATACAAAGGAACCAAATGATATAATCAAAACATAAACGTTTTAAATTTCTATCCTAACAACCCATGCGGTTTGTTACTTTAATTTCAGAATACCCAAAAGAGGGACTAATCTATTACTAGAAAAGATTGGACTCTGTTTTGGGTATTTTTTTATCCAAAATTACTATTCAAAAGGAGAGAACAGAATGAAAAAGTATGTATTCCAAGTAGTTACACCAACATCTAACGAAACAATGAACTTCGAAGAATTAAAGGAAAAGTTTCCTATTAGAGGTTGGAACGACAATTCACGTCAAAGAGAAGACCTTCAAGAGCAACCATTATTACAAGGATTAGTTGGTCCTATGTATAACGGGGTACAGGAAGATGGAAGTGTCGTCATCGGCTACGAATCAATGAAAGAGTACCTATCACACGATTGAAGCAATTCCCGCTCCACATAGTAATGAAATTATTCCAGGAGGTATAACAAATTGACAAAGTTCATTGGCGGAACAGAAAAAGTACCATTAACAGAAGGATTATTAAATCTCATTATTATGGTGCAGGACCACAAAGAATTCTTATTATCTAAAAGCCAATTCGAAAATTCCCATTTCAGTAAGAGCAAGGTGGATTGGCACAAAGAAACAATGGAGTTTTTCAATAGCTTAGATAATGAAGTACTAGAAAAGTACGGATTATCAAAGAACCTTCTCTCTTACGAGAAAGTAATCCATTTTAAAGTAACACCAGAAATGAGAGCTACAACATTCAGCAAACTTCCAGAAACATTCACTTTTTAAGAATCGCAACAACAGCCGCTCCTCTCATTAAAGAGGAGTGGACCCAATTCAGAGGAGGACGTAAAAATGAGCAAAATCGCAATCGTAACATTCAAAAGAACGGTAGTAGTAGATGAGGCAGATAAATTATCTAACGAGCAAATTGAAAAAGAAGCAGTGGATATTTGGAATGAAGGCATGGATTTAGATGACATTCAAATGGAAGAGCACCACATCACGGATGTTGAAATTCCAGGTGAAGAGAAACCAGAAGAATTATTAGTAAATGTAGACCTATACGGTGAAGGTGATCAACTAGATTTTTGGAAGGGACACATCTACAACCTTACAACCAATGAATTTAAATCCTTTTTCAATAAATACAAACATGATGGCAGCGACGAAATTTTCACAACATGGGAGAGCTTCCTAACTGAAAACAACATTATGTACAAAGCTTTAAAATTCGATATTAACCTTAAAAAATAACAAACATAACCGAATGCAGTATCGCCTCAATGCGGTACTGCATTCTACTAGGAGACGAAAAAATGTTCACCAACCAGGAAAAAGATTTCTATCTACCTGTTTCGTGAAGACGAGAACTAACGCTAATCCCGCTCCAATTTCTTTTTTTATAAAGGAGAGGGTATTATACTACAAATTTTACAAAGGGAGAGAACCTATATGCCAAAACACATTTCTGAAATCTTACTAGGAGAAGAATACATTGTCATCGCAGGAGGCCGCCGCTTCCATTTAGCCAGTGAAGATGCTCCTCGATTCCCAAGAGGACACGGAGGAAACCCTTTTCTATTTAAGTTAAAGGATTCTCGGAGAAGTGATCTATTCAACGAATGTATGGGATAACGGTGACACAAACGAATCTAACACTGCAGAGATCCTAAAACACAAGGAATGGAATACAGCCGGGATTTCTCAGTACGGAACTTTAGAGAACGATTCAGACACGTATGTATTCAGCGATAAATTTCTTATAAAACAATAATTACACCCAATCCGCTTTCTTCTATAAAGGGCGGACCATCACACTATTAGGAGGAAAAACAAATGAATCAAATCGTAAAAAATTCATTATTCGCAATGGTAGACCTATTTTTAGATTATGCAGCCGGAGAAACTTCAGATAGCCAAAGAGAGAATATCGTGGAATTCATAATAGACTGCTTCAATTTAGAAGAAAGTCACCCAGAATACAAACTATTACAATCCAAATTTGCAGAAGAGTTCGAGGAGAGCAACCACTTTTTAGTGTTGAATGAGGAAGAAGTCACCACCATGATCGAAAACTCTCTTGAGAAATTAACTCAAAGCAGAGATGTACCTCCATTATTATCTGATGCTATCTTTGAGGTTTATGGAGCAGAGGAGAAACCGGAAGAACCAGTAACGATTGCTTGGGTATATATGGTACCAGCGGAAGACGGCCTATCAATCGACCAATTAACGTCATTATTAAACAAAGTTCCGAAAGGTACCGAACTGCTCCTATTAGAAAACGAAGAGTTCATTGAGGCTAATTCCGTTGCTATGGGCTTCATAGATAATCAACATTATGAAGAATTACAACAGGTACGTGAAACTGTGTCTAAGGTATGCAATGACTGGGATAACGAAAGAACTGACGGAACCTATACAACAGCAAACGGCTATAAAGTAAGCATGCTATGTAACCACCAAACTGCATAAACAATATTCGCATCAACAGAAGAGTGGCAGTGTATACATCCTGCCGCTCCCTTATCAAAATACACTACTATTCAGAGGAGAGATCACGATGATTAATAACGGAACTTATACTAACGAGGAAATCAACGAAGTAATGGAAGAGGTAGCAAACCAAACTTTAACGAAAATGAATCAAAAGGGTTTGATAGATTTATCAAATACAGATGAGTTCAAGGAACTTTTCCACAAACCTAACGGGTTATACAGTGGAATGAACGCAGACGGAGAAGAAGTGCTGATCCATAAAGAGGATAGCAGATTAACATTAAAGACTCTCCAAAAGAACGGATACATCTTAGCTAGTGAGTATGATACAGATGGGTTCAAGAAAGAAGATTATATCGATGGGAAACACAATAAAAATTATAATACAGGGGAAATGGAAAACAATATGTACGGACTAACTAACATTCTGGTAACTCAAGATAATGGCGTGGATGTAAACGAAGTAATTGCTAAACTAGAACTACCAGAAGGAGTATTCGAATCAGCAGAATCCACAGGGGTTGAGTGGGACGGAGAGAACTTGTTCTTCGACCAAGATTTTGAGAACTTCCTCACCTATCAAGGCATAGTAATTATCGCGATAACTGATGACCGAATTACTTTAAAAGACAAGGACTATGTTATCTCAGTTGCAGGGAAACACACTCCTAACCGCTTCGGCATTAGCATGTGTGAATTCCGCATGAATTTCAATAAGATCCTTACCGTTATCGATAACAAGGATACCTCAAATATTAATACAGGAACCTTTAATAGTGGAGAGGCACCAGTCATTTTCGACCAGATCTCTAATTATCTACAATCAGAGATAGCGGCAAACGGACACGTAGAAGCCATCCTTAAAAGTGAAAGCGGAACACCATTCGAATTCGATAAATCAGAATCAAAAGTCATTCTAACTAGTGATGAAGATATCAAGAAGATGCTAGATGATATTTTCCATATTGATGTAACGTTCGGTGTAACGATCGAAAACAATAAATTACGCATTACAGCAACCAGCCATGGCTTATCATTCCATTGCGTAGACACCATTGAGTTAGATTATAAAGTAACTACAGCATAGTTCACCCATGACCCACTCACTTCTTTCATTAGAAGGAGTGGGTTTCTTTATTACTTAACAGTCCATCGTGTTATAATAAATACATCAACCATCACTAAATGTCTTTCATTTTCTTTCTTCGCAGAAGGAATCGCTTCTTTTATCAAATTGATTATAAAAGCGCCTTAACCAAAGCGTCCAGACTGTCATCGACAGATACTTGATGTTTTGGTTAGGGCTTTTTTATTGCTCTAATATCCAAAAAAGGTGGTGCATTATGAATAATACCCGATATTAACTAAGAAAGACCCCATTAATCAAACTATTACACTCCAGGAGGCAAACTCACATGAAAAAACATTTATTCTTACTTATGATCAGCACATTTGTATTCCTAGTCCCAACAAACGGTCTCGCTCAAACAGACAGCAAATCTATCCTATTGAAGAGGTGGAGAAGCTTATTCAGAGCAAGATGGAGGAGAGCACTCCACTAACGAAAGAAGAACTCAATGACGAGCTTCTTAAGATGAAGGATGAAAAGATTGAAAACCTTGAAGGGAATATCTCGACTATCCTGGGAACAATGGGAGTTATTGTCGGAATAGCTGCTCTTCTCCTAACAATCGTCACGATCTTTATTGGTCGATGGGTAAAAGGAAATGTAGATGAGAAATTAAAGAGAATAGAGGAGATCGAAACGAAAATCTCTTCTCAGGAATCCAACACAATCGCTAATCTATCTGGCATCAAAGAATACTATACAAAAATCAAAGACTTCGCAGATGAAGTGGACAAAACGCAAAAGAAATTAAAGAAAAACGAGGAGCTTCTAGAAGAGCAATTGAAAGATATGGATTCACTCCGGTCTTATATCGGAGTAATTGAAGACCTTACTGAATGCTCCAACGTTGCATTGGGATTTTTAAATGAAACCCAACAAATTTCAAATATTTACGAAGAGACAAAAGATGTATTAAATAACCGCCATAAGAATCCTGAATACGTCGTTCTAAAGATTTCACAAAAGCTAAATATGCAAGATGAACTCACTAACCTAGAAGAAATCAACGAACACCTAGAAGACCTTATGAAGAATTTAAAAGAAGAGGAAAAGAATTTCTGGGATTTCTTCAAAGGTAAAAAAGTAATCAATCAATATATATACGATGACAAAGATGGCTCAACGCTAACAGAGGAACTAAAAGCACACTACAGAGATTGGCGTGGATATTTAGAAGATATCCAGACCATCAAGAATTTTTGTGAGGCACAATTATCAATGAACCCAACGGACCAAAACGACACCGAATAATCACTATCTATCCCGCCCCCTTTGTTTTCAATAGAAAGGAGCGGGTTTCTTATTTAAAAAACGAACCTACCAAAAGGAGAGACATTACAATGCAGATGACACTTGAAGAAATATTTCCAGAAAAAGCTAGAGGTAATAATCGAAGAATCAAAACAAAACCCACTTCAACAAAAGATGGTGAATCTATATTTGAGTACAATGCACTCCTGCAGTTACTAACAGAACTAGAGGGTAACACCTTCACGATCGAATATAAGGACGAAATGATTGAATTACGCTTGCCATTTTTATCAGGAGCAGCACGTCATTACGTTCCTTACGGGAGCGCATCCGAATTCACATTACAAACAGGGAAAACAGACTTATCTTCATTATCAACCATGATGTTCTCGGGAGCCGGTAAAGTCCTTCGGCAAATCAGAATGCAAAACAATCAATTCAAACTCTTTTACGGAAGGGTCGATTGGAATCAGAAGCGGAAGATGGAACCGACCGGGGAATACCTTATGACAGAGTATTTCCCATATACAGATGAACTTATTCAAAGTCCTTTTGTTCTACACCTGGAGAAACATGCAGTGTATGATCATAAATTAAAAATCCCAAAAAAGGACACAATCGAAAATCCCCACGAATATCTCACTAACTCATTCGCGTCTATTAAGGTCGATCCGGTAGTGGATGATATCGTCTCATGCTTCACCACCATACCTTTTCGATTAAAAGAGGTCAAAGATGATGAAGGCATATTACATGTAAAAGGACCAAACGAACTTTATTTGAAGTCCCGCTCCTTTACAGGTCTTCATGTATACCCGAAAAGCATCACTGGTCATTCAAGTCTTAATACAGGTGAACCATCTCAACCAACCACTCATTTACACTTTATTTAAAGCCAAAATAATAAAAGGAGTATGATTTCGTAATGACAACAACACTCTCTACCATCAACAGTAATGTCTTAAAGGAATACATCGAAGAACAAGAAGAAAGAGAATCATTAGAAAAACTGGTCCAACAATTAGGCGTAGCTCATAAAGTAATCTACAGAGGAACGAACTTACCGGAAGATGATTTGAAAATTGGAGCAACTTATCGACGGAGCCATCACAATACACTATCATCATGGTCCCGAAGTCGTAAAGTCGCAGAAGGTTTTGCATTTGAGAACATTGAAGACACTTTATACGAACAAAAGGTGCCTGTGCTCCTGAACTGTTATAACGCCGTGGGTTTTGATGTTAACACTCACATAGATACTGATTTTTCTAGTGAAGAAGAAATATTATGCTCCTGCAACTGGACAATCGCAAACATCACTCCAAGAACTCGTAAACACATAAGTTATCTGGAGATTATAGTGGAGCAATCACAACAACAGTAATTGAATCACCTCAATCCACGTAAAAACGTAATATCTATACACCAGTCCCGCTTCCTGTTTTTTTATCAAAGGAGCGGGTTTTTCGCTTATTCTATCCATCTTTAACAATATTAAGTAACCTTTAAATAACAACAACGAAACGGAGCGTAAAATATGTTTTCTGAAGTATTAGCTCAAGAAAGAGCAAAACAACCGTTAACTAAAACACCTAAGACCACTTCAAAAATTTTAGCAACCATGGCTGCAGTAGGAGACCCAGGGATCCTTCTAGAAAAATCTTCGAACTTGAAGCTTGGGAAGGAATCTTTAACCGAAAAAGAATATGCCCTTTTACAACAAACCTTAAAATCAATCAGAACAACCACTCACCAAACCGGATAAATACTCTCCCGCTTCTTATTTAGAAGAGGAGCGGGTGAGGATACATAGGCATGTATGAATAAAGGAGATTGAAGAGTGATATTAATACCTAACTTCTATCAAGAAGAACCATCATTGAGAACGGTAATGAGAAGTGAATTTCAGAAGAAGGGATACACCATCAAAGAAAAGCGACTGATTTTACACAGAGTGTTAGGCTACATCCCTAACATGAAGGAGATGACCGACCAGGAAAAAGAAAAGGTGATAGCATTCCTTAGAGTAAATAATACCCTTTGACTTGAAAGGAGCGGTTTACTTTGAAATACAACGAAGTATATATGAATCTGTTTACAGTAGATAATGAGTACTTACTTGCACATTGTATAAGCTCGGATGCCGCGATGGGAAAAGGGATCGCTGTAGATTTTTGTAGGAGGTTTAACCTCTATGAACTTCAACGATTAGCCCAGCATTCGCCATTAAAAGTGGGGAGCTGCGCGAAGGTGGGTAGAGTACTAAATCTTGTCACGAAGAAAAAGTACTCAGATAAACCTACTTATAACAGTTTTACTCTAGCGGTACATAACATGAAAAACATAGCAATCAAACACAACATAAAGAAGATTGCTATGCCCAAGATCGGAGCGGGACTGGACCGGCTAAATTGGACAAAGAACCGTTCAATCATAAAAGATGTATTCTCTGATACCGATATCGAAATCCTCGTATGCAAACTAAAATGATTAACAGCAAAAAAGGGGAGATCACTATTCATCTGTCAGACATATCACCCATCTTCTTCATAAACACCCTAGATAAATAGATGATTAGCGCAGAACACCACATTATATCATTCTTATTTGAACGGAAAGGAGGACACTACATGATTTATCTGTTTTATGTACTGGAAGAGATCTTCACATTTTTCAATATGATATTTAAGTTTCCGTTAAGAGCTATATGTAAAGCCAATAAAGATCACGACTGGCGTTATTACGGAGGAGGATTTATCTTTTCTGCCAGATACTCCTTTGTTTGTAAAAGATGTGGGTGCAGGAGCAAAGGTGATATAGAAGACATGAAGAAAAAAGGATTTAAAGGGAATGCGAAATTAACCGATTGAATTACCTCTCCTTATCGAGAGACGGTCACTCCCGCTCCGTTCTTTAGAATGACAACCAAGAGCTTTAAACGAACCCAACAGCGTAGAAGAAAGGTGCAATAATGAACGAAGTTTTTATAGTGAAAATCCTATCAAGTTATAAAGATTGTACAGAAGAAAAAAAAGTACATGGAACATTCACAACCTGTCGCGGGGCCTCTCAGTGGCTAGTAGACAAAGGGTTTGAACCTTTCTTGAAAAATGAAGGCAAAGAGTACATGGAGGATGAAAGCACAACCTTCGTATCGACCAACAAAACACTTAGCGAAATGCATTCAGCTAAGATAGAGCGATTAGCTATTCAAAAGCAACAAGATAATTTTGGTTTATACACCTTTACCTTTTAAATGATAAAGCCTGTACACTAGAGCCGGTTAATTGATTTAATGACATCGATTACGACCACAAAAGGAGGAAATGTTCTGATGTTTACAATCAGCGGATACACCCCAAAAAAAGATATTGAAAAATTCGATGCAGATATCCATAAGTACACTCAACTTCTACTTGAAAACAAGGAGTTGATCGGTGTGACATTTGGTCATGACGGTCACTTCATTGAACTTAGCATCATAAATGATGACCGTCATATAGACAACGTTACAGATAAATATAGAGGCATTAAGATTGATTGAACAGCTACTCTGCAAGCCCCCTTCAAATGAGGTAGTCCAAGTTACAGGGAGGAATAACGTTGCAAGCTAAACAATCAATTGAATTCAACGCGACCATGATGCCATCTATTATCCTCATACCACTTACCGTGTTTGGGCTAGAAGAGAAATACAACATCTTACCTGAACCCAGCAACATGATTTCTGTTGTTTTTATAGTAACCCCCATAGTCCTAGCACTAATGGTCCCGTTTGTCCTTATGTATTACATCCTAAAAACTATCATGTCCAGGAACTACATCAAAGAACACACTTACAAAGTATTAAATATAGGCACAGAGCCAAAACAAAAAGCATTTGGAGCATTTGGCCAATGGAAAGCAATTGATGTTTCTGTACAAGATTTGAAGACAGGGAAAGTGCGTCATCTAGAGCTGTACCCAAATCTGACATTAGGACTAGAACCCGGGCAAGAGGTTGGTATTGTCAAAAGAAGAGCCCGAAACACGTATGAAATGGATTTGTACTTCCTCATCCCTGCAGCAAAGTTCGATGTGAAGTTTGAAAGAAAGAAGTACATGAAGAGCGTGGAAATGGAAGGTAGTCCTCCAAATGGTTGGCTAATTGAGGAACCCAATAACGAACCTAAGGGTTAAGCGCTAGAACATTTAGGAAAGAAGGGAAGCGTAGGGCAATAAGATAGGGTGGTGATGAGTTGAACAAGAGAATGAGAAAGAAGCGGAAGATCTGTGTTGAGTGCGGCCGGAAAGTAAAAGAAGTTGGTCCTAGTTATGGACATAACGGTTGCTACTACTGGTGCCAAGACTGTATGAATGACGATTATTAATCACATCCCCTTAATAAAAGGAGGGACTCAAATTTGAACAAGCGCCAAAAGAAAAAGGACCAAAAAAAGTATCTCCCCATATACGCAGACGAATATAACTTATCCACTATGACAATTGAAGAAAGAGAACAAGCGTACCGAGATTATCTAATATTCAGAGAGCGGTATGCCCGGACCACCCATAAAGGTCTAAAAGAGGGGAAGCGACTGCACTATGTTTTCCCTCCAGGAAAAACATACACCACTGCACTTCAGGATATCTCTTCAATAGCTAGAAAAACATCAAACAAACCATTAGTAGTCCACCAAAACATAGACGATTTCATTAAATAATCGATGAAAGGATTGAGGAAGTGAATAAGTTTTTATTGATTAGTATCATCTCGGTAATACTGTTGGCAGCTTGTGATGGGGACGAATCTACCGTGGAACCATCAATGCCAAAAGGATTTGAACTTGTCACAGAAGATAAGTTGGACGTTACTGGTTACGCAGAAGTTTATAGACACAAAGTAACAGGTTGCCATTACCTCGTGGTATCCGGAATGCGGACAGTTTCAGCAGAGCAGATGTTTGTATCAAAGAACGGTGTTAGTGTACCTTACTGTGACAATTGAGAAACACAGACAAGTGTACGAACCCAAAGAAGAGAGTGTGTTCTCTCTTGCGTGAAAAGGAGACTAGATATGGACAAAGAATTGATCAAAGAAATTCTTGCTTATGTAGAAGAGACAGTAGAAGTTATTGACAGTGAACACGTTAGTGGAGGTGGAGACTTCGAGAAACTAAAAGTTGATAATAGCGGGTTAATACCTGAGTTTTATTACACCCTCAAAGATAAGCTAAACGAAAACCCGTAGCCAAAGGAGAGCGGAAATCTTGCAAATTATTAATCCTTTTACAATTACACTCATTATTATATCCGTCATCTATTTTCCATCCGCATTAATTGTAGGCACGTCAACAATGTCAGAAGAGAGTAAATTCTTATGTGGACTATCGTTATTCATGGCAGCAATTCTTGCCGTGTTGACCAACGCAAGTATCAATTTGCATAGTACATACTAGCGTTTATCGACCACACGTACTTGTACAAGAGAATGAAGGAGCAAGTCAGTAAGTGGAGTACGACTTGACAATCCTATCATAGAAACGGAAGTCACGAGGGTTATAATTACCAGCTCTATGATCACAAAGGGAAAAAGTTAGGTGATTTATTGGATGTTCCTATGAAGTGCATGGTTGGAAACACAGTCAGCATCGATAGGGGCCTTTATATCATCACAAACATTTATGATTCAAAGAATCCAAGAGAATTCCACAGTGAAGTATATGAACTAAAAAAATATGACGGATTATGAACTGGTTTAAGCAGCGGATTAGTCCGTAGCCTACCATTTCTAACCTTAGTACAACCTTATTGGAGGGGAATAGAACCATGACCGTATTAACACCATTCACGTACACTTCTCAGCACGATAAAGATCATTCCTATGTGGTTTACTCCGTCAATTGCACAACACCCGAAACAACAAGCGGATATGTTCAAGGGTATTGGAAATGTACAGAGTGTGGCAAAGGAAATCAATTCAGGTTTTATGATGATACACACCATCCGAATTATCATGCGAAATGTCCAGACTGTCAAAGAAACTTCATTGCTGTTGATGATACTGATATGAATGAGTAACACTTATATAACTGAACCAAAGGAGGTATCAACTCATGAACGTTTATCTTGTCGATATTGACAATGGTTTAGAATACTCAGATGCAGACCACCAAGTAGAAGGTGTTCATAAAACATTCCGCGGTGCTTCAGAACACCTGTTACAGAAAGGCTTTAATGTCTATCCGATTAAAAACATCAAAGACCGTTACGAATTAACTTTCGAGAAATATGAACGAGATAAAGACAAGCCGATTGAAGGGGTTATTATAGAATTCCCCTTACAGGAATAGCGGTTCTTAGCGAAGGAGGTGAGATCGTTGAAGGAATCCGATTTATTTGAACCGGTTAAACGCTTATTAATTGAAAAAGTAGGGTGCGAAAAAGTGTATGCCGAAGTTCTTCATTATGATGTAGTCGCCGTGATAGGGAATCACGACATCATAGTTGAAATGAAGAAAGTCCTTAACTTCAAAGTCATTCAACAAGCGGTCGAGGCAAGGAGACATGGCCACTATGTATTTATTGCAGTTCCTTATAAAAAGAGCGGGATCCAACGGATTGTCAAAGACTTCTTGAAGTATCACGGCATTGGTTTAATCATCATTAAGGATGAAACGGTTGCTGAAATTCCAACTGGCCTATTCGCCAGCTTTAACCGGAAAACAGGAGATATCCGAAAGTACATAAAAGATGGTTATCACGACACGATCCCGGGAGGATCCAAGATGGGCGATTTCGATTATCAGAGCGATTACACCTTGATGATCGATGACATCAGACGATTCCTTAAACGGAGAAAACAAGGTAAGTGGGTAACGGTTGACGAAATCCTAGAGCATTGCTCCTGCTATTACTCAAAACCTAAACCCCAGCTTACCCAAACATTAAAGGCCAACTGGAACAGTGATTGGTTAGAGTGGAAAGTAGAGAACCGCAAAAGCCACTTCAGAATAAAAGAGTGAAGCGGCTGCATCAGAAAGGGTGATGGCGATGAAGAGATGGAGTACATTACTAGAACTAAAAGAAGATCATAAAAGCCTGGGCGTAAAAGGTCAAATTTTCTTTATTGTGGACTTCCCCAGAAGTCTAGAGAGCGGAGAACTCCTCTTTATGATAGCTCAACCAACTTTCACAGGGTTAGGGGTATCGCCAGGCATACTCTCTTTTGTACTTAAGAAAGAACAAGTGATTGACCTCTTCAGCATTATGGACCAGACATTTCAACAGTACGCGAAAGAATTAGAAGAAGATTATTTTCATAGCGATTAATTAGGAGGCGGCCCATGGACAAACCAATAAACGGAGGTTTTATATGTGCGAAACACGAGATTGGCTATATAAAAAAATGTCCAACTTGCGCCAGTAGAGCAACATCTAGCAAGAAGCTAACCAAAAAAAGCAAGCAATTACTTAGAAAATCGAATCGATAATACTTGTAATAAACCACCGATCCATAAGTGGTGTGTTAAGCAAAAATGTGCGAAAGGAGTATTTATATGGGCGATTCAGCAAATGCATTTTGCATTAAGTGCGGAGGCACAGGAGAAAGGCATAATGGCTATTTTAAATACCCTTGCAACTGTGTGAGAACACTACCTTTTCATGTTGGTGAACAGACCATATTAAAAGAAAGCGGACTTGAATTTGAACCGAAAAAAACATTTACATTCAACGAAATTAAAGAAGTATATGTCGTGCTTCATGAAGACAGTGATAGCAAAAGCATTAATGTTCTAGATGTATATACAGACGAAGAGGAAGCTAATAGTCGTGTAGGTTTCGAAAGAGGTATGACAGATGATGATGTATGGTATCAGTCATCAGCATTGAAATTAAGTCAACGAAATAGATAAAGAGATAATCGACTCTTATCGCAACACAGACAGGAGGATGAACATGCACTTTCTTACAGACAGTCAGGTGAAGTGGTATGACTGGTTCTGGTTAATACCCTTCTTCATACTAATTGCATTACCGTATTCATTAATTGCAACACTATATACGAAAATTTTAGCCTGTTTCAGAAAGAAGAAGTAATGAACAATCCGACGAATATAGGAAGGTGAAAAAATGAACGCTAAACGTAAAGCCATCTATGATAAATCTAATGGACATTGTTGGTATTGTGGTATGAAGTTAGGTGAAAAAGGATGGCACGCTGACCATTTTGAGCCGATAGTTAGAAATTTGGTAACTGGTGAACCTCAGTTCCCTGAAAGAGATATAGAGAAAAATAAAGTACCTGCTTGTGCCTCTTGCAACCTCAACAAACATTCAATGTCTTTAGAAAGTTGGAGGGGAATAATCAAAGGGTATGTTATCAGCTTGAACCGTGATTCGACACAATATAAATTAGCAAAGAAATTCGGACTAGTTGAGGAAAAACCAACAGAAGTAAAGTTTTGGTTTGAAGAAAACATTGAGGGTTATTGATCATTCCCAATCTTTCAAATGAAAGAGTTAATACACTTGACCAAAACAGTGTAACAAAGGAGTTGAGTATAAATGCACTTAGGAGCAATCACTTTAATTGATTTGATACAAAGTATAGCCATTGTAGGTATTATTATTGCATTGGTTGTTAAATCGAAGCGTTGAATTACCAAAGTAGTGAAGGAGTGTTTTTGTATGAAGCAGAGTGTTAGTTTTGAGTGTAAGAGATATAAGGGGGGTTGGTCAGTTTGGATAAAAGGCGGTACTTTCAAAAAGCTTCTAGCAAGTAAATTAAAGTCAGAGTATGAAGTTTATAAATATATCTACGCCATTAACAACAAAGCAAAATATATAGTTATTTCGTAGTACGACGAAAGAGTTTAATAGATCCTTGACAAAAAAATTTGAAGGAGATACTCATATGAAAGAACTTAAATTAGTCGAAGAAAAGAGTGGCAAAACATTGATTGAACGAGAAGAGCATTTGAAAAAGTGTTTGGAAGCAGCAAGTAAAATAAAGAAAAAGTAATTGCGCAATCCGAAAAAAGTGTCTAATAGACTCAAGACAAACCTTGTACTGCAGAAAGGGGAGTAAAATGGAACGTAAAGTAAAAATCCGATTTATGACAAAGCATTTCTACGACAACCAGTACTTCGTTGAACTAGATGAATTTATCCTATCTTTTGATGATGCAGTTGATCTGGTAAATAGCAATGTTGCAGTTATAGACCATATCTACGACTAAGGTATATTGAACTTGTTTCAACCAGCAGCTTTGAATTAAAGAAATCAATTATACCTCGAGGCACCTTAATATTTCTCAAAAATCGAGAGAAGGAGGAACGTTAATATGACCCACCTATTAAAAGAAAAACGTACAGAACAGGACTTGAAAACCTACTTGAAAGATAAAACAGATGATTATGTTTTAGAGCAATACGCGTTATCTCGCATCGCTTTTGAAGAAGATGTGAAAAAAGGAAGGTATAGTGAACACGCAGAAAACGTGAGAGCAGTATTAAAGCTCTGTATATTAAGGCGTATGGCTGGCTTGGAAAAGCATCAGAGTTAATACCCAGCATGATGATGCTGTAGACGAATTCCGTTAAGGAGGAAAGATGATGAATGTATTAGAGCACTACATTAAAGAAATTCACAGCGTAGACCCTTACGATGTTTCTTTTGATACTAAGGAATTTGCTCATAAGAAATTTGTGAAGGTTGACGTTACAACAAATTGCTATAGGAACAACAAGAAGAACAGATGAAATCTTTAGCGTTGCTGAATGGGAGAAAATTAAGAAACAAGGTTTTTGGATGTCATGATCACCATGTCGAACTACAACGATTACAGATCTTAAAGGAGAAACAAAGGAGATATTTAATCAGTTTGATGATAGTTTGTGGCTTATGTATCTCAAAGACAAAACTGTTTTTGATACTGATAACATCAAAGTCCAAAAAGACTGGCTTATCAAGTCTTTAGAGGTTCATCAAAGTGCAGTGAAGTTAGCCTTAGAAACATTGGAAAATAACAATCTAATGAATAATGATTATCACAAAATACAATCAATGTTAGACGATATTTAATACGTATTTCGACCAAAAACTAAATTGACAGGAGGAAGATTATATTGGATTTAACAATTTTCACTGAAGGTGCAGGAGGAAGTGGAAAGCGTTGGTTTGTCGGAAAAAGTGATATTTTTTTAGATACAAAAACTTTTCTTGATGATTGTTGGAGAGAGTTTTACTTAGAAGATGAATATCAAAAACCTAATCACGAAGCTGTTTATAAAAACTGGGTAAAAGCATTTGATGATTACGGAAGCGAAGGTTCTCCTATGGAAATTGAATCAGGATATTGTTTTTGCAATGTTGGTGAAAAGGGTTCGTTTACTGTTTATGTTTTAAATGAATCGGATTTAAGAAAAAAATAATACCTCGCAGTACGACAAAAGAGGTTAATGGTTTCTTGACCAATGTAGTTCATAAGTGAAGTCTGGCAGATTCCCTTTAACCTTTGAAGGCTTCCATAGTCTCTTTAAATACTGCGTTACTATTCAAAAATAAGCACGACAGTAAAATTGAGGATGAAGTAGAGAAGGCATTAACAATGATTGAAGATGTAAAAGTTTGCTTTATGGACAAGACCAGGAGGAGTAAGTATGAATAAAACGGTTAGTATCGAATGCAAGAGTTGTGAATCAGATTTTCTTGCAATCACTGGTACAAAAGAATATAGATTACAAATTTGTCACAGGTGCTTTATGAACGGACCTATTGCTAAGACTCGTGAAGAATTGAATGAGGAAAAGCTGGAAAGGTTTGAAAAACGAACCATGAAGGAAATTGATGAAATTACTATTGGTTTACTAATATCTGCTGTACCGATATCAATAATTATTTATATTTTTGTAATTTAATCTAGTGTCGCAATACGACGAGATAGCTTAATAGATTACAGACCCATACTGCGACATAAATGAGAGGATGAAGGAAATGGAGTACGTATCGTTTCAAGAAGCTATAAAAGCTTCTATTGAAGGTAAAACCGTTTATTCTTGGTTGGATGACGAAAGTAAACCTTATAACGACCATTGCCAGAAATACGATGAGTTATCAAAGGGTATAAGAATTGATAAATTTGTATTAATGGGTGATGAGCTTACAAGGTTCGATGAACTTAAATGGACAATTAAAAGCGACTAAATAAGCCCTTGACCCAAAAAAGCGTAGTAAATAAAAGGAGTTGTTAAAGGCGAAAGACAGAATAAAGAAAATCGAATCTTTACTGGAAAAGTATTACGATTCAGAAGATAGCTTTGAACAAACAGATTTGGCAATAACACAAATTCAAGGACATATGGAGTGGCTTTTGCACCAAGTAAAAACAAGTAATGAACAATCCGACGAAAGATTTTAATAGATTCTTGACCAATATAGTGAAGGAGTGGAGAAATGAGTAAAACAATTGTAGTGAAGTATAGAACAGAGAAAAGCCATTGCCAGTGTTGTGACCAAAAGTTACCTAAACCTAAAATCAGTGAAGACAAAGAATTCGAATTCAGCATAGAAAGAACGAAGCAATGGGTGGATTGGAAAGAGATTGCAGAGTTCGATGAGGACTTAGGAGACATTGTTAATGATTATGTATATCAAACGATTAGTTTCTTTGCCACCAGTTCATACGACGGATTGATTATAGAAAGCAGTGAATACGACAAAGTGAAGAAGTTCATTTTAGAAGAAATTGTTGCGTAGTCCGGAAGAGTTTAATAAGCCCTTGACTATAGCGAAGGAGTGAAAGTGGTAGATGAAAACGAAAAGAGTTGATAAATATAGAGGTAGATTTATTGGTATCACAAGAGTAACCGAAATGAAGTCAAAAAAAGTTACTACTCAATCGGTTTTTGGTGGTATGCAATTGATTTTTGTCAATGAACTATCCGACGAAAGAGTTTAATAGATCCTCGACTCATATTGTTCATTTGAAAGGAGAGAGTAAAATTGAAAAGTGAAATTGAGTTTCATAAGAAGACAGACACAATGCTATATAGTAAAAATGTATACATTGAAGAAGTGGAAAAAGTCTCTTATGAATTAAATATACCTCGCCATATAGTTGATGAATGGAAGTCCATTGTTAATGAAGCATATACAGCAGCTGACATTTTTCCTTTGTATTTAGAAAAAGTTAATAAAGAATTTCTGATTAATGAGGTTATATACTACTATCCACCGGAAGAATTACTAATCTACGAATATAGAAAATACAGTTTTCCAAACGGTGAATTACATGCTATTAAGGCTAAAAGGAACGTTGTAAACAAAGCAGATATATCCGACTATTTGAGTGACGGGTTTGAATGGACAACTAAATTAAAAATACCAATGTTGCTTGATTACAGTAAAATTAAAAATACGATATTAGAAGAGGACTATGAAGATTTAAAGAGTTGAAGTTATGTCGCATTTAGACGAAAGAGTTTAATAGATTCTTGACCCATTTAGTGCAGGAAGGAGTTGCTTTTTATGGCCATAATAAAAATACAACAAGAGGATTATAACGAGTTGTTAAAACAAGCAAATAAGTATCAAGAATTAGAAAGTGCTTGGCGTGATAATCAAAAACAAGACACGATTTTCTTTTTGCGTAAGTGTAAAGAAGTTATAGAAGGTGTAGAAATACCAAAAAGAAAGAAAATGAGTTAGTACACAATCCGATAAGATCGGATAGTAAGAAAAGGTACATTTTCTTACATTAGACAAACACTGTGCAGTAAGGAGGATTTTAAATTGAAAGAATTTATTCTGAAATTAACAGAAAATTATTCTAATCAGATTTATTACGATTTAAAAGAGCATGGACTTGAAATTATTTGGGTTAGCAATCTTGTGACCGATTGTATCGCAGTAAAATCCGATAAGTCTAAAGTCGAGTTGGAAAGCCACTATTTTATTGATACTGCAAATGAATCCATTGAAGGGGAATTTAACTGTTACACAATACGAAAAAAGAGTTTAATAGATTCTGGACAAAAACTATGCAGTAATGAGGTGAATTATTTTGAAGCCAAAACGAATTAAAAGTAAATGGTACATTGAAGTATTCACAGAGGAGTTTGGAAATGTTCTTTTGCTTAATCCTGAGACAACACTGGCTATACCATTGCAATTTAAAACAGAAGAGGAAGCATTTGAATATATAAAACTTAATGCATAATACCATGAAGGAGTGGAATGAAGTGGAGTACAGCACTAAAGAAACATTAGAGAAGAAAATAAATAGAGTGAAAAGAAAAATTGAAATGTATAAGAAAGAGCACGGGGAGCATCCCAGTCTAACGCACACATATCACGCCGGTTGGTCTTTAGGTTATTGGGAAGGGAAATTGTCCCTACTTGAGGATAGGTTAGATGAATTAGAGGAGTTATAATACGCATTCGAAGAGTTTAATAGATTCTAGACCAAAAATGTGAAGTGAGAAAGGATGTTAGAAAATGAAGTCAAGATTATTTAAAAAGAAAAAGAATAAACCAACTCTAGAAGGACTTCTTAACAAAGTGAATGGTGAAAATCCTCATCCAGAACAGATTCCAGATGAACAAGGAAAAGAAAGACCAGTGGATAATCGTGATTTTTAAGTCATGTAGAATGCAAGTACACGGATTGGAACATCAAGGAATAGCGGAGGAAAAGTAGATGAAATTTTGGGCGGTTGGATGGAATTAGCAAAGGATGCTTTAAGTGAATAAATGGGTTTTTATGTTGAATAAATTTTCATGTAAATTATTTGGTCACTTGTTAATTGGAAGAGATGTTTGGTGTCCAAGATGTAAAAAACATAACTGGTGAACAGTCCGATGAAAGGGCTTAAAAGATTCTTGACTAAAAATGCGCAGGGGGTGAACTCTGTAACAAACATAAGGGAGGAGGATTATATGATTACAGCAAATCAAATCAGAACGATTAAAAAAGAAGAGATTCTTTATGATGAATTGAAAATTGTGAGGATCGGGAATTTCGGTAAGGGCGCGATCTTCAGTGTGTTAGCTTACGAAAAAGGGAAAGAGAAAACAATTTTCACAGGTAAGGCAGATAATGTTGCAAACCACTTAAATCAACACTTTGATTTTCACTAGAAGCAAGCATAATACTCTTCACCAGGTGATGCAATGGTTTTTTATCAAGCTTGCATAAAATATTTCAACGATGAAGGCTATATGTTCTTAAGGGAAGACGGCGGATTACTTTTCTTTAAGGACTCTAATAATAAAGTTTGGGGTGCTGGTGAAGATGCAATCGCTAAAAAGATGATGAAAAAGGTCCCTGGGGGATAGGAATATAAGACAGAGGTGAATGAATGAGTAATAAAAAAATAGCGGAAGAGCGGAGAAAGACCGTTAAATCAATTTTCAAAAGCAGGCCCTTCAATAAAGAAGAAGCGGATATGCATTATAAGTCTCTAGAGAAAAACTCTAAGGCAAAAAGAGATTCAGGTAGCAAAAATACAATTTAAAAGAGAGCAAAGACACTGGGTTTATTCCCATTGGCGGCCCTATACTCTCACTATTCAATCATATACCTTTATTTAAAAATCGTAAAGACGATATCAAGAAAAACTACTGGACGGTGAATATTGAATGAATTTAAAAAAACAGAAAAACGAGACCGAGATTATGATTTCTAAAATGAAAAAACATCATAAAAACTTACTCACTACGTTAGAAAGCTTAAATGCTAAAGACGACTCAACAGATGTAAGAAGGAATTTGAACGCTATGATTAACTTTCAAAAAAGTTTTCTAAAAAAAGTAAAAAGCAAAATAGAAAATAAGAAAGATCTTTCTGAAGTAGAACTTAAGGTCTTAAAAAGAGCAACAGATTCAGAAAACTCGTTTATAAATTTCTATTTGATGGATGAGTTTAATTCCCTAACGGAAGAGAAAAGGGAACTAGTACAAAAAGCACTTACTGAAAATGGTTATAATTTAATTGATAATGTTGCTTATGTACATTTTGATAGAACAGAGTCATATTTCACTCTTTGATACTAAAGAACATTACGATGAGTTTCAAAATCAAAAAGATCTATACAATAAGGATAGTGATGTAGATGTTCGAAAAATTTCAGGTCGCCTGTAAAGAGTGTGGAAGTGAAAGATGTGAACTAGAAGAAGAATATATGGATTCATATGGAGAAGATTATTCTCTCGAGTACGTCTATATGGGTACAAAGATCATTTGTTTAGAATGTGGCGAGAAAGAATAAAGTATTGGAAACTCAAAAAGGCACTTAACATGAGAGGATGGACAATTTGGGAAATGTAAGCCTAATAGAACAAAACAAAAAGTTTGAAAGGGCACTTAAAGAAATAGGAGAGCTTAAACTCTCTGAACACCAAGAATGCGTCATGATTTTTGAGAAAGCTCAACAAATTGCAAATTCGGTGCTAAATCACATTCATAATTCTTTCTATGTACTAAAACAATTCGATGGAAAAGGCCCTATTTATAAATTGGAAATTCATTCTGGTACTTTGAAAATTCTATCTAAGGAAATTGTGAATGGGATTCCGGAGGATTGGTCCACTCAAGATTTTTATGAGCTGCTGGAGGAAGGCAACCGCCTAAACGTAAAACTAGAACAATGATCATAACAAGGTTCTATATGAAACTAGTTGGAATTAAAAAAGAAATTTTAACAACGGAGCGGCAATTAGATAAATACTTCTCTTTCCAGGTGGAACGTCAACAAAGGGACTCATCGCATATAATCACCTCGAGCTATATGTAAGAACCATAGTAAAGGTTAACATCGCATAAAATTAAACGTCCCGCTCCTTTAGAAATATTCATAGGAGGGGTTTTTCGCTTATACTATCCATTTCAATATAGAGAAAGTAATATAAGTTTATCGGACCCAATCGTAACACCAATAAGGGCGAGCAACAGGGAACACCAGAAAGGCCCCTGAAATCAAACACACGATTAGGAAAGGAAATAGTAATAATGAAGAAGTTTCTTTTATTAATATCCCAGTCTTTTTATTATTCTCTTTTAGCGATATCTGGTATTACTTATTTCTTTGTGGAACAGCCATTCATTTTGAAGCTTCTACATACAGGGATCCTTACTGCAACCGGATGGTTAGTTTGGGTGATCATCGAGACCACTTTGTTTAAACAGAAGGAAAAATTCTAGAGGAGAGAGTGGCAGAAAAGCTTAATCGCCGTAAAAATCATAGAACAGGAGCTTATCAAATGGACGTTTTTTCAATTTTAAACTGGTTTAACAAGCATAAAACAAAATTTTTAGTAGTCGCCTGGGCTGTATTACTAACTGATTCAGCAGTTATCATTTATCAGGTAATGAAAGGGACCTTTGAGATGTTTGGAGTCTCCACCTGGGGCTTTATTTTAGGACTAATCAACTGGTCTTGGACACAAATGACTTTTGGTGAGGAGACATGAAAATTGGCGACATATTGATTGCAGAACACTATTGTGGATTCCCCGACAACACGACCAAAGGAAAAGAGTATGATGTTTCGAAGGTAGAGAATCACTTTGATGGAAGGGTCATGTTCTGGATTATTGATGATATTGGAGAGGAACGTTTTCCGATCAGTACAACCTTCAAAAGAAAATAGGAGAGCTTCACTTGATAAAAAACAGCCCATAAGAGGTGCCGAGGAGCAATCGTGATGAGACTAGCAAAAAGAGTAAAACAATTTATTAGAAGTCTAGATAATTTCACATTAGCCTTTGTAATGGGAATGATGCTTTATATTGATGGAGGTATCAAAAACGAACTCTCTTTAGCCACTCCCTGGCACCAATTGATAGTAATCCATTCTATTTTGGCCACCATATACATTTTGCTTTCATACTCAATCATCCTATCAAGCAAACGGATCTTCACAAAGTTAAATAATAAAAGTCATGGTAATTCTAAGCGTAAATAATATTGTCATTCATATTTTATTTAAAAATACAGAACTGATATACTATTGTTATTACTACTTAACTTAATGACTTTTTTCTTTCTTACGCAGAAAGAATCAGAAATAATCAAAATGCTCCAACTAAGGAGTTCAAACTGTGAACTATTTCACAGACACTTGAACTTTTTAGTTGGGGCTTTTTTATTTGTTCCAAATCAACTATTAAAGGAGAGAGTATTAATGACAACAACTAACTTAAGGGAAGTAGCGCATCAAAAGGAATTTTTAAGCCACTTCGGGTACAAAGAAAATGAATATGCATTGGTGTCAATCGAAACATATGCCGACCAAATGAATGACGGTCAGTATATTTCAGAGGGGAAACAAGAATGGCTAATCCCATCATACACCGCAAAACACGTCAGATCGGTCTATATTGACTTTACAATGACCAACATCACTTTCTATGACAAGGACGACAAAGGGCTATTTTCGACCGTTGGAGAAGGATATAGCGATATTGTTACACCTCTGGCATTTCAATTACCACTGGTATATTCGGGCCATCTTAAGGAACAACAAGAAGGTTTAACTTACATCACATTTACTCCACAAGTGAAGGATCCAGTCCATATTGATGAAAAGCTAGAAATTCAATGTGAGGAACACGATCATCACGGGGACCTTATTGATTACAACCAACTCGTACCGTTTAACGAAATACCAAAGAAGGTTCTTGAAGATATTGATAAGCATTACCAGTATTCAAAACTTACTGAACACAAATTTGATGAATTCAAAGACGAGCTCATTTGTCGGTTGTCGCTGAATATCGGGTTAAATGAAGAAAGGGGCTATGAAGTACATTGCAACACTTATTACTTCTATCGCTTAAACTCTAGCGAAGAACCTTACTTCGTGGAAGCCCAGGGAGAGTTTGCTCAGAAATGGATATCAAGCGTGTCGGACCATCTTGCACAGTTAGGCTGGAACCCAGAAATAAAAATCAAAAATAAACAAGCATAAACACCACACAAAAGGAGAGAGAGCAATGCAAGAACAATTCGAAGCTTATCTGGACACATTACCTATAAAGAAACGCGAGGCCTGTGAGAATCTTCGTATTTATGTAGAAGAACATTTTACAGATGTAGAAATGGAAGAAATCGAATACGGAAATGATCGTGATGAAGCAGAGTGGTTTATCTGGGTCTGTACATTGCACGGCCGGAGATTTAACCTTGTTTTTGATTATGAAACAGAGGAAGTAGAACGAGTAGACATCAGACACTAATCACACCCAACTGCAATTGATTATCAGTCTAACAATAAGAACTCAAATCGAACTACTTATATACAAACTATCACACACCCGCTTCCATTTTTACTATCAGGAGCGGGTTACTTCATTTGTAGTAAAGAGAATAGAAGGGATGTTAAGAATGAAGATATGCAAAAAGTGCGGAACAGAGGTAACAATCGAAAAGGAGCTAGATTATGAATACTATTGCTCTAACTGTGATGAGAACTTGTATGAATTTGAAGTCCTTTACAAAAAATCATCATTCAATCACCAAGAATTGAAAACCATGATGACGACCTCTTGTCACTGCAGCGAGAAAATGGACGATGAGAATAACTTCTGCAGCGAATGTGAAGAAAAAGGATATCACCATTGTGAGTCTTGCGGAAAGACATCAATAAGAGTCAGTCGGACCATTTGCTTGGAGGAACGCATTGAAGAATAGAACCATTAGAGCATAAATCAAAGGAGTGGACCTCATGGCAATTTTTTATCATGTCTCTACACGCATTAACCATTCGGGTAAGTTTGTACCCCGGGTTCCAGAACACCGGCACCAAGGAGCAGAAGATGATGAAATACCTCGTATCTCTGTATCTCCAAGTATTGAAGAATGTTTATCAGCCATTCCCAATGGTGGTTCTTTATTAGATGAGTTAAACGTGAAGCAGAAAGGACTATACCTTATCTTCAAGATTGATACAGAGGAGCTAGGCATTGAGGAAAAGGATATCATTGGCCCTCAATACCTCTATGAGAATGATTTGGTAAGGGATGCTGAGAACACCAAAGAACACTGGATCATGAAAGAATTCACTGTACCTGACTCGAGCCGCTTCCTTATTAAACTCATAGCATGGGATGAATACGCTCAAGACGTGTTACCTCACTCGATCTACAAGATTGCAGAGGAGAAATACGATGGAGATTTCCTCGATGCTTACAGGGATATATACGAAGAGTATGTTCCGTCCTCAGCCATAATTGTAGACCTCTTTTATTTTCCTGAGGATGTAGAGAAGGGACAAGAAATTGAAATCTATATAGATGAAACAGAAGAGAAAAAGCTGATCAAAAAATTCTTATCAAACCACTATCAAGTTGATATAAAGGAAAATTCCTATAGAATACCCTCCTTAACATTCACCATGAAGGAGAAGGCCAACCTAAGGAAACTTTTCTTATACGAACATAGCCTGGAAGTATCTTGAACAGAATCATCTCAATTCGAGATCGATGGAGCGGGTTACACATTCTAATAAATATCATTGTAGGAGGAGAAATAAAGATGAAATTAGTAAATGAGAACGTAATGGTTGAATGGGTAGAGCTTGGAGAAGGACTTGACGGTGACTATAACCCAGAGGATCCAACAGATATTGAATTACTCCGCTTCGATGTTTCAATTTTAATTGACGGAGAATGGGTTGAGAAAGAAGGTGCGAGTTATTGCACACAATTCCCTGCATATGCGACTGAAAAGCAGAAGATGAAAGGATTACAGCTGTTATTAGATCAATTCCATGATGTTTTATCTAGTGACACTGATGTATCGGTTAAGAAACTTGGAGAACGCATGTCCTGGATTAGTTTAGAGTCCATCTATGATATCAAGAAACTAACCTCATTATTGAACAAGAACCAAAACCTTGTAGATGTGAAACATACAGGATTCAATGCAGATTTTCCTACCTTTCAAGTCACATTATATGACGGAGTTCAAGAAAGTTGGGAAATTCGAGATGACAATGAAGTTTATTACTATGACCATAACGAGGATGAGTGGAAGCACACCCACCGTCTTCCAGCGTAAATAACAAAGTATCCGCTTCCTCTTAAGTAGAGGAGCGGGTCATTCACACAAAAGGGAGCTCAACCAATGACTTTACCAATCGAACTTTTTAAAGCAGAAGGAAAAGTAAAGACCATTCGTACATGGAATGAAGAAATCATTATAGTTGTAGAACTAAATAATGGAGAAACCGTATTAGCCAAGGAGCGCCATATTGAGACACTCATTAAACCAGGAGACAAAGTGATCGGGGACCTTACTGGCCACATCCTTCATATCGATAAAATTAAAGAAGAAATTCCACTGAACACATTAAAAACCGCTTTTCTCCGGATGATGATGGCAGCAAGAACCGAAGGAATCGAAGTGGACCAGAAGTTTTATGACCTAGAGAGCGAAATCTCTTCTTCAATAGATTTAGACATCACTGATATGAAAGGTAACTTGGATCACTTGTATGAAGTAATCGAGAGAGCAACTAAATAATAAAGGAGACGATACAGATGAATCAAACTTACATTGCCACTTATAAAAGAGGACCTATCACCGGAAAGCTTTTAGAATTCAAAGCAGCATCCATGGACGAGGCCATTGGCATCGTAAAGGCTTTTTATCGCCACATACAGGAGAATGGAACAATCATTACGAAGGATGAAAAAAATACGGAACTAGAAGCGTTTGTTTTAGATGAAAAGGATCCAAATACGAAACTGACATTTCAATATTTCATCAGAAGAAAAACTCAATCAAAAACAGCAGGCAGATAAACCACTACTAAAGATGAGAACGTAACAGTGATTGACTATTTGGTTATTCCAACAAAACGGTCGATCTTTTACCATAAAACCAAAATAACTGGAGGTAACATATATGAAAAAATTACTTGTAGAGGAACTTAGAAAAATCGTAGAACACAACCATAAAAGAATGGCAGCCGCAGACCACGATCAGAACCTGGCAACGAATCTCTATACGATGGAGCATAATGGGATCGATGTATATGACTTCTTTGTTGATGAAACCATGAGAGAAAGTGTTGAACCGTTCTCTTATTACCCATTTCACAAATTAAGAAAATTTATCCTCACATCATGGCAGGAGTTAAACTCAATTCGTTTCAGCATCCTGGATGATCAAAAAGAAAACTTACCAACCGGCAAAAGTTATGCAGATTTCATAGAGATCCATCCTCAAAGGTTAAGAGAATGGAAAGATATCTTATCAGAAGATGGAGTAGGGTTCATAGAAAGAAGCGGCCATGTATTAGACCAGTTCACAGCTTACTTCTCTACAGGAGCATATATGGACCTGACTCTCCATGATGGGACAGACTCCACATATTGCACCTTATCTTTATATGACTCAATTGGAGATCTGGTAGATGAAAAAGGAATTGAAGTCGAAGAGCTTGAGGGAAAAACATTTGAGCTAGAAGACGAAGAAGGAATCATATATAGATTAATTCTTTTAGCAGACGTACCCCAAATCACACTACTTACCGCATACAAGGCAATGATCTATGTAGCTTATGGTGAAGGCATTGAGTTAAATGATAGATACTGCTACTTGAACAATAGAATCTCTGATGAACACGACCTCGATGTGACAGACATGATTGATAACTTAGAGAACCTATACGCTTCCATTACGGTAAAGAATTCTGATTTAATTGAGTGACCAGTACTGTTAAAGGAACTGAATATTTGCTTACCAATTGTTTATCAAACAACCAGCCGCTCCCTGCAATCAAGTTCTTCAGGGGAGCGGTTCTTTTATATCACACCTTTAAATGATTTAAATAGCATTGGTGTGATACAATAAAGCATATACACCTATAATTCATTTAGTTTAATTTCGTCTCCTGGAGGAGAACGCTCATTATTATTAAAAGCATTTTTTGAAAATGATTATTGCCGGGCAGCTTGAATGTCGGTGAAAAATAGTCCTTTTCAAGAAGTGCTTTTTTTGCATTTCTAAAACGTATTAGGAGGAGATTATATGCAAACATCTGCAGAAAGATGGAATTCAATGTCCACAAGCACTAAAGAATGGCTAGATGAAAGGATCTCAAACATTAACAAGTACACACTACCAGAAAACGATATGGACGCAACTGCCCCTTGCTTCTTTTGTGGCAAAAACGTTTCCCATATCAATGAAGGTGGAGAGGCCTGGGCTGCTTTAGTGAAAACAGAACAAACTTCATCATACGTACTCTATTGCAATACTTCGAAACATTCAGGGCCGGACACGAGTGATCAGGCAGAAGAGGCGCATGATAAAGCACTCTGGTTTGAAGATGGCGATTATGACGTTATAGGCTTTCAGGGGCATGAATACACCGCACTTACAAATCCAACCGAAGGCCAGGAGGAAAAATAGGATTGAACATTAAAGCAAGAGCCCCAGGATAAAGTCATCTTGAATCATTCTGTTATAGAAAAAGGAGAGAACGAAATGGACGAAAAGTATGCAAGCGAATTTACAAAGGATTGGGAGTTACTCTGCAAGGAAGGTTCTGTAGAAGGATGGAAATATACTGACCTTGTAGATTGGAAGGTTAACCACTGCATAAAGGTTGACGGCAAAGTCAAAGCAGTATTAGATGAGGATTTAAATCCATATACAGCATTCGAGCTGGCCAAACAGCTATTATCATAATAGTAACTATACGGAACATTCGAGAAATCTAACAGCATATAGCATAGGAGTGAGCAGAGTGAACATTTATGAGATCACTACTCGGAATGGGAATTTCATCTCTATTGGAGAGAATGAAGCTAACGCTAAAATCACCTTCACGATTGAATATCCAAGTGAAAAAATTAGGACCATCAAAGAACATGAAGGAAAAGCAGTAAAAATTTTGAACTGAATTATACAATAGCATCAATAAAGATTTTAATAGATTCTTGACCAATGTAGCGAAGGAGATGGCACAATGATTATTTTTACCATTATTGGAATAGCCACAGTATATTGTTTTCTTCATATGGTGATATTTGGTGGCAAAATAAAAGTTTCATTAAATAATCCATTTCGGTTTATTAAGAAGCTGTAAGGCACTATCCGACGAAAGAGTTTAATAGATCCTTGACGAATATAGCGAAGGAGGCAAAAGAATGAATCCAGACTACGCTTTGTTTGTCTTAAAACAAGAAAAAAGAAAATTGGACGATAAGATTTTAGGAATGAACCTGTTAGAAGATGAGGGCGAAAAGATAAATGAGCCAACACTAGATATAAACACCAAGTTGGCAGTTTAAATTTCGCTATTAAAATTCTTGAAGAGAACCAAGATTAAATGTCATTCAGATGCAGAAGTTTAATAGATTCTTGACAAAAACTGTGGAGGCGGAGATTTTGGATTTTATTTCGAATATGCCCAATGAAAAACTGTTAGAAGAGTTTGAATGGATGGTGAATAGGATTACTAGCTATAACACCAAAGAACAGACTGAGTATAAAGAAAAGCTAAAAGCTGAAATATTAAAAAGGCTTAATCAATAATCCCACGAAATATATTAGTAGTTAATCTACACATATCCTGATGGAGAGGAAGATATTGATATGACTAATTCAGAAGGTGTAAATCCAGCGAAAGAGTTTAATAGGCCCTTGACTCAAATACCGGTACAGAAGGAGTTAATAATAATGACATTCGAACAATATATAGAAGATATGTACGATATTGATTTTAAAGACTTTGAGGAAGAATTCAGTGAAGAAGCGAGAAAAAAGATTCACCAAAAGTATTTGGACACTAATTCGAAATGAATGCGATGAAAGAGCTTAATAAATTCTTCACACACATTGTGACATAATAGCTAAAATTCTAATTTTATACAGGCGGTGATAATATGAGAGCAAGAGATTGTAATTGCGAAGAAGTTTATAATTGTTGTGATTGCGGTGGTCATGATTGTGGGTGTGCTTATTGCTGGTCTTGTAACGCTTGCGAAGCTTGTTTAAATGAAGAAGATGATTTTATTCAGCCACAAATTGGTCAAAAAGCCACTACCAATGATGGTTTACATGGTGAAATTGTTAGTTTTCAAGGTAACATTGTTGAAGTAAAGTTGGGAAGCGACAAGGTCATTAAGAGATACTATCCATCACAAATTGAAAATATATATTGATAAAATGTTAGATTTTATTCTGCATAGTTCGAAGAAAGAGTTTAATAGATTCTCGACAAAAAAAGCGACATTGAGAGGTGATTAGATGGTTCCTAAATTCGTAAGAGAACTTTATCGGAAGTACGATAATTTTGACTACTTGAAAGATGATTTAAGAGAAGGATTTCCTATTGATGAATCTTGGTATCAACAAGTAGTTGTGGCTGTGGATGAATTATCTGAAATAGAATATTTCGGCTTGTCACAAAGGGATTTCGGACTGTTAGTTACTTACTTTGATGATACCTTTTCAAATGAGGAAAAAGAGGAATTATCACAACACAAGTATGGCGGTTTTATGTCGCCAAAAGAAAAAGTGATGGAAACGCTTTTGAATTACTTTAACGAAATTTTTGAGCGTTTTGCGAAAAAATCTGTTAGTTGTTGCTGAACTATCCGATGTAAGAGTTTAATAGGTTCTTGACCAATGTAGCGAAGGAGTGAAATTCGTGGAAGTATATAAATTCTATGACGCATGTTGTCACAAGTGTGGGAATTGGTACACCAGTACATTCAAAGCCTTACACGGTTTGAACAAGGATGAAGCGATTAAAGTCATGAAGAAAAACGGTTGGGGAACGGTGGCAGGAAAAACATACTGTAGGAAGTGTCACTGATGCACAATCCGACGAAAGAGTTTAAGAGCCTCTTGACCAATACTATGCAACAGAAGTGAGGTAACAACCATGGAAAAGATAAGAATATTATCAACGGATTCAACTAAGAACGATGATGTTGTTAAAGCGCTAATAGGGACTACGTGGACTGATTTTAAGAAAAAAGAAGGTTACATCATTATTAATTGTTGTTGCGGTATAAAATTAGAAAAAGGAGAGTTTGAATACATTCAATAACTTTAGCAAATCCAACGGATTCACTCCTTGATAAGTAGGGGTTTGAAAATAACGAAACAAGAGTATTTGAATTAAAAAGAGCAATTATTGAAGACCTTTATAAAGAAAATAACTAATACAAAGGTCGAAAAGATTATCAACCGCTCCTGATTATTTTAATTATGCAGCGGGATATTTTTTATCTAAACAGAAAACACGGACGAAAGGTGATAGCAATGAATGACCATTTAAAGTGGATCCTAGATTACATCGATATAGCAACCAAGCATAAATTAAATATCTATGCACACGCAGGACCTTATTCAGTAGAAAAGAAAAAAGGAGAGGTCGTACTAACCTTCCAGGGCAAGCGAATTGATGTACCCTCTGACCAAACAACCATATTTGATTTTATCTAAAAAAAAATACTAGAAATGGAGTAATATACTATGCCCATAACTACCAGTGATGTATTGAAGAAGGCAACAGAATACCAAAACGGATGGTTTTTCTCTGACAATATAGGATTATCACAAAAAGTAAATGACCGAGTATTTGTTTATATCCAACCTTTAATAAATGGATTCTCACTTCAACTCTATCTTAGAGGACAAGGAGGAGGATTTTGCACACTCGAAGTAAGAAACTGTGAACGTAATCTTGACTCTCTTTGGGGTCTTTTTGAATTAGGTGAACAATGGCTGCAAGAATATAAGAGTGGAGACATATCCCTTTTAGAGAAAAGTAGCTATCACATCGGAAACCCAAAAGGCATATGGTTCGATGGTAGTAAGGGTTGGCAAACCTATGACGATATAAGGTCAGAGATAACCCAACACCAGGACAAACAATATGCCTGATAGTATTTTCGATTGCTTCCTAAATCCATCACCAGAGGAGTTAGAAAGCCAAAGGATTCATGAAGAAAAGCTAAGAGCATTAAGGAAATTAAAGATTGAAACTGCTGTTATGGATAAGCACATAGAGTATTCCCTTAGAGAGCATAGCCAAAACCAAACAGGGAAGCAAATCAGCCAGAAATTCACGTTGTTTCTATGCACAAAGGAAGGGATTTACGGTGAACCGGATACGTTAGGGCGTTTAGAATACACAATATACAAAGAGGCAGCATTAGAAGACATCTTCCTCGCTTCTAAGAGTCGGGGCGTTCCAATGGCTGGGTATATGAATAAATTGATCCACTTCGATATAGTGGCCATCTACTCTGATTATCGTGGATACGGGTTATCGGAAAAATTAGTTTCCCGCTTCTTCGAGATATATAAAGAGAACTATAGTCATTTTCCAATCAGTTTCGAATTCATGACTCCCGTTGCAGAAAAAGTGATCCGAAAAGTTGCTAAAGAAAAACACGTCTCATGTTTTAATGAGCGATTGATAAGACGGTTTTTCAATGAAAATGAATCAGGAAGTTCAGGAGAATAATAAAACCGATTTTAAATCATCAGAGCCCGTTTCTCCAATGGAGGAGCGGGTTCTTTTATGAAATTGACTTCCTGGTGTGATATAATTTTAACAAACACCTTTAATTAAACACCTTTTTCTTTCTTCGCAGAGAGAATCTAACAAAACGCTCTAATCAAAGCGTTCAAGCTGTGTGCTGCACAGACCATTGAATGTTTTGATTAGGGCTTTTTTTGTTGCTCTAAATCAAAACCAAAAGGAGCGAGTACATTGAAACAAATCGAAACGGAAGTATGGGTCCCGAACCCTGAGAATTCTCCATTCATGATGACAGAGAGAGTAAAAACGTACAAAGAGGTATATCAAGAGCTAAGTGAAGTATTAAAGAAAGAAGGAGTTTACGATGAACTAGATTACTTCTCCAACATGATGAGGAGGGAAGACAGCGAGTTTTCTACTACTTATCGATGGATCGCATGCTTCGCAGTCGAAGGAGGAAACGAAGGACATTACATCCACATCGAAACCATCTCTGAGGGCGGCAATGAACTTATTTACTTAGGCAAGACATTCATGGGGTTAGAACACGCTCTTAAGGTGTCAAACATCTGCACTCAAGCTTTTTATAGATAATACCGACTTTCAAAAAAAGGAGCAGGTTACTGATACTCAGCAACACATAGCAGATAAATCCAAGGAAAATGAGGGAGTTAGATGAAAGGCAAAAAAGTAACAATCAGAGCAACAGGGGAACACAAAGGAAGAAGCGGAGTAGTTATCTGGACAGAAGTGATAGGTGATGAGTGGCAGTTTGAAACACTCGTTGGCATCGAATTAGAAGATGGTGAAGAAGTCCAATATTATAAAAATGACCTACAAATCCACTCATAAGCTATTAAAGGACCACAAAAGGAGAGAATATAGTATGAATGAGATTCGATCAACAATTGTAAAGATCACAAATTTACCAGTTGGCCACAGAATAAACATGCAATATAGTCCAGTAGATGGTAAACCAGAAGTCTTCATGGATTCGAATGATAAAGTTGTTGGGTATATCTGGTATGATATCTGTGACGAAGTAATGACCATTGAAATGATCGAGATGATCGAAAAAGGGGAAGGAAATGGAACAGAAGCAATCAATTTCTTATTTTCCACTTTTCCTATTAAAGAGATTTTCGGGAGTGTACTAGAAGACGGAATGAGAGCTTACTGGTTTTGGGAGAGTCTCGGAGCAGAAATGTCCTTACCTGTAGAAGAAATAGAACACAATATTGTAACAGATTGTTCTTTTACTCTATATAGACCAAAACACTTAAAAGGGGATGCAGCATAATGAACATTTTACACGAATTACATCAACTAGAAGAAAAGACCCAAAAGATACTTCATAGCTCCGCGAAAAAAGACGAGACACAGATTGTTAAATCGATTGTTGAACGAATTAGCAATGCACACGCCGAAACGATTTACGAACTGACCGAAGATTTCTTTCATTTATGTAATGCTAACTACAATTATTCATTACTCATTAACATGATCAAAGAACATTTCGATTTATCCAATGAACTCGATAATTTTCCTTATTGGGACGACAAATCGAAAGAGGAGATCAAAACCGCTCTCAAAAAAAGATTGGTGAACATTCGAGAAACGGCAGACTTTGAAGACCACATCAGAGAGACTTACAGTTCCATCAAGAAACCTAAGTCTTTTATTAAGCAGTTAGTCGATGTTAACCTTATATCTTTTGACTTGATTGTGAATTACAACAACAAGGAACATCACAACGCTCTATTAATGAAACAACTTAACCAGTTTAGTGAAAGCAACTCTGCAAAAATGAAATACATCAGTCAAATCCGATTTAAGAACATCGCTAATGGGGACCTTACCATCTTATATAACCTAAAGTCAGCCGCTTTGGATTGGTATCAAGCTTCTCCATTTGATACAACCCCTGGAACTTATCATCAAGCTAATCATGTTAAGGATCACCGATACCTTCTAACAGACGCACAATTACAGTCTTTAAAGGCGAATTTGTTAGCTCAAATCGAACAAGAAGTTGACAAATTAAAAGGTGAAACAGAAGCACATCAAGAGCTAATATTCACTATACAATATCTTAAAGATAAAACAACTCAGATTTTAAGCTTGTAATTCATCCTCGTGATGAACCACGAAAAGGGCGGTATAATCCGCTCTTTTTTTATTTACACCAATAAAAAAGACATTCTAGTTCAGAATGTCTTGATTCTTCGGACTCATAATTCGAATACCATTAATATTACACTACTTTGCTTTCTCGAGATTAGACCAATCAGTATACACCACCGTACCGGAAGAACCCATCCTCACTTCCGCAATTCCATCTAAACTACTGGCAATCCCTACAAAAGTAAATGGAAATCCAGAAGGCACTCTCGAGATTTCACCAGAGTCAATCATCGCTTGAGCTGCTCCGTTATTATTTTGATTAATGTATAAAGCGAATTCATTATAACTCTCTATTGATGTAGCGACATATGCTGGATCTTTAGTTTCTACCAGTTCACCTATTTCAGGGTTCCCCGAACCATTCGTAAACAGATATATGAAAAAACCCACAAATGAAATTAGCACAAGAAAACCAATTACTGAACTCCAGTTGACGTTACTTCCTCCAGTAAAACCTTCTGCCTCATCTTCAGCTAATGAAGAATTACCCGCCCGATAGTCATCTGACTTATTACTTTCAACATAGTAGTCCAACCGTTGCGAATGAGAGCAATCAGGTAGGATATATTCATCGATTCCAAATACAGTATCGTGAGGCCTCTTAGATGCGTGATATTTCAGAATCTCCGCAAGTGATAAACCCATTATGTCTTCGTCGGTGTCGTAATACGTCCAATGATTAGTGGCTCTCCTGCTCACATGTTTAAATTCAACAATATATTTCTTTTTCGCTCCGCTATTATACTTCTTTTCATCTCGATTTAAACCTTCATTTATACTCATAATTCCCCCCCGATATCATTGATTGTTTCTTACCTAATGTTTATGTTTGTTACTAACAATTTTACTACATATTGGATATTTATATCTAAAAAAGAATCAATAATATTTAGTGAGAAGGTTTAAAATGAAGGGTTTTTGCGAAATTCCAAAAAGATCGTCCGGCAACACAAAACAAAGAGGAGCGGGTTCACTGAATCCACTCCTCTTTAACTTGTTAGGAAAAGAATTGAATAAGAAAGACCATCGCATTCATTAAAATATGAACCATGATTGGCACAATTAATCGCTTCGTCATTTTATAGATGAAAGCAAGCGAGAATCCCATAGTTGTATAGATTATTATATGTTCAAATTCAAAATGAATTAGGGCGAATAAAAGGGAACTGACTAATGCAGCAACAACGAAATTAGTCTTCTCATACATAACCCCGAATATGATCTTTCTGAATATGAACTCCTCGAGAATAGGACCGATAACAACAACCACAAAGACAACCAGAGGGACCAACTTGATTAAATTGATCAGGCCCTGAGTATTTTGTGAACCGCTCGTAATCCCAATAGCAGATTCAATTTGTACAGCAATAGCTTGACCGATAAACACTAGGACAACTCCACCAAACACCCAAGCGACAGAATTCCCTTTACTTATCGGATCAGCCTTTTCAATGGCCGTTAAAGGAACACGCTTACTTTCCATTATCCAAACCAATATTAAGCCTGTCACAAAGCTTATAACCAGCCAATATCCTCTTGATAAAGCATCTAGCTTATCAAAGTCCTCAATCCCAAAAAATTTAAAACCAATATAGTACATGAGGGGATAACCAATAAGACCTGAAAAATGTACTGCCAGATAAATAAGAACAATCAATCCAAATTGCTTCTTCACAAGTACCTCCTAATCTTGACCCATATGTTTAACCTAATATATATAAAAGAAGCACCCGCTGTTAGCAGGTGCTTCCTCGCAACCAAAAAAGATTAGAATAAGAGAAAAGTTTACATGGCGGAGAAGGAGGGATTTGAACCCTCGCGCCAGTTACCCGACCTACACCCTTAGCAGGGGTGTCTCTTCAGCCACTTGAGTACTTCTCCGTATGGCTCCGCAGACAGGATTTGAACCTGCGACCTACAGCTTAGGAGGCTGCCGCTCTATCCTACTGAGCTACTGCGGAATATCACTTAAAAAAACTGAAGAGGGTACGACCTCACAAGAGGCTCACAACTCTTTTATAAAAGACCATACCCAATTCTCCTTAGAAAAACTCTCAAACAATAGGAGCAGAGATGATATTCATCCGTTAATAACAGAAAGAAGGAACCTTAATGAATACATTACGGCAAGTAAATACCACCTCTGCATGATAAAAATGGCGGAGGAAGAGGGATTCGAACCCCCGCGAGCTGTTACACCCCTGTCGGTTTTCAAGACCGATCCCTTCAGCCAGACTTGGGTATTCCTCCGTTAGTGTGTTGATGGTGCGAGAGGGGTTTCGTCAGTCTCAGAACGTTTACGGATTTCAAGGAGGCCGTAAAAACTAAGACGAAACCCAAACTCGCATGATAGAAAGTGGACCTTGTAGGACTCGAACCTACGACCGGACGGTTATGAGCCGTCTGCTCTAACCAACTGAGCTAAAGGTCCATGGTGCTGATGAATTATTTCCATTTTGGCATATGGACGGGTGAAATTCATCAGCATAAAGGCGGAAGAAGAAGGGACTCGAACCCTCACGTCAGATACCTGACCTACTCCATTATAGGTTCTTCTCCAGGAATAATTGAGGAAGAGAGAACAACTTACAAGGAAATAACTCCCTTGCCGGAACAAAGTTGAACCCCCCCAGTGATCCTCAGCATAGTTCCATCAATAACACATGAACAAACGTTACGGCGAGAGGTTGAATATAGATCATATATTAGTAATCTGTAAAACATGGAGTTATAGAAGATTTACTAGTATAATACCTCTCATGATAGAAAGTGGACCTTGTAGGACTCGAACCTACGACCGGACGGTTATGAGCCGTCTGCTCTAACCAGCTGAGCTAAAGGTCCATGAGGAACAGTGAATGTTTCCATTTTACATACTGTGCATCAGAATGGATAGGATAAGTTCAAAAAATTATTTTTCACGAACAAATAATCCATAAATACGCTCCAAAATAAAGGCACCAGTGCATACTCCCAACGTAACAATCACAACCCAGGTTGAATCAGAAATATTCAATCCTTTCATCCTCCTCAAAAAGGAATAGTTCCATTCTACACACCACATCAGAAGATGGATAGTTTAAGTACCAAAATATTTTTTCTTAATTTCTTCTTCCATCTGTCTGGCTCTTTGATATGCAGAAACTGAAGAAGTACCACCCTTGTTCGACAATGAGTAAAATTGAGCAGCCAAAGCCTCGAGTTCGGTTTTCAGAACACCTTCTGCATGTTCAGAAAGAAAATCATAAGCCCAAAATTTCTTCTCTGAATGTCTAACCACCATTAATTCTTTATCAAGTAATTTCAGTATACATTCATTCATTTTTTCACCTCGACACACATTATAATATAACTAAGTGAACACCGTCTAAAAACCACAGGTACAATTCACTCCTTATAGTTATTTTTTCACAAATAACACAGTAATGCTAAAATATAGGAAGAGTTTCAGAAGTTTGTTTTTAAAAGGGTGGGAGTTTTGTGAAACGGTATAATGGCGAAGTGTTCGTTGTAATAGCTCTTCTATTTTTTTCATTATGTTTGTTATTAACAATAGGAATAACAGGGATTTTTATTTTATTTGTTCTATTGCTGATCTATTTAGGTTATAGATGGTGGATAAAAGAAGATGATAATGGTCATTCAGAAGCAGAAGGCGATACTCAACTTGCTCAAGGGTATGGGTGTATGTGGGTTATTGTCATAATCATAATCTTTTATGCAATCTCTAAGTAACACCAGAAGTCAGAACTCCTGGTAGTGTGAAAAGACTTTAGGCCATAAAGTCACTTCGCCAACTCTTTTCGCTTATCATTGTGAGCGTTTTATCGAACCGATATAATAATATTTACAGAAGCACTGTTTTGGTCAGGATTCTCCCCTGGCTAATTCAGTGCTTTTTTGTATTTTAAAGGAGTTGAGTAGATGAATAAAGGTCTATGTCACTCATGCCAACCAGAAAAGGAAAATAGCAAAGTCATTACCGACAATTATCAATCATTAAAAAAATATCTCGACACGATAAGAGGAGCGGGTGTGATCCATTGTGAAAAGTGTGGCTGCAGAGTTAAATACACCGAAAAGGAAGATGGCGCACTCCAGATAAGGTACGTGACAAGAGATTAGGAGGAAATACTTATATGAGTTCAAATCGAATTTTATTAGAAAGCGGAACGAATGAATTAGAAATTGTTGAATTCGGATTAGGGAACAACAATTTCGGCATAAACGTGATTAAGGTTAAAGAGATTATTAATCCTTTAGAAATCACTTCAGTACCCCAATCACACCCATCGATAGAGGGGATTGTGAAGATCCGAGGAGAAGTTATGCCAGTCATAAACATGGAGACGGTATTAGGGGTTCCGCCTTCTGAAAATCCAGAGAGGAACAAACTTATTGTCTGTGAGTTTAATAAGAGCAAAGTTATTTTTAAAGTCCATTCGGTATCTCGTATTCACAGGATATCTTGGGAACAGATAGAGAAACCGAATGATATGTATACCGGAGCCGAGGCTTTAGCAATCGGAATCATTCACTTGGAAGATAAGCTGGTATTACTCCTGGACTTTGAAAAAGTAATAGTAGATATCAATCCTTCATCTGGGATTAATGTGGACCGGTTGGAACATCTAGGGGAGCGGGAGAGATCAGAAAAACACATCCTAATCGCTGAAGATTCATCATTCCTAAGACAACTACTCAAAGAAACACTAGAAAAAGCAGGCTATACTAACCTCCACTTTTATGAAGACGGAAAGCAAGCTCTGGAATACTTAGAGAAGATCGAAGCAGCCGGTAAGGTTGTTGAAGAAGAAATCCAAATGGTTATTACAGATATTGAAATGCCGCAAATGGATGGTCACCACCTCACTCGACGAATCAAGGAAAGCAACCAATTCAATAAATTACCTGTGGTGATATTTTCATCTCTCATCACAGCGGACCTACGGCACAAGGGAGAAAAAGTCGGAGCGAACGCTCAAGTATCCAAACCCGAGATTGCTGAACTCGTTGGTCATATAGACAATCTAGCACTCTGAAAAAGTGACCGAGGTTCGCTCTATGGAAGCGGGGCCTATTGTTCCGCTCCATTTTTAGTATAACGTAGCAGCTAATTTCATTAAGGAGGGGTCACGTGGCCACTTTAACAAATAGACAAGAAGAGATATTAAATTTCATCATTAAACGCATTAAAGAAAAGGGCTACCCACCTTCTGTGAGAGAGATAGGGGCAAACGTAGGACTCTCATCTACATCTACTGTTCATCTTCACTTAACTCGATTAGAAGAAAAAGGCGTTATTCGAAAGGATCCAACTAAACCAAGAGCATTAGAAATCATAGATCCGAATTACGCAATCCACCGGACTCCTGGTGTAGTGGATGTTCCTGTCTATACTGAACTCGGAGGTAAACCGGATAGTTATTTTAAGTTAAGTGAGGATATCGTTGGAACTGATTCAGTGTTTATTTTGATTGCAGCAGAGGAACAGTCAAAGCCTCAGACTATTCTTGAAAATGACTATATCATCATCAGAGAACAACACACCGCTACTCAAGGAGATTTAATCCTAACAAGAAGCGGAGTGGATGACGAGTCAATTGTGAAGTTTACCCCGGGAATCAAATCTGTCATAGGGAAAGTCATCGGTGTGATCAGACTAGACTTATAACCCTAGAACATAAAAAAAGAAAAGAGGACATCACATGGAAGTAGTTAAACTTTTATTTGCCATCATTATGTTAAGCACACTACTAGCTAACATCACTTCTATATTTATACTCTTTATGTACACAGAAATCTTCCAAAAGGTAATTAAAAATAAGATCGCGGGAAGTGTGGTAGGGGGTATTACTTACATTCTTGGATTTGTGTTGAGTGTTTATTTATCTGCAAAAGTAGCATCTATTGTACCTCAACCATCAAAAGCTTACGAGGATATCTACACCGCTCTCATCCTTATTGTCATAATAGTCGTTCAGTTGACTGTTTACAAAACTTGTTCTTTAACCATTAACTTCAAAAGGACACCTAAAGCACCATCTCAACAAACCGTTTAAGGTGAAAAACTCTTTCACTTAGGAATATCCATCATAATATGGAAGGAAGTACTTTATGATTAAATCACTAAAAAGTAAATTGATTTTAACTTTTACACTCATAACAATACTTCAGTTAATTTTAAGTTCAGCTATCCTATACAAAGAAACCTCAAGTAATCAAATGTCAGATAACATCAATACCGCCATGAAAACTTCTACAGTATACTTCTCCAATGAAATAGAAAGAAGTTTGATTGAGGCGAAAAGATATGCAGAACATAAAGAGTTTCTGTCTTCTTTTATGGAGAAGGATAGAGACAGTCTGGACACAAGTATTAAGCCGGTGTTTACATTGCTAAACGAAACCGCTGGCATAAATAAATTTGAAATAGGCGATGCTGATGGAATTGTCTTTACAAGAGGTCACGAACCAGGTGAGTATGGTGATGATAAAAGTGACAACCCTGCCATAATAGCCGCTTTGAAAGGGGAAGAAGTATCCGGTTTTGCAGCAGGAACTTCTGGACTCGCTGTTAGGGCGTTTGTACCTATCAAAGATGGTAAAGAGGTAATTGGAACCATGCAAACCGGCCTGGAAATTTCTTCGGAAGCCTTAAGTGAAATAGCAGAAATGGCCGATAGCGAAATCTCTATTTATAGCGAGGAATCACTCGTCATTTCATCCGATGAAGACATGTCTAAGCACATTGGTAAACCTTACATTTCTGAAGACATCTACAAAAAAGTCTTTTCGGGAAAAACACATGAACAAGAGAACAACGCCTCAAACACTATCCACTACTATACACCTTTAATGGATCCTACTGGAGGTGAAGTAGCTGCCATATTAGAAGTTACACAACCAATGCCATCTTGGGGGCTTTTGCATTTCGAGGCTGCAACACTATTACCTTTAATTACTGGCCTTGTCTTAGTCATGATCGTAGCAATCTTCCTCGCAGATAGTATCACTCGACCTATAAAAGAATTAAAAACATTCATGCAAGAGGTTGCTGGTGGCAATTTGAACACTTCTGTAAAAAAACCTAGATTTAAGGATGAAGTGTACGATTTAACAGAAACCGCCGAATTAATGCAAAGTAACCTCCGCCAAATAATCCAGGAAGTATCTAAAGCCTCTGGTGAAGTTTCGCGTCATAGCAATACATTAACCAATTCTTCTAATGAAGTTAAAGAAGGTAGCTCGCAAATTGATTTAACCATGAAAGAGTTATCCAAAGGCGCAGAAACTCAATTACAGACAGCAGAGAAACTAGCTACTACAACAGACCGATTCGTATCTAAGGTCAAACAAGTAAATGAAATAGGAGAGAATGTGAGTCTCTCTTCAAACGAGGTTCTACAAATGACTTCTGAAGGTACCGGTTTAATGAGTAATTCCATTGAACATATGGCTTCAATCAATTCCATTGTGAAAAATTCAGTGGTAAAAGTACAAGGTTTAGATAAACAATCTCAGGAGATCTCTAAGTTAGTAGATGTCATACAGACTATTGCCGAACAAACCAACCTCCTCGCTTTAAATGCTGCGATCGAGGCAGCAAGAGCAGGTGAACACGGTAAAGGCTTTGCAGTCGTTGCGGATGAGGTTAGAAAGTTAGCAGAACAAGTATCAATTTCAGTAACAGATATCACTGGTATTGTTACTAATATACAAAATGAAGCAAAAGAGATGGTTGTAGCTCTTGAAAAAGGGTATAGTCAAACAGAAGAGGGAGCAACACAGATAAAAGTTACAGGGGAGACTTTCGAACGAATCAATCAAGCTGTAACCAGAATGTCAGATGAGATTACGAAAATGTCTAAAAGCCTCAAAGAAGTTACGATTGACACTGACCAAGTAAATGGATCCGTCGATTCACTCGTCACTGTTTCTAAAGAATCAGCGACTGAAATTGACATAACTTCTTCAGCTGTAGAACAAACAACTTCATCTATTAGAGAGATAGAAATTAGCACGAAAACCTTATCAGAACTTGCTGGTAAATTAGATAACGAGGTTAATCGATTCCACCTGTAACAACTGAATTTTCATTTACAAACTTAATCATTTTTTAAAAGGTCGATATACAATAAAGAAAGAGAGACTCTTAGGAGCCTCTCTTTTTTGAGTTATAATAAATAAATTATATTTTCTTACGTATAGAAATTTTAAAATCATATAAGTCACTTTCATCTAATTGAATTGAAAACATATCTAAAATAGTCTTAATATCAGAAGAGGCAGCAGATTCTAAAGTAGTTTCTACTACTGAAGCTTTCATTGATTCTTTCTTTATAACCTCATTTGTACGTCCATCTTCTAAAGTAAAGGGAGAAGGATCTTCTTTTGCGTTTTCCTCCTCGTCTTCTTGAACTTGATTATTATTAAAATCACCATAGACTACTGAATGATCACTTTCAACCGCAGATTCAGGCGTTTCTTCTATAGTTGCAGCAACTTCTCCCTGGATATCCGCTTGAACTTCTGTTGAACTATCACTATTCAAATCTTCTAGTTGTTCAGCAGTTAAAAACTTTTCCAAACCATCTGGTTTTAAAGGTTCAACATTTCTATATTTATTGTTTTTATAAGCTAAATTGTATTTACCAATTGCCGCTTTAGAAACACCAATAATTTCAGCCATATGTTTTTGAAGTAAAGAAGTGTTCTCAACTAAATATACAAACATAGCTTTTCTTTTATTCGCAAGCTCTTGATCATGTCCGCTATTTTCTTTTTTATCAACTTTTTTGTTCATATCTACTTTTATAGGAGTAAAATTTAACTTTCCTTTTTTGTATTGCTTTTCATAACTATTAACAGTAGCAGGAGCTAAACCTAGTTTTTCCGCAATCTGTTTTTGCGTCATGTCTGTATTTTCTCTTAAAAAAATAAATTTACCTTTTCTTTTTTCTATATCATTTTTGGGTTTCTTTACAGCAATATCTTTTGCCACGAACGACACTCCTTTAATCATGATATCTATCCACTTCATTATAACCATAATACTCAAATGTATCTACCACAATATTTTGGCAATGGCAAGAATAAGTACACCTTATTTTTGTCGTTTTTGGGTGAAAAATGACTTAAATTGCTTTTGGTGTCGAATAGAATTAGTAAAGAAGATTAGAACGAATGTCATGAAGAGGGGGTAGAACAATAAAAATATTCAATAACAATCGGGGGTTTACAGACATAAAAAAAGAAACTCCTAAGAGTTCCTATTTGGTGATTGATTTTAAGTTCATTAAATGAAACTTCCCGGCAAATAAACTATATAGAAATAACCAATCCCCAGGAGAACCAACCAGTTACATAAACAAATCAATGGTACACCATATTTAAAAGACCTATGAAGAGTCTTGTGTTTAAATTGGATCATTCCAAACCACACGCCTGCAGCCCCTCCAAGCCAAGAAACCTTAAAAAGGGTTTTCTCAGATATACGATAAAGATTCTTCCTAGCTTTTCTCTTATCCAAGGCCATTAAAATAATACCCAATAGATTTATTATGATGGTGTAGAGGATAGAAAATATAATGATAAATTCCTCTACAGTGAAACTTCCAAACATCAGCATCAATCACTTTCTTTAAGTTTTGACTTAATTTAATTCCTATTCTCCGAACCCCACCTCTTAACAAGCAAAGAAAGAGGGGATGGACATCTCCTCTTAGGAAGCGTAGTGTTGGTTATTGTGATAGGGGGGTTGGCTATGCCCATTATCACGTTGGCCATTATCTCTGCCATTACCGCTTGATTGGTTACCAGGATAATTATTGATGGTGAACGGGCGATAAGTGCCTTTCGCAACATCATATGTGACTGAACCCTGGATGAAGAGCAAGAGTTTTTCCATTGCTTCTACCATCTCAACACATTTTACGATGGTCTTAGCACTTGAAACAGGCGCACCTTCTTTAGGTAGAACCGCTCCTTTTTCTCCTCTTACACCTTCCGTGATGGCAGTGGTTACATGATATTGCAATTCACCCTTGTACTCTCTAGCTTCAATCGCTACATATCTGGACTCCAACATTGTTGTCCCTTTTCCTCCACCAGAAACAACACATTGATAGTAGGGGTTTTGGTACTTATCATAAAGCAACTTCCATGTTTCACGAATGCGATTAGGAGTGAGGTAAGCTTTATCGATGGCTTGACTTAAAGAATTCTCGATCATCAAACGTATTACCTCTTTATCCGCCTTTTTGTTAATCCTTTGTAACATATCTCCTAAGTCTTTCTCAACTTCCCTTAAGACCGGAAGCTTCGCAGCAAAAGGATGTCCATCCAGAATATCCTTTGCAATTTTAGCACCTGTCTCAAAATCCATATTCGCATGAGCATTTGCCCGGGCAGGTTGGCCCTTTTTTCCGTATTCTACAGTTTCCCATTTTAACTTTATCGTGCTTTCTTCCGCAGTGTTATTATTAATAGGCATAGCGTAAATATCGAACATGGATTTTTTGGTTGATTTCTTTACTATTTGAACACTCTGACCTTCAGGTAAATCCCGCATAAACTCACTCCTTGCGATAATCTCTTTCAGTATTATTTCCTTACTTCAATTATACCGTTTACACCTATCCAGAGCTATTTTTGTAGTGGCTAAATTACTCTTAATTAAGAGAAGGGAAACGACTTTTTAAGTGACGTTGAGGGGGATATACACACCCGTGGCAATAACATTAGGAATGGGAAGAAGTAACGTGTTATAATTCTAATAAGAATCTTTTAATTTAATGTTATTGCTACCCTTTGAAGGAAGGCATCTAATTTTCAAGAGCATTTCTCAGAAATGATTAATACCAAGTCGGTGTTTCACCCCTGGTAAGAATAATCACTTTTGAGAAGTGCTTTTTCGCATTTCAAAAACATTTTAGGAGGAATAAGATTGGAACATGAATTTTTCAGGCACCAATATCCAACAGACGAATTTTATTTGAACGCACCAACGATTGTATCTATCTAAATAATAAGGAGCGAGGAAAATGAGTAATATTAACAGAATCACCGCTGACAAAGTGTCAGAAGCTTATAAGAAAACCGGCTTAACACCAGTAAATTCTGAGTGGGGTTTCATAAGTGATAATGAAGAAATTAATTGTGGATGTGCATTAACAGCCATTGCGTATTCAAACAAGATGACTGAACCAGGGATAACATTAGTTGATATTCTAAATGTTATGGAAGAAACTAATGGACATGCAGTAGGAGACTACGACGAGAATTATTTGAATGGGTTTATTGATGCTTATGATGGATTGAAACGCTCTAATACCCACGAGCTGTATATTTTAGGAGTTGAGGACGGAACTGCTGCCTTTAACAAGATGAAAGAAGAAGGTGCGTTCGCATGACTGAATGGTTTGAAGTATATAAAGCAGACTACAGCATTCCAGTTGGACTAACTGGAGAAACTAGTGAACTTTTTTTAGAAAAAGAACACGCAAAAGAGTTCGCTAAGAAGCATAACTTAAAGTTATTACGGATTGAGCCAACGAAATTAACGGAAATAGATTACAAACAGACATTCAATTTAGACTAATAATGTACTAGGAGAGAGGACTCAATGTTCTCTCTTTTTATTATTCTTAACAGGAAAAGGAGAAACCAATGTTTAATAATTACGATATAGAAATCATCACAAAAACAATCAATAAAGTTACTGACATTTATGATGGAGCCATTGAATTTCATACTTCTCATAATAACGAAGGGATCATTGAGATTAGAATTTATGATGTTGAAGATAAAAGACACCACGTTAAGTCCGTTACCTTTAATGAACCAATCAAAACTGATCAAGAGGCTTTTAACTGGATCCAAATGACGATTAACGAATACGAAGAGTCGCGGAAATGTTACTGCGGAAACGATAAGCTTACAAGTGACTCTAATGGCAAGTTTCTATGTAACAATTGTACCGCTCAATATTCCTTAAAAGAGGGACGGGTTGAACCTGACTTCTTATGTGAATGCGGTGGTACTTCATGGCAGCCGGTAGAAGACGTGAGCAATTACGTAAAATGTAACTTCTGCGGAGTAGCATATGACCACGATCCAAAAAGAAATAATCCATTCGTTAGAGTGATATTCGGGTAATTTATCACACCAGGAGCGGGTTTCCTACAGTGCCCCGCTCCCTAACAATATCCAATCAAAAAGGGGACTTATATATGTCAGTAGCAGTAAAAATCACAAGAACAAAATCAAGAGCAACAATGGCCGTAAATATGATCAAATCAAACAGTTGGGAAAACAGCCGACAATTTGATACGTGTTTTGAAATGGTGGATGGAAACGAAGTAATGGATTCCATTATCCAAAAAGCAAGAACGGACCGGGAACTAGCCGTGGCTCTAAAGAGAGATCTTCCAGATCTAGGCGATGGAGAATATAACAAACGTATGCATGAAGCGATAGAAGAATGCCTTAACCCTCTAACACCAATCAATTTTAACGAATACACTTCACGAAAGCAGAAGAAAGGGCGGTACTGAAAATGATAAAGGTATACAACGGAGAGAACGAAGTACTTAATGGGATCCAAAAAACAGGTGAGTTAGAAGGGGTCGTAGCTTTCGAACTTCATGAACTTATCAATAAAAATATTGACCAATTTGATGACGAAGTTAAAGAACGGCTGGTAGGTACAGAGTTCGCTCATTTAGTTTACACTCCATCTTATTCAATAGCAGGAGTAAACGTAGAAACGAACAGTGTATTAGTCAACGTGAAAGTAGATGCGCTTGAGTTGTTAAAGAGAAAAGGTAAATAGAGATTACCCCGGAAGAGATAGCACAGTCCTATCTCTTCTTTTTCTACCCCTATAAGCAGCACCAAAACTATCCCAGGAGATGAGATCAATGAAAACACAAGAAGAACTAATTACTTATTACGAAAAACATTTAGAAAAGGTCAAAAGTGCTTACCCCACTGATACATCATCTAATCATTGGAACGAAAGAAATGCAGAATACGTTAAGAGTGCAGAAGAAGATTTAGAAGCGGTTAGAAACGGTAGGGATTGGTGATTCAAATAACATTAGACATACGGAGAATCGAAGAGGAATAGATTACCTGAAGAAGGAATCTATTCGAGGACGAGAGAAGGCTACACAAATGGTGTGTAGCCTTCTAATACATACTAAAATCAACACGAGCACTCCACAAAACATTGCTCATATACAAAACAAGCAATACATAAAAGATTCTCATGATGAAACATGATAAAATAAAAGATATTAGACATTAATTTTGAGAACCATGCTATCCTTTGAAGGACAGCATCATTATATGAAAACGCATTTCTTTAATGTGATTGTTTGCCTATGGCAAAGACAGTCGTATTAAAGAAGTGCGTTTTTTGCATTTCAAAACATTTTATGGAGGGAATAGTTATGACTACTGCAACACCTAACAAAATGAACCTTAAAAATGAAGTGTTATCCCGTTATCACACGGACGCAAAAAGCGGATTAGGATTTGAAGCTATTAGAATGATCAAGATCTCTGGCCAACCATACGAAGTATCTAAAATCATTGACTACGTTAAATCTACTTTCAATGTTTACAAAGATACTACTTACAAATATGGAGAACATGAGATTCATATTTGGACTTCCGAGGATGGCCGGCACACGCATTTAACACTTAATACCCAACGGAACCTACAGGACCGTAACTATGAAATCACCGATGCAATTAGAAACGAACTCGAAACAACTTTTAATGACTATGCAGTTACTGCAGTGTTCGGAAAAGGGTATCAATTAAGCAAAGAGAAGATCGAGGAATTCATCTTGAATTACGAGGCGAACCTAGACAACCTTCAGCTTGAAAAATTCAATGTCATCAGAATAAACTACGTTGGATTCCCTAAGCTCTCCAACGAGGCTTTAATCATGTATCATGAAATTAATCGAAAGGTACTCACTCAGTTAATCGGAAAGCGAGTGATTGTTAACAAGGTGAAAGGTAAATTCAAAGCATTACCTGATGGAGAGATAGGTTTCTTTAAACTAAGAACTCGTTCTCAATACCTACCCTATCAACTACACAACATTAATACATTAGATTTCTATTAAATCGATAAACTACCGCTCTTTTTCTTTATGAAGAGGAGCGGGTCACTATTTTTATATCAGGGGGAGAATATACATGAAACAGACATCCAAAACATACAAAATCCTTGTAGAACTATTTAACAGAGGAACGGCTATCGTATCTGAAATAGAAGTAGAATTGATAAGTGACATCTACTTACAAAGTCACATCTGGGAAGGAACTGACCACTTCCGCTCTATAGTAGGAGAGGAGCCTGAGGTAGTCATTGTGAAAGTCGTTAACGAAGAGGGGAAGATGGTTGAAAGTAAGCTATATTCATTCGATTGGAAAGAGAACGATACTTTCCAACTTATCGAGAGGAAAGTAGCGATAAACTCCGATTTGATCAATCTAAATAGAGATATAGAAGATGAATTAAATAAAGAAATCAATCAGCACAAAAAAAGAGAACTTTTAAAGGAAATTGATGAGGCTCTTGATATGAAGGACGAAGAGAAGTTTATGAACTTAACGGAAGCCCTTAAAGAAATACAGACAGGAACATCGGATGAGTAATATATCGGTCAGCATTTATCAACTAAGAGAAGAATATATAGAATCCGGCCGGGCAAAAACGTACCAAGAAATTAATTGTGGAGATTGCGTTGATTTTGCCGAGGAGATTGAATTTCGACACAGCAGCTCCATCTCCCTTTCGAACGACCATTTCATATTAGAAACTGAAGGTTCCGACGGGTGGGACGGAGATGAAACAGACCAATGGGATGAGGTGTGGTTATCTGAGTATAACTCGCTTCCCCCTGAAAAAATTACAGTACCTGAATTAACAGAGAAAATAAAGGGTTATCACTGTTGGATTTATTTCGAAAACAAACATTACGATGCTGAATGCCCAGAAGGTGTAGAAAACTTATTCGAATTACCATTTTTCCAAAGATATTTAAACCACCAGGAGGAGTACTAATGAATATCGCTCAAAAAGAAAAAGCAGCTTTACTACAAAAACAGAAAAAGAAATTTGATGCCGGAAATGCTTTGGAAATCAATATGCAGCATTGGAGTAATAATCTGGCCAAGCACTTTCCAAAGATATTAGCTCATAATAATGAAAAAGCCCGGGTTATTGAATTTTTAGATGAACACTACGAACTCGAAGAGGAGAATGATTTATCAAGAGTGGATAAGGATTGGGAAGAGTGGGAGATCCAATTTTTAAAGAACCGAATTGACAGCCCCTTGAGATACCACCACATAGCTATATCTCTAGGCAGAAGTGTTAATGAAATTAGAGTAAAAGTATTAAAATTAGGAATCCGATAAGCTATAAAACACAACAACTATTTGGAAAAAGCTAAAGCCAGTACCTTAGAGAAAGTTTATTTAAAGTGCCAACTAGAATTAGTAGGTTAAGTTTTTTAATAAAAAAAGATACCCCGCTTATGAATGGGGTATCCATACATATCATCATATTTTCGGGACATCTCCATCTGTTTCAAGAGAAACCGGCCCTTGTAGTTCATCCCAATCATCATGTTCTAACATAGCAAGCTGAGAACCAATTAACAACTGGAATCGTTGGCGGAACACTTTGGCATGGTTCTTTAGCTTATCAACGTCCTTATGCGCTTTCCTGGCTTCTTCCATTGCTTCGCTAACGATCCTGTTAGCCCTTAATTCCGCATCCTTTATTATTTGTTTTGCTTCAGTTTCTGCATCTAATTTCACCCGTTCTGAAGCTTCCTGAGCAATCAAAATAGACTTGTTAAGCGTTTCTTCAATACTTGAGTAGTTATAGACCCTTTCTTCTGCTTTTTCAAGCTTTTCTTCTAAGCTTTTCTTTTCTTTAATCCTCAATTCAAATTCTTTGATAATTTGATCCAAGAATTCATTAACTTCATCAACATTATAACCTTTAAATGACTTCGAAAATTCCTTGTTGTAAATATCAACCGGCATTAATCCCATACTGACACCATCCTTTGTTTAAAATAAAAAAGAACCGCCCAGCAATTTCGCTAGGCGGTTCTCCCGCATTTCTTATACTCTTATTTTATTGGAATAGGGACACTTAAAGCAATAAACAGTTAGGATCCAGAGCAATCTCGCACTCAATTATAGACAAACGAAAGATAAAAACATATACTCGAATAAAGTAAGGAGAAGTAAGGGGGACTGCTGCGGTGAGCAATGTTACCGTATTATCGAAAGGACAAATCACTATCCCGAAGGATGTTCGGACAGCCCTTTCATTAGGAGTAGGAGATACCTTGATTTATCAGCCATCCAAAATACATAGAGACTCGATCATCACGAAGAGCAAGATAGGCAATGATGTTCTTGATATTCACTCGACACTGACTCAAAAAGGCCAGACAACAATCCCACGAACTGTTCGGGAAGATTTAGACCTGAATCCAGGTGATACCATTGTATTTCGCTCCCTGAATGACAATATTCATTTTAGAAAGCAAGGAGAGTTGCTTTCGTGCCCTGCTTGTGAAGGGAAAGGTGGATTCGAGAAGCACAACCTACCATGCTTCCTTTGTGATCAAACCTCTTATATTGAGGAGACAGAAAGGGGCATTTTGTTTCAGCTGTTGTTCGAGAGCAAGCTCCGTAAATACGAAGTGCGTATGACGATCTTGCATCAAGAATTAGGGGAGTACGGCACCTGGAGATATACAGATTTTCCAAAACTAATTCTAGAAAGTTCTAATTATCCAGTAGAGATTATGTATAAGGTACAAGACACACTCCAATTGTTGGCGATTAAAGAAGCTGGACCAGGATCGCATCCTGCACTAAGAGCAATCCGGGATGGTAATGAAGAAGTAGAAATAAAATTCCTTGACCTCTTTAAAACAGATGCAGCTAAAGAAGAAGCTAAATTTTGGGTGAACAGTGTAAAATAACTTTTTATCATTTAAGACAAAAGGAGGATTAAGATGGAAGTCAGTTGGTATATGATCGCAATTTTAACGATCCTTTTAGTAGGAATTGTATGTAGTATCGGATTATATATTTGGGACCGAGAAGTTTATTTAAAACATCGGGTCGCGATAAGAAAAATTTATTACGGCACCATTGTAGCTTCAGCATTCATCTTGTGGACATTTAACGCCTTTCCTAATGTAGGGGATAAACTAGAGAACTTGATTGCAATCGTCATCAGTATTATTGTCATTGATTTATTTGTCTTCCAAACTCCTGATATTACAAAGTTTATGGCAAATGAATTAAAGCAAGAAAGCTTGGTTGAGAGCATTAAAAAGAATCGCGGAACTTTTATCGAACTGAGTGATAAAATTATTAAAGTGAACGAAATTATGCCAAAAAGCAATCAAAAATGGCACTTAGAAGAATTCGAATTTACTCCTGAAAGTTATGAAGACTTTGTTCTGGATTACTTAAAAACCTTTGCTTCGACATTCCATTTCGATGTCTACTCCTATATAGTGGAGTCTACACAAAGCGAGATAGAGTTTCAGAAAAACATAGAAGCTGCATACAAGGAAATTCAGGCAGACCACAATTTTACCTTAAGAGGCGTGGGCATGAGAAAGAACAAAGCAGTCAAAACGTTAATTGATGGAGAAAATATTGAAGTTCTTGAGAATGACAGTTCATCGGTTATATTTCCATACTATGGTGTATATTATAACCTGCTCTTTGTTGTAAGCTCTAGAAAGGATAATGAGATAACCGGAGCAGATGCCTCTCTAATGCTAAATATGTTATATACGCTCGATATGTGGTTGATACATAATGAGGACGATCTTATGCATTATGAAGAAGACGATTATGACCAGGATAGTCAGCCTGAAGATGGAAACGAAGAGGGAAATATGCTATGATAAAAAAAAGAGTTAAAGGAGTGTGGGAGAATGACAGTTAATACACCGGTTCAAAACAAAAGAAAACAACAAGACAATAGCAGCTCTTCCCGACACGGAAATGTGCCTCCTAGAAACCCAAATCAACGACCGACAACCATAAATATGAAACGTTCTATCGGGCGCATGAAAGCTAATGATAGAGATGCGATAAGACAGGCAAGATAGAGAGGGTATTAATACCTTCTCTTTTTTATTGTTAAAATTACATGATTCTGCATAAGATATACAAACAAGCGGAAAAGGACGTGGTTTAACAATGAAAAAAGACCAAAAACCATTACCTCCAAGAAATCCTAACCAACGCACATGCGTAGCAAGAAACATAACATTCCCTGTCCAAAAAGAGAATGAGTATTGGATCAGGACACTTTCTGAAAAACCGATTTTCGGTAAAAAAGGCAGGGGTTAGTTTCAGAGAATATTTAGCTTCCATTAGAAAGGGACCTGAAATTGAGATATAATTAAATCATTATGATTCGACTAGGGAAGTACCCGCACACTCTTCATTCAGAGAGTTTGCGGGTACTTTTTTATTATATGAAGGAGGGACGTTCCTCAATGCAATCCTCAAACGTCAAAAATGTGAAAGGCATTCCAATAGGGCCCTGCAAACTTTGTGGCGCTGACGTGATAGATAAAGGGAAGTTTTTTGGCTGCTCGGCCTATTTTGATTCTGGCTGCGGCTTTACGATAAGCAAAGTCGTATTAGGGAAAGAACTTTCTCCAGAAGATATTAAAACTCTTTTAAATACAGGTGACACACGGTTAATAGAAGGCTTCCAAAAGAAAACAGGAAAAGGCACTTTCAAAGCTGTCATATCGTGGGATGAAGAACGAGAGAAACTAACCTGGAAATTCCCCAATAGTAATGTTAATAAGTTACCCACAGACTTATTGAAACCACTGGTGATCTATGAGCCACCTGACTCTGATACAAAGAGAGAATTTGAAGCGATTGAAAGAGAGGCATTGGCTCTTAAACACCCATGCAAGGTCGTAGATGTTAGGCACGGTCCACGAGTAACCCAATATCAACTACAACCAAAGAAAGGCGTTAATATCACTGGATACAAGCGGTTTAATGCTAACTTCCAAGCGGCTTTGTTTGCTAATAAACTGAATATGTACATTCCTATTCCCGGGACGAACCGAGTAGGAATCGAAATCCCAACTAAACACCCATTCCCCGTGCAGCTAAGAGGGCTATTGGAGGATGAGGAATACCAGGCGAAAAAGAGGCCTTTAAGCTTTCCATTGGGAATGGACCTGTATGGCAAACCGATATTCGCTGATCTCGCTTCGATGCCACACCTATTAGTGGCCGGTGCCACCGGAGCTGGTAAGTCTGTCTTTCTAAACTCACTGATCTTGAGCCTTTTATACGGAAATGAGCCTCACGAGTTAAAGTTCCTTTTCATTGACCCGAAACAAGTGGAATTATCCATTTACGAAGGAATACCTCATTTAAGATCTACAGTCGTGAAAGATGCCAAGAGAGCTGGAGAAGCACTAAGTAGCTTAGTGAAGGAAATGATGAACCGGTACAGTTTAATGGAAGAGGCAGGAGTGCGGAACATTGACGGCTACAATGCAAAACTACTAAAGAAAGACCCCAAAGCACTTAAACTTCCATACATTGTCGCTGTGGTGGACGAGGTAGCGGATTTAATAATGGCCGATGAAGAAGGGCATGTAGAACACTATATTGTCCGATTAGCCCAACTAGCAAGGGCAGCCGGTATCCATATGGTGATCGCCACACAGAGACCCACGAAAAAGGTGCTCTCCCCAATAATAAAGGCAAATATGCCTGTAAGGATTGCTTTTTCAGTAGCGTCTAGCATGGATTCTATGACTATTCTCGATCAGACAGGGGCAGAAAATCTACTAGGAAAAGGAGATATGCTTTATCAACCAAAGGACGGACCAAGAAGAAGATTACAGTCTGGGTTTGTTTCTGATGAAGAAACTGAAAAAGTAGTTGAGTATATACGAAAGAAATACCCTCCTAAGTAAGATTGACAATATATAGGGATGAATATATAGTAATAATACCCAAAGATACAAAAAAACGGATATCTGTAGGGGTATGCCCCTACTAGGTAGTCTCAAAATATATCAGAGGTGAACCATTTGATTAAACTTGTTGTTTTCGACCTAGACAAAACCATAGCACCTCACTCCCAAAGAGGAGACATTAGAAATCACCTCATTTCATTAGAAGACAAAGGGATTAGGCTAATGTTTATATCCTCAAAGCCCACTACATATGTATCTGGTTTTGTACAGAGTCTAGGAATCACAGAAGCTATCATTGTAGGGGAAAATGGAGCGGAAATTCACTTCAATCTCAATTATCCCGTTCACAAAACTTATGTGTACTGCGAACACGAAGTGGACCAATTAGCAACACTTCAAGTTGATTTGCTACTAAAGTACACACGAGATATATGGTTTCAGCCAAATAACGTGAATGTGAGTGCTTTTAGCCGTAATAGCCGCATCCACTCCCTAGTTAAAAAAGATATAAAAGACTTTGTGAGTACACACAAAAACTTCTCCTATAATGAAAATCTCGAAGAGAACTCATTCGAAATCCATCCAAGTCAATCAGACCGTGGAGCAGGAATTAGAGTTGTAATGAGAGAATTAGGATTAAAACCACCAGAGGTAATCGGAATAGGAAATACTCGTAATGATAAGCCTTTATTTCTAGAAGGCATTCATTCTATTAGCTGGAGTCAAAGTACAGCTAATCATAAAGTTTTAAACACATCGCAAGCCATCAATAAAGTGAATGAATTGATATCAGAAGAAGAGAAATTCAGTTTAAGCAATATCTATTACTTCGAGGCATACAAAAAAGCCTAAGAAAGTTAAACGCATATTGGGAAGCACCCGGGTTAAGGATGGTATCTACCGTTCTTACCCGGGGTTTTTTATTTAATAAAGGAGGAAGCCATATGAAATTCAAATTTAAGAAAGCTTTACCTGTATTTTTTGCTGGCTTATTATTAGTGGCTTGTGCACCAAGCGATGAACCTTCGAATACAGAACAAAACGAAGAAGCGAAACAAGATCAGAAACATAAAGAGAGCGAAAAAGTAAAGACAGAAGGGGAACAAGAGATAGATGGATCTCAAGAAACTGAAGATGGACCACTTACAAAAGAAAAAGCAATAAAAGGAGCAAAAGCAGTCCTGGACACACAGGTGAAGGCGATAGAAGAAGAGGACGTTGATTTATATATGTCTACATTACTGACTGCCGGAGAACAAGCTGATTATACTAAAGAGCAGTTAAAATTGTCCTTTGAAGCAAATGATTTAATAGTAGAATTTGAGAATATTGATGTTGAATCTGTATCCGATGATTTTAATACAGTAGTTTTAGAAGTAGTTCAAATCACTAGGAGCAAGGAAGAGAACAGAGATTTTATCGATAGTAAAGTTACACTCATTCAAACTCTCGAACACACCCACGAAACATGGTTAATTACGAGTACTGAACATAAATCTATGAAGGCACTCGAATAGTTATACTTAACAACGTCATGATTTTTAATAAAAAATGTCGCTAGTTTTAATATTCATTGTCACAACTTAGAATGAAAGGTGTCACAACTTCATTAGTAGTAAAACACCATGGCGCTTGTTCTCACATACACGGTTTGATAGACTAATAATTAGGTTTCAACAATGGAGGAAGCACCCATTCAAGTAGCAGTGATCTGCTCTTGGTTGGGTGCTTTTTTGGTTTATTCTAATAAAAAATGGAGGAATTTGATTATGACAAAGAAATCTTTTCTTAAAAAATCTGGTTTAATCTTAATGGGAGCGGCCCTTACCGCAGCATTAGTAGGTTGCTCTGATTCTGAGGAAACCGAAAAAGAAGTAACTGAAGAAGAAGTTGCAGAAGAGTCAACTGAAACTGAAGAAGTGGAGAGCGGCGAAGAGGTAGCGGAGGAAGAAGCAACTGTCGAGGAAGAGCCATTGGATAGTGAAGAGGGCGCTGAAGGAAGTGCTGAAGAAGAGACATCTTCAGAAGACACTGAAACTGAGAAAGAAGAATAAAATCATTAAAAACGCAAGCCTGCTACATTTGTAGGCTTGCGTTTTTTAATAAAACAATCTAAATTAATACCGGTTAATATTAGAATAGTAGCAGTTGTCCTACTGAATCGCATTTTACTTTTTGTTTTTTATCAGTTTTTATATGATTGGTATTATCACTTTTATGAGCATCTGCGAATGAAGAATGTATTTCGATTGATAAATTCCTCTTTTTTGCCTCTCTTAACAAGTTTCTTTGACCTGTTTTTCTCCTCTCACGTTCTAAACAGTAGACTAATTCTTCATCCGTTAATTTAGGGATTCTCCCTAGCACGTTTATGTCATTACAAGATGTATGAAGGACCCAACGAACATTTTCTCTATTTTCCACCAACATCAACTCCTTGATTTAAGAATAATACTTAATTGAAAAAAGGTAAAAAAAACGAACACCTATTTTGTTTAGTAATTCTCTCTGACAGTGCTATAATGGTATATATACTCATTTAATTATTAATATTTTCTCTTTATGCAAGGAGAATGAACGTTTCTCAAAAACGCCGATATTAGCGCGATCAACTGTTTGTTTACAGAATGTTGACCGTTAATATGGGCGTTTTTTATGTCCAAAAATTATTAAAGGAGAGATCAAGTATGACGAAAAGAGTTTTAGTATTAATGGAGGTTCCAGAAGAACAAACGGTAGAAGGCACTAAATACAGCGTAGAACAGGCTTTTGGGAAAGATGTCCAAGTTCATGAGGTTAGTTTCTATCCTTTTGAACAAAACGTTTTAAAACCACATTACCTGGATATCTATGATGACGCTGAGGCTTACTTCAGCAGTAACGATATCTTTTTATCCAATGACCAATTAGCACGAATTGCCGAGATTGTTGGTGAAGAAGAAGCTGATAATGGTGAAGCCCGCAACAACCGTATTATAAGCGCAGCTAACTTACTAGGATATTTACCAGAGGAGGACTAATGCGTGCAAGCAATTAATTGGGCAAGAAGCTATAGTTTGAAGAATCCTATGAATCAAAAACAAATGGAGGATGCCATTCAATCTCTTTCTGAAGGCAAATTAGGGGATATGGATGATTACAGCCAAGAAGCATTCACTAAAACATTTTGCGAGGGTATTCTTCATTTAGAAGGTAATCTTCTATACGGAAATGACATTCACCCACACAAAGCCGAACGATTCATCAATCCAACCGAATACAAGAGAAAGTACAAGGAAGTCGAGAAAATTGTAGCGAATTCCATCGAAAGACAAAAAAGATTATATCTCCAAATGATCAACTCAAAATAAACCAAAAATTATTGAATAGGAGCGATTACACATGTTTGAAGCATTCGCACAAGGAAGACAAGATGAATTCTTGAAATTTGATGAATTAAAGGTAGAACTACTTCTTACGCATGGTACACCAAAAGACCACCTTTGGTTAACAGATCTTGACCTTACTAAAGATGGGAAAGGCATTTTATTCTACCATGAAAGTGGAAATATGCTTTCGTATGGTATTTTTGAATTAGACAGTGTAGAATCCTTTGAAGAAGCATGCAAAGAGGTATCACGTTACTTCACCGGGGATGAACCTACTAATAATGAAAAAGGAGAGACCGAATTGAAATCTTTATTTGACGGTACCTTTATTGAAGATATTAATTTTAAAATTGATACTGATCGAATGTTAGCATTTGAATTCAGAGCTGCAGAAGAAGTTTACATTGAGGAAGGCGACTTCGACGCAGATACATTCCGCATTGAGTACTTCAAAGAATCCAAACAAATCTACGTAGCAACGACGTTTGATGAGGATTATGACGTAGGCGAGGAAATCACTCATCTTTGCGATACGAAAGCAATGTTTGAGTATTGCCTAGAAAAAGATAAAACTGAAGAAATCGAAGACCATACAGAAGAATATATCCAACATTGTGAAGGTGAATAGTAATGAATACATTTACTTTCGCAGAGGTTACATGGGTTAGGGTCTTTGTTTATTACAACAAGCCCTTCCTTTCCCTAGAAGAGATCACTTTAGACGGTAAGGAAACACCAGTAGAGGGTTGGATGAGGTTAGATGAATTCGAGAACAATGAAGAAATCTCATTCTTATACAGCAGTAAAGAGAGTATTATCGAAGGAACTTCATGATTATCTTTATGAACCCGTTTCTATTTGGTTAGAAGCGGGTTCTTCTTTGCTTCCTTAGAACATTGCAAGAATTGATGAGCCAATCATTACAACATGAACCTAATCAAGTTTACATGCTAATATAAGAACAGTCGGAAAAAGATACTAAAGGAGAAGATTATAGATGATGATGAGAAAAATAGTAGACCAATTAACTAACAAAGAACTTCAAACGTGCTTCCATGAGCTTGATGAATGGATGAAGACAGGCATCTTAAAAAAGGGCGGTTCTGTAAGAGCCATTCATGAAGATATAGAAACAAAGTTAGATGTTGAAGTTGATTTAAGGTCAGTAGAGAAAGAGATTCTCTATATAATCGGTGAACGATCCTCTAGTGGCCAGTCTGAAAGAGAAACGAATGGAACGAATTTAACCCCTTTTGAAGAAATCTACCAGTTGAACAATGCCATGAGAGAAGCAATTTCCACAATCAAAGGTACTGATGCGGAGTATTTTGAAGAAGCACAATTGGATTATTTAATTAAACTCTCCCAAGAATTAATAGATGAAGCCACTAATGTAAAACGTTGGTTTAAACAAGATTAATACTCCGTTAAGGGTACTCAAATGGACAAGAGGAGCAGGAAAATGAAGCAAAAATATTTCGAAGATGTGAATGGATTAAAATTGATTGTTAAACATCGCAGGTCAGCGGTGTTTTTTGAGGGCATAGCAAATATAGAAAAGCCAAACATATACAAAGGAAATGATCATAGATCTTATATCTGTATTACAGAGTTAAAACGGACTTACACATTCTCTGGAGAGATATTTCAGGAATTATGTGATTACTGCAACCAGATCGCTTTTGAATCTTGGTCAATCTTCACTCCCAAGCCGATTGATGGTCTTGGTGCGGAATACGACGATTACTATGACAAAGACTTTGACAACAACGGAAGACTATCTATCAGCGAATTAGGAATGGATATTGAAGGCCCCTACACCCAACTGAAATCAGATGGTGAAGTTGTGCGCTTGATAAAGTTCAATAAACGAAAGTTCGAGTCATTCTTATATGACCTAAATCGAATCGTCAGCTAACAATACTACACTGAATATCAACAGTGTTTATCGTAAAAAAAGAGAAGGAGTAATAAAATGAAGAAATGCCATTTATGTGAAGCAAAAGCAGAGAAAACATATACATTAGGGGTTTTAAAGCTTTGTAAATCTTGCTATGGAAAAGTTACCAATAGGTTCAACTAATATACAATTCAACGATCTAATAGCCACTCAAGTTGTAACACAAGCGGGTATACCAATTCACAGAATATGCAAGTGTAGAATTTATTGATACATGGAGGAATTTAAGTATGAACGAAATGAACAGATTATATGGAAAACTTCTTATCGATAAACGTGTTGAATCAGATGGTTTAAGTTACGGCAGAGTCTTACGAAAAGGCACTGTGTTCAGGCACATTTCAGCTGCTACTGATAAAAGACTTGGCAGATTTAAAGAGTTCACGTTCGAATTTAAAGATGATGAAGTGCAGTGGATTTAGTGTGGAAGGAACAGTATAGTAGTATTAAACGACAGACATAGTTCGATAGGAGGGACTAAGAATGCAAGTAAAGGACTTAATAAAAGTTCTCCAAGAATTGGACCAGGATTTAGAAACATGTGTAGGAGATTCACAGTATGCAGATAGACCAATCACAAAAGCAGAGGTAAAAATCCAAGATGGGAAACTAAAGATTGGAGTATTCCCAAAGTAGAGATGAAATGACCTTTCATGAATCTAGGAGGTATATATTTTGAATTACTCAGAGAAGAAAGCGTTAGATGCTTATATCACAGGCAGCACCGTAGTAAGAGAAGAAGATGCACCAGCTGTCATGAAAGAATTAGAAAACCATAACGGAACTTATTATGATGATATCCGCATGAATGGACTGGTTTCTATTGAGAAAGGTTAATTCTTAGAGTCATAGGTCAAAAACCTAAAAATTATAATAGCTGACCCCGCTCCTCAAACCAAAGGGAGCGGTTTTTTATAGAAAGAAGGTTTGAAAAATGAAGAAGATCGATACTCTTACTGTTTACCACGGCCGAAACAATCATGATGATGTCACAGAAGATATTATGTTCTTTTCATCTGACGAAAACTTTTCGAAGGATTACGGTCAAGTAAAGCAATATACCATCACTATCCAGGAGCCATTTCATACATGCGAAAAAGAACATGTAACAAGACTCTTGGAGAGAGTTAGTCTTTTAAAGGACACATACGATGATCAAGAATATACTAATTACGATGAGTTATCAGAGGCCGGCTTATTTTATCGAGATACATGGGAAATCTTTGAGCCTCATATTAGAAAAATCGAGCAGTTAGGTTTCAATGGAATGATCATTTATGAAGGTGGCATAGAAAATTATATCTGCTTTCATAATACCCAGTACAGTCAAAAACATTAACATTGTGATACCATAGATACCAGGAGATGATACTTATGAAGATAATCGGGCCAAAGTCCCAAACCACGCCTTTGAGTACTATCCTGTAGAGAAGAAATGAAACTCCTTGAGTCTCTCTACGGGATAGTACCTATCTCAGGGAGAGGACGTGGATCCAATGGAAAGAAATCAAGGTTATTACCGACACCACAGAAAAAGAGTCATAAAAAGCAAATTAGAAGTGGTTAAACACGTTTGGGGTTTTGCAGAACATGATGATCATTCATGGGTAAAACAACCAGGTAGGCTAGATAAGGCAGGACTAAACTGTTCTTGTAAGATGTGCAAATACGAAAAACACTATTCCATTCCTAAAGCTAACAACAAAGCCAAGCGGGATGGAATGAAAGAAGAAATCAACGACTACACTCAAGGTAATTGGTAAACAACATATACAGCACGAGAGCCTGTTCCTTCACAGAAAGGAGCGGGTTTTTTATTATGTTATGGCATCGGACCAAGAACGACTAAGTTGTTTGTACCTACTTTTAGGCATTTTCCTGAACGGCTGCTTGCGAAGATAACGGTTGTGAAGGGACATATAATATTTCGTTATTATTAACAAAAAGACCAACTCAGTTTACTATAAACTCAGTTGGTCTTGTTCATCGGTGTATTACTAGATTAGAAAGAGAGAGCATTTCTCTTTCTAACTCGGAACTACCTTTATAAGTATCTAGTTCTCATTAGAGTTCCATTGGAGTTATATGTTTTTACCATATAGTGTGTTCCTGCACCATCTTCATCCTTATACCATTCCTCATACCAACCATCACTTAAGCTGTGATCAGTATAAAACCATTCCCACGAATATCCACTGCCAGGATTGACAACAGCATTACTAATAGGGTTTTCTTTACTTGAATCTACGATGGCTAATGGATGAAACTCATCATTACCCTTAGCCTCTGAAATGTGGCTAGATGACAAAGAACCAAGAATTACACAACTTACCAAAACTATTTTTTTCAATTCCATCTCCTCCTTTTGTTCAGTGTAATATTAACGACAATCAAAATATAATTCAATATTAAAAGGAAAATATTACTATAATTATAAAATATTAGAATAGGTTAGATTTCCCTTATAATATCTAAATTTATCCAATTAGATCTCGATATTTGGACAAAAACGGTTGGATTTCAGGGATTACAAAATATTGGATAAATGTAATAATAAGGCAGTAGTTTTAAAACCAGAAAGGGGAAGGTAGAAATGAAGAAAATTTTTATGAGTTTGTTAGTGTTACTATTACTAGTATCGCAAGGAGCGGGAGCTTTTGCTCATTCAAACTCCGAACCAACGTTAAAGGAAGATTGCGATTGCGGAGACGGAACTAACATAACAGCCTCTGATGTTCCTGACGGTATTACGGTAATGAGCAACAAGGAAATCAAGAAAATTGCCGGAAAACTTCATAGAAATAAAGAATATAAAGAGTCATTAAAGTGGTTTAAAGAAAGCGGTCTAGAGATAAGCGATCTAGTAGCAGGTCTGCATATGGAGGAGCTAGTATTTGAAAATGGAAAGAGCTTTAGTAATATTAATCACATAGCCTTTAATGGAATATCTTCAGATAAAAAGACTAGAGGATTAATAGTTGCAATTATTGACAATGAAACAAATGAACTATTGCACCTAAAAGCTGACATATTTTACAATATTAGTGAAGACGGATTTGAATCAATGCAAACATATACACCTGGTGAAGGTATTGGAGAAAAAATAACGAAAAAGAAATTAGATCAGGCAAAAGAAGGAGAATTCTCAACGCTTGGCTTTAGTCCATGTGTGCACGCATCTGTTTGGATTTGTATTTACCACTGCGGTATGTGGGCGCTAATTAATGGTATCGCAGGGGTGACATGTTCAGCAATATGCGGTTATGCATTTGCGTATGCCTGCTCATAAAGAGGTGAGGTGATTAAAATAGGAAAGAGAATATTTTGGGCTCTAAACTGTGTTATTTCAGGATTATTAATCGGATATGGAATGTTTATGGTTACAATATCAGATGTCGTTAAGCTTGGTACTGTATTAGCATTGGTGGGTGTCTCTCATGCTGTGTTAAGCCTTTGGGGATACAAGAAATTTGTAGGTAAAGGCATATTCCATATGAACAAATGATAAATTTCAAAGAGATATAAACAAAAGTCGGGGATTTATTATCCCCGACTTATCACTTCGAGGACCAGAATAGAAAGAGCAGCTGAAGAGAATGTAATGTTTCTCCACCTTATCAGCACTGTTTACCCATAAAAAAAGACCAACTCAGTTTACTATAAACTAAGTTGGTCTTTTTTTGAGGCAAAGCTAATAATCTACTCAAAATTCGAACACCCCCAACTTCAATAAACAATACCACAAAAATTTAGTACCAAACAATTCTGAGAGATGAAACTAGTTAATCCATTAGCCGTCATGCTATAATGGAACTATTAACAAACCTAACTTTTCACTTTCTTTCCTCTTTGCAGAGAAAAGACTAATCCATAAGCGCATTTCAGCAATGTGATCTTTTTCGTAAAACTACGTATGTAGAAGATCATCTTGCTGAAATGCGTTTTTTTGCATTTCAAAAAAAACATACTTTAAGGAGAGAATTATTATGGCGAACAACACAACAGCAACAAAAGGACTTTACTTAGAGAGCAGCCACAAAAGAAGGACAAGCATTTATCTGCGTTAATCGAAAAGGCTGGTATGCTTACATGGGTGAAAACGGAATTGAAATCATCACTACTAACGCTTACTACGATAACTCACTGTACAGAGATCCGAAAGATATAACATTAGGGTCTGATGAAGAAAAAATATGTGCTATCAATAAGAACTTCGGAATGAACATTTTTGATGAAATCACAGAATCTCTTGATAAATACCTAACAGTATTTATTAATGCAGTAGAGTACACTCAGTATGCCCGTGTAATCTTGACTGATAAGGAAGTGAAAGAGTGTACGGATGCTCTTTTCAGCAACCTGACTTTTCATGCGCTGAATCTAGAGACTGAAGCAGGCAAGGATAAATTTTACGATTTACTATATCGGGAATTTGAAAAAAGGGATCAAACAATGGAAATTCCTTTTTCAATTGATGATCCTTATTGGGAACCGAAAGATGTGAAGCGGGATATGCTAGCTAGAATTCTAAAACCTGTAGAATTCACTGTTGAAAGCGCAAATAAACTCTTTGGTCATTGGTACAAAGGAGAAGTAGGTAAGGAAATTATGATGAGTCGTCAACATTTCATCTACTTCCAACACCAAGGAAAAGTTGAGTTAGCAAACAGTACAATGAGCGGAGAAAAAATTCCTAAAGCTCAGCTAGAGTATGATGGACTCATCTTAAGTGAGAATGACAAACTTCTCGAATTAGTACAAGCGAAGGGTAGTCAATTCGCACTCGCACTAGACAAAGAGGAAAGGCATCAATTGTTCTATAAGCATGAGAACAATATGTATTCATATTACAAACCATTGATAGAAGTCGGGGATAAGGTAATTCTTTCTTCTGCACCTGAACAAGAGATTACTGTAAAACAAGTTGGTAGCAAAGAAGGACAAACAATTATCCTTTACGCTTACCAGGACAAGCCGCACTTTTCTTATCTGAAAGAAATCAATGAGATCAATCATTCAAAATAACGATGTTAAGAGGGGCTATTCGTATGGCCCCTCCAAAAAGAAAATATATAACAGAATAGTCTCATATCAGGAGGAATTGTGATGGAAATGAATATCAAAGGTTTGGTAGTAAATGAAGACGATAATGTGAAGTTCTTCATCGTTGACCTTTATAACAATGAAGTGGTATATACCGTTAGTCAATTAAAAGAAAGCATGGACTTTTATAAAGTAGAGGGTATCGAGATTAAAAACGGGGCACTATCGTTAACTAAAAACTTTCCCAAATATAAACTTGAAGGCTTGGAAAAGATCGAATCCATTATGACTATTTTAGAAAGCAATATGGAATTGAAAAAACAGTTAGCAGGTATCGATGAAAAGGCAGTTTCCTTATCTTTCTCCCATAACAACATTTGTATTATCAAGTCATTCCGAGATGCAGACTACTTCACAGATTACGATTATGAAGAAGATGGATACAATAGTGCAGAATTCACTGGTTGGGATACCATTCCAATGATTGTGGCACCCCACCTCAAAGGAATCGTTTCAAAGGATAAGATTTCTTGTGGCGGAGGGGAAAAACTTTGGTTTTCAGTTGAAGTATATTGCAACGAATTCGCAAAACTCGAAGAAATATCTTAAAACAATAAATCCTCAAAAGATTGAAGTTAAAAGGGCTATTAATTAGCCCTTTTTTTACTAAAAGGAGAGAGAATAATGATTTTTGTAAATGCTAACGACGTAAGAAATAAAGAGGTAGATGTAAATGTTGGTGATAGAGTAAAGCTTACCATATGGGATTTAGGGATTGTGGAAGGAATTGTAGTAGGTATTAAAGAGAAGAAATTAATGATCGAGAATGGAAGCTTTAATGGTGGTTGTTATGAGCAAGTTGATTATTCTGGTTTAGAAACCCAAAGCTCATTCGAAATAGATGCAGATGAAGTGTTTGAATGTGAGGTTGCGAGCTTTAATACTATGACACCTCTTACACTGGTAAATAAAGCGTTGTCCCTAAATTTCTGTGGGTCTGAATCTCTAACCATGTCTCCGTCCTTCTATAAAGATTATATGAGTTTCATGAAGGACGGCCGTTATGCTCAGCACTACAGCCAATACCCTATTAATGTAGATTATTCATTGAGGAATGAGTACGTGGTAAAAGCTGTTCCTAACCAGGATACTTTAAAACATATGAAGACCCCGCTACAAAATTATTGGATTGATTTTTATCTTAGAGGAAAATGGGAAGGCAGCCATTTAATATCTGTGTTCCCTGATGAACTCTTAAATCAAATCGATGCGGAAAAAGATAAGTTTCAAATAAAGACCAATAAGTCTTCGTACGCTTTTAGAGTTAGATCTACTGATGATAATTCTATTGTAGCTAGAGGAACATTAACATTACTTTATTTCATCGATAAGACTATGAAAGAAAAAATTGAAGCAGCATAGGTTAAAAGGAGCTCTCTTAAGGAGAGCTCGTTTTTTATATAATCTTATTATTGTAGGAGGCCATAAATGAGAAACGAACATAGCAGCGATTTTATACTAGCTTCTTTAAGCTCCTTTAAATCAGAATTCGACGAAACAATGAAGTACATGAGAACCAAGATGGAACAAAACCCTAACCCTTCATTAGGCTGGATACTTAAACCGTTCTTCTTCGCTTTTATATCTTTTAAAGTTAAGATCAAAGAAGGAGAGGTCAAGAACTTCGTTACAGACCTTTTGGGAAGCACATATTTCACGGTTATCTTTATGATGATTTTAGGTATGAAAGAACTTAATCTCCCTTGGGGTGAGATACCTTTTAGCGATAACCTGTATCTAATATTAGTTATTGGTAGTTACATGGTATCGGTCATTCACAATTTTCATAGGTTAACCAGGATCAGAGACGAACGATTTGATATTAGTGCTTATGCATTTATCAAGAAGGAAGAATTTCAACTTTTCCAGCACTACAAGGAAGCCAAACCATTCACTTTCAATAACCTCTATGATCACCTTAGAGACCTCACAAACGCGACCATTAAAGAGATTCAAGGTTTCAAAGAACACATGGTGATTAAGGATGAGCATTTATGGGAAAAGGAAGAAAGAATAAAGAAATTATCAGAGCAGCTAGAGAAAGAAGAGGAAGCCAACGAGAGTTTGCTCAAAAAGTTAGAAGAACTTGTCAGCGAGTACAAACGACAAAATCAACTCTTTAATCACACAATTGATTCTGTGCAGTCTATGAATCAAGATTGTCTTTCAAAGGATGATCTAAGAGTGATCACTGATTACTCTTTGTTTGAAGAATTTGAAGGGAAACTACACCGAATTGCGCATCACAAAACCGCAAACACACCAAAAATTATAGACCCAGAACATTCTAAGTATCGGAAATGGGCTGTATCTAGAGTCTACCACTCTACTGATGATGTAATTGAATTAGATGAAAGTCACGGAAGAGTGATAGCTTCGAAAAAATTTGTTACTCCAAATGGTACTTTTGTGTATTCTTTCCACTTCCATGAGTCAGCCGAGGAAATCTATGCTATAATCGAGAAAGAAGAACTGCATAGATTGTTGTATGTCTTGGTATTATTCTACAAAGACACACCCGCTTACCTTAAGGAGGTAGAGGAATATGGGATCAGTTAACACGATCAGAAGAAGAGTATCCATACGAAACGGTATGTCTATAGTAAAAGAAGTCGAAAATGCGCGAAACACTTACCAACTTTCAAAAACAGACCATTTTCCTAAAGAAACTACCGTAAGAAAAGCAAACGAATACCATGAAGCAGATGAACTTATTGAACGCCTGCACTCTGTAAATATAGCCTTATCTGCGGCAACTAAGTAAAAGCATGAATATTATAGAACCGAACACACTAGGATATTATAAACATATCTTTTAGGGGCGTGTGGGTTTTGAATGAAAACAATAAAGTTGTTCCGTTATTTAAGCGAATCAAAATTAAATCAACAGAGAAACTCATCAAGTCTTTTGAAGATGAGCTCAAAAAACATAAGAAACGTAAAAAGCGGTGAAGGGTAAATACTCTTCTCCGCTTTTTTATATTTCCGCAACCTTAAAGAAGTGATGGTGTAGCGTTTTAAGAATAATTTTCCCCTTCACGTGCCATAATCCTCTAGAACAGTTATCATAGCTTTTAGGTCTAAACAGTAGACAAATCTTAACTTCGAAATCCCGGGAGGAAAAGAGGATGATTAACCACATGAAGTTATTCTGGCATAAGTTAAATTTAAGAAAAAACATAGCATTGCTTGATGGATGCTTAGATCAAAACATAAGAGAGAAATTACTCAACAACATTCACCACCACGAAAAATCTATGATCATTTGTAGAGAAAAGTCAGGAAAATGATAGTATACATAGTTCCGAAAGAGGGGGGAGGTACTGATTATGAAAAAAAGAAAAGCGTTAATGCTCGCCACACTTCTCACTATAGGGGTAGGATATTGGGTAGTCATTGGACAAACGTTTAAGATGAATGAAGAGCTGAAGGAAGCCAGGCTTGAAAGAAAAAAATCCGATCCAAATTATCAAGCAAAAGGTTTTATCGGAATCGGAGAGGAATTAAAATTAGAATATATACAGCATATAGAGGGAGACGAATATAATATCGGTTTTAAGGAAAACGATCAACTGAAATGGGAGAAGGTAGGAGGATTCTCACATCATTTGACCACGCTACTCGATGAGGAAGAGACGACAGCTTACATCGTGCGGGAGAATGACAAAGAAAGAGGATATATGTTAGTAGCTAATTACACTTTGCATATTCCAGAGAACTTCAAAATAGATGGTGGGACAGTTGAGAAGCTAAGGTCCGGAAGAGGTAATAGAAGTGAATATGAGGATATTAAGACAGAGATGATCTACTATTAAATATATAAAAACGGAAGTGAACGTTCTCACTTCCGTTTTTATATTATTGATAATATTCATTTACGATTTCATTTATATCTTTTGTGTTTTGGGCAAGTTCATCTCTTTTATCCAGGATATTTTTCGTTACTTCGACTACAGCAGAGTCATCTTTCGATAAATCATTTAATTTCACCGCTTCTTCAACAGCACTATCCATGATTTCAAGACCATTGAGTACTTCTTGTTTGACCGCTTGAGTATCCTCATAACTCAGTTCATATGTAGAAATGGATGATTTGGTCTCCTCAATTCTTTTAGTAATACTGCCCGGATCACACATGAACTTTGATACTTTGTCATCTGCACCAAACACACATGACGCAACCTCTTCTCTTAGTGGGAAGAATTCTTTATCTAATGCATCCCCTCTAAAAGCCCACATTTCTTCTGCTTTATTTGTGTACATTTGACCATAAACCACAAATACTCCGATTACCGTTAGAACTAGTAGAGATACTGCTAAAATAATTGGCTTTTTTTTCGATCTCTTTTCCATGTTTTCCTCCTAGATGTATGAAAGTGTGATTGCAACAATCTCTAATACAGGTTAACAATATATCACTCTCATGTATACAAATGGAACATCCATTAAAAATAAGGGGGACACCTAAGAGAACAATTATAAAATCATCAGGTCCAAAATCTATACCTCTACAAAAGAGGTAAATTTAAAAGGTATTTGATATAATAAGATTATTAGTTCCTTAATTTCATTTTGTATTTTCTCTTAGGCAGAGGGAATATCCGTTTTTAAAACACTCCATCCGAGTGAACAAGTTATCTTTTCTAAAGATAAAATTCATTGTTCCTTTGGATGGGGTGTTTTTTTATTACCTCAAACATTTTAAAAAGGAGAGATGTGAAAATGTTTAAGATTTGGGAATGAAAAGAGTATGTTCCGTCCGAGAAACAAGCAGAATTCGATAGTAATTTTCTAACCGATACACAATCAGAGGAGGAGAACTAATGACAGAAAGGCTAAATGTAGTGGAAGTAACATTGCTAAATGGTAAACAAGTGCAGGTAAACAAAGTTGTTGTTACTCTCGACACACAAAAAATTAAAGAAATGAGCATTGAAGTTTTTGGAAAAGAAAAGAAAATTTTCGATTCAGACATTGAATATTTAATTGAAAAATATTACGGCGTGACAAACTATCAATACGATACGCGCAACGGCGATTTAATACTTGAAATCGATTCTACTGAACTTAAATAGGGAGGAAAATAATAACAGTAAACCAGTATTCACAATTGAAACAAAAGCACCAACAAGAGGTGAACAACTTTCCTATGCAATTCGCTTTTAGCGACCAACAATTTGCTGAAGGGATGAAAAAACTAGGATTGGGAGTAGGAGACGAAGATAAGGTCGTTTCCATTGGAGCCGGTGGATTTATTCTCAAAAGTGACGTGAAGGCATATAAAGAGATGGGTCAGAAACAAAAATCTGAAATGCAAGCCTGCAATCGATGGAGATGAGGACGGTAAAGGTTTTATTCAAGATATGTTCTCTTACGAATTAGCGAATCACGAATACGGATACACACGCGAACTGGAACCAGCTTTAAGCGCATTAGGACTTTCAATTGGAGAGCTTAATTCAAATGAAAAACTCTTAACTGGATTAAAGGCAGCATTAGAACACTTCTAATTAACCATCACTGAACATAATAACCAGGAGGTATCTTATGGTAAAGAACCAATTATTCATTCCGGTGATTCCCTTGCATTAAGCAGGGGTTGGGATTCCGCAGATGATTCGGTAAGAGATTAGCCCTTACCCTGAATGAAGTATTCGGTATATCCGAACACTTGCAAAGGTATTCGGAATTTCCGGATACCTTAAGTATTCAGCTTAAAATTATAGGTCAGGTATGAGAAATCAAGTTTACTACCTTAGTAAATGGATAAATCTCCGCTAGGTGTTGCTATCCTAGTCGCACGGTCTATATCTCCCTTATCACTTCAGAATATAAAAATTCTAAACGTGATAAGGAGAGAATCGGAATGAGAAAAAGAAATGATGTAGTAGTTGTAGGAATTTTTGCTGGAGCAGGTGGCCTAGATCTTGGCCTTAAACAAGCAGGTTTTGAGGTGAAAGTAGCCATAGAATTAGATAAAACAGCTTGTGAGACTTATAAACTCAATAACCCTGAAACTACTGTTTGGTGTGCTGACATTGCTGATGTGAGAGGTTCTCATATTAAGAAAGTAGTAGGAGAGAAAAAAATCATCTTAGCGGGCGGGCCACCATGTCAGTCGTGGAGCGACTTTCAGAACGAAATCAAAGATAGTAGAAAGGGGTTAGAGGACCAACGCGGCCAACTTATCTACCAATATCTCAGAATAGCTCACGAGTTAAAAGATCAACTGGAAGCGGTAGTTTTTGAGAATGTAGCTTATATGGTAGGAGAGAAACACTTAAACTCCTTTAATCAGTTTAGAACTAAACTCAATCAAGTAACAGGTCTTAAGCTGCAGTATCAAGTCTTAAATGCAATCGATTATGGTACCGCTCAGTTACGTGAACGTGTCATCATGCTAGGCGTTAGAGGGCAAGATACACCTTTCCAGCACCTAGAACCCTTAGATGGTCCTAGAACCCTTAGAGAGGCTCTTAGAAACGTACCTGAGTCCGATTATTTCCACTTCAAACGGGAGCATCGTCCTGTAATGGAAAAAATCAAAGAAGGGCAGTGTTGGAATGCTTTGGATCCTCAAGAAGCGTTTGCTGCTATGGGATACAAGTACAAAGGCGTTTGTAACTCCTGCCGCAATCAGTTCCAAGGTAAAAATAAGTGTCCAAAATGCGGATCTACCAATATTCGAAATGGATTTGGAATCACATCATATTTCAGACGATTATCCTGGTCGAAACCATCTTTCACTATATGTACTGTTAGCACAACCAAAGAACACGGTATGCTAGCTCATCCAACTGAGCAACGCGGTCTTTCAATTAGGGAATGTGCTCGAATCCAAGGTTTCCCGGATGACTTCCAATTCAAAGGGAAGATTTGGGAGCAACAAAGAGCAATTGGTAATGCCGTTCCGGTTCCTATGGGTAAAGCTATCGGGTTAGCATTACAGAAAATGATTCCAGTAACCAATAGTACAATCGAAACAACTATGAGCAACCAGGTATTAAATTTGATCCGAAGGAACCCTAAAGTAAATCAACTAACGACTCTTGAAAAAGACTTTCTCTCTTCTGCTATTGCTAAAGAAAAGAGAGGAGAAATTTTTCCTGAAAGATATAACATTTATCTAAATGAAATTCACAAAAGAATTAGCTAAGGAGTGCTATTAATGACCACATTATTTAACGGAGCCAAAAAACTTTGTTGGAATATTGTATTTAAAGAAGGGAAGTTCAACGTATTAAGCCCAGACACCAATTCGCAATTTGAAACAGAGGACTTTAATGAAGCGATCAATTGGTGTAACGATTCTTTCGTTCTTATTCCAAATGACTTGATGAAGTTAGTAGAAGATAAAAAAGAAAAACTATGTAAAGAGCATTTAGAAGAGTGGGAAAGGTATTACCAAGGCGTTTGGAATATGTCCGGTAAAAACATGTTAATTAGGAAAGTTTATGACTTCACCTATGAATACAACGAACTTAGAAGAGAGTTAGAACTAGAACATGACCGAAATGATTACGACTATGTATCTGATGTGTTAAAAGAAATGGTATTGGATCACTTCGAAAATCATTCAAAGAGGTAAGAATTACAACAGATGCAGCCGATGTTGACTATATCTAAAGTATCTACAGAATAAAGTAAACCATTTTGGTGTGTTGGCAGTTAGCCGGCACACCACTTTTTAAAAAAACAAATGAAGTTTAAAACTAGGAGAGATAATCAGTATGTATCATCACGGAACAAGTATAGAAAATGCCTTGAAAATACTAAATATGGACCGTTTTGTAGGGAAGAAAAAACACGAAAACCACCAACATTCGTATGTCTCGTTTTCAGCCAATTTTCATATATCTAAAGATTTTGGTGAAATTGTGTTCTCGGTTGAACCAAAATCAAGTTCGTTATTAGAAGTAGAATATGAAGATAATGAATGGATCAAAAACAATCAAGAAATCATTGAGTACGTAGGTGTGTGGTATTCAAGTTTAGAAGAAACAGAACAAGAAATGCACGCCATGCAGTTTGAAGAAGAATATGTTATAAAAGATTCTTGTGATTGCTGGAATATCTTGAAGAGCATTACCATCATCGCAAGAGAAGACGAAGATATCCAAGAAACCAAAGAACAGTTAAAGAGAGTGGTAGGAGACACAATTCCTATAGAAACCTACCGTTACATTATCCCTGCACCATCTCCATTCCAATTTGCGCAAGAAAATAAGTTAGAGGAAATGCTAAAGGAGATAGAAGAGCTTATCGGCTAATTTTTTATTATAATCAATGAATCCAAGGAGGAACCATACCATTAAAACCACTAAACAACAATATAGAAGAAACTCTAAAAAGGAATCTTTTTTCGTCACTTTGAGTAGTGTAGGGAATCCGGATTTCGGACAAGATCCAAACAATTCCCTTCTTGGAGTGCCTAATGAAACCAGAAAAATCAACTCATTAGAAGAAGCATCGCAAGCCTGCAGTGAATACATCAACACGTATGGTTTAGGTGGTGGCAATTGGAGCGGAGGCTATGTATACGATACTAAACACAAACAAGTAGCTTACATTTCCTATAACGGCCGCATCTGGGAAAAAGGAAGCGAGTACTACTTAGAAGCGTAAATTTTATAGACTAAAACCAAATAACAATTGAAAAAGAGGAGCTGCTATTCATGAATGCACAAAGAGTAATCAGTTTAATCGAAAAAGAAATTGACCAATTAGTAAGGGATATGAGCCAAGTCACCAACGAAGTATCGGTCAATGCCTTGAAGGTCGCTGTAAGTAGCAGAGAAGACAGAATTGAAGAACTAAAGGAAAAGTATAGTGATTCAAACAATGAAGAGTACTATTATAAACAATACATTACTCACAATGGAATTGATGGGCACTGGAACGTGATCCAGGTAAAAGGTGAAGCAGCTCGATATTTTGTTTTGAATGGTAATATAGATGTCCCAGACCCAAGACCGTTCATTAGCCATGGTTGGATCGAACAGAATCCTGGTGAACTCTGGTTTACAGATGGAGAAGACTTCACAGACCTATTAAGTTGGGAGAAAGTTGACGGAGTACTGATCGCTTTCTAATAAGAGAAATGATTAAACAGAATTACCCATACCCGCTTCTACTCTTTTGTAAGAGGGAGCGGGTCATATACATAGAATGTTCGATATCCCGGTGAGGCATGTGCTATAATTAGTACAAACATCTTAATTTCAACTTCACTTTTCTATGCAGAAAAGAGTTCAATTCTTTAAAAAGCATTTGATTTATGCTCCTGTTCATACAGACGTATAAATGAAATGCTTTTTTACATTTCAAAATTAATAAAACAAAAGGAGAGAGAATTAATGAAGCACAAAAAGTTATTATTAATCGGATTTAGCAATTGGGATTACTATCTTAACGAAGATGAAACAGGGGTTATGTCTGTTGCAAAGAAAGATAGCGGGGCAGCAACCACTTACTTTGGAAGCGTAGAGTATTTCACAAAATGGCTGCTTCAAAATTTATCAGAGGACGATAAATACGAGCGCCGTTTAACTCCTGCAGGTTTTAAGTTGATTCCTCATTATCAAATCACTGCTTAAAGAAGGGTTTTCTCTGCAGTTTGGAGAACATGAGTTATTAATCATATAATAATTAAAAACGGAAGCGGGTGAGAACATGAGCTTACCAGACAAAAAAGAAATATCTATTGATGAGTTTTATCACCTAAGAGAGGATTCCAATCAGTTGATGGAATATATCGATGGGGTTATTTTTATGTCACCATCACCCTCTACTCGTCATCAAAGAATATCCGGTCGTTTACACGCTCAACTTTTTCATCTTTTGGATGGTACGGATTGCGAAGTATTCCATGCGCCCTTTGATGTAGAATTAAACAATGAAGAGAATGAGGGTACTAAGATCGTGATTCCCGATTTATCGGTTATATGCGATAAATCCGGTTTAGGCGAAAACAAGTTTACTGGAGTCCCTTCTCTAATTGTGGAGATTATCAGCCCTTCAAACCAATCACATGACCTGGTTTTTAAATTAAATCTCTATATGCAATATGGAGTGAAGGAGTACTGGATTGTTAACCCACTGTTAAATACGATCCAAGTCTATACATTAGATGAAAACAAGGAATACAAGCTTCATGACCTTGCGAAAGATCATGGAACCATACAATCAAAACTACTGAAAGATTTCATCGTTGATGTAGAGAAGACTTTTTGTTGAATAAATGAATAAATACTATTCAAAACCCGCTTTTCCTGGGACTTAAATTTAACAGGGAGCGGGTTTTTTCTGTCCAAAGAATCCTGGATATAGAAGCACTACGAAGGAGAGTGTAAAAGAATAATGATTAACCTACACGTTGAAACTGATACACCACAACCAAAACTGAGCAAAGACGAAGAAAAAACTCTGTTAGACTATTTAGGGCCGAGAGTGAAGAATACAAAATTTTACGATTTAATCAAAGGATTCGAATGTGAACACGATATAGCATACAGAGGGAGTGCTTATCAATCAAGACACATAATTAAAGGATCTTTATACGAACCATGGGATGTCACTTCGTGGTCAAAAGACCATAACGTTGCCTTGAATTTTGCCTCAGAATGTTATGTTCCTGAAGACCTTTTAGAAGAGATCATGGAAGAAGAGGGATTAACAGTAGAAGAAGCCTTCGATTTGTTTGTGCCGGTACTTTTCGTATGGAAAAATGCATTGGGGTTAGACGTGAATGATATTCTTCCGGACCAAGTTTTTAAAAGTGAAAAAGAAATTATTACACAGTATATGAATTTCAGAGTTGAAGAAATAGAAGAGTTGCCACTTAATAACCATAAACTCCATAAGAGCTATTTTAAGGTGTTGGTATCATTGGATAGAAGTAATATCTAACTTTCTTGTAATACGGAAGTAAATCTACAATTTGTAACATCGACATTTAAATTAATCACACTCGAAATCCGCTTCTGTTTATTAGTTATTTCATAATAAATGAGCGGATTTTTACTATCTAAAAGGAGAGAGATCAATGAACAAAACACAAGAACTAGGAGCAAAATTTATTCAATCACTGTCAAATGAAGAATACATCAAACGGATGGAGAAAGTGACCGCCATCACTAAGAGCCCTCTTTATACCCAGCCACCGAAGAATTATAAAGACTCTTTTAATTTCGGCTGGATGAGGGGTATTGCAATGGAAGTGGAAACATTACTCCACGGCCGGTGGTTTGCTTGGCTTAAAATTAATGCCAAAGGGGAATTTACTAAAGTGGATGTAATTCCTGAAATCAAATTCGATATGAACGCCAGGACGGAAAGAGAAGTCACGAAGATGTTGGAGAAGTGTATGCACATTGTCCGAAATGATGGATATCAGATGTATGAGTTTATAGAGTGGATTGGGTACAGTCTGGGGATCGCTTTATTTAAGAAACCACCATTCTCAGAAAGGGCATGGGAACAACTCTATGAAACATTCAGTTTAGACCTTATGTTGTATTACCCAGCCGACCACTTGAGTCAATTTGTAGCAGAGAACGGGCAAGGAGGTTCACTGGATTATTACCCAACACCTTTCCAGGTAACGGATGCAATCACAAGGATGCTTAATGCAGATAACGATGACTTTACAGCGCACAAAATTAGCACACACGAACCATGTCTGGGAGCCGCCGCAATGTATTTATCTTCTAAAAGCCTGATGTTATCCGGAGGTGATCTATCACCATTCATGTGTAAGGTTGCGAGTATTCAAGCGTTTTGTTGGCTGCCATGGTTACTTTACACACCGACTCCTATTGTCGGGTTACATTTGAGCAAAGAGGAAATGAGGGTGAACAACTACTTTGAATTCGATACCAACACTCGTATTTACTGTGGTGATGCATTAATCGGAGAACTCCAGGCCCCTAAAGAAATTTTCAAAGAGGATAGTGAAATTGTTGATATTCACTTAAACCCTCTAGACCTAAAGAAGAGGGAAATCTTCAAATACGAAGAAGAGTTAGAACAGATAATGGAAAATTGGTCCAATGCCTCGAAGGAAGAAAGATTCCGGGTCGTAAGAGCACAAGCAAGAGAACTTCCATTTGGTAATATAGTAACAAACCCACCATTTAACTCTAAGGTTGGCAAATGGTACAGAGAACAGACAGAAGCGATCGAGAAGTCTAATATGGAATTCATCAAACAACGAGAAGAACGTCTCAAAAATAAGAAAGTATCGATCCTAGAACCGCAGCTCAAACAGATTCAAAAAGAGGTAGAGAAAAAGATCCAAGTAACCAAGGAAACCAAAAATGTCGCTGAAGGACAATACGAATTCCAGCTATTTGGATAAAGACAAAATCCCGCAATATTTCGTTGCGGGATCTTTTTGTGTTTATATTCATCCTTGATACATACATTTCGAAACAGGAGCGGGTTTAGAAAAAAACTGATTCCATAGGTGTACTTGTTGTTGCCGTCCAGTATGTAATTTGAAAGAATTATGACCAAAGGTGGAATGTTTTGGGAAAGCCTTTTGAAAGGGGTTGATCTTATAGAATGAGGAGAAGTAAAAAAAAGAAGAAAAATTATATCAAAGTCAGGATAAATATTTTGTTCTTTGTTATCTTTTTATTATTTTCATCCCTTCTTTTAAGATTAGGTTATGTCCAAATTGTATCCGGTGAGGAGTATAAACGAATAGTTGAACAAACTGAAGAAGTAACAGTGAGTTATAGCGTTCCTAGAGGTAAGATATATGACCGAACAGGGAAAGTCATTGTAGACAATAGAGCCAGAAACGCAATTACCTATACTCCTCCTCAATACTCTCGTCCCGATGAAATGCTGACAGTGGCTAGAAAGCTTGCTCAGTACATCGAAATGGATACTGAAGCTGTAACTACAAGAGACAAAAAAGACTTTTGGATCCTTCTTAATAGTGAAGCAGCAGATAGTTTAGTGACAACCAAAGAAAAAGAAGAGATTAAGAATAATAAAGATTTGACAGAGAATGAGAGCAACGGAAGAATTTACAGATTAATTTTGGACCGTATCTTAGAAGATGACCTCAACAGCTTGACGGAACAAGACCTGGAAGATCTTGCGATTTATCGAGAATTTAGCAACGGATATGCATTAACCCCAAAAATCATTAAAAATAAAGGAGTTACAGAAGAAGAGTTTGCTGTAGTCAGCGAACACTTATCAGAACTGCCTGGTATAAACACAACTACTGATTGGGAAAGAACCTATCCGTTCGATAATACTCTAAGGTCTATTTTAGGAAAGGTATCTTCATCACGCGAAGGACTTCCAAGAGAAAACATCGATACTTACTTGGCAAGAGGATATAAACGTAATGATAGAGTAGGTACTAGTCAATTAGAGCTTCAATACGAAAATGTCCTAAGAGGTCAGAAAGAAGAGATTAAAAACATAACCAAAGATGGAATCGTACTTAAATCCGTATTAGTGAAAAAAGGAGAGCGCGGCAAGGATCTGGTTATTACAATTGATATTGATCTTCAACAAGCAGTAGAGGAAATTGTTACAGAAGAACTGCTGAAAAACGTAAAGCAACCGAGATCTTCCTTTCTCGATCGTGCTTATGTGGTCATGATAGACCCAAATACCGGAGAAATATTAGCTCTTGTAGGGAAGAGAGCACTAAAGGATGAAGAAACCGGCAAGCACTATGTAATTGACGATGCATTAGGCACTTATACTAGCTTCTATGAGGTTGGATCAGCAGTAAAAGGAGCTACGGTACTTACGGGGTATATGACCGGCGTTCTAACTCCAGGGCAATCCTTAGTGGATGAACCCATCAAAATAGCAAGGACCCCTAAGAAAGCATCTTGGTTTAATCAGAAGGGGTGGGCGAATCAATCGATGAACGATCGATTCGCATTAGAAATTTCATCAAACTCCTATATGTTCAAGGTGGCCATGCGGTTAGCAGGAAACCCCTATTATGTACCACATGCCGGAATAAAAGGTACAGAGTCCGATTTGATCAATATGAGGAATCATTTTAATCAGTTAGGTTTAGGAGTGAACACAGGAATCGACTTACCAGGGGAAGTTGACGGGTATCAAGGTCGATTCACAACGCCAGGTAACCTACTGGACTTCGCCATAGGACAGTTCGATACCTACACCCCTTTACAACTTGCTCAATACGTATCTACAGTAGCTAACGGAGGGTACAGAATACAACCACACATCTTAAAAGAGGTACGTCAGCCGGATACCGAAACAGGACAACCTGGACCCATTCAAATGATTAAAGAAACCAAGGTTTTGAACAAGGTGAATGTTACACCAGAACAACTTCTTAACGTCCAAAAAGGGTTTTATCAGGTATATCATAATTCAAGGGGGACTGCAGCAAGCCACTTCAGAAACGCACCATATGTTGCAGCTGGTAAGTCTGGAACCGCACAATCCTATCATAGGGATCCCAAGACAGGGGAATTTTATGATACCTATAACACTACCCTTATTGGATATGCACCTTATGAGAATCCCGAAATAGCTTTCTCGACCGTTGTTCCAAAATCACATAATTCTTCAACAGATCCCTATATAAATAAAGAGATCTCCAGAAAAGTAATGGATGCCTATTACAAGCTAAAGAAAAAGCGAGAGATAGGGGTACAAGAAGTCCCAAGCGAACTTCTGGAAGAAGAGGTTGAAAGTGTTGATGCAAACACAGAAACGAATGTGATTCATCCTAATGGTAACGAACAGTTACCCTCCTTATCAGATGAAACAACAGGCAACAACTCGGATGTATTAGAAGAAAGTGAACCAGAACAACCAACGAGTGAAGATATAGAACAAGACACAGACGCTCTTACAGAAGAGGCACATGAAGGAGAAGAGGTTCCAAGAGGAGAAATCAATGAAGATGAAATAGAGTCCGTTTCAGAACCTTCCGTAGTCATGGAAGTCCAAGATAACGAGGTGGACGAAACAACCAATGAGGAAGAATATTTTTCTACTGAGTAAACAATTTGTACTTTTCCTTTACACTCTCATTGAAACTATTTATGCTTAAGGTAAGCCTATATTTCCTATATGTCTTTATCACTTCGTAAAGAAACACCCATTGAAGCACAAGCGGGTTCACTCGTCTTGCTATCAATGGGTGTTTTCTTATACATACACTACAAAAAGAGGAGCTATAATGATGATCCAAAAACAGATTACTGAAAAAATTAAAGAATTTAATACTATTATTATCTTTCGCCACGAAATGCCTGATCCAGATGCATTAGGTTCTCAAGGCGGCTTGCAAAAAGCCATTCAACATTCTTTCCCAAAGAAGAATGTGTTCGTTGTAGGTGAAGAAGAGGACAAACTTAAATTTATGAATACCATGGACAACGTACCAGATAAGGAATTCGAAGATGCATTAATTATAGTTATGGATACAGCAATTAAAAACCGAATAAGCGATCACCGTTTTAACCAAGGGCAATATCTAATCAAGATTGACCATCACCCAGAAACAGAACCCTTTGGAGATTTAAATTGGGTTGATACATCTTTCAGTTCTGCTAGTGAGATGGTGTGCGATTTAATCGCCAATTCACCTGAGAGCTTGGGTTATCTTCAGATGCTGCAAGACTATTATTCAGCGGTATTGTGGGAGATACCGGACGATTCCAGTACCCAAATACGACAGAGCAAACGCTTCTATATGCAGGTCAGTTACTAAGCTATAATTTCAGCGCTCAAGACTTCTATAAAGAGTTATACAAAGAAAGTAGAAGCGTAGCAAAGCTGAAAGGTATGGCGTTAACTCATTACGAACTTACTGAAAATGGGGTAGCTTATTATGTTGTTTCTAAAGAGACGATGGAACAACTTAATGTAACAGCACATGAAGCATCGAATCTTGTGAATTGCCTTTCAAATATTGAAGGAAACCACATTTGGTTATTCTTCATTGAAGCAGATTATGGATATAGAGTCCGGATCCGATCTAAAGAAGTAGCGATAAACAAAGTGGCCCAAAAATTCGGGGGTGGTGGGCACCCACTAGCTTCCGGAGTGAAGGTAGAAAATCAAGAAGTCGGTGAACAACTTATTCGTGCCTTAGACGAGAAATTAACAAATAGGGAATAGAGCGACTTCGCTCTATTTCCTTCCTTTTTAAAAAATGTGAATAGGAAAGGGGGAGCAAAGTGGTATTAGATATTACTTTAGCGATCGTCGATTTGCTAATCGTAACCTTTTTACTCTACAAAACTATAATGATCTTTCATAATACAAAAGCGATTCAAATATTAAAAGGCATCGTCGTTATTTTGATTGTATGGGTAGCAAGTGGAGTCTTAGGTTTAAATACGTTGAAATTTATCATTTCACAATTATCCTTATACGGTATCCTCGCATTAATCATTTTATTCCAACCTGAAATCAGAAACGCCCTTGAAAAATTAGGAAGGAAGAATTTCACTTACAAATCCTCAACCAATAAAGAATCACACTCCAACTACAAATTAATTGAAGACATCATCCAATCATCTACCCACATGAGCAAACACAAGATAGGAGCTCTAATTTGCATTGAACTAGAGGACTCTCTATCAGAATATGTCCAAACAGGAATTGAATTGAATTCAAAAACTTCAAAAGAACTATTAATTAGTATTTTTTCTGGGAAGGTCCCGCTGCATGATGGCGCTTTAATCATTCGAGGAGGACGAGCAGAGGCCGCTAGTTGTTTCTTACCCTTATCAGGTAACAACTCCCTTTCTAAAGAATTAGGTACGCGTCACAGGGCAGGAGTGGGCTTGAGTGAGCTATCGGATGCTTTAACCGTGATCGTAAGCGAAGAAACAGGAAGCATTTCGGTTACTAAGGACCATAAGCTCCACAGGGGTGTTTCGTTAGAAGTGTTAAGGAATCTCTTGGAAGAATCATTGATTGAAAAGAAGGAGAAACCAAAAATTAAACCTTTTCTGAAGGGAGGGTTTAGAAGAAAATGAAAAAAGAAATCTTCATAAGAATCGGGGTCTTTATCATTTCATTATTGCTGGCTAGCATCTTAGCCATAAACGTTAGTACCTTAGGGGAAGAGAGAAATCATGAGTTTTCATTCACAAACTCCACTGAGGGGATATATGTAATCGAAGAACTTAATATCGAATACCGTTATGATAAAACAAAGTATGAAGTGGTCCCTTTTGTAACGAAGCCATATGCAGTCATTAAAGGAGATAAAAGTAAAATTAATTTAATGAAATGGGGCGAAGAACCTCAATTTTACATTGAACTTTCAGGTAAGCCACCAGGCACTTACAGGGAGGAGATTAGTTACACAGGAATTAACAAGGATCTGGAAGTGGAATTTTACCCGGGTATTGTTGACCTGAGGTTAATGGAGCAGCAAACCATTCGATTAACTCCATCTATTGAGTTAATAGGGATGGATAAGGTTAAAGAAAACTACATTATATCAGTGCCAGAATTATTGAAAGAGGAAGTCCTTATTCGCGATATTCAAGATAAACTGAACCAGGTTGGCCAAGTAAAAGGGGAAATAGATGTTTCAAAATTAACGAAAACAAAAGAATTTGAAGTCTCCTTATCCGTTTACAACCGAGATGGTAACTTAATGCCGGATATTAATCTATTAGATAAGAACATTAAAGTGAAGGTGCCGGTCGAAAAGAAAGTGACAATTGTAAAAGAGGAAGTGATCAAAAAAATTGTAGTGGTTGAAGCACCAAAGGAACCAAAAGTAGAAAATCCTTTACCGAAACAAGAAGGTATATTATCATTTGTTAACATTCCTGAAAATCTAGACCTAACCAATACTTCAAGTGACCTAAAATGGACAGGTAACGTAACCATTGATGTAAAAGGGTTTAAGGAAGGAAAGTATGAGATGACAGTAGATGATGCAGGTACTAAAAAGACTGTGAAATTTGTCTTAAAGTCAAATCCTCCTGAAGAAAATGAAGATACAGATGAATAATTCCATTAAAAAAACCGCTCTACTCTTATTTACAGAGTAGGCGGTTTTATTTATTTTCTTTAACCAACTTTTTGTTGTTTTAGTTGAGAATGAACCATTTTATTTTAAAGAGGAGCAGGTATTTAATTTACCAATCAAACTTAGGTAAGTTAGATTCTATAGGACCATCGCAATCAAGCATAATCCATTTACAATCATTTTTCTCTGCAGTAATCATTAATAACATGATATCAGCTGGCATTTCTACTTCCTTATATCCAGGGGATACATAGATCCACCACCCATATCCTTCTTTATCATAGTGAACGACACCATTAATTCCTTCTCCATCTAACACATCTTTTGTTGCTTCTGAAATATGAGCTGTAGATAATACCAACATTTTTTCTGTTTTCATTTCGAAAAATCCTCTCTGATTATAGGTTAATTGTTTCTTTTTCTACTACTAATTGAATTTCCTTGTAAGCTTTACGGCTCTCTTCAAGTTCTTTTTGAACCACTTTTAATTTTTTTAAATGATATTCTTCAACTATCTCCAAATTCTTAATATCAGACTCTAACAACTCTTTGGTACGTTCAGCTGCAGATGAGTTTATTAATGTGCGATTTTCCATAACAAACACCCTCCTTGCTTACAAAAGTTATAGCCACGATCAAAGGGGACACTTAATCCCCTTAGCGGCTGATAAAACCTATAATTTATGCTGTTACACCGTACCTTTTATCGGCTATAAGTGAAAATTCCTCACTTAGTTGCTGGTCGATAAAACTAACGCCCTTCAGGAAACCTATTAAGATCAGTTCCATGTCACGTTCAATTGAGTGATTTTGCTTCTCTTTTGCGAGGTTCAACATTTTTAAATTGTCCTCAAGCTCTTGTCTCAAGTCGCTGCCCGTTCTCACCATCTTACAACGTGAAGAAAAGGTAAAGGACGGTCGTTTTAACTCATCCCAAGAGATTCCATAAGTCTGCATGATAACAGCGATTTCTGATTGATTTATTGTAATCCTATCGGATGCATAATGATTTGCATGAACTAACTCCCTTAATTTATTCATCAATTTTACTTTTTCCATTTTTGCGTTCCCTCCGAAATATAGATAAATTTTAGTTTTTTTGCTGCATTGATACTAGGCACTTCAATTACCATTGTGTAGGGGATCAACATTATTACATCCCCATGTCGCCCTTTTGAACTTTTCGAATAGAACCTGTGCAATCAGCTTGTTCACATTGAGCCAGACCATCTTCATACATTTCATTACACTCATTGCATAGGTACACATATTCATCTTCTCTCTCGTACCATAGTTCTTCATCCTGGTTAAATTCATACAAGTCTGAAGCGATACTTAAGAATAAATCTTTGTTGAAAATTCCTGCATCAAAGAACCGGTAATTTTCACGTTCAAGAACACCAATGAGTTGATCTTCTGTAAGTCCTTTTTGACGAGATTTGTTTTCTTGATCCGCTGTCCACTGCATATGTTTAAAATCTTCAGCTAAATACGAATGGAGCGGGTGAAGGGGCACATCACGCTTTAATACTTCTCCAAAATAAAAAGACATATCATGAAGACGCGGATTCAATTGTGAATGTGCATCATAAGTTCCGGATAGCAGGTAACCATGTAATTCAAAAGTTTCCTCCCGAATCTTCGATACAACCCCAACCGAATAACCTTCTTCCGTGGTGACACCAATATAATCCCCAACTTCAATACCTTTTGTTAGAACATTCTTCTCTGTACTCTTTACTGTCATTACAATCTCTCCTTTGATAGTTGTTTTAGAAGCATAAAAAACACTTCTTTTAAGGGACCAAACTCCAATTCCTAAACACAGTTAGAAAAAAGATCACCTAAAAGAAGTGTTTTTAATTTGAATCAGCCTCTGCATAGAAGCGATATAGTTAATGGTTAAATAGGGTATATCTATAATTATAGCATTTACGATTTCAGGATTCTATTATGGCAAAACTTTTATTGTACATTAGGTATTTTACTTTACGGTGGAAACGAAACCTCACCCAACCATAGATTTTTAAAATCCAGGCAAGAGAAAATCACTTTCCCATTGAGAGTGTGCTACAATATATATATACTTCTTTTAATTTTATTTTTCTCCCTTTCAAGAGCAAGGGCGTACATTATCTCTTAAGTATTTTTCTTCAGGAGAGGAATGAAATTAGTATATCCATATAAGGTTATAAAGGCACTTTGATTAAGCCATCGACATTCGCTTGAATGAGTACTGTTTATTCAGTCATTGATGTTTAATCTAAGTGCTTTTTTGCTTATTCAGGGCTTATCTAATTTCGAAGAACCCAAAACCCTGAACTAATCCACCAATTTAACAAAAGCGCCGATTCAAGCGATTTAATGTCAAAACCTTAAATGTTTGAATGGACGCTTTTTATTGTCCAAAAGAATAGGGAAGAGGAGAGATTATTATGTTAAAAACAATGATCAGAAAGAGTAATTTGTATTTTTTTGGAGAAGAGGATATTACAACTCATGATTTCGCCTGGTTCTATGGTTTTTACGCTTTTTTAGCTGTCATTGCCATTATTGTTGCGACTGTAAATATTTTAGCGGGTACGATGTAAGATGACACTCCAAGAATACAATAAAGCGTTATTTATTTTTGGATCTATTGATAAGGTAAAAAGACACTTAGACCGAGACAAGAAAGACTTAGCAGACCTACGGGTGAAAGAGTTGATCCACAGAAGTGATGTAGTGTGGAAAAACCAAAACGGCACCACGATCGTAAAGACAACTCCAGAAAGCACTTTCGAACTAAACAAAAAAATTCTAAATGATAGAATTCATTTATGGACTAAACTTTTAGAAAAGCACGAAGAAATACTTCGTGCGGCCGTATAGCGAGAGGATCATTCCTCTCGCTTTTTTTTATTTTTTGTATAATCGCTTACAATATCCATCCGCATTTTCTTGTGATAAATTTATTTTGTACAAGTCCCCAGGACTATTTTTAGGCACTTTTTAAGTGCCTCTTTTTTTATTATTAATCAACGAGGTGAGCACATGTTTAAAAAAGAAAACCTTCCGGCTGTTTTATTAATTGCCATAGGAATCGCATGCGTATCTTTAATAATCTTTGGCAGCATAACGAGAGAAACAGTCGAGGAGTTTGACCTTGCCACAGAAAACGACCCATTTCTAGGCAAAGAAGAAGCACCTGTGGAAATTGTGAACTTTTCAGATTTTAAATGTCCGTGGTGCAAAAAATGGGAACAAGAGGTTCTTCCTCAAATTCAGTCGGATTACATAAACGAAGGGGAAGCGAAAGTGGTATTTAAGCATTTACCTTTCCTTGCAGAGGATTCAATGACAGGTGCTCTAGCTGGTGAAGCGATCTATCAACAAAAACCCGACTTGTTCTGGAAGTATATTGAGTTGATGTTTAAGAATCAAAAAAATGGCCACAACGAAAAATGGATCACACATGACTTCCTAATGGATTTAGCAAAAAAAAGAATTGCCCGGCCTAGACTATGAGTTGCTATCCAAGGATATTGCAGAACAAACATATCTAGATGAGGTTGATGCTGATAAAAGAGTAGCAATTAACTCCAATGCAACAAGTACCCCAGCCATCTTTATTAATGGTAAGCGAATTAAAGATGCATTCGACTATGATGAAATTCAAAAAGCTATAGAAGCCGAATAACAAGGATAAAACCCCCCTTTCCGAACTGGTAAGGGGTTCCGTTTAGGGAGAGAAAATAGCAAATAGCATTATAAAGCAGGTCTAATCCGCATATGAATTAGACCTGCTTTATTTGTTGTTATAACAATGTTCTCATTCGTTTTGGGAGTGAATTAGCACATCAAATAGCACCTTAATTAACAAGCGTACAATAATAATTATTGTACAGCTTAAAAATGAGGTGCTAATTAGGGTGTTAAATGACTTGTCAATTCGCATCCTGTTCTTGCGGATATGAGCCTCTATTGAGGAATTGTGTGATACAATTGTAAATAATGGATATTCCATTAAAGGGCAGGTTAATGGAATAAACGAAACTTAAATAATGAGGATTTCGTCTAATAGCAAAGAGTTTTTTTGAAAAGGGGGATTGTAATGAATTCTCAAACTTATATGTTGTTAGGATGGCTAAGTATTCTTACCAGTGGAGTCATTTATACTTTAGAGCGACTAACGAATGCAATTGTGTTTGTTGGTGTAAATGTTAGTGATGAAATGTTCTCATCTCAACCAGCTTCAACGTCTCTCACTGGCAATTTGTTTTTCATTTTATTTTTGTTTTTAAGCATTTGGTTCTTCTATAAATCCAAGAAAGTAAAATGATTTGTAGTGCCGTTTGTTGGACAAAGTGGTTACCACCTCCTTGTTCAAGAAAAGGGTGCTTTAACGGAATAAGAAGTTAATAAAGACATAAAAACCCAGAGTCATTAGCTCTGGGTTTTTTACTGTTAAATATAGTGCTATTTACATCACTATTTCTGCTGCTAATTGGGGGTAGTTGACGAACCTCTTAATTTAAGAGAAGAATTTACTTTTCAGAATCTAAATACTCCCACTTCTCGTTAAGAACAAATTCGTATATACGAGCAGATTGAACGTCCGAATATCCTAAAATTTCTTGTAATTTATCCAAATCTTTAAATTTATTATAATGTCTTACTCCGAAACTATGACGAAGCTTATGGGCTGTAAGAAGGGGCTTATCAAAGGCCTGTGAGTATTTTTCGATCATGTTCTGAATTGCTCTTTTGGTTATTGCCTGTCCAGGGGATTGCTGGTTTGTTAAAAATAAAGAGTATTGATTTTCAGATGGTTCGTATTGTTCAGTACGCATGTTCAAATATCTCTGTAAATCAGAAGATGCCCGTTCTGTTAAATCTATACCAATGGATTTTCCACTTTTCCTCGAAACATGTAATATCCCTTTATCTAAATCAACGTCATTCATTGAAAGGTTTGCGACTTCTGCAGCTGTGATCCCTGTCTCTAACATTAACGAGATGATGGCCAAGTCACGTTCTTTATTCTCTTGGTGCCTTCGCCTGCTCAATTTTTTCAAGTTTGGAAGTTCACCATATCCTTTAATAATGAAATTCAAGTACTCCTCGATTTCATCTCCTACAAGAATACTCCTTCGAATTCTACTAGCAGAAACGACAGGGTCGTAGACGACATTTTCTACTTCGACTTCTTCTATAACGTTATGAGATAACAACGGCTCCATTTTCTCATCTTTAGCGACATAGGTTAACCAATAGAACAACGCACGCAATGCAGCGAACTTTCGATGTATTGTTTGGTGATTTAATTTTTTTCCCTTCACCTTACGGCCGCCACGGTATTCTCGTTTATCTAGGTAGGATACATAGTCTTTTTGCACCTGACTTACCTTTAACTCTTCCAGTGTGTTGAGAGATATATGTTTAATTTCTTCAACGTCTGATATTCCTTCTTCAAGGATCCACTCTAAAAAATCCTCAATATCTATTGCGTACCCCCGCAGAGTAGAAGGGGACAGGCTATGCAACTTACTCTTAAAGTAATCCTGGATGTACCCGGGGAACACCTTCATATGTCTAAACAAATATGTACGATCTTGCTCAGCAGTTTTTTTCAACAACTCAATCACCTCACCCTTATAAAAGTACTAGATACATACGTTCGGTTAATATCTATTTTACCAACAAAAAATAAATCTACCAAATACAGAAACAATTAGGAAAAAATTATCGCTCGTAATAGCCATTTCTTTTTATGACCTTTACTATATTGTAGTAACAAGAAAATCTAGAATATATTTCAATTAATATAAATCGGTTTCGATTAATTTCAAAGGTTAGAGGGGCGACAGACATATGAATAAAATGTTAATTAAAGGCGGCAATAAATTAAACGGAAAAGTAAGAATTAGTGGAGCGAAAAACAGCGCGGTTGCTATATTACCTGCTACCATTCTTTCAGATACACCCGTAAAGATTAATGGTTTACCAAATATTTCAGATGTGCATATTCTGACTGATTTATTAAATGATGTTGGAGGAGAAGCAACTCTTAATAATAATACACTCACGTTAAACCCTGATGGGATGAACTTCAATCCCGTAAAAAAAGATAAAGCTCAAAAACTGAGAGCTTCCTATTATTTTATGGGAGCTATGTTAGGAAAATACAAAAAAGCGCAAATTGGCTTACCGGGAGGATGCCACTTAGGTCCTCGACCGATCGATCTGCACATCAAAGGATTCGAGGCTTTAGGTGCAAAGGTATCGGAAACAAATGATGGAGATATGTATCTTCACGCTGAAGAACTTCGCGGTGCTGATATCTACTTAGACTTTGCAAGCGTGGGTGCGACTATTAACATTATGCTTGCAGCCTCTAAAGCAAAAGGAAAAACTGTAATTACAAATGCTGCTCAGGAGCCAGAGATTGTCGATGTGGCCAATTTCTTAATGAGTATGGGAGCAGACATTAAAGGCGCAGGAACAAACACCATTTCTATACAGGGAGTGGAGGAGCTAAAAGGGGAAGAACACACCATCATTCCTGACCGTATGGAAGCAGGTACTTATACTATTTTAGCTGCAGGCTATTGGAGAAAAAATTGTAATTGAAAACATAATCCCTGAACACTTAGAACCCCTATTCGCCAAGCTGAAAGAAATGGGAGCAAATTTATTTGTAGAAGAAGATCGCGTTACAGTAACAAGAACCAATGGACTGAAATCAGTTGACGTTACAACACAAGTTCACCCAGGATTCCCAACTGATTTACAACAACCCTTCACAACTCTATTGAACGTCGCTGAAGGCAAAGGGACTGTCACAGATACTATTTATAACGAGCGTTTCAAACAAATCCACGAGATCTCTAAAATGGGTGGAGACGGAAAAGTAAAAGGAAATACCGTTACCATCGCTGGCAAGAATCATCTTCATGGTGCAAAAGTGAAGGCCAGTGATTTAAGAGCCGGAGCCGCATTAGTGATTGCCGGCCTAATCGCAGAAGGTGTTACTGAGATCACAGGAGTTGAACATATTGAAAGAGGATACTCTGAGATTGTAGAAAAACTTACGACTTTAGGAGCAACTATCTGGTATGAAACACAAGAGGAGTACCGCTTTTCCAAGCCTCAGTTTCGCAAGCCGATCCTAAGTAATTTAAGTTTAGTCAACAGCTAATGGAATTAAGAGCAAACAGGAGTCCTATCTAAGGAGGTCTTGCTTGCTCTTTCTTTACACCTAAACAACGTGATACAATTATCTCAACACTTTATTAATTCATCTTTGCGTTATCTCACGAGAGATACCTTGTACACAAATAAAAAGCGTTTCTCTAAGCGTATAATTGAGTCTTAAAAGACCGGTTTATCCGTTTAAAGAAGCGCTTTTTTTGCGTTTCAAAAAAACTTTGGAGGGATTAACAATGGAAAATTTTTTGGAGAAAGAATTCAAACATCACAAGTGGTTTTTAGGAGGAGTTACTGTCGGGTATGCATTAGATTATTTCGCCAAAGGAGAGGGGTATTTAGATAAAAAGCTAACTCCAAAAAAGGAAATGAGCCTGTTCGAAGAAGACAATTATGATGATGTTCTTCGTAGCAGCGATTATAGGGACCGAGCAACGTACAGACTAAGCAAAGAAGAAAAAGCTTACTTTCTAGAAAGAGTAGAATACTGGAGAGAAAGAAAAGAGAGAGAGCACAAAGAGTGGTTGGAAACAGAAATCGACCTAGAAAAAGGATTGAAGAGATTATTAGCTGGAAATTCTTATTATGATGTTTCTTATGCAGAAAGACAGCGAGATGTCTGGCGGGATAAGTATAACGATCAAGAAATGGTTTCAGTGTGGGAAGGGTATGTAAAGGAAAGGATGCAAAGTAGAAATATGATAGATAACCTAATCTCCCTTCACCGGGACACCATCAAAACAAACGGAGATTTCCGTAAATTTGAAGAAATCTTAAGAACCGAAGTTTATGACAAGTTCCCAGCGTAAAAATCACCTATAATATACATCTATTGCTGCATTAGATATATTCTAATTAACTAAAAAATATTAACGAGAAGCACTCGGAAACTAACCACAGTTTTCGTGTGCTTTTTTGTTTATATAAGGAGTGTATCTAACGCAATGAGAATAGATGTTGAAAATCCGATGGTGATAGATCTACTTTGGGACAGAAACAAAAGAGCAGTAGAACTAGAGAGCGTAGAAGACTTAGAAGAAGTAAATTGCAAAGTATGTAACGAACCATGGTTTCTTGAAGAAATCGGAGAAGGCATTGAGGAATCTCAACGATGGGAAGACCAGTATATATGCAGCAGAAAAGAGTGTTTAGAAACACATTATAAAGGTTGGTCTGAAACCGCTCAAAATAAATACTAACATCATAGATTCTTAGGAGGAATTCAATCATGAAAACAAAACTATCAGTAATCACACTATTAAGCTCAACTTTACTATTAGGCGCTTGCAGTGAGGCCAGTGTAAAGGAAGTATCCACAAACAAAACCGAAGAAACAGTTAAGACTAATAAAAAAGAAGAAGTCAAGAATACAGAAACCGTGATGTTCAATACCGGAGATGAAATGGTTGAATTAAAACTAAAGTCTGATTTCTATGGAGATAAGAAAGTTTACGTTCCTGAAGGCATGGAAGCAAAACATTCTGAGGAACAAGAAAATGAAAAATTTTCTTTGCGCCTTGAGGGAGAAGAAGGTGCATTAAAGGATGTAATCATTGCTTTCTGGGAAGAGGTACCATGGAAGCCAGGTTTAGAAAGGAATTTAAGGTGGTTTGATAGGCACATAAACTTCTCGAACGAATTACCATCAGAAGAAGTCATAGACCTTGAGAAGTACGGATTACAAGATAAGTTCGACAAAGGGTACAAACTAACTCACGGGGACACCATGTTGGTATACAAGGTGATGAAGTATAAAGGTCCAGAATTGTACGAAGCGAGAGTATACATTGAGGACATGAAGAAATTCGATAATGATGAGTTCGTAATGACCATGTTCCAAAACATGGAGCAATAAAAAAAAAGACCACGCTGCAAACTAAGCGTGGTCTTTTTTGTTTTCTTTAGCATATTTCTGATAATGCTTAGAGCAATAACCCTTGGACTGATGAAAACGATCGCAGCCCGGGAAATTGCAAATCCGCTCACCTTGTTCATTCAAAGTCACTTCTATTGTTTCTCTTTTACTTGTCGTCCCATTCCTCAACTGTTTATAATGCTTTCCACACCTACCTTTAGCTTGAACAGAGCGAGTACACCCTTCAACTTCGCACACCCGGTGACCATTTATGATAAATTGTATAGCATCCACTTCTTTTAATTTTTCTAAATGAGTAGTACAAAGGGGAATACCCTCTAGAGAATAACTATCACAATCTTCCACCTTACATATTACTTTTGAGGTATTCTGCTGCGACTTAACGTAATTGGCATCTCCGTATTTTCTCCATCTTTGATAATGTTTAGAGCACATATTTTTTACAGCGGCTTTCTTATTGCAATACTCAACATTACATATACGTAGACCGTCCATTTCAATCTCCTTATCTTTTATTTGATATGATTTTATCACTTAGGTTAGTAGAGAAACAAAGGAATTAATAAGATAGTATGTTACAATAAAATAAATCATGTTTAATTTTTTATCTGCACATCTTATGAAAGGTGAGCGCCATATCTTTAAGAATACGCCGATCCGAGCGTCCAAAGCTGCACTATGCAGAATCTTTGAATGTTGGGATGGGCGTTTTTTATTATGCCCAAACAAAAACTAGGAGGGAAAGTATGAAAAAAGAACACGAAAAATTACTGCAGAAATTTAAGAGGTGCATTGATGAAAGGGATCTAAGAGCTATGGATAACAATTTATACACATATCTAAATAACTACTGTAGCTTTATTGCTCATTACAACATCTCAGGATTTAAACAATATTACCAAGATGAGAAATTTTTGATATTCGTTGATCACTTTATTAATCCTCCATTCGGCCTACCACTTACTTATACAAGCGGAATTCCGGAGCAAGATGAGGTTAATACCATTAATCAAGAGATGATCAACTATGTAACAAAACACTTAAAGCAAATCAAATTCGAATTTGAGAACAAAGAATACTCCAGGAAGATTAAATTATTAAAACAATTGGCGGAGGAAGTTGGCTATGAAGTAAAGCCGAAAGGGACACTGGATGTTATGGACCTAGATACAATCATCAACGAAGATGGCCAGTTAGCACTCATTTAAGGAGAGATAGCAGTGAAGCGAATAGCATTTGTTACAGAATCGAAGAACCGACCAGAGAAACCCATGCCAGCGTATCAATTTTACGCCGGCCCCAATAATCGATGGGTGAAAGGCATAGTCGATTATATGGAAGCCCGGGAGTTTCCACATGAACACATTTACTTTTTAAGTCTTGTTAAAGAAGAAGTCATTCACTATGAGCAAGAAATTAGTTCAGAAGATTACGAAGCGGTAGAATACTATTCTTCGAAAAAGAAATCAAAACTCACTCAACAAATCAAACAATTATTAAAATCTTACACAGACGAACACAACGGACAAATATATGTGGAACTACACCTGTCGAGGAGCAACTATTCATTCCTTACTAGGATTTTAGAAGATATGGATATTCCATATCATGTAGAAGCAGACGGAATTCCACTCGGACCGAAGCAGACTCACTATAAGCAACTGATCCAGGAAGAATTGGATAGGAAGAGGATTAGAGAAATTCAACGCGAGAAATGGTCGCTGACTTCTCTGATTAAAGAGAAGACCCCACAGGAGGCCAAACACATTTTAGATACCTTTGCACCCAAAGCAAAGTTATTCGGGGTAGAAGACCTCTTCCAGGAACTCAGAGACAACCTCAAGAAACACTATCAAGCCGATAGGGATATGAGGAAGGCTCGAGAGGAAGCAGACGAGTTAGCCATAAAAGAAGATACTACAGGAGAGCTGGAAGACTTCTTCCGTAATCAATATTCCATCAGTAACTTATTTGAGGATATAGACCAGTATGAGAATCTGAAAAGCAAATATGGTAAAGCGATTGCCAAGCTACAACGGGCGTTAATTAAGAGAGAATACGAATCTCAGAATCGACACAAGCTACAAGGCACCTTATTAAAAATACAAATTGCATTATTGAAATAAGAAGGGATGGTCTATGAAACATACTAATAAAAGACGTAGAAAAATTCTCTAATCTAGGTGTGAAAGGGTAACAAAGAACACATGGAGTGAAGGACGATCCTTGTGAGTTTCTCTTTGTTTGAGTCCATTGATGACCTTGCCCCCACTCAACTCTCTATCGAGAAAAGTAGCACAACCATAAATCCTTCCATATGTTTGTGGTTGCAGGAAGAACGCAGACTTCTACCTTTTCCGTGATCAATTAATATTTGAGACCGGAAAGGGAGATTTTCTATGAAACTTGGACAATTCGAATTAAACAATTTATATACAGAAGATAATGTAGAAGCACTAAAAAAAATACCACCCAACAGCATTGATTTGACGATTACAAGCCCTCCATACGATGACCTGCGTGATTACAATGGGTATTCATTGAACCTAGATGAATTAGTCCCATTATTACACCGGGCCACTAAAGTAGGAGGAGTAGTCGTTTGGGTAGTAGCTGACAAAACAGAAAACGGTAGTGAATCCGGAAGCAGCTTCAAACAAGCCCTGAAGTTCATGGAAGTTGGTTTTAATCTTCATGACACTATGATCTATGAGAAGGATTCCACTTGTTTTCCTAACCCTAAAAGGTATCATCAAATCTTTGAGTACATGTTTGTTTTTTCAAAGGGAGCACCAAAGACCGCGAACCTTATTAAAGACAGAAAGAATAAACATGTAGGTGATTTCCTTAAAGGAGGAGAAAGAACAAAGGACGGCCAACTCATTTACAGAAGAAGAGGAAGTAAGATAGAGGAGTATGGAGCTCGCAATAACATTTGGAAATATAATGTCGGGTATATGAAATCTTCGAAAGATAAGATTGCTTATGAACATCCGGCCATTATGCCTGAAAAGTTAGCCGAGGATCACATTTTATCTTGGTCTAATCCTGGTGATGTTGTTTTAGATGTATTTAGCGGGAGCGGGACCGCAGCGAAGATGGCTTATCTTAACGATAGACACTACCTCGGTTTTGATATCTCGGAAGAATATAATAAATTAGCAGCTAAAAGGATCCGACGATTCCAAAATCAAATAAGTTTAAGTATCTAAAGTTTAGCTTCCGTACTAATGTACGGAAGCTTTTTATTTCTATGCACACCGATTATTCCATATAGTGACAATACACTGAACAAGTGGTAGGCTATATACGGATGAGCAGAAAGGATGAAGGTAACGATGTCAGAAATCACAGAAGAACACTACTATAGCCATGTAAATGGATATTGGAAGCACGAGTATGAAACAGGAGGTTTTTTCAGTAAAACACCCTTTAAAAAAACCTACAAGAAAAAATGGTCATTTCACTGTATTAACTGTGAAGAAAAAGTAACAGTACCTACGAATCCAGAAGGCCATTATTACGTGTGGAATGTATGTAGGGGGTATCCTTTCAATAGGGAACCGAAGAATTCAGCACTACTATGCTCAAAGAAATGTGCGGACGAAGGATATAAAAGACTAACTTTAGAAATGATTCAAAACGGAAGATTAAAAGAATAAGATGAAAGAAAACTAAGTTACAAACCATCTACAACAAATACTCTTAACCCTTGTTATAATGATTTTATGTTATACTATATATAATCTAATTATTTAATTCTATACACTTCTCATTTATGAAACTGAGAACTTTAAAACGCCTAATCAAGCGTTCAAGTCTGCTTTGCAGATATATTGAACTTTTGATTGGGCGTTTTTTATGTCCAACAAAATCAAAGGAGGAATAATATGTCTTATACTATCGAGTACAACCGGGTTATCTACAAAGATGAAAATGGAATGATGTTGCTTCTGATCAAACAAGGAGATAACAATGTTTACGATCACAATAATCGTCGTACTAGAAATTGGTACCTAGAGGTAGTAGGGAAAGAAAGTGATTTATGGAAAGTGATTGGTCGAAGAGCAGGATCCACCATGGGGGGAGGGATTCAGAAAGCAAAAGGTTGGAACGATACAAACTATTTTCATATCGAAGACTACGTTAAGTTGTATAGAAAGAAGATCAACCAAGCTAGACCCTTTGAACAAATGTTAGATAACTTCATTGTCACTTTTGTCTTCTATTTAGCTGAAGACTGGGAAAGTGATAAATACTCCAAAACGGAACAGGAGCATTTAAGAAATTGCAATGACACCTTCAGTAAGTTAATTGATAAATATGATATTAAGCAGAGTGGCACACACTATTACAACGACATCAGAAAGGAATATTCATTATCGATATACAATATAGAGGATTTGTACCATATTTTAAAAAATGTCCCACAAAGCCATTATCAGTATAGTGTAAGTGGATTCAGATTAATTGCTCGTAAAAGTAAAATATAATGAGAGTGGAGGAAAACCAATGATAGAATATAATTCCATAATATTCGAAGGAAAACCCAGACGAAAATTCAGAAACAGAAAAATACCTACTAGTTAACGAGGGAGAATCAGAAGATAACACGAAGTGGAAGGTTCTTACTAAAGGATGGGACTACAATTTGTGGTGTGAAATAGGCGAACGTGCCGGCAGAGCTGAAGCGAGAGAGATAACCATCCCAGGGGAGTACAATTTCAATAGAAAATTATATTTCTAAATACAAGAAATTAATAAAGAAACCCATTGGAATTTCTAAGTTATTCGACCTCTTCACCATTTTTATTGTTATAGAAGAAGAACACAAAGATTTCAAGTATTATAAAGATGATGTAGAGAAGTATGGATTCACTAAAGACTCGACTACTTATCGACAAGAAGTTAGAAGGGAAGAAGAATACCTCCTGATAATATTCCCAGTCAGTGCTATTCGTTTATTTATAAAAGAGGACCAGCCGCTTAATGTATTAATTGACCAACCAATAGAACACACCGACCAATTATCTTTGTTTTAGGTTCTTTTTTCAAAGATTGTTGCCATCTGGTAAAATATATAAAAAATACGTGAGGTGTTTTGGATAGTGCCTAATTATATAGAAGTAGACGGGAATTGGAAGAAATTTTACGATGCAAAACCATCAGAAGAATTATTACTGTTGCACGCTACAAGTTTAGAGAATGCAAAAAAAATATGTAAAAATGACTTCCTACCTAAAAATCGTAATTGGGAGGACTCAGAGGAAGGTTATGTATATTTAGCTGGAAGTCGATACAATTTAGGGACTTACCTTCGTTACACAGAGAATGCAATCATTCGTATTTTGGTCAGGAAAGAACTATTATTACCCGATAATAATAGTGTAGATTGGAAAGAATATGTGAAATTTAACAGAGATGAACTAAAGAAAGATAAAGTAAACATAAAAGAACCCACTTCCTTTGACACATTCAAACATATCGGTCAAGTGAAGGCGAGAATTGAAGATATTACAATTATTGATTTTTATAAAACATAAGGTACTCAAACAGAGTACCTTTTTTATATGATAAAACAACACCCCTTACGAAAAGGGCCTTGTTTTAAGTTGGAAAGAGCCTACTTCCGGTTACGAAGTAGGCTTCTTCTTTTTGGCTAAGTCAAAACTAGATATCCTTATACTATTGCTCATTTAGGGAAAAAGGTTGAGGGTGAAGATCCTGGTGGCGATGTTTATGTGTTATACTTTATATATACCTTTTTAAATTCACAAAACTTCTCCCTTATGAAAGAGAGAAACCCAAAAACGCCGAATCATGCGTTCAAGCTGCTTATGCAGATTAATTGAACTCATGGTTGGGCGTTTTTAATTTTTTGTCCAACAAATTCAAAGGAGGAATAAACTTATGTGTTATCACTGCTATGATGGGGGCTGCGCTTACTGCACAGGCTTCTTACCAAAGTCCCAAACGGAGAGCTCAGTCGAGGTACCAAAACGCTCTCTGAAGGAAATCAAGCGTTTAAAGAACAAACCAGACCACGAAGGCATGCAACTAACAAAACAATCCAAAGAGATTACCCAGTAGAAAGAGGAGATAAGAATGGTAAGAGATTATTGTAGAGCTTGTGGCAAAATACATTGGAACAACTACATTACAGGTACAGAATATGGAGATTTAGCAATGTGTAACAAAGAATGTAGCGATTATTATAAAGGTGACCTGGAAGGGAAAATTGGAACGGAAACAATCGAGGGACATGAGGTGATATTGTATTTTAACCAAGAGCTTTTCAAAGAACCCATGGAAGTTGCAGTGCACCGCAAGGAGGACCACTTGATCGGTCCAAAATATGTAGAATTCGCAACATTACGAACAAGAAACCTTCATATCGCTTGTACCTTTGGATATGACGGATACAAAGAAGTAACATCTACACATTTTAAATTCCGGATCTTGGAACTTAATGAACAGGGTGCTTGGAGAAGGACGAGGAAAGCCATACCGGTCGAACACATTAAAGCCAATCCACCAGAAACAAAAGAAGAATCTTTAGAGAAATTAAGAAGGGTGTTTGAGCAATATTTAGCCTATTACAAAATGTCAGAAGGCGGACCGGGAGGAAGTCATACAGATAACCAACTTCAGCAGCTAGCCTTATTTTAATAATATTCTCCCGCTTCTTTGAACAATACAAGGGGCGGGTCTAATAAAGCATCTCTTATGAGTGATTAATCTATTCAGTTAGAAAAAGCTGTTATCAGCTCTTAATCATTGATAAGAGATGCTTTTTTTGCATTTCTAAAACCAATTAAAGGAGAGATGAATAGTGCAATACAAAATCAGAATGTTGGTTTCAGATGGATCTTTACAAGCAGGAGAGACTTATTGGGCCGAGGAGTTTCCTAGCCAGCCGGACTGGATGTTTGCTGATAACCTACGGGTACCAAAATGGAGAGTTAATGACATGTTCGAGTATGTCGGAATCAGTTATGTGATTCCCGGCGTGAATAAGCGAATCTACATGAATGAAACCACGAGTGGCTATGAAGTACACGTGAGTGGAATGAGGCCGTTTCATTTGAACAAATACTCCAAGAAGACCTTTTTCATCAATAAGAAAAGATTGTATATCACATTAAGACATGAAGGGGATAAGGTCACACACGAAATGTACGAAGGCATTGCTCAAGAGTACGCATAATACAGAGTTATAGCATGTGTGTCTTTTTTAATTGCAGCTTATCATAGAAACAGTTGGAGGTTTTATCATGCAAGGTATTAAATTTGTAGAAGGTCGTTCAATCAAACCAGGAGAGAAAGTGAGTGTGCATTTTAATATCCATAAAGGTGGTTTCTCAATCGTATCAATGGATAAGAACAATCCTGACAAAGGTAGAGTTTGTGCACATTCAGAATACGTTCAAATCGAGGATGCAACTTTCCACGTCAGCGCGAAAACGTTAGAGAAAATAAAGAAACAGAAGAGAAAAGCAGTTTATGCCAGAGTTAGAGGCATTTTCGTCAGTGCGGAAAAAATAGAAGCCAATCATTATCACAAAGGGTATTGCAATCCTTATAAAACCGGCGTATTTGTAGATTATGCAACAAGAGACGAATTAAAGGAAGCTAAAAACGTTTATTTTTATGACAAGTTCTTTTCGTATTTACCCATTTACCAGTTATGGAACTCTACAAAGGAGATGTAGGATGGATTCTTCGCCAATAGAAATAATTAGACAGATAATTAAGTTATATAATGAAAAAGGTGTAAAATGGAAGCAATCAAGCGAAAAACATTTCGGGAGGGCACATTTAGATAAGAGAAAAAGAAGAAAAGACCTTCCTGAAAATTGGAGTTTAGAGGATTATAACAAACTCATACAGAATATTATTAATGGAGACAGTAATGATATTCATCTATATTATCTAGAAACGTTTTCACAAAGATATATTGTTTTCAGTGATCGAGTATGGATTGTTATCGTAGGAGAAAATACTGTTATGGAAAGCTGCATGCCAGGAAATCCCTCGAATTACTTCAGCAGAAATCCAGGGTATTTTTACTTAGGTAAAGTAAAGGACGTGTTAAAGTGAGCGAGTTTAAACAAGATATCCTAAACTACGGAGACGACATTAAGGACATTGATGCCGAACTTAGTTCATTTGAGTATCTTAGAATGTTATACGATAGAACTGAAATCGAAAACATTATCGACAAACTAGACAAAGAAGAAAAATATCACCTTTTTATGTATGATTTTATGATGCTTAAGTCGATTGATAAGGTTTATAGTCATGTGAGTAAGGTATATGATTTTTCGAAGTCAGATGACAAAAACATTCCTTTAAATCAATGGTGGTGGCATCTAGACAAACTGGCAAAAGGAGAATTATCTGTTGCTGTAACATCGGAAAAGGTAGTTTGAAAACACATTAAAAACCGTCTACATGGCGGTTTTTCTTTTTGGAAAAGTTTGTGTATAAAGAAAGATATAGTAAAATGAAAAGCATACACCTAAAAAAGGAGAGGGATCTAATGGACGAAGTTTATATTGAATCCCAAGACATTTTACTGACAACTATCAAAGAGTGGACCACTGACCAATTAGAGCAAGACCAAGAATACAACCTTTGTGATAACATGAGTGAAGATCTTATAGAGCCAAGCGGTATCACGTTGTTAAAAACAAGTAGCGACTCCATTAAAGTCTCAATCGATTTGGATGGATCCGCTAAGCATTGGAATCATCTTTTTAGTCTCCCCAGCTATATTACAGCGATGAAGGATGCGATAGCTAACTTCGATACACTCGAATTAGATGGTTGGGATATTGAAGAACGGAATCACATGTTCATTAATTATGGGTTTACAGCTTTCCAATACACCACCGTTTCTGACATCCTTATTAAAGCAGAATCGTATAAATCAGAGGTAGAAAAGAAGACAGTCGAGATATTAGTGGAGCAAGCAAACAAATTATAATAAGCAAAGCCCTATTCCTGTTTTATAGGAATAGGGCTATTCTTTTGAGTACACTTAATCAGTGAGGCTCTTTTTCTTCTTTCTTTTACGAAATATGATAGTGACTATTACTAAGAGCACCGAAACCGCAATTACCAGTATGACACTCTTATCAGATGAACCCGAACCATCCACCCTTAAAGGGGACGGGTTTTTATTTACACTTATATTCGACCCAGAGGGATTGTATCTAACCCTCGTTTTGGCTATGATCTCACCATTATTATCTTTAATCTGAACTTCAACCTCTTCTTTAAATACAGAACCATACCAAGGAACGTCAACTATAACTGCATTAAAAGGGGATATTTTAAAGTTCTCCTTTTTATAAGTGAACAACTCGTTACCATTTAGGTCTTTTACAGTAAAATCAAGTTGATCAGATTTATAAATGTATGGGTTATTATTAATCATTTCTAAACCAATAGAATAGTATTGGCTATTGGTATATATTTCACCTTTCCCCAACTCAAATATATCAATATAACCCTGTTCCTTTGTATCAACATTGATCTTTATACCAAAATTGTATCGGACTAAATTATCGAATTTAACAGAAATTGTGTCATCTTCATCATTAAAATTCTTCTCGTTATTAATATAAAGGGTTTCCAACATTATTCCACCGAGATATACACCTCCCGATGCGGAAGAGGGGACTTTGAGTTTTACCGGTAAAATTACTGTTTCTTTCGGTCCGACATATACCGACTTAGGAACTTCAATCCATTCCTTAATGGCAAACTCTTTATTAAGAAGATATGAACTACTTACTTTCTTTTTCTCATCAATCAAAAGATCAGCAGTTTGACTAGTTAATCCATTTCCAGCTGCAATACTAATCTCTATTTGACCTTCAGTGGGGTTGTAAGCCTTAAGTGACATTTCAATAGTATCTCCAGGAGAAACATCCAGATCATAATAACTATTTTGCCCACTTCGTTGTTCCTTCGGAAATTCTAATTCGTATTTTATGCCACCTTGGAACCCTACAGCATTCACATTCTCGAACATCGTTATGAACACTACAAATAAAACAAAGAAACTTATCAGCATATATTTAGGCTTTTTCATAAAACACCCTTCTTCACATAAGTTATCTAGATTATGTATTCGTAGAAGAGAAACAACTATCTCTTCTACAAAATGTCCACAACTATCTACTTGAAAACGTTAAGGTAAAGCGTTTATTGACCAAGTTAGGACAGCTTCATAAGGAGTAGGGACACCAGAATAATTAACATCGTCTACCAAGATTTCAGATGGAGATAAACCCAGTTCGATTGCCCCCGCAGCAAAGTTCATAGTAAAGGAACCCATTCCTTTTCCAGGGTCAGCGGTAGCTAAAGTATATTCTGTTGAATCAATCGCTGCATATCCAACACCTGTAATAGTAGGAGTGGCTGCAGCGTTTGTAGAACCCTCAGCAATGATGCTAGATGGAGCATAGAGAATCAACGAACCCTTAGGCATTTGTAAAGGTGTTGTACCAACTGCAAATCCACCAGCAGGTGCAACCTCTGTAAGTTGAGATGACTGAACTGAAACAGTAAAACCATCTCCAGTTCCTCTTGAGTCATAAAATGTAAGACTCATTGGATCGGATGAGTATGAAGACATCCAAGAACCATCTTGACTTATGCTTAAAGGACTCAAAGAAGTCGTAGCAGGCAGACTACTGAATCCCATCCCACTACCACTTACAGATGCGTCAGTAGTTGTTGATGCAAAAGCTTGAGTTGATCCAAAACTCATTCCGAATACACACATTAGTGCAAGTAATCGTATTTTCATTCTCTTGACCTTCTTTCCATATTAGTAAGTGAACGCAAAAAAGCACCACGAAAAATTCGCGGTGCTTCCGAGATTCACTAAATAAATCTTAGCAAATCAAAGTAGAGAAGAAAAGTGTTAATTATTGGTGTGAAGATACTCTCGAATTTTTGTATGAGATTTTTGGTTTTAGTGGAATTTTAATTCCGAGAGGATATTTAGTATAATTATAAGTGGGGGGTCACTACCCCCACCTATAATTAGAAATAGGTAAGGACACTTCCACTAACTAAGAGGTTAGTGAAAATCCGGGTATGGGACTGGTTCCCTGCCTAAAGTATATTATAGAAATATACTTTAGATAGGGAATCAAAAGAGGATGATAATTCAGATCAGCGAATGAACGTGCTATACTGAAGTCAGGGAACAACCATGAATACTTTAACAAATACACAGGTAAGTATAAAAACGCTTGAGCGAACGAATCTAGATACGATTCTTTGCTCGAGCGTTTTTTATTTAGGAAGGAGGTGATTTTATGACAGAGTTAATTTTAAATAAAGATTTAATATGGTCTTCGGACTGGTGTGGCGAAGAAATTGGGTATGAACACATATCTATTGTCGGGTTATATCTAACCAGAGAGACGGAGATTCAGTTCTATATTGATATGGATTCATTAGAAATCTTAGAAGCATGGACCTTCGATGAAGACGACCAAGAAATACGATACGATCCCTTAATGTATTGCGTTAACTATTAATCATTCGCTTCTTTAATTTCGGTAAATTTTAAGTCGCCATTATCTCCAAGACCACCAAAATACCTCCATTTAAAATTCTTCGTTTCTGATGTACCATCTCCATAAGTTATTTTGACTTTCTCGGTAGTATACACAACTACATCACCGCCGTCTGCCCAATAATCGTATATATCGAATGAAACGTAACTTTCTTTTATCCCTTTTGAAGAAAGTTTACTTACCAATTCTTTTTGTGACTCATATAAGTTAGAATTTTTCATCAAGTAGGGTTCAACCAAAGAAAAATTATTATTATTTATTGCTTCGACAAGGCCCATTGCGTAATTTTCCGTTTCTTTCATAATGCCATCTGGAACATTCCCGCTATTTGTGAATACGCCATTAGAAGAAGGGGAGGCAACAACTTCTGTAGTATCAGATCCTACCCAATTTGAAACGTATTCCTTAGGTTCCTTAACAACAAATTCTTTTGGATTCGTTAAGTGTTTTCCGCTAGTACTCTTATCCTCATCCACCAACCACTTCTTTTCAGTTGGATTATACTCTAGGTAATAATACTTCTGGTCCACAGCATCTCTATAATCATTAGAGTCTTTCGCAATAGAATTAAACCATTCTTTTGACGTATTCTCAGAAACTATATATGCTTGCCAAATGCCATCGGTAACATGCGTTTCAACTGAATCGAGGTCCATTTTAGAAGAAACATGTTGGAATTTTACTGTTCCTTCATTTCTCTTATAACTTTTTGCTTGATCCATAATTTCCGCTTTTCTCTCAGCGGTCGCGACAGTTAAATTGGATTCGTCCAGTGTTGTGACGGCAGCGTAATATTCAGAAATGTATGTTTGAATAGTTTCAGTAATCTCGGTGGTTAATTCATTACTTACTAACTTAACTTTCACTTCATCACTTTCGATAGGCACTTCTCTTGTTTTAACTTTCCCCCAAGGAAGGTCCGTTTCAACAGAGAGCTTCATAGAACCATCTACTAAGACCGGACCAAACGTGTTGCTCTCTGCTAGATTTACACCCACATCCTTGCCATTAATGAGCAATTTAACTTCACCTTTTAAACCTGAAGGGAGAGATACCCTTACATCATCCGCTTCAATTTCAATGTATTTTCGCTCCAGCTGATAGGTGTCATCTAGAAGAACTTCCTCTTTAGCCACCAAATCCACGAAGTCTGTTTTTAGTTTCCCTTCAAGTTTGTGATAACCCGGGACAAAGGGACCGAAAGTTGATTTATATTCCGGTTTATCAGATTTCCCAACTTCTTTACCATCAACAAGTAGAACAGTATCTTTATAATTTGTCCCTATTTCTACGTATACAGGATCAACAGTGATTTTGTATTTGTCAAAGAAAAGGAACTTACCATCTTCCTCTAAATTAACTAAACCTGTTCCTACAAGGTCTTCCAATAATCCTTGCATGTCACCATCTGCAGGGGAGGTATCAGAAGTCAGAATCCTTGCTTGTGACTTTAATAACTTTATTGTGCCTGGAATCAGATCAGGTTGTTCTTTAAAGAGTTTGATAAATCCTGCAATATTCTTTTCTGAGATTTTTAGTTTCTTGTCGTTAGAGTCTAATAACTTCGATACAGATTCAGCGTCGTGATTGACTAGAGCAGTTTCAAACTTATCAATTAGTCGAGCTTCTGACGTTAAAGCCTCCCCAACTTTGAAAGCCCCTAACAATAAAATAGCCACAACTACACTAGAAGCTATCCATATCTTGCTTTTCTTAGACATCAGTTTTCTCTGCTTGTCTAATGGCCCGGATACCGTTTCCTTTTCTTCTGACAGAGAAACCTTATTGCCACATTCTTTGCAAAATAACGCTTCTTCTTTTAATTGATTTCCACACTCTCGACAAAACTTCATTCCATTTCTCCTCTCTTAAGTCGTACCTGATATACATACCGTTAGAACTAGTTGACGGAACGGAAACAGGAAATTGGTCATATGTATATACTTATTCTGCATAGAGTAAATTATATATATATTTTCATAATATTTCCACAATTGTTCTGAATATCCTTTATAATAGAACAATACGAACCAAAAATTAAAGTATTGGAGGTAGAACCATAATGCTACAATGCCCTAAATGTCATTATGAAAATGAAGGAGGGGAAGTTTTGTGAAAGGTGCGGTTCTCCAGTAGGTAACACTGCTACTTCTAGTGAAACAGCTGCAGCAATATCTACGGAACCGAGACGCAGCCAAGCTATAAACAATCAGTATCTTGAAGGTGCGAAAAACATATCCAGGTCTTACTTTAACTACTTTCTAGACGTACTAAAAAGTCCTTATTCATCTTTTATGTCTGTAAGTAAGGAACACTTTACACACGCTATTATCACTATTGCTTTATATTCAATCCTAATACCTTTAACTCTTTACTTCGGGTTTAAGAGTCTGGTAGGGGACTTGAGTAACGCAACCGGTGGATTATTCGGGTCAGAGGAAATTTTCTCTTCCATTTGGTGATTTTGTTGTAAAACCTGTTATCTCATATGCAATTTTCATTTTGTTGGTCCTTGCATTCACTATGGGAATTCTTAAATTAAGAAAGGTACAATTCGAATACCAAGATGTAGTGGCACGCTTTGGAACCTCCTTAATACCAACTGTTGCGATATTATTCATCGGTTTACTGTTGTCGATCATGAACGTGGATTATTTTTTGTTCTTCGTCTTAATTGGTTTCGCAGCAAGTGTCTTTATGGTTCCGGCATTGGTTATATCAAGCTACAAAACTGACTCAACTAACGGGTTTGATGCCATTTATGGAATCCTTATCACCTACACACTGACCTTTATCACTTTATATATCATGAACGATTTCTTATTCAGCACCATTAAAGGGTACTTTGTGAACCTTTTTAGCAATAGTTTCTTTTAATCGAAACCCTCTTTAGTCTCGATGAACTAAAGAGGGTTTTCTTTTATGTAGGACGCGGCAATGTGGTATACTGATAATATACTTTTTAAAATCAACAACTACTCGTTCCAAGCGGAACATTAACTAAAACACTTCCTTAAGTGAATGATTTATTGCTTTGGCAAGAATCGTACATTTAAGGAAGTGTTTTTTGCGCTTCAATAACTAAAAAAGGAGAGAGAAACAATGGATGAACTATTTGGAGAAGTGATTTTTTCATACACAAGAGAGGACATGATCAATGATGGAGAACTGGTGGATGTTTCTGAAATGGCAAAAGAAGCTGGATTCAAAATCCCTGTTGGTATTAAAAAAGCAGTATATGAGGAATTAGTTGTACCATCAGAAAAGGATAAAGGCTATGGACAAGATGTAGAGGGAAGATTGTGGGATACATTGACCATGTTGAAGTATGGTATCAGAACAAATCCTCAAAAGCATACTTTCCAATTCCCGATCACTTACGTAATCCAGGGAGAAGCTCAAACAAAAATTTTAAAGGGTGCATTAGATAGCGATTCACAAGGACAACCAGCAATTACAGTAATGTTGCCATCAGAAGACTAATAAATACTTATCTAAAGGAGAGAACACTATATGAAACACTATGAGGTTGGTTATAATTTATCAGGGAGTATTGTTGTACCGGCAGAAAGAATTGAGGATGTTAAAGATCAGGTTAAGAATAGCGATTGCACATCAAGCTACGAGCTTTTCCACGGAGTTGCACTAAACTTTATTGATGCAGGAAACGACGCAATCACTATTAATGATATAAGGGAATACGATGCACCTCCAACAGAAAGAATTTACGAGCTTATTCAATTCACATTAAGCCGCGTGTCTGTTCAATCTACCGAAACGAAAATAGTCTCTTATTTAGAAGGAGAGAGGGAATCGACTCTAAATGTATTTTTTAATCGTTACTGGGGAGAAGAGAACACTAAATGTGTAGAGCCAGGCTCCCTTTATAATCACATTAATCATTTAGAAGCAATCCAAGTTAACAAAAACCACGTAATCTCAGAGTTTGAAGCAGAAATCTTACTAAGATATCTATAAGGAGAGATATATTATGAAACCATTATACGTTCGACAGTTACCTACCAATTTACAGGAACAGATCCAAGAAGAACTAAAGAACAAAGGTCTAAATCAAGAGGATATCGACAATGCCATGGATAGCAAACTGACAGACTTAGAGGATACAATTGATATCAGAAAGTATCTTTAAATTCAATGAAAATCCATCACTTATGGTGAAGTAAAAGAATTAATAACTCAACGAAGTAGTGGAGGTCTATTCCAAAGAATAGACCTCTTCTTAATTATTGGGAGGAAAAAATCAATGAAACCAGAGCAATTAAGAGATATAGGATATCCATCTAACATCACAGAGTTAATAGGAAAAGATGAAAGCATTCAACTTATCGAAGAGACGGTTGACCAATATATCATACACGACACTTACAATGAGGAAGATCGCGTCTTGCACATAAATAAAGAACCAGGTCTACGTGATGAACAATTTTGCTTCTTTAATAACGAAATAGACAAGGACGCTATTCTGTCGTTCGCCAAAACGCTACCTGACATACTCTACATGAACCTTAATAAAGTGTATTTCGTTGAAAAGGAACAAGATCTGCTAGGGGAAGTGGATGAAGAGAGTCCGAACCACACGTTTTTCTTTTCTGGAAAAGAGGATCCTCTAGGAATGTCGGTATATAGAGACTCCATTGCTTTTGTTAATCTCAATCAAGCAAGAGCAACAGCCCGGGAAGAGGAAAAAGATGACCTTCTTGTTTTAGGTTATTCCAAAGGGGAGGAAGCTTATTTTATGGATATTGTTTTACAGACCCTAGCTCACGAACTTTTTCATCTTACTCAATTTAACCCATTAATAGAAGAACTGATTCCAGAAGGAGAAGAAGCTGCAGAGACCTTTTGTAGACACTACTAACCTCCACTATTCAATTAGTTGTGAATAGATGGTCTATAATAGACTATTAAAAAGGAAAAGCAAAAACCCGCCCTGTTTACAAGACAGGAACGGGCTTTTTTCTATTTATAAGAGAGAGAGTATGGAATGCCTTCCATTTGATTAATATATTATCTCATAAATTTAGTGTCCGCAAAAATTGAAACGGAATTTCACCTGAGATATCCTTCTCGAAAAGGGTCTGATAATATATTTATTAATTGAGAAAAGGACGGAGTGAACAGAATGAGAGAAATCATTAAACTGTTGGCTGAAGTGGTTAATATCCTTCATGATAAATTAATCATTTTATTCAACGGGAATCTAGGAATGAATTTGACAGATAAGGACCTTCATTTTTGGATTATGGGCTTTATCGGAATGGCATCGTTCTTCTTTGTTTATTTCATCACTAAGTGGCTGTCTAGACTTCCTTTCGGTAATACCATGATATCTTTTCTATACACACTTACATTTATGGTAGTATTAGCATTCGCAATCGAGATACAACAAGGAATTACCAACAGAGGGAAGATGGAATTCGCTGATGCTATTATAAGTTTATGGGGATATATAGTCTTATTCTTTGTTTATCTTGGTGTTATTTTCTTATACCTTGGATGTCGCCATCTTTATAAAAAATTCAACACAAGAGAAAACGAAGAATCTGTCAGTGATGCTCCAGGCGAGAACACTCGGATGAACAGAAATGCTAAATAATCGTCGCTCGGCTTATATGCCGAGCATTTTTTTGTTTTCGCCTGAAATATCCACAATTCAATGCGTTTGCTACGATGATTTTATAACTACATAAAGCGGAGGAGAGCCATGCACTTATTGAAAAAATGGTTGAAAATTTGTACAAAGTCCTATAACAAGGCATTGAAGATGAAATACCGTACACTTGCACTAATCACATTTTTATTTATTTTGGCGAACACCTTAGTAATGAATTACTTAGAACCCGGTACATTTGAGCACCCATTCCATATTGTTTGGTGGTTGATGACAACAATGACAACAGTTGGGTACGGAGACGTGTCACCAACAACGGAAATCGGCCAGTTATGGACCATGCTGATCGTATATCCATTCGGGATAGGGTTGTTCGGAGTAGTAATCGGGCAAATAGTGGAATCGTTTGTAACCCACAAAAAACTAAAGGAAGAAGGGAAGTTAATGTTTAAGGGCGAGAATCATTATGTTGTGATTGGATGGACATCTAAGTCGAAGGAAACAATCAAGGAGTTGCTTTGCGGGAATGACGATACAAAGGTCGTATTAATTGACGAGTTAGAAAAGACTCCGATAGAAAATCAAAATGTTCACTATATAAACGGCAACCCAACAGACTATAACGTATTAAAAAGAGCAAAAATGGAAGAAGCGAAGGCCGTTCTGATTTTCGCTCAAGACTCTATTCCAAACAAAGATTTGGTGGACGGAAAGACTTTATTAATCGCTTCTACAATTGAAAATTTTGACGAAAAAACAGAAGAAGACATTTATACCATTGTAGAGATCTTAGACGAAAAGCACGTAAAAAACTTCAAACACATAAAAGTAGATGAATTCGTCCTCTCAGAACAAACAATCTCTCACTTAATGGCCAAGACCGCAAAACACTCAGGAGCCACACACTTGTTTACACAGTTACTTAGCAGCCAGGAAGGGAATGACGATTCCGACCTGTTCGAAATATCTGTTAAGGAGCACTGGAAGACCTACCACGACGCGTATGAAGAATTAAAAAGTGCCGGCGCTTTATTAGTTGCTGATGGTAAGGATATGAATATTGTCCAAAAACTAAACAACAGGATCCCAAATGACGCTCAACTGTATGTCATTTGTAATAAAGACGTATACAATTCGTTAAACGAATACTAGAAAAAAAGGCTCAGAGTCAGGGAAAATAGACTCCGAGCCTTTTGTTTTTAGTAAGTTAAGCATCCAGCTACAACTAAACCAACCGCAATTGATAGGAGAAGCAGAAATACTCCCACCGCTTGATTATCTTCATCAATTGATTTAGTGATATTGAACTTAGGTGTTAATAGCTCTGCAAGGTAGAACACTACAATCTGAGCTGCAATACCGATAGAACCCCAAGCAAGCATATCAACATAGTCCAGGGAACTAGCTGCAACCGTATAAAGGACAATACCTAACCCCACTAATCGACCACCAAGAACATAAGCAGAAGCTTTATTTCCCTTTGAGATAAGAGAGAACTCCTTGTTTTTTGTTGTCATCTCCATTACGAACAGACCTACAACAAGTAATCCTACACTAACTCCAATGTAAATTAAAAAGTTTAACATTGATTCATCCTCCTGAGCATTAAGTTATTTTGTACCAATAGGTAAGAAATACGATTCATTACCTGTGATTTTTTCACCAGCTCGCACACCAATCGCACTCGGCTGTCCAGCCAACAGAAAAGAACCAAACATGTACGACAGCTTTTCTTCACCTTTTTCTGTATTTAAGGTGACGGTAGGCAATTCAGCATACTGCTGATATACAGGTAATTCATCTTCATAGGTTTGCATCGTATTTTTCTCTAACACATTCGCATCCTGGTGAATGGATACTGTATCTCCTTCTCGGCCGAAAGAAGGCTTCTTTACAAAAGGACCACGGCCAATGAATGGATCCGAATCTAAATATGTAGGTAACATATATCGGAAAATCGTTTCGCGTTCTTCGTCTGTATAAAACGGCCCATCCTCCGCTAATCCCCATATCAATGCTTGTACAGCTTTCGATTGGAGCAAGAAGGCTGAGATAGGATTAAGCATAATTAATTTTCCTCTTCGGACTAAATCCAATAACTTCACACCTATTTTTTCACCTGATTCTTCATCTTGATCAAAAACAAGGTGTTCGATAGGGTAGGTTTGTCTGTATAACACATCAATAACTTTCCCGTCCGGATCCAATAGAGCATCATCTGTAATTCTTAGTTCTGATAAGGGGACCACTTTTGCTTCAACCTTAGCACATGATGCTAAGTACACAGTGGTATTCCAGTCCTCTTGGTGACCTTCATGAGATGTAAAGACGATATTGGGTGTGTGTTCTATATTAGCTGCTTCAATGCTTTTTGTGATGACTGTATTCAATATGGCAGACAATTGATTTTCAACGTTATGGTTAGGGTCCTGATACCCAAAATGTTCAGCAACTAACTTGTTTATCTTGAAACATTCCATAATAAAAGTAGGAGTATCTGAATTAATTTCCATTAGTTTAATTCCGTTCTTAGAAGCGATGAAATCAAACCGAGAAATAATGGTTTCAGGTTGGATAGATTTCAATCGAAGGAACGGAATACTATCCATAGGAAAACCTAATTCAGCTAAACTGGCATCAGGAAGACTTCGAAGCAGGGGAGCTGTCTTATAAAAGATCTCTCCTAACTTTTTAGTGGCAACCCTTATGTCTTCAATTAACTCAGGTTCAACCTCTAAAACATTGTACAAGCCATATTCACCATCGAGGTCATACCAAAATTGCTCATACTGTGAATAAAACTGCGATCTTTTCTGTTTATACACCTCGTTGTTAATCATAACTTAACCTCCGAAACCACCTTTTGAACTAGAGCCGAATCCACTCTTAGATGAACTTTTTACCGACTTGTAAGTAGAAGATGATTTGTGAGTCTTATAGGACGAACTACTCTTAAGAGCTGATTTGCTCTTAAAAGGCTTACCATTCAGATAGTAATATCCGAAGAAATCTGAATCGTAATCATCACACTCCCACACTCCCAATTCATGATCGAACTCTAAATCATCACAGTCAATATCCGGTTGATCAGGTAGATACGCCTGTTGTTGCTGTCCACACCCGGTTAGTGTTAGGGATATTACTGCAGCACTTATGCCGGTTAATAACTTTTTTGTCTTTTTTGATTCCATGATATTCCTCCTATCTCCTGTAATATCCATAGTTTACTATCCATAGTAGACTAATAGATAGAACTAGCGATTTTTTTGAAACGAGGGGTATACAATGAAGTTAGAGTACAGGTTAGACGATGAAATCAATGAGTATCCAGCCCTTTGGCATTACAAGGATATTCCTTTAAGTGAACTAATTTCCCGCATGACTTGCGAATACTTAGTCAGAGATGGAAAAACATACGAAGTCACCATGACAACCAAAGAACCAAACAATGTCACAGTGATCTATGTAAAAGAGGAAGATTTTCAAAATAACCCTAACGAACATCACTATGGGTATATAGGCTTCGAATTTAAAGAGGTCATTAATAAAGATGAGTACAAATTAGTCCAATCAAGAGATATTGAATCTCACTCTGAAGCCTCCCATATCTTACATTGCGATACGATGTACCTGGGTGAACATTTAGGGGAGTTCAAAGTAGATAGTCGTGAGATTGATGAGGACCGAAAGTGTTACGTTTATTACGGTACATTCGACAATTAATATCCATAAAGTAAAAGGTAGGAGAGAAGAGCATTCGCCCCTCGATCCTATCTTCTTTGTACAATCTATTGAATTTTAAGTACAAACTTATCGAATAAGGAACCAACCAAAGGTAGCCAGAAAACTATAGGTAAAAGAATCGCCTGCCTTCGCCATTTTGAACTTTCTCAAGTATTGTAAAAAGAAAATTAAAAAAGGTGGATTATCAATGAATTTAATAAAACTTCTTGAATTGCAACAGAAATTAAGAGACCGCATCGATTACAACGAATCAGACCGATTCGATAAATTAATCCTTGCCACCATTGTGGAAACAGGTGAGGCAGCCCAGATGTGGCGCTCTTTTAAGTACTGGAGCAAGGATCAAGAACCAAGAAGAGTAGTAGAAGCAGGGATTTGTACAAACTGCGCAGGCACAGGCGATCAATATTATGATGATCCTGAAGCAGAAGAACCAGAGGCATGCCACAAGTGCAACGGAGAAGGCGAAGAACTTCAATACCCACTTCTTGAAGAATACGTAGATGGCCTGCACTTCATCCTAGAATTAGGTCTAGAAATAAACTTTGAACACCTCCACTTAGTTCAACGTATAGAATCCGATGACAGCATTCTAAAATTATTCATCGAGGTAACCGAGTGCATTATTACCTTCTCTAGAAGCAAGCACTCCAGTCATTATCGCATCCTTTTAGAAACGTACCTCCTTTTAGGAAATAAGTTAGGCTACACAGAAAACGAAATTGAAAGAGCCTATCTTGAAAAGAATAAGATCAATCATATTCGCCAAAACAGAGGCTATTAATCTGGTGAAGTAGGGGTAAGATTGTGGAAATTAAGAAAGCAACAGAATTACTAAAAAGTCTACCTGAAGACTCAGGTTTAGCCTACGAGTAAAAGCAGGACCATAGACCAAAAGCACAATAATGGAGAGCAGATGAACTAGAGACTATCGAAGGACCCGTTCGGACATTAGAGACCGGTGATGTTGTAGGCTCATTAGAGATGGACGGACAGAAATTCGTTAGTAGTAAGCAACCTATCGGACTTAAAACATAACAAAAAAAGAAAGACTCGCTTTTTATTTATTCAAGGAGCGGGTCTCTCGTCTAATTGGAGGTATAGATATGAAAACAAATATGTGTCTCTTGTACGGTGGAAAGTCAGCAGAACATCATGTATCACTAAGAACCGCACTATCTGTCATTAATCATTTGGATACTTCTAAATTTACTGTTACTCCCGTCTACATCACAGAAGAAGGCCGGTGGGTTAAAGGTGAGTTAAACGAAGCACCAATTAAGAATGTAGAAAAATTACAATTTAATTCTACTGAAGAAACCACGGCAGTAGATATCCTTACCAAAACTGAAATCGATATCGTCTTCCCTTTACTCCATGGACCAAACGGAGAGGACGGGACCATCCAGGGTTTACTTGAGGTCTTAAACATACCCTATGTAGGGAATGGTGTACTTGCTTCAGCAGCCGGAATGGATAAAATTGTGATGAAAAGCATCTTTAAGGATGCCGGTCTAGAACAGGTGGAGTACACATGGTTCACTCGCCGTTCATTCAAGGAGAATCCAGAGAACCCGTGTGATTCTGTAGAAAAAACAATTGGGTTCCCATGCTTTGTAAAGCCGGCCAATTTAGGTTCTAGTGTAGGCATCAATAAATGCAATGACAAAACCGAACTGTTAGAAGCTTTTAAAGAGGCATTTCAATATGACCGGCGCGTCATTGTTGAAGAGGGCGTTGTTGCCCGGGAGATAGAAGTAGGTGTGATCGGGAACGAAGAACCCTTATGCTCTGTAGTCGGTGAGATTGTACCCAAAAAGGATTTTTACGACTACAAAGCAAAATACGAAAATGGTGATACAGAACTCATGATACCAACGACTATAAGTGAGGATCTATACCAAATCGTGGAACGACAAGCAATAGAGGCCTACAAATCCTTAGATTGCTCCGGTTTAGTACGAGCAGACTTCTTTTTAACAGCGGAAGGTAAGTTACTCATCAACGAAGTAAATACAATGCCAGGTTTCACACCTGTCAGCATGTTCCCTTTACTTTGGAAGGAAACTGGGCTAGATTATCCTAGTCTGATAGAGAAATTAGTTGAGCTGGGATTAGAAAGATATAAAGATAAACAAGAAACAAAATATTCATTTTAGAAGGAGGTGGAAAGATGAGAAATTTCTTAAAAATTCTTATTGTCATTTCGATCGCATCCTCATTGTATTTTGGATATAATATTTTCTATGTAGAAGGGCTTTCCAGCAAAATAACTAAGCTATACACATATGAATTTTATTTTTCAGCCACATTATTAATAGGAACAACCTATTTATATTTAAAAGAGACGAAATACACTAAAGACAAATAAAACTAAAAGGGTCTTAGTTCCTACTGGAGAACTAAGACCCTTTTTAGGCCTAACAGATATCCATTCTTCTGGATTTTCGCTTTCCCTATCCAGAGACTACCCAGTGTGCTAATTTTATATTCTAGAAATTTATGATAAATGAGGTAATAGATATGGACATACACCACGAAATATTAATTAAACTAGGGATTGCTACACTTCTCTTGGAATGATCATTGGATTCGAGAGGGAGCTCAAAAGGAAGCCTCTAGGGATTAAAACGACAATAATAATTTCCGTCGTTAGTTGTTTACTTACGATAGTTTCTATACAATCAGCCTACTCATTCCCTAAGAATGAAGATATTAACATCACAATGGACCCTCTACGCTTAGCCGCTCAGATTGTCTCGGGTATTGGTTTCCTTGGAGCAGGAGTAATTTTAAGAAGAGGAAATGAAACTATTTTAGGACTTACAACAGCTGCTTTGATATGGGGTGCTGCAGGTCTAGGGATTGCAGTAGGTGCAGGTTTTTATATTGAAGCAACCGCAGGAGTAATACTACTTATCATTAGTATTGAAGTTATCCCTATGCTCATTAGACTATTAGGACCTAAAAGTTTAAAAGAAAAAGAACTGCTGGTCCAACTTATAGTTATCGAAGCTGAAAAGATCGAGGAACTTATCCAATTAATTAAACAGAAAGAAGTCAACCTAAAACAAATACGAATCAATGATAAGAAACAAAATGAGCATCATGTACAGATGAAAATCACAGTACATAAAAAGCGAAGAATAACAGATGTTTATTATTTACTTAACGAGATCAAGTATGTAAGAGGCGTGGATATCGAAGGGCTATAAATCTAAAAGCAACACAAAAACTCTTAATAAATAAAAAAGCCCGCTTTCTGGTGTTATGTTACATACCAGGAGCGGGTTTCGTTTTTAAAAAATTAAGTGTGATACTGTTGAATTTTTCAGGTTGGTCTATATTGCATACGTGACCGGAATCGTTTATTAATTCCAAAGTTAATTCTGTTTGCTTCTCTACTAGCTGCTTCACAGGAGTTACAAATAAGTGATCTTCGCTTCCCATCACGAACAGGGTAGGAATACCTTTTGTGTCTAACTGTAAATTCTTTAAATAGGGGTTGATAGATCTGGTCAACCCAAACCATCGAATAAATTCTTTCTGACACATTCTCTTCGCTTGTTTAACAAAAGTGTACCTTGATTCAACATGCGTATTCTTCGGCATTATGATCCAAGCAAACAGTTTGTATAGAAGCATATATGGGAGGATGAATTTAAAGGCATTTCCTATTGCAAGTAAAAATTTTGTTCGGAAATTCAACTGTATGACAGCTCCCGCCAAAATCATTGAGGAAAGACGCTCAGGATGACGACCTGCGAGGGTCTGAACTACGATAGTTCCAAGAGAAATTCCAATAAAATGTGAGGATGAAATGTTAAGGTGATCCAATACATCAATCACTTCTTCAGAAACGTCAACGAAGGTATCTCCTTTTTTCCATACAGAGTTGGAGCTGCCGTGACCTCTTAAATCAATTAGGAGCACATTAAATTCCTTCTTAAACACCTTTATTTGTTTAAACCAAATGCTTGAACTTCCCCCGGCCCCATGTATGAATGTTACCCAAGGAGCAAATTCATCTTTGTAATAGGTTTTATAATGTAACATAGCCATTCTACCTCACAATCCATTGTGAAATGCAGTAAACCTGCGATTCTTGTATTCTATTATATCTCAGAGTAAGGCCCCAATTCATTAATAGGCGATAGGAAAAAGAGAGTGTGGCGGGGGGAGAGAACAAAAACACACACAATACAAGAAAAGCAAAAAGTGAATAGGGTGTCTTAAACATACGATGAAACACTTAACTCAAAAGGTATAAATTGCTATAATACTATTATCATAAAAGCTTAGAGGAGCGAATTAACATGAAACAGAAAATGAACTATTTAACATTACTATTAACGATTTTCTTTATGGTTGGTTGTACAGCCGTAGAAGATACAACCAATTCAGAAAAAGAAACAAACTCACAAGAAGTTACCACAGTAAATACAAGTGACGATAGGAAAGAAGATGCTACTGAGGATGTTGAAGAACCAGCATCAGAGGAAACACCAACAGAAACAGATGATAATCAGTTCTCAGGGTACAAACTTATTGAAGTTGATGGTGGTGATCTGTCAGGACACCGTGAACCTAACGTCGTGGTTGACATTGGATATGGCGACCGTGAATATATGGCATTTACGAACGATTATGGACAATTAGTACGTGTTATTGCGGACGAAATCATCTTACAAGACGATAACAATGAACCCGTATTATCTTCTGGCAGATATTACTCTGATGAAGCAAAGGTCCCTGGAGTTGAAAGTGATGTATTAGATGAAGGGCATGTTATAGCTGATTCTCTCGGAGGGGTATCGAATGCATATAACATTACTCCTCAAGACAGCACACTTAACCGACACGGCGATCAAGCGTACATGGAGAAAAGTATCCGTAACGCAGGTGGAGCCACTAATTTTGAGGCAATCATTACATATCCCAATACAGAAACCCAGATCCCTTCAAGTTATCAAATAACCTACACTTTAATGGGGAATGTAATCGTTGATACATTTGACAATGTAGATCCGGACGAAGTAAATGAATCACTTGGATTAACAGACAGCGAACATTCTGATTCAACGAATTCAAACACAAACCATGATATTTCTAGCGTTGATACCAACGGTAATGGAATGGTGACGATAAAAGAAGCAAAAGCAGCAGGTTTTACCATGCCCATAACTAGCGACCACTGGCTTTATAAATATATGAGAGATAATGATGGTGATGGGATGGTAGGAGAATAAACCTCATCTATAATAACTAAAAGCTTGGGGGTTCCCCCCAAGCTTTTTTAGAACTTAATTTATTATTACATTCTCAACTTTTTTCTCTATACAACATCAGATACTGCCATTTTCCAGATATGAGGTGAATTTATCTACAGTTTGATTCCTTAGAGCATATACCCATTTCTTGGTTTCACCCTCATACCCTCTGCATAAGTACTTCCAAGTATTGAAATCTTCATCCCTGGTTCGATCGAAAACCTTTATCCCCTTTTTCCTCATGAGAGCTTTAATTTCAGGCAACTCTTTCCGGCAGATTTCTAACACATTCTCCAACATCTTGACATATGCAATCTGCAATTTTAATCCTGACTTGGACAACGATAATAAATCGATCTCCAGGATCTCAATCAAGGTAGTTAATAATATATATTCATCAATAATTTTTAGATCATCGTCTTGAGGAGTCACCTTTTTCACTGAAGGTTTACGTTCCATATAATCAATCCCTTGTCACTTTAGGTTAATGCAATAATAACAGAAACTAATTTCCTAATAAATACATTAAGTTTGTTATAATTTACTATATAAAAGAGGCTGATATTATCGAGGTCTTTGTTAAATCAACGATTAAGGCAGAAAAGCTCCCTGGAGGCAAGATTTTCAAATCCCCACCACTTTTAACGTACACCCTTATTGAAGAGGATGGAGATACTCACGAATACAACTTATGGATGAACAAAGAAGGGGAAGGGTACATCCAGGACCTCCTTCTTCAAGAGAATCACACAAATTCCCTTAATGACCAAGATGCCACGAAATTAAAAGATGTCCTTAGAGCGAGTCTAAGTGACGAATTCCAAGAAACAATTGAGTACGAAAAGTAAGCTGAAGGAGGAGGTTATATGAAGAGAAACAATGGCCTTGTTGTTCCGATTGCGATCATATTCATAGCTATCTTATTTTTCATGTTGAATTCGAATTTCGAATTGGGTAAGTATGGAAGTCTAGAGGAAGCCATCGCTAAAACTGTACCATATGACGTGAAGGATATCATTTATACAGATGTATACGAAGGGGTAACCATTGTGCTGTACTCAGCTACGCCGGATCAAGAAGAAGTTCCACATTTAGATAGGGTTGAAGGGGTGGCTTTCTATACAGGTAACGACAAGGAAGGGTGGAGGAATATAGGTTCTCATGGTTGGTTTCACTACGAGAACAATAATATGACAGTGTACGACGACCGGCTAAGGCATCACGACAGCCAAGGAAAAACCATTTATGAATTTCATGTGGTTTTTGGAGAGATCAACAATCCAGATATCGTCAAAGTAGAGACTAAGGCGTTTTCCGAAGTAGAAGGAAGCGATTCTTTTACTCCAGCCAAGATCATCAACCACTCTACCGGCCGTTTCTACTTTAAAGTTGGGGAAGAAACGACCGTAAGAGGGCTTTCTGAAAATGGAGAGGTCATCGTCAGACAAGGAGGTTAATTAATGAACAATTGGGTTTTAGTGTTTTTACTGAACATCATCGGGGGAGTGTGTTTGTTTAGTTTGTTAGATTTCCTGGTAGGTCTTACTGGTGGAACAACTAGTCCTATCACTATGATTGGATTGTTCCTATTTATACAACTTTCTTTTGTGACGACAATACTATTCCAAGTTTTATATAAAATAAACAAGAACAATTGAGAATTATAAGAAACTTGTTAATTGACCAACTAATACTATTGTGAAATAATTGATGGCATACTTAAATACATGTATATACAAATGGGAGTACCGTTTCGATAATTTTGGCGAAAACCAATCTTAACGAAACGGTATTTTTTTATTTTAAGGAGGTTAAGTATGCTTGAAATTATTGTGGGATTAGTATTATTAATGATTTTAGCTTATTTTGGAATGTCCATTTTATGGATCGCGCCACTAAGTGCAGCTGTAGTTGCTTTGTTGAGCGGTATGGATGTTCTACCAACCCTCACAGACACCTATATGGGTGGTTTTGTAGGGTTTACAAAGAGCTGGTTCCCAGTATTCTTATTAGGAGCTATCTTCGGTAAGTTAATGGAGGTCACCGGTGCTGCGAAGTCAGTCGCTTCTAAAATTACACAGCTGATTGGAAAGAAGAGAGCGATATTAGGGGTATTAGTGGCTGGTGCAATACTAACTTACGGCGGAGTCAGCTTGTTCGTTGTAGTATTCGCGTTATACCCGATTGCATTATCACTCTTTAGAGAAGCCAATGTTTCTAGAAAGTTGTTAGTGCCAACATTTGTTCTAGCATTATTTACTTTTACAATGACTGCTGTACCAGGAACACCTCAAATTCAAAATTTGATTCCTATGGATTACTTCCATACAACTCCGACAGCCGCACCTGTCATTGGTATAGTCACTGCATTAATTATGGCTGTAGGAGGTTACTTTTGGTTAAAACGTAGTGAAAAAAGATTAACTTCTAATGGTGAAGGGTTTATAGAACCAGATAACTCAAAAAGTGAGGAAGACGAAGGAGAACAATTACCAAATTGGCTATTGTCTATCGTTCCATTAGTTACAGTGGTTGTGGTCCTAAATGTCTTGGAGAAGGATGCGATTATAGCCTTATTAGCCGGTGTTATGGCTACGATGATTTTAGTACCTAAAAAGTACAAATCATTTATCAATGCCATTAACGAAGGAGCAAAGGGATCAGTGATTGCCACCATTAACACGAGTGCTGCAGTCGGTTTTGGTGCAGTTGTAACAGCACTTCCTGCATTCCAGAGCGTGACAGATTCTTTGATTGGCATTTCAGACAACCCATTAATCTCAGAAGCCTTAACCATTCAGATACTAGCGATGATTACTGGTTCTGCATCAGGCGGAATGGGCATTGGACTAGAAGCGTTAGGTAGCACTTACTACGATCTCGCTTTGACAACAGGTACTAGCCCTGAAGCTATGCACAGAATTTCTTCTGTGGCAGCCGGAGCATCTATTTTACCTCATAACGGCGCATTGCTTACATTATTCGCAGTTACAGGTATGACTCACAAAGATAGCTACAAAGACGTTGCTGTAGTAGCCTTAATCATTCCATTTATTGCGGTTGTAGCTGGGATTATTTTAGCTTCAATGGGAATTCTTTAGTCGCTAACGCGATTAAATTAAATATATTTTAGGAGGAATATGATTATGGTGGAAAATCAGGTAGTGGTAATCACGGGATCTGCAAGAGGTATTGGGTTTGAAGTAGGAAAGCGATTTGCCGAAAACGGTGCAAGAGTAGTCCTTTCAGACATTGACCAAGATTCCGTTCATAAATCTGCTCAGGAATTAGTAAGTGCAGGTTACGAAGCGATCGGTGTTAAAGCTGATGTAACAAAAGAAGAGGAAATCAAGTCTCTAATCGAGACTGCCGTAAAGAAATTTGGAAGGGTAGATACTCTGATCAATAACGCAGGTCTTCAACACGTATCACCAATTGAAGAGTTTCCTACAGAGAAGTTCGAGTTAATGATCAAGATTATGCTAACAGCTCCTTTCATTGCTACCAAGCATGTATTCCCGGTTATGAAAGAGCAAGGGTTTGGCCGTATAATAAATGTATCCTCGATAAACGGACTAATTGGCTTCGCAGGGAAATCAGCTTACAATAGTGCCAAACATGGAGTTATCGGCTTAACAAAAGTATCAGCCTTAGAAGGGGCGGAACACGGCATCACAGTTAACGCCATTTGTCCTGGATATGTAGATACCCCACTTGTAAGAGGGCAGCTAAAAGATTTAGCAAAGACAAGAAATGTCGCACTTGACTCTGTTTTAGAGGAAGTAATCTATCCACTTGTTCCACAACGACGTTTACTGCAGGTGAGCGAAATTGCTGATTATGCTATCTTCCTTGCAAGCGACAAGGCAGCTGGTGTTACCGGACAAGCAGCCGTAATGGACGGCGGGTACACGGTACAGTAGAAAAAACACCCACTCATGCTTAGAGCATTAGAGTGGGTGTTTTTTCTGTTAAACTAACTTCCCAAAGTACAAAGAAGAAAAAATCTAATATTTTTTTATTTAGTAGTTGACCAGAATGAAACACCTATGTAATAATAAAATTCTGTTGCTAACATCAATTAAATTAATTTATAGACGGAAGCACCGTTTTTCCAGAGTCGTGAAGCTATTTCACTTCTCTTGGGGAAGCGGTGTTTTTTATATTTTAGGAGGTTGATTTTAAATGGGTAAAGCGAGAATGTCTATTCAAGAAGGACTAAATGAGATCAATACACTGGAAAGCAGAATTGATAAAGCTTTAAGCCGCAGAATGCAACTCGGAACTGTTGTTATTGGAGACAAAACGGTAAATGGATATAAAGATAACAACGAGTTCGAGAAAGCAGTAAAATCAACATATGACTCCGTGCGTGCATTAATCGAGCGTAGAACTTTGATCAAACGAGCAATCGTTAAGAAAAATGCAGAAGTCGAAGTGTCTATCAATGGCCGGACAATGACTCTAGCAGAAGCGATTGATGAGAAAAATCAATTGATTCCTTTCAAAGAGTCCTTATTACTCGAGATGCAGAGGCAGTATACTTCTCTCATGAAGGATCTAGGAGAGAAGCAAGAGTACTACAGGAACAAATTAGATAAGCACATTGAAACAGCCGTTGGTAAAGACAACAAAGATAAGGTTACAGAAGATAATGCCATGTTGAAATTCTTCAAAGAACAAAATGAACCAGTCCTTATCGATCCAATTAACCTTAGAGAACAAATAGACTTATTAGAAGACTGGATCACAGAATTCAAAGAAAAGTACAACAACATTATGACTGCTGCGAATGTAACCAACGATATAGAATTCGAAGAACCAAGCAAAAAAGATGATTAATAAATAACCTTGCCAACAAGCCGTAAACTAGAGCCTGAACACGCCAACTATAAGCGATATTATAGTACACTAATGGTATCCCATAAATATGATGGGTAAAACTTACTTTATTAAGTAAAGAGTTGATAAGCTACATTTTAAGCTTATCCTTCGTTTACTAATACAGAGGATAATCCTACAGGATTCATAACTCATATTTAATAATTTAAAGTTCATACCTTATAAGTCAACACTTACATGGATCAACACTTAATTATAAAGCTTAATAAATTGTTCAAACCCAGGTAATAGATTTATTCGGGAGGTTGTTCATCGTCCCTCTAGTTTTATCCCTGGCTGGCTTGTTGGCATATAAATAACACCCATTTCTGTCTACGCAGAGATTGGGTGTTATTTTTTATCCCAGAAGGAAAATCCAGTATAAACATCTAAGTAATGAACAGGACAAAAGTTTGGAAGGAGTTTTTATATGAAGTACAAGAAACAAGTATCAAAAGTCTTCGATACTAGAATCAGATACCCTTGTTATAAGAATTATACGATTATTATTTTTTGCACTCATCATCGGTTTTTTAATCTATATATACGTTTTATATGAGGCGGATAAAATAAGCACGATCTTAAAAGGTGCTGCAGAATCAACTAGCTCAGGTTTAGCAATCGCCTGGTCAACAATTATCAAACATCCTGTACCCGCCATCCTAATAATTCTGAACAATGCACTTTTTATCTATATTGGTTATGCCATAGGGAAAAGAAGATGACAAAACCAGACATAGAAAAAAATATTTTTTATGGTAAATATTTATATTAATTCTAGCGCCCGCTCTGAATCCCCGTCAGTAGCGGGTTTTTGGCGTTTTAGCATCTTAAAAAATACATAAAATAAAAAATCGCCTACAATATACATCCATTTTTACAGACGATAAAATGGTCATGCTAATAAAAAAATTAGACAGATGATACATAGATAATTGTAGGAGTAGAAGGGGAGAGTCAGCACATGTTCAAAAAGGATATAGGCATCGATCTTGGAACAGCAAACGTATTAATCCACGTTAAAAATAAAGGGATCATATTAAATGAACCATCTGTTGTAGCGATGGACAGAAATACTAAAAAAAATTCTTGCGGTAGGGGAAGAAGCTAATCGTATGGTAGGTCGAACCCCAGAGAACATCGTAGCTATCCGCCCACTGAAAGATGGAGTAATTGCGGATTACGAGGCTACTGAAGCCATGCTTAATTACTTTATCAATAAATTAAAAGTAAGAGGGATTTTTAAAAAACCACGCATTTTAATCTGTTGCCCAACAAAGATTACGGCCGTTGAGAAGAAAGCTATTAAAGAAGTAGCCGAAAAAAGCGGATGGAAAAAAGTATATTTAGCAGAAGAACCAGTAGCTGCAGCTATTGGAGCCGGCATGAAAATAAATGAACCTACCGGAAATATGGTGGTCGATATCGGCGGAGGGAACCGCGGACATTGCCGTCCTGTCACTAGGAGGAGTGGTTGAATCAGCATCCATTAAAGTTGCAGGCAATAAGTTTGAACAAGAAATTCTCCACCATATAAAGAATAAACACAAACTACTCATCGGAGAACGCACGGCTGAAGAGATTAAGAAAACAATCGGCACTGTGTACCCAGGAGGGCGTAATGAAGAAATGGAGATCCGTGGACGCGATTTAGTGTCCGGACTTCCTAGACTCATTACCATAACTTCAGAAGAGGTAGAGAATTCACTTCGTGATTCCGTTTCAGTGATTGTGAGAGCGGCCAAGAACGTTCTAGAGAAAATCCCACCTGAACTTTCTGCAGACATTATCGAAAGAGGTGTAGTAATTACTGGCGGTGGAGCTTTACTCCATGGATTCGATAAACTCTTAGCAGAAGAATTGAAAATACCTGTCAAAGTTGCAGAAAATCCAATGGATTGTGTGGCTTTGGGAGCAGGAATAATGGTGGAGAACCCATTATAAAAACAAAACCCGCTTTGAACTAACAACTCAAAGCGGGATTAAGTGTTTTTAAGGAGAGTATTCTCACCCCGTCATTTAATAAATATCCTGTAGGTAAAAATAACTTCATAAAATCAATATTTCATACAGGAATTGGGGTGAGACACTTTCTTTAGACCTAAATTCACTTCATTAGCAACAGTTTGTCTTGAAAGTACCAATCAATAAGTCATAGAATAAAGGGTATTGTTCTCAAAGAGAAAATTTGTCGTAAAAATATTCAAAAAAACAGACTGAAAATTTTAGATAATACGAACTATATAATAGCAAGGGGTAAAGAGAAATGCTAAAAACCTTTAGACAAAAACATAAAGATAACCCCTCAGTTCAAGAGATTGTTGAAAAAATACAAAAAGGTGACACCAGACTCAGGAATGATTTCATTAGGGACTACCAGCCATTTATAGCTAGTACGACTTCCGAGGTCTGTAAACGTCATATAGAGATTGGTAAAGATGATGAATTTAGTGTGGCTTTGGAGGCTTTCAATAATTCTATCGATAAATTTGAGCCAACTAAAAATTCTTCATTCTTAAACTTCGCCAAATTGATCATGAAACGAAAAGTCATTGATTATATAAGAATGAATACCAAACACAAGGATGACACTTCGCTAGATTATCAACAGGGAGCAACTGAGACATTAGAGAACTCTGCAGAGATCTCCATTTCTATGCAACATTATGACGCTGAGTTAGAAGAACGATATAGAAGTGAAGAAATCATTGAATTCCAAAAAACACTCACTTCTTACAAGCTATCTTTTTCTGAACTTGCGTCGGTATCACCTAAGCATAGAGATTCAAAAAAGAACATGGCATTACTAGCGAAATCGATTTGCGCTAATGCCCCCTTAAAACAAAAAGTTATAGAAAAAGGAAAGTTACCTATGAAGGAACTAGAAACCGTCACTGATTTAAGCAGAAAGACGATTGAACGTAATAGGAAATACCTTATCTCCTTAATCCTACTATTAGATGGAGATTTCCCATATATACAACGTTATTTAAACTTACAGTAAAGGAGGGATGGATGTATGAACAAAGGAATTGTAGTAGAAAAAAGAAAGAATCATATTATCGTTTTATCCAAAGATATAGGATATGTGAAAGCTAAAAAAGTAGAATGTAATATCGGACAGGAAATTCAATATCAATTATATAAATCATTTGTTATTCCAAAATCTTATTCTAGTGCTATTGCTATGGTAGCAGCCTTTATTTTAGTATTTAACTTTATTATATCCCCGCAGGAGAGTGAGGCTGTTGGGTATGTATCGGTTGACCTTAACCCTAGCCTGGAGTTAGAACTAAATGGAGACGGGAAAGTTATTAAGATCCACACATTTAACAAAGAAGCCGAGATTGTTTTGAGTGATTTGAATAACTGGGAAAACAAAAAATTTGAAAAGGTATTCGATTGGATCCTAGAGGTGGCCAAAGAAAAAGGGTACCTGGAAGGAAATAGAGAAATATTAATTACGACAGCGTGGGAAGAAGAAGACAAAGACGGTGATGGGATTGATAAAATAGAACTTGAAATAAATAAATCCACATCAAACGCAGAGAAGTTGTTAAACGTAGCGGTTACATCTGTCAATATCCCTAAAATGGCCAGGCAAGATGCTGTAAAAGAAGGGGTATCAGCTGGGAAATACATACTGACCCAGAAAAGCGCTAACAAGAAAAAGATCATTACAATAAAAGATGTAAAAGAAAGATCAGTTTCGGATATTATAAGAGAAATCGGAGAGCTAGACAGTTACTTAGGCTCGGAAATCTCAGATAAAGAGTATACAGCTCTCAAGGAATCTCACAGGAAAAGAATAGAACGGGCTCTTGTATACGAAGAACCAAAACCAAGTTCAGAACCCGAATCAAAAATAGCCAAAAAGGAAAAACCTAAAGAAAATGGGAAGCCTGAACCAGCAATTAAACAGAAGGAACAAACCACCCCTCCCAAGACTCAACCACTGAAGAAGGAGTCTGATGTAAAGCAAGAACCCAAACCAAAGCAAAAACCATTAGCAGACAAAGTAAAAGAAGTTGAAATAAAGAAACCGGTCAACGTGAAAGAAGAGCTTAAAGATATTGACCTAATAGAAGTTAAGCCTGTAGAAAACTCAAACAAAGAAGAACAGGTTGAAGAAGAGGCACCTCCAATTAAGGAAGAAGAAAAACCTTTCACTAAAGAGGAACCAATAAAGGAAGACAAGCAAGAGGCCGTGGACGAGAACGCTTCGAAACCTGAAGAAGAACAACCTTCAGAAAATGTTTTAGTGATAAACCTATTCGGTCATGAGGTTCGTATTGATCTTGATGCAAACATCTTTGAACAACTTAGGTACGAGATCATACACATATTAGATGATATTGATTTCGAAAGAATTATAGAGGAAATCGAAGATGTTAAAAACGGGTGGTTATTATCAACATTTGATGTTCAATTCACAGATGAGCAAACAGACAACAAAAGTCCTGAAGTTGATGTGACTGAACCTTTGTTAGAAAACGTAGAGGGACTTCCAAAGAAAATAGAAAAGAAGGAAGAATTGCAAAACACAGAGGATCCAAACGAAGAGCAATCCCAGAGCGATTCTCTAATAGAAATTAACATTACCTTTTAACGCCGCGTTATGTGGCGTTATTTTTTTTACCCATTAAAGAACCCACACATTCAAGTCGAATGTGCGGGTTTTAAAGGAGAGATTATTATAAGAATGTCTTAGCTTCAGGTAAGGCGCAAGAAATGAAAAGGCCTCACAAAAATCACCTCAAGTTTCTAATTGCCTTCTTTTCTATCTTATCAAGAATTTCAGAGTAATAGAGCTGTTTTTCTTCGGATAGAACCGAGAGATATTCAGATATGTGGACTAACTCTGTTTTAGGAGTAATCATTCTCCTATGGGCGCGCCCACTACTTCTACGCAGATAAATAATGGTTAATTTATCAATATGAGGTTCATACTTTTCTATTGTCTCAGAATTAAAAACAGTATGTTCACTCAACTTAGCATCGATCCAATGAGTCTGATCAATAATAAAATCAGGTTCACACCCTTTAATACCACAAGCATATTTCGTGAATTCGATTTTAGATTCCTCCAGAATAACTCCTACCAAATCTTCGAATTGTCTTCCAAGTTCAGAGAAGACCAATACTTGTGGCTTTCGTCGTGGTTTCCAAGCAGCATACTTTCGAACTTTATGATAGGCCCTAAAGAAATGCTCTGGTGACTTAAAGTACTTCGTCATGTAATCAAGTATAAGAGGGTGGAGTTGCAACAGATCTTCATCAGACACTTTTTCTCCGAGTTTATCCTTTTTCTCTATAAGAGCAAAAACCATATCAGGGACAGTGATGTTATTAAGCCCAGCATTCTCTAATACTCGCTGCATAATGTAATGACGGCCATTCAATTCTAACCATCCACGATTAAATTGAATGAAATCCGGGAGCTCCACAAACAACGGCCGATAACTTCACTGCGTCATCAAGAGGCATCCTATTGACTTCATCGAGTGTCATGTACAATTCTTTAACGTTGATCCCAATATAGGGGTTATCTTTTACTAGTTCATGCGTAGCATTTTTCATGTTATCTTCCTCCCAAAAAGAATTCTAACACCTTCAGGTGAAGGGGGCTATAACTAGGAAGGAAAATGATTAGTCGCTTAAAGTTACCATCTGCAGTAGTAGGGGATATACTATATATGAAAAATCATTATTAATAGATGCTTTATTTAACTAAATCTCACACTTTCAGGGGGATAAAACATGACTTTAGAATCGTTTATATGGATGGGCATATTCAGTTTGCCATTATCTTTTTTATCCTTATGGCTCTTAGCGAATAAAGAATATATACCAGGAGTCGCTGTATTTATTACAGTTCTACCTTTAGGGTACATACCTTTATTCCCAGAACTACTTCAATCGGACACTAGTAAAGTCATATTTATATTTATTATGATACTGGTAATAATGATTGGTTTCTATTTAGAAATTAGTAAAATATATCAGCCAATGAATCAAAGTATGATAGAACTAGCCATTAAATTGGCCAGTGAATACCACTTGGGCCAAGTTGACAAAGGAGGCAACCCATACATCCTTCATCCACTTGCAGTAATGAATCGAGTAGGAAAGAGCGAAGAAAAGGTTGTGGCCGTTCTACATGACATTCTAGAGGATACAACAATGACAGTAACAGAGCTCCTTAAACACTTTCCACGTGAAATTGTTGAAGCTGTCGAGGCGCTAACAAGAAGGCCAGAAGAAACGTACCGTGAATTCATTTTAAGGGTAAAGGAAAACACTTTAGCTAGAGTGGTTAAAATTGCAGATATGGAAGAAAACATGGACCTAAGCAGAATCCCAAATCCCACCCAAGTAGATTATGAACGTGTAGAAAATCGATATAAGAAATTTATCGTTTTGTTAAAAGAGGAAGAAGGATTTATTAGAGAAGAACCTTAAAAAAGGCAGGGGACCAATATGGCTTTCGCTTTAACAGTTGATAAAAGGACTTCAGTAGTTGATTCGGGGATCCACACTAATCTCGAATGTTTTGCGATAGTAGAGAAAGTGATTAAGAACATGGAAAGTAGAGGGGAGTACATTTCCCTTAAACATCTGCTAAATAAGTTGGAGACAGAAAAAATATATCAAGTAAGAACGTTTACAGCTCCTCAATTAGAGTTCGTAGTTGAGGATGGAGTCTGTAAAATATTTGATCGAAAATCCAACGAAATTATAGACCTGAATGAAGGAGGGTTTAATCAATGAGGACATGGGTTGTTTGGTTTGAGGATTTAGGCACGGTTGACCATTTAGAATCACTAGGAATCTTAAGTCACAAACCGTTATTCATGAAGGAATTGAAAATAGTTTTCATCAAGACAGATATGAAAGAAGAAGAGATTCTTAACATTAAAGGAATCACAGATTGCAGAGAGCCGAGTGTAGGGACCGTTCAAGTTTAAAGGTAATACCAATAAACATAAATCATCCCGCTCCAGGTTCCAATCCGGAGCGGGACAGTATATCAAAAGGAGAGAGTTTGCAGCTTCTTACTGCTTGATTATTATCATAAAGCCTCAAAAGTTTATTCGCAAAAAACGAGATGGTTATTTTGCAAACATTCTCTTTAGATCTTCTCCAATAGTTCCAGCTGGCTTCTTGTGATACCCATTAAAGAAACCTTCCTTTTCTAGAGAGTCCTGATGCGTTTTCCATTTCCCTATAATCCCCTTACCCAATAGAAAGGCTAATTCTGTTTCACATCGTTCACAAGACGTTCTCTCCACATTGGTAAAACCATAAGTGATAGTTAGGCCTGTTCTCTTATGTCCGACAACTAAACATAACAATTTTTTAAGATTCATATGGACCTCCTTGATTAGTCTATAAGAAGTATACACACAACAGCTGCATTGAGGGAAGGGGAAGGGAGGGCGTATTTAGCGAAGTATAATACAAATAGAGAATACCAAGAACAAATACCTAGTCAATATCAAAGATGGAGGTTGATAATATGATTATATTAAATTGGTTGGGCCTGTTAGAACCCGCCAGTGTAGAAGCATCATTAATTTACGGATTCTTGATAAACTTATCTATAGTATTAATAGCAAGCATACTCTTAAGAGATGCTAAACCGTTATTAGAAGCAATATCCCCATTGATCATCCTCTTATTAGGTGTAAATTTAGTCCTTATAGGAATAGCATTCATCTTTTAGAAGGGGGAAAAATATATGAAAAGTAGATTCTTGCTGGTGGTAGTATTATTATTTATTTTAAGTTCTGCTATGGTTAACAGTATAAATTCAATTAGTTACACATTTAAGTCCATTTTTTTCGTCATTGCATTGTCCGTTTTAATTATTATAGGACTAGTGAGTTTATATAAATTTAGAAAAATTAAACACATCTAAAGCTTTTGGTGAATACAAAAGGAGGGTTAAAATGAAAAATAGTGAAATGATATCAAAAGATAACAAAGCAGTCACTTACATTAGAAGTATAATTCTTATTGGATTGACATTAATATCAGCGATGTTTTTCTTTGATGAAATTCCTACAAATGATTATATCGGTTGGTCGACACTCATTATATTTTGGATTTTCAACTATTTCTTTGATGTCATTGAGAATAAGAAAAACGGTGAAAAGAAGTCGCTAATTTTAAACTTTCTTCTCTTAGCTATTGGTTTAGGTCTATTAATTTGGCAATCTTTAAGTGTTTTGGACTTTTAATTTAAATCCATTAATTAACGTATAATTTGTTTGATGACCAAAACTATCAGCCTTATTGGATAAATATATTAAGATGAAGTAATGTCCCGCTAAGGGCTGGTTAACGGAACAAAAAGGGGGAGTAATGTGTTTGCAAAGATATTAGCTTCTGCATTGATGTTGATTAACGTGATCATTATTGCATTTTTAGTAAAAAATGTTATTGTCACTTTAACTTTTTTGTTATTATCAGGTCTATCTATCTTTTATTTATTTTATGAGAAGGAAGAGAAAGATAATCTTAAACAGTAAATCACTCTATTCAACAAACGGGGGTTCGCTTAACAAGTAGCAACCTACCTTCAGTTAGGTCAGAAAACTATAGGAACCGGTTAACGGAGAAGGTTTATTACGTAATTATGATAAGGTAATATAAAAAGGCTTTATAAAGGGGAGATATTATGTGGATTTTTGCACTACTAATTGTTGTAGGTGTGGGGACAATTGTAGGATTTTTGAAAGAACAGTCTAAACAGAATAAAAGAATTATTGAACTACTTGAAGAGATAAACCAAAACAAATAATTAATCAGTTAAGCTGGACGATTGCTAAACAAGCAGCCACCCCTTGTTCAAGTAAAGGGCAGGATTGTTGAAAACTTTGAGGGGGATTTGGATGAGGAAGGAAAATAGGAATACACCTGCTAAAATGATTCTCTTTTGTGTTCTTTTAACCATTAGTGTGATAATTGAGAGCTTTTTAGTTATTAACTCACCTTTTTTATTTGTTAGAGTGTTGAACCTTATAGGAGTAATTGTCATATCACTAATTATAGGTGCATTTATTAGAGAAATTTTTATTTTAAGGAATAGAGAGAACTCAGAACTAAAGTAACACGATCTTCAATTATAGGGGGCGTTACCCAAAGAAGAATTATCGCTTTTTTGTTGAAGTTTTGGATTAACGGGAGTTTAATTCAAAAAGGAGGATGTAATGAAAAAGGTTGTACTTATTGGTTCAGGTGGTTCAGGTAAATCTACACTGGCAAGACAATTAGGGGAAAAGTTAAAAATAAAAGTTTACCATCTCGATGCTTTATTTTGGAAACCAAATTGGGTAGGAGTACCAAAGGATGAACAAAGAAAAGTTCAAAATAAATTAGTGAATAAAGAAGAATGGATTATCGATGGAAACTATGGTGGGACAATTGATATAAGACTTAATGCAGCAGATACAATAATCTTTCTTGATATTCATAAAACAATTTGTGTTTACCGTGCTTTCAAAAGAATGATTCAATACCGAAATAAGACAAGATTAGATATGGGTGAAAGCTGCAAAGAAAGATTTGATTTAAACTTTTTAAAATGGATATGGAATTTTCCAAAAACTAAAAGACCAGACATATTAAAAAAGCTAGAACAATTATCACAAGATAAACAAGTAATTATTTTAAAATCACCAAAAGAGGTTCAAAGGTTATTAGATAAAATTTAATGATTGTGCCTTATTCAACTATCGGGCAGCATTCCTGTTATGAAGAAAAATGGGGTTTGAACAAAAAAATAACCTCTTGGTATGATATGAGTGTCCAGAGCCGGCAAGCAAAACGGACGAAATCATATCTACCAGGAGGCCTTCATAATGAATTATAACCAAAATGAAAAGATTGCTCAAATCACTTCTCAAACGCTAATTGTAGGTGTAGACATTGCGAAATTCAAGCATGTCGCACGAGCTCAGGATTTCAGGGGATTGGAGTTTGGAACCCCTTGTCACTTTGACAATACCAAAGCCCATTTCGACTTGTTTCTCAATTGGATCAATCAGTTGATGAACCAAAATAAGATGGACAAGGTGATTATAGGAATGGAACCTACAGGACACTATTGGCTTAATCTCGCCCATTTCCTGAAAGAAAAGGAGATTAAGTTTGTCGTGGTGAACCCTATGCATGTTAAGAAGTCGAAGGAATTGGATGATAATTCACCAACCAAAAACGATGTGAAAGATGCCAAAGTAATTGCCCAGTTAGTCAAGGATGGAAGGTATGCTGAACCAAATATTCCGCAAGGAGTTTATGCAGAACTTCGTGTAGCCAGAAAAATACGCGACCTTTTGACTGTAGATTTACAAGCGATTCAGGGTCAAATTCACAACTGGTTAGATCGCTATTTCCCTGAATTTCTCACCGTTTTTAAGGACTGGGAAGGGAAAGCAGCACTACAATTATTGAAGTTGAATGTATTACCACATGAGTTAGATCTTCTATCGGATCAAGACATCCTGACTCACCTGAGAAAGACTGTAAAACGTGCGGTTGGACTCCGTAAGATTCAAGAGCTAAAGCGAGCTGCCAAAGACTCAATTGGCATTCGGGAAGGCTCAAAGATGGCAAAATTAGAGCTCCGCACTTTACTGGAAAAGTATGAGTTGGTAATCGAAAGGTTCGAAGAACTTGATTCTGATATAGACGAACTTCTTGAAAAGATTCCTGGTGTTCCGCAGATGTTAGCTATCACAGGAATAGGCAGGGATACAGTGGCAGGGTTCTTTGCGGAAGTAGGAGATATTAGAAACTACTCCCACCCCCGCCAGATTATTAAATTGGCTGGACTTAGCCTGAAGGAGAACACCTCTGGAAAGCATAAGGGACTAACAAAAATTACGAAACGAGGAAGGAAAGCACTTAGAGCTCTCCTCTTCCGAGTAGCTATGCCGTTGGTCGCCAAGAATGCCGCCTTTAAAGCTTTGCATAACTATTATACTACTCGACAGAGTAACCCTTTGAAGAAGATGCAGTCCATGATTGCCATCTGTAACAAGCTAATACGTATCTTATTTACCGTTGGCACAAAGCAATGTGAATTTAGTGAAGAAAGAATGTTGAAAGACATTCCCCATCTGGCTTCATTACAGGCCGCAGCTTAAGTTTCACCGTTGTTTTTTAGTATTTTTCTAAAGATTATAGTCATAGACATTTGAAGCACGGATTAGTCAGTAAAACAGTTAAAGTACGGGCATAGACCCTGTCGGGCAGCATCACTGACATCCACCTCATGGAAAGGTTGGACGAAGGAATTTTAGAGCATAGACTCTGGGAGAAATGGGAGGGTTGACCTCCGTGAGAATTGTGGAGATCCACCAGTGCGACCATACTTTTACTAGTTAACCACTTTTTGGTTTGAAGTGGCTAGGTAGGTTAGCTTTCTTTTTCTCTCTCTTTATGCCCAAAATTACCCTTACTTTCAACATCTATCCATACCTCAAATGTCTTAGCTATTTAAATCTCTTAGGAATATTGAGAATAAACGAGAAAACAAGAGTTATCTCTTTCTTTATAGAGGGAGGTTAATTGAAGAAAATGTTGAGGTGGAAAAATGGAAAAGTTTGTATTTATATTTGGGCCACAAGCTGTTGGTAAAATGACTGTCGGTCAGGAACTATCTAAAATATCAGAATTGAAATTATTTCACAACCATATGACGATAGAAATGCTCCATCCTCTTTTTGGATTCACTTCTGAAATGTGGAGGTTAGCCACACTATTTAGAAACGAAATCTTTGAAGCCTTCTCGAAGAGTGATGCATATGGGCTTATATTCACAAAAGTTTGGGATTTAAGTTCACAGCAAGAGTGCGAGGGAATAGAGAGATTGTGTAAGATTTTTGAGTCTAAGGGATGCGATGTCTATTTTATTGAATTAGAAGCCGATACAGAAGAAAGGCTAATGCGAAACAAATCTGACCATAGGTTGGAACACAAACCAACGAAAAGAAACATACAGGAGTCAGAAGGGCATCTTTTATCAACTATGGAAAATCTAAGATTAAATTCTTTTGAAGGTGAAGTAAACAAGGAAAATTACTTAAGAATAAATAATACACATTTAAGTGCAGAGGAAGTTGCCCAAAAGATAAAACATTACTTTAAATTATAGTTATTTCTTCCATTAACGGGGGCGTTTGCAGAACAAACAGCCGCCCTCTGTTCAATTAAAGAGGCAGTTTAACGGAAGACCAGGTCAGCATTTAAGAAGATATAGTAGTAGATAACGGGGGAATATCAAAAGTTATGGGAGAGAGTTTTTTATTTAGGGAGGATTCTTTATGAAAAATGTGTCACCAACAATTAAAGGGGAAAAAGTTATTCTAAGAAAGCCCAGAGACAGTGATATTATTGACCGCTACAATTGTGGAAGAAGGAAAGAGCTTGTCAGAATGTATGGGGGCGATACAAGAAAAATCAAGCCACTTACAATGGAGGAAGCTACAAACTTTGTGAAAAAAATTAGAAATAACAAGCTCGAATGGTGTGTTGAATATCAAGGACGTTGTGTTGGGGCAGCTCGATTAACAGTAAGTGAAATAGATAACCGAGCCCGTTATGCGGTGGGGATATTCGATACCACTGAACTAGGAAAAGGGATAGGAACAGAAATTACACAATTAATTTTGCGATTTGCTTTTGAAGAACTCAATCTTCATAGAGTGGATTTGCGAGTTTTAGAGTATAACAAACGTGCGATAAAATGTTATGAAAAATGTGGTTTTATAAAAGAAGGCGTTGAAAGAGAAGGTGCACTAATCGAAGGTAAATATGAAACCGATGTTTTTATGAGTATCTTAGATAGAGAATATAAAAATGAAATGATATGAAATAATTTACATTTATATTTATTCCATTAAAGGTGCTTATCTGGAATAAGGATGAGCTTCTTTTTTGGTTAAAGTTTTTCTTGAGTAAGCACCTCTATTTTGAAATAATTGGTATTAAGTTAAAGGGCAGTTAAATTGAACAAAGAGAGCAAATTATTGAATATGATAATTTATAAAAATAGTGGGAAGGATAGCTTTCTTATTTAGACTGGAGTGATATTTAATGGAGGATAATTGGACGAGCAAGGCGATCATAACTCCAATAGTCGAGTATGATTATGTCCGGATTGATATCAATAACAAGATTGCTGAAGTAAATATTATTGATTATAAGCAGCAAAACATTGTAATGAAATTATTTATTGATATTTGTAAGAACGAAATAAAGAAAACAGGTACTTTAGAGAATTACAACTTAGATGAAGACGAAACCATAGATTCAATATTAGATAATATAAAGTATTTCATTAAGGAAGGAATATCAAACCCTTAACCATCATTCTTCTTACTCCTCAATCGGGGGCTTATCCAGAACAGGATGAGCTTCTTTTTTATCTAAAGTTTTTCTTGAGTAAATTGCTTGATTTTGAAATAATTGGTATTAAATTAAAGGGCAGTATAGTTTAATAAATACAGAAGGGAAATGTTGGGGATGAAAGCTGTTTTTTTAGACCGTGATGGTACTATTGGAGGAACTGGCGGTGGAATGCACCCATTTGAATTTTCATTGTATGAATTTGCTCCTAAAGCTATAAGGTTACTCAATGAGTTTGGAATAAAAGTATTTCTCTTTACAAACCAAACAAGAGTTGGAAGAGGGTACTTTACAGAAGATGAACTACTAAAAGGATTCAAGATGATGAAAAAGGAGTTGGGAAAACATTCTGCGTTTCTAGACGACATTTTCTATTGTCCTCATAATCCTATTGATGAATGTGAATGTCAAAAACCTAATATTGGTTTGTTGTTGCAGGCACAAGAAAAGTATAATTTAGACCTTAAAGAATGTTATGTTGTAGGAGATACAGGTAATTCAGATATGATTGCTGCTAGTAAAGCTGGTACCAAAAAGGTACTCGTCAAGACAGGATGGGGAGAAGGTTCACTTACTGAATATCGTGATAGTTGGAAAGGTATTGAACCTGACTTCATAGCGAGTGATTTAGTAGATGCGGTAAATTGGGTATCTAATGATTTACAAAAAGATAAGAATTAGGTGTTTATTCAACTAAAGGGGGGCGTTAGTTGAAGAATAGCTGTTTTTCAAACAGTAAATTCTACACACTTGAACCCCTTATGTAAAAACGAATTATATCCATAATGAACAAAATCCGTTATTCGAAGCTGGTGTATCCGACGTATGACGAATCAAAAACGCTTTAAAAAGGCACACAGATCATTGCAAACCCTAGTGCCAAAGCCTACAGGTATTGATATATAAATGGTTAGCCCTTGCTTTCTTTTATGTTGCTACATATAATTTAAGTACATGAACTTACCACGCTTGCGCATGCAGCGGACCAAGGTAAGTCTTTTTTTATATGGAATGGAAGGTGCAATCGTGAAATTAATGTTCCAACAAATTGATTATTTTTTAAGTTTGAGTATCGAAGAAAGAAATTACATATTTAACCCTTCTTCTAATTCGAAAGGTAATACGCTACATTAATCGCAAGACTACAATATATATTTCAATGCTACGGAAACGCGTGCGAAACTAGGCACGAAAAGACATTTAATAGTAGCAGGGATGCTGTATTAGCAATAAAAAATAGCATACGAATAATGCGCAAATTCGTATGCTCAAGACTATCGTTATTTAGGTTTTGCACCTCTAAACTGAACTACTAAATAAAGTTTGCGGTGCCTTTTTGCCCCCATTTTCTATAAAGAGGAGCGGGTAATTTAATACTATGAGTTTACAGGAGCTTTTGAATAGGATTCCTTAAACAAATCAAGGAAGTGTTTTAAATTATTATACTTAAGAGTAGCATCACCTTTATAAGCTTCACGGAATGTCTCTTGTATGGAGTTGAACAGTTCCTCAGACAAGACCAGACTCTTTTTCTCATGTGATAGAACATAATAGATCAAGGCCATTCTTATCATAATCCCTTTTTTAATGTTGCCATAGTAGACCTCTTTATCTCCGAAAATTTCGTGAGTCAATGGGCGGGATACTCCATATTTATTGAACTGTCTTAAGAAGCCATGAAAATCATTTAAAGACTTAGCGAATTCCTCCACACGCTCTTCAGCAACAGATTCTTCGATTTCTTTCATATCTACAAATAAGAACTCTGCTAACGATTTAATATCTTTAGTTTTTGGGTGAAGACCGTAGTTTAACATATACAGTGCAGCAGTAATATCTAATTTATATCGATCCTTCCCTCTGCTGACCGAGAACATATCTCTCATTTCTTTTTCTCTTCTGAAAACCACGTTTAGCATGTGATCAAATTCAGATAAAAAGAAAGAAGAGTATTTTGCTTTCAACAACGTGTATGGTGACATCGTATTAGGGTTTTCATTTGTACGTATAAAGCATTGGTTAGCGAACTCTTCGATTGTTTCTAAAATATCTTCACCATTGTTTCTTGCTTTCAAAACAGTCAAAGTATAATCATAAAATGTATGCTTAAACTCAGGATCAAAATCAGAAAACTTTTTACCAGCTAAACTTTTTAGAAACATTAGATGTTTTCCATTTAATTTAAAACGATCATTTACAAAATCATATATGGTCTTAAGTCTGTGTTGGCCATCGATAGTAGGAAGGGTACGAGTGCCATTTTCCTCTTCTTTTTGATAGACTAAAATCGAATTAATTGGGATGTTTAATAGAATGGATTCGATTAGTGCTGTTTTTTGCTTTGAAGAATAACTGTAATCACGTTGAAAATCCGGAATCGTTATGTAACTTCCCGATGGATCTTTACCAGGAATCCAATCCCCAAATGGATCTTCTTCAATCATATTTACCGCGGATTTTATTGTCATATCCTCGGATTTTAATAAGTCTCTCCATAACCTGATCTTTTCTGCATCTGTTTTACATTCTGACATTAATGTTGGTTTGTTCAATTACTACACTCCTTTGACCTATTTTCCTGTATTATAAAGCAAAATAAATGAATATAAAAAGTAAAACCTTGGTAAAACTTAGTTTTTATAGAATATTAGTAGTCTTAAAGGCCTCTATATCAACTTTTTATAAACTTATAAAAAGTTGTAGAAATTTTACTACAAGGAGCGGGTTGTAGCAAAATTTTCATAAAAAGTATACATAGAACATCAATGATTGTCGTAAACACACATGATATAATGAACATATCATCAACTAAATTTACAACACACTTTTTTCATGAGAAAAAAGAACTTTGTTATATGAAACACCCAAAAGGTGACCAATGTATCTCAAATGATACAAAGGCCTTTTTGGGTGTTTTTTTTATAAAAATATCGCAAAAAAAGAGGAGAGAGAAGCATGTTAAAACTTATCGAAAAATATCCACATCAATTTGAAGAATTTATGAACGTAGAGCTTTTTCACAAGATTAATTCTTTAGGAGAAGGTGAAAATGAAGCTATTCTTCTATTCTCACAAGAACATCAAATTGAGTACGTTGGGGAATTAGCAGAAAGATGGTCGGAGCGAAAGATCATCAATAATGAAAAGGATCTTGTAGCAATGAACCTTGCACTATCTTTCACCCCATCACGTGCTGAGTTTTTGTACAACCAAAAGGAATTGTATGTAGAAAGGGTTAGAGAGTATATCAAAAAACACAAACTTTCTGAAAGTGCTCTTGTCACTCTTATGAAGTTTATGAGTGTTCACCGCATTGATTATAACGAAGTATTGGAAGAACTTATTCAACATAAGAAACAAACCAAAGCTTTTGAACACATCCACAACATTTATTTGTTAACGCTGGTCTACAATTACCGTAGAGAAGAGTATGATAATCTGTTTAATTTGATCTGTCAGTACATCGATTCTATGGAGTTGTGTCTACAGAACCCATTTGAAGATTATACGCAACTTTATTTGATGTCTCGTACCTTCTTGAGACTCCATAAACCAAAGGCGAAATCCTTTAAGACAAAAGGTAGGTCACGACTACTACAAACCATCGGAAACCTTCGTTGGAAGGAAGTTGAGTGGAGTAACACAGAAACATACACATCACTATTAAACATTTCAAAGAAAGACGCAATAACTTATAACTACATCTTGTCAGGCTTTAAGTGTTACCGTGATCAAAAAATCACAGGTCCAGGATTCGAAAGAATTTATGAGAATCTGCTGCGTGCTCATTATACGAGCAAAGAAGAATTCCCGAACGAACTAGTTGATGAAGTTACGGAACTAAATTGTTTTCACAAAAGTGAAGAATACGGAGCGTATAGTCCTTTTGAAAAAATGTTGGCTTACCGATTAAATGAAGTACCGGACCACAACGTGATCCACTTACTTAATCACGCCACAGATAAAGAAATCATCAAAAGGATTTCTCCTAAGTATATTCGATTTCTTAAGTCTGAACTGTTAGATGAAACCAAGCAAAAAACTATTGTAGATAAATTACTAGCTCACCACTCTTCAAAAGTAACTAAAGATGAATTTTACTATTTAGAAGAAAGAAGAGAAAAATTAGGACTTCAACTTCAATTTGTCACCCAAGGCTATGTAGATACCCTTATTGCATATGGGTTTATCAAACTAGAAGATATAGAACTATTAAAAAGTAAAGGGTACCTCACAAATGCAATTGAACATGTCAGAGAGAATAAAAGCACAGGAGAGTATCTCCTTTATCTGGACCAATTAGAACCATCCTATTATTCAAATTTAAAAAGACTGGATGAGTTAACATCAGAGGAACCGGATACGGAGATAAAAAAACTATACTACAAATTAAAACTCCAGGACGTGTTCGGAAATAGACCAACGCAATACGCCGACATGCTATTCGACTTCCTGCAAGACGAAGAGTATCTATCTCTGTTCGAATATACTGAGTCAGAAGTAGAGGAGTTAGAGAAATCCTTATACGAACATAAAATGTTGAGCGAAACCAAACATAAATTACTTCACAAGAAACTCACTCCAAAAGAGGTTTTGGAAGCTGAGTATATTAAAAAGGCGAAAGAGAAGATCAACAAAACGCTACAGGAGCGATATTCTTACTTATATATTGATGATCTAATTACGATGTGCCTGAGACTACCAACGTTAATCGATACTCTTATTGATGGGCTGTTAGATGTTAAGATCATCGACCAATCAAGTAGAGTAAGCAATCTGGGTGATTTCTTATTGATGGTTTACAAAACAAAAACACATTTTAACCTTACTGATAAACAATTAACTGACTTAGAAAATAAAGCTATCAATCACATTACCATTACAAAACTGGAAGAAAAATCAGCATAAACAAAGGAGAATCTAATCATGACAGTTAAAGCACTTGTAAAACAACAGATGAGCGAATTATTAATACCCATTAAAAAAGGAATAGAGCTAACAACTTATCAAAAATTAGAGCCAAGTACACGAAAAAATTTACGGTTGTTAGAAGGTAACAGAGACCTTGAATTGCAGACCTTAGAGAAAGTTTTAATTGACACCGAGTTATTGGAAATCGTGAACTCTATGCCGATATCTGAGCAAACTCAAGGTGTAATTGAAACACTTGTGAACGCTGAAAGAGAGTTAGAACAAATAAAAAACACACTGAGAGAATCTAATGTATGCGAACTTACACCTATAGTTCAACACCACTTCGACCAAGTACTTTTAGACCACTATAATTCTTCTTCCAATAATTTAGGAAGTACAATAGTAGATGTGAGCCTTTTCCTCAAAAAGCACAATGAGGGGAAGTGGAACGTGGAAACATTGACTACCACCGTAGGTTTTGACAGAGAATACAACAAGTTAGAAGATGATAACGAAAAGACAGAATATCTAAAATTTAAACACTACACATATATAAAAGAAAATAGAATAAATACACTTCAGCATTTTCGTACAAACAAAGGAGACTTCGATTTCTATCAATATGTATTTAGCCAAACCAAAGAAAACTTCTCAACTTTTTATCAACCTATAAGTAATTTGATTAAACATTCAGATAAAAAAGAAGAACTCAAACAAAAGGTGCAGCAGTTATTTGATAAGCATGATAACAAGGTGATGAACAGGTGGTTCAGAGACCTGCTGGAAACGGAAGGGGATACACTTACAGAACACGAGATCAACAGAATGTTAAGAGCAGAGGGGACAGAAGAGAATGTTCTCGCGTTTATCTATGGCGAGTCTTCACCAACTTACAATATCCTTAATGAGCTTAGAAAATCCTATACAAGGCAATCTGTTCATAAAAACCTAATAAAGAGAGCTTTTAAAGAGAAGAAGAAGGCGTTCTTACGTTTAATCTCACAACCTGAAATGATCAAAGAATTTAAAGGAATGGGGACTAGTAACATTTTGTTCACAGGACTTTATGAAAGAGTAAATGTGAATACCTTAAACCAGAAGAACTTAGACGCTATCATGAAAATGCACAATAAAAGGAATCTTAAGAAGATCCCAACACATACAATCATCACTTTCAACGAACTAGAAGCTCTGTATGGAGCTCATGAACTGAATATTGATATATTCTATCGATTAATGGATTTATCCGTTGAGAAGCGACTCAAAGCGTTTAGAGAGCTGCCCTCATTGGAGACCTTAAGTGGAGTGTTTGAAACTGAGGAAGATATGATTGGACGTGTGGTAGAACTTCTGAAACAGAAACCTTTCAAATCCATCCTTAAAGATAAGAAGTATCGATTCCCTGGCGCTACAGATGAACAACTATTAGCCTTACTAGTGGCACCCGAAAGATTCACACGCTTTATGAGTGAAATCAAAACCGGTGCAGATATAAAATTTATCATGAACAACCAAAAAATCCTGGAACTTGCAGATGATTTGGAATCCCTTAAATCCATCTTCGTTAAGCGGGATAAACAAATGCAGTTCATGATCAACAAGATGGAGTTATCTAAAGAGTTCATAGATAACAACCTCAGTAGAATTATCTCATTCTATGACCGGGACTTGGTAAACGTATTCAACTCAATCCATGAGCACGACAAACAATCCAAGGAGCAATTAAAAAACCTAGCACTACTCACAAAAGCAGAGCTCTCTGGAAAGCTAAAAGATATTAAATTTGCAGATGAGGATTTTGAGTTAGAGATCGGCTTGCCGATATCAGATACTACTAAGAGTGAGTGGAAAGTAAATCGCAGCAACAAACAAGGAAACTTTAAAGTGGAGGAAACATATGATTATGAAGCCACTATACGAATTGGTGAATTGCCGGTACGTTCTTGTCTACACTGGAAAAACGGATCTTACTCACGTTGTCTACTATCCAACTTCGATACAAATAAGAAGCTGCTAATTGCTAGAGATTCTAAAGGAAACATTGTATCAAGAGCATTACTACGACTAACCAAATATACAGACAATCCATTAGCTAAAACAAAAGAAAAACGCTTAGGATTTAAGGACATTGAAAATGAAGATCAATCTAACTCCATTGCAAAGGGAGAGCCTAATGAAAAGCTAGTGCTATTCCTGGAGAAATCTTATTCTTCTTTAGATGCTACTAAGGAGGACAATCAAGCGAGTAAGGTAGAATCAATGTTCTTTGAACTAGCAAAAGAAAAAGCAGAAGCATTGGGAGCAGAATTAATGACAGCTTCTCATTACAACAATGAGCGATTACAGAAGACCAATACTCACATTTTTGTTTCTTATAGTAAAAATGGCTATCAGTATCTGGATTCGATGAGCGGACAATCTTCAGAGTCCAATGAAGGAAATTATAAAGCAGCAGAAGTACTAAAATTAAAGTCAGCTATCTAATGGCAAAGACCCCTCTTCAAATGTGAAGAGGGGTCTCTTTTTATGTCGGTAGATGGTAACGACAAGGAATATGTTTCTTTCCTTAGAGGAGCGGGTCTTTGGTTTCGGTATGTAGGCAGGATGAACAAATTATACTATACTGGAAATAATTACATAAGGTTCGAAAGGAGGACGCAGGTGCGGAATATATTTTTTATCTTACCTATGATCTCACTTATCTTCATAACGCCAAACATGACAGAAGCACACTCAGGAGGAACGGATGCAAGTGGTGGCCACCACTGTTGGACCGATTGCGAAAGTCACGGATTAGAGTATGGGGAGTACCACTATCATGATGGAGGAACAATCAATACCGCTCAAAACGACTATGACGAGGGTTACAGCAGAGGGTATGAATTAGCCTATAGTTATACCAATAACTGCGAAGAAGAGTATGAATGGTGGTGGGAAGGTCCGGAAGCATTCGGACAAGGATACGAAGACGGAATTGAACAAGGGCATGCTGATGGCATGGAAGTGTGTAAGAGGGAGAGTATTGAAAAGGGTAAGAAGGATGGATATTACAACGGATCCAACAACTATACATACGGAATGAACAACAATGTGGAGAATTACAGTTCAGAGGAGTACGAATGGGGATATCGAAACTCATTCAACGAAGGTCGTTCGGATTATAATGATAAACGCATCAAAGAGGGGAAGGGAAAAGAAGAAGAAGCGGCTGTATTAACCACAAGTACCACCGCAAACGATACGACAGAAACTGACAGCAACAATGATAAAGAACAGACATCTTATTATTGGGTCTTTATTATTATCATTGTTGTAGGAGCAGCTGTTATTTTAGGTTACTTAGATAGTGACAGAAAAACCAAGTAATATTATTTACTTCCAAATAGATTGATACGGACGTACCAAGGAGGTTTAACATGCCAATTCATTTTGGAGTGAAAGTACTGGGAGGAAACCGAGGTTTAAAGCTTACAAGGGACAAATACGCCATAGTGAGCAAAAAGAGTTCCTTGATTAAATTTTCAAGAGATATATACGATGATGATGAAGGAAAACTATATTCAGACGATTGGTGCAGCCAGCACCTAAAACAATGCCTAGAAAACTATGATCTAAACATGGAATTCTTTTCGTCATTGAGCCCGGAAAGTTTCAATCAAGAAATCGACAGCTTTTTAAGTGAAAACACAGAGTTCAATGAAGTAGATGATCTTAACCGGTATGACGGTAAGCCAGGGTACTACATAATGGCACTCGATGAATATTGCCAGCTTTATGTCGGCACTACAAAAGATATTAAGAAGCGGATTAGGCAACACTGGAGTAACAGCAAACCTTTCGACAGACTGTTATTTCCACAAGGTAATGTAGAAGGATCCATGCTATCCATTGATAGTTTCCGTGCCATGGACACCACAAGGATCTTTGCTTATGAAACAGAGGAAACATACAACGAAGAAGATGATTATATTAATCAGTTTTCACCGGAGTATGTAAGTAACAGACTCGGAGGAGGGAAAATCACAGGAGGAGCAATTCAGGCTATTTCTATGATCAAAAACCGGAATTTAAAATAGTGCAGTTAGGCCCCTTTTAGATGAAAAAACTATAAGACCGAGGGAACCCTATGTTAAAAAGTTCCCTCAGGCAGCGGGCGTTCAGTTACCAAAGCTTTCTGTGTATATCATCCTTTCATCGTCATAGCGAAATGAAGATTGTACCGCTTGTTTATAGCGATCGTTCTCTTTAACCACCAATTGATAATCATCATTATTAACCGTGAAGACAACATCACCTTTGTAATCGGTGATTCCGATTAATTTATTATCAGGATCCGAAACACTAAACAATTCTACAACGATGTTGGCGACAGGCAAGGTCCCGGAATAACCACCTCCAAGACGTTCCCTAACTCTTACCTTCAACTCTCGATTAGCACCATCAAACGCCAATCTCTCTTCCGGTAACCCTCCTGGCTCACTTCCTTTGTTCAATGCTTCAATTTTCCCTTGAAGATCCTCATTTTCCTCTTTAAGTTGATTCACTTCTTCCTTCAGCAAACCAACATCTTCTTTTACAGATAGAAGATCATCTACCTTTTCCTTCATTTTCCCTAAATCCAACACTATGCTTTCGAGTTGTTCAGGTACAGATTTGTCATTTTGATTTGCGTAAGCAGTAATACTGTATAAAGAGAGCAACACCAAAATAATTGAACTGATACCTATGTATTTCTTTTTCATGACACATTCCTCCTTTAGATAAAATATTCTCTACAAATTGTAAAAATCCTCCATAAGGTGTAATGTTCGTGAACCAGGTGTGATGTTGAGTGTCCGTCAAGTGGGGAAGAGGCACTTTTTTAGGAAATCAACGAATTTTCATTTGAATATTTTCATGTTTGTTCGGATAGAGCAACTTTTAAATAACAAAAACCCTCACCACACGTCTGCGGGAAGGGTTTTTTCGTGACTTATTCTTTTTGTCATGTATTTTTACTCTCCTGCTTAATCGTCCGCCAGTTTTCCCTTGCGATCAAAAATTTTTTGAAGTCATGAAAGTTAAAATAAATGACAATAAAAATAAGTATCATCGCAGGAATAATCTTTTGAACGAGATAGATAGATACAATAGTGGCAGCAAAGGTGCGGTTGCATAGGAAACAGTTTTTCGGTAGCTTCTATATGTGCTTTCAATTTCTTCGTATTTTGGTATTTCAGCCTCCAACATTCAAACCTCCATTTTCTAGACATCTCTTCAAGAAACTCCAACTTAGTCGTTTACCAATAATACCATCCAATCCAATAACAGTATACAGAAAAAACAGACCAAACACAGTGTTGGGCAGTCTCTTTAAAGGAGACAGGGAACGCATAATGGACAAAGAAACCTAAAAGAGCATGATTATTGCGCTTAAAAGCACTAAAAGAAGGAAGAAAAAACAAACCACTCCAGGTTCCAAGCCGGAGCGGGTTCTTGCTTTATATATTAAAGGAGAGAGCAGCAATGGTGCTGCTTGTTATTATATTAGTACTCCTTTTGAACTTCTGCAAAAAATGAGAGGGTTCTTTAAACAGTCATCCTCTAAGTTATCGTCAAAACATGTGAGTGAATTTCGGCATCAGGTGTATAGTTCCTTTTTTAATTCCTCCTCAGTAAGACCCGCGAAGGAAAGGTCATGCAATAGATCTTCTAAATATTGGTCCACATCTTTTTGGTGGAAACCAATATAACCCTGATTTGCAATCCTAAAAACCTTTGCCGGGTAATGTTTTTGGATATACGAAACCAAAACTTCAGTAGAAGTTCTTCTGAGTTGGGATTCAGTAAGTTTGTAAAAATGAAAACCTTCTTTACATAAATCCAATAACTGCTTTTCTAAACCACTTAGTCCACCAAAATTTTTTTGTTCTTTGACATCCATACTATGCACCTCTTAAAAATTTTATTTTGTTGAGAGAGTTATGGCGTTCTTTCTTTATATGCCAACCACTTACGTCGGGCCTCAGTAAAATCCTTATAGTCCTCATAAACCATGTACATAAAGAATGGAATAAAAACGATCATAAGATACAACTCATAATGAGCAGCAAAAACAAGCACTGTGGCCGGCGCAGTAATCGTAAAGAATAAATTCTTCATACTTCCTTTGTACGCTTTTTCAGTTTTCGTTGTTTTCATGATGAACACCTCTACAAATATGGTATATCACAAAACAACCCCCTCACAAGAACAAGTACACCAACTTATAAGATCTGTGAAATCAGCAAGAGACAAAAAAATCCCGCTCCGGGTTTCCAATCCGAAACGGGTGCTAAAATTAGCTATAGATTAAGGAAAGATGTAGTGAAAATACTACTTGAAAATAATACTAAAGGAATCTAATTTAAACCGCAAAAAACGAACAGCATATTTGGATGGCCGCGTAATAAACAATGAACACTTCGCTAGTTATCGCCTCCAATCTCCAAACTAGATATGATGAAAGGGACTGGAGGAGGTATGACATGTTTCATTGGATCAAAGGAAAACCAAAAGAAGAACCCGAAAATGAAGTTGTTTTAGAGGTGACAGCTCCATTTAACTATTTGGATAGCGAATCGAATACAGGAGCCTTAGTAGGGGACTTCGATGAATATGAGGTAAGAATAGATCCATTCAACCAAAATGCATTAAATCCTCATGTAGGGGTAATTGGTTCCGGTGGAGCAGGTAAAACAAACTTAATAAAATCTATGCTCAAACACGAAAATCGAGATATGGATAGATTCGTTATCTCTACAAGAGGATACGAATTCAAAGATGTTGATAATACCATGGTTCATTCAAAGATGGTCATCAACCCTTTTCACATTAAAACTGAACTAAAAGAAAGAAGCTTTTATGTTTTGGAGTTTTTCAAAAGGTTTACTGAATTAAAGCACAACCCGGTTGAACGATTTGATCCATTTGATGAGTACTGTCTAATGGACTTCATTACAAAATTCTTTGACAAGTGTGCCCATGAAGAGATTTATACAATCTCCTCATTTGAACGAGAATTAAAGGCAGAACGACAGCTTATAGAAGAAAAAGCCGACTATCATATGCGGTTATTTTCTCAAGCTTATCAAGAAAGCAATAAGAAGCCTCATCAATTTTTCACCAATTATAAAGAACAATTTAATTTCGTGGAAGATTTAAACAGAATTGGATCATACAAAAAGATAGAAGAATGTATCGCTTGCATGAGAAGTGAGGATATCCTAAAATACTTTGATGGTCCATCAAATGTGTATCCTGTGATGGGTGGTATTACCGTAATCGACTTAATGGAATTAGAAATTCATATATATAAATTTTCAAAGAACACACCACTTGTCATTACTACCTTACTTGATCACCTACACGAAAAGGCAAAATGTAATTCCAAACAAGAAAGAATAGGAAAAACCGCTATTTATATCGATCCGATATTAGATTTTATGTCAGAAACCCCCTTCTTCAAAAAAACCTTACAAACTAACATGGCCAGGGGAAGAAAAAACAACATATCCTATAGACTTGTTGGTATACATCTAGATAGAGAATACCTGGAACAATGCCATCACATCATTCAGATGGGGCCATTAACCCCAGGGTCTGTTATAGATCCACTTAAAGGGATAGAAGAGCGCCGCTACCTAAAGTGGAAACAAGGAATTATCGCTAAAGGAGGAAGAGAATTTCTCTACACTCCATTTAACGCAAAACCAAACAAATAGCACACCAGTCCCGCTTCAACACACTCAACCGAAGCGGGACCATCTTCACAGGAATAACTTCATAAAATTCTCTCGGCACGCAAAAGATTAATAAACCTGTTTCATAAAAGGGAGTACCTCGTATGAAAACACCATTAGTAAATAGGGAACATTATGTTTAAGAGGCCCACAGAACGAGCAAGTTTACAAATAGAGGTGAAACTAATGAATGAACTACAAAAAAGATTTAGGAAGGCCATAGAAGAAGCAGAACAGAAAATATCCCCCAACTTCTTACCAGTCAGATATCAAACAGCAATGATAATGGGGAAGAAGGGGATGTTGGCTAATGTAAACGGAAGGCTTCACATTATCTATGAAACTACAGAAGGATTACCATTTACACATCACGTATACACAGGACAAGAAAATAAGATTACCTGGGACAGAGAAAAGAAGGAGTTTCTTTGGCATATTAAGCCTTTTGTATATTCAATCAAACCGGAAGGAGAGTATTCAGAAGACAGCCCCAAAACATATGAATTAAGTCAGTTCATTGCGAAGTCCCTAATGATGATGATGAACAGATAAAAACCCACTTTAGGCTTATTTTGAAGCCAGGAGCGGGTTTTTTGTTTACTTTATCTTCATATAGGAAATCTTATATGAGCCATCATCTTTCTGAACAAACTCAAATTCTAGGTCCAGCTCATTTTCTCCGCTAGCACCTGAAATGTTCTCAAAAGATTCCTTTAATCGAAATTTATATATAAAAGCTTCATTAAACTTAGTTATGGATTCATTTTCATATGAGGACTCATACTTAATAACAGGATCAAACTCGAAGGCTTCTGCACCTTCTTCGAAAATCGCGTCCTTTCGTTCATGAAATTTCTTCTCGTCCGTTTCTTTAAGCATTTCAATGATTTTCTTATGTGTCTGTTGAGCCACTTTCAACAACTGTTCCTCACTTGCATCTTCAAGCTTTACGGTTGTGACTTCGTTACTGCTGCACCCCATTAAAAGGAGTGAGAACACAAGGAATAACCCCAACAATTTTTTCATTCCATTACCACCTTTCCCTTACCTATATGTATTCTAAGTTACTATGTAAATTCCTTCCTTTATTTTCTGACGACGACGTAACCGATTTTCATCCAATAGATGAAACCCACTCTCTGGTTCCGTCCGGAAGCGGGGCAACTATAAAGGAGAGAGAAGCGGGTTTCATCCCGCTTATTTATTACCTTAAAACGCGCCACTAACCATCACAAGAAACGAAAGAAAGGTCTTAAAAAAGAAAGAGGGAGCGGTGGAATGGAAACATTCGTGTTTTTGGCTACTCTCCAGAAGCCCAGCGTCGGAGAGATTGGCATTTCACCTCATAAAAGACGATTGTTATGGAGGGGGATAATCAAAAACATTCGGAAATCTCCTTCTTGTTCGTCAACCTCAACAATCCTCCTTCTTTTATAGAACTACTCCCGCTCCAATCCTACCGTCGTTCATAGTATAATAAGAGTAGGGGGTGTTACTTATGAATAAACGTCCAGATCTCGTTAAGAATCGCTGCGTTGAATGTAACCAACCTATACCACCATATCAACGGTTTTTCTGTGAAAAGTGCTATGCCAAAATGCTAAAGGAGAAGTAATATGAACGTAGAAAGCTATATGAACGTATAAAGTCCACTCTAACCTTATGACAAGGAGAGAGTGGACTTTATTATTTTGGCTGGCTTATTCAACTTCACACAATACAACTTTCTCGAAAATTCCAGTCTGCTTCCTTATACCAACTTCTTCATTGAATGCAGAGTAATCATCATATTTATATCGAATTTCTGGAGATGTACAACCTTTTATGGATTCGTCTACTAAACGCACGTAGGTTTTCCCATTGTACTTGAAAATAGCTTTCAATTCTCCGTCAAGAGTATTAATAATTGCTTCGTAAGGCCCTTCATATGCCCACTCAACTTTTTCTTCGTATGCCTCTTTTAACTGGTCCACCTCTGCCAATCGATCACTCAAATACTCAAATGTGAAATAAGATCCAATTAAACCTACAACCGACAATAATAGGGAAGGGTAGACCTTTTTTATAGAACTGTTATAAATCAAACTGAAAAGTCCATACATACCACATACAAGAAAAAGAAACAAAAACACAAGCAAAACCACAAATAGACTAAAAATTACTAGTGTTCTTCATATCCACTCAAATTCATCATCTCCTGATACTAGTCTACAAAAGAACATAAGACCAGGCTATTACTGGGGAGGAAGAGATATATCAGAATAAACAACTTCATAAAATTCCTTCGGTATCTTTAGAATAAAGTGTTGCGGCATCTTCGCCACGCAATGTTAATTCCTTTTTAGTCACTTCATGTACCTTCGGCACTCAAAACCTACTACAGAAAGCAGAGTATAGCAGAATATAAAAAAGCTCAAAACCTATATCATTTTGAGCTTTCCGAGACATAACACTTATTCACTTTTCTCTAATTTTTCAATTCGTTCCTCTAACTTGCTGATCTTACCCATTTGTAAAGCTACTAATGAAAAAGCTGATGTACCTAAAAAGAAACCAATCCACTCCATGCAAATCACTCCTGACATAGTTAAACATAATGATAAATCCATTATCGCATATTATTAAAAGGCATACATAAAAGAACCCACTCCTTATTCCGGTCGGGAGCGGGTCCTACTTTTTCATATATGAAAGGAGAGATAAACAGAATGTCTTCTGTATGTTTAGTATATTACCAAGACCGGACGATTGGTGCAAAAAATGAGACGGATATACTAACCAGCGCTAAAAACATTCCCCAGGGAAAAAAGATGAAGCTTCTTTGCTTCCATTGCAAACAAGATAAAAAGGCTCCCTGAATATGTGGAAGTCGATTTAGGAGATGGCACATCAGTCGTTGTGAGAACAAAAGAAGGAGGCTAATAGATCCGTATGTTTAATCTCCTTTATTCAATGGAATATGTTAAGATAAATATATCCCTTAGAGTGGGGAGAGCTCATTTTTGAGTGAGTCATAACAAAAAAGCACCCGACAGTGTACCACCACTGCCCGGGTGCTTTTTTGTATTACACCCGCTCCTTTACCTAAGAAAGCCTCTGGACACTCCCTAAACGCTTTTAAACCCTTTCCTATACCAATAGAGCAGGTCGAACAACAAAAGGGAGCAGGGAACTCTATATTAAGAGGAGAGACGTTCTCCTCCCTAAGGTAACTTGAGAGGCGAGATCAATAAGAAGAAACCAAAATAAGATCCAATAAGCCGGCCGGAACTCAATAAGCTCTTACACAAATATAAACAACTTCATAAAATTCCTACGGCATCCAAAGGATGTACGGTTGCAGCTTCTTCACCACACGATCTTCTAACCTGTTTATGACGCTTCACGTACCTTCGGTACCTAAAACCCAGAACAGAAAAACCACAGAATTCTTACAGAAAAGAACAGAATAGTAACAGAAGTAATAACAGATAATAATAGAAACCTAGAAGTATTTTTTAGAAAACAAAAAACCCTTCTTCGACTCCCAACGAAGAAGGGCTCGTACCATTTCGATAAAGAAATGGTAGATTGGAATTGAAAGAATGATACACATTATTCAAAAGGTTATCCAGACCAACATTAAATAAACATATAATAGATTCTCAAACCCCAAATACATACAAGATTAGTGTAACTCCCACTATAGGAAAATGCAAGGGATTTATTCAATTTTTACTAGAAAATATAAAAGAAGTATCCTAGAATTACTCGGAATCAGTAAACCCTGAATTTTTCAGAAAATAAAAGAACACTCCAATATAAAAAAGACCTACTCATGCTTATATGAAGCCAGGAGCGGGTCTCTCTTAACCTTTTTTGATATTCTTTGAATTTCACTTGGTAATAGAACACTTGACCAGTTAAATACTGCAGCGTCCTCCTAACCATTCCTATAAAAAACCCACTCTACCTTGAGCAGGGAGCGGGTTACAGTATAAATGCAATCTTATACTTTCCATCCTTATCTTGCATAATACTAAAGGTAACAGAGTCCTCAGTGAGTTCTACTGTGCCATCTTGATATCGAAATGTTTCTTTAAGATCAAATGAATAGTGGACGTTTTTTACCTTTTTCAGATTAACCATTTTCTCATTCAGAATATCAAACTTGTATTCTTCATAATTTCCCCTTGATGGGAACAATTCTTCATACATTAGAATTTCTTTACCCATCTCATAAAAAGCTTTGTTATCCCATTCTTTCTTTAATCCAAGATACTTCTCAGCTAGATCTCTTGATATCTCCTTTAGCTGAATATCAGTAATGTACTCATAAGAGGGGGCACTAACATATGTCGGTTCATCTCCAATGCGAGAAGATGGTTCAATTACGTGTAATTCATCATTGGAACACCCAGCAGCAAGCACAGCGATAAACAATGATAAACCCAAAACCTTGTTCACTTCATTTCCTCCTTTTCTAAATAAAAAACCCGCTCCTCGTTCGCACGAATAAACGGGTTTACCTTACTACTCAGATAAAACTTTAATTTGTTCCATTAATTTCGCAGCGCCATCCTTGCTAAGAACGATCTTACCGCCAGCTAATACCATGTTATCATCTGCTACTTCACCAGTTACTGCACAAGTCATTGCCGGTTTATACTTCTTAAGTACAATTTGCTCACCATTAATGAAAATTTCCACTGGATCTTTTTCATTAATATTTAATGTACGACGAACTTCCTTTGGTACCACGATACGACCTAACTCATCAACTTTTCTTACGATTCCTGTAGATTTCATTTTGCATTTCTCCTTTTTATGTATAAATAGTTTAGTTGTGTTTAAGGAATAGTTATATCCTTCTGCAAGTTTCAACAAAAATCAAACAGTCGGTTTTTGTCGAAATCCTTAAGCTCAATTCTCATTATAAGGGTAGTAAAATGAAATGGATATTGTAAGGGATTATTTTTTTATCCATATAAATACACAATGTAATATCTTTGGTAAACAGGGGTGAAACCCGCTCCACGAGTGGATTTAGATGGTGAACAGAAGAAGAAAAATAAGAGAATTTTTATAGAAAATAAAAGAAACAGAAAAAAATATTAGAAATTTTTATAGAAAATAAAAGAAGCTCTCCTTGAATAAGAAGTAGCTTCTTATCATTTATAAGTGGAGCGGGTCAGTTTCACTAATAGGTCTAATCCAATTCCCAATATAGGGATGGCCAGGTAGTGCAGTATCTTCTCTACGATGAAATCCATTCTTCACTAAGAAGCGATATGCTTCCTCCGATACAATACTTTCGAATTCAATACGAACAAAATCATGTTCTCGTCCATAATCCTGGAGTATACCTATTAATTTCTCACCATTCCCTTTACGCTTATGTTGAAATAGGATCCTCGCTACAACCAAAGACTTTGTAATGAGATTAAAGCGGAGCATCAACTCCGTTTCCCGGTCATCACTTTCTATAAATAACCTTCCCTGATCAATCCGGCATTCAATCGATTCATTATCTTCCTCAAACAGAGAAATAAGAGGCTTCAAGTCTTCCATATCAGGTATATAGTACATATGTATAACCACCTTTCTAAAAAGAGTATAGCACTGTAATAAGAAGGACCACTGAAAAAACCCGCTCCTGCCCGCTAAGCAGAAGAGGGTCATCACTTAGTCGTTTTTAGAGTGGTCAATCATATGCAAATTTAGAATTGTGGTTACATCAGCAGCATGTATCTTATGAACATACCCAATGATCCCTCCATGAACTTCACTAACAATTCCCACCATTTCTCCATCATCCAACCATTCTTTTGCATCCTTCACATTCAATTCCTCCAGGTCTTGATAGGTAAATGGATGATCGTCATTCTCTCCATAGTGTTCCGCTATTTTCGCATCATCTTTAAATCCCGTTAATTCTCTTTTTTCACTCATGTAATATCTCTCCTTTAGCGGATTCGTTCTTCTATCTATAGAGTACCGCTCCTCCTAAAAGATAGCTAAAATAGAACAGCACTTTTTATAAGGACCCGCTCCTTGAACGATAAAAAACACTCAGCATTACAGAACAATACAGACCTTCTCAGAAAAATCGCCTGTTTTATCCACCTAAGAAAATTGGTGGTAAACTGAATTCACCTAGTAATAGAGAGGTGAAGAACATGAAAGCACATAAACTACCTTATCCTATGCTTGCTGTCATCATCGAATACCTCAGAGATAAAGCAGGAGAAGAAGGAAAGGCATTATTCACAATAGATGATTTACTGACATACTTCGAAGAGAATCCAGAAGGCTCCATGAACTATATACCGAAAGAGAGTGAATAGCATGTGGTACGCAAGAAGAATAAGCGATAATAAAGAATTCCTAGCCACTAGCATCTTCGTTAATCGAAAGACAGGAGAAAGCGGAATAAACGGTTCTGCTGCAGATGGAGAAAGAGCAAGCCTACCAGATGGCACATTCGACTTTTACAGAAGATAACAGAACATCATAGACCCGCTCCTTCGGTGCAAAAACAGAGAGATCACAGAATGAAACAGAACATAACAGAAGGCACCGAGATAGCATACTACTCCTCATACCTCTCTCTATCGGAAAGGAGCGGGTCTCTATCTTACACAGAGGAGAGATAACATGAACCCTATCAAGCAACTTGAACTTGAAGAGAAAGAAGCCGCTATAACCCATAAACTTTTCCATGAGGACCTAACAGAAGAAGAACAGAAATATTACAGAAAAGAATTGAATAAAGTAAGGACCAACATTTTCAAAGGCCATAATAAACATTCATTCGTTGATGATTTCTTCACTTTATATTTTGTAGCAACCCTCATATATATATCTTTCTTTTGAACCAATAACAGAAGATACCGGATTTTTTTAGAACAAGGAGCGGGTCTTTGCACTCCATAATGGAAGGAAGCACTTATATGGAAGAACTATTAGATAAGTTTGCAAACAAGTTAACAACAGTAAGACAAAAAAGAGGGTTAACCAAAGTTGAACTAGCTGAACTTAGCGGAATTCATGCAAAAACCATCAGCAGGATAGAGAACGGAAAAAATATCCCTAAAATCGATACAATAGTTAAGCTTCTCACAGCTATGGGGTACGAATTACAAATAGGTGGCCATAATTAAAGAAATCTCAATTGGAGGAAACGAACATCATGAAAGAATCAATTTCAAGTTTTATGATCTTAACATCAAGTCTAGCCGGAGCAGTCCTATCATTTGTAGTCTATAACATGTCATATGAAGCAAGTGTCTCTATCGCACTATGTGTCGGCTCGCTTGCTGGACTGTTTTTAATGAAAGTAAACAATCTGTTAGCGAAATGGATCCCTAAAACTGAGCAATAAAAAGGAGGAGAATTATGTCCGAAAAGAGTTTTGACGAGTGGATTAAAACAGCAGAAAGTAAACTGTTTAAAACTGACCACTTTAAAGCACTTGGAAAGGAAGACGATTTCATTTTTCAAGCTCTCGCATTTGCGGGCAAAGGCAATAATAACCTTTCTTTAGCCACTACGTTATTAAGTGAAGCGGATGAGGTGCCAGAAGAATTGAAAAGTGAGTTGAAGTCCATCCAGGAGCAGCTCCACCAATTTAGAGAGAAATTACGATTGGTTCCCAATCCTCCCATAGTAGGAATGTTCGGAGCAAAGGATTCTACCTAATGGATGAATACGTTATCTATTACGTCGTTAATAAGGAATTACACATGTCTCCTGCTAAGTTAATTCCTCAAATAAGTAGATTAGCAGTCAAATTGCCATGAGACATCAAAATGAACAAGAATTTATCGAATGGTTCGATTCCAGTCAGGTGCAAGTTGTATTGCAAGCAAAGGAGTCTATGTTAAAGAGGCTCATAAATGAAGGCTGGGAACAAACAAGCGATGAAGGACGAACAGAAATCCCTACTAACTCATTAACGGCGGTCGCTTGTAAACCAATCTTGAAGAGTGAAGTACCTAAGCACATCAAACGATTACAGTTACTTAAAATATACAACCACTTAACTTAAGGGAGGTAGAACAGTTGAACCAGAAGACCAAATGTTCGCGGTGCGGAAGTGAAGTGGAAATAAAGAAACACATTAACCGGTGCAAATGTGGTGCCCGAATTAAAATTTTGGACTTTCATAAACATTCGCCCAATAAATAAACAGGAGGTGCTTGAATGAAGTTAAAAGACGCTCATACGCACCTAACCATCATTATGAACATCATGATCATTATCTTTCTCTTGGGTGTGATAGGTGTAGGTATACTGTCCATATTCATACCGGATGTAACACTCATGGATTGGAAGTACTTTACCTACTATCCATTATTAATCGGTACTACCGGTACGGTGATTTTGATTCCTGTTCGAGGGATTTTATTGATCGCAATTAAAAAGCGCAGTAACCAGGAAAATTAGAAAACCCATCTCTACAAAAGGAGAGCAGAGAATGAAAAATCCACTTGTTTTAAAGTCTAAGGAACTTGGAACCTTAACCCAAATATCAGACATGCTTCACAGAGAAATGAGAGAAGAAGTACAGAGAAATGGGCATAGCGATTTAACACTGGCGATTGAAGGTGCTTCTAAAGGTATTAGTGAGATCATTGAATTAAACCACATCAAAGAATAACTCTTAATAGGAGAGTGATAATTTGTGAAGAAAAGAGAGGTTGAATACACCAGAAGGAAGAAAGCTTCAAAAGCATTTAAGAAAAAAATGAGGAATCGTGAATACATTGTGAAGAATAGCCGCTCATTGATACAAAGATTGAGAGAGAAATAAACTGTCATAAAAGAGGTAGCAACCCATGGATAAACAATTACCCAACAACATCATTCAAATTGAACAACTCAAAATTAACCGCAATTTAAATAAACTATGCAGCTGTAATAATAGAAGATTCACTTTAGACACCCAAAATAGACGAGTGCTATGCGACGTATGTGGCGCTGTTGTTGACCCATATGATGCTATGTATGATTTGGCCTCTAAGAGAGTCGATTTACAAAGAGAAGTCGAAACCCTCTTACAACAACGTATGGAAATCGCTGAATACAAGCCATGGTTAAAGGTCATTAAAAGCTTAGAAAAACATTACAGAGGTAAACATTATTTACCTAATTGTCCCCGTTGCGCAGAACCTTTTTATTTAGAGGAGTTATCCCACTGGACCGGCAGAGAATATGCCGAAGCAAGGATCGAAAAGTGGAAAGAAAACAATGCCTTAGAAAATGAGAAGTAATTGTATTTCTTGAAACGCAATTCAGACAATCTTTTAGAAATAAAAGGTTAAAATGTGCAGGTCCTTAACTTAACCCCAGGAAGGAGAATGACCATGAGAAGATTCGAGTGTCCAAACTGCAGGGAATGTCCTACAGACGAAGAATGGAATGAATATAACAGGTTAGCCATCTTAAGTTTCGGGTATTCACCGCTTCCAGAAGCATTTGATGAGGATGATGCTGGCTCTAGTTTGGATTGTCCAGGTTGTGAAGAGCGGGTAGTTGTAACAGATCTAACGGAGGTATAACGTGGGTCAAAGTCTCGTTTTATCCAAACCAAGCCGAAGAGAGAGATTTAAAAGCGCCTTAAAAAACCAAACCAGAGGAGGAAGGAAATTGAAATTTAAATATGAAAATACTAAACAAGTTTCAGCTAAAAAGGAGATCAAGGCACACCAAGACAAAGGAGCAGTAGTCATTCCGAAAGGTAGTAATGGAGTTATCCGATCAATGGGGTGGAGTAAGACCAAGAACTACAGGAATTGTTATGAAATCCAATTCAAAGTTGAAGAGAACGAGTTAATGGTGATCATTCACGAAGAAGAGATGGATGAACAATTAAATTTCCACTAAGGAATTCCTGTAAGCCCAAGAACTGAACCAATCAATAGACATAAGGGAGTGGAGAAACATTAGATTATTACTTCTTATGATATTTGTTCCACTTTTATTCATAGTTATAATCCATTACTCATTTGGCGTTCTCGAAGACACAACAATCAGCGCGATTGAATTATATGAGAAGTTAGAGGCCGAGGAGAAAAAAGAAAAAGAAGAAGCCATTGAAAAAGGCATTGATGTTTCAGCGTTAATCATTGACAAAAAAGTGATAGAACATTCTGCAACATCTGCTCCTTTGGCGTTTTTCCCGGTATATATCAATAACAATATGTTCACAGTTACTACTTCAGGATATCCAAATGGCGGTTCTTATCGAACCCATTCACTAAAGATATACGCAAAAGAAAAAAACTACGATATCCAGGTGCCTGAAAGTATTTATCAAGCAAAAGGAATCGGGGACAAGCTAGATATTAAGTTGTATAAAGATAAAATCGTATTGGCGCAGCCTAACGAACAAACCTAGTAGGGAGGAAAAAAGGTTGGATATTGATACACCGATCAAGAATTTCACAGCTCTGGATGGAACAGAATTTATAGTAACCAAAGACGAGTCAGATCTCTACCACGTCTACACAAAATTCACTTACATATCCGGAGGAGAGAAATACAAAAACAACTTCATTAAGTATGCATCCAGCGACATCAAGGATAAAGACACCGCTATCGGCATTGCCCTTTTTTCATACAACTGCTATGAAAGAGGCATCACCCAAGCTATTTCCTTAAAGAATGTGAAAAGATAACATGAAAAAATACGTCGTTAAATGGAATAACAACCAAAAAGAGTTTAAAGAACCTCAAGGCGCTATTGAATTTGCAGAATCTAAATCTAATGAGGGATTTAATTCTTATGTATGGATATCAATAAATGGTGTGTTAAACAGCGAACCCTTTTTCACAAGCGAGTGGGATCTATATTAACTAATACATCATACAAGGAGCTTACACAATGACCACAGTTGAAGAAGTAATCGAACTAGGGCAATTTAGCTTTTGGGAGGTGGTCACCGCCTCTCCTAAGACTCTAATCATATTAATCTTACTTTTACCACTATTGTATCTAATATATGCAGTATATGAAGGTATTTCAGAGTATAAGAAGTATTCCTTTGTGGATAGCAATGACATTATTAATCACATACTAATATTTTTAATGATTTTTGTTGCAGGATCAGTAGTCTTTTCTTTGCAATTCTTTGAGACTAGAGAACACCTTGTGGAAATTTGGAAATCAGAGATTGCATATCCGTATATAGAAAGCCTTGATGAACAAAAATCAGAGATTGTTTACCTCAAGTTCGACCCAGAAATTGAAACCTCCACACAGGGGATGTGGTCACTAGATAAAACGAACGAACAATTGACCCCTATGACAATTGCTTATAAAGACAATACTGACGTAAAAAATCTAACACAATGGATGGATACGTCCATGATTTTGACAGATGAAGAGGACCCTTTTGTTTCTTATGTTGTTTTAGAAAAAGACTTAGGAAACGGAGTGGATATGGGGATTTACCTCCCAGAAGTCTATCTTCCTGAAGACTACAAATTTACCGACATCAAATAAATGTATGGAGGAATGGGAACATTCCTCCTTTTGGTTAGAGGGAGGCACCATGAAAAAAAGTAAATATAAAAATTTCGACCCGGACCTTATCCTTCTTGTTTTTATTTTTATGGGGATCAGTTGCCTCTCGATATACAGTGCACAAAAATTCCTCCCATATGACGATCAATTCGCCCTCAAGCAATTCATATGGTTCATTGGAGGAATGATTGTAACGTCAGTAGTTTATTATTTCGACTTTGAACAAATAAAGCGACTATCACCTTATTTGTATGGAGTCGGAATTTTACTATTAATCACGTTGATGATTGCACCAGATAGCATTGCTCCTATTATTAAAGGGACCAAAGCTTGGTTCACTATCCCAGGCTTTGGATCATTGCAGCCATCAGAATTCATGAAGGTATTTTTAATACTATACTTGGCCAGTGTTATATACAGTCACAATGAAAAACATGTAGATAGAACATTGTCATCCGATGCCAAGTTATTGTTTAAAGTATTACTGGTTACAGCATTGCCGTTAGCTCTTATCTTACTGCAACCAGACGCTGGGACTGCAATGGTTATTACGTGTATTATGATTGGGATGTTATTCATCTCAGGAATAAACAACAAAATACTGTTTGTGATCTCCGGACTCGGCATATTCGTTATAGGTACAATTGTTGCAGTGTTCATCTATAACCCTGACTTTCTATTATCATTTATGAGTCCTTATCAAGTTGACCGGATACGTTCGTGGTTAGACCCATTTGGATATGGCCAAGGGATAGGGTATCAATTGCGGTTATCTATCTTAGCTTCTGGATCAGGTATGATTCTAGGAAAGGGATATGGCGAAGGAACAATTGCAGTACCTGAAGCTCATTCTGATTTTATTTTTACTGTGATTGGGGAAGAGTTTGGCTTTGTAGGTGGATCCGTTGTCTTGTTCTTTTACTTTGTCCTACTATACAAAATTATTACTATCGTCTTAAAAAATAAGGGGGAGTACGAAATTTTAATCGGCATAGGAGTTGTCTCTATGCTTACTTTCCACATTTTCGAGAATATAGGAATGGTAATTGGTCTTGTTCCGATTACCGGCATACCACTTCCACTTCTAAGCTATGGGGGTAGCTCTGTATTAGGCACCATTTTAGCTTTAAGTATTATCAATAACATATCCGCAACTACCAATGAGTATATGTTTGCAAAGAGAGAATGAAGATAGAGTAGAATATAATAGATTTACAGAAGTTTTCTATATAAAATATAGATATATGATTTTTAATTTTTTTGAACTACCAACCCAAGAGGGATTGGTCATTAATTCGTAATCTAATCGCCCTTCGGCGCAATTGCTTAATTTTTAGCACATGCACCGAGGGGCGTTTTTTATTTTAGATTAAAAACATACCTAAGGGAGAGAAAAAAGATGCTAGCATTCAAACACAGAAAAGAGAAATTTTCAGAGAAAGTAAGGGAAGAAAAGTACAATCCATTGAACAACCCACACAATCTAAAAGAAGGAGATTACGTGCTCTTAAGACACGTAGAGGGAGTTAACGTACCTAAGAAAATGAGCAATAAGTGGTATGAAATTAAAGAGATTTCTTTAACAGGAATTCCTAAAGTTCACCAAAACGTATTTAGATATCTCAGACCTGACAACATCCAATTAATCGTTAGAAACTAACCAATCAATTATCATACTAAAGGAGAGAGTCGATATGACAAACAACGTAACTTCAGGAAAAAGAGTAACGAAATTATGGAAAGATGAGCGTTGGCAGCAAAATATGAAAACAGCTGGTATTGCTTCTAGCATTGCAGAAATGAATTTCCAACTAAAATTAGATGAAGAAACAAAAGGAACTTACAATCGTTTAAGAAATGCAGTTAAGAGTAGGATTTCCAAAAACTTAGCCCAGTTAAACAATATCGAAGAACTAATGGAATTCACCAATGAAATTACGGGATACAGAAGCATCATAGAAATTTCAGAACTAGATAGTAATCCGGCCAATAAGGAAGATGATTATTGGATCCAACTTCTTTTTGCTTGTGCTAGAGAAAAAGCTTCTAAAGAAAAAATACAAAACCAAGTCCCGCTCCAAGTGAAACTTATCGATAGATATGGATCAAAAGATGTTGGACTTACTTTTTTAAAACAAAAGATCAACGCTAAACTTCACGACACAAGAAGAAGACTGTCTGGGAGCTACAAAGTACGCCCAATTTTTGATTTAACCTTGCTAATGGCAGACCTCATGATTGAGAACGCTCTAGTTGAATTCACCAAAACGAACATGAAAAATCTTCGTTTCGCTTATGTGAAGGACTATGTGAACAGAAATACTAAAGAGGTTCTTAATCATTCAGGAGAACTTAAAGAAAAGGTTCTTTTCTTACCTGAAGATAAAGAATATAAAGCTGAACTATTAAAATTCATGAAGGACAACCATTTATACCCACAAGGTCTCACAGGGGAAAACGAGCGCAAATACTACAATAAAGAAGAGAAACTGTTTAATCTCGAAAAACAAGAAGACTTCCAGTGGATTGTCACTGACACCTGGTTTAAAGATGTCGTAACCTATGAGTTTTTAACTCAAATGTTTAGAGTGCGAGATAAGACCAAGAAAGAGATAGAACAAGCAAAACAATATGAAATCGCAAGATCCTTCGAAACAAAGAAAAACATTCCTCAACTCCACTTAGATAAGATGAAAAACAACGCATTTTTATCTAGATACTCATATGTAGAGATTGATGAACTGTTGGAAATCCCTGAATTTGAAAAGTTAGAAGAAGAATTTAGGAAATTACAAAAACTCACCTTTGTCCCGTACTCAGATGGTAGCTTCAGGATACGTCGTTTAGGAAGACAAAAGGCCGCAGGCATCTACTACTCACATGTAAACGCAACGGTTATTGACAACCCAAGCAGTTACATTCATGAGCTGCACCACCAAATCGATTATACAACTTCAAAAGACGGACTACTTTCAGAAAGTATCGCATTCAGGCCGGTTTTTGAAGCTTACAAAAAATCCGTAAATGAGGCTGTAGAAGTATTACCAGATACCGATTTATTTAAGAGTCAATGGAATGGAACAAGCAAATATAATAAAAACTATTACTTAGACCCAGCAGAGGTGTTTGCTCGTTCAGCAGAGATTTATCTAAGCGAAGTAAAACAAATCGAAACGAGCTTTTTGAAAACGTCATATAAAGACAAACCCGAATACCCATTAAGTCAAGAGTTCCTAGAAGTAGTAGAGGAGTATTTTGGCCGCTTGTATAATTCTTTTTATACAGAGGGGAGAAAGGAAGAGAAAAAGAAAGAACAAGTTGCTTCCGCTTCACCAAGCGAAGTCGTTTCAACCAAGACGGTTTCAGAAGAAGTGAACAGTGAGCAATTGTCACTATTCTAATCCAGGATAATCAAAGAGGGCGTACATAGCCCTCTTTTTTCTATTTCATGGTGGTTTTATACATACACCAAAACCCACTTTCCTTACAGCAGTTCTTTTTAAAAATACAAGTAGACTATATTGGAAAAATTTCTAAATACCATGATACAATATAACTAACTTATTATATTTAATTTTTTATCTTTACCCAACCAATTCGCATGAGCGATAGGTATCTATTTGTAATCCACTATGAAGCTGGATTTTTTATTTTGCGCAGAATTCGAATTCTGTCTAAATTTTATATTTTCGCAAGCGCGAATGTACAAAGCTCTTTAGAGTATCGATCAAGTTCTATTTTGAAACTTGATGATCTCTAATGGGCTTTTTTTACATTATAAAACCATTTCAAAGGAGAGATTTTATTATGAAAACTTTTATCGCTAACAACATCTACACAGTACTTTTATTCGCAATGGGGTATGTATTTATCTCTACTGCACTCATCAAACTTTCTATGTAACACTTATCAACTCATTCATTTCTTAAACAATCACACTACAGAGGAGAGACTTTATTATGAAAACATTTATTTCTAACAACATCTATACAGTTCTTTTAATCGCTATGGGTTATGCATTTATCACAACCGCTATCATTAAAATTTCTATGTAATTAATTTATCGATGTCACTTATGTGATTTATCGCCTTTTTTAACTAATCTAAAAACCATTTTCGGGAGGAATTATTCATGACATTCATTACAGCACTTATCGTTTCATTTTTAGCAGGAGCAGCACTTATTGTACTTATCGTAGGAAAAGATATATTTAGCACAAAAATCGCAGAACACATTACAGATATTAAAGGGGATATGAATAAAATGATGAAATTCTTTAAGAAAAACCTAATGACTGTATCTATTATCACTTATGTACTTTTGCTAATGGTTGGTATCGCTCAATCTGAAGAAACAAAACGTATCGCTGAACTTAATGCTCTTGAACAATATGTAGTTGTAGAAGTTGTTGATGAAAACACAGCAATTGTAGAAAGCTTAGAAACAGGAAAACAAGTAATGGCAGAATTCAATTCCAAGCCATTTGCTAACGGTACTGACATCACTGGCACAGGAGTTGTATTTAAAAAGGCAGAATGGATTGACTTTGATCACGTTAAAGCTATTCAAGCAATCTGGGGTTAATCATCTTTAAAGTAGGGACTTTTTGTTCCTACTTTTTTCTTTATCCAGATGATCCTGAATTAAAAACTAAACATCAAATATGTAATCTAACCGCGCTGACCATCTTGAACGGCTTTTTTAAAATTAATTGACACACAATCAAAAAATTCAACCAAGGAGAGATACTAATGAACGCAGTAGCAAACGTATACCACAAGGTACAAATCAAAACATTTGAACTTATTCTATCCAACTCAATGAATGAGGGAGAAGCCCTTGCCAAGTACTATGCAAAATTATTTAACGTAGTCAGAGTGGAACTTATTGAAACCATTCTAACCATCGCGTCTACTTTCATTCCGATCGATACAACAAAAGATAAAATTACATTAATAAAGGATGATAAAGAGGTTGATTTTGAGTATTCCTTCAAAGGAACCTACCAACTCTTTAAAGAGCACAAGTGTGGTTAAGCTGGACATTCTGTTCAGCTTTTTTATTGTTTCTAATGATAGTTAACGAGTAATATAAATTTATACATTCTAATCCGGAGGAATAAATCATGAGCAAAATATCTAGAAAAAAATATACCAGGCTTTACACTCAAGTTGATGACTTAAAAAGAACATTAGACATAAATCAATCTTTTTCACTGAAATCCTATAAAAGCGATATAATCGATGGAGCTGCGACTCCGTTCAACAACATCCGATTGTCTAAACCCGTTTTGGACTTATATGGCACAGAATTTGAGAATGCCTTGTATTTTATGTTGGCTCACGAACTAGTTCACATTAAATTTAATGACAGTGGATTGAAAAGGGGATGGTGGGCACTAACTGGAACCTTTGGAAATAATCGATCCCGAGCTCTAATATTATTGATGGAAACGAGAGCTAATGTCATGGCAAATGCATCTCTCGGCTTTTCAGACGAACAAATAATAAAAATTCAAACACATATTCAAGAACACAATAATAACCCAAAAGGAAAAGACTCTTACAAATTGGGTTATCCGGACCGAACTTCAATCTCTGATTTCTCATGTAAGTACAGGGAGTTCAATGAGGATCTCATGAGAGAATTACTCGAAGATTTCTGTAGAGTAATGAACATTAATAACGATAAATTCATAGTAGATGTGATCGAAACGTTTAATAAAAAGTGCAATTAATTCACTTAAAATACCATGAAGGTTGACTGAAATGTCAATCTTTTTTTATTTATTTAAAATGAATATTTATCCAATGTAGAATGACATTTACCCTCTTAATTGCATATATACATATATATTATGAGTTTCTGTAGGAACTTTTTGATGAATTAATATACATGTAATTTATAAGTCAATGCAAAAAGATATCCATGAGATAAAAATATTGGAAAAATAGTTGTTGACTTTAATAAACGCATGGTGATAATCTTGTAAACAACAAATCAACCAAAACGAAAGCCGAGGTGAAAGACATGTTAAAAATGATTAATTGGAAAAGCGAACAAAATCATATTTTAGACGAACAGGGGAGTCGCATACCATTTTATTCAACATGTCTGGTATCTGAGGCACCTAAATATAATGAATTTAGAAAACTGTATAAAAGAACATTGGGGCAAGTGCATTGTCATTTGAAGACCTCTTTGTATTCGAAAATGAATGTTGTTTTAGGATCACAAAGGGAGAAGTGTATACTACCGGTATAATCACTTATCAAATACAATACATATGTTACGAAAGCACCCAATGAAAAAAGGGTGCTTTTTTTGTACCTTAAATATCGAATTAAGAAAAGGAAGGTGAACGAAGTGAGACAACTAATGATAAATGTGTTAAACCAACTGAATGAATTACTTATAAGTGGAGCGCAATTTGATTGGTCCAATACACAAGGGGAGAAGTATACACAAATTAGTGATTCACATCCGACACCACCTTGCTTTATTAGCTATAAGGGAATTTCAGAGCCGCTGCTCAAAAGAAGTATATAAAGAAACATGGAGAACGATTCGATCAGAAGAATATAGGGGTAAGACTATCCAACTCTCATTACGGGACCGGTGTAAAACTTTTTCTACACTCAACCAGACACAAGGGAGAAGCATAGCCTTCGTGTAACCTAAACAGGGCACACACACCTATAACACCTGATGGAAACCTCCATCGGGTGTTTTTTTATACCCAATTTGACTGGAAGAACATGGGCAAATAGCCAAGTTGGTTTAAGGCGGTAGGTTGCAACCCTACTAATCGTCAGTTCGATCCTGACTTTGCCCTCCATATAATCGCCTGTTGGTCAATGGGTTAAGACATCACTCTTTCACAGTGAAGTAACGAGTTCAAGTCTCGTACAGGCGACCAAATCATTTCCCTATAGCCAAATTGGTAAGGCAATCGACTTTGAATCGGTTAAGTCCAGGTTCGAGCCCTGGTAGGGAAACCAATGGTTTTGTAGCTCAATGGTAGAGCAACCCGTTGTCTGCGGGAAGGTTGCGAGTTCAAGTCTCGTCAGGACCGCCAATATGCTGTCGTAGCTTAGTGACCCAAAGCACTCCACTGATAATGGAGGGATCGTTGGTTTAAATCCAACCGACAGCACCAAATTATATTTTAGTAGATGTGGACGGGTAGGCAAGTGGTCAAAGCCGGCAGACTGTAAATCTGTTACCGATAGGTTTCGAGAGTTCGAATCTCTCCCTGTCCACCAAACGCGGCGCAGTGGTGAAAAGGTTTAACACACTGTCCTTTCACGGCAGCATGTGCGGGTTCAAATCCCGTCTGCGCCTCTATATGGGGGTCTGGTGGAATTGGCATACACGCATGACTTAGGATCATGTACCGAAAGGTGTGAGAGTTCAAGTCTCTCGGCCCTCACCAATAATTTAATTGAAAAGGAGATTCATATGAACAGTGACAAGAGTGACAAACCCAAGAAACAAAAACTGAATATCTAGCCCTCGTAGCTTAACTGGATAAAGCATCTGACTTTTAATCAGAGGAGTATAGGTTCAAGTCCTATCGGGGGCATACACGCGGATGTGGTCTAATGGGTATGACACTTGCCTTCCAAGCAAGTAATGCGAGTTCGATTCTCGTCATCCGCTCCAATAATTACATCCCTGTAGCTCAATGGATTAGAGCAACTGTCTTCTAAGCAGTGAGTTGGAGGTTCGAATCCTCTCAGGGGTACCATATTTGCACCTGAAAATCAGGTGAATTACTTCACCTACTGGATATTCCAGTATAAAAAAACGGATTATCCGAACATCTATCAATATATACGGATATTCCATATATTTTCGGCGGTAACAGGCGTGTAATAGTTTTCATAGGGCTAATTACGAAAGTTCGAGTCTTTCTACCGCAACCAATTCGCCCGTTTAGCTCAATTAGGTGGAGCAACTGACTTGTAATCAGAAGGATGGGGGTTCAATTCCCTCAATGGGCATATTCATACCGGTTTTTCGAGTATATTGTAGCGAATACCAAATAATCCGGTATAACAAAGAAAGGATGGTGTGAGAAGGATGGCCATTATAAAGGTCTACACAGACGCTTCTTCACGATACAGAGCGATCGTAGAAGAAGTTGGAAAGGTAAAGCGAAACAAACGTACACGTTCTTCATCTGTAGGAGCTGTTATCAAAAACGGAAACAAAACAATCGGAACCATATCAAAGAAAATAGGAGAAAAAGATAGCAACTATGCAGAGTTTTTGGCGATGTACACTGCTTGCCAATATCTAATTTCTCACAACATCACGAAGGTTCATTTCTTTGTAGATTGCATTAACTTGGCATGTATGATCAATCAAGGAGTAATCTCAGGGAAACCAGAACTCAGAACATTGTCTTATAAGATCTTAGACACTCTAAAGGAATTCGATACTTTCACAATTGAGTGGATTCCTCGTAGAGAAAACAAAGAAGCGCATAAACAAGCTTCAAAAGCATTCACTTTGGTTGGCTAGTGAACAACTAGCTAGCCGCTTGCATCCTTAGTTCAAATGGTTAGAGCCCCCTCCTCATAAGAGGGAAGTTGCTGGTTCGAGTCCAGCAGGATGCACCAATGGGGTTGTAGCTCAACGGGAGAGCAGCTGTCTTACATGCAGCAGGTTAAAGGTTCGATTCCTTTTAACTCCACCATATAACGGATAGTTGGCAGAGCCAGGTTGATTGCGCCTCACTGCTAATGAGGTAGAGGACTTAACATTCTCTCACAGGTTCAAATCCTGTACTATCCGCCATAACGGAAGATTGGCAGAGTGGACGATTGCAACGGTCTTGAAAACCGTAGAGGGTACTAGTACTATCCTCCAGGGGTTCGAATCCCTTATCTTCCGCCAGATTAATATCCAGTAGCTCAGTGGTAGAGCCATCGGCTGTTAACCGATTGGTCGCAAGTTCGAATCTTGCCTGGATAGCCATGAGGGTGTAGCTCAAATTGGTAGAGCAACGGTCTCCAAAACCGTGTGTTGCAGGTTCAAGTCCTGTCACCCTTGCCAAATAAAATAAAAAGGATTGATTAATATGAAATATGGGATTCGTTGTTGAAGGATTTAATGATGAGAAAAAGGTGAAGAAGGTTTTACCCAATTCCTTGTGTGTAGTAACCAAAGGGACCAGGATGAACGGCCGTGTCAAAATGGACGTTAACGAAGCATTAAAACAATGCGACGAATTGCTTTTGCTAACAGATCCTGATGAAGCAGGGGATAAACTTGCTGATATGGTCCTTGGACACTATCCCATTTTTAAAACGAGTTACATTAGAGCGTGAACAATGCTTATGTTATAGGAACCGAAAAGTAAAGGTCGGCGTAGAGCATTGTGAAGACCTCTACTTATTAGAAGTCCTATCATATTCTTTACGTCTATAAATGAAGGCATATCAACAACGCAAATTCCGAACCGGTGTTTTAGTTACACTAAACCATGGTTGCTACATTGTTTTCTTAAGCCTATTATTTATATAGGAGGGGTACAATGAGCGACAATCAATTATTTTTATCAACTTCTGACGCAGCAAAAAAATGGGGAATTAGTTCGGATGTTATAAGGAAAGCAATTAACAAAGGCGACTTTGATAATCAATTAGAAAAAAATTTAGTTATAAAGAAACAAACAGGAACCACTTTTCGTTGGCTAATTCATCCCAAAGCAATGGTAGAGGTTTTTAATACTAATAAAACTGTTACTGTTCAAAAAAAAACCAAAAACTCGATGTAGTAAGTGCGGAAAGGGAGTAAGTAACAATAATCTTCTAAAACATTATGAGGCTTGTAAAGGCCCAAAAACAGAAGTAGATTATGAAGCTCTTAGGATAGATGAGGATTTGTATATGTGCCCTTATTGCTCAAACAAATTCTCAAAACAAGGTCTAAAATCTCATATTTGGTATAGCCATACCGAAGATGGGAAGAAAAACAAGAAACAAAAGAGTGAAAAACGTACAGGAAATCCATCTTGGAACAAAGGATTAACGAAGGAAACTGATGAAAGGGTAGCCAAGCTTGGTAAAACAATTAGTGACAAGCACAGTAAAGGTGAAATCAAAAAACCTTGGCTAGGAAAGAAACTCCCTGCTGAACACATTGAAAAAATAAAAAAGAATGGAGGAGGATACAGAAAAGGATCAGGAAGAGGAAAATCAGGTTGGTACAAAGGATTTTGGTGTGATAGTAGTTATGAATTAGCCTTCGTCATATACAACCTAGAACACTCAATAAAATTTGAAAGGAATTTTGATTCTTTTGAGTATGAGTTTAACGGCAAAAAATTAAATTATACACCAGATTTCAAAATAAATGAACAATACATAGAAATCAAGGGATACGAAACAGCCAAAGATAAAGAAAAACATAAACAATTTCCACATTTATTAATTGTATTAAAAAAAGGCGATATGCAACACATATTTAAATATGTAACGAATAAATACGGAGAAGAATACATCCAATTATATAATGACTACTCAGAATCAAAGCATCATTGTAATAATTGCGGAGTTGAAATATCAAAATACGGAAAAACAGGATTATGTATACGCTGTTGGGGAAAAACACAACAAAAAGTCAATAGACCTCCTAGAAATACATTACTCGAATCATTGTTGACTAAAGGTTTTAAAGAAACAGGTAAAACATACGGAGTCAGTGACAACACAATCAGAAAATGGTGTATCTCTAACAATTTACCTCACCTAATGAAAACTCTCGAAAAAGAAAGAACAAAATTGGAAAAAGAACTAGAAAAAATAAGAACACTTTAGAGAGGCGAACTCTATATATATATTTCTTCAAAGCTTATATTCATCTAATCCGGCGGCCGCATCTCAAAAGTATAGAGCATCCGGCTACGAACCGGGCGGTTGGGAGTTCGAATCTTTCTAACGGCCCCAACTATGCGGTAATGGCGGAATTGGAAGAAGCATCAGGTTTAAACTCTGGTGTTCTGTATGGAACGTGCGGGCTCAAGTCCCGCTTCCTGCACCAAAATTATGGTGATGGTAGCTCAGTTGGTTAGATCGTTGGATTGTGGTTCCAAAGGTCGCGGGTTCGAGGCCCGTCCATTACCCCAATTACTCAATAAGGGTATTTGGGGTGTTTTTTTGTGTAGAAAAACATTGAGAGATTCCTAACACTTTGGAATAATGGATATTATTGAGAGTCATATTAAGCAATAGAGAGGTAGAAGGGGGAGTATAATGGAGATCGTGGACAAGGAAAAATTAGAAGAATTAGAGGCATTCTTGCTCGATATAGAGGTCTTAGACCAACTTGAAAGCAAACTAAATGTATTTAATTTATTTGAGACATTAGATATCCATCGCACAGAGATTCGTCACAGTAATGTTATTGCCTGGCTGATGAAACCACTAGAGAACCATGGTTTAGGTGATCTTTTTATAAAGAAGTTTCTTCAACATACATACTTAGAAAACAAAACTCATTTAGATAAATTTAATTTCTCAATGCTGGAATTTGCAACGATTGAGTATTCAGATTTCCAAGTTTATAGGGAATGGAACAACATTGATATTCTAGCGGTTTCAGAAGCGAACAAGATGGTCATTGTATTTGAAAATAAAGTTGGGAGCAAAGAGTCAGAACACCAACTAAAGAAATACTTAACCAAGGTTGAACAAGAATTCCCTGAACATAAGAAGATCTATTTCTTCCTTTCACCAGAGGGGGGATATTCCATCGGATACAGAAAACTGGATAGTCGTAACGTATTACCATGTATTAGATGTGCTGCTAAAAGCTGTGGAACTAAGGAAATCCACTCTCGATTCAAGAGTCATTGAGTTTTTAAACCAGTATATCGAAACCGTTAGGAGATATGTAATGAGAGAGCATGATTTAGAAAAACTATGTAGAGAAATTTATTACAAGCACCAAAAAGCCTTGGATCTGATCTTTGAATATAAACCGGATGTGTTCCTTGAAGTGTCTGAGTACGCTGAAAAACTCACCAATTCCCAAAACAACACCCTTATGGATTTATGCACGAAAACCTATGTACGTTTTATATCTAAACCTTTAGATGAGATCATCCCCTTAGAGGGGAGTTGGACAAAGACTAAACGAATTTTATTGTGGGAAATTCAAAATAGGGATAATAAGCTAATCATAAAACTTATTATCGGTCCAGGACCGGAGGAAGTTCGAAGAAAACTATTCCAGATTGCACATGAAAATGACTCTTTATTTAGAGGGAGACTTAAAAATCTATCTGATTCTTACACTCAGATATATAAATCGGAACTTCTCCCAAAGAATTTTCATGAAAAAATGAACATGGAACAAATCAAAGAAACAATTGATAAGAAGTTAGGGAAATTCTTTTCAGAAGATTACTCCAAAATCACAGAAGTAATCGTGAACGAATTTGATTATAAAAATGAACATAAAAACAATTAAATTTAAAATAAAACAAAAGCTCAGAGAATAATTCTCCGAGCTTTTGTTATGAGTACTACACAGTTATTCAGAAATATAACCTTGTGACACTTTTAAGTACTGGCCATCACTGACAGTGACTTGATATCTACCATTGAAAATCTCGTTATCTACTATATCGTTATTACCCACAGGACCACTCATAACAGCTACATAGCCATCTCCGTAACTTTCAATAACGTATTGACCAGCCGGGATATCAACCCCAACTTTGTACCAAGCAGATTCTTTAAAATCTTCTTCAACTTGGTTTACAACTTGATAAATTTCTTTTGCGCTCTTTACACCCAACACTTCAAACGCAGATGTATTTATGAGAACACCGTTATTCTCAATGTTACCAGCTCCGTGAACATACACATATCCAAAACTGTCGAAGTTTTCATTGTCGATAATGTTACCGGCTCCATCTTTTTCAACATAGTATTCGCCGCTTCCCGCAAAAGGAATAAAAGCATATTCTCCCTTAGGAATATCTCCTTTTATATATGATCCCGAATCGAAAGCTTGGTCTGTTTCCAATAACTTTTGAATTTCACCAATCATTTTTTGCTGCGGAGTCTTTTTGGCCTCTTCCTCAGCTTTTTTCTTAGCTTCTTCGTCTGCTTTTTTCTTAGCAGCTTCCTCTTCAGCTTTTTTCTTCTCTTCAGCATCTACAGTATCATCTTTCTCAACTCCAGAAGATGCCTCTTCATTTTTTGGAGTCGTATTAGCTGTTTCACTAGTGGAGGAAGGGGCATTCACCGCACCCACCATAAACAAAACAAAGGACAATGCCATGAAAAGAAAATTTCTAATGGCCGTTCCTTTTTTCTTAACTAAAGAAATTATAGCTAGGACCAAGAACACTAGAGCCGCTATCAAACTCACAAAAGCTAATAAATCCCACACATCAATAACCCCCATATTTATATTTGGAAATATTTCCTTTACTTATATATTTATACCACAAATCACGAAGTTAGAATATTATCCAAAAGGGCAAATATAACGGCCGGTTCATTTCTAAGCAAAACAAACACTCATTGTCTTACTGAAAATCAAGGCAATGAGTGTCATACAAACACATGAGATTAGGACTAACAAGCGCAGATACCTTGTTAAAGCGAACACCACGCAAGGGACTTGTTCAATCGTAAACTTCAATTAAAACAGGTGTCCTAAGATAACCTCGTCTTGTTAATCCTCTTGTTTTTACAGTAGCCTTAATAGGATACTTAAACCTTACGTGCATTTTGTTTTCATCAAGGACGACTGACTCCTTATGGACTTTAATGCGTTGCTCCTTTGTAGAGAATTCAATGACTCCCGCTGACCGTAAAAGACCATCTTCCTCAAAAGAGCAGAGAAACCCCTTAGTTTCTTTCTGTATGCCGGTAATAACCACCTCAAAGTACTCATAGCGAATGATCTTCAACCATTCCTCAGTGCGTTTGCCCGGGTAATACAAACCTGATTTTCGCTTCGCTACACAACCCTCTAACTGCATCTCCACGATCTTATTAAAATACGTTTCACCATAATTATGTATAAACTGTACTGGCTGCATGTAATTAGAAGGGGGGAGGACCTTTTGGAGTATATCTTTTCTGTCCAATAAAGGAAGGTTGAACAAACACCTATCTTTCAAGTACAGAATATCAAATACCATGTATATAACAGGGTTTGTATTTACGGCCAACTTAATTTTCAAATCATTCGTTAATCTGAACCGCTCCATGACTAATTCCAAATCATCTTTCTTTGATTCTGAATCGATACAGATCAATTCACCGTCTAACACAACATTTTCATTAAATTTTATAGAACTGATTTCAGGGAATCTTTTAGTACATTCCGTTTTATGTCGTGTATACAGGTGATTTTGACCTTCGAAGGACGAGAGGACCAAACGGATCCCATCACTTTTCCACTCAAATATATAATCATCTGAAGAGAAGGCATTTGTTGACTGCAACAACATTGGCCAAATAAACAATACAAACACCAACTTTATCATATTCGTTTTTTATGATTGCCATCAAAACAGCCCCAAGAAGGATGAGACCACTTAATCTAACCGTTTTTCGTTACTGTATGCACACAAATGGACTGTAATATTTCATTGGGTAACTGTAAGAGCTTTACGGCCAAGACATCTTTTTGGCTGAGCTCGAACCATTCACCATTTATATGCTGTTTGTAGAAATGAGAGTGTAACAATCTCTCTGTCTTTAGTCTATCCTCTGAATAGATAGCACGAACAAATTCTAGTGGATAGGGAACGCCTACAACCAACTCCGACAATCTTCTATCCAGGTTATTTGTACTTCCTATTTTTATATGTGATTGGAGGTCATCAGAGTTTTTATTTTCTCTAATAAAGTATATAAACCCACCATTAATACCCTTCTTAATCGATTTTGTATGAGGTTTTATTCTTTTATTAAGAGAACCTTTGGCGAGAACACCACTTATAAAAGAATGATACTTTGAATATTCTTTTGCATTTAGGATTGTTCGAAGTGTCTTCCGATCCGAGGGAGAGTTCCTGTCTATAAGTGCATTCAGCAAAACCCTGAAGGGATCTTCGCCTTTATTCTTAATGCCATCGTACAATCTATTCCTGTTATCACTATTCTTCTTAAAAGGGTTCTTTTTTAACTTCTTTTTCAGTATGTAAACCGAAGAAACTTCTTTTAATAATGGTCCTGGAATTAAAAAGAAGAACCTTTCAAAGGCCTTTCTATCCTTCTTTTCACGCAGTTTTTCCTGACTATCCAAATATACCACTCCTAAAACGTATATCTTTATAATCTGCAATTTTCTAAGAAATATCCTTCTTAGAAGCGAAGGTATATCCAGAAAGGATTTCACCTTAAGCTTGGTAATGAATAAGCCTTACAGGTATGATAAGATACAAATGTTACATAAACACAAAAGGGAAGTATCATATAGTTTGTAATTCACAGGGGGGAGTAGTAATCAATAACAGGGTAATTTTGATTATCATTAGTATAGGTTTGTTATTTCTTAGTGCATGTAAGAACGAAAGTGAAATAAATATCCTCAAAGAAGAAATGGCCGCCCATTCTTACACATTCAATGAACCAACTTCCTTTCCATTTGTAGTTAATGAAGTTTCAACAGAAATGGATATAAAACAAGTGGATTCATTACATCAATTCATATTTTATTATGGAAACAATGAAACTACTCAACAACTGAAATACATAGTTAGTAGAGTGGTTGGAGAGAAAAAAGATAATCTAATTTCCGAAAAAGACAAGGAAAGTTCTATTGAATATACACTTGAAAACGGAAGAACTGCATACTTTACAGAAGATGAAAGCTCACAATCTATATGGTGGGCAAGCGAAAATGGTTTTCTTTCACGTTTTATGTACTTCACCAATAAAAACAGAACCGGTTTAGGGGAATACAGACTTGAAGTGGAAGATTTCATTGAGTTGGCCAATCAGGTACAATAATAACTCACTTACGGATATTAAATGTCACAACAAATTCAATCATCATGGCAATCCTTCATCACCATTGATATAATATTTATATAGAGATTTTAATTATTTACGAACACACCTTCATGCGATAGTGTGTTAATGTACACCCAGGGTTTGTTGGAGGGTAAAAATTACATATTAAAATGATTGCTTTCTTTAGTTAGAAAGTCCAAGGCTCATATGAGTATCGATTTCATTTCTGTTTGAAACAAACGGAAAATCGGCACCATATGGGCTTTTTTGCTCTCTAAAACAAACTACTTTACGGACTTACTTAGGAGGAAAAAACAATGAAGACTCAAAAAGAACTTATTAAAAAGGCTGTAGAATTTGCAATCGATCGGATCTGTGATGATATTAATGAATTAGATGAGTGCTTGGAAACTAGAGATTATGGAAAGATTCAACGAGTGACATTAGAAAGAAAAATGGTACGTTTGAAATCGGACTTAGAAGACTTTAAAGCAGTCGAACTCAACTAACAGAACATTAACATAAAGAGGCATTGGAGGACACTACAATGGACGAGAGATTTGAAGGTTATATTCAGGAACTATTAGCAGGGAAGAGAGTTACTATTGCTGCCGATGATAGGTACGGCGATTTTATAAGATATGTAGAAAATTCAGGTGACGAGGTTCACTCCAAATTCAAAAAATATTACCAAAGAGAATTTAAAGATGTTGATGATGAAGCAATCACAGTAGTAGTTGAAATGTGGCTGGAGCTTCCAAAAGCAAGCTGAATGCAGAGAAATGAACGGGCTATTAGTCCGGTCTTTTTTTATGTTCAATACAAAGTAATCATAATAGTGTTATGGTAAACTAGCGAAGTGTTTTCCAATGAAACGAGGGGGGAAGGAGAAACATGATAGTATGTACGTTAGTTGGATGGTAGAATTATACATAGATATCAAAGAGAGAAGGTGATGGAATGGTTCTGAAGAGCATCTGGTTTAACTTAACTACAGCTAACAAAATCACACTACATAATATAGAAGAAATGATGACCAACGAAGGCTTTGATGTGAAATTTATCGACGGACTACTTTACTCATTCAAGAAGAGAATTGAGGTCCACGGGGAAGACCAATTCAGAAAATGGATTTGTGAACTGAATTATACCTTGCCGGAAGAATTCCACAATAAAGAAACTTGCCTCAGTGTTTATGAGAGATCCTCAGAATGGATTGAAGAGGAAATCCGCAGATTAGAAGCCGAAACTAGACTTTCCTGGACCGAGCAAGCAGCCGACTTAGAAATCGAAGATGAAAGAGCTTGCAAAGTTCAATTAGTCATAAGGCATAGGTTAACAGAGGTTATATCTGACATTTTGGACCAATAATAAAACGGCACGAAAGGGAGGGGATTTTAATGAAAAAGATATTGGCTTTTACCTTACCCATCCTTATTATCTTAATAATGATCTTTATTTATAGGGAATACGATAAGAGGAGCAGGGCATTTCCTTCACCAGATGCTGCTCTAACAAATCTAACTGAAGACAAATATAAAGTAAGGGAAATCATCTCCACTGAGTATTTTGATAACACTGCATATATATTTTATTATGTGGATTATGCAGAGCCGGATTACTTAGAGGTATCTAAGTTCATTAAGAAAGAATATGGATGGGAGAATGATGGGGTATTTGCGATCGGGAATGTAAGTAAAAGCAACATAGGGGATTCAATGGGAACTGATGGGACCTTAATGAGATTTTCTAATAACAATACAGAGGACTATAACGTAAGCGAGAACAACGTTTCTATAGTTCCTGTAGGGAGAGAAATGTACATTCACTTATTCCATGGACTTTCACCAGGGGAACAAAGTATCATACAATCCCTACCCATCGATACTGAGTAAGAGAAGGAAATTACGGTTATATCAGGTTTTAGTTCTATTGATGACGTTATGTACGAAGCAGCTACCCAAGTTATATAGATAATTAAATTTTAACTCAGAGCACAATTTCCACCATAAAAAGCCATGATTTTCAAAATAGAAATCATGGCTTTTTTATGGTGCTAATGCTATTTATCTTTTAATTTCTTTCTGCGCTCTCCTAGAGCCTCTGCAGCTCTTCTTGCTTTTTCTTGAGTAGAGTGGACGTAAAGCATGGTTGTAGAAGTCGAAGTATGGCCTAGCTGTTCCATTACTAACGTCAAATCTTTAGTTTCTTCAAGAAGGTTGGTTGCATATGTATGTCTCAATTTATGCGGACTCATTGCAACATTATTATTAAAAACTTTAGTGTATTTCCTTACTAAGTCTTGAATGGTTCTAATAGAGAGAGGGGAGGTTTTCCCGTTATATATTGTTACGAAGACATATTCATGACCTTCATTGCCAGCTTTATATCTGTCTTTACGCACCTCCAAATATTCACGTAGATCTTCCATAGCATCCGGGATCACTTGAACAACATCAGTTTTATCGCCTTTACGGATTACTTTAATACGATTAGTTTCGAAGTTTATGTCACGAAGCCTCAAATCCGCTAATTCATTCAAACGAACTCCACTGGACAGAAAAACTGATAATATCGCATAATCTCTTTCCTTATCGCGTAAAAAGTAAGATTTTTTCCTTTCGGATAATCCTTTTTCATATTCATGTTTTAGAAAATCTAAAAACTCTATATCTTTATCTTCAATAAATATGGAATCAGCAATCTTACGAGCTCTTTCACCTAAGGTTTCATTAGGTTTTTTCACTGTTATTTTCTGCATAACATTCCGATGAAAGTATGGTTCTCCAGTACCCCTAATTTCTGATTGGGAAGTTAGGTACTTAAATAAAGACCTGATTGAGGATTTCTTTCGGTTTACAGAAGTTTTTTCTCTAGTTTTTGTCTCGTTTTTTGACTTTTGAACCTGTTCACCTTTGACTTTCTCGAAATAGAAGAGGGCATCTTCTAATGGTAAATGTTCTAAAACTGAAGTAGGAATATCTTTCATTTCCTTGGCATCAGTATAACCTTCAACCATGAGCCATTTAAAGAAGTGGATGAAGTCTTTAAGATAATTATATAACGTAGAACTAGACATATCCTCGGACTCTTTAAAACGAGCATATTTTTGAACATATTCAGGGAGAGAAGGGAGGAGGGCCTCATATTTTTCTTTGTGCTTTAAATGTTGCCTAGATGTAGCCATTTTATCACTCCAAGTGAGTTTATTTGTAAAAATTTGTCTAATTACGTGTAAAATACAATTATTCCACGAAAATGTTTACATAACACTGTTATTGTTAAGTAAGGGAGTTACTTTTTTGTGTCTAAAATAGGTGGTGATTTCATTTAAATTTTATTTGTTTCATCTATTTTGATTAAGTTCTAATATGTTTTTGAATTGATAAAAACTTGATTGTGTATGTGATTTATAACAAAACAATCAAGTTGGTTATTGAAAACCGCCAGGATTCAACTTGTAAGCAGTTTGCACAACAAAAGAAGAAATAAATGAATGTTAAATTGAACACGATCCTAAACCCATTCTTAATGTAAAATAAATAATTGTGCTTCGAATTACATACGAAAACCAATATTTTCCCTTAATTAATTATACCAAACGTTTGTTTCTATTTCCACTATTTAATTTCTCGTAAAATTTGTATTATACACGAAGTTGGTTAATGCGGTTTTATCCTCTTCTCTTCCTGGAACCTACACTTATTTTTACTGTTCAAAGAATTTTATGCTTATGTAGTTTTTAGTGAACTTACAATGTTTGGGCTCTTAAACGAAATTAGATGTATCATCGGTCACTAAACATTATTTAATTGCAAAATTTGAGTATACAATCAAACTGATTTTTTAGTGGCTAAGTTGATAATCGTCAATCAGCTGAAGATATTTCTTCTGACCAACTTATCCTCTAAATTTATGTAAGTTTTCATTTTTACATCTTTATAATTGATATTATATGAAGTTATTTAGATTTGATAAAATTAAGGAAGAACCGCATATGATCTCCCCCTCTTTTCATTATCTTAATATGTATGTATTATTTTATTCATCCTTACTACAGGATATCTGATTTGATTTAATTAGTAGCAACCGACATCAAATTTTTCTTTGAGTTCATTTAATGGCCGCAGGGTGATTTCTCGAAACCTACTTGATTCGTAATAAGCTACTGGAACATATTCGATGGAATCTTTCTCGTAGATATATTCTTCAATATCGTCACCATCAGCATTTGTGAAATAAGCCGTGAGATCCGTATTTGCAAAACCTTTTTCACATAAGATCTTATCCCAGTCACTTTTTAGAACATCATACGTCTTAAACTTCATAACTTTCACCACCTTTCATTGAAAAATGGGAATTACAGCAACATTATACCCTTTTAGCCTGCTTTTAAACAGTGAAATCGTCCGTAAAACCTTACTGTATGCCTTAAAGAATTAAAAACACTTCAACCCTCATACCAGAGCTAAAGTGTTTTTAGTTTATTTTAATGATGAAAAGATAGATTTAATGTTTTTGAGTGCCTCTTTCGCCTCTTTCTCATAATCACCGACATCATTATGAGCATAATTATAGTTAAAATTGATAACACCATTAAATTTTGATGACAACACAACACGTTTAATGTCATCGTCATCTAATGCCGCTACGCACGCAAATCCAGCAGAAGTTAAATGGACTTGATTCGCTTTAAACTCTTCCCACGAAGGAACAGCGTCCTCGTAAACAGCAATATGTGAATCTTGTGGAATCAAATACCTTTCATCAAACTCCTTTGGTTCTGGATTTAGAAACCCACACTCTTTAATTCGTAGGCATTCAGATAGCATGAAAGCATAAGCGTATTTAATATCCTCTTCTTTGCTATTAGTTTTAATGATCACCTCAGACAATTAAAAAACCCCTTCCCCTTAAATTTTGTTGGCAACAAAAAAAAGCACCACGAATTTTCATGAAATTCGCAGTGCTTCTGTCTGTTACATTTATTTTACCATGTCATTTCCATCTAAATCCATTAATTTTGAACCCCTCTTAGACCCCGGCATTATCAATGAAATACACTTTTCCTTATTTTAAATAGAGATAATCTTTAATTTGTTACTTCATAATAATAATAAACCTCTTCATCATCATGACACACCATAATTAACATATTATTGCATGTAACTGCAAAGTGGCTAATTATCTTATCGTCGTGTCGAAACTCACCGTCACAAACATTATGAGCTGCATAAGAACTTGATGACGTATAAGCAAGCCCTAAATCTATTGGAGAATAAAAGATTTCATCTTCGTAAAGCTCAGTTAAGAGATGTTCTATTCCACGCACTTCTAGGTTGCTCAACTCTTTCTTAAAGGTTAACTCTGCGCTGATCAATCTCAAAACAAACCCTCCCTTCAATATACAAAAAAGGAGCACAGGCAGAATCTATCTTTCTGCCCAGTGCTCCTGGTTATCTTTGATATCAATGCCAATTAATAGTGCCAGTAATTTTTCAACAGAATATTCCCATACTCAATTTCAGGCTTGAATGTTAACACTTCCTCGTCACTAACCTTCACTTTTGATCCTTCCCTCATGCCTTCATAAGTGGTTCTAACTGTTATATTCTCTATATCTTTCAATTCATAATCGTCCAATTCTAAAGAGATATTATTAGTGACTATGAATTTCCCCTTTTTTTCAAAGTGATCATAAGAAACATTCTCCACAAAATTAGCATTTATATATATTTCAGATGTCACCTTGTTAACTTCCGCAAAATCTCCGCCTATCGTAATATGAGTCTCTAAGGGAATTTTCTCCTCCCATACACTGTATACGAGAGGTACCATTGTTGTGAAGTCGGGTCTTGGCTCAATTACCACAAATGAAAATGGTTTGTTGTGACTTTGGGCCGGCACTCTATTTGAATCAACATCAAAAGATACTATCTTAGAGAACAAAGTGCATCCAGTTATAAATGAACAAAATCCTAAAACCAAAAAAATCGTTAACACACTTTTTATACTCAAAAGCAATCCCCTTCCCTTTTAAGTCTATTCCAACTCCATCACACACTCCCAGCTGTAAGTGATATTGCAGCCATCGATAATGTAAGAAAGGTAAGGAACGCTCCTAAAACTACACTCTTCCATTTCTTTTTAAAGAGCAAGACAACTGTACAACCGGACTGGATAAGCCAAGCTACCAACAAGAAATATTTAATAGAGCCATATGGATCATCAACGATATTTGAAGACACTAAGGATAAGAGAAACACTGCAATCAATAATATAAAAGCATTTTCAAACTTCATAAACATCCAACCCCCTTCTTCTAATGCATATTACGGTTCTTTATCAATCGAACTCTACACTTTAATATCAGAGATCGCAAACATGATAAAAGCAACTAAAATCACAGCATTAGGCATAAACATCAAAACTCTCTTCATTACTGATAGCGACGATTTTTTCTCTGATTGTAAAGAAACGACAAGAACATACATATTAAACACAAATGTTATAAGGAATAAAGGAAAATATACCGCTTCTATATTTCGAAGGAATCCCCAAACAGTTTCATTAATCATCAAAATTGAGAAAATAACTAGGAAGAAAGCGCGGACCAAGATCATCAATAAAACATTAAGAAAAAATTGCTTCTTTTCAACCTGGAAACGCCCCCGCGTTACCAACTCCGTTATAATCACAACTATTAAGTATAAAATCGATTCAACCAGACCATATAAACCTATTAGCAGAAATCCGAGAAACGAGAAAAACACCGGCAACAACACAAACACTCTATCCCCTCCATAACCCAAAAGCCAGGAAATCCACCTTTAGTCATTTGTATTTATATCACCTTGAACTAAATTCAGGTTCATTTTTATTCCCTTAATGACCTTCAAAGTCAGTTTGACCGGCAGAAATGACACCAGACCAATAATAAGCCCCCAAATGCCGAATATAAGGGGTGAAAGGAAGATACTAAAAATCCCTGCCAGCACTCCAGTTAACTGAATGGGGCCAATATAAGCATAAACGTCACCATTAAAAATGCTTAAAATAAATAAAATAGCACCCAAAACCAACCCAACCGATAAAGATAGGATGAGCATTAGCTTAAGGTATGAACCAAAACCAATTCCTTTAACATGTAGATGCTCCATATTAAACACTCCTTCATATAAATAAAAAAGAAGCACAGACAGATTTCTCTGCCAGTGCTTCCGGTTACTTATATTTTATCATATATATATAGACATCAAATCTTTACCGGTACAATGAACAACGTTCCCTCAATACTCCGCTTTTCCCCTAAGTTATAAGCAGTGTCACTGCTTGTAATTATGGTTTTATCTTTGAATTATCAATCAACAATAGTAGATTTTTAGCTTATCTTTTCACTAAAAATATCTTCGACATCCTTTCGTGAGCAAATCCGCTTTCTATTATGCCGGTCTGAAGTACAAAAACAGGGAACAAAAGCAACCAAAGGGTATAATGACCCAATAAATTACGAAAACTCAACTCTTTTGTATCGCTAGACAACTTATAACCCATTAGTTTCATTCCGAGAGTTTTCTGGAATTTAGCATACACTACTATTAGTGTTATTGCTGTAGGAATTAAAGCCAGCAACATATATATTTCATTCATATCCAAAACATTAATAACAGACATAAATGATACCAATGTTAAACTCACAACAGACATGTCAATACCCATCATTAACACGAACTGTGTTGCTTGTTTCATGCTACCTACCCAGGTATTGAATTCTTTACTTGAACCATCATTCATCACTATTACCCTCTCCTCACCAAGTTATTTCCACACTCGCGCCATACAGCGCACTCGCACCCATCCTTATTCCTTGGTTATCAAGCTTAAATTCAGCCCCTAAGGACAAAACTCTCCCTTCAGCTTTAACATTAAAGAACCCTAAATCTACAGGTACAAATTCAGCAGAATACACACTCCCCATAAAGGCGGCATCTATTACAGTCCCTTGTGTAAAATCTGTAACCCAATAAGTTTTCGCATTTGCTATCCTAGTTTGTATCATTTTGTTTTCACTCTCATACTTATACAAACCTACATCATTGAGTCCTGCCCCGACTTTCAGAATACCAATATCTGCGAAAGGTTCAATGTATGCTCCATATGATGTTCCACCATTATTATGTTCATGGATACTAGCACTTTTAGTTGGAACTTTATTCATTGGTCTAGTTTCTTTCTCTAATTGGCCGAGTACACTCTTTAAATTCTTACCCATTTCTCCTAAATCCGGATGGTGATATCGCCCTCCATGTTTATTCACATCGTCTGGATGAACCATATACATACCACTCGGATCAATAAGTTTAAGGGGGTTGTTCGCGACATAGGCGTAAAGATTCAAATAAGGCACACTATCCCTACTTAAGAAACGCCCAATCTCAGCATCATAATATCGTGCATTTAAGTAGTAAAGGCCTGTCTCTTCATCATAGAAGTAACTTGCATAGCGGAATGGGTTTTCGTCTTTCAGCAGCTTGCCGTTACCAGTTGTAGTCGTACCTTTTGCCGAAAGGATATTCCCATAGGAATCATAGCTGTATGAGACCACTTTGTTCCCTGCAGTATTGAATAACCCGATGACATCTCCACGGTGATTTAACTCATAGTAGTAGTTTTTGTCTACAGTTCCGGTGTGATCGGTCATGGCGATTAGCACACCACCGACATTACGAGTGAAACTGTATTTTAAATTGTTGTTTTCGTCCGTGATATACGAAAGATGTCCGTTATCATAATAATATCGTTCCGTCTTATCACTTGTCACTTTTTTGTTGCGCTTTCCGTTGTAATTGTATTCATAATGCCCTAACAGAATATCACTGTCAGTGCGAACCTCTTGAATACTACCTTCGGGGTTGAAAGTATAGTTCCTTTCGCCATCTGATAAGGTTTGACCGTTTTCATCATAAATACGCTCTACACCATCAACCGATTGAAGTTGGTTAGCAGCATCATACTCATAATTAGTAGTTTCACCATCTTTCGTCATGGTTAACCGATTCCCAAACTCATCAAACGTGTAAGATACTTCACTTACCTTCGTACCATCTCCATTGTAATTCACTTCCCTTTTTAATCTCTGAGCATTGTCATATTCATATACCACACTAGATACAACTTCATCACCATCATACTTTTTAACCTCAGTAATGTTACCAAGTTCATCATAAGTGAATCTTTCATCATGAAGAGTTCGATCACCGCTGTGATTTTCACTCCACATGCGTTCCACTTGCCCTAGTTCATCATAATCAATGTAGACATTGTATGTTTGGCCGGCATAATCAGCAGTACCCACCGTATTGATTGTTCGTTTAGGGCGACCTTGTTCATCAAATACGTTTACTGAAGAGATTCCTTGATTCGAGTTATCCATCCTTTCAGGAGTCCCATCCTCAAAGTACTGATAAGCCAATCCATGTGTTTGTGAACCTACTTGATGATTAAAGCTCGTTACAGCACCACTGTTGTCATATCCGATGTCTAGGGTATTCCTTACTCCATTCACCTCTGGATAAGTCACCTGAGTAATTCGAGTAAGATCTGTGTCGTATTTATAACTTGTTTTCTCTGAACCATTTTTAGTGGTTTGAGTTAATTGCCCTGATGTGTCATATGCAAACTCCCACGCCGGCGAAGTGCTGCCATTATAAAACACATCAACTAATTGTTTAAAGTCATTGTATCCGAAGTTTACAGTTGTTCCATTCGGGTATTTTACCTTTGAGATAGAACCATCGATATCGTGATAGAAGTTTGTTGATTGTTGAAGTTGATCAATCTTTTCTATCACTTCACCGAACGAGTTGTAATTCGTTTTGAGTGAGTTTAAGAAGTAACCCGTTTGATGATTATAATACCTCGACTCAATAACATTACCTACATTGTCATAAGTATATCTAGTCTCCAAGTTACTAGAGTTAAATGTCTTTTTCACTCGGTCCAAGTCATCATACTCTTGCTCAGAATACACTCCACTTTTAGCAAAGTCGATTCTCTTAACACTTCCACGATTGTCTACTGTATATGAAGTAGTGTTTCCTTTTGGATCTATAACACTCTCAAGATAGTTCCCTTGAAGATCATAGTTAAATGTAGTTTCAATTGATTGGGATTCAACACGCACTGCATCAAAATAAGCCGTGCCGTTTCTATCCACATCATCGCGCCCAATAAGGCCCACTTTAAAGTAGGATAAATCCGGAAAGGTGTTTTTCCAATACGCTACGTCCAACTCGGTTTTTATACGAGTCCAATCAGACTCCCCACTAACTTTTTCACTCCATAATTCTTTTATTTTATTCTTACTAGAGTCGTAAAGGTTAAACTTAAGATAAGCATCTCCATCCCAATTGGCATTCGTTTTGGCCATTGCTGTTGCTGTATAGACCTCTCCACTTTGAACTGCAGCATAGTCTTCGGTATTTAGAGACACCCATCCTTCTGGGTTAACAATACGGAATCCAGCTTCTCCAATGAACGCCTCACCTTCGTCGGCAGTCCATGTTCCATCTCCACCCTTACCAGTTTCAATAAACTCTTCCCAGTACAAAGGCTTATTGCTGTACTGCTCAGTGTATTCCAAACTACCGTTTTGAATAATGTTATATTCACTTACCGCAGCATTTTGAGCCATGTCACGGATGACAAATACATCATCAAACCACGCAGTTCCAGTTTCTCCTCTTAATCGGACGAAAACACTGAACCCTTTGTAATCCTTTCCTGCAACCAGACTATTTTCTTTGTATTGCCATTTGTCCTTTGTTCCACTATCAAATGTGGCAGATTTCTGTTCGGTTGTACCATCTGAATACATGAACCGAAATAACACATCGTAATTTCCGCCAGCATCACTCACCTCTAATGATTTTGAGAATCCACCCCAAGTCAGCTTATCCCCTTTGTTACCCGCTATATCAATATCTTGTTGATAATAAGCGTTTCCGCCTTGCCCATGAAGAACAACCGACGTTTCACTTCCTTTACTACCTACAGATGTATCAAGTCCATCATTAGCAGTTACATCAAGAGAAGGAACCCACCCATCCGGTGAACCGTCTTGGTTATGATCTGATTCAAAATCAAAATTTGTTACAAAATTATAGCTGTTAATTCGAGAAGCATCTTGTAATTGAAAGTTATCGAACCACGCATCACCCGTATTTAAAACAATATAAATCCTTACGAAATTTGCATTTTCCGGAACGGTCATTGAGGCCGTTTTCTTAGACCAATCAATATCTCTATTTGTATAACTTAATACATTTCGATCAAGTTCAGAGCTGTTTCTATCCTGAAACCAAAGAGCTCGCACTTCCATAGAACCTAAATTCGAAGACTTCTCAGCCCACGATAGATTTAATTTTGTTTTTGGCTTTACCTCCATGTATTCGGAAACTAGTAGAACATCATCCGTACTTCCGTTCGATTGGAGTTTCATGCTGTATTTACCTTCTACACTGTCACTAGAGGCAGAAACAAGGCCAGTAGAAAGTACATCATGCTGCCAATGCAAAGGCATCCCGTTCGACCAGTCTTCCAGTCCGCTATTTCTGACCAGGTTATTCCCTAGACTAATAGGAACAGTAGAACTAACTAAATTACCATATTCATCGTAGTCTTTCATGGAAGCGCTAGAAGAACCCGTGACCGAATCAGTATGATTGTCCTTTTCATCATAGAAGTTCCGATACACTTCTCCACCATATCCCGTTACTTGAGTCACGTTGTTTCTTTCATCATAGGTGTAAGTTTTCCTGAATTGCTTTGGATTATTTACCTCTCGAACATTTCCTTCTTCTCCATAGTAAATCACTGTATTCTTCTGTTTTGGGTCAGTAATTTGAGATAAAAGGTTTTGTTGATCCCACTGATATTTCACAGTTAGGGGATTAGCATCAGAGATGTTTTCTTGAACCTCAAGCAAGTTACCTACATCATTTAAGATGTACCTTGTTTGAACCCCTTTTGAATCCGTTTTAATTACACTTGGGCTTCCATCCGCTTGCACACCATACTCATACTCTGTCGTGATGGTTTGATTCACAAATTCATGTTTTTTCACAGACACATCATCAAACCAGGCAGTTCCTGTCCCTTGAGCCAAACGAAGGTAAACATTAAGATTATCGTAATCTGCACCCATTACAAATTCCTTCTCACGGTAATGCCAGGAATCATCAGCACCATCGAAAGTAAGGACTTCCCACTGTTTCGTTCCGTTTGTATCGATATATTCAAAGATTACTTGATAGCTTCCTGTTACATTACCATCCGACTTACTCCAACCAGATAAGGTGAAGCTATCTCCTTTTTGACCTGAAATATTATAATTTTGGCGCACCCAATTGTATTCGCTATCGTTATGAATTACTAGAGAACTCTTTCCAGTATGGGCTACCGTTGTGTCAATTCCATCTGAAGTTGATAACGTACTGGCTATTTCGAATTCATCAGGATACCCGTCTGAATCTCTATCTGATTCAAAGCTATTATTCTTCAATAGATTTTCTTCCGGGATTTTTTTCAGCGAGATATCATCAAACCAAGCCATCCCTTCTCCTTGAGCAAGACGAACGTACACGTTATAAGAATCATAGTCGCCCTTTGTTGTGAATGTTTTCTCTCGGTGATGCCATGTTGTATCCTTCCCATTAAAGAGCAGTTTCTCCCACTCCTTCGAACCGTCCGGTTTGATATATTCAAAAATCACATCATAATTACCGGTCACAGTTCCATCAGACATACTCCAAGCGGATAATCTGAATTTATCTCCTGCATTGCCAGATTCATCGTATTCCTGTCGTATCCAATTCAATTCACTGTCATTATGGATAACAAAGGAGCTTCCACCAGAGCGGGATTGAGTGGTATCCACCTTGTCTTGAGCAGATATTGTACTCGGCGCATAAAAACCATCTGGTATTCCATCTTGATCTACGCCTTGTTCAAAACTCCCGTTCGTAATTAGGTTGTCCGTGTATAGTCTATTGACAGATAGACTATCAAACCAAGCAGTTCCGGTTCCACTACCTAACCGCGCATACACATTGTAAGATACATAATCCGAGTTAGTCGTGAATGTTTTCTCTCTGTAATGCCACGATTGATCAGTTCCATCAAAAGCAACCGTTTCCCAAACTACCGAACCGTCTGATTTAATATATTCAAAAATCACATCATACTTACCAGTGACATTCCCATCACTCTTACTCCATGCTGACAACTTAAATTCGTCGCCTTTTTTACCTGGAGAATCAAATTCTTTTCGAACCCAATTTATTTCACTGTCATTATGAATCACAAATGAATTTTCCCCTGCACGAGAAGTAGAAGTATCGATTTTATCTAAATCTGATATTGTGCTTGGTGCATTAAACCCATCCGGCATTCCATCTTGGTCTACATCTTCCTCAAACCCACCATTAACTACTACATTTTCTTGAATGACTTCTTGTTCTGAATCAAATTCAACGTTCTCTTGTGTAAATTTTTGAACCTTGCCATCAGTTGTATAAGAAATAACGGTTGCGTTTCCTTCTTCATCTGTAATACTTGTTAAATTATGATTTGAATCGTATCCATATTTAACAGATGTGAGAATATCTCCTGAACCATTCTCTTTCTTCACCTCAACCAGGTCACCATTCGCACCATAGATATAACGAACTGTAGTAACGTCCGTACCAACAATCTTAGTCAGATGCTTGCCATCTTCATAAAGAAAATCAATATACCTTCCTGAAGCATCTATCATTTTAACAACGTTACCTGCAGCATTTCTTTCATATGTTGTTTTATTTCCATTAGAGTCAGTAATTGCAGTTAGGTATCCACTTTGATTAAATCCATAAACCGAGTTGGATTTATTCTTAATTTCGTAGGTTTTAGCTGTCGCATCGAAGGACAAATCCAAGAAGACTCCAGGAGGAGCTTTGAATTCTCCACCTTTTCGACTGAAGTGGTGGACTGTCCCATCAGGATCTGTCACTTTTACAACACGACTCTCCAGAGGATCTTTTGCCTCTATACGGTAACTATCGCTAAGTCTCCAGCCATGCCCTAAGATACCTTCTTCATTAGAGTGTGAATTGTAAGTGCGTGAAACAGATATTGGAATCCCCCTACCAGGCAGGTAGACATCAAGACCACCATCCACATAGTTACCATTAAGCAGATTCACATTGTTGTCATAAGCCCAGAAATCCTCACTTCCTAGCGGCTGCACTTTGTAAGTAACCATAAGTTTTGGGGGTGATTCTGATACTCTTTCACTTGAGGAAAAATGATCATAGCCTGAAACGGATTCATCTCTATGTTTAACTACTACGCCATAGTTCTCCTCCGCACCGTCATACCATTGTTTCGTTAAAGGCGTAATATCAAATTTATACTGGCCTAAGTTCCCTACATTGACGCTGCTTGCCGGTGTTTGTGAATAATTAGGTTGGGTATTCCAAGATAACGTGGTATCTGACCACTTTCCTATGACTTGATGAATATCTACCGTTGCAACATCACCTTCAGTGTCGTAATTTTCTAGAGACAGTTCCGCTTTTTCAATTACAGCACCACTTTGAAGGACCGGTAGTGCAAAATCTACATAAGCACGATTAACTCCCCACGTATTTCTACCCACTTGAAGGTAACCATGACCACCAAAATCGTCACTAGTTGGTTCTGCATCATATACAAAAGTGTCATTAACCCCTAATTCCTCTGAATCAAGCGTTACCGTGGGATCGATCGTGACAGGGAATTCACGGTCTTCTTCGCTAAGCCATTTCTCAGGAAGGGAGTATTTTAGGATTAAAACTTCACCCTCTTCTTCCATTTCAACAGAAATACCAGTTGTAACTTGACCTTTATTGTCATATGCAAAAGGACTAGGAATTGAAAAAATTGTTTCCTCACCTTTGGTAAGCGTTATTTTTCCATCCTTCTCTTTATTAACTTCTAAACCATTTGTATCAACTTCATACTCATATGTATGCGGTGCCTTTTTGGAATGCAGAATAATATCTTCTTTCATCCCACTTGTTAGCGATGTATATCTGATATCTGCATCCTTAAACACCTTCTCGTATGTAATTGAGTTACCTTCTACTTTAGGTCTTTTTCCTTTTGTGTTAAGGGGCGTAATTGTGAGAACATGACCTTCCCACTCTACTTCTTTCTTCGCCTCTTTTGAGAATCTTAACTTGTGTTTGTTCGCTTTATTTCCGTATTCAAACTCCCCCTGCTTCTCATTGACGATGCTATTATCGATTTCAACCCATTTTCCTGATTTGTCCTTGAAATGAATCGGAGAAGAGTAAATTTCAGCTGTTATGGAGCCATCTTCATTCAGGAAGTGTTTTGATCCTTTCGTTTTCCGGTCTTTTAATTCTTTCTTTTTTCCCTTTTCTTTTTTGGGAAACTTTTTCGGAAGCTGCTTTTTCTTTTCTTTCTTATAATCCTTTTCCTCTTGTTTAGTGTCAGATGATTCCTCTGCAGACACAAGGTTACTTGGCATAACGGATGTAAAGAACATGACAAGCACTATGAGTAACGTAACAATTCGTCCTTGTCGCATGCTTCTTTTCGAACTGTTTTCTCTTCTATCTAGATCTTTTTCCACATTTAATTCCTCCTGGTGTGTTTTTGGACTATTAGCTAGTAATAAGTACTTCTACATGGTAAGGGGTATCAAAAGTCATGTCGAAAAATGACGAGGTAAGAAAAATAAATCAAAAAATAGCCCTGCAGATTTCTGCAGGGCTATTTTTGAAATGTTGACCACTTCAACTTTTCATCAAAGTAGATCTTTTTAGGTCTCAAGAATCCATTTCTAAATGAAAGCTTATGACCATCCTTTATTTCATTGAGTATTTCTTCATTCATTTTCTGGTAGCAGTATTGTCTAAATGGAAAGGACCGATATTCTTTCATGTCATAAGTAATTCTTCTCTTAATTGGAGGATATTCATAAAGAAGTCCTTCATAAGTCACTTCAGAATTGTCCAAATCAACAAAGTCACTAGGTTTTACAAGACTACTATTCTTTTCAAGGAGCTGGTATCCACTTTTCCTAAAGATCTCTGAAACAAACTGAGAACAGAAATATGAATTTTTGACTTCTAAGGGTTTATTTAACACAACGCCAAATAGACCAATTAGGTTATAGTAGTACTTACTCTCTTGCTCTTTGAACATCTCTATAAGGCGCACTATTTCTCTGTATTGAGCCGAAGATACATTCACTTTAATTACCCGTATTTCAGTGTCAGGGAACCAACTGTACGTACCTACTTCTACATCTTCATGTACAAATCCACCACTTAAAGGATTAATAGGATCCTTCCTCCCGAAGCTATACATATCCCTTAATTCTTCATCCAACGATATTGAAGCATGATTGTACTTATCTTTTGTGTACTGCTTGATCATTTTCGATAATGCCGTACCTGTTGATGATAAAACAATGAAGACGGATTTCTTTTCCAATCGTATCCCTCCTTTTCAATTCACAAACCAACAAAAAAGGAACACAGGCAGTATTTAGCTGCCAGTGCTCCTGGTTATCTATATTTTACCACTCATTACCTTGACATTTAACTATTCCTCAACCTTCCTTTTCGAAGCAAGTCTTCACCTCTAACGCCCCTCTTGTATCTTCTTTTAATAGTTGATAAAGGCAATCCAGCTTCATTAGCCCAAGCATTTGCCGTTTTACTAACATCATTTATCTCAAGAAGTTCATTATGATATCCCATTGGTGCTAATAATTTTTCTCCTCTGAGTCCCTTATAGTATCTGGCTTGAAGTGTTTTATATGGAATATTACTGTCTTCTGACCACTCCGGAAGAGACTTCGTTACACCCTTAATTGTAACAATGATACTATCTCTTTTATTTCTTGATTGCTCGAGATTAGTGCTCCACCTACAGTTATCAGGGGTGTAATTACCGTCCACATCAATCCGATCAATTGACAAATCCTTGTTGTACCCGTTTTTTAGAGCCCACTCTTTAAAGACTTCAAACGAATCTAACCACTCTACACAAACACTAATACCTCTTCCACCATACTCGGCATAACGGTCATTTTTTTCATTTGTACACCTTTGTTTAATTTGAGTCCAAGTATTATATAATCTTGTCCGCCGCATCCCATGAGTTTTGCTTGCCTCTTCAATTTTTAAAAAAGCACAATTCCCAGGATGGTATCCATCTTCTTTGTTTTTCCTTACTAATTGCAACCCCTCTTTATAACCATTTAACTTTGACCAATCTACAAATGCTACAGGATCGTCTTTCCATTCATCACAAATCCAGATATCACCTTTCTTATGCCGATTATCTTCATTACTGCTATAACATTTACTCCTCATGGATTTCCAAACCTTATATATTTTCGTTCTGCTTAAACCATGCTTTTTTATAAAAACCAATATCAATACTCCTTTCATATCTAAAAAAACGCTCCGAATACGAAGCCGATTGCACCTATATAATATCACATATTTTTCCATCACATCGTGAAACTCACTGGTATAATAACTTAAAAAGAGCACAGGCAATATTAGCTGCCTGTGCTCCTGGTAATAAAGCAAGAACAAAGAATGTTCCGCTCTGAAATCTTTATTTTTTAGGTCTCGGTTGATATTCATCTAATTCTACATAACCTAATACAACTATATCATCAGGATGAACATCAAATGACCTTGCGTAATACTTCGGAGTCTTTTTTACAGTAACAAACGGAAAACCATTCTCTCCTTCATCAACCACTTCAGGGTCACGGATATACGCTATTGAACCTACGTATCTCTCATAGTTTCCCCATTGAAAATCTGGATGGGCGGCATATTTTCCATTTATCAATACTTTTTGTCCGTATTCAAGACCTCGGTTATTTCTTTTATTTATTTCCTCAAATATCTGATCCGAAAGACTAAGCAGTTCCTCTTGTGACATATTTGCTAGGTTTATCCCTATTATTTGCTGCATCTATTACGCCCCTTGTTATTACATCTTTTCCTAAATGATATCATCGGGCATTTTATCCGGCGACAAGAAGCGATATTGAAAAATGCATAACCGGCAAGAAGCACCAACCTCCTAGAAATAGAGATTAATTAAATAACGCCGGCAACCCCTTCATAGGGACATCAAGGTAATTCAAAGCGGCCGCTACACCTAATACAATTGCTAATAACAAAAAAGAAAGGACCATTTGGTATTATCCGATAACCCTTCTATCCATTTACACATTCAATCATCCTTTCAAGCGGGGCTTTTTTAATTACCTCCAACTCAATAATCTTTCCAATCAAATAGACGAACTAGAACGACAAAAGATTGTTGTATCTTGCATCAATATACAAATGATTAACTTCTGAAGTTAATTGTTTATATCCAAAACTTTTATACCATGTGACCAATTGCTGTTGCTTCTTTTCATCTTTAAATGACAACAATTCATCATGGTCATCTAGAAAAATGGGTTTCGCCATTAAGGTAATTATTTGCGAATTCATAACCTCACTCAAATAGAAATTCACTTGCTTGAATACAAAAGACCCTATCCCTTTGTTTCGATACTCTTCATCAATGAATATCCGATCAATTATTCCTACTCTGTAGAAGTCTTCTATGTCATCATTTTCAACTCCATCTAATAACTCAAAAACCAAATCACTCGTATCACTGGAACACCCATCAGCTGCCACAATCAATGAATCCCAATATTCATCAAATATATACAATTTAATTGTACCAATTTTGACTTCTTCCTCTGTTGATAAATTCAAGGATTTTATATCCGCCCGAACATCCACATTACCTTCACCATAAGAATGTTCCCAAGTGGATATTTTAACTATATTTCCATGGTCTAAAGACATTATTTCCTTAAGTAACATCTTCTTGTCCCCCTTCTTATTTTTTACGAAAAAAAGCACTAGCGAAATTAATCACCAGTGCTCCTGTTACATTATTTTATCACCTCAATTTCATCCAAATCCATTTAACCTTTGAATTTGCACCTTGGAAAATTAGAACAACCTGTAAATGAACCGTACTTACCCTTTCTTTCGACTAAATTTCCACCACAGTGTGGACAGACTTTATTAGCCACTTTTTGTTTTCGGTTGTATTTTCGCTCATTGAGTGACGCTACATGTTTCTGCGATACCTCTTCACCACTTTTAGCAGCGCCAATTATCGCCTGGTACATTTCGCTTACTTGTGTATCCGTAAACACTTTTTCGTTGTGCTTTCTAACAACGGTAGCTAACTGCCTCATATACACAACTTCTGCTGAATCAAACGAATCATTGAATTTAAATGTAGCTTCATTTCCAAAAACAATAATTGAGTGGAAATACTTTTGTTTTTTAAGTAGATACGACAAAGCCCTTATATGACCTTTGTTCTGAATAATCGGATTTAAAAACTTATCCTTCCTTTTATATATAGTTTGAGTCCATTGTTTAGCATTCTCATACCCAAAAATCCACCCCTTGTAATTCTTTGTTTCAATTACAAATATCCCATAAGGAGAAACAACAACATGATCAAGCTGAGTACTATTTCCATTTTTATTAGAAATAACAATATCATTTATTACACGATACTCAGGACCCAAATTACTCAAGACACGCGCGACCATCCTTTCACCAGTTGCACCTTTCCGTTTAGCGCTTGATGAAAGTGATCCACTCACTAGAACTACAATTCCGATTATAAGCAATAGTGGGAGTGCGAAAAACACCGCCATTGCCATCAAAGCACTTATAAATCCGAAAACTTCCATCTTAATTTCCTCCTAACAAAAAAGCACTGCACCCCTCTTTCAGGGATGCAGTGCTTCTGCAAATTGCGTTATTATAATACTCATCATCTATCCGCCTTGTCCTCCTGGTTATCTAAATCCCTTATCTATACTTTTGATTGCCTTCTTCACTGTTTTAACAAGACTCGAATTTAGCTTAATGTCCTTTATCACTTCTTCTAATAGTATACGAAACTCCCCTAAATATTCACTTGATGTTGTGAAAGTGTTTCTTGTGAAATAACTAACATCTCGTGATATATCCGCCTCGTCTTGTAATAGCAGTTCTTCTGATAAAACCCCAGCAAACTTCTTCAAGTCCTCCATGCTTTTAAATTCCCATTTATTCACGGAACATACACACCCCATACGTTATTAGAAAATTCTCCGGCCGCAAAAACAATGTGTTTATCATCTCTAATGACTTTCCATACCGTGAAGGTAAATCCTTGCCCATAAATAGGATCAGTTACTTTAGCTTCTTTACCGGTATCTATCCACTTTTCTTTGAAAATATCAATACCATTCAAAATGAAAGAATCATCTAAAGTACTACCCTTAAATTTATATTTTTTCATCATAACCCTCCCTTGAAAGTGAAAAAGGAGCACAGACAGAATCTATCTCCTGCCCAGTGCTCCTGGTTAAATTTAATGTTATTCATCACTTGGCAGTGGCAATATAATCGGTTTTTGCTCCAATGCCCACTCAACTATTTCTTCTGCACTTAAATCTTCATCGCACCAGTAAATCTTGTCTGAAACCTCGTACTTCAATTCTTTTTTCAAGAAAATTAACATTTCATTTTCTTCTTGTTCTGTTCCTTCTGCTTTTTGTAATCTTTCAATAATCTTTATATACCTTTTTTATTAACCTGACTCACGAAATAACGTCCTCCTCTTTATATTATGAATAACAGTTAGCGTCTTGATAATTAAACTCCTCAACCTTATAAAAGCGAACCCATCCCAATCACGAACAGTAAGAGAGAAATCATGAATAACCTCCCGCCTATCCCTAGAAATATAGATACAACATTCTCTAAAAACCCAAACAGGAAACGCTTTTTAATCACGTTTTTCCTTCTCTTCCTTTCTACATTCAGTCTATATAAACTTAGCGACACCCAGCTATTCCAAGCAATATCAAAGCAACACTTTCTACAGTTCTCATACCTTGCTCCTCCGATTTCACCATCTTTCATAATAAAAATTAATTATTCATTTTGATTTTCAATTAATTCTAAAAATATATCTTGAAGTCCTCCTTCTGCACCCTCATTCAACAGAACTTTAAAATCTAATACCTCTCCCTCTAAAGTTGAGCTGCCGTCAATAAGACCTAACACATTAGAAATTGTGTCGATCATGGTTTGTTCAACTATCCTTAACATAACTTCTTTATCAACAGGATTCAGATTATCAAAGAGCGTTATTGCCGACTTCCAGTGTTCGTCCGTACTTGAGTTTACTTTAGTTGATTCATATGTGTGCTTGTATAAAACTAGATTTTCCTTCACTATTGATTGGTATATGGCTTCCACTAATTTTTCTCTCACACCCTCACCCTCTCTCTTTTCTACAAAGATCCATTACCAAACGAAATAATCTAACAGTGTTATCACCAGTGGGAATAAAAGAATGAAGAGAACCATCTTTTTTTCACGTTTCTTTATTTGCTCTGGTGAAAGAGGAACAGGAACATCGTACCCCTTTCTAACAACTTCTGAATTACTCGGTTCCGCAAACTTACTTAACTTACTATCTAAGAACACCCAAAACAATACTCCTACCAATGCGAACAGATACCTGATTACAAACTCCATAATTTCACCTCACGACAAAAAAGAGCACAAGCAGCTTTAGCCGCCAGTACTCCTGGTTATCTTTAGTTTATCACTTTATTCAGTTAATTTCTTAGATACTGCGCATTATGAATGTAATGCGCTGTGTCTGTGTAATTGAACTTTATAATTGTTGAACATTGAATAGTATGATTATATATATCGTCCTTGAGCAATATCCCCACTAACTGAATTTGATAAGAAACCGGAATAAAATTCAGATAGTACTTTTATATCTTCTTTATTGCGGCCATCATTAATCATTCCAATTAATATTGGCACAACTTCCGATTTGAAGTATGTTCTATCGATTTTATCTTTAAGCACTTTTTGATGCCTCAGCTTATATCTATTATTTAATTCCTTCCAAATATCCTCCGCTAAGCACTTATCCTTTTCCGTTTTCCTCTTTTTTAGTTCAGATTGTTTCTTTGCTTGTAACTCTTCCTCCCTTATCTTTTCCTTAACTATTTCGGTGCTTCTTTTTACAAGATAACTCAGATTCATCTTACCTACTTCTACTGATAATTCTGTAGGCAAGTCAAACACAATAAAATCACCTATAATATCAGTCATCAATATTAGTTGAGTGATTTCTTTTGCCGTATGAATCTCCTCACCTTCCTCCTTAACCCCCTCTATAAAATCATTAAAACGGTCTGGGTGCTCCCGCCTCAATTCAATAACTGCCGATATCAATTGATCAACTACCCACTCGTCAGTTAATTCATCCAATTCATCAGTGTAATATTTATGAAGCAATCCACACCCACTCACAAAACTAGCTTCAGAAATTCCGTTGTATTCATTTTCTGTGAAAGATTCAAGCGAGGTATAATCTTTCAATTGAAACGGCTCATTTGTATCTATAAGTTCACCACTATAGTCCCATGGAGGATCGAAGTCATGAGTGACCTCTTTTCTCGTTTCGCTCAAAAACACTCTGGCTATCCATTCTGAAACTTGCTGGATGTATTTGTACTTATTTTGCCGAGAGATTTCTTTGGTTTTATCAATCAACAACTCACAAAAATATTCTTCGTGCTCCACAATTTTCAAACCCTTCATTTATATTTTGAATTATTTTACCAATAACTAACAATAAACACAAAGTCTCACTGTTACAAAGGAATCACTCAACGAAAAAAGCCCTCAGATAACTGAGTGGCTTTCTGTCCTGTGACATGTTGCATTGTCATCAATAATCATGTTCTGGTCAATAAATTGAGCAGGTAATGACCTTTGGTAATATGATGCTATTTGTTTTCAGGACAGATGCTACAATCCCTCGAAATTGAATTGTTGGCTAATAAATGTAGTAAAGTTTATTGTATCTTGCTTTTGAGATAAATATCTTTTACACTTCATACTCCAAATATTTTTCCTCTAATCCCTCCTCTAAATATTTACATAACCCCACTGCCATTAAACTAGGGTTCTCGAATATAAATTTGTTTTCTGGCTTTTTAAAGTGATCCGCTATTTCCACGAACCACCCTTCCGTTGCAATAAGTACTTCCTCAAGAACATCATCATACTCTACCAACCCGCTAAACTTATGATTTTGTGCTCCTAATCCATCTACATAGATACAGCCAAAGGCGTGACCAAACCCGAAAACGTATCTAAAATCCTTTTCAGAATTCAGCCTCTCTTTTTCTTCCAAAAAGACACAAAACACAGACATAATCGAATCAAGAACAGAGAATGCAGTACAGCTTTTCTTTCGGGCTTCCTCATTGATTACGATTCCGTTTCCCAACCACAATTCTTCCAGTATGTATCCACTAAGTTCTTTTAAGCAATTAGGGTTAAATGGACAATCTTCGTATTTCTCAAACCTTCCTGACAAATAGGTGAAATGAAAAATATTTTTAATAACCGGCGCAGTAATGGCTATTTTTTTTACCTGTTCTGATACACTTATTCCAGATTTATTTAAAGTAGGATTTGCTATGAATAGCATCTTTGTTACAGCCATCGAAAGAACATCCATCGTGAAAGGATTGTCTTCCACTTCTTGTCCATACTCAGCCCAATCCCTTAAGATCCCGCTAGACATCAATGCCAATGTATCTATCGCTTTATTTATAGGAACCTCCACTTCCATATTGACACTTAATTCACGATTTAACACATTTGAAAAACCATCAACAATATCAGCTATATTTTCAAAGTCATCTAGCAATTTATCAGTCAGTACACTATTCACCATATTTAACTTTAGTGTACTTCCTTTTGATAAGGGCATTAACTCTTTCACCACAACATACACCTTAACCTCATTCATTTCTAACGAACATTTAACCTCTAAAACATCTTCTAATCCGTTTTCAAATTCTTTAGCAACTTCCAATATTGCATCTTCATAAGGACCCATCAATTCTTTATATTGCTCTTCGACTTCACAAATTAATCCTTCTCTACTCTTTTTCACTTTTAACAATGTTTCACTTTCGCCCTCTTTTAAATTATAAAGACAGCTGTAATATTCTGGTGTTTTTTTCACTTCTACCACTCCTTTTTATATTTACTCGACTTTCTGAACTGATCAACAAGCAATAGCACCTTATTTAAATGAATCACTAATTCTGAATCCTCGATCCTTCGGGCCTCTTCCACAATTTTTAGCAATTGTTCTAAACTGTACTTCTCTTTATTTTCAATAACACGACCATTCACTGTAACGGTTCGATTCTTTATCACTTCTTCAAGATTTACCTGGCCACCATCTCTTATGACCGGCTCAGAACTACATACATCTTCCAATGGAAATCCTAGTACATTTGAATATTTCATCAAAACCTCAAAAGAAGGTTTTGATGAGTTGTTTTCTAATCTACTTATGTAACCCTTACTTACTTCTAATTGCCCAGATAGTACTTCAATCGTCATATCTGCAGACATTCTTTTTCCCTTTAAGTAACAACCTAAATCCTTAATCGTTATAAGCACCAATCACACCTCCAGTGTTAATTATTATATTCATTGTTTACTTTTTTAAACACACGAGGTTTATTTTTGTAAACTCTTTAATGCAACTCTTCTCCACAAAAGGGCGGCCAAACAAAAATCGCCCTATCCCTTTAGCTCCAAAGGTTGAAGGCGATTTAAATAGTGAGTTTCGTTAATTTGTATTTTATGTATAGATGTAAAATGACAAACAGAAAGGGAAGACCACCAATTCGGTCTCCCTTCTCTCGATAATCTATATATTTTTGATTAAGCTTGTTCCCGTAAACATTCTGAACAATCTCGGCAACACCTTATTTGTTTTACTTCATCCCAGTCATAAAATTAATTAGATCACTTCCTAATATCTGCTTTCTCACACCGCTATCTTTAACTACCGTTGCTAACATTCCAGTCCTACACCATCTACGTACCGTTTCCTTATGTACATTCAGAACCTCGGATACATACCCTGTGTCATAAAATTTTTCTGGGTCTATCAAATCTACATTTGCAGCCACCGATTGACTGTGAACCTTCTTAATTTTCATACTTGTTACTTCTTTTTTTAGATCTTCTAATTCTTCCCTTAACAGGCGTATTTCCTTCTGCTGCCCTTGCATAAAATTTGAAAATTCTTTAAAGATATTTTCATTTACACTCATTAAAGTTATATCCTCCCACCAGACAATGTTTTCTATCTTTATCGTTATGTTAAATCATAAATAGCGCTCAGGATATTACTAGTTAAAAAACATATTATTCACTATTAATTTTCTCATTCTTAGGTTGAAATTCAGGAGCGGATACATACCAAGATTTATATTCATCTTTTTGTAACCGCGACTACCATTGTTCAAGTCGGTTTATGATGATTTATACTCTAAAAAAACTCCCGACCCTCATAGAGCGCCAGGAGCAATTTGTTTAATAACCCTTATACAAATCGAAGTTTCTATAGCCTTCGATCCACTCTAAATCTTCGTTTAATTCATATAATAAGGATTGAACTTCTTCTGCATCATCTTCATCCAATTGCTCTTTTTTCTTCTCAAGACGAGCAATTTCATTTGTGGTGTGTTTCTCAAAAATATCTAGATTGCCTTGGATTTCAGGAACGGCATCCTCATTAATATGACAGTAGTTACCATCTTCAATACACAAATTCATAATGTAGAATGCCTGGATAAGCATGTCGTAATCTTTATCTTTAGATTGACTTTCTTCCTTTAGTTTCTTGAAGTGATCCATGAGAAAATTTGTATATCTCAGAATGAATCCATTTTCTTCTTCTGCAATTCCGACTACCACCGGATTTAATACTGTTTTAACTTGAGAACGTTCAATTAGCATGTGATAAGCTCCTTTATGATAAAATGACATGTTTAATGTAACTCTTTATAATATAAGTGGCTATCACAGGCGAAAAAATCGGATGGATTTTAACGAATTTCTATTACTGGAGTTTGTATTGATTTGTTTCCCTTTTTAACTTTGTGTAACTTAAATACCATATCAGAGGTACGTTCAAAATAGCCTCTTTTTTTATGCCAACTCATTCCGCATTTACAATGTTGCAACCCTATAAATTGTTGCTTCATCTTCTTACCGCATATACATTTCATGTTCTCACCCCACACATCTCTATTGCTAGTATTTTAACTTATTCGAAACTTTTGTTCGCCATTCATTTGATAAACCTTTAGCCCTTTCAATATCAATACCTAGCAAATAGGTTCTTTTGGGCCTTCGAGGATCAATCACCATTAATAATTCCTCTTCTATTTCTTTCACAATAGCATCTTCCAGTTTGAATTCATGTAAGTCAATATTCAACTTAGGTTTATGTGAGAATATTGCTGTTTCGCATACCTCAAACCTAGTCCAACCGTTAAACAACTCAACGATATGAGATATATTCGCTCTTGGAGATTTATTAAAGTATTTAATGAATAAATCGTGTTTTTCTTGTTTATCTTTAATAATCCGACCAGGTATTTCAGGCAGCGGAGCTGGATCCCCTTTGTCAAGGACGCTAAAAGTATCTCGCTCACGATACCAAAGTGCATACTTCTCTGGTTCATTTTCCAAGATATCTACATCTTCTTCGAAGTTTAAATGCATGTTGTTATCTAAATCGATTCGAGATTGAACATAGGATAGTAAGTCCAAAGCTTTATCCGTATCTCCTTTTTCAGCCAAGAGATAGGACAAGAATAGATAAGTGTGATAATACTCATCTTCTGAATCACATATGAATCCTTCAAAATCCCTCGGAATAATCGTTTCGTATTGCTCTTTAGCAAGAGTAAGATAGTTCTCGGCCATCAAAAGATAGCCATGCTTCAAATACTGTAATGCCATGTGATAATACGTTTCAGGACAATACACCAGTCGTTTCTCAACGAACTTCCCTGCTTTTTCGACTTCCTCCGGTGTAGAGCAATCATCCATGTTATGGTTTACACCGTAGGAATAAGAACTAGCTGTATCATTTATAGCAAACGTTCGTTGGGATTCTTCAACCTCCGAGTTTATACATTCCAGGTGAAATTCTTGCCATTTCAACTTCCATTCAAACTCTTCTTCCTTCATAGAGGTCCAATCCCCTCTTACTTGGAGCACTTTCCTAGACTCGATGATACGCAGAAAATTTTCAGCTTGTCCAAGGGTCCAAACAGGTGTAGCAGCTAGTATATCAACAGGCTCAGGCATTGGATTACCATTGGAACGGAATGCCGTTAATTTGCGCTGGCTCCATCCGATAATCCCTGCAAATTCTTTAATGCCGATACGTTTAGAAAGTCTTGTGAATTGCTCATTATAAACATAGTGAAGGTCATCTCTCACTTGGTAATCATGAACAACTTTTGGTGCTTCTATTAATAACTCTAGTAATTGTTTGGTATAACGTACCCAAGAACGCCAAAAATCTGTATCTAAAAGGTTTTTAAAATACTCTAACTCATGATATAAGGTCGAAAGTGTTTTCCCCTCCACCACTGCATAGATAGCATGATCAAGACGAGCTATTTCTCCTAGTTCGAAGAGATCATATCGTTCTTGAAAAAAACTTTTTTGAACGTTAGGTTCGGTTTCTATCTTCTTTTTTGAATCCTTCTGCCAAATGCGAACAAACAATTCATGTCGTATGTAAGCAAAAAATGTTCCAAGATCACAATATTCTTTGTATTGTTTTATCGGATATCCTGTATTCATTTTTTCCATATTATCCCCACCTTCGATTTAGTGTAAATTACACTTAATATAACTCATACTAAATTAAGTGTCAATTACACTTAATTGTATTTGGATGTAATAAATATCTACCTTTCACATTCCGTTTAACAAAAAGCCCACTCGCTGCATGAAGCAGGAGCGGGCACCAATTAACTAGTTATCTGTATTCTATCTTAAATATTTTCGTAGCAGTGATTCTTCAGTACGACTACCATAGAGGAAAAATTTTATTAACTGAGAAGCTTCTTTTTGGGTCAAGGATTGCACATTACAAAGTGCCAACCCTCTTTGTTGTGCCAAAGATTTCAAATAAGGCAATTGTCTATCACTTACCGGTTTTTCAACCTTTGGTTCCTCCGTCTTATTTGCCCCTCTTGGTACAAATTGAATTACATTAGAACCTACTATCGATTGCTTCTCTTCTTTGGTTTTTCTCTTTGAATGCTTCTTTTTATGGCAGCCCTGACAGATGGTAGCCAGGTTGCTTTCGTGGTCGCTTCCACCCTCTTCTACAGGCTTTATATGGTCTACCTCAGCCTCTGACCTACGTTTACCATCCCTATCCGGTTTTGGATGTAAATAAGGGATCGGGAGCTTCATACCATACTCATTAATTCGAGCCATGTCCTTCCCACAGGTTTGGCAAGTAAAGTGGTCCCTGCACATAATCAGGTAAGGAAGCAACGCACTTCTTTCCAAATACACAGCTCTACCGTACGCCAACCTACAATTATCCGAGCAATAGTCTCTCTTTTTCCCAGGGAGATCACCGGCACACCATTTACAAATGGATTTCCCATCTCGATAATCCGGTATGGGATGATTGAAAAGGTCATTGGGATACAAGTACCTATAACGTGTAAGCGAAGGCCATTCTCTTTTACGGAATTGAGAATACACACATTTTTTTCTTGCAGCACAAAAATAGCTTTTGATGCGCCGTAATAGGAATTAGATTGATATCGGTTATATCTGTTTGGATCTGTCTTTGTATTAACTGTATGTGCCTACTTTTCCATCTTTAAATCGAAGGAGATTGGAAAACGGATCTATCGCCACAGCACCTTTGGTTCTCTGTAAAAAGCTTATTAACTCAGAAGTATGTATAAAATATGGTTCCATCTTATGCGCATCTTCAAATGTGTAGAAGCGACTTGCGAACGTTACACCAAGAATGACAACATAATTTGAGAGTAGCAGGTCTTCTCTTTCTGATTTTCGATAGTCTTTACTTTTAATTGTTGGATATTCGTAAATTTCCATATCGCTATATAACTCGTTTAATTCTCTTGCAAGAGTGTTAGTGATAAAATGAACATTTCGGCCACTTACTTTAAAATCTATTTTCGCATCAACGATAGGGCTTTCTTCTAGTCTGCCGTTTTTGGTATGATAAACCTTTTCTTTTCCTACTACAATTTTATCTGATCTATCTTTGATGAAAACTGCATAAAACCAGCCTCCAAGCTTAATAAAATAACATTTAGATTTTTCTAGGCCTAACTTTTCAATATTCACGACCATTTCTTCGATCGTATCGGTTCCATGGTATATAAAGTATTTATCCGAGAATTGCTCAGGTGGTTCATTTGTAATGTGGTTTGCCAATTATAGCACCTCTTTACCTACTGTTTCTCAACAAGATTTTCACCATCACTATTTAACAGATCCATATTTGAGAAAGCGCTACTTTTTACACATTTTTTATTATGCTTGGAATGTCTTCGTCAATGGATGTAAACATGTTATTGGTATATGCTAGTCCATAACCCAAGAATACTCCATGGGCTAATTGAAAAATGGTTTCAGTGAATCCCCAATCATCAAAAAACATATAGTCCCAATCCCAGAAAACCAGTGTACGATCATCCGGTCCATTTATGCCTTGTAAACGAGTGAAATCCGTGGCCAATATTGTATACTCTTCAGCGAATTCTTTCGCGCACTCAATTTGCCCCTCTTCAGTTTCATGAAAATCACATTCATACACAACAGCGTAATGATTAAGTAGCCTCTTAAGTTCCGATTTTCTCACTTTCACTTGATGAGGTGTATAATCCTCACCCATTCGAGACTGACTTTTAATAAACCTGACGAGCATATATTCAATAAAAACATCTGGCACGTGTTCTTCTTCACTATTTAATTGTGTCATAAACTGAGCAACCTTTTTAGAAGTAAACACAGCGGCATCTACATCAATCAAAGCCATTTCTCTTATGATTTTTTCCGGGAATATTTTTAATACCTTTTCTACCTTCACTTTTGTGTAAAGAGTTTCAGCATTCTCTAGTTCATAACCTTCTTCAAAATAAGGTACCAAATGAGCCTTGATTGTTTCAGTTAAACAATAGCTAGATAACTTATGCAATTTTGGAGCTTGTTCAAAAGCTAGGTTTGCAAGTCTTAACATTTCATCCACTCCTAATTCATTTTCTATTACGATAAGGGGAACTAATCACTTTTTCTCTGTTGCACTTTAAAAAGTGCAAAGGAAAATCTTTCTTAAATGATAAATTTAGCATAACTAAAGAAGAAATCCCCGTCTACATACTATAGTACACAAACGAGGAATCTTTTTTGATGGGTATGAGCTTCTTGGAGGGATTGCGTTCCCAAGTTTTATTTTTCATAACTAGCTATTAGAATTATACAATAGATGTGATTCAGCCCATTCTCTACTGTTTAACATACCTTCTCTTACAGTAAATTGTCCACACACTCCAGGTATTATTTTTCATAAAATTAATACTTATAGTGTACATTTACAGAAAGAACTCCATTAACAAAGCATGAAGTAAGTCACACATTATAGGATTAACAACTTGTATCACAATCAGATTTTAAAAATGCCTCTTCCACCGTGTTCGCTGCTTTTTCTTGGATACCAGATGTAACATGAGAATAAATTCCTAATGTCACACTTACATTGTTATGGCCAAAACGCTCTTGAACAACCTTAGGATTAACCCCTTCCTCTAAGAGGTGAGTGGCGTGTGTGTGTCTCAGAGAATGAAAAGTAATTTTAGGAAGAGCGGTTTTCTCTGTTATAGTATAATATTCTCTTAATTTATTGTTAGGGTCAATAAAACCTCCAACTTGATTAGGGAAAACTATATCTTTATTAATACTATAGAATCCTAACTCTTCATGGAGGATATCGTTTTTTTCTTTTTGTCTCTTCAGTGCTTCAACAACAAAAGGAGACAAAGCAATGTACCTTTTTGACATTTTGGTTTTAGGTTCTTTGATAACCAAACCCTTTTTTGGAAGATAAGCCAGTGTCTGCTTTATATATATTCTTCCCTTAAGCAGGTCCACATTTTTCCATTCCAAAGCAAGAAGTTCACCCTTCCTTGCCCCTGTAAACACAGCTGTAGTATAAAATTCTTCTTGTTTATATAGCTTTGCAGCCCTTAGGAATTCTTTAACCTGTGAATAATTCCATGTTTGAATGATCTTATCCTGGATTCTTGGAACTGTAGCTCCTACTGCAGGGTTTCTATTTGTAAATTCCCACTTTATAGCTTGCTGTAAAGAGTTTTTTAAGAGGTTATGTATCTCTTTAATGGTTTTGGGTGAGTACCCCTCATCATGCTTTTCGCTATAAAAGTCATCTATCATAAAAGTTGTTATTTCTTTTATAGTTAAATCTTTGAAGTAAGGAATTATATGATTGTCTAATAAAGACCTACTTGTTACAGCTGTACTCTAGGTCTTCTAGTATTTAATCACCATCAAACCAGTCATCACCGTAAGGAAGATAGACCCACCAGTTTATAACCCCTTTAATCAATCTCCTTTAAATTCACAAATCAACAAAAGGAACACAAGCAGTATTTAGCTGCCAGTGCTCCTATCGTTTCTTTGTATTACTGTTCAATATAAGGTGGTTCAGCCAGATGTTCTGTTGTTTGACGTAAGGCCCTGTGAAACACATCGTAGTTAACATATGCTTTCGGGAACGACATAATCACCCTATCCTTTTTGTCATACAAAACAACCATCTTCTTTCTCTTTTTCTCAATAACAACTCGTTTGAGTTTTTCCTGGCCGACCACAACCCGATTTCCTTTTGCCTCAAAGATTACATTTGTGTGATCAAGTTTAACCGTATGGTCCCTTCGTTCTTTGGTTTTAGAGATTACTTTTATAATCAATAGACCCAAGAAGATAATCGTTAATCCTTCGTCCATATGATGGAAAATCGTCCGGTAAGAAAAATAAACAGCGAACCAAAAGATTAAAATACTTCCCTTACCCCAATTCGGTCTCCCTTCATAGATTATTTCTTTTAAGGATTCTTCCCTTTTCTCTTGTTCTTCTATAACAAGTTTATGGACATGTTGATCTAAGCTTTTTGAGTCAAATGGTTCGAAATCCGTTTTCGTTCGGTCCCACATATACGATTCATCTTCACCTGCTTCGAGGTTGTATCCTCCAACTAACGCTACATACTTTTCATCATCCTCAGACTGAAAGCTAGCTATATAACATCTAATCGGTTGTTTATAATAATTTTCAGTATCCACAGTTTTTTCAATTGAAATATCATCAGGAAATCGTCCATACTCTTTGTTATGGATCAAATGATAAAACAGATGTGTTTTTGCGAATAATGGCTGCTTTTTCCCTCCAGGACTGAAAAGATGCTCTTTCCTCATACTTGTAAGAGAATCATAAAAATACACACTAGATTCAATGTGCTTAGAACAAAATTGAAGTACATCCTCCCCAACATCGATATTACGTTGCAAACAAACAATTGAAGCATTCGAAGCCAGAATAGGATCCTTAAAGTACAGTGATTCAGTTAACAACTCTTTAGTTTCGTCGCTGAAATAATATTCCATAAGAGAAAGATATGTGAACATATCATTTCTGATATCAATATAGTTATTTTTCCAGGAAGTATAAACGTACTTAGTTTTATAGGATTCATTAAAAGCTAAATAATCCTGTTTTTTTAGTTTGTAATCCTCCAACAATACAGGTATAACATAGTTCTTATTGATTGGCCTTATATATTCGTTTGATACACATTGCAACAGCAACCTGTAAAAAGAATGTTTGTGAATGGGTTCTTCAAGCTTTTTGAGATTTTTATCCACTAACTTGACGATAACGAATGGTACTTTTTGAAGAGAATTCAAATACGGATCTAAATTTGAGATTTGGAGCTCTTCTTCCAACAATTCATAAAGCCCATTCACACACTTTTCATCTCCAATGTCGCACAATATATCTACTGCAATTGGCTTAGCCTCTTTAGGCAGGTGAGAGAAGACTTTTAGAACCTCATAAGCTAACTCAGGATGGTTATAACTATGAGCAAACTTCAAAAGTTGATAACCAGGCACATCCCATTCAGCAACAGGCTGATGTGTTCTAATCGCAGCATTAACCATGTCATAAAGGATGGACTGACTAAACGTATCATCCTCTTCTGCAAACCTTTCTATTGATTGAAAGGCAGCTAACCTTTTCTCTGGATTAGGATTATTCGTATCTTTAATCCATTTTTTAAGTTTCCAATCATTAAACAAATAACCAACTCCTTAGCAAAAAATAGAGAAGCACTCCTATATCTATTGTAGATATAAGAGTGCTTCTCTTATGGGATTTAATAAACTACGCTCTTTAATTTTAACAAGTCCCCTGAAAGGTGGCGAGCACAGGCAAAAAACATTTATGATTCCACTATATTTCTGACCCCATAATCGTTGCTCCGCACTACAACTCCAGAAAGTTCCGGCCGATAATCCAGTCGTGCTAACACCATGTTCAAACCCATTTAATAAATATACTTCGTGCCTCATGAAGTTTAATAATTGATGCCTTAAAATTAAGTAGACGAAATATAGAAGTTTAATTCTTCAACTAAACCCTTGAATTAAGTAAATCATTTCCCAATGAAGTCTCATGTATATTCAAAACATCATACGATATGAATGAAAGTCTCTATCATTCTTGAAGCGCTATAGGATTGGCGTAACACTCATAAACGTAATTTCTAAATTCTTTTACAGTCATGCCGTTTAATTCCGCGAGGTAGTGAAGAGCCTTTCTCCACTTCTTAACATTTAATTGCTTTGCAATGTCTTTCCGCTGAATCCATTCAAATGGATTGTAGTAGTTCTTAGAAATATTCAAGCTCCCAGCTATCGGCAGCATATTTCCCTTTATCGTTCCTCCATGTCCAGTTGCAAGAGCTATAAAGTGATCTAAGTGAATATCATCGTTTGAATTACTACTGATCGCACACTGGTGGTAAAAATGATCCATTAACTCTGTTGAGTCTTGTGCCGAAAAGGTATGAGGAAGTAATTTCTCAATCGCTCTCCTTCGCTGGTTGCTAGCAGATTTAATGTGTCTATTCTCTTTGCTATACAGACGTTTTCGTTCTTTAATTATTTTCGCATTCTTAAGCCTGTATTCTTTACGTCTTTCCCTAATTGAATCCTTGTTTTCTTCTGACCAACGTTTTTTATATTCCTTGAACCATTCTGCGTTACGTGTAGAATACTCTTTCTTTCTCTCAGCTATAACTTCAGCATTCGCCTTGTTATATTCCTTTTGTCTTTTTAAAATAACAGGCTTGTTTTCCTCATAATGTCGCTTACTGTTCCCCTTAATTACATCTCTATTTTCCTTATAATAAGCTCTGTTATAGTGTTTATATCTCTCTTTGTTTTGCTCATAATGTTCCTTACGTTTTCGTCTTAAATCATCTGCATTATCCTTAGCGTATTGTTTCATGTATTTAGCGATAGATTCCTTGTTTTCAGTTCTATATTTTCTTTCTCGTTCTCTGAAGCGTTCAGCATTCTTCTTTCTATATTCACGCTTATTGGCAGCTATCTTCTCTTTGTTATCTTGTATGTATTTCTTATCCTGTTTTTTCTTGCATTCTTTACACTGAGATGATTTCCCGAACTTACCCTTCTTATCGTTATTGAAATGATCTAGAGTTGTGAGAGTATCGCATTTGGTACAAATTTTAGCAGCGATGTCAACTCCATCAATGACCACTATTTCTAATTCAACCCTTTTCCTTTTCATTTACTTCAAACACCTTACTTTCTTTGATGAATAATAAATATCGGATGATTTAGTATTAGTATGTAGACGAACAGACTTAAAACAAATTTTAAAGCTATTAACGTGATAGGTACATTATATACACTGAATATAATCAATCGCATAAATAGAAGAGAGCAAATTCTGTAGGGATCATATATGAACATTTCTCTACTCCATACTTTACTTACCCAGATATTAAACTGACCTTCTGGATTAATTACACCGTTGTTCCGGCCGAGTTATATAATTCTTGAAGATTCAATAAACCCCTCATAAGAGGGAGGATTTCTTCTAGATTTTACATATCCCTAATAATAATGGCGAATGCTAGCGAAATTAAAAAAGCACCCCTACCCTCGTTTAAACGAAAGAAGAAGCGCTTAATATATCAATCTATTCTAGTGGATTTTATAACCAAGATTCGATTGTACCTGAGTAACCTAACGAGCTAGATAGTTATTTGCTTCATTTCCTACCACACAAATCAAATCTATTACCCTGGGGGATATACAGATCCAACACTTCTTTAACCCACATAGGATCATAATCATTGTTCTTATAAGAAAACCTAAGGGTTCTAAGTCCCATCCGATTAGCGGTACCTTGCCCAAATTCCCCGTAGTGCTCGACTTCAATAATATTTCTGTGTTTAATCGTGTTCACGAAAGCCCCGATGAATAAGAATTCCTCTGACTCCAATAACTCGCTGATCCGTACCACAACCTCGGAAAGTTCGGGCCGTCTAGACAGTTGTGATTTCACTCTGTTCAAGTCCACTCTATGAATAGGCATGGGGTCCTCCAACAGAGTAACATTAAGTATCTGACCCATCAGGTCTGCAAGCGGGTGTATAGCCTGTAATGCCGCTATAAATTCAAACTCGCTTTTTGTTTCTATTTCAGCGGCAACTCTTGATACAGACACTTCGTTTGGACCTGAGGTTGAATAGAGAGAATCCCAATATTCTTTCGACGATTCAGAGTGGTAGTGACTTCGATTAATGTTGTATTCCATCGACTCGATAAAATCCTCCGGCACAGTGATACCCTTAAAAATAGCACTTCTCCTGAACTCCTCCACATTCCACGTCATAAACATCTTCTCCTTTTAAAAGAGTTGTAATCTAAGAAACTAGAAACATACCCTATGATACCCATTTTCTATTTATTATATTCTCCCTGAAGATTAATAAATTGAGTTTCAAAACTAGGAAAATGTAATAAAGGAGTTTAATTCTACAATTAAACCTTTTTATTTACGTAACTCATCCACTCCTTTAGGGGTGGGAGTATCAACAAAGAGAACGAATCGAAAAATTGATTCTCTTTATACGCATTCCCCTGTATGACTCAGATGAACATCACGAGGTCATATTAATCGGGTTTTGAGTATGCTGCGTACTATTCTTGAACCTTCCTTAATCGCCTTACCTTACCAGATTTCAACTTATTGAATTGCTGCAGGATATCACCGTAGGGAATGTCTCCAACCGGAAACTTAAAACCATGTTTTTCAAACCAGTCATCACAGGCTTTACCGCAATCATATTTCTCAATCAATTCTATATCTTTAGTATTTGTCGCGCTCCCGAAAACACCTGATATTGATGCAAGAACCCTGATTTTAGTTGTCTTATCCAAATTATTTAAAATATCCAACTTTACTTTGCTTCTATTCATCCCTTTAGTAAATTCAAAGATATGCTCCTGCTTAACCACCTTAGGCTCTGCAAGTCGAAATGAAATTTTATCCATACCGACCTCATTTTTCAACTTTATATATATAGTCATTTCATTCGCACTAGCAAAATCGCCGCCACGGACTTTCTCCCATCCGTACTTTTCCATCGCTTGTAAGGTCACTTCATTTTCTTTTTTGATGGCTTCATCAGATGTACAAACACCTATTCCAATGACATCCACCATGGATATGGGTTTGTAAATTTGGGTCCATTGAGAACCCTTTCCTCTTTCGTGTTTGGAAAATCTAGATTCAAGATTATCCGTCTGTCCTACATAGTAATTACCGCCCTCTAACTCTAATATGTATATAAAACGCTCAACTTTCTCAAAATGAAACGCCATGACCAACCTTCTTTCATACTCTCATTTACCAAAGAATTTTTCCTATCTACAAATATCACATTCTTATATTAAACAGTAAATTGGTTAAGCTCAATAATTCACCGTGTATATTTTTCGATTTCCTCCCTTGATCCCAATTCCAAAAGATAAAAAGAAGCATAAATGACTTTATGCCACTCATACTCCTTCTATTCTTTAAAACAAATTCTTCACAATAAACCAGACATTCGCCGGCCGCTCCGCCAACCTTCTCATAAAATATCCAAACCAGTCATCCCCATACGGTATATATACTCTAAGCTTATACCCTTCTTGGATTAACTTCTTTTGTAGGTCAATAGCAATCCCATATAGCATCTGAAACTCGTACTGCTCTTTCTGTATTTTCTCTTCTCGGATAAAACTAATTAGTTGATCGATGATAGTAGAATCATGAGTGGCTATACCGACATAGTTACCATTCAACAAATGAGTCTTCACCAAATTCATGTAATTTTCATCCACGTCTTTTTTGTTCGGGAATGCCACCTCAGACGATTCTTTATACGCACCCTTACATATCCTTAAACTGGCATTGTAATGATCTAATTCATTTACATCTTCCAAACTCTTATGAAGATATGATTGAATAACGGTCCCGACCGTACCTTTATAAATATCATGCAGCCTTTTGAACATGGATAGTGTGGCTTCATTTCTTGAGTGATCCTCCATGTCGATCTGAACAAATATATTATAACTCTTAGCTACTTCAAGAATCTTAGTCATATTGTTGAAGCATAGATCTTCTGATATGTCTAAGCCTAATTGTGTGAGCTTAAGCGATAAGCTAGCATCTATCTTCGATGCGTGGATCGCTTCTAAAGTGTCTATGCAATTCCCCGTTGCAGCTATAGCTTCCTGTTCACTCGACACAAATTCACCCAGGCAATCAATCGTAGCCAAGAACCCTTGCTCATTTATTTTTGTTGCCGCCTTCACCACGGAATCGATGGAAGCACCAGCCACGAATTTTTTAGCACCCAATTTCAACCCATGTTTCTTAGCTAACTTTTCAACTTTTTTATTTGTAGATAAAAATAAAAAGAACTTTCGCATGACCCTTTCACCCTCCCCTTTAACTTAAAACTATTTCCGATAATGATGTAAACGCTTCCAAAGAACAAAAAAATAAAACACCACAACTCTTTTCAAAAGAATTGTAGTGCTTCTACCTCTATTACATCATATCATGAATATCCTGAACCAAGCTATCGAACTTACGTTATCTCCCCACCTAATCCTGCGAATCACTTTAGGTCGTAATCCAGATAAAAAGGGGTTTTGAGTAACCAGAATTCAAGATTATCTACATTAACAATCATAAATGGATTTTACTCGAAATCGGCATAGCTGCTCCTATTCTCAGACAACGATATAAAACTCCATGAAAAAGCCGACTCCTTTATTTTAACAGAAAACCGGTTGTTGCTTTTATACTTCGAAAACAACTCCCCGGATCATTCCTGCAAATCTTCATAATGCCACATCATACCTTCGACTATTGCATCAGCAAAATCATATTCCACTTTCTTTCGAGATTTAACTATCCAGGTGCCTTTTTCTCCGAAGCTTTGCCCTATAATCATAGAATTAGGATTGGCTTCTATAAGCGCCTCTTTCGACATTCCTTCACCCACTATAGTGACACCCTCGACTTCCTTTTCTTTAAGGATCTCAGGCGAATAAACCTTCTCATTACCATTTAAAAACACTCTATACTTTTTCAGTTCAATTTCTACAGGATCGATCCTACCAACCCTTTTTTTCACCATTCCAACAACATCAAACACATAAACATAATCAGAACTAAACAGCTCATCATTTCTTTTAATCTCATATTCTACAATATACTGATACGGTTCTTCCATATTATTCATGTTATATTGAGTATCGATTAAATTAAAGGTCCACTCTTGTTTTAACAATTCAACTCTCTCATAGTATTCTTTATTGGAATACGAAATAAAATACACCAAAGAGGAGATACACAACACCACTACAAACCATAAATTCTTTTTCGTTTTTGGTGATAATTCTCCTGTTTTCTTTTCCATACAAACCACCTCTTTTAACTCATTGTGTTGGGAGTATCAAACCCTTACCTAATACTCATGCTTCTAAAACAATCGTAAATAGCAATCGCATATAGGATAGGATTTATAGATATTATTTCAGCTAGGATAATCTATGCAAAGCATAAGTGATTTATCTGATGCCGGGCCCGGATGATCCCTTACATTTGAGTAGATTGGAAAGAGTTTAGAGACATATTATCTATGTATCATCCAGCTAAATAACAAAAAGCAAGGTCTGCTATATAGACCTTGCTAGTTTCCTATATCATACTTCAGAGAAAACCTAACAGCTTTATGGTATCTTCAAGATTATAACTTGGGCTTTTATCGGCTTGTCCTTTCCGAAGAACTCCTTCCACTCACTTGTACATGAATAGTCGGAGAAAAGTAAGAAACTAAAGCGTCAGCGTAGGCTTCGGCCTGAACATATTTAAGCCCTTCAAGCCCTAACATCTCGATATCTTCTGAATCCTGTACAGCGTCTTGGACCCTCACCGATACACTGTAATCTCTTGTTAACCTCTCCCTCAATATCGAGACTGTCATCGCTATAGCATATTTTTTAATATAGTGAGACGGGATTTCCAGGAGTTCTATTTGATCGTTAGCCCATTCTTTAATTTTCATTGTTTTTATCTCATCTATACTGAGTTCGACTTGAGGTTTTTTGGTAGTCTCAGAAACAAACAATGTATACAATGTATACTTTGCTTCATTTTCAGTCATTGAATAAATACTTAACCACCCATCTATGGCGTGGATGTAGTCTAAACACAACTCAATATCTTTTTTTATCTGTGAATCTTCATGAACTGCTTCGTTTCCTTTAATACGAATATAGTTTAATTGGTTGAACATTTTCATATGGACCTTCTCTTCATCCGGATCATACCCAATACTTTTAATTCGGTCTTCCACCAATCGCGTTTTGTTATAAAAACTTTCGTGTGGATCTGAGTAAATACTAAATTGCAACAAGATATCATCCAATAGTTTTTCTGCCACATACCTAATCTTAAAAAGAGCGCTTTGAGGATCAGAATCTTTGTATTGTTTAGAAAGAGCAAGTTCCTCAAATAGTTTAGGGTGTTGTTCCTTTATGTAACCAACCACTTCTGCAGCCATCTCCAAGCCCCCTTAAGCATATAATAAACACCACAACTCTAAGCCTATACTATATATATACTACGAACTCTAATTTTTTCCTATTCTATATGAGGAAGTATTTAGGTTTCAGTAAATGAACCCTCTTCTCAACAAGAAAACATCTCCACAATTTTTATACTGCAGAGATGTTTTCAAACGTATCTATTTTTCTCTAATCGTTTCACCTTGGAACTCATAATAACTGTAGTCAAATTTATTTATTGAAACACTGAAATTCTTTGTTTCTCCAGGATTGATTCCATCCCCCAGGAATATGAGTCATGTAATTCTTTACTATATTACCGTCATCATCAAAGAAGTATACACTAAAGTACCCATCCAATGGTTTACTTCCAATGTTGGTCATCTGACCCGTAAGATCGCCGGTAATTGAATTATAATTGACCGTAGTATTGGTGATTTCTATATACTCAAAGTTACTTTTATAATGGAGCTCTGCCGTTTTCTCCGGATCTTCATCCCTAATGTATTTTTCACCTTTACGTAGAGCATTAATTTCTTTTTGTGCTTCGACTGCCTCTAAGTATTTCCCTTTAGCGGCTAGACCATCTACTTCCTTTTGTAATTCTTCGATTCTACCTTCAGTAGAACACGCTGTCAGCAATAGAGAGGCTGCAGCAACTAGTAATAATCCCTTCATTCTCATTAAACCCAACTCTCTGCAATATTAATCTTCTTTCTCTGATTCAGACATTGTGATTACACTCTGATCGAAATCCCCAGCAATATAGAAATTCCCATTCTGATCTCGATATAGATTTGGACTTTGTTTCTTTTGTGGTACACCATGAGGGGTGGCCGGTCTAGTTTTCATTACATTGTTACACTGCCAACAACGCACATCTTTGGTTCCAACTCTTATGTACTTATTGGACTCACTTTTACATTTAGGGCATTTATACCGACATCTATACATAGGACGGTTTAGTGAATCATACTTAATACCAGTTTCAAAATAATTATTATCTGAGAATTGATAATCTGGGTGATATCCTTCTACAACACTCTCTTCTGGACTCGAAGCAGGTTGTATAACTTCTGATTCGTTATTCTTCTCTTCATATGCAGCTGTAAACTCTTCGGCAGTTACCTTTGTTTTTTGCGAATTCTTTTCTTTATGAGAACCGTCATGTTCATAATCACTGTGAGAATCCATTTCATTGAAGAATTCTTTATATGCTTTACCGCTTCTGCGGTACACCTCAGCCATCTCTTTAAAATCAACATCTAAATCGAAAAAACGGAACACTCCATCCATCAAAGCAAGTTGATGTTGGGGTTCAACATCCATTAATTTCATCTCAGATTCCTTTTCTCCATCTTTTAGCTTTATGTAAACTTCTTTCGTCATAACTTCCCTCCTAAACTAAAAAAGATTAATTCAATCTCTTCCAATCTGACCTATAACTATCCCATTATCGAAATAAGATCCGAACAGTCGATATTATATTCAACATATTGACCATCATCCCAATTGACCGCAAATGTACCGTTTTTAGTTACCCATTTGACTGTCCCTAAACCACCATTTTCATTCCATATTACACGTTGGCCTTCCTCCACAATAATTCCCCCTCTATAAACTTTTTTATTAATGATCTTAAACAAAGCATAACTGTACAGTTAAGCCACTCATGACCTTTTTCCATCTAGTTCTTAAAAAACTTTCATGTGAATGCATGCTGCAGGTTATCATTATTTATTAAATACTACTTTCAACATGAAGCCGAAAGTAATTAGGATGAAATTTAGTAAGAAAAAGGTACATTATAAGTACCATTAGGAAGTATAATATTTTTAAATATATCTGCCAAATATACAACCTTCTTTCTGGGGAATCTTTTTTTCTCTGTTAGAACTAATTTATTTTCATCAGTATTAGCAACTTCGTTCGTTCCCCCAGGAGGGATCCCAGGGCGAATATTACAGACCCCACACTTATTTCTTTCGTTTGTTAAAGACATTTACAAAATTAGCTCATTAGATATGTCTTCCCAAGTTTTATTCTTTCATGAACATACTCTTTTACTTCATGAAATGTAAAATTACTAGTTAAGTGTAGAGGCAAATACTTCTCCCAAGCCTCAACCAATGAACATCTGAACAAATCACTGGTAGAAACCAACGTATTAGCGGTCCTTATCAGTTCTTTATTCGTCATGTTTACTTCCTCCTGAAATAATGGCAAACAAATTCCTCCTTTACCCATTAAATTCATTGCCATTTACGAACCACTATGAATCACAACTCAACTACTGATAACAATGAAATTCCTAAGAACCTCTTTTAATGAGATGAATTCACCATTCTCATAAGCACCTAGTAGCCCGTCCTTATTGATGATTTTATAATTGATACCGGAGTTAACAAACCTAATGGTATCCCCTTCGTATACTTCCTTCCCAAACTTATCCTTCACCATATCGATAACTTCCTTAAAGTTATTTTTCTTATGAAGTGTTATTTTGACAGTTCAATTTCTCCGTCAGGATGCTTCTTCATTTCTACTATTAAGTCCTGGAGCCACGGCAAGGCATGTTTATATTTTCCCCAACCATTAGGAGAATCGAACTTTTTAAAACGCTCTGGATCATCAGCCATCTCACTTAACCCTTTTTCAAGCGCCGGTAACACCTCACTTGGCATCTTTCCATCTGAATCATAGAGAGCATCATACACGCCAGCCTCTTTCCACATAGCCTTTAGATTGTGAGTGATGTCTTTACTTACCACTTCAATACCTTCTTTAATTACACAAATGTCCAAACTCATAATATTATCCTCCTCATTTAGCCCATCGGGACAAAAATTAAAGATATACAATTAACCAGTCATAGCCGCACTTGTTACATTTTGCTTCCAACGTATCACCATTTTTCTCAAACGTACCGACATCATATTCAACGATTGTTGGGGGACTCTGAAAAGTCATCATACTTCCCACCTGAGGATGATGACTTCCTCACCATCCCACTCCGTTTGACCATTTCAACACTTTTTCTCCACTAATAATTCCTTCTCGTATATATTTTCGCTACGGAGTAAATTAACAATCTATTTTAGAACGTCACTTTGTTCAGCGTATATCCAATCAGAATCATAATCTTCAATAGGTGGTATTTTTCCCAACTTCTCGACCGATTTTTTCACCATTTTTGAAAGGTGTTCATCGAAATCACTCATTTCTTCAATGAGTTTTTTTATTCCCTCGCCAACTTTCAAGAAATAAATCATTGACCCTTCTTTGGTCTCAGTGAGTGCGTGAACCTCTTCAGTCAACGGGAGATTGAGGACTCTCATTCCTGAAGTAACTTCAGAAATGTTAATTCCCGATTCCAAAGGAAGTGCACAGAACCTATAATCACCCACTCTTATTTCGTGACCGACTGTTGGCACCCATTCCGAACCAGCAATATAAAAAGTTTGAGTTTGTTCGTTTACTGATATTTTCACTTCATTTCCACTCCTTTTGTTTGGTGAGAAACACCCTCAAGAATCAATTAAACTCTTTCGTTGGATAGTCCATCATTGGAACTTAGCAATTATCTTCAATTCCTCTATATGTGCGTTCCAGTGTTGTTCTTGATACCCATTCATTAAGTCGCACATATCTTCATTTACATTAATGACAATCCACCTACTTTTACGAAACTCAACAAAGTCTCCTATGTCAATTTTCATAATTTCACTCCTTCTCTATATTGGTCAAGAAACTATTAAACTCTTTTGGTAATAGCTCTCTACCTGTCTAATGCTTTTGTAGCTATTAAACCTATTCTTTCGGGGTTTAAAGCCCAACTTTTATTGTCGTAATATACAGCTGTTTCATTTATTTCTTCTAATGCCTTTTGTAATTTTTCTACTGTTCCCACCACTTCTTTCATCGAATCTGTATCAAAGAGATATCCATATTCCTCAGCCCGTTCTATTTCTTTTTTCCAAAACTCAATTTTTTCGTTTAGATCCATTACCTCTCACTCCCTCGAAATATAAGTTAGGATTTATTTATGTCAGATAGTGCGGTATCTAAAAGATTTCCAATAAATCCACTCCTTAGTTATATAAGTCTTTAGTAAAATTGAATCTATTGGTCTTGTTACGACATGCGTTTTAGCAAAGTACTTGCAGACTTTTTTATCACTTCTATCCTTTCTTTTTCAGAAAGTTCTTCAAAAGCATCTGCAACTTCATTAGGGATACCCTCAAAAGAACCTTCTAACTCAATGATTGCTGATACAAACTCCATATTACTATTTGAAATCCAATCCACTACAATCCGTTGCATCTTTTTCACTACTGTCCCTTCTTTCTGCGTACTTTCAGTAGGATAGAGAGTTGGTTATATTGGTAAAACGTCGATTTCTACTGGTTTTTCGTATGTCCAGTAACTACATATGGATTTGGATTTAAATGTTTCGTCTAATATTGATTGGATTCTTTCGATAGCCCCTTTTTCCATTTCATCCATTGAAACAGAATAAAAATCCTCATATAAATCGCAAGACTCATTCTCTAAATAATTTTCAACCATCGTCCCTGCGTCAGGCTCCCAACGCCTTTTTTTGATTGTATACCAATTGTTTGAAAGATGACTTTCTTCACCCATCTCAATGATCTCCTTTTTTAACTCAGCGACCGTATATACAGTATGCGAATCTTCAACAGCTACCTCAACATCATCTTCTAACTCTGAAAGTTTTAATTTGTCCATTTAAAAATTCTCCTTTGCTTTGTGACCCATTTTTACCGATTAACTACTAACCTATAACTATGCCAAACAATTCTTTCTGCATTCTTTTCTCTTTAGACCATAACACGTCTCTTTCTTTTCCCAATCTTTGAATTTTTGCGAGACACTCTATATCCTTAGTTTCGTTATACTTGTGGGCTAATTCTGTACACTCGTTTAATATTTTTTCAATCTTATTGTTTATTTCTTTATACCGTTCCCACATAATAATCTTATTAATAGGTTCTACATGTTGAGGAATATAAGATTGAATTTGTTTTATGTAAAAAATCAATTCTTTCTTTGTGTATTGTTGAAATTCCTGTTCTGAAAAAGTAATCGTAATATCCTCCTCTTCCGAACTCCATTTTTTCTATAAACTACTAATCTAGATGATCCGATAGTTCATTAATAAATACAGGAGACTGCTATAAATGGCTTTCCATCCCATTGCATATCCACAATTTCTCTGACAGTAATCATGTCAGGATCGCCTTCACTTTTTCTTACTTTGTGTTCCGGCGAAACAACCTCGACATCTTCGTAATCATAAAGCTCTTCATCCGATAAACCAGTAAAGTTTTTATACCACTCTCTTGCTTCATCTTGCGTATATGCTGCTACTGCATCACTTTCGCAAAGTTGAAAAACATGAACATCCTGCAACCCTTTTTCTTGTGAAACCTGAACCTCGCCTAATTTTGACTCTTCCATTATCCATCCCCCGTTTCTATATACATTACTGTCTTTTCTTTTTCATCGATCAAACTGATTTTCTTCTTCCTTCCAGGGCATCGTAGCTGTCTACCTGACCTGAGAGATATAAATCCTGTAAAATGTCGAGTAACTGGCTTATTGTTATATGTCCTAATCCATCCTCTTCATGTTGCATGAGCTGTTTTATATGAATTGAATTTCTAATATGATCTTCGAGGCCACCACCAATTTTATTCACGTAAATTTGTTTATTAATCAAATCTTGTCGTTTCTGAGGATCCTTCATGTTATTGCCCCCTTATAACAATTTTGACATTCATTACAGATGCATTGTGCACTCCAATAATCAGCAGCTGGGTTAAACTCCTTAAAATCTTCCCACCTTTTTACTCATACTACATCATCCTTCGATATTGCCCTTTATGAGTCAAGAGGCTCTTAAACTCATTCGTCGAACTGCGACACTATTTTAATTTCGGATTACTGATTACACTGTTGAAAAACTCACTAGTCACTTCTGCATTGGGTACAGCAAATTCATTTTCCTCAAACTCTGAATCGTTTTCAATTTCAACAACGTCAACAATCGCTCCTATATTGTTGTAGTGAACCTGATACTTATAGCATCCTTACCACAAATGTACAATTGTCTGATTTTCAATAAAACCACTCCTTCGTTTTATAGGTCAAGAACCTATTAAACTCTTTCGTCGGACTATGCAATAATTTCTTCTATCTCTTTTATCCTGTTCTTCACCCAATTTAGTTCTTCAAATACTAAAATGTCTTTCCCCCATTTTAAGTGTTCTTGTAATTTTTCCCTTTCCACTTGCAGTTCTTCAATTGTTTTCACCATTGTCACTCCTTCGCTATATTGGTCAAGAGGCTCTTAAACTCTTTCGTCGAATAGTTCATTGCTTATGGTTTTTGAAATACTCAAAAGTCTCTTTTAGGAACGATAGCTTTAATGACTTCTGATTACCTACATCGACTATTCCTATGGCTTTTCTTCGATTGAACTCTTTCAAAAGTTCTTCACGTTTTTCTGATGGTTTCACAAAATCACTCCTTCGCTACATTGGTCAAGAGGCTCTTAAACTCTTTCGTCGGATTGTTCATTTAATCTAATTTAAAATGTCGCTTTGTTCAGCGAATATCCAATCGGAATCATAGTCTTCAATTGGTGGCATTTCTCCCAATCTTTCGACCGATGTTTTCACCATTTCTGAAAGGTGTTTATCGAAGTCCTTCATTCCTTCAATGAGTCTTTTTATTCGCTCGCCAACTTTTAAGAAATAAATCATTGATCCTTCTTTGGTCTCGGTGATTGTGTGAACCTCTTCAGACATCGGCAGCTTGAGTACTCTCATTCCAGAAGTGACTTCAGAAATGTTAATTCCCGATTCTAAAGGAAGAGCACAGAATCTATAATCACCTACTCTTATTTCATGACCTACTGTAGGCACCCATTCCAAGCAAGCAAGGTAAAAAGTTTGAGTTTGTTCATTTACTGATATTTTCATCATTTGCACTCCTTTCTTATTGCGCCACATGTGTCTTGCGATTATTAATCGATTCTGTTTATTCGAATACTTTTGATTACTTCTTTCGGAACGTCTGCATCTTGCGTTAATAGTTTTTCCATCTGCTCGTGCATGTGATAATTAAATGTTTTATTTTGAACTTCGAGTAATTCATCAACTTCTTTCGTATCTTCATCTTTAAATGGAATTTCTAATTCAATCGTTACGAATGCTTTCATTTCTCCATCTCCTTTAGTGCATAATTTTGGTCAAGAGGCTCTTAAACTCTTTCGTCGAAAAGTTCATTAACCATTCTTAAATTTTCTACACCTAAGACATTGGTAATCTCCTAAATGACCTTTATAACACCAACGATGACCGATGAATATACATAACCATTTCATTTATCTAACTCCTTCGCTATATTGGTCAAGAACCTATTAAACTCTTACATCGGAATGTTCATCAATCAAGTTTCATAAAATGTTCTGATAAAGTATCTTCGTGTATTTCAATCCATCTGCCATGATTGTCATTTGTAATTTGAATTAATCGGATACTTTCTTTGCCGGCAATCATTTTATAGGAGTCCTCATCTACTTCCCATCCTGTGCTTGTCGGGATTGTCATAGTATCTCCTGTACGATAACCATCTTCATCGTAATGCTCTAACTCTAACGGTTTAATACATTCATATTTTCTCACGTTTTTTCTCCTTTCTACTGCTCAATTTATGTCGAGAATCTATTAAACTCTTTCGTCGGATTGTTCATTTAATCTAATTTAAAATGTCGTTTTGTTCAGCGAATATCCAATCGGAATCATAGTCTTCAATTGGTGGCATTTCTCCCAATCTTTCGACCGATATTTTCACCATTTCTGAAAGGTGTTTATCGAAGTCCTTCATTCCTTCAATGAGTCTTTTTATTCGCTCGCCAACTTTTAAGAAATAAATCATTGATCCTTCTTTGGTCTCGGTGATTGCGTGAACCTCTTCAGACATCGGCAGCTTGAGTACTCTCATTCCAGAAGTGACTTCAGAAATGTTAATTCCCGATTCTAAAGGAAGAGCACAGAATCTATAATCACCTACTCTTATTTCATGACCTACTGTAGGCACCCATTCCAAGCAAGCAAGGTAAAAAGTTTGAGTTTGTTCATTTACTGATATTTTCATCATTTGCACTCCTTTCTTATTGCGCCACATTTGTCGAGAATCTATTAAACTCTTTCTTCGAAATGTTCAATAAACCTCTTCCACTTCATCCATTTCAAATAATCTTTTATTACAGTCCAAACAATAGGCATACTTACTCTCTTTGTGGTTTAAATGTGCATACAATTCTGTATTATCTGCCTCTGAACCATCATAATGATAGCGTTGAACTGAGCTTCCAGTTACTTGTATCTTCGAATAAAAACCACTGGCAGATTGACAATGAGGGCATTCTTCAATTGGAGCTTTGTACATTTTTTAATCTCCTTTCTTGTTGCGTATTCTGGGTCAAGAATCTATTAACTCCTTCTTCGTATAGTTCAGCAAATTACCCTTTTATTACTTTAAGTAATTTAGTATTTTTATAACCCTTTTTCAACATATCGTACATAGTTAAAGCAACTTGGTCATTGTCGGTTTCCTGTTGTTGTATTCCGTTTTCGTTTTCCCATTGGACAATATATACATTTTTATGCTTGACGGTTTCCAAAAAAAGCATCTCCTTTTTGTTGCACTTTATGTATCAAGGATCTATTAAACTCTTACGTCGAACTATTCAGTAATTGGTTTACAACTTTGACATATTCTAATGTTATAGGGGGTTTCTCCTTTAAAAGCTGAATCAAAAAGGTAAGTGTACTTAGAATACTTCTCTATAAGGTTTCGGCAATAATCACAGGTGTATTCTCTCCTTGAACAACCACTTTAACTACATTACTCAAGTTTGTTCCTATTTTATTTCTCAATCTTTTCTCTCAATCTCTGTATGCTTTCCATTGTTTCTTCATCAGGGGATATAGAGACAAAGTACATTTCAATCAATTCATCAATCATCTTTTTATTGTCAGATGTAAGATAGACATTTCCACCTTTATAAGCGCCCACTCAAAGACCTCCTTCCTGCACCACATTTGTCAATTCAGCATACTGTTGTCGAACTGGGACACACTATTCTTTTTTTAATGCCATTTTTAACGCTTCTAACATTGAATCAATTCCCCAACCTCTAAAGTCTATTGCTGTTTTAATCCCCTTAGTTAATCGAACGTTTTCCTTTTCAAGTGAATCAACCTTTTGAGCCTGTTCCAGCAACCATTGATAATGGTTTGGTTGGATTTCATAAGAAATCGTCTTGTCTGTCATTCCATCTAATATAGGTTCAGAAGAATTCATAACCTCTCTGATTTTTCCCTTAGTTTCACTCTCGTTATATGGCATTTATAATTCCTCCTTTAATTGCACTCCATTGGTCAAGAATTTATTAGACTCATTCGTAGGTTTGAGTATTAGGACTTAATTAAACCAACTAATCTTTCATCACTAACTTTATGAGCAATACCCACACTTCCATATTTATCATAAATATCGAAACCACCACTTTTATTGCTTTTGTATCGCTTTCCAACTACTTTTGCTAATGCTCTTTTCCTTAATGACTTCAATTATACCCCTCTTTTTTTGCGTATCTTTGGTCAAGAATCTATAAACCTCTTTCGCCGGATTGTTCAGTAAATCATTCGTCATCTTCATCAAATAAGAAGTATTTTTCCTCTACTTCGAGTGCTTCAATATCGCCTAAGTCAATAACTGTCATTTCTACACTTCTTAGAATAAAGTGGTCATCATCTTCTTTATTTGTTCTTCTTAAAAGATTGTTAAACGACCATATCCTTGCGCTTGGAAATGCTTTTTTTATCATTACTTCAAGTAGATTTCGGTTATTGTCATTGTCAATCAGGTCTAATCCGTACCCTCGTCTTTTTGGAGTAAATGTAAATCCTTGCTCCATTAAGTATTCGACCTTTGTTTTCAATTTTTCTTTGTCAGACGAAGGAGTTTTAGAGTACCTCGATGTGAAAGAATCAATCATGAAGCCTAACTCCAATTTCGCAATGCCACCAGCAGTGATTGACCTTTCTTTGATGAAGTTAAACCCTTCAACGTCCCACCATTTATCTATTTTCTTAAAGGCTAGTTCTACATTTGCTGCTATGCTGCTAATGGATTGCTGACTTTCTAATGCCTTTTCTAAGTCATTTATTTGTTTTTGATAATATTGACCGATTGATTCAGTCATTTCCTTTTCACGTTCACTTTCTTTCCCAGTAAATCCAATCGTTTCTTTTACAGTATTCATATAATTATCAACTAACTTTGGTAGGGTTTCTTTCATGTCTTCACTTAGAGAATCATCCTTTACCCATTCAAGCAACGTAGCCATAGAACTATAGGCTTGTTTTATTTCACGCTCAACTACCTCTTTTTGATCTTGATTAAAATTCAACTTTGGATTTCCCACTCAAAAACCTCCTCTTCTTTTGTTACTGCGTTACATTGGTCAATATTAAACTCTTACGTCGTACTACGACATACGCTTTAAATATAAGTGTGCAGATTTTTTAATCACTTCTACTGTTTCTTTTTCGGTAAGTTCTTCAAAAGCATATGCAACTTCATCAGGTATACTCTCAAAGGAACCTTCCAACTCAATGATTGCTGCTAAATACTCCATATTACTGTTTAAAATCCATTCCACTACAATTCGTTGATTCTTTTTCATTACTATCCCTACTTTCTTCCTGCACAGTATTGGTCAAGGATCTATTAAACTCTTTCGCCTATAGTGCATTATTTGGAATCGTTTAAATAAAGTTCAATTTCACTTGCTACAATTAGAGACCCCTCACCACTCAACTCATAAATCCCATAATAATTAGGATAAAAACCACTATCAATGATTCTCCTTATATTGCATTTTGTACCCCGTATCAACCATTCCAAGTGGTCTCTCTTCTCTTGTCTAATATTTATCAGAATCAGAAGAACAACCCTATCAGCAACTTTAATGAGTTGAAAGTTTGGCTCCATTTATTCAAGCAACTCCTTCGCTATATTTGTAGAGAATCTATTAAACTCTTTCGTGGGGTAGTTCATTACTTAGATAGCTTTTCAAGCATTTTGTAATACCAATCACAGTCTTCTTCTGACAAATCTCCACTATCCAATTCATTGCGAAGCAACGCATAAAGCCTTTCTGCGTCTTTATCAGCAAGATAAACCTGTTTACCCATAAGAATACCTCCTTTTACTGCACTACATTGGTCAAGAACCTATTAAACTCTTTCATCGAAATATACAGCAAATTTCACTATGTTTTACTTATTAAATCTTTTATAAAAATCTCGAAATAATCATTTCTGAGCTTTTTGTAAATTTCAACAATTAACCCCTCTACGGCATTGCGTTCTTTCATCTTCTTTAACGCTTTTCGTTGATGTAATAATTCATTTATCTCTAGTAATATAGTTTTGAGCTGACTTATAACCAATTCAGCTTCATGCTCTGTCTTGCTTTTATGAACCACTTCCCATTTACTTTGAAACATTTGAACATTCTTTTCATGTATTAGTATTACATCGAATCCCTCACAATCAAGATTAGGGAATTCACTTCCAATATGCAAAAAGTGCTCGGCATTATTTTTATTATCTCAAACGTAATTTTTAAACAAAGAAATATAAGCAAAAAATTATCCATACTGATAGAGTGACTGAGAATGTGGAGGTAATGATCTCATTTTGAGAAGATGGATAACCTCTACTCTAGTTCTATCATCGTACTACGACCTAGATTCTATTATTGATTATCTCTTGAATTACATCTCCAGCATCATAAAAACCAAGCTTAGTGGAAACCCAATATAGGTCTATCAATTGGTCAAGAGCAGCATCTTGTCTTTGAGGGCAATCTTTAACTTTTTTCATTTCTTCTTTCCAGTTAGCCCCCTTCTGAACAGCTTCAGTATTTGCTATTTCGATCACTTGTTCCATTAACCAATCGAAATCACCTTCATAAATGGTCACTAATGATTCCTCTCTGCCGGATGGTGGGAACTCCTTAGCCAGTTTCAAATTTTCTAGCCTTTCATAAGAATTCATCTAATTCCTCCTCTAAACAAATTCAGATTTAAAAATAATTAGAATACATCCTTGAGATGAACAAATCGATCTTGCTGATATAGATACAGGAAGGATTTATCACTTATACGTATTGAATTAGATTGTGGAGACTTATCGCTAAACCAAGACTCTATTTTTGATTAACCACTCTCCCTCAGGACATATTAAAAACATTACTTTCCACTAAATTCTAGCCTTACTTCTGTATGTAACGTATTGTATGTATGCGAATTTCCATCTCTTTTTACCCACTCTCTATAGCAAGCACTTACCTGATCGTGACTTTCATGAAATTGCGCGGACCAGAAAACAGATTCCCAAATTTTATCTTTTGTTTCCACCACTAACTCAGTTTCACTCATACTCGATATCTCTTCAGCATAACCTTCCATAACTCTTCCACCTTTCTCAATTACAAAACACTCTAACCACGATATCCACCATCAAATTTCCCTTAATAACTGTTACCAAGAATAGTAAATATGCCGTTGTGCTCTTTGAATTGATATTCCTCTCCACATAACTCACAATGCGTGTTCAATGTTTCGGTTCCTTCTCCAGACCAATCAGTTTTATGACTTTTTTAGAGAGTTCACCATCTGCTTTAATTCTTAAGCTTTGTGTTACCACAAACGTCCTAATCATAATGATTTCTCCAGGACAACTAGTGCAGTAGGATTTATGGCTTGTTCGATCTTGATGGCAACTTACATGGGATAACCTACCTCCACCCACTCAATATAGCTCTTTCTTATATGCACAGTCTTTTTACAATAAAAACACGGTTTGTCATTAGCCATCTCTAATTCCCCCTTTTATATCCACGCTATTACCAACGATTAAATGTAAAAAAGTGAGTGTTAAAATCCAATAAATTTATCGTAGCACTAAGACCTAAACTTGGATAGAATTAGGGAATTCAAATTTAGATAGAACACCTAATCATCACTTTTAAATACATCTATATTCATTTCATCCATCACTTTTTGTTTAGCGGCATCCGTAACATGAGTATATCTTTGGGTGGTATTTAAATTTGAATGCCCTAACAACTCCTGAACAGTTCTAATATCATATCCTTGTTGAAGCAACATAGTGGCAAAGGTATGACGAAGCTTATGACTGGATATGTTCCGATCTTTTAGCTGTTCATGTTCCGTTTGCTCATTCAGTGCCTTACGGATATTCTCTGTGATTCTTTGGATCCTCCTCTTGGATAACCTCTTTCCGAATCTACTTAAAAACAGAGCATCTTCATGCCCTTTCATCGGGTATTCTCTATGGTTCTCAATGTAGTCATTGATAACTTGATACAAGTCTTTAGGTAGTGGAATATACCTTGTTTTATTACCTTTACCTTTTACAGACAACCCTTTTTGACCATGGTTAATGCTTGATTTATTCAGTGAGTGAACCTCTTCAACCCTCAGACCGCAGTATGTCATTAAGCCCAAGATCACTTTATTTCTTTTCACGTACATCTTCTTGCTCACTTTTGCGATTTGGGAGAAAAACACCCCTAATTCACTTTTCTCCAAATAGGAAGGTAAAGAGTTTCTTTCCTCTTTGGCCCTTTCAATTCCTTCAACCGGATTTGAGCTCACTACCTCGTATTCAATCAAACATTTATAAAAAGCTCGAACGGCCATTAATTTATAATTTCTTGTGCCGGGACCATTCCCCAATTTATTCTTCAAGTAATTCAAATACAAATTAATTTCTAATTTACGAACATCCTGGAGCGGTACAGGTTCAGAAACCTTATTGATCCGATTGATAAATTCTAAGAAAGAAGAAACATGACTTAAATAATTTTTGATTGTGTGCTGGGAGTAATCTTTATTGTCCATATGCGTTTCAAAAACGAGCAATTCGTCATTATAGCAACGTTTTATCTCCTCTTTTTGCAAAGAAATTACCCCTTTCTATTATTTTTTCAATCTATGAATATGTCACATTATTAATATAATACGCCATGTCCACGATATGAGCAAAATATGGAATTTTAATTAGTTATTGGTAATGGATTGGTCGATAGCGAAATTAAAAAGAAGGCCATAAAAATGACCTTCTTTTCACTACTTAGAGCTTTATTAATTACTGACCTGAAACTATTGAAAATGTAATCGTAGATTCATATGACGTTGGACCTGACGGGTACTTCGCTAATCGACTTCAAATCCTTACTAACACTTCCAGCGCCCAAAGAACTAAAATAAAGGATAAACAAGTCAAGAGAACTTTTCATCCATCAATCTTCCTCCCTATAACTAGCAATCCTATACAACTCATAACATAGCATGAAGAAGCTCATAGCACCGAACAGAACCCCACAAAACTCGAACAAAATCTACCTTTGGTACCTAAGGTTGTTTATACTGGTGCACACTTCATTTAATTCATCACTATTTAAGAGTTTTCTTTTATATTTTTGAGGAAGCAACTCGTATCCAACATCTATCCCTTTAAGTCCCCCAGCAATAGCAGCAATCGTATCACTATCGCCTCCTTTATTCGCAGCTTGTACAACCACTTCTTCATAAGTCTCACAGTTTAGAAGATGATACAAGACCCATCTAAAGGTATTTTCGACAAATCCATCATGAGGGACATCCGGTTCCCGCCGATAATCTCCTTCATAGATTGTTCCTTTAATTTCATTATAGATAGCAGTCCTCAATGGCACCCCATCCAACAACCCATAGGCGATCATATTATAAATCACGCACGTTTCTTCCGACCGAACATCATAATGAGTCATTTTAGACTGGTCCACACTTACTTTCCGAATGGTTTCGACATCAGAATATATCAAAGCTACAGGCAAACACCTCATAAGCGAACCGTTACCAGCGGACTTCTCATGCAGGTATTGGTAATGAGCCATCTCTGCAATTGATGCCCAATCAGAACCGTACAACACTTGAACACTTTTATTTTTAAATAAACTTAGCACCGTATTCACAATAAAACCGATATCTTTTGGATTAGTCCCCTTCCATTCTAGAAAACGATCACCTATGCTAAGAATAGGGTTTGATGGATTATCGATTATCCCCTTCGCTAACTCCAAAGTCATTGCAGTATCATCAGTTGTTTCCCCGGGTGCAAGCTTCATGATTCCTCCACCGATGATTTCATCTACATGGCCATAAAAATCCTTGATTTGAGATTCATTTAAAAACTCGGTAGTGGCTCCTAGTGCATCGCCAATAGCTAGACCATGTAAACCACCCTTAATTTTGTCCATTAAATCCATATGCGCTCCATAAATTTGATTCACAACTTCCACACCTCTTTTTTACATTTTATTTCTGTTGTTTGTTCCAAACGTGTAGGATTAAGTCATACCTGGCATCTTTCGAGAACCTATTCCCCATATCCAGTTCCAGCTCCTTATATTCAATGTAAGGATCAATTGCATTTCCATGTATCTCTATTGCGACAGAACCGGAATACCTCTCACCATTAATCGTTTCAAACTCAACGTACTTCTTTTCTAAAGGCGTATTTATGTAGTCTATTTCAAAGTTATTGACCGATTGCTCCCTTTTGAATGCAGGAAAATGATAACTTACCAACTCTTCCTTCGTGTACGCTTTCTCTTCAAGATATTCTTTCGTTTTACTATCTTCATAAAGCATTACACATACTTCTAGTGGCAGAGCGACAATAACAACATATACGATCAAGCTCTTTATAACCCTGAGAAGCAAAGATGGCCAAAAGCTTCTCTTTTTATTCTTATTAAAAACACTTAAAATTGTTCGATGTAAAAAGAGAATACCAACAAAGAACAGCACCACTTGAAAAAAAATCTACATTTTCATTTATGACTCCTATAACTTTTTGCATGAAATTCATATCACTAATTTCCTGCAGCTCTTTTAAACTCATAAGTTCCCCTCTCAGCTGAACAATTCCCAAGGATGCAAGCTCTTTACATTCGTGTCTATCAACTCAGCCCACAAACCCAGCAGCCAGATTTAATAAAAACCAATCTTACTTAAAACCTCAGATGGGGCATATCTTTATTTTTCTTCTCCTTTATATTCTTCTCTGCTTCTTTCTTAGTGTCGAATATATTATTGAATTGCATTCCTTCCACCCTAAAACCTTTTGTTTTTTGATGGCTAATCACAGCAAGCTTTTTACGAGATACCATGACTACCGGATAAATATCATAACCGTGAACATAATACCCCACTTCACCTTCCATCCACTCACCTGTCTCCAACCGACCTTCAAAAGTATTCATTGGTTCCGGATATTTTCTTATTTTGTTCCTTCTACTAAGAAACTCCTCAATTGGCTCCTTCTCAGAAACTTTTAACAAATAAGCAATATCAGGATTATAGACAACGGTGTTTTCAAGATTCACCACCTTAAGGATTAATTCATTGTTCACTCTCCTAGTGGACAAAATGATACCGTTTTTCCCTCCAGATGTACGAATAGGAAGGCCCGGAAATAAACCTTCTTCCCCTAACTTTTCTCCCTCTAGTACACCATGTTTGATGTACTTATCAACATTTCTAAATAATTGTTCTTTAGCTTTTTCGATTGTATCTACATCATTTTCTTGTCCTGCTACAGTCACAGAAACAGGACCTTCAAAATTAAAAATTACTGTCTTTTTAGAGTATGTCATTTTCCTACCTCTTTTCGGAGAACTCCTTTTTCGATTTACAATGGAGGCATTGTGAATACTGGACAACAACCCCCTGCAGCATCACTCTCAAAGGACATTCACGTTTATATTATTGTGTTTATTAGTTCCTTAAACTGTTGAAGCGGTTGATGATTGGCTTTCTTCTGGTAGGTATGTTCTAGTTTAGAAATAAAACCTTCTTTGTCTTCAATGGATGACCGATACAAAACATACTGCCCACGAAGGTCGGGGTCTTGAGCGATTTTCTCTAAAAAACCTAAAGTGCCTCTTTGAGTATTTAGATACATTTGACCAAACAGTTTCATTTCTTTTTCAGATAAATCTTTTTTACAACACACATCCCAACCTAAAGCGGACGGATTAAAGTTTTCAGATTCAACCTGCTTGATTCTGACTAACTCGCTAATTTCTTTCATCAACGATAGAGGAAACCATGTTTTCTCCAGCAGTCCGTGATCTATTTTTTCACTCACAAGACTAAGAACTGCCACTTCATTAATCGCTTCATTCCTCATGATTAATTGCGCTCTATTTTCTGGCCGTAAGAATTGCTCTATTTCCAGTATATAAGGAAAGTACCTGGCACAAGTTGAGTAGCCCGCTATCACTTGAGTCAACATAAACGCTTGAGCATTCTTATCCCTTTCTTCTTTTACTGAAAAATCGTCTTTCTGTATTTCCTTGATCCTCTCGATAAGGGTTTCATTATCAACCCTAATCCCATTTTTGATTATTTCGAGGCGCGGCAAAAACCAAACTCTTCTCATAATGATTATCTCCTTTAAATGCGAGATCGCAGTTTACATCCACATTTAATTTGTAACGTATGTTGGTTCCGAATTCATTCAAGATAAGGCCTGCAAATACGTTTAACCGGTATCCCAGGGAATAAGTAGGGATAATTCTCTAAGGACCTCTCAATGTTATCTACCTTTATAGCCAAGTCAAAATCAGAAAAAAGCTTATTTGTCCCCTTAATCATTGAACCAAAAACCAAGGCATTCTCAATCCGATACTCCAAGAGTTCTTCTTGTATTACATTAATTCTGCTTAGTAACTTCTCCATTGTATTAACACCCTTCATCAGCCAAAACTTTCAACACTTAAAAGCGTAGGCCTTCTTTAATGTCGTGCCCGCTATGTATAGAACAATTTAATCTCACCACCCTCATTTTATTATGGGGATGGATGACAGGCGAACATAGGCGATAAACAGCCAGGAAGGGTTCTTTCTTTCCAGTAAATTAAACTACTTGAACAGGAACATGTGTTCTTATAAAATTATAGTATAGGAGATGATTTCATGAACGTACTGCTTCAATACTCACTAGAAAATAAATCACCAATTGAACTTATTTATATGAATAACGCCGGCAATATGACTCAAAGAAAGATAATTGTAAGACAGGTGAAAGAGAATAGGGTTTTGGCTTACGACCTCCGAAAGCAACAACTTCGAACATTCAAGCTAGAGAACATCCTTTCAGTCGATAAACAAAGAAGAAGGCTTAATTATGCTTGAACAAAACCAATCCCCCTCTCATTGATACTCGTTTCCACATTTATCAAAAAGACCCACTCCATCAATTACTCCCGGAGTGGGTTTAGTTTATTAATTCTTAAGTTATTTCGGCTTCTTTAAGATTAAGACTAAAATTTAGTGAACTCTTTTTGAACTACAATATCCTTGAAAAATGCTTTCCTTTGCGTTATTCCAAGTACCAAAGTACTTTTCATAACTACTACTATAAGGCAGACCATGCTTAGTTGCGTGTAGATTCCAAGCCCTCCTAGACGCGAAGTGAACAGAATGTTCTATAGCTATTTTCGTAAGCGCTTCTTTACTGTGAACAAGATTGTTTTCAGTGTAATCAACACCTAAAATTATTCTTCGAGCTTCATTCCAAGAACCAAAATGTTTAGCAAATGTTTTTTCCCACGGTAGTGAGTGTTCCTTAGCATGAGCATTCCATTCATCTTTCGTATTAAAATGGGTTTTGTGTTTTTTGGCTATAAGCGTTAAAAGCTGCTTCATATCTTCAGCACTCTGGAAAAAGATCTCTTTTTTCGCATCGGACCAAGAACCAAAATGTTTTACAAAACAGGAAGAAGAGGGAAGTTGATTTTTTTCCGCATGAAGATCCCAGGTTTTAATTCGCGTAAAATATTTTTCATGTTCAATGGCTATCCTTTCTAACTCTTTGGCACTATATTCTTTTTCAGACATCAAACCACACATCCTATTACTTATTATTGTTACACACAATATTAACACACCCCGAAAATTTCAAGCCTAAAACGAAGTCGATTTTCATAATAGCATCTATTTTTCTCGGAGACTCCCACAAAAACTCTTAAACCCACTTTAATTGCACCAATTTCTCACAAAGGATTTTCTTCTTGTTTCTTTGCTTTCAATTTAAAGGATTGAACCGGCATTTATATTATAGGAGAAAGGCATGCGTCAATTCGTATACCTTTTAACAATTAACCCTTTTGCACCTCGAAACGGATCGGTTTAATTAGCTAACGGAGTGGGTTCTAACAATACAAACTTACTGAAAGTATTTGATTGGTTCCAGATCATATTTTTGGTTCAATTCATTTAATTCTCGCTCAAATCTCTTTTGTTTTAATTTTATCGCCCTTACATTCCCATCAACACTTTCTAATATTGTATCTCTCATACTTTCCGACTCTTCAGACGCATACCTTTGGAGTGAGGAAATTACCATTGTTTGATCATCTATAGATTCTTCTAAGATAGCTCTAGTGTTTCCTAGTTTGATAAGATCTTCAGTTGGCAAGCTTTTCGGTAATTCCAATTCTCTTAACTGTTTATTGTATTCCTCGAATTGTCTTGACTGTTCACTTAGTGCCTCGTTTGTCTTCTCCAGGAAATAAGTATCCTTGTTAGCCACTAGCATGTTATCCCATAGAGAGTCATCCTCCATGAAGGAAAACCAGTCATTGGAGATATTATCTAGCATTGCTAGCATGTCATTCTCCCAGTTTAGTAACTCCCCTTTACGCTTTTCTGAATTATCAACTTCTGCTTTCACATTATCTTGAGGACTAACACCTTCACTTGTAGTAGAGCTACACCCCACCAAAAATAAGAACACCGCTGTAATACTAAATAGGAACGAACGCACAATAACCACCCTCTCTTATCTATGTCCAAGCCCAATATAACATAATGTGGAAAGTCAGGCACAAATTGACCAGCGATAAGACCGATCCTTCACAACAACTCTCAAATCACGTCGATTTTTCACGTCTGTTCTTAAACATCTATGGAGAAAATAACGAATAGATATAAATTATAGAACGAGGAAAGGAGCATGTTATATGGGGAAAGTCATTCACTTACATAACAAGCCCAAAAAACTAAAATTAGGAGACAGAAAAGAAAACATGAAAAAGAAACTAGAACCGATTGAGCGACAGAAACAAAAGATTGAAGAATTAAAGAAGAGCATAAAAAAAGGCAGATAGCATTTAGCTATCCACCTTCCGAACTTTTGATTAGTACACTTTCGCTTTGCCGGACCCTCGCTTAGGACCGTCTTTGATGACAGCCACACGGCGACGAAGTTCCGATTTCTTTTGCTCCAATTTTTCCTGGCGTTCTTTATTAATGTCTTTTTGCGATTTGAATTGTATGATTTTCAGTTCAGCCACGTTCGTTCGCCTCCTTTTGGGCACCGTATTCCACCCCTTCTGCTACAAGGGACAAAGCGTGGATTAGCCGGTACACTTCTCTTGAGTCAATTATATCATTTTTTACCAACAAATGATTAACTTTTTTATTATCCGTATCAAAATGGAAATTATAGACCCACTGTTTCGTTCTATCAATATTCATTTTAAGCGACACCACAGTATGATTCTCATACGGTTCGTTAATGACAGGCTCTTTCATATCTTTTTTTATAACCTCAACCGCTCCCCAATTTTTGTACTCTGGATCCTCCAGCTCAATAACTTTCGGTGAGCGGCCGGATGTTCCCACATCTTCTAGCTTATGTATTTTATTTCCCCTTTGTTCGTACAATGTAAACCCACAAATTAAGTTCAAGTCCTTAGTTGTGAAGACTCCGTTCCTCATTCTGAATAGAACGTTATTGATGTCTTTAATTAATTCAATAATATATTCAGTACCTCTAGAAGCCTCTTTAATAGTAGCATCATAGACTTCAATAAGCGTTTCATACTCCCGTATGATCTTATTTGTTTCCTCTTCATTTCGTTTTTCTTGTCGATCATACAGGCCCCTTATAAGACGGTACTTTAATTCGACTTGAACCTTATCTTTTTCGAAGTATTTCGTTATCTTATCTGATAAGCCTGTGATTTCCTCGTTACCAGCCTGCATCTTTCCAAAGTAGTCATATACACCTTGGAAGTAGAAGTCGCCTTGTTCGTCCAATAGAGCCCTTTTAAACATGTCATACTCCTGCCTTCTAAATTTCCTGTATGCGCCGGTATGGAAATGAGGACTATTGAAATTCAACAGGTAGGACAAAAATACAATAACAGAAAACACATAACCTGAAATTAAGCCTAAAGCTGTCACACCCACTAAATCAACGAAATGATCGATTCGACTTAGTGTTGATTGATAGAGAATCGCTCCGATACCCGTAGCTGGGACCAGTAATGCAGTAAGTGTTTCAGCTGAGAACTTTTTCAACCCTTCATGAACCTTCATCACCCTTTTGTACTCTCTAACAGGAGACATCAAGAGCCAAGTAATCCAATTCGAATATCTTTCATCTATATAACTAGCTTTTATTCGTTCGAGCGGCTTATCGAACGCCTTACTCATAGCAAGCAACCGACTATGATAGTTTTTTGTTATATCATCCGACATCGAATCGCTCCTCCAGTCTTTTTCACGATTCATACAACCCCTCATCCTGACATAACATTGACCGAGGTATATATACATTATAGATGACTTCACAATCACAGTGGCCACCATTTTCCTCTAAAACATCGATCACACTCTCAATTTTCCACTTCCCATAACTCATGCCTTTAAGCAGGTCGCGAGTATAACGAAGATCATGTTGACACCCTTCCTCCTCCAATCGTTCCATCAATCGATGAAAGAACAACCTTTCATTAAGTGTACGGACCACTTCTCGTCCCTCTTGTATGCTGAAGTCATCAAATATAATTTGGTCTTCTGGTAACTCTCTTGTTGGAGAAAATCCAGCAAACCTGCGATTTCGTTCAGCCTTATCTAATTTCCGTTCTTTAGCTGCTTTTTGTTCCGCTTTTGTTCTATTCCTAAACTCTTTTCTCTTTCTCTTGGCCCGCAACTTCGCTTTTTTATTACTACCCTTTGCCATAAGGCCATATCCCCCCTTAAGCGTTTTCCTTATTATAACAGTAAAAGGAGAAGTCCTCGAGATTTCGAAGGCCTCTGAACTTCCCAAGTCCATGTCAAAACACCTATATCTTTCTATGGTATTTCGAAGCAACATAAGTACACTGAACGAAACCTACATTGTGATATAATATGCTTGTGGGAATCTTGTAATTGGATACCGTCCGGAAGAGGTGCAGGTGTGGGACTTGCATCTCTTTTTTGTGTTTAATTGAGGAGATAGAACAATAAAAAAAGAGAGCTTAATCGCTCCCTTAATGTATGTATTACAAATGTTAATTGACCCTACAGTTTTGTGATAAAGTCGATCTTACTGGTACCTTCCTTCTCCATCACCCTAAATGTTAACTTAGTTTCTTGATGTACTGCGTGATATGTAAACTCTCCTACTTTCTCGAATGTAAAATCCTTTGTCTTTAAATCTTTAATCCCCCATTCAGACTTTATTTTTAGTAACTCCTCTGTACTTAATACAGCTGGAATATATTTAGCATCCAATGTTTCTGAATCATCATTTAAGATCGCCGTTAGTACGTCTTCTACTAGCTTTACTTTTTCCTTTTCCATTGCGTTCTCGTCATTACCGCACGCACTTACTAGCAAAGCACTGATGAATGCAATTAAAACTAAACTCTTCTTCATAAAAGCCTCCCAGAACTATTCTTCCCGATTTTAATTCATTTCCAGTTTCTTTATGATATCGCACTCTAAAATCATTATTCTCATTGTTATTTCATTGTTGTTTCCCTCCAATGCGTATTTTTTTGCTTTAGTATGACTCCCTTCACTCGTTCGGGCAATTTTTCATCAGTATGTATTTATCCTTCCAAAGAGTTTAGTTATACTATTTTGTTTCACCAATGCGAATAACAAAAGACCCACCAACAACTTGGCAGGTCATGTATACACTTATTCAAAGATATCCGCTTTGTATTCCTCGATCAATGCGGATATGATCGGTTCAAATTCATCACTTTCACAAATTTCTTTTATTATCTCATAGTAGTGTTGAGCTAGTTGAAGATCAGGCGCATCCTTTACAATACCTTCTCTAATTTCATCAACAAACATCCCTAAATCGAAGTTAACGAGGGCAATCTCTAACAAAGTAAAAGGAAGTGCCACCGTTTCCTTCTCCTTATTTTTAATCATTTCCAATGATTGAAGATTGCTGTCGTAAATCGCAATAACTTCGTCCAGTAACCCTTCTTTCTCAACATCTAAATCACCAACATTACCTTTTAACACAACCGCTTCGTGTTTTGCATATCGGAAGAAGCGGTCCCAGAATGGAACCTCCGACTTAGGTATAGATAAGGTAGCTCCATCGAGAACATCATCTTCTCCTAAAAGATCTAACCACATGTGGTTAGCATGATCTTCCGTCATCTGAATGTATCCAAACTGACTATAAAACTGCACCAACCTATGCGTTTTCTCTTCTAAGTTTTCTGCACCCACTCCAGGAGAGGCAATAAGAAGGACAACATCGACATCCAGGACTTCTTTCAGGAAATGGTGTAATTGTTCGATCACATGAGAAGCGATCCCTTTTCCTTGAAACTTCTCCTCTATACTGATGCGGTTTAAAACTGCAATCCGCTCAAATTCTTTATCAGCACCCACATATGTTTCCATAGCAGCAAAAGCGTCACAATCCACATCCGCTGCATACAACATATTGCCCCATCGCTCATCAAATACACGCACATCGATGAACCCCGCAGGAACGGACTCACCCTCTTCTACATCTTCATTCATTTTATATACCTTCAAATTACTTTGAATCCTTAAATAACCTTCTTCTTCAAATGAATGACCCCAATTAATATCCTCTAAGTATAAGTCACCTTGATTCCACATATGTATACCACCCTTTAATTTAAACTGCCCTCATTATATATCCACTGATTACCAATGGATATCCCGGGCGATAATCGTATCTTATAGTTGAACACACTTTGATCAAAAAGAACTTGAGAAAAATGATAATGCAGTACATATGTGGGATGATTCATTACTAGGAGAGTATTTGTAGAATTTTTTATGTACTAGCTGTTGGGTATTTTAATCACTAAAAAGAAGAAGGGGATATATCCCTTCTTCTAATATTATGACCTTCACATTTTTAAGGCCTTAAGAGATAGAATTATCGATCCAACTGCCAAAATGGCCCATAATGTTGAAGTTAATAAAATATCCCTAATTCTTCTTCTTTTAAAATACTTAATATTTCTTTCAGAAGGAAAAGATAATCCCTCTTGTTTTAAATATGGTTTAATCAAATGTCTTTTATTCTTCTTTACACACGAAAAATTCCCATCCACTAACCATTCGTCTAAAGCTTCTTTTCTTTTTGAATCCTCAATTAATCCATAGAAGTAGTCCTCAGATAAAATGTCTTTCCAAGAGATTATTCTGTTCATAATCCCCCCCGCTTTAATACAATGTATTATAGTTTTAAGTTTAGATTGTTTAATGCTTATGCTCTGTGTATTAAAAGAACCTAGATTCGCAGCCTCCATAGGGGTAGGTCTTGCGAACACACCGTCTTTCGGTTCGCCAATTTCTTTCATTTCAAACACCCTTTCTGTTGTGCGACATCATTTTCCTTTCTAAATCCAGTAGGTATTTTAAAGAAATTTTAGTTTTGAAGGGTTATTAATTTTATAAAGATACTCTTTATGTTTCTTTTTCACGATCTTAGCAGCAAACTCGATATTCTGCCCCACTTGTAAATCTGACTTTTTTTAAGGTTTTACTGTATCCGCACCACGCTTGACCGACACCAATCTGTTCACCCTCAGTAATCCGCACATCTTCAAGAATCAAGATTTCATCATCATTATCACTAAATGGATTCGGTTTTGTTGAGAAATCCTTTACTTTAGCCTCGAAGGTCACTTTGTCTGCAGGTAAAGCCACATCTGGTTGAGCTGATTCCTTCTTAGCTTTACTTTTCGGTTTGTCATCTGAAGTCAGAACTTTCCCCCTGGAAGCCGGCTTTTTAACAACTGCAGGTGGTTCCTCTGTTTCCTTACCGAATGTAGATTTTTGCATTTCTTTTAGGTAGTCAGGATGAATGCAAGACTTATTACCATCTTGGAATTCAATAATCAAAGTATGGAATGTACCGGTTACGCCGTATTTGATAAAGCCAATCACTTTAACAGAGCGTTTATACCCTTTACCTTTAAACCAGAAGTCTTTCTTAGGAGTTTTACCGAACAACCCCCATTCTTTCCCCATTTCCTCATATTGAGCTTCGTTTTCGAATTCCTTATATTCGCTTTGAGGAGGTATGTATTGTGTTATATCCCTATCTTCTATTTGCGGAAAATCAACTGCCATTCTTAGCACCCTCTCTTACTTCATTTTGCTTCACGCATATTGTACCGCAAGAATTATCATCGACTCAAATCAGAAATCATTAGGCATAGCTTTCAATAAATTCGAGCATTTCCTTAGTAAATTCATCACCAGCTCTGATGGCACCTATTATGGAGCCGGCTTGCCCTTTTGTGATGACTTCTCTTACGCCTTCCTTTAACTCATACCTTTCCATATCGAGCATATATGCAAGGAGATCCAATTGTTTTTCAGTGGCCGGCTCATCAAGCCGAGAAAAACTTTCATCTTTATCTTGAGAAAGTGTATCTTCTTTTAGACCCTTTACTACCTGATTAATCACTGCAGCTGGTTTCCCTGCACCCGAGAGGTGTCTAACGCGCCTATCTATGCACCTTACACATGAATAAGCTTTACTTCCTTCTGTTTGAATAGTATTATCTTCAATTCGTCCATACGCTATTGAGAAAGGATATTTAACCAACACCACTTCAAGTTCATTCCTACAACAGTCGTTACATTGTTTGATGTCCTTTTTCACTATAATCACCTATAATCTATAAAATTGACTTCATTAAACCGATTCAAATTTTTCTTTGTCAGCCTCAGCTAATAGAGCCTCGTAATCTCTTATCATTCGATCGATAAACTTACTTAAGCGCAGTTCAATTTCCACTTTGAAATCATCCGCTTCTTTTTTATAGTTAAATCCGAAGACACCCTTATCCTCGAATATCTTTTCTAGTGGATCTTCATAATGTGATGTAAATGAATTACGATTGCTGAATATCTGAACATTCACCCTGGATTTTTTCTTAAAAATCAACCCTATCAAACTTGGATTAACTTGCAACACCACTGCGTCCTTTTTGCAAATGTTTATAATTCTTCTTCTGAAACGACCGTCTTGAAAAGAGACTGTCACGTTTACTTTGTATGGGTTTGTTGCCGCTTCAACATCCACCCGGGATACTGTGTTTATTTTGTACAATCTAATCACTACTTTCTATTCTTAGCTTTTTCATACATTACCATTTTTGTATAACCGATGGCGAGAAGAAGGGAAACTTAGAGGTTAAAGCGTATAATCTTCCCATAAAAAAACATCACAGACCCATGAGAGCTGTAATGTTTTCCGTTAAGTTAATTAAGCACAGTTACTATGTTATCTGAAAAATACTTGTTAGGTTTCTGAACTTTTTCTATTGTGAACTGTTTTCTTCGAATAACAAACTCAGAAATCTTCATTTCAATTGAGTATTCTTCATTTTCGAAGTCAAAATGTATTATTTTATTCATTAAAAGAAATTCAACAACCTTCAATATGTCTCCAGGATGAATCTCACCTTCTGTATATAAACTGGCCGCTTCATTATTAAATTGATAAAGCAGCATTCCTGGATCCTTCCGTTTAGATGAAGCAAGTCGCTTTAAAACAAAGGCACAAATTTCTTCACTGATGTTATAATGACTAGCTTTCTTCATTGTATCGATAAATTCAAGATTTCTCTTTAAAGTCCAATTAATTTGATCCTCAGTAACGATTCTCACTTCTATACCCCGAGAAGACCAATATTCCCTCTGTATCTTTATATTCGTGCGAACGTGTACCGAATCCAAATCTTCACCCCAGGACGTGAGGATTACTTCTTGCGACTCTACACCGCCCTTGCTTGCATAGGTGACAAAGAAGTTAGCAACTAAGACTTCCGGTTGCTGTGTTTCAGAATCAATTGGGTGATCAAGACTTAGCCGTTTTGCAATCTCAAGGGTTTCGTTTAATTCCAATGGGAAGTACTCTTTTGCTTCTTTTATAGAGTCATCCCATTGGAGGGTTTTGTAAAAAGCTTGATCAATTTCTCCAATTAAATTTACCGCTCTGTCCACCAGCATGCTTCCCGGCCACACTGAGGAAGATTCCTGATAATCATCAGGCACATCTTCACATGTTAACCATGATTTATACTCTGAACCTTCACCAGTACCTCGACCTTCTATTTTCTTTCTTTCATTCTTACTTAAACGATTGTACTCTTCTTCTTCTCTTTCTTCTTCTAGGGTTTCCTCCAACCACTCTTCGTCATGTAGTGCTTTTTGATAGTCCCATACTTCTTTCCATCCTCCACTACAATACATATCTGGTTCGACCATTAGTGTTTTGATTTCTATTTCGATTTCCTTTTCTTGAATGGGCGTTACCAGGGACTCTCCGTTTTCATTGAGGTATTGTGAAATATCATGAGAATTTTCCCAAAAACTAAGCATTCTTACAAACATATCTTCCAGAGCCTCTTTATTTTCTGGACCCTTAATGTAACTCCTATCTTGCAACGCTTTTATGATCCCTTGCGAAGCAGCACGTAGGATTTCAATAGGAGAAGATGGAATATCTGCTTCATCATAATCAAGATTGTCTTTATCAATATATTCTAATCCTGATAATATATCCTCAGACCGTTCTACTATGCTTACGGTATCCTCCCATACAACACCATCCACAAATTGACGTTGCTCTTCGTCAATAAAATCAACCTCTTTTATAAGGAATTCGTAGCCAAGATCCCTAAAATCGGTGTTTTGTCGCTTTCTGACTTGTACCTTTTTGATGGGAACTGGTACGTTTTCACCCCAACGATTTTTCACTTTTTTTGTGTCTGCCCTTAACCTGAAGATAAAGTCTTCAAAAGAAGCGGATAAATCTTTATCATCTACTCGAGTCCAATTCAATAGCATATGTTACCCTCATTCCATATGTATAATTATTAACATCTTAACACAGGGCACAGCCCCATTCTTATAAAACCTTATTAATCTCTTTTTCGTTTAACCCATGCGCCCTGGACCCTAACTTTTCCTTAAACTTATTTTCCTCCATAACCGCTTCCTTGCTTGTTAAGGAAGCCGGCAGCACTTGAAGAATGGAAAATCGGAACTTGTGCACCCGTCCAGGTTCCATCTGGAGCATTTCTTTTAGCATTACGTTATTTCCATGGCCGGTCTTAGCGTACTCCTTCCAACGGCCATATAACCCTTCCCGTCCAGAAGCGGAGCCTATGTATTGTTTACCATCCGTTGTATCTAAAATAAGGTATACCGCTCCAACAGAAGACAGCATCTTGTACCATATCTGATTCGCGTCTAAATCGCCCACAATATCCCTTAATTCTCTATAGGTTAGGTTTATGTCTGAGTAGCCTGAAAAAGGTTTTACAAAGCCTCTAGGCAGCAACTGGACCACTTCTTTAGGTCTGTTATCCAACGATACGCACCAGGCTTGACCTACATTGTTCCACCTAATCACCAAACGGTGTTCTATATCTTCAAATCCATCTAACTTTTCTAATTCATAATGATATTTGCTCTTTATTTTAGCTTTGCCTCTGTAAGGAACATCATGATGGTCCGGAAACCCATTTACTTTATGTTTTGCCACCACTTCATAAACACCGACAAACAAAGCTTGATTGTTGTTAATCCCGAGACAAGAAACAAGATATTGAGCCCCTTTGAATTCATCCCTCTCTTGATATGATTGATACAATTCAAAGTGGCCAGTATGGAATAGTTCGTGCACATCAATCCCTCTTGTGTCCATATGTCTTGCTATTTTGACCTTTTTAGTTAAATCCAGTCCATATAGATTCAAAAACGTGTCGATCGTAAGCATTGCCTTCCCCCTGTTTAATTAATCCGTTATAATATCTCTCCAATATAAATAAGAACGCTCTATTGAGCGCTCTTATTCTTCATCTGGAACCATACCAACATTTCTACTTACTTCATGCCGATCTTCTTCCTTGATAATTTCATCATCAAGGCCCGTATAGTATTTGCTATTAGCAAAGAAATACATATATAGAATTTTTCCGCTTTTGATTGAACTAACCAGGTCTTTATCGCGGCAAGCTACCACAAATGTTTGATTCAACCCCTTGGCAAATTCCTTTAATTCTTCCATAAGCTCTGATTCTACTTTCTGAACTTCCAAAATATATTGATCAAAGATTGTTTTTTTCTTACTAACAGTCCTGTAAGTAAAATAGTAATCTCGTCCTTCTACTTTACAATGAGCTTTGTTTTCTTTGTCTAAACGTTCTAGAATTTCGTCTATTTTTGATTGCGGCAAATTGAGCTTCATCGAATCCCCCTAAAATTTAATTAGTCTCATAACTATCATACAATATTTTCCTGTATGTGAACTATATTAAAGTTGGATTATTTTCCAAATCAAATTTACGGAGATACCAAAGTATTATTAGATCACCTTTTTTATTTCTTCTAATACACTTTCAGAATCATGACTATGCTTCACACAAAATCGATATAAAAGACCATTATCCCACATATGGGACCTCTCTTTTCCTGAAACGTGTAGCATGTCCAGTATAACGGACTCTAGTTTACCAATAGATTCATCGAGTATAGTAGGGCCGACACCATCACCTTCACTTAACCCCATCGCTCTTTCAATATTAGAACCCAATTCTTCTTGTTTTGTATTTAGATCCATGTACAAGTCTATTAGCTTTAATGCGTGTTCTTCCATTTCCGACACCCCTTCGTCAGTCCTTATTACCCTCATTCTATAATTACTATCAAACGGCTGGCTAACAGGAGCGATTTAAGGTAAAGACGAACAGCATAACCACAAATTATAGAGCCGCTCCCGGACCATTTCAGTCAAGGAGCGGCTCTTATTGTCATCTTAACGCTAATATATTCTCACACATTACTTTCAAGCATGCTTTTTCATAGATATTAAACGGTGAGTCTATATTAATTCTGTTGTTCTCGATAAAATCGATCATTTCATGGAAGGCCACATGGACATTCCCATCCCTTGAACCATTTATGCTAGCTTTCATTGTAACGAGTTGTCTACTTGATACCGTGGCAACCACTCTTACCCCCCACACATCTTGCCCATCAAGATCCACCATAACTTCTCGATGTGAAAACGACGTGCTAAGTTCTAACTCATTATATAACCATTCCGTCATGGCGAACTTACGCTCTACAGGTAGATGATAATCAAAGGAATTTTCTAGTTTTTTATAGATTTCTTCCCTTTGGTTTGATTTCAAGAATTTATACTTTAATCGTTCAACATCACTATAAATTTCTTCTATGTACTCTACGTTATTCATCGCAAAGCTCACTACTGGAGATTGATTAAATAAATCTAACTGATCCATGATAGAACTAATCTCCATGTATATGTTATCAGTTGACATGTTTTCCCCTTTTACCTGCAGCACCTTCACTTTGTTATGAATGATTTCTAATAAGTCCATTAACCGCGGTTCTTTTTTACGCCGTTTAAACAATAGTCATTCACCATCCCTTTTCTTTCTATCATAGAAAGAAAAGGTGTACGTGGCGAACACAAGCGATAAACACTGAAAACACGTTTAATCAACTCATGTATTTTAGTAATACGCTGAAAGACCCGCTCCTTTGTTCCTTTATACCTTCCCTTATTATTCCCTTATATGAACCCCCATGTTCCCTTATCGTTTCCCTTATGTTCCCTTATTCTATGGCAGCAGCTAGTGAATATTATCGAAAGATAGCTGAAAATGAAAAGAACCCTCTTCTGTTCGCTTGCGCGACAGGAGCGGGTTTCTGCATATTTACAACACACATAGCGCAGATAACACACAATAGACTACAAGAAAAATAGTTTTTTCAGATATCTATAAGAAGTATGATTAGAATTATTTTATCAGTCTATAATGGTTGCTATATTAAAAGAAGGAGTGATATACATGGATATTGCATGGTTTGACCGATTTGCCGAAGGATTTGAATCTAAACTACTTGGAACGTGTGACATTTTTGCTGAATTAATCGAGAGAGGGATGATGGAAATTGAATATGACCGTTTACACAAACATCCAAGAATCTTATTGATAATTAATGAAGATGAAAGCGAAGAAGGAATCAATGAAATTCCTATTTGTTGCGATCTTCACAATGTAGAAATTTACACTTCAATAAGAGGAGATAACCCAAAGGAAGTCCGATTAATATTTGAAACTCCAGAAGACTTAATAGACCATTTACACTCCTTCGTACATCAGTTAATAGATGATGAAGAAGATATGGCCATGTAAGACTAATCCCTGCTCTCTTAGTTATAGAAGAAGCGGGGATTTTTTATGACGAATGACCCGCTCCTTATTCCAAAAAAGATCCCTTATGTTCTATTAGTCACCCTCCCTCGCATCCCTGTATCTGTAGAAGGACACACGAGGCACCCGCTCCTCAATCGAAAAAATTCTCTTATATTCCCTTCTAATCCCTTATTCCATTCCTTTAGGTTCCCTTATCTTTCCTTGATAGGCAGACCTGGATATCACAGAATCTATTCGAATGGACTGGAAAAGGCATAAAAAAACCGCTCCTGTCTATCTTTATCAACCAGGAGCGGGTTTTTTAATTTTTATGCAATCCCTAATTTTTGAAAATGCTCTTTATATATGGCCTGCTGTAACTCTTGGCCTGTTTCTGAGTGCAGTTCTTTAAAGCTTGTTAGATTCATTATCATACTAAGGCCCATTATGTCTGTTATTACTTTTTTATGCTCTAACTTTTCGCGTGATCCATCTTCATTAACCTTATACACTACTTCATTTTCTTCAACGAACTCTTGACCTTTATATACCAACCTATGGAAAGAAACACCGTCTCCTTTAGTTGATATTACAGACGATAAACTAACGTCTTTTTTGTCCATGTCCTTCACTCCTATGTATTATGATATACACACATAATAACTGATGCATACCCTCCCGGCTATTACGAGTGAAAAGACCCCTATTAGTTTAACGACCCGCTCCTGGTTCTAAAAAATTCCCTTATTCTTCCTTTAGGTGTTTCTCTTTAATATTCCCTTAGCAGCTCCCTTAGGTCCTCTCAGAATTAACCATAGAACTATTAGGAAAACACAAAAAAAGACCGCTTCCTATTGCTTTTTGAGCAAGGAGCGGGTCTTCCTATGTATCTAAATTTTATCTTCTCTTGGTTCCTTCCGAATAAGGATGAAGATCTTTATTACTCTTGCAACAAAAAATGATAAAAGTAATAGCATGAGAGCAAATGTCGAATAAGTAAGCCATTGGATATTCCGAGTAATTCCATAACTGAACCCATAGACAAACACTAAATTGATCATAAACACGATAAGTCCATATCTAACTTCTTTGAGTATGGATGTTTCTTGCAACGATTTCATTCTATTCACCTTCCTATATCATCATTTTACCAGGAACATCATAGATTTGACGAGAAATGAAAAACACCCGCTCCTCTTTCTAAGATTATCCCTTATCTTCCCCTTCTGGAATACCAGAAAGTTCTTGAAAGAAGAAGAACAGGACTCTATATAGCTTTCGAGCGAGGAGCGGGTGTTTACAGTATTCTATTTGAACGTTTCATAATAAGCTGCAGTAGTGACTTCTAGGAAAGGTCTTAGCTTATTTTCTAATATCTCTAATTCCGTTACAATGGTCACTTTATTGTCTTCTAACAGAAGATCGAATTCAAAAATAGACATTCCATCTATATCTGCACCACAATAAGCAACATAACCAGAGATTACTGCTTCTAATCGACCTGAATCATCAACTGGATCTGTGCAGAATCCCATTGACACTCTTATTGAACCTTCTCGATGGTCTTCGTTTTCAATTTCTATAGGTTCATCTTTGTTTCTATCAATCTTACCTGTTAAGAAATCTTGAACATGCGGTTGTAATTTCGCAATAGCTCGACCAACCGCATTTCTAATTACCGGAACAGATACAACATCATGGGCTATACCGCCAGTTTCTTTGATTTCTAGTTGCAATCGATCGTTTATCATTATTTCACTTTCTTTTAACTCGAATATGATGTTCTCTGCTTTAATATCGACTGTTGCAAAGATATTAAAAGGACTATAGCCCATCATTACATCTTTTACATTGTCCATCTCGATTCCCCCTATGTAGTAATCTTCATTAATTTATCTTGTTATCACCTATCAGGCAACAACAAGCGAACCCTCATGGAATGACCCGCTCCTTATTCTAAAAAACATCCCTCATTATCCCTTACATTCGAGAAAGCGACGGCACTTTACTGTATTGCCGCTGTTTTCTTGAAAACGGAACAATTCTGAAAATATCTTTATTTTTCTGTAGTTACCGGTGACAGCTGTTATCTCTTTATGTTGAGAGCATTAATTATTCCAATCCTCCCAAAGTCCGAACCACGATTTCTTAAATCCTTCCCAATCCTCATTCTCACACATGAATACAAAGAAAGAGACCGGCAAAAACATGATAATTCGTTTGGGGATAGATCTAACAAAAGCGTACATTTCCATCACCTCTCTAACGATGTGAGAATGAGTTTATCCTTTAATGATAAGAGCATCAGTATCGTTAATTTCTTCTAAACTCGAAACACGTTTTACTCCCGTGATTTTCTCAAAAGTCTCGTATTCATTCTCTGGATCAATGATGATGATGTTTTCATCTTGTTCTAACATTTTCAAGAGTACGGTCTTCTTTTTGAAATGATTCAGTTTAAGCGGATTGATATGAGTACCGTCTACTGGTTTCAGTACAATCTTCTCTCCACCAAGTTCATTTACTATCTCTTCAAAGGTCTTATGTATATGCATGGTACCACTCCTTATTGATTAGTTAGCAAATACCCGCTCCTGATTCAAAAAAAAATCCTCTTACCGGTTCTCTATGTAGGTTCCCTTTTCTTTCCCTAAGATTCTTCTATTATGGCTGGCATTAGGATTGAATAGCTACTTTTTAGTCAGGAGCGGGTTTCTGTTATGTTATTTGTATCTTACCAAAGGGAAACCCTCTTGGCATTGATAGGCGAAATACCCCACTCCTTTCTCTAAAAAATTCCCTTAGGTTCTGTTTTGGCAGCCAACCCTATCATGGTATATAGAAGACATATGATTTCTTGTTCCCTTGTTTCTCCCTTACATTCCCTTCTTTTCTATTACCATTGGGAATATGTTCATTTGTATTTATAGTGGATAGACACAACGGAAGTTGTGTGAAGTGTCAATTAGGATAATAAATGTCGGATGGAGAGGAGGATGCACCCCCTATAACACGGGGTACCGTAGGAATTTTATGAAGTTGTTTTTTGAAATATAAAAATCTGTCCCCTCTACTCTTAGGAACGGATTAGTGAGCGGTATTATGGTGAATTTTTGCTACGATCGATCAAATAGCATTTAATGAGTCCATCCTGGTGCCGCTTCCCTTTTACTTTATTTTTAACACTTGTCGCCCCTTCGTGTACCTGTTTGAGCATGAGATACATTTCAGTTAGAGAAGAGAGAGGCACTTTAAAATAGAAATAATCTTAACAATTCCAACTCACACTATTATTTCGTTCGTACTATGGATGGGCAAATGAAAATTTACTCCCGGGCGGACACCATTATTATGAATTAAAATCCGAACATTTATTAAAACAAACAGAAAAACCACTCCCTTCTGCTTTATGCAACTAGGAGTGGTTCCTTTTTATTATTGTATGTATTTACTTGTGTTTTGTCTTATCACTGCAGCAGGCTTACCAGCGCTAGATAATTCAGCTCCCTCACAGTATTCCTTGGAGATCTCGTCTCTTTCTATCTCTCTATCTAATACGCACCCTAAACAGCAATACGCTTCCTCTTTACTAATATCCATTTCTGATTGTACACCCTTGTAATAAACCGTATATGGGGATTGCAACAACACTACCTCATCTTCGCTACGATTACAGTCAATACATACAAGCTTTTCTATTGTCATGGTTACCCCATCCTTTCACCTAAACACTACACGACGTTACCAAAGTTGGCGAACCCAAGCGAAAAGTGACCCGCTCCTGGTTCTAAAAAAAATCATCCCTATCTCCTATGGGTGGGTGTATCCACGGTACATAAAATTTATGGTATCTATTTCAACCGGTTCATCTGTTCTAAGCTGACCTTCAATATTTCTAAGAATGGATACGGTTTCGAAGTTTCGTCTTATAATCAAATCGTCATCATCCATCCCCCTAATTAAGGGTATCTCTATGTTCGTAATTCTTTTATTTAGAACATCGATGATAAAGTCCTTTACAAGAGGGTTCGTTTAAAAACTCTCCTTTGATGAATTATGGTTATTATCTCTCTAAAAGCAATTAAAGGCGATTAAGAATGATATAGTATTATTTGAATTACTATCGATAAAAACCTGCGTTTCGTTTTTTCCCTTCCTTCCTAGAATTACTGATATAGAATCTATATGGCTTTTAGTCATGTGACACAACGAAAGTTGTGTGTATTCTTCATGAAAGGCATAAGTTATACTCGGAAAGAATGATGCACCCCTAAACCTCAGATACCGATGGAATTTTATGAAGTTATTTTGAGGTATAAAAAACCGCCCCTTTGTTTAGCGAACAGGAGCGGGTGTCTTCATTATGATGATTTCTGAAAGGATCGAGCGATTTTCCGGATATCTTGGGAGCCCCCATTTATATACCAGGTACCTTTGTTTTCTGAGTGAGGCGTTTCGTTATATGAAGCTACGCAGTTTTCATTGATTAGATACTGATACTTAGGCGTGTCCATGGTTTCGAGAGTTGCTTTTTTCAGGACCAAAGGCAAATCATGTTGCGCACTCTCTTTTAAAATTCTTTCATGCAAACCTTCATACGAATCATGACTAAATATAGATCCATTGAAGTCATTGTATATATCTACAGGCTCAATCGCATTGAAGAACTCTTGAACTTTATCGTACATTTTAGGTTTAGGGGCTTCTAATTTTAGTTCTGTAATTTCTGTAGAACCTGTACCCTCTTCAATAATCTTTGGTAATAAGTCACGAACTTCTTCAAGAAAGATAATAGACGAATTTAATATTAACCCTTTGTCCTCTTTCGATAAAGTATCGGATTCCAACAAATCCTCTTCAGTATCATAGTCAAACAATCTCCAAGTCCCGCGCTGGCACTGTCGATCACCTGTGACCCACAACATATCCATTCCTTTTCGAAAGGCTTCAAAATCACTTACATACACATCATTTAAAAAGTGGATTTTAGCTACGCAGCTACCTAACCAATCATCATGCATACGCACATCATGAATCTGAAATAACTCTAATAAGCGTGCTATTCCCTTATTGTTCTCTTCAACATCATAAAAAGATGCGATAACAAAACTCTCTTGATATCCCATACAATCACCCCTATCTTAAATTACTATCATTCTCACTTTTTTATTGTACACTTATTCAGCTCTTAGTGAATGTTTAAAAACACAGAAACCACTCTCATCACGAGAGCGGTTTTAGATGTATGTATTATAAGTGACTTTCTGCTTCTTCTTTAGTTTCAAAGATTCGTTTCATAGACTGTTCATCCAATGAATAGTATCTTCCATCTGTTTTAATACCAAAATTAAACACCCTCGTTTTTCCTCTTGTAGTCCCACCGATTACTACCGGAGAAGCTTCACCTTTATTTAGGAAATATCCGACATCCCCTTCTGTCCACATAAAGTCGTATTGTTTCTTGAAGAGCTTCTTATTAAGCACCTCTTCGACTTCTTTTTCATCTTTCACTAATTCAAAGACATTTGACACCGCTTTAAAACTCCCTGACTCTGACCTCACATGAATCGGATGTTTAGTAGTAGGTTTTACTGCAGTGATAATAGCGAACTCGTCTTTTTCCTTATATTTTACTAATTGGCCAGTACCAGCTTCCGACAGATTCATAGCTTCTCCATCAGCAAGTCGATACCTAAATTTAGGAAACTCCTCTTTCATCTGCTTAATTAATTCTTTCTTCGCAAGTTCTAAAACTTCATCCATTTTTATAAAGCTAATCCGTGCCCTTTAGCCTATAACTCTCTCCGCAATAAAACCCTCTGAACCTTTATAAACTTTCACTACATCCCCTTTTTTAACTTCCCTTTGCAGATGCCCACCAAAAACACTAATATTTCCTATACCATCTATATAACCCTGGCACTGGCCATTAGGGTATACGCGCAAGATTGTTGTTGAGAATTTCAGACCCTTCTCTCTAGTAAAGTCAGGATCACTATATAAGGCTGCTTCTATAGAAGTTATCAACTTTTCTCTAACTTCCTCATTTATCGTTCGCTTTATATTAAAATGAATGTTTCCTACGTGGAGGTTACAAAACTCGAGTTGCTTTTCCTTATACTGATAGTAGACACCAATAGTACAAAGATCGTTTAAGATAACACTTGAGTTCAAGTATTCTTCCGAATAATAACTCGGACTCACATTAACATGAGCAACTATAAAATTTCCATTGCTAACTTTATCAATCCACTTCAACGCTTCCTGTGTCTCGGCCATCATATCATGATATTTTTTATCTTCTTCTAAAAGTGACCGGATCCTAGATAACGTTTTCTCTTCTTCCACTAATCCAATTTTATTTGCATCTGTTCCATTGGTATATTCATTGACTTCGACCATTTTCCAAGTGTCATTTAGCAACCTCAAATTAATATCATAGGTCCACTGTCTTTTCTCTTCGGTGTACTCTGCAATATGCATCCGGAACTTCTTTTTCCAGGAAGTTTTATCTTTGTATAGACCATGAAAGCTGTTCGAATACCATTCTACCCCTATACCACTCAGAACCATTAAGTGCTTTTCAATGGCCAACGATGCACCGGCATCGATCAGATAAAATCCATCTCCCTCATATACCACATCATATTGTTCGCCCGTTTTAAAAGTTAGTTCAATATCATGGGGCAGCTTAACTGTATGATTATTTTTAAATGTACCAATAAAGGCCATTTTAACCCTCCTTTTCATAAACAGTTTTTAATGTCTTATAGTATTCCAATTCACTCATTCTCCCTTAAACCCTTTTAAAATCGTATTACCTTTTTCGACAATCCCAAAACTCAAAAGTTTTGCCCCACTTTCATGAATACATCAAGATGCCTAAAGGAACTCAAGGCCACAAAAAGAAGATACCCTCTAAATAGGTATCTTCTTTTTGGATACTATTATTATCAGTTTTTCTTTTTCACTTACAAAGAATATTATTCATCAGATTTTCCACTCATAAAGCCTAGATCAAATTTTCCCTTTAAAAGGCTATAAGTACGGTAATTCAAATCGTTGGATTTATATTGGTCTATAGATAGTTCAGAAGTCCCTTCCATTTCAACTAAGATAAAGTCTCCGATTTTACTCATCAAGTCACGCTTAATCAACTGTCCAACAAGAACCATTTCTCTTTCTGTCTTGTTAGCAGCTTCGACTAAATCAACCCTTGCCCGTTGCACTTCATCAACTATTAAGCAATCGATTTCCTCATCGTCTAAGTATTCAATAAAACTTTGAGGATCATCAAATTCATCAAAGTTTATATTAATGAACCTATCACCTGAATTAAAAATGTCCTTATACTCTCCCGAGGGATCTGATATCCCCACTTTCCCCATACTTTTATAGTTTCTAATCCACGTTTTCACAAAACGCGTTTTACCTGATGCAACACGTCCTGTAACTACAATAGGGCTTGTTTTGCTAAAAACATCAACAAGATTAAAGACTCTTATATTGTCCTCGTCATTATCTTTCTCCATAATAACTCGTTTCTCACCAGGGTTAACAGAAAATGATACATCATCTCCAGTTTGCAATTCTAAGATATCTCTTATGGTTTTAGGTAGCGTAATCTGCCCCTTGGTTGTTAATGTAGATTTTGACTTAATCATATTTCCCTCCCAAGAACCTCTTTATACTTCAATTGTAAGGAATATGTAAGGAGAAGTAAATGATAAGTACATTTTCTTTTTGCTTTAAAAATACTGTTTATTTCCACTTCCAAACCCAAGGCACTATTAACCCTTAGACGAAAGGCAGCAACGTGTTAAAAGACGACTTTTTACGAATAAGAAAAAGCCGTCCAGATAAAAGACGGCCACATTCCAAACTATAAGATGTTTCTACAAAGTAATAGCTTCTTGTTCTAAAGTTTTATTGTGCTTTATCATCAGTTCGAAAACCCCATGAAACTCACGATAAGAGTCGTCACATAATGCTTGTCGAATTTTTTGGATATAGGTTTTCCCCCCGAGCAACTTCCCTCTTTCTCCTATATGCTCTTCAAACACCTCTTCTGACATATACAATGGTTTTATTTCTATCCCTGTTTTATCCCTTAAATGCCTAACTATTCTAATGCCTCCCAGATCAATATCCCCCCAGTGATAAAATGGAATATCAACATGATGCTTTAGAAGATAGTTTTTTACTTTTAACAAGAATAGCCTTCTTATGGAGTTATGGAATCCACCCAAATATATGACAAGTTGATTCAAATTCTCCCGCTTCACATAATCTACATACTCGTAAAAAGATGTAAGATTCTCTATAGTTACTACTGCGGTTGTATTTAACACTTCAATCGTGCAATGCCTTATATAATCAGTCGGCACACCTATCGCATAAGGAGAGTTATTCAACTCCAAATAATGATCATTAAATGAGAGTCTTATACCTCCAAACATTTCAATATTCTGAGGGTTATTTATGATCCAAAATTCCGCTAAGAGTTCTTTGTCCTCTAACTCTGTGTCAGGTAAAACATACTGCTTCAACACTTTGATTATCTTCTGTTCATGTTTTTCCCATGTTTTCGAGTTTTGATATAACTCTATACTCCATTTCCTTTTAGCTACCTCCCTTGATTCTCCCTTTGAGAACAAAGCATTTAGCCCCTTAAGGAAATCCGTTGTTTCTACAGGAGACTCAATATCGATGATTGCTGGCACATTATACCCCTTCACTTTAGAGATCACGTCGTTATAAAACGAAGCGAGTTCCTGTGGACAATCCTTCGAGTACCATCCAATAAGCTTAAGTAATTTATCGACCTTTTGATACTTCGGTATTCTTTTTAAGTGGCCGTATATCTCATTAACAGCTTCTTGATTGAGGATCACTTTTTCAATATTATTACCTTTATCATATTTTACCCATTGAATTTGAACCAGACCCATTTTCTCTGCTTCTTTCATCGACTCATTAAAATTCATTCTATAAACACTATCTACAATAGCGAAATATTCCGGAAAACCCTTTTTATTAATCGGCAGCATCGTTCTCCGTGTTTGATCACCTAAAGGGTATCCTTTTTTGTTTTCAAACTTGTCCAGCAGTAGGTTCAATACTAGCTCTTGAACCAGGTTCACGACTCAACACTTCCCTTCTTGTAAAGTTTTCTGTCCAACTCTCAAAACCATCTTTAAATACGGTTATGGTAGTCGGTACATAAGGAGCGATGAGGTAGGTCTTTTCAGGCGGTGCAGACATTATCGCTTGGAATCCCATATCATTAATGAACTTGATGATTCCCGCTATATTTTTATGGTCCATCTTATCAAAGGATTCATCAAAGATAACCAAACCAAAGTTGTCGCTATTGCTGTACATTCGATACGTATTATAGAAGGATGATAAAATCGCTACATAATAAGGAACCTGTGTTTCTCCCCCTGAAGAAGAAAGCGCATTTTTAGAAAATGAAGTATCATACCCTTTTTCATCTATATACTTTAATTCGAACTCTAAATACGTTCTGTAATCCGTGTATTCTTCGATGCGTGAATCAACCGAACCCGCTCCTGCATCTACTAAAGAATCAAACAGACGGGTAATAGTATCTCCATGTTTCTCTTGGAATTGATCACTGAACAAGTTATACCCTTCCACCAGATTGTTATCTGTAATCATTCTATAGAAGTCTAGATATTCGGGATTTGGAGTGATTTTATATTGAAACTGATTCCCGCCAAACCTTAAATCCTTCAAACCTTCATTCAAATCGTCAAAACGCACTTTTGCCTCTACAATGCGCTCTTGGATCTTAGCTATAAAATCCTCTTTAAATGATCTTTCAGCCACTTCTCTGCACTCATTCGCTTTCTCTTTATACTGGACTATTTCAGAATTCTTTAGTTGTTCCAAGCGATTCTTGTATTGATCATTTGATTCTGCATCACTATTAAATCCATATCCAAATTTGGATTTTAGAAATAACTGTTGTTGCATAAGCACAGGGAGTCTTTCATCATAACGATTCCTCTTCTCCGCAGCCCTTTTCTTAAATGAGTCAGACACCTTCACCATATCATTCAATAATCTTTTCGTAGTTTTATCCCATTCTTCTTGAACCCAATCAAGTTCCTCTTGGGCAAATTCCTCTGTTTGAGTTATCAAACGAACATGTAGAACATTATTTTCTTCCTTTAAAGAACCAACAGCTCTCTGTAGGTCTTTTAAGTCTCGTTCGGCATTGACTTTTATCTCATAAACTTCATCATGAAGGATTTCTTTTTCTCGTCGGTTTCTATCAGTTAGAACCTTTTCTTTTTCAATTGAATCGATTTCAGAAGTATCTATACTAGCTAATTCATCCATTAACCTTTTTGCCTCAGCGTAATATTCGGGTAGAGGACGAATCTCTTCTGCATGATTTTTAATGTTTTCATACAGATGGGTCTTTTCACTATCTTGCTTCCCAAAAATTTGTTCGAGTTGGCGGAACTTATTACTCATCTTAGACTTAGATGCGGTAAGTCCCTCTAATTTTTCTTCTTGTTGTTTAATCTGCCTTTGCACAGCCTCTTTCCCAATATAAGGGGTTCTATACTTTTGCTTCGATATTTGGCTAAATACAAACCCTTTGTATAACATACAGTCCGGAGAGATACTTTTTCGGTATGAATTTAGGTCTTCAACCCGCTCCACTTTCATAAGATCTCCCATTAGGAAATTTACATAAGCAATGGCGAATGGAATATCAGAAGAAACTTCTTCAGCCAGGCTTCCCTCAGTTAATGGAAGCTTGTTTTTCATGAGCTTTTCGGTATCGACTAACCTTACCCCATCAAATAACTCTCTGTCCCCTTTATACACTTGTAAGGCTTCCTTCACCTGCACCGGAGAGACTAAGACGTTAAACTTGTTTATACTCAGATACCCCTCGATAGCATTTCTCCATTTATCATTCTTAATTTCAATGACATTACACAGAATTTCCGCTTCAATACCCTTTTTATGTAGTTCACTTCTTAATCGGACGGCCGGATGATTTTCGTTAAGGACCTGATTCTTCCCTAAACTTTTTAAAGCATTTTTAACATCCACAATACTATCCTGGAGATTTTGCAATTCAGTCCGCAAGCCCTCTTTATTCTTATTTACACAGGAAAACGCAATATCCCAATCTTGAGCAACTTTCTCTAAGTCAAAATCAATACCCGGGGGGCTCTTGTCTATATTTCTCTTCCAAGCATCTCGGTTATATAGGACATTGGAAGAAAGCTCGTTAGACGTTTCACTATCGATAAACATCAGAGCTTCTGCCATGGATTCATGAGCCGCTATCTCCCCACCCATTTTTGCTACCAAATTAACCTTCTTGATTTCTAGTGCCTGTGTAGTACGAGATAGTTCATTAATCCGAGCATTCAAGCTGTCAATTTGAGCTCTACTCTTATGCTTAAATTTTTTCTCAAGAAGAAATTGAGAACGTTCCCCCATTGTTCTGATGTCTCTTTTCAATTCCTCTAAATGTTGTATATTCTTCTGAATATCAATCTGTTTCTCTTCGATCTTTTCATCATGTACTAGTAGGAGCTCGTTGTTTTTTTCCCAATCACTGCGAGCACTTAAATGTTCGAAGTAAGCCTGTTGTAGCTTATTCTTTTTCATTTCGTTGTATTGATCATCCAATTCGGTGAGGTCATCTATCTCTTCACTTACTCGTTCAATCTTTTCAACCATACCTTGATAATTTTCCAATGAGTCTCTCGTTGCTACAATGTCAATCGGTTCTTCATCCAAGATATAATCATATATGAAGTTTCTTAAGTTTGTTATTGGTGAAAAAGAGACCCCTTTCCTTATTACCTCATAAAAATCACTTCGGATCCTTCCGAAGAATTGGGCTAAATCAGCATGGTACTTAGCTATAGTTGAATATTTTTCGAATTGATAACCATAAGCAGTTAAGTCCGCAAAGAACTCATCAATAGTCTTATAGTAATCATTCTTAATAAACAAAGAATCCTGAATGGTTTGGGAATTGATTCTGAAAAATACGTGTTCTTCGGCATCTGTTGAATAGGTATAATTAAATACTACTCCAAATAGGTAGGATTCATTTGTCTTACTGTCCGCCAATTCCATAACCAGATAAGAACTAAAGTCTTCATTACGCGCGTATTCTAACAATAAATCTGCTCGGTCCTCTTTACCCGACTTCCCTCTTATATAAGTTTTTATTGTTCGATCTGAACTCTCTTTATGAGCAGATGTATTGAACTTGAGCTTATTCATATTACCAACAAACAACACCATAAGGGCATCAATTAAGGAAGTTTTTCCAGCCCCATTCTCTCCGGTGAGAAAATTCCCCCTCTTATCGAAGGTAATGGTTTCATCTGAAAAGAACTGCCAATTGATTTGCCTAAATTTCTTCAGATACTTCATCCTGTTCCTCCCCCTTCTCTTCTAGCCATTGATTTATGTATGAGAGTTTTTCTGGATTTATAACAACCGCAATCGATGGATATACAACAAACAAACCATCCTCATTAGCAATACTTCCTTCCTTATGTTCAATAAGCGCGTAACGCTCAAATAATCTTAATATGCGCGTATGTTCATCTTGTGAAGGCTGGCGCTTTTTAATTTGAAGTGCATTGTATTTCTCAAGTACCTGTTTGTTTGAAACAATGATCTCTTTTGATATAGAAGCTACATTTAACGCCTCCTCATACAACAACCTCAAAATAAACAAGAAGAGACTTTCATTCAGTGTAAGGTTATACCTATTTCTAGCACTTGCATGCTCTACATAATACATATATTGATACTTGGCGTGATGAAGTTTAATTCCACTGATTTCTAAGTGAGTGGCGATCAAATCATAATGCAGCTCACAAAACCGATACAATAATTTATCTTCTTCCCTCTCTTTAAGAAGAAACGGTCTATACAGGAAATGTTGAACGATTTTTGTAAACTTCTCTTTATCTTTTTCCGTTAACAAATCATACGAAGTATTTTCAATCACTTGTTTCTTTCCTTTCCAACACAATATTAGGAATCATACCAATTTCAGATTCTACAACGTCACCCTTTGAACCAGGATACGCCAATTGATAACTCATATCCTCTTCCCGGCCATACAAAACCGTGTAAATGAGGTTGGACCATTCCTCTCCTGTTTGTTGAGGCATTTCACTTAAATGCCTACTGTGAGAGTTTTGCATAACTTTACTTACATGCTCATTTATAGCGGTAGGAGTAACCGTTTTAGAAACGTGTTTTTTGAATGCATCTCTCTTTAATTTCCTTTGTTCATGGTCGATGGTTTTCCGTTTCACCTTTATCGCCTTAGGCTTCTTCTTCTGCACTCTTGGTTTATAAACACTATTCTCATCAACGGCACTAATCACACTAAGATTGATCATTTTTTGCAAAGAGGTTGGAAGATGTTGTTTTTCACCTTCTTTTATGGCCATGGAGCCAATATTTTTTAATACATTATTTAATTGAGCCTTTGTATTGACTGTATCGGATTCTAAGAACAGGTTAATTCTATGTCGGGCTACCCTGACATACTGAGTATTGCGTCGATCTATGGTATCTAACATATCTGTCATATTCATAAATGAATCCTCGATCTTTTGTAACCAACCATAGATTCTGTTTTCAGCATGAATTTGGTCTTCATCCCTACCGCTCTTAATTAACATAGCGGCTTGCTCTCTTATTAAGACGGAATTCCTTTTCCATCCCCTTACCTTCTCAAGAATCTTCGGTCGGTACTTCGAGATATGGTCTGAAGATTTCAAACGATAGTATCGTCCACCTAGTATGTTTTTTTCATAGTCATTAAATATGTTATCCAGGACATCTTTAACATCTTCAATTTCATATAATCCTTCTACATATTCTTCAATATTATGATTTAACTGAGTCAAACCTTCGTTCAGTTCTAACGTTCGTAGATAGGCGTTCTCCACATTAACAACCGCATCACCCTCTATTTCCGCAGTGGCCATATGTTGATAGATCGCTATGACCAATCCAGAGAATTCCTGCTTTTGGCCAGTAAGTATTCGGTTGAAAACAGATAATATCTCAGAAGCATAATCAGGTACCGATATCTGATACCTTCTGCTATAGTCATGCTCTTGTTTTAACCATCTAACCTCTATTAATCTATTTAGAAATTGAAATGCCCTCTTTCTTGTTTCAGTTTCAACTTCTTCAAATTCCTGCTCCATATCTTTCTCATTTGTTTGATTCGTTTCTAGATACTCACAGAACAAATCAATAACCACCTCTCTATCCAAGGTATAGATATTGATTTGAGATTGCTTATATACCTTCATAAGCAACGAAGCATATGTATGTTTTAATGGACTTGATAACACTACAAATAAATTAGGAGGTACTTTATTAAATAAATCCATAAAAAATCCTTTCCCTTAAAATAGAAAGCACTCCAAATAAAACATGATCAGAAGTGCCACAATCCTCACACCATTCAAATTCTAAGCCATTCTAACACCTAAAATCATGCATGGCGAAAACTAGCGATTTTCTCCATTCCCTTATGACACCACAAAAAAACCGCTCCTATAAATTACTTAATTAGGAGCGGGATAATATAATTATTTGTAAATCGAAGCAATGAACTCAGGATTTACTATGGTGTGCATAATACTTTTTTCTTGATTATCTTTCGTTTTTATCTTCTTTACATTATATCGTTTTTCTATTAATTCCAAATGTTCTTCTCTCAATTGCCCTGACTGATTCATTAATCGTTTACCCATATACAACATACCTGATCTATTTATAAATTTTGCCACCGTTTCCGGAAAGTTGTTTCTTTCTCCAACTTTCCTCAAAAACATATAGAACTTAGTCTTACTCATCGGTGAGCCATCTTTATCTACAAAGATATATTCATTATCTGGATTTAAACCCACTAACTCTTCTAAGTAAGTAATCGCTCTATCCGAAATCTCAATCTCCCTATCAGATTGGTCATTATTTGCGAGGACCACCTTCTTATTCTGGAAATCCACTTGTTCTTTCTTTAATCCAATCAACTCAGAGAGCATCTTACCGTAAATCCCTTCAAAAATGAGCCTAACTATCACTTTTCCTTTTACATCTAGATCCTGCTCAATCTCACTAAGTTTTTTCTCAGTTATATACGGGGCATATACTTTCATTTCAGCTATTTCATATTCTCCTCCAGGTGACATAGAAACACTAAAGTTAAGAATTTCCCCTAGTCTTTTTAATGTATCTGTAGAAATTTGCAGCTTCCCTGTTTCATATTTAGAGATCGTCTTTGTATCACAAGGAATCGTTTCTGCTAACTCTTCTTGTGAAATATTTGCTTTCTTTCGTAGCTCTTTGATTTGTTCGTTTAGTTTCATTTTCCAAATCCCCTTTACTGGTTTATAAGATAATTGTAATGACAGATAACATTTAATTCCTTACCTAAATTGGCTGTTGTAATTTCATTCGAGAACGTTTATAATCAATACCTTTGTATTTATTATCTCTGATTAAGCACATTATGCGAAATTTACAGGTGCACAAATTTTCACATCAAAAAACCGCCCCAAAGTTGTTATTGGAGCGGCACACCTTACATACTTAAATTAAAATGAACTTGAGTCAAATGAGCTACTCGAATCGAACGAGCTACTCGAATCGTATGAAGAACTATCAGAATTAGAAGATCCGTAACTATCGAAAGACGAGCTCTCTGAATCATATGAAGATTGAACTTCAGAGTACCCATAAGATTTTGTTTCTGAAACATCTCGGGAATCATAATTAACTTCCTCCTCAATAAAGCCACCATTCCCTTGCCTATCGTCGTTTGTATCGATATCATCCAAAGATGCAATTAATCCATACATAAAAGCCATTTGTATGATATCGTCACTTCTGTTACCGTTATCTAACTTTCTCTTTACCTCTGCTTTACTCAATTTTCTATTCTGTTGTGATATCCCTTTACCAGACCCAACTACAAAATCACGCTTCTTATTGTTACTCTTTTCTAAAAGTGCATATTTGACAACTATGTAGACACTTAAGATCACAGCAACCCCAATGCCAATTAAAAAGAATCCCATCCATAAATCAATAGTACCCATCACTAATATCACCCTCCCATATTTATAAGAATATTATATATTCGGGGAGTAAACATAGATAGAATTAGCGAAACAAAAACCCACTCTAATTTTATTCTAGAGCAGGCCTTCATCATGGAGGATATCCCCTTTAGTGGATGCTTTTTCTTAGTAGGCGAAAAGAAACTAAATCTACACTAAATCTTTACCTTCATTTTCAGATACGGCGGGTTTTTGTATTTGAGCAATTGCTAATGGAAGACCAATTAAAATAAACAGAAGACCGAACGCTTGCGCAGGAAATTGTATATATGCAGGAAGATTTAAGGATGGAGTAATGGTACAAAGAGGAACACCTATAATACCCATTAAAATGACCCATAAATTAGGTTTTTGGCTCTCGTTCATTCATTCTTCACCCCCTTTAACATTTTATACTTTAATTGTACACGGTACTGTTAACTCTGTATATTATATCTACCTTTGTAGAATCAGGAACTAATAGATTGCTAACTTCACAACAGGATTACGTCATCCTAGACACACTAAAAATTTTCGAACTCATAAAAAAAACGCCTTCGACCACCCTTGGTGACCGCAGACGTTCTTCAGCGTTTAAATTAAGGTTTTTCTCCGTTGTACCGCTTTGATGTAAACTTGATAAATCTCCTTTTCAAGCAACAGGACATCTTTCTCTGATTTAGCAAATAGCATTCTGAGTTTAATTACTCCTACACTACATTTTTCAAAGAAATTAAGCAGTTTATAATTCTCCATTTCAACTATCCTCTCTAGTTGGATTATTCTTCATCCTTAACTTTATGTAGATAGAAGGTTAAAAACCTCTTATCTTTTCTTGTCGTTTTCAATTTCTTTTACTCTTTTCTCTATTTCATCAACCCGTCCACTAAAACTTTGCTCGATTTTCTCTAATTCTGAATGAGTAAGCGACCGAGGAGTTTTGACCTCTTTAATTTCCTTTTCTCTCGCTGCCCCTTCAATCCGTTTCATCGCATCGTCGATGTCTTTTTGCGCTCCAGGTAAATCTAATCCCCATTTTTCCGCAATCTTTTTACCAATTGCATAAGGAAATGAAAGACCTATGAAGCCTGCAGAAAATCCCACTACAGCAGTGACGGATAAAGAAATACCAAAGTAATCAAAAATAGATGAACCCGCAAGTGCAGCAATATAGCCCGACACCGCACCTTGGATACCTCTTGCCCAGAACATACTACGATACTTAGTAAACATTACTAATGAAATGCCTCCCAAAAATCCGTGAATAGCACCTACCGAACCGTATTGAACAATCACTTTTAAAAAATCTAACATAAAACATACACCTCCTTAAAAAAGTTTTCTAGTTAATAGTTAAAAACACCACAAATGTGATGAATGTGCCCATAAAAAAACACACTAATTGAGTGGAATACCTACCTATCTTTTTTGATAAGTTACTCTCACTCACAAGTGTGATTCGGTGAATTTTTGGACACAAAAAATGCACCTAATTGAATGTCTGATAACTATCAGCTTCTTACCATCAAAATAACAGTAAGGAATATACACTCAATTAAATGCATTTTTGTTAATTTGCTTAAATTAAGAACAGCACTCTCTCCTGCTCAGGAAAGAACAAATTCAAGAAATTAAGGGTTTAATATGATTCTATTATATCAATTGAAACAGTTCTGCCTCAAATATTATTTGGCCGTCCTCAATAAATCTACTATTACAGTACTTAAAATTTCCGCTTCCCTGCTCGTCTCACATTTTTTCATCATATCTATAAATTTAGATACTTCTCCTTTAATAGGGAATTCAGTTTGGCGACATATACTTTTTAAGTATAGTTCATATACTCTCGCTTCATTAATATAGACATCTTTTGATTTTTTGGAGCTTTTTACTTTTTCTTTAAGTTCCTCAAACTGATGACTTTCTTCTTTGCTGAACCATCCCTCTAAACCATTATGTTTACTCAATCCGTTTTTATACCTTTTGATTGCATAAAGATATATTTGATAAATCTCTTTTTCAATTAAATTTCTATCCGCCCCCTCAGGGTAACTACGCATCGAACTTTGAAGCTGCTTTACTTTTCTTAACTCAATGTCATTTAAGAATTGGTCATATTCTTCTGAAATATCAAGGTTTGGTAACCATTCCATTTTGAAACACCCTTTCTTTAAAACGAATTACCTTCAAGCCTCCGCAAGCAAATCTCTAATAATCGATGATGTTATTTGTACTTCCCGTCTCGTTTCACACTCTGCTAGAATACCCAAATATTTTTCGACCTCTTGCTTAAATCGAAAGTCTGATTGTCTACAAATACTCTCAAAGAAGAGCCGGTGGCCCTTTACTTCATATTTAAGTTTATTTTCAAAAGAACGCGCAAAATTCGTTTTGTCAGTAAGCCTTTCAAATTCTTTCTTTTCCTCCTCATTCAACCAATCCACTAAGGTTTTCTGAGGATCTTCACCTTTCCTGCCAGCAGCTACCTTGTATAAACGAAGGATTTCTAACTCAATAATTATTTTGTCACGTTTAAAAGGTGCCCTATCCCATTCTTTTTCGAGCTGTCTAACTTTCTTGATTTCGATATCAGTTAACAAATGCATTACACCGCGTGGATCTACCATTGGATTCCATTTCAAAGGCATCACTCCTTTTCATTTATAATACCAAAATGCTTTAAAGAAGTGAAAAATGGAAAAAGCAAGAATCGTATCCCTTTATCTAGAGAAAGCCAATTTATCTCCCCACAACAGTTCCAAAATGATAATAGGACCAATCTTCTTCCATGATTTTATTGTATCTATTGGAATTAAGTTCAAGGAACCATCCACTTTACATTCGATACCTTCAGCTTTTACATTAAATGAAATATCCGCTTTTTGAGTAACCTTAAAAAAGCCTTCCTTGAATCTGCTGTATTTATTATTTGTGATTGCTTCTATTAGCAGTTCCATGTTTCGGTTTTCTTCAAATATCATATTAACCCTCCGTCTAGTATATATTCTTGGACATCTTAACAGACAGACTTGAACATGTCATTTACAGGCGAAAAAACACTACCAGTTATTGACCGGTAGTGTTTTCGGCTAGGGTTTAGCTTTTCTTAGACCATTATCTAGCAGAACATTTTTTCGTTTATCCTAACGACATCAGGATCCTCCGTACTTAGAATAAGGTCCATCCCCACACTTCTCAAGCAACATACATATCCAATAACGAGATCACAAATAACCTTTTCCCATTGATACCAGAATCTTTATTTTTTCTTCTATTTCTGAAACCAAATTTATTACGGAAATATTTCCATTGACTAAATCAGACCCTATTGCGCTTTCACTTTTTTGCCCACGCTTTTGTTAACACATCACTGTATTAGCCCCCTATAGAGATTATTACCATATCGTTTCTAAGGGGAAATATCTATTCCATATCCCTGGGCGCGGCATGGATTTTATGAAATTATGATGAAAAAAACCCGCTCCTTGCGTTTTAAGCAATAGGTGCGGGCCTCTGAATTCCATTGAAGTATTTTTCTGATTAACCATTATGTTGCAATATTAATTTCTTAACTTCTTCCTCAGCTTGTGCCTTCTCGACAAGATCATCCGATTCATACATTACTTTGTATTGTCTTAACAACTCTTTAAACAATTGCTTTTTTTCTAGAGATATTGACTCGTCTTTATCTAACTCTTCATGCAAAAGGTCAATTTCATATTTGAGTGTTTCTTTACTTTCAACATCGTCCGTTTTTAAATACACTAGGAACAGATTAAACAGTCTCTTCATGACATTTTTTTGGCTCATGTTTTACACCCTTTCCCCTTAGCATTTACATTAAATCAAGAAGGTTAAGCCATGATAAAATTCTGTAAGTCTCATTGACTTACTTACTACCCCTCAACTTAATAACCTCTTTTTCTAACCAATTGATATAACCACACCTTTGATCAGTTGCCAGGTACTCATTCATCAACGATGTATCTTCTATAAACTCGACAGGAACTTCACGTTCGACCGGAAAATAGACCGCTTCAATCCCATCCTTCGGATAACGATCTGTATCAAACCACGTTAATCTAGGATCACCATTGGAATCATACCAATTTGTAGAAGCTACAGATTTATTTTGCTCAACGAAATCATTTAAGTCCACCAGAAAGCGGAAACTATCATCATACTCTTGAGTTACACCAATTACCTTGCCAATCATTCCTGGATCCACCGATTCATCAATGCCATATTCATAGATCAATTCCGTGAATCTAATAATAGGTTTTTTTCCCGACTTGACAATCTTACACAGTTCCTCTGATTTCATAAGCCCCACCCCTAAATTTCAATTATTGGTATACACCTTATGATACCAAGTATCCTACTATTGTAGAAAATACAGGCGACCAGTTTATGTGAAGATTTTCTTTTTAGCTTCACTCCAAGTCCCAAATCGATTTGCAAAGGTTTCAGCCCGCGGCAATTGGTATTTCATCGCAAAAAGATCCCAATTTTTCTTTGTTGAAAAATGCTTTTGATTTTTAATTGCTATTTCAACCAACTCACTTAGCGGTAGCGACTTAGGCTTATTGTACAAATCATCAGAAGCATCAAAGATTTCCTTTTTGGCAGCATTCCAACTCCCATATGCTCTTTCAAATACTTTAGAACTAGGTAACTCATTTTCTTTTGCAAATGCATTCCAGACGTTCACAGAAGTAAACTTATTTGGGTATTCTGACGCTACAGTAGATAGACCGACCATTCTTCCACCAGGAAGGCGGTATAGTTTCAAACCATCCCTGATATGATAAAGATCCACACCCTCCCCCAAAATACTCTTTTTTGCGTCATTCCACGTACCATACACATGAATATACACGCTTGCAGAAGGTAGGTCACGTTCCTTTGCATACTCATTCCACACATTAATTTTTGTAAACCATTCTTTATTCATTACCCCAATATCACGTAACTCCTCTAAAGAATGCGTAGGTGTGAATGCCTCTTTTAATGGATGCTCCCCTCCAAAAACCTCTTCCTTAAACTTGTTCCACCCACCAAAATGATAAGCAAAGGACGCTGCCTTTGGAAGGCCGTACATTTTAGCAAACTCATTCCACACAGCAACAGATGAAAAATGCTTATTGAATCTTTTAGCAATTTTTATTAAATGTGCTTTATCATACTTCGTCATAGTGTACTCCCCTTGAATTAATAACACAATTACTTACTTTCTCTTTAAGTATCTATTCATGCAAGACTTTATTAGTATTAGAACTAACTTACAATACATTCCTATTAAGAACATTTTAAACAAGCCACACCGACCATTTCAACAAAGGAGAAGATAGCATGAAAGATATAATAAAGTCCACCAAGGATATACAGGAAAGGACCTTATCAGGGATCAAGAGCCCCTTCAAACAAAAAGCCAAAGTTAACAAACCCTTCATTATTGAAACATTTGACAGCACAGTAGCAAGCGAGACATCCCCCTATCAAGTGAAATTCCTTATTAGGTATGGAGATAAAGACTTCAAAAAGCGGATAAAGAATATTAGCAAAGAGAGAAAGTTGATTTTAGAATATGAACAAAGACATGAGAATACCGGATCTCTCTTTAACCCTAATTATGAATGGGCGACTTACACAAAAATCCGCGGTCAAGTACTGGATTCATCGACTAAACTTATTCTCGAAATTGTTGTCCCATTTGCAGAATACGTCCTAGATTCAGGGAACGCGAAACGATTAGATAACTTCCATTATGGGGCCACTTACAAATTAAAAACTAAAGAAGAGCGCGACTCTCTCAAGCATTCCATAACGAAAAAGTTATATTCATTTTTGGAAGCCGAATATGAGGAATACAAAAAGATCGTTTAATACACTTAAGGTAGCCGGACCTCTTCCAGCTACCTCTTTTTTATCCATTATCGAAGATGACCGATTATCTGCAGCATCCTCAAAAACGGATTTCCTAAATCATTAGTCGTGTTATTTGCCACCTCTTTAAGCTGATCAATGCAACGAGTATACTCCTTATTTATTACAAGCTCTAGAGAACTAAGATTCGCCAGATTCTCCGTTATGTATCCAACAGGAACCACAGGTGACCAAAACATATATCGAACCGTCTCAAAATCATTTAGTTTGATTTTGGCATACTCTTTTTGAACCGCATGTTTTTTTGTTATTTTCTGAACTGTTGTTGGGTTATCCTTATACAAAGTACCCCTGAGATGGGTTGTTACCTCACACACATAGGCTGTTTTTGTTTTCAGGTCTAATCCTATTACATCTAGCTCTGAAAGCCCTCTATAGCCTCCCCCAGGTATTCTTACGTTATAATCCACATAATCACAGTCCATAATAGTTTTTAAGTAAGCACCCACTATGTACTCCCCTATATCCGTTGCCACCTTATCACCCCTAACTCAGATATTTGTTTCATTATACATCCTTACTATCCGCACTTCGAGAATGGGATTGGCAGCAAAAGAAAAAAGAGGATTCCTCCTCTTTTGACCTCAACAATTATCCGCTTTCTGGCTTCTTCCAACCAAGTCTCTCTAAGGTTTGTATAAACACCTCATTATGATAATAATTAATCGGCATTAACGCATACCAAATTATTAAGCTTAATAGTGACATTTCTTGACCGACAACTCATCAATTCTACTCGGCCACTTTCTTCTCGTTTATCTGATCTAATCGAGGGATTATGTCCTCCTCAATCGCTTCATCTATATCTTCTAATTTTACATGAAACAAAGATATGAGTTGCTCCTGCTTTGCAATTAAAACACTTTGTCTATACAAAAACACAGACATTACGACAAGTATCAATGACAAAATAACAATTAAACCCTTATTGATAGTGCTCATCCCTCTCCCAAATTAGTAATTCATACACAAAATCATGGTATCACATCAAGTTTTCCTATTCTTTTATAAGTCCAGTTAAGAAAATTTCTTCACGATGTTCTTTATGGTCTTCGGATGCATTTTCATTAATGTCCTGATGCTCTCTAAACTTTTTCCTTCACCCTGAAATTGTATGATACGATCGTATCTAAACTTTGCAATTTGATAATTTGTAATCTGATTTAATCTCTTCCACCTTCTTAATGTTTCTTCACTATAACCCAAAAGCATCGCTATCTCTAAATCAGATACGTTCCTAATTTTCTTTTCCAAATATTCTTCTACCGTTAGAAAGGCATCTAATACTTTTCCCCGCATCTTTTTCCTCCAGGCCCTTAATACGCCCATCATACCTATAAAGGACGAACATGGCGAAAGGAAGCGAAAATTGTACACCAAGAAACTCACACTAAAAAGCCTCGTATACACATTCTAACGAGGCTTACTCTCAATTAAAGCACCACACAACCCTTTCAGAACTAACCACTAGACGGTTAAACTAGGCAGCATCAAAACAAATTTAACTGATGATCGCTATTTTTGTATTCTTCTCTCACTAACGCCAATTGCTTGTTATAATATCTTGGATAAAGATCTAACACAATAAATTCTAGTTCTTCCTTATTTAATCCACTCAATATACTCTTGTTCTTCTTTTTAATATCAGTACCAAATTTCCTTTCAAGTTGTCTATACAATCTATTTAGGATAACCGAATTGTTAGTATGATTAGTATTTTTTGTCGCTAGTACGAGAGACATTTTTAAAATCAACTGTCTATACCTATCTAACATTAGTCCCTCAATACCCTTAATTTCTTTAGGAACCGTATCATGTCCATATTTATAATGCCTCGAAGCAATACCCCATCCTTTTGATTTATAAAACTCATACGCCTCATACTCAAAGTTATAAAAATCACTCTTAGAATACTCTAAGCTATTCATTTCTTTTAATACAATAAATTGCGTATGTTCGTGAAGAAAGAGTTTTGTTTTGCCCTCATTTTCAAAATAATTTTCTAACCTATCTAAATGCTCTACCCACCTAAGCAGAAAATTTCTCTGAGTTTCACCCACATATACCAAACCTAAAGATTTATTTATTACGGCATATATGCCTCTATCTAACAATCTGTGCCCCATATTACCCACATCCACAATTATTTTTTCCATATCCTGTTTTAACATTGTCTCAGATGCGCGAGCATAGAACCCGCTCCTCAACTCAATAAAAAAAGAAGCTCACTACCTTACTAGATATATAATCTTAGAGAATTATTCTTTCACTTTCACATACTCCATCTCGGTGGGATCCCATGAGAATTTTCCTTCTTTTAATATCAACGTTCTCCCGCTCTGAATATTATAATTTCCATCTGGACGCAAACCATATTCCATCAATCTTTTTTGCATTTTTATATCGATATCAAGATCTACAATACTAGCTAAAGGATTCGTTTCATCCCTAAAAACAGTTCCATATAAGATAAGTGTATTAGCTTCAAGACCCTCTTCTATATTTACTTGCACATATATATTTTGACCATCAAAACCGCTTTCATCATCCCCTAAGTTCTTACCCAATAACTCTTCAGTCAACTACCCCCACTGAGATATAACTTTTCAGTGGGGGCTTGAGTTTGAACCGTAGGTCTTTTCGTCTGTTGAAAGACATTTGACGCTCTACAATTCATGCCACCTTGCGGTGACACCCCAAGAATGTTTTAGGTCGGTACTAATGACGAACGATCGTTTTCCCACTTGCACCCTCCCTACGAGAGTTAAGGTCCGCCGCATGAATGCAGCGAAGTCATAGCCTTGCGAACTACGTACTACAAGCCCCGACACAACGTGTCGAATACACTTGGATGGTTGACGCACCCGATATATGCTATGCGCTAAGCAACAGCTTTACGTTTTAGAACTTCTATTCTTTTCGGTTCTTTTACTTTTAATGGATTCGGTAGTTTTGTCACATTAGACTTAATTAAAATATTCAGAGCTCCATTTAGATCAGCATGTAGGCAAGCCCCTTTCTTGCTAAGATACAGACCTCGAGTAATACGTCTTCCGCTGAACACGTAAGTCTTTTTCTCGTCTTTGGACCATACAGGAATCTCGTCTCTGTCTAGGAAACTAGCTTTTGAAGTGTAACTTTCCTCTTGTTTAACAAAACGAATACCTTCTTTTAAACATTTGTTTTCAATGGCCGAAATGAGTTTATTAAACGGAATCTGAACGAATTGTTGATTATTCTTTTTGCCCATATCAACTTTCTGTTTCCAGCCGGCATTATAACCGACAACGAAGGTGTCGATGTTGAATTCTTTCGCTTTTTTGAAAAGTAACCCTATGGCTTTTCCGATATATCCGTTTATTTGTCTTTCCCGTTTCATCCAAAGCTTCGCTTGCTTGTTTGTGACGATCCGTTTAGAAATTCCATTCTCTAGATTTTTCTTTTGAAGTTTATTTATCTCTTTATTGAAGTAACGATTTAATGATTTTAGAGCTAATCCATCAATTAAAAAAGCATCCCCATTGTTGGTGGCGCAGCTCGTTAAGTTATCTATACCGAAATCAATACTCAAAGCGTTTTTAGTTGTCGTAGGTTGCTTTTTCATTTGGGAAACTTGCACTTCATAAGTGTAGTGTACCTCAAAGAACCGACCTTTGTGCTTTGGCTTAATTTCAATATAGGTAATCTTTTTATGTAGGAGGTTTTTAGGCATACGGATCTTAATAGAGCCGAATTTATTTCTAAACTGGGTGTTCATCGGAAGAGTCCAATATCCATTTTTATCTACCTTCGGTATTTGGTAGATTTCTATAATGCGTTTCTCTTCTTTCTTTAGGTATTTTGGAAATTTAGGACGACCGGTAAACTTCTCAGGATTTTCTTTCCATGATTTAATGGATTTAAAAAAACCATTAACTTCTTCCATAAGAGAACGACGAATAGCCTGGACAGAGTTAGATTGCGCACCCCAATAGTTAACGTCCGCTTTCATCGCATCATCAATTTGTTTGGTAGTGGGCATTTTATTGTGTTCACGAAACGACTTTTTAATAACGTGCAACCCGACATTGCGAAGTGCCTTTGTACTATGAGTCATAAGCTTTAGTGTTTTAAATTCCTTAGCCGCAAGGCTATTGCCTCCAAGATTTTGAGTCTGTGTAAAGCGCTGAATATTGTCTGTCTTCTTTTTCTTACGGAGTACCTTAATTGCCTTTTTTCTAGTCATGTCAATTCACCACCTTTCGAATGCATTAACTGCTTTTTACTTTTCGCCCTGAGATTCAATGTACTTTTTTAAAACTTCAATTGGAGCGCCGCCTGTGGTAAGTAAACAGTAGCTGCGAGACCAAAACATATCTTTCCAAAGTTGTTGTCTTATTTTAGGATAGTCGCGTTTAACGAAGCGAGAACTCACGCTTTTATAAGTGTTTAACACTTTGGACAAATCAATATTTGGTACTGAACGAAATAAAATATGGATATGGTCGTCATCATGGTTCCACTCTTCAACCGTGACTCCCTGGGTTCTAACAACCGCACGAATTGCTCTTTTAAATATTCAGAAATAGAATCGTCTATTACTTTTCTGCGATATTTCACTACAAGAACAAGATGGTGGAGTAAGAACACTGAATGATTATTATTGTCTAGTTTCACCGTCATAGTAGTATCTCTCCTTATTAATACTGATTATACCAAAAGAGCAGGTAGAGAACGAATATTCGTGTTTTAGGGATTTTTGACCTCGGTTTAGAGTTGAAAAAAGCGATTCATCTCCCACTGATACACTAACGTGAATCAGAAGGAGTCTTCTCGCTTAAAAACTGATAAAGATAATCCTTGCTAATAAAACTAACCCCTTCTAACAGGTTGTAGTTTTAGAGAATATTTCATTAATTTTTGTTCAAATAACTTTCTACTGAGGACCAGCAAAGAGATACCAATTAGAAACCCTCCGATAACGTCAGAGAGATAATGTCTGGTAAGTAGAACTTGACCGATCCCAATAAGAATAGGACAAGTTATTAAGTAAATGGATGTAATGCGATTAAAAAGATTCTCTGATTGTTTTCGATTTAAATAAAAAAACCAAAAACCAAAAAGCAATAACGACTTAACAGCATGGCCACTCGGATAACTGTAGGAGATTAACTCTCCTCCAATCCCCCAGAACTCAACATAATCCACTTCCCCACCAGGACGATCACGCTGAATCGTTAACTTCAGAAGTAATGTCAGAAAAACCCCACTACTCATCATAAAAATATAAAAGATTATCCATTTGTAGTTTTTCCGCATCCATAGTGCAATAACTGTCACAACCGAGAATACCGCCAGCATTTTAGTATCAGCTAAAAATGTAATAGCTATAAAAACCTTCTCAAATAAGGGATGCATTTGTCCAACGACAGACTCATATACCCATTGATCGATCTTATCCATCCCACCCTTTATGACTAACAGAGAATAGAACATAACCACCAAAACGTAACCAACCATACTCACATCACTCATTTCCCAATATATTCTATATATATTATTTTATCTTGTGTCGTATTAGTAGGCGATTACAAGCGAAAATAAAAAGGCCCCGCAATGGGACCTTTTCAAAAATTATTTTGTTTGGTACTTGGGAATGTCAAAGTGAAGCGTGTACCGATCAACCAATCCGTACATATTGGAAATGTTCCATGTTTGCTTTGCAGCCCAACCTATGTCTGTAGCATATTGGTGTACACCTGGTCTATCTGGATTCCATCTCATTTTATAAAGGGTATCTTGTTGGTAAGTTGCATGATTAATATATTTTTCACCAATGTATTCCGCTCCCCCAATAATTGCAGCAGCCGGAGTGAACCAACCTTTTTTGTATGCATATTCGGAACCGCAAGTTAAAGCACAACTGTCATAAGCTCCAGTTCCATACATATTATAAGCAATTTTGGGTTCTACCGGTTTCCCATCTACCTCTTGAACAAGTACTCCATTAGCCAGTGTCGATTGTCCGTTACCAGTTTCCAATAATGCGTGCGAAATGAGGTATAACTCATTCACATCATGCTGGAAGGCAGCCTCCACAAAAGCTTGACCTTCCCCTTGAAGAATCCCTTTATTAGCGAGTATCTTTTCATTTAAGGCATCGGCGGGAATCTTGGTATTTTCAGAAAGGTTAAGGAATTGAAATTTGTATCTTTCATCTGCATCAAAATTAGAAGGATCTACATAGTACGCAACATCTTCAGGCAAGGCATTTCTCCACGTGGTAAAATCGATTTCATACCAATCTCCTTGTTCTCCACGTATCCTCAATACTTCGCCTTCCTTCACTTTCCCTACTTTCCAATAATCCGTTGATGGCCCCATACGCACATTTAAGACATACGTGTTCACTGTGCCCCTTGTTGAATCCTTAGGATCTTGATCTACGTAGTCTTTATGAACATACGCACTTTCATATCGATACTTATCCGTTTGAGCCGGAGTGCTTAAGTTTGTATTCGTTGAGACCATACCACCAACAGATGAAGGGTACTCCGTATAACTTGTTACAGACTTTAAATACCCATCAGAAAAGAATGAATATTCCTTTCCTCCTAGAGTAATATCCTTTGTTACAACAACACCATTATTGTTTAGATAATACGTTCTATCACCAGGAAGGTTTAACCAACCTTCTGCCAAACCACCAGTACTGTAGAAATAATATTTTTGGTTATTAATTGTTTTAAAGCCAGTCACCATTGTTCCGTCACTATTAAAATAGAACGTTCGGTCACCCGGGAGTTTTAACCACCCCGTTGCCATACCTCCCGTACTGTAGAAATAGTACCTTTTCCCACTAATTTTTTGCCAACCAGTTGCCAATGTTCCGTCAGCCTTATAGTAATAAGTCGTGGAACCATCTCTTACCCATCCAGTCGTGATATCAGATGAAACCAACTCACCTGTTGGCGAGAAAAAATACGTCTTCCCTTCTATAACTACCTGACCTGTTTGAACAACACCATTACCGTTTAGGTAATACGTTCGGTCACCCGGGAGCTTTAACCAACCTTTCGCCAAACCACCCGAACTATAAAAATAATATTTTTGGTTATTAATAGATTGGAAACCCTTTTGCATAGACCCATCACTAGCTAAATAGTATGTTCTATCACCAGGAAGTTCTAGCCAACCCGTAGCCATGCCACCAGTACTGTAAAAATAATAGCGATCCCCCTCAATATCATGCCAACCCTTAGCCTTGTTTCCGTCCGGTAGGTAGTAATAGGTGATCGGACCATCTTTTACCCAACCAGTAGCAGCGTAGGCAGAGTTAACAGAAAGCATTGCGAAGAAAGCAACAAACAGAATAACTGAAATTCTTTTCAAAATTCCCCCTCCTTTATGTATTTTTGGTTCACATGGCATTTTTAAACAACAAAAAGGACCACAACTTTTTAAAAGTTGCAGTCCTTCTGCTTTTATTTTAATAATACCTACTCAGAACGATAACAGCAAGGAAAGGCGATAAAATTACCCTTAAATCCAAACATGTAGGATCACCCTGTTTTTCCGAATATCTTTTCCTTCGCCTTGTTCCATGAACCAAAATATTTATTATAACTCACGACTCTAGGTAGATTGTGCATATCTGCGTACTTTGACCACTCTCTCATGGTATTGAACTGGTCTCGATGCTTTAATGCTATTTTTATCAGCTCTTCCTTATTGTCTTGTTCCTGCTTCTCTTCGAGCAATTTTGCTTTTGATCTGAACACTCCCCAAGTTTGAAAACCTGCCATATATAGCAGTTGCCCTACAGATGGCAATTCATTTTCATCCGCATATGAAGACCAAGTAGTTTGGCTTTTCATAAATCTGTAATGCTTCTGAATGAATAGATCCACTTCTTCATCAGACCATAAAACCCTCGACTGAATAGCATGAACTTTATCTTTCGCCTCAATCCACGAGCCAAAAACCTGAATGTATATGTACGATGAAGGTAGGTTCTTTTCCATAGCAAATGTATCCCACATTCTTGTTTTTAGGAAATATCTTTTATGCCTCTTTGCTATATCTAACAATTCCTCGCTAGAATACCTATTTTCATTCTCACCGGACTTACATTTATACACTTCTTCTTTCACCTTATCCCACGAACCAAACTCTAACTTGTAATGGCGAGAAAGAGGCAATTTATTTTCTCTTGCACACTTATCCCACATACTTAACGTTGTGAAGAACTCTATATTTTCACAAGCAAAATCTATTAAATCTGTTCGGCTATATTTTTTCTTTCTCACATCTATCAACCCCGTTACTACTTTTTTAATTGTATTTATTGTATGTGGTGTTTTAGAGTATGGCTACTGCGAGCGATAATTTAAAATCAAACGAAAGAAGGACCAGTTTTTCGCATCAAGAAATTGATTTGTTCGTTAATTCCATCCTTTCTTACTAAAAACATCATTGACGTACAGTCACCAACGTTAATGCGAATGAACAAAAAATCCCCTTTCCTATCCACCTCGATTCCTTTCCCTTAAAATAGGCTACTGTACTTTAAGTTTCACCAGGAGGTATTTCATGAAAAGTTCATACAGAGGCTTAATTAAAGAACAATTAGGGGTCACAGAATCCATTAATCTTATAAAAAACTGTAAAAAATGTTATTATCACGGAAGCTCAACAAAAGTATGTCAAATTCATATGCTCAAAACAAAAATTACTGAGATTTGCCCTAACTTTACAAACCAAAGAAGAGCCCAGGTTATTCTAGGGGGAGCCGTATCCCCAAGATAGTCAATAAAAATAATCGCATGCTATTTATTAGCTTGCGATTATTTTTATGAGGCTTAACTCGGTTAGTATTAATTATGTTTCTCTCTTAAGAAGGTTTCAATTTCATACTCTGACTTCATCTCTTCCATCCATTTACCATATTGCTCATTTAGTTTCTGATCCAGAAGATCCTGCTTAATCTTCTCTTTATTATCATCATAATTAGCTTCTGCTGCTGCTTTTTTATCATCAACTTTGATGATGTGGTAGCCAAAATCAGTTTTAACCGGTTGACTAATTTCACCAATCTCGATACTGAATGCTACTTCTTCAAATTCAGGCACCATCTGCCCTTTTCCGAAGTACCCCAAACTTCCATCAATACCGGCTTTTTCATCCGTTGAGTACTCTTTGGCCAATTTTGAAAAATCCGCTCCCTTGTCCAACTTTTCTTTCACTTCTTTAGCGGTTTCTTCCTCTTCAACTAAGATGTGACTTGCACTCACCTGTTCCGGTGTATGGTAAAGGTTCTTATTTTCTTCAAAGTACCCAACCAATTCTTCCTCCGTTACCTTAACTTGTTTTAATAGAATCTCTTCAATTGAGAGGTTCAACTCTATATCAGATTTAACGTCCTCTATCGTCATTCCGTTCGACTCAAGCGTGTTTTTTAGGTTTTCTTCGCCACCATAATACTCAACAGTATGATTATACTCTTCATTTACTTTATCTTCGGACACTTTCACTTTTTCATTCTTTATCTCGGATTTGATGATTTCCTTCTCAACCATACGCGACAAGACTTGTTCCCCAGATTGATTTATCATTTCATCGTACAATTGATCTTTAGTAATCTCGACTTCTCCTACTGTTGCCACTAGATTATCATTAGAGCATCCCGCTGCCCCAATTAATACAACTGAAGCCGCTGCCGTTAAGATTGAGTATTTAACACCTTTTTTCATTTTTACATTGCCCCTTTTCTTCTAATATATATTTGCTTTCGAAAGAGCTAACAGTACATTCGATCATTCAGGTTGATTTGTAATATACTTAGCTTTCTTTCGGTTATGCTCTTTTAATGTTTCAGAGTAATAAACACTCCCGTTAGGAGCTGCTAGGAAGTAATAATAGTGGGTATCTTCCGGAAACAACGCCGCTTCTATTGATAAAACACCCGCATTGGCGATTGGTCCTGGCGTTAACCCTTTAACCTTATAAGTGTTATATGGAGACTCCACTTCAAGGTCTTTGTACATTGTTCTTTCTTTATGGGTTCCTAGAGCATAGAGGACAGTTGGATCAGTTTGCAATGGCATACCTGTATCCATTCTATTGTAGAAAACACTAGAAATTTTCTCTCTGTCAACTTTATCTGTCGCTTCCTCCTCAATCAAAGAAGCTAAAGTGAGTAATTCATGTTGAGACCAACCTTTTTCCGCTCTTTCCATTTCATAAACTTGGAGTGTTTTATAGGTTTGAGTAATCATTTTTTCTAGAATGTTTTCTATGCTTGGGCCTTCCTCGTAGAAGGAGTAAGTAGCCGGGTATAAGTACCCTTCAAGTGGCCTCTTAATTTCATCACTAAAAGTTTCATCAGTAATCAGGTCTGGATACTTTCCCCTCAACTTCTTATGCCACTCTTCATCCTGTAACTTCTCTTCAATTTCTTTAATTTCATAAGGTGTACTTCCTGCAATGATCTCAGCGATTCGATCTAATTGGAGCCCCTCAGGAATGGTTATTTTAAAGGCGACCTCCTTTATAACCTTCCCTTCCTTCAAGCTATTGACGATCGTATCTAGCGTCATTGCAGGAGTTAGATAGTAAGTCCCCGCTTGGAAACCTGTTTCGTTATTGAATTTTACATAGTATTTAAAGACCGTGGCATTTTTAATAATTCTTTCCTCTACCAAAATAGAACCAATGGTTGATACTCCCGAACCAATAGGAATTTCTACTTTTACTTCATTGTGATTTTCGGGGTCCATGGGTTTCAGCGCAGACGAGATATACAAATATCCACCCACTAAGGTAATTCCCACTAGTAAAGAGACAGTAGCCACAATCACAAGGACAATTCTCCGAATAATCCTCGCCTCTTGCTGCTTCTCTAAAAGCCTTTCTCTAACAACATCCCAAACTTTCTCTTTCATTTATTATCCTCCTTCTTTATCCGTCATTTTTCTATAAAAGAAGGTAGCGGCCGCTTCGAATCCATACTGTTGAGGTGCGAAGATTTGTTCTGTACTTCCAACAAATAAAATCCCACCTGGCTTTAAAGCCTTACTAAATTTTTTATACAATTCACTTTTTGCTTGATCGGTAAAATAAATCATCACATTACGGCACACAATCAAGTCAAAGTGACTGTCAAAAGTATCGGATAATAGGTTCTGTTTTTTGAAGGTAACAGTCTTCTTAATAGAATCTTTGAGCTTAAAAAAATTCCCCTCTTGAACAAAGTATTTTGTTTTCATCATTTCAGGCACTTCCGCTAAATCCCTTTCAGGATATAACCCGACCTTTGCATTAGAAATAACATTTTGATCTATATCTGATGCAAGAACAGATATCTGATCAAGAGGGAAGAAATTCGATAAGATCATCGCTAGCGTATAAGGTTCTTCCCCTGTTGAACAAGCGGCACTCCAAACCTTCAACTCTTTATTTTCATTTAATAATTGTGGGAGTATTGACTCTTCCAGGACCTTCCATCTTTCGTAATTACGATAAAACTCAGAGACATTTATAGTAATCCGATCTAGAAATTCATCATATAACTCCTCGTCCTTTTCCATCCTTTTAAACAAGTCACTAAAGCTTAGAAACCCCTTTTTCTCTAAAAAAGCAATCAATCGCCTTTTCATTTGTGCTTCTTTGTATAAAGCCAAATCTAATCCTGATTTCTTTTTAAATTTGCTTATGAATAATTCGTAGTCATCTATCATACAGATCCCTCATTTTAAGCATTTCTATAGAAAAGATTATCAGCTGTGAATAGAACTGGCGAGAACTAGCGAAAAAGAAAAGACACTTAGATAAAAACCTAAGTGTCTTAATTAACGTTATCTAAGCTTGTATACTCATCTAACAACATTTGGCCTTCCTTCACATCAAAAAGTCTAAACCCACTCAACTTTTCACGAACTAAAGGAGAATCACTTGCGATTAACACCAAGTTCTGCGAGGTTCCCACTTTCTTTTCACCTAACACATAAACATAAGGATATACATCTTTTAGTGTAGTATTCAAGGATTCGAGAAACTCATCATTTTTAGGGGTACCAATTGCATTAATGAATAACATCCCATCCCCGGCCAATTTGGTTTTAGTTAATTGGAAGAACTCTTTTGTGACCAAGTGAAACGGAATTTGTTTAGTATCATGAAATGCATCTAAAATGATCAAGTCGAATTCACTCTTCACATCATACAGCAGTTTTCTTCCGTCTCCTATTTGGACACCCTCTCCTTTATACCCAAAATACTCTCTACTTATTTCAGCCACCTTTTCATCTAATTCTGCAGCAATTACATTGTCAGAATACTTCTCGTACTTTCTTGTTAATGAACCTACTCCATGACCTAATATGAATACACCATCATTACCAGCATCCATCCGTTCTGTTAATTCCCATATGTTCTGTGTGTAGTCGAAGATCAAATCATTTCGATTATCCATATCGACCATCCCTTGTATGGTGGATGAATTACCGAAAGTAAGGTATCTAAAATCTCCTTTTCTACCTCTAAAATTATCTGTTTCATAAACGTAAATGTCATGATAAAGACTTGTTTCATGAAAGATTAGCCCTTGCCTCTCAGGTTGAACCGGAAGGAACGTAATGATGATAAACGGGATCAGAAATGTGAAAAACTTCTTACGGACAGGAGGATTGGGAATAAAATATAATACAAATACAATAGCCAGAAGAAGAACCAACATGCCAATCACTGTATTAATACTCATATATCTTATAAAGAAAAATGTCGTTACAAGCGTCCCTAACACACTGCCTAGAGCAGACGATGTGTGTAAATTTCCTATAACCTTACCACTGACCTTATCATCCATTCCTTCTTTCATTAACACAGGCACTATGCTACTTAAAAGAAGGTTAGGAATAAAATACAAAAACATTACACCCATGATCGTTCCTTGCAAACTCGATAAATGCTTGAACATCGGGAAAGACACGTGCTTAATCCAGGGAATTAAACAGATAAAAAGTATAGAGATAAAATAGAGCATAAATGTCCTCAACCTGGCATCTTCACTATCGGCCACTCGACCTCCCAATACATACCCAACAGAGGAGCCTACCAGGAATATTGTAATGATGATACCCCAAGTGTAAACCGTGTTTCCGAAGGTTGGCGCAATCAACCTTGTAGCCGTCATCTCTAGCCCCATGATCACAAAGCTAACAATAAATAAATTAGCATAAACAATTTTTTTCATGTAACACTTCCTAGTTGTTTTTATTTAACGGTACCAATCTGACAACCAATAGGCTAGAACTAGCGAAAAAGTGCGCCCAGGGGAACCCTAAGCGCACATACATCACCATATTTGTTTTTGGCGGATACATTGGAATAATACGGTCTATTTACCACCTATTTGAAGAGATCAAAAAAGCTGTAGATTCAATAAATGAACCCACAGCCCTTAATTATAATCCTAGACCTTTTAAAACATCTTGAGAAATTGCAGCTTCTCCTCCAAGCACGTAAACATTATGGTTTTTCCCTTGCAGATATGCTTTTGTTTCAGCAACATCTAACCAAGGATGTACCAACAGGATTTTTGCATCTAATTTATGCGCCAATGCAGAAGCTGCAACAGCATCAGGATAATCCTCTTTTGTTGTGTTTACAGATTTACCACGAACCAAGATAATGTTTGAACTTGAGCCTTTTAGATTCTCAGCCCCAGCTATACTTGTAGTATAACGATTACTTCCTGCAATGCGATTTACGGATATACCTTTGGATTTCAATTGTGAAACCACACCATCCGATATTACTGCCGATCCCCCATAAACATCTACACTAGTTACAGAAGAAGGTAAATTCACTGGCAGATCACCTTTATTTGCTAAGTAAATAGGAACACCATTAATGGCAGCATCAGCAGAAGCAGAAAGGGCATCTGCAACTGAATAACCATTAGCTATGATTGCTTTGCTATTATTTGACGTTCCGGCTTCTTCATTAATTCGAGCGGCTGTTTCAAATCGAGTGCTACCTGAAATTCTTTCAACAACATATCCCTTATTAGCTAATTTCGTTTCCACACCTTGATGAATAGCAACAGAACCACCAAGTAGGTAAACTTTCTTAGCATTTAATCGAGCCAGTTCATTTAGTACAGATTGATCTACATTGGATGAATAGGTTAATAGAATAGGCGCATCTTTTACTCCAGATAGACTCGAAGCGGCTAATGCATCTGCAGGATTATCAGCTCTAGCGAGGATCACAGATTTTTCTGCAGACTGCAATCCATTTGGCCACCCTTCCTTTGATACTTCAATTGCTGTATCTAATCGTGTTTGTCCAGATAGACGAGTGAATGCATCAGGAACTTTTCCACTTCCATCCTCAATATAAACTGTTAATACTTCATACATATTAGACGAAGTTAAACTAGTCACTTCAAATTTCTGACCACTATAGTCAACTACAGAAGTTGTAAGACCAGTTATGTGAAAATTCCCTCCGCCGTAATATCCATAAACCATTCCTTTACAATGATTAGTTGCGTCCACTGCATTTTCGATTCCAACATCTTTCTTTGTTATGGTCATTTCACAATAACCAATATTTCCACCATTTGCATGAGCCGCATTAGGTAATGCAGCCATAAGCGCTAAAACAGATACCCCTAAAAACTTTGTAAACTTCACTTGTTTTCCTCCTCAACTATTATTCTATTTCTATTTTACCAATCCAAAGTTAAAAAGTCCCATTCTCATTAGCTTAATTTTACATATTCCCCACTTTTTTAAAAGAACGCATGTAATCTCAACTAGACTGTATTGATATACCCTACATTTTCTAAAAGTTTGAAATTATTTCTCTCCAAAAAGAGAACGAATTCCCTATCCCCAAGATTAATATCAGAAAGTAAACAAAAATGAATATTATTCACCCCGTGATAATCAAGTAACTTATCTAATACTGTTATTTCTATTCCTGTTAATGCCCTATTTTTTCTATAGGTACCAACCAAATATTCAGTAACATTTCTACTAAACTTCAAAATTTTAGAGTTATCCGAAAACACTAAGTTTCCACCCTTTATATCTTCAACCAACTGCTCATTTCGGATGATTAACTCACCTATTTTCTCTTCCAGTAAATCAGCTTGACTACTTCTTATCCTCAAAAACTCAACCATTACCTATTCTACTCCATCGATTGCCAGATCCACATTTTCTATCAACTCTACACATGTAAAACCAAGTTCCACCGCTAACTGGCGGTATTCCTGAACACAATCAACAATTATCAGTTCTATATCTATCTCATTGTTACCACCTTGAGCAGTAATGTCATTGGAAATAGGCTCTTTAGAGCCAGCTCTTAAAGACACCCCACAAAACCCACTTTCTAGTTCATTCACATTTTCTATGTATCTCAACAATTGCACCCCTCTCAGTTTATGTATATCAACTTTACGAAAATTTTTATTATTTGGCTAAGGAAAGCGAAATTATACAGTCTCTCACTACAGTTCAGCAAAGGTTTTATAAAACTTGAACGTTCGAAACACACCGTTTGTTCCACCTTATCTTTAAGAGAATAATAATACAGATCCACACTTCCAAACCGCTAAAAGACATTAATTAAATAGAATTGTTCCAGGATACTTCAAAAACGACTTTCATAATACAACATCAATACACTAACTCATTAATTAAAAAACAAAGAACTACACCAACCGGCGTAGTCCTCACTCAAAATATAAAATTAGAGAGTATTTCTTTGATTATTACGAACTTTTTGTTTTCCTTCTAACTATAACGTTTATCCGTGAAACTAAAATAAAAGCATTTGTTCAACGACATTCTCTTCTTTTTCTTCTTCTTCATTCTTTAACCCATGTTCTCTCGCTAACAAATCTCTATAAACCTTTAAATCTTCAAGCGTTAATATTGATATGTCAGATATATCTACTACCTCACCAAAAGAATTTTCCAGACCGAATTTATCACTTAAGGCAGCAGACACCTTCATATATCTTTTATTACCATGACGAGTAACTGGAGCTTCCCGGATTTGTCTTTGCCATACTAAATATTCCTCTTCAACCATCCAATATAGAGAATTCAGCGGGATCTTGACCATACCATCCTCTACAGCATTCATAAGTATTTGATCAATTTCTATTGAAGTTTTAGCTATTACTAAGTGCTCCAACTTTTGAGTTAGTATGTAGTATTTAAAATCTAGCCGCTTCTCCATATCAGCAATTCTAGGTCTTTTACATAGTATACCTATTGCTTGAAGTCGCTTTTTATTTAGACTTGTGGGACTAGCTTCCCACCTCTCAATCATTTCCTGGGAACGTTTACCCCATCTTTCTTGTAATTCATTTACATCACCAAAAATATTGGCAGTAATCATCCTACGACCTCCATTCTCCCTTAGAATAAACTCATTTCCCCAACTGTACGAAAAACGGAAAGGTTAAATATATGTTTTCTTTTTAAAAAAAGACATATATACATACCCCTAACGCTAAAACACCCCATACACAAACCCCTGTAAACCACTTAGAATAATCCAAGCTAATTTTCTTACTCTCTCACAGATTTCAAAGGTACAGATTCACAAAAAAACGCTACAATATTCCCAGAAGAATAGTCTGAAAATTCGAGGGTGTTCCAAATTATTGTGGTACAATAAACCAAACGTTAGTTCTCGGAAGGGGCAATAATATGCAGCTATACACCGAAAATGAAATCGAATTATTAAATGAGTTCATGGACTTGTTTGAAGGTGAAAAAGAAATTAACGAAGAAACTCACGAAAAAGCCCGGACAACCATCAATAAGTTTTGGCAAGGTCTGAATTACTCATTAAAAGATTTAATGGATTTTGGTCTTACAAGTCAATTCATCACAGAAGCACCCATTGATATGGTAAGACATTTTTTCTCCAAAATAAACGTCATCATAACGAAAAAAGACATCAAAAGAGGGAAAAAACACGTCTTACAAAGGTGTTTAAGAAAGTACCACAAACAACAAATAAGGGACCACCTTTTGAAAATGTTTTACTCCCAACATGAGGATTCGATCTTTTCCCTTGCCAAGGATTCCTCCTTAAAGAAGCTAGAACACGAAATAGATACATATGGTTTTCATAGAGTTTTATGGGTCGCTTATACTCTGGAAGATAAAAACATAGAACTCACTAAAACCTTAAGGGACGAATTCCCGAAAGATTACACCCACGCATTAATTTATTATTACCGGATCTATCAATCAATGAATTTTCAAGAGGTAATGGAAAGCCCAGAAGAATTAGATAAAGGTACGACCCCCAATCCATATGAGATTTTAAAAGAAAACAAAAGAATTAAAAGCAAGATGGATCGAGCAACTAAACAAAGACAAGGATTAAAAAAAGAAGTATATGAATTACAACAAGAGAACAAGCAAATGCGCAGTGAGATCCATGATTTATACGAAGAATCGTTAGTGGAGATTGAACGCTTGAAAGAAGAGAGCAAATTACAACTCAATGAATTTCAGTCTGAACGAGAAATGCTCACCGACTTAATTCAGCACCTAACCGATAAGAACACCAAGCTACAGGACCAACTGAAGAGTCAAAAAGAAGAAACCACCCTCTCTTTAGAAGGAAAAGATATCTGTTTTGTCGGAGGAAGCAAGGAAAGGTTTTACCGAGAAGCAGTAGAGAAATACGGAGGTACCTTTCATTTTGTTCCAGTTGATGATTACAATCTCATCAGAGGGGCAGTTGGAAAGTCTGATATTGTTTTCTTCTTAAAAGATATCGTTAAACACAAGCACTTCAAAGAGACTTTCTCAGCAGCCAAAGACTTTGATGTTCCATTTTGCTACCTCAACTCAAAAGGATACAATAATTTTGAGAATGAACTATTAAACTATATGCTCACTTTAGAGGAATCTAGTTAATCCGAAAGAACAATAGAGGGTCCAGTCAATTAGATGACTTGACCCTCTTTTTTATATATAATATACCGGACTACCAGATCCCATGTTATACTCACCTTATATAAATCAGGAACTCTGAACCAATTAAACGAAAAAATATGAGTAAATACATATTTTTTACGAATTTAAAGTTTACGAACGTTTTAAGTCGGGTAAAGTCCTATAATTGCTTATATATCCTAAAATAAACCACTTAACATACGGGTTCTTATTGTGTTTAAATACTAATAGAAACCTTAGAACAGGAATATAAAAGCTTAAGACGGACTATTATTAATCTTAAAAAGGTTGGGCTTAAAGTGAAAGAAAACTATTTAACCGATAATTCTCAAAAATTTTGGATGGTCGTTTATTCATTGGATTCTGGAGATTTTAGAAATGCTACGATGACTTCCACTCACGATTCAGACATTGATAAAATAAGTGATGTGTTTGAAAGTAATAATCCAGACTATCGAGTGATTCACATTGGAAAAGGAGCATTACCTCCTAAAACCTATCGTTCACTTCAGTATGTTAACTAATTTTCATAAATAAAAAGCTAATCAACAAATTAAGTTGGTTAGCTTTTTTGTATGACTACACAATTTTTCCCTCTTCTATCCACTTTCTCTTTTCTTCTCTTATATCATTAGCTAATTTATATTTTCCCTGTAATTCATCAAACATGATTGTCTTGTCCCAATATCGTAGACCTTCTTCTTTATCAGGTAAGTGCAAAAGATAATTCCTGCCTATTTGATAATTAAATTCCGCTAACAAAAAGAAACTTTCTGATTCAGTACACTTTTTAATACCCTTGTTACACAACCTTATCGATTCTTCAATATTTTCCCCAATATCAGTATATATTTTAGATAAATTATAATAAACTTTTAGAATCAACTTATTATCAACCACCTCTCCCACTTTCTCTGTAATCTCGTAGGCTCTAAGCATATAAAACAAAGCTTTTTGCGGCTGTTTTTCATTTCTAAATATTATCCCTATACTATTTAGAACATTGACATCCAGTTCTTTAAATAAATTTGTTAGTGAACTATCTGAGAGACATGACAACAAAACTTCAATTGCTTCTTCTTTTTGATCTAGCAAATGATATAATGCTAATCCTTTATTCCAAACCAGGTGATTTCGATTATCCCCTTCTTTAAACAAAGGGTTCTCTAACTCTGTTTCCACAAGTTCATAAATCGCTTTATAATTTCTATCTCTTCTAGATCTAGATAATTGCTCTTTTACTTCCTTTATATAATCAGAACGGTCACACACATCCTCTTCCATAAAGTAATCAGAATCAACACCTAGCCGCTCTGAAATCTTCATTAGAACAAAATAAGATGGCTTAAATCGATTGTTTTCAATTCTACTTATTTCTGATTGAGTACATATACCCTGAGCAAGTTCTTTTTGCGATACTTTCATTAATTTTCTCAACTTTTTAATCTTTTCCCCTACAGTTTCATTCATAACTTTCACCTCATTTATGTACGATACGACTATACTTTCTGGAGTCCAATATAACTATATACCCATTATAACTAAAACAAATATTCAGTCATTTTTAGAAACGCTTTACTTTTTTACATTTTGCTTTCATAATTATAGTACAAACATCACTATACACAAAAGTGATAATCTAGGGGGGTGACAGCATTGAAAAAACTAACACTCACTTTGCTTTTAGCATTGGGATTAGTGGCAAGCAGCCGGTACAGCTAGCGCGGATTATACAGAAACTGCTAGTAGTACATCCACATTTACAATTGCCGCTGCAGACTACCCAGATCAACATTAATTTTTCGGTTAGAAATTACCTATAGGTGGTTTCTAACTATACATATATTTTTCAGAACCTTCCGATAAAAGGTTTGGTTTTTATATATCGACTACTCAGCACGCTTTCCTCCATAAAACCCGCTCCACTCCTCCAAAGTAACAGGTAATCCACTAAACACATAATACTGTAGTGAACCTCAAAATACAAATATTGACAAACTTCAATACATATTGGTTTCTCCAGGCTCCATACAGTCAGAAAGCCTCAGTTCTATTTTCACCCTGCTCTTGCCACCACACCCCCTTCATTGTTTATTCAAAAAAAGGAACACCACAGATAAAATTCTGCAGTGCCCCTCATAATATTATTTCTTATATTATCTTTGTTCATATTTGGAGATCTTATATCTGTCTACATTCCACACAAAAGTATAAATCGAATCCACACTCTCATTGATTTCTTCACCCTTAGTGATTACACCTCGAATTTCGGCTATAGCAAGAATCACTTTTTCTTCTTTTCTCTTTAAATCATATTCTTTTACAGCGATTGTATATTCTGTATCATCTATGTTAGGTTCAGGATGTGTTTCTAAGAGCTGTTTATTTTCTCTGTGAAATTCTGACCCCTCAGCAGCCAACTCTAACACTTTATTAAAATCTTGAATTTGGCTAGCTACGTAATATTCCTGTACAACTGCAATAAGATCCAGCACTTCAGGCTCTGGTATCTTCTCTACCGCTTTTTCAGGCTCTTCTTCAACCGGCTTACTATCGGAACACCCTACCAAGCCCATAACCAATATCATCATTAGAAATCCAACAATACTTTTCATGGTGCCCCCTTATTAGTCCTTACTGATATTTAAGAATCTCAAGACATATAACAATAAGTTAACGAAATCTAAATATATAGAAACGACTAACATGGGTATGTCTTCTTTTGTAAATCCCTCATGTGTCAATCGGCTAAAATCATAAAATGTATACCCTACAAAAATAAGAATTCCGAATCCCGAGTATATATATTCCATCTGGTTACCGAACGGGAAAAACACGCTCGCGATTCCCAAACCAATTAACACTAGCAGTGAAACGAACAGGAACCCTCCTAAAAACCTAAAGTCTCTTTTACTTATCATCGTGTAAAAGGCAATCCCAGCAAAAGCAAACACCGTAACCCCTATTGCCTTTCCTACTAATTCAGCCCCTAATTCACTCACATACATAGCTATGGCCGGGTACAATGTAATACCTGACAAGAACATGAACGTGTACATAATAGGATAACCAAGAGCTTTCTTTTTTCGCAAGAACATCATTGTGATTAGCAAGACCAATTCCAACACAATCAATGGTATGAAAAAGACCGTAGGTATAAATTGACCTACATAGAACCCAACCAACGAGACTAACAAGGCACTTAAAAATACGCTAAACAATAGATTGTAAGGCTTTGCATAATGAGCACTTTCCAAACGATTCACCCTCCTTAAAATGACAAAAAGCACTACGGAAATGATTTTCCCGCAGTGCTCCTGGTTAGATATATTTTATCATGAATGCATAAGTGAACGGGAAGAATAATTCCTACACATCCATTTAAATTTGGGAAGCCTAAACCTCTGTCACATCTTCTTCACTTACAACTTGATTTCAAACCGGACAATTGATAACCCCGCCATCTAAACCTATAGGCAGAAGAAGTGATTCATCATTATAGTGACTATTGTTATTCCATCTTTCCTCAACTGGACAACCAAGACAGTGATAACACTCATATCTATTCACGCCACCGCCCCCTTTGGCACCTAATTCCCATCATTCTTTAAACTAATGTTAACTTTCTCCCTTTAACTGATGGTTTCTCAGCACCTATTTCCAAAATAATAAACTTTCTTCCACATTGACAGTAGATCCCATCTCTGTAACTATTAATCTCTTTTAATTCAGGCCTATGAGTAACACCGCAGCCACAAGTTAGTTTCAAATCTTTAATACCCTTATCTTTAGTTGTCATCCTATTCATCCCCTTTTATGTTCATCAAACGTATTAATAGGAAAATCCTTTGATTATGTATCTTTTACTATCAGACCGACACCCTCCGCCCCGCTCTAGCGAGACGCTCTAACTTCTTTACTTTACAGTAGTATTTAGTTACTAGGTACGAACCACATGCGAACCTATTTCCTGTCTTTGGCATAGGTCTAATATCCATTGATAGTTCCCATCCATCATTAATTTTATCTTCGATTGCTTCCCTTAGTTCATCTTTACTACTGCGACTAACCGTAATTTCAAAATACTTCTCCAAAATAACATCCCCTTAAAGTGTTAATGTCTTTTTAAATTTTACCAACCACTAACAACAATGGCGAATTCAGGCGAAAATAAAACACCCCAAATTCCTTTAAGGAATTCGGTTTAAGGAGAAAAACTTAAATTACACCATAATTAACAGCAAAAAACCCAGACCTAATGGATCTGGGTTTTAAGTCTATATTACCTTCTTGTAACGTTAAAGCCTTCGTTTTTGAATACCGTTCACTCTATCATTCTTTCGCAATAACAGGCGACTCTTGTTTTTCCCAATCCGTTGGTCCTTGGTTGGGCTCGATAAACTTCTGCCAATAATCACCTGTTTCCCTATCAAATATGATTACATTTTTTTCATTTGCTGAAATAAACTCATATCTATATTGCTCTTCCGATGCTGGAATTCCCTTATTTTCGCCTTCTAATGATTGAGAAATAAACAAAGAACCCAAAAGAATACATAAACCTAAAAAGGCGATAGATATAGTTTTACTCATACTGTCCCTCCTCTTTTTTAGCCGTACATTAATTATTATCATCCGATGGATAATTGAGGTGCTAATTGAAGTACTAATCCAACCTGAAATCGAACGAAAACATTGTTATAACAACAAATAGATCAGGTCCAATCACGAGAATAAACCTGCTATTTCCGATGTTAATTGTAAGTTCCTCGCCAAAAACGGAACCCTTTTGGAATGCTTAATCTTTATCTATTAAAATATCCCTTTTACCGCATCTACTACAGAGGTGAAAATTTCAGCAAAAAAGTCACCGATACCTGAAAAGAAAAGCACGAACCAGTTAGATTTTTCTACTGATGTAGTCGTAACCAAGTCAACAGATTCTACTTTCTTATCTTTCCCATCTTCAATATATCCAAGATCCATTTCACCTTTATAGATAAGATTCAGCGCACCAACCTTCTGACCTTTTTTTACTTTAGCAGTTAATTCTCCATCTTCCGTCAAAGACCCCTTATCTAAGTTATATTTCACACTATATAATTCTTCTTCATTGGTTTTTATAACCGTGGTGATCGCCTTATCAGTTGCAATCTCTACAGTTTCTTCTTTACCTTTGATTACCGGTAACTCTGACATCCCTTTAACCTGGAAAGAAGCAGGATATAATTCTTTTTCCTCAAATTGGCCGAATCCATAATCCATTAACTTTTGCGTTTCTTCAAACCGAGATTTATATGATTCTGTTTTCATCACAACACTAATTAAACGCATACCATCCCTTACTGCAGTTCCAGTAAAAGAATACCCTGCTAAGTCTGTTGAACCTGTTTTAAGACCATCCATACCTTCATATCCATAGACTAGATCTGGCAACATCCAATTCCAGTTTGACATATTAATTGCATCGTCAGTTCCCTCACGGAAAATCTTCTTCGGAATACTCGCCGTTTCTAATACTTCCGGATAATCCTTAACTAAGTAATACGCTAACTTTGCAGTACCACGAGCTGTTAGGAGGTTCTCTTCGTTTTCTCCACCGGTGTGGTGCATACCTTGCAAATCACTATTATTTAGACCAGTCGTATTCAGGAACTGGTGCTCCCCTAGATTCATCTCTTCCGCTTTATCATTCATCATTTTAACGAAATTTTTTTCAGAACCACCAACCAACTCAGCTAAAGCGATAGTCGCCCCATTAGCTGAATAAATAGCCATCGCCTCATAAAGTTCCTTTACCTTGTACATACCATCAGATCGGAGAGGCACATTTGATAGACTGCGATTTTGAGAAATTTTATAGGCGTATTCACTGATGGCTGTATCTTGATCCCACGAAATGGTCCCGTTCTCAATTGCCTCTAATACTAAGTATTCTGTCATCATTTTTGTCATACTAGCTGGTGCTAACGTTAGGTCAGCCTGTTTTTCATATAGAATCTTTCCTGTTTTTGCATCCACTAGAATAGCGGATTCTGCTTCTAACCCCAGTTCTCCTGCAGCACTTGCTGTATTTAATCCCGAGAACAGCACAAACATTGCCATAAATACTACTATCGTACTTTTTAGAGTGTCTTTGACTATCATTCCTTCAATCCTCCTGAGCATTATATCTTTAGATAATCAGTTTCCTTCGTGAGCCTGGACAATTTATTGATTGTTATGGTTGATATTTCCCCAACTCACTAAAGTTGCAACTTCAAACATATTAACACCATTATTAAACAATGGATAAGGAAGGCGAAATTTGAATTATGAATACCCTTCAACCCCAGAAACTACTATCCCCTTAGCTTCCTCTTCCGAAATCACACCAATCATGAGAAAAGACATATCCTTAAATCTTTGAACAACCTCTTCACTAACCTCTTTATTCGTTATAAGGAATGCTCTAGTATATTGGTATTCCTCTTTAGAAAGATGATCTTTTAGTTTGGCTATGTACTCTTTGTAATCAGTTTGAATTTTACCTTCTTCTAAATCCTTTTGAATATTAACAGTTGTAGGAATCAAGTAGAGTTCAAATATTGTAGAAACAGTTAGTAACTTCTCATATAGATCAGATACTTGGCCGGACGTTTGAAAGGAGTCTAATCTCATTTCAAAAACATCCTTCTCATTGAAATCTACATCTACCAGCGGGGCAATACCCTCCTCTTTAAAAAACCGTAACTTTGTGGTCTCTTCATCAACTTCCTCATCCAACAAAAAAAATTCTTTTAATCTTTCTACCAGACTCTTAATTTTGCTTTTCATTCCAAATCCCCCTATACATCTAGAAATTCGGTCTTGTGTGAATCCTCTAGGATCCTTGCCGTTTGTATAACCTCTTCCAAAATACCCTTCTCCTTGATTAACCGAATGTTCTTTTTTAACCTATCCTGGAGCTTACCATCCTCAGAATTAATTCTCGAAATCTCTCTACTACTACCTTCAATAAAACAACTAATCCGGATATCCTCATCTAAAGAATGATGTTCTCTCAACCATTGACAACTTTCTAAATCTCCATAAATTTCAACAGCCATTCTGATAATTTCTTTACTCACAGTTCAACACCCCCTCTTCACTCAAGCGAACGAGCAAATAACATTAAGTAATCGCAATCTACACATTTATTAGCACGCACTAGTTTATCTTCATGACGAGGCTCTGCCAATCCAACAGATACGTCCGCCCTGAAAAGCACTTTTACATCATTTGAACCAGTTAGATAGCCGTCTGATATACGCGAGCCACTACAAATCGGGCACTTAATATCTGAACTTTCGCTTAATGTCGCTTTAAATTCAAGAATATCTACTTTCTCTTTTTCACCATCTATATCCAATAACATTTCGTCACCACGAATATTGTCACCAAAAAATGTAATGAGAAATCCGTCTCTATTGTCTTTCAACAGTATTCTTTTCCCCGCCCGTATCTTGTTGATGTATAACCTTAAAGCACTTCTTTTTTCTTCTGCTAGGTTTTTCTTTGGTGTTATTCGTTTTAACATTATAGCTACTCCCCAATATCGATTGTACGTTGTGAATTTTATATTAAGGCATTATCCATAGAGTGGCGATTACAAGCGATATTTCCAAACAAAAAACCCGCTCCTCGGTTTAGGTTTAACCAAAGAACGGGCTTTCCTTAATTATTCTTCTTGGTAAGTTCTCTTACTTAGAACCGAGTTGTCTTGATTAGTCCTAAAACAACGAAAGTTGATTTTCTTCCGGCAACCCTTCAAGACAGCCTTGTTGATCCAAGAACTCAATCACCGTTTTAGAAATCTTACTTCTCTTACGGAGGTCCTCCTTAGACAAAAATTCACCTTCTTCTCTTGCCTTTTCAATCCCTTTCGCAGCATTCGTACCTAATCCAGGAATTGAATTAAACGGAGCTATTAACGTATCACCATCAACGATGAATTCAGACGCGCTAGAGCGGTACAGATCTACTTTTTGGAACTTATATCCACGCTCAATCATCTCTAACGCTAACTCAAGTACTGTCAGCAAACTCTTTTCCTTAGGAGAAGCTTCTCTTCCCTTCTCGTTAATTTCTTCTATACGAGCACGCACCGAAGAAGAACCTTTAACCATGGCCCCAATATCAAAATCTTCAGCCCTTACCGTGAAATAAGCGGCATAAAAGAAGATGGGATGATGGACTTTGAAGTACGCAATCCGGACAGCCATAAGGACATATGCAGCCGCATGCGCCTTAGGGAACATATAACGAATCTTTGAACAAGAATCTATGTACCAATCAGGCACCCCATAATCCTTCATGGTTTGCACCCATTCATCCTGCAATCCTTTCCCTTTACGCACAAATTCCATAATCTTAAAGGCTAAGGAAGGATCTAATCCTTTATGCATTAAATACACCATAATGTCATCTCGACAGCCAATAACATCGCTTAACTCACAAATCTTATTGTTTATAAGCTCCTGAGCATTCCCTAACCAAACGTCTGTCCCATGTGAAAGACCAGAGATTTGAACAAGCTCAGAAAAAGTATTTGGTTTTGTATCTTCTAACATTTGTCTTACAAAACGTGTTCCAAACTCAGGAATACCCAATGTTCCTGTTTTACACATGATTTGCTCTTCAGTAACACCAAGCGGTTGTGGTCCACTGAAAATTTTCATTACTTCTTCATCATCCGTTGGTATGTCTTTAGGATCCATTCCTGATAAGTCCTGCAACATACGAATAACAGTTGGATCATCGTGTCCTAGTATATCCAATTTGAGGACATTATCATGGATAGAATGGAAATCAAAATGAGTTGTTTTCCACTCTGAGCCTTGGTCATCCGCAGGGAATTGAATAGGAGTAAAATCATAAACATCCATATAATCCGGTATAACAATAATACCACCCGGGTGTTGTCCTGTTGTACGCTTCACACCCGTACAACCCTCAACCAATCGGTCTACTTCTGCTCCGCGATAACGAAGGCCGAGATCACCCTCGTACCCTTTTACGTACCCATAAGCAGTCTTTTGAGCTACAGTACCAATCGTACCTGCTCGATACACGTTATCTTCTCCAAACAATTCCTTGGTATAGTTATGAGCTACTGGCTGATATTCACCAGAAAAATTGAGATCGATATCCGGCACCTTATCACCTTTAAATCCTAGAAAGGTTTCAAATGGAATATCCTGCCCATCTTTCATGTAAGCTACTCCACATTGAGGACAGTTCTTGTCAGGTAAGTCATACCCAGAACCAACCGAGCCATCATCGAAGAATTGGGAATGATTACACTCCGGGCATACATAGTGAGGAGGAAGCGGGTTAACTTCCGTGATCTCTGTCATAGTTGCTACAAAGGAAGACCCTACAGAGCCTCGAGAACCAACGAGATATCCATCAACCAATGATTTCTTAACCAATTTGGCGGAGATTAAATATATGACAGAAAATCCGTGACCGATAATACTCTTTAACTCTTTTTCAATCCTCTTCTCAACAATCTCCGGCAGCTTTTCCCCATAGATACTACGAGCTTTTTCATAACTCATTTCTCTTATTTCTTCGTCTGCTCCTTCGATTTTAGGTGTAAATAACTTATCTTTAACTACTTCCACTTCCTCAATGGAGTCAGCGACTTTTTGGGTATTCTGTACAACAATTTCTTTCGCCTTTTCTTCACCTAGAAAAGAGAAACATTCTAGCATTTCGTCAGTTGTTCTAAAATGAACGTCAGGTTGAGATTGTCGGTTAAGTGGATTTCCACCCTGAGATTTAATCATAATCTTTCGATAGATCTTATCATTTGGATTCATATAATGAACATTTCCTGTTGCGACTACCGGCTTTTCTAACTTCACTCCTAAATCTACAATTTTCGAAAGTATTTCCTTCAATTTTTCCTCATTATCAACGAATTCCTTTTCTACAAGATGATAGTAATTTGAAGGAGGTTGAACTTCTAAGTAATCATAGAATCCAGCAATCTCTTCTACCTCTTCGGGAGATTTCTGAAGCATCGCTTCAAACACCTCTCCTTTATCACATCCAGAACCCACAATTATTCCATCCCTATGTTTTCTCAACAGGGATCTTGGGACCCTTGGCACACGATAGAAGTATTTAGTATGGGCTTCAGATATCAACTTAAACAAGTTCTTCAGTCCATCATTATTTTTAGCTAACAAGATACAATGAGAAGGACGGGACCGCTTCCAGGTATCCTCTTTTCCTATATGCCCATTCAATTGATCGTGGAATTCGATTCCCTTTTCAAACACGTCTTTCATCATTTTCCAAAGAAGATAACCAGTTGCTTCCGCATCATATATAGCGCGGTGATGTTGAGCAAGCTCAATGTTAAACTTTTTACAGAGTGTGTTTAATCGATGATTCCCAAACTGAGGATAGAGGAAACGACTTAATTCTAAAGTATCAATTACAGGATTTTCAGCGACTTCCAAACCATACTGTTGAAGACCTACATTCAAGAACCCCATGTCAAAGCTCGCATTGTGGGCTACAAGTATTTCATCCCCTATCCAATCCTTAAATTTACTTAACACATCTTCTATCTCTGGAGCATCCTGTACCATTTCATCTGTAATGCCTGTAAGCTCTATCGTAGTATCTGATAAAGGTTGATGAGGATTAGCGAAAGATTCAAATCGATCCACAATTTCTCCACCAACAATCTTTACGGCTGCCAACTCAATGATTTTGTTATAAACAGCAGACAACCCCGTTGTTTCTACGTCAAATACAATGAATGCAGAATCATCTAATTTTCGTTTCTGTGGATTATAAGCAATTGGAACGTCATCGTCTACCAGATTTGCTTCTATCCCGTACAAGACTTTAATTCCATTCTTCTTGCCTGCAACATATGCTTCCGGAAAGGCTTGAGCAACCGCATGATCAGTAATAGCAACTGCTTTATGCCCCCAATCTGCAGCTTGTTTAACTAGAGAACCCACGGATAAGACGGCATCCATTTGACTCATTCTAGAATGAGCATGAAGTTCAACGCGCTTGTCTTCTTCATTGGCGCTATCCACTCTTCCCTGAACTTTAATTTCATTTACATCTTGACCATTAATCACAAGATCACGCATGAATGTGTCATCTTGCACTCCACCCCGAACCTTGACCCATAATCCCTTTTTAATGCGTTCAAGGACAGGAACATCTTCTTTTCCCCTTGAAAAGATTTTCACCACGATAGAATCAGTATAATCTGTCACCTTAAAGGTCAATAACGTGCGGCCACTGCGCAATTCTCGAAGCTCTGAATCAAATATATATCCTTGAATCGTGACTCTTCGTTCCTCTTCTTGTATTGTTTCAATACTGATTGGTTCATCTTTTATTTGATAACCAAACGTTACAGGCTGAACAACGTTACTCACTTCATCTTTTTCTTGATTTTTAATCACTTCCATCATTTTTGCTTGCTCTTCTTGTTGCCTTTCCTCAACAAACTGCTCATATGCCTTCTGAGATTGATTCACTTTGATATCAATAACGTATTCTGGATGACCAAACTTTTTATACTCTGAAATGATATCTTTAGTCAAATTCCTCTTGAGGAGTTCGCTCTCCGCTTCATTCCTTGCAGACAAGATTAACCTTCTTCCATCCAACTTAGGAGCCTGGCTTTTCAATAAATCATATAGCCCTGGTGATACCTGGCCCATTCGATCTAGAACAAATGGCCAATACTCCTGCACATCCATTTCACTTGTTTCTTCTATCCTTGTATTTATAACAAACGAAACCTTAGCGATATGAGAAAATTCCCTCACTAATTTCATAGAAAAAAGACTAAATACTTCTGCCGGTATAACCCGCTCCAATACAAAATGAAAGTTCCAAGTCTTAGTAGACTTATTCACTCCTAACTTTTCAATTCGGCCTTCATTGAGATATTCCCTAATAATTTCTTCAGGGATATCAATTTGTTTGAGCAGAATTTGGAATCGCTCTTGTTTATAATGCACTTCTGAATTCAAGCTTTCTACCCCTCCCTTTCCCTTCACCTCATCCCTCTCCCATTTGAGAGGAAATCCGCATAATCGGAAATAGATTTACTCTATATTTCTGACAACCCATTCCTCATTTAATATCTGCACTTTTTCACACCATAGTATAGATACTAACTAACTTTTAAATAACAGGACAGAAAAAGTGATAAGCTTATCCTCAGTGTATCTACATATAACCATATTACAGGCCGGTGATTAAATATTCGAATTCCCAATGAGACAAATATGAATTCGGCAAAAGATTCCCCATCCTACCACTCTCAAATTAAAAAACGCCACGGATTTCCGAAGCGCCTCTTTGAACAATTTATTATTTTATTAGAGTAAATCGTTTTTCATAATGAGAACCTACTAGATGCTTATAACCAAAGAAGTCGTTTACTTCTCTAGCCCATTTCTTCCCTTCTCTATCCCAATAAATCACATGAGGTAATTCTGCGTCAAGAACCAACAACCCTTCGAGCATGTATAGATCCACATTATGAGTATCTTCATGGTACCTAGCACTTACTTTCTTCATACCACCTAAAATTTCTTTAGGAATATCACTTAATGGTATAGCAATACCCATAAATGCATAATCATTTCCTTTGAAATGGGAGTATCGATCCCCTCGTTTCATACCATTTCCTCCTTAGAATTCAATTTATCTATGCTTATTGTAGTGTTCTTCGAAATCTTCAGCCGTTTTAAGTTTAGTGAAGTTTTCTTTCAAAAGATGCAATTCCACTTCTTCTGAAATTAAGTCCATTTTTATAACAGCATACTCTTCTTCACCTACAAGGTCATAAAGTATGTCTTTTTCAAATACCCAAATTGATTTTCGCTCTCCGTCTTCACCCAAATATTCGAAAGTCATTTTCGCGCCAGTTATCAAACTCCCCTTCGAAGTTAGGTAGTATTTATCAGTCTTTTTCATATTAACAGTTAGTTCACTCTTACTTTCTTCCACCACTTCATGAATATAAGATCCTAGCCCCCAAAAGAAAAACCACACGATTCCTACGAAAACAAGAAACGTTAATCCATATTTTATTGCTCTCATAGTTTTCCATTCACCCTCCGCTATGTATATGCTCTAACATATCATCTATACGTTATGGAGGATACAAAAAGCGAAAACCCCACTCATACGATTTTAGGAGTGGGGTTCATTTAAGTACAATTAATTTTAGAGTGAATTACTATAGATAAGATTGGCTATCTTGAAGACCGCAGCTTCAGGGATATCATATTTCTCCGCAATTTCAATATTTGTATACCCATCTTCTTTAAATTGAATAAACTCTTCTTTAGAAAAAAGGCGTGTTAAATTGGATTCATTGGAGTGTATTAATTTTAAGTGTGTCGGCCTTTCAGTGTCAGTCAAACATATCACCCCTCTGCTTTAATACTCCTAAGAGTATACATACCTTTTCCCCTTACTGTCACCCCCATAAACTCCACCAATTCTTGGTATTCCGATTGGTATTTTAAAATTTTTCCCATGTACCTTCTTCCAAACAGTGAGGGCACTGGGTCTTCTCATCTCCATCAGCACACGCCTCACAAAATAAAGAATCGCATTTAGAACACTTCCCTGATTCCTTTATTTCTTTCATACAATTAGGGCAAACTTGCTCCATCTTAATTTCCTCCCTTCTAAAACACAAAAGGAGCACTACCAAAAATCAGTAGTACTCCTACATATATTTAAAGTATAAGTGAATAACTTTTAGTGTCCAAGCAATACTTATGGTATGAATATCAATATTTCATAGGCAGCAACTAAGACACTCAATAACCAGTATTTCTCTTCGTCATTGAACACTTTACCACTCAACGGGTAATGCTTCCCTGGATCCTTTTTACCCAACTTCCTAAGTTCAATTTCTCTATAAATATCATCTTCATCTAAAATGATCTCTTCCCAATCAAATTCAACTCCAGCGATGTAGAGTTTATCCCCTGAAATTGTAGCCACCCATTGATTACCCATTGAATTTTGAAAATAGTACATAGCGCTCTCCGCCCATAACGGGGCATTCCCTGCGAGCTTTTTGCTTATTGTCACTTCCATTACTCCATCTCCTTGCACTGTTAATTACCTTCTCCTTAGAAGATAACACCATCTACCTTAGATGGATAACGAAAGCGATAACCAACCTTTCCTTAAAACCCAAGATTATTCATATTTACTCCAGGAAACCATTAAAAGATAGGATGAAATCAACAGTATTATGCATCTACACCTTTTCCGATTTGGAATAGTGCAACTATGTCCTTTTATGAATAAGCACCATAAAAGTTTGACAATTGTGTGAACAAATTCAGATAATATAGTTAAAAGAGGTGATTAGATGAAAAGTATGTTTACTACTGTAAGTTTTTTTAAGCATCATTCTTTTGTTTTCCGGTATAACTTCTTTCTTATATGGTCTTTTTGCAAGCGCTTACTTCACTCATGCTGGGATTGGTTTTATTATCTCTTCAATTTATATATTTATGTTTGGTATTTTCATCACTATGATTGAAGAGGTGTCAGGAAGAACATGAGATTCACTTGATTAAAAAGAAACCGGCGCAGTCTAGATTCTTTAATTTGCGTGGTGAGGTTTACAAAACCAACTTCATTTTTTAGAACCTAACGATTACAAAAAGACACTCTTCTTTGAGTGGAAAAACAAAGATAAAAGCATAAAAAAACCTGGTCCACAGTGACCAGGCAAAAAGGTGATGTAGAAGCCCACATCGTTTGTGTGATAAAAATATTAGAAATAGGCTCGGAAATTAAAGTGTCCCATTTGCAGGAGCGAGAATCAGGTATTCCACACCTTTTTGATTCTCAATAAGCATAGGATTCCCATAAGTATATCATCCCTACACAAGTATGGCTCTTTCTAGAAACATTACACAGCCATTCCTTTAGTCTTTATACAAATTCCCCATAGAAAAAGGGTAGAGAATAACCCCTACCCTTTAATCACTTTATACTATATAGATATCTTAACTTCCACTTCCTCCAGGGCTAGCACTTCCATTAACTCCACTATTCGCCATAGAATTATACTGAGCATTAGACATGCTCTGAGCATAAGCATAATCTGCATTAGTCATAGTTTGGGCGTTTTGTTTAAATTGTTTTTTTACCTTACGATCATACCAAGCTGCAAACATCAACACTAATGCAAAAGGTATCCCTAAAATCAACCAAATCATCTTTACGCACCCCTACATTAATTTTACATATTTTTCTTTTTGGAGGCAAACAAATGCACAAAACATTCCGTTTGTTATTCCGACATATATCTAATCCCAATCTTTTGATATTTATCTTTAAAATATTTATAAATCGTTATAGGGACCTCACTTTTACTTGCTTCCACATTTGTATAATAATTTATCGATTGACCTTCTCCGTGATACGCCGCCCAAACATTACCCGAATTAGTGTACATAATCATAGCATCCAATGTAGGGGCCCCCTTTACGAATCCTGTTTTAACGGTAGCACCTAATCCATCATTGTCTCTGCCATCAAACACAGTATCAAAATAGGTGACAAAGTTACTATAATCTTCGCCAGCTATCCCCCTTAAGTTGTTGTCAACATTTTGAGGTACTATTCCATAAGAAGCAAGATTACCAGTCTCCTCACTAGCTCCTCGAGAATAGATACCCGAGAATGACGTACCATCCATAGTATGATGAACACACTTTTCATTCGCCTTCACATCCACATGATCACCTTTATGAATGAATGTAATTTCGCAACGATATTCCTCACCGGTATATTCAGCTTTATCATTCGAAACAAATTTTGATACACCTTCGATACTTCGCACTCTAGCCCCTGAATGCGTATTAAGCACAAAGTGAACTGAATCTTTTTCTTGCTTTGAAATCTGTAGTGAACCACCATTATGGTCATCACTCCAAGACCATTCTCCTTCCCAGCGCAAAGAGGAAGAACTCACTTTTGGTCCATCTTCTTTTTTTCGCCCTTCCTCTCTTTTTTCGAGCACAACAACAGGCTCTCCTCCTTTTACCCTTCCCACAGATAATACACCACTTGGAGAAGGAGGCTTTACATCATAAGGTGTGTCAATTTGTAATGAGAAAGATGAGAAGGCATTTTCCCATTTCTGTTCAAATCCGCGGGCATCCGTCTCCTGTTTATTAGTTGGATCATATATATCACGCACTTCCTCGTACAATTTTCTGTACTCCATCGCTACTTGAGGATCTTCATCAGAACTTATCGTGTTACATTCTTCTGACAAGTCCATAGTGTGATCAATCGAAGACAAGCCACCCCTTTCAAAACTAAAAAAGATTGTGCTATCTTCCACACAAGTCGAAGCCGAAAAGACATTATTGTCTACAGTAATATATTTTGTCCCATTGGCTTCTTCAACCCTTGGGTTAGGAACTAATTCTTGAACTTCCTGAACACTCATCCCCCATTTCAATTTCCACAAGAAAGCAAAATTACGGGACTTTTCTGCACCTGCCATCGCACCAATCACTTTGCCAAAATAATCTCTTTCATCTTCCTCGAAACTTGTTACCAACGCATTTGCATACTCCGGGAAATATTTTGCCTCCTTACCAGCTAAAATCATATAGACATCATATGTTAAATTTCGAACATTATCAGCTACTCCCCTTCCACTGAGATAGCCATTTACACCCGTTTTAGCTCCCATCTTTGGAGTTTCAATGTTTGGAAATTCCTTTAAAGTCTGCCCATTAAAAAATAAAAAATATGATTTCGTTCTTGCCATAAGTGTTTTTTTGGACATTTCTCCACCCGTGAGTATCCACCCATCTCCTTCTCTATTAAAGAAGACCCTCCCATCATCAGAACGATTAACGAACTGCTTCCAGTATCCATATGGCACTTTATCGTACTCTTTCTTCACAAAACCATATGACATTACCTTTATTGTTCTGTGGGATAAATCTTCATTACCAGAAAAATAGTCTATGGTAGCTCCTTCTCCTTCCATTATCTTCTCCATTTCCTTTGCCATATCGATTTTAGCTTTTACATCCCCAAGCTCCTCAGATATCTTCAAATCCTTATCTATCCTTGAGACCCCTTGATTCACCCCTTCTATTGTAGCTTCCCATCCAGCTGACAAGTCATCTTGTCCATACCATATGTTATAAATTAATTCCGCCACAGGTCCCATACCCTTAAGAGTAGTCGTCACCATAACCTCCGTTTTATCGACCTGTTCTATTCTCCAACTATCTATACCACCATAAAGACTATCATTCTTATCCATTACCTTGAGGTTTGTTTCTGTAGCAAGTTGTTCAATCGAAACATTTTCTACTTTTGCATCATTATTTGCAGCTTCCTTTGAATTGGATCCTCCATTACACCCATACAAACCCATTACACAAAACAATCCAATCAAAACAATTCTAAATTTGTGCATCATTTCCTCCTACAATTTATCCATGATACAAAACCTATTCTTTCCAGCAAGCAGGAATACCTTCTTTTTCCATAAATAATCCCACTCCCTATATATATTTGGAGTGGGACACCATTCCCATTTATCAGACACTAAATACCTTATTACATTGACCGACCCCAACAACCAACCCCACTCCTCTAAGCGATTAGTATTATACGGTATTCATGCATTACTCTACGGTTCCATATTTAAGCGACTCTTTTTAACACATTTCAACAAACCCCTTTATTCACATAGACACCTGTAACAGTATAACGTCAATTAACGTCGATTATTACCCAAAAAACACGAACGAAAAGTAAAGGTTTAAATACTACCAACCTAGAAAGATAAAATACAATACGATAATTATCGAGGTGATTACATTTGTTTCAAGTCAGATGTTTTGAATATGATGACGAAGAGGAGTTAGAAGAAGCGGTAAATGAATTTCTTCAGGAAAATTCAGAATGTGAGCTGATTGACATAAAATACTCTAGTTCCATTGCGGTTGGTGAAAACCTTTTCGCAAAAGAATTACTTAAAGATGTGGAGGAAATTGAGGAACTTGCAGATTTTGACGAAGAGGAGCTTGAAGCAGACGTTTATTATAGTTTTTCCGCTCTGATCGTGTACCAGATTAAATAACTTGTGGGAGGAATAAAAAATCCTCCGTATGATTCCACGGAGGATTCCATCTATTACTGATGTTCCTTAATATATTGCACAGCATCTCCCACCGTTTGGATCTTTTCTGCCTCTTCATCCGGTATTTCCATATCAAACTCATCTTCCAGTTCCATGACCAATTCAACAATATCCAAGGAATCAGCACCAAGATCATCCTTGAAACTTGCAGTTTCTTTTACTTGTTCTTCTGAAACCCCTAGACGATCGACAATCACCTTTGTGACTTCATTTAACACTTTCATTTCATATCCTCCCCTCGATAATCAATCAGTTCCTTAATGACTATTTTCATCCAACAGCCTTGATTTTTCGTTTAAGAATTTTTCCAGTTGCATTTTTGGGTAGCGAGTCTGTAAATACAATCTCCCTCGGCATTTTATAAGCAGCTAACTTATCGTCCAAAAAGCTAAGCAACTCTTTCTTCTTCATCATTTTATCTTCTTTCAGAACTACAAACGCTTTGACAATTTCTCCCCTAGTTTCTTCTTCCTCACCAATAACCGCACACTCAAATACATCATCATGCTGGTAAATCGCTTCTTCTACTTCTCTTGGGTATACATTTAACCCACTTGTAATGATCATATCCTTTTTTCTATCTACGATATATACGAATCCATCCTTATCGATTTTAGCCAAGTCCCCTGTAAGTAACCAGCCACTCCCAATCGCATCCTCCGTTGCTGTTTGATGATTTAAATATCCAGCCATCACATTATCACCATTAACTATCAACTCACCCACAATACCAGGAGGAGCCACTTTGCCATTTGCATCAATGATCTTCACTTCAACTCCAGGTATAGGTTGTCCTATAGACCCAATCTTCTCTACATCATTAGAACGATTGAAAGAAACTACCGGAGCCGCTTCAGTCAAACCATACCCTTCAGCCATCGGGAATTTATCAAATAAAACCTTCCCAACTTCCATAGGAAGTGCTGCACCGCCCGATACAGCATATCGAATGTGAGGGAATTGAACGTCTTTCTTTTTCACCACTTTGGAAAGAAGAGCGTACATAGAAGGAACACCACTGAGTATCGTAATTTCTTCTTCTATTAAATTCTTCACTACATCCTTAGGATTAAACCCATCCGAAATCACCATTGCCGACCCAGCAGCAAGGGGTGTTAAAACTGTTACTGTAAACCCGAAAGTGTGGAAGAAAGGCAACACACACATGAATTTATCCTTATGGTTAATACCCAATAACTTAATAACAGATTCGGCATTAGAAACTAAATTTCGATGAGTCAGCATAACTCCTTTTGGTTTTCCAGTTGTCCCAGAAGTATAAAGGATTGTGCATATATCATCTTCATCCCCAACTACATCCAACTCATCTTCACGGACCGTGATTTTTTTTGAAAAGTCTTTATCTATTAACACTAAGCTTTCTAACCCAAGAGCCTCCATCACTTGCTCTACAGGCAGGTTCATTTTTTCATATACCTCACGGTGCAATACCCATGTTTTCACCCTGGCATCATCAAATATATATTTGATTTCATTAAGAGTTAGCATTAGGTTTAATGGTATTATTGTAGCACCCACTTGTGTAATACCAAAGTATCCATAAACGAACTCTGGTGAATTGGGAGAACTAAAGGCCACACATTCTCCTCTTTCTATCCCCAAACTTTTCATATTGATAGCATATTTATTAATTGTTTCCCTCATATCTTTATAAGTGATCTCTTCTCCATTATGTATAATTGCAATACGATCAGATTCACTTTTTAATATATCTTTTAACAACATCTATTATTCACCTCAACTAATTATCTACCACCCTAGTTTACCAACTCGATGATTATTTGGCGAAACAAAGAGAAAAAACCTTACCTCATATTTTAAGACAAAAAATAACCCACTCCCATGATGGAGAGGGTCAATTCACTATAGGATTGTTATTATGGTGCCTCTTTGACTGCTTAGACACCAATTCCATAAGATTACCCGGAACGGTGATTACCGTAATCACCTTACTGTAATCCCTATGGAACACAAACAAGCTATTATTATAAACAATATATTTTGCTTCGTTATCTCGATCTTTTCCCCTTACACTTAACACCCATTTATGCAACCTTCCAGTCATATCCTTATGCTTCAATCCACGTTTTCTTGCTAGTTCAGCTTGCCTATCAAGAGATTTCATATTTAATCCCTGACGCTTTCTCATGCGCTTTCCACCATGTTTCGTCGCATAACACATATAAGCAACACCCCTCAAGCACTAGACCTATATATATTAGTATATAGGGCTAAGGGTCAAGAAGTCTTGTAAAAGCGATTTATTAATACCAAGACCCCTTCTTAACAGTTCATTTTCTTTGATTCTTTAATTAATCCACTCATGACCCACCCCTTTTAAGTTCAGGCTATTTTTTTTGCCTTTCCAGTACGCGAATGTATAAATTTTCTGGTCTGTTATCTGATTT